>CAWCMX010000002.1:0-967500 GCA_963796755.1 uncultured Acidimicrobiia bacterium
ACGGCTCCGCGTCCACTGGGACGATCCGCGGGTCCGGATCGGCGCGCTCCTGCTCGCCGCGCTGGTCGCCGGCGTGGGCTGGTACCAGCTCGGCGTCCGCGGGACCGCCGGCGCGGGTGCCACCGCGCCGCCGTCGACGACCGCGATCACTGCGCGGGCACCGCGCCGACCTCAGGTACCGGCGCGACCGACCCGACCGGGAGCGCGACGACGGCCGGGGGTCTCCTCGTCGTGCAGATCGCGGGATCGGTCGTGCATCCCGGGGTCGTGCGGATCCGGGCCGGCGCGCGTGGTGATCGACGCGATCAAGGCGGCCGGCGGCGGGCTCCCCGGTGCGGACCTCGACCGGCTCAACCTCGCCGCGAAGGTCGTCGACGGCCAGCGGATCGCGGTGGCCCTCGTCGGCGCGCCCACCCCGGTCGGAGCCGACGCCACCGGGTCGACCGGAACGGACGCAGACGGCGCAACCACCGGCCCGATCAACCTCAACACGGCGACCGAGAGCCAGCTCGAGGAGCTGCCGGGCATCGGCCCCAGCCTCGCGGGAGCGATCATCACCGAGCGCGAGAAGCGGGGTGGCTTCAAGAGCGTCGGTGAGCTCCAGGACGTCCGCGGCATCGGCGAGCTCCGGTTCGCCGACATCAAGGACCTGGTCTCGGTGTGATCGCCGTTCGGACCGCTCTGCGCGTTGGCGGCGCTCGTCGCGGGGATCTTCGCGGGTGAGGCACTCGGTCCCGGTTCGGCGGAGATCGCGCTCGTCGCGGCGGTCTCGCTGCTCGCCGTCGGGTTGCTGATCCGCGGCTCGCGCGGATTCGCGCTCGTGCTCGTCGCCTGCGCACTCCTTGGCGGCGCCACCACCCAACGCGCCCTGCACGGACTCCAGACCTCGCCGCTCGACGGTGCCGTCGCGAGACGCGCGGCGCGTGCAGGTGCAGGGAACGCTGGTCGACGACCCGTCCGGCCCGCGGTTCGTCGTCCAGGTCCTCGCACGGCTGAGTCGGGTCGACGGCGCCGGCGCCGGCCGTCGCACTGTCCTGCTCGTCGGCGGTGGAGATGTCACCACCCAGCTCCGGGTGCTCGAAGCCGGCGACCGCGTGACGGTGAGCGGAACGCTCGAGCCCCTCCGCGGGTTCGACCTCCGCTACCGGTGGCGCCACGCGGTCGCCCAGCTGCAGGTCGCCGAGCTGACCGCGTTCGCCGCGCCACGCTCACCCCTCGACCGGCTCGCGAACCGTCGCGCGCCGCGGTGCTGCGCGGCGCCGACGGACTTCCCGCGACCGAGCGGGCGGTCCTGGCCGGGTTCCTCCTCGGCGACACCCGCGTCGATCCCGAGCGATCTCGTCGACGACTTCCGCGACGCCGGCCTCAGCCACCTGCTCGCGGTCAGCGGCGCGAACGTCGCCTTCGTCCTCGCGGTGGCGACACCGCTGCTCGTCCGGCTCCGGCTCGGGAGCCGGCTCGTGATCGGGCTGCTGATCCTCGTCCTCTTCGGCACGATGACCCGGTGGGAGCCGTCGGTGCTGCGCGGCGTCGGCGATGGCCGGACTCGCGATGGGCGCGACCTTCCTCGGCCGGCCCGTTCCTGCGAGTCGCATCCTCACCCTCGCCGCGATCGGGCTCCTCGTCGCGGATCCGTTCCTCATCCACTCCGTCGGCTTCCTGCTCTCGTGCGGTGCAAGCGCGGGGATCCTCTGGCTCGGCCCCGCGATCAGTGCGCGCATCCCCGGGCCGCGCTGGGTCGGCGACGCGCTCGGGGTGACGACCGCCGCCCAGCTCGGCGTGCTCCCAGTCCTGCTGCCCGTCTTCGGCACCGTCCCGCTCGTCGCGCTGCCGGCCAACCTGCTGGCCGCGCCGATGGTCGGACCGCTGACGGTCTGGGGTCTGGTCGCGGGCGTCGCCGGCGGGATCGTCGGCCCCGGCATCGCCCACTGGCTCCAGCTCCCGACCTTCGCGCTGCTGCGCTGGGTCGAGACCGTCGCCCGCACCGCGGCCGAGCAACCCGTCGCGCTCGACGCCCGCGCGCTCTGTGGGCTCGCGGCGATCGGCTGCGTGGCGGTCGCACTCCTCCGGATGCTCCGCCCCGGAGCTCGCCGGACCCCGGTCGGGCGGGTGGACCCGAGCCCAGCCGAGCCCGACGGCGCCGCCGATAGGCTCGAACGCGATGCCGCACTTCCGCTTGGGTGATGTCGTCCACGACCTCACCACGCGCATGCTCGTGATGGGCATCCTCAACCGAACGCCGGACTCGTTCTACGACGTGGGCCAGACGTTCGCACTGGATGCCCTGGTCCGGCGGGCCGGCGAGCTCGTCGAGCAGGGTGCGGACCTCCTCGACATCGGCGGGGTCAAGGCCGGCCCCGGTGCCGAGGTGGGGGAGGCCGAGGAGCTCGACCGGGTCATCCCGTCGATCGAAGCGGTGCGCGCACGCTTCGACGTCCCGATCTCGTGCGACACCTGGCGGGCGTCGGTGCTGGATGCCGCGTGCGACGCGGGCGCGGTCGTCGGCAACGACATCAGTGGCTTCGGCGACCCGGAGTACGTGACGGTCGCGGCGAAGCACGACGCATCCGTCGTCGCGACCCACATCCGGCTCGCGCCGCGGGTGCCCGACCCGGAACCGGTCTACGACGACCTGGTGGCCGATGTCCGTGCGTTCCTGCTGGACCGCGCCCGCCGGGCCGAAGCGGTCGGGCTCGCGGTGGAGCAGATCTCGATCGATGCCGGGCTCGACCTCGGCAAGACGCCGGCCATGAGCGCGGTCCTCCTGCGCGAGAGCGCGGTGCTCGCCGAGCTCGAGTACACGCTCCTGCTGTCGGCGAGCAACAAGCGGTTCCTCGGCGAAACGCTCGGCCTGGACATCGGCGACCGACGCGAGGTGTCACTCGCGGCGATCGCGTACGGCGTGGCCCACGGGTGCCGCATCGTGCGGGTGCACGACGTCAGGGGATCGGTGCATGTGTGCCGGATCATGCAGGCGATCCTCGAGCAGCGTCAGGTGGCCGTCTCGTGAGCGCGCTCTACCTCGTGAAGGCGACGGACCCGGTGCTCCGCTCGCGCGCCGCGCAGGCGCTGATCGACGAGCTCCTGGACGGCGAGGACCGCAGCCTGGTGCTCGAGGAGTTCGCCGTCCCCGGGAAGGTGCGGGCGGGGACCGACGAGCCCGCGCCGCCTGCGAACGCGACCGACGAAGCGGCGCGGGTGCCCGTCGTCGCCGCGATCCTGAACGCGGCGCAGAGCCCTCCGTTCATGACGAGCAAGCGCATCGTCGTGGTCCGCGACTACGAGCAGCTCAACGCCGATGAGGCCGCGCCGGTTGCCGCGGTGCTGGCCGACCTCCTCGAGACCACCGTGTTCGTGTTCGTCGGGGGTGGGGGTCGAGCGCCGAAGAGCCTGGTCGACGCGCTCGAAGCAGGCCGAGGTCGTCGGCCCGGACTCGGAGAAGACCGCCGACGTGCTCGGCGCCGAGCTGGCCCGGGCCGACATCAGCCTGGACAAGGACGCGGCCCGGGCCGCGGCCGCGCGCCTCGGCGACGACGCGGGTCGCGCCGCCGGACTGGTGGAGGTGCTCGGCGCCGCGTTCGGGCCGGGCGCCAAGCTCGGCGCGGCGGACGTCGAGCCCTATCTCGGCGAGGCGGGCTCCGTCCCCGTCTTCCAGCTGACGAACGCCATCGAGGAGGGCAAGGTCGCGGCCGCGCTCTCGATCCTGGACCGGCTGCTCAACGTCACGAGTGCCCGCCAGCCCAAGCCGATGCACCCCCTCCAGGTGCTCGGGCTGCTGCAGTCCCGCTACCGCCGGCTGCTGCGCCTCGACGATCCGTCGATCCACACCACCAAGGACGCGCACGCCGCGCTCGGCGGCAAGGGCAGCACCTACCCGGCGCAGAAGGCGCTGGAGGCGTCGAGCGCGCTCGGCACGGACGGTCTCCGACGCGCGATCGACTCGTTGCACCGGGCGGACCTGGACCTCAAGGGGGCGAGCGCCATGCCCGAAGACGCGGTGCTCGAGGTGCTCGTGGCCCGGTTGGCCGCGCTGCACTCGCGGAGCCGATCCCGGAGCGGTGCCCGCCGCTGACGGGCCGTGCCGCGGGTCGAGCTAGGAAGAGGCCTGCGCCTTGTTCGCGGCCTTCATCAGCCGCGACGTGCGGCGAGCGGCCGCGTTCTTGTGGATGATCCCCTTGGAACCGGCCTTGTCGATCCGCTTCTGCGCGAGGACGAGGCGCTCGGCGGCATCCTCGGCGCCGGTCTCGGCGGCCGCAGTGGCCCCCTTGACGCGCGTCTTGAGCTCGGAACGGACGGCCAGGTTGCGCACCCGCCGCTTCTCGTTCTGGATGTTGCGCTTCTTCTGGCTCTTGATGTTCGCCATCGGGTGTCGCGACCTCGTCTTCGTGTCTCGGGAACCGGGAAAGGCTATCAGCAGGAGGGCTGAGGCGGCCGTTCGCGGGAATCACCGCCGCGCGAGGGACAATGGGCGACCCGACCGCATTTCCACCAGGACGTAGACGTGATCCCCCTCGACCGGCTCCGCTGTCTGAGCATCATCGCCCACATCGATCATGGGAAGAGCACGCTCGCGGACCGGATCCTCGAGATCACGGGCGCGGTCGAGATGCGGGACATGCGGGCCCAGTACCTCGACTCGATGGACATCGAGCGCGAGCGGGGCATCACGATCAAGGCCCAGAACGTCCGGCTGAACTGGCACGACCACGTCATCAGCCTCATCGACACCCCCGGCCACGTGGACTTCGGCTACGAGGTCTCGCGCAGCCTGGCCGCGTGCGAAGGCGTGATCCTCCTCGTCGACGCCAGCCAGGGGATCGAGGCCCAGACCCTCGCCAATTGCTACCTGGCGATGGAGAACGACCTCGCGATCGTCGCTGCGGTGAACAAGATCGACCTGCCCGCCGCGGACCCGGACCGGGTCTCCGAGGAGATCGAGCGGGTCCTCGGCATCCCCGCGGAGGACGTCCTGCGCATCTCGGCGAAGTCGGGCGAGGGCGTTCCCGAGCTCCTCGACGCGGTCATCGCCCAGATCCCCGCGCCGAAGGGCGATGCCGACGCGCCGCTCCGGGCGCTGATCTTCGACTCCTACTACGACCCTTACCGTGGGGTGGTCAGCGCGCTGCGCGTGTTCGACGGGACCCTGAGCTCCGGCGCGCGGCTGAAGTTCCTGCAGGCCAGCTCGATCTACGACGCGGAAGAGATCGGCGTGCGGCTGCCGGTACCGACGCCGGTCGCGACGCTCGGACCGGGCGAGGTCGGGTACCTGATCGCGGGGATCAAGGATGTCGGCGAGGCGCGCGTCGGTGAGACGGTCACGACCGCGGCGCGACCGGGCGAGGTGCTCCAGGGCTACCGCCATCCGAAGCCGATGGTGTTCTGCGGCCTCTACCCGGTGGAGGGCGACGAGTACTCGGACCTGCGCGAGGCACTGGAGAAGCTGCGGCTCAACGACTCGTCGTTCACCTACGAGCCCGAGACCTCCGGCGCGCTCGGCTTCGGGTTCCGCTGCGGATTCCTCGGGCTGCTCCACATGGAGATCGTCCGCGAGCGACTGGAGCGGGAGTACGACCTCGCGCTCGTCGCGACCGCGCCGAACGTCGAGTACCTCGCGCACACCACCAACGGTGGGGTCGAGGTGGTGGACAACCCCTCCGCGCTCCCGCCGCTGAACGACGTGGTCTCCATCGAAGAGCCCTTCGTGAACATCACGATCCTGACGCCGTCCGAGTACGTGGGCACGCTGATGGAGCTGTGCCAGGGCCGGCGGGGCGAGATGAAGAAGATGGACTACCTCTCCGAGGAACGGGTCGAGCTCGTCTACAGCGTGCCGCTCGGCGAGATCGTCCTGGACTTCTTCGACCAGATGAAGTCGCGCACCAAGGGCTACGCGAGCCTCGACTACGAGCGCGACGGGTACCGCGAGTCGAAGCTCGTCAAGGTCGACATCCTGCTGAACAACGTGCCCGTCGACGCGTTCTCGTCGATCGTGCACCGGGACAAGGCGTACGACTACGGCAAGCGCATGACCGACAAGCTGCGCGAGCTCATCCCGCGTCAGCTCTTCGACGTGCCGATCCAAGCCGCGATCGGCGGCCGGGTGATCGCGCGCGAGACGGTCAAGGCGAAGCGCAAGGACGTCATCGCGAAGTGCTACGGCGGTGACGTCAGCCGGAAGCGCAAGCTGCTCGACCGGCAGAAGGAAGGCAAGAAGAAGATGAAGCAGATCGGCCGGGTCGAGGTGCCCCAGGAGGCGTTCGTCGCCGCGCTCAAGCTCGGCGACTGAGGCCCGGATGGGCGAGGGGCCGCGCTCCTTCGCGGCACTGATCAACGAGGGCGAGCGCGCACCGATCGACGGCTGGGACTTCAGCTGGCTCGACGGGCGGGCCACCGAGGAACGACCCAGCTGGGGTTACTCGCGACGCCTGACCGAGCGCGCCACGCGCGCCGAGCGCATGCTCGACCTCCAGTCCGGCGGCGGCGAGATGCTCGCGAACCTGCCGCACCTCCCGCCGCTCATGGTCGCCACCGAGGGCTACGCCCCCAACGTGCTCGTGGCCGCACGCCGCCTGCGGCCACGCGGCGCGCACGTGATCGCGACGGAACCCGATCGTGCGGCGCTGCCGGTCGCGAGCGCCGCATTCGATCTCGTCACGAGCCGGCATCCGGTCGACACCTGGTGGGACGAGATCGCCCGCGTGCTGCGTCCGGGTGGCACGTACTTCTCCCAGCAGGTCGGCCCGTCCAGCATGCGGGAGCTCAGCGAGGCGTTGATGGGTCCGCTCCCGCCCGGCTCCGCACCGCGATCCGGAGCTGGCCCGCGCCGCCGCGACGCGCGCCGGCCTCGTGGTGGAAGACCTGCGCTCCGAGCGGTTGCGCGCCGCCTTCTTCGACGTCGGCGCGGTCGTCTACTTCCTGCGGCTCGTGGTGTGGACGGTCCCCGGCTTCACCGTCGACGGATACCGCTCGCAGCTCCGCGCGCTGCACGACCGGATCGAGCGCGACGGATCGTTCGTCGCGCACTCGACCCGCTTCCTCATCGAAGCGACGAAGCCCCGCTGACCGGCGCGGCGGTCCCCTCGCCGTTTTGGCGTCGCCGGAACACCGTAGAGGTGTCGTAGCGACGCCAAAAGGTGGAGGTGTGGGGTGGGTCAGGCGTCGTGGGGGAGGCCGAGGATGCGCTCCGCGAGGATGTTGCGTTGCACCTCGCTGGTCCCGCCGCCGATGGTGAGCGCGCGGCTGTAGAGGTAGCCCGTCGCCCACTCCGACGTCTCGACGCCGAACGGACCCTGGTCCAGCAGCATCCCGCCACTGCCCGCGAGCTCGACCGCCATGGCCATCACGTGCTGGCCGTGCTCGTCGGCCAGCGCCTTGCGGACCGACGCCTCCGGCCCGGGCTCGAGCCCCTGCACCTTGGCCGAGACGGTGCGGAGCCGGATCAGCCGGAGCACCTCGGCCTCGATGTAGAGCGCGGCGAGCCGTTGGCGCAGCACCGGGTCGCCCACGGCGCCGTTCGCCCGCACGAGGTCCAACACGTCGTGCGCGGTCGGCCCGCGGCCCCACAGCGCGCCTTCGCCGGACAGCGACACCCGTTCGTTGCCGAGCGTGACCTTCGCGAGCCGCCAGCCGTCGTTCTCTGCGCCGACCAGGTTCGCGACCGGGATCCGCACGTTCTCGAAGAACACCTCGTTGAACATCGCGTCGTGGTCCATCTGCTTGATGGGGCGGACGGTGATGCCGGGGGACTGCATGTCGAGGACGAAGTAGGAGATGCCGCGGTGCGGTTCGGCATCCGGATCGGTGCGCGCGAGCAGGATGCCGTAGCGCGAGAACTGGGCCAGCGTGGTCCACACCTTCTGACCGTTCAGGACGTACTCGTCGCCGTCGCGCACCGCGCGGGTCGTCAGGGACGCGAGGTCGCTGCCGGCTTCCGGCTCGCTGAAGAGCTGGCACCAGATCTCCGAGCCGTCGAGGAGGCCGGGGAGGTACCGCGCCTGCTGCTCGGCAGTTCCGGCCACGAGCAGGGTGGGACCGGCCCAGCCGATGCCGATCGGGTTCAGGGGCTTCGGGGCGGACGCGCGCTTCAGCTCCTCGTCGATCACGAGCTGCTCGATCGGTGACGCGTCCCGGCCCCAGGGCCGCGGCCAGTGCGGGGTGACGTAGCCGTTCCGCGCCAGCCGCTGCATCCAGTCGGAGGGATAGAGGCCGCCGGGCGCCTCCTCCTCGAGGAACGCGCGGATCTCACCGCGGTACGCCTCGGCCTCAGGTGGGAGCTCGAACGTCAGGGCCATCCGTGCAACGTACTGCCATCGGGAGTGGGACAATCCCCGAGGTGCCGCTCGGTGTCTACGTCCACATCCCGTTCTGCGCGGACCGCTGCGACTACTGCGACTTCGCGACCTGGACCGACCGCGGCCATCTGATCGGCGAGTACGTCGACGCCTGCGTGGCGGACGGGCACCGGCAGACCGCAGGAATCGCCCGGGACGCCACGAGCGTCTTCTTCGGGGGCGGCACCCCGTCGTTGATCCCGGCGGACGGCCTCGCCCGCATCCTCAGGGCGATCCCGCTCGCCGCCGGGGCCGAGGTGACCGTCGAGTGCAATCCGGACTCGGTCGATCCCGAGCAGCTCGCGACCTACGCGGCCGCGGGAGTGAACCGCCTGTCATTCGGGGTGCAGTCGATGCAACCGCACGTGCTCGCGGAGCTGGGCCGCACCCACGACCCCGCGGCCGTCGAGCGCGCAGTGCGCTGGGCGCGGGCGGCCGGCTTCGAGCACCTCAACCTCGACCTCATCTACGGGACGCCCGGTGAGTCGATCGACGACTGGCGGCGCAGCCTCGACGGCGTGCTCGCGCTCTCGCCCGACCACGTCAGCGCGTACGCCCTCACGATCGAGCCCGGAACTCCGCTCGGCCGGGACATCGCGAGCGGCGGTCGTCGCGCGCCCGACGACGACGACCAGGCCGAAAAGTACGAGATCGCCGACGACGTCCTGCGCGCGGCGGGCTACGAGTGGTACGAGATCTCGAACTGGGCCCGCCCTGGCGGCGAGTGCCGGCACAACCTCTTGTACTGGGCGCAGGGCGACTACCTCGCGATCGGCGCGGCGGCGCACGGGCACACCGACGGCCGGCGGGCCTGGAACCTGCGGACGCCGGAGCGGTACATCGCGGCCGTCGAGTCCGGCGCGTCGATCGAGGCCGGTCACGAGGTGCTCGACGATGCGGCCCGGGTCGAAGAGGCCCTGCTGCTGGCCGTCCGCACCCGCGGGGGCATCTCCGTGCCCCCGGTGCTCGCACCCGTCGCCCGGGAGCTCGCGGCCGATGGCCTGGTGGAACCGGACCCCGACCGGCTCGTCCTGACCCGGCGGGGCCGCCTCCTCGCATCCGCGGTGACCGTCCGCCTCCTCTCCGGGCTCGCGGCAGGCGGGCAGCAGGTAGCAGTCGGTAGACTCGACTGCTAACCACCTGCCTCACGGCCATCTGAACGGGGGCGCACGTCATGGACGCAGTCGACCGCCGAGCCGCAGTGCTGCGAGCAATCGTCGAGGAGTACGTGCAGACCGCACAGCCCGTCGCGTCCCAGTCCATCGCCCAGTCACGGTCCCTGGGGGTCTCGAGCGCCACGGTCCGCAACGACATGACCCAGCTCGAGCGTGAGGGCTACATCGTCCAGCCCCACACCTCGGCCGGCCGGATCCCGACCGACCAGGGCTACCGCTACTTCGTGGACCACTTCACGCAGGCCCGGTCCCTCCCGGTGACCCAGCGGCGCGCCGTGGCGGACTTCTTCGCCTCGGCCCACAGCGCCCTGGAGGACCTCCTCCACGAGACCAGTCTGCTCCTGGCCCGGATCACGAGCCACGCCGCCGTGATCGTGGGCCCCCAGTTCGACGCGGCACGGGTGCGCAGCGCCCAGCTCGTCGCCCTCCAGCCCGAGCTGATGCTGGCGATCGCAGTCCTCTCGAACGGCTCGATCGAGAAGGAGGTCATCTCGAACACGGGCGACTACGACGACGGCGCAGATCGCCAAGGCGAGCGCTGCCCTCGACGCGGAGCTGCGCGAGCAGTCCCTCGGAACGGCGCGCGGTCGCGGCGCCGACCGGCGATCCGGTGGTCGACGAGCTGGTGCGACTCGGCCTCGAAGCGCTCGCCCGGCGGGCGATGTCCGGCGCCGAGCCGCTCTACGTGGGCGGTGCCAGTCGGATCGTCGGTGACCAGGACGCGTTCGCGACAGCCGAGCGGGCCGTCGCGCCTGCTCGAGATGCTCGAGCAGCAGGTCGTGGTGGTGTCGCTCGTCCGCGACCTCCTCGACCAGGGTGTCACCGTGAGCATCGGCTCGGAGAACGACGTCGACGAGCTGCGCGACTGCTCGCTCGTGCTCGCGCCGTACCGCGTCGACGGTCAGATGGCCGGCACCGTGGGCGTGCTCGGCCCGACCCGGATGGACTACCAGCAGGCGCTGGCTGCCGTGGCCGCGGTGTCACAGCAGCTCGGCCGGCTCCTGCTCGGCTGAGTCGACCCATGCCGTCCGATCCCTACGCCCTGCTCGGCGTCGACACCAACGCCACCGACGACGAGATCAAGCGCGCCGTACCGCAAGCTGGCACGCGAGCTGCACCCGGACACGAATCCCGACCCGGCGGCCGAGGCGCGCTTCAAGGAGATCACGGGCGCGTACGAGACGCTGCGCGATCCGGAGCGCCGACGCCGCTTCGACATGTTCGGCGACGAGAGCCGCGGCAGCGGGGCTCCACCGGGCGCCGAGGCGTTCGGGTTCGGTGACCTCTTCGACGCGTTCTTCCAGGGTGGCTTCGGCGGCGGCGGGTCCGGGTCCGCCGCGGGCCCCGGACGCCGAAGCGATCATGGAGCTCGACCTCGTCGACGCGGCGTTCGGGATCACGAAGACGCTCGAGCTGGACCTGCCCAGCGCGTGCGACCGCTGTGACGGCTCGGGCTGCGAGCCCGGCACGCATCCGAGCCGCTGCGACGCCTGCGGTGGCGCCGGCGAGGTCCGTCAGGTGCGGCGCTCGATCCTCGGCCAGCTCGTCACCGCGGTGCCCTGCGTCGCGTGCGCGCGGAACCGGTCAGCAGATCCCGAGCCCGTGCACCAGCTGCGCGCGGTGACGGCCGCGTCCGCTCAACTCGCCACATCGACGTCGAGGTGCCGGCGGGCATCGACGACGGCCAGCGGCTCCGGCTCACCGGCCGCGGCCCGGCCGCGCCCCGCAACGGCATCGCCGGCGACCTGTACGTCACCGTGCGCGTGCGTCCGCATCCCTCGCTCGAGCGGCACGGCTTCGATCTCGTCCACCAGCGCCGGATCGCGATGACGCAGGCCGCGCTCGGCACCGTGCTCACGGTCGACACGCTCGACGATCCGGAGCAGGTCACGGTGCCGCCCGGCACCCAGCCCGGACACGTCTTCCGGTTCAAGGGTCGCGGCGTGCCGGTGCTGCAGGGCCGCGGGCGCGGCGACCTGCTGGTGCAGATCGACGTGGACGTTCCCCGGGAGCTGTCCGACACGGAGCAGGACCTCCTCAGCCAGTTCGCCGAGCTGCGCGGTGAGGAAGTCGCAGCCCCCGCGGAGGGCGGGTTCTTCTCGAAGATCCGCTCGACGTTCGGGGAGCGGTGACCGAAGGGTTCGCCGCGACGGCGCCGGCCGTCGCGCACGTCTTCGTCGAGGACGTCGCCAGTGACGCCGACCTCTGGGTCGAAGGTGATGACGGGCACCACCTGCAACGCGTGCGGCGGCTGCGCGCCGGCGAGGGAGTCACCGCGAGTGACGGGAACGGTCGCTGGCGACAGTGCACCGTCGCGGAACTGGGTGAGGGTCGGCTCCGGCTGACGCCGGCCGGCCCACTCACGACGGAGCCCGCGCTGACGCCGCGGCTCGTCATCGCGTTCGCGCCGGCCAAGGGCGACCAGGCCGGCGCGGTCGTCGCCCAGCTCGTCGAGCTCGGCGTCGACGCGGTGATGCCGATCACGGTGCGCCGGTCCGTGGTGCGATGGGACGGAGCCCGCGGTGAGAAGGCCCGGATCCGGCTCGGCCGGGTCATGCGCGAGGCGGCGATGCAGTCGCGCCGCTCCCGGCTTCCCGAGCTGTTGGCCGCGAGGTCCCTCTCCGAGCTGGCCGAGCACCCGGGGCTCGTCGTGGCCGACCCGCGTCGGCGTTCGCGCCAGCGCCGTGAGCGAACCCTTGGGGGCAGAGTGGCTGGTGGTGGTGGGTCCCGAGGGTGGTCTCGATCCCACCGAACGGGACCAGCTCGGGTGCCGGGCAGCACCTGGCCGTCGGTCCGCACGTACTACGCGCAGTGACGGCCCCGGTCGCGGCTGCGGCCGCTTTGGTGGGGTTTCGCCGGAGTCGAGTGTCCGACTCGTCCGACTATGGGCCGATCGGCCCATGAAACCTTGCGCACTCGGCGCGCGAATGTCGACAAGTGACGTGAACTCTGAGATAGTCTGCGCCGGCCGGGCGGCGAACTATCTCGGGGGCAGCGGGGTCTCATGCATGGCGTGAACGTAGGCGAACGGCTGCGAGCGATCCGCCGCCAGAAGGGGCTGTCGCTTCACGACGTCGAAGCCCGCTCCGACCTGGAGTTCAAGGCATCGGTCCTCGGCGCGTACGAGCGCGGCGAGCGGGCGATCTCGGTCCCGCGCCTGCTCCGGCTCGCGGAGATCTACGAGGTGCCGCCCGACCAGCTGCTGCCCGCGCGACGCGGACATCGAGATCAACCTCACCGAGGGCACGGACCTGGACGCCGGCTTCACCATCGACCTGGTGAAGCTGCACGCGCTCGACGATCCCGAGGCCGCGGTCCTGTCCCGGTACGCCGCGACGATCCAGCTCCAGCGCCAGGATTTCAACGGCCGGCTGCTGACGATCCGCCGGGACGACCTGCGGGTTCTCGCGGCGGTGCTCGGCCGTCGACCCGACGACCTCGGTGTGCCGGCTCGACGAGCTCGGCCTGCCGCGCCACGACGACCTCTGCGTAGCGCAAACTCGTGCCGTTCGCGGCCCGTGCGGCGCTAGCCTGAGAGGGACGTGACCTCCTCGTCGCCGACCCAGGTCAAGATCCTCGTTCCGGGGAACCACCTCATGGTGGACCTGCTCGGCCAGCGCGACGAGCTGTTGCGGCGTCGTCGAGGATGCGTTTCCCGTCCACATCCTCGTGCGGGGCAACGAGATCACCGTCTCCGGCGAACCCGCCGACTCCGAGATCGTCGCCCGGCTCTTCGAGGAGCTCGTCGTCCTCCTGGAGCGGGGTCATGTCCTCGACCGTGAAGGTGTGGGTCGCAGCATCGAGATGTTGAAGTCTGATCAGAGCCCGACCGAGGTGCTCGACACCGAGGTCGTGCGCGGCCGCAAGAGCGTGCGACCGAAGACCGCGGGCCAGAAGCGCTACGTCGACGCCGTGGGCGCGCAACACCATCACGTTCGGCATCGGCCCCGCGGGCACGGGCAAGAGCTACCTCGCGGTCGCGCTCGCGGTGCAGGCGCTGCAGGCGAAGACCGTCAACCGCATCATCCTCACCCGGCCCGCGGTCGAGGCGGGCGAGCGACTCGGCTTCCTGCCCGGCGACATGCTCGCGAAGGTCGACCCGTACCTCCGCCCGCTCTACGACGCGCTCTACGACATGCTCGAACCCGACGGCGTCGCGCGGCTGATGGAGCGCGGAGTGATCGAGGTCGCGCCGCTCGCGTACATGCGCGGCCGCACGCTCAACGACTCGTTCATCATCCTCGACGAGGCGCAGAACACGACCGCCGAGCAGATGAAGATGTTCCTCACCCGCCTCGGCTTCGGCTCCAAGGCGGTCGTCACCGGTGACGTCACCCAGATCGACCTGCCCGAAGGTGGCCGCGGTCGCTCGGGTCTGCTCGCGGTGCGCAAGGTCCTCGAAGGGATCGAGGGGCTCGCGTTCGTGGAGCTGGGCTCGCGTGACGTGGTGCGCCACAAGATCGTCCAGGACATCGTCGACGCGTACGAGAAGAACACGTGACCGTGCCGTCCACGTCCGATCGAGGTGTTCGGCGCCGACGAGCAGTCGGTCGTCCCGGTCGACGTCGTGCGGTGGGTCCGCCTGGCCCGCATCGTGCTCGCGGAGGAGCGGGTCGCCCGGCGTGGCCGAGCTCTCGCTGATCTTCGTGGACCAGCAGTCGATCACCGATCTGAACGAGCGCTTCCTCGGCGGGACCGGCCCCACGGACGTCCTCGCGTTCCCCATGGACGACGACGTCGTGCTCGGCGGTCGCCAACCCGACCAGGGCGGGCGCGGTCCCGGCGGCGCCGGCCGAGGCCGGCGAGCCCCCGAGCCTGATCGGCGACGTCGTCATCTGCCCGCAGGTCGCGGCAGCCCAGGCCCCGGAACACGGATGGACCACCGAGGACGAGATCGCGCTGCTCGTCGTGCACGGGGTCCTGCATCTGCTCAACTATGACCATGCCGATCCGCGCGAGCATGCGGCGATGCAGCGCCGAGAACGGGAGCTGCTCGCCCGCTTCCGTGAGATCGAGCAGGGGGACTGAGCACTGAAACCCGGTCCACTGCCAAGTCCCTCGTTCCACCCCCTGACATCGGAAGCACCATGAACGGAGCCGACGCCGCGATCCTCGTCGCCGTCGTACTGCTGTTCCTCGTCTCGATCGTCCTCGCGATGGCCGAGACCGCGTTCACCCGCATGAGCCGCATCCGTGCGCTCTCGCTCGAAGAAGAGGGCGAAAGGGCGCGCCGCGGCTCGCGCAGATGCTCGAGCGACCCGAGCAGACGTTGAACGTGCTGCTGCTGCTCGTCCTCGTCTCCCAGCTGACGAGCGCGTCGCTGCTCGGTGCGCTGCTCGAGCGGTCGTTCGGGAGCGCCGGGTTGTTCATCGGCCTGGTGATCCAGATCGTCGTGTACTTCGTGATCGGCGAGGTCGCGCCGAAGACGTACGCGATCCAGAACCCGGACCGGGCCGCGCTGCGCGTGTCCGGCTTCCTCTGGGCCGTCACGAACTTCCCACCGTTGCGCCTGCTCTCGCGGGGCCTCATCGGTCTCGCCAACGTGATGCTCCCGGGCAAGGGCTTGAAGCAGGGCCCGTTCGTCACCGAGGAAGACCTCCGCACGATGGCCGACGTCGCGGCCGACGAGCACGAGATCGAGCGCGAGGAGCGCCGGCTCATCCACTCGATCTTCGAGTTCGGCGACACCGTCGTGCGCGAGGTCATGCGTGCCGCGCCCGGACATGGTGGCGATCGACGCCAACGAGACGGTCGAAGCCGGCATCGAGACCGCGATCGAGGGCGGCTTCTCGCGCATCCCCTGCTACGAGGACGACACCGACAACATCATCGGCATCGTCTACCTGAAGGATCTCGTCCACCGCTCCCGCACCGGTGACCGGCAGCGATCCGGTGCGCGTCGCGGTGCGGGACGCGGTGTTCGTGCCGGAGTCCAAGCGGGTGGCGGAGCTCCTCCGCGAGATGCGCACCCAGAAGTTCCACATGGCGATGGTCGTCGACGAGTACGGCGGTACCGCCGGACTCGTCACGCTCGAGGACCTGCTCGAGGAGATCGTCGGGGAGATCGTCGACGAGTACGACGCCGAGGAGCCGGGCGTCGAGCACGCTCGACGGGTGGCGGGATCCGCGCGCCGGGCCGCACCCCGATCGACGAGGTCAACGAGGTGCTGGGCGTCGAGCTCCCCGACACGGAGTGGGACACCGTCGGCGGTCTCGTCTTCAACCTGCTGGGCCACGTGCCCGACGAGGGTGAGACGGTGCGGTTCCAGGGGCTGGAGTTCCGGGCCGAGCGGGTCGAGGGACGCCGCATCGCGTCCGTGGCGATCATGCCCGTCCCGCACCGGGCCGATCCGGACGACCCGAAGTCGGCCGGGCGCCAGGGCGCGCCCGAGCGCGCCGCGCCGGGCCACGTCGTGACCGAGCACCGCTCGGGGTTCGTCAGCCTGGTGGGACGGCCCAACGTCGGGAAGTCCACATTGGTGAACCGGCTCGTCGGGTCGAAGGTCTCGATCGTCTCCAACCGCCCGCAGACCACGCGCACGCAGATCCGCGGGGTGCGCACGACCGCCGACGTCGCAGATCGTCCTGCTCGACACCCCCGGCATCCACAAGCCGCGCACGCTGCTCGGCGAGCGCTGCAACAGCCGCTCGGTCGAGACCCTGGCCGAGGTCGACGTCGTCTGCCTGCTCGTCGAGGCGAACTCCGAGATCGGTGGCGGCGATCGGTTCATCGCCGATCTCGTGCACCGCGTGTCGACACCGAGCCTCCTGGTCCTCAACAAGACCGATGCCGCGAGCCGCGGCGAAGTCGTCGATCACCTCGCGCGCGTCACCGCCGCGCTGGGCGACTTCGAGGCGTTCATCCCG
Organism: uncultured Acidimicrobiia bacterium; assembly: GCA_963796755.1. Taxonomy (GTDB): domain Bacteria; phylum Actinomycetota; class Acidimicrobiia; order IMCC26256; family JAENVU01; genus Chersky-806. The sequence continues at coordinate 16,373 of CAWCMX010000002.1, forward strand.
CTCTCCGCGCGCACCGGCGAAGGCGTCGACGCGCTCGTCGCGGAGCTGGAGGCGCGGCTCCCGCCGGGTCCCGTCTACTACCCGGACGGCGTGATCAGCGATCAGCCGGAGACCGCGCTCGTCGCGGAGCTGGTGCGCGAGAAGCTCCTCGCGATCGCCCGCGACGAGCTGCCGCACTCCATCGTCGTGACGGCCGAGCCGCTCGAAGAGGAGTTCCCCGAGGACCGGCCCCGCCGCGACGACGGCGAAGCGCGCGACGACGGGGAAGGGGAGGAGGACAACGAGGCCGGCGACGGGATCCTGCGGTACCGGGTCGTCGTGCGCGTCGAGCGGGACTCGCAGAAGGGCATCGTCATCGGGAAGGGCGGCGCGGTGATCCGCGACGCCGGCACCAAGGCCCGCCACGAGCTCGAGGTGCTCCTCGGCGCCCGCGTGTACCTCGAGACCCGCGTCCGGGTGGACCCCGACTGGCAGCGCCGGGCGCATGCCCTCGACCGCCTTGGTCTCTAACTCCCCCCTTGAGTTGCTCCTCGCCAATTGGCCGGGGATAGAGTCGCCCCGGCGTGTCGCTCCGCGGTTCGGGGGGCGCGTACGGGGGGCGTCCCAGCTCCCGGCTCCGGTCCACACAGGGAAGAGGGCATGAGGGTTCCGAAGATCGGGAGACGCCTTCGCCGGGTCGGTCTCCTCGTCGGCCTAGCCACCGTTCTCGCCGCCTGCGGCAACAACAACGGCCAGAACTCGCTCCACCCCAAGGGTCCGTACGCCCAGAAGATCGACAACCTCTTCGTTCCGATCGTGATCCTGGCGATCGTGATCGGGATCGCGGTCATCACGGCAACCGTCGTCTTCGCCTTCAAGTTCCGCTACCGCGAGGGCAAGCCGGACAACCCGAGGCAGATCCACGGCAGCACGCCGCTCGAGATCGGCTGGACGATCGTCCCGGCGCTGATCCTGGCCGTCGTCGCGGTGCCGACGATCGCGACGATCTTCGACCTGGCCAAGAAGCCCACCGGCCCGAACGTCCTCAACGTCACCGTGGCGGGCAAGCAGTGGTGGTGGCAGTTCGAGCTCCCGAAGCAGCCGATGGTGGACAAGAACGTCGTCACCAGCACCGAGCTGCACATTCCGGTCAACACGAAGGTGTACCTGTCCGAGGTGTCGGACAACGTCATCCACTCGTTCTGGGTGCCCGAGCTCAACGGCAAGAAGGACGTCATGCCGGGCCAGACGAACCACAACACGATCGAGGCGGACAAACCCGGCACCTATCTCGGCGCGTGCGCGGAGTTCTGCGGCCTCTCGCACGCGAACATGCGCTTCCGCGTGATCGCGGAGACGAGATCCGACTGGGAGAAGTGGTTGGCCGGTCAGCAACAGGGGCCCGCGCAACCGTGGACCGGGCAGATCAAGCAGCTCACGGCGAACAAGTACTCGTGCACCAACTGTCACATCCTCAACGACTCGACCAAGACGAACTACGGGCCGAACCTGACGCACCTGCACAGCCGGAGCACGTTCGCCGGCGGCACGTACGAGATCAACCGCAAGAACCTCACGAACTGGGTGAAGAACGCGCCCTCGATGATCGCGATGGCGTCGACGGACTGTCGAGAGCCACCGCCGGCCACCTGTGTCGGCATGCCTTCGTTCACGAAGAACACCCCGAAGGGGTTGCCCGTGATGACGCAAGCGGATGCGGACACGATCGTGTCGTACCTGTTGGGAGAGAAGTAGTGACAGAGGGAGCTCGCCGATGACGGCTGTCCCCGAGGTCCTCGCACCTCCGCGCAGCTCCGGGAAGGGTCTGCTCCACCGGCCCACGCGCACCACCGGCTTCTGGTCGTGGTTCACGACCGTCGACCACAAGAAGATCGGCATCCTCTACGGCGGCGACCGCGCTCGATCTTCTTCGTCATCGCCGGCTGTCGAGGCGCTGCTCATCCGGCTCCAGCTCGCGGGCCCGAACGGCACCGTCCTCACCGCGTCGCAGTACAACACGGTCTTCACGATGCACGGCACGACGATGATCTTCCTCGTCGGCATGCCGTTGCCCGTCGCGTTGGGGAACTACTTCATCCCGCTGATGATCGGCGCGCGCGACGTCGCGTTCCCCCGGCTGAACATGTTCGGGTTCTGGGTGTTCCTCTTCGGTGGCCTGTTCATCTACTCGGGCTTCTTCCTCGGCGGGGCGCCGAACGGAGGGTGGTTCGGCTACACCCCGCTGACCAGCACCCCGATGAGCCAAGGCTTCCTTCCCGGCCACGGACCGGACTTCTGGACCGTCGGCCTCGTGATGCTCGGCATCGGGTCGGTGACGTCCGCCATCAACTTCATCGTGACGATCCTCAACCTGCGCGCGCCCGGCATGACGCTCATGCGCATGCCGGTGTTCGTCTGGATGATGCTGATCACCGCGTTCCTGACCGCGTTCGCGATCCCCTGCGTGACCGTGGCGATGATCATGGTCTTCTTCGACCGCAACTACGGGACGAACTTCTTCGTCGTGGCGGCGGGCGGTGATCCGCTGCTCTACCAGAACCTGTTCTGGTTGTTCGGCCATCCCGAGGTGTACATCCTGATCCTGCCCGGCATGGGCATCGTGTCGGAGATCCTGCCGACGTTCTCGCGCAAGCCCCTCTTCGGCTACACGGTCATCGTGTTCTCGGGCATCGCCATCGGCTTCCTCGGTTGGGGTGTCTGGGCGCACCACATGTTCGCGACGGGCATCGGCCCGGTGGCGGTCTCCGCGTTCAGCCTCTCGACGATGCTCATCGCCATCCCGACGGGCGTGAAGATCTTCAACTGGCTCGGCACCGTCTGGGGTGGGTCGCTGCGCCTGAAGACCCCGATGCTGTTCGCGCTCGGCTTCATCGCCATGTTCACGATCGGCGGCCTCTCGGGCGTCACGCACTCGATCGTCCCCGCGGACACGCAGCAGACCGACACCTACTACGTCGTGGCGCACTTCCACTACGTGCTCTTCGGCGGCCTGATCTTCGCGATCTTCGGTGGCTTCTACTACTGGTGGCCGAAGGTCTTCGGGAAGATGCTCAACGAGCGCCTCGGCAAGTGGAACTTCTGGCTGATGCTCATCGGCTTCAACGTCACGTTCTTCCCGATGCACATCCTCGGGCTCGAGGGCCAGCCCCGCCGCACGTACACGTACACGTCGGGCATGGGCTGGGACAACCTCAACCTGCTCGTGTCGATCGGCTCGTTCATCATCGCGTTCTCGGTGCTGCTCTTCCTGGTGAACATCGTGCTCACCACGCTGCGGGGCGAGAAGGCCTCCTCGGACCCGTGGGACGCCCGGACGCTCGAGTGGTCGACGCCCACACCGGTGCCCGAGTACAACTTCCTCGAGATCCCGCAGGTCCACGCCCGCGACGACTTCTGGCACCGCAAGTACACCGAGGACGCCGAAGGTCGGCTCGTGCGGCTCCCGGCCGGCGGTTCGGACAGTGGCGCCACCGGTGCCACGGCGACCCTGGAGATGGACGCGGGCTCCGGCGACGACCACGGTGACGTGCCGGACGGCGGCGACGGCGACCCGCACGGCGAGGCCCACGGCATCCACCTGCCGTCGCCCTCGTACTTCCCGTTCATCCTGTGCCTCGGCCTGCCGATCCTCGGCTACGCCGCGGTCTTCAAGAGCCCGTGGCTCGCGATCCCGGGTGTGCTCGTGCTCGTGTTCGGCATGTACGCCTGGGCGATCGAGCCCGGAACGGCGGAGGACTAGTCATGGCTCAGGCCACGCTGCCGGCGCCCTCCGAGGGGCAGCACGACGACCACGGTCACGGGACCACGACCGGCACCACCAACACGAAGCTCGCGATGTGGATCTTCCTCTCGTCGGAGTGCCTGTTCTTCGGCGCGTTCATCGCGACGTACCTGCTGTACCGGGGTCGCAGCGTCAAGGGCCCGACGCCCAAGGACGTCTACAACATCCCGTTCACCTCGGTGACGTCGTTCATGCTCCTCATGAGCTCGCTCACGATGGTGCTGGCGCTCGCCGCGATCCAGCGCGGCGACCATCGCCGGTTCCGGGTCTGGCTGATCGCGACGACGTTGTTCGGCCTGACGTTCATCTCCGGCCAGATCTACGAGTTCACCGAGTTCTACCGGAAGGGCCTCTCGCTCTCGACGAACGTCTTCGGCTCGAGCTTCTTCGTGCTCACGGGCATCCACGGGGCGCACGTCACGGTCGGCATCATCTGGCTGCTGTCCCTCTGGGGGCTCTCCATGCAGGGCAAGCTCGGGGTCCAGCACGCGGAGAAGGTGGAGATCGCCGGCCTCTACTGGCACTTCGTCGACGTGGTCTGGATCGTGATCTTCACCGTCGTCTACTTGATCCCACCGCAGAAGTAGGGGAGGCGGCCATGAGCGAGCCCACCGTCGACGAGCACGACGACACCACCCTGCTGCCCGGCACCGCGGTCGAGCGGGCCGAGGAGGCCGAGCACGGGCTCTCGGCGATCTCGCCGGACGAGGTGCCGATGCTCCCGGGCGAGATCCGGGCGCACTCCTCACCGTTCCAGTACGTGATGATCGCCGTGGTGCTCTGCGTGCTCACCGCGATCGAGGTCGGCTTCTACTACCTCGAGGGGGACATCCCGACCGCGCTCCTCGTCGGCTGCCTCCTGGCGCTGGCGCTCGTGAAGTTCGTCATGGTGGCCAGCCTCTACATGCACCTGGCGAGCGACAAGCCGATCTTCAAACGGTTCTTCATCACCGGCGCCTGCGGAGCGATCATCCTGTACGCGATCGTGCTGACCGTTCTCCACATCTGGGACTGACGTCGTGACCGGTCTCGATGTCGGCACGATCCAGGGACACTTCCCGGCGTTCCAGCCGCATCCGGACGTCATGCTGATCGTCGGTCTGATCGTCGCGGCCTACGCGATCGCGCTGACCCGCATCGGCCCCCGCACGCTGCCCGCAGGCGAGCCGGTCGCGACCCGGTTCCAGATCACCTGCTTCGGTCTCGGCGCCTTCGCGATCTTCCTGGCCGCGGAATGGCCGATCCACGACCTCGCCGAGGGCTACCTCTACAGCGTCCACATGATCCAGCACCTCACGTTCACGATGGTGGCGGCGCCGCTGCTCCTGCTCGGGACGCCCGCGTGGCTGGCCCGGTGGATCCTGTCGCCCAAGTGGCTGTTCCGGTCCGTGCGGTGGCTCTCCCGGTTCGTCCCGGCGCTCGTGGTGTTCAACGTCGTCATCGTGCTGGTCCACTGGCCCGCGACCGTCGACCTGACCCTCGAGTCCGGCTGGGCGCACTTCGCGGCTCACACGGTGCTGCTCGTCACGGCGCTGATCGTCTGGATGCCCGTCGTGAGCCCGCTGCCGGAGATCCCGAGGCTCGTCCCGCCCCTGCGGATGGCGTTCCTGTTCCTCCAGTCGGTGGTGCCCACGATCCCGGCCTCGTTTCTCACCTTCGGGACCCACCCGCTGTATCGTCGCTACGAGTCGCTGCCGAAGCTTTGGGGGCTCTCCGCGCTCAACGACCAGCTCATCGCCGGACTGATCATGAAGATCGGCGCCGGCCTGATGCTGTGGGGGTTGATCGCGGTGATCTTCTTCCGCTGGGCGGCGGCCGAGGAGCGCCGGAACCGGCCGGGACCCGGAACGCACGATCTGGACACTGAGCTGACCGAGATGGGACTGCGGGCATAGATGAGCGACGAGCCAGAGTCGACCGAATCTCCGGACGAGGCGTCCGAAGCGACGAGCGAGCCTGACGCGGCCACGACACCGGACGCGGGCCCGGACGCGACGCCGGACGCGAGCCCGGCGCCGACCGAGCCCGAGGGCACCACGCTCGCCGTTCCCGAGGAGGCCGCGGTTCTCGCGGTCGCGACGAAGGGCCCCACCGTCGACCCCCGGGCCGAGGCCAAGAAGAGCCGGGTGATCCTCCCGTTCCTCATCCCGGTCGGCGCGATCCTCGCCGTCGCGTTCTTCGCCCTGAACATCTCCCGGGTGTTCCTGGCTGCGTCCGAGGGCGGGACGACCTTTGCCGTCGTCGTCGCGGCTGTGATCACGCTGTCGATCCTCGTCGGCGCGACGATCATCGCCGCGGTCCCCGAGATCCGCACCTCGTCGCTCGTCATCGGGGTCGCGGCAGGCGCCGTCGTGGTGATGCTCGCCGGCTCGCTCGTCCTCGGCGCCAGCCTGCCGAAGTCCGAAGCGTCCGCCGCCTACGTCCAGCCCGCCGGCCGGGCCATCAACACCCTCGAGATCGATGCGCTCCCGGAGCTGAGCTTCCAGGCGAAGTCGTTCAACGTCCCGGCCGGCGTCAACCTGATCCACTACGTGGACAAGGGCGGCACGCACACCCTCGTCTTCGACGGCACCGAGGTGCCGGGCTTCATGCTCAACGTGCCGAACGGCGTGAACTCCCTGAAGGTGGACCTGAAGCAGGGCCAGACCTACACCGTGTTCTGCACGATCCCGGGGCACCGGGCGGCGGGCATGCAGGCCTCGATCGTGGTCGGTGCGCCCGGTGGCAAGCCGGAGCCCGGGACGCAGAGCCCGACCGAGACCACGGTCCCGGCCGGCAAGACCACGACGACGTCCAACCCGGGCACCCCTCCCGGTCCCGGCGGCGCATCCCAGTCGAGCACCGGCGGCAGCTGACCCATGAAGAACATCCTGAAGGGTGCGATCGCGCTGACCGCGCTCGCGGTCGGGGTCACCGCCTGCGGTGGCAGCAGCTCCAGCTCGAGCAGCTACAAGGAGCCTACGGGCCCGGCGGTGAAGACGCTCAACGTCGAGTCGGGGAACGTGTTCTTCAAGCCGACGAAGCTCACCTCCCCGCCCGGCATCGTGAAGATCACGCTCAAGAACATCGAGAGCGGCTCGCACGACCTGCAGATCCACGAGGTCCCCGGGTTCTCGATCGAGGTGAGTGGCAGCGGCTCCACGGCTTCGGGCAAGGTCCAGCTGAAGAAAGGGACGTACCACTACTACTGCTCGATCCCCGGCCACGAAGCAGCAGGGATGAAGGGCATCCTCACCGTCTCGTGATCGACGGGATCGATCCCGGGCGCATCCCTCGCCACATCGCGATCGTGATGGACGGGAACGGCAGGTGGGCCCAACAGCGCGGCCTCAAGCGCACCGAGGGCCACGCCGCGGGTGAGGAGGCGCTCTTCGACACCGTCGAGGGCGGGCTCGAGCTCGGGTTGCCCTGGATGACCGTGTACGCGTTCTCCACGGAGAACTGGCGCCGGCCCCTCGACGAGGTGCGGTTCCTCATGCGGTTCAACGAGTCGCTGTTGCTCCGCCGGCGCGACGACCTCAACGACCGGGGCGTGCGGGTGCGCTTCATCGGGCGGCGCAGCGGCCGCGTGCCCAAGCGCGTCCTGCGCCACATCGAGGACACCGAGGCGCTGACGGCGCGGAACCGCCGGATGACGCTGACGTTCGCGTTCAACTACGGCGGCCGGGCGGAGCTGACCGACGCGATGCGGGCGATCGCGGAAGAGGTCAAGGCCGGGAAGCTCAAGCCCGACCAGATCTCGGACCGCACGATCGCCCGTCACCTCTACGCACCGGACATGCCGGACCCGGACCTGATGGTCCGCACGTCGGGGGAGTACCGGATCTCGAACTACCTGCTCTGGGAGAGCGCGTACTCCGAGTTCCTGTTCACCGAGGTCCTCTGGCCCGACTTCCGGCGCGAGCACCTCTTCGACGCGGTGCGCGAGTTCCAGCGCCGGGACCGCCGGTTCGGCGCGGTCGAGACCTAGGGACCACACCCGTGTAGTTACACTCGGTGCATGCCGGGGCTGTACAGGGACCAGGGAGTGGTGCTCCGGACGGTGAAGCTCGGCGAAGCCGACCGGATCATCAGCTTCATGACCCAGGGCCACGGCAAGGTCCGGGCGGTGGCCAAGGGAGTGCGCAAGAGCGGGAGCCGCTTCGGAGCCCGGCTCGAGCCCACGAGCCACGTCGCGCTGCAGTGCTACCGGGGCCGCGAGCTCGACGTGGTGACCCAGGTCGAGACGATCGACGCGAACCGGCCGTTGCGGGAGAGCTACGCGTGCTTCACCCACGCGGTGCCGATGCTCGAAGCCGTCGACCAGGTGGCCCAGGAGCAGGAGCCGGCTCCCGCGCTGTACCGGATGCTCGTCGGCGCGCTGCGCACGCTGAGCGCGCGGCCCTCTCCGGTCGTGACCCCGGCGTTCTTCTGGAAGCTGCTGAGCCTCGAGGGGTTCCATCCGTACCTCGACGCGTGCGTCCGCTGCGAAGGCGAGGGGCCGTTCACCGCGATCGACCTCGGCGAAGGCGGCGTCCTGTGCGCGACGTGTGGCCGCCTCGGGGGGTTGCGGGTCGCGCCGGAAGCCCTCGAGTTCCTGGGCCGGCTGGTGGGAGGCGAGCTCAACCAGGCGATGGCCGATCCGCCGGCCCACGAGCACGTGCACGAGGTCGAACGCCTCGGCGTCGTTGCGCTCGAGTACCACTCGGAACGCCGTCTCCGTTCGGCGTCCCTGCTCTGACGCTTCACGTACCCGATCGAGATCCGTAGCGGGAGCCGCAAGGTCAATGCTTCGGGCGAATTTGGGTGGCCCGACTACCCTGTTCGGCCGTGGCCCGCCCCGACTTGATGGACCGCGTCGTGAACCTGGCAAAACGACGCGGACTCATCTTTCCCTCGTCCGAGATCTATGGAGGCTTTCGTTCGACGTGGGATTACGGCCCCCTCGGCGTGCTGCTCAAGCGCAACGTCAAGGACGCCTGGTGGCGCTCGATGGTCCAGCTCCGCGACGACGTCGTCGGGCCTGGACGCGGCCATCCTCATGGCCCCCAAGGTGTGGGAGGCGAGTGGGCACATCGCGACGTTCACCGACCCGCTGGTGGACTGCAAGAACTGCAAGGAGCGGTTCCGCGCCGACCAGCTGCCGGAGTCGGGCGCGTGCCCGAACTGCGGCATGAAGGACACCTTCACCGAGGCTCGCCAGCTTCAACCTGATGTTCAAGACGTTCGTGGGCCCGGTGGAGGACGACACCGTCGGTGGCGTACCTGCGGCCCGAGACCGCCCAGGGCATCCTCGTGAACTTCAAGAACGTGCAGACCACGACCCGCAAGAAGCCGCCGTTCGGCATCGCGCAGATCGGGAAGTCCTTCCGCAACGAGATCACCCCGGGCAACTTCATCTTCCGGACCCGTGAGTTCGAGCAGATGGAGATGGAGTTCTTCGTCCCGCCCGAGGACAGCGGCCCAAGTGGTACGAGTACTGGTGCCAGGAGCGGTTCCGCTGGTACACGGACCTGGGCATCCCCGAGGACCAGCTCCGGCTCCGCCCGCACGAGACCGAAGAGCTGTCGCACTACAGCACCGGGACCTCGGACGTGGAGTTCGACTACCCGTGGGGTTGGGGCGAGCTCGAGGGCATCGCCAACCGGGGCGACTACGACCTCACGAAGCACAGCGAGTTCTCGGGTGAGGACCTCTCGTACTTCGACCAGGAGCACGAGCGCCGCTACATCCCGCACGTGATCGAGCCGGCCGGCGGGTGCCGACCGGGCCACGCTGGCGTTCCTGCTCGCGGCCTACCACGAGGAAGAGGCGCCGACCGCGGACGGCAAGGTCGAGAAGCGGACGGTGCTGCGGCTCGATCCCCGCCTCGCGCCGAACACCGTCGCGGTGCTGCCGCTGTCGAAGAACGAGAAGCTCGTCCCGATCTCCGAGGCGGTCGCGGGTGACCTGCGCCGGCGCTACATGGTCGACGTGGACGTCACGGGCTCGATCGGCAAGCGGTACCGGCGCCAGGACGAGGTCGGCACCCCGTACTGCGTCACCATCGACTTCGACACGCTGGAGGACCAACGCGGTCACCGTGCGCGACCGCGACTCGATGACCCAGGACCGCGTCTCACTCGACCGACTGGTCGACCACCTCCGGGAGCAGCTTCCGCAATGACGTGCATGAGGGAAAACGATGACTGACCACTACGAGCTGCTGGGGGTCGAGCCCGGACGCGTCGAAGGACGAGATCAAGGCCGCATACCGATCCGAGGTGGAGAACGCCGACTCGTCACGCCGGGCGCAGCTGAACCGCGCGTGGAACGTGCTCTCGGACCCGATCCAACGGGAACGGTACGACGAGTCGCTGGCCACGGCCGACGACGGCGAGTCTGTCCGGCGCGTCCGACGGGTCCGACGTCACCGTCGTCGTCCCGTCCCGGCGGACCACCGGCGCCCGTCGGGGGGACCAGAGCACGACCATCGCGACCAACGGCTTGTCGACCAACGGCGTCGGTCGAAGAACGGTTCGAGCGGTGACGGCGGGGACAAGCCGCCGCTGCCGCCCCACAAGCAGCCGACGATCGAGCCGCCGGAAGGGATGGTCCTCGCCCCGACCCGCCCGCGGAGCTACGCGATGGCGCTCGACTTCTCGGTGCTCGTCGTGATCTTCCTCGTCGTGTACTCGCTGGGTGGCGTGCTCATCAAGAACCAGTACCCGACCGAGACCAAGAACTCGGACCGGCTCACGACCGCGTCGTCGAACGCGGACAAGGCGAAGTCGAAGGCGGACGACGCGAAGGACAAGGCCAACAGCGCGCTCGAGCGACGCGAAGGGCGCGAAGCACCCCGACAGCGCCAAGATCGCCACGCTGCAGACCAAGGCGAAGGCGGCAACGGCGAAGGCCGAACGCCGCGGACAAGAAGTCGAAGCAGGTGTCGACGAGCTGACCAAGGCGCAGGACAAGCTCCGCACGCCGTACCTGCTGGTGTACCCGCGATCTTCGTGCTCGCGCTCGCGTACACCGTGCCGATGTCGGCCCGCAGCGGCCAGACGTTCGGCAAGCGGCTGCGCAAGGTGAAGCTGGTGCGCGTCGACGGCTCGCCGCCCGGGTGGAGCAGCTCGCTCATCCACTACGGCGTACCCATCTTCCTGACCCTTGCCCTGATCCAGGTGCTCGGGCCCCTGGCCATCATCCTCGGCCTCGGCACGGTGCTCTGGAACATCCGGGACAAGAACCGCCAGGGCGTCCACGACAAGCTGGCCAAGACGTTCGTCGTCGAGGCCTGAGCCACCATGAGACGGAGAACGCGATGAAGTACGTGTACGCCTTCCAAGAGGGCGGCCGGGAGCAGAAGTTCCTGCTGGGCGGCAAGGGCGCCAACCTCGCCGAGATGACGAAGCTCGGCCTCCCGGTGCCCCCCGGCTTCACGATCACGACCGAGGCCTGCAACGCCTACATGGCCGCGGGCGACACGCTGCCGGACGGCCTGATGGACGAGGTTGCCGACGCGCTGCGCGGCGCTCGAGGCGGACATGGGCAAGCGCCTCGGCGACGACGTCGATCCACTGCTCGTCTCCGTGCGCTCCGGCGCGCCGTTCTCGATGCCCGGGATGATGGACACCGTCCTGAACCTCGGCCTCAACGACGACTCGGTGCAGGGACTGGCCAAGCAGACGGGCAACGAGCGGTTCGCGTTCGACTCGTACCGGCGCTTCGTGCAGATGTTCGGCAAGATCGTCCTCGACGTCCCCGGCGACGACTTCGAAGAGGCGTTGCACGAGCTGATGGAAGACCGTGGCGTCGCGGTCGACACGGACCTGTCCGCCGAAGACCTCCGCGGCCTGGTGGCGACGTTCAAGGCCATCGTGCAGCGGATCGCGGGCGTCGACTTCCCCGACGACCCGCACGTGCAGCTCGGCTACGCGATCGAGGCCGTGTTCAAGTCCTGGAACGGTCGGCGCGCGAAGGACTACCGCCGGATGGAGCGGATCCCCGACGACCTCGGGACCGCGGTGAACGTCCAGACGATGGTGTACGGCAACAAGGGCGAGGACTCCGGCACGGGGGTCGCGTTCACGCGCAACCCGTCGAGCGGTGAGCAGCAGCGCCGTACGGCGACTTCCTCGCCAACGCCCAGGGCGAGGACGTGGTGGCCGGGATCCGGATCACCGAGCCGCTCGACGCGATGGCGAACGACTTCGCGGATTGCCACCGGCAGCTGCTGGAGGTCATGTCGGGTCTCGAGCTGCACTACCACGACATGTGCGACATCGAGTTCACGATCGAGCAGGGTCGGCTCTTCCTCCTGCAGACCCGCGTGGGCAAGCGCACCGCGATGGCCGCGCTGCGGATGGCGGTGGAGATGGAGTCCGAGGGCCTCATCGACAAGCGCGAGGCCATCTTGCGGATCCAGCCTGCGCAGCTCGACCAGCTCCTGCACCCGCAGTTCGACCCCGCCGCGAAGTACGACGTGCTCGCCACCGGGCTGAACGCGTCCCCGGGAGCCGCGGTGGGCAGGGTGTCGTTCACCGCGGACGACGCGGAGGCGTCGGCCGCGGCAGGCGAGGCGGTCATCCTCGTGCGGCCCGAGACGTCGCCCGAGGACCTGCACGGCATGATCGCCGCGGAGGGGATCCTGACGTCGCGCGGCGGACTCGTCAGCCACGCCGCGGTGGTGGCGCGCGGGATGGGCAAGCCCGCGATCTGCGGTGCGGACGCGCTGCAGATCGACCTGGCGAAGAAGCAGTTCACCGTGGTGCGTGACCGCGAGGTGGGCGGCGTGGCGCACCCGGTGCGAGGTCGTCGTGCGCGAAGGCGACGTGATCTCGATCAACGGCGGGACGGGGGAGGTCGTGGTCGGCGAGGTGGCGGTCGTGACGCCGGAGCCGACCGGACCGTTCGGCACCGTGCTCGGCTGGGCCGACGAGGTGCGGACGATGAAGGTCCGAGCCAACGCGGACCTGCCCGAGGACGCGCTGAAGGCGCGCGAGTTCGGCGCGGAGGGCATCGGGCTCTGCCGGACCGAGCACATGTTCCTCGGCGACCGGCTGCCGACGGTGCAGCGGATGATCCTGGCCGAGACGCCGGAGGAGGAAGCCGCGGCGCTCGACGCGCTGCTTCCCGTGCAGCGGGCCGACTTCCTCGGGCTGCTGGAGGCGATGGACGGGCTCCCGGTGACGATCCGGCTGCTCGACCCGCCGCTCCACGAGTTCCTGCCCCGGCACGAGGAGATCCTCGGTCGCCAGGTCAACGCGTTCATCCAGGGGGTCGGCGATCCCGAGGCCGATCGCCTGATGGCCGCGCTCAAGCGCTGGGAAGAGGCGAACCCGATGCTCGGCACCCGCGGGTGCCGCCTCGGCATCCTCAAGCCGGGCCTGTACCGCATGCAGGTGCGGGCGATCATCGAGGCCGCGGTCGAGCGCAAGCAGGCCGGCGGCGACCCGCAGGTCGAGATCATGATCCCGCTCACGGTGGTGCGCACCGAGATGGAGCTGCTCGACCGGTGGGTGCGCGAGGAGGCGGAGAAGGTGTTCGCCGCGACCGGTACCAGGGTCGACTACATGGTCGGGACGATGATCGAGACCCCGCGCGCGGCGATCGTCGCCGGAGAGATCGCGGAGATCGCGGAGTTCTTCTCGTTCGGCACGAACGACCTCACGCAGATGGCGTTCGGGTTCTCCCGTGACGACGTCGAGGGCCGGATGATGCCGGTGTACCTCGAGCAGGGCCTGCTGCCGGTGAGCCCGTTCGAGCAGCTCGACCGCGACGGCGTGGGCAAGCTCGTGGAGTGGGCGAAGGCGCGTGGGCCGCGAGGTCCGGCCGGACCTGAAGCTCGGGATCTGTGGCGAGCACGGCGGCGATCCGGCGTCGGTGCACTTCTGCTACGAGGTCGGCCTCGACTACGTGTCCTGCTCGCCGTACCGGGTGCCGTTGGCCCGGCTGGCCGCGGCGCACGCCGCGCTGGGAGAAGGCGGGCCCGGAACCACCGCCTGATCCGGGTGTCCCACCCCGTCGGTATCCTCGGGTCATGACCACGGATTCGTCCGATCTCACCGACCGGGCGCGCAACTGGGCCGCGACCATGGGCGGCTTCGACGCCGGGTCGGTCCGGCGCGCCCACGCGGACTCCGCGGCGAAGATCGGCGCGATCGAGCTGTTCGACCGCCGGGCCCGGGAGGAGCTGGAGGACGCCCAGCTCGCGCCGGGTGGCACCCGGGCGCGTGGCGCGGGGCACCGGGCCGTCGCCGAGGAGCCGGATCCGGTGCGGACCTGCTTCGAGCGCGATCGGGACCGGATCCTGCACGGGACCACGGCGTTTCGCCGGCTCGCGGGCAAGACCCAGGTCTTCGTGTTCCCGGAGGACCATCAGCGCACCCGCCTCACGCCACGCGCTCGAGGTCGCCCAGGTCGCCTCGAGCATCGCCCGGGCCTGCCGGCTCAACGTCGCGCTCACGGAGGCGATCGCGCTCGGCCACGACTGCGGGCACGGGCCGTTCGGCCACGCGAGCGAGGACGCGTTCACCTCGTACGTGCCCGGTGGCTTCGATCACGCCCGCTGGGGTGCCGACGTCGTCCTCGCCCCGGTGAACCTCTGCTCGGAGACCCTCGACGGGATCCGGAACCACTCCTGGTCCCGGCCGGCCCCGGGCACTCCGGAGGGCGAGGTCGTGTCGTGGGCGGACCGCATCGCCTACGTCTGCCACGACTTCGAGGATGCGGTACGGGCCGGGATCGTGACGCCGGCGATGCTGCCGGCCTCCGTGCGCGAGCTCTGCGGGGAGCGGCGCAGCCGCCAGCTCGGCGCGTTCATCGCCTCGGTCCTCGAGACCGCGGCGCAGACCGGTGAGATCGGGATGGGCACGGCGATGGCGGAGGCGCTGGGGGAGTTCCGGGCGTTCAACTACGAGCAGATCTACATGCGCCCCGCATCGGTGGCCCAGGGCCAGGCCGTGGTGCGGGTGCTGCGCGCGCTGGTCGAGCACTACGCGGACCGGCCCAACACGTTGCCGTTCCCCGACCTCGCCCGGAGTGGTCATCCGAGTGACGGCTCGAGCGCGGGGAGCGATCAGGCGCTGCGGGAGGCCGTCACCTACGTCGCGGGCATGACGGACCGGTTCGCCTTCACCCAGGCCGTGGCCCGGCTCGGGTGGGATCCGGCGTCGCTCCCGGCCGGCCTCGACGTCGCGATCATCCGGTGACCGCGATCGCGCATTGCCCGGTACGGCGGCGTGACGCCTGACGTACCCTGACGCGCGATGGGAATTCGCGACGAGGATGTTGCGCAGGTCAGGGAAGCCACCGACATCGTCGGGCTCATCAGCGAGCGGCTCGCGCTGAAGCGCGGCGGGCCGGCGCTTCGTCGGTCTCTGTCCGTTCCACAGCGAGAACAGCCCGAGCTTCTCGGTCAACCCCGAGATGGGCCTCTACTACTGCTTCGGGTGCCAGGAGAGTGGCGACGCGATCACGTTCGTGCGCAAGCTCGACGGCCTCGACTTCCCCGAAGCCGTCGAGCGGCTCGCGGCGCGCGCGGGGATCACGCTTCGGTACGACTCGACCGTCGTCTCGAAGGACCGCGAGCGGAAGGGTCGGTTCGCCGAGGCGATCGGCGCGGCCATCGACTACTACCACGCGATCCTGCTCGAGCAGCCGGCCGGCGGACGCGCGCGCGGCTACCTGCGCAGCCGCGGCTTCGACGGTGATGCCGCGCGCCGGTTCGTGCTCGGGTGGTCGCCGGACGGCTACGACGGGTTGAGCCGGCACCTCTACGACCTGAAGTTCTCGCGCGAGGACATCGAAGCGGCGGGGCTCGCGTTCGTGAACCGGTCGAACCGGCTGCAGGACTCGTTCCGGTCGCGCCTGATGTTCCCGATCTACGACCGCGCCGGGGTGCCGGTGGGGTTCGGCGGCCGGTCGCTGACGCCCGACGGCCCGAAGTACAAGAACACCGCGGAGACCGTGCTGTACCACAAGAGCCGGCTGCTCTACGGCCTGAACTGGGCGAAGGCGGAGATCGGGGCACGCGACGAGGTGGTGATCTGCGAGGGCTACACGGACGTCATGGGGTTCGCGCTGGCCGGGATCCCGAACGCGGTCGCAACCTGCGGCACCGCGCTGACCGAGCAGCACGTGCAGCTGCTCAAGAGCTTCACCCGGCGCATGGTGCTGGCCTACGACTCGGACAACGCGGGTCAGAGCGCGGCCGAGAAGTGGTACCAGTGGGAGCAGCAGTTCGACATCGAGGTGAAGGTCGCCGCGCTCCCGCCCGGGCGGGATCCGGGTGACGTGTGGAAGGACGACCCCGCGGTGCTCGTGAAGGCCGTCGAGGGCGCGCAGCGGTTCATGCAGTTCAAGATGGGTCGCGTGCTCGGCGCCGCGGACCTCACCTCGCCGGAGGGTCGGGCGCGCGCGGCGGAAGCGCTCGTGCCGGTGCTGCGCGAGCACCCGAACGAGCTGGTGCGCGAGCAGTACATCCAGACCGCGGCTGGAACGCTCGGGATCGACCACGCATGGTTCAAGAGCGCGATCGCGCGGCACGCGCCGGTGCGTCAGGACGACCACGGACGCCGGCCGGAACGTTCCGAACCCGAAGAGGATCGCGTGCCGCGGGTCGCGATCGACCCGCGCGAGGAGGACGTGCTGCGGTGGGCGATCCACGATCCGGAGCTCGTGGCGGACTGGCTCGACACCTCGCTCTTCGTCGACCCGGTCGCGCGGGCTGCGTTCGAGGTGCTGTCGAGCGCGGACGAGCTGCACGACGCGCTGGCGACGAGCGAGGGTGACGTCCGGGCGCTGCTGGAGCGGCTGGCGGTGGAAGAGCCGCAGGCGGACGCCGAGCCGGAGACGGTGCGGGCCCGCTTGGTGGTGAACCTCGTCGAGCCGGCAGCCGAGCGATTGCGGGACGAGCTGCGCGCCGCGAACGACGATCGGGCGATCCAGGTGACGCAACGACTCGACGCGGTGCGGAGCTCGAAGTTCGGAAGCTACGCGGCCGGTGAAGAGGCCGCGATGCAGTTGGTACGATGGATCACCCAGTGGACGCCAACATGATCGAGCCCAAACCGGACGCGGTTCCGTCGCCACCCGAACCTGCGGTGGCCATCCCGGGCGACGCGTCGTCGGAAGACATCGACGCGTTGGTCGAGCGGGTCAAGGAGCGCGGGTTCGTCACGACCGGCGAGATCTTCGCGGCGTTGCCGGACCTCGAGCCGGAGACCGCGGAGCTCGCGGCGATCTACGCGGGCATGGAGCGCAACGGGATCCAGGTCGTCGACGAGATCCTCGAAGAGCTCGCACGCGAGGACGAGCGCCGCAGCGGTGGTCGCAGCGAGATCGGAGTCGAAGACGGTGGCCGATGCGGTGGATGCCGCGGTCGAAGCGCACCGCGCGTCGCCGACGCGTCCGGGCGCGGTCGCGGACCCGACGTCGGAAGAAGCGGTTGCGGTTCCCGCGACGCGGATCCGTCCGAGCCGCGCGCGCGTCGAGCGGCCGAGTGGTCCGGGCGAGGGCAGCTTCGATCCGGTGCGCATGTACCTGAAGGAGATCGGCAAGGTCCCGCTCCTGACCGGTCCGCAGGAGGTGAGCCTGGCCAAGCGCATCGAGGCCGGGCTGGACGCCGTCGATCGGGTGGCGCAGGAGCCGGCGCTGAGCGACGCCCAGCGGGCCAGCCTCCGGGCGGTGTCCCGGGACGGCGAGCTCGCGAAGCGCCAGCTCACGGAAGCGAACCTGCGGCTCGTGGTGTCTATCGCCAAGCGCTACGTCGGGCGGGGGATGGCGCTGCTGGACCTGATCCAGGAGGGCAACCTCGGGCTGATCCGTGCAGTCGAGAAGTTCGACTACACGAAGGGGTTCAAGTTCTCGACCTACGCGACGTGGTGGATCCGCCAGGCGATCACCCGCACGATCGCGGATCAGGCGCGCACGATCCGCATCCCGGTGCACATGGTCGAGACGATGAACAAGGTCATGCGGGTGCAACGTCAGCTGTTGCAGGAGCTGAGCCGCGAGCCGACGGTCGACGAGATCGCGGCGAAGGTCGAGCTCACGCCGGACCGGGTGCGCGAGATCCAGCGTCTCGGTCAGGAGCCGGTGTCGCTCGAGACGCCCGTCGGCGATGACGACGACTCGTTCCTGGGCGACTTCGTGGAAGACCCCAACGCGACCGCACCGGCGACGGCCGCGGCGCGCGCGTTGCTCACCGAAGCGATCGAAGAGGCGCTCGAAGAGCTCAACGACCGCGAGCGACAAGTGGTGCGACTGCGGTTCGGTCTCGACGACGGCCAGGTGCGCACGCTCGAAGAGGTGGGCCGGGAGTTCGGTGTCACCCGCGAGCGGATCCGCCAGATCGAGTCGAAGACGCTGGCGAAGCTGCGGCACCCGACGCGGTCACAGCGTCTGCGCGACTACCTCGAAGAGCCGTAGCTCCGGAGGACGCGTCAGCCGGTGACGTCGACCACGGGCTCGACGAGCCGGAGCTGCTCGGGCTCGCCGTCCGGGCGCAGCCGTTCGACACCGAGCTCGACTGCGGCTTGGAGGCGGTCGAAGAGCCGGCTGTCGCGGAGCCGCTCGAGCCGGAGCGTGATCTGCTCGTAGCGGGCGCGGCCCGCCTTCGCGCCGAGGTAGTACCCCGCGGCGAACCCGACGACGAGACCGATCCGAAACTTCATGACTCCCTTCCTACCGCAGTTCGCAGAAGTTCGCCGAGTTGTTGGTTGACGAACGTACGTTCGCTATGCTCGGTCATGGGCTACCGGGGAAAGGTCGAAGCGCAGGAAGCAGCGCGTCGTCTACGGGCCGAGAACCTCACCCTGGATGCGATCGCCACTCAGTTGGGCGTGAGCAAGTCTTCGGTCTCGATCTGGGTCAGAGACGTTCCCTTCACCCCGTCGGAGCGCCGCCACGGTCCTCGCCAACGCCCGAATCGACTGCACGAAGCGAAGCTGCGCGAGATCGAGGAGCTCGACGCCAACGGTCTTGCCACCATTGGTCAACTCGACGAGAGAGGTTTTCTCATTGCGGGTGTCGCGTTGTATGCCGGGGAGGGTTCGAAGCGGGATCACAGCGTGGTCTTTGCAAACTCGGATCCGAGAATGATTCGCCTCCACTGCGCCTGGTTGCGCCACTTCTTCGAGATTGACGAGTCGCGCCTCCGGGTCCGTGTGTATCTCCACCAGGGTCTGGACCTCGAAGCTGCTGAGGCCTTCTGGTCACAGACAGCCAACATCCCGCGCGCTCAATTCCATGCTCCGTATCGTGCGGTCGCGGATTCGAGCATCCGTCGGAACAAGCACGAGCACGGATGTGCATATGTGGTCTATTCCTGTTCGCGTGCTCATCGACGCGTCATGGGATTGGTTCGGGCGCTGCTATCGTCAGGCGCCATTCCGGGGTAGCTCAATCGGCGGAGCAGCGGCCTGTTAAGCCGACGGTTGCGGGTTCGAGTCCCGCCCCCGGAGCCCGTCAAGCGAACCCGAAGCGTTGCCGACCCGCAGTTGGGTCGGGACGCTCGGGCCGCTCGATCTCGTCGATCAGGCCGTAGGCGAGTGCCTCGTCGGCATCCAGGTAGCGCCCACGTTCGAGGTCGGCCTCGACGTGCTCGAACGCGCGTCCGGTCGCCCGGGCGAGCCGCGTGACGAAGTGCTCCATCTGGCGTTGGTGCTCCCGTACGTTGGCTTCGAGCACCGTCGCGGAGCCGCCGAACGCGACTTCGGGCACCTCGAGCTTGAAGCGGGCGTGCGGCGTGGAGGAGCGATGATGGGCGATGGCCACGATGCCGGCGGCGACGCCGTCCGCGCGCCCGACGCACCGGGCGCGCACGGGCACGCCGAGCAGGTCGATCGTGTCGATGACGGTGAACGCGGCTTCGAGGCTCCCACCGCCGCAGTCGACGTGGAGGAAGACCGCGTCGTCGCCGTCCGCATCGAGCGCCATGAGCCCGGCCGCGACGGTCGACGCGAGCGCGTCGTCAAGCGTGCCGGTGAGCGCGATGGTGCGCCGGGCCCAGAGCTGGGCGCGCATCCACTCCGCCGGGTCCCGCTCCGCCGGGCTGCCGAACGGGTCGCCGAGCGGTCCGAATCCGAGCGCGTTCATCGGCTCCTCCGTTGCAGTCGGACGTCCAGCTGGTGGCCGAGCGCCGCGGCGTAGCGCTCCAAGGTCGAGAGCCGCACGTCCGCGTCACCGGACTCGAGCCGGGCCACCGCGGACTGCGACGTTCCCATGCGCGCCGCGACCTCGGTCTGGGAGAGGCCGAGCTCGCTGCGCTTCACCACGAACGTGTCCGCGAGCGCGCGGCGGCGGGCTGCAGCCTCCCGGAACCCGGGAAACAGAGGATCGTGTCGTCGCTCGCTCAACGCATCCGCTCCTGGCCCTTCGGGCCGGGCCGCTTGGGCCCCGCTCCGCTGATCCATCGGCTGCGACTCCGGTTGCTGTCCGCTGCGCTCATGACGTCGAATATGATATCTCGAATACGAGATACTCCGACGCATCCCGAAAGGCGCTTCTGATGGACCTTCGCCAGTCGATCATCCCCACCGTCCTCGACGAGACCGCCCGTGGTGATCGGGCCTACGACATCTTCTCGCTGCTGCTCCGGGCGCGCATCGTGTTCCTCGGCCAGGAGGTCGACGACCACATCGCCAACCTGATCATCGCGGAGATCCTGCACCTCGAGGCGCTGGACCCGGACAAGGAGATCCAGCTCTACATCAACTCGCCCGGGGGGCTCGCGTACGCGGGCATGGCGATCTACGACGTCATGCAGCACGTCCGCCCACCGGTCTCGACCATCTGCGTCGGGATGGGGATGTCCGCGGCAGCCATGATCCTCTGTGCCGGCGCGCCCGGAAGGCGCCTCGCCCTGCCCAGCTCGAAGATCATGATCCACCAGGGCTCCGCCGGGACCACCGGCGCGCCGAGCGACATGGAGATCCAGCTCCGCGAGGTGCTCTCGACCACGAAGCGGATGGCCCAGATCATCGCCTTCCACTCCGGCCGCTCGCTCGAACAGGTCGAGCGCGACCTCGAGCGCGACTACTTCATGACCGCGCAGGAGGCCTGCGAGTACGGGATCATCGACGAGGTGCTCGCGCCCCGGCGCGGGGTCTCGATGGAGCTCATCGAGATGGCCGGCCAGGCCGCGACCGCGTCGTGACGCGACGTCGCTACGGGTTCGAGCTGATGGCTTGCAGCTCGGGCGCGGTCCGGTCCCCCGACACTCGGTAGATCGTGACCGTGTTCGCGCCCTTCTTGAAGTAGGCGGGGTTCGCGATCGCGGCGAACTGGTTCGCACCATCCTGGTGAAAGGTCGGGCCGAGCCCGGCGATGGTTCCGTTCAGCGCCACCGCGACCCAGCCGTTCCCTGCACCGGACAGGTCGGCTCGCACCATTGCCGGCAGCAAGCCACTCCCGGGTTTGACGTCGCGGTACGCGTCGGCGGAATCGACCTTCGCGGTCTCACCGTTCGAAGGTGCGATGGTGCCGAGGTCGGCGACCGGCTTGCCGACCAGTCCGCCGTACGGCCCGAGCCGGTAGAAGTCGCTCTGGTTGCCGGAGACCTTGACCATCTGCTGGCGGATCCAGGCCCCCATGCGCGCCGCGTGCACGTTCGAGATCACCGCCGAGGTGTGCTTGATGTTCACGAGTGAGCGTTCACGCGGCTTCGCGGGCTTGAGCAAGGAGGTGCCGTCGAACTTCCAGTCTGCGGGCAGCTGCGCGTGGAGCGCATCCACGATCGTCGGGAGCACATCGATCGTCTCCGCCTGGCGCGGATCGATCGTGCCGTGCGGCTGCTTGGGGTACTTGATGAAGAGTGGCATCGGGAGCACCTCGTCGCGGTTCACCGTGTCGAGGCCCTTCGAACCGCGGACGTCCTTCGGCTCCCGGAAGCTCTGACCGTGGTCGGCCAGCACGATCAACATCGAGCGGTTCAGCAGGTGCTGGCTCTGCAGGCGGTCGAGCATCTCGCTGACCATGTGGTCCGCGTACGCGACCTGCATCATGTAGCGCATCACCTGGAAGCCCGACAGACGAGTGACGCGCGGCCAGTCCGACCGCTGGTCCGGCCAGGCCTTGGAGTCGATGTACAACGAGCCATCGGGGAGCCGCTTGTATCCCACGTGGGGGAAGTGGAAGTGCCCGTACCAGAGCCCCGATCGCACCGGACCGCGGATCGACGCGAGGTACTGGTTGTACAGCGTGATCGGATCCGTACGGCCGCCCTCCGCGGCGAGCTTGGCGTGGAACTTCGCCCGGTAGCTCCCGATCGTCGGCTGATCCGCGGTGGTGGGCTCGACGCTCGCGGAGTCGTCGCCGAAGTTGGACCACTGGCCGTCGAGCGAGGGCAACCAGCTGGACTCGAGGCCGGATGGCAGGACGCTGTGGCCGAGCACGATCGCGGTGTCGGACAAGAGCCCGGACGGACTCGGTGTCGCTCGGCTCGAGCAGATCGAGTTCGGGCAGATGTGGGTGACGTCCTCGATCGCGTGCACCTTGCCCGACCGTCCGAGCAGCGTGAACAGCGACCGGGGGTACACCGATGCCACGGGCGCCGCGTTGGGTGCGGGGACGAGGCCGCTCAGGATCGCCGGCACGGCCCGATCGGTCGCCGTCGAGACGGTCGTGACGTTCGGATACCAGGTCGCGACCTTCGCCAGGCGCGCGAAGCCCGGGAAGCGGGCGGCATCGATGCGGCCCTGCCCATTGACCAGGGTGCCGAGCGCGAACTCGTCGAAGAGCAGCACGACGACGGGCGTCGTCGCAGTGCTCGACCCGGCCACCGCGGCGGGATCCGAGTCACCGAGCAGGGCATGCGCCGGCGAGACGAAGAGAAAGAGGACCAGGAACAAGATCGGGGCGGGGGAGAGGTACATCGCGAACGTCCGGATGCCACTCCGCCGCGCGAACAAGAGTGCCGCGCCGATGCCGACCGCGATGAGAGCAACGAGCCACGCGGTGTCGCTGAAAGCGATGATGTGATCGAAGATCGGGACCAGGACGAAGGCCACCAGCGCGCCGGCGATCGCACAGAACACCCACTCCGCCACTCGGGGCGAGATCAGTCGTACGAGCGCGAGGACGGTGAGGATCACACCCGGCGGAACGAGTACGAGCGCGATGGCATACGCCGCCAGCTGGATCCCGCCGACGTCGTGAACCACGAGGAACGTCGAGTTGCGCCCGAGCAGGTCGAACAGCGGCTGCGCGATGGCGAATCCACAGAGCGCGAACACCTGCAGTGCCTCGGTGCCCAGCTTCGGCACCGAGTGCGTGTCTTCGCTCCCGTCACCGCCCATCGGCACGGACACTACGACGCGGTGACGGCGGTCCCGAGGAGGGGCTGCTAGAAACCGCGTCACGGGGCCGTAGCTCAGTGGTCAGAGCAGGGGACTCATAATCCCTCGGTCGATGGTTCGATCCCATCCGGCCCCACGATCGTGACCTGCGTCGACGCGGTGACCATCGTCGTGCAGGGCTCCTTGCGGATCTTCTTGGAGTCAGACTTCTCTCAACGCAGTCACAACTGCACCGACACGGTGTTTGGCCTCCGGCTTCCCTCGGTAGGGATTCGGCCATCCTTCGGATTCGAAGGGGGGACGGTGTTGATCTCGCAACGAGAATCCGCACCACGGACAACAGGAGGCAAGACATGCAAGGTCGACGGATTCTCGGGGCGGCGCTCGCCCTTTCGATTTCTGGAGTCGCTCTGGTGAGCGGTGGCCAGGCATTTGCGGCGACGGGACCCAAAGGCAAAGTGACGTGTTCGAGCATCACGGGAACCGCGTCCGGCACTGTCACCGTCAGCGGGTGCATCGACGCCAAGGGTGCCAGCACGGGCGGATCCTCCCAGCCGCTCCCGACCACGTCATTGGCTCTCGGCGGAACGGTCACCTGGGTCAACGGGAAGACCACCACGTTCTCCCAGCCATCGATTGTCGCAACGAACGCCAAGAAGTGCCCGGGGTACGTGAAGGGCGGTTCCAACAACCCGTCGGCCGACAAGTTCGCCGGTGCTGTGACCTCGGATACGAGCGGCATGAAGGTTCCCGGCAAGTTCAAGGGCGCGGTGTGCATCAGCCCGTCGGGGAACGTCACCGCGTTGAAGGCGCTCAAGGTCAACTGATCGCGAGCACGTTGACATCAAGCTTGGTCCGCAACGACGTGAGGACCTCAGCGAACGGGAGGGCTTCGGCCCTCCCGTTTCGCGTCTTGGTCATGGTGGGGCCGAGTCGGCCCACGTCGGTAGGCTGCCGAAGACGGGTCAGCCGGCGCGGCCCGCGCGGCCGGCCGAGCTTGGGGGGACGACGTGAGCGCCAACATCACCATCGTCGGCGGCGGCAGCTATCACTGGGCACCCCGCTTGCTCTGCGACTTCGCGAACACGCCGTCGCTCACCGACGCCCGGGTCGTCCTGCACGACCTCGATGCCGATCGGCTCGAGCTCATGGAGCAGCTCGGCGGCGAGATCGCGCGCAAGCGGGGAATCGAGCTGCAGACGACGTCGGAGCTCGATCGTGAGCGCGCGCTCGACGGGGCCGACTTCGTGATCACGTGCCTCTCGGTCGGTGGCTTCGACAGCATGCAGCACGACATCGAGATCCCGACCCGCTACGGCATCCGCCAGCCCATCGGCGACAGCGTGGGGCCCGGCGGGGTCATGCGCGCGCTGCGCAGCATCCCGGTCATGGTCGACATCGCCCGGAGCGTCGAGAAGGTCGCACCCGACGCGTGGTTCATCAACGTGACCAACCCGCTCACCGCCCTGGTCCGGTCGGTCACCCGCGAGACGTCCGTGAAGACGGTCGGGCTGTGCAACGAGTGGGTCGGCGCGACCTTCAACCTGAGCCTCGCGCTCGGCTGCGGGATGCACGAGCTCGACCCGGTCCTCGCCGGCGTGAACCACTTCCCGCTCGCCACCGAGCTGCGGGTGAAGGGCGAGGACGGGTTCGCCCAGCTCCGGGCGCTCATGGACGACCCCGAGCGCGCCGCGACCGAGACGATCTGGATGGACCCGCTTCCCGACATGCACTGGACCAAGACGTCGCCGTCCGAGTTCTGGTCGAAGCTCGACGTCCTCGAGAACAACCGGGTCCGGTTCGAGATCCTGCGCCGGTTCGGGGTGTTCCCGGGGTCGGGCGATCACCACTCGGTCGAGTTCATGCCCGGCTTCGTGCACCCGGGCAACGACTACGGCGAAGGTTGGCGGGTGCACCACTACGGGATGGCCGGGCACCGGGCGGACGCGCACGCCGACGTCGAGCACTACGAGTCGGTTCGAGACGCGCCCGAGGTCTCCGCGATGCCGTCCGGCGAGCTCGTGGCCCTGCTCCTCGACGGCCTCGTCACCGGGACGCCGCGGAGCCTCCCCGTCAACCTGCCGAACGAGGGCAACGTCACCAACCTGCCGGATCGCAGCGTGGTCGAGATCATGGGCATCGCCGACGGTTCCGGGGTCCACGGTCGCGACCGCACGACCGTGCCCGGGATCATGGGCGAGTTCCTCCGACGCATCAACATCGTCCAGGAGTGGACGGTCGAGGCCGCGCTCACGGGCGACCGCACCCTCGTGCTCGAGGCGATGCTCGCGGATCCGATGGCCGGGCAGCTCGCCTACGACGACATCGTCACGATGACCGACGAGATGCTCGACGCCACCGCGGGCTGGCTCCCGCAGTTCGCCGGCTGACCACGCTCGCGCCCTTGACAGCGTGAGCAAGATGGTGGCGGATGGGCAGGCTCTCGAAACCACTGCAAGGAATTCAGGCGCACTACCAGGTCGTCGTCGTGGGCTCCGGCTACGGCGGTGCCATCACCGCGTGCCGCGCCGCCCAGGCCCACCACTCGGTCTGCGTCTTGGAGCGGGGCCGGGAGCTGCACCCGGGTCAGTATCCCGACCGGCTCGGCAGTGCCGTCCGCCACACCCAGGCGCACATCGGCGGACACCGGATCGGCGATCGACGCGCGCTCTTCGACTTCCACCTCGACGGTGACCTGAACGTCCTCGTCGGCTGCGGGCTCGGTGGAACATCCCTCATCAACGCGAACGTCGCGGCGCGGCCCGATGCGCGCGTGTTCACCGACGACGACCGTTGGCCGGCAGAGCTCCGGGTCCCGGACGCGCTCACTGCGCACTACGACGCCGCGCACGCCGTGCTCAACCCCAAGCCCGTGCCGATCGCGCCGCGCAAGACCAACGCGCTCGCCGCGGCGGCAGTCGCAACGAAGGCGATCAACCGCGGGACCGACATTCGCGCCGAGCTCAATGTCACGTTCACCGGCGAGACGAGCGCGGGTGGCGTCGACCAGAAAGCCTGCACCGGCTGCGGCGACTGCGTCACCGGATGCAACGTCGGCGCGAAGAACACGGTGCTCATGAACTACCTCCCGCTCGCGGACCAGGCCGGCGCGGAGATCTACACCGAGGTGGAGGTCCGCACCGTGCAGCGGCACGGGAGCCGCTGGCTCGTGGCCTACCGGCCGCGTGGCGGGGTCGCCGACTCGTTCTCCGGGCCGACCCGCTTCGTCACTGCTGACGCGGTCGTGTTGAGTGCGGGCACGCTGGGCACGACCGAGATCCTGCTGCGCTCGGCCGCCGCGGGGCTCGAGCTCTCGGACGAGCTCGGCCGCCACTTCACCGGCAACGGTGACGTGCTCGCGTTCGGCTACAACGAGCGGGACCGCGTGAACGGTGTCGGTGTCGCGAGCGAGGCGTCGCGCATCGAGGAGCCGCCCGGACCGTGCATCTCGGGCCTCGTCACGGTGGACGACGGGAAGGCGCGGGATCGTGAGGTCGTCGTCGAGGACGCCGTGGTCCCGCGTGCGCTCGCCGCGCATCCTGCGTACGGGCCTCGCGCTGGCATCCATCGTCAACGGCGGGACGAAGCCCAACGGCGAGTCGGCCCGCTGGTCGGAGGTGCTGTTCGGGATGTTCCGCAGCCCGTATCGAGGGCCGACGGACCATACGCAGACGTATCTCGTCATGAGCCACGACGGCGACGCGGGGAAGCTCGCCCTGGACGCGGCGCACGACCGGGTCCGCGTGAGCTGGCCCGACGCCGGGACGCAGCGTCCGTATCCCCGGGCGAATCGGGTGCTCCGGCGCTTCGCGCGAGCGATGGACGGCGTCTTCGTCCCGAGCCCGATCTGGTCGAAGCGCGCGGGGCGGCGGCTGATCACCGTCCATCCGCTCGGCGGCGCCGTGATGGCCGACGACGCGAGCAAGGGCGTCGTCGATCATCAGGGTCGCGTCTTCTCCGCCAAGGTCGGCAACGACACCCACTTCGGCTTGTGGGTCGCGGACGGTTCGATGGTCCCGTTGCCGCTCGGCACGAACCCGCTGTTCACCATCTCCGCGCTGGCGGAGCGCACGAGCACGTTCCTCAACGACTCGCTCCGGCAGGTGCGGCTCGACGAGTAGGCGTCAACCAGGGAGGCAGGGCAATGACGGAGGGGTTCAGCTTTCGCGAACGCATGGCCGGGTGGGTCTCCACGCGGGCGACGAGCGATCCGGTCCAGGGCGCCAACCAGGCCGAGGCCGACCGCCAGTGGGCCGAGGTCGTGCTGACCATCGAGTTTCCCAGCCTCGACGTCGTGGTCGGTGCGCCGGACGCACCCGGCTCGGTCCGTGGCAGCGCGCTGATCGCCGGGCTCTCGCCGGTCGTGATGGAGATCACGAGCGGAGAGCTGCGGCTCTTCGTCCGCGACCCTCAGCGGGTCCAGACGTTGGAGATGAAGTACGACCTGCAGCTGCTGAGCCAAGAGGGCCGGGTCTTCACGCTGCACGGGTTCAAGGAGCTCGAGCGCGACTCGATGCTCGACCGCGTGGCGGCGGACCACCACGTTGTTCACGACGGTCACCGACGAGGACGGCACGACGGTGGCGGCCGGGGTCCTGCACCTCACCGCGTCGGACTTCGCGCGCGAGCTCGCGACGATGCGCGTGACGAACGCGACCAGCCCGCTGCAGCAGCTGATCGGGGTGCCGCGGTTCTTCGCGATGTTCACCGGCCGGCTGGTGCGGCAGTTCGGTGGTCTGCTGGCCGAGGCGTCGGCGTTTCCGCCCCCGCCCCTCGCTCCACCTCGGGGCCGACCGTCCGAGGCCACGACGACGACCCGCTGGTGCGTCGGCCCGCCGACGAGCCCGCAGTGGCAGGACCACGACGACGAGCGGGCCTGGCTCCGGCTCCGGCGCTACCACGGCGGCTCGAAGGGGCCGGTGCTGCTGGCTCCCGGGTTCGGCATGTCGACGGATGCGTTCGTGACCGACACGATCGACGAGAACCTCACCGAGTACCTGATGGCCAACGGCTACGACGTCTGGCTGTTCGACTACCGGGCCAGCCCGCACCTCCAGAGCTCCTACGGCACGTTCACGATCGACGACGTGGCCCGCGAGGACTGGCCGATCGCGATCGCCGAGGTCTGCCGCCTCACCAAGTCACCCAGCGTGCAGGTGTTCGCCCACTGCGTCGGCTCGATGTCGTTTCAGATGGCGATGCTCTGGGCCGGCAACGATGCGATGCGCGCGCAGGTGCGGTCCGCGGTCTGCTCACAGGTGACCGTCCACCCGGTGAGCACCTGGTTCAACACGCTGAAGGTGAACATCGGGCTCGGGCCGGTGCTCCAGGCCATGGCCCCCGTGATGAAGCCCGACGACCAGCGGACGGTCGCGCACATCGTCTACGACCTCGTCCTGCGCATCGCGCCCACCCCGCAAGGGGAAGGCTGCGGGAACGCGGTGTGCCAGTGGATCACCGCATACTTCGGGCTGACCCACCGGCACGCGCAGCTGAACGATGCGACCCATGACGACCTGGCCCGGCTGTTCGGGGTGACGAGCGTGTACCCGCTGCGCCACATCGGCAACATGGTCGCGGCGCGCCAGTCACTCGACTTCGAGGGGAACGACGTGTACCTCGAGTCCAAGGACCTCGACGAGCCCGGAAACGCGCGCCGACTCGCACTCCCGATCCTGTTCCTGGCCGGGCAGCACAACCGGATCTTCTTCCCCGACACCTCAAGGCGCACGTTGCACTGGCTCGAGGCGGCGAACCCGGGCGTCGACTACACCCGGGTCGTCCTGCCCGACTACGCGCACCTCGACGGCATCATCGGGCGCACCGCGAACGTCGACGTCTTCCCCTACGTCCTGGAGCACCTGGAGCAGACGAACCCGAAGGTGCGCGCCCCGGGATCCCGGCAGCCGGTCAGCTGAGCAAGGCGCTCGCGCGCCGGTCCAGTCCCTGGCAACCGAGCCGGGTCGCCATCGTGCGCACCTCGTGCCGCGAGCAGTCGAGACTCCGTGAGGTCGGCGGCCGTGCCCCGACGCGCGAGCAGGGTGGCCCGGGCCAGCTGGGTTCGCAGCGTCCAGACCGGCGCCTGCAGGCGGGCATGCAGCGCGCGGGCCTGTGCCAGGTGCTCGTCGGCGACGTCGAAGTCGCCGGTCACCGTGGCGAGCGCGCCGAGCCAGTGGTCGCAGGCCCCGAACAGGTGGGCGCCGGTCGAGAGCACCTGGCCCGACCATGGCTGCATGAGCCGGTAGACCGACGCGGCCGCATCGGCGTCGCCGACGACCTCGGTGATCGAGGCCCACATCCCAATGCACAGCAACCACACCTGGTCGTATGGGAGGTCGTCGAACGACTCGCTCGCGGCGCGGTGCAGCTGCCGTCCGGCATCGTCGAACCGTCCGGCGTCGCACTGCGCGAGCGCCAGCGCGGCTCGAAACGCCGGGATGCCGGGGTTGTCGAGCAGCTGCTGCTCCAGCACGGGCTCGAGCTCCCCGAGCGTGCCCTGATCGAACCGGATCATGAGGAGCTGACCCGCGTAGATCATGGGCGCGTCCGGCTGCCCGCACGCCGCGCCGATCTCGAACGCGAGGCTGGCGTGGCGCTCGGCCTCGGTGAAGTGACCGCCGAGCAGCAGGTACCAGGCGTGGTGCAGGTGCGACTCCCACTGCAACAAGGGGAGGGGAACGGTCTCGGCGATGCCGGCCATCGAGCCGAGGAGCTCCTCGGCCTCGCTGAGGTCGGACGCGGCCACGGTCGCGTTCAAGCGGTACATCGACGCCCAGAACCGGGCGACCGGGTCGTTCAGCCGGCGAGCGATCCGCAGGCTCTCCTCGGTGTTGGCGAGCCGCTCGCCCAGCGCGTCCGGCACCCAGATCGTGTTCGGTCGCCGTGTGAGGACGTACGCGAGCGTGTCCGGGTCACCGACACGACGGGCCATGGCCAGCGCTTCGTCCGAGACGCTGCGGCGTCGGCGCCAGTCGCCGTCCCACGTCAGCTCGGCGGCGAACGTCGCGAGCAGCCGGGCGCGCGCCGTGCTGTCTCCTGCGCCCACGGCGCTGATCGCGGCTTCGAGCACCGCGATCCGGGCCGTGTCCACCCGACCTGCCGCACTCGCCCAGCCCCGCGTGTTCGCCAGCGCGGCCTGGACCAGCAGATCGCGCTCGTCCGCGTCGCGCGCCAGATCGGCCGCGTGGAGCAGCGTCGCCCGGTGGTTCGGGTTCCCCGCATGGCGTTCGGCTTCGCCGAGCGCGACCGTCAGCTCGACCTTCGCGCGCGCATCGACGTCCGGTAGGAGCTCGACCACCCGGAGCGCTTCGTTGAACCACCGGCAGGCATCGCCCGGTGCGAGCTGACCCAGGCGCGCGCGCCCGCGATTCGCATGTATTCGAGGACGCGGGGATCGGGTGACGCCGGATCGGCCCGCAGCAGGTGGTCCGCGATCTCGCCCGCGCTCGTCGCCTCGCCGCGCTTCGCCTCGAGGACCCGGGCGATGCGCCGGTGCAGCTCTCGGCGCCGCGTCGCGCTGAGGTCTCCGGCCAACGTGTGTTGGGCGAGCGCGTGCGCGAACTCGTAGTGGTCCGCGCCGACCTCGCGCAGGACCCGGGCCCGCACTGCGATGTCGAGCGAGTCGACGAGCGCCTCCGGTTCCCGGTCGAGCACGTCGGCGAGCACGTCCAGCTCGAACTGCACACCGATGATCGCGGCCGTCGAGAGCATGTCCGCGACATCGACCCCGAGGGCGCGGACCCGCTGGCTGACGACCTCGCGCACGCTCGGTGGGAGGTCGCGCACGTCGCCGGGGGCCAGGTCCGGGTCGACGAGGCCGCCGGTCTCGGTGAGGTGGCGGACCACCTCGACGACGAAGAACGGGTTGCCGTCGGTCTCGTCGCGCACCGCCCGGGCGAGCTTCGAGACGTCGTGCTCTTCGGTGAGCGCAGTGATGAGCTCGCTGACCTCGCCTTCGCCGAGGCCGGAGAGCGTGAGCCATTCGAGCCCTTGGACGCGGCGGAGATCGGCGAGGGTCTCGGTGAGCGCCGCGGCGCCGAGGAGATCCGTGTCACGGTAGGCGGCGACGACCAGGACCCGTTCGGGCCGCGCGACCACCAGCAGGTGACGCAACAGGAGCAGGGTCGGCTCGTCGGCCCAGTGCAGGTCGTCCAGCACGATCACCGCACCACGTGCGCCGGCCGCGTCGCCGATCAGATCCGTGACCGCTTCGAAGAGCCGGTAGCGCTCGGCGTCGGGATCGGCGTCGGGCCGGTCGGGTGCGCCGGCCACGAGATCGGGCAGCAACCGGGCGAGCGACGGGCGGCTCGACACCCAGTCGTTCCAGCGTCCGGTCGGCGTGGTCTCCGCGAGGCACTGCAACGCCTCGATCCAGGGCTCGTACGGCACCCCGAGCGCGCGCTGGCACCGCCCGTAGAGGACGGGGATGCGCGCCTGCGCGGCCCGCCGGCCCAGCTCCGCGGCGAAGCGGGTCTTGCCGATGCCGGCCTCGCCCGCGACGAGCACCGCGCGGAGGCCGTCGAGATCGTCGGGGACGTACCAGTCGATCTCGGTGCTCCGGCCGACGAACGGGGTGTCCAACACCGACTCCAGCGCGACCGGAAGCACCGACGTCCGGCCTCGGGTCGCTTCCGCGGCGAACGCCTCGTCAGTGGCGAGGCCGTCGCCCGCGCTCGCGACGCGGGTCGGGAGCGGAAGGTCGAGCGTCGTCTCCTGGAGCAGCATCGACCGTTCCATGTTGACGAGGTCGGTGCTCGGGCCGGATGCCCAGCTCCTCGTCGAGGAGCGTGTGCAGCTGGCGGTACGCCCTCAGCGCCTCGGCCTGACGTCCGCTCCGGTACAACGCCAGCATGAGCTGACCCCAGAACCGCTCGCGCAGCGGGTAGACGCCCACGAGGGACTCGAGCTCCGGCAGCAGTGCGGCGTGGCGGCCGAGGGCGAGTTCGGCATCGATCCTCGCCTCGATCGCCCAGAGCTGCAGGCCCGCGAGCCGTGCGATCTCGCCGGTGGCCCACGACGCGTCGGCGAACTCGACCAGTGCTTCACCACGCCACAAGCTCGAACGCCGTCCGCAGCTCGGTCGCCGCGTGCGAGCGGCTCGACGGCCGGATCCTCGGCGACGGCTCGCACGATGCGCTCGAAGCGACGGGCGTCGATCTGGTCCGGGTCGACGGCGAGCACGTAGCCCCCGGGCCGGGTCAGCAGCGCGTCGACGCCGATCGCCTTGCGGATGTGATGCACGTAGGTCTGCAGCGTGTTGGCGGCCGACGCCGGCGGATCGCCCTCCCACAGGTCGTCGACGAGCCGCTCCGGGGACACCAACGTCTGGGGCTGGAGGAGGAGCAGCGCGAGGAGGCCTCGTGGCTTCGGGCCCTTGAGGGTCCCGGTCCCCGCGACGTCGATCTCGAGTGGCCCCAGGATGCCGAACTCCACGGCTGCCCTTCCTGCCCGTTCCTGACGCGCCGGTGGCGGGGAGGAGACGGCCTGCGTGCCCTGATTGTAGGGGTCGAATCCACCGGTGAACACGGGGTTCACGTCGCACTGCGCCGTTTCTCAAGCGACGCTCAAGCCGAGTGCGTTTGTATCCGGGTCTGACGGCGACCCTGGTCGTGAGGGCTGCAAGGGCAGGGCAGGGTTGGCCGTCAATACCCCCCAGGTCTGGGCGGCGCATCTACGAGGCGGTGAGGCCGTTCGTAGGAGCGCCGCCCCGACCAATTTCAGGCCAGGTCGAGCATCGCCCGGGCGAAGGCGTCGGATGCCCGACGGGCATCCCGGTAGCGGTCGCGCAGGTCGGGATCGGGTTCGTCCCGGGCGACGACGGGGTTCACCAGCTCGAGATCGACGGGCGCACCCGTCGCGGCCCCGACGACGACCCGTGCGCCCGCGGACGCGGCGTCGTCCACCGCCCGCCGCACGAGTGGACGCCCGCTCGTCGCGGCGAGCACGTCGCGCCAGAGCTGGCTCTTCGCGC
Organism: uncultured Acidimicrobiia bacterium; assembly: GCA_963796755.1. Classification (GTDB taxonomy): domain Bacteria; phylum Actinomycetota; class Acidimicrobiia; order IMCC26256; family JAENVU01; genus Chersky-806. Next base: position 49,383 of record CAWCMX010000002.1, read on the forward strand.
CGCCGCCCGCGAGCACCAGCTCGGCTCGCGTCGGGCGCGATGAGCTCCAGGCAGCGCTGCACGTCGTCGGGCCACGGATTCGACGACCGATCGCGCGAGCTCGCCCGGACCGGTCGCGCCGGTGAGCCCGGCGAACGCAGCGTGCGCGTCGGGCTGCCACCACGGCCCGCGGGCACCGTGGAGCCAGGGGAGCGCGACGACCCCGTTCGCGCCGGGCGGGGATGCGGCCGCCTCGGTGAGCAGGACCTCGGATGGGCGGCCGGTGATGCGCGCCAGCCAGTCGAGCGCAGCGCCGGCGGCCGAGAGGCCGGCCTCGACGATGAACCCGCCGAGCGCGCCGAGCGACACGGCGGCCACGCCGGGTAGCTCGCCGATCGGGCCGGCATGCGGCACCGAGACGTTCGCGGTGGTGCCCCACGAGACCATCGGGGCGCCCGCGTGCGCGCCCGCGCCCGAGGACCTCGCACGCCCGGTCCCCGCCGCCGATGACGATCTGCACCCCGCGGGGGAGGGCGAGGTCGTCCGGTCCGTGGATCCGGGCCGCATCGAAGGCCGGCACGAGGCTCGCCGCCGGCGCGACGTCGGGAAGCTTGGTCGCGATCGAGTCCGCCACGCCGAGCACGCCGTCGAGCCCGTACAGGCCGGTGCGCGAGGCCAACGTGTCGTCCGTCAGCACGACGCCGGTGAGCCGTGCGATGACGAAGTCGCGTGGCGCGAGGATCCACCGGGCCGCCGCGAACGCTTCGGGCTCGTGGTCGGTGACCCACGCGATCTTCGCCGCGCAGCACGCGGCGTTGAGCACCACGCCGGTCCGGGCGCGGAACTCGTCGGGGTCGCCGAAGTGCAGGACGGCGGCCGCGCCACGCTGGTCGGACCAGAGGATGCCGGGCCCGATCGGGCGCAGCTCGTCGTCGAACCCGGCGAACGTCTCGCGTGCGGCCGAGAACCCGACCGACTCGATCCCGTCGTACTCGGCCCGCGCCTCGTTGCGCAGCTGCGCGCACGCGTCGACGACCGCGAGCCACCAGTCCTCCGGGTCCTGCTCCGCCCAGCCCGGCTGCGGGTGGGCCGTCGTGACCTCGGCTCGCGTGATGGCGACGAGACCGTCGTCGCCCCAGAGCGCCGCCTTGGTCGCGCCGGTCCCGAGGTCGAGCGTGAGGACCGTCACCCCGCAGCCAGCGTCCGCACCACCTTGGCCATGGCCGAGAAGTCTTCCCGGCCGAACCCGGCCGCGCTCGTCGCGCCGAGGATCTGGCGCACGATCCCGGAGGTGAACAGCGGGACGCCGGCAGCGCGCGGCGTAGTCGATCGCGAGGTCGAGGTCCTTGGCCATGAGGTCGGTCATGAACCCGGGGGCCCAACCGTTCGACGCGGGGCTGTCCGGGACGACGCCTTCGGCCGGGAGCCGGGTCCGCACGGCGACGCAGTCGCCGGTCGCGTGGGTGAGGATCTCGTAGAGCTGGCCGAGCTCGACGCCCGCGTCCTGGGCCATCACCGTGGCTTCGGACACCGCGAGCATCTGTGCCGCGTAGATGAGGTTGTTGCACAGCTTCACGACCTGGCCCATCCCCGGGCCCCCGACGTGCACGACGAGCCCTGCGAACGGCTCCAGTGCGGGCCGGGCGGCGTCGAGCGTCGACGCCTCGCCCCCGACCATCAGCGTCAGCGCACCCTTGCTGCGCGCCGGCGGTCCCGCCCGAGAGCGGGGCCTCCAGATACCCGGCCCCCGTCGCGATCACCCGTTCGTGCTGCTCGCGCTCGACGTCCGGGCTGATGGTCGAGGTGTCGACCACGATCTTCCCCGGCCCGAGCTCCGTGATCGCCGCGTCGAGCACCTCGACCACCTGCGGTGAGCTCGGCAGGCAGAGGATCGTGATCTCGCTCGCCGCCACGACCGTCGGCCGGGTCGGCGCCTTCGCGCGCGCCGAAGGCCACCGCCGCGTCGATCGGTCCCCGACTCCTCGACGCCACCGTGAGGTCATGGCCCGCGTCGACGATGTGTCGCGCCATCGGGAGCCCCATCGCCCCGAGCCCGATGAATCCGACCTGCATTCCGCGCCCCCCGGGCCGAGTTGCGCCCGCCCGTGCGGGCACCGATCTTGACGCTACCAGCGGCCCTCCGTACGGTGACGCTCGTGTCAGGTTCCGAGCTCCTCTTCGTCACGCAGGTCGCGCCCTACGTGGACGGTCCCGCGGGCGTGCACGGCGTGCTGGACCAGGCCGCGGTCGGGCGTCGCGCAGATCGCGGGCATCCACGACCTCGCGAGCCGGCGGGTCGACGACGTCCGCACGCTGCCCGACGCCGAGCTGGCCGGCGCCCGGGTGCTCGCGCTCTTCACGATCGGCGAGACGCCGTGGTCCGACGCGGCAACGCACGACGATCGTCGAACGGCTGCGCGACCGGCGACCTGGCGGTCCTGGCCATCCACTCCGCGACCGATTCCTGCTACGGCTGGAACGACTACGGGCGCATCGTCGGCGCGCGCTTCGACGGCCACCCCTGGACGGAGACGGTGGACCTCGAGGTGACGGACCCGGGCCATCCGGCCACGGCGCACCTCGGCCCCACCTGGCGCTGGTACGACGAGGTGTACCAGTTCCGCGACCTGCAGGGACGACGCGCAGATCCTGCTCCGGGTGCCACCCTCGGAGCCTGGATCTGCAGGCGCCCGGCGCCGGCCATCCCGGCCTTCGGCTTCCCGCTCTCGTGGTGCTTCGACGAGGGCCGGGGCCGGACGTTCTCGACCAGCCTCGGGCACTTCCCCGGCGCGTGGGAGAGCCCGGCGTACCTCCGTCACCTGTCCGGCGGACTCGCAGTGGGCGCTCGATGCCGGCAGCTGACGCGGAGCCGGCCCGACGCACGAGGAACCTCTCGCCGTGGGCCCAGTGGCAGCTCCAGCTCGCGGCAGTGGAGCAGGACGATCCGTTCCCGGAGTCGGTCGACGCGCTCGGTCCGTGGCGCGGGCGCGTCCGGCACCGCCTGAGCGGCTTGCTCGGTCCCGACACCCGGGCCGGTCCCGCTCGATCTCGAGGTGATCGACTCGAACGACTGCGGGTCGTACCGGCGGGACCGCGTCATCTTCGACGCCGAGGCGACGATGAGCGTCCCGGCGTACCTCCTCGTGCCGAACGAGCGGCGCGAGCCCGGGCCCGCGGTGCTCGCCGTGCACGGTCACGGCCCGGGCAAGGACGAGGTCTGCGGGATCGACACCCCGGCGGTTCGGGAGGCGTACGCCTCGCATCACGGTGACTACGCGCACACGCTCGCCGAGCGGGGCTACGTGGTGCTCGCGCCCGACCTCCGCTGCTTCGGTGAACGCGCGGACTGGCAACCCGAGGACAGGTACCACTGCGACGTGAACCTGGTGCACGCGGTGATGGCCGGGCTCAATCCGCTCGCGCAGAACCTCTGGGACCTGCAACGGGGCCTCGACGTCCTGGGTGAGCACCGAGCTCGTGGACGAGAGCCGGCTCGGCGTGGTCGGCTTCTCCTACGGCGCGACGATGTCGCTGTTCCTCGCCGCGATCGACGACCGGGTGCGGGCCGCGGTCGTGAGCGCCTACCTCTCGTCGTGGAAGACCGCGCACCGAATGCCGTGGAACATGTGTGGCTCCCAGGTCATGGCCGGGATGCTCGGGTCGATCGAGCACGTCGATGTCGCCGCGCTGATCGCGCCCGGCCGCTGCTGGTCGAGACCGGGCGCGAGGATCTCCTCTTTCCCGAGGATGCCGCGCGGGCGACCGTCGACGCAGCTCCGCAGCCTGTACCGGTCACTCGATGCACCCGACGACGCGTTGGTCCACGACGTGTTCGACGGTGAGCACATGTGGCACGGCGAGCAGGTCGGTGCCTTCCTCGACCACTGGCTGGATCGGACCACCCCATGACTGTCGAAGCCCGTCTCGTCGAGCTCCACCTCACGCTGCCCGGCCCGTACCCGCCGCACGATCCACTCGACGCGGTGGTGGTCCACGGCGGCGTGGCGCGCACGTCGGGCCAGCTCCCACGCGACGAGTCGGGCATGCTCGTGCACCCGGGCAAGCTCGGCGCGGGGCTGACGATCGAGCAGGGCGCCGAAGCCGCGCGCTGGTGCGCGCTCAACGCGCTGTCGGTGCTGCACGCGGAGCTCGGCGGACTCGATCGGATCGAGCGGGTGCTGACGGTCCTCGGCTTCGTCGCGTGTGCGCCCGACTTCCTCGAGCAGCCCGCGGTCATCGACGGCGCGAGCCGCCTGCTCGCCGACGTCTTCGGTCACGCCGGCCGTCACTCCCGTTCTGCCATTGGCGTCGCTGCGCTTCCGCGTGGCGGGGCGGTCGAGATCGAGGTGGCCGTCGCCCTCAGGTGACGGACCCCGACCCAACGCGAGAGGAGCACCATTGCCACCGCGCATCGTGATCATCGGAGGCGGCAGCTACCAGTGGGTGCCGAAGCTGCTCATCGACCTGGCGAACACGCCGTCGCTCCAGGACGCCGAGATCGTGCTCCAGGACATCGACCCGGAGCCGCTCCCGCTCATGAGCAAGTGGGTCGAGCGGATCGCGTCGCTGCGCGACATCGGTCTCTCGGTCACGAGCACGACCGATCAGCGTCGCGCGCTCGAAGGCGCGGACTTCGTCGTCGTGTCGATCTCGACCGGCGGCTTCACCAGCATGCGCCACGACCTCGAGATCCCCGAGCGCTATGGGATCAGGCAGAGCGTCGGCGACACCGTCGGGCCGGGTGGGATCAACCGCACGCTGCGCAACGTCCCGGTGCTGGTCGGCATCGCCCGTGACATGCAGGAGATCTGTCCCGATGCGTGGCTGCTGAACCTGACCAACCCGATGACCGCGCTGTGCCGGGCGATCACCCGGGAGACGCCGATCAAGACGATCGGGCTGTGCCACGAGCTCACGCTCACCCGGTTCACGCTCTCGCTGCTGCTCGGCGCGGACTTCCGGTCCATCAACCTCGAGGTGACCGGGGTGAACCACCTGCCCGTCATCACCGCCTTCGACATCGAGGGCCGCAACGGCTTCGACGCGCTGCGGGAGGTCATCGCCGACCCGAACCAGGTCGGTGCGCCGCTCGCGTTCGACCTGCCCGAGGACTTCGGGACGCCGAGCGCGGGTCCGGGCGGGCAGTGGACCCGCGGCGATCTGCTCGAGCACAACCAGCTCAAGCTCGAGCTGTTCGACCGGTTCGGCGTCCTGCCCGCGGCGGGCGATCGCCACCTGGCCGAGTTCTTTCCCGGCTTCCTCACCGAGCAGTCCGGCTGGGGCGACCGCTGGGGTGTGAACATCACCACGATCGAGGACCGCGAGAAGAGCCAGGCCGGTCACGTGGCCGACCTCGAGGCGCTCATCGAGGCCCCCGAGGTGCCGACGTTCCCGTCGGGCGAGCTCGTGGCGCCGCTGATCGACTCCATGCTGCGCGACAAGCCGCGCGACTTCCCGCTCAACATCCCGAACACGGGCCAGTGCCCGGACCTGCCGATGGATGTCGTGGTCGAGAGCGTCTGCACCGTCGACGGTGCGGGCGTGCGCGGCCGGGACCGGGCCGAGTGCCCGCCGGGGCTCGCCGCGCACCTGCGCCGGGTGTCCGGCTCGCAGGAGCTCACGGTGGAAGCGGCACTCACCGGGAACCGCGAGCTGGTGTTCGAGGCGATGTTGGCCGACCCGCTGGCGTCGCGCATCGACTGGGACCAGCTGCAATCGATGACCGACGAGCTGCTGGACGCGACGGCAGCCTGGCTCCCGCAGTTCGCATGAGCCAGCCGCTCGCCTGCATGGTGGTGGTCGAGGCGAGCATCGAGGCGCTGGCGCACGACGCGGCCGCGGCGGCTGCGGGCGCGATCACCGCGAGCATCGAAGCCCGCGGCACGGCCAACGTCATGCTGGCCACCGGGACGTCGCAGCTCGCGTTCCTGGACCGGCTGGCGTCGATGCCGGGCATCGAGTGGGACCGGGTCACCGGGTTCCACATGGACGAGTACATCGGGATCCCGCCCGAGCATCCGGCCGGCTTCGCCCGCTACATGCGCGAGCGGGTGGTGACCCGGGTGCACCCGGGTGCGTTCCACTACCTGGACGGTGCCGCCGACGATCCCGAGGCCGAGTGCCGTCGCTACGGCGCGCTCATCGCGGACCACCCCCTCGATCTCTGTTGCCTGGGCATCGGTGAGAACGGGCACCTCGCGTTCAACGACCCGCCCGTCGCCGACTTCGACGATCCCCGGACGGTGAAGATCGTCGCGCTCGACGACACCTGCAAGGGACAGCAGGTGGGGGAGGGTCACTTCGCGACCGTCGACTCCGTGCCGCCGTACGCGATGACGGTGACGATCCCCACGCTGCTCGCGGCGGGCACCGTCCTGGCGATCGTGCCCGAGGCGCGCAAGGCGTCCGCGGTGCGCGCCGCGCTGGAGGGCCCGGTGAGCACCGCCTGTCCCGCGTCGATCCTGCAGGAGACCGCGCAGGCGATCGTGTACCTCGACCGCGACTCGGCGTCGTTCCTGAGACTCGCTCGATGAGCACCCGGCGCGAGCGCGCCAACGCCGGCAACCCGGACCTCACCGTCCTCGGCTTCCCCGGACCGGCCGAGCTGCGCCGGCGACTGCCGCGCCTGCTCCTCGGCATCGTCGCGCTCGGGGATCGGGATCGGGATGATGGTCGAGGCGCGCCTCGGGGTGAGCCCGTACGACGTGCTGCACCAGGGGATCTCGGATCACACCGGTCTGAGCTTCGGCACCGTGGTGATCCTGCTGGGGATCCTGGTGCTGTTCCTCTGGATCCCACTGGGTCAGCGCTTCGGGATCGGCACCGTGATCAACACCCTGACCGTCGGCCTGATCGTCGACCGCTTCATCGACTGGTCGCCGGATCCGCACACGCTCGCGTTGCGCTGGGCGTACATGCTCGTCGGGATCCTGATCATCGCGTTCGGGGTCGGCCTGTACATCGGTGCAGGGCTCGGGCCCGGGCCCAGGGACGGCCTGATGACCGGCATCGCGGCGAAGGGCTATCCGCTCTGGCTCGTGCGCACGCTGCTCGAGCTCACCGCGCTGTTCTTCGGCTGGCTGCTCGGCGGTGACGTGGGCGTCGGCACCCTGCTCTTCGCGTTCGGCATCGGCCCCCTCGGCCACTTCTTCCTGCTCCGCCTCCATCTCGGCGTCGACGGCGGAGACCCGGATCCCGACGCGACCGTCGGGGAGTAGCCCTACCCGGGGGTGCCGGCCATGAGCGCGAACGCGGTCTCCCAGCCGATCGACCGTTGCTCGTCGACCGGCGCCTCTCGGTCGAGAGCGGCCCGCGCGAGCCGGACGATGAACTGGTCGAGGGGCGAGCTCGTCGCGTCGACCAGCTCGGCCGCGCGGTCCAGTGCCGCGCGGGCCTCGTCGGCAGCACCGGTGCGATGGAGCGCGAAGCCGCGGGCGAGCTCGAGCCGGTAGCGGTCGACGAAGGTCACGACGAGGTCGTCGGCCTCCGCGCAGATCTTGAGGGCGGCATCGGGTTGGCCGTCGGCGACGAGCGCGGCCGCGAGCACGACGTTCGCCGCGGCGATCGGCCCCCGGCTCAGTGCTCTGGCGCGCGCGGCCCGGAGGGTCTCGACGGCACCGGCCACGTCACCGTGCTGCAGCTGGGCGATGCCCCAGAGCGCGTGCTGCTCGTCGTTCATGAAGGGCTCACCGGTCCGACCGACCTGGACCAGCTCCGCGGCGAGCGCATAGCCGTAGGGATCCCCACTCTGGATCGCGAGGGACGCGCGGCAGCAGCGTCGGGATCTGGGCCATGACCAGGTCCGGCACGCGCTGGGCCACGTCCTCCGCTTCGTTCACGACGGCGCGGGCGTCGGAGGTGCGGAGCATCGAGTTGAGCGCGAGCGCGGCCGGCGCGAGCGACTGCAGCTCGCCCCATGCGTCGCCGAGGGTCTGGAAGACCGCTCGCGCCTGCGTCGAGTACGTGATGGCCTGGCCCGGGTTGCCGCGCCAGTACGTCACGTTGGCGAGGAGCACCTTCATGATCGCGCCGGCCCACCGGTTCCCGAGCTCGGTCGCCTCCTGCAGGATCCGCTCGGCCAGCAGGGTGGCCTCGTCGAGCCGGCCCTGGGTGAACCGCACCCACGCGAGCAGGCCGAGCGCCCAGCTCAGGCCACCCCAGTCGCCGAGCTCGCCGAACGCGCTGGCGGACGCGTCGAGGCGCCGCTCGGCCTCGTCGGAGTCGCCGCGGACGAAGGCGATCCACGCCAGGTTCTGCAGGGCCCACGCCTCACCGCGGCGATGGCCGATCGACCGGAAGATCTCCAACGCCTCGTCGATGAACACCGCGGCGCGCTCGGGCGTGCCGCCGAAGAGGTCGGTCATGCCGCGGTAGCGGAGCGCGTCACCGAGACCGAGCGGGTTGTCGAGGTCACGCCAGCGCTCGACGGCTTCGTCGAGGGTCTTGGCCGAGCCGGCCAGGTCGCCCTCCTTGAAGAGGACGTCGCCGAGCACCGTCTGTGCGGTGGCCAGCGCGTCCGCATCGTCGAGCGCCTCGGCCACGGCTTGCACGGCACTGAGGTCGTGGCGGGCCCCCGCGCAGTCGCGCAGCTCGGCGCGCGCCCTGCGCGGGCGAGCCGCAGTGACATCTGCGCTTCGCGGTCCCCGGGGTCGGCGAGAGGGATCGCGTGGCTCAGGTACTTGTCCGCGGTCGCCCAGTCGTCGTGGCGCTCGGCCTGGGCGGCGGCCCGCCGCAGGAAGCGCACGCCGGCCGGGATCATGCCGCTGGGCAGGCCGTCGATCGCACCCAGCTCCGCCATCAGCGCCGCGGCGAGGTTGAAGTGGTAGCCGAGCCGGTCCAGCACCTCTTCGATCCGGTCGTTGGCTTCGGCATCCTCGGCGATCAGCTTCGCGACCGTGCCATGGCGCCGGGCCCGCTCGGCCTTGGTGAGCGTCCCGTACGCGACGTCACGGGTGAGCTCGTTGCGGAACCGGAACTCGTCGTCCACGAGCTCGAGCAGGTCCTTCTCGGCGAGGCGGGTGAGCGGGGGATCGGCATCGGTGTTGCGTCCGACCGCCAGCGCGCGCACGAGATCCAGGGGGCCGGCGTTGCCGATCACGGCGGCGTCCTCGAGCGTGACCCGGTCGAGCGGGTCGAGCCGGTCGAGGCGCGCGGCCAGCAGCCCGTGCAGCGTGGCCGGCAGCTCGCGGGCGCTGTCCGTCGCCGGGCTCTCGCCTTCGCCCAACATCGCGACCAGCTCTTCGATGAAGAAGGGGTTGCCGCCGCTGCGGTCGCGCAGGATCGAGACGAGCTCGTCGTCGGCATCGGGGAGCAGCGAGTGCAGGAGGATCGTGGTGTCCTCGCTCGCGAGCGGGTCCAGGTTGACGTACACGGTGTTGTGGCGGCCCGCCGGAGGCGACCAGCGATCGGTGAGCTCGGGCCGGGTGGTGCCGACGAGGACGACCGGCTGCGCGGCCAGGTGTGTGAGCAACCGGGGGAGGAACTCCAGGACGGCATCGTCGCCCCAGTGCAGGTCGGAGAGCACGAAGACAATGGGCTGACGGGCGGCCAGACCGGCGAAGAACGCGAGTGCGGCGCGCAGCGCCTCCTCACGTGCCCGGGTGGGGTCGACGCCTTCGCCGGGGCCGCCTTCGCGCATCAGGTAGAGGAGACCCTCGGTGATGCGACCGACCTCGGGATCGTCGTCGTCGAAGCCCAACACCGCGCGCACCGCGCTGCGGGTGCAGGCCGGGACCTGCGCGTCGGGATCGGTGAGGTCGACCTCGCAGGCTTCCGCGACCATCGCCGCGATCGGCCACCACACGTTGGTCTCGCCGTACGGGATGCACTGGCCGTTCAAGACCCGCGCGCGGTGCTCGCACTCGGCGATCTGGCCGAGCTCGCTCGCGAGCCGGGTCTTGCCGACACCCGCCTCGCCCGTGACGATCACGAGGTGCGCGCGCGGGCGGGTGGCGGCGGTGGAGAGGGCGGCGCGGAGCACCGCGATCTCGCTCTCGCGCCCGACGATCGGCGTCTCGACCCGTCGGTGCCGATGACCGGGAGGAGCAAGCGCCGCGAGTGCCCGCCATGCCGCGACCGGCTCCTCACGGCCCTTCACGGTGATCGGGCCGAGCGGCTCGTAGTGCACCCCGCGCAGCGCCGTGGCGTGCGTCGCGGCTCCGACGACCACCTGGTCCGGACCGGCGATCTGCTGCAGCCGGCTCGCGGTGTTCACGACGTCGCCCATGGCCGTGTAGTCCCCACCGGCGCGCAGCGCGCCGACGAGGACCTCACCCGTGTTGATCCCGATGCGGAGGTGGACGTCCATCCCGACCTCTTCGCGCATCTCCGCGAGACGTTCCTGCATGCGGAGTGCGGCGCGCACGGCTCGTTCCGCGTCGTCCTCGTGCGCGACCGGCGCACCGAACAGCGCGACGAGTGCGTCGCCGATCACCTTGTCGACCTGCCCGCCGAAGGTCGTGACCTCCGTGGCCAGCCGCTCGAAGCACCGGTCGACGAGGTTCTTGATGTGCTCCGGGTCGGCGGTCTCCGAGAGGGAGGTGAAGCCGACGAGGTCGGCGAAGAGGACGGTCGCGACCCGGCGTTCGTCGGGCCGGGCCACGAGGCTGTGTCCGCACGCAGGGCAGAAGCGCGCGTCAGCCGGAGCTGCGCTTCCGCAGGACGGACAAGTCATGGCGTCATGGTACGACGAGATGGCGCGAGACGGGCACGTGACGTGCGTCCCAGAGCCCGTAATTCGGGCGGATCGGGCCGGTCGCGTCGGTAACGTGGGAGCCATGCAGCTCCTCCGCGATCGTCGGATCGCGCTCCTTGTCGCGGGCCAAGCCGTCAATGGCATCGGCAGCTGGTGCGCGATCGTCGCGCTCTGGGGCTTCGCGAGCTTCCGGTTCGACGCCGGTCCCGGCGCGATCGCGCTCCTGGGCCTGGCGTGGGCGCTGCCGCCGGTCCTGCTCGGTCCGCTCGCGGGCATCCCCATCGATCGGATGGGCCCCAAGCGGGTGCTGATGATCGCCGACGCGCTCGCGGCCGTCGTGTCGTTGACGTTCCTGCTGGCCGGGTCGTTCCCCATGCTCGTCGCGCTCGCGACGCTGCACGGGTTCACGAGCGCGTTCTCGGACCCCGCTCTCCGGGCGTTGCCGCCGCGGCTCGTCTCGGACGACCAGCTGGTCGAGGCCAACGCGGTGCTCGGCGCGGCGTCGCAGTCGGCGATCGTCGTCGGACCGGTGGTGGCCGCAGTCGCGATCGGGCTCATCGGCGTCGAGGGTGCGTTCGTCATCGACGCGCTCACGTACGTCATCGGCGTCCTGGTGCTCATCCCGATCACGATCGGTGCGCTGGCCGTCACGCGGGCCGGCGCCTCGGTCGCAGACGACATCCGGGAGGGATTCCGGGTGGTGCGGCGCCGGCCCCGGCTCCGTCTGCTGCTCGGGATGTCGGGTTGCGTCTACATCATCTGGGGCGCGTTCCTCGTGATCGAGCCGGTCTACGTCCGCGATGTCCTCCACGGCTCACCGACGATGCTGGCCCTGCTGCAGGCGACGTTCGGCGTCGGGCTGCTCGGCACGACCCTGATCGTCACGCGCTTCGGTGAGCGGATCGCGCGCGTCCGGGTCGCCGCGGTCGCGGCGGCCGCGTCGGGCGTTGCCGCGATGCTGTACATCGGCACGGCGGTCCCGGTGGTGGCCTTCATCGGGATCGGCGTGTGGGGTTGCGTGACGTCGTTCTTCGTCGTTCCGGCCCGGACGTTGATGCAGCGCGCCGCGCCGGTGGAGGCCCACGGCCGGGTCATGGCGCTCGACGGCACGATCAACAGCGGCGGCAGTCTGGTCGCGCTGCCGATCGTCGGTCTCGTCGCGGCCGCGGTCGGGGTCCAGGTCGCCGGGGTCGCGTTCGCGGCCGTCCCGATCGCGGGCGGGCTCCTGACCCTGTGGCGGGTCCGCCGCGACCAGCCGGCGTCCGTGGTCGATCCCCACGACCTCTACGCCGAGTCCGTCCCCGCCACCGTCCCGCCCCGCCCGGTCCAACCCGCCGCTGCCTGATCCAGCTTGTGCCGTTTCGGCGTGACTTTGAGTCGCCAGGGCGGCGCGAACTCACGCCGAAACGAGGTTGGGGGGCGGGTGGGGATCTGGTGCGGTGGGGCGCGAGACTGGCGGCGTGGTGGACCGACTGGACGAAGACGCGATCAACGGGCGGCTCGCGGCGCTCGACGGGTGGTCGCGGGTCGGTGACGAGATCCGCAAGGAGTACGTGCGGGCCGACTTCCCGGCGGCGATCGCGTTCGTCGTGCGCGTCGGGTTCCTGGCCGAGGCGGCGAACCACCACCCCGACATCGACATTCGTTGGCGGACGGTGAACGTCGCGCTCGACGACCCATGACGCCGGCGGCTTGAGTGCGCTCGACTTCGACCTCGCGGGCCGGATCGACGAGGTCGCCGCGTGATCCCAGTCGTCGTCCTCGTGCTGGTGATCCTGCTCGTCATCGCGGTGATCGTCGCCGTGGCCAAGGACCCCGGCCTCGTGCCGATCGACATCGCGCTGGGCTACGAGCACGCCTGGCAGCTGCTCGACTTCGACGTCATCTACCGCCTCTCGGGCACGGAGATGCACGACGGTCTGCGCAAGGCCGACTGGATCGCCGCGAAGCGCGCCGCGTACGCCAACGGCTCAGCCATCAGCCACCTCGTGGAATCGGTTGTGGCGGAACAGGAGATCCGCAAGGGCGACGCCGCGGTGGTCACGACCCGGCTCACCCTGCGCGACGGCAGCGTCGTGCACAACGAGGTACGCCTGTTGCGCCGGTCCCGAGCGTGGGAAGTCGTGGCGTACGAGCCGCTCCCCGCCAACGCAGGCTGACCGCCCCCTGTGCCGGTCCCCGGGCTCCTGCTCACCGGGGGCGCCAGCTCCCGCATGGGCGTCCCGAAAGCGACGCTCCTCGTCGACGGCGAACCCGTCGCCGCGCGCGCGGCCCGGCTGTTGCTGCGCGTCTGCGACCCGGTCGTCGAGGTCGGCCCGGGCTACTCGAGCCTGCGCCGGGTCGACGAGGACCCGCCGGGGCGCGGCCCGCTCGCCGCGCTCGTTGCCGGTGCCGATGCGGTCGGCGGCACGGGTCCGGTGCTCCTCGTCGCGTGTGACCTCCCGTTCGTGACCGAGGCGCTCCTCGCGCGGCTCGCGGGCTGGGAAGGGACCGGCACGGTGGTCCCGGTCGATCGCGGGGGGATGGTGCAGCCGGTCTGCGCGCGGTACTCCGCGGACGCGCTCGAGCGGGCCCGGGCGCTGCTGGCGGACGGCGAGCGGTCCCTGCGGTCGCTGTTGCGCGGCACGGACGTCACCCGCCTCGAGGACGTCGAGGAGCGGGCGCTGGTCGACGTCGACACCCCCGAGGACGCCACGAGGTGGGGGATTCGACGCCCCGGTAGCCTCGACGCATGACCGCCGCGTCGACCCGCCGTGCCGTCACGCCGGTGCGCGTGCGGGCCATCGACGGTCGCCGCCTGATCGAGCGTCCGGACCGACTGGTCACCGAAGAGCCGATGGAGATCCGGGTCCACGGGCACGGCCGGGACGCCGAGCCGATCGCGGTGACGATGCGCACCCCGGGCCACGACTTCGAGCTCGCGGTCGGCCTGTGCCGGACCGAGGGGTTGCTCCAGGGCGCGGGCGATCTCGCCGAGGTCCGCTACTGCCTGGCGGACGAGCTGGGCCAGGAGCAGGAGTACAACGTCGTGACCGTCGCGACCCGGCGGCCGGTGGACCTCGGTGACCATCGGCGCGTCGTCGCGGCCAGCTCGAGCTGCGGCATCTGCGGCAAGACCACGCTCGACGAGGTCGCGGTCACCTGCGGTCCCGTCGCGACCGGCCCGGTCGTCGCCGCGTCGACCCTGGTGGCGATGCCGGACACGTTGCGCGAGTCCCAGGCGGTGTTCGAGGCGACGGGCGGACTCCACGCGGCGGGCCTGTTCTCGCCGACCGGAGAGCTCCAGGTCCTGCGCGAGGACGTCGGCCGCCACAACGCGGTCGACAAGCTGGTCGGAAACGCGGTCATGGCCGGCCGGCTGCCCCTCTCGAGCTCCGTGCTCATCGTCTCGGGCCGGTTGAGCTTCGAGATCGTGCAGAAGGCCGCGGTGGCCGGGATCCCGATCGTCGGCGCAGTCTCCGCACCGTCGAGCCTCGCCGTCGCGACTGCGGAGCGGTTCGAGCAGACGCTCGTCGGCTTTCTGCGCGACGGGCGCGGCAACGTCTACGCGCACCCCGAGCGGATCGACGTGGAGCACTGATGGCCTGGAAGGGTTCGGCGAAGATCAAGGCGCCGAAGGGGACGCGCAAGAGCCTCTGGGTCGGGTTCAAGCCCTACGGCATGGGGGAGCAGAAGCCGAACCACTACGGCGACATGGCGAAGATCGTCTGGAAGAACCGCAAGAACCTGCCGTACGCGTGGCGCATCCTGAGCAAGGGCGTGTGCGACGGCTGCGCACTCGGCGTCGCGGGGTTCCACGACTGGACGATCTCCGGCGTCCATCTGTGCACGACCCGGCTGAACCTGCTGCGAGTCAATACGATGAAGGCGCTCCACCCGGCGGTGCTCGGTGACGTCGAGCAGCTCCGGAAGCTCAGTGGTGCGGAGCTCCGGGATCTCGGCCGGCTCCCGCATCCGATGGTGCGCAGGCGCGGGGAGCCGGGCTTTACCCGGGTCTCGTGGGACGAGGCGCTGGACCTCATCGCCGATCGCATCCGGCGCAACGATCCTGACGCGTTCGCGTTGTACCTCACCGCCCGCGGCATCACCAACGAGGTCTATTACGTCGCGCAGAAGATGACGCGTGTGATCGGCACGAACAACGTGGACAACGCGGCGCGCGTCTGCCACTCGCCATCGACGACCGCGCTCAAGCGCACCATCGGGGTGGCGGCGACGACGTGCTCGTACACCGACGTGATCGACAGCGATCTCATCGTGCTGTTCGGCGCCAACGTCGCGAACGCGCAGCCGGTCTTCATGAAGTACCTGTTCCTCGCCCGCAAACGCGGGGCCAAGGTCGCGGTGGTCAACCCGATGCGGGAGCCGGGGCTCGACCACTACTGGGTGCCGAGCAACGTCGAGAGCGCGATGTTCGGCACGAAGATGGCCGACGAGTTCTTCGGCGTGCACACCGGTGGGGACATCGCGTTCCTCAACGGCGTGCTGAAGGTGCTGCTCGCCGAGGGCGGTGTCGACCGCCGGTTCGTCCGGGAGCACACCACCGGGTTCGACCAGCTGCTCCAGGAGCTCGAGTCCGAGTCCTTCGCGACGCTCGAATCGGAGTCGGGCGCGACCCGCGAGGACATGACGAGGTTCGCACGCATGTACGGCGCCGCGAGCTCCGCGGTGCTCGTCTGGTCGATGGGGATCACCCAGCACGCGAACGGCGTCGACAACGTCACCGCGATCGTGAACCTCGCCCTGGCCCGCGGCAACGTCGGTCGCAAGGGTGCGGGCCTCATGCCGATCCGTGGCCACTCGGGGGTTCAGGGCGGCTCCGAGATGGGTGCGTACGCGACCGCGTTCCCCGGCGGGATCTCGATCGACGCGACGAGCGCCGCGGCGTTGTCGGAGACGTACGGGATCCCGATCGGTGCCCGCGAAGGCATGACCGCGGACGCGATGGTCGAAGCCGGCGCCCGAGGGAGCGTGGAGGTCCTCTACTCCAGCGGGGGGAACTTCCTCGACGTGCTGCCGGATCCGGACTCCGTGCGCGACGCGCTCGAGCGGGTCCCGGTGCGGGTGCACCAGGACATCGTGATGTCGAGCCAGATGCTGGTGGACCCGGGCGAGGTCGTCGTCCTCCTGCCCGCGTGCACCCGCTACGAGCAGCCGGGCGGGGGCACCGAGACCACGACGGAGCGCCGGGTCCTGTTCAGCCCGGAGATTCCCGGCCCGCGCATCGGCGAGGCGCGCAGCGAGTGGGAGATCTTCGCCGACCTCGGGCGGCGCGTCCGGCCCGACCGCGCGCACCTGCTCGAGTTCGCGGATGCGAACGCGGTGCGCGACGAGATCGCGCGCGTCGTTCCGACGTACGCGGGGGTCGAGCAGCTGCAGAAGCTCGGGGACGCGGTCCAGTGGGGTGGCCAGCGGCTGTGCGCGGACGGTGTGTTCCCCACCGCCGACGGCAGGGCGAAGTTCTCGGCCGTCGTGCCCGCGCCGCGCGACCGGGGGGCCGGGACGTTCGTGCTCAGCACGCGGCGGGGCAAGCAGTTCAACTCGATGGTCTACGCCGAGGTGGACCCCCTGACCGGGGCCCGGCGGGACGCGCTGTTCCTCGGGGCGACGGACGCGGAGTCGCTCGGAGTGAAGGAGGGAGCCGCGGTGCTGGTGCGGTCCGAGCACGGCGAGCTCCACGCCCGGGTGCACCTGGCCCCGATCCGGCCGGGCAACGTCCAGGTCTTCTTCCCCGAGGGCAACGTGTTGCTGCCCCGCGGGCGGCTGGACCCGGAATCGGGAGTCCCGGACTACAACGCGATCGTCGAGATCCTGCCCAGATAGCCGACCCGGCCGCGCTCGGCGCGGTCTGCGAGACTCACCGCCGCATGCCTGAATCTCTCCTCACCCTGTTCGACAAGACCGCGGTCGCGATCCGCGATGCGGTGGCGCCGATCACCGGGGCCGACCGGCGGGCGCGGACCGACCGACCGGGCCAGTACGCGATCGACCTCGTCGCCGACAAGGCTGCGCTCGAGATCCTGCACCGCGTCCCCATCACCGTGGTGAGCGAGGAATCGGGCATCACGGGGGCCGAGAACGCGCCCGTCACAGTGGTCATCGACCCGATCGACGGCTCGAGCAACGCGGCCCGCGACATCCCGTACTGGGCAACGTCGCTCTGCGCGCTCGATCGTGAGGGGCCGCTCGCGGCGCTCGTGGTCAACCACGCGACCGGGTCGTCCTTCCGGGCGCTGCGCGGGGAGTGGTGCGACGCGGGACGGCCAGACGTTGGTCCCCTCGAACGCGACGCGGGTCGAGGACTCGGTCATCGGCATCTCCAACCTGCCGGGGCGGATGCTGGCCTGGAAGCAGTTCCGGGCACTCGGCTCGTGCGCGCTCGCGCTCTGCGACGTCGCGTACGGCGCGCTCGACGGGTACTTCGATGCCGGGAGCGTCCACGCACCGTGGGACTACCTCGGGGCGCTGCTGATCTGCACCGAGGCCGGGGTGAAGATCGTCGACAGCGAGGACCGTCCGTTGGGGATCGCCGATCCCAACGCGCGGCGCAAGCTCGTCGCGGCGGGAACGTCGCAGCTGCTCCAGGCCCTGCGCGCGGCGGCCGGGTGAGCGATCTCGATCTCGCCCACCTCCTCGAGGTGGCGGAAGGCGCGGCGCGCATCGGCGGCCAGGTCGTGCTCGACGGGTTCGGTGGCGGTGCGAGCAACATCCGGGCCAAGGCACCGGGTGACTGGGTCAGCGACGTGGACACCGCGAGCGAGAACGCAGTGCGCGAGGCGTTGGCGGCGCATGAACCCGACATCGCGTTCTTCGGTGAGGAGAGTGGCGGCGAGCGCGCGTCGCTCGGGTGGCTCGTCGATCCGCTCGACGGCACCGCGAACTTCCTGCACGGACTCCCTGCGGTCGGCGTCTCCATCGGACTCGTCCGCGACGGGCAGCCGATCGTCGGCGTCGTGCACGCGCCGATGTTGGGTGACACGTACTGCGCGTCACTCGGCGGGGGCGCGACGCGCAACGGCGTTCCGCTCTCGGTCAGCTCGCGGGCGCCGAGCGAGGCGATCCCGGCGACCGGCTTCCCGTTCCGGCACAAGGAGTGGATCGACGGCTACCTCGCGGTCTACCGGGCGGCGTTCTCGGCGGTCGAGGACCTGCGGCGGGTCGGCGCGGCGAGCCTGGACCTGGCCTGGAGCGCGGCCGGTGTGTTCGACGGGTTCTTCGAGCTCGCCCTCGGGCCGTGGGACGTGGCCGCGGGCGCGCTGCTGGTCCGGGAGGCCGGCGGCGTGGTGACCGACTGGGTCGGTGATCCCGCGGAATGGCTGGTCAGCGGCAACATCCTGGCCGGCCCGCCGGCGGTTCATGCCGCCCTGCTCGAGATCACCCGGGTCGCCGACATCGGCGCCGGCTGAGCGCCGCGGCCCGCCCCGTCTGTTTCGGCCCGCTCGGGACCGGCTCAGGTTCGGGCCGGGTCCCGCCGAATAATCGGTTGACGGGCCCCACCGGGTCTGATTGCCTACAGTTTGCCGTTGAATCACGACGGTGTGATCCATCCGCGTCACCGAACATCAGCGACCAGGACCGGGAAAGCCAGAACGATGCATTGTCACGCCGAGCTCCAGCACCAGGCAGCCTTCGGCGTCGCGCGCGTCCGTTCGGTCGGTGCGTACGCCACGCCGAAGCCGGGCTCGTGGTCGATTCTCCCGAACACCGGGATGAACAACGACCCGAAGACCCCCCGGCCCCGACGTCACCCGGTGACCTCGCCGTAGCCCACCCGCTACCGCAAACCACCAGGCCGTCGGGGCAACCCGGCGGCCTTTTTGTATTTCCGACGAAGTGCCGCCACCCAGTCCGAGTACCGAGCACGACCAAAGAGAGAGGGCAAGGCGATGATCGCCATCGAGATCGAGATTGCAGAGGAAGAGCCCTGGCGGGCCGATGCTCTGTGCCGCGACGGGTCTGCGTCTCTGGTGGAGCTCTTCTTCTCGGAGCAGCTCGACGACATCGCTCGGGCCAAGGCGTTCTGCCGTGGCTGCGAGGTCAGGGAAGCGTGCCTCGAGGCGGCGCTGGATCGGCGGGAGCCGTGGGGCGTCTGGGGCGGCGAGCTGTTCGCGAACGGGAAGGTGCTCGCGCAGAAGCGCAAGCGGGGGAGGCCACCCAAGGTGGCCCCGCCCACGCTCCTGTCCCCGGTGATCCGGGTCCAGGACGTCCTGGCGGAGAAGCAGACCGCCTAGGCGACGGGCACCAAGATCGCCGCGTATGGGCGGGCCGAGGTGACGGCACAGGTCTGGGTCGGGGCGTTGTCCCCCCGACGCCCCGACCTCGAGCCTCGGCCTGCCCGCGGCCAATTGTTCGGAATGCGTCATCGGTGTTCCGTTGGCGTCTTGGCATTCGTGACCGAGGGCATCGACGTGCCGTGATCCGGGGTTGCGCCTTCGTGCACACTGCTCGCATGGATGTCGCGATCCCGATGCCGATCCTCGGGATCTGAGGGATGGCGGTGGCCGAGCGTTCGCCGGGTTCGGGCAGCCAACGGGCTCGCCTGGTCCGGTGGTTCCTGGGACTGGTCGTCGCGGGCGTGGCGTTCGCCGTCGTGGTCGACCTCGCGGGCGGGATCGGCGCCGCGCTCGACGCGCTGTCGAATGCCGATCCGAAGTGGATCGCGCTCGGCGTCGGGTTCGAGGCGTTCAGCTTCCTGTTCATCGCGCTGCACCTCCGGCGTCTGGCCGGTGGGCCGCCGGAAGTACGGCTCGCCCCCGCGTACGAGCTCGCGCTCGTGGTCTACGGCCTCGGTGCCGTCACGCCGGCGTCGCCGGTCGAAGGCGTGGCACTCGGGGTCCAGGAGCTGCACCGGAAGGGCCTGCCCCGCCAGCGGGCGTTGTTCGCGCTGGGATTCTCGGAGTGGTTCAGCAACGCCGCACTCCTGACGATCCTCGCCGTCGACCTCCTGCTGGCCACGGTCTTCGCGGACGTGCGCCACGACGAACGGATGCCGGCCGTCGTGATCGCGATCGCGCTGGTGCTCGCGCTCGTCCTCGCCGGCTTCATCGTCACGAGCAAGCGCACGCTTGCCCTGCTCAACACGGCCTGGCACCACGCGTGCTTCTGGCGGGAGACGCCCTCGCAGGAGACCCGGCAGGAGACGATGGAGCGGTTGTACGCGGACCGCGACGCGGTGCTCGGCGATCGGCGGAACCAGACCCTGCTCCTGATGCTCTCGGCCGGCGCGTGGCTGCTGGACATGGCGTGCCTCGAGGCCGCGCTGATCGCAGTCGGAGTCCACGCGAACCTCGACCAGCTGATCCTCGCGTACGGCGCGGGCATCCTCGCGAGCGCAGTCCCGTTCGTGCCTGCGGGCCTGGGGCTCACCGAGGTCGCGATGCCCGCGGTGCTCCACCACTACGGCGTGCCGCTCGCGCCCGCACTCGCCGGCGCGCTGGCGTACCGGGGGATCGGCACGTTCCTCCCCGCGATCACCGGCGGGTTGCTCGCGCTGGGGATGCGTCGGCGGGGCAAGTCCGACCGCGGAGGGGAACCGACGACCCCGGTCGAGGTGGCCGGAGTGGCGGCACTCGGCGATGGGTAGCCCCTCCACCTGCGACTACCGTGATCTCCCCTCGGGCGCTTAGCTCAGTTGGTAGAGCGCCGCCCTTACAAGGCGGTGGTCGGGGGTTCGAGTCCCTCAGCGCCCACGAAGCGATGCGTGGTCGGCGTACCCGCGGCGGTCCGCGGTGATGGCGACGTCGAGCGCCTGGGCTTGAGTACCGGCCCGGGCAACGTCCCAGGTCGCCGTCACGCGCAGCGGGAAAGCCGTGCGGTCCGCGATGTCCTTGACAAGAATGCGAACATAGAGACATATTCATCTAGGTAACTAGTGAATTGAGGTTCGCGTGATCGAGTTCCACCTGGACACCCACTCGGGCGTCTCGCCCTACCTGCAGATCGTCCACCAGGTGCGGCGCGCGTTGAGACTCGGCCTGATCCACGACGGCGACCAGCTCCCGACGGTCAAGGAGGTGGTGGCCCAGCTGGCCATCAATCCCAACACCGTGCTGAAGG
Source organism: uncultured Acidimicrobiia bacterium (assembly GCA_963796755.1). Lineage (GTDB taxonomy): Bacteria > Actinomycetota > Acidimicrobiia > IMCC26256 > JAENVU01 > Chersky-806. The sequence goes on from CAWCMX010000002.1 coordinate 70,111, forward strand.
CGTACCGCGAGCTCGAGCACGCCGGCCTGGTCGGCGCCCGCCCCGGCGTGGGGACGTTCGTGACGGGGTCCCTGGGCATCGCGCTGGCCGCGCACGGTCCCTTGCGGACCGAGCTCCGACGCTGGCTGGCCCATGCCCGATCGGCCGGGCTCGACGAGGAGAGCATCGAGGATCTCTTCCACGACTGCTTTCGCGCCGCCGCCGAGCCGGGCGTAGCGTGACCAACGCTCTCGAAGCCACCGGGCTGACCAAGCGCTACGGCCGGCACCAGGCGCTGAGCGACTGCACGCTGGCGATCCCAGCTGGACACGTGGTCGGCTTGGTCGGCTCCAACGGAGCCGGTAAGACCACGCTGCTGCACCTGGCTGTGGGGCTGCTGCAACCGAGCGCGGGCACGATCTTGGTGCTTGGGCGACGCCCGGCGGCCGATGCCACCCAGCTCGGCCGAGTCGGGTTCGTGGCCCAGGACACCCCGACGTACGCGCGGCTGCGGGTGGCGGACCACCTCCGGCTGGGGTCGCATCTGAACCCGACCTGGGACGACGGCTTGGCCTGGAGCCGCATCGAGGAGCTCGGCATGGATCCCCGCCAGCGCGCCGGCTCGCTCTCGGGCGGCCAGCGGGTGCAGCTCGCGCTCACGGTGGCCATCGCGAAGCGGCCCGAGCTCTTGGTCCTCGACGAACCGGTCGCCAGCCTCGACCCACTGGCTCGCCGGGACTTCCTCGCCGATCTGATGGAGGTGGTGGCAGACCGCGAGGTCAGCGTGGTCCTGTCGTCGCACCTGGTCAGCGACCTCGAGCGGGTGTGCGACCACCTGGTGGTCCTGGCCGGATCGCGGGTGCAGGTCGCCGGGGAGGTCGACGATCTGCTGGCGACGCACTGCCGCCTGGTCGGAGCTCGGCGCGACGAGGACCGCCTGCCGGCCAACCAGGACATCATCGAGGCCAGCCACACCGACCGACAGACGTCGCTGCTGATCCGCACCGAGCACCCGGTGCTGGACCCGGCCTGGTCGGTCGAGCCGGTCAGCCTGGAGGACGTCGTGCTCGCCTACATGGGGCGGGCCGACCGATCCCGACGCCGCCGCCTGCAGGAGGCGGGGACATGACCTGGCTGGCGTGGCGCCAGTTCCGCACCCAGGCGCTGGTCGCGCTCGGGGTTTTGGCCGTGCTCGCTGCGATCCTGTTCGTCACCGGTCTGCGGCTGCGCGACCTCTACGACGCCACCGTGGCGACCTGTGCGGCCCACGGCAACTGCCAGACCGCGGGCCGGGTCCTCGTTGCGAAGTACCACGTCCTTCAGTCCTGGCTGGGCTTCCTGATCGCCGTGATCCCCGCCGTCGTCGGCGTTTTCTGGGGGGCGCCACTGGTCGCCCGCGAGCTGGAGACCGGGACCCACCGGCTGGCCTGGACCCAGAGCGTGACCCGCGCCCGCTGGCTGGCCGTCAAGCTGGCGGTGGTCGGCGTCGCCGCCGTGGCGGCCTGCGGCCTCGTGAGCCTGGGCGTGACCTGGTGGTTCGGTCCCCTCGATCACCTGAACGCGAATCAGTTCGGGGTCTTCGACCAACGCGACATCGTCGCCCTCGGGTACGCGGCGCTCGCCTTCGCGCTCGGGGTCACCGCCGGGATCCTCCTCCGGCGCACCTTGCCGGCCATGGCCGCCACCCTCGGCGTGTTCGTGTTCGTCCGGCTGTCCTTCATGGTCTGGGTCCGACCGAAGCTCGAATCCCCCCTGCACCTCAGTCGCGCGCTCGACCCGAACTCCATGGGCTTCGGGAGCAGCAACGGCGGGCCAATGCAGCTCATGCCCGAGCCCCCGAGCCTGCCCAACGCGTGGGTCTACACGACGCGGATCCTGGATCCGGCCGGGCGCCCACTGTCCAGCAGCGTGGTCGCACGGACCTGCCCGACCCTGGGCGTCGGTCCGCCGCCACCCGATGCAAGCCGCAAGGTCGTCGGTCGGGTCCCGAGCGACGTCCAAGCCACGCTCGGGCGCTGCGTGACCAGGCTCAGCGCCCACTACCGCACCGTGGTGACCTACCAACCCGCCGATCGATACTGGACCTTCCAGTGGGCCGAGACCGCCATCTTCGTCGGTGCCGCGCTGGTGCTGATCGGCCTCTGCTTCTGGTGGCTCCTCCGACGCCTGACCTGACCCGAGCCCCTGCCTGGGCGCGCCAAGGGGGTGCTTCCACGGGTCCGATCCGATCTGGATGGCTGCACCCCGGATGAGTACCGTCGGCCCGGCATCGTTCCTGAAGAACTGACGAAGGTGCCAGATGACCGCATTTCCAGCGCCCGCTCAGGGGATCGTGCTGGCGCACTTCATCGTGTCCGACGACATCGAGCGTTCGCGCCGCTTCTACACGGAGGTGCTCGGCGGTGAGACGGTCACGGTGGGGGAGCCGTCGTACGTCGCGCTCGCCAACAGCTGGATCATCATCAACTCCGGTGGCGGTCCGACGGACGACAAGCCCACGGTCACGCTCGAGACACCGCGCGACCGGGATCGCGTCAACAGCTTCCTGAACATCCGGGTCGCGGACATCGAGGCCGTGTACCAGGAGTGGAGCGCGCGCGGGGCCGACTTCCTGACGCCGCCGATACAGCGCGAAACCGAGATCCGCTGCTACATCCGCGACCCGGACGGCCATCTGATCGAGGTCGGGCAGACCACACGGGCCCCACACGTGCAGACCAATTCCTGACCGATCGGAAGTGGGCTGCTGATGACCGAGCCACCGCGGGTCGCGATCGTCACGGGCGCGTCGCAAGGCATCGGCGCCGGTGTGGCGACTGCGTTCCGTCGCGCCGGATATGCCGTCGTCGGCACCTCCCGTTCGATCCCACCTTCCGACGACTCCGGCTACCTCACCGTGCCGGGCGACATCGCAGAAGCCGAGACGGCGACCCGCGTCGTGGACCGGGCGCTCGATCGCTTCGGGCGGATCGACAGCTTGATCAACGTCGTGGGGCTCTTCATCGGCAAGCCGTTCACCGAGTACACGCTCGAGGACTTCGCCGCGATCACGGCGGTGAACCTGGCGGGGTTCTTCCACATCACGCAGCGCGTCATCACGTCGATGGTGAGCCAGGGCGGCGGCCACATCGTCAACATCACCACCAGCCTCGTGGACCAACCGGACCGTGAGCGGCCCTCCGCGCTGACGTCGCTCACCAAGGGTGGACTCGACGCCGTCACCCGCGCGCTCGCCGCCGAGTACGCGACCCGCGGGGTGCGGGTCAACGCGGTCGCCCCGGGGGTCATCGAGACTCCATTGCACGACCCGGCGTCCTACGATGACATCGCGGCGCGTCACCCGATCGGCCGCATCAGCGACATCGTCGACGGGATCCTCTACCTGGAACGGGCGACGTTCGTCACCGGTGAGACCCTGCGCATCGACGGCGGTTGGGCCACCGGACGTTGACCGTCGAGCCGGTGCGTCGTAGTTCCTGACGGGATGTTGGAGCGAGGAGCGACCATGACCACACTCGAGAACCGGCCGAACACCGCACTCCTCGTCGTGGACGTGCAGAACGGCGTGGTCGAAGGCGCGCACGAGCGGGATGCCGTCGTCGCGAACATGGGCCGCCTGGTCGACAAGGCGCGGCGGGAACGGGTCCCCGTGGTCTGGGTCCAGCACTCCGACGACGAGCTGGCCCGGGGGAGCGACGACTGGCGGATCGTCCCCGAGCTGGTTCCGGGCGAGGTCGAGCCGCTCATCGAGAAGCGCTACGGCGACTCGTTCGAAGCCACCAACCTCGAGACCGTGCTGTCGGATCTCGGCGTCGGGCGACTCGTCGTCGTCGGCGCTCAGACCGATGCGTGCATCCGCTCGACGCTTCACGGCGCGTTCGCCCGTGGATACGACGCGACCCTGGTCGGCGACGCCCACACCACGGAAGACCAGACGGCATGGGGCGCGCCGCCGCCGGAGCAGGTCATCGCGCACACCAACCTGTACTGGAAGTTCCAGTCGGCGCCGGGACGGACGGCCGGGACGATCGCGACCGAGGATGTCGACTTCGGGCCGACCTGACCCGCCCGGGAGCGCCTTCCCGTCAGGCGGAGACGCGATGGCCGTCGAGGTAGGACAGCTCCGCGAGCGCCGTGCCGGGCAGCCAACGCGCGAGCTCGGCGCGGATCGGTTCGGTATCGATCGCGGTCGAGAAGCCGGGGAGCCAGTCGTCGTGATGGCAGAGGACGACGTTGCGCGCCTTCAGCAGCCACGCCTGCCGCGCGACGAACTGCGCGAGCGTTCCCTGGATCGGCTCGCCGTCGACGTTGCCGCGTCCCGCCGCAGCCAGGATCGCGACGTCCGGACGGAGGTCGTGCAGGATGCCGGTCCAGTGCCCGGATGTGTCCTGGTACAGCAGCGAGCCGGTGGGCGTCTCGAAGACGTAGACCAGCGCGCCGCCGTCGCCCTTCCCACCTTGGTTCGACGCGGTCAGATGAGCCAGCACCTCGTCGCCGAGGGAGAGGAAGTGCGCCGCGAGGTCCCCGAGGCGCGCGTCGCGCTCCTGGTGGGTCAGGCCCAGGTCACCGATGCACACCGCGTCCGAACCGGACATCGCCGTCTGCGACCAGACGCACGAGTGCAAGGACGGGAAGACCCCGACCACGACGTCGTCGGAGAGGCGGACGCGCTCCCCGCCGGAGACCGGCATCAGCTGCGAGTGGGGGACGCCGGCTCGAGCGAGGATGCGACACGTCTCATAGGACCCGATGACGGTCGCGCCGGTGTTGTGCGCGATGCGCTCGGCACCCCAGAGATGGTCGAAGTGCGAGTGCCCGATCACGATCCAGTCGGCCCGGTCGATGTCATCCGCGCGCAGCCCGGTCCCCGGCGCGCCCGCCACCCGATCGATGTAGGCATCGAGGAACACGACCAGTGATCCGATCGTCAGGCGGAACGTCGCGCACCCGTACCAATCCAGCGTGGTCGCATCCGGGCTCATGCAGCTGAGTCTTCCTCAGTCACCGGTCCTGCGCCGCAGCGCCTCTATCCTCGGCCCGAGGACCGACGGGTCCGGGTCGACCGGGAGCCATCCATGATCTTCATCGTTGCGAGGTTCAGGGTGCGGCCCGAGCACCTCGACGAGTGGCTCGAACGCGCGCGGGGGTTCAGCGAAGCGACGCGCGCGGAGCCGGGGAACCTGTGGTTCGAATGGTCGCGCAGCGTCGACCGTCCGGATGAGTTCGTGCTGGTCGAGGCATTCCGCGACGTCGACGCGGGCGGCGAGCACGTTCGATCGGAGCACTTCACCGCGGCCACCCGCGAGCTGCCGTCGCTGCTGGTCGAGACCCCGAAGGTCATCAACGTCGAGGTTCCGGGGACCGAATGGTCCGAGCTCGGTGAGATGGCGGTCGCCGATGCGACCGGTGGCGGGTTCGTTCGGTGAGTCGATTGGACGGACTGGTTGTGCTCGTAGGTCCTGAAGGCTAAAACGGCGTCGGTCAAGCGATCAACGTGAGGGCCGCGTACACGCCGCGGGCGAGCAGGGCAGGGTCGGGTGCCGAACTTCTGCAGGCGGATTGCAATTCGCTCGGGGTGCCGCGACCGCGTGCTCGCAGCGAGCGTGTTGCGGGTAGCGGCCATCACTGTTGCGTTCGTGTCTGCTTCCGCTCTCGTGCCTCAAGTTGCCGCCGCGACCGTGGGCTGTGTGAAGGCGGAACAACTCGCGGGACTCTCGCTCGACGATGCCTTGAGCGTGGTTCGTGCAAACGAGATCTCCTGCCAGGACACGAAGGATCTCGCACGAGACCTACGGGATCGTCGCTCGAGCCGCGACCACGCTCTGCTGCATGCGAAGCACACCGAGGGCGCGAGCCGCTACGAGGACGCGCGCTATTGGCTTGTGCGAGCCGAGCAGCTTGATCCGCACTTCGTATCCACGCAGGTGCAACTCGCGACCCTCGACAAAGCCCATCCGGATCCGTTCGCCGGATCCCGTTCGCTCCTGGACGCCGGTTACCGAGCTGAGGCCACGACGGAGCTGAAGAAGGAACTCGCAAAGGGTGCTCTGCTCGGTCGACGCGGCGCGGACAAGCGATTGCGAGATCTGCTCACGCGTCCCCGCGTGTGGGACTCGGCGCGATCGTGGATCACGAGCGTTGGCGCCTACCTGACCTGGGTGGCGATTTCGTTGGCATCCGTGGCGGTCGTCGTCTTGCTCTTCTGGGTATTGATCAATGCGTCATTTCTTGACTGGAGGCGCCGCAGAATGAAGCGGCGCGGGGACCTCTCGGAAGGTGCTCGTTGGAGACGGACTCGGAAGCGCTGGCGGCTGCTGACTACGCCCAGGCTCAACTTCGTCGCCGGCTCAGGAGACGCTTCGGGGGCGTTCGTCAGGCAGATTCGGGCGGTGGTCACCAAGGCCGACATCGCTCAAGGGGCTGATCACCCGCGGGTAGCTTCGTACCCCGAGGAAACGCTGGATCTTGCCGCGCTTGGTGACGCAGATGCACGCCTCAAGCCCATTGCAGCGGCACTCAAGCTCGGTTCGCGACGCGACACGGTCACGGCCACCGTCTCGATCGCCCCGGAAGGTGCCTACCTGAGGGCCATTGTCGAAGTCGCTGCCCCCGGAGCCGAGGGACGAGCGGAGACGTTCCGAGCGATGAACGATTCAGCTGGTGCTGTCACACCTGCGCTGGCCGGGCAGGTCGCGGGGTGGGTGCTCTTTGCAGCTGAGGCGATGCGATCGCGGATTCGAGTTGGAAGCTGCGCGAAAGAGACCTATGGCACCGCAAGCGGAGCTGGCTTTGGAAAGTACCTCGGTGGCGTGCAGGCGCTCTTCGCGGGTGACATTCCCGGGGCGGGGCAGCTCTTTGGGGAAGCGGTCGACATAGACCCAGAGAATCGCCGAGCAATCGCGAACCTGGGGCTGACCGAGTGTCAGAACGACCTGTCGGAGATCAACGCGGTCGGCCGAGCGCGTCTTCACGAACTCTTGGTACCCGCAGGCCCGCGGAGCGGACGACCGCTCTCGGAAGCGGATCAGCTTCGGGTTCGCTTCAATCTCGCGGTGAGCTATGCCAACTCCGCAATGACCGTCACACAACAGCGGACAGAACTTCTCAAAGCTGCCGAACGACAATGTGTCTGTCTCCTTGGTGAGATTCTCTGGATTCGTTCCAAGGATTCCGCGGGCCAGAATGATGAGCGATGGACGGAGCGCGATCTTCCGCGCGTGCTTCTTGAACTTTCCGTGGTGCTGCTCGCCTGCGTCTTGGCCGAACAGAAGCGTTGTTACGTTCGTCCTGGAGGTCTCGACCTTCCGCACCCGCCGCGAGAAGAAGATCGAAGACTGTGCAGCATGCTCAACTGCACGGACACCTCGGCCGACGAATTGTTGGCGTTTCTCGGCGCCGAGCCGGGACGTTCACGGCCGTTCGTGGCCTACTACGTGGCGTGCTTCTACTCAATCGTCGACAGAATCGACGATGCATTCGACGCGCTCGCCGGAGCGATCGCGCAGCCGCTCCTTCGCGAAAGTGCAATCGTTGACCCCTGGCTCGTGGCTCTTCAACATGACCGCCGGTGGGCTCTGATGTTCCCGCCGACACCCTCGAACGGTCAAACCACGACGCTTGGCGATCCGGTCCGCGTTGATGGGAGCGGCGCGACCACGCCGAGTTCCTGAGTTCACGACCGTCGCTACCTTCGGACGGTCACCGCGCGACACTGAGGTCGCGGATGGCGAGGAGAAGACATGAGCCAAGAGGGAATGCCGGAACCAGCCGGTCGCCGACTCAGCGGTGGTGCGATCACGTCGCTCACGGGCGGCGCGGTGCTGCTGATCTTCATCGTGCAGAACACGCAGGACGTGAAGTTCCACTTCCTCTTCTTCAGCTTCACGTGGCCGCTCTGGCTGTACACGATCGTGACGGCGGCCTTCGGGGCCTTGGTGTGGCTGGGCGTCGGCGTCATGCGTCGGCACCGGCGCCGCAAGGAGCGACGCGAGGATCGCCGCGACTGAGACCTACTCCGGGTCGGGCACTTCCCCGGCCGCCACGCGTCGCTGGCGCGAGGTCCTCGTGCAGCACCGACTGCTCGGCTGCCCGGAGTCGCGGGGGAATGGTCATCGGCCGGCGCGCGCCGGTGTCGAACGCGAGGTTGACGACCTCGAACGTCGTGAGCAGATCGCCGCGCTCGACGTCGTAGGCCCACTGGATGCGGTGTGAGGTCTTGTCCGCGAGCCCGATCACCGCGCTGAAGCTCTGGATCTGGTCCCCGAGGCGCGGCAGGCGCCGGATCACCATCCGGGTCTCCATCGACGCCCAGCCCATCCGCTCACCGTCCGGACCCTCGTGGAGCATCTCCGGCAGCCGTCGGTTGACCGGCTGGCCACCCCACGTCAGTCCGGGCGCCATGGAGCGGATGAACGAACCGTCCGCGTCGCACTCCTCGGGCGAGACGGAGCGGACCTTGCGCACCGCGAAGGTCGCGGTCGCGCAGCACCTGGAGTCCCGGTGCGCTCGCGACAGGATCGGTGTCGAGCGAGATGCTGCGCGTCGCCCCGCGCGGCGGCAGCTCGACGACGACCGCGGCGGCGCGATCGGCGACGGAGCCTGGGAACGGGACCGGGAGACCACTGTCGTCCTCGGAGTGCAGGCGGTGCACGAACGTCGCCGCCAGCGCGTCCGTGTCTTCGTTCACGAGCTCGTGGTAGATGCGGAGCCCGTCCGCGCGGACGTCGATGATCCCGCTGCGCACGACCAGGCGCGACCCGAGAAGCTGCTCACGGTGGTGTCGCGTGTACACGTCGACGAGGCGGAGGGTCACGTCGTCGCGATCGACGAGTGACCCGAGCACGGCCGCGGTGCCGGCCTGCGCGTTCACGCCGTAGAACCGGACGTTCATGTGCCCGAGGTGGTCGATCTGGTCCTCGGTGACCGCGCTGTGGTGGGTGATCGTCAGAGGTGTCGCCGTGATGTCGGTGATGGGCGGATCCTTTCGGAACCCGCCCGCCGGCGGCAACTCGAGCCGCGCACCGTCGCGTGGAGCTGTCATGCCGGCGCATCGGTCACACTGTCTCCCGTGCTGCACACCTCATCCCTGGAGTCGTGTGCGAAGTCGCCGGTAGCTGATCGACGCAGAGGAGAAGCACTGTGACGAAGACCGTGATGATCACCGGCGCCGGGTCCGGATTCGGGAAGGGCGCGAGCCTGGCGTTGGCCGAACGCGGCCATGACGTCATCGCCACCACGGAGACCGACGAGCAAGCGACCGCGCTCCGCGCCGAGGCCCCCCAGCTCACCGTCGAGAAGCTCGACATCACCTCGGCCGACGTCACCAAGGCGGCGGACTGGGACATCGACGTGCTGATCAACAACGCGGGCGCCGGGCAGACCGGGCCGATGGCGGACGTGCCGCTCGATCGGGTGCGCCACCTGTTCGAGGTCAACGTGTTCGGAACGCTCGCGGTGACGCAGCAGGTGCTGCCGAGGATGGTGGCGAAGGGCGCCGGGCGGGTCATCATCGTGTCGTCGATCGCGGGAGTGATGGTCGGTCCGTCCTTCGGCCCGTACTCGATGACGAAGCACACGTTGGAGGCGATGGGCAAGGCGATGCGCGCCGAGCTGGCGCCGCAGGGCATCGACGTCACACTCCTGAACCCGGGCCCGTACCTGACCGGGTTCAACGACCGGATGGCGGACTCGATGTGGGAGTGGTTCGGCGAAGGTGCGCTCAACGCACCGGCCACACCGCTGTTCGAGATGATGCGCGAGTTCGTCACCACCGGCCAGATGGATCCGGCCGAGGTCGTGACCCGGATGGTGGAGCTGACGGAGGCCGAGACGACGACGGAGAACAACTTCGTCCCTCCGGAGATCCTCGGCGAGGTCGCGGCCCAGGCCGACGGCTAGCGACGGATCAGGTCGACGCGAGGCGGAGCCGAGTCACGGGTGATCGAGGCGACGGCACCGGTCCGGATCTGCGATTGCGGTGGGTGGACCGACACCTGGTTCGGTGGCCCGGGACGGGTGCTGAACATCGCGGTGACACCGGGAGTCGAGGTGACGATCCGCGCGACCACCGGCACCGACCCGGTGGTGCTCGACGTCGCCGCGTTCGGCGATCGGTATCCCGTCACTCCGGGCGCGTCGCGAACCAGGCGGCATCCGCTGCTCGAAGCGGCGATCGACGCGCGGCCACCGCGAGGCGAGGGTCCGGTCGAGGTCCGCGTGCGTTCGATGGTTCCGGCGGGCTGCGGGACGGGCACGTCTGCGGCGGTCGCGGTCGCGGTCCTCGGCGCCCTCGCCGCGGCACGTTCGGAGGAGCTGTCGCCGCTCGACGTCGCGTACGCCGCACATCGGCTGGAGGTCGAGGTCCTCGGCGCGGAGAGTGGGATCCAGGACCAGCTGAGCTCCGCGCTCGGCGGGATCAGCTTCCTCGAGATCGAGCGCTACCCGGAGGCGAACGTCACGACGTTGCCGGCGTGGGACGGCCTCGGCCCGCAGCTGACGTTGGTGTTCCTCGGTCGGCCCCATGACTCCTCGAGCGTGCATCGCCAGGTCATCGAGAACGCGGCCGGTCGATCACAGGTCTTCGCCCGCCTGCGGGACGCCGCGGTCTCCGCGCGCGATGCGGTGCTCGCCCAGGATCTCGGCGCGTTCGGCCGGGCGATGATCGCCAACACCGACGCGCAGCGCGCCTTGCACCCCGAGCTGGTCGGTACCGACGCCGAGCGGGTCATCGAGGCCGCCCGGGCCGCCGGCGCGATCGGCTGGAAGGTCAACGGCGCGGGTGGGGACGGCGGCTCGCTGACGATCCTGAGCCCCACCCCCGAGGTGCGCGTCGAGATCGAGCCGCGAATCACGGGCCTCGACCCCGGCTACGAGGTGCTGCCCACCCAGGTGAGCCCCCTCGGTCTGCAGGTCCGCGGTCGCCTCTAGCGCGGGGGCCTCGGGCGCGGTCGGTTTCTGGGAGGCTGGCCCGATGGAATGCATCATGGTCTCGCACACCCACTGGGATCGCGAGTGGTACCGGACGTTCCAGGCGTTCCGGGCCCGACTCGTCGACACGATCGACCGGGTCCTCGAGCTGCTGGCGATCGACGAGGGCTGGCGGTTCGTGCTCGACGGTCAGGCCGTCGTCCTGGAGGACTACCTGGAGATCCGCCCCGACCGCCGCGCCGCGCTGGAGGCGGCGTGCCGCTCGGGCCGGCTCGGCATCGGGCCGTGGTACGTGCAGCCCGACTCGCTGCTGCCCTCCGGTGAGAGTCACGTGCGCAACCTGCTGGCGGGCCGGCGGGTCGCGGGTGCGTTCGGTCCCGTGTCCCGCGTCGCCTACACGCCGGACTCGTTCGGTCACCCCGCGCAGTTCCCCCAGCTGTTCGCCGGGTTCGGCCTCGACGGCTTCGTCTACTGGCGCGGCAACGGCAACGAGATCGACCGGCTCCCCGCGACGTACCGCTGGGTCGGTGCCGACGGCACGTCTGTCCGCGCCCATCACCTCGGCCAGGGGTACTTCGGCGCGGCGTTCCTGCCGACGGATGTCGACGCGGCGGTCAAGCGTCTCACGCGCGTCGGCGGCGCGCTGGCGAAGGCGGGCGGCGACCGGATCCTGTTGATGAACGGCGTCGACCATGCCCCGCCGGATCCGCACACCGCGGAAGTCGCCGAGGCGCTCGCGGCGGCGACCGGCTGGACCGTGCGCCGCGGCTTGTTCGACGACTTCGTCGACGGGCTCGAGGCGGGCGACGCCGAGCACCACGGCGAGCTCGTCGGTGGCCGGCTGGCAAACCTGCTCCCCGGCGTCTGGTCGTCCCGGCTTCACCTCAAGCTCGCCGACCGGACCGCGGAGGCGGCGCTCGTCGGGTGGACCGAGCCCTGGGCGGCGTTCGGTCGTGCGCTCGGGCTCGCGGACGAGCGACCGTCGTTGCGGGTCGCCTGGCGCGAGCTGCTGGTGAACCAGGCCCACGACTCGATCGGTGGTTGCTCCGTCGACGCCGTGCACCAGCAGATGGAGCCGCGGTACGCGAACGCGATCGAGCTGGCCCGCGAGACCTCGGCGCGGTTGCTCGAGCGGCTGGCCGGTCTGCCCACCGACCGGGCCCTGCCGTGGACCGACGAGACCGACCTCGCGGTGTTCAACCCGTCGCCGTTTCCTCGGACCGACGTCGTGCGCTTCCCCCTCGACGGCGTTCCCACGTTCCTCGTCACCGACGACAACGCCGACATCCATCCGCTCGCCGTCGCGAGCCTGATGCGCCAGGGGTTCACGGTCGACGGCCAACCGGTGCGGATGGTGCCGGTCGAGGACACCAACCGGTTCCGGGTGCTGCCCGAGCAGGTGCCCATGGATCTGGAGTTCGTCGTCACCGACATCCCGGCGTTCGGATGGCGGCGCCTGCACCTCGAGCCGGCGGACGCCGCGCCCGACCACGTCGACGACGGCCGGACGATCGCGATCGGCGATCTCTCGGTGACCGCGGCCGCGGACGGGACGCTCGCCGTCCAGATGGGGGAGCACCGGTGGGAGCACCGCCGGCGGTCGAGGATCTCGCCGATTCGGGGGACACCTACGACTTCGACGGTCTGCCTGACGACGAACCCACTACGGCGCCGACACGGGTCGATGTCGTCCGCCGGCTCGCGCCGACGGGAGTGGCCGAGCTCGTGGTGACGCGCACGTTCGCGCTGCCCGCACGGGCTCACCGCCGATCGAAGCGCGCGGACTGACGCGACGGTGGACTGCCTGCTCACCACCACGGTCCGACTCTCACCGGGGGTCAAGCGCGTGGATCTCACCGTGCAGCTCGACAACGCCGCGCTCGATCACAGGCTCCGGCTCCTGTTTCCCACCGAGGCATCGGTCGACACGTTCCATGCCGCGACCACCTTCGATACGGCGACGCGTACCACCGAGCTTGCCGACGATCGCGGTTGGCAGCACCGGGCCCCGGCGACCTTCCCGCATCAGGGGTGGGTCGGCGCCAATGACCTCACGGTTGCCGCGCCCGGACTTCCCGAAGCCGAGGTCACCGCGACCGGCACCATCGCCGTGACCCTGCTGCGCGCGGTGGGCAACCTCTCGCGCTTCGACCTGCGTTCCCGGCCGGTGCCGGCCGGTCCCGGGCACGTGACGCCCGAGGCCCAGTGCATCGGACCGATGACCGCACGGCTCGCGCTCTTCGCCGGTGACGCCGACCCGGCCGTCATCCGCGGCGCCGAGCTGGGGCTCCGCGCGGTTCCCGCCGGCGACCTTCCGCTGCTGGCCGCCGATGCCGCGCTCTTCAAGCTCGAGGGGGTCGCCGTCCTCTCCGCCCTGAAGCCGGCGGAGCACGGCGACGGGTTCGTCGTCCGGATCCTGAACCCCACCGACGTTGCCGGGCCCGCGACCCTGCGCTTCGGGCTCCCCGTCGACTCGTTCATCGACGCGAACCTCGACGAGACGCCGAGGTCGGACGCCCCACTGCCGGCCGCGGACGGCGTGCTGACCATCGAGGTCGGACCGCACCAGCTGCGCACGATCCTGGTGTCGGGCCGACCACGATCCTGACCCCGGATCACCCTCTCTGGAGGATGCGGTGGCCGGTGGACCGGCCGAGGATGGAGCGGTCGTCACGGCGTCGCACCTGGCCCGCTCCGGCACCCATTCACTTCGGACGATTCGACGATTGGATCACCCCATGTTTGCTTCCGCGGCCGGAATCGGGTTCGGGATCATCGCCTTCATCATCTGGGTCGCGTTGGCGTTCTGGCCCGCCCGGGTCGCGGGCCGCAAGGGGCATAGCTTCTTGGGATTCTTCATCTTCAGCGTCATCTTCTTCCCCGCGGCGCTGATCGTGGCGTACGTGGTCAGGGACCGGCGCGTCGCCGCCGGACGGTGACGTGAGGCTCCGACTCGGCGTCGTCCTGTGGCTGCTGTCCTGGGTGCCGTACGGAGTCATCCTCGGTCTCGACGGCACGGCGCTGACGTTGGCGTGGGGGTTCGAGATCCTGCTGGGCATCGTGGGGCTCGCGCTCGCCGGCACGGAGTTCGCCCAAGCGGTCAAGGCGAAGGGGTGGAAGCGCGCGCCGGGGGTGGCCTGGCACGCGCTGCGGCACGGACGCGACGTCGAAGCCGCCGTCTGAGCCCTGAGCACCGGTCTCGACTGCCGACGGGTCGCGTTGGCAGACTGACCGTATGGCCAACCTCCAGCTGTCCGATTCGATCGTCGTCGCGCGCCCAGCCGAGGAGCTGTACGACATGGTCGCCGACGTCACCCGCATGGGGGAGTGGAGCCCGGTCTGCAAGGAGTGCTGGTGGGAGGACGACGACGGCGGCCCGCGCGTCGGGTCGTGGTTCGTCGGCCGCAACGTCCTGCCCGACCGGACGTGGAAGACGCGCTCGGAAGTCGTGGTGGCGGATCGGGGCCGCGAGTTCGCGTTCATCGTCGGGGGCTCGTACGTCAGGTGGGGCTATCGCTTCGAGCCGGCGGACGGGGCCACGGTGATCACCGAGTCCTGGGAGATGCTGCCCGACATCCACGCGTTGTTCGCCGAGCGGTTCGGTGAGGGTGCCGCGGCGCAGGTCGCCGATCGGCAGGAAGCGGCGCGCACAGGGATCCCCGCGACCCTGGCTGCGATCAAGCAGGCCGCGGAACGCGCCTGAACGTCACGTCGCGAGCTGGATGACTCCGTCGACCACGAGGACGAGGCCGAGCACCGCCGACGGGTAGAAGGTGAGCGGTTCCCGATGAGCGCTGATCCAGGCCTGCGCACCGGTGATCCACTCCGTCGCGCGGTGCCCGAAGACGACGTACAGGACCACCGGGATCCAGACCAGCATGGTGGCGACGACCACGTAGAGCACCGCGAGGGCGACCTCCGGGCCTCCGTGCAGCTCGGCGGAGCTGATGGTCGCGGTGACCACGAGCGTGATGCCGATCCGCTTCGGTCCGCCGATTCCCAGTGCGCCGCCCGTTGCGAGCGCAGTCGAGGGTCGCAGGGTCGACAGCCGGGCGCGGAACGCTTCGGTCCGGGGGTTCGGGGTGCGGGGCCGGACGTTGCGTTCGCGCCGGCGCAGGTACGCGGCCGCGACGAGCAGTGCCACGCCGAACGCGATCGTCAGCCACGACTGCAACGTCGCGTGGTGCTGATCGCGCTCGGGAAACGACAGGCTGCCGATCGCGAGGGCGAGGAAGCAGAGCACGGCTTGACCTGCGACGAAGCCGATCGCGAAGGCGCTGCCGTTGAGTCGGCCGCGGCCGCTGGTCAGGACGACGAGCACCGCCGCGAGCGCGAGCGGGCTCGTTGCCGCGACGAGTGCGAACAGCAGGACGCGGAACACGATGTCAGTCGAGGGAAGCCCGGACGTGGGGGAGTTCTAGCAACTGCGGCCCGGGAGGCCCGCTCCGTGGCTCCGGCCCCGCCGAGGGTTAGCGTCGCACCATGCCCCCCGTGCGGCTCGCCACCGAGTCCGACCGGCCGCAGATCCTGGCCACGCTGACCGACGCGTTCGCCGCAGATCCGGTCGTTCGCTGGTTCTTCCCCGATGACACCTACCCGGCCCGTGCCGCGGCATTCTTCGGCTTCCTCTTCGACGTCCGGTTCCAGGCCGGCGGCGCGTGGGTGATCGATGGGTGCGCAGCCAGCGCGCTGTGGTCGCCGCCGAACGCGTCAGCGCTCGAATGGGAGGACCGAGCGTGGGGGGAGGTGGCGGCCGAGCTCACTGCGGAGGAGATCGACCGCTGCGACCGGTGGGACGCCGCGGTCGCGCCGCACCATCCCGATGCCGAGCATTGGTACCTCGGGGTGCTCGGCACCGCGAGCGAGCACCAGGGTCGAGGGTTCGGTCCCGCGGTCGCGCGACCCGGCCTCGAGGCCGCGGCCCGCGCCGGTCTCCCGGCGTTCCTCGAGACCGGGGTCGAGCGCAACGTCGCACTGTACGAGCGGATGGGCTTCGTCGTGAAAGGGTGCATCGAGTCACCCGACCTTCCGGCCGGGTGGTGCCTCCGTCGGGATCCGGCGGGGCTCGAGTAGGTCAGGAGCACACCCATGGGCGAGATCGGCGTCGCCGTCGTGGTCATTGCCGTGGCCCTCGTCTCCTACCAGCGCGCCCGTCGATCGGGAACGTGGTCGTGGCGGGAGTTCGGCAAGGCCATGCTCGCCGCGCTGGTCCTGGTCGCGATCGTCGTTCCGCTGGCGTTGCTGATCGCCGACGCCTCGGGCCCGGATCAGGCCGGGATCGCCACCGTCGCGATCGTGGTCCTGGCGCTGGGCGGGTCGTTCGCACTCGCCTTCTGGATGAAGCGGCGCAAGGCGGGTCCCACCGGACCCGGCTGAGCGACGCCGCGGAGCTCGCTCATCGGAGCCTCGTGGTCGGTTGACCGTCGCTTCACAATCCGGGCCTACCGTGATGCGCGAAGGGAAGGCTCCGCCATGCAGCACACGAACGCACGAACGATCATCCGCAGCGTCATCGCCGCCATCCTGGTCGTGCTCGGCATCGGTGCGCTGAGCGATGGCCGGGTGGTGGTCGGTGTCCTGCTCCTCGCCCTGGCCGCGTGCAACGTGACGCTCACCGTCATGATGCGGCGTCGGCGCGCCGAGCTCCTCAAGCGCTTCCCCAACTACGCGGCGAGAGGCACCAGCTCCCCGTCTTGACCGTGGGGCCGCGAACTGCTCCCATCGGCCCGTGTCTCCACTGCAGCACGACCCCGATCTCGAGCCGCTGAGCGTCCGTCGGGCCCGAGGCAAGGCGGCGCGCGAGCTGCGCGCCGTTCCGCGATCTCGGCGCCTGGCGCGCCGACGACGTCCGGCGCGACGCCCTCGCGACGATCGTCGGGCAGTCCGCGACGCGGGTGCCGGAGCTGGTCCCGCTCCGACACGGCCGCATGGCGGCCTCGCCGTGGACCTACTACCGCGGTGCCGCGGCGGTGATGGCCCGGGACCTCGGCTCGATGTCGAACAGTGGGATCGAGGTGCAGCTCTGTGGCGACGCGCACGTCTTGAACTTCGGGCTCTGGGCCACGCCGGAACGGAACCTCTCGTTCGATCTGCGGGACTTCGACGAGACCCTTCCCGGCCCGTTCGAGTGGGACGTCCAGCGCTTCGCGGCGAGCCTCATCGTGGTGGCGCGCCACAACGGGCTCGCGCCGGGATCGGTGACGACGGGGTCGCGGCCGCGCTCCAGGCGTATCGCACGCGCATGGCGCACTACGCCACTGCACCTCAGATGGAGATCTGGTACGAGAGCATCTACGTCGATCAGCTGCTCGAGTTCTTCGAAGGCAAGCAACGCAAGCGCGTCTCGAAGCTGATCGACAAGGAAGGGGAGCGCCGCACCAGGCGCGGGCCGTTCGAGAAGCTGACGCACGTCGTCGACGGTCGCCGCCGGCTCATGGAGAACCCGCCGAAGCTGACCCACTTCGACGATCCGCACCGGCTCGAGATCGTGCACGAAGTGTTCGGCAAGTACGCGGCAACGCTCCAAGCCGATCGCCGGCACTGCCTCGGGAACTTCGCGTACGTCGACACCGCGCGCCAGGTCGTCGGCGTCGGGAGCGTGGGCATGCTGGTGTACCTGCTCCTGCTCGAGGGGCGCGGCGGCGGTGATCCGCTCTTCCTGCAGGTCAAGCAGGCCGTCCCGTCGGTGTACGAAGCGCAACTGCGGAGCAGCCGGTATCGCAACCACGGCGCGCGCGTGGTGAACGGCAAGCGGCTGATCCAGAGCGCGACCGACATCTTCGTGGGGTGGACGTCGTACGAGGGGATGGACTTCTACGTCCGGCAGTTCCGCGACATGAAGATCATCCCGGACAGCGAGCGCATCGCGCCGGGACTCGTGCGGTTCGCGACCGCGTGCGGTGAGGTGCTCGCGCGGTCCCACGCCCGTACGGGTGATCCGGCGACGATCGCGGGGTACATCGGCAAGGGGGCGCGATTCGACGAGGCGATCGGCGACTTCGCCCGCCGCTACGCCGACCAGACCGAGCGTGACCACGCGCAGCTCGTCGACCGCGATCGCACGCGGCGAGGTCGCCGCCGAAGCCGGCTGATCCCATCTGGTCCGCGCGGGCCCGGCAGAATGCCCGGAACCGCCCGGTAGCGGCCGTTGCGGACCGGGGATCAGCGGTTCACTCACGGCGTCGAATTTCAAGTTTTCGGGTCCAAGTGTCGAACCGCTCGAATGAGAATTGGGCAGGAATTGAGAAAGTCCCGTTGGCGCGTCGCGCTCGGCGTGCTGGTGGTGGTCATCCCCCTGCTCGTCGGCGGCCCTGCCCGCGGGCGCCGCACCTTCCGGCACGGGTTCGATCTCGGGTCGAGTCGTCGACGGCGACGGCAACCCCGTCTCGGGGATCTGCGCGCAGGTCGAGGACGGGCCCCAGGTGCAGACCGACGCACTCGGGAAGTACACGATCCCCGATCTCGACGCCGGCTCGTACAAGGTCGGATTCACCGACTGCAATCCGACACCGAAGTACGTCGAGCAGTGGTACTCCGGTCACCCCGACGCGACCTCGGCCGACCCGGTGGTGGTGATGGATGGCATGGCCACTCCGCTCGGTGACGTCACGCTCGCCGAGGGCGTGACGGTCACGGGCACCGTCACCGACACGAACGGCGCACCGCTCTCCGGCATCACCGTCAACCTCTCGCCCACGAACCCGGGACCCACCAAGGTCAGCGTCCAGACCGACGCCGACGGCAACTACACGACCGCGCCGACGACGCCCGGCACCTACAAGGTGGCGTTCCTCGACCAGTCGCCGACTCCCGTGTGGGCGCCGCAGTACTGGAAGCAGGAACCGTCGTTCAACACCGCGGCCACGCTGACGCTGAGCACCGCCAATGGTCCCGTCAGGCCGGTGTGAACGCCCGCCTGACGACGGGGGCGACCATCGAGGGGACCGTGCGCGGTCCCGGGGGCGGCGCGTTGGGCGGCGTCTGCGTGGACGCGAACACGCCCGCGAACAACGGATCCGACTGGATCGCCGGCACGTCACGGACGGACGGCGAGCTACAGGATCGGTCAGCTGCCCGCGGCGGACATCCGGGTGCACTTCCGCGACGTGCACGCAGCGGGCCCTACCTGGACCAGTGGTACTCGGGCGCCGGGTACGACACCTCGACGCCCGTCGTGCTGGCGGCCGGGGACGACCGGACCGGGATCGACGCGCAGCTGACGGAGGGAACGGTCGTCTCCGGGCTCGTGACGGATGCGCACGGGAACCCGATCGCCGGGCATCTCCGTCAACGTGAACCCGACCGGGAACGGGGGCTCCGGATGGGCGCCAGACCGATCCCACCGGGCACTACCGAGACCAGCGCGGTCGCGCCCGGCAGCTACAGGGTCCAGTTCCAGGACAACAGCTCGCAGGTGTGGGCCGCGCAGTACTGGAACAATGCCGCGACGCCGAGCACGGCCACCGACCTCAACGTGACCGGCGCGGACTCGCAGGTCAGTGGCATCGACGCGAAGCTCGCGCGCGGGCGCGACGGTGACGGTCGGGCCACCGCGGCCGGTGCGCCGGCGGGCAACGTGTGCGTCAGTGCAGAAGCCGACAACGGCAACGGGACGGACTCGATCAGCGGGGCGTCGACTGCACCGGACGGTACGTACACGATCGCCGGACTTCCCGCGACGCACTTGTAGATCCACTTCCGCAACTGCGACGAGCCGGCCAGCTACATCGAGCAGTGGTGGGACCACGCGTCGACCAGCGGGAGCGCGACGGCGCTCACACTGACGCCGGGGAGCACCAGGTCGGGCATCGACGCGGAGCTGTCGATCGCGGGACAGATCAGGGCACCGTGACCGACCGGGCCGGGAACCCGCTCCAGGGCATCTGCGCGCAGGCCACGACCAGCACCTTCGTCGGTGGGCTGGCGCGCACGAACGATCACGGCCAGTACACGATCGACGTCGACCGCGGCGGCAGCTACCGGGTGCAGTTCGTCGACTGCAGCGGGAGCCCGAAGTACGCCGGCCAGTGGTGGAACGGCCAGACGATGCCGGCGGCGGCGCAGGCCGTGAATCTCGCGGCCGGCCACGTCGTCGGCCACATCGACGCGCAAGCTGGCCAAGGGTGCCGACGGCACGATCTCGGGCCAGGTCGTGAACCTCCACGGTAAGGCGATGACGTCGGTCTGCGTCATCGCGTACCTGCCGAACCAGTTCGCGCTCTTCGGGATGGTGCAGTCCGACGGCACCTACACGATTCCCGACGTGCCCTCCGGGACGTACGCGCTCGGCTTTCCTCGGCTGCGGTGGGGGCGGAGACCCGAGCCCCATCGTCCCGGATCCGCAGTCGTCGATCACGAGCTACCCGGCAGCGTGGTGGAACGGCCCGTCGGTGGACGTCGGCAAGCAGGGCGACGGCCCGGACCCGATCGCGCAGGGCGCGACGCTGGTGACGGTGAAGCCGGGTCAAGACCTCGCCGGGTTCGACTGGTGCTTCGGGTGCACCGCAGTCACGATCACCTCGGTCACGCCGGGCCCCGGCTCGCTGAAGGTCGCGTTCACGACGCCCGGACTCGTGCCGACGGTCGGCGCCAGCAGCGTGTCGGCGACGGCGCGCAGCACCCGCGGAGCTACACCGTGACGTGCACGTCGAGCAACGGTGGAGTCACCGGCCACGCGACCGGGTACCAGCCTCGCCGATTACCGTCACCGGGCTCACGCCGGGTGCTTCGTACACGTGCCAGGTCACGGCGCCGACGGTTCGACCAGGCGGTCGCGTGCTTCGGTCCGTTCTGCCTCGGTCACGGCGTCGGTGAGCGGCGAGGTCCCGGTGGCAATCCATCCGGTGACCCCGACGGCGTACCGGTGCGACGGGTGCACTGCGAGCTCGGCGCCGCGTCTAGCGGGTTCCCCACCGCGGCGGCCACCGCGACGATGGCGCGCACGGGTACGGACTCGGAGGATCAGGCGGGGTTCGGCGCCGCCCTGCTCGCGCTGGGGCTCGCCCTGGTGATCATCGGCCGGACCCGGAAGGGACGCCGGGCCACGCGCGCGTCGAGCCTGGCTACGCGTCGGACTTGCTTCGCCCCTTGGCCTTCTGGGCCCGCTTCCATTCGCGGACGCGGGCGAATGCCTCCGGCGAGTCGATGTCGGCGACGGAGCGGGGCGACGCATCACCGAACGGCGTCGCGCAGCCGCTCCCAACCCTCCGGCGCGAGGCCGAAGCGCTTGCCGAGGATCGCGAGGAAGATCTTCGCCTTCTCGTCGCCGTATCCGGGCAGCGCCTTGAGCCGGGCGAGCAGCACGTCGGGATCGCGCACGCCGCTCCAGATCTGCCGCGGGTCGCCGTCGTACGTCCTCGACGATGACCTGGCACAGCGCCTGGGTCCGCTTCGCCATCGATCCCGGGATAGCGGTGCAGCGCCGGCTTCTGGCGGAACACCTCGACGAAGTCGTCGGGAGGCATCGCCGCGATCCGCGCCGCATCGAGACCGCCGAGGCGTTCCGAGAGCGAGGCCGGACCGCGAAACGCCCACTCCATCGGGACCTGCTGGTCGAGGAGCATGCCGATCAGGAGGGCGAGCGGGTCGTCGACGAGCAGCTGGTCGGCGGCTGCGTCGCCGGTGATGGGGAACGAGACTCGAGCCATGGCTGCAGCGTATTGCGATCGGAGGCCGCGCCTCGTTGCGACCCGGCGCGACGAGGCCGAGCTTCCCTTGGAAATGTTGGGGGTAGCCGGAAACGAAGTGATTGACTTTCGGGCAGAAGCGCCGGCGAGCATGCGGAGGCTGAGATGGGCGTAGCCGAGTTCTTTGGCAACCTGGTGGGTGGGGATGCGCCGGTCGAGTTCCGGGCCTACGACGGCACCCGCGCCGGGCCCGAGGGCGCACCCGCGGTGGTGGTCATCCGGTCGCCGCGGGCGCTGCGCCGGCTCGTGACGGCACCGAACGAGCTCGGTTTGGGGCGCGCGTACGTCACCGGCGAGCTGGACCTCGACGGCGACATCTTCGCGGTGCTCTCACTGCAGGACCGGTTGGACGGGCTCCGGGTCAGTCCCGCACAGGTGCTGGAAGCGCTGAAGATCCTGGGTGTGAAGTCGCTCAAGCCGTTGCCGCCGCCGCCCGAGGAGGCGCGGTTGCGCGGCGTCCGGCATTCGAAGGAGCGCGACGCGGCCGCGATCGCTCACCACTACGACGTCTCCAACGACTTCTACCGAACCGTGCTCGGACCGTCGATGACCTACTCCTGCGCGGTGTGGACCGACCCGGGCCACACCCTCGAGGAGGCGCAGGCGAACAAGTACGAGCTCGTGTCGAACAAGCTCGGGCTCGAGCCCGGGATGCGCCTGCTCGACATCGGGTGTGGTTGGGGCGGGATGATCCTGCACGCCGCGCAGCACCACGGGGTCCACGCGGTCGGCGTGACGCTGTCGCGTCGGCAGGCCGAGCTGGCGGCCAAGCGGGTCGCCGAGCGCGGGGCTCACGGACCGGGTCGAGGTCCGCTGCCTCGACTACCGGGACATCGACGACGGCCCGTACGACGCGATCAGCTCGATCGGCATGTTCGAGCACGTCGGCTGGTCCCAGCTCGACGAGTACTTCAGCCGGTGCGCGTCGTCTGCTGGGTCCCGGCGGCCGGTTCCTGAACCACGGGATCAGCGAGCCGCCGTACGTGTATCGCCGAACCCGGTCGCGCGCGTGACCTCGGAGCTGCGGGCCGCGGTTCGGGCGCGGCCTCGCGCACGACTTCTTCAACCGCTACGTCTTCCCCGACGGCGAGCTGCACGAGGTCGGCCTGGTCGTCTCGGCGATCCAGCGGGCCGGGCTTCGAGGCCCGTCACGTCGAGAGCCTGCGCGAGCACTACGCGCTCACGCTGCGGCAGTGGTTGGCCAACCTCGAGGGCAACTGGGACCGAGCGGTGCGCGAGGCGGGCGAGGCCCGGGCTCGGGTGTGGCGGCTCTACATCGCCGCATCCGTGGTCGGGTTCGAGGCGAACCAGATCCAGATCCACCAGGTCCTGGCGACGAAGTCGGCCGACGGCAGCAGCGGCATGCCGCTGCGGCCGAGCTTCACCTGAGATCCGGCGTCACTCGCCGTCGCCGGGGACGTAGGCCTCGAACGCGGCGCGGATCGTCTCGTCGGCCGCGGCCCGGTCCTCCCAGTGGCCCGGCTCGGTGAGCTTGCCCGGCTCGAGCTGCTTGTAGACCTGGAAGAAGTGGAGGATCTCGTCGAGCAGGAAGCTCGCGATGTCCGTGATGTCGAGCAGGTGGGACCAGCGCGGGTCGGTGGCCGGGACCGAGAGGATCTTGTCGTCGCCGCCGGCTTCGTCGCGCATGCGCAGCACCGCGACCGGTCGGGCGAGGATGTGGCAACCCGGGAACGTCGGTTCGTCGAGCAGCACCATGATGTCGAGCGGGTCGCCGTCGTCGGCCAGCGTCGACGGGATGAAGCCGTAGTCGGTCGGGTACTGGGTCGCCGTGAAGAGCATGCGGTCGAGCCAGATCAGACCGGTCTCGTGGTTGGCCTCGTACTTGTTGCGGGAGCCCCGCGGGACCTCGATGAATGCTTCGACTTCCACGCGTTGCAGGTTACCGGCGCGGTGGCGGCCCGCCGGTCGCCGGAGCCGGAGCCGGACCCCGGGTCGGCACCGACCCGAGGCGGCTGCCGACCTCGGCCACGAGTGCGTCGAGATCGGTGACCTCGCGTTCCACCGCAGGGCCCTTGGTGCGGGCGAACACGAAGACGCATCGGGTCACCGGGCGTCCGAGCACGTGCTCGAGGGCCAACGCGTACGCCGCACCCTGCGGGCGGTAGCGCTCGAGCGCGGCGTCGATCTCCGCGTCGCTGCGCGGCGGCGTCGGTCTTGTAGTCGACCACGATCAGGTCGTCACCGTCGGCGACGAGCAGGTCGATGAAGCCCTCCACCGTCGTGCCGTCGATCACCGCGGCAACGGGGACCTCCCGCCAGGACTTCCCGGCCGCGGCGGTGCGGATCGTCGGCGCGGTGAGCACGCTGCGGGCCAGCGCGGCGATGGTGGCTTCCCGCTCGGGGATGCCCTCGGCGAGGGCCTGGGCGCGCGCCGCGCCGTCGATGCCCGCGCCGGTGCGCGAGGTCCGCGGTCTGCAACACCGCGTGGACGGCGCGACCGAGCGCCGTGGCCCCGCGACCTCGTCGCCACGCCGGGCGCTCGTCCTCGGGTTCGGCCTCGGGGTCGTCCGTGCCCGCTTCCTGCGCACCGTCCGGCTCCGGGCGCAGCGCCTGCGCGATGCCGGTCGCGGCGACGATGGGTTGGGCGTCGGTGCGCGCGATCGCAGCCCGCCGGTTGCTCCACCATGCGTCGCGCTCCAGTGCGCTCATCGGTGCGGGCGGGGCCTCCGCGTCCCAGCTCAGCTGGCGTGCGGTCGGTGTGGGCGGCGGCGGTCCTGCGTCGGCGATCTCGACCCGCCAGGGCAGCGGTCCCTCCAGGTCGACCCGCTCGATCTCCGCCGCGTGGCATCTCGTGCCCTCGACGTGATGCAGGCTCACCACGAGGTGGTCGCGGGCCCGGGTCGTCGCCACGTACAGCAGGCGCATGCCCTCGGCCCGGTCGGCCACGTCTTCGCGTTCGCAGCGGGCGCCGTAGCCGGGCGTGGTCCAGCTGCCCGCGGACGTCGTGGTCAGGCGCAGCTCGGGGATCGGGTCGCCGTGGTACAGCGCGGCCGGGTTCGGCGCGCAGGCCGACGCCGAGGCCGGCGAGCAGCACGACCGGGAATTCGAGTCCCTTGCTGCCGTGCACGGTCAGCACCCGCACGGCGTCGTCATCGGGCTCGGGTACGACCGACTCGTTGACCCGCGCGCCTTCCTCCCGCTGCTCGTCGAGCCACTGGACGAAGCCCCGCAGGCCGGCACCCCCGGCGTCCGTGAACGCGTGCGCGGCATCGGTGAGGAACCGGAGCCGGCGCCAGTGGTCCCGGGGCCGGCGGTTGGCCAGCGCGAGCGTGAACAGCCCGCGCTCGCGCATCACCCGCTCGACCGTGTCGGCCGGCGTCTCCCAGAGATGGACGTCGTGGAGCTCGCGGCAGATCGGCCAGCCCGACGACGACGGGGTGGTCCGGCCCGAGCCCCTCGGGCGCGGGCCGGTGGATGGACCAGCGCCCGCCCGCGACCCGGAAGTCGAGCAGGTCCGCGTCCGAGCATCCGAAGGCCGGGGTGCGCAACGCGGCGACGATCCGGATCTCGTCGGCGGGATCGTCGATCGCGCCCAGGATCGACACGAGGTCCCGGCACTCGGTCGTCGCGAAGAGCAGCGACTGGCTCTCGATCCGCAGCGGGACGTCCGCGGCGGCGAAGGCCGCTTCGAGCTCGGGGAGCAGCGTCCGGGTCGGGACGAGCACCGCGACGTCGGCGAAGCGGGCGGGTCGCACCCACTCGTCACTCGCCGGCCCGAGCGGCACGGCCCCGGGCTCGTCCGGCTCGGCGCGGACCCGCCAACCTTCGGTCCGGACCCGCTGCGCGAGCGCAGCGAGCTCCGTCGCCTCCCGGACGCGGAGATCGCCGAGCGAGATGGACTTCTTGGCCACGGAACCACCGAGCCGCGCGACCGGGACGGGCACCTCCGGGTCGGCCGGCCGGAACGCGTGCAGCGGGGAGTACGCGACCTGCAGCCCGTCGGCGTCTTCCTGGATCAGCGCGCCCATCGCGGCGTTGACCCAGTCGATGATTCCGGGGCGGGACCGGAAGCTCTCGGTGAGCTCGAGGACCGACTCGGTGAGGGTCTCCACGACCCGGCCGTACAGCTCGATGTCCGCTCGGCGGAACCGGTAGATCGACTGCTTCGGGTCGCCGACCACGAACAGCGCGCCCGGCCGGGCCGAGATGTCACTCCAGTCCACCGCGACGTCCGCCTCGGAGGCGATGCCGCCGATGCGCATCGCAAGGTCGATCTGGAGCGGGTCGGTGTCCTGGAACTCGTCGAGCAACAGGACGCGGAAGCGCTCTGAGAGCGCCGCGCGGACGCGCATGTCGTCGCGCAGCAGGTTGCGGGCGAGGACGAGGAGGTCGTGGAACGTGACCCGGCCTTCGTGCGTCCGCCACTTCGCCGCGGTCGCGACCTCGCGCACGAGCGCCGCCAGCACGTTCGAGATCGCGGGCTGGGCGACCGCGGCGATGGCGGCCAGGCGCGCGTCGTGCGCGACCGCGCACGCCTTGGCCGCGAGCTCCTTGCCGTCATCCCGCCAGCTGCCCTGCTTGCCGAAGGTGCAGGTGAGCTTGGCCCGCTCGCCGAGCAGCGCGAGGGCCTCGAGCTCGTCGGGTTGCAACACCCGGAGCCGGTCGCCGAGCTCGTGCAGCTCGTCGAGGTGGACGAGCAGCCGGTCCGAGGGGTCGGTGCACGAAGCCCGGAGCTCCGTGGCGGCGTCGATCGCGTCCAGCAGCGGGACCAGGTTCAGATGGGGGACCGGGACCGGCGCGATGCCGTACCCGGCGGTGCGGTCGTGGTGCTCGGTGAGGATGCGGGCCAGCTGTCGGTACCGGTTCGGCTTCACGCCGAGCGCGCCGAGGACGAGCAGCGACTCGGCCAGCCCTTCGTCCGCGAAGAGCTGATCGAGCGTGCGTTGCCACCAGTCCTCGAACGCCACCGACTCCTGGATCGGGTCGAGCACCTCGAAGCCCGGGGGCAACGATGCTTCCAGCGGATGCTCGGAGAGGATGCGTTGCGCGAACGCGTGGAGCGTCGAGATGGCGGCATCGTCGAGTGCCTGCAGTGCGCGGGAGTACGGACCGTCGCCGGTCTCCGTGAGCGCCCGCTGCTCGACCTGCTCGCGGATGCGCTCCTGGAGCTCGCTGGCCGCCGCGGTGGTGAACGTGATGACCCCGATGTCGCTCATCGGCACGTCGCGCAGCAGCCCGACCACCCGCTCGACGAGCTCGTGGGTCTTTCCGGTTCCCGCGCCCGCAACGACGTTGAGCGTGTGGCCGAGGTCGGCGCGGATCTGCTCGCGCGCGGCCTGGTCCGACGGCAACCGCAGATCGTTCATGACCGTCTCGGAGGTCATCCTTCGTCCTCGAGGCCGCGGAGCTCCACGTACTCGGCGATCGCCGGGTCATGGCGCTTCGCGTCGAACGTCGCGCTCCCGGTCGGGCGAGCAGAGGTGGTCGAAGTCACAGAACCCGCATTCCTCGAAGGAGTTGAAGTACGGGTTCTCCTTGCCGGGGTGGGCCGGGAACGTGCCGGCCGCCACGCCACCGGCGACCGTGGTGAGCACGTCGAGGGCGCGCGGCCCGGCCGTCTCGATGTCGAACCCCTTCAGCTCCTTGCCCGCCGGCTGCGCGGTGTGCCAGTAGTCGGCGTGCACCGGGCGCCCGGGAAAGGCCTGCTGCGCGGCCAGCGCGTAGATCGCGAGCTGGATCTTCGTGCCCTGGAGCACGGGGTCGTCCTCGAGCCCGCCGAACCCCTTCGTGCTCCCTGTCTTGTAGTCGTAGACGACGACCGGGCCGTCCGGCTCCCGCGTGTCGATCCGGTCGATCGTGCCGCGGAAGTTCACCTCGGTGCCGTCGAGATCGACGGTCAGCTCGGGGAGGGGGTCGTCGGGACCGCGTCCGAAGTGGACCTCGGTCCAGAGCGTGGTCAGGCCGCGCTCGGCGCGGATCCGCTCGTCGGCGTCGAGGGTGCGCGAGACCTCGCGCACGATGCGTGCCCGCTCGAGCTGCCACAGCAGCGGACGACCGGTCACGCCGGCCGCGGCGGCGCGGTCGCACTGCTCGAGCGTCATCTCCCGCGCCCGCGCGCGCTCCTCGGGTGACCAGGGCTGCTCCGGTGACGTGCGCGCGGGCATCTCCTGGACGAAGTCCTCGAGGACCTTGTGCACGAGCGAGCCACGCTCGCGCGGGTCGATCGTGTCGATCGCTTCCGGGGTGTCGCGCTCGCGCAGCCCGAGCAGGTTGGCGAGGAAGTAGCGGAACGGGCACTGGGCCCACGCCTCGATCCGCGACGGTGAGAGGGGTCGCTCCGGGTTCAACAGGCCGGGCCGGGCGCCGACGACGCCGTCGAACTCGGTGAAGCGGGGCTCGGCGCGAGCCTGCAAGCTGTGGAACCCGCGCGCCAGCCGCGGGTTCGCCGCGGTGAGCGGGTGGTCCGCCGGGCCGCCCGTGGACTGGGGCTCGATCTGGGCCGCGTCGAGCGCCTTGAGCTCGAGCTCGCCGACCGAGATCGCCGAGCCGGGCAACCGCAGTGCGGCGGCGAACGACTCGAGGATGCGCACGTCGCGGAGCAGGCCGGGCCGGGCGTCCGCGAGCTGGCGGGCGTTGATCATCGTCCCGGAGAGCGCGCGCACCGTCTCGACGACCCACCGCGACGGGAGCAGGGCGCGCTGGCCGACGGGATCGGCGCGCGCCCAGCTGAGGACCACCTCGGAGCTCGCACCACCGAGCGCCGCGAGGTACTCGGCGCGTTCGCGTGCCGCGGCGATGGATCGGGCCGCGACCTGCCCGCCGGTGACCGCGCGTTCGCGGTCGGGAAGCAGTGGGTCGTCCCGGGGTGGCGGCGGCAGCCGACCTTCCGCCGCGCCGACGACGAAGACGGTGTCGAAGTCCGTTCCCCGCAACGATCGGAGCGGGCACAGCAGCACGCCGACGCCGAACCGCCCGACGTGGTCCACGGACTGCTCCAGCTGCTCGGCCAGCGCGACCCGGAAGGTCGGCCGGTCGACCGTGAGGGTGCTCGGCAGCGCGCCGAGCGCCGCGAGCCGGTCCAGCAGGCGTTCGTGCGCTCGGATCTCGGCCTCGGGCCAGGTCGACGGCGGCACGCCGATGTACCGCTGCACGAGCTCGGTGGCCCAGGCGCACCATCCGGACCAGGTGGTGAACGTCTCGGTGGTGCGGGCCACGAGCTCCTCGACGAACCGCGCGAACCGGTCGATCTTCGCGAGCTCGTCCTCGAGCCACTCCGCGTCGGGACCCTCGCGGTCCAGCGTCTCCGCCCGCCGGCGCACGAGCCGGGCCTGCCACTGGTCGGCGCCCGAGACGATGCCCGCCTGGCGCGACAGCCGGTCCCACCGGTCCACGGGCACGGTGGTTCCGCCCTCGGTCTCGCGGATCGGTGCGCCGGCGACGAGGCCCAGCACGTCGTCGCGGCGGAAGTCGCGGTCACCGAGATCGACGAGCGCGACGAGCGCGCGCCCGGTGACGGTGTCCGAGAGCCGACGCACCGACGGCCCGTAGACGGGGATGCCGGCTTCACCGAGCCGTTCGTGGAGCAATCGCGCGTGTGGCTCGGCGACGCGCCAGGCCACCGCGACGTCGTGGAGGCGGTGCCCGGCATCCGCACGCTCGACCAGCGCGCGCACGACCTCCCGCACCTCGCTCTCGGGGTCCGGCGCGGAGATCACCCGATCGCCGGTGCGAACCGTGATCGGGTCGGACTCGAGCGGGTCCCCGAGCGAGCCGGCGAGGGCCACGGCCAGGGCGCGCGTCTCACCGTCGGCCTCCGGGTCCCCGGTCAGCCCGAGCACCGCGGCCGTGAACGTCCGGGACGCGAACCCGGCGACGAGCGCGAGGCCGCCGGGACTCAGGCGGTCCGGGAGGAACAGCACCAGCGCACCCAGGTCCGCGGGCACGCCCGCCTCGGCGACGAGGGCAGCCGCGACCTCGAGCTGGTCCTCGTCGTCGTAGGTGCCGGCGGTCAGCGCGCGGAAGCGGTGGTAGCAGCCGACGACCGACGCGGCGCGCGGGCTGGTTGCCGCGAGTCGGGCGAGTGCGGCGTCGTCCGCGACGCGCAGGTCGTTGAACGCGCCGACGAGCGCGCGCACCGTCGACGGATGGCCCGCGACCGAGGCGAACACGCCCGGCTCGTCGGCCAGCGCGACGCGCGCGGCCTCGAGCCGCGCCTCGGGGGTGAGCGGGACCCGATCGGGTTCGGCGAGGAACGGAGCCCCGAGCAGCTCGGCGACCCGGTTCAGCGCGAGGAACCGCACGTTGACGAGACCGGGGGAGTGGTCCGGGCCGAACCGCGCGTCGTGGCGCCGCAACGAGAGACCCGCGTAGTTGGACGGCACGGCCACCGTGACGGGGGCCAGTGGATCCGCGCCCTTGGCCTCGGCGACGAGGGTTTCGAGTGCCGCGCGTGCCCGCCGACCGAACGAGGTGAGGACCAGGCGCTGCATGAAAGCCACACTAACGACGGGTTGGGACACCTACTGCGGACCGACGCGCCCCCATTTGCGACGGTCCATGTGGGATTGTGGAGGTCCGCATGGAACGCCCCCCGCGCCGTTGGCTGCGCTTTTTCGTGATCGTCGCCCTCGGTGGGATCGGCATCGGGGTGTGCCTCGCCGCGCTGGTTCCGGGCATCGTGAAGATCGCGGGCTCGAGCCAGTACTCCGGCAAGGTCGGGCCGCTGCTCAGCCGGCAGTGCGCGATCTGCGGCGAGCCGACCACCGTCTACGACACGAACGGGAAGTACCTCGACACGCTCGGTCTGCGCGACCGCCGGCCGGTCCAGCTGAGCGACGTCCCGAAGACACTGATCAGCTCGGTGATCGCGACCGAGGACCGGACCTTCTACACCAACCCCGGTGTCGACGTGCAGTCGATGATCCGGGCCTTCCTCGACAACATCGACAAGGGCGGGGTCGAGCAGGGTGGTTCGACGATCACGCAGCAGCTGATCAAGAACCGCGTGCTGAAGCACCCGAAGCAGGACCTCAACCGCAAGATCAAGGAAGCCGCGCTCGCGATCCGGCTCAACGAGGAGTGGTCCAAGAACCACATCCTCGAGGAGTACCTGAACACCGTGTACTTCGGCCAGGGCTCGTACGGGGTCAAGGCGGCCGCGGCGCGCTACTTCGACAACACGCCGCTCGACAAGATCGACCTCGCCCAGGCCGCGCTGCTCGCCGGGCTGATCAAGAACCCCGAGGGCGACAACCCCTTCCTGCACCCCTCGAACGCGTACATCCGCCGGGCCCAGGTGCTCTCGACGATGCAGAAGCAGCACCGCATCACGAAGGCGCAGCAGGCGCTCGCCAACGTGCAACCGCTGCCGACGGTTCCGCCGCCCGCCGAGTTCCGTCCCGACAACTACTACGTCGCGACGGTCCGGGACCTCCTCACCACCGATCCGAAGTTCGGGCTCGGCGCCACGGACAAGGAGCGCGAG
This sequence comes from uncultured Acidimicrobiia bacterium, assembly GCA_963796755.1. Lineage (GTDB taxonomy): Bacteria > Actinomycetota > Acidimicrobiia > IMCC26256 > JAENVU01 > Chersky-806. The sequence continues at coordinate 101,146 of CAWCMX010000002.1, forward strand.
AACAAGCTCAACCTCGGCGGGCTCCGGGTCTTCACTGCCTACGACCCGACGAGCGAGTTCCTCGCGCAGTCGTCGATCGACAACACGGTCCCGCTGACGCAGTTCAAGGTCGCCCTGGCCGCCATGGACCCGAGCAACGGCGACGTGAAGGCGATCGTCGCCGGGCCGCACCTCAGCTTCAACGACTCCCCGTACAACCTCGCGACGATGCCGCTGGACACGGGGACGAATCCCGCGCCGACCGGTCGCCAGCCCGGATCGACGTTCAAGGCGGTCGTGCTCGCCACCGCGCTCGAGAACGGGTTCTCGGTGAAGGACTCCGTGGACGGGACGTCGCCGTGCACCCTGCGGCTCACGGGGAAGAAGTACAACCCGCTGCTCCGGACCCAGAACGCCGAAGGCGGCGGTGGTGTCATGAGCCTCCGGAGCGCCACCGAGAACTCGGTGAACTGTGCGTTCTTCCGCCTGGGCGCCGCAGTCGGCCTGCAGAAGATCACCGACATGGCGAAGCGGCTCGGGATCACCCACCCGATCGACCCGAACAACTACTCCCTCTCGATCGGTTCATCGGACGGCGTCTCCCCGCTCGACATGGCGACGGCGTTCGCGACCCTCGCTGCCGACGGCGTCCGGCACGACCCGGTGTTCGTCACAAAGGTCGAGGACTCGAGTGGCCACGTCATCTTCCGGGACAAGGGCGAGGGCGTGCGCGTGCTGGACCCGCAGATCGCCCGCACCGTCACCGACGTCCTGCGCGGCGTCATCACCCGGGGTACCGGCACCCGGGCCAAGCTCACCGGTCATGTGGCCGCGGGCAAGACCGGGACGACCGACAACGAGAGCGATGCGTGGTTCGTCGGTTACACGCCGCAGCTGGTGACCGCCGTGTGGATGGGCGACCCGAGCGCCCGGGTCCCGATGCGGCGGGTCGGGAAGTTCGGACCGATCTTCGGCGGGACCTGGCCGGCCACGGTCTGGCAGAAGTTCATGACGGCCGCGCTCGCCGGACAACCGGAGCTCCCGTTCACCCCACCCGACCAGAAGCTCTGGCCGTACGGCAAGTACGTGTCGGAGAACGGACGCGGCAAGACGAGCTCGAGTGCACGGTTCGGCACGCCGTCGAGCACCACGGGTCGCCCGTTCGGCGCGCCCCCGCGCTCGACGCCGCCACCGGCGCCGACCCCGACGAGCGCGCCACCACCGACGACGCCGAACACCGTGCCCACGTCGACCCCGGGGCCGTGATCCTCGGAGGCGACCGGTAGGCTCGCCTCGATGACTTCGCTCGAGCAGCTCCTCGTGGTCCAGGAGCACGACTCGGAGGCTGAAGGCCTCCGCCACCGGCGGGCGATCCTCCCCGAGCGCGAGGTGCTGGCGCGCTCCGAGGCCGAGGTCGCCGCGTTGGAGCCCCAGCTCGCCGACGCCCGCGGTCGGCGCGACGAGGTGGTCCGGGAGGTCAAGCGGCTCGACGACGAGAGCTCGGCCGTGACGGCCCGCATCAAAGAGGTCGAGAAGACCATGTACTCGGGCACGATCAGCTCGCCGCGGGAGCTCCAGGCGATGTCGGCCGACGTCGAGTCCCTCACTCGTCACAACAGCACGCTCGACGACCGCGAGCTCGAGCTGATGGAGCGCCAGGAGGCGCTCGACGCCGAGGTCGGGGGGTTCGAGGCCCGGGTCGCGGAGCTACGGGCGGTGGCCGACTCGGCGCGCGGCGCGCTCGTCGAGAAGGAGTCGGTGATCGACGCGGAGCTGGCCGAGGAGCTCGAGGCACGCGGGGTCGCGGCGGGCGCGATCCCGGCGGACCTGCTGACGACCTACGAGCGGATCCGCCAGAGCAACCACGGCGCCGGGGTGGCGCGGCTCGTCGGCAACACCTGCCAGGGTTGCCGGCTCACGATCCCGGCGACCGAGGTGGACCGGATCCACCGCCAGGGTGAGGACGGCACCGTGCACAACTGCGACAACTGCGGCGCGATCCTCGTCCCGACGTCGTGACCATCGACACGATCGAGGTGCAGTGTGACGGTGGCGCGCGGGGCAACCCGGGGCCGGCGGCGATCGGTGCCGTCGTCCTCGACGTGACCGTCGACCCGCCGGTGGTCCTGGCCCGCGTGAGCGAGTGCATCGGGATCGCCACGAACAACGTCGCCGAGTACCGGGCGTGCATCGAGGGCTTGCGCACCGCGCTGGAGTTCGATCCGCGCTGCGTGCGCGTCCGCGCCGATTCCGAGCTGATGATCCGCCAGCTCGAAGGCCGGTACAAGGTGAAGAGCCCGCACCTCAAGCCGCTCTACGAGGAGGCTCGCGCGCTGTTGTCCGAGTTTCCCGAAGTGGATCTCGCCCACATCCGGCGGGAGAAGAACGTCGACGCGGATGCGCTGGTCAACGCGGCGCTCGACGCGGTGGAGTCGTAGGCGCGCCACCATGGTGCTCTGGTATCTCGCGCCGTCGATCGTCGCGGTGCACGACATCTTCCGCAGTCGCGGTCTCGACTACCGGCTGATCGCGCTGGGTGCGATCCTGCCGCTGCTCGTCGACGCGCCCCTCGGGTACTACGCGTACGGCCACTCGCTCTTCGTCGCGGTGGCGGTCCTCGCGCTCGTGATGCTCGTCACCATCGGCCGGTCACGGCTCCTGCGCCGCCAGCTGATCTGCCTGCCGATCGGGTGGATGTGCGGCCTCGTGCTCTCGGGCGCGTTCCTCCACAACACGTCGTTCCTCTGGCCGCTGCTCGGCTCGGACTTCCCGCACGACTCGCTCATCCCGCCGGTCACGATCCTCGTGCTGCTCGATGCCGCGGGCTTCGCGCTCGGGGTCTGGGCGTGGGGACGGTTCGGCCTGCGCGACCGGACGAAGCGCGAGGAGTTCTTGCGGCGGGGCCGGTTGCAGGAGCCGGTGAGGTGATCCTCTTCGTGCGCCACGGCGAGACGGAGGCGAACCGGCAACGGCTCGCGCTCGGGCGCGCCGATCCGTCGCTCACGGAACGGGGCCGGGAGCAGGCCGCGGCGTTGGCGGCGCGCATCGAGCCGCTCGAGGTCGCGACCGTGTTCGCGAGCCCGCTGCTGCGCGCCCGGGAGACCGCCGCACCGATCGCGGCCGCGGTCGGCGCCGAGGTCGTTGTCGACGACCGGCTGATCGAGCTCGACTACGGCGAGTGGGACGGCCGGAGCTTCCCCGACCTGCCGCCCGACGCGCTCGCGCGCTGGCGCACCGACCCGACGTTCGCGCCGCCGGGTGGGGAGAGCCTCCGCGCGGTCGCCCTACGCGTCGCCGGACTCTGCACCGAGCTGCTGGACGGGCCGACGGTCGTCGCGGTCAGCCACGTCTCGCCGATCAAGGCCGCGGTCACGTGGGCGTTGGGGGCGAGCGAGGAGCTCGGGTGGCGGATGTTCCTCGACCTGGCGTCGATCACCCGGATCGCCGGTCGCAACGGCCAGGCCAGCCTCATCGGCTACAACGACACGGCCCATCTGAGCCTCTGACCCGCCTGGAGGGGGCCGGTGGTCACGCATCTAAGGTGCAGGAATGGCCGAACGGTTGACTGTCGACGTCGTCATCGTGGGCGCCGGGCTCTCGGGCCTCAGCGCGGCCCGCGCGCTCGTCGCGGGTGGCAAGACCGTCGTCGTGCTCGAGGCCCGTGATCGCGTCGGCGGTCGGGTCCACGGCAAGACGTTGGGTGACGGCGAGACCGTGGTCGAGGTCGGTGGGCAGTGGATCGGGCCGGGCCAGCACCGGATGATCCGGCTCACCACCGAGCTCGGGCTCGAGACCTTCCCGACCTACAACGAGGGCGACAACCTGCTGCGGTTCGGCGACGCGCAGGCACGCTATCGGGGCGCGATCCCGAAGATCAGCCCGGTGTCGCTCGTCGACATGGGACAGGCCCAGCTGCGGTTCGACCGGCTCGCGCGCCAGGTGCCGTTGGAGACGCCGTGGACCGCGAAGCACGCGGAAGCGTGGGACTCGGTGACGTTCGCGACCTGGATCAAGCGCAACGCGCACACCGACAAGGCGCGGAGCCTGTTCCTTCTGTACGCCCAGGCCGTGTTCGCCGCGGAGCCCCAGGACTTCTCGCTCCTGCACGCACTCCACTACACCCACTCGGGCGGGGGAGTCGACACGCGCTCGCGGGCGTCAGCAACGGCGCGCAGCAGGACCGGTACGTCGGTGGCTCGCAGCTCGTGCCGTTGCGCCTCGCCGAGGAGCTGGGCGAGGACCTGGTGCGGTTGAGCACGCCGGTGCGGCGCATCGAGCAGCGGGGCGACGTGATCACCGTGCTCGCGGACGGCGTGCTCGTCACCGCCCGGCACGCGATCGTCGCGATCCCGCCGGTCCTCGCCGGTCGGATCACGTACGACCCGCCGCTCCCCGCGGTTCGCGACCAGCTCACCCAGCGGTTGCCGGCCGGCTCGGTGATCAAGTGCAACGTGGTCTACGACTCGCCGTTCTGGCGGGCGGAGGGTCTCACGGGCCAGGCGACCGGCGACGAGGGCCCGGTCGGGGTCGTCTTCGACAACTCGCCCCCATCGGGCTCTCCCGGCGTGCTGCTCGCGTTCCTCGAAGGCGCGCACGGACGGAGGCTGGGTCGGGTCTCGGTCGATGAGCGCCGGGAGGCTGTGATCGCGAGCCTGGTGCGGTTCTTCGGGCCCAAGGCGGCCGCGGTCGTGGAGTACGTCGAGCTCGACTGGTCCGAGGAGGAGTGGACCGCGCGGTTGCTACGGCGCGCACTTCCCGTGCGGAGTGTGGACGCAGTACGGCCCGGCACTGCGCGAGCCCATCGGTCGCATCCACTGGGCCGGGGCCGAGACCGCGACGGTCTGGAGCGGCTACATGGACGGTGCGTTGCAGTCGGGCGCACGCGCCGCGACCGAGGTGCTCGCCGACCAGGCGTAGACCGGCAGCCGGTCGGTCAGCGACAGGCCTTCCGCGGGGCCTTCAGGGCCATCGTCTTCTTGAGCGAGTTGAAGTTCCAGCACGTTCGCGGCCGGACAGAATTTCTTCACGCCGAGGCTGTACTCGATGTTCATCACTGCCTTGCCGGCCGACGTGAACGGGGCGAGCAGCCCGCACTCCTGGTACTGGAAGCACTGCTCGTTGAGCGCCCAGTCGAAGTAGCCGACCAGCTGCGGGATCTGGGTCAGGTCGTTCTTCAACGCAACGGTGAGGCCACGCGAGTGCGCGGCGTTCGCGATCGCCACGTTGTACGCGAGCTGATCCGCCGCGGTGAGGGGAAAGCCGGTGCTGTTCGTGTACCCGTCGACGTTGTCGGGATCGACCGAGTCGAAGCCCTTCTGCCGGCAGAGGTCGAGCCGGGTGTCCATGATCGGCATGAGCAGGTCGAGCCGCCGAACGTCGAGCCACTGCTCACCGGGCCAACCGTTCCCGCTGCCCTTGACGACGGCCGGGAAGCTCGACGCGTCGCTACGCCAGCTCTCGTACGAGCCCGCGCTGAAGTAGCAGGACACCTTGTGGCCCGCCGCGTGGAGTGCCGCCACGGTCGCGGTCGGGGTGTCGAACAGGTCGACGTCGTAGAGCCGCGCGTTGATCGTCGTCTTGATCTTGCCCTGCAGCTGGATCTGCCAGCTCGTGTTCGCGGGTGGTCTCCAGCAGGCGCCGACGCACGGAACCGGCGCCGGCGGCGCGGCGCCCGCCGGTGAAGCCACGAGGGCCGGCAGGAGGCCGGCGACCAGCATGGCGACTGCGAAGCCGATGGTCGCCCGACGCGTGAGACGTTGCACGCTACCCCCCCCGGTCGTCCGACTCGAGCGTGACGCCACTCAGGATGGCACAGCGGACCGGGCGCGGACCGGGAGCAATGCGAGCAGACAGCAGGTCACGAACGCGGCCAACAGGCAGAGCCCCATCGCCGTCGGGCCGAGGAGCTCCGACACGACGCCGTCGCGGCCGAGCACGTCGCCGACGACGCTCCAGCCCATCGGGTCCACCATCGGGATGAGCAGCAGGAGCGTCAGGACGGTCCGCAACCCGCGGGGACCGATCTCGTCGTTCGGTCGTCGCCGGGCGAGCAGCAGGAGGGGCCAGGTCAGGAGGAGCAGGTCGTAGTCCACGCGGAAGATCGGCACCAGGATGACGAGGGCGGCCAACGTGACCGCGAGCTCGGCGCGGTCGCCGTCCGGGTCGCGCGTGTGCAGCCGCCAGGTCGCCCACGCGCCGAGCGCGAGAAGCACGAGGCCGAACGCGCTCGCCGCGTTCTCGGAGGGGCGCAGCCCGGTCGCGCGTGCGAGAGCGTTGGCGGCGTCGAGACGCAGCGGAGTCCCGATGCGCGACTGGAGCGAGCGACCGGTCACGTCGAGGTCGCTGCGAAGCGAGTCGACGAGTCGGCCCACTCCGCCCGCCGCGTGCGCGAGCTCGATGCTCGCGGCGAGCGAGATCGCCACCGCGGCGCCGATGCCGATCATCGCGGCGCGAATCCGGCGCCGACACGCGAGCAGGATGGCCAGCGGGATGCCGAAGGTCGGCTTGGTCAGCGCGAGGGCGAGGCCGGTCCCCGCGCGGCCGAAGTGCTTCGCGCTCGCCGCCAGGGCCACATAGCAGGCCAGCACGACGATCAGCGTCGGCTCACCCGTCCGGAGGTCGATCCGGCCCGGCCCGCTCACCAGCAGCAGCGCACCGACCGCGAACACGGCGTCGAGGCCGGCACGGAAGCCCGCGAGGCGCAGCGAGACGCCGGCCAGGACCAGGATCGAGCGCGAGGTTGAGCCCGAAGTACGCGGCGCGCGCCGAGGCCAACGACAGCAGCGCGAGCGGGAGGTGCACGACGAGGTGGACCGGGCTGTAGAGCGGGAACTCCTGGCCGACCGGATAGCTCCGGTAGTACCGGTCCGGGTCGTAGGGGTTGACCCCGTCAGTGAACGCGACGGCGGGGTAGTAGACCGCGTCGCGGAAGTCGGTCTGGAACCCGACGTCCTGGCGGCTCGGCGTGATGTTCTGCCAGGTGCTGTGGGTGAGCCAGGCGGCGACCCCCGCGAACGCGAGGACGGCGACGAGCGTGCGCAGCCAACGCGGGACCCCGGTGCCTGCCGCCGTTCCGGTCGACCCCATCGGGCGGCAGGGTACTCAAACCCGTTCGAACCGCTCCCAGTCCTCGAGCAGCACGACCCGCTGATGGCTGTTCTTCCACACGAGGACGGTGAGCACCCCCGGCCAGCCGCCGAGCAGGGTGCCGACGAACATCGCGATGAGCCACGGCTCTTCCTTCGCCCGCTCGGTGCGCCAGACCCAGTGCGGGATGCGGCGGACGTCCCGATAGCCCCAGACCAGCGCCGGGACCGCCACGACGAAGCCCACCATGATGCCGACCATCGCCAGGGCGTACTCCGCGCCAGGGGCCAACCGCACCGCGCCACTCTGGCGGCCGGGCGATGAGACCGCAGTGAGAGCAACCAGCCGGTGACGGGGAGGTGGAATCGAGAGCGGCGAAGGTGAAATCGGAGAGAAGAACGGCGAGGACGCCCTGCCACACCGGGCAGGGTGGCGCAGCAGGGCGTCGACTCGCCGGGAGGGACCGTATCGTCACGTGACGTCCCCCGGCGAGTGCAGTCCGCGAGTCGCTGAGCACCGACCGTCGCTCTGCCACTGCGAACCGTGAGGGAGCGGAGCCACGAGTTTCGCGCTGCGACGGCCCGGGTAGCGCGACAAGAGCCCCCCGTTGTCTTCCGCGGGCCCGCTCGCAGAGGTGGCCCAATGCACGGCGTTTCGTCGGAGTTCGAGCACGAGGAACGGCCACAGCTTGAGCTGTTGCGCAACAGCTTGGACGACGCCGCGGGACCAGCTGCGTCGTGCCCATCTGCGCCTCGATCGCGCGCAGCGTCGGGTGCGGAACCTCGAGGTCGCGGTGCAGAGCTGGCAGGCGCTCGTCAGTCAGTACGAACTGACCAATGGGGTTGATATCGGCCGGCGCACGGCCGAGATCCAGCTCTGATCCCGAGTCGACATGGCCCTCCCGGGTGGGTCATCCTCTCGGTGCCGTGGCGGAGGGGGACGACGTCCCTGGTACCCCCCGCTGTGGAATTCCCGAATCGTCGAGTGACCGCTGGCGCGTCCGAACGTGCCTCGGGACCGATGTTCGCGACCCGCACTACGACACGGAGGGGAACGAGTGCACGTGAAGCGAAGCCGTACCTCGAGCACATGGATGGCCAAGGTCGGAGGAGTCCTGCTGGCGGCGTGCCTGCTCACGCCGTTGCTGGGCTTCGCACACGCGGGCGCCGCGGTCGCGCCGCTGGGTGTGCGCGCCGGGATCAGTGGCGGTTCGGTCGTGTTGTGGGAGACCGACAACGAGCGCATCGTCGAGCTGAACCAGATCGCGTCCAGTGGCGCGGGCTGGTTCGCGACGGACATCGACTGGGCGTCGATCGAGACGTACGCGTGGCAAGTACAACTGGTCCGCGACGGACCGGGTCGTCCTCGAGGCGCACTCGCGCGGCTTGAAGATCCTCGGGATCATCGCCTACTCGCCCAAGTGGGCCCGCGGCGCGGACTGCCCGGCCGGCACCACCCACTGCCTGCCGGCCCGGGCCGAGGACTACGCCGCATTCGCCAAGGTGGTCGCCGCTCGCTACGGCAACTTCTCGTCGAACCCGGTGCTGAGGTCGACGGTCCAGGCGTGGCAGGTGTGGAACGAGCCGAACCACTACCCGTTCGTCCAGAGCGTCAACGTCCCGCTCTACACGTTGATGCTGAAGCAGAGCTTCCTCGCCATCAAGAGCGTGGACTGGGCCGCGAGCGTCGTAGCCGGGGGCACGTCACCCGCGCCGAACGACCCGGGGGGCAAGGACATGTCTCCGGCCAGCTTCCTGAGCGCCATCTACCTCTGGGGGGGGAAGGGCTACTTCGATGCCTTCGGCCACCATCCCTACTCGTTTCCGTGCAGTCCGGGGACGGTCGCGAGCTGGAACGCCTTCCAACAGACGCTCTCGCTGCACTGGGTCATGGGCGTCGTACGGCGACGGCGCGAAGAAGATCTGGGCCACCGAGATCGGCGCGCCGACCGGTGGTGACGTCGGCACCTGCGGAGCGAACAACGGCTCGTCCGTGACGGAGCCGGTGCAGGCGTTGCTCGTCGCGCAGTCCATGCAGATCTGGCTCAACGACTGGAGCTCGTTCACGGGTCCGATGTTCTGGTACATGATCCGCGATGAGGGCACGAACCCGTACGTCCGCGACGACAACTTCGGGTTGCTGCGCCGGAACTTCACGTCGAAGCCCGCGTACGACGTGTTCAAGGAACAGCTGCAGGGGTAGCTCAGACCTCGGCGCGGATGCGGACGATCGCGGGCTGACCGACGAGCGCGGCCACCTGCTCGAGCACGTCTTCGCGGCTCGCGCGCGCGGCGGCGAGCGCTTCGTCGGGGTTCCGGAACCATTCGAGGCTCGCGGCGGTGCGGCGCCACCGCAGCCAGCGGGCCCGCCACGCGATCCACGCCATCCCTCCGATCGGGCCGGCCGCCGCGACTGCGAGCGCAACGCGTCCACCGAAGCGGCGATAGGCGATCGTGGTCTCGGTCGCCCACATCGTCGGGAGCAGGACGAGCCCAGTGAGACCCTTCGCAGTCGTCTGCCAGGCCGGGTGCTTGACCTTCGCCCGCACGAGGTGGATCGCGGGGACGATCGCGCCATTCAACACGATGCCGACGGTCGCGAAGGGCATGAGGATGACGCTGCCGATCGCGAGGCGGGCGAGTCGGAGCCGGATCCAGCCCGGATCGAGGCGGGGCACCGCGCGCGGGTTGTCGATGCCGAGCAACGCCAGGTCGCGTCGGTAGGCCTCGATCGAGGCGGCCAGAGCGCCGGAACGCGTCGCCGTGCTCCCCGCCGCGCGCTTCGATCGCGGCGGCGAGCGTGCGGCTCAGGGCGCTGCGTTCGGCGAAGACCGGCTCGCGCGGTCCCGGCGTCGCGCTCGCCGAGGATCGTGATGGCCGCGGCGCGATCGATCACCGCGGCTTCCTCCCATGACGCATGGTTGAGGGTGAGCTCGTGCAGCCGCTCGGCGAAGAGGTTGGTCAGGCCGCGGACCGCGACCGGACCGTCCGCCCGATAGCTCTCGACCCAGTCGTCGACATCGATGGGATGGCCGACGTGGATCGCGGCCTGGGAGCGGAAGCGGCCCTTGTCGTCGTAGACGAGCCCGATCGGCACGATCGTCACGCCGGGAGTCCGGTTGTGCCGCGGCCGCACCGAGCGCGATGCGCGCGGCGCCGGTCTTCAGCGGGATCATCGCGGGCTCGAGGTGGACACCGCCCTCGGGGAAGAGCGCGATGTGCGCGCCCTGTGCGAGCGCGTCGTGGCAGGCGGCGAACACCTTGTCGTTGTCGCCGGCTGCCGCGCCTTCCCGGCGTCGGGAGACGGGCAGCACCCGAGCGAGCCAGAACAGGAAGCGCGCGGGAGGGAAGCGCCAGAGGTCGCGGCCGGCCAGGAAGCTCGGGAGCCCGGGGAGCCTTGCGGCCATGATGACCGGATCGGCGAGACCGTTCGTGTGGTTCGCCGCGATGATCGTCGGCTCGCCTTCGACGAGCCGCGACTCGCCCGTGACGTCGACGCGTCGGAAGATCACCCTGACGACGATCCAGGCGAGGATCTTCAGGAATCGGTAGGCGGGCGGTCGGTCCGGCCCCGGTCGGCTCACGATCCGGACGGTATCGCCTCGTGTGTGCACTTCGATGCAAGGCCCGAGCGAACCGTGGGGTCCGGCGCGGCCCGAAGGATCGACCGGCGTGCAATATTGTCGCTTCGATTCGAAGGAGGAGCGATGCCTGCTCGCGCCCGTCGAGGACCGACGATCACGTCACGAGCGCTGCGAATGGGCGCGGTGGTCGGGCTGCTCGTGATCTGGTCGCGGCGTGCTGCAGCAGCGGGTCGAGCGGGACCGCGTCGTCTGTGACGAAGCCGGTCGGCAAGCCGCTGGTCGGGACACATTGGGTGTTGAGCGGTGGCACGGACCTCGGGGTGTCAACGGGACCGGTGTGTCCGTCACCGCCGTCTTCAAGGCGGGGATCCTGACCGGGAGCAGCGGCTGCAACGGGTACAGCACCGCGTATGCACTGAACGGCTCCAAGCTGACGATCAGCTCACAGATCAGGGGCACGCTCGTCGGTTGCCCGGCGGGTCCCACCGCCGTCGAGCAGGCCTACCGGACGCGGCTGCCGCAGGTGAAGTCCTACGAGATCAGCGGACAGACGCTCACGCTGTTCGGCTCCAAGAGGACGACGTTGCTCGTCTACGACGGCGACCGACGGGGCCTCCGCGATCGTCGGGAAGTGGACGGCGACGAGCTACTACACCGGGGACCGCGATCCAGTCGGTCGAGGTCGGCTCGACGCTCACCGCGGACTTCAAGGACGGTCAGGTATCGGGGGAGAGCGGCTGCAACAGCTTCGGCGGTCCGTACGAGGTGCAAGGGGTCGACGATCAAGCTCGGACCGTTCCGCTCCACGCTCAAGGCGTGCACGGATCCGGTGTTGCAGACCCAGGAGCAGAAGTACCTCGCGGCGTTGGGGCTCGCGGCGAGCTACGAGGTGACGGCCACGAGCCTGCAGCTCTTCCGGGCCGACGGCGGCATCGCCGCAACCTTCGACAAGTAGCGCTCACGGCTCCACGCGTGGCCGCGCCGGGCATCGGTGACGGCGCGACCACGCTCTCTCAGAGCTTGATCAGGACTCCGGTCGTGGCCTGCTCCCACGACGCCCCGCACCGTGGGCACGCGAGGAGATGCGCGGGGTACGGGCCACACGCTTGGTCCCCGGAGAAGCTGCGCACCGACGGGAAGTCCACCGCCTCCAGTGCGATCTTGCACTCGCCACAATCGAACTCGACCATCTCGGTGTCCTCCCTGGTCGTTCGCCCGGTGATATGGATTCGACACGCGGGTGTGGACCTGAAGCGGGATCTGCGTCGACGCCTCGAGAACGGCAGATTTGTCCCGTTTCCAGACCTCGACATCTCGCGCCGAAGCATCTACGGTGAAATTCGGGCAGGCGGCAAGGGGGCACGGGACGAGCCCGGCCGTGCTCTCATCCTCTTCTCATGACGTCTGCGTACGTTCCCGCCGCGGGCGGTGTTGGGCATCGGTCACCTGGGGGGCAAGCACCACCCGTGTGCCGAACCTCGGAACGGGCTGAGCTTCAGCCGCCCGCGAGCGTCTCGAGGCCTCCGCTCCACCCTGCCCGGAGTGGGGGCCTCGACGCGCTCGCCCAGGCTGACGACGCCGCGTTTGTGGCGGGGCCGAGCGGGGTACCTGACGACTGCTCGGCTTCCCCCCAAGCGAAGCTGGGACACGGCGTCTCGAGGTCCCCGGCTTCTTGCCAGAGCCGGGGCCTCGACGCGTCAGGAGGACTTCGCCGGTCCTCTACCTCCTGGCCATCTGGTGCTGGTACACCGGTGCGATGGGCGGTGAGTGGAGCGACGTTCCGCGCTGGCGACGGCGCGTCCTTTCGGGTCGCGTTGCTCGTCGTGCTCGCCGGGTGCGTCGTCCTGGCGCTGGGTGGGCAGGACGGCGGTGCGATGCTGATCGCGGGCTACGCGCTGTTGTGGTTCACGTTGATTCGGATGCTGGTGCGAGTCCCCCCCACGCTCGGGACGCGTCCGGCGTGATGCCCGTGCGTGAGTGATGCCTGTGGTGGATACGTCGAGTTCCGCCCGCCGGAGGGTGCGGCCGGCTGGATTTCGAGGTTTCGTGCCGTGCACCGGCGGCTATGGCATGCGGGATTGGAGGGCTCGGACCTCTCGATCCGATCGGCGCGTCGAAGATGGACACTGCTTTGGGCAGGTCGAAGCGCTCGGGCTGCGTTTCGCGGCTCGCGGGTCTTCTGATGGGCTCGTCTGCCAGGGCAGGCACCGGGATCGTCCGCACCGCGTTCGCCCTCTGCTTCCTCGCTGACGTCGGTTCGTTCAAGCTCGCGGTGAACCGCGCCGGCTTTCCTCGTCGCCACCCGGGACTCATGCCCACGGTCACGACCGAAGGCGAGCGCGAGGTGGCCGTCCTTTCGCGACCGCTCGAGCCTCGCCTGCGCCACCTTGCCCGTGATGCAGCACGTGCCGCATCACGGCACAGGCGCGCTAGGCCCTCGCAGTGTCGCCACGGGGCTGCGACGGTCTGGCGCGGGCGAACGCGATGGGGGACGGCACCCGCAGGCACCGTCCCCTACCTGATGGTCGTCGTCCAAGGACTCGACGTTCGCGCTCAACCGTAGTTGTACGCCCCCATCTGCACGCGATAGAGCCGTCCGAACGTGGGGGCCGTGCATTCCCCGACATAGGCCTGAGCCTGGACGTTCACGACCATGTTCTGTGTAGAACCGCCCGGGCACGTGTACGAGGCCTGAGAGTTCGGCGGCGCGTGGAGCACCACATCGACGCCTTGGCCGGCGGGAACGGTGCCGAGGCAATAGTAGGTGTCGTTGCAGGTGTTGTAGACGTGGCCGTGAGCATCAGATATCTGCATGGTCCAACCCGAGCCGCTCGTCGGCGCGCCGTTGATGCCGTCACTGGTCTCGACGACGACGTTGTGAGTGCCGATTCCCTCGAAATTCAGTTCGTTCTGGAGGTCGGTTTGCGCGGTCGCGAGCTGAGTCGTCGCCGCTGCCCACTGGTCAAACGCGTACTGCGTGACGCTGTTGAGATTGTTGTAGTCGGTCTGCAGTGCGGCGAGCTGGCCTTGAAGGGGTACCACGACACTGGCGTGGTTGTCCCAGATGTCGGTCGTCCCCTTGCCTCTCGCGGTGCAGCCCGCCGCCGCGCTCGACGCGATGATCTTCATCTTCTGGGTCCTGGTCTTCGTGCACGTCGTGATGCTCGAGGACGACCCCCCCGCCATCCCGACGCCCGCGAGGGCGAACACCAACGCGACCACCAACACCACGATGGTGACGTGCGAGCCTGAGAGCTTCCGCCGCTGCTCAGTCAAGTTTCTGTGTCTCCGAACGGCTCAGGCACCCACGAGGACGCATGAGCCGCCCTGCCCAAGCCTGCCGACGGGCGCTGCCCAACCCCTTGTGCCCAACACCGATACGCCCTCAAGATGAGAGGACGCTAAGAGAATGCACTGATTGCATCGGCAAGGTTTCTCTTGCGCCCCACAGGCACCGTCACCCACTCGCGGAGCGGCCGCATGCGCGTCGAGGCCCCGGCATCCAGGCAGGGCGGCAGCGGGACCAGTGGGACCGCGCGAAGCGCGGAATGGCCCCTCGTCTCGACGTATGCGAGGCGACGTCCGGGTACGTCGGTTCGCTCAGCAGTCCAGACTCAGACTGACGGTTGTGTCCTCCAGCGTGTTTGTCGAGGTCGTTTCGGTGGTCATCTTGAGCTGGTTGCTTCCGACGCCACCCGCACCCGCAACAAGCACCCCAACCGCATCGTCGTCCATCGCGTACGCCGCAGCTGTGGCGACGCAGCCAGTGATGTCCCTGTCGAAGGTCAACTGGTAGACGCCAGCCGACAAGCGGGTCAGGTTGGTCGCGTGGTGGTTGACGAGAAACGTCGAAGTAGACCCATTGAACCGCACGCCAATCGGGTCGTAGGACCGCATCTGCACCTTCTGCTCGGTGGTCGCGCACGCAACCGACGGCAACACGATCCGAGCGTTTCCGTTCGTGTTGTTCCGACAAAACCTGACCAGGCCGTTGCCCGCGGGGATCTTCGTCGCGGCCGACGCGATCGCGAACCCAGCGACCGTGAACGTCAACACGATCAGCAACCCGAAGATCACGAGCCGTTCCGCCGACACCTTGAACTTGCGCTTCTCTGCCATGTCCGAACACCATCCCAGCCCGGGCGATGACCAGTGCAAGGGAGGCGCGCTCCTGCCCGAGCCTGAACCACACCACCCGCCCGAAGGCTACGGCTACGTTTCAGAGACGCGCCACGGACGCGTCGAGGCCACGGCTCCGGGCAGGGTGGAGTCGGGACCGTGAGACGCTCCGCAGGGCCGGCCAGCCCCCCAGAAGTGGCCCATCCGCGACCTAGTGAACGTGCCAACGAACCGCGTGCTGACGATGGCCCGAACGGCCCAAATGGCTCGCGGCCGAGATTCTCAGGGTCTCGGTCAGTGGGTGCGTGGTGGTGAGTCAGCCTGTACGCCGGATTCTGTACCGGCACCTCGCGGTGCCGGTGGCGACCATCCATCTCGGCCGGCGGTTACCCGCCGACTCCAGCGGCCTACCCGGAGGTGTGTGACGCAAGCGCCACGCGGACGGGCCGTCCTCCTCCTGTATGACCTTGCTCCTGGTGGGGTTTACCGAGCCGCCCGGGTCACCCCGGGCGCTGGTGCGCTCTTACCGCACCGTTGCACCCTTACCTGTGCGAGCCGGTTGCCCGGCAAGCCATCGGCGGTCTGTTCTCTGTGGCACTGTCCTGCGGGTCGCCCCGACTGGGTGTTGCCCAGCACCGTGCCCTGTGGAGTCCGGACGTTCCTCGGACGGGTCGAGCCCGTACGCGGTCGCCCGGCTGACTCACCACCACGCGCCGCCATTGTCGCACCTGGGAGCGAGGCGCGAATCCTGGCGTGACGCCGCCGTAGCCAAAGCGCGCGATTGGTGTGTAGTCTCACGCCCGTCCAGGGAGGGACAGGAGAGGGGTCGGGGTGGGTCTCGCAACGCGCGCGCGCTTCCAATTTCGGTTGGAGGGGCGGGCTCTCAGCGTCCGGAATTGGGTCGTCATCGCGCTCGTGATCGCGCTGGTGGTCGGCCTCGTCGGGGTCGTCGCACACGAGGAGCGCGCCGAAGCCGCGAGCCTGCCCAGCGGCTTCACCTCCACGCCGGTCTTCAGCGGGCTCACGCTGCCGACGGCGGTGGCGTTCTCGCCCGACGGCAAGGTCTACGTCGCCGAGAAGAGCGGCATCATCAAGGTGTTCCCGAACGCGTCGTCCAACAACGGCGTCGTGTTCAAGGACCTCTCGACCCGCACCTTCGACTTCTGGGACCGCGGCATGCTGGGGCTGACCGTCGACCCGCGCATGGGAGACGGCACCGGCCACGACTTCGTCTACGCCCTCTACGCGACCGACGCGCCGCCGGGACAGACGCCACCGGTCTGGAACGACGACTGCCCGACGCCTCCGGGCGGTCTGACCGACGGCTGCATCGTGACGAGCACGCTTTCGCGCATCCCGGTGAACGCGAACGGCACCTCGGGCGCGGAGCAGATCCTGATCTCCAACGAGTGGTGCCAGCAGTTCACGACCCACTCGGCCGGCCACCTCGCGTTCGGGCCCGACGGCAACCTCTACGTGAGTGGCGGTGACGGCGGCAGCTACGAGAACGCGGACTGGGGGCAGTTCGGCGGCAGCCTGCCGAACACCCCGACCCCGGTGAACCCGTGCGGAGACCCCCCGGGTGGCAAGGGAATCGCGAACACCTCGCCGACCGGACGCGGTGGCGCGATGCGCGCGCAGAGCCCGCGCCGTCCGGCGGGGGAGCCCCGGGTTCTGAGCGGCACCGTGCTGCGCCTGAACCCGGACACCGGCGCGGGCGTCGTCGGCAACCCGATGTACAACGCGTCGGCACCGTCGGCGAACGCGTCGCGCATCCTCGCCTACGGGATGCGGAACCCCTTCCGGTTCACCTTCCGTCCGAACACGAACGAGCTCTGGGTCGCCGACGTCGGTTGGGGCCTCTTCGAGGAGATCAACCGGATCACCAGCCTGACCCCCGCCAAGGCACCGAACTTCGGGTGGCCCTGCGTCGAGGACCAGACCCATCTCTCGGGCTACCGCGACCTGGACATGTGCAAGGCGCTCTACAACGACACGACGGATCCGCCGACCGACCCGTACTTCGCGTACGCGCACGGCGAAGCTCTCAACGGCAACGACACGTGCGGCTTCGCGGACGGCACCGCGATCACCGGCGATGCGTTCTACACGGGCAACCGCTATCCCGCGAGCTACTCGAACGCGCTCTTCTTCGCCGACGACGTCCGCAACTGCATCTACGTCATGACCGCGGGCTCGAACGGCCTGCCCGACCCGGCGACCGCCCGAACGTTCATCGACGACTCGGACAACCCGACACCGGTCGACCTCGAAGTCGATCCATCGTCGAAGGACATCTTCTACGTCAGCATCACCGGCGGAACCGTCAACCGCATCTCCTACGCATCGTCGAACCGCGCGCCGAGCGCGGTCGCGAGCGCCACGCCGACGTCAGGTGCCGCGCCGCTGTCCGTCCAGCTCAACGGCGCCGCGTCGACGGACCCGGACGGCGACGCACTCACCTACTCGTGGGACACGGACGGCAACGGCACGTTCGGTGACGCCACCGGCAAGACGCCGACGGTCAGCTACCCGAACGGCGGGACCTATCACGCCCGGCTCCTGGTCACGGATCCCGGTGGGCTCTCGAACACCAGCAGCGCGGTGACGATCACGGTCACCGCGGCGGCCGGGCCGAAGAACACCGCGGCTCCGGTCGTGGCCGGGTCACCGCAGGTCGGCAACCCGATGCTCGCGTCGACGGGCACGTGGACCGGCGCCGCGCCGATCACCTACGCCCGGCAGTGGCAACGCTGTACGACGAGCGCGGGGTCGACCTGCACGGACATCTCCAGCGCGACCGCGGCGGTGTACTCGCCGCAGCTCGTCGATCAAGGCAAGCACCTCCGGGTGCGGGTGACGGCGTCGAACGGCGGTGGCACCAGCTCGGCGGCGTCCGCGCTGGTGGGGCCGGTGACCGCAGGGACGAACACGCCTCCGGTCCCGGTGATCGACACCCCGGCCGCCAGCCTCACGTGGAAGTCCGGTGACACCGTCACCTTCTCCGGGCATGCGGCCGACACGCAGGACGGCACGGAGCCCGCGAGCCGACTCACATGGGACATCATCCTCGGCCACTGCACCAACACGGGCTGTCACACGCATCCGCTCGCGACGCGCGCCGGCGTGGCCGGGGGAACGATCGCGGCGCCGGACCACCAGGCGCCGTCGTACATCCAGTTCACGCTCACCGCGACGGATGCATCCGGCGCAACGACGAGCATCGTGAAGCGGATCGACCCGAAGACGGCGAACCTGACGTTCAAGACCAGCCCGGCCGGGTTGTCGCTGGCCGTCGGCGCCGAGCAGAGCGCGCCTGCGCCGTTCACCCAGGAATGGGTCGAGGGTTCCCAGGTCCAGCTCGACGCGCCGACGCAGCAGACCGTCGGCGGCACCGCCTACTCGTTCGCCGGCTGGTCTGCAGGCGGCGCCGCGACCCACACCTTGAAGGCGCCGACCGCGGACACGACCTACACCGCGACCTACACCGCGGCGTGCTCCGGCTCGAGCTACCCGTCCGCGGTGCTCGCCAACTCTCCGTGGACGTACTGGCGGCTCGGGGACAAGAGCGGGACGGCTGCAGCCGATGCGACCGCCAACGCGCGGGCCGGGACCTACGCCGGAGGCGTCGGGCTGAAGAAGATCGGCGCGCTGACCGGCGACAAGAACGCGTCCGTCTCGCTGGACGGGAACAACGACGATGTGTACCGGAAGGGGATCGGGGGCTTCCCGACGACGGCCGTCAGCGCGGAGCTGTGGCTCAAGACGTCCGACACGAGCAAGGAAGCGGGGATCGTCTCGTACGCGGCGAGCTCGTCGGCGGATGAGTTCCAGCTGCGCGACTACCGGTCATTGCGCGTGCTTTGTGAAGGGCGCGAGCGTGAACACGGGTGTCGCGCTCGAACGACAACAAGTGGCACCACCTCGTGGTGACCTGGAAGTCGGTCGGCGGGGCGATCCGGGTCTACAAGGACGGGGTGCTCGCCTACAAGAACGCCATCCCGCTGCAAGCCGGCGCGTCGATCACCACCGGCGGCACGTTGGTGTTGGGCCAGGAGCAGGACCGCGTGGGTGGCGGGTTCGACCCGACCCAGGCCTTCCTCGGGAAGATGGACGAGTTCGCCCTCTACCGGAGCGTGCTCACCGCGGCCCAGGCAAAGGCGCACTACGACGCGGGGACCACGGCGCCGACGTGCGCGTCCGCGGCGCACCCCAAGTCCGCGGCGGTGCGGGCAGCCGCGTCGAACCGGCCGCGGCGCGTGCCGGGCTCGGAGTTCCTCCCCAGCCTCCCGAAGTCGTCGAGCCCGGTGGGCCCGGTCGGCCCGGTGGGCCGGGTCGAGCAGGTCAGCGCAGTCAACGCGGTCACTGCGTCGCTCGCGGCCGACCAGCGCTCGGTGTTCTGTCCGTTGCTAGGTGTCTAGCGGGGTCTCGACCCCACGAGCGGTGCGCGTCTGACGGGCACCGATGAGCCCACCGATCAGCCCGAAGATCGCGGCGAACACCAGCTGTCCCAACAGCTGCGACGCGGTGAACACCGGGCCCGAACCGGTGAACAACCCCTGGGACTCGCCGCGGGCCGCCCAGATGAGGACGCGCAACGGAAGCCAGAGCAGGAACGCGCCGACGCCGGCCAGGAGGCCGTTCGAGAGGGGCGCGTCGGGCGTGCGCCGTCCGGCGATCATGCCGGCCACGACGTACGCGAGGAACAGCGCGAGCGCGAACAGCGGCACCCAGCCACTGCGGTCGAAGTGCGCGACGCCGTGATCGAGGACCGCGCGGAGCGCGGTGAGCGGCACGATGATGAGGAGGCCGGCGAGCGCACCCCGCCCGACGGCTCGTGAATCGACGGTCGACACGGGTTCAGCCTGTCACGCGGGCTCGGGCGCGGGCTCGTCACCCCGGGTGAGCTCCGTCACCGGGACCAGGAGCCCGTCCTTCAGGACCTTCGGGAAGGCCTGCCGGTTGCGGGCGATGATGACCGCGGCGAGCACGAGATAGACGATCCCGACCGAGATGCGCTCGAGCTCGCGGACGCTCTCGGGCAGCACCGCGCCGAGGACGAACTGCGAGAGGAAGAGGCCGAGCAGCAGGTAGGCCTCCTTCACGCTGATCGAACGGTTCGCGAGCACGGCCACGGCGAACGCGGACTGGGCTGCGGTCAGGAACAGCTCCTCGCGCTGGAGCGAGTCGAGGGGGAGCCCGTGCCACGACTGTGACGAGATCGCGAAGACGATCGGCAGGCTTCCGACCAGCAGGGTCCACTGGTTCACCTTCGACGAGAGGAGCGCGCCCAGCGCCGAGTTGGTGTTGAGGCGCCAGGCGAACAGGCCCGCGATGAGGAGCTCCGGGGCTTCGGAGGCGAGTGGTGCGAGCCACTGGACCAGCAGGAACTCGTCGATGCCGAACTGCGCGCCGGTGTGCACGAGTGCCTCGGCGAATCCCTCGGCGCTGGCCAGGATGACGCCGGCCGCGAACGCGAGCATCACGGCGACGACGAGGCGGCGTTGGAGCTTCGGCAGGCTGCCGATCATCTCCGACGGCCCGACGAGGTGCGGAGCCTCGGCCGGGGCCCGCGCGATGCGGACGAGGTAGGCCACGAACAGGCTGATCAGCACCACGGAGTCGAAGAGGGTCAGCGTGCGCTTCATGCACAGGGTGAGGGAGTAGATGGTCGCGATCATGAGGAACGCGATCTCGACGGAGTGCGACCGGTCGAGCCGCACTTCGTTGTCCACCGGCCCCGTGTCCCCGCGCTCGCGGGCCATCTTCTTCATCCGCCACGCCGCGAGCAGGACCACGAGCGACCAGCCGACGCCGATGAGCAGCCGGTTGCCGCCGGTCATGTTGGCGAGGGCCAGCTGGGCCTGGACGTTGGGATGGACACCGGCTTTGGCCGCCTGGCCGGCCTTCGACGTGAAGACGAAGTCGACCGCGTACTCGGGTAGGACCGCGATCAGCGCGAGGACCGCGAGGGCCAGTCCGGCGGAGACGTCGAGCTGGAGCACCTCGGCCGCCCACGCCAGCAGGAAGGCCGCGCCGACCACTGCGAGTCCGAACAACAGGGCTTGGACCCAGCTTTGCGGGCTCAGGCCGCCGAGCCGCAGCACGAGGCCGGGCACCGTGAGCGCGAACCCACCCAGGAGCGCCGCGAGCTGTCCCCGCCGACGGCGGGGAGAATCGACGGCCATCGCCCGCATCCTAAAGGCGGAGGTCGGCCACTCTCCGTCGTCCTCCTCAGGTCGTGCGGAATACGCGCCGAAAGAAGGCCGTTAGAGGTTTCTGACTTGGAGAAGCGGTCGACATGATGGCACTAGAGGGACTTCCGGTAACCGGTGGCTGGCGTCAGCTGGCTGCGTGCCGCGGCGTCGACCCTGAGGTCTTCCACCCCTCCGAGGAAGAGGACCCCTCGCGGGCCAAGGCCATCTGCGCCGAGTGCCCGGTGCGCGAGGCGTGCCTCGAGCATGCGCTGGCCGTCCGCGAGAAGCACGGTGTCTGGGGCGGGCTGACCGAACGGGAACGCCGCCGGGTCCTGCGCCAGCGTCGCCGTTCCGCGTAGCGGCTGCCGCGTCGAGCACTGGCCGGGCCTCGCTTCGAGCGTCGCATCCCGGTCTCCTATCGTCCCCCCGGTGACCCTCCGCCGCGCGCTGCGCCCGTCCGTCGTCGTCGGCGCGGCAGTCGGTGGCATGGCCGTGGCCGCGGTCGCCATCCGTGTCATCTCCCGTCGGGCGCGGCCACCATTGGGCCCGGTCGTCGGTACGGGCGTCCTGGGGCGCAACGCGCGCCTGGCTCGCCTCGGCGCGCGCACGAGCGGGAGCTACGCGGTCCACCGGGCGCGTCGCGTCTTCGCGTCGGCGGAGCGCCGCGAGGTGCTGGACCGGGAGCACGAGATCCGGTCGGCCGAGCAGGTCGCGGCGGAGCTCGGGAACATGAAGGGCGCCCTGATGAAGCTCGGCCAGATGGTCAGCTACCTCGACGAGGGCCTGCCCGAGCACCTGCGGGCCGCGCTGGCCCAGCTGCAGCACGACGCACCCCCGATGAGCGGCGAGCTGGCTGCGTCGATGATCGAATCCGAGCTCGGACGTCATCCCGACGAGCTCTTCGCCGAGTGGGACCCGGTCCCGATCGCCGCGGCGTCCATCGGTCAGGTCCATCGCGCGATGACCCACGAGGGCGTCGCCGTCGCGGTGAAGGTGCAGTACCCGGGCGTCGCCGCCGCGATCGAGGCCGACCTCGGCAGCGTCGGTCTCGTGTTCGGCGGGCTCGGCCAGATCTTCCCGGGCCTCGACTCGGGACCACTCGTGGCCGAGCTGCGCCTCCGGCTGCGCGAGGAGCTCGACTACGAGCGCGAAGCCCGGCACCAGCAGCAGTTCGCGGACTACTACGAAGATCATCCGTTCATCCACATCCCGTTCGTGCTGCCCGCGTACTCGTCGGCGCGGGTGCTCACGACCGAGCTGGCCGAAGGGGCCCGCTTCGCCGAGGCGGAGACGTGGTCCCAGGACGAGCGGAACCTCGCGGCCGAGACCATCTTCCGGTTCGTGTTCGGCAGCCTCTACCGGTTGCGCCTCTTCAATGGCGATCCACATCCGGGCAACTACCTCTTCCGGCCCGGGGGACGGGTCACGTTCCTCGACTTCGGCCTCGTCACCCCCTTCGGCGACTCCGAGATGCTGGTGCTGCGGGCGCTGATCGAGAGCATGGTGCTCACCCCGGATCCGGTGGCGTTCCGCGGCGCGGTCGAGGTGGCCGGGTTCCTCAAGCCCGGTGCACCGATCTCCGACGCCCAGGTCGTCGACTACTTCGGGCACTTCTACGAGTACCTGCAGGAGGACTGCCGCTCCACGCTCGAGCACGAGTTCGCGAGCGAGAACGTCCGGCGGGTCTTCGACGCGACGGGTCCGCACCGGGAGGTCATGCGCCACGCGAACGTCCCGCCCGCGTTCGTGATCGTGCAGCGGATCAACCTCGGGCTCTTCGCGGTCCTGGCCGCACTGGGGGCCACGGCGAACTGGAGGCGCCTCGCCGAGGAGCTCTGGCCCTGGGTCGAGGGCCCGCCGTCGACCCCGTCGGGTGAGCTCGAACAGGAGTGGCGGCGGCACACCGGTCGCTGAGCGCCAGCTGACCGAACGCTTCCCCAGGGGGCGTTTGGAACCATAAAACCTGATCGCCGGGCCTGTAGGCTTCCCCGCACCATGGACTTCGACCTGCCGCCCGAGCTGGCGGAGCTCCAGGCCTCGGTGCGGAAGCTCGCCCAGGAGCGGGTCGCGCCCCGGGCGAGGGAGATCGACCTCACCGAGGAGTACCCGCAGGACCTCTTCGAGCTCTTCGTCGAGACCGGCCTCGCCGGGCTGTGCGTCCCCGAGGAGTACGGCGGGTCCGGCGCCGGGATCCTCGGGCTGGCGATCGCGATCGAAGAGGTGGCCAAGTACTCGAATGCGGCCGCCCTCATGCTCCTCCTCACCCGCCTGCCGACGGGACCGCTGCTGATCGCCGGCAGCGAGGAGATGAAGCACAAGTACCTCACCCCGGTGACGACGGGCGAGCAGCGCGCCGCGTTCGGCCTCTCCGAGCCGCAGGCCGGCAGCGACGTGATGGGCATGCGGACCAAGGCCGTGCTCGACGGCACGGACTGGGTCCTGTCCGGCACCAAGTGCTGGATGTCCGGCGTGCAGCAGGCCGACTGGTACTGCGTGTTTGCGAAGACGGGGCCCGCGGACTCCCGCGCGCACGACAGCATCACCGCGTTCGTGGTGGAGCGCGAATCGCAAGGCGTGTCCGTCGGGCGCATCGACAAGAAGATGGGGGTCAAGGGCGTCGACACCGGCGAGCTCATCCTCGATCAGGTGCGGGTGCCGGCCGAGAACATCGTCGGCGACATCGGCGGGTTCCGCCTCTGCATGCTCGGGCTGAACGCAATGCGGCCCATCGTGGCCGCGCGGGGGATCGGGCTGGCCGAAGGCGCGCTCATGTACGCGGTCGAGTACGTGAAGCAGCGCGAGGCGTTCACCAAGACGATCGCGGACTTCCAGGGCATCCAGTGGAAGGTCGCCGAGCTCGCCACCGAGATCGAAGCGGCGCGCCTGCTCACGTACCGCGCCGCGTGGATGGCCGATCGGGGCCAGTTCACCAAGGAGTTCGTCCCGTACCTCTCGATGTGCAAGTACTACGCGACCGAGCTCGCGGTGAAGGTGAGCAACCACGCGCTGCAGATGCTCGGCGCGGCGGGCTACATGCAGGATCACCCGATGGAGCTGTACTACCGCGACGCCAAGCAGCTGACGATCGTCGAAGGCACGAGCCAGGTGCAGCTCGGTCTCATCGCCAAGGGTGTGCTCGATCACGATCTGTGGTGGGACTAGCCCGATGAGTGCCGACATCGCCGCGTTCGCCTGGCCCGACGCACTGGGTCCCCTCTCGCGTCGCGAGGATCTCCCGGCCGAGCTCGCGGAGTCCGCCATGGCTGCGATCCTGAGTGGCACGGCCGCGCCGGCCCAGATCGCCGCGTTCGCGGTGCTGCTGCGTGCGAAGGGCGAGACGCCGGTCGAGCTCGCCGCGCTCGTGCGGACGATGCTCGAGTTCGCGGAGTCGATCCCGATCGATCCCGAAGGTGCGCCCTCGCCCCTCGTGGACACGTGTGGGACCGGCGGCGACCGCTCGCACACGTTCAACATCTCGACGGTCGCGGCGCTGGTGATCGCGGGGGCGGGCGTCCGGGTCGCCAAGCACGGGAACCGGGCCGCGTCGTCGGTGTGCGGCTCCGCGGACCTGCTCGAGGAGCTCGGCGTCGCGATCGACCTCGGCCCCGCCGGGGTGGTCCGGTGCATCGAGGAGACGAACATCGCGTTCTGCTTCGCGGCGCGGTTCCATGCTGCGATGCGGTTCGCGGGGCCGGTCCGCTCGGAGCTCGGCATCCCGACGACGTTCAATTTCCTCGGCCCGCTGGCCAACCCCGCCCGGGTGACCCGGCAGGTGGTCGGCGTCTCGGACCCGGCGATGGCGGAACGGGTCATCGGCACGCTGCGCGAGCTCGGGGCGAAGCACGCCATGGTGTTCTTCGGGCACGACGGCCTCGACGAGCTCACCACGACCGATCTCTCCACCCTGCGGGAGCTGCACAACGGCGAGGTGCAACGGACGGTCCTCGATCCGCTCGACCTCGGCATCTCCCGCGCCTCCGCCGAGGACCTGCGCGGCGGGACCCCGCCCGAGAACGCGAAGATCGCCCGGCGCGTGCTCGACGGTGAGAAGGGTGCGGTTCGCGACGTCGTCGTGCTCAACGCCGCGGCCGCGCTGGTCGTGGCCGACGTCGCGGCCGATCTCCCGGCCGGCATCGAAGCCGCGTGCCGGGCGATCGACACCGGTCGCGCGGCCGAGACGCTGGAGCGGTTCATCACGGTGAGCCAGTCCGCGCGGTGAAGCCGAGGCCGGGTAGCGATGGCCAGCGCGCTGCAGTGTCCCGCGTGCGGGTTCAAGCACCGGCTCTCCGGGCTCACGGGCGATCCCGTCTTCTCGTGTGAGCAGTGCGGACGGCTGTTGAAGACGCCGGTCGAGTACCGCCGGCCCGAACCGTCGATGCAGTCCGCGGGACCACCGTCGAATGGCAGCAGCCGGGTGCAACGCGGCGGTTCCGCCGCGCGCGACCAGACCTCGGTGATGCGCGCGACCGGAGCACCCGCCGCGGCGTCTGCAGCCGCGGGCGCGCCCGCGCCGCCGCGCCGATCCGCGCCACGCCCGCCCGCGACGATGGCCATCCCGCTGCAGATCCTCGGCTGGGTCGTCGCGGTGCTCCTCGGCGGGATCATCGTCCGGTACCTCGCAAAGTGGACGGGCCTGGTGACCGGGGACTCGATCATCGACATCCTCACCGGCACCGGCTGGGGTCGCTACCTCCGGGTGTTCGCGCTCGTGCCGTTCTGGGCGCTGGCCACCGCGGGGCTGATGACCGGCTTCACCGAGGGCGCCAAATGGTGGAGCGCGCGGCGCCGGACGATGCCGTCCGGACGTCCCGTGCCGCCGCGCCGGGCGGCGCCGCCGGCGCCGCGACCGAAGCCGCCTGCCGCGTCGAGCCCACCTCCGGCCCGGACCCAACCGCAGGCGCCGGTTCCTGATCCGGCTCCCGCCCCCGCCCCTGCGCCAGCTCCGCAACCGGCACCGGCCGAGACGAGTGCACCGGCGAGTGCCGGCGACGCGCCGCGGACCCGTCGGATCCCCAAGCGCGACATCTCCTCCTAGCCCGCCGCGCCCGGCCAGCTCGGCGGGGAGGTTGTCGACGGTCGAGCCGAGCAGGCGGGCCCGTCCCGCCGCGAGCTCGCGCTTGACCCAGCGCGCGACGACGACCAGCTCGTCCAGATCCTGGCGCTCAGTGGTGCGCGCCGTTGATAGGTCGGTCGTCCCCTCTCCGGTGGCGAGCCGGCCGTTCTCGAGCTCGATGACGCCGGTCCCCGTGACGAAGCGCAGGGTCCCGGAGCTGCCGAGCCAGTCCAGCAGCTGATGGTGGCGGAGCACGCCGGCGAGGGTCGCCCGCTGGTCGCGCGCGATCGCCGCGGCTTCGAACTGGTCGGTGGCGGCGAGCGCGTTCGATTCGCGCCGTGAGGGAGTCGAGCAGCACGTCGGGCTCGCCCTGCAGCCCGCGGACGACGGTCTCCACCACCGTTGCGTATCCGGGCTCGGAGCCGTGGCCCCGGCACGGGCACTCGACCAGGCCGCCGGTGGTCGGGCACGGCCCGTCGTCCGGCGCAGCGGATCGGGGTCGGATGCGCGTGCTGCAGCGGCGGATGGGCACCGCGGCTTCGATGGCGGCTCGCAGCGCGGTGACGGCCACGAACGAAGCGAGCGGGCCGAAGTAGAGCGCGCCGTCGTCGCGCGCCTGGTGCACGACGGCGAGACGCGGGAAGCGTTCGGACAACGTCAGCTTCAGGTACGCATAGCCGCGCCAGCCCTCTCCCGCGCCGGTTGAAGCGCGGCTCGTGCTCCCGGATGAGGCGCGCTTCGCGCACGGATGCCTCGAGCTCGTCGGCGCATTCGATCCAGTCGATGGACTCGGTCTCGCACACCAGCTGCGGAACCTTCCGCCGGTCGCCGCGAAAGTGCGAACGGACGGAGGTGCGCAGGTTGGCGGCCCGGCCTACGTACAGGACGGTGCCGTTCCGGTCGCGGAACCGGTAGACGCCCGGGCGTCGGGGGAGTCGGGTGGTGAGCCGGAGCTTGTTGGTCGACGGGTGCAGGCGGATCTTGGGGAGCGCGAGCAGGTCGTCCAGGGCGAGGACGCCGAAGGTTCCGGCCCGTTCGAGGAGCGCGTGGAACACCTCGGCCGTCGCGTCCACGTCGGCGAGCGCGCGGTGGCAGGGCTCGACTTTGACCCGGAGGTGACGGGCGAGGGTGCCGAGCTTCAGATCGTCGACCTCGTCGTGGAGCAGCCGCCGGGACATGCCGAGCGTGTCTGCCCGGGGGTTCTCGAGCGGCGGCACGCCCCGGCGCACGAGTGCGGCGTCGAGAAAGCTGATGTCGAACCGGATGTTGTGGCCGACGATCACGGCGGCGCCGATGAACTCGAGCAACGCGGGGAGGACCTCGTCGACGCGCGGCGCGGGCAGCACCATGGACTCGGTGATGCCGGTCAGGACGGTGATGTACGGAGGGATCGGCATCCCGGGGTTCACGAGCGTGTCGAACACCCCGAGGCATTCGCCGCCCCGGTACTTCACCGCGCCGACCTCGGTGATCTCGTCGAGGTCGGGCGAGGTCCCGGTGGTCTCGAGGTCCAGCACCACGAAGGTGACGTCGCAGAGCGGCGTCGCCAGGGCGTCGAAGCGGTCCGGAAGCGGGGGAGAGGTGAGCACGCTGCCCGTACGGTAGCGAACATCTGTTCGGCTCCCGAGGATCTCGGCTTCGAAAAGGCCATCGGTATGATCGGCGCGATGCAGAGCGGCGGCCCCGAAGCCCAGTTCCGGTGCACGGCGTGCGGGAACCTGACCCGCTTCGATGTGACCGTGACCCGCCGGGTCAAGGAGTTCCGGCACTTCAGCGTCGGCGGTGACCTGACGCTCGAGAGCACCGAGATCCTCGACGAGCAGGTGGAGCAGGTCGTGTGCCGGTGGTGCAGTGCCAGCGGCGATGCGATCGAGCTGCGGTCGGGCGTCGGTCCCGACGCCTCGGCCCAGTCCGACGCCGGCGCGGCGTGACGCCGCGCCGCGGCCCGGTGCGGAGCTACTCGCCGAGCAGCTGCACCACGATCTTGCGGGTGCGCGGTCGATCGTCGAAGTCGACGCAGACGATCTTCTGCCAGACCCCGAGGAGCAGCTCGCCGCCGGCCATCGGGACGGTCACGGACGGTCCGATCAGCGCGGCGCGGGCGTGGCTGTGCCCGTTCGTGTCCGCGTTCCGCTCGTTGTGCTCCCAGCGGCTGTCTTCCGGGGCGATGCGCTCGGCGACCGCGTTGAGATCGGCGTTGCAGCCGGGCTCGTACTCGATGGTGGTCATGCCACAAGTGGAGTGGGCCACGAAGACGGTGCAGATCCCCTCGGTGATCCCTGAGTTGTCGATCGCCTTCTGGGCTTGCGCCGTGAGGTCGATGACCTCCCCGTTGCCTTGCGTGTCGAGCGACAGCTCCTCATACCGTGCCTGCATGACCCCCCAGTCGCGCCGCGGCGCGATCGGCTCCGATGCCGGACGCGGCCGAGCGGTCATTCTACGGAAGGCTCCACCCGAAGGCACCTTCAGGGCCGCCGGGGCGGGCTCCGGTGACCGATCCGGTGGTCCCGCCCCTGCCCGAGGCGCTCCTGGCTCCCTTGCTCGACGCCGCCGGAGAAGCACTGCGGGAGCTCGAGCCGGAGCTCGTGCCCGGATCGCTGCGCCAGCTCCGGGGGTTCCACGCCCGGGCCATGGCCCGCGGTGCCGCGCGCCAGCAGCTGCGAAACGCGATGGAGACCGACGACAGGTTCCGCAAGCAGGTCGTCGAGCACTTCCTCGATCAGCCCGAGGTCCGGGCCGCGCTCGACGGTTGGGACGCGGCAGTCGCACCGCAGCGCATCGACGAAGCTGCGGCCCGTTCGGACCTCCCACTGCTCGCCTCCGCCCTCGTTGCCGCGCGTCCGACGGGCTGGATGTACGGCTTGGGTCTCGCGGCGGCGACGTTCGACCGGTCGCGGCGGGTGCACGAAGCCGACGACGCGCTCGCCGCGCTCGAGCAGCGACTCGCACAAGCTGACGAAGCGCGCCGCCGGGCTGACGACGCGAGGACCGCGGCCGAAGTGGAGCTGCGGCGCCTCGACCGCGAGCTGCGGGAGGAACGGGGCTCCCGGCGGATTCGCGACGACCAGACCCAGCGCGCGGGTCGACGCGGCACAGCGTCAGGTCGACGAGGCGATGGCGGAGGGGGCGCGGCTGCAGCGCGCCGCCGAAGCCGCCAGCGAGCGCGAACGGCGCACCGGGGAACGGCTCCGCACGATCGAAGCCGAGCTGCGCGCGGCGCGTGAAGCGGTGTCGGGGCCCGAGGTGACGCTGCGTGACGACGACCTCCAGGCGCTGGTCGACGCGGCCGCGCTGGCAGCCCGGTTGTCGAAGGGGCTCGGCGGTGTCGCGGATCGCGTCCAGACCTTGCGGAACCCGAAGTCACCGCCGCGTCCTTCAGGCTCGCGCGGAGCTCAGAGCTCGCCGCCGCGGCGCGATCGCCGCGCGGGGCTCCGCGTGCCACCCGGGGTCTCGGTCGATGCGCCGGAGGCGGTCGAGTCGATGTTGCGCACACCCGGAGCCGTGCTGGTGGTGGATGGCTACAACGTCACGAAGCGGGCGTGGCCCGACGTCAAGCTCGCGGAGCAGCGGGATCGCTTGGTGAGCGCGATCACTGCGGTGCACGCGCGCACGCACTGCGATGCGACCGTCGTGTTCGACGGGGCTGAGGTCGGACGGTCACCCACCGAACGCCGGCCGGGCGTACGGGTGCGATTCTCGGACGCCAACGAGGAAGCCGATGCGGTTGTCGTGCGTGAGGTGGCCGCACTGCTGCCCACGGTGCCGGTCCTGGTGGTGTCCTCGGACCACGAGGTGCGGGACCAGTCGGAGGCCGAAGGGGCGACGGTGGTGTCGAGCGATGTGTTCCTGCGCGCGCGCTGCCGCGCCTGAGGGCTCGGACCGACGCAACGATCGCGATCGCAATCACGGAGCATCCGACGGCGATGAGCGCGACGGATCCGTCCATGAACCCGGGGATGAGGAACACCGCGGCGAGCGACCAGAGCGCGACGGGTCCGCCGCGCCCCTCGCGTGACAGCGTCAGGACGAGGTCGACGTCGTGGGTCTCCCAGTACGTCAGCACGGTGATGTGAGGTCCGTGGGCGCCATCGAGACGACCGTACGGCGCGGTTGTCACCGCGGTCGATGGGGATACCGACTGTTCACCGTTTGGTTGCCGACTCCTTGCTCGGGTCCGGTTGAGCGCTCGGTGAACAAGGGCCGAACCTTGCACGAAGACGACGTTCAATGCTTGTAGGCGCGCGGCGTCTCAGGTTCTCCTGTCGCACGACGGATGCGAGGCGTCCGACTCTGGAGGAGAAGCTGTGCGACGGATCGTTGCTCTGTTCTTGGCGTTGCTGGTCGGTGGAGTCGGCTTGACCCTCGCGGCATCGTCCGCGTCCGCGTCGACCATCACGTCCCCGAGCGGAAGCCCGTTCGCGGTGCCGGGTGACGCGGGCGGCAACCCGCAACCCTTCACGATCTCTGCGACCGGGTTCACGGCTGGTGCCAATGTCTTCGTGGAGCAATGTGATGGGACGCCGTCGACTGCGGTTGGCTGGGATCCGACGATCAACTGCGATCTCGGCGCTTCGCCGGCGCCGAACCTGGCTGATGCGAATGGAAACGTCACGTTTCTCGCGTCCGACTCCAACCACGCTTTCCACCCGTTCAAGGGTGCGAGCCCGCAGGGCATCTTCAACTGCCTGGCCCCGGCGCAGGCCTCACCGAACAACGGCCTCCCGGACTTCACGAACTGCCAGGTGCGGGTCTCCAGCAACAACACCGTCGGCACCAGCGACCAGGTGTTCCTCACCATGACCCTGCCGGCGGCTGCCGCAGGCGTGGCGCCCGGCTTCACGGGCACTCCGTCCGGTGGGACGGTCGGTTCGCCCTATAGCTTCTCGTTCACGGGTGTGACGGGTTCGCCGGCGCCGACGTTCGCGGTGAGCCCGGCGACGATCGCGGGTGGGATCACGATCAACTCGGCCGGGGTCCTCTCGGGGACGCCGACGACGGCGGGTTCGTTCCCGATCACGGTCACCGCGAGCAACGGCGTCTCGCCCGACGCCGTGAAGACGTTCACCTTGGTCGTCGCCCCCGCGTCGGTGGCTCCCGGATTCACCGGTACGCCGTCGGGTGGGACGGTCGGTTCGCCTTATAGCTTCAGCTTCACGGGATCACGGGTAGTCCGGCGCCGACGTTCGCGGTGAGCCCGGCGACGATCGCGGGTGGGATCACGATCAGCGCGGCCGGGGTCCTCTCGGGGACGCCGACGACGGCGGGTTCGTTCCCGATCACGGTCACCGCGAGCAACGGCGTCTCGCCGAACGCGGTGAAGACGTTCACGCTGGTGGTCGATCCGGCGAACACCGACGTGGCACCTGGCTTCACCGGTACGCCGTCGGGTGGGACGGTCGGTTCGGCGTACAGCTTCAGCTTCACCGGGATCACGGGGAGTCCGGCGCCGACGTTCGCGGTGAGCCCGGCGACGATCGCGGGTGGGATCACGATCAGCGCGGCCGGGGTCCTGTCCGGGACGCCGACGACCGCGGGTTCGTTCCCGATCACGGTCACCGCGAGCAACGGCGTCTCGCCGAACGCGGTGAAGACGTTCACGCTGGTGGTCGATCCGGCGAACACCGACGTGGCTCCTGGCTTCACGGGGACGCCGTCGGGTGGGACGGTCGGTTCGCCGTACAGCTTCAGCTTCACCGGGATCACGGGGAGTCCGGCGCCGACGTTCGCGGTGAGCCCGGCGACGATCGCGGGTGGGATCACGATCAGCGCGGCCGGGGTCCTGTCCGGGACGCCGACGACCGCGGGTTCGTTCCCGATCACGGTCACCGCGAGCAACGGCGTCTCGCCGAACGCGGTGAAGACGTTCACGCTGGTGGTCGATCCGGCGAACACCGACGTGGCACCTGGCTTCACGGGGACGCCGTCGGGTGGGACGGTCGGTTCGCCGTACAGCTTCAGCTTCACCGGGATCACGGGGAGTCCGGCGCCGACGTTCGCGGTGAGCCCGGCGACGATCGCGGGTGGGATCACGATCAGCGCGGCCGGGGTCCTGTCCGGGACGCCGACGACCGCGGGTTCGTTCCCGATCACGGTCACCGCGAGCAACGGCGTGACACCGAACGCGGTCAAGACCTTCACCCTCGTGATCTCGCCGGCCAGCACGGGTGGTGCGCCCGACTTCACCGGGACGCCTTCGGGCGGGACGGTCGGCATGGCCTACAGCTTCAGCTTCACGGGCGTCACCGGGAGTCCGGCGCCGACGTTCGCGATGAGCCCCGCGACCGTCGACGGGATCTCCATCAGCTCGGCGGGGGCGCTGTCGGGCACGCCGACGGCGTCCGGGTCGTTCCCGATCACCGTCACCGCGAGCAACGGGGTCGCACCTGACGCGGTGAAGGCCTTCGTCCTCGTCGTCGCTCCCGCGATCGACAACCACCATCCGCATCACCGTCCGCCCGTCTGCGTGGCTGACGGCAGCCACTTCAACGCGTGGATCTGGACGTGGCTGGCCCGTCACTTCGGTTCGCGCGATGCCGGCTTTGTGTGGATGCACCTCTGCTTCCCGCGGCATCACTGGACTTCGCACAACAGCACGATGTGGGATCGCACCTTCGTGGGTCGTCACCGGTGAGCTGACGCGTGGAGAACATCGGTGCGGTAGCGCGGCAGTGAACCGTGCGTGAACGCTCGTGCTGATCACGGGATTCACCTCGCAGCGCTCTGTACCTTGCTCGCACCGCCGAACCTGATCCCGTCCAGGTGGGAACGGCGTTGCTGCGTCACCAAGGGGCCCTGGCTCGAGTGTCCGCGAGCCAGGGCCCTGACGCGTGGTGCCCCCGGCCGGTCTGTCGGGTAAGAAGGCGGGATGCGAGAGCGCGAACAGAAGCTGCTCGCGGCGCCGGAGCTCGCGATTCCCGCACCTGACGAGCTGCTCGCCGGCATCGGGAGCTGGACCGTGGAAGAGGTCGACCAGCTCGCGATCTACTTCGACACCTCCGATCTGCGGCTCACACGAGCCGGCGTGAGCCTGCGCTACCGGTCCGACGACGGCTGGACCGTCAAGCTGCCTGCGCCTCGCGACGGCGAGGCCTTCGTCCGCGACGAGCACACCTTTCCGGGCGAGCTCGGAGAGCCGCCGCACGACGCGGTGGA
Source organism: uncultured Acidimicrobiia bacterium (assembly GCA_963796755.1). Lineage (GTDB taxonomy): Bacteria > Actinomycetota > Acidimicrobiia > IMCC26256 > JAENVU01 > Chersky-806. Next base: position 134,315 of record CAWCMX010000002.1, read on the forward strand.
CCTCGTCCGGGTCTGGGCCCGTGCGGCACCGCTGGGCCAGGTCGCACGGATGCGCACGCATCGGACCAAGTTCCGCGTTCGTGACGATCAAGGTCGGCTGCTGGGTGAGATCGACGACGACGCGGTGTCGGGCACTGCGACCCGCTATCGCTCGTTCGAGTTCCGCGAGATCGAGGTGGAGAACGCGCCGGACGCCGATGACCGCGGATTGAACCCGGTGGTCAAGCGCCTCCGACGCGCCGGTGCGGGGACGGGACGCGCGATGCCCAAGATCGCCCGGGCGCTCGGCGCAGCGGCGTCGCTGCCCCCGGATCTGTGCCCGCCCGAACCGTTGGGGCGAGATGCGACGCTCGGCCAGCTGGTGCAGGCCACGATCGCGAGCTCCGCGCAGCGACTGGTCGAGCACGATCCGGTGATCCGCACCAGCCAGCAGCTCCGGGCCATCCATCAGGCGCGCGTGGCGACGCGCCGCCTGCGGTCGGACCTGCGCACCTTCCGGCCGGTCCTCGATCCGAGCTGGAGTGAGCCGATCAGAAGTGAGCTCCAGTGGCTCGGCCGTCACCTCGGCCAGGTCCGTGATGCCGACGTGCTGCTCGCTCGGCTCCGCGCGAAGTCCGACGAGGTCCCCGATCGTGACCAGGACCGCGTGCGCGAGCTCATCGAGCGGCTCGAAGGCTCGCGTGCACATGACCGCGACGCGCTGCTCGACGTCATGCGCTCCGATCGCTACAGCGCACTGCTCGATCGGCTTGTGGACGCGACGCGTTCTCCACGTATCAAGGATGGGAAGGATGACGAACGGGCCGCGAAGGTCGTCGGCAAGCTCACGCGTGGACCGTGGAAGCGGCTTCGCCGCGGAGTGAGGAAGCTTCCGGCATCTCCCGATGACCGTCAGCTGCACGAGGTGAGAAAGCGGGCGAAGCAGGCGCGTTACGCGCTCGAGGCGGTCGGACCGGTCGCCGGTTCGCGCGCCCGAAAGGCGGCCCGCCGCCTGGCGGGTCTCCAGGACGTCCTCGGCGAACATCAAGATGCGGTCGTCGCGTCGGCGTGGCTGCACGACGCGGCGCGGGCCTCGAGCAGCTCCGAGACCGCCTTCGTCGCGGGGATGCTCGCCGGATCGTTCGAGGCGGACCGGCGCCGGGTCAGGCTCCGTTGGCGGCGAGCCTGGAGCCGCGCCAAGCGCGCGCACCGGGGCGTCTGAGCCGGGACCGACCGTTGGGTTGCGAACGGGTGAACACTCGCCGCAGGTGGTCGCCCGGCCGTCTCCGCACCGGCAGAATCCGGCTCCATGACCGAGATCAACGTCTTCCGGCACGCGGCGGACACCGTCGGGCTCGAGCCGGGCGAGCTCTTGTTCCGTGAAGGGGACCCGGGTGGCGTGATGTTCGCGGTCGTCGAGGGGGAGGTCGAGCTCGGGGTCGAAGGGACGGTGGTGGAGGCCGTCGGACCCGGCGGGATCCTGGGCGAGCTCGCCCTGATCGACGCCGGGCCCCGCAGCGCGACGGCGACCGCAACCACTGCGACCCGCGTCGTACCCGTCGATGCGGAGCGCTTCACCTACCTGGTGAACGAGCACCCGACCTTTGCTTTGCAGGTCATGACCGTCATGGCCGAGCGCCTGCGGCGAGCCAACGGCCGGTAGCACCGGGCCCGGAACCCCGGGTGCGGGCCCGGCGCCGGGTGGGTCATATGGCCCCTGGTGCGAGCGGGGGCTGATGGTTAGCGTTCCCCGCCATGGAATCGCTGAGAATTCCGGTGTTGTCGCTGCGGACCGACGATCGCATCAAGGTCGGGTTGGAGCGTTACGAGCGCGTGACACGGATCGACGACCGGGAGCCCGGGGTCGTGAAGGTGATCGTCGCGTCGGGGCTGTCCATCCACTACGGCTACCACGACCTGGCGACCGTCTCGGCCTGACCAACGGTCGGAGCACGACGGTTCAGCTGCTTCAGCCGGCGCAGACGGTGCCGGCAGCCGGCGGCGCGAGGTTCACGAGGTAGGTCGCGATCACGCCGCGCACGCACGAGCTCGAGAGCATCGCGACGTGCCCGGTGCCGCGTCGGGTGAGCAGCACCCCCTGTTCGAACGTCGACGCGACGTTCTGCGCCCAGGCGTACGGCGTCGCCGGGTCATTCGTCGTGCCGACCACGAGGACTGGCGGTGCGCCGGGCGCGCGCACGGGATGTGGCTGCCGGGTCGGTGCGGCTTCCCACGTCGCGCACAAGAGGCCGGCCCACGCGAGGTACGGACCGAATGCCCGTGAACGCGCCGTGGCCTCGGCGGAGAGCGCGGGATAGCTGTCCGGGTTCTCATCGACGGGATGGTCGAGGCAGTTGATCGCGCTCGATGCGTCGGAGTTGATCGTCGCGCCCGGCGTCTCGCCGAGGTAGCTGCGCGTGAGCGACAGGATCGGCCCGCCGTCACCGCGTTCGGCCGCGCCGAGCGCGGCGGCGAGCGAGCTCCAGCGCGACGGGCTGTAGAGCCGGCTGAACAGCGCGGAGTACAGCTCGCTGACGCCGACGGTCGCGCCACCGACGTTGAGTGGCTGGGTGCGGAGCCGTTGGGTCAGCCGGTCGAGCGCGTCGGGCAACGCGATCCCCGGTCGCCACGCACATCCGCCGCCGCACGACGCGAAGAACGCGTCGAGCTGCTGCTGGAACCCGACGGCCTGCGCCATCCAGAGCTCGAAGGAGGGGAGCGACGGATCGATGACCCCGTCGAGCACGAGGGCACGGAGATGGGTGGGGAAGAGGTCCGCGTAGGTCGCCCCGAGCAGCGTGCCGTACGACATCCCGAGGAACGTGAGCTTCTCGTCGCCGACGGCCTTCCGGAGCTGTTCGAGGTCCCGGGCGACGTCCGTCGTGCCGATGAACCCCAGCAGTGGCCCGGCCGCCTGCGCGCACGCGTGCGCGTAGCCCCGGTCGGCGTCGACGAGCGCGGTGCGTTCGGCCGCGGTGACGGGGATCGGATCCACCTTCGTGCCCGTGTCCGTGGCGGTGGATCCCGCCGGGCCCGGATTGCAGTCGATGCCTCCGCTGTTGCCCACGCCGCGTGGGTCCATCTCGATGACGTCGAACCGTTGCTTCACCGCCGGCGCGAGAACGCCGAGATCGCGGTTGAGGAGCCTCGTCCCCGCCTCGCCGGGCCCGCCCGGGTTGATGACGAGCGACCCGTTCCGTAGCGCGGGGTCCAGCGCGGGCTCGCGCGGCGAGAGAGATCCCGATCGTCGCGTTGCGGGGGTGGGCGTAGTCGACCGGCACCGTGAGCGTGGCGCACTGGATCGAGCCGCCGCACGGCGTCCAGGTCAGCGGTGGGGGATCGCCCGCGGGCTCGGTGGTCGTCGTGGTGGGGACGGGCGCGGTCGTCGTGGTCGCATGCCGTACGGGTGCGGCCCTGGGTGCCGCGCTCGATCCGTTGCACGCGGCGAGTGCGAGGAAGAGCACGCCGACGATGCTCACCTGCAGCCGCTTCACCGGGGCGAGGGTACCGCCCGGATTGGCCGCAGCAGCCTCGCCCTATTCTCCCGTCATGGCGGTCACGATCTACGGCGTCTGTGCGCTCACGTTCATGATGACGATGTACGCGCTGGAGAAACGGGGCCGGCGCTACGTGCTCGGCTTCGCGATCGGGTGCGTCCTGTCGAGCCTCTACGGGTTCCTCTCGGGCGTGTGGCCGTTCGGCGTCGTCGAGCTCATCTGGTCCACGATCGCGTTTCGCCGCTACGGGGAGCCGCTCACGGCCTGAGCTAGGAGACCCCGCAGCTGCAGCTGCCGCCCGGGTCGCCGGCGCGGAGCTCGCCCGGGGGAGTGTCGTCGTCGGCCAGCACGGTGTAGATCTCCCACGGTGCGCCGTCGGGATCGTCGACCCACACCTTGTCCTGGACCGCGTAGCAACACGTCACGTTGTCCTCGGTGGCCGTCTCGAGCCCCGAATCGCGCAGCCGGCTCGTGGCCGAGACGACCGCTTCGGGCGTCGGGACCTCGACGCCCAGGTGGTTCAGGGTGCCGCCACCGCCGGCCGGGTCCTCGAGCAGGACGAGCTTGAGCGGCGGCTCGTCGATCGCGAAGTTCGCGTAGCCGGGCCGGCGCTTGGCGGGCTCGGTCGCAAAGAGCTTGGAGTAGAACTCCACCGCGGCTTCGAGGTCGCTGACGTTGAGGGCGAGCTGGACTCGTGACATGAGGTGCTCCCATCGGAGGATCCGGAAGGATTGCATTGATCGTCGTCGATACCTTGTCATGCACATCGATGTCTGTCAATATGTGAGCATGAGCTCGATCATCAAGGAACCGACCATCGGCGCCCCGACCTGCTGTGCACCCGTGATGCAGGCGCCGCTCGGCGAAGCTGAGGCCGAGGTGCTCGCCGATGCCTTCAAGGTCCTGGCGGACCCGGTTCGGCTGCGCCTGCTCAGTCTCATCGCGGCGCACGATGGCGAGACCTGTGCGTGCGAGCTCGTCGACGTGCTGGATCGATCGCAGCCGACGATCAGCCATCACCTCTCCGTGCTCTTCGACGCGGGGCTGCTCGCTCGCGAGAAGCGGGGGAGATGGGTCTGGTATCGCAGTGTCCCGGAGCGCATCACGGCCCTGCGGGACTCGCTCGCATTGGGCTGACGGTCGTCGGTTGTTCACCCGTTGTTGGCTTGCGCGGCGAATCGAGATCAACCTAGGTTGATGTAGATGAGTGCAGTGGAGAGTCCGAAGCGCCGCGGGTCCCGGCGTTCCGAGCGCGTTCCGAACGCGCTGGTCGCGCTCGCCGATCCTCTGCGCTGGAACATCGTTGCGCTCCTCGGCCGTGAAGAGCTGTGCGTATGTCACCTCGTCGAGGAGCTCGAGATCACGCAGCCCCTCGTCAGCCATCACCTCAAGGTGTTGCGCGAAGCGGGACTCGTCGAACGCGAGAGGTATCGATACTGGACGTACTACCGACTCGTTCCCGAAGCGTTGCTCGGCGTCGCCCGACAGCTCCGAAGCGCCGCGGAGCAGGAGCCGGCGGTCGATCGTCGACCGTGCTGCTGATGGAGGCATCACTCGCACGTCGCGCACTCGCAGAGCTCGTCGGCACGATGCTGCTCGTCGCAGTTGTCGTGGGGTCGGGGATCGCGGCACAGCGTCTGTCGCCTGGCGACGTCGGGCTGCAGCTCTTCGAGAACGCCGCGGCTACCGCTGCCGGCCTCATCGCGATCATCCTCGCGGTCGGGCCGGTGTCCGGCGCCCATCTCAATCCAGTGGTCAGCGCCGCAGATCGCATCTTCGGCGGTCTCACGAATCGCGATCTTGGCGTGTACATCGTTGCGCAGGTCGTGGGTGCCTGGTTGGGCTGCATGCTCGCGAACCTGATGTACAGCCTGCCCGCGGTCAACTGGTCGACGCACACGCGATCGAGCGGCGCGCTCTGGCTCTCGGAAGCAGTTGCGACGGCCGGGTTGCTGCTCGTGATCTTCGGAGTTGTGCGCTCGGGACGCGGCTCGGTCGCGCCGTTCGCAGTCGGTGCCTACATCGGTGCGGCGTACTTCTTCACCTCGTCGACGAGCTTTGCCAATCCCGCCGTGACGATCGGGCGGATGTTCTCGAACACGTTCGCGGGAATCGATCCGTCGTCGGTCGCCGCCTTCATCGCGTTCCAGATCGTCGGTGCGGCCGTCGCAGTCGGTCTCGTCCGCGTGCTGTACCCCGACATCGCCCACGACCTTCCCGACCTGATCGTGGCTCACCACGACAGTGAGAACGGAGAGCGCGTCGACGTCGAGGCGTCCAATCGAAGGAGCGACGGATGAGCTTGGCGGACCGCGTGACCATCGCCGGCATCGTGACGAGACTCAGTCCTGAATTCCTCGGCGTGTTCTCCCCGGAGACGCTCGAGCGGTACGTCACAGAGTCGTGGGACCAACTCGCGCTTACGGCCAAGGTGCCGGCGTTCCTCCCGGTGCTGGCCGAACGATTCGCTCGCGAGCGCCTGCGGGCCCTTGCCAAAGCTGAAGGAGTCACCGTGTCCGACGTTCCCGAGGTTCTCTTCGTCTGCGTGCACAATGCCGGTCGCTCCCAGATGGCCGCCGGCCTCCTGGATTGGCGAGCGGAAGGCCGTGTGCACGTCCGGTCGGCCGGGAGTGATCCCACGGACGTGATCAACCCGGCAGTGGTCGCGGCGATGGAGGAGCTCGGGTTGGATCTCTCCAAGGAGTTCCCCAAGCCGTTGACCGATGAAGTCGTGCGCGCGGCGGACGTCGTGATCACGATGGGCTGCGGAGACGCGTGCCCGATCTACCCGGGAAAGCGGTACTTGGACTGGGAGCTCGAAGACCCCGCCGGGAAGCCGCTCGACGAAGTGCGACCAATTCGCGACGAGATCGACCGTCGGGTCCAAGACCTGCTCGCGGAGCTGACGACCAGCGCAAGGTAGGGCGTCCAGACATCCGAAGGCGCGCGAGGACCGCGCGAACACGGTCCGACCAGCGCATGAACAGGATCCGAACGTCCGGCAAAGCGCACCGAGAAGTGGGGCCGCCCGAGGGGGGCGCGTGCTTCACTCCGTGACGTGAGGTAGCGAGCCTCATCGAACCGAGTCGGAGGTCCTCTTCAGTGCGAAGGCTCTTGTGCGCGTCGTTGCTGATCGGCACGACGTTGGCCATGATGGCAGTGGGCATCGGACCTGCTGGTGCGGCCACGAGCATCACCGCTCCCACGGCGAACCCGGTCGTCGTGCCGGGAGATGCGGGCGGTCACCCGACGCCGTTCACGGTCTCGGTCTCCGGCTTCGCCGCGACCTCGAACGTGTTCATCGAGCAGTGTGACGGCGTGAGCCCGACCGCAGTGGGATGGGATCCGACCACCAACTGCGACCTCGGCAGCTCGCCGGCACCTGTCGTCTCGGACGGAAGCGGTAACGCCGACTTTCCGCTGACCGACGCGAACCACGCGTTCCACCCGTTCAAGGGTGCGAGCCCGCAAGGACTCTTCAACTGCCTCTCGCCCAACGACCCTTCGCCCAACAACGGGCTGCCTGATTACCGGAACTGCCAGTTCCGCGTGTCGTCGAACAACACCGCATCGACCAGCGATCAGCTCTTCCGGGCGATGACGCTTCCGGACGACCCGTCGGACCCGCCACCGCTGCCGCTCAAGGTGGGAATCGGCGACGCCGGCGTGTCGGAGGGGAACTCGAGCACACGGGCGTTGACCTTCACCGTGTCGCTCTCGCGGTCTTCACTGACCCCGGTGACGGTGCACTATGCGACCGAGTCGGGTACGGCCACCTCGGGAACCGACTTCGTTGCCAAGTCGGGCATCCTGACGCTCGCTCCCGGTGACAACGCAGTTTCCGTCACCATCAAGGTCAAGGGTGACACCACCGTGGAGCCGGACGAGCTCTTCTACGTGAGGTTGTCGAGCCCGACGGGTGCGACGATCAGTCGGGCCCGAGGCGCGGGCACGGTCATCAACGACGACCCTGCACACGCAGGCGTGCGGGTCGGGATCGGCAACGCGTCCGAGGCGGAAGGGAACTCGGGAAAGCGCGGACTGGTGCTCACCGTCTCGCTCTCACAGGTCGCAACGAAGTCGGTCACGGTCTCGTACGCGACGACCGGTGCGTCCGCGACGGCAAACACAGACTTCGTCCCGAAGTCCGGCACGGCGACCATCGCAGCCGGCAAGACCTCTGCGCTCATCTCGATCCCGATCATCGGCGACACGACGGTCGAATCGACGGAGACGTTCAAGGTCAAGATCTCGCACCCGGTGAACGCGGCGATCGACCGACCCACCGGTACCGGGAAGATCACCAATGACGACTGAGGCGGCGCATTCGCCGCGGATCGTCGGCGGTTCGTCGTGATCTACGGGGTGGCGGTCCGGACGCTCGATCGCGCCGAGGGCAACGGAGTGACGATGGTCATGGTCGAAGCCGACGACCCGGTCGCTGCAGAAGTGATCGCGCGCAGGATTGCCGAGGAGCGCTTCGCCTGCGTCGTGCTCGCGGACCAGGCAGTCCTATGGCCGTCGTAACCCAGGCGGCCGACTCCCGCGACGCGGACGTTCCGTTTCGGCCGGCGACCAAGCAGACGTGGGGAGACCGGGTCTTTCGCGCGTTGGCCACGATTGCGACGTCATTCAGCCTGCTGATCGTCGGCATCACGTTCGTCTTCCTCCTGCAGCAGTCGCGGCCCGCGCTCGAGTCATCTGGAGTCTGGAACTTCTTCACCACGAGTGTGTGGAACCCGACCGTCGGACGCTTCGGTGTCCTCGGGCTCCTCGAGGGCACGGTCATCATCAGCGTGATCGCCATGGCGATCGGATTGCCCCTCGCCCTCGCCATGGCGCTCTTCATCAACGAGTATGCACCGGCCCGGCTCCGCCAGCTGTTGACCTCGGTCGTCGACCTGTTGGCTGCCCTCCCCAGCTTGATCTTCGGGATCTGGGGCTTCTTCGCGCTGCAACACCAGCTGGTGCCGATCGCGCACTTCTTGACCGGCCACTTCTCGGCGATCCCCTTCTTGCAGCTCTCCAGCCCGACCGCCAACCTCTCGCAGTCGAGCTTCATTGCCGGGGTGGTCGTCGGATTCATGATCATGCCGATCATCACGTCCGTCTCGCGCGACGTGATGGCCCAGGTGCCGCGTGAGCAATGCGAGGGCGCGCTCGCGCTCGGCGGGACCCGTTGGGGGATGATCCGGGAGGTCATCCTGCCGTACGGGCGCAACGGGATTCTCGGCGCCGCACTGCTCGGGTTCGGGCGGGCTCTCGGGGAGACGATCGCGGTCGCGCTGATCATCAGCCCGCAGTTCACCGCGAACACCCACATCCTGGAGCGTGGAGCGGGCTCGATTGCCGCGCTCATCGCGGTGCGCTTCGGCGAGGCGGGTTCGCTCGAACGCAGCGGTCTCATCGCCATCGGCCTCGCGCTCTTCCTTCTGACGCTTCTCGTCAGCTTGATCGCCCGTCGGATCGTGGCCCGATCGGCAGCAGTCTCATGACCCAGGATGCGCCGCCGACCGACGTCATCGATCTTGCGGCTCTGGAGCGGGACGACATGCCGTCGCGCGATCGGCCGCGCCGACAGCGCAAGCTCACGGGCGACGACCTCGCCGCGGCCACGCTCGCCGTGATCGCCGGGGGCGCGGTGGCCTTCACGATCCGCTTGCTGCTCAGCCAGCACGGCATCGTCGGCACCGGACTCTGGTGGTATCTCTCGTCGCTCCTGGTGTTCTACGTCCTCGCGCGCGATCGGCTCGACGGCGAGGCGGCCTTGGATCGAGTAGTGACCGTGCTCGTCTGGTCGACCGGGATGCTCGTGTCAGCCGTGCTCCTCTGGATGTTGGGCTACCTGCTGGTGAAGGGTCTGCCGTCACTGCGGACCGGCTTCTTCACCGAGGACATGAGCAAGGTGGGCCCGCTGACTCCGGGGGGCGGGGTCAAGCACGCGCTCATCGGAACAATCGAACAAGTCGGCCTGGCAACCATCGTCGTGGTTCCGGTGGCCGTGCTGACCGCGGTCTACCTGAACGAGATCAACGGGCGTCTCGCCCGTCCGGCGCGCTTCGTGATCGACGCGATGAGCGGGCTGCCGAGCATCGTCGCCGGGCTGCTGGTCTACACCGTCTGGGTCGACGGTCACGGCTTCTCCGGCGCCGCGGGTGCCGCGGCCTTGGCGGTGTTGATGCTGCCGACCGTCACGCGCGGCGTCCGAAGAGAACCTGCGGACCATTCCGGATCACTTGCGCGAGGGCGCACTGGCCCTGGGTGCACCTCGTTGGCAGGTCACCCTGCGGGTCGTGATCCCTGCGGCCCTCGCCGGCTTGGTGACGGCGACGATCCTCGGCGTCGCGCGAGCCGTCGGCGAGACCGCGCCGATGTTGCTCACCGCGTTCGGTGCGGACTCGACGAACACGAATCCCTTCTCCGGTCCGCAGGCCGACCTGCCGCTCTTCGTGTGGAAGCTCATCCGGCTGCCGAACGACACCCAGGTTGCCCGCGCGTGGAGTGGTGCACTGGTCCTGGTTCTGCTTGTCCTTGTCTTGTTCGTCACCGCCCGGTTCTTCGCGACCCGGAGCCAAAGGAAGTTGGGGAAAGCGCGTTGACATCGATCGCCGAAGACCCGATCACCGCACCGAGCCCTGCTGGCCTGCTGCGCCAGGGTGGTGAGCCGGCCACGCTCGACGCGGTCGGCGTGAGCGCGTGGTTCGGATCCCGCAAGGTGTTGGAGCGATGCTCCCTCACGATGGCCGCTCGGCGCGTGACGGCTTTGATCGGCCCGTCGGGGTGCGGCAAGTCCACGTTCCTACGAGTGCTGAACCGCATGCACGAAGTCATTCCCGGTGCGGCGATCGCCGGGACGCGTTGAGCTCGATGGGAACGACATCTACGGGCAGGCGATGAGCGCGACGCAGGTACGAACTCGGATCGGCATGGTGTTCCAGAAGCCGAATCCGTTTCCTTCGATGACGATCGGTGACAACGTGCTGGCCGGGCTGAAGCTCGGGCGTTCCCACGTCTCTCATCGCGAGCAGCTCGTCGAGGAGTGCCTGACGCGAGCCGGCCTCTGGAACGAGGTGAAGGATCGTCTCGGCGAAGGCGGGATGTCGCTGTCCGGCGGCCAGCAGCAGCGGCTGTGCATCGCCCGGGCCCTCGCGGTCCGCCCGCAGGTGCTGCTGATGGACGAGCCGTGCTCCGCACTGGATCCGATCTCCACCAGGGTGGTCGAGGAGACGATCGGGGAGCTGGCCCACGACATCACGATCGTGATCGTCACGCACAACATGCAGCAGGCCGCTCGTGTCTCGGATCAGTGTGCCTTCTTTCTCGTCGAAAGCGTCCGCGAACCGGGCCGGATCGTGGAGTCCGGCGAGACGAAGAAGCTCTTCGACGCACCCGACGACCCGCGCACGCTCGACTACGTCACGGGCCGCTTCGGATGATTCGTGGTCGCCGTTCGCTCACCGCGTCGTACCAGCCGCCCGCTTGTCCGCCTCGCGCTGGTAGCGATGAGCGGACTGCTCGTCGCGGCAACCGTGTTCCCGGCTGCTCACGCCAGTGCGTCGACCGCGATCACGGGAGGAGGCTCGTCGTTCGCATCGCTCGAGATCGATCAGTGGCGCGCCGACACGGCCCGCAACCCGTACGGCCTCTCGGTGAACTACGTGTCGCAGGGCTCGAGCTTCGGCCGTCAGGAGTTCATCGGCGGCAATCTCGACTTCGGTGCTTCGGACATCACGTTCCAGCCCAGCGAGATCCCGCAGCTCCAGGCTGGTCGGTGCGGAGGACGACCCGCGGATCCCGGTTGCTTCGTGTACGTGCCGGTGAGCGCCGGCGGGCTCGCGTTCATGTACAACCTCACCGACAATTCGGGGAACCGCGTCACCAACCTCCAGCTCAGCCGGACTGCCGCGTGCAAGATCTTCACCGGCGCGATCACGCGCTGGAACGATCCGGAGATCGTGGCGACGAATCCGCAGCTGGCCGGATTCACTCGCGACATCGTGCCCGTCATCCGCGCCGACGGCGCGGGCGAGAGCTTCGTGTTCTCGCAGTTCTGCCAGGCCGTCGCGAAACCGGTCTGGGATGCGTTCATCGCCGAACGGACTCGCAATGACCCATCGAACGTCGGTGCCGACTTCAAGGCCGGTCTGCCCGTCTCGAACTGGCCGCAGAACTGGGGGCGGTCGTCGCCGGCGCTGTACGCCGACGGCACCGCGAACGTCGTGGCCGACGCGGTCACCGGGAAGGACGCCATCACCTACGTGGCCGCCGGATACGCCAAAGTCCGAAGCTTCCCGGTGGCATCCCTGCAAAATGCAGCAGGGAGGTTCACGCAGCCTGACGAGTCGAACGTGACCACCGCGCTCGCGTATGCCACCGGCCGGGGTGACGGCACGTTCATCCTGAACTTCACGGGCCCGGATCCCAACGCGTACTTCCCGTCGACCTACTCCTACGTGCTTGCACAAACCACGGGCTTCGATCGGGCGAAGGGCGCGGCACTGGGCCAGTTCCTCTGTTACGCGGTCAGTGAGGGCCAGGTGATCGCGCCGCAGCTGCGCTACGCGAGGTTGTCCAAACCGCTCGTGGACATCGCGATCAACGCGATCTCCCACATCCCAGGGGCGCCGCCTGCGAATCAGTGCTTCGTTGCGGGCGCGCCCGCGCCACCCCCGCTCCCTGGGACCCATGGCGGCTCGAGTGGCGGCGGCGCGGGCGGGAGCAGTGCCGCGGGAAGCCCGGAAGCGATAGCGGCACAGCAGGCCGCCGCACAGCAGGCCGCCGCCGCGAAGGCAGCCGCGATCGCGGCCAAGCGCGCCAAGCTCGAACACGCGCGCCAGGTCTCGCTCGACTCCACGCTGGCGGCCGCAGCTGCGTCGCATCAACCGACCAAGCACGCCTCGAACGCGATTTGGATCGTCTTGGCGGGCGCAGGCCTGGCCGCCGCGGCGTCGCTGGTCATCAGCAGCATGCGCCGAAGGTCGCTGGCATGACCGGGCGTCGCTTCAGACCTTCGCGGCGACAGCTCGCAGGAGTGCTCGTCGGTTGCCTGGCGGTCATCGCGGCGTCGACGAGCAACAGCTCGGCGGCAACGCAAGTTGCCTCCATCCCGCTCAAGGGCGAGGGTTCCTGGGGTGCTTACCAAGAGATCCTGACGTGGCAGAACGACATGTCGAGCGCGGCTTCGCCGAGCGACCTGAGCTATGCGGCGCACGGATCCCTGCTCGGTCGGCAGGACTTCCTGGCCGGCAACCTCGATTTCGTGCTCTCCGGAGTCCCGTTCACACCGGCGGAGCTGACCAAGGTAAAGGGCGGTGCGGCGGGGTTGATCGACACGCCGGTGCAGGTCAGCTCGATGGCCTTCATGTTGCAGCGCCCGGTTCCCGACGGTCTCACGGAGATCAAGGTGCTCTGCGATCCTGACGACCCCAATGTCCCGGACCCCACCAAGTGCGTCGTCAAGAAGCCATACACCGGTCCGGTGCGGGTTCCGAACTCCAACCTCGCCGCAATGCTGCTCAAGTACGCAGGGACGGGCGCGACGCCGCTGTCGAGCTGGAACAACCCGAGTGTCTTGAAGGCGATGAACGTGTCCGAGTTCACGACCCCACCCCTCGCGGGACCCGCACCAGTGCTGCGTTCGGACCAGGACGAGTTCAACTACTACCTGCAACAGTTCGCTTCGACCACGGCCCCCGGCGTCTGGAGTGGGCTCAAGCAGCAGGACACCCGCATCGCGTGGGACCCGATCACGGAACGCCTTCCGCGTCAGGCCGGGGCCAGCCGTGACGGTGTTGATCAACAGAGCCAGCAGCTGGCCCTCGGAGGTGGCGACCCGTCGTCCGGCACGATCTCGGGCTTCACCGCGGGGGTCTTCGCTCCGGTGCCGGCCTCCACGATCGCGGTGGTGAGAAAGACGTTCCCGGATGCCCACGTCGAGTACATGGAGGCTCAGAACGCCAACGGCGATTGGGTCGCGCCGACGCCGGAGTCGATCACCAAGGCGGTGGCGGCAGGCGGCAACACTCCGCTGTTCGCGCTGACCAACAAGGTCTCCGGCGCATACCCGTTGGCCTGGGTCGACCACCTGTACGCGCCGGCTCATGGACTCTCCCAACAGAAGACCGAAGCGCTGGCCGCAGTCATTCGGTATCTTGCGACCGCGGGACAGCGCGCGGCCGAGCCGGTCGGCGAAGGCCAGCTCCCGGACGCGCTGGTCAAGCAGGCGCTGGCGGCTGCCGATCAGCTCGTCCGTTCGAACTGCACGGGGAAGGTCATCGAGAACACCGACCCGGGTCCGTACGCGCCCAACCTGCCGGCAATGAAGTCGATCGGCATGATGGCGCACTGCACGACGGATCCGGTCGACACGACGTCGGCATCGACATCCGGGTCGGGAGATACCGGATCGTTCGACGGGTCGGGCTTCTCGTCGACCGGATCGACGACGGCCGCGAACCACGGGCGGACTCGCATCCACCGACGCCGGCGCAGGGGCGAGTGGCACCGCGGTGATTGCGAAGGACAGCGCGAGTGTCGCCTTGGCCGCGACGAAGCTTCCCCTGCCGTTGCCGTCGGCCACCTCAGGGTTCGATCGACTGGCCACACTGCTCCTTGGCGTCGGGCTCTTCTTCGTGCTCCGACGCCCGGTGCGGACAATGCTCGAGCGGGGGAGGCAATGACGCTGCTCCGCGAGCCCGCAGAGCGCGAAGAGGAGATCGTCTCCGAGGCGGCGGAGGTCGAGCCGGACTCCACGTCACCGGCGCGATCGGCGCCGGGACGCCCGGAAGCGCACGCTCGCGATCGTTGCGCTGATCGTGTTCGGCGCGCTGGTGACTGCGGCACTCTTCGCCGGGCCGGTCCAGAGTCTCTGGTACCGAAACCGACAGCACCAGCTGGCGGCGGACATGAACCACGCCCGGCCCGGTGTCGCAGCGGGTCAAGCCGATCGCGGTGCTGCAGGTGCCGCGGCTCGGCCTCAACGTCGTCGTCGGCGAGGGCGACGACCCCGAGCAGCTGCGGAGCGGTCCCGGCCACCATGTGGGTACGGCGCGCCCGGGGACCAGAGGCAACAGCGTCATCATGGGACACCGAAGTGCCTGGGGCGGTCCGTTCGGTCCACTGGACCGGGTTCGTCGTGGGGATCTCGTCGCGGTGCAGACGAGAGCTCAGAAGACTGTCGTGTACAAGGTCACCGCGATACGACGAGCCGGGGCCGGGACTCACGAAACGCTGATCCAGGCGCGCATCGAAGAACTACGAGCTCACGTTGGTGACCGATCGCGGCGGCCGGTGGTCAAATGACCGATTGATCATCTCGGCGGTGTCGGGCAAGCAGGTGCGGGACCGGGGAGGTTTCACACCGTTGCCCGCGCCGGCTTCTGGTCCGTCGGTCGTCTTCAATCTCACCCTGCTCATGGCCGTGCTCGCGTTCGCGCTCGCAGCCGGCGCGCACCGGTATCTGCGCACCCGCAGTGGCACGTTCGCGCGAGCGGTCGTCGTGCTCCCGTTGGTCGTTGCGGGCGTCCTCTGCCTGTTGCTCAACCTCGACCTGCTGTTCCCGCCGTTGGTGTAGCGAACCGACGACGGATCACGCGGTTCGCGTCGACCTCGCGCCTTCTGAGCGACACGGTGAACCGAGCCGGCGTGCACTGATCGCTGCGCGCCGTCAAAAAGCAGGGGTCGACCGAGGCCGGATTTCGCCCCAGTTGAACGGCCCACAAGCGAACAATGAACGGCGGTACAAGGTTGGCCGAACCAGAGGCTGCGAGTGTTGTTGTGGAGTGGTTCCTCGCATTCAATCGTCATGACACGGGCGAAGTGAAGGCGGAGGAGGAACGTGCGCGCGTTCGTCGCAGCAGCGTTATTGGGAACCGGGATTGCGGTGGCGACGCTGAGCCCGTCGGCCGCATTTGCGGCGACGGCCATCACGGAGCCATCGCGAAGCCCGATTGTCGTCACCGTCGATGGATCGGGTCACCCCGCCTCCTTCAAGGTGGTGGCGAAGGGCTTCGAGCCCTACCAGAGCGTCTTCATCGAGCAATGCGACGGGAGGCCGCCCAGCGCTGACCACTGGGCGCCGACGCTCGACTGCGACCTCGGCTCCGCTCCCGCTCCCGCCATTGCCGGCACGGACGGGGTCGCCACGTTTCTTCCGACGGATACCGAACCACGCGTTTCATCCGTTCGTTGGATCGAGTCCGCAGGGCTTGTTCAACTGTCTTTCCCCCAAAGGTGCATCGCCCGCCAACGGAATACCCGATTTCCGGGATTGCCAAATCCGGGTCTCGTCGAGCAACACCGGGGGTACCGAGGACCAGTCGTTCCTGACGTTGACACTTCCTGACGGTGTCGGGCACGGCTGCGGGTGCGTCGAGCGGAAGCGCAGCGAGCACCCATCAGGGCGTCGGCCGGGCATCCGAGCACGGGCGCGACCGGCCCCGCGGGCACGGTGACTTCACAGCTGGCCGCGAGCCATTCGGAGTCGAGCTCCTCGTCGGGCTTCCCCTCTGCGCTCGTCGCGGCGCTCTCGATCGCGGCCCTGGCAATCGGAGGCGCGTTGTTCTTCATCCACAAGCGTCGGACGGGGCGGGTCGCCGCCTGAGCCGACCTTCGACTGCGACACACCAAACAGAAGACACCTGCAACTCGCAATCACATCAGAAGAAACGAAACGGAGGCTCCACGTGAAGCGACTTTGGAAGGCGGCGGTTGCCGCGACCGGCTTGGCCATGTTGGCCGCGCCAGTCCTGGCGGCATCGCCCGCCGGGGCGACGCCGCCAACCGGCTATGGCTTCGATGACACCTCACACGTCGTCGTCGGCGGCGGATCAGACACCACGTACCACACTCAGCTTGATCTCAACAGCGTGTGGAACGTGTCGCAGAAGAACGGCTGTGTGCTCAACACGGTGGTCGGTACCGGGCTCGGCAACTGCGTCCCGACCGCGACCGCCGAGGTCAACTCGTTGGTCAACTGGCAGCACGACAACCTGTCCGAGGCGCCGGACGTCGGCTCCAGTGCGGGCATCTCCGCGCTGAACGGGATCCCCGGGGCCGGCCAGACGGACGTCAACTACTTCGGTACCGAGCGTCCGATGCCGTCTGGTGAGGTCGACGTGGGTACGGCGACCGGAAACCTTCCGGACTTCGCGCGCTCATCGCGTGGACCGAAGACGACCGGTGGAGCTGCGGCGGACGGCAACGAGCTGCACGCTGACACGTTCTGGGGCTTCGCGCAGGACGGCATCGAGGTCACGGTGTTCAACGCCCGTGGCCCGCAGGTGCAGGCTGCAGGTGGTTCCGCGATGACGCCGTCGGAGCTCTTCCACATCTTCAACTGCGACTTCACACAGTGGAGCCAGGTGCCTTCGTTGCACATCACTGCCGGGAGCGCCAACGACGGACCGATCGTCGCGTGGGGCATGAACCCGAGCTCGGGTACGTACGCAACCTTCAACACGTACCTGCAGAACAACGGTGGTGCGCCGGCGAACTGGGCTGCAGACGGTCAGGCGTGCGTCCGGCAGACCAACACAACCGGACCGACTCTACTCCATCGAGAACGACATCAAGCCGATCGTCAACACCCCGGCCGCACTCAGCACGAGCCGGACGTCCGTTGACAACCCGAACAACTGGATCTGGTGGGGCTCGTTCGGCACGTTCTCGGCCTACCCCAACACGTCCAAGACGACGAGGGGAGCACGACGACGGTGACCGCGATTGCGACACCGATCAACGGTGTGCTGCCCAGCACCTCCGGCATCATCGCCAACACCTACCCGATCGGCCGGACGCTGTACCACGTCACGAGGAAGAACGACGCGGACTGCCCGAAGACCTCGGGTTCGTGCGACTTTGCCGGTCACCCGGGCCCGGCGCTCGCCGGCAGGTGGCAACGACCTCAACGTCACCGGTGCGACCTCCGGTCCTGCCGGTGCGGTGCGGGAGTACACCCGGTTCCTCTGCCGGGGGACCGCGGCACAGCAGGGCTCTGATCCCTTCACCGGGACCAACCTCTTCTCGGCCGTCACGGGAGCGCTCAACAAGAACGGCTTCACGACCGTCCCGGTTGCTCTCCGAGCCACCGGAAGTCGTTGCCAGGTACTCAGCTAGCTGAACACGATCGGTGTCGAGGGGCAGCGTGGCGAGCTGTCGCGCTGCCCCTCGGCGCGCAAGCACCCGGGCGTATCGACGCCACCAGTTGCAAGGAAAGGAAGCTTCCGTGCGCAAACTTGCAAGAGTCGCAGCGATCGTCGGGGCCGTGTTGGCCGTGACGGCGACGGCGACCCCGGCGTTTGCCGGGACCATCACCCAGCCGTCGAGCAATCCGTTCGTCGTGCCGGCCGACGCGGCGGGGAATCCACTGCCCTTCACCGTGCAGGCCTCGGGCTTCGCGCCCAACTCGAACGTCTACGTCGAGCAGTGCGACGGAACCCCGGCGACGGAGGCAGGCTGGGATCCGACGCTCAACTGCGACCTGGGGACGTCGCCGGCTCCCGCCACCTCGGACGCCAGCGGGAACGTCACGTTCTCGTCGAACGACTTCGAACCACTCGTTCCATCCGTTCAAGGGTCAGAGCCCGCAAGGCCTGTTCGACTGCCTTGCATCTCAGGACGCACCTTCGGTGAGCGGCAACCCGTCGTTCACGAACTGCCAGGTGCGGGTCTCGTCCAACAACACCACGGGGACCAGTGATCAGCTCCTCTTCACCATGCAGCTGCCGAACGCGTCGGTCAAGCTGAGCTGCACGACCAAGGGATCACTGAGCTTCAACAAGCCGCTCACCAACGTCGCCCCGAAGAAGCCGAAGGCGACGAAGGTCAAGGGCGCGGCGACTCTCGGAACTGCAGCGGGGACAGCGTGCGACAACACCCATGTCCCGGCGAACGCGACGAAGTTCCCGGTCACTTCGGGCAGCGTGAAGCTCAAGGGCTCCTTCCCTGCCGGGACCACGTGCGCCGTGATCTCGAACCCGACACTCGTCGGGACGATCGCGACGATCAAGTGGCAAGGAACCAACCCGAAGAACCTCAAGCTCAGCACCGCGGGCAAGAGCACCGTGGCGATCTCGAGTGCCACTGTTGCCGGGGGGAGCTACATCCTGAGCGGACCGGTCACGGTAGGCAACTTCACCGGCTCGACGGTTCGCTTCCAGCTCGCGCTCAACGGTGGCGTCACCGGCGAGACGAACACCTGCAACGCCGGCAGCCTCGCGACCGCGAGCTTCACCGGCACCTCGGCCGCGTCGAACATCGCGGTCCTCTAGCGCCATTGGGGAGTGGGGCTCCCGAATGGCGCTAGCTCGAGGAATGGTTGGGCCACCCGGGTGGGTTTCCGGGTGGCCCAACCCGCGTTCGAGGTCTGGTCTCGGCCTCACGTCCCGTAGCGGTAGATCTCGGCGTGGAACCCCGGCGAGCTCGACGGAGATCGCCGGGGTGCACGACCCGTCGCCGTAGCGGGTGCCCGTCGCCACGTCGGTGACCGTTCGGCAGGCACCCCCAGCCGCGACCGCGAGCTGACGGGCCTCGAGTGGCTGTGCGGTGTTGTTCACCAGGACCATCCCGTCCTGGTAGCGACGGACCCAGACGCAGTGCCAGCCGTCGGGCGCGCAGGACTGCGATGTCGGTGCGGCGTCGAGTGGGCTGCCGAGGACGGTGTCGACCAGCGTGGGCGGCGCGAGGCCACCCCGGTTGCACGCAGTGTCGATCGGGAACTCGGAGGAGATGCCGCACCGGTCGACGCCGGTGCCGAACGCGGCGGGCACGTCGTACAGCTTCATGACCGCCCACTGGTAGAGGATGTGGGTAGCGCTGCCGTCGTCGTCACCGCGGTAGACGCCGAGCGCCGCGACCTGTGCCCCGTCGTCGCGGCGAGCGAAGACCTCATCGGTCGCGAGGGCGCGGGTGTCCGCGAGCCAGTCGGTGTCGTCCGCGTAGTTGGACGCGCTCTCGTGCAGGATCCAGGTCGCGTCGCGCGCGATGTCGGGCAGCTCGCGGCAGTGGCCCCAGTCCCCGGCCCGGCAGGCGGGATCCGCGGGGTCCGGGCGCATGGGGCTGCTGCGCTGGCCGGCGCACCCGCGTTCACCATCACCTGGAGCCCGAGCGACCGTGCGAGGGGCACCAGGGCCGCGTACGCGTCGGCGCTCACGCGCCCCGGGACGATCGGGTCGCGCGCGCAGCTCGACGCCTGGTCCCAGAAGTCCTGGGTCAGGGCACGGTGGGCCAGGTCGAGGAAGACGCCGTCCCAGCCCCAGGACTTCACCGCGCACCAGGAACGCGCGGAAGGCCGCCACCACCGAGCGGTTGTTCGCGTCGACGAACATCCAGCGATCTGCGGGCTTGACCGAGGTGTCGTACGACGGTGTGCTTCCCGACTGGCAGAACCCCCAGTCGGGGTGGCGGGCGATGCGCATGCCCATGAGCTGGTCGCGGACAGGCAGGTAGTAGAGCTGCACGTACCGGTAGGCCTCGGCTCCGGTCGTCGCGTGGATGCGGTCGACCGCGAGCCGTTCCGCATCGGGTCGGTTCGTCCGGCTGAAGTGGACCAGGACCCTGGGGTGGCCGAGCGGCGCGAGGTCCGTCGTCGCGGTGATCGGTTGGTACCAGAACGCGACGTTGTCGTCCGGTCGCACCGCGGCATCGGCGTCACGCGGCGTCACGCTGTGGGTGATCCCGCTGAATCCGGCCGCGACGAAGCCCGTGACGACCAGGCGATCGGAACGACGAGTCGGAGTGCTCTCCACACCAGGTCCTCTTCGCGTGCGCGCCGACCATCGCCGCGGATGGGACCACACTCCCGATGAGCAGGCGATGAACGTTCGATGTGGACCGTGCCCGTCCCCGTTGACATCACACGACGCGAGGCATAGTATTGCTAGGTATGAGTTCCGAGGAGCTGAAAGGTCATCTCGACCCGTTGGTGCTGGCGATCCTCGAGCGGGGGCCGGCGCACGGCTACGCGATCATCGAGCTGCTCGCGCGATCGCAGCAATGGCGTCTTCGACCTTCCCGAGGGAACGGTCTATCCGGCCCTGCATCGGCTCGAGCACCGCGGCGTGGTCACGAGCCGGCGCGAGGTGATCAACGGTCGTCAACGACGGGTGTACCGCTTGTCGACGCGAGGGCGTGCCGCGCTCAAGGAGCGTCGGAAGAGCTGGAGCCTCTTCTCGTCCGCGGTGAGCGAGGTCCTCGGAGTGAGTCCGGCATGAGCGCGGTCGACCAGTTCGTCGCTGACCTGGCATCACGTCTCCACGTCGGAAGGCGCGAGCACGCCCGGATCGTGCACGAGGTGCGGGACCACCTCGACGACGCAGTGGCGGCCCAGGAGCGGCGCGGCGCGCCCCATGAGGACGCGGTTGGGAACGCCCTCGACGCGTTCGGATCACCGGTGGTGCTGGCACGGGAGTTCAACGTCGGTCACGGCACGCGTGCCATGCGGAGGGCACCGTTCATCGTGCTCGCGGGCGGGGCGGCGGTCGGCGGCGGGTTCGTGCTCGCGGCCGCGACCCAACCGTCTGCCGCGTCACCGCACACCGCCACGATTGCGACTCAGGTGCTGTTCTTCGCCGCGGTTTTCGCCTTCCAGGTCGCGTTGGTCGCCGGCGTCAGCTCCGCATCACGCGTGGCGGCCTCGTGGAGGGCTCCCGGCGTGCGGGCCCACAGCCGTGCCTTCGTCCGGCGGTGCTCGATCCTCGCCGTCGCCGCGCTGGCCGTGGCCGCGCTCGGATGGCTGGCGACGATGGCGCTGGCGCTCGCACGCGGCACGACCCGAACGAGCTCACCATTGCGCTCGGAGCCACGATCATGATTGGTGGCGCGATTGCGGCGGCGGTCGTGATCGCCCGTCTCGAGGTGAACCGCTCGGACGACGCTCCCGAACCGGCGCCCGGCCCGGGCGGGCTCCTCGGACTCGGCGAACAGGTGATCGCGGTCGTCCGTCGTCATCCGCTCACCTCGTGTGCCATCGCCGCCGTGCTGGCGGCGGCGTCCGCGATGAACCACGCCGAGACGACCGTCACCGGTGCGCTCCCCGTGGGGTGTGGGTGAGGCGGCCGGGGTCGTGCTCTGCTTCGTCCTCATCGGCCCCGTGCTCGGTCTCCGGCGGTCTCGCGTCGCCTGAACCGGTCGGCGGCGGGTGCTCGAACGCCGCCGATGGCAAAGATTCAGTCAACTCTGTGCCCCGGCCCATTTGCGATCGGGGGTCCGCGTGCAAATGTCCTCCCGATGTCGATCTGGGCAGGCCATGCAACCGACCGTCGGGGCTTCGACCCGCGAACGCTCGTTCGCCAGCTGCTGATCCGTGCGGGTGCGCACCTCAGCCCAAGCCGGCTCTATACGCGTCGAGCGTGCTCGCCGCGTTGACGCTGGGCCGCTGGGCCCAGCAGCTCCCCAGGCCGCCGGGTGGTCTCCGGGTGCGCGCCGACCGGATCGACACCTTCCGCGATGGTCTCGATCGGCTCCAGACGAGCCGGCCGCTCTACCTGGAGTTCGGCGTGTGGAAGGGATGGTCGTTGCGCTGGTGGCTCGAGCACCTCGATGCCCCCGACGCGCGCTTCGTCGGGTTCGACAGCTTCGAAGGGCTGCCCGAGCAGTGGCGACCGGACTACCCGCCCGGCACGTTCGACGTCGAGGGCGCACCGCCGCCGATCGACGACCCGCGGGTGTCCTTCGAAGTCGGCCCGTTCGAGAAGACGCTCGCACGGTTCGACATGCCCGAGCACGACCGGCTGTTCGTCAACGTGGACTGCACGTTGTACTCGAGCACCGCGACCGTGCTCGAGTGGCTCGAACCCCACCTGCGCCGCGGGCGATCTCATCTTCTTCGACGAGCTCCCTGAGTACGACCACGAGCTCCGCAGCGCTGCTCGAGCACGATCAGCGCACGCCGCTGCGCCTGATGCCGATCTCGCAGGCCCGCGGCTACTACTGGCTGTTCCAGTACACGCACGAGCCGTCGGTCGACCCGGCCTCCCCCTGAGCTCGAGGCCTCAATGGGGGAGTGGGCCGCCCGCGAGCGCGATGACGATGCCGAGGGCTCCGGCCGCGAGGAGGGTCGTCACGACGCTTCGGTGGGCGACGAGGAGGAGGACTGCCGCGCCGGCGAGGACTCCGAACTGCCACGGTTCGCTGAGCGCCACGGCAAGTGGGATGGCCGACCCGAGGATCGCGCCGATCGACGCCGGCCCCGCGCCGCGCAGGAAGGCGCGCGTGCTCGTTGGTTCGCAGCCGATCGAAGTGGTGAGCGCCGACCACGATGAAGAGGAAGGACGGCGAGAACGCGACGGCTGCGGCGAGCAGCGCGCCTCCCACTCCCGCCACGGCGTAGCCCACGACCGCGACCGTCTGCACGACCGGACCGGGCGTGACTTGGCCGAGGGCCACGGCGTTGAGGAACTGGCTGTTGGTCATCCAGTGGTAGTGGTGGACCGCATCGGACTGCATGAGCGGGATGATCACGAACCCGCCGCCGTAGGACAGCGCGCCGACCTTGAACGCGACCCACACGAGCGACGCGAGTCCGCCCGTGCCGGCCGCGGCGCCCAGGAGCACGGGAGGGCCGAGCGCAGACAGGTTGGGGCCGCGCCGTGGGGACAGCTGGACGAAGAGCTCGACGGCGCCGCAGCCGAGCAGCACTGCGACGAGCAGGGGCCCCAGGGTGGCAGCCGCGACGCCTCCGGCCACGAGGTAGACGACCCACCGGAGGCGACCGCCGCGGTGGGCGTTGCGCCAGCTGGCCGGGATGAGTCCCCGTCCGGCGTGAACCGCGACCGCGGCCACGGCTGCGCCGGCTCCGGCTCCGGCGCCGAGCACCCACTCCGGCGGCGAGGTCTCGAGGAAGAGCGCGGCGAGGGCGATGATGAGCACGAGGCCGGGGAGGATGAAGGCTGCCCCACCGACGATCGCGCCCGTGCGCCCGCGCACGCGACGCGCGCAGTAGATCGCGAGCTGCGTCGATGCCGGACCGGGAAGGAGGTTGCACGCGGCGATGGCATCCTCGAATTCCTGCTCGGTGAGCCAGCCCTGTCGGGTCACGCACAGCTCACGGAGCAACGCGATGTGCGCGGGTGGCCCGCCGAATCCGATGCAGCCGATTCGACCCCACTCCCGCGCGATCGTCGGCAACGGCGCCTCAGGCACGAGAGGAACCTACTGCGACCTCACGACTCGAGCAGGTTGGCTTGCAGGTAGGGCACCACGGTCGCGAGCCCGAGATCCGTCACGAATCCGTCGAGCGACCCGTAGTCCGCGTACACGCGCTCGAGGAACCCCTGCATCGTCGCCGGCTCGGCGGCAACGAGCGCGGGCTCGATCCGGGCGAGCTGTTCGCGGGCGTCGGGATTCGTACGCTGGAAGTGCTCGACCAGGTGGACCATCGCCGGACCGCTCAGCGCGTAGTCGTCGACGATGGTCCTCTCCGGAACGCCGAGCACTCCGAGCACGATGGCACTGAGGATGCCGGTGCGGTCCTTGCCTGCGCTGCAGTGGATCATCGCGGGATACGCGTCCGGGTCCGTGAGGATGGCAAGGCTCTCGCCGATGGCCTCATTGCCGGTGTCGAGCATCTCGCGGTAGCGCAGCGCCACCACGTCCGGGTCGGTCCAGGAGTGCAGCTCGTCATGTGTCCGGGAGCACGTCGGTCATCGAGAGCGCGTAGGTGGTGGCCTCCGGGAGGTGTGCGGACCAGTGGCCCCGTTCCGCGGCTTCGCTCTCGGTGCGCAGATCGATGATCGTCGTCACGCCGAGCTCGGCGAGCTGCACCTCGTCGGCGTCGGTCAGGGCGTGCGGCCCGTCGGCCCGGAAGAGTCGACGGGGCCGGACCCGGCGTCCGTCGCTCGTCCGGTAGCCACCGAGATCCCGGAAGTTGAAGCAGCCTTCGAACCGCACGTGCCGCTCGAAGCCCGTCTCCGCGGACGTCATCGCCACGGCTCGACCCTACGGGTCCCGAAGAACAACCGGGCAAGCAGCAGGTGAACGGAGGACAGACAGGCCGCGAAGCATCCGCCGAATGCGCCCGAATGAACCCCTCGCCCGGGTCTCGACCGTGCCACCCTGGGATAGGTGTCCCAACCCCGTGTGATCCTCATGACACGCGGAGCTGCACGACGAGAACCGACGTGACGGAAGGATGTGAGATGACGGAAGCCGAACGACCTGCGGATCGACTGCGACGAGTGCGTCATGCAGCACACGTCAGCCTGTGACGACTGCGTGGTCAGCTTCATCGTCGGCCGGGAGCCGGGCGAGGCGGTGGTGTTCGACGTGGCCGAGGCGCGGGCGCTCCGGAACCTGTCTGTCCGCCGGGTTGGTGCCGACCCTCCGGCACCGGGCCCGGGTGGCGGACGCGGGCTAGCGGGAGCCGCGCCTAGCTGGGGACCTCGCGCCGCAGCGCCGCGACCGTGGCCTGCTCGCGGGTGCGGTGCTGGAACGGATCGAACTGGTAGATCCGCATGGCGTTCTCGTGGGTCAGCTTGTTGACCACCGCGTCGTCGACGCCGGCCATCTGCTTGGCCACCGACTCGGGGGAGTTGGGCCACTCGGAGTCCGAGTGGGGGTAGTCGCACTCCCAGGTGATCTTGTCGATGCCGATCGCCTCGCGCTGGTCCACGCCCGAGCGGTCGCTGATGAAGCAGAACGAGAAGTGGTCGCGGGCGACCTGGCTCGGCAGCGTGTCGCCGAAGTCCTGGCCGGTCCAGAAGCGGTGCTGGTGGTACACGTAGTCGATCCGCTCGAGCCAGTAGGAGATCCAGCCCGTCCCGCCCTCGCTCAGCGCGAACTGCAGGTTCGGGAACTTGCGCAGCACCGGGCTCCACAGCAGGTCCGTCGCGGCCTGCATCGTGTTGAGCGGGGTCAGCGTGATCATCACGTCGATCGGCGCGCCCGGCGCGATCTCGATCTGGGTCGAGCTCGACCCGATGTGCAGGCAGATCACCGTGCCCTCGTCCTCACACGCCTGGAAGAACGGGTCCCAGTGGTCGCCGAAGATGTGGGGCCATCCGAGCTTGTACGGGTTCTCCGAGAACGTGACCGCGTGGCAGCCCTTCTTCGCGACCCGGCGGACCTCGTCGGCCATCAGCTGCGGGTCCCAGATCGGGGGGATCGACAGCGGGAGGAAGCGGCCGGGGTAGGTGCCGCACCACTCGTCGATGTGCCAGTCGTTGTACGCCGCGCACCAGGTTCAGTGCCATGTCGAGATCCTTGGACCGGCTGAAGAGCTGGCCGCAGAACTGCACGAAGCTCGGGAAGCACATCGAGCCGAGCACGCCGTTGCGGTTCATGTCGACGACCCGCTCGTGGATGTCGTAGCAACCCTTGCGCATCATGTCGAACGAGGTCGGCTCGATGTTGTACTCCTCGGGCGGCCGACCGGCGACGGCGTTCAGCCCGATGTTCGGGATCGTCGCTGCCCTCGTACTCCCACACGTCGATCCCGTCGCGGTGGACGCTCTTCGGCGCGAATTCCTTCCACTTCTCGGGAAGGTGGTTGTCGAACAACGTCGGCGGCTCCACGACGTGGTCATCGACACTGATGAGGATGAGATCTTCCGGCTGCACGACGTACCCCCCGGGTAGTTTGCTGACGCCGGTGTCACCTTAGCGCCCGCCCGCGCCGCACTCCTCGGGGTGGAGGGGTGGGCGGAGTCAGTCGTCCTTGAGCGCGACGGCGTTGGGCGTCACGTTCATCTTCGGGGTGTACTCCTCGGCCTCGACCGCACGGGCGACCCCGGGGAAGCGGACGGTCAGCTCGGCCACGCAGTCGGGGCACGGACCCGCGAACCGCAATCGGGCCGGCTTCCCGCAACGCATGCAGGTGGTGTCCATCGGCTCGAACTGCGTCGTCGTCATGGTCGCGGTGCTCGCCCTTCCCCCGGTCGTCGTCGTGCTCCCGAGGCTCCCGGAGCTCGGGTCCGGCACGGTACGGCGCGACGGCCGCCGGGGCGCGGATGCTGGGGCGCTCAGCCCCAGACGACCGGGAGGCGGTCCGGGTTCCGGAACGTCATGCCGGTGATGAACGGCGCCGGCTCGGACGGGTCGAGCCGGAGGTTCGGCAACCGGTCCATCAGCCGCTCGAGGACGATGCGCGTCTCCATGCGGGCCAGGTGCATCCCGAGGCACATGTGCGGTCCGAACGCGAACGCGAGGTGCTGGCGCTGCGGCCGGAAGATGTCGAAGCGCTCGGGGTCGGTCCAGTACTTCTCGTCGTGGTTGGCCGAACCCATGTTGATGACGATCACGGAACCGGCCTTGATCGGCACGCCTTCGACGACGGTGTCCTGGGCTGCGGTGCGGATGATGGTGAGCAGCGGCGGCTCCCATCGCAGGCCCTCTTCGATCGCCTGCGGCATCAACGCGCGGTCGGCGCGCAGCGCGTCGAGCTGCGCGGGGTCGTTGAGCAGACCGAACAGCAGGTTGCCCGACGAGCGGAAGGTGGTCTCCGCCCCGGCGGGAAGCAGGAGCCGCAGGAACGCGAAGATCTCGTCGTCGGTGAGGTGCTGCCCGTCGAGCTCGGCCTGCGCGAGCGTGCTCATGAGGTCGTCGGCCGGGGTCTGGCGCCGGTCGGCGAGGATCGCGCCGAAGTAGTCGCCGAGGGCCTGGGACGCGGCGATCCCGCGGTCCATGTCGAAGCCGACGCTGATGAGCTCGACCGCGAGGCGGTGGAAGTGCGTCATCTCTTCCTTCGGCAGGCCGAGCAGCCGCGCGATGACCCGCACCGGGAACGGGAACGTGAGCTCCCGGACCAGCTCGGCGTGACCGCGGTCGATGAACGCGTCGATGTGCTCGTCGACGATCGGGGTGATCGCCTCGACCTCCCAGCGCTCCATCGTCTTGCGGCTGAACGCCTGCTGCACGATGCCGCGGTAGGTGTGGTGCTCGGGCTCGTCCATCTCGAGGATCGTGTGGCCCATCACCTGGCCCATGACGTCCTCGTAGCCCTTCGAGGAGAAGATCTCGCCGTCGCGCAGCACGGCCTGGACCGCGTCGAACGTGAACGCGGTGTACACGTCGGGGATGCCGCCGAAGAACTCGGGGTCGATGAACCCGACCTGGTCCTCGCCCTCGACCTCGAGCCCGGCCATCGCCCGCACGTCCTCCTGGATCAGCGGGGCGGTCTGCCGGGCCAGCGCGAACATCGGGTACGGATCCTCGACGACGCCGATGCCGGCGCTGCGGTTGAACTCCTCGAACGGGTCGTACTCGGTTGGTTCGACGGTGCTCATCGCAAGTCCTCCAGACGTGCAACGATCAGGCGCGGCAACCTGACGATAGCGTCAGATCACACGGCGGCCCGCCGGTCACGCGGGCGGGCCCGAGCAGGAGCGAGGGAGACGATGAACCACGACGTCAGCTCGGTGAACGACGGCGTCAACGCCGGGCTGCTGATCCTGCGGGTGATGGTCGGCGTCGTGATGGTGGCCCACGGCTACAACCACATCTTCCGGGGCGGCAAGATCAAGGGCACCGCGGGATGGTTCGCGAGCCTGGGCATGAAGCCGGGCATCCTCCATGCGTGGCTCGCGAGCATCACCGAGCTCGGTGCCGGGGTGATGCTGATCCTCGGCCTGCTCACACCGCTCGCGGCGGCCGGGGTCGTCGGCGTGATGCTCGTCGCGCTGATCATCAACCACATCAAGAACGGCTTCTTCATCTTCCGCCCGGGTGAGGGCTACGAGTACGTCCTCACGTTGCTGATGGTCGGCCTCGCGATCGGCGCGATCGGCGCCGGGCGAGTGGTCGCTCGACAACGCGATCGATCTCGACTGGCTCGGCTGGACCGGTCTGCTCGTTGCGGCGATCGCCGGCGGCGGCGGGGGTTGCTCCTGCTCGCCGTCTTCTGGCGCCCGGTGAAGCCCGACCCCGCCGCCTGACCGTCAACACCCGCGATGTGGCGTCGCTCGGGCACCGTAGAGGTGTACGAGGGACGCCAAACCGGGTTGGGTTGGGTGCGGGGGTCACCTGCTGCGGGCGATGAAGTGGTGGATCGGGACGTGCACACCTTCGCTGACGGTGAAGTAGCCGCGGTCGTCGGGCTGGAACCCGAGCGCCTCGCCCTGCTTCTCGACCGGGATCGGCCCGCGGCACGGCTTGGCGCCGAGCGCGGCGATCACCGTCTGGTGCCGGCCGAGGTGCCACAGCCGAACCCCGCCGTAGGTGCGGACGCCGATGGCCTTGCCGTCGCGTGAGATGTCGCCGGCCGTGACCGCGTCGACGAACGGGACTCGCGGCAGCTTGATCTGACCGACCCGGGTCAGCACCGTCGTGCTCCCTGCTGCGAGGTCGCCCGGGCGCGTGGTAGACCGCGGCCGGACCGCCGAGCGCGAGGTGCTTGACGACGATGTAGATGGCACCGTCGCGGGGATCCACCATCAACGCTTCCGCGTCGTGGGCACCGTCGGGATAGTTGAGCGTCAGCGCGTCGACGCCCGACAGGGGGTGGGTGCCGCCGTCACCGACGACGTTCGGCTCGGCGCACCCGGTAGATGACGATGTCGGGCCGCACCGAGCCGTTGTCCCCGATGTCGCCCGCGTACAGGTACGGCGTCTTCGCGACGGGCCCCGGGCCGATGGCGATGTCCTCCCAGTCGATCGCGCTCGCACCCTCGAACGGATAGATCCCCTGCGTGCTTCCGTCGGGCGCGACCGCGAACACCCGCGCCGAGTCTCCGGAGTCGTTGTTGATCCAGAGCGTCCCGGGGTTCTTCGCGCTCGCCGCGAGCCCGGACGACTCGTCGAGCTCCGGGGTCTGGATCGTGCCCGAGGTCGAACGGGTGAGCGTCCGGGCGCACGTGGACTCGACGACCGGCGACGGCTGCTCGTGCGGTGCGGGCGTCGTCTTCGGTTGGCTGTCGCACGCCGTCACCACCAGGCCGAGCACGGCGCACGCGGCCGCGGCGCGGACGAACCGGCCCGGTCGACGCCGGATCACGTGGAGAGGGGAGCAGACTGGATCTCACGCAGGAGCAACGGGAGCACGTCGCGCCAGTCACCGACGACGCCGACATCTGCCGCGTCGAAGACGAGCGCCTGCGGGTCGGTGTTGATCGCGAGCACCGAGCGCGTGGCGCGCACACCGACCATGTGGTTGTACTTGCCGCTCGCGCCGAGCACGACGTACAGCCGGGGCGCGATGCTCCGTCCGGTGATGCCGACCTGACGGGCGCGTGGCAGCCAGCCGCGGTCCGTCACCTTGCGCGTCGCGGCGATCTCCGGCGCCGAGGCGCGGCGCGCAGTGGCTCGAGCAGTGGGTAGTCCTCGGGTGCGACGCCCTGGCCGACGCCGATGACCGCGGTCGCTTCAGCGAGGAGGTCGAGGTCATCGTCGCGGGTCCGCGCGAGCACGCGCACCCGACCGCGCGGCGCGACGGCCAGGTGGCTCGCCGTCCGCGCCGGTGAACGCGGGGATGGAGCTCGGCCAGCATGCCGGCACGCACGGTGGCCATCTGCGTCCGGGAGTCGGCGTGGATCGCGGCGACGAGCTGGCCGCCGAAGGCGGGCTTCCACGCGATGAGGCGGTCGCCGTCGAGCTCGAAGCCGACCGCGTCTCCGGTCAGGCCGGCGCCGATCGCGGCGGCCGTGCGGCTCGCGACCTCGCGACCCCACGCGGTGCTCGGCGCGAACATCGCCCACGGCTCGGTTGCCTGCGCCCAGCTGATCGCGCCGAGCGCGACGTCTTCTTCCGGCATCGACCTCACCGGAGTCCGACGGTGCACGCAGCCACACGGCCTCGTCCGCGCCCCAGCTGCCGAGCTGACCGAGCGCGGGCTCGTCCACCGTGAGCGCGACCACCCGACCCCCGAGGCTCGCGGCCGCACCGAGCAGCTCGCGGGTGACGGCGGGGCGATCGGGCTCGACGAGCACACCGGTGGTCCGGCCCGATGCGGACCCGGGTTCCAGCGCGGCCGGAGGGACGACGCCCAGGTCCGCCGCGTGATCGAGCGCGGGGTCGAGCGCGCCGCGCCCGTTCAGGATCTCGATGGCCCGGCGCACCTGCTCGTCGAGCGGCGCATCGGGGAGGAGGTGACGCAACCGCTCGAGCTCGAGCATGCGGACGCGTCCGACTCGGGTCGGGCTCGCGGCCTGCCCCACGGGCCGCCGCCGAGGTCCGCGGCGGTCACGATCTTGATCAGCGCGGCCGGGACCTCGGCCCGTTCCTCGGGATCGACCTTGCACGGATCGATGAGCCGCTCGGCGCGTGGAGAGCACCGCCGGGAGCTCCAGGCGCAGCTGGACCCAGCCGTCGTCGTGCTCGCAGCGCAGGTCGAGCGTCCCGTCGTCGAGCGCGAGGTGCCGGACGCCGGTGGCGAACGGCAGACCGAGCAGCTCGGCCAGCTCCGGGCCGACCTGGCCCGTGTCCGCGTCGACGGAGTTCCGGCCCGCGAGCACGAGGTCGAACGGCCCCTCGTGGCGAACGCTCGCGGCAAGCGCCGCGCGCGGTGGCGAGCGTGTCCGAGCCGGCGAAGGCCCGATCAGTCACCAGCACACCCCGGATGTCGACCCCACGCTCGAGCCCCCACGCGATCGCCTCCCGCAAGACGTCCTCGGCGGGGGGTGGGCCGAGGGTGACGACGCAGACGGTCCCGTCGTGGTCTGCCGCGAGCGCCACCGCCTGGGCGACCGCGCGCCGGCAGTAGGCGTTCATCTCGAGCTCGAGCCCGTCGCGGACCAGGCGTCCGTCGGCCCCGAGCGTCATGGCCTCGAACTTCGGGATCTGCTTGACGAGCACGGCGATCGCGAGGCCCATGGCAGCCCGAGCCTAGCGGTGGGCGGAACTTCCCTGACTACTGTGTCAGGTTGCCGCGACCCTCCGGAGAGGACCCCATGGAAGCCCGCGAAGCCGTCATCGTCGACACCGTGCGCACCCCGATCGGGAAGCGCAAGGGCGCCCTGGCCGGATGGCACCCGACCGACCTCCTGGGGTTCGCGCTGCGCGGCCTGGTCGAGCGCGTCGACCTGGACCCGGGCCTCGTGGACGACGTCGTCGGTGGCTGCGTCACGCAGTCCGGCGAGCAGGGCTGCAACGTGACCCGCAACGCCTGGGTCGCGGCAGGGCTCCCGTGGCACGTTCCCGCGACGAGCGTCGACCGGCAGTGCGGCTCGTCGCAACAGGCCGCGCACTTCGTCGCCCAGGGTGTGATCGCGGGTGCGTACGACATCGGGATCGCGTGCGGGGTCGAGTCCATGACCCGCGCGCCGATGTCCTCGAACGCGCGCGGCGGCGTCGGACCGTTCAGCGGTGAGTTCCTCCGCCACACGGACAACACGCTCGGCATCCAGTTCTGGGTCGCGCAGGTCCTGGCCGACCGGTTCGGTGTGACGCGCGAGGAGATGGACGCGTTCGCGATCGAGAGCCACCGGCGCGCGGCGGAGAACACGGACAACGGGTTCTTCGCCCGGGAGATCCTGCCGGTGGGAATCAAGGACCCCGAGACGGGCGAGCTGACCGGTGAGACGTTGAGCGCGGACGAGGGGATCCGGCGGGGCGGGACGATGGAGAGCCTCGGCGCGCTCAAGCCGGCGTGGGAGTCCGAGGACCAGCCCGCGCCGGACATCACCGCCGGCAACGCGTCGCAGATGAGCGACGGGGCGTCCGCGATGCTCATCGCGGACCGCGCCACCGCCGAGCGGCTCGGCCTCCCGATCCGCGCCCGCTTCGTGCACTTCGCCGTCGCAGCCGACGACCCGATCCTCGTCCTCTCGGCGCCGAACCCCGTGACCCGCAAGCTGCTGGAGCGGACGGGCATGAAGATCGATGAGTTCGACGCGATGGAGTGCAACGAGGCCTTCGCAGCAATCGCGTTGATGTGGGCGAAAGAGTTCCAGCCCGACCCGGCGAAGCTGAACCCCCGCGGCGGCGCGATCGCGATCGGCCACCCCCTCGGCGCGAGTGGGGTCCGGCTGATGACGACGATGCTCAACCACCTCGAGGCGACCGGGGGCCGGTTCGGCTTCCAGACCATGTGCGAAGGCGGCGGTCAGGCCAACGCGACGGTCATCGAGCGACTCGGCTGACCGGGTAGGTCCTCAGTAGTGTCCGCCGAGTGATCCTGACGGCCGACGACACCCGCGAGGCGCTCCGCGCGCTGCAGCGGGGTCGACGTACCCGCCGGCTCCGCGACCTCGACTGGATCGAAGTCGCCTACAAGGCCTACATCGCGGCGATCGTGTCGTTCGGGAACGCTCTTCACCGCGGCCGCGATCGTCGGCGACACCGCCCTGAAGCCGAGCACGGTCGACCAGCTGCGCACCGACGGTCCCGCGATCGTCGGGCTCGTGATCGCCGTGGCCATCATGCTCGGGCTCCGCTCGGGCGCCCGGGGTGGACCGCTCGCCCTCGAACCCGCCGACGTGAACCACGTACTCCTCGCGCCGGCCGACCGCGCGGTCGTGCTGCGCGCGTCGGCCTACCGGCAGGCCCGTGGGGTCGCGATGGTCGGGCTGGTCGGAGGCGCGCTCGCCGGCCTCCTCATGGCCCAGCGCATCCCGAACGAGTCCGGGGGCGACGTCGCCGAGTGGATCGCCGCGGGCGTCGCGACCGGTGGCGCAGCCGTGATCGCGGTGTGGGGAGCGCGCTCGTTGCCTCGGGCCGCCGGTGGGGACGAGTCCTCACCGCGGCGATCGGCGTGGTGCTCGTCGCGTGGTCACTGCTCGACGTCTTCGGCGGCGTGGTCACGTCACCCGCGTCGATGCTGGGCACGCTCGCGTTCTGGCCACTCGTGGTCCGCCCGATCGCGCTCGTCGGCGTCGTGTGCGCGCTCGCGATCCCGGTGATCGGGCTGCTCGGGATCGGCGACACGTCGATCGAAGCGGCCGAGCGGCGTTCCGGGCTCGTCGGCGCCCTGCGCTTCGCGGCCACGATCCAAGACCTCCGGACGGTCATCGTCCTGCACCGCCAGCTGGCCCAGGAGCGGTCGCGCCAGGAGCCGTGGCTGGCGCTGCCCCGGGCCAAGCCGATCGGGCACGCGTGCTGGCGCCGGGACTGGCAGGGCGTCCTGCGCTGGCCGATCTCGCGGGTCGGGCGCGTCGCGGCGCTCGGTGCAGTCGCCGGGACTGTGCGCGTACGGCACCTGGGAAGGGACCACCCCGCTCATCGTCGTCGCCGGCATCGCGCTCGTTCATCGCCGGCCTCGACTCGATCGAGCCGCTGGCCCAGGAGGTCGACCACCCGGACCGGATCCAGGGCGTCCCGCTGGTCAAGGGCGAGGTGTACATCCGGCACCTAATGGTGCCCGTCGTCGTCATGGCGATCGCGGGCCTCATCGGGCTCGGTGCGGCCGCGATCCTCGATCCCGAGCCGGGGCTGTTCCTCGTCGGTCTCATCACGATCGTCCCCGTCGCGTTCGCGGGGGCCGCGGCCGCGGCCTTCGCCGTCGTGCTCGGCGCGCCGAAGCTCACGAGCGGCCTCACGATCTCGTTCCCCGAGGCGGCCACCATCGGCCTCATCCTGCGCCAGGCGTTCCCGCCGCTCCTCGCCGCACTCGCGGTCGCCCCGGTGATCGCGGCGCGAGAAGCCGTGCACCAGCACGGGGACCCGATCGCGATCGCCGCGCTCGCGACGGTGCCCGCGCTCGTGATCGCCGCCGGGGTCGTCGCCTTCCTCCGCTCCCGGAAATCGGTGGTCTTCTGATGCCAGTCCTCGTTGCCGACGATCTCAGCAAGGAGTACGGCGACGTCGTCGCGTTGGCCGACTTCAAGCTCAGCGTCGAGCCGGGCGAGCTCATCGCGCTCGTCGGCCACAACGGCTCGGGGAAGTCGACGTTCCTCCGGCTCGTGGCGGGGCTGCTGGAGCCGAGTGACGGCGTGCTGGTCGTCGCGAACTCGCCCGCCGGATCACTGAAGGCGCGCGCCGAGGTCTCGTTCATCCCGGACGAGCCGGTGCTCTACGACGATCTCAGCGTCAACGAGCACATCGAGTTCACCGCGCGGCTGCACGGCGAGCTCGACTGGCCCGAGCGCGCGGACGCGCTGCTCGAGGTGCTGGGCCTCGCGCACCGGGCCGACGACCTGCCGTCGCGCTTCAGCCGCGGTCTGCGCCAGAAGACGTCGCTCGTGCTCGGCCTCGTGCGCCCGTTCTCGATCCTGCTCGTCGACGAGCCGTTCGTCGGGCTGGACCCGAGCGGTCAGAGCGCGCGCTGACCGAGCTGCTCGTGGAGGCCGCGTCCGCCGGTGCCGCGGTGCTCGTCGCCACCCACCAGCTGAGCTTCCTCGAGTACGCGACCCGCTGCGTCGCGCTGCGGGACGGCAACACCGAGTTCTCCGGCCCGGTCGACATCGCCCGGATCCAGACCCTCCTCGGCTGACCCCGCGCTCCGCCTGAAACGAGCTAACCGCCGGTGCCGGGGGCCGCGATCGGGACGGACGTGGCGTCGACGATCTGCTTGGCCGTCGCCGGGTCGGAACCGCACACGACCTTGACCGCGTCAGTGGCGGTGGCCCGCGCGCTCCAGGTCAGACCACTGGCGTAGGCGCTCCACGGGTGCGTCCCGCCTCCCGCGCCGTTGTCGTACGTGCTCGTGACGTCGCAGTTGCCGGTCGGCGTGCTGAGCGTGACGAGCACGGTCTGCTCCTGGGGGCCGTGGGTCGTGTAGTCGGAGTGGACGAGCTTCATGCCCGTCGGGATCCGCAGCGTCATCTCACCGACCTGCAGCGTGGATGCAGACGCCGCGAGCTGCTCGGGATCGACGAGCGCCAAGTGGTTCTCCCCGGAGGTGTCGACACCGAAGACGAAGAGCGATGCGCGGTCGCGCAATGTCCCGGCCGGGACAACCGTCGCCGGCGAATCCCAGAACGCCAGCTCGTCCTTGGGGAGCGGAGTCCACAGGCCATTCGAGAGGACCGCGACGGCTTTCGCGGTGGACACGATGACCGCGGGCGACACCGCTGCGAGCGTCGTCGGGTACTCGTAGAACCGCGCCGGGACCGGCGGGAGCGCTGTCCCACGCACCGGCGCGGTACGCGGCGGCGTGCATCTCGAAGTCGGCGAAGACGACGCGGTCGCCGTCGCGGTCGGCTGAGATCGCGGCCGGGTCGAGACCGGGAGGCGCCGGGAGGTCGTGCCACGCGCCGGACGCCGGGTCGAACGCCACCGCGGCAGTCGTGAAGTTCGGGGTCGGGCCACCAGCTTGGTAGAGCACGATGAGCTCGGTTCCGTTCCACGCCGCGACCGGGTTCGTCAGCGGCGCGGGTGGTGCCGGAAGCACCTTCCAGTGTCCGCTCGCGACGTCGAGCGTCGCGTTGGCGCTGGCACTGATCAGCTGGGTTCCGATGGAGGTCAGGTCGTCGACCGGCGCGGGCGCGTCGTCCAGCTTCCGCCACGTGTTCTCCGTCGGGCTCCAGAGCGCGACCGCGGTACCGCGGGCGATGACCACGCCCGAGTTCGGTCGACACCGCATGAGGCGTGTCCCGGCTCGTCGGGAGCGGTCCGTCGGCCATCATCCTGCCACTGGTGGGTGGACGGGTTGTACGCGGCACCGTCGCCGATTCCCGCATGCCCCTGGTTGGCCGGCGGGATGACGCCGCCCCAGACGACGAGCTCGTGTCCCGTCCACACGACGGCGGCACCCGCACGCGGCGTGAGCGGGCCCGCGTCGAGCAGCTGGATCGCCGGGTGCGGACCGGTCTCGATCGCGCGGGGGACCGTCGTCGACGAGTCGGAGGTGGCGGGGGAGTGGACGACGGCGAGGCGCGGCCGGAGGTGCGGAGTCGGAGGCCGAGCTGGCGAGCCAGTACCCGCCGAGCGAGGAGTGCGACGACCGCCGCGGCCGCGAGCAGCGGCTGCCACACCGGGCGGCGCCGGCGGGTCTCGATCGCGGTGGCGACGGAGCCGACGGTGTCGGGCCGAACGGGCTCGACCGTCTCGGTGACCGCGTCGCCGTAGCGCTGCAGCTGTTCGATGACATCAAGCACGGGTCTCAACCTCCAGGCTGCGGCGCAGGCGTTCGAGCGCCCGGCCGACGTGCGTGCCGACCGCGGACGCGCTGATCCCCAGCGCGTCGCTCGACCTCGGCGTACGTCCATCCGCACGCGTGGACCAGCCACACCGCGCTGCGTTGCCGTTCGGGGAGTGCGAGCAGCGCGGGGATGAGCGCGGGCTCCACGTCGGGCAGGTGCAACGCCTCGGGCGCCGGGAGCTGCGGTGGGACGCGACGGCGGGTGCGGGACTGCCCGACCCGGAAGAGGTAGCCGGCCGGGTTGGTCAACGCCTGGACCTCGGGCCAGTGCTCCCAGGCGTAGGCGAGCGCTTCGGCGACGGCTTCCTGCGCGACGTCGACCCCACGACAGCCGATCAGCGCGCGCCGGAGCCGAGGCTCGACCGTCAGGACGAATGCCTCGAAGTCGCCGGCCCCCTGCTCTGCACCCATGAACAACCCCTCCATGGGATGAGAGCAGCCGGGAGCCCGGTCGCGCCACAATGATCATCGCCGGGCCGGTTCCCACACGCGTAGCCGAACTGTTACCGTAACGGTTTCGTTACCGAATGGGGGAGACCGTCATGGCCGTCACCGTGGTGCGCTACCGGACCAAGCCGGACCGGGCCGACGAGAACCAGGCGCTCATCGAGGAGGTGTTCGCCGGGCTCGCCGCGTCCCGTCCCGACGGGCTGCGTTACCTGACCGTCCGGCTCGCGGACGGTGTGAGCTTCATCCACGTGGCCTCGGTCGAGACCGACGACGGGGTGAACCCGCTCCTCACCACACCCCGTTCGGCGAGTTCCAGCGCGGAGATCGCGGACCGGGTGGAGGAGGGTCCCGTCGTCACGGAGGCGACGATCGTCGGTTCGTACGAGTTCCTCGCCGGCGCCGCGCGAGGAGGTCTGAGCGATGCGGTACTACGAAGCGCACGCGACGGTCGAGGCCGCGCCCGCCGCGGTGTGGTCGGTCTTGGAGGACGGGGCCGCCTACCCGAAGTGGGACTCGGGCGTCGAGCAGGTCGAAGGAACGATCGCGACCGGCCAGCGCATCAAGGTGCACGCCGTCGTGAGCCCGGGTCGGGCGTTCCCGGTGAAGGTGCAGGTCGACCGGGCTGCGGGCACGATGACCTGGACCGGTGGCATGCCACTCGGCCTGTTCCGGGGCGTGCGAACCTTCACCGTGACGCCGATCGCCGCAGGAGGGACCGAGTTCACGATGCGAGAGGAGTACACCGGGCCGCTGCTCGGGCTCATCTGGCGGTCGATGCCCGACCTCGGGCCGTCGTTCGAGCAGTTCGCGGTGGGGCTGAAGGCGCAGGCCGAGCGGGCGACGCGGGACGTGTGACGCGGTGCCCGCGGGTGCTCCGGCCGGTGATCCGTTCGACGCGTTGGGAGATCCGAACCGCCGCGCGATCGTCGAGCTCCTGAGCGCGGAGGGCCGG
The DNA here is from genome assembly GCA_963796755.1 of uncultured Acidimicrobiia bacterium. Lineage (GTDB taxonomy): Bacteria > Actinomycetota > Acidimicrobiia > IMCC26256 > JAENVU01 > Chersky-806. The sequence goes on from CAWCMX010000002.1 coordinate 172,137, forward strand.
TCGGTCCAGCAGCTCGCCGACGCGCTGCCGATCAGTCGCCCGGCCGTCTCCCGCCACCTCCGGCTCCTGAAGGAAGCCGGTCTCGTGGTGGAGGAGCCGGCGGGGACACGCCGGATCTACCGGTTGCACGACGACGGCGTCGAGGCCGTGCAGGCCTACCTCGCGCAGGTGTGGGGCGACGCGATCCACGCGGTTCCGCCTCACCGCCGAGAACACGACCCCGAAGCCGAAACGGCAGGGTCGCGCGTGATCGAACCGCTCCGCCTGAGCTACGAGATCGACTGCCCGAGCGACCACGCGTTCGACGTGTGGACCACGCGGATGTCGATGTGGTGGCCGAAGGGGCACTCGACGTCCGGTGATCCCGACACGCGCGTCGTGCTCGAACCGCGGCTCGGGGGACGGATCTTCGAACGCACGTCGGACGGCACCGAGATCGAGTGGGGTGAGGTCACCCGTTGGAGCCCACCGTCGCTCGGCTACCGGTGGCACATCGGCCGCGACGCGGGGCAGGCCACCGACGTGGAGCTCACCTTCGTCGACGTGGGGGAGGGCCGCACCCGACTCGACATCGTCCAGACCGGATGGGAGCGCCTCGGCGCCGAAGGGCTCGCGTACCGCGACGCGAACACGAGTGGCTGGAGCGCGCTGCTCCCGGGCTTCGTGGCCGCGGCGACCGGCGGGAAGTGACTAGGCCACGAGCGCGGCGAGCGCGGCGAGCTGCTCGCAGTAGTGCGCCACCGAGTGGTGGACGAAGCGGGCCGCGAGCGCGGTCGCACCGATCGACTCGTACCGGCGCCAGCTGCTCGGCGACCCGGTCGGGCTCGGCGGACGGGTCGAGCGGACGGTCGTTCTGCACGATCACGTCGAGCGGAGCCGTCCGGGCGGCCCAGGCACCGGTGTCACGCGCCCGGTCGAGCGCGGTGCGGAGCTGCGCAGTCTTGAGGCCGAACGGCGCCCACCCGTCGCCGAGCTCGACCGCGCGGCGCAGCGAGCGCCCGGTGCGGCCGCCGACCCAGATCGGCACGCGGGCCTGCACCGCGGCCGGGTCGACGACGAAGCCGCCGAAGGTGAAGTACTCGCCGTCGTACTCGGGCTCGGTCTGCGAGAGCGCGGCGCGGCAGGGCGCGGCATCGCGTCGTCGCCCATCGCGCCGCGGGCCTCGAACTCGGCGCCGAGCAGCACGAACTCGTCCTCCAGGGAGCCAACGCCGACCCCGAGGACCAGCCGGCCGCCGCTGACCCGGTCCAGCGTGCCGTAGCGCTTCGCGATCTCGAGGGGATGGTGGTAGCCGAGGACGAGCACGAACGTGGCGAAGCGGATGCGCTCGGTGCGCGCGCGCGAGGTAGCCGAACGTGGAGAGCGGGTCCCAGTAGGTCGCGCCCCGCACCGCGGCCACGTCGACCGGGACCGCGACGTGCTCGCTGCACGTGCAGAAGTCGTAGCCGAGCCGCTCGGCCTCGCCCACGACCGCGCGCGACCTCGCGATCCCCCGGGCTCCTCCCACCCCGCATGGGCGCCGGGCAGCCGCGTGCACCACCGGCGTCACGATTCCCAGCCTCATGGTCTCCAGTTGCGGGGCGGCATGGTCTGGATGAAGACCTCGATGCGCGAGATCAGGCCGTCATCGGTGAGCTCGAACGTGACGCACTCCGGGGTGCGAACCGCGATGTCGCCCAGGGTCACGGTCTCGCTGAGCTCGGCGAACGCGAGGTTGCCCGCATACGTGACGCGCAGGACCGACATCTCGTATTCCGCCAAGCGCGGCATCAGCTCCGAGATGAACGCGACGTACTCCGACTTGGACGAGTACACGTCCTGGTACGGACCGATGCGTGTGAAGCCCGTCTCCGCCAGGCACGCGGCGAACGCGGGCCAGTCGTGCGCGATCAGCGACTCCAGGTACCGCTCGACCACACCGTCGGGCATGGCGATCAACTACTTCCGTGGGAGCTTGATGGCTTTCTTCGCGATGATGTTCTTCTGGATCTCGGTCGCGCCCGCGCCGATCGACGTGTAGCGCTGCCAGGAGTAGTTCCGGGCCCACGTCCCGCCGTCGATCGCGTCGGGTCCGCCCTTGCCGAGCACGCCGGCGGTGCCGAGCAGGTCCACCGCGAGCTCGGCGAGCGTCTGGCTGATCTTCGACCACTGCAGCTTGGCCAGCGGGACCTCGGGCCAGTTCGGCTGGCCCTTGATGATCTTCGTGAGCGCGCGGTAGTTGAGGAGGCGGGTCAGCTCGATGTCCGTGAACGCCTTCCCGATCCGCTCGCGCAGCTCGGGGTCGTCCAGCGCGTCGGGGTTCACCGCGTGCGCGGCCGAGATCATGGACTTGAGATCCGACGCCATCGTGATCGACAGGCCCGCGGTCCCGACGCGCTCGTGACCGAGCGTGCTCATCGCGACCTGCCACCCTTCGCCCTCGCCGCCGAGCCGGCACTCGAGCGGGATGACGGCGTCCGTGAACCACACCTCGTTGAGCATGGTGTCGCCGGTGATGTCACGGATGGGCCGGCACTCGATGCCCGGCGTCTCCATGTCGATGATGAACGCGGTGATGCCCTCGTGCTTCGCGCCCCGCTCGAACGCGGTGGGGTCGGTGCGCAGCAGGAAGAGGCCCCACTTCGCGAGGTGGGCGGAGGAGATCCACGTCTTCTGGCCGTTCACGACGTAGTCGTCACCGTCGCGGATCGCCATCGTGCGCATGTTCGCGAGGTCGGAGCCGGCTTCGGGCTCGCTGAAGCCCTGGCACCAGTGCTCGTCCGCATTCAGGATGCACGGCAGCCAGCGATCCTGCTGCTCGGGCGTGCCCCACTTGATGATCATCGGGCCGATCTGCCAGATGCCGTTCGGGTTGTAGATCCCCGGTGCGCGCACCCGGGCCATCTCCTCCGCGTACAGCGCGTTCTGCACCGGCGTCGCCTCGCGGCCGTTCTTGTCCTTGGGCCAGTTGATGGCGGCCCAGCGGCCCTCGTTCAGGCGCCGCTGCCAGTCCTTGCGCTTCTCCTGGGTCCGGTCGAAGCCGGAGACCTGCCCGCCCCCCGGATCGTCGTCGGTGTCCCAGGTCTCGAGGAATTTCGTGAGGTTGAGGTCGAGCCAGCTGCGCAGCTCGTCGCGGAACGCCTCGTCTTCGGCCGTGAAGGAGAAGTCCATAACGGGGGCGAGGCTAACACGCGTGTCAGGTTTCTCCGATAGCCTCCCGACCCATGGATTTCACGTTTTCTGCTGATCAGGATGCCCTCCGCGAGTCCGTCCGCGCGTTCCTGGCGGACCGGTCCCCGAGCACGTACGTCCGGGCGATGGGCGACGACGAGCGGGGCTTCGAGGCCGGCGTCTGGAACCAGGTCGTCGAGCTCGGCTGGACGTCGATCCTGATCCCCGAGGAGCACGGCGGCATGGGCCTCGACCTCGTCGACGCGGTGGTCGTGCTCGAGGAGATGGGCCGCGTCCCGTTCCCGGGCCCGTACTTCTCCTCCGCGATCGAGGCGACGATCGCGGCCCGGCGGCTCGGCGCGTTCGACCTGCTCGAGGGACTCGCCGACGGTTCGAAGCGCGGCACGATCGCGCTCGACGAGCTCGGTTCCGGCGATCCCGTCGTGCGCATCCGCACCCGCGCTCGACGCAAGGGCGCGCAGTGGGTGCTCGACGGTCTGAAGCCGCTCGTGCTCGACGGTCACACCGCGGACTGGGTGATCGTCGCGGCACGCACGCAGGAAGGGATCGGCTCGTTCCTCGTCGAGTCGCCCGACGCCGAGTACGTGCCGACGATGGACCCCACCCGCAAAGCCGCGCGGCTGGCGCTGGACGAGACGCCCGCGACGCCCATCGGCCCGCTCGGCGACCACCACGCGATCTGGCAGCGCATCGCCGACGACTCGTCGATCGGGCTCGCGGCCGAGCTCGTCGGGGTGTGCGAGGCCGCGCTGGAGATGGCGGTCGAGTACTCGAAGGTGCGCGTGCAGTTCGACAAGCCGATCGCCACGCACCAGGTGATCCAGCACAAGATCGTCGACATGCTCCACAAGCTCGAGCTCGGTCGGGTCGGCGTGCACTTCGCGGCGTGGTCCTCGGACGTCGAGGACGAGCATCGGGCGCGTGCCGCGGCGATCGCCAAGAGCTCGATGGCCGAGGGTGCGGTCTTCGTGACCGCCGAGAACATCCAGATCCACGGTGCGGTGGGCTTCACCTGGGACAGCGACGCGCAGTTCTTCTACAAGCGGGCGAAGCAGAACGACACGCTGCTCGGTTACCAGGGTTGGCAGCGCAAGCGCATCGCCGACCTCGTCCTCGACGCGTCCTGACCCACCCGACCCGCGCTCCCGCTACGTTCTCGGCACGATGAACCGCGTCAGGGGTGTGACCGGGCCGAGAACGATGTCGATCGGGGCCGCGGTGGCCGAGCACGTCCATGCGGGCGACTCGCTGCACCTCGTCGTCGGCCACACGCGCTGGAGCGCGGCCGGGCGCGAGGTCGTCCGCCAGTGGTGGGGGAAGGATCCTCACTTCGAGCTCGTGATGCTGAGCCTGTCGAGCCTGGGCGCGCTGTTCTTCCGGGGTGGGTTCGTGGACCGGGTGGTCACCGGCTACTCGGGCGACACCTTCCCGAACTTCACGCCGAACCCCTGGTTCCAGAAGGCGTACCAGTCCGGCGCGGTCGACGTGGAGCACTGGTCGTTCCTCGCGTTCGCCGCAGCGGCTCGAAGCCGCGGCCAAGGGTTTGCCCGCGATCGTGACCCGGTCGATCGCCGGCTCCTCGATGGAGGCGAACGACGGGTACGCGACGGTCGACACGCCGTTCGGCCGGGTGGGCCTGCTCTCGCCGCTCGCACCCGACGTCGCGATCCTCCACGCGCCGGTCGCGGACGAAGCGGGGAACGTCGCGATCGCGCCGCCGCTGCTCGAAGGGGTGTGGGGCGCGCTGGCCGCGCGCCGGGGAGCGATCGTCACGGTGGAGAAGATCGTCCCGTCCCTCACCGGGCACTCGGACCTTGTGCGCATCCCGGCCCATCGCGTCCTCGCGATCTGCGAGACGCCGATGGGCGCACACCCGGGCGGGCTGTACGCCGGCGGTCTCCCGGTCGACGGCTACGGCGAGGACTACGAGTTCTGGGTCGACGCCCGCGCGGCGACTCGGAGCGACGACTACGACGACTGGATCCGCCATTGGATCCTCGAACCCGAGACGCACGCGGCCTACCTCGAGCGGCTCGGCGCCGACCGGGTCGAGCGGCTCCGCGTCAAGGGGCGGCCCGACTCCTGGAAGCTCGACGCCGCGGAGCACCCGCCCGACCTCGACGCACCGGTCAACGCGTGGGAGACGGCCGCGACCTTCGGGGCGCGCCACCTGGCCGATCGGGTCGACGCGCTCGGCGCCCACGCGGTGCTCGCCGGTGCCGGCGTCGCGAACCTCGCGGCGTGGCTCGGCGTGGATCTCGCGCGAGCCGACGGGTCGGCCGTCCAGCTCACCGCCGAGATCGGGCTGTGGGGTTACGAGCCGACCGTCGGTGATCCCTTCGTCCTCAACCACCGCAACTTCCCGTCCGCGACGATGCTCGGCGACGCGGCGATGGTGCTGCAGACGATCGTCGGCGGACCGGGCACGGTCACGATCGGCTGTCTCGGTGGTGCACAGGTCGACCGGCTCGGCAACATCAACTCGACGCTCGTGCCCGGCGGCCCGTTCCTCGTCGGCTCCGGTGGCGGCAACGACGTCGCGAGCGTGGCCGCCGAGGTCGTCGTGGTCGCGACGCTGACGAAGCAACGCACGCCGTCCGAGTGTGGCTACATCACGTCGCCGGGTCGGGCCGTGCGCGCGCTCGTGACCGACCTCGGCCGACTCGAGAAGCCCGACCCCGACGGCGAGCTCGAGCTGCGCGCCGTCCCCGCGGGGCCGGAGTCGTTGGACGAGCGCATCGAGCGCGCGCGAGCCGCATGCGGGTGGCCGCTCGCGGTCGCGACCACGGTCGAGGAGCTGCCGGCGCCGACCGCCGAGGAGATCGTGGCGCTGCGCCGTTGGGATCCGCGGGGCTGGTTCCTCCGGAGTTGAACGGTGGCCTGACGAGGGCGTCTACGCTCACCCGCTCATGGCCCGGGTCGCGCTCGAACACGTCACGAAGCGCTTCGGCGACGTCGTTGCCGTCCGCGACCTGACGCTCGAGGCGTCGACCGCGAGTTCCTCGTCCTGCTCGGCCCGTCCGGCTGCGGGAAGTCGACCGTCCTGCGGATGATCGCGGGGCTCGAGGAGACGTCCGAGGGCACGATCAGGATCGGCGACCGGGTCGTGAACGACGTGGAGTCCAAGGACCGCAACGTCGCGATGGTCTTCCAGAGCTACGCGCTCTACCCGCACATGACCGTGCGCAAGAACATCGAGTTCCCGCTGCGCACCCGCAAGGTGGGGAAGGACGAGCGGGAGCAGCTCGCGCACGACGCCGCCGAGAGCCTCGGACTGGAGACGCTGCTCGACCGCAAGCCCGCGCAGCTCTCGGGTGGCCAGCGCCAACGGGTCGCGTCGCGCGCGCGATCGTGCGCCGCCCCGAGGTGTTCCTCATGGACGAGCCGCTCTCGAACCTCGACGCCAAGCTCCGCGTGCAGACCCGGGCCGAGCTGATCGAGCTGCAGCGCCGGCTCGAGGCGACCGTCGATCTACGTGACGCACGACCAGGTCGAGGCGATGACGATGGGCCACCGGATCGCGATCATGAGCGACGGCGTGCTGCAGCAGGTCGGGCCGCCGCAGGCGGTGTACGAGAAGCCCGCGAACCTCTTCGTCGGCGCGGTTCATCGGGAACCCGCCGATGAACACGGTCACCGGGCCGGTCGTCCCGGACGGCGACGGCCTCGCGATCGCGGTCCGCGAGCCCGGGTCCCACTCTCGGCGCCCTACGCGCAGGTGATCGCGGACGCGCGAGCTCACCGACGTGGTGTTCGGCGTGCGGCCCGAGCACCTCCGGCTCGCGAGCGAGGGCCTGCTGCCCGCGACCGTGACGGTGGTCGAGTCGCTCGGCCACGAACGCCACGTGATCTGCCGGCTCGACGACGGCAGATGGTGATCGTCCGCCAGCAGTCGTCCGAGCCCGCCGCCGGGCGAAGGCGCGATGGTGCGGCTCGCGACCGGACCGCGAACCTGCACGTCTTCGACGCGGACACCGGCGCCGCATCGACGCCATGACGCGACGCGCGCTTCCGCCGGCGTACGGCGCCCGCACGCCGGGCAGCGCGATGCGGGGCTCGCGTACCTGCTTGTCCTGCCGTCGCTGCTCGTCTTCGGCTCGTTCGTCTTCTATCCGTTCGTCAAGAACTTCTGGCTCGGCTTCTACAAGACGCCGCCGTTTCCCGGGCTGCCCGAAGCACTAGGTCGGCCTCGACCAGTACAGGGACGTGCTCACCTCGCAGGTGTTCATCGACAGCCTGAAGACCACGATCGAGTTCGTGCTGCTCACGGTGCCGACCGGCATCGTGCTCGGCCTGCTCGCTCGCGGTGCTCGCGCACCAGCGCCTGCGGGGCGTCGGGATCTACCGCACGATCTTCTCGTCGACGGTCGTCACCTCGGTCGCGGTCGCGGCGGTCATCTTCGTCACGCTGCTCAACCCGCAGGTCGGGCTGCTCGCCGTGGATCGGCAGCAACCGGCGAACCCGCCGATCTCGACGACCCGAAATGGGCGCTCGTTCGCGGTCGCGGGCGTGACGATCTGGCAGAACCTCGGGCTCACGTTCATCATCATGTCGGCCGGGCTGCAGGCGGTGCCCGACGAGCTCCTCGAGGCCGCGCAGGTCGACGGCGCGGGACTGGTGCGCGGTTCTGGCGACGTGACGCTGCCGCTGCTGTCACCGACGCTCTTCTTCGCGGTCGTCGTCGGGCTCGATCTTCGCGTTCCAGTCGTTCGGCCAGATCGACATCCTGACCCAGGGCGGCCCGCAGAACCACACGAACGTGCTCGACGTACTTCATCGTCAAGACGCTCCGCAGGAGAACAACGACGGCAAGGCCGCGGTGCTCGCGGTCGCGCTGTTCGCGATCACGTTCGTGCTCACGCTGCATCCAGATGCGGGTGCTCGAGACGGCGGGTGAACTATGGCCGCGTAGCCGCCGACCGACGGTGCGCCGGCTCTTCGGCGCGGACCCTGCGGTACCTCGCTCGCTCACCGGTGCTCGTCGGCTCGTCATCCTGTTCCCGATCTACATCACGGTGGTGAACTCGCTGCTCACCCCCGACAAGATCGCGGCGAAGCCACCGACGTTCTTCCCGACCCACCCGCAGTCGAGCAGCTACGGCGACGCGTGGAACGGCGGCCACATGGCGTCGTACCTGTTCAACAGCGCCGTCGTCACCACGTTCATCACGCTCGGGCAGGTCGGTCACGGCGATCCTCGCCGGCTACGCGTTCGCGTTCCTCGAGTTCCCGCTCAAGCGCACGATCTTCGTCGTGTTCCTCGCGACGATGATGGTGCCGTTCGAGGTCATGTTCTTCACGAACCTCGTCGACGATCCAGCAACCTCGGTCTGGTACAACTCGTACCACGGGCCTCGTCGGTGCCGTTCCTCGCGACCGGTTTCGGCGCGTTCCTCATCCGCCAGGCGTTCCTCTCGCTGCCGCGCGACCTGCGGGACGCGGCCGCGCTCGACGGCTACGGCCACTGGCGGTTCATGACCCGGGTCGCGGTGCCGCTCGCGCGGCCAGCCGTCGCCGCGCTCAGCGTCTTCGCGTTCCTCGGCGCGTGGAACCAGTACCTGTGGCCGCTCTGGTCACGAAGGACGAGCAGCTCCGAACCGTGCAGATCGGGCTGCAGCAGCTCCGCGCCTCGAGCATCGACCAGGTCAACGTCACGTTCGCCGGGCGTGATCATCGCGGCGCTGCCGCTCGTCATCCTGCTGCTCTTGTTCCAGAAGCAGCTGGTCCGCGGCCTCACGGCCGGCGCCGTGAAGGGATGAAGGCCATGACTCGATTCCTGCGCGTCCTTGCGATCGGCCGTGGCCGGTGTCCTCGTCTTCGCGGCGTGCGGCGGCGGTGGGAGCAGCAGCACCAGCAGCACTGGCGGGAGCCGAGCCCCGGATCGCTGCCCGCGTGCCCGCTCGACGCGCGCTGGCCAACGGCGAAGAAGCCGGTGCAGATCACCTACTGGCACGCGCTGACCGCGCGCGAACGAGGAGGAGCTGCAGACGCTCACCGACCGGTTCAACTCAGTCCCAGCACGACGTGCACGTCAAGCTGGTCAACCAGGTCGCTACAACGACAACCTCGAGAAGTTCAAGGCCGGGCCTCAGTGGCAGCGACCTGCCCGACCTGATCCAGGTCGAGGACATCGCGACCCAGCAGATGATCGACACGCGGCGACGGTGCCCGCGCAGTCGTGCATCAAGGCCGATCACTACGACACCTCCGACTACGTGCCAGCGCGTCGCTCGACCGGTACAGGGTCGAACAAGGTGCTCTACCCGATGCCGTTCAACGTCTCGAACCCGGTGCTCTACTACAACAAGAACGCGTTCCGGGCGGCGGGTCTCGACCCGGAGAAGCCGCCGACGACGCTCGACGAGGTGAAGGCCGACGCGCTCGAAGATCAAGGCCGCGGGCTGCGAAGGCCGGCTTCGGCCTGAAGCCCGACCCGTGGCTACCTCGAGCAGTGGTCGGCCAAGGCCAACGAGCTCTCGTCAACCAGGAGAACGGTCGCAAGGCCCGGGCGACGAAGACGGTGTTCGACAACCCGACCGGCCTGTCGATCTTCTCGTGGATCGACGACATGGTGAAGAGCGGCGCGGCGAAGACGAACAGCGCCGACGGCCCGAGCTCGTACGACAACCTGCTCGGCATCCGCAGCAAGGCGGTCGGCATGACGATCGACACGTCGGCGACGCTCGGCACCATCTCCCAGGTGTTCGCGGCGGGCCAGAGCGGCGGCGTGGACCTCGGGATCGCGCCGATGCCCGGTCCGCCGGGTACCGGCGGCGTGCTCGTCGGTGGCGGCGCGCTGTACATCGTGAAGAAGTCGTCGCCGGAGAAGCAGGCCGCGACCTGGCAGTACCTGAAGTTCCTCGACGACCCGCAGACCCAGGCCGACTTCGCCGCGGGCACCGGGTACGTCCCGATCCGGAAGTCGTCCGTCAACCTGCCGGCGATCCAGGACCAGTGGGCCAAGGTCCCCGGGTACAAGGTCGCGTACGACCAGCTCATCTCGGGTGGGAACGACATCGCGACCCAGGGCCCGGTGATCGGCGCCTACCAGGGCGTGCGCGACGCGGTGCTCGCGGGCGAGCAGGAGATGTTCACCCAGGGCAAGTCGCCGTCCGCCGCGTTGAAGAGCGCCGCGAGCCAAGCCGACTCCCAGATGCAGGACTACAACTCGAGGGTCACCGGTTAGAACCCGGCGCCTCGTTGCGGATCAAGACCGTCACCGAGGCGTTGGCGCCGCGGCCGACGGTGTGGGCGAGGCCGACCCGGGCACCGTCCACCTGGCGGGCGCCCGCGGTGCCGCGCAGCTGCTCGACGAGCTCCACGACCTGCCCGAGGCCCGACGCGCCGAGGGGCTCGCCCTTGGACAGGAGCCCGCCGCGACGGGTTCACCGGCTGCCGGCCGCCGAGCGCGGCGTCACCGGCGTCGAGGATGGCGCGCTGCTCGCCCGGTGCGCACAGTCCGAGCTCCTCCCACGCCAGCAGCTCCCGGGCCGCGTCGGTGTCCTGGCACTCGACGACGTCGACATCGCCGGGCCCGATGCCGGCCTCCGCGTACGCGTCCTGTGCCGCGAGCGTGGACGGGGGAGTGATGCCGGAGTCGTCGATCCCCGCGAGCGGCGTGGCCTCACCGAGGACGCTGCCCGGCAGGTGCGAGCGCAGGACGGCCGACGCCAGGGTCACGCGGTTCGGACCGGCACCCGTGGCCTTGCGCAGGACCACCGCGGCGGCGCCCTCGTTCGGCGAGCAGAGCATGAAGAGGTGCAACGGATCGCACACGAGGCGCGAGCCGAGCACCTCCTCGGCGGTGACCTCCTTGCGGAACATCGCGTTCGGGTTGTTCACGCCCTGACGCCGGTTCTTCACCACGACCGGGCGAGGTCGTCCTTGGTCAGGCCGGACTCGCGCATGAGTCGCTGGGCCCGCAGTGCGAAGTACGCGGGCGTGGCCGCGAGGCCGGCTTCCTCGCGCCAGGGCTCGAAGAAGCTGGACCGGATGATGCCCTTCGGCATCTTCTCCATCCCGAACACGAGCACGCAGTCGTGCTGGCCGGCGCGGATCGAGCCGGCGGCGAGCTGGAGCGCGGCCGCGCCGCTGGCGCAGCCCGCTTCGATGTCGACGATCGGGATCCCCGTGCAGCGCGAGCGCGCCGAGCACCTTGTGGCCGGCCGCGACCCCGGCGTACGCGGTGCCGCAGAACGCGGCCTGGAAGTCGCCCCGCCCGACCCCGGCCTCGGCGAGCGCGGCGCGGACCGCGGTCACTCCCATGTCGGTGACGGTCCGGTCCTCGAACCGGCCGAAGGGATGGATGCCGATCCCCGCGATCTCGACGGCGGTCCCGCTCATGGCGTGAACTCCCAGGTCTCGACGATCGTGCCGTCGTCCTCGGTGTGGAGTGGGACGATCTGCAGCCGCATCGGTTGGCCGAACGCGTAGTCGTCGGCGCGGAGCGGTCAACCGCGAGATGACGCGCACGCCCTCGCGGGAGCTCGACGATGCCGAAGCCGAACGGCACCGTGCCGTGATAGCCCGGTGGCGCGTTGGTGACCGTCGTCCACCCCCACAGCGTCCCGGCGTCGGAGAGGAAACGTCCGTCGACGTTCGCGGATCCGCAGTACGGGCAGGTCGTCGTGCGCGGGAACGAGTGCTGGCCGCAGTCGTCGCACCGGGTGCCGAGCAGCGCGGGCGGGTCGGCCTGGAACAGCCCCGCCTGGACCGGGCGCACGGTGGCGGATCGGCGCTCATACGATCCCTTGCTCGCGGAGGGCCGCGACCTCGGAGGGGTCGAGCCCGATCAGCGTCTCGAGCACCTCGTCGGTGTGCTCACCGAGGCGGGGTGCGCCTGCGGGTGCCTCCTGGGGTGCGTCCACGAAGCGGGGGTACGGCGCCTGCTGGCGCATCGGACCGGCGACCGGATCCGCGATCGTCATGAGGTCACCGCGGGCCGCGAAGTGCGGGTCGAGGAACATGTCCGCCGCGGTGTACGCGGTGCGCGACCGGAACGTCGTGGGCGACGCAGGCGGTCTCGAGCTCTGCGGCGTCGCGCGCCCGGGTCCAGTCCGAGACGATCCCGTTGATCTCGTCACTGCGTGCGGCGCGATCGGCCAGACGGGCGAAGCGCGGGTCGTCGATGAGCTCCGGCTGCTCCATCGCGCGGCACAGCCGGGCGAAGTTGGCGTCGGAGCCCGCGACGATGCAGACGTACTTGCCGTCGGCGGTGGGGTAGTTGTCGAGTGGAGCGCTGTTCGCGAGCCGGTTGCCCTCCCGGCTGCGCACCACCCCGAGCTGGTCGTACGCGGCGATCGTCCATTCGAGGACGCGGAGGCCACGCCGTAGAGCGCGGCGTCCACGACGGCGCCCTTCCCGGAGCGGTGCACGTCCCGGGAGTACAGGGCCGCGGTCGCCGCCTGCGCGGCGAAGATGCCGGTCATGTAGTCCGAGATCGTCACGCCGACGCGCACCGGCGGGCGGTCGGGGTAGCCGGTGAGGTGCAGCAGACCGCCGTAACCGATGCCGACGCGGTCCAGTCCCGGCCGCTCCGAGTAGGGGCCGTCCTGACCGAACGTGCTGATGCGCACGGTCACGAGGCTGTCGTCGAGATCGGTCGGCGCGATGTGCCAGCGCTCGAGCGTGCCGGGGCGGAAGTTCTCGACGACGACGTCCGCGGTCGCGGCGAGCCGCCGGAAGAGGTCCTGGCCCTCCGGCGTGCGCAGGTTCAGCGTGACGCTCTTGCGGCCGCGGCCCTCGACCGCCCAGAAGAGCGAGTAGCCGGGGGATCCGTCCTCGTCGTCGGGCAGGAACGGCCCGATCTCGCGCATGAAGTCGCCGGTCCCCGGCTGTTCGATCTTGATGACCTCCGCGCCCTGCTCGCCGAGCAGGCCCGCGCAGAAGGGTGCGGCGATCCGGGTGCCGAGATCGAGGACCCGGAGCCCGTTGAGTGGTCCCGCCATCAGGTCGATTCGCCGCTCGGGGTGCCCGCCTGCTCGGCGCGGACCGCGGCCATGCCACCTTCGCGTCGGGCTTCGGTGCGGCCGAGCGCGTCGGCCGTGTTGCTCACGAACTGGTGCACCATGAAGTGGTAGCGCCAGCTCTCCCGTTGCCCCTGCACGTCGAGCGTGTGGTTGATCGTGTCCTTCACCGCCGCGGCGGTGATCGGTGGCACCTGCGCGGCGCGGCCGGCCATCTCCCGGGCCGCCATGAGCAGCTCGGCACGGGGCACGACCCGGTTGACGAGGCCTGCGCGCGCGGCTTCCTCGGCGCCGAGGGTCTCGGAGCAGAACAGGAACTCCTTGGCCTTGCGCGCGCCGAGCTCCCACGGCTCGACGAGGAGCTCGACGCCGACGCCACCCATCCGCAGCACCGGGTTCGAGAACGCGGCGTCGTCGGCCGCGATCATCAGGTCGCACATGCACGCCAGCATCAGCCCCGCGGCTGCGCACGTCCCTTGGACCGCCGCGATCGTGATCTTCGGGAAGTCGCGGATGCGGATGAGCTTGTCCCAGTACATGACCTGCTCGTGCTCGAGCTTGCCTTCCGGTGTCGCCCGCATCGCGGCCCAGTGCTCCTCGCCGCGCAGGATCTCCTTGAGGTCGTGCCCGGACGAGAAGTGCTTGCCCTCCGCCGCGAGGATCACCACCCGGACCTCGTCGTCGGCCTCCGCCCGGTCGAACGACGAGCTGATGTCCTCGATCATCTGCGTGTTCTGCGCGTTCGCGGCCTCGGGCCGGTTCAGGGTGATCGTCGCGATCTGCCCCTCGGTCTCGTAGCGGACGGTCTCGAAGTCCATCAGGTGCGATCCATCAGTCGATGACCGCGGTGACGTCGACCTCGATGAGGTAGTCGGGCTCGAACAGCGTCGCGACCCCGATCAGGGTCGTGGCGGTGACGGGGAACTCGTCGCCGAACACCTCGATCGCCGACTCCATGAGCGGGCCCAGCTTCTCCATGTTCCAGTCGACGATGTAGAAGACGATCTTGGCGACGTCCGCCAGGCTCGCTCCGTTGGCCGCGAGCGCGGTCTTGATGTTCTTCAGCGCCTGGGTCGTCTGGCTCTTGAAGTCCGGGCCGGCGACCGAGCCGTCCGCGACCTGGCCGGTCTGACCCGAGAGGTACAGGATCTTCGAACCGGTGGCGATCGTCGAGATCGCGGAGCCGGGGATCGGTGCGAGCCCTTCGATGGTCTCCTTGGCTTCGATGCTCATGCTGCCCTCCGGGTCGTCGGGTCCAACGCTGATCCTTTCATCAACTGAGGTTCTCCCTCGGCCGATCGCCGGGCCGCGGGCGTCAGGCGGCCGAGGGCGGTCACTTCGGCTCGCGGGGGAGGCCGAGGGTGCGCTCACCGATCAGGCTGCGCTGGATCTCGTTCGTCCCGGCCCAGATCGACGACGCCTGGTAGTAGAGCCAGGACCGCTGCCACGCCCCGTCGCCCGGGTTCGCATCCGCACCCCGCCACAACGGCGCGGCCGGCCCGAGCACGCTCATCGCGGTGTCGTGGAGGCGCTTGCTCATCTCACTCCACCAGATCTTGTTGATGCTGCCGACCGGTCCCGGTGCCTCGCCCTTCGCGGTGCGCGAGATCGACCGCCAGTTGTGCAGCCGGAAGATCTGGACCTCGACGAACGCCTCGGCCAGGCGCTGCGCACCGCGCTCGTCGTCGAACGCGCCGTTGTCGGTCGCGAGCCGCAGCAGCTCCTCGACGAGCTGCGTGTGCACCACGAGCTGGCGCGGGTTGACGCCGCGCTCGTGGGTGAGCGTCTGGTTCGCGACCTGCCATCCCTCGTTCTCCGGGCCGATGATGCGGTCCTCGGGGATGAACACGTCGGAGAAGAAGACTTCGTTGAAGTCGCTCTCGTCGGTGATCTGGTGCAGCGGCCGGACCTCGACGCCGGGGTCGCGCATGTCGACGACGAGGTACGAGATCCCCTTGTTCTTCGGCGCGTCGGGATCGGTGCGGGCCAGGCACACGCCCCAGTCCGCGAACTGCGCGTAGCTGGTCCAGACCTTCTGGCCGTTGAGCAGCCAGCCGCCGTCCGTGCGCGTCGGCGCGCGTCGTGAGGCTCGAGAGGTCGCTTCCCGCGTTCGGCTCGCTGAAGAGCTGGCACCAGAGCTCCTCCGCGCTCAGGATCTTGGGCAGCCACTCCGCCTGCTGCTCGGGTGTGCCGCGGGCGAGGATCGTCGGCCCGACCAGGTTGACGCCGATGCGACCGACGAGCTCGGGCGCGCGGGCGCGGGCCAGCTCCTCGGTGACGATGTAGTGGCCGACGGGTCCCGCGTCGCGCCCGCCGTACGCTTCCGGCCACGCGACCCCGACCCAGCGCCCGGCGGCGAGCTGGGCCTGCCACTCCCGGCCGAACGCGACCTCGTCGGCGAGATCGTCGAACCGGGGCGGGAGCCCCTTGCCGTACTCCCAGGGCAGGTGCTCGCGGAGCCACGTCCGGCACTCGTCGCGCAGCGCGGCTTCGGCCTCGGTCGGTGACAAGTCCATCAAAGCGGGAGCGTAGTGTCGGCCCCAAGTCCGCTTCGACCGCACCGAGGAGAGAGCACATGGCCGACATGCAGTATCGACGGTTGGGCCGATCCGGACTCCAGGTCAGCGTGCTCTCGTTCGGGTCGTGGGTCTCGTTCGGTGCGCAGCTCGACACCGACGCCGCGCTCGACTGCCTCGACGTCGCGTACCGGGGCGGCATGAACTTCTTCGACAACGCCGAGGCGTACGCGGGTGGCGACTCCGAGAAGATCATGGGTGAGGCGATCCGGCAGCTCGGGTTGGCCCCGCCACTCCTACGCGATCTCCACCAAGCTGTTCTGGGGGATCCACGGCGGCGTGAACATGAGCAACACGCTGAACCGCAAGTACCTCCTGCAGGCGATCGAAGGCTCACTCGAGCGACTCGACCTCGAGTTCGTCGACCTCCTCTACTGCCACCGGGCCGACCCGAACACGCCGCTCGAGGAGACCGTCTGGGCGATGTCCGACATCGTCGCCAGCGGTCAGGCCACCTACTGGGGCACGTCGGAGTGGACCGCGGACGAGATCCGTGCCGCGTGGGACATCGCGGAGCGCCACCACCTGCACAAGCCGGTGGTCGAGCAGCCCGAGTACAACGTGCTGAACCGCCGGCGGGTCGAGCGCGAGTACGCGCGCCTCTACGAGGACATCGGCCTCGGCCTCACGATCTGGAGCCCGCTCGCGTCCGGTCTGCTGACCGGCAAGTACCTCGACGGCGTGCCGGAGGGCAGCCGCGCGACGCTGCCCGGCTACGAGTGGCTCGCCAAGATGCTGACGGATCCCGCGTCGAACGAGAAGGTCCGACGGCTGCAGTCGATCGCGGCAGAGCTCAACTGCTCGCTCGCGCAGCTGGCGCTGGCGTGGTGTGCGAAGAACCCGCACGTCTCGTCCGTGATCACCGGCGCGAGCCGGCCCGAGCAGGTGACCGACAACCTCGGAGCCCTCGACGTCCTCCCGCTCCTCGACGACGACGTGATGGAGCGCATCAAGGCCGCGGTCCGCTAGCTGCTCGCGCTGGCTCCTTCTCGGCACGCTGAACCGCCCCAGGCGCGGTCGAACGTGCCGAGAACGGAGGGTTGGGCGCGGTGGGTCAGCGGGTCGACCAGTGGTCGTCGAGCGCGCGCGAGGACACGCTGGCGATCTCGGTGATCGCGCCGTCCTCGACGCGCAGGATCGTCGCGACGTCGCTCTCGAGCGGACCCGCATCCGCACCCCCATCCACGCCGGCGCGGCGCACGAGGTGCGCAAGCACGAGCTCGGGACCGGCCGCCCGGGCATCGACGAGCCGTAGCGTCGTCCCCGCGCCGCCGGCTTCCGCGAGCGCGGCCATCGCGCCGAGCGCCGCCGGCTTGCCGTCGAAGGTGCCGGCGAGCGGGTGGCCGCCGTGGAGCCGGTAGACGAGCGAGGGCGCGAATGCCGCCGATGCCGTCGCCATGTCGCCCGCTTCCATCGCGGCGAACGCCTGGCGGACCACGTCGATGGCCGCGCTCACGCCACTAGCTCCGCTGGTCGAGGGGGACGTAGGGCCGCTCGGTCGGGCCGGTGTAGATCTGACGGGGCCGCCCGATCTTCGTCTTCGGGCTCTCCATCATCTCCTTCCAGTGCGCGATCCAGCCCGGGAGACGGCCCATCGCGAACAGCACGGTGAAGATCTCGGTGGGGAAGCCCATCGCCCGGTAGATGAGACCGGAGTAGAAGTCCACGTTCGGGTAGAGCTTGCGCTCGATGAAGTACTCGTCGGAGAGGGCGATCTCCTCGAGCGCGAGCGCGATGTCGAGCAGCTCGTCGCGCTGGTGCAGCTCGGAGATGACCCTGTCCGCGGTGCCCTTGAGGATCTTGGCCCGCGGGTCGTAGTTCTTGTACACGCGGTGACCGAAGCCGGAGAGCCGGAACGGGTCGTTCGGGTCCTTCGCGCGCCTGACCGCGCCTTCGAGGTCGCCGCCGCCGTCACGGATCCCTTCGAGCATCTCGATGACGGCCTGGTTCGCGCCGCCGTGCAGTGGGCCCCACGAGCGCGTTGATGCCCGCGGCGATCGAGGCGAACAGGTTGGCGTCGCTCGAACCGACCATGCGGACCGTCGACGTGGAGCAGTTCTGCTCGTGGTCCGCGTGCAGGATCAGCAGCTGCTTCAGCGCGTGGACGACGGTGGGGGAGACCGCGTACGGCTCGGACGGCACCGCGAACATCATCGTGAGGAAGTTCTCGATGAGGTCGAGCCGGTTGTCCGGGTAGAGGAACGGCTGGCCGATCGACTTCTTGTAGGAATAGGCGGCGATCGTGGGGATCTTCGCCATCAGCCGCAGGATGCAGAGCTGCACCTGCTCGGGGTCATGGGGGTCGTCGCTGTCCTGGTAGAAGGTCGACAGCGTGCTCACCACGCTCGAGAGGATCGCCATCGGGTGGGCGTCCTTCGGGAAGCCGTTGAAGAAGCTCTTCACGTCTTCGTGCAGGAGCGTGTGCCGGCGGATGCCGAAGCGGAACTCGTCGATCTGCTCCCGGTTGGGGAGCTCGCCGTAGATCAAGAGGTACGACGTCTCGAGGTAGGACGGCGCGTCGCGCTCGACGAGCTGCTCGATGGGCACGCCGCGGTAGCGCAGGATCCCGGCGTCGCCGTCGATGTACGTGATCGCCGACTCGCACGCGCCCGTGTTCATGTAGCCGTAGTCGAGCGTGATCACGCCGGTCTGCGACCGCAGCTTGGAGATGTCGGCACCGAGCTCGTTCTCGCTGCCACGAACGATCGGGAGCTCGATCTCCGTGTCTCCGTGCCGGAAGTATGCGGGCTTCTCGTCCGTCACGGCGTGCTCCTTGGGGTCGGGTTCCTCGAATCTACCCACCGTCACGTTCATCGGCGGAAGAGTCGTGAGACTGAGGTCAGATAGTGTCCGAGCCCGATGGATTTCGACCTGTCCGAGGACCAGCTCGCGCTCCGCGACGGCGCTCGGGCACTGCTCGACGACCGGGCGTCGACGGGCCGGATCCGCCGCGTGGCGGAGACGCCGGAGCGCTGGGATCGCGACCTCTGGGCCGCCATGGTCGAGCAGGGCTGGCTCGGGATCGCGGTGCCGGAGGCCGAGGGCGGCGTCGGGTACGGCCCGGTCGAGCTCGCGGTCCTGCTCGAGGAGATCGGCAGCCACGTCGCCCCGGCGCCCTTCCTCCCGACGGTCCTCGCGCTCGAGGTCTTCCGCCGGGTCGGTGACATCCGGGCGGTCGAGCGGGCGCTCGCGGGTGACGTGCGCGCCTGCATCGCGTGGAGCCGGGACCCGGCCGCGGTCCAGGCCGAGCACGCCGACGGCGAATGGGCGCTCAGCGGTCGGCCGGATCCCGTGGCGTGGGCGTCCATCGCGGACATCGCGCTCGTGGTCGCGTCCGATGCCGACGGCCCCGCGCTCTTCGGTGTCGACCTCGACCGGTTGGGCCGCCCGTCGGCCGAGCCCGCGATGGACCTCACCCGGCCCATCGCCTGGCTCGAGCTCGAACGCACGCCCGCGTGGCGGCTCGGTGGCGCCGACCTCGTCGATGCCCTGCTCGACCTCGGTGCGACCGCGACGTCGTTGGAGATGCTCGGCGGCGCGTCGCGGGTGCTCGAGCTCGCGGTGGACTACGCGAAGGAGCGGGTCCAGTTCGGCCGGCCGATCGGATCGTTCCAAGCGGTGAAGCACCGGTGCGCGGACATGCTCGTCGACGTCGAGGGGATGCGCTCGACGGCGTACTGGGCCGCGTGGTGCCTCGCGGCCGACGACCCGGATCAGTCGATCGCCGCGTCCACCGCGAAGACGTGGGCCTCGGACGCGTCGAAGCGGGTCATGGCGAGCGCACTGCAGGTGCACGGCGGCATCGGGTTCACCTGGGAGTACGACCTGCACCTGTTCCTCAAGCGGGCGCAGCTCGACCAGCTGAGCTTCGGGGACGCGGTCGTCCACCGCGCTCGCCTCGCCGCGCTCCTCCGCCCCAAGGTCGACGCCGGCGAAAGCGTCATCTGACCCCGAAACGAGTCAGGCGGGGTGGGCGGCGCGCCGGCGGAGGGTCTCGCGGTCGACCTTGCCCGCGGCGAGGACGGGGAGCGCGTCGACCCGGCGGACCTGCTCGGGCGTCTTGAACCGGGCGACGCCGCGTGCGGCGAACCACGTCCGGCACTGGTCGAGGTCGAACGGCTCGTCGCTGATGACGAACGCGCACACCCGCTCGCCGAGCGAGGCGTCGGGGTAGCCGACGGCCACCGCCTCGCGGATCGCCGGGTGGGCGACGAGCACGTCCTCCACCTCCGCGGCAGCGATGTTCTCCCCTCCCCGGATGATGACGTCCTTCTTCCGCCCGACGATGGTGAGCCAGCCGCGGCCGTCGACGGTCGCCAGATCGCCAGTTCGGAACCAACCCCGGGTGACGGCGGCGCGGGTCTGGGCCGCGTCCGCGTATCCCGCGAAGAGCTCCGGACCCCGCAGCCACAGCTCGCCGTCGGGCTCGATGCGGAGCTGGCACTGGTCGACCGGGCGCCCGTCCGTCTCGGCCGCGCGCCGCACGGGGTCGCGCGCGGTGCTCGACGTGATGGTCGGCGCCTCGGTCGATCCGTAGCTGCGCTTCACCCGCGCGCCCAGCTCCTCGGAGGCCTGCAGCACGAACGACGGGGTGACGCCCGCGCCACCGCTCGACACCAGGCGGAGTGAGTCCACCCGCGCGGGGCTGAATGCCGGCGCGGCCATCAGCTGCACGAAGAACGTCGGCGGGCCGATCATGAAGCTGATCGCCTCGGTCTCGATGAGGTGCAGCGCGCGCTCGGGCTCCCAGCGGGCCATCAACACCGTGCGCATCCCCGCCGCGCCCGGGACCAGGATCCCGTTGAGCAGGCCGGAGACGTGCGCGAGCGGCGCGGGCATGAGGACCGCGTCCCGCGCCCGGAGCCCGTGCACCCGCACCATCGTGATCGCCTTGTGCGCGAGCCCGCGGTGCGTGTGGAGGACCGCCTTGGGCTCACCGGTCGAGCCACCGGTGAACAGCGCGACCGCGAGGTCCGACGGGCGCGCCGCGCTCCGCACCACGGGTGCCCCGTCCGGCAGTGGCGCGTCCGGCTCGATGACGACCGTCGGCTCGATCACCCCCACCATGCGCTCGACCTCGACCGGACCCGCCTGATGGTGGATCGGCCCCGCGACCGCGCCGAGGCGCCAGCACGCGCGGAACAGCAGCACGGCTTCGGTGCAGTTCGGCAGCTGCCAGGCGACGACGTCCCCGCGGCGGACTCCCTGCGCGCGCAACCCGCCGGCGACGCGCGCCACCGCGTCCGCATCGGGCGCGGGCGCGCGGTCGGTCAGCAGCGCGTCGAGCGTCGGGACGTCCCACGCGCCGCCGGGCCGGAGGTACTCCGTGGCTCCGGGGTGCCGGTACGTCGAACGGAGTCGGGCCACCTCAGAAGAGCGGGGGGCGCCAGGCGTTGCCGCTCGGCACGTTGCCCTTCAACAGGTTGGTGCCGACGAAGTTGCGTTGGATCTCCACGGTGCCCGCGCCGATGCACAGGCCGCGGATGTCGCGGTACACGCGTTCGACGGGGTACTCGCGGGAGAAGCCGTACCCCCCGAGCAGCTGGATCGCCTCGTCGCACACGAACTTCGCGGCCAGGTTCGCCGCGGTCTTCGCCATCGCGGTCTCGAGCGCGGGCGGGGTGCCGTGCGGGCCCGCGAGGTGCAGCGCGCGCTGCATGAGCAGCCGCGCGCCCTCGAGCTGGATCCCCATGTCGGCGATCTTCCACTGCAGGCCCTGGAACGCCGCCAGCGGCTTCCCGCCGACCGTGCGCTCGTTCGTGTACTGGATCGCGTATTCGAGCGCGCCCTGCGCGGCGCCGATGCACATCGCCGCGTTGCCGCAGCGCTCGTGGTTGATGTGACCGATCAGCGTCTTGAACGACTCGCTGTTCTCGGGGTCCCCCATGAGGAGGACGTCTCGGGGCTCGATCCGCACGTCGTCGAAGGCCAGCTCGGCCTCACTCGTGCCGCGCAGCCCCATCTTCTCGTGGGTGCCGGCGATCGTGACGCCGTCCGCGGTGAGGTCGACGACGACCGCGCCGATGCCCTTCGTCCCCTCGCTGCCGGGGAAACGGCACCAGACGAGGCACGCGGCCGCCTTGTGACCGCCGGTCACGTAGTTCTTGTAGGCGTTGAGCCGGTAGCCGTCGCCGTCGGGCGTCAGCCGGGCCCGCATGTGGTTCACCGCGGAGCCGGCTTCGGTCTCGCTGATCCCGATGCAGAAGAGCGCCTCGCCCGACGCCGCGAGCGGGAGCCACCGGTCCTTCAGCCAGTCGGAGCCGAGGTGCTCGATCGCGCGGGGCGGTCCGTTGAACGTGAGCTGGGCGAGGATCGCGCTCGAGACGCAGGCCCGGCCGAGCTCCTCGAGGACGATCGCGGCCTCGATGTCGCCCATGCCCATGCCGCCGTGCTGCGGGTCGATCGTGATCCCGAACAGGTCGGCCCGGCGGATCGCGTCCCAGGAGGCCTGGGGGAAGTCCTCGGTCTCGTCCCAGTGCCGGGCCTTGGGCGCGAGCTCGCGCTCGGCGACGTCGCGGGCGAGCTTGCGCAGCGCCTGCTGGTCCTCGGTCTCCTCGAACGGATCCGTCCCCCGGCTGACCACGTCAGGGAGATTACGCCGTTGGGAATCCGGGCTCGGGCCGAGGACCGAAGAGGGTCGAGAGGCGTACTGTTGGCGAGACCGCAGCGAAGGAGATCGATCCCATGCAGGACCGCACGAAGCTCTACATCGACGGGCAGTGGGTTGCCTCCACGGGCACCGGCACCATCGACGTGATCAACGCCACGACCGAGGAGGTCATCGGGCGGGTCGCCGCCGGCAGCGCCGAGGATGCGACGAAGGCCGCGGCCGCGGCCAAGGCCGCGCTCCCGGCGTGGTCCGCCACCCCGGTCGAGGAGCGGGCGAAGTTCATCCAGCGGCTCGCCGACGCCCTGCAGGCCCAGACCGAGGAGATCGCGAAGACGGTCACCGCCGAGGTCGGGACGCCCTTCTTCATCTCCCAGATCGCGCAGGCCGGGCTCCCCGGGATGGTGGCCGGCTCGTACGTGCAGATCGCGCAGGAGTTCCCGTTCGAGGAGACGGTCGGCAACAGCCTGATCGTGCGTGAGCCGATCGGCGTCGTCGCGTGCATCACGCCGTGGAACTACCCGCTCCACCAGGTCGTCGCGAAGGTGGCACCCGCGCTCGCCGCGGGGTGCACGGTGGTGCTGAAGCCGAGCGAGGTCGCACCGCTGACCGCGTTCATGCTGGCCGAGATCATGGAGGAGATCGACCTTCCGAAGGGCGTCTTCAACCTGGTGACCGGGCTCGGTCCCGTCGTGGGCGAAGCGCTCGTCACGAGCCCCGACGTCGACATGGTGTCGTTCACCGGTTCGACGCGTGCCGGCAAGCGGATCATGGAGCTCGCGTCCCAGAGCGTGAAGAAGGTCGCACTCGAGCTCGGCGGCAAGTCGCCGTTCATCATCCTGGACGACGCGCCGCTCGACGAGGCGGTCAACGCCGGCTTCCAGTCCGCGTACCTCAACGGTGGCCAGACGTGCATCGCGTGGACCCGCATGCTCGTGCCGGAGAGCCGCAAGGACGAGTTCGTCGCGAAGGCCAAGGAGGTCGCGGAGACGTTCACGACCGGTGACCCGATGGACCCGGCGACCCGCCTCGGCCCGATGATCTCCGAGACCCAGCGCGACCGGGTCCGGGGCTTCATCAACAAGGGGATCGAGGAGGGCGCGACGCTCGTGACCGGTGGCGCCGACGCGCCGGAGGGTCTCGACAAGGGCTACTTCATCCAGCCGACCGTGTTCGCGGACGTCACGAACGACATGACGATCGCCCGCGAGGAGATCTTCGGCCCGGTGCTGTCCATCATCACGTACTCGGACGAGGACGACGCGGTCCGGATCGCGAACGACACGGTCTACGGCCTGCACGCCGGGGTCTACGGCGGCGACAAGGAGCACGCGGCCAAGGTCGGCCGGCGCATCCAGGCGGGCCAGGTGGACGTGAACGGGACGCAGTACAACCCACTCGCCCCGTTCGGCGGCTACAAGCAGTCCGGCCTCGGCCGGGAGTTCGGCCAGTACGGCCTCGAGGAGTTCCTCGAGGTGAAGTCGATGACCGGCGCGTAGCTCGTCTCGGATCTCCCGTTCCGGTGACTCGGGGCCCGACCGTTGAGGTCGGGCCCCGATCGCGCCCGCGTGTCAGGCTCGTGCGGTGGAAGAGGTGGTGCTGCGCGCCGGACGGGGTGACGATCGTGCGGGACGGGCGCGCCCTGCTCTCCGACGTCGACTGGACGGTCACCGTCGGCGAGCGGTGGGTGCTCATCGGCCCGAACGGCTCGGGCAAGACGACGCTGCTGCAGATCGCGGGCGCACGGCTGCACCCGTCGCGCGGGACGATCGAGATCCTCGGCGAGCGCCTGGGGTCGTCGGACTGGCGGGCGGTGCGCGCGCAGGTCGGGTTCGTGAGCGGCTCCG
Source organism: uncultured Acidimicrobiia bacterium (assembly GCA_963796755.1). Lineage (GTDB taxonomy): Bacteria > Actinomycetota > Acidimicrobiia > IMCC26256 > JAENVU01 > Chersky-806. The sequence continues at coordinate 196,304 of CAWCMX010000002.1, forward strand.
TGGTGCGGAGCCTGCGGCCGTCGCTCGACGCGATCGACATCGTCGTCACCGGCAGGTACGGCGCGCTCGAGCCCTGGTGGCACACCTACACCGACGAGGATGGCGCCCGCGCGCTCGAGCTGATGGACCTGACCGGCGTCGCGGGGCTCGCGCGTACTCCGTTCGGGGTGATCTCGGAGGGTGAGCGCCAGCAGGTGCTGCTGGCCCGGATGCTGATGGCGGACCCCGGGCTGCTCCTGCTCGACGAGCCGTTCGCCGGGCTCGACCTGGGTGCCCGCGAGCGGCTGCTCGCCCGCCTGTCGGGGCTCGCCGCCGATCCCGGGACCCCGCCGATGATCCTCGTCACCCACCACGTCGAGGAGATCCCGCCGGGAACGACGCACACGCTCGTCCTCGCCGGCGGCCGCGTCGTCACCTCCGGCCCGATCGCCGAAGCGCTCACGACCGCGTCGTTGAGCACCGCGTTCGACTTCCCGGTCGAGCTCGGTCGCGACGCCGCCCGCTGGTGGTGCCGCGCCCACCCCTAGTCGGGGGCGACGTCTTCGTCTTCGAGCACGACGTCCCAGCGGTCGAGGCAGTCCTCGCAGCGGTACACCGCGACGTCACCGGAGCGGTAGGGATCGTCCGGGTCGTTCAGCTGGACGAGGTGCGCCCGACCGCCACAGTCGATGCAGACGATGACGGTGGCGGGCCCGCTCACGAAACCGAGACGCTCCCGGCGTCGTCCATCTGCAACGAGCACGACTGGTCGAGGCCGAGCACCTGCATGAAGCGGCCCATCGACATGTACTTGCCGATGACGAGCGTCAGCTCGACGATCTCCGCCGCGCTCGAGCTGCGCGCCAAGCCGGTCCATGAGGTCGTCGCTGATGCGCGCGGAGTCGGTGCAGAAGTGCTGCGTGTACTCGAGCGCGACGCGCTCCGTGTCACTGAAGTCCGGGAACGTCTCGTAGGTGGCGACGCCGGCGAGGAGCTCGTCGGTGACGCCCGCTTCGATCGCCTGTGGAGTGCGCCACCCGAGGCACACCGTGCACTCGTTGATGATCGCGACCTGCATGCGGACGAGCTCGTGCAGGCGCCAGGGCAGGCTGGATCCCCAGACTGCCTTCTCGTAGCCACCGACCGCCTTGGCGAAGTCGGGCACGAGGGTGAGGGCACGGACGATCTCCGGGCTGTCTCCGTCGGGCAGTGCGATGCGAGCCATGTCCGCCAGGCTACAGGCCGACAAGAATGGCTCGGAGCGCCGCGAAGGGAGAGCAGACGGTGAGCTACGAGACTCCGAAGAGCGTCGAAGAGTTCATGACGTTCCAGCCCTACGCCATGTGGGCCCGTGCCCGATCCGAGTGCCCGGTCATCCGCACCGAAGGCCACACGTTCGATCCGCGCCCGACGTTCCAGGTCACCCGGTACGCCGACGCGGTCGACGTGCTGCGGGACTGGGAGACGTTCTCGAGCGCGATCAACAGCGAGGTGATCGGCCAGTACATGGGCGAGCTCATCCTGGCCATGAACGGTCCGGAGCACCGCCAGTACCGCAACCTCGTCGCCCACACGTTTCGCGCGTCGGTGCTCGAACGGTGGGACACCGAGCTCGTCCGTCCGGTCATCTCCGGCCTCCTCGATCGCATCGCGCCACTTGGCCGCGCGGACCTCGTGCACGAGGTCACCGCGCAGTACCCGGTCCAGGTGATCTGCGGCATCGTCGGCGTGCCCATCGAGGACCACGAGCAGTTCGCGAAGTGGGCCGAGGAGATCAACACCGGACCCCTCGACCCGCCGCGCGGCTTGGCCGCGTCCCGAGCCATGCGCGCGTACCTCGAGCCGTTGGTCGACGCGCGTCGCACCTCTCCTCAGGGTGATCTGCTGAGCGAGCTCGTGCACGCCGAGGTCGACGGCGAGCGGCTCACCGACGAACGCCTCTACGGGTTCCTGCGCCTCCTGCTCCCGGCCGGGGCGGAGACCACGTTCCGGGTGATGGGCAACGCGCTGGCCGCGCTGCTGACCCATCGCGGCGCGCTGGACGCGGTGCGCGCCGACTCGGCGGTCATCGACGCGGTGATCGAGGAGACGCTGCGCTGGGAGACGTCCGTGACGATGGTCAGCCGGGTCTCCACCCGCGACACCGAGGTGAACGGCTGCCCGATCGCGGCCGGGTCGCCGGTCAACGTCATCACCGGATCGGCCGACCGCGACGAGGACCGCTGGGACGACGCGGGGGTGTGGCGGCTCGACCGCGAGCCCCAGCACCATCTCGCGTTCGGCACCGGTCCGCACCAGTGCCTCGGCATGCACCTCGCGCGTCTCGAGCTGCGCGCCGGTCTCCTGGCCATCATCGAGCGCCTGCGGAACCTGCGGCTCGATCCGGACGCACCCGCGCCCGTGATCGAAGGTTTCGGCGTTCCGCGGCCCGGACACGCTGCCCGTCACGTTCGACGTGACCGGGGTCGGAGCTCCCTAGCCGGCCGGGTCGACCAGCGGCTTGCGGTAGCAGCGGCTCAAGGGCGACTCCCGGTAGAAGCCGTAGTTCCGGATCGGGGTGTAGCCGTGGGACTCGTAGAGCGCGATCGCCTCCGGCTGGCGCAACCCGGTCTCGAGCACCATCGCGCGGTAACCGAGCGCGACCGCGCTCGACTCGAGCTCGTCGAGGAGCAACCGGGAGACCCCACGCCCTCGAGCCGCCGGCCGCACCCACATCCGCTTGATCTCCGCCGTCTCCGGATCGTGGCGGCGTATGGCCCCGCAGCCGATCGGCGCATCCGAGTCGTCGAACACGATGACGAAGCGGCCACTGGGTGGCGCGAGCTCGTCGGGCCGCAGGTCGTCGGACTCGCCCTTCGGCTCCGGCGCGGTCGGGTCGTCCGCGTAGCGGATCGCCAGGTCCCGCCAGAGCTCGTCGGCCAGGGTGCGACCGGGCTCGGTGGCCAGGTCGCCGTCGCGGATCTCCACCCGCGGCTCAGGCGCCGAACATCGTGCGCCACTGCTCGATCGACGGGAGGCGGAACACGTAGTTGTGCTCGCGCGTCGCACCCATCGTGGCGAACGCTTCGGGGGAATACTGGTGCCCGGGGTAGAGCATCGTGTCGTCGGGGACGGAGGCGAGCCGCTGCGTCAGGCTGAAGTACATCTCGTCCGCGTCGCCACCGGGGAGATCGGTGCGGCCGCAGCCGTCGAGGAACAGGGTGTCGCCCGCGACCAGCCTGCCGTCCACGAGGAAGCACTGGCTGCCCGGCGTGTGCCCCGGGGTGTGCACGAGCGTGATCGGGATCTCGCCGACGGTCACGACGTCGCCGCCTTCGTGCAGCACGAGATCGGAGTCTGACGCGCCGGTCACGAGCTTCACGCCCGCGCGCCTCGGCCTCGTTGACGTGGATCGGTGCGTCGACGCCCTCGAGCCCGAGCAGCGCGGCGACACCTTCGATCTCCCAGCCCATCAGTGAGCCGCCGACGTGATCGGGGTGATAGTGGGTCACGAGCGCACCGACGACCGTCAGCCCGTCCGCGCCGGCGATCTCGACCAGCTCGCGCACGCCGTAGGCCGGATCGACGATCACCGCCTCACCGGTCTCGCGGTCACCGACGAGGTAGACGAAGTTCACCATCTGCTGGGCGATGCCGTCGTCGGCCGCGAAGTCGCGGCCCGCGAGGAGCTGGCGGAAGTAAAGGCGGTCGTCGTTCACGGGCGCGATCGTACTTACGGGCCTAGCCTGGCCTCATGACGAAGCGCATCGCGTACCGCACGTGCCCGCTCTGCGAAGCGACCTGTGGGCTCGAGCTCCACCTCGACGACGACGAGATCACGCTCGTGCGTGGAGACCGCAACGACGTGTTCAGCCGGGGCTACCTGTGCCCGAAGGGGACCGCGCTGAAGCAGCTGGAAGCCGACCCCGACCGCCTGCGCCGACCGCAGGTGCGGACGGGTGACACGTGGCGCGAGGTCAGCTGGGAGGAGGCGTTCGCCGAGATCGAGCGCGGGCTCGGCCCGATCATCGAGGCGAACCGGGACGCGGTCGGCGTCTACCTGGGGAACCCGAACGCCCACAACCTCGGAGCGATGGTCGAGGGCAAGGTCCTGCTCCAGGCGCTCGGGAGCGCCAACGTGTTCAGCGCGAGCACCGTGGACCAGATGCCCAAGCAGGTCAGCGCGGGGCTCATGTTCGGCGGCGCGCTGACCGTCCCGGTCCCGGACCTCGACCGCACGGACTACCTCCTGATCCTCGGCGCGAACCCGTTCGCGTCGAACGGCAGCCTCATGACCGTGCCCGACGTGCCCGGACGGTTGCGCGCGATCCGGGCCCGCGGAGGTCGGCTCGTCGTCGTCGATCCGCGTCGCTCGAAGACCGCCGAGGAAGCCGACGAGCACCTCTTCATCCGGCCCGGCACCGACGCGCACTTCCTCTTCGCGCTCGTGCACACGATCGTCACCGAGGGGCTCGTCAACCTCGGGAACGCGGCTGGCCACGTCGAAGGCGTCGAGGAGGTCACCCGGCTCGCGCAGGACTTCTCCCCGGAGGTGGTCGCGCCGGTCTGCGGGATCGACGCGGGCACCATCCGGCGCGTGGCGCGCGATCTCGCGACCACCGATCGCGCCGCGGTGTACGGGCGCATCGGCACGTGCACGCAGGAGTTCGGGACGCTCGCGTCGTGGCTCGTCGACGTCGTGAACACGCTGGCCGGCAACCTCGACCGCGAGGGCGGCGCGATGTTCACGTTGCCGGCCACGGGTGGTGCCAACACGGCCGCGCCGAAGGCCGGAGCCACGCCGGGGGTCGGCCGGGGCGTCCGCTTCGGGCGCCGGCACAGCCGGGTGCGCGGCCTGCCCGAGTTCTACGGGGAGCTGCCGGTGGTTGCCCTCGCCGAGGAGATCGACACGCCGGGCGACGGCCAGATCCGCGCGCTCATCACCGTCGCCGGCAACCCGGTGCTCTCGACGCCCGACTCCGAGCGGCTCGACCGGGCGCTGGCGGGCCTCGAGTTCATGGTGTCCGTCGACATCTACCGCAACGAGACGACGCGCCACGCCAACGTGATCCTCCCCGTTCCGGGCGTGCTCGCGCGCAGTCACTACGACATCGCGCTCTACTCGCTCGCGGTGCGCAACGTCGCCAACTACTCGCCGCCGCTCGTCGAGCTCGAGCCGCACGAGCTGTCGGAGTGGGAGGTGCTGCTCCGGCTTGCGGGCATCGTGAGCGGTCAGGGCTCGAGTGCCGAGGCCGCGGCGACGCTCGACGACTTCGTGCTCACCAGCCAGGTCCAGAAGGCAGTCGGGCGCGACGGCAGCACGGTCGCGGGGAGGGATGCTGGCGAGCTGGTCGAGGCGCTCTCGGTCAACGGTCGCCGGGGGCCGGAGCGGGTGCTGGATCTGATGCTCCGCACCGGTCCCTACGGCGACGGCTTCGGCGCGGACCCCGACGGCCTCTCGTTGTCCAAGCTCGAGGCGAACCCGCACGGCGTGGACCTCGGTCCGCTCCAGCCCCGTCTCCCCAATGTCCTGCAGACGCCGAGCGGCAAGATCGAGCTCGCGCCGGAAGCGATCGTCCAGGATGTCGGCGCGCGCCTCCGGCCGTCCCTCGCCCGCCACGCGGAGGGGGAGATGGTGCTCGTCGGGCGACGCGATCTCCGGTCGAACAACTCCTGGATGCACAACCTCGAGGTGCTGGTGAAGGGCAAGCCCCGGTGCACGCTGCAGGTCCATCCCGAGGACGCCGGCCGCCTGGGCCTCGCCGACGGAGCCGACGCCCGGGTCCGCTCCCGGGTCGGGGCGGTGGAGATCCCGGTCGAGGTCACCGACGGGATCATGCCGGGCGTCGTGAGCATCCCCCACGGGTGGGGCCACGGCGGGGCGGGCACGGACATGGCCGTCGCGGGCCGCCACGCGGGGGTGAACACGAATCTGCTCGCCGACGGGTCGCTCATGGACCCGCTCTCCGGAAACGCCGTGCTGAACGGCATTCCCGTCACCGTCGAGGCGCTGGTCCCGGCCGGCGCGTGACTCCTCACCAACCGCGCGATCGCCCTTGTGGGGCGAAATCGGGCACAGTGGACTCCTCAAGGCGCTCGCCGGACGGGCCGATCAACCCGTCATGGCGGGCCTGAGGAGGCACAGCGGCATGATCGAACCGGCAGTCGAGATGAAGCGCGTGGAAGAGAGCGCGGGCGGCTACCACGCGCGCTACTTCGAGGCGGTCGACGACGAGCTCGACACGATGGACCTGGCGGTGCAGGGGCAGATCCCGCCGGAGCTCGACGGCTCCTACGTCCGCAACGGCCCGAACGCGCAGTTCCCGCGGCCGGACGGCTGGCAGTACCCCTACGACGGCGACGGGATGCTCCACATCCTGACGTTCTCCGGGTCCCGCGCCCGCTACCGCAACCGCTACGTGCTGACGAAGGACCTCGTCGCCGAGCGCCAGGTCGGCCACGCGCTGCACACCGGAACGTTCGAGCCCGGCGACACGCCGCCGGGCGTGTCGGACTTCGACGGCCACGGCGCGAAGAACTGGTCCAACACGAACGTGGTCGCGCACGCCGGACGCATCCTCTCCCTCTGGGAGGGCGGGGCGCCCTACGAGCTGACGTGGCGCTTCGGCACCGTCGGTGAGCACACGTTCGGCGGTGCGTTGCCCGGCGCGATGTGCGCGCACCCGAAGACCGACCCGATCTGGGACGAGCTCAGCTGGTTCCGCTACTCGGCCGAGCCGCCGTACCTCGTGTACGGAGTGGTCTCGCCGCGCGGGCAGATCAGCCGAACCGTGCCGATCGACATCCCGCGGCCCGTCGTCATGCACGACTTCGCGGTCACCGATCAGCACGTCGTCTTCTTCGACAGCCCCGCGGTCATCGACCCGGCCGCCGCGGCCACCGGCCGGCCGATGGTGCGCTGGCAGCCTGAGCACGGGACCCGCATCGGCGTCATCTCACGCGACGGCGAGCACGACCGCGTGCGGTGGTTCCCGGTGGAGAACCGCTTCGTGATGCACGTGCTGAACGCGTACAACGACGGCGACACGATCGTCGTCGACTACGTGCACCGCCCCAGCTTCGAGATCGACACGGCCGCTGGCATCGATGGATCGCCGCGCCTGCACCGCTCGGTGATCGAGCTCGGCAACGGCGTCGTGAACGACGAGCTGCTCGACTCCACTCCGGTGGACATGCCGCGCATCGACGACCGGCGCGCCGGGCTCAGCTACCGGTACGGGTACCTGGCCGCGGTGACGCACAGCGACGGCCATCCCGACGGCGTCGGCTTCGACACGTTGATGCGCTACGACGTGCGCACCAACGCCGTGGTGCACCACCGGTTCAAGGACGGCGTCATCGTCGGCGAGCCGCAGTTCGTGCCGCGCCCGGACAGCCTCACCGAGGGCGATGGCTGGATCCTGGCGCTGACCTACGACGTGGTGCACGACCGCAGCGAGCTCGTCATCATCGATGCGGAGGACTTCGCGGCCCAGCCGGTCGCGTCCGTCCTGCTCCCGCGCCGGGTCCCCGCCGGCCTCCACGGCACGTGGCTCCCCGCGCACCGCGACCAGTCGTAGCTCGGGTCAGCCCATCTGGGCCATGCCGGTGAGGAAGTCGTCGCAGCTCCGGGTCTTGCCCACGACGAGGTCCTTCTGCCTCCAGCCGCCCGGAACCTCCTCGGGCGTGTAGTACTCGAACCCGTCGTCTTCCATCGCGGCGACGATGTCCGCGGCGCAGTCCGCGGCGGTGACGAACGGGCCGTCGTACAGCCCCGGCAGCTCGCCCGGCTGCACCTCCCAGATCTCGGTCTCGATCGGGCCGGGGAGGACGAGCTTCACCTTCACGCCGGTGCCCTCGAGGTCCATGCGCATCGACTCGCTCCAGCCGCACATCGCGAACTTGGACGCGCTGTACGCGGCTTCGTGCAGGATGCCCAGCCGGCCGCCCATGCTCGACACGTTGACGATGAGGCCCTCGCCCCGCTCGAGCCAACGGGGGAGCAGGGCCATCCCCATCCGGGTGGGTGAGAAGAAGTTCGTCCGCATGGTGACGTCGAGATCGTCGGGCGTCAGCGTCTGGACGAGCTTGCGCTTCCCGATCGCCGCGTTGTTCACCAGCGCGTCCAGCCCGCCGAAGTGGTCCCACGCCTCGAGAGCGACCGCGACCGCGCGGTCGACGTCACCGAGATCCGCGGCCCAGGACGTGGAGTCCGGAGTGTGCTGCCGGCACTCCGCGACGACTCCCTCGAGCCGCTCGGCCCGACGGGCGACGATGCCCACGGTCGCGCCCTTCGCCGCGAGCTGTGGGGCGAGCGCGGCGCCGATGCCCGACGACGCGCCGGTGACGAGGATCTTCGCGCCGTCGAGCAACATGTCGAATCCCTTCGCCTGTTCGTCGAACCCGACCGCCGCTGGCCCGCGGACGGGTCACCGAGTGTCGGTCGCGCCGGGGGAAGGTAGCACTCGAGTCCGTGGCGACAATGCCCGGCGCGCGGGCCGGGCGACGTCGAGCCGTCCGGAACGCCGGGTACAGTCCGGGCGATGACGACGGCCGCAACGGCAGTTCGCGGCCAGGCCGGTCGCCGATCGGCGATCATCGGGTGGGCGAGCCGCAACCGGTGGTTGCTCGTCGTCGTGAGCGCGTTCGGGGCCTCGGCCTTCCTCGTCCCCACGCTCGCGCCGGTCGCGATCAGCGACGATCCTCTGTACGCCCGGTCGGTCGAGATCCTGATGCAGCAGGGCCGGCTCGAGGTGCTGCCGCTCGTGGTCACGAGCCTGGTCGGGCAGGTGCTGTGGGCGGCCCCGTTCACGTGGGTCTTCGGGGACACGCTCGGCGTGATGCGCAGCGCCACCGTGGTTGCTGTCGGCCTCTCCGCGTTCCCGATGTACGGGCTGCTCCGGGAGCTGAACGTCACGCGCAATCGGAGTGCCCTCGGCACCGCGTTGTACCTGTTCAACCCGCTGACGTACTCGCTGGCCTTCACGTTCATGTCGGATGCGTATCTCGTCGCCGGCGTCGTCGCGTGTGCGTACTGCTTCACCCGCGCCATCAACCGCGACGGTCCGGACTCGGAGTGGATGACGCTCGGATCGCTGCTCGCGGGCCTGACGTTCCTCATCCGTCAGCAGGCGGTGTTCATCGTCCTCGCGGTCGTGGCCTACCTGCTGATCGTGCACGCCCTTCCCTGGAGTCGGGTCGGGCTCCGACGGATCGTGCGGACCGTGGGCCCCTTCGCCGTCGTCGCGGTCCTGTATCTCCTCTGGTACCACGTGATCCACGGCACCCCGCCGAAGTCCGCGCAGGTCGACGTCTCCGGGGAATGGTTCTCTGCTGATCCGCTGGACGCGTTCGTCCTGATCCGGAGACTCACGTTCTTCGAGATGATGTACTCGGCGCTGTTCCTGATCCCGCTCCTCGCCGCCGTGGTGCCATCGCTGCGATCGCTGGTTCGCGGGACGACGCGTGTCGTGCGGATCGTCATCGGGGTCTGGGTGGCGGTCATCGCGCTTGGGCTCGTCTGGTTCGGCAACGGGAACGCTCGCATGCCGTACCTCTCACAGTTCGTCGGTCCGTCCGGGCTCGGGCCACCCAACGACCTCCGCGGCGGTCGTCAGCCGCTGCTCTCACCCGGTGGACAGGATTGGCTGACCGCGATCTGCGTCGTCGCGGCGATCGTCCTGGCGATCGTCCTCTTCGCCCGCCTCGGCACGCGTTCGAGCGCTCCCGCGCGGCACGGAGTCGGGCTCGTCATCGCGCTGCTCGTCGGTCAGGCCGTGGCGGTGGTGGTGAGCAGCTACCCGCTCCGGGACACCGCGATCTCCCGGGACCGCTACCTGCTCCCGCTCGTGCCGCTCGTCATCGCCCTGGTGCTGTGGTGCGTCCGGGGGCTGCGACTCGTGGCACCGGTCGCGTGGGCGGGTGTGGTGCTGTTCGCAGTGATCTCGATCGGCGGCATGCATGACTTCCTGACGTTCCAGTCCACGACGTGGGACACCGCGGCCGCGGCGCACACGTCGGGCGTTCCCTATCGACAGCTGGACGGGGCGCGGCGTGGGACGCCTATCACCTGTACGAGTACTCGTATCACCACGACATTCGGCTGAAGCTCCCGACGAACCTGAGCAAGCACGAGGTCCGGGTGCTCAAGAAGCTCAAGCTGTCGAAGAACGACAGCGGCCCGTGGTGGATCGGGTACTACGCGCCGGCAACCAACGGCAAGTACGTCGTCTCCGCGGAGCCGCTCCTGAGCTACAAGGTCGTGTCGAAGCGCACGTGGTTCTCGTGGCTCCGGATGAAGGACCAGACCATCTACCTCTTGACGCAGGGTCGCTGAGACCCGCAGGGGCCTACTGGCCGCGGCGACCGATCTTGTGGGCGTGGTCGGCGGCCGCGAGGAGCTCCCGGTCACCCGCGCTGTCGCCGTAGGCCCACAGCTCGACCTCGTCGCCGCCCAGCCATTCCCGGACCCGTCGGACCTTCTCCGGGCCGCGGCACGTTGCCGCCCTCGAGCCGGCCGTCGAGGCGCCCGTCCGGGGCGATGCCGAGCCGGGTGCAGAAGACGCGGTGGACCCCGAGCATCGGGGCGAGGGGCTCGAGGTAGGCGTCGAGCGACGCCGACACGATCACGATCTCGTGCCCTTCGGACCGGTGCCAGGCGAGGCGTTCGAGCATGTCGGGGCGCAGCGCTTCGCCTTCGGTGAGCGAGCGGGCGTACACCTCGCCGGTGGCGCGCACGCTCGCGGCGGACCGTCCGGCGAGCAGCCGCCCGACGAGTCGCTCCTTCTCGGCGTCGCGATCGCCGATGCCGACCGCCAGCCCTGCGAACACCGGGGCCCGCCGTGCGAACGCGCGGTAGAGCTGGGTCTTCCCGCAGACGAGCTCGAGGAACGGGCCGAGGGAGTCCTTGCGGCTGAGCGTCCCGTCGAAGTCGAACGCCGCGACCCGTCGTCCGTCGGTCACAGAGGCAGGCGGCGGAACACCGGGCGGGGGATGTGGCGCAGGACCGACATCACGTAGCGCAGCTGGCTCGGCGCCCAGATCGTCTCGGAGCCGCGGCCGAGCCCGGTGACGATCGCGTCGGCGACCGCGTCCGGATCGGTCGCGAACGGAGCCGGCGGGAGCCCTTCGGTCATCTTCGTGTGCACGAACCCCGGGCGCACGACCACCACGCGCACTCCCGAGCCGACGAGGCTGTCGCCGAGGCCCTGGCAGAACGCGTCCAGGCCGGCCTTGCTCGACCCGTAGACGAAGTTGGACCTGCGGGCGCGCTCGCCGGCGACCGACGACAGCACCACGACCGTGCCGTGGCCCTGGTTGCGCAGCGCGCCGACCAGCGGGACGAGCACCGACACCGAGCCGGTGAAGTTCGACTCGACGATCCGGCGGGCCTCGGCGCCGTCGACCTCGGCCCGGTCCTGGTCGCCGAGCACGCCGAACGCGAGCAGGACCAGGTCGAAGTCCTGGTGCTCGGCGAAGACGGTGCGGACGAACTCGTCGTGGGACGCGAAGTCGAGACCGTCGAAGGGAACCACGGTCACGTTGGTCGCGCCGGCGGCTTCGAGCTCCTTGGCCGGCCGGGCCAAGGCTTCGGGATCCCGGCCCGCGAGGACCACCCGGCGGCAGCGGCCCTGGATCAGCCGGCCGACCGTCGCGAGCGCGATCTCCGAGCCGCCCCCGAGGACCAGCACGGACTGCGCGCCGCCCACTGCATCGTTCATCGTTCCCGCCTTCTCATGAGATCTCCGGAATCGGGTCGTCGAGCCCGAGGCGCCGAGCCAGATCCGACGTGATGACGCCGTCCGGATCGAGCTTCGCCCGGACCTCGCGCCACTCGGGCAGCCGCGGGTACATCAGGCCGAGGTGCTCGGGCCGGGTTCGGGCGTCCTTGGCCAGGTAGACCCGACCGCCGGCTTCGAGCACGGCCTCGTCGAGCCGGTCGAGCAGCTTCGGGAGCTCGGGATCGCCGACGGGGATGTCGACCGCCAGCGTCCAACCGGGGGTCGGGAACGACAGCATCCCCGGGTTCTGCGCACCGAAGCGCTTCAGCACCGCGAGGAACGACGGGGTGCCGGTGCCGCTCAGCTCTTCGAGCGAGTACCGCACGGTCGACTCGGCGCCGAACGGGACGACGTACTGGTACTGCACGCACCCACGCCGGCCGTACATCCGGTTCCAGCCGTCGACCAGGTCGAGCGGGTGGAAGAACGCGCTCGATGTTCTGCAGCCCGATGTGGTGCTTGCGGGCCTTGCGGAACCACACCTCGTTGAACGCGCGCGTCGTGTACAGGTTGATGAGCCCCGACGGCATGACGTCCGGCGCCATCGCGAGCGGCTTGGGTGCGAAGCGCCGGGCGTGGGCGCGCGCGGACTTCGGCAGGGCGTCGAGGGGGGCGTGGTCGCCGCGCCCGAGGATGCCGCGGCCCATGGACCGGCCGCGGGCGGTGCAGTCGATCCAGGCGACCGAGTAGCGGAACCGGTCGTCGCGCTCGCTCATGCTGGCCATGAGCTGGTCGAGGTCGGCGCAGCGCTCCTCGTCGGCGAGGATCATCGAGGTCTCGACCGGGATGAGGTCGAACGTCGCGTCGAGGATCACGCCGGTGAGGCCCATGCCCCCGGTCGTCGCCCAGAAGATCTCGGGGGTCTCGGTCGGCGTGACCGTGAGGATGTCGCCGCTGCCGGTGCGCAGGGTGAGCGAGTGCACGTGGCTGCCGAAGGTGCCGTCCACGTGGTGACCCTTGCCATGGATGTCGGACGCGGATCGCGCCCCCGACCGTCACGTACCTCGTGCCCGGCGTCACCGGCACGAACCAGCCGCGGGGGAGGAGCCAGCGCATCGAGCGCGTCGAGGGTGGTGCCGGCGCCGACGGTGACGAGGCCGTGGTCGAGGTCCGCGGTCTTCACGCCCGCCAGCGCCGTCGCGTCGAGGACCATCCCGCCCGCGTTCTGCGCCGCGTCGCCGTAGGAACGGCCGAGACCGCGGGCGATGGCGCCACGCGGTGGCGCGACGTCGAGCAGGCGGCCGACGTCGTTGTCGTCGAGCGGCGTGGTCACCCGGCCCCGGGTCGGCGCGGTGCGACCCCAACCGAAGAGGAGCTGGTCGTCGCCCGGGACCTCGGTGGGCCGATCAGGCGACATAGAGACCGATTCCGACCGTGATCACCCAGAGCAGGCCCATCACCTGGAGCGGAATGTCGTGCAGCACGAGCTCCTCGGGCGCGCCGCCCTCGCCTCGCTCGATCAGGAGCGCGTAGCGCAGCATCGCGAGCACGAAGGGAACGATCGAGAGCTCGTACCAGGGCACGCCCGCGTGCCCGGTGCTCTTCTCGAACGCCCAGAGGCAGTACCCGACCATCGCGACCCCGGACGCGACCGAGCGCACGTAGCCCAGGTACTCGCGCGAGTACTCGGCGAGCGTGGCCCGGTGCCCGCCGCGCTCGGTGCCGAGCTCCATGAACTCGGCGTGCCGCTTGCCCGCGACCATGAACAGCGAGCCGAAGCTCCCGACGATGAAGAACCAGACCGAGATCGGGACGTCGACCGCGGTCGCCCCCGCGATCAACCGGAGCACGAACCCGGCGGCGACCATGCCGAGGTCCACGACCGCGACGTGCTTCAGCCACACGGAGTAGCTGGTGGTGAAGATGATGTAGGTCGTGATGACGACGCGGGAGCTTCCAGCCGGTGAGGAAGCCGAACGCGATCCCGCACGCGAGGAGCACGACGCCGAGCACCTGGGCGAGGCGCACCGGGACCTCGCCGGCCGCGATGGGCCGGAAGCGCTTCTTCTTGTGGAGCCGGTCCGCTTCGACGTCGAAGGCGTCGTTCAGGAAGTACGTGCCGCTCGCCGCCAGGCAGAACGCGACGAACGCGATGCCGGTGTCGGCGATGGCGTGACGCTCGCCGAGCACCCCTGCCGCAGCCGGTGCCGCGACCACCAGCACGTTCTTCACCCACTGCTTCGGCCGGGCTTCGGCCAGCAGCGCGAAGGGCAGTGACCGTGCGGCGCGAGACGGAGCCGGGTCTTCGGCGTGCGCGGCTACCGGGACCTGCGGGATCTCGGCGGCATCGGCCATGCGAAGACTGGTTCCTTCCGGGCGAAACAGACCCGGCAATGCTACTGCCTGGGGGTCCCGGCTCCGCCCCCGTCGGACCGCTGCGGCCGGTCGCGCGCGGGCCCTCAGCTCGGGCCCGTTGCCTTCTCGCGCGACTCGCTCGCGGCCCACCCGTAGATCCCCTTGGCCATCGTGGACGCCTCGGCCTCGACGCGCCGCTCGTTCACCTCGGCTCGAGCTCCGTGCACGATCGGATCGTCGGGTGCGGCCAGCGCGGCGAGCTCCGCGAGGTGACCGGCCAGGCGGAGGTCGCCGCCACCGGCCAGTGCGACCGCCCGCGCGGCCAGCCGCTGGCGCGCCACCGGCGAGATCCGCGATCTCGCCCGCGAGCGCGGCTTCGGGCGCGGGCTTGAGGTGGGCGGGGTTGCCGTCGTACCAGCCGCCGAAGAGGCGCCACACGTTGCGCACCACGAACTCGGGCTCGTCGTAGACGGGTCGGAGGTAGGGCTTGGCGAGGAGGTCCGCCGGTGCGGTGACCGTGTGCACGATGTCGTCGAGCCGCGCGCCTTCGTTCATCATCGTGATCGTCTCGGTGTGCAGGTGCTCGAGGAGCGCGGCGGTGTCGGTGAGCGCGGCGCGCACGCGTTCGGCGCCGACGATGGGCAGGCCGTGGCCCGGCAGCAGCACCTCGGGCTCGAGCGCGGCCATCGCCTGCAGTGCGCGCGCCCACTCGATCGCGTAGCGCTGGGCCTTCTGGGGGTTGCCGCAGTTGGGCGACGCCCAGATGAACAGGTCACCGGTGCAGAGCACCTTCCGGTCCGGTGCCCAGACCCAGGTGTGATCGTCGGTCTCGCCGCAGCGCGTGGTGCAGCTCGAAGCGCTCGCCGCCGACCTCGAGGTCGAGCCGGGTCCGGTAGGTCTCGTCCGGGTACCGGTACTCGGTCGGCCAGAACGGCGCGGCGGTGCGGAACTGCCGCTGGTTGATGATCCCGTTGTACCCGGCGGTCTCCACGTAGCGCTCGAAGCGCGCGGTGATGGCTTCGTCCGCGATGACGCGGCGCGGCCCAGCCGTGCTCCGTGGCCTCGGCCTCGTAGAGCTCGACCCCGAAGCAGTGGTCGATGTGACCGTGGGTGAACACCGCCGTGTCGAGCCGTTCGGCGTTCCAGCCCCGCAAGGTGTCGTGCACCTTCTCGCAGAGGAACGGACTGCTCGTGTCGACGACGAGGAGGCCGGCATCCGTGCTGAACGCCGACAGCGTTCGCGAAGGCAGCGACGAACACGGTGGTGGGCGAGATCTCGGCCAGGTCGCCGAACTGGCTGAACGGGTGGTGGTCCGCGGGATCGAGCGCACCCGTGAACAGCCGGTCGGCGACGTCGAGAACATCAGTCATGCAACGGAGTCTCGCAGCCGAGGCGGGGCGCCCCGCTGCAACGAAGAACCGCCGCCGGTCGCCCGGCGGCCGCGGTCCGGCGGCCGGCCGGCGGAGATCTTGACCACAGAATGGAAACCTGTTCTCATTTGGCCGTGACCAGCGACGGAGCGCCCGAGGACGGTGCGCTGGCGCGCAACCAGGCGGCCCGCCGGCGCCGGGTGCTCGACGCCACGCTGGCCCTGGCGGACAAGGGTGGCTTCGAAGCGGTGCAGATGCGCGACGTGGCGGCCGAGGCGGGCGTCGCGCTCGGGACCGTCTACCGCTACTTCTCCAGCAAGGAGCGGCTCCTGCTCGAGGCGAACGTCGGCCAGGTCGAGGCGTTGGGAGCCGGGCTGCTCGACGATCCGCCGACGGGGGAGTCGGCGGCCGATCGGGTCGTCGACGTCCTGCGCCGCGCGTCCGCGGTGCTCGTGAAGCGGCCGGAGGCGACCGCGGCGATGGTGCGCGCCCTCGGTTCCGCGCCGCCCAACGAGGCCGAGGCGGTGCGGCGGGTCAGCCAGGCGATGACCGCGATCATCACCGGGGCCATGCACGCGGGCGAGCCGACGGAACGGGACCGCGCGGTGGCCAGGGCGCTCAGCCAGGTGTGGCTCTCGTCGCTCATCGGCTGGGTCGGGGGCGTGGACGGTCCCGAGGTCGTGGGCGACGACCTCGAGCGCGCCACCCGCATGCTGGTCGACGGCTAGATCCGCCTGCCCGGTCGCCAGAGATCTTCGGAAGGAACGTGTTCTAGTCTCGTCGGATGGCCATGCATTACAACTTCGCCGACCTGTTCGAGGCGATCGTCGACATCCATCCGGACCGCACCGCGCTCGTCGTCGGTGACACCCGCCGGACGTTCGCCGAGATCGAAGACCGGTCGAACCGCCTCGCGCACCACCTCCGCGACGCGGGGATCAACGCGGGCGATCACGTCGGCATCTACGCGTACAACGGCCCGGAGTGGGTCGAGGGGATGATGGCGCTCTACAAGCTCCGCGCCGTCCCGGTGAACGTCAACTACCGATACATCGAGACCGAGCTGCGCTACCTGTGCGACAACGCCGACCTCGTCGGCATCATCCTGCAGCGGGAGTTCGCGCCACGCGTCGCGGCGATCCGCGCCGACCTCCCGCAGCTGCGCCATCTCGTCATCGCGGAGGATGGCAGCGGTGCGAGCCTCGAGGGGCTCGAGTTCGCCGACTACGAGGAAGCGATCGCGGGGGCCACGGGTCGGCGCGACTTCCCCGAGCGGTCGAACGACGACATCCACATGATCTACACCGGCGGCACCACGGGCATGCCGAAGGGCGTGATGTGGCGCCAGGAGGACATCTTCTACGCGCTCTGCGGTGGCATCGACGCCTACAGCAACGAGAAGATCGATCGGCCCGAGGTCCTGTCAGAGCACGCGGTGGAGAAGACGGTGCCCGGCGTGATGCTGCCCGCCGCACCGCTGATGCACGGGGCCGGCCAGGTCTCGACCATCCGCGGCTTGATCCACGGCGACACCACGGTGCTGCTGTCGAAGTTCGACGCGGAGCAGATCTGGAAGCTCATCGAGCGCGAGAAGGTCAACGTGCTCGGCATCACCGGTGACGCGATGGCCCGTCCGCTCGCGGACAGCCTCGAGGAGATGCACGACGAGCTCGACCTCTCGTCACTGATCTCCATCGGCTCGAGTGCGGCGATCTTCTCGCAGTCGATCAAGGACCAGCTCATGAAGCTGCTCCCGAACATCCTCGTGGTGGACTCGATCGGCGCCACCGAGACCGGGATGAACGGGATCAAGATCGCGCAGCCGGGGGAGAAGTCCCACGGCGGGCCGGCAACCGTGCAACCGTCGCGCGACTCGATCGTGGTGGACGACGACCTCAACCTCATCGAGCCCGGCTCCGGCAAGATCGGTCGTGTCGCCCGCACCGGCAACATCCCGCTCGGGTACTACAAGGACCCGGAGCGCAGCGCGCAGACGTTCATCGAGGTCGACGGCACCCGCTACACGATCCCGGGGGACTTCGCGACGGTCGAGGCGGACGGCCAGGTGACGTTGCTCGGACGTGGGTCGATCGTGATCAACACGGGTGGCGAGAAGGTCTTCCCCGAAGAGGTGGAAGGCGTGCTCAAGTCCCACCCCGACGTGTTCGACGTGCTCGTGGTCGGTGTGGCCGACGAGCGCTGGGGTGAGCGGGTCACCGCGGTGGTGCAGCCGCGCGAGGGGCGGACGCCGTCGGTCGAGGAGCTCGACGCGCACTGCCGGACGCAGATCGCGGCGTACAAGGCACCGAAGCAGGTGTTCCTGGTCGACCAGATCACCCGGGCGCCGAGCGGGAAGCCCGACTACCCCTGGGCCAAGGAGTACGCGAAGGCGGCGGCGGAGCAGTAGCCCCGCCGTCAGGTTCGCGCGCGCCGGGCCGGCAGTAGGGTCTCGCCGCGATGGACGTCGCGCGCTATCAGGCCGCCGGTCTCTACGACCCTGCCGACCCGGGTGCGGCCGACCGGCTCGCGCTGCTGGAGCACCTCGAGGCCCGGGGCGTGACGCTCGAGCAGATGATCGCCGCGGACGCCGTGGGTTCCCTGCACGCGGCCTCGACGGATGCCGTGCTGCGTCCGGGACGCCCGATGTCCGAGGACGAAGTTGCGGCGGCGGTGGGGGTCCCGGTCGACCTGCTGCGCCGCATCGGCCTCGCAGCCGGCGTCACGTTCCTGGAAGGCGGGTACCGGGAGAGTGACGTCGAGACCTTCACGCTCTTCGCGGGTGGTGCGCGGATGTTCGGCGAAGAGGCGACGCTGCAGTTCACGCGCGCGATCGGCTCGTCCATGGCACGCGTGGCCGATGCCGCGCTGTCGTTGTTCCTCGTGAACGTCGAGGGGCCACTGCGCGAGCGGGGAGCCCCCGGAACGCCGCTGGCGGAAGCCTCGGAGGATGCCGTGGCGTCGCTCGACGTCATCCCGTCGTTGATGGCCGGCTTCTTCCGCCTGCACATGCAGGCCGCGATCAATCGTCAGCGGGTCGCGAACCGGTCGACCGCGTCGCCCGGGGTGTTCCGGCTCGCGGTCGGGTTCGTGGACCTGGTCGGCTTTACGCCCTACACCGAGGACGTCGGCCACGACGAGCTCGCGGGGTTCGTCGAGAGCTTCGAGGCGCGGGCCAACGACGTCGTGGCCGAGCGGGGTGGCCGCGTGGTGAAGCACATCGGCGACGAGGTGATGTTCGTCGACGCGGACGCGACGAACGCGTGCGAGATCGCGCTCCGGCTCGTCGAGACGTTCGGCGATCAAGCGGGGGTGTCACCGCACGCTGGTGTCGGGTACGGGCCGCTGGTGGCGCGCGGCGGTGACTACTACGGCTCGGTCGTCAACCTGGCGTCGCGCATCGCCGATCTCGCGGTGCCGGGCGAGGTGCTCGTGACCCAGCCCGTCGAGGAGGCGGCGTCCGGGTCGGCCCCGGAGTTCACGTTCGAGGCCGCGGGCCGGAGGATGCTGAAGGGGTTCGCCGAACCGATCCCCCTCTGGTCGGTCACACGATCGCGCCCTGCTCCTTGAGCTCGGCGATCTGCTCGGGCGCGAAGCCCCAGTCCGCGAGCGCATCGTCCGTGTCGGTGCCGGGCACCACGGGCGTCCGCTCGATCGCGCCCGGCGTCCGGCTGAACCGGGGTGCGGGCGCAGGCTGAGGGGCTCCCTCCACCTCGGTGAACGTGCCGCGCGCGACGTTGTGGGGATGCTCGCGCGCCTCGTTCATGGTCAGCACCGGGGCGAAGCAGACGTCGTGACCCGCGAAGAACGCGACCCACTCGTCGCGGGTCCGGGTGCGGACCAGCTCCGCCATGTGAACCTTGAGGCCCGGCCATGTCGACTGGTCCATCTGTGTGGCCGGGTCGAGCTCGATGCCGAGCGGGCCGAGGAGCGCCGCGAGCTCGGCGTAGAACTGCGGCTCGTAGCTCGCGATCGAGATCCAGAGGCCGTCGGACGTCTCGTACACGCCGTAGAAGTCCGCGCCGCCGTCGAGCAGGTTCGTCCCGCGGTCATCGGACCAGAAGCCCATGGCGCTCAGGCCGACGAACACGCTCATCTGCATCGCGGCACCGTCGACCATCGCCGCGTCGATCACCTGACCCTTGCCGGAAATGCCGCGCTCGAGCAACGCGGCGAGGATCCCGAAGGCGAGCAGGAGACCGCCGCCTCCGAAGTCGCCGACCAGGTTGATGGGCGGCACCGGCGGTCCGCCCGCGGTGCCGATGTGCGCGAGCACGCCGGCGAGCGCGATGTAGTTGATGTCGTGGCCGACGTCGTGGGCCATCGGTCCTTCCTGGCCCCAGCCGGTCATCCGGCCGTACACGAGTCGGGGGTTGCGTTCGAGCGCGAGGTCGGGGCCGATGCCGAGGCGCTCCGCGACACCCGGCCGGAACCCTTCGATGAGCACGTCCGCGGACTCGCAGAGCCGCAGCACCGTCTCGGCACCGCGCGGGTGCTTGAGATCGATCCCCATGGACTTCCGGTTGCGATCCAGGCTGGCGTACGGCGAGGCCGGGATCATCCCGCTACCTGCGGCCACCGAGGTCGCGCGGTCGAGTCGCAGCACCTCGGCGCCGAGGTCGCCGAGGGCCATCCCCGCGAACTGGGTCGGCCCGATGCTCGGGATCTCGAGGACGCGAATTCCGGTCAGTGGGCCCATACGGGTCGGACGATACCCGCGTGCAGTTTCGGTGCTCGCGCCGTGACCGGATTCCCGAGCGCGCTCTCGATACCCTGATCCGGCCGCGGGGAGTGTGACCCGGCGTTGCGGCTCTACCGCGTCGGTGAGTACGGCGGGCTGATCGGATCGCCGGTTGCGCCCTTGGCATCCGCGGCCGCGGCAGGGACCCCGGCCACCCCGGCGACCCTCGACGATGCCGGCGACTACGCGCAGGTGCAGCCCCACGCCCGCAAGATCCCGTGGGCGTACGCGCACGGAACGGTGGACGTGGGTCCCGGCCAGTGGGTCGCGGTCGCGGTCAACGGCCGGGTCGCCGCCGTGGGGATGACCTCGACCAAGCGCGCGTCGGGTCAGGCCACGTTGGCGACGCTCCTGCCACCCCAGCTCATGAAGACGGGGGCCAACGACGTCCGGCTCTACGTCGTGTCCGGCCCCGCGAACGCGCCCCGGCTGGCTCCGACCGCGCTGCAGCACAAGGAGTAGCCGGCTCCGTCGCGCGGCTGGGTCAGGTGTCGAGCTTGAAGACCCGGGTCGCGTTCTCGTGCAGGAACTTCGGCCAGACGTGATCGCGGAACCCGACATTCGGGAGCTCCTCGAAGATCCGGTCGTAGCTCAGGCCGGCGGGGAAGTAGCCGCTCCAGATGATCTTGTCCGAGCCGCGCGTGTTGGCGTAGTCGATGACGTCCTTCGGGAAGTGCTTCGGTGCGAACGCGGTGGTCGAGTAGTAGAGGTTCGGCCACTTGAGCATGAGCTTCACCGCGAGGTCGGTCCACGGTTCGCAGCCGTGCCGGGTGACGAACTTCAGCTCCGGGAAGAACCAGCAGACCTCGTCGAGGCGCGCGACGTCCTGCGGTGAGAACGGGATGCGCGGCCCGGGCACACCCATCGTCGACGCGAAAACGATGTCGAGCTCCACGCACTTCATGTAGATCGGGAACCACTTCTTGTCGTCGACCGCGACCTGCGGGTTCAGGCCCGCAGGGAAGGCGCCCACGCACTTGAGGTCGAATTCGTCGGCGTAGCGCTCGATCTTGCGGACCGCCTCCATGCCGTGGTTCGGGTTGGCGCCGATCGAGGCGAAGAACCGGTCGGGATGCTCGCGGACGGCCCGCGCGCCCTCCGGGTCCTCGACGGAGACGATCGCCCGGCGGATCCCGTGGCGGTCGTGCTCCGCGATGAGGAACTCGACCGGATCACCGAGCTCCTCGGACTCCCAGCCGGGCGGCTCCTTGAACATGTAGCCCGCGGGCATCGCGAGGTTGCCGTCGCCCTTCTTGGACTCGGCGTCCTTCGCCTGGTCGCGGATGAAGCCATAGAACGCGAACATCTCCTCGCGCGACTTCGGCACGCCGACGGACGTGTCGATCGCACCGCCCGCGGCCATGGCCGCGTCGAACGCCGCATTGTCGGTCACCTGGTCTCTCCGAGCTTCACCCGTTCATCGAGCTTGAAGACGCGGGTCGCGTTCTCGTGCAGGAACCGGGGCCAGACGTGGTCGCGGAACGGGACGTTCGGGAGCTCGTCGAAGATCCGGTCGAGGCTCAGGCCCGCGGAGTAGTAGCCCGCGTAGATGATCTTGTCGGCGCCGCGCGTGTTCGCGAAGTTGATGATGTCGTCGGGGTAGTGCTTCGGTGCGAACGCGCTCGTCGAGTAGTAGAGGTTCGGCCACTTGAGCAGCAGCTTCACCATGAGCTCGGTCCACGGTTCGGCTCCGTGCCGGACGACGATCTTGAGGTCGGGGAAGAACCAGCACACCTCGTCGAGCAGCGCGACGTGCTGCGCGCCCATGAGGATGCGCGGCCCGGGGACGCCCGCGTACAGCATGATCGGCACGTCGAGCTCCACGCACTTGGCGTAGACCGGGTACATCTTCTTGTCGTTGACCGGGATCTGCGGGATGAGGCCGGTGCCCCAGCAGTGCGCGGCGACCGCACCCTCTTCCTTGACGAAGCGGACGAGGTCGCGCACCGCTTCCATCCCGTGGTTCGGGTTGATGTTCGCGATGCCCGCGAACCGGTCCGGGTGCTCCTTGCACGCTCGCTTGGCGTGCACGTTCTCGTGGATGCCCGGCATCATGAGCTGGATCCCGTGCTTGTCCATGAGCTCGAGGACTTCGGCGACCGGGTCGGTCAGCTCCTCGTAGTGAGGCACGTCCTTGAACATGTACTCCGCGGGCATCTCCATCGACTGGGTCTCGGTGTCGAGGGACTGCTTGCGGATGTAGTCGTAGACCTTGGCCTTCTCCGCCCGCGGCGCGGGCATCGACAGGAACGTGTCGATGACGCCACCCGCGCGGGCAGCCTCGAACGCCTCGTTGACGACGGCGGAGTCGCTCACTCGTCGAGCTTGAAGACCCGCACCGCGTTCTCGCGGAGGAACTTGGGCCACACGTGGTCGCGGAACGGCACGTCGGGCATCTCCTCGAAGATGCGGTCGAGCGTGAGGCCCATCGGGAAGTACCCCGCGTACATCACCTTGTCGGCGCCGCGCGTGTTCGCGAAGTGGATGACGTCCTTCGGGTAGAACTTTGGCGCGAACGCGCTCGTCGAGTAGTGCAGGTTCGGCCACTTGAGCATCAGCTTCACCGCGAGGTCGGCCCACGGCTCGCACCCGTGGCGGGTGACGAACTTCAGCTCGGGGAAGAACCAGCAGACCTCGTCGATCAGGCCGACTTCCTGCGGCGCGAACGGCACCCGCGGCCCGGGGACTCCGGCGCACACGCAGATCGGGATGTCGAGCTCAACGCACTTCGCGTAGATCGGGTAGAACTTCTTGTCGTTGATCGGCACCTGCGGGCTGAGCCCCGCGGGGAACGCGGTGGCGGCCTTCACACCGAGCTCCTTGACCGCGGCCTCGAGCTCGCGGACGGACTCCATGCCCTTGTTCGGGTCGACCTCGTAGCTTCCGAAGAAGCGGTGCGGGTAGTCCTTGATCGCCTTCTGGGCCTGGTCGTTCTTGAAGCTCGTCCCGACCATCGCCATCGAGACCCCGTGCTTGTCCATCTCGGACAGCAGGTAGCTGACGGGGTCGTCCATGTGCTCCTCGAAGTGCGGCACGTGCTTGAACATGTACTGCGCCGGGAACTCGAAGTCTTCGCGAGATTCGCGGTCCAGGAGCTGGGTGCGGAGGAAGTCGTACCAGCGCTTGGGATCCCCGCTCGGGATTCCCAGCATCAGGTCGATGACCCCGACATCGGTCGGCATCGGCATGAAATCGACGCTATCCCACCACCTGACGAACCGTCAGATTCGCTCTCGGGCGCGGCGCCCGTGACGCGCCCGTTCTGGCGTGAGTTCGCGTCGTCCAGGCCACGCGAAGTCACGCCGAAAGCGGATCGCCGCTTAGGTCGGTGGGGCGGCGAGGCGGAACTCGCGGCGGTGGAGCTCTTCGTAGCCCATGCGGAGGTAGATCGGCTCGCCCATGGGGGAGGCCTGCAGCTGGACGTTCTCCGCGCCGAGGTCGAAGCCCAGGTTCGTGACGTGACGGGTGACGGCCGCGGCGATCCCGCGCCCGCGCGCCGCCTCCAGGCTCGCGACCCAGTACACGCCCGCGATGCCGTGGCTCATCAGGATCTGCGCGCACGACACCGGGGCGCCGTCGAGGTACGCGATCGCCGAGTGCACGTGCGGCGCCAGCATCGCGGTCGGGCCGTTGAAGTGGCTGCGGGTCGCCTCGTCGGGTGAGCCGAGGCTCACGTACGCCTGGCCGCAGATGTCGGCATAGATCGCGGTGCCGGCGATGTCCTCGACCATCCGGATCTCGACGCCCTCGGGCAGCGGCTCGTCGGGCAGCCGGGTCCGGCAGATCATCTGGGGCGAGTCCGCGAACTCCTGGATCAGCGCGGCGTCGGCCGCGGCGCGCAGGTCGTCGTCCTCGCCCGTGTCGCGCACCCAGATCGAGTACCCGCGGCCCCGAGCCGCGAAGAACTCGTTCGCGCGGGCGATGACCTCGGCGCCCGGTGTGGTGTCGTCCACCCGGTGCGCCCCGTTGTTGTAGGCGGGGAAGTCCGACGCCCCCGCGAACAGCATCACGCCGTCCACCTCGAGGATGGTGTGCGGACGTTGCCAGCGGGCGTCCTCGCGGGTGAACTCGATCAGGTTGAGGTTTCCCGCGACAGCTTCGGCGGTGGCACGGGCATCGAGCGAGGTCGGCGCCCCGCCGGATCGCTCCGCCGTCCGCATTTCGTGCCCGCTCCCGGCTCCGCTCATCTGGCGGACGTTAGCCTCGCGCCCGTGGCGACCACACCCGACTGGGGGCACGCGACCCCGTTCGAGGACATCAACGGCGAAGTCGCGGTCGTCGGCATCGGTGAGACCGCGTACACGAAGGCGTCGGGTCGCACCGCGCGACATCGGCGCCGAGGCCGCGACCCGCGCCATCGAGGACGCGGGCCTCGAGCCGGCGGACATCGACGGCCTGACGTACTCGGGGGCGTTCGCGGACTTCGACGTCGCCGCGTTCCACGAGCACTTCGGCACCAGCCACGAGATGTGGTCGTCACCCTGGGGCGGCGGGATGAGCTGGGCCGGGACCGCGCCCTACCTCGCGGCCAAGGCGATCCGGAACGGCAAGGCCCGTCACGTGCTCAACGTGTTCCCGGTCGCGTGGGCGACCCAGCGGGCGTCGATGACCGGTGGGCCGGGCGAGGTGCACGCGACCCAGACCGCGAAGCAGAACCTCGAGGTTCCGTTCGGCTGGTTCCCTCAGCCCGTGTACTTCGCCACGATCATGCGGCGGCACATGCTCGAGTTCGGTACGACCGAGGAGCAGTTCGGCGCGGTGGCGGTTGCGTGCCGCCGGCACGCGAACCTGAACCCCGGCGCGGTGATGCACGAGAAGCCGATGACACTCGCCGACTACCTCGCGGCGCCGTACCTCGCGGACCCGCTCCGGCTCTTCGACTCGTGCCTCATCTCCGATGGTGGCGCGGCGTACGTGACGACGAGCGTGGAACGGGCGATGGATCTCCCGCAACCGCCGGCGATCGTGCGCGGGGTCGCCGAGGGCCTGTCGGACAGCGGCACGCACTGGAGCCAGCAGCGCGACTTCACGAGCACCCCCCAGGTCTTCTCGGCCCGACCCGCGTTCGCAATGGCGGGGGTGATGCCGGATCACGTGGACGTGCTCGCGGTGTACGACCCGTTCACCGTCGTGTCGCTGATGCAGATCGAGGACATGGGCTTCTGCCCGAAGGGCGAGGCCGGTCCCTTCGTCGAGGGCGACACGCTGTTCCACGACGCGGGCAAGCTCCCGTTCAACACTCACGGCGGCTTGCTGTCGCACGCGTACGTCCTGGGCATCGCGCACGTCGTCGAGCTGGTGAAGCAGCTGCGGGGGACGGCGGCGGCCCAAGTTCCTCGCGCCGAAGTCGCGGTCTACGGCGGCTACACCGGCGCGCACGCGAGCACGCTCGTGCTGAGCCGGACGTAGGGAGCACCAGCCGATGGCGATCAAGCGCGCCGACTTCCCGCTGCCCGACCTCGAGGACCCGCTCACCGCGGAGTTCTTCGCCGGCGCGGCACACGGGGAGCTGGTGATCCCGCACTGCACCGGCTGCGATGCGTGGGTCTGGTACCCCGAAGCCGCGTGTCCGACGTGCGGCGGTGCCCTCGAGTGGCGGGCGACGAGCGGGCGCGGGCGTCTGTTCTCCTGGGCTGTGGTGCAGCGGCCGTTCCTCCCGGCGTTCGCGGAGATGGTCCCGTTCGTCACCGCCCTCGTGGCGCTCGAGGAAGCGCCCGCGGTGCGCGTCGTCACCTACATCGTCGACGCGGACCCGGCCGGGCTGACGGCGGAGCTCCCGGTCGAGGCGACGTTCCGCCCGCTGGCGTTCCCGACCGTTCCGGACCACGAGGTCGTGGTGCCGATGTTCACCCCGGTCGACTGACGCCCACGCTCGGCCGGGCCTAGGGTGAGTGGGCCGAAAATCTGAGGGGACGCGACATGTACGAGTGGAGTGACGAGCACAAGATGATCCGCGACGCCGTGCGGGCGTTCGTGGAGGCGGAGGTCCGGCCCCAGCGCGAGGAGCTCGAGTTCGGCGACACCCCGCCCTACGCCGTGATCCGCAAGCTCTACGCGACGTTCGGCATGGACCAGATGGCGCGCGACGGGTTCAAGAAGCGGCTCGAGGCCGAGGCCACGCCCGACCGGAAGGACGACGAGGAGGTCGAGGGCGAGGAGCGTGCGTCCGGCGGCCAGGGCGGGTTCATGCTCCTGCCGATCATCGAGCTGTGCCGGTGCTCACCCGGTCTCGTCACCGCGATGGGCGTCAGCGTCGGGCTCGCGGCGGGCACGATCATGAGCCGCGGCACCGCGGCGCAGAAGGAGCGGTGGGCGCTCGACCTGCTGACGTTCGACAAGGTCGGCGCGTGGGCGATCACCGAGCCCGACTCCGGCTCCGATGCGTTCGGTCGCATGCAGTCGACCGCGCGGCGCGACGGTGACGAGTACGTCCTGAACGGCCAGAAGACCTTCATCACCAACGGCCCGTACGCGGACACCACGATCTTCATCTGCAAGCTCGACGAGGGGAACCCGCCCCAGGAGCGCAAGATCCTGTCGTTCGTGCTCGACAAGGGGATGCCCGGGTTCGAGCAGACCAAGTCGATGCGCAAGATGGGGATGCACTCGTCGCCCACCGGCATGCTGTTCCTCGACGACGTCCGCGCCGGCAAGGACCGACTGCTCGGCGAGACCGAGGACGTGCCCTACCGCGAAGGCGCGAAGCAGGCGTTCTCCGTCGAGCGGACCGGCGTCGCCGCGATGTCGCTCGGCATCATCGAGCGCTGCCTCGAGCTCTGCGTCGCCTACGCCAAGGAGACCACCCGCTTCGGCAAGCCGATCGGCGACCACCAGCTCATCCAGGAGAAGCTCGCCCGGATGGAGGTCCACCGGCTCAACACCGAGAACCTCGTGTTCCGGGCCCTGGAGAAGGGCCAGGCGGGCGTCCCGATGGACCTCACCGAGGCCTCGGCGATGAAGCTCTACACCGCCCGGGCGGCCACCGAGGTGGCCCTCGAGGCGGTCCAGCTGCACGGCGGCAACGGCTACATGGCCGAGTTCGAGGTCGAGCAGCTGGCCCGCGATGCGAAGGTCCTCCAGATCTACGCCGGCACGGACGAGATCCAGATCTCACAAATCGCCCGGAGCCTCCTGGCGTGAGGTAGATTTTCCGTTCCCCTGCAGGGCCAACGTCGTCCCGGTCTGGGTACTCACCACCACGTACGAGCTGAAGGCCGTGGCGCTGCTGCGGGCCCGAACGGACGGACGACGAAGCTGATGGCCAATCGAGATCTTCCTCGCGCGCAGGGGCTCTACGACCCCGCCAACGAGCACGACTCCTGTGGGGTCGCCTTCGTGGTGGACCTGCACGGGCGCAAGAGCCACGAGATGGTGGGCAAGGGCATCACCGCGCTGTGCAACCTCCAGCACCGGGGCGCCTCGGGCTGCGAGGTCAACACGGGGGACGGCGCGGGCATCCTCCTGCAGATCCCGGACCGGTTCCTGCGGGCGGTCGTGGACTTCGACCTGCCGCCCGTCGGGGGCTACGCGACCGGCATCGCGTTCCTGCCCAAGGACCCGACCGAGGCCGACAAGGTCGTGGAGAACATCGAGACCATCGTCGCCGACGAGGGCCTGCGGGTCCTGGGCTGGCGTGACGTCCCGACCGACAGCTCCATGCTGGGTGGGACCGCGCGCGGCGTCGAGCCGGCGTTCCGCCAGCTGTTCATCGCGGGCGAAGGCCTGACCGGTCTCGCGCTGGAGCGGCGCGCGTTCATCGTGCGCAAGCGGGTCGAGCACGAGGTCGAGATCCCGGGGGACAGCGACGGCACCGTCTACTTCCCGAGCCTCTCGTGCCGCACGATCGTCTACAAGGGGATGCTCACGACACCCCAGCTCGAGGAGTTCTACGCGGACCTCCGCGACGAGCGGCTCGAGAGCGGACTCGCGCTGGTCCACTCCCGCTTCTCCACCAACACGTTCCCGTCGTGGCCACTGGCCCACCCGTACCGGTACATCGCGCACAACGGCGAGATCAACACGCTGAAGGGCAACCGCAACTGGATGCGCGCCCGCGAGGCCCTGCTCGCGTCGGACCTCTTCCCGGGCGATCTCGAGCGCATCTACCCGATCTGCACGCCCGACGCGTCGGACTCGTCGTCGTTCGACGAGGTGCTCGAGCTGCTCGCGCTCGGCGGCCGCTCACTGCCGCACTCGGTGCTCATGATGATCCCGGAGGCGTGGGAGAACCACGCCTCGATGAGCGAAGAGAAGAAGGCCTTCTACCAGTACCACGCGTCGCTGATGGAGCCGTGGGACGGTCCCGCGTCGATCGCGTTCACCGACGGCACCGTGATCGGGGCGGTCCTGGACCGCAACGGGCTGCGGCCGTCGCGCGACTGGGTGACCTCCGACGATCTCGTGGTGATGGCGAGCGAGGTCGGCGTGCTCGAGATCGATCCCGCGACGGTGATCAAGAAGGGCCGGCTCGAGCCCGGGAAGATGTTCCTGGTCGACACGATCCAGGGCCGGATCGTCGACGACGAGGAGATCAAGCACGGGCTCGCGACCGAGCACCCCTACGAGCAGTGGCTCGAAGCGGGCCTCGTGCACCTCGACGACCTCCCGCCGCGCGACGTGCTCACGCCGGTGCGCGCCTCGCAGGTCCAGCAGGAGCGGATGTTCGGCTGGACCCAGGAGGAGCAGCGCATCCTCATCGCGCCCATGGCCCGCACCGGGGCCGAGGCGATCGGGTCGATGGGGACCGACACGCCGATCGCGGTCCTGTCCGATCGGCCGCGCCTGCTCTTCGACTACTTCCAGCAGCTGTTCGCGCAGGTCACCAACCCACCGCTCGACGGCATCCGCGAGGAGCTCGTCACGAGCCTCGGCTCGACGATCGGGCCCGAGTGCAACCTGCTCGACCCGGGCGAGCGCTCGTGCCGGCAGATCGTCCTGCCCCACCCGGTGCTCGACAACGAGGAGCTCGCCAAGCTCCGCTACATCGACGAGGACGGCGGCGTCGAGGGCTACAAGCCGGTCACGATCGACGCGCTCTACCCGGTCTTCGGGGGTGGCGACGCGCTCCGGCTCGGCATCGAGCGGATCCGCCGCCAGGTCAGCGACGCCATCGCCGGCGGCGCGAACCTCGTCATCCTCTCGGACCGCTACGCCACCGAGGACCAGGCGCCGATCCCCAGCCTGCTCATCACCGCCGCGGTGCACCACCACCTGATCCGGGAGAAGACCCGCACGCGCGTCGGTCTCGTGATCGAGACGGGTGAGGCCCGCGAGGTGCACCACATCGCCCTGCTCCTCGGATACGGCGCGGCCGCGGTCAACCCGTACCTGGTGTTCGACGCGATGCGCGACCTGGTGCGGGAAGGCCACATCGACCTGAGCCCGCGCAAGGCGGCCAAGAACTACATGAAGGCCGCGGGCAAGGGCGTCCTGAAGATCATGTCGAAGATGGGCATCTCGACGGTCGCGTCCTACACCGGTGCGCAGGTGTTCGAGTCCATCGGGCTCAGCCAGGAGCTCGTCGACGAATACTTCACCGGCACGACGACCCGCCTCGGTGGTGTCGGCCTCGACGTGCTCGCCGCGGAGGTCTCCGCGCACCACGAGCGGGCGTTCCCCGACCGACCCGCGGAGCGCGCGCACCGCGAGCTCGAGACCGGTGGCGAGTACCAGTGGCGCCGCGAGGGTGAGTACCACCTGTTCAACCCGGACACCGTGTTCCGGCTCCAGCACGCGACCCGCACGAAGCGCTACGACATCTTCAAGCAGTACACGACGATGGTCGACGAGCGGTCCCGCCACCTGGCGACCCTGCGCGGGCTGTTCGAGCTGCGTGAGGGCGAGCGCCCCGCGATCTCCGTCGACGAGGTCGAGCCGATCTCGGCGATCGTCAAGCGGTTCTCGACCGGCGCGATGAGCTACGGGTCGATCTCGAAGGAAGCGCACCAGACGCTCGCGATCGCGATGAACCGGATCGGCGGCAAGTCGAACACCGGCGAGGGTGGCGAGGACGCGGACCGCTACGTCCCGGATCCGAACGGGGACCTGCGCCGCAGCGCGGTGAAGCAGGTCGCGTCCGGGCGGTTCGGGGTCACCAGCGAGTACCTCGTGAACGCGGACGACCTCCAGATCAAGATGGCCCAGGGCGCGAAGCCGGGGGAGGGCGGGCAGCTGCCCGGCCACAAGGTGTACCCGTGGATCGCCGAGACCCGGTACTCCACGCCGGGCGTCGGGCTCATCAGCCCGCCGCCGCATCACGACATCTATTCGATCGAGGACCTCGCCCAGCTCATCCACGACCTGAAGAACTCCAACCCACTGGCGCGCGTGCACGTGAAGCTCGTGGCCGAGGTCGGCGTGGGGACGGTCGCGGCGGGCGTCAGCAAGGCCCACGCCGATGTGGTCCTCATCTCCGGTCACGACGGCGGGACCGGCGCGTCGCCGCTCACCTCGATCAAGCACGCGGGTGCGCCCTGGGAGCTCGGCCTGGCCGAGACCCAGCAGACGCTGCTGCTCAACGGGCTGCGCGACCGGATCGTCGTGCAGACCGACGGCCAGCTGAAGACCGGCCGCGACGTGATCATCGCCGCGCTGCTGGGCGCCGAGGAGTTCGGCTTCGCGTCGGCGCCGCTCGTGGTCAGCGGCTGCATCATGATGCGCGTCTGCCACCTCGACACGTGCCCGGTCGGCATCGCGACCCAGAACCCGGAGCTGCGCAAGAAGTTCAACGGCAAGCCCGAGTTCGTCGTGAACTTCTTCGAGTTCATCGCCGAAGAGGTGCGCGAGTACCTGGCCGCTCTGGGCTTGCGCAGCCTCGACGAGGCGATCGGTCACGCGGAGATGCTCGACACCCGCAAGGCCGTCGAGCACTGGAAGGCGTCGGGCCTGGACCTCAGCCCGATCCTGCACGTGCCCGACTTCGACGAGTCGATCCAGGACCGGCACTGCACGAAGGCCCAGGACCACGGCCTCGACCGCGCGCTCGACAACACGCTGATCCAGCTCTGTGAAGGCGCGCTCGAAGACGGTCAGCCGGTCTCGCTCGAGCTGCCGATCCGCAACGTCAACCGGACCGTCGGCACGATGCTCGGCTACGAGCTGACGACCCGGTACGGCGCCGGCGGCCTGCCGGACAACACGATCCAGATCCGGTTCACCGGCTCCGCGGGCCAGAGCTTCGGCGCCTTCGTCCCGTCGGGGATCACGCTGCGCCTCGACGGCGACGCGAACGACTACCTCGGCAAGGGGCTGTCGGGCGGCCGGATCATCGTGGCGCCCTCGGTCGACTCCCCGTTCGTCGCGGAGGACAACGTCGTCGCCGGCAACGTCATCCTGTACGGCGCGACAGGCGGCGAGGCGTTCCTGCGTGGTCTGGTCGGCGAGCGATTCTGCGTCCGCAACTCGGGCGCGACTGCGGTGGTGGAGGGCGTTGGCGATCACGGCTGCGAGTACATGACCGGTGGACGGGTCGTCGTGCTCGGTCGGACCGGCCGGAACTTCGGCGCAGGGATGTCGGGTGGCATCGCGTACGTCCACGATCCGGAGCGCACGTTCCCGAGCAACGTCAACAGCGAGATGGTGGACCTCGACCCGCTCGAGGACGAGGATCGCGAGTTCCTGCGTGAGGTCATCCGGCGCCACTTCGAGGAGACCGGCTCGGTGGTGGCGAAACGGATCCTCGACAAGTGGCGCCGCGAGGTGGAGCACTTCGCGAAGGTCATGCCGAAGGACTACAAGCGGGTGCTCGAAGCCGCCCGCGTCGCAGAAGAACGAGGGATGTCGGTGGACGAAGCGATCATGGCGGCCTCGCATGGGTGAGGTCACCGGGTTCATGAAGTACGACCGCGAGCTGCCGCGCCGGCGCTCGGTGGCCGTGCGGCTGCGGGACTGGAAAGAGGTCTACGAGCCGTTCGGCGAGGACCGGCTGCGGACGCAGGCCGCGCGCTGCATGGACTGTGGCATCCCGTTCTGCCACACCGGCTGCCCGCTCGGGAACCTCATCCCGGAGTGGAACGACCTCGTCTACCGCGACGACTGGCAGGAGGCGATCGAGCGGCTCCACGCGACCAACAACTTCCCGGAGTTCACCGGGCGGCTGTGCCCGGCGCCGTGCGAAGCGGCGTGCGTCCTCGGCATCAACGAGGAGCCGGTCGCGATCAAGCAGGTCGAGGTCAGCATCGTCGACCACGGCTGGGAGCACGGTGACATCGTCCCGGTCCTGCCCAGCGAGCTCACCGGCAAGCGGATCTCGGTGGTCGGCTCCGGCCCGGCCGGGCTCGCGGCCGCGCAGCAGCTCACCCGCGCCGGACACACGGTGACGGTGTTCGAGCGGGCGGATCGCATCGGCGGGCTGCTGCGCTACGGCATCCCCGAGTTCAAGATGGAGAAGCGCGTCCTCGACCGGCGCATCGAGCAGATGCAGGCAGAGGGCACCGAGTTCCGCGTGAACGCGAACGTCGGTGGCAACGTCCCGCTCGCCGAGCTGGAAGCCGGGTCCGATGCGATCGTCCTCGCCGGCGGCGCGACCGCGTGGCGCGACCTGCCGATCCCGGGCCGGGAGCTCGGCGGCATCTACCAGGCGATGGAGTTCCTGCCGCCGTCGAACCGGGTGCAGGAGGGCGACCTCGCCGAGCACCCGTTCTCGGCGAAGGGCAAGCACGTCATCATCATCGGTGGTGGCGACACCGGCGCCGACTGCCTCGGGACCGTCCACCGTCACGGCGCCGCGTCCGTGCACCAGTTCGAGATCCTGCCCCGGCCGTCGGACACCCGGCCCGAGACCAACCCGTGGCCGACGTGGCCGCTCATCTACCGCACCGCGAGCGCGCACGAAGAGGGCGGGAACCGCGTCTTCGCGGTGAACACCGAGCGGTTCCTCGGCGACGGCGACGGCAACGTCCGCGCCCTGCTGGCCCACGAGGTCGTGCAGGAGACCGTCGACGGCCGGCCGACCTTCGTGAAGATCGCGGGGAGCGACTTCGAGCTCCCGGCCGAGCTGGTGCTGCTCGCGATGGGCTTCGTCGGGCCGCGAGCGCGACGGGCTGCTCGAGCAGCTCGGTGTCGACCTGACCGACCGGGGCAACGTCGCCCGGGACGAGCGCTGGGCGACGAACGCGGAAGGCGTGTTCGTGTGCGGCGACATGGGCCGGGGCCAGAGCCTGATCGTCTGGGCGATCGCCGAGGGCCGGTCGTGCGCGGCGGCGGTGGACCAGTGGCTCATGGGCAGCACCGACCTGCCGGCGCCGATCTCGCCGGACGCGACGCCGATGATGGCCCGCTGACCGATCGCGGCGTGGCCGTGCCGCGCGCGATGCTGCGGCGCGTGCCCATCGAACCGCCGCCGAGTCGTTGGGAGCTGCCGCCTCCCGAGGCGGCCGACGAGCGCGAGATCTGCGGGGTGGGGGCCGACCTCGAGCCCGGCACCGTGCTGCTCGCCTACCGGACCGGGCTGTTCCCGATGCGGCTCGGGCTCGGCGGGCCCGATCGGTTGGTGGTCACCCGATCCCGCGCGGGGTGATCCCGCTCGACGGCCTGCTCCGTCTCGCGCTCGCTGCGCCGGTCGCAACGGCGGTTCGAGCTGCGCGTGAACACCGCGTTCGAGGCGGTGATGCGCGCGTGCGCCGATCCGAAGCGGCCGCACGGTTGGATCGACGACTCGTTCGTCGAAGCGTACGGAGAGCTGCACCGGCTCGGTTGGGCCCACAGCATCGAGACCTGGCGCGACGGTGAGCTCGTCGGCGGCCTGTACGGGGTGGCCATCGGCGGCCTGTTCGCAGGGGAGTCGATGTTCCACCGCGCCAGCGACGCCTCGAAGGTCGCGCTGCCTGAACACCGTCGAGCTCCTCGACGTCGGTGACGCGATCCTCTTCGACGTGCAGTGGGTCACACCGCACCTCGAGTCGCTCGGGGCAGTCGAGATGCGGCGTCCCGAGTACGTGCGGCGGGTCGCCGAGGCGATCGCCCGGCCCGGGCCCGGCCTGGCCCGAACCCCCGTCCTCGTCCCCGTAGGCTGGCGCGCCGTGCCCCTCAGCCCCGAAGAAGCGCGCGTGCTCGGTTGCCTCCTCGAGAAGGAGCGCACGACACCGGACGCGTACCCGTTGAGCCTCAATGCGACTCGTCGCGGCCTGCAACCAGGCCACGAACCGGTCGCCGGTCGTGCACTACAGCGAGCCGACGGTCGAGACCGCGCTCGACGAGCTGCGCGAGCGGAGCTTCGTGCGCCGCGGTGTCTATCCCGGGAGCCGGGTCATCAAGTACCGCCACGTGCTCGACGAGGCGCTCAAGATCGGACCGCCGGAGCTGGCGCTCCTGTGCGTGCTGCTGCTGCGCGGGCCGCAGACCTCGGGCGAGCTCGAAGAGCCGGACCGAACGGCTGCACCCGTTCCGGGACCTGGTCGGCGTGAACGACGGGCTGGACCGGCTGGCGGGTCGCGACGAGCCGCTGGCCCGGCGGCTGCCCCGCGAGCCCGGCCAGAAGGAGGCGAGGGTCCGCGAGCTGCTCACCGAAGCCGGCGGCGAGGTCACCGCCGCGGTTCCGGAGGACGCGCCGGTCGAGTGGAAGCCGCGACCCGGTGAGCGAGGTGGCGAGCGCCGCACCGGTCGCGCCACCGGTCGCCGACGACGGGCTCGCGGCCCGGGTCACGGCGTTCGAGGCCGATCTCGCCGCGCTGCGGACGGAGCTCGAAGTTCTCCGCGACAGCCTCGGGGGGTGGGTAGCCTGCGGGCCGTGGAATACGTCGTGTATCACAACCCCTCGTGCAGCAAGTCCCGCGGCGCGCTCGAGATCCTGCGCCGAGCGGGGCATCGAGACCGATGTCGTCGAGTACCTCAAGGCGCCGCCCGACCGCGCCACGCTCGAGCGGATCGTCGACGCGATCCCGAACCCGCCGGGCGAGCTGGTGCGCAAGGACAAGAAGTTCAAGGAGCTGGGGCTCGACGCGAGCGACTACACGACTCGTGACGCAGTCGTCGACGCTGTTGCTCGACCACCCCGAGCTGATGGAGCGACCGGTGGTCTTCCGGGGCGAGCGCGCGGTGATCGCGCGGCCCTCGGACCTGGTGCTCGAGCTCGTCGACGGATCCTGAAGGAGACCCGATGGCAGTGATCACGGACGAGATGGTGCGCGAGCAGGTGCAGACCTGGCTGGCGGAGAGCTGGGACCCTGACCTCACGGTCGGGGAGTGGTGGGAGCGGCTCATGCGCTCCGGCTACGCCGCGCCGACCTGGCCCGAGGACGACTTCGGTCGCGGGTACAACCGCGGGCTCGCGAACGTCGTGAACGAGGAGCTGGCCAAGGCCGGCGCGATCGGCCCGCCCGCGGGGCTCGGCTACCTGCTCGCCGGGCCGACGATCGTCGCGCACGGCACGCGCGAGCAGAAGGACCTGTGGCTGACCCGGATCCTCAACGGTCAGGACGCGTGGTGCCAGCTGTTCAGCGAGCCGGGCGCGGGCTCGGACCTCGCGGGGCTGCAGTGCAAGGCCGAGCGCGACGGTGACGAGTGGGTCATCACCGGCCAGAAGGTGTGGACGTCGACCGCGCAGATCTGCAACCTCGGGATGCTGATCGCGCGCACCGATCCGAATGCGCCGAAGCACACGGGCATCTCGTACTTCGCGTTCGAGATGGACCAGCCCGGCGTCGAGGTGCGGCCGCTGCGCGAGATGACCGGGCGCGCGATGTTCAACGAGGTCTTCATCGACGGCGCGCGCGTGCCCGACTGGAACATGATCGGCGGCCTGAACAACGGCTGGGCCGTGACGAACACGACGCTCGCGGCCGAACGGGCCGGGCTGGGCAGCGGCGGGAGCGGCGCCGCCGGCTCCGCGTTCCCGGGCCCGCTGGCGGGCCAGCTCGAGAAGCGGGTCGGCGACCTCGTCGGGACGGTGCGCACCGGCGGGACGGGCGGAGGCGGGCTCAACATGGCCCAGAGCCTGATCAAGCTGGCGCAGGACACCGGCCGGGTCGCGCGACCCGACCGTGCGCCAGAACCTCGCCCGCATGTACTCGCTGCAGCAGATCGGCAAGTTCTCGTCGCTGCGGGCCCGGGCCGGCGACGCCAGTGCCGGCGCGCCGAACATGGCCAAGCTGATGATGAGCGACATGCTGCGCCTGAACCGCGAGGTGGGGACGCAGATCCTCGGGGCCGAGATGATGCTCATGGCCCCGGACGCCGAGCACGGCGGCGGCGTGCAGGAGATGACGCTGTTCTCGCCCGGCCCCTCGATCTACGGCGGCACCGACCAGGTGCAGCGCAACATCCTCGGCGAGCGCGTGCTCGGCCTGCCCAAGGAGCCCGACCCGAACAAGGGCGCCCCCTTCAAGGACGTTCCCAAGAACGCATAGGGAGCGACCGGGGAGATGGACATCGGGCTGACGCTGCCGTCGTTCGTGCGCGGCGCGGACCGCGCCGCGATCCTGGAGTGGTGCGAACGGGTCGACGAGGGTCCGTTCTCGAGCGTCTCGGTGGGCGAGCGGATCGCGTACCCGAGTCACGAGCTGGTCGCGACCCTGGCGTTCGCGGCCGCCGCGACGGAACGCGTGCGGATCCAGTCGACGGTCGCGGTCCTGCCCATCCACGACCCGGTCCGGTTCGCGAAGCAGATGGCGACGATCGACGTGCTCTCCGGGGGACGCCTGACCGTCGGCGTGGGCGTCGGCGGTCGCGAATCGGACTACGCCGCGTTGGGCATCCCGTTCGAGCGGCGCTTCGCACGCCTCGACGAGCAGGTCGCGACGATGCAGCGGGTGTGGCGGGGCGAGACTGTGGTCGAAGGTCTCCCACCGGTCGGTCCCGAGCCGGTGCAAGCGGGTGGTCCGCCGCTGCTCACGGCGTCGATGGGCCCGTTGTCGCTCGCACGGAGCGCGCGGTGGGCCGACGGTCTCGCGGGTTGGGACCTCGCGCCCGATCCGGCGGGCGTCGACGCCACGTTCAGGCGGGCGGAGGATGCGTGGCTGGCCGCGGGCCGGGCCGAGCCGCCGTGGCTCGCGACGAGCTCGTGGTTCGCCCTCGGTGACGGGGCGAGGGAGCGCCTCTTCGGCTACGCGTACGACTACCTCTCGAACTTCGGCGACAGTGCGGCGACCGCGATGGCCGGGCTCTGCCGGCTCTCTGATGCGGGCGCGCTCCGGGACACGATCGAGGCGCTCGGTGAGACCGGGTGCAACGAGCTCGTGCTGGTCCCGACGACGCTGGACATCGCCGAGCTCGATCGGCTCCTCGAGGTTGTGACCGGGCGGTAGAGTCCCGCGCCATGGGATGCGGATGCCTCGTTGCCTTGCTCGCGATGCTCTCGCCGCGGGTGGCGATCTTCGCGATCTGGTTGTTCACGGACCGGATGAGCATCGCGTTCGACCACTTCTGGATGGGCCTGGCGGGATTCATCCTGTTGCCGTGGACGACGCTCGCCTGGGCCGTCGTCTACGCCCCGGTGCACGGCGTCACGGGCTTCGGGTGGTTCTTCGTGATCCTCGGGCTCGTCGTCGACCTGAGCACGCACGTCGGGACCGCGAACGCGCGACGCGAGAAGCGCGCGGCGGCGTAGCGGCGGGCTCGACGGCTGCATCCGAAGCGCCGGTGACCCGCGATGAGTGACGCGAACGGCTACGACGTCGCGGTCGTCGGGGGCGGACTGGTCGGGACCGCGCTGGCGTACGAGCTGGTGACCTCCGGCGCCCGGGTCTTGCTCGTCGACCGCCACGATCGCGTCGCGCGCGACGGACGCGGGCGCCGGGATCCTGTCGCCCGAGACGATGAGCCAGGCGGACCCGAGCTGGTTCGCGCTCGCGATGGGCGCCGGGGAGCACTACCGGTCCCTCGTGCCGGCCCTCGAGGCCGAGGGCCGCCGCACCACCGGCTACGCCGTCACCGGACTGCTGCGGGTCGGGTTCAGGGAGTGGGAGGACGATCTCTTCGCCGCGAACATCGCACTGGCGCGCGAGCGGTGTCCCGATGAGGTCGAGGAGATCTCGACGGACGAGGCCCGGCGGCGCTTCCCCGGGTTGGGCGACATCCGCAACGCCTGGTACAGCCGGCACGCGGCGCGAGTCGACGGCCGATCGATGACGGCCGCGCTCCTCGACGCCGCGACCGCCGCCGGGCTCACCGTCGCCGAGGACGCCGTGGACACCGTGCTGGCGGAGGGTGACCGGGTGACCGGGGTGGTGACGGCGGGCGGTCGATCGTTGGCGTGTGACGCCGTCGCGATCGCCGGCGGGGCCTGGACGCCCACGGTCGCGGACCAGCTGCAGGTGATGCTCCCGGTGGTTCCCGTGCGCGGCCAGATCGTGCACGTCCGCCTGGAAGGCGTCGACACCGAGCGCGTGGCCGATCGTGTCCCCGCTCTTGAGCCAGTACATCGTTCCGTGGCCCGACGGCCGCGTGGTGATCGGCGCGACCGTCGAACCCGACGCCGGCTTCGACGCCCGGCCGACCGCCTCCGGGATGCGCCAGCTGTTCGGGGAGATGCTCCGGCTCGCCCCCGGGCTCGCCGACGCGACGTTCCTCGAGATCCGGGCCGGCCTCCGCCCGGTGAGCGCCGACGACGCGCCGGTGCTCGGCCGGCTGCCGGGCTGGGAGAACGCGCACGTCTGCACCGGGCACGGCGCGAACGGCCTGCTCCTCGGTCCGTACAGCGCGCACCTCGTCGCCGAGCAGCTGGTGGGCCGGGCTCCGGCGATGGACATCACACCGTTCGGCGCTGAACGGTTCCGCACCAGCCCAGAGCCGAGTGAGCAGCAGCGCGACGCGTAGCCTCCCACTGGTGTTCGCCGACCTCCTCGCCCATCCCGGTGTGACCGAACGGGTCGAGCTCCGGTCGGGCTTCGGCTTCATGGCGATCCACGGCGGCTCGCTCGAGCGGGCGACCGCGGAGATCGCGACCCGCGCCGCCGCGGCGGCGGGCGCCTCGCTCTACACGGTCGTGCAACCCGACGACTTCCGCTGGCACCTCCCGTCGCACCTCGTCGTGCCGGAGTGCTCGGTCGGGCTGGCGAGCTTCCTCGATCACGTGGACCAGGTCGTGTCGATCCACGGGTACGGGCGGGACGGGTTCTGGACCCGCCTGCTGCTCGGCGGTCAGGACCGGAAGCTCGCCGCGCGCGTCGGTCCGGTGCTGCGGGCCGGGCTCGAGGGGTACGAGATCGTCGACGACCTGGACGAGATCCCGCTCGCGCTCCGGGGCCTGCATCCGGAGAACCCGGTGAACCGGACCCGTGGAGGTGGAGTCCAGCTCGAGCTGCCGCCGCGCGTGCGCGGCCTCGGCCCGAACGGGCACCCCGACCACGTCGACCAGCTCGTGGCCGCGTTGGTGGCGGTGGCCGCATGACCGACGTGGGGACGAACGACTTCATGCCGGAGCGCACGTTCACGACCGGGCGGCGGATCTTCCTCGGAGATGCTTCGATGACGGGCCGGCTGCGCCTCGACGCGCTGGCCAAGTACCTGCAGGACCTCGCGACGAATGATGCGGAGGACGCGAACCTCGACCACGGTCGCGGCTGGATCCTCCGGCGGATGGAGCTCGACGTGCACCGGCTCCCGGCGATCTACGAGGACGTCGAGCTCACCACGTGGTGCTCGGGCGTCGGTGGTCGCTGGGCCGAGCGGTCGACGTCGATCGCCGACACCCGCGCGCTCGAAGGCGGGATCTGCGCGGTCGCCGCGCGGTCTGGGTCTACGTGAACCTCGAGACCGGAACGCCGCTGGCGCTCGCGCCGTCGTTCTTCGCGGTCTACGGCGAGTCGGTGCGCAAGCACAAGGTGAGCGCACGACTGCAGCACCCCGCGCCGCCGGAGGGTGCGGCGCGCCGGCCGTGGCCGCTGCGGGTCGCGGACTTCGACATCTTCGGCCACGTCAACAACGCGATCTACTGGTCCGCGGTGGAGGACGAGCTCGCGGGCTGGCTGGACGGGCGCCGGATCGGTCCGTGCGAGATCGAGTTCCGGGCCGGGATCGATCCCGGTGACGAGCCCGAGCTCGTGGTCGATCCCGGAGACGGCGAGACGTTGTCCGTGTGGTTCATGGTGGGTGGCGAGGTGCGCGCCTCGGTCCGGGTCCGACCCCGCTGACGGGCCCCCGGTCGGCCGCCCCCTAGGATCCCGCCTCATGTCGAAGCAGCTGAAGCTCGGGTTCATGATCGGGTACTGGGGCGCGGGGCCACCGGCCGACGCGCCGGAGCTCCTGGCCGAGGCCGAGCAGCTCGGATTCGACTCCGCGTGGACCGCGGAGGCCTACGGGTCGGATGCGCTCACGCCGCTCGCGTGGTGGGGATCGCAGACGAGCACGATCCGGCTCGGGACGTCGATCGCCCAGATCGCGGCGCGCACGCCGACCGCGATGGCGATGGCTGCGATCGCGATGGACCACCTCAGCAACGGCCGGTTCATCCTCGGCCTCGGCGCGTCCGGCCCCCAGGTCGTCGAGGGTTGGTACGGCCAGCCCTACCCGAAGCCACTGGCCCGGACCCGCGAGTACGTCGAGATCATCCGCAAGGTGCTCGCCCGGGACGAGCCGGTCTCGTACGCGGGGGAGCACTACACGCTGCCGTACCCGGGCGGTGCGGGCCTCGGGAAGCCGGTGAAGTCGATCACCCACCCGCTGCGCAAGGATCTGCCGATCTACCTCGCGGCCGAGGGCCCGAAGAACGTGGCGCTGGCCGCGGAGATCGCCGACGGCTGGCTCGCGATCTACTTCTCACCTCGCGTCGACGGCTTCTACCGCGACGCACTGGCCGAGGGCTTCACCCGTCCCGGCGCAGTACGCGACGCGGACTCCTTCGAGGTTGCGGCCACGGTCGCCCGTGATCATCCACGACGACGTCGAGGAGGCGGCGGGGTTCCTGCGCCCGGTGCCTCGCGCTCTACATCGGGGGCATGGGCGCGCGCGAGGTGAACTTCCACGCCAACGTGTTCGGCCGCATGGGCTATGAGGCTGAGGCCCGCGAGATCCAGGACCTGTACCTCCAGGGCAAGAAGGAGGCGGCCGCCACGCTCGTGCCGATGTCGTTGATCGAGGAGACCGCGCTCATCGGCCCGAAGGAGAAGATCCGCGACGATCTCGAGGCCTGGCGGGAGTCGTGCGTGACCTCACTGCTCCTCTACGGCGACGCCGACACCCTCCGCACCATGGCCGAGCTCGTCCTCTGACCCTCAGCGGTGGTCGAAGACGACCTCTTCGGCGTCGGTGAGGATGTAGGTGAGGTTGTCGACGTCGAGGAAGTTCTCCTCGTCGGCGCGGATGACGTCGCGGCTCTCCGGGTCGGTCGCCATGCCGAAGAAGTCGCGGGTCGAGGGGAACCACTCGACGGTCACGCCTTCGAGATCGACGTCGGTGCGCGCGAAGTCCGACTCGAGCCGGTGGTTCTGCTCGTAGCGGATGAAGTACTTGCGCACCGCCGGGGTCTCGCGGTTCAGCGGGCCGTGGACCTCCCACCAGTAGTTGTGGAACGCGTCGCGGTCCATGCCCGGCTTCCGGCGCACGCCGCACACCAGCTTCGTGAGCGGGTCGGGGCGCTGGTCGGGACCCGCGATGACCACCATCTCCTCGCCGGTGAAGATCTCGAGCGTCTGGTCCGCGTCGAACAGCGCGGCCGCGTCCTTCGGTATCTCGGCCCAGCGCGAGTCGGAGCGCATCGCCTCGACCGCTTCCATGCTCTCGTACCACTGGACGAACGCACCGTCGTAGGGGCAGTCCGCGCGGTCGTAGTCACGCGGCTTCCGGTGGTTCAGCTCGTACCGGAGCATGTGGTCCTGGACCGCCGCGTTCTTGGCGACGAGGTCCGCGTGCGGGCCGCGCCAGCGGGCGTGGAATTCGTCGATCGAGAGGCTCGGGTTCCGAACCACGAAGGCGATGCGCTTGATCATGTCGCTCCTCATCAGGTTGCCCACCGGCGGGCGCGCCTGACACCCTGCCAGATCCCGGGAAGGTCCTGGGAGAGAGGGGAGCGCATGCTGCTCGCGGACAAGGTCGCGATCGTCACCGGCGTCGGGGCCGGCCTGGGCAAGGCGGCCGCCGTGGCACTCGCCCGGGAGGGGGCGACGGTCGCCCTGGTCGCCCGCACCGAGAGCCGGCTCGAGGAGGTCGCGGCGGAGATCGCCGCGGCCGGCGGGAAGGCGCTCGTCGTGCCCGGCAGCGTCGCCAGTGCCGAGGACTGCAGTCCGCATCGCCGAGACGGTGGTCGACGGAGCTCGGCGGCATCGACGTGCTCGTCAACAGCGCGTTCCGCGGCGACAAGTCCGAGCCGTTCGAGGCCGCGGACCTCGGCCTGTGGCGCAAGGTCTACGAGGTCAACCTCTGGGGCCCGCTGCAGCTCGCGCAGGCGTGCTTCCCGGCGATGAAGGTGCGCGGCGGTGGCTCGGTCGTGAACATCGCGTCGATGAGCGCCCGCCTGATCCGGCCGAACGACGGCGGGTACTCCACGTCGAAGGGCGCGCTGCTGACCGCGACCAAGTCGATGGCGATCGACCTCGCGCCGTACCGGATCCGGGTGAACGCCGTCGTGCCGGGTTGGATCTGGGGCCCGAACGTGCAGACCTACGTCGACTGGCAGGTGAGCTCGCGCGACGTCTCGCCCGACGAGGTGGTCGCGGAGATCACGGCGGACATCCCGCTCGGCGAGATCCCGCCGCAGGAGGACATCGCCGAGGCGATCGTGTTCTTCGCGTCGGGGATGTCCCGCATGATCACCGGCCAGTCGCTCGACGTGAACGGCGGGGAGTTCTTCGCATGACCGATGGCAGCGGGCCCGTTCGCAGGCAAGGTCGCGCTGGTCACCGGCGGCGGCTCCGGGCTGGGTCGCGGCCACTGCGGTCGCGTTCGCCGAAGGTGGTGCGAGCGTCCTGGTCGCGGACGTCGACGACCTCGGTGGCCAGGAGACGGTCGATCTCGTCGGCGCGGACGGGACCGAGGCGCTCTTCGTCCGGACCGACGTGACGAACCCGGCCGAGGTGACCGCGATGGTGGCGGCGACGGTCGCGGCGTTCGGGAAGCTCGACTACGCGGTGAACAACGCGGGCACGACGGGTCGCGGGCGGCCTCACCGCGGACTACGACATGGACGACTGGCACCGGACGATCTCGCTCAACCTCGACAGCGTCTTCTACTGCCTGCGCAACGAGATCCCGGTCATGTTGAGCCAGGGCGGCGGGTCGATCGTGAACGTCGCGTCCGGGCGCGGGCCTCGTCGGCTTCGCCGGGCTGCCGGCCTACGTCGCGAGCAAGCACGGCGTGGTGGGCCTCACACGTGCGCAGCGCGCTCGAGTACGCGGCGCAGGGGATCCGGATCAACTGCATCTGTCCCGGGAGCACCCGGACGCCGATGCTCGAGGGCTTCATGGGCGGCGACGAGAAGATCGAGAAGATGATGCGCAACGCGGTGCCGATGCGCCGGCTCGGTCGCCCCGAGGAGATCGCGGCCGGCATCGTCTGGCTGTGCTCGGACGCCGCGAGCTTCGTCGTCGGCCACGCCCTGGCCGTCGACGGCGGCTCGGTCATCCAGTAGCGCGCCTCCAGAACCGTTCTCGTCCCGTTGAACCGCGCCTGGCGCGGTCGAGCGGGCCGAGAAGCTAGAGGACGGGCTGGCCGACGGAGTCCCAGAGGGCGCGCTCGTCGCCCCGGGGGTCGTCGAGGGTCTCGGTCGTCTCGTCGAAGCGCTTCGTCGCCGCGGCGGTCGAGGTCGTAGGCGGCCCACCCCGGGTCGCCGGTGCGGGCGAACGAGATCCAGGCCGCGTGCATCGCGTCCGCGATGGCCTGCCGCTCGGGACCGTGACCGGTCAGCATGCCGAGGCCCGGCGCGTCGACGCAGTCCCACACGAACGGCAGCTCGAGCGCGTGACAGCTCTTGAGCTTGCCGTCCATGACCGGCGTCGCCCACGTGAACAGGTACATGAACGAGGGCCGGTCCTGACGGGCCTGCGCTTCGGCGAGCCGGATCGCCGGGATGCGGAACACGCGGTCCGTGGAGACCGCGATCAGCAGGTCGGCGGGGGAGCCGTCACTGCGATTCCGCGGTAGGTGTCGATGACGGACGCGGCGCGATCACCGAAGAGCTTCTGCATCTGGCGGTTGAGCGCGTCGTCGTCGATCGAGCCGACACCGAGCTCCAGCGCGAGGAAGAGCGTCATCTCGTCGGCCGTGGTGCCGACCATCGTGGCGACGTTGCCGGTCGTGCCCGTCGCGATGGTCTGGAGCGGGAGGTCTCGGGCACCAGGTTGCCGTCGACGACGGGTTGGAACGCCAGGTCGGTCCGGGCGCCGCGCTTCAGCAGCTCGCCCTGCGCCGCGAGGATCGTCTCGGCGGGCACCACCTCGAGCGCCTCGACCGTCGTGACGCCCGCCAGCTCCAGCACCTCG
Organism: uncultured Acidimicrobiia bacterium; assembly: GCA_963796755.1. Lineage (GTDB taxonomy): Bacteria > Actinomycetota > Acidimicrobiia > IMCC26256 > JAENVU01 > Chersky-806. The sequence continues at coordinate 240,794 of CAWCMX010000002.1, forward strand.
CGGGCGGTCGCGGTGGCGCGGGTGCTCGGCAGCGCGAACGACGAGCCGCCGGACTCGACGATGGCTCGGTGGTACAGGCCTTCGGCACGAGGCATCCCGAGCAGCGTGCCGACGCTCATCCCGCCCGCGGACTCGCCGAAGATGGTGACCTGGTCGGGGTCGCCGCCGAACGCCTCGATGTTGTCGCGCGCCCACTCCAGCGCGGCCACCTGGTCGAGGATCCCGGCGTTGCCCGAACCGGCGAACTCGGCGCCGAACACCTCGTCCAGGTGGAGGAAGCCGAACGCACCGAGTCGGTAGTTGACGGTCACGACGACGACGTCACCGCGCCTCGCGAACTTCGTGCCGTCGTAGATGGGGCTCGAACCCGCGCCGTTCACGAACGCGCCGCCGTGGATCCAGAACATCACGGGACGCTTTGCGGCGTCGAGGCCGGGGGTGGTCACGTTGAGGGTCAGGCACTGCGCTTCGTCCCACTTGGGGGGCGGCGCGCCGAGCATCGTCTCGAGTGGGGACGGCAGCTGCGGGGCCACCGGGCTCGCGTGCGGTCGCGTCGAGCACACCGGCCCAGGGCGTCGGCGGGACCGGCGGTCGGAACCGCCGCGTGCCGATCGGCGGCGCCGCGAACGGGATGCCGCGAAAGACGTTGACGCCGTCGCGGTGCTTCCCGCGGACCTCGCCGGCGGTGGTGACGGCGGTGGCTTCGTCCATGACCTTGCTCATGACTTCGCTCCCGTCTGTGCGGCGACGGCGGCGCCGACGATGCCGGCTTCGTTCAGCAGCTGGGCGGGCACGATCTCGGCCCGCGTCTTGAGCAGCGGCAGGAACTTCGCGCTCTTCTTGCTCACGCCGCCGCCGACGATGATGAGGTCCGGGCAAAGGAGCGCCTCGATGTGCGCGAGGACCTCGTTCAGGCGTTTGGCCCACTTCCCCCAGCTCAGGCCCTTGTCCTCCCGGACCTTCTCGGAGGCGCGCAGCTCGGCAGCCTTGCCCCGGATGTCCAGGTGCCCGAACTCGGTGTTCGGGACCAGCTGGCCGTCGACGAAGAGCGCGCTGCCGATGCCGGTGCCCAGCGTGATCATCACGATCGTTCCGGTGCGGCCCTTGCCGGCACCGTGCTCGACCTCGGCGATGCCGGCCGCGTCGGCGTCGTTGATGACGATGCACGGGCGGTTGGCCACGTCCTCGAACAGCGCCTGCGCGTCGGTGCCGATCCACGAGCGGTCGACGTTCGCCGCCGTCAGTGCGACGCCGCGCTGCACGACCGCCGGGAACGTGCACCCGATCGGGCCGGTCGTGTCGAAGTGGGCGACGATCTCGCCGACGACGCGGGCGACGTCCCCGGGCGAGCCCCCGGGAGGTGTCGGGATGCGGAGCCGGTCCGCCGCGAGCGTTCCCTTCTCCAGGTCCACCGGCGCGCCCTTGATGCCGGTCCCGCCGATGTCAATGCCAAGAATGGTCGTCATGGAGAAGCAGTCTGCCCCGCGCCACGACACCGGTGTGACACGAGGGGCACCAGCAGTCCCACTACCGTGCCGCCATGACTGATGGCGAGCTGGACGCACCCGAGCTGCCGGACCTGCAGCCGTTCCCGGAGGACTGGGCGCGGGGCATGGCGATCGTCGCCCACCCGGACGACCTCGAGTACGGCGGGGCCAGCGCGATCGCCCACTTCACCGATCAGGGCAAGGAGCTGACGTACGTCCTCGCCTCGGCAGGGGAGGCGGGCATCGACGGCATGGATCCCCTGGACTGCGGGCCGCTGCGCCGGGAGGAGGAGCGCCGCGGGGCCGCGCGGGTCGGGGTGGAGACGGTCGAGTTCCTCGATCACCAGGACGGGCTGATCGAGTACAGCCTGGACCTGCGCCGCGACCTGGCCCGAATGATCCGGCGCTACCGCCCGGAGATCCTGATCACGTCGAACCACTACTTCACCTGGGGCGGGTCCGGTCTGAACATGGCGGACCATCGCAACGTCGGGCTCGCGGCGATCGACGCGGCCCGCGATGCCGGCAACCGGTGGGTGTTCCCGGAGCTGCTCGACGAAGGGCTCGAGCCGCTGGCGCGGTGCCGCGCCGGATCTTCGTCGAACGCGTCGCCGTTCCCGACGCACGCCGTCGACGTCACCTACACCATCGACCGTGGGATCGCGTCACTGCGCGGCGCACGAGGCGTACCTGGCCGGACTCGGGGCGGACGGGATGGCCGACCCGGCGCCGTTCCTCCGCGGCATGGCGGAGGCGGCGGGTGAGCGGTTCGGTGGCCGGCTCGCCGTCACCTTCGAGTTCTTCGAGTGGTGAGCGGACCGGATCAGGCGGAGCCGGTGCCCGACGTCGCGTGCGAAAGAGATCGGGCTCGACGTAGATCAGGTGGGCGGTCGGCACCGCGGCACGGATCCTCACCTCGATCGCGTCGATCGCCGCGGCGAGCGTGCGCGGTATCGGGCGCGTCGATGTCGAGCTTGGTGGCGATGAGGAGCTCGTCCGGGCCCAGCTGCAGGGTGCGGAGGTGGATCATCCGCCGGACTTCGGGGCTCGCGTCGATCGCGGCGCGGATCGCGGCATCCGTCCGGCGCCCCGCGGACTCACCGATCAGCAAGCTCTTCATCTCGATCGCGAGCACGATCGCGATCGCACCGAGGAGCAACCCGATGACGATGCTGCCGATCGCGTCGTAGCGGGTGTCGCCCGTGATGGTCGCCAAGCCGAGACCGACGACCGCGAACGCCAGGCCGAAGAGCGCGCCGACGTCCTCGAGCAGCACCACCGGCAGCTCCGGCGTCTTCGTGCGGCGGATGAACTGCCACCAGGACAGGTTGCCCCGATGCGGCGTCGACTCGCGGATCGCGGTGCGCAACGAGAGGCTCTCGAGCACCGCCGCGACCGCGAGCACGACGAACGCGACCGCGGGCGACTCGAGCTCGTGGGGGTTGAGCAGCTTCCCGATGCCTTCGTAGAGCGAGAACATCGCGCCGAGTGAGAACAGCACGAGCGCCACGACGAAGGCCCAGAAGTACCGCTCCGCGCCGTACCCGAACTGGTGTTGCTCGTCGGCCGGCTTGTGGGAGCGCGCGCCGCCGAGGAAGAGCAGCCCCTGGTTGCCGGTGTCGGCGACCGAGTGGATCGACTCCGCCATCATCGAGGTGGACCCGGTGATCAGGAACGCGGCGAACTTCGCGACCGCGATCCCGAGGTTGGCCAGGAACGCGGCGACGATCGCCCGCTTGGTGCCGTGCTCGCTGGTCTCGGGACCCGGGACGGCTTCGGCCACTTAGGTGAGCGCGTCCCAGACCATGGACAACGACGTCGGGTCCGAGGGATCCGGCGAGACCGCGTCGAGCAGCTCGACCGGGCTGTGCTTGTTGATGTGGCCGACGAGCGCGTTGTACACGCTGTAGCCGACGAGCTCGCGCAGGCGGGGCTCGAAGCGGGCCGCGACGTCGCGCGGGATCCCGAGCTGCTGGTTCTCCTGCTGACGGATGAAGCCGGCGCAGTAGTTCATCGCGATCCCGACGCGCGGCGCGTCCGTCGTGTTCGCGCCACCGCCGTGCCAGAGGCTTCCGTGCCAGATCAGAACGCTGCCGCGGGGCATCTCCGCGGCGATCGAGTCATACGGGTGGCCGTACTCGGGCGAGTGGTCGTAGAGGTGCGAGCCGGGCACGAGCCGGGTCGCACCGTTCGCTTCGGTGAAGTCGGTGAGCGCCCACATCGAGTTGCAGACCGTCGGGACGTGCGGCTTCGGGATCGGGAGCAGCTGGTCGTCGGCGTGGATGGGCTGCGCGACCTCACCCGGGAGGATCGTGATCGAGCTCAGCGACGAGATGAGGCACCCGGGATCGAGCACGCTCTCGATGAGGGGCAGCACGTTCGGGTGCACCGGGACGCGCTCCCACACCCGCCCGAGCGCGAGGAGGTTGTAGACCCGGAGCGTCTGCGCGCCTTCGAACGAGTTCCCGGCCGGCGCGACCTCGAAGAACGACTCGAGGTCGCGCAGGTTGGTCGACAGCTCCTCGACGAGATCGGGCTCGATCGCGTCCTCGACGATCGTGTAGCCGTCCTCACCGAGTCGCTTCGTGTGTTCCGCGAACGCCGTGGCATCGAGCACGCCCCCAAGGTACCGCCCCCGGATACCGTGAGCAGATGCCCATCTATGCGCTCGGAGTACAGGTACCGGAGATCGACCCGACGGCGTACGTGCATCCCGACGCCACGGTGATCGGGAGCGTCACCATCGGGCCCGAGTCCACCATCTGGCCCCAAGCCGTCCTTCGCGGCGACTACGGGAGGATCTCGATCGGCGCTCGCACGTCCATCCAGGACGGGACCGTGCTGCACACGACGCCGATGCACCCCACGGTCATCGGCGACGACTGTGTGATCGGCCACCTCGCCCACCTGGAGTGCTGCACGGTGGAGGACCGGTCGCTGGTCGGCTCGGGGTCGGTCGTGCTGCACCGGGCGATCGTCCGCAGCGAAGCGCTCGTCGGCGCCAACGCGCTGGTGCCGAACGACATGGAGGTCCCGAGCCGGGCCATGGCCCTCGGGGTCCCGGCCCGGCTGCGCCTGGACGCGGTGGACTATGAGCTGATGATCGCGCTCGGTGCGGCCAACTACGTGCACAACGGCGCCCGCTACCGCAAGGAGCTGCGCCGCATCGACTGACCCGAGGCCGTCACGTAGCCTCGCAGCCGCCCGTCGAACCAGGAGCCCCCATGCCCGAGCCCGTGATCGTCGCCACCGCCCGCACCCCGATCGGCCGTGCCTTCAAAGGCTCGCTCGTCAACGAACGTGCGGACGACATGGCGGCGTTCATCGTCGACGTCGCCCTCAACAAGCTGCCCGAGCTGGATCGGGCGTTGGTGGACGACCTGATGCTCGGCTGCGGGCTGCCCGGTGGCGAGCAGGGCTTCAACATGGGCCGGGTCGTGGCGGTGCTCGCGGGCATGCGCAACGTCCCGGGGTGCACGATCACCCGGTACTGCTCAAGCTCGTTGCAGACCATGCGGATGGCCGCGCACGCGATCAAGGCCGGCGAGGGCGACGTGTTCATCGCGGCGGGCGTCGAAGCGGTGAGCCGGTTCATGGTGGGCGGCAGCTCGGACCACACCCCGAACACACAGAACCCGAAGTTCGCCGGCGCGCACGAGCGGTCGGTGGCGCGTGCCGCCGGTGACCAGGGCACCTGGACGGCCACCGAGGGCCTACCCGACGTCTACATCGACATGGGGGAGACCGCGGAGAACGTCGCCGAGGTCGAGGACGTCTCGCGCGAGGAGATGGACGAGTACGCACTGCTGTCGCAGCAGCGGTGCGGCGCGGCGATCGCGCGGGGCTTCTTCGAGCGTGAGATCACGCCGTTCACCACGACCGACGGCACCGTCGTGACCAAGGACGACGGGCCCCGCCCCGACACGACGCTCGAGAAGCTCGCGTCGCTCAAGCCCGCGTTCCGTCCGAACGGTCGCGTGACCGCGGGCAACGCGTGCCCGCTGAACGACGGTGCGGCCGCGGTCATCGTCATGAGCGACACCCGGGCCGCGGAGCTCGGCATCACGCCGCTCGCGCGGATCGTGTCGAGCGGCGTCACGGGGCTCGACCCGGAGATCATGGGCCTCGGCCCGATCGAAGCCAGCCGCCAGGCGCTCAAGCGCGCCGGGATGACGATCGCCGACATCGACCTGGTCGAGATCAACGAGGCGTTCGCGGCGCAGATCATCCCGTCGGCCCGCCAGCTCGACATCCCCTACGACAAGCTCAACGTCAACGGCGGCGCGATCCCGCTCGGCCACCCGTTCGGCATGACCGGCGCCCGCATCATGAACACGTTGCTCAACGGGCTCGAGGACTCCGACACGACGATCGGCCTCGAGACCATGTGCGTCGGCGGCGGCCAGGGCATGGCCATGATCGTCGAGCGCCTCTCCTGACCCTTCCCACTCGGTTTTGGCGTCGCTCCTTCACCTCGGCGGTGAAGTAGCGACGCCAAAACGTGATCTGGTACGGGGGTCAGGCGGGGCGGACGGACCAGACGTCGCGCTCGCGGACGCGCACGAGGGTGCCGTCGGCGAGGCGCAGGGTGGCGCTCGCGTGCGCGCGTGAGGTGAGGATGCCGGTCACCTCGCCGTCGGTGCCGTAGCGGAGTGTGAGCGCCTTGTCCCTCCCGAGCCGGAGCCGCTCGTCCCAGTCGTAGGACCAGCGACCGTCGGGGCCGAGCCGCGCGGGCTTCCCGACGTGGACCTTGTGCTCCGCGAAGCCCGCCGCGAGACGCTCGGCCCGGCCCGCGCCGCCGAACTCCTCGGTCGCGTCGAGCAGCAGCCGCGTGAACGTGCGGCCGTGCACCGGGAGGTCGTGCGCGTTCTTCAACGCCCAGTGCGACAGCTCGTGGATGACGACGCCGGTGGTGCGGTACCGGCGCGGGAGCGTGATCGTCGGGCGGCCCGGGTCCTCGCGGTAGAAGGCCTGACGCGCGCCCTGGCCGGGTCGCAGCCGGGGGACGTCCGCGAGGCCGTGCTCGGGAAAGCGCGCCGTCCACCAGAGAGAGCCGACGACCTCGTCGACGAACGCGGCGCACTGGTCGAGGTGGGGCAGCCGGCCGCCGCCCACCGGCGTCTCGGCCCGGTAGACGCGGCTGCGCTGGGAGTCGCGGGGTGACCGGGCGTCGCTCACCCACCCTGAGTACCACGTACTCTCGGCGCGTGAAGCACGGGCCGCGGGGGTTTCGTCGAGCCGTCACGCTGGTGCTCGTCGGGCTGGCGCTCCTGGCTGCCGGGTGCTCCGGGGCGGACTCGCCGCCGGCCGATCACGCCCTCGCGTACCGACCGGCGCCCGAGGTGCCGCCCATCAGCCGGCTCGGGCGTTGGAACGGCACGACCTTCGTGCCGGTCGCGCCCGGCTCGGTGCAGTCCGGGGACCTCTACGTGCTGGTCCACGGCTGGGCGCCCGGCTACCTGGCCGCGGTGCAGCACTACCGCGGTCCCGGCGTGCTTCTCGCGTGGGCGCCACAGGCGGTCAACTCGCTCGGGCAGGGCATGTTCACGAACTTCCTTCCCCTCGCCGCCGCGATCACCCGCGACGACCCGAAGGCGACGGTCCTCGGCTTCTCCTGGCTCGACGACTCCGCGACCGCGCTCTCGCCGTTCGACGCGTGGAAGTCCGAGGCCAAGACCGATCTGAACGGGCAACGGCTGGCGGCCGCACTGGGCCAGGTGATCGGGCCGCAGTTCCTCGCGGACGGCGGTCGGATCCATCTCATCGGCCACAGCCACGGCGCCAAGGTGGCGACCGTCGCCGCGATCGCGCTCGACCGGCCACCCGCGCAGCTCACGCTGCTGGACTCGCCGGAGAACGTGCTCGCCCAGCTGCCGGGCGCGGCGAACCACCTCGAGGGCTATCTCCCGCTGCTTTCGATCGGACGCGCGCCGGACCAGACCTTCGTCGACAACTACTTCTCGATCACCGGCGAGCGGTACGGCACGTTCCCGTCATTGCAGTCGGTCCTCGACGTGCAGCTCGACCCCGCGCAGTTCGGCGAGCTCAGCATCGACAACCTGATCGCCCGGCACGGCTACCCGGTGAGCTGGTACACCGCGTCCGCGAATGATCTCGCCGCCGACGTCGGCTTCGCGTGGTCGCCCCTCCTCGGGAAGCCACCGGACTGCGGTGTGTGCTTCTTCCGCCAGGACTGGGTGCGGCCCGACGGCGACGTCGATCCGGCGCGCGAGCTGGACCTCGAGGCGGTCGGGACGACGGTCCCGCGGGTGCAGAGCCAGGAGCACCTCGACGTGGAGCCGCTCCGGGGCCCGTCGACCTCCCGTCTCCCCGACGGCGTGGTGCTGACCGCGCCGGGTCAGCGGCTCTGGCAGGTCGCGTTCAACCGCGACCCCGGTGACCTCGCGATCCAGTTCGACGACCGCTTCACCGCACCCGGCCCGGGCGCGCAGCTGGCGGTCTGGCTCGACGACCGACAGGTGCTGACGACGGCGGCGGACTGGTCGGGCGCGACCGGGAACCACGCCGTCATCGACGTGAGCTCGGTCGACCCGGGTCGCCACACGCTGACCGCAGTGCTGACACCACCGACGCACGGTCGTGCCGCGCGCGTCGTGCTCGGCAACTTCGTGATGCAGAGTCGTCCGGTTGCCGCGACGTCCGGCGGCTCGATGGGGATCCGCGGCAAGCTCGTGCTGCTCGCGTTCCTCCTGTTCGCGATCATCGGTGTGCTCGCGTGGTGGCTGCGCCGCGACGAGCGCAAGGAGCTAACGCGTGACGATGCCGCGGCCGATCTCTGACTTCGTGACCATCCCCGCCATCTGCACGTGAGGCCGCGCGGCCCGACTCGGCATGATCCCGTGCTCCGCCCGCAGGTGTGCCATGCCCTCGTTGTTGCCCGTGTACGAGGTCGGTTGGGCGAGCATCCAGAGGATCCCCTCGGCGGCGACCTCCGGCGGCTCCCAGTCGGAGTGGTCGAAGTCGGGGAGTGCGGCGAGGAAGCCCTCCGACGCGACCGGGATGTCAATGCGGAACGTGTTCACCGGGATGGCGTGCGGGCGCAGCAGCTCCGCCGCGGACGCGGTGAAGCGCTCGAGCGCGGCCTTGGCCATCCCGTAGGCCATCTGGCCGGGATACGCGTTGAGCGCGGCCGCCGAGGACACGTTGACGATGGCACCGACGCCCCGCTCGACCATCCCGGGATACACGGCCTGCGTCGCGATGACGGGCGCCCGGAGGTCCACGTCGAAGATGAGGTCGAAGCGCTTCATCGGGAGCTCGAGGTCGCCCGGGAACGTGATGGCTGCATTGTTGACGAGGATGTCGACGGGGCCGAGCTGCTCGACCGTGGTCGCGACCATCGCGGCGACGCTCGCGTCGTCGGCGAGGTTCGTCGGCACCGCGATCGCCCGGCCGCCGGCGGCGTCGATCCGGCGGACGGTGTCGTCGAGCGTGCCGGGAATGGGGAGGGGAGACGCATCGGTGGCCCGAGCCGCGCACGCGACGAGCGCCCCCTCCGATGCGAGCGCGATGGCGGTCGCGGCACCCACACCGCGACTCGCTCCGGTGACGATGGCGACCTTGCCGGTGAGCTCCACGGCGCGCAGGCTAGCGCCGGGTCACGCGAGCTCGGGGAGCGCCTGCTGCTCGCTGAGGTTCAGCAGCGTAGAGGTCACCCATGGTCTCGATCCGGGCGAGCACCGCGGCCGTCTCGAACGTCAGCGCGCCTTCGTCGCCTGCGTCGAGCGCGTCGGACACTTCGTCCCAGGTCACCGGGGTCGAGACCGTGGGCTCGGGCCGGATCCGCAACGAGTAGGCGGCGACGGTCGTCTTGTTCGCGTCGTTCTGGCTCCAGTCGACGAACACCTTGCCGGGCCGGAGGTTCTTCGCCATCGACACGGTGACCCGGTCCGGGCCGGCCTCCGCGAGCACCTGGCCGATCGCCCGTGCGAACGTCTTCGTGGTCTCATCCGTGATGTCGTCGGCGGGGTCGTTCACCGGCACGCTGAGGTGCAGGCCCTTCGACCCGGAGGTCTTCACGCACGCGACGAGTCCGAGCCGGTCGAGGAGCGCACGCAGGTCCAGCGCGACCCGGGCGCAGTCGAGCACGCCCGCCGGCGGACCCGGATCGAGATCGAAGACGACCGCGTGCGGGCGCACGGGATCGTCGACGAAGTGCTGGTGGGTGTGGAGCTCGATCGCAGCGAGGTTGGCGAGCCAGACAAGGGTCGGCGCGTCGTCGATGACGCAGGACCCGAGCTTTCCCCCGCTGCGCACCCAGCCGGGGGCGGACGGCGGGCACCGCTTCTCGAAGAACCGCTGGCCGTCCACGCCGTCCGGGGCCCGCACGAGGGTGACCGCCTTCCCGGCCAGGTGGGGGACCATGACGCCCGCAATCCGGGCGTAGTAGTCGACGACCCCGGCTTTCGTGAACCCGGAAGCGGGGTAGAAGACCTTCTCCAGGTTGGACAGCGTGAGCTGCCGACCCTCGATCTCGACCCGGACCTCGTCCACTGCGCGAACCTAGTGGCCCAGCGTCCGACCAGCAGTTCCACTCGCCGGAGGTTCCCCGCCGTGCCCACCACGATCTGGACCGGATCCATCAGCTTCGGGCTCGTGACCGTCCCGGTGAAGCTCACCCCGGCGACCAAGAGCCGCGACGTCTCGTTCAACCAGCTCGAAGAGGACACCGGCTCGCGCATCCGGCTGCGGAGGATCTCCGAGCAGACCGGTGAGGAGGTGCCGCCCAACAAGATCGTCAAGGGCTACGAGATCGAGAAGGGCCGCTACGTCGTCGTCGAGAAGTCCGAGCTCGACGCGCTGGCGCCGAAGGCGAGCCACACCATCGAGATCGAGGACTTCGTCGACCTCGACGAGATCGACCCGATCTACTTCGATTCGCCGTACTACGTGCTCCCGGACGAGAAGGCGCAGAAGCCGTACAAGCTGCTCGTCGACGCGATGATCCGGCTCCAGAAGGTGGCTGTGGGTCGCGTGGTGATCCGCGCGAAGGAACGCCTCGTCGCGATCCGGCCGCTCGACGGGATGCTGTGCGTCGAGACGATGCGCTACGCGGACGAGGTCGTCGCGCGCGAGAAGCTCGAAGGGCTCCCGGGCGACGACGTCGAGGTCAGCGAGCGCGAGCTCGCGATGGCGACCCAGCTCGTCGAGACGCTCTCGGGGGACTTCGAGCCCGAGAAGTACCACGACGAGTACCGCGAGCAGGTGCTCGAGCTCATCGACCAGAAGGCCGCGGGTCAGGAGATCGTCGCCCAGCCCGAGCCGGAGGCCCCCGCCAAGGTGCTCGACCTCATGGCCGCGCTGGAAGCGAGCCTCAAGCGCGTGGGCCGCGACGACGCGACTGCTGCGGACGAGGACGACGATGCGGAGGTGACCGCGAGCCCGAGTCGCTCGACGGCCAAGTCGCGACCGCGCAAGGCGGCCGCGTCGAAGAGCACGGCGAAGAAGGCGAAGCCGGCCGCGGCGAAGAAGGCCCCGCCGAAGAAGAAGACGGCTTAGCGCGCGGGGTCGAACTCGACGAGCCGCCGGACGAAGCGGTCGGGCTTGGTGAGCTGGGGGTAGTGACCGGCGTCGGGCCAGATCTCGAACACCGTGGTCGGCACGATCGCGGGGAGCCAGTCGAGGTACTCGGCGCCGGGATCGCTCCCGTGCAGGGCGAGGTACGGCACGTCGATCCCGCTCGCGAGGCTCGCGGCGAGCACGTCGAGGTCCTCCGCGGACGTGTCGAAGACCGTGCTCCAGATCCCGAGGACCACCTCGGGCTCGGGGCTCGAGAGCTCGTTCAGGCGCGCGCGCTCGGCTGGGGGCAGCGGGCCGTCGAGGACTTCGAAGATGATGCCGACGGCGGTGTCGAACTCTTCGCGGCTGCCCTGCAACATCGGGATGAGCGGCTCGAGCGCGTCCTTGAACCCGCCGAGCGCGATGGGCTGATCGACGTTGACGATCGCGCGGGACGGGTAGCCCGCACCGCCGTACACGCTGACCACGACGCCACCGAGCGAGTGACCGACGAGGAGTGGCGCATCGAGGCCCGCGTCCTCGACCACCGCGAGCACGTCGGTGGCGAGGGTGATCGGGTCGTAGGGCGCGTGGCGTTCGGACGCGCCGTGCCCGCGCAGGTCCACCGACACGACCCGCCAGTGCTCGTCGAGCGCGGGAACGACCGGGTCCCACGCGTGGTGGTTCTCGGTGATGCCGTGGACGAGGACGAGCGCGGGGCCGTCCCCGGACTCCACGTACTCGATCCTCGTGCCGTCGTTCGCCTGCGCCGTCCCCATGGACCGGCAGCGTAGGCTCCAACCGTGTCCCGCTGGGGGTGGTTCGGTGCCTGGCTGCTGGTCGGCATCGCGGCGTCACTGGGCGTCCTGAGCATCCTGACGATCGGGATCTTCGTGCTGCCGATCGCGGGCGTCGCGTTCATCGTGCTGCTCACCCGGCGCACCTCGATCGTCGGCGTTCCCGGGTTCCTGTCCGGGCTCTCGGTGCCGCTCTTCTACGTTGCGTACCTGAACCGCGACGGCCCGGGCACCGTGTGCGACGCGACGCGTGGAGGTGGCACGAGCTGCACGGACGAGTGGAGCCCGTGGCCGTTCTTCGCCCTCGGCGTGGCGCTGCTCCTCGCCGGCATCGCGATCTTCCTCCTCGTCCAGCACAGCCGGGCGCGCCGGCCGAACCTCGTGGGACCGGGCGCGGCGGGCTGATGGATCTCGCACCGGGTACCGCCGAGACGTACGTCCGCCTGGCGTTCTCGCAGATGCTCGCGGCCGTCGACCGGTTGGGCGACCCGTTGGTGAACGAGCGGCCCTTCGGCCCGGAGACGAACTCGGTCGCCGCGTTGATCACGCACTGTTGCGGCGTGAGCGAGTTCTGGCTCGGGTGCGTGGGCCTCGGGCGGCGGTCGACCCGGGTGCGCGACTCGGAGTTCACCGCGACTGCGACGGTCGCGGATCTCCACGCGCTGATCGCCGCGACGCAGCATCAGGTCACCGCCGACATCCGCAGCCTGGACGCGGGGGAGGCGAGCCCGGCGAATCATGCAGTGCGCAAGACGCTGGAGGACGCGGACGAGTCCGACGCCGCGCTCGTCCTCCACCTGCTCGAGGAGCTGTACCAGCACCTCGGCCACATGCAGCTCACCGTCGACGCCCTCGAAGCCCGTCGGCGCGGCTCGCCCTAGAGTCGATCTCTGATGACGACGGGTTCGATCGACGCACGACTCGAGCAGCTCGGCGTCACGTTGCCGCCCTTGTTCCCGCCGGTGGGCAACTACCTCGCGTGCGTGCAGTCGGGCGATCTGCTGTACGTCGGCGGCCACGGACCGACGGACGGGAACTCGACGGTCATCGGCGCGGTCGGCACCGATCTCACGCTCGATGAAGGTCGCAACGCGGCCCGGCTCACGGCCCTGTCCATTCTCGCCACGATGCAGGCCGAGCTGGGTTCGCTCGATCGCGTGGAGCGGATCGTCAAGGTGTTCGGGATGGTCAACGTCGGCGGTGACTTCAACCAGACACCCGCGGTCATCGACGGATGCTCCGATCTGCTCGTCCAGATCTTTGGCGACCGCGGGCGGCACACGCGCTCGGCCGTCGGGATGGCGGCCCTCCCGTTCGGGATCGCGGTCGAGATCGAGCTCATCGCCCGAGTGCGGTAGCAGAGCTCGTGAAGGTCTCGATCCTGGACGACTACTTCGACACGCTCCGGACGCTCGACTGCTTCGCGAAGCTTGCGGACCACGACGTGACGGTGTGGACGGACCACGCGCAGGACGTCGACGAGCTCGTCGACCGCCTCCGGGACGCGGAGGCGCTCGTCCTGATCCGGGAGCGCACCCAGATCCGCGCCGAGCTCCTGGAACGGCTCCCGAACCTGCGCCTGATCAGCCAGCGCAGCGGGTACCCGCACATCGACATCGACGCGTGCACCGCGCTCGGGATCGTGGTCGCTTCGGACCTCCACCAGGGCACGGCTTCCTACGCCGCGGCCGAGCTGACCTGGGGGCTGGTGATCGCGGGGATGCGGCGGATCCCGCAGCAGGTCGCGTCGATGAAGGCCGGGCGGTGGCAAGAGAGCGTCGGGTACTCACTCATCGGGAAGACGCTGGGCATCTACGGCTACGGGCGCATCGGGAAGGTGGTCGCCGCGTACGGGCGCGCCTTCGGCATGGACGTCGTGTTCTGGGCGAGCGAGGCATCGCCGCGCGAGCGGAGGCCGAGGGTGCCGTGGTCGCGGCCGGCCGCGAGGCGTTCTTCGAGCACTCCGACGTGGTCTCGTTGCACCTGCGCCTCGTGGACCAGACCCGCGGCATCGTCACGAGCGCCGACCTGGCCCGCATGAAGCGGACTGCGTTGCTCGTCAACACGTCTCGCGCCGGGCTCATCGCGCCGGGCGCGCTCGTCGATGCGCTCGAACACGGACGACCGGGGACGGCGGCCGTCGACGTGTACGAGCGAGAGCCGTTGGTCGACCCGAGCGACCCGCTGCTGCAGATGGACAACATCATCTGCACGCCGCACATCGGCTACGTCTCGCACGACGAGTGGGAGCTCCAATTTGCCGACGTCTTCGACCAGATCAACGCGTTCGCAGCCGGATTGCCGACAAACGTGGTCAACCCTGAGGTCCTGGATCACCGCCGGAGCTAGGTCTTCCCAACCGTGAGCTCGGGGCGTAGCGTTCTGCGTAGTCGAGCGCGTGGGGGACGCCGTGACACGCCGTGTGGTGCTGGGAGTCATTGCGATGGCGCTGTTCGTCGGCGCGTCACCCACCGTTTCTGGCGTGGCGTCGGCGTCGGCCTCGGCGCCGAAGGCCTCAACGTGTGTGGTCTCGATCACCTCGCTGCGGTTCCACCCGCGTCACGTCGCCGCGGGTGGAAGCGCAGTCGTGAAGGTCACGGCCCGGAACTGCACGCATCAGCCGCAGGCGGTCACGCTCACATGGCTCGGGCAGTTCGCGGGTCCGCAGCCGGGGATTCCGGCGGGCTGTCCGGTCATGGATCCCGTGGCGCAGCACGCCAACCTCGAGTCCCGTGGGACGTTCAAGGCCAAGCTCGGAGTCGAGGTGTTCGCGTCGTGCACGGCAACGTCGCTCACGGAGACGGCGCGCTTCACCGGCGCCGGCGGCACAGTCCTGGCTGAGAAGACGGCCGCGCTCCGCATCACCTAGGGAGAGAGCGGCTTCCGCACCACGTAGCGCGCGGAGATCTGATCGTCGGAGTACTCAGCGTCGTCGATGACGAAGCCGGCCCGCTTGATCATCGGTTCGAGCAGCCAGGTGAACGTCGAGTGCTCGTCGCGCACGTGCTCCTCGAGCTCGTCGCGGGTCCACGCGGTTTCGTTGCTCTCGCCGCCCGTCGCACACCAGGCCTCGAGCCGCACGGCTGCGTCGGCAGGATCGAAGCCGTACACGATGTCCCACAGCCGCAGGACGCCGCCGGGACGAAGCACGTCGTAGATCCGGGTGAGTGCGACGGCCTTCCAGAAGTCGGGGAGGTGGTGGAGTGCGTAGCGGCTGTACGCCACGTCGACCGGTGCGCCGCGGTGCTCGTAGGTGAGCATGCCGGCGTTGACGCACTCGACCCCGACGATGCTGCGGGTCTCTCGTGTCGACCGGAGCCGGGCGAGCATGACAGGGGAGACGTCGACGGCGATGACGCGTGCGCAGACCGCGGCGGCCGCGAGCGCGAGCTGTCCGGTGCCGGCACCCGCGTCGAGCAGGGTCGAGGTTGCATCCAGCCCGAGTCGTTGCAGTAACCGGACCTCGGCGCCGGCGTCGGCGGGCTCCTTGTCGTCGTACCGAGCGACGTGATCGGGGTCGAGGTTCTCGCGGCCCGCGTCCGCGAGCTCGTCCAGCATCCACCCGGGTCGGCGCTCGGCGTCCGTCATGCCGACAGCCTGCCCGTTCCGCTCCGTCGCCCGCGCCGGATATGACGAGCACGCCCTCGCCGGACCCCGCTCCACGTTTCGGCGTGACTTCGCGGTGCCCTGGCACCGCGTACTCACGCCGAAAGGGTTGGGTGGGGCGCGCAGCCGGTACCGTGCGGCCCATGCCCGACGCCCACGCAGAGCTGCCGCCCGTCGATCGTGCGAGATTCGTGGACCGGTACGGGCCGCGTGCACTCGTCGCCGGTGGCGGGACCGGCCTCGGCGCCGAGTACTGCCGCCAGATCGCCGCAATGGGGATCGACCTCGTCATCCTCGATCGCGACGAGGCCGCACTCGACGCGACCGCCCGCGAGCTGCGGGCGGCACCGGACGCGGTCGACGTCCTGACCGCGGTCGTCGACCTCGGCCAGCCGGCCGACCGGCTGCTCGAGATGGTCAGGCGCACGGTCGGCGACCTCGAGATCGGACTGCTCGTCGCGAACGCGGCGTGGTCGCCCGTCGGTCCGTTCCTCGACGCGAACCTCGGGGACCTGATCACGGCGATCGACATCAACTGCCGGGCTCCGGTCGTGCTCGCGCACGAGCTCGGCGCACGGATGGCGGCGCGCGACCGCGGTGGGATCATCTTCATGTCGTCGATCGCGGCCGAGGCCGGCACCGCGAACGTGGCGCTCTACTCGGCGACCAAGGCCTTCGACCTCGTGCTTGGCGAGGGTCTCTGGTACGAGCTGCGCGACCGTGGTGTCGACGTGGTCGCGATCCGGCCCGGGTCGACCCGCACGCCCGGATGGCAGTCGACGCAACCGGCGAGCGGTGACCTCACCGGCGTGATGGAGCCGGTCGACGTCGTGCGCGACGCGCTCGCCGCGCTCGGGACGACGCCGTCGATCGCGGCCGGGGCCGGCAACCGCGCCGCCGAGGCGATGTTCCGCAGCATGCCCCGCCGCGACGTGATCGAGCTCATGAGTGGGATCACCGCCCAGCTCGTACCGCCGCAAGCCTCCGACGCCTGACGTCCAGGACGCGCACCCACCGAGCTCGAGCTCTCGGTGCGCGGCTTAGGCTGAGCCTCCGATGACGCAGCTGCGCCGCGACCCGTGTCCTCGTCACCGGCGGCACGACCGGCCTGGGCCGGGCCATGGCTCGAGCGCTTGTGGAGGCGGGTGCCCGAGTGGCGTTGACCAGTCGCGACCCGGAACGGGCGCAGGCGACGGCCGCGGAGCTGGGTGCCGGAGCGGTGGGCATCGAGCTCGACGTCCGCGACCCCGACTCGGTGTCGGCGGCGGTCGACCGCGCCTACGGGATGCTCGACGGCGTGGACGTGCTGGTCAACAACGCCGGGATCGGCATGCTGACCGTGAACCCGCGGTTCATGACTGACCCGCAGCCCTTCTGGGAGGTGACGCCCGCCGGCTTTCGTGACGTGCTGGAGACCAAGGCGACGGGGACGTTCCTGGTTGCCCGGGCGGTGGTGCCGCGCATGTTGGGCGCGGGCGCCGGGCGGGTAATCACGATCTCGATGAGCGAGCAGACCATGACCCGCCGCGGCTTCGTCCCGTACGGTCCCTCCGGCGCCGCGGTGGAGGCGCTGGCCCGGGTGATGGCCGCCGACCTCGCCGACACGCCGGTCATCGCCAACATCTTGCTGCCCGGCGGGGCGACCGCGACCGGGATGGTCCCCGACACCATGCCCGACGAGCTCCGCGGCAATCTGCTCGACCCGTCGATCATGGGGCCGCCGATCGTCTGGCTCGCCTCCGCCGATGCCGCCGGAGTCCGCGATGAGCGGATCATCGCCCGCGACTTCGAGCAGTGGCTCGCGGCCCGCGACTAGCTGCCAAGGAGGAAGCATGCCGGAAGAGTTCGAGGGGGATCTTGCGGGAGCGGTGTTCTGGGGCGCCGACCTCAGCGGCGCCAGCTTCCGCGACGTCAACCTGAGCGACGCGACGATCAGCCACGCCTGGCTGGTGAACGTCGACATCGACGCACTGGTCGACTCGGTGGTCATCAACGGAGTCGACGTCACGGCCTACGTGAACGAGCGGGACCCGTGGTACCCGCTGCGCGCGATGCTCCGCCCCTCGAACCCGGAGGACATGCGTGCGACGTGGGCCGCCCTCGAAGCCGAGTGGGCGAAGACGGTCACCCGGGCGCTCGCGCTCCCGGAAGCTGCGCTGTACGAGTCGGTCGACGACGAATGGAGCTTTGTCCAGACGCTGCGCCATCTCGTGTTCGTGATGGACAAGTGGTTCACGGCGCCCGTCCTCGGAGAGAGCTTCCACCCGATCGGGTTGCCGAACAGTGGCTCGGTCGACTTCCCGTGGCCCGGCCTGGACTACGACCTGACGCCGTCGGTCGCCGACGCGCTCGCCGTCCGCGCGGATCGGGCCACGCGCTTTCGCGACTACCTCGCATCGGTGGCGACGACCGCCTTCTCACAATCGATCAACGTGCTCGAGAACGGCGAGAACCCGCTGGAGGAGTGCATCGACACCGTCTTCGAGGAAGAGTTCTGGCACAACCGCTACGCGGCAGCGCGACCTCGCGCAGCTCGAAGCGGTGAGCTGAGCCCGGCGACCGGCGTTCTACGGCGAAGGCGTACCGACCGAGCCGGAGCAGCTGAACCCGGTTTCGTCGCCGTCCCACGCGCACTTCATGTCAGCCCCGGGGGCCTGAGGAACGAGCGACTTCATTCTCCTACCGCGCGGCACAACGATGGTGAGGGTGTGACCGACTGGACGGGACACGATGCTGGAACCGTCGTCGAGCAGGGCGCGCGTTGTCTGTACCTCGGGCGCAACCACCCCGAAGAAGAGCCGCGCCCCGCCGGGCAGGGTGAAGACGTCGAGGTCGACCGGTTCGCCGTCGTCGACGAGATCTGCGGACGCGCAGTAGTGCACGAACTTGCCTTGCCATTCAGACGATTCGCCACCGGAGAGCTGTGCCGGCACCGAAGGCATCGTCGTGGTGGGTACCGTGTCGATCGCGAAGCAGGTGCCCTGGGTTGACGCGACCTGGTACAGGTGCCAAGCGGCGCCGGTGGTCGTACCGGTTTGGACGGACACCCAGTCTCCCTCGTACTCGAGCGGAGGTTGCGTGATCATCGTCCCGTCCCCGGAACCCGTCGCCGCCGGGGAGGTCTTGATGTGCCCTGACCCACTGGACGCGTTGGACCCGCACGCGGTGAGCGCGCCCGCGACCATGGCGAGACACCATGCCGTTCGCAGAGATCCAGCCCAGGTGCGCACACGCCCCCCCTCCGAGCTGCGGACCAGCATGGCGCGGTCGACCTGAAGGCACTCTCGCCCAGGCCGGCGAGCGTCAACCTTTGCATTGGACCCAGTGATTGAAGCCGTCCGAGTCGGTGTCGATCGCGGCGCTGCCGGTCGACTTGAGGACCGCGCTGACCGTCGACTTCCCCGCGCCCGAGATGCCGGTGACCCAGATCAGCGCCACGACGCGGTGAACCTTCGCTCGTGGGCCGGCGCCGGGGCGACCGCGTATTCAATCCCCATGGTCCACCCTCCCGACCCGGTGGCGAGCTCATCAGCATGCCAATTCTGGTCAGAATGGTCCGGCTGGTCAGTGCTCACGTATGCCTCCGCAACGCCATTGGGGGCGTTCGTGCTGTACTGCACCCGACAACTGCGGGGGCTCCTTTGGGTTTCTCGAGCGGGGTGAGGTCAGCGGCCCCCGGGCCGGTGTCGGAGGGCGCGGCGTCGACGGTCGGTTCGGAGGTGAGCGAGGCGCGCCTGCAGCGACGCTTCTTCGTGGTGGCGTTGGGCGTCTCGCTCGCGGTGACGGTCGCGCTGCTGGTTCGGGGGCTCATCTACACCCACGGCCACCTCGTCTACGTGATCGACGATCCGGGGATCCACCTCGCCATGGCGCGCAACCTCGTCGACCACGGGACGTGGGGGGTGAGCCCCGGCGTCTTCGAACCCCGCGTCGTCCTCGCCGGGCTGGACGCTCCTCCTCGCGGGGTTCACCACGGTCATGGGTAGCTCGGTACAGGTCATACCTCTCGTGCTCAACGTCGCGGCGGGCGTGTGGGTCTTGTGGATCTTCGCAACGCAGCAACACGTGGTCCAGCTCCGGCGCGGTGCGTGGGGAAGCTGGACCTTGGCCCTGGTGCTTCCCGTGGTCGGTCTGTTCCTCCCCGCGCTCGTGCTCCTCGGCATGGAGCACACGCTCCAAACCGCGTTCGTGCTCGCGGTGCTGGTGCTGCTCGCGGCCCTGATCGACGGGTCGATCTCGCGGCGCGGTCAGGTGGGTCTGTTCCTCGCGCTGTTCGCCTGCGGCTGTCTCCGACTCGAGACGGTGTTCGTCGGAGCCGGCTGTGCCGCTGCGGTTCTCATCGCGACGCAGCGTCGAGTGGGCGGACAAGAACGTGCCGACGTGTGGCCGTGGCGCCGGCGCATCCCGATCGCCGGCGGCCTCGTGGTCGTCGCGGCAGTCCCGTTCGTCGTGAACGGTGTGATCGACCGCGTGTTCGGGCGAGGGTTCCTGCCGAACTCGATCGTGCTCAAGACCGCGTGCTGCGGGGCAGTGGGTTCCTGCCGAGCTGGGACGACTTCCTCAAGAAGCTCAACCAGGATGCCCTGCTCGGCGTGCTGGTCCTCGCCGCCATCGTGTACCTGGTGTTCGTCGCGGCGGGATACCGCGGCCGGAACACGGCATTCGCGATCGCATTCGTCGTGACCGCGGTGATGCACATCGCGTTCGTGGACATCGGATGGTGGGAGCGGTACCAGGCATACCTGGTCGCGGCCGGCCTGCTACTCGCCCTGCTCGTCATCCAGGAGACGGTCGCCGAGCACTGGCGCGAAGCAGCACTGGTCGGTCTCACCATCGTGATCGGTGCTGTTCTCGGTCACGCGCCTGTCGCTGGTCGGCTCGGTTCCGGAGGCGATGAGCAACACGTATCGCCAGCAGTACCAGGTAGGCCGCTTCCTCGAGCAGAGCTACCCGGGACAGCCGGTCGCGGTCCAAGACCTCGGGTACGTGGCGTATCTTCACGACGGCCCGGTGCTCGACCTCTACGGACTCGGCTCACACGATGTGCTCGCCCGGTTGCATGGGCGCGATCTCGACACCACCGACCTTCGCACCCTCACGTGTGACACCACGTCAGGGTCATCGTTGCCGCGGCGGCTGCATACGGATTCCGACTTCCCCCCGAATGGATCCCGGTCGAGGAGTGGGACCTCGGCCAGAGCCAGGTCAGCACCGGGTATCCATCCGTCACCTTCTTCGCCCCGAACCAACAACGAGCCCGCGTCCTCGAACGACACCTCGAGGACTTCCGATCGCAGCTCCCCTCCGAGGTCATCGTGCGCGATCGCGCCCAGCTCCGCCAGCAAGGACTCGCCGCGCTGGCTGGGCACGCCCCGTAGCTACGTCTCGCGGACCGAGAAGCTTGCGAGGAGTCCGGTCCGGCTCATCGCCTGCCACAAGGCCTGCGGGACATGTTCGAGGGTGAACTCGATGTCGACGAACTCGGCTTGCGTGCGCGCGACGATCAGGAGACCGATGCCCGCGCCGTCGACGAAGGTGACGCCACCGAGGTCGAGCGTCAGTGCGTTGATCGGCAGCTGGAGCAGGTCGAACAGGTCTTGGGTGATCCGAGGTTGGGCGATGGTGTCGAGCGTTCCTTCGAGCTTGGCCCAGACCGCCCCACTCCGCAGGCGTTCGATGCACACGGAGGCGCGCTCCGGCCGCGGCTGGCCCGCCTCGAAGTTCCACCGCTGACGGGCCCGCGCCCCGCCGTCATGCATGCCGGCTCCAAACCAATCCATTGGAGAGAACCGGCTGGTTACGCAACCGGTCGTTCCGTGATGCTCGCCGCAACGAGCAAGCTCCACACCATCACACCGTCACATCGTGATCAACCGAAGATGCGAGACGGGTTGTCGAGACATTTCCCACCGCGCGGATCTGCAAACACGGGTTTTGAACGTCGACGTTCGGGAACGACTCAGAGCATGTATATCGGAGTTGGAACTCTCGTCGTCATCCTGATCATCCTCGCAATCATCTACTTCGCCCGTCGCGCCTGATTCGCTCGACGAAGCGCGAGGTGCGAGCGCGGCGCGCTCACGACCTGTCCACGAATTGTCCCAGTTGTTCCACAGACTCGGAGATGATCATGGCCAGGACACATGACGTTGCACCAGGGAGCTACGCCGGCTTCTCCCAGACCGAGACGTGGCTCCGGCTCTCGCTCGTGAACGGCGTGCGGTCCCAGTCGTTCCACCGCTCACGCAACGTCATGCCGGCCAGCTGCGCCATCAGGTCGAGCTCGGCCGGCCACACGTAGCGGAAGGGGAGTGGAGAACGTCTCCGCCCGGCCGTCGATCAGCCAGTAGTGATGTGAGTACGCGATCTGGGTCGCGACGTCGTACTCCTCGAAGCCGAAGTGCGTCGGGGTCATGTCGAACGGGTGGATGGTCTCGCCCGGCGGGAGCCGCTGGAGCTCCGGGATGTACACCTCGATGACGAAGCAGCCGCCGGGTTCCAGGTGGGCGGCGACGTTCCGGAAGCACGCGACCTGTTCGGCTTGCGACGTCAGGTTCGTGATCGTGTTGCGCACGAGATAGGCGACCCTGAAGGTGGCGTCCACCGTCGTCGTCGCGAAGTCGCCGATCGTCACCTCGACCGCGTCGGAGCCGGGCTGGGCGCGCAGCTGAGCGACCATGGCCGGCGAGAGCTCGATCCCGTGGACGCGGCACCCCACGCCGGCTGAGCGGAAGCGCGAGGCGACCGGTGCCGACGCCGAGCTCGAGCGCGGCACCGGAGCCGGCCAGATCGGCGAGGAAGCTCACCGGGCGGATCGACGACGCGCCGGCTCGAACAGGTGGGGCCACATGGCCTCGTACTGCTCGGCGATCCGGCTCGTCGAAGGAGTTCTCGGGCACGGGCGCACTCTGGCAGCAGCATCCGGCGCCGCCATCGAAATTGGCCGGCCTCACCGCACGGCCCGGCGAGCTTGGGTGGGTGGGGCTAGGCGGCGACGGGCTCCGGGAAGGCCTCGACGGGGTGCTCCTCGTGGAGCCAGCCACAGGTCATGCAGATGCCGGGCTCGTCGGGGTCGCGCGGCGAACGCATCACAGCGGTCGACCAGGACGAACGGGGCCTCGAAGTCGTTGCGCAAACCGGACATGCATGCCTCCTTGGAGATCACACGAGTGTAGTTACACCGGCGTCGTTCGCCGTGCGTCCATCGTGCCAGGGGGCTGGGACAACAACGCCGGGCGCACCGGGGGTCACGGATCGGCGGTGTAGATCTCCGGCGCGGGCCGGAAGATGTCCATGAACCGCTCGGTCTGCGCGAGCGGCGTGAAGCCCAGCTGCGCGTAGAGCCCGTGGGCGTCGTCGGTGCCGAGCAGGATCCGGCGGACGCCCGACGAGATCGGGATGCTCGATCACCGTCGCGGACAACCAGACGCCGAGCCCCTGGCCGCGATGCGAACGGCAGCACGAACACGTCGGCGAGGAAGGCGAACGTCGAGCGGTCGGTGATGAGGCGCGCGAAGCCGACCTGGGCGTCGCCGTCGTACAGGCCCAAGTTCAGCGAGTTGTCGATCGAGCGGTCGACGACGTCACGCGGGACCTCGCGGGACCAGTACGAGTCGTCGCGGAGGTACCGGTGCACGACGTCACGGTCGATGCGCGCGGTGTCGTCCGAGATCACGAACCGATCGCGCGTCCACTCCATGAACGTGAGCGGCAGAAGCGCGTGGTCAGTCGTGGTTCGTGTAGTCGATCGGTGCGGCACCCTTGACGCCCACCGCGAAGCAGAAGCAGTGGATCGGGGCGTGGTCGCTGATCGGCTTGAGGCTGTGCACCGTGTCCGGCGGGATGTAGACGAGGTCGCCCTGGGAGATCTCCCGATCCTCGTCTGCGATGGTCATCGTCCCGCGGCCCGACGTCACGTAATAGAACTCGTGGGTCGGGTGCGTGTGCGGATAGACGTAGGAACCACCCGGAACCTCGAACTCGTTCGCGAGCTCGAGATAGCCGCCGTCAGTGATGTCCTTCATCTCGCGCGGGTTGATCAGCCACCACACCGGCACGGTCCCGTTGTGCTCGACGATCGGGCGCGGTGGTCCTCGATCTTGCGTACGTCCATGGCGCGGCGAGTCTAGGACGGAGCGGTTCGGCCGGGGCAGCAGTGCTACGACGCGTCGGCGAGCTCGAACTCGCGCACGACCGAGCCTTCCGGGCAGCAGCACGAGCGGAGGCCGGCAGTTGGCCAAGCCGGTGCGCGTGCCCGTAGCCGACGCGCAGCGGTACCGGACGGCCGTTCTCGGCCCACGTCGCGATGTGCCCGGCCTCGTACCGACCCTGCAGCTGGGTCGCCGCCGCCATCACCAGTCCGGCCCACCAGCCGTCGGGCGGATCCTCGTCACCGTAGAAGTCGGCGAGGCCCTCGCCGGCTCAGCGCGACCTCGGCCTCACCGCAGAGCTCGCCGTCGCGCTCCACGGTCAGCAGCACGACCCAGACATCGGATTTGACCTGCTTCCGCTCCGCGAAACGGATCAGGTAGTGACTCATGCGGGGTCGCTCTCACCCGGGAAGATGCGGGACGGTGCAACAAATGACACGGATGTAACGCGTACCACCGCAATTCTCCGACGGTCGATCGGGGTCGGACTTCACCTCGGTCCGGGTCCGGTCGAAGAGACTTCACTATGGCCGACTCCGTTGCCGCCGACGCGCCGATCGAGATCCGATTCCTGCTCCCCGAGGAGGCTCCGCGCCTCACGGAGGCGATCGAACGGTCCTACGGACGTTCGTACGACGCGGACGTGGGCGTACGACGTCGACGAGATCCGGCGCCGGCTCGAGCGCGGGACCATGCGGTCGATCGTCGGCCTGGATCCCGAGGGTGAGGTGGTCGGCCATCTCGCGCTCGACCGGGTGGAGCCGACTGCGCCGGCCGGCCACGCCGGGCAGGCGGTCGTCGACCCGCGCTACCGCGGCCATCACCTCTTCACCACGCTCAAGCGCGATCTCGCGGCCTGGTGCACCCGAGAGCGGCCTGCTCGGGATGTACAGCGAGGCGACCGCCGCGCACCCGTACAGCCAGGCGGCGAACCTCGAGCTGGGCGGGCACGAGACCGGCTTCCTGCTCGGCTACATCCCGGCGCAGGTCTCGTACACCGCGATCAAGGAGGACGCGCACGGCCGCCGGCAGTCGGTCGCGCTCTTCTGGCTGACGACGAACCCCGCACCGTCGCGGGTCGTCCACCCGCCGAGCTCGTACCGCGAGATCGTCGCGGCGGTCTACACGCACAACGCGCTCGAGCGCGAAGTCGTCCGAGTCGACGAGACGCCCGCCGCTCGACGGACCGACGCACCTGACCGGTCACCGAGCACGCCGACCACAACGAGGCGACGATGAACATCGACCGGGTCGGCGCGGACGTCGTCGACGCGCTCGACGCGGCGCTCCGAGCCGAGGCGGATGCCGGACGCGACCTCGTGCACGTCGATCTCTCGCTCGACGATCCCGCGACCGGCCGCGCTCCCGACCCGCAATCCACGACGAGCTCGGCGTGTTCTTCGGCGGCATCGTCCCCGAGCTGCGCCGCGGTGACGTGCTCCGCCTCCAGTGGTTGCACGAGGTCGAGGCCGACCCGTCCGACGTCTCGGTCGCGTCCGAGTTCGGCGCGGAGCTCCTCGCCTACGTCTTCGAACGGAAGAGCTCCCGGACCTCAGCCGTCTGACGCAGGACCGGTGACGTCGAGCGCCACCGGCAACGCCGTGCGCGCCCACGAGACCAGGTCGTCCGACGCGTTCGCGTACTTGTCGCGCAGGAGGGGTCGGACGCGGGCGTCCTCATCGGTCCCCGCCACCACGACCCGGGCCTCGGCGTCCCAGTCGTGGTCGCCGATCTGCAGCCGCACCGACGGATGCGCCATGAGGTTGCGGACCCAGTCGGAACGGTCCCGGCCCCCCGCCATCATGTAGACGACGTCGCGATCCACCGCGAACCAGATCTCGATCGTGTGCGGCTGCCCGCTGCGACGACCCGTGGTCGTGAGGTAGCAGAAGTCCTCGGTGGCGTACGCGGCAGGCGTGATCTCGGCGGCGGGCACGCGGGGGATCATCGCACCCGCGCCGGTAGCCTCGCCGACGATGGCATTCGTCGGCCGACTCGTCGCAGTGCTGCTCGGGGTCCTGGCCGTCGCCGGCCCGACCGCGTCGCTGTCGTCGAGCGAGACGCTGGGCCCCGCGTACGACCAGGGGATCGCGCGCACGCCGGACGGCTGGGTCGTGTCCGGCAACGACGTCCTGGCGCGGCTCGACGAGCACCTGCGCCGATCCGCCACGTCGACAACGCGATCCCGGCCACGTGGGCGGCAGCGCGGCTTCGACCACATCGGCGACGTCGACGTCTCCGGCACCACGCTCTACGTACCGTTCGAGCAGCCGAACTACGACGAGGGCCGCCAGGCCATGGCCCGCTACGACGCCCGCACGCTCGCCTTCCGCGACGCGAAGATCGTGCACCAGCACGAGAACTCGTTCGTCGCCGTCGACGGCGCCTCGGGCATCGCCTATTCGATGGACCGGTTCGGCGGCGACGCGCTCCTGCGCTACGACATCCGCGCCGGATGGCGGCGCCTCACCCCGCTCTACCTCGACCGGACCCTGGAGAAGGTCCAAGGCGCGGCGATCGCCCGCAACGCGGTCTGGCTGATGACCGACGACGACCATCAGGGGATGTACCGCGTCGACATCGACTCCGGCGCGGTGGTGGACGTCGGCTCGGCGCCACCCGTGGACGGAGAAGGTGAAGGCATCGACGCGGCGACGATCAGCTCCGGCAACCTGCACGTGACCGTGACCAACGCGAACCATCAGGCCGTGACGCTCGACCACTTCACCACGACGGGTGAGCCGAACCCGCCCGCGGCGGCTGCGGCGTCCTCGAACAAGCCGGACACGAGCTGGCCGCCCGCGCTGATCTACTTCGGCATCGCGCTGTTCGTCGTCGGTCTGGCCGCGGTCGGCACCATGTTCCGGCGCGCGCGCACGACGCTGCACCCGAAGTCGCGGCCGCCGACGTCGGACTGACGCGCTCCGGGTACCGAAATCCAACCGGGCTACGCTCCGGCGATGCGGGGCACGTCCGACGTCATCACCTGGGGCTGGGAGCAGCTCGCGCGGCACGGGACGATCGGTCCCAGGAGCCGTCGGGCCCGCCGCTTCGGTGGTTTCGGCGACGGGCAGCGCCGTGTGCTTCCCGCTCACCGCGCTGTACGGCGAGGAGTACATCCGCCTCGGCGAGAAGGTGATCATCGGGCCCTACGGCACGCTGTCCGCGGGGGTGATGCCCGGGCACGTGCCCGACAACGACCCGGTGCTCACGATCGGCGACCGCACGCTGATCGGCAAGGGGAGCGGCATCGTCGGCCACTCGTCGATCACGATCGGCAGCGACGTCTGGACCGGCCACCACGTCTACGTGACCGACGCGAACCACGGCTACGAGGACGTGTCACTGCCGCCCGGGCTCCAGTTCTCCGCGCCGCGCCCCGTTGTCATCGCAGACGGTGCCTGGCTCGGTCACGGGACCATCGTCCTGCCCGGTGCGTCGATCGGGAAGCACACGGTGATCGGGGGTGGCTCGGTCGTGGCGGGAGCGATCCCGGACTTCTGCGTCGCCGTCGGCAACCCGGCGCGGGTCATCCGGCGCTACGTGCTCGGCGAGGGCTGGCAGCGCGTGGATCCGGCGCCGACCGGTCCGGCCTACTTGACCGGCGAGGGATAGCTCGGCGGCTGGTCCGCGGGCGGGATCGTCGTGAACTCCGTGATCGACGTCTTCGGCTGGAAGACATCGGGCTCGCCTGCCGGCCACTGCCCCGGGAGGTAGCGCTTCCCGCCCCGCGAGTACTCCCACAGGCCCGTGCCCTCGTTGCCGACCTCGTCGACGCCCTTGGCCTTCGGGTTCCACCAGATCTGGGTGGCGTCGTCGCTGCCGAACAGGTCGACGCTCGGCCAGATGTTGTGGTCGCCCCACGAGATGTGCAGGTCGGTCGGGTGGGTCGCGCCGGACGGATAGCGGAACAGGCCCGCTTTGAACGTCGCCGGCGTGAGGTCGGGTCCCGCGAGGTGCAGCGCGGTGTAGAAGATCAGCGGCGCCTGCACGAGCACCTTGAACGTCTTCGGCGACCGGGCCCTTGCCGGACTGCCACACGAGGATCTTGTACAGCTGGTCGGCGGTGGGGATGACGGGCGCGGGCAGCGTCGACACGCCGAACGCGTGCGCCCACTGCTTCTGGTCGTAGCTACGGCCGAAGAGCGACGTGTCCGTGTACGCCGCGCCGAGCACCACCCACTCGGGGAAGTAGTGCTGCGCGGTGGCTTCCGTGCGTGAGCGACGCGGGCGTCACCGGGTCGCCGGCGAACACGACGGTGGTGACCTTCCCCGCCTTGAGCTTCGCGATCATGTTGCGCGCGTTCTCCTGCGCCTTCGAGAGGTCGAGCTGGTACGGGATGTCCGCGCCCAGCGGCACCCCGTCTCTTCGGAGCTGTTTCACGAAGACCGCGCCGGCCTGGTCGAGCCCGGCGAAGGCCTCGTCGAAGCGGACGACGCCGAAGACCCGCTTGCGGGTCTTGAGCGCCGGATCACCCGCGAACTGGGCCTTGCGCCCGACGAGCTCCCGGGTCAGGAACTCGCTCCAGTGCGTCCCGAGCTGCTCGATCGACGGGAAGGTCAGCCAGACGTGGCCTTTGGTCTGCTGCGCGTAGCTGTTCGTCGCGGTCAGCAGGCAGTCGCCGATGCAGAGGACACCACGTGACGCGAGCTCGTCCGCGTACGCCGACGTCTCGTTCGGGCCGCCCCACGACGCGAACGCATGGATCTCGGTCGCGACCTTGATGGCGTCGGCGCGGGCCGCGTTCTCGTCGTCCGGTGCGCCGCTCGCCTTGATCGGCACGATCTTCACGTGGCGGCCGTAGGTCTCGTAGTGCGCCTCGAAGAACGAGACGTACTGCTGCACGGTCTGCAGCTCGGCCGCGAGCGACTCGTCCGAACCGGTCTGTTGGAAGAACGTCTGCTGCAGGATGTCGGGCTGGGTCTGGTACAGCGCGATCGTGATCGTGTCACCGGTGACTCCCGGCGCGGTCGCGCCGCCGTTGTTGCCGGTGAACGGCTTCACGCACGGCGGCGCGTACGTCAGCGGGACCGCGACGGTGCCGCGACTGCGTGTCGCACTTCGGGCCCCATTTGACCGTGTTCTTGTTCGCGCTGGAGAAGACCACCGGACCGTTCGCCGGACCGCCCGCAGTGGGCGGAGGGGTCGACGAGCTGCTGTTGTCCGATCGGCCGAACAACAGCCACACGAGGGCGACGACGAGCACGAGACCCACGAACGGCGCGTAGCGGAGCAGCGTGCGCGAGCTGCTCCGCGTGCGCCGAGGCGTGGGTTCCATGGCCTCCTACTTAGCAGGCGACGGGTAACTGGGTGGTGCGTACTGCGGCGGGACCTTCTTGAAGATGGTGATCGACGACTTCGGGTTGAACAGGCCCGGGTCGGTCGTCGGCATGTCCTTCAGGTCCCAGCGCTTGCCCATGTCGGTGTACTCGTAGAGGCCCTTGCCGACGTGGCCGACCTCGTCCTGGCCGACCGCGTCCGGGTTCCACCAGATGAGGCCGGTGTCGTCCGTCCCGCCCCAGTCGGTGCCCGGCCAGAGGCCGTGGTGGCCACGAGAGAGGGTCGGGCTGAGCGGCGTGCCGCCGACGACGGGCGCCCGGAACATCCCGGCTGCGAAGGTCTGCGGCGTGAGGTCGGGACCGGCCATCTGGATCCCGGTGAAGAGTGCGAACGGGTCGACGATGATCACGCCGTAGGTGTTGTTCGGCGGGGGCTTGCCGTACTCCCACTTGTACAGGTTGTAGGACTCCTGGGCGTTCTGGTCGGTCCGGGCCGGGCTCAGCGCGAGGCCGAACGCGTGCTTCCACTGCGCCTGATCGAAGGTCCGGCCGAACAGCGCGATGTCGACGAGCACGTTGGAGCCGATGACCCACTCGGGGAAGTAGTTCTGTGCCGTCGCTTCCTTGGTCAGCGACGCGGGGGTCAGCGGGTCGCCGGTGAAGATGACCGTGGTGACCCCGGCCGCCTTCAGCTTGGCGATCTCGGTCCGTGCGTTCTCCTGGGCCTTGGCGAGGTCGAGGAGGAAGGGGAGGTCGGCCGCGATCTTGACGCCGCCCGCGGTCAGCGCGGCCTTCAGCTTGGCGAAGGCCGCGGCCTGCTGGCCGTCGATCGTGTCGTAGTGCACGACGCCGAAGACCCGCGGCTTGTCCTTCAGCGCGTCGCCGGCGAACTGGGCCTTCTTGCCCTTCAGCAGGCCGGTCACCAGCTTGGCCGTGAGGAGGGAGGCCTGCTCGGGGGTCTGGCCGGTACCGAAGATGTACGGCGCGTGGCCCGTGATGAAGCTCTCCGGCACCGCGAGCGAGCAGTTGCCGAGGCACATGATGTGGTTGGCCGCCAGCTCGTCGGACCACGCCGGCGTCTGGTTGGCGCCGTTGAGGACCGCGAACGGGTGCATGTCCGCGATCGCCTGCGCGTCGGCGCGGGCTGCGACCTCGTCCATCGGGCCGCCGCTGCCGTCGAAGAACTTCACGTCGATCTTGCGGCCGTAGGTCTGGTAGTACTTCGCGAAGAGATCGATGTAGCCCTGGTACGTCTCCTTCGCGGTCGCCGGGCTGATGTCGGCACCCGCGCCCTTGATCGTCGCGGACTGCAGCGGGTTCTTCGCCGGGTCGCCGATGTAGACGACCACGAGGATGGAGTCCTTGGTGACCCCTTGGGACGTGGCGCCACCGTTGTTGCCGGTGAACGGCTTCACGCACGGCGCCGCGTACGAGTAGGGGATCTTCACCGTCCCGCGCTTCGTGTCGCAGGTCGGGCCCCAGTTGATCGAGTTCCGATTCGAGTCGTTGATCGTGACCGGGCCGCCGGTCGTCTTCACCGGCCCGCTGGCCGCCGGCTTCTTGTTGTTGTCGTCACTCTTGTTCGTCAGGAGCAACGCCCCGCCGATGAGCACGATCACGACGGCGATCGCGATCCACGGTCCGTAGCGCCTCATCGCGCTCGGTCGTGCCCCGGTCTCTCGGCGGTTCGTCGGTTCCATGCGTTTCCCCCTGTCAGATGGTGCTGGACGCACTCCCGCCGGAGCGGGAGATGGCGGCTTCGTCGGTCCCCAGGTACGACGCCACGACCCTCGGGTCGTGGACGACGTCGCTCGGGTCCCCTTCGGCGATGATCTCGCCGAGCTCCATCGCGACCATGCGGTCGGCGACGGAGGTCAGCAGCGGCAGGTCGTGCTCGATCACGAGGATGCTCGCCCCGAGCGAGTCACGGATGCGGAGCAGCAGCGGACCGAGCGCCTCGGCCTCGCGCTGCGCGATGCCGCTCGACGGCTCGTCGAGCAGCAGCACCGTCGGCTGGTGACCGAGGATGCACGCGAGGTCCACGATGCGCCGGCTCCCAGTCGAGAGCTCGTGCACGAACTTGTCCCGGAACGCGCCGAGCCCCATCAGCTCGATGAGCTCCTCGACCCGGTCCTCGACCTTGGCCTCGGACTCCACGACGGCTGGGAGGTGCAGCGCCGCGGCGAGCGGGTCGCGCACGTCGATGCTGCACTCGAGCGCGACCGCGATCGTCTCGGTGACGGTGAGCGCGGGGAACAGGCGACCATCCTGGAACGAGCGGCCCAACCCGAGCTTGGCCCGGATCTGCGCCGGGCTGTGCGAGATGTCGTGCACGTCGCCCTGCGTGTCGCGGATCATGATCGTCCCGGAGTCCTGCGGGGTGAATCCGGAGATCACGTCGAACAACGTCGTCTTGCCCGCACCGTTCGGGCCCAGGAAGCCGACGATCTCCCGGGACCCGACCGCGCACGAGACGTCGCGGAGCGCGCCGATCCCGCCGAAGCGCTTGCTCAGGTCGCGCACCTCGAGGCGCAGGTCGGAGACGGGCGTCGCGTGACCGTTCGGCGCCGGTCGTGCCGGGACCGCGGGTCGGGTCGCGGTCCCGGCGACGGCAGAGTCGTGGGTGCCGGCGCCCTCGAGGAAGACCGAGCGGAGCACATCCGGGCGTTCGAGCAGCTCGGCCGTCGGCCCGTGGAAGCGGATCTCGCCCTTCTCCATGAAGTACGCGGTCTCGGCGACGGTCAGCGCGACGTTGACGGACTGCTCGACGAGGATGATCGTCGTCCCCGCGGCCTTCAGCTCCCGCACGATCTCGAGCAGCTGGGCGACGACGCTGGGGGCGAGCCCGAGTGACAGCTCGTCGATCATGAGGAGCCGCGGCTGCTCGATGAAGGCCATCCCGAGCGTCAGCATCTGCTGCTGACCACCGGAGAGGTTCCCGCCGAGCCCGTCGAGGCGTTCCCGGAGGATCGGGAAGATCTCGAGGACCTTCTCGGTCGCGGCTCGGGTGTGCGCCTTGTCCTTGCGGTGGAGCCAGCCGGCGAGCTGGAGGTTCTCGCGCACGGTCAGCGACGGGAAGACGCCCGCGCCACCCGGGGCCATCGTCACACCCCGAGCCCGCGGTCTCGTCAGGCGGCGTGTAGGTCATGTCGCGCCCGTCGAAGATGATGGCGCCCTCGGTCGCCTCGACGAGCCCGGTGATCGCCTTCAACAGCGTGGACTTCCCGGCACCGTTCGTCCCGAGCAGCGCCACGATCTCGCCCTCGTCGACCTCGAGGTCCACGTCGAAGAGCACCTGCACGCCTCCGTAGTGCACGGAGACGCCTCGGACCAGCAACAGCTTCGACCGACCCTGGTTGCGTTCGTACAGCGCCTCGGACTGCGCGGCGGCCGCGGTCCAGACCCGCTTGATGTCCTTCTCGATCTCCGAGCCGGCGGAGGCGACGACCGCGGCACCGACCAGGAACACCGGGACCATGAGGACGAGTCCGACGCGGATTCCCCATGCGTCCGCGATGCCGCCGACGATCGGCAGGAGGAGCAGTCCGGGCAGGATCCACAGTGCCGCGACCGCAAAGCCGAACGAACGGATCTTGGGCGGGATCGCGAGCGAGAGGGCGGCGAAGATCGGCGGGACGATCAGCACGACGAGGCCGGTGACGAGCGCGTTCATGATCACCGCGACGACGAGGTTCGGGCTCAGCGCGAACGCGGTCCACGCCGCTCCGACGGCGAGTGAGACACCGGCGACGAAGCGAGGCACGAGCGTCGCGCTGCGCACGAACAGGCGGGTGATGATGCGGGTGGTGAGCAACAGCCCGATGAGCTGGGCCGGGGCGACCAACGCGAAGACGTAGCCGCGGTCGCGCGCGTTCAGGTGGAACACCTGCTGGTAGAAGAGCGAGCCGAAGATCTCCAACCCGATGAACGCGACGGCGAGGAACGGCAGCGCGTAGAAGATCCGCCGCAGCGTCCCGACGTTCCAACAGACCCGCCAGGACTCCGCGTAGGACGGCGCCGCCACCTCGGTTGCCGCGGTCTCGGCGTCGACGCCCATGGCCTCGCGCTCGTAGTGGCCGCGGACCGGCTCCCGGAGGAACAGGGCCAGGATGACGAAGATCGACGTCGGGATGATGAGGACGATGAAGGGGATCCGCCAGCTGAACCACGACGTCAGGAGCCCGGCGACCAACGGGCCGAGGCACGCGCCGACCGCGAGCGCGAGCGCGGTGGACGGAGTACACCTTCGGCCGGTCCGGGATCTCGTAGTAGTCGGCGAGCAGCGAGTTGTGGGTCGGGGTGCTCACCGCGGTCCCGAAGCCCGCCCCGGCGCGGGCGATCAGGAGCACCCAGATCGTCGTGGCGAACCCGGTGAGCATGGAGAACACGCCGAACGCGATCGCGCCGCCGACGACGATCGGCAGGCGCGGGACCCGGTCGGCGGCGAACCCGAACGGGATGGAGAGCAGGAGCCCGATGATGAGGCCCAGGGCGACGATGAGGAGGAAGTCGGCGTTGTTGAGCCCGAACGAGTCCCGGATGTTCGGGGCGAGGAGGGCGAAGACCCGTTGGTCGGCCTGGTCGACCGCGTTGAGCCCGAACAGCACCACGAGTGGGAACAGCGGCTCGCTGCCGGTGACTGCTCGCCGCAGGCGCGCCGCGGTCTTGGTCACAACAGGTGCTCCGCGATCGGCTCGGCTTCCGCCGCCTCGACCGCAGCCTCGATGTCCCCGGTCGGGATGTCGACCGGCTCGTCGGCCTTGCGGTCCGCCAGGAGGCTCGGCACCAGCAGGTTCCGCCGGCGCGCGACCCAGCGCAGGTATGCGTCCCGGACGTCCGCCATCGCGGCCCCGATGCCACCCGGCAGGATCATCAGCACCAGGAGCAGGCCCGCGCCGCTCGCGAGCAGCGCCCAGTTGCCGGGGAGGAAGTACTTCGCGCCCTGTACGTAGAAGGCGCCGATCAATGCGCCCGAGAGCGATCCGAGCCCCCCGATCACGACCATGGAGAACACGGTGAGGCTCTCGGTCGGCAGGTACGCGGCGATGCCGAGGCCCTGTTCGAGATGGACGTACAGCACGCCCGCGAACGCGGCCATGAACCCGGAGACCGCGAACGCGGCAAGCGTCGTCCGCGTCGCGCTGACGCCGTACGCACGCGCCGCATTCTCGTTCTCCCGGATCGCGATCAGCGCGCGGCCGGTGCGGCTGTACCGGATGCCGCGGGCCGCGACGTACATGAGCGCGAGCCCCGCGAGGCAGAAGTAGTAGTAGCGGGTGTCGGTGCTGATGTCGATGAGTCCGAGGAAGTCCGGACGTCCGACCCGGCCGACGGGGAGCCACCGCTCGAAGAACTCGACGTTCAGCAGATACGACGACGTCAGCAACGCGAACGCGAGCGTGATCACGGGCAGGGTCAACCCGCCCCGCCGGATCGCCGGATACCCGATGATGACCGCGACGAGGGCGCCGACGATGCCGCCGACGAGCAGCGCGACGCCGATGTCCAGGCCCTGGTTCGCGGTGAGCGCGCCGCCGACCGCCGAGCCGATCCCCACGAAGGCCATCTGGCCGAGGCTCACCTGTCCGGCCCAGCCGGTGAGCACGACGAGCGAGATCCCGACGATGCCGAAGACCACGATCACGGACGCGAGGCTCAGCTTGGACTGGGAGAGCCACGCCGGCAGTGCCAGCGGCGCGACGAGCACGACGGCACCGAGCGCCCAGCGCGCGTAGCGGACCTCGGGAATCCGGACGAGCTCACGGGGCACCGGCCGCACCTCGCGGGCGGCCTGCCACGTCGAGACGTCGCCCGACCGGGTGAAGCTCGCACGCTTGGTGAGCAACAGCGCGAACAGCACGATGAGGAACAGGACCGCGTCGTTGAACGCGGGCCGGTTGCCGGGTTGGAACGTCATGGCCTGATCGACCATGCCGATGCCGATCGCCGCGATCGCGATCGTGGGGAGCCGCTCCATGCGCCCGATGACGGCGGCGGCCAGCGCCTGGAGCAGGAAGCTCGGGCTGAGCACCTCGCCGACCGGGAGGCCGACGGTCCCGGCCCGGAGGAACATCGCCACGTAGGCGAGGACGCTCGCGATCACCCACACGATGGTGTGCAGCCGCCTGACCGGGATGCCGAGGGTCGACGCCCGATCTCCCCGCTCCGCGGAGGCCCGGATCGCGGTGCCGAAGGTGGAGCGCCGCATGAAGAGACCGAGTGCGATGAAGCACAGCGGGACGAAGATGATCGTGAGGACGTCGGTCGCGTTGAACGTCACGCCCGGCAACGTGAAGCTCACCGTGAACGGCGGGACGAGGCGGGGCGTCCCGAAGACGTGGAGGGAGGGGAACCAGTTGGGCAGGAAGAGGGCGAAGCCCGTCAGCACCTGCGAGATGCCGATGGTCGCGACCGTCACGATCAGCCGGGGCGAGTGGTAGAAGCGCCGGATGATCAAGGTCTCGACCAGGACGCCGAGCAGGATCGCGGCGAGGAGCCCGAGGACCGCGCTGAGCACGTAGTTCCAGCCGAGGCTGACCACGAGCAGCACCGCGAGAGTGGCAGGGACCTGCCCGAGGTCGCCGGCCGCGAAGTTGATGACCCGGTTCGCCCGGTAGACGAGCGCGATGCCGAGGGCGATCAGCGCGACCCGCCCGCCGACGAGCGCGCCGTTGACGATGACGCCGAGCGGGGCGGGGAACGGCCACACCAGCGTCGCGAACGCGAGCGCCGCGAGCGGGAGGGCCCAACCGAGGACGCGCCGCGCGTTGGCGGAGGGCAGCGCGCGCTCCCACGGTGCCGTCATCGTCCTTCGTCCCCCCTCGTGGACATTGCGCCGCTCCGGCTGGTTGTCGAGCCTAGGCGTGCCCCGCGCGACAACAGCGGCGCGCGGGGTGCCCTGACGGTTGCTGGTTCATGTCGTGTCCGCGGTTGCGATGATGAAGTCGACGACGACGCGCGCGAGCTCGGGCCCGCGGTCCTCCTGGAGGAAGTGCCCGCCGCCCTCGGTCGTGGTGTGCGCCTGGCCGCTCGCGCCCGGGATCCGCGCCTGCAGCACGCGGTCGCCGCCCTTGCTGATCGGGTCGGCGTCGGAGAACGCGGTCAGGAAGGGCTTCTTCCATTGCTCGAGCCGGGCCCAGGCCGCCCGGTTGGCCGCCGAGGCCGGGTCGTCCGGCGCGGTCGGGACGAGCGTCGGGAACTGGCCGCGCGCCGGCCTTGTACGAGTCGTCCGGGAACGGTGCGTCGTAGGCGGCGATCACCTCAGGCGAGAGGTCGGAAGTCGTTCCCATGTTCACGATCTGGCCGACCGCGAAGTCCGGGACCTCCTGCGAGAACCGCTGCCAGTTCAGGAAAGCTTCGCCGGGCGGGCTGTCACCCGTCGGCAGGAACGTGTTGGCGGCGACGACGCGGGCGAACCGGTCCGGCTCCTCGGCCGCGAGCCGGAGGCCGATGAGCCCACCCCAGTCCTGGCAGACGAGGGTGATGTGGCGCAGGTCGAGCGCCTCGATCACGGCGCGGATCCAGTCGACGTGCCGTTGGTACGTGTAGTCCTCGCGCGCGGTCGGCTTGTCCGAGCGCCCGAACCCGACGAGGTCGGGCGCGACCGCCCGAAACCCCGCCGCGGTGATCACGGGGATCATCGTCCGGTAGAGGTAGCTCCACGACGGCTCGCCGTGCAGCAGCAGCACCGTTTCGGTGGCGTCGCGCGGACCTTCGTCGACGACGTGGATGCGCAGGGTCTCCCCGGTGCCGTCGCCGCGGGGGACGTCGACGTAGTGCGGGGCGAACGGGTAGCCGGGCAATCCGTCGAACCGGTCATCGGGCGTGCGGACGATGTCCATCAGTGCACTCGTCTCGTCATGGGAGCTCCAACAGGGAGGTCAGGGACAGGGTGACGACGTGCTCGGCAACCTCGACGGTGAGCCCGCGCTCGACGCGCAGCACCTCCCACGCGCCGGCGCTGCACGCGAGGTGCAGCGCCTCGAGGACCACGGCACGTCGGTCCGGATCGAGCCGGTCGAGCTCCGTGGCGAACACCCGGGCGAGGTCCTTGCGCGCCCGCCGGGTGCTGCGGCGTGCCGTCTCGCGCAGCGTCGGGGAGCTCGACTCCCAGACGAGCAGCGCCCGCCGGATCGGGGCGAGCGTCTCCCAGATCGCCACCCGCTGGCGCACGACCTCGGTGATGCGCTCGGAACGGGGGAGGCCGGCCTCCACCGCGTAGAGGAGGGGCGCCACCTCCTGGGACTGGCGGGCGCTCGCCGCCGCGAAGAGGTCGTCCAGATCGTCGAAGTGCACGTACACCGAGCGCAACGAGATCCCGGCCCGGGCCGCGATCTCCTTGGCAGTCGGGCGGGGGTTGCCGGCGCGGACCAGCTCCAGCACGGCGGTGACCACGGCGGCGCGGGTCCGGGCTGACCTCGCGGTGCGTCCGTCGACCGTCTGTGTCACGGCGCGCACCGTAGAGGTTCTTTCACGCCCAGTGCAATCGCCGTCACGCGGGGCGCCGGCCGGAAGTTGCTCAATCTCGGCCCGGGCGTGCCGATAAATTCGCATGGTCATGCAACTTGTTGGAGGAGGAGATCCGATGCCGGATGCCACCACGGTCGACGGGAGGGTGCTGCGGGGGGAGCGCAACCGCGACGCGATCGTGGAGGCACTCCTGGCGCTGATCGCCGAGGGCGACCCGCAGCCGTCCGCGCGCAACGTCGCGCAGCGGGCCGGCGTCTCGTTGCGCACGGTGTTCCAGCACTTCAACGACGTCGACACGCTCTACGGCGCGGTGGCCCAGCGCCAGGTCGAGCGCTTGTGGTCCAAGCTCGACCCACTGCCGGGCAGCGACGCACCCCTTGCGACCCGGGTGGACGCGGTCGTCACCCAGCGGGTCGAGCTCTTCGAGACGATCGGGCCCGTGCGGCGCGCGGCCGTCTCGATGAACAGCGCGTCACCCGCGCTGGCCCGGGGGCTGGCCCGCTCCGAGGCCTTCCTGCGCCGCCAGGTGGCCGAGATCTTCGCCCCCGAGCTGGCGGGAGACCCGGACCGCACCGCGGCCGCGGACTTCGCGTGCTCGTTCGAGGCCTGGGAGGGTCTGCGGCGCTCATCGCGGCGCTCGGTCGCCACCGCGTCGCGGGTCATGCGAGTGTTGCTGCTCGCGGTCCTCGGCCCAGAGTAGGGAACCCCCATGAACGTCCTGCTGATCACCACCGACCAACAGCGGGCCGACTCCATCGGGGCCTACGGCAACCCGGTGTGCGCGACGCCGAACCTCGACCACCTCGCGGCGGGCGGCACGCGCTTCACCGCGGCGCGCACGCAGCACATGCTCTGCCAGCCGTCGCGCGCCACGATCGCCACGGGGACCTACCCGTCGACGCACGGGGTCACGTGCAACGGCATCGACCTCCCCGAGCACTGGGCGGACAAGACGATCTCAGCGCACCTCGGCCGGGCCGGCTACGACACCGCGATCTTCGGCAAGGCGCACTTCGCCTCCGTCTACCCCTTCGTGCCGACCGGCCGGCTGGAGTCGGTCGAAGGCTCGGCGTCCATGCCCGAGGACTGGACCGGGCCGTACTTCGGCTTCGAGCACGCCGAGCTGATCCTGTTCGGTCACAACATGCGCATGGCCCCGCTGCAGGGGAACTGGAACTGGTGCTTCGGTCCCGCGCCGATGGGCCTGCACTACGGCCGGTACCTGTTTCGTGACGGCCCCGAGCGCGGCCGCGAGCGGCTCGCGCAGATGCAGCCGGAGTACGGCGGCGCGACCTGGGATCACACCCAGACCTGGGCGTCGTCGCTGCCCGAGGAGGATCACCCCACCACCTGGGTGGCCGATCGGGCGATCGAATGGCTGCGGGGCGTCGAGGGCGACTTCTTCGCGTGGGTCAGCTTCACCGACCCGCACCACCCGATGGACCCGCCCGAGCCGTGGGCGCACCAGTACGACCCCGCGGACGTCCTCGAGATGCTCCCGACCGCGCATCCGGAGGAGTTCGACGCCAAGCCACCGATCCACCGGTTCTGGACCCAGGGCAGCCGTGGTGGCCTGTTCGAGTTCGCGAACCCGGGCGGCGCGCACTACACGCGCGACGAGCTCGCGCGCATGACCGCGGGCTACTACGGGATGGTGAGCCAGCTCGACTTCCAGATCGGCCGGGTCCTGGAGGTGCTGGAGTCGCGCGGCCTGCGCGAGGAGACGCTCGTGATCGTGACCACCGACCACGGCGAGATGCTCGGCCACCATCAGATGATCTTCAAGGGCCCGCTGCACTACGACGACCTCCTGCGCGTCCCGCTGATCGCGAACGGCCCCGGTTTCGCGACCGGCGCAGTGTGTGACGACCCGGTCGGCACGATCGACATCGCGCCGACCGCGCTCGCGGCCGCCGGGATCGATCTGCCCGACCAGCTGGAGGGCGCGCCGCTCCACGCGACCGGTGACCGCGAGCACACGCTCACTGAGAACGACTTCGACATCGTGCTGAAGCTGCGGCTCCGCACGCTCTCGACCCGCGACTGGAAGGTCACGCGCTACGAGGACACCCCCGAGGTCGGTGAGCTGTACGCGCTCTCGGAGGATCCCGAGGAGCTCGTGAACCGTTGGGACGACCCCGACTGTGCGTCCATCCGGACGGAGCTGCTCGACGCGCTCGACGCGACGATGAACCACGACGCGCACTCGGAACCGAAGGTCGGCATCGTCGGCTGACACCTAGGCTGAGCCCATGCGGCGAATCCTTCCGGTTCTTGTCGTCCTCGGCGCGCTCACACCGGTCCTCGCGGCCTGCAGCTCGGGGGGCGACAGCAGCTCGCTCGACCTGGGCAAGGCCCGCGCCGAGATCACGCAGCTGGCGACCCACGCGTACGCGGCGGAGGCGACGGTGGGCGAGGTCAAGTGCCCGAGCATCGACGTCCCGCTCAAGAAGGGTCTGACCTTCCTCTGCACGGTGGAGATCGACGGCGTGCCGTTACGACTTTCGCTGCGTGAGACCGACGCCAAGGGCAACGTGCACATCGAACAGAACCAGGCGTTGATCATCACGAAGAAGCTCGAGGACTTCGTCGGGGGATACGCGAACCAACACGGCCGGCCGACCAGCGCGGTCTCGTGCAGCAAGGCCCGCGTGCTCACCGCCACCCCGGGCCAGAAGCTCCCGTGCACGATCACGTACGCCGACGGCACGACGGGAACCGCACAGGTCGGAGTCCGCGACACCAATGGCAAGGTCGCGCTCCTCAACATCACGCCGTAGGGCTCCTACGATTCCGGGTCATGCTGCGCATCGACGGTCCCTGGGACGGCATCGCCACCCTGACGCTCGACCGGCCGGAGCGGAAGAACGCGCTCTCGGTCGAGCTCCGCGATCGTCTGTCCGACGTGCTCGACGCGCTCGCGGCCGAGGCGGCCGTGCGGGTGGTCGTGCTCACGGGCGAGGGTGACGTCTTCTCGGCCGGCTTCGACCTCAAGGAGTTCGAGTCCGCGATCGAGGATCCGCCGTTCGGCGAGCGGCTCTGGGCCTCGAGCGACCGCTATCACCGCGCGGTGCTCAACTTCCCGCTTCCGATCGTCGCCGCGGTGAACGGCCCGGCGATCGCGGGCGGCTTCGACCTGGCGGTGATGTGCGACGTGCGCATCGCGTCGGAGACCGCGACGTTCTCCCATCCGGAGGTGACGTTCGGCGACGTGGTCTACGCGCCGCTGCACGACCTGGTCGGCGGTGCGATCGCGCGGGACCTGTGCTTCACCGGTCGGAGGGTGGATGCGGCCGAAGCACTGTCGTTGCACCTGGTGTCGCGCGTCGTGGCCCCCGATGAGCTCGCCGCCACCGCGTCCGAGACTGCGCAGAAGATCGCCCGTGTGCCTCGCGAGCTGCTGCTGCGCACGAAGGCGAAGGCGCTCCGGCGCGCGGGCATCACTGCCGAGGGGACGTTGGATCTCTGATCATGGGCGCACTCGATGTCGACACCCAGCTCAGGGGCGGTGACGGCCGCTACTCGGCGCACCTCTCCGAGGACTGGCGCATCTGGGGCCCGAACGGCGGGTACCTCGCCGCGCTCGCGCTGCGGTGCGCGGGGGAGCACTCGCCGTTTCGCCGGCCCGCGTCGTTCACGTGCCACTTCCTCGGCGTGGCGGACTTCACGGACATCGAGCTGACAGCACGGACGCTCAAGCGCACGAAGCGCGTGGAGTCGCTCGCGGTGTCGATGACCCAGCACGGCGCACCGATCCTCGAGGCGCTGGTGTGGACGGTCGGCGACGTCCACGGGTTCGAGCACCAGGCGTTCCCGATGCCGGAGGTCCCCCGTCCCGAGACGCTGCGGTCGCTCGACGAACGGGTCCCCGACGACGTGCCCGTCTTCCCGTTCTGGGACAGCCTCGAGCTGCGCCCGTGCGACTGGCTCGACGACTGGGAGGCCCGTCCGCCCGGGCAGTTCCGCCAGCGCGGCTGGTACCGGTTCCGTCCGACGCCGACGTTCTCCGATCCGTACCTCGACGCGGCTCGCACCCTGCTCATCCTCGACACGATCCTGTGGCCCGCGGCCGATCGCGGCCACCCGGAGAACACCGAGCTCTACGCGCCGAGCATCGATGTGCAGGCGCGCTTCCACGCGCTGGCCCCGGACGAGCCCTGGCTCATGGGCGAGGCGTTCTCGCCCGCCGCGGGCGAGGGCCTCGTCGGCGGCACCGGCGCGATCTGGTCCGAGTCCGGTCGGCTCCTCGCGACCGGCGGTCAGCAGATGCTCTGCCGTCCCCTCCATCTCAACCCCGCCCCCGAACGCGCGTCGTAGGTCGCGAGCCGGTGGAGGGTGGGTAATCTGACGGGCCGTCAGATCCGGCGACGCCATCGGCGATGAGAGGACGACGCAATGCTCGACATCGTGATCCGCGGCGGGACGCTCGTCGACGGCACCGGCGCCCCGGCCCGGCCCGGTGATCTCGGGATCAAGGGCGGCCGGATCGTCGCGATGGGTGAGGTCGACGAAGCCGCGGAGCGGGTGGTCGACGCCACCGGGATGATCGTCGCCCCGGGATTCGTCGACCCCCACACGCACTACGACGCGCAGCTGTTCTGGGACCCGGTCGCGTCGCCGAGCAACATCCACGGCGTCACCAGCGTCATCGGCGGAAACTGCGGCTTCACGCTCGCCCCCGTCCACGCCGAGGATGCCGATTACCTCCGCCGGATGATGGCCCAGGTCGAAGGCATGCCCCTCGCCGCGCTCGAGAACGGCGTGCCGTGGAACTGGGAGTCGTTCGAGGAGTATCTGAGCCGGCTCGAGGGCAACATCGGCGTCAACGCGGGGTTCCTGGTCGGCCACTGCGCGATCCGGCGCTACGTCATGGGCAAGGAGGCGGTCGAGCGCGAGGCGACCGAGGACGAGGTCGCCGCGATGGTGGCGGAGCTCGAGGCGTCGATCGAGGCCGGAGGGCTCGGTTTCTCGACCACCCTCTCGTACACCCACTCCGATGGCGACGGGAAGCCGGTCGCGTCCCGGTGGGCGAGCCACGACGAGGTGCTCGCGCTCTGCGGCGCCGTGCGCGACCACGAGGGCACCACCCTCGAGGCGATCGTCGACGGGTGCCTCGACCAGTTCAGCGACGAGGAGATCGAGCTCTTCACCCAGATGTCGGTGGCCGGTCAGCGCCCGTTGAACTGGAACGTGCTGACCGTCGACTCGCGGGTGCCGGAGCGGGTCACGCGGCAGCTGCAGGCGTCGACCATCGCGGCGGAGGCGGGCGGACGGTTGGTGGCGCTGTCGATGCCGGTGATCGTTCCGATGAACATGAGCTTCAAGACGTACTGCGCGCTGTTCATGTTGCCGGGCTGGAAGGAGGTCATGAGCCTGCCGG
This sequence comes from uncultured Acidimicrobiia bacterium, assembly GCA_963796755.1. Lineage (GTDB taxonomy): Bacteria > Actinomycetota > Acidimicrobiia > IMCC26256 > JAENVU01 > Chersky-806. The sequence continues at coordinate 283,482 of CAWCMX010000002.1, forward strand.
TCCCCGAGCGGATCGAGAAGCTGCGTGATCCCGAGACCCGGAAGTGGATGAACGAGCGGGCCCAGAGCGAGGAGGCCGGGGTGTTCCGGCGCCTCGCCGACTGGAGGAACTACGTCCTGGGCGACACGTACTCCGAGGCGAACGAGGGCCTCAAGGGCCGGACGGTCAAGGACCTCGCGGCCGAGCGGGGGACCGACCCGTTCGACACGCTCCTCGACATCGTGATCAACGACGACCTGCGCACGATCCTCTGGCCGATCGCGCCGGACGGCGACACGGCGTCGTGGGAGCTGCGCAGGACCGTGTGGGAGGACCCCCGCGCGATGATCGGCGGCTCCGACGCCGGTGCGCACCTCGACCGCATGTGCGGCGCCCCGTACACGACCCGCTTCCTCGGCGACATGATCCGCGGCCGCCAGCTCGTGACGCTCGAAGAGGCGGTGCGGATGATCACGGATCAGCCGGCGCAGCTCTTCGGGCTGCGGGACCGGGGCCGGCTCGCGGTAGGTGCGCACGCGGACGTCGTCGTGTTCGACCCCGGGATGATCGGTGCCGGGGCGGCGACGCTCGTCGCCGACCTCCCGGGCAACGCGGCGCGGCTGACCTCCACCGCGGAGGGTGTCGTGCACGTCTTCGTCAATGGCGTCGAGACCGTCACGAACAACGAGTCGACCGGCGCGACGCCGGGCACCATCCTGCGCTCCGGCCGGGACACCGCCACGGTCTCCACCCGCTGAACGAGGGAGCCCGGATGCGTCTGGCTCAGGACTACACGGAAGCTCGAGGCCGGTTCCTGGACGCGGCGCGGGGCGCGGACGTCCCGGTCGTGCACCACGACCATCCGCTCGTCGGCCCGGCGGGGGAGTCGCTGGCGACGGACGTCGCGATCGTCGGCTCGCCCGACGCGCCGACCCGCCTGCTCGTGATCTCGGGAACGCACGGTGTCGAGGGCTTCGCGGGCTCGATGTGCCAGACCGAGTGGCTGCGAGAGGGGGCGTCCGTGCCCGACGATCTCGCGGTCGTGCTCGTGCACGCGATCAACCCGTACGGCTTCTCGTGGATCCGGCGGGTGAACGAGGACAACGTCGACCTGAACCGCAACTGCATCGACTTCAGCGTGGGGGTCCCGGAGAACCCCGGGTACGACCAGCTGGCCGCGGCACTGGTGCCCGCGACGTGGGACGAGCCGACCCAGCAGGCGACGAACGGCACGCTGCTCGAGTTCGCGACGGAGCACGGGTTCGACGCGCTCCAGGAAGCGGTGTCGAAGGGGCAGTACCGCCACGACACGGGCGTCTTCTACGGCGGGACGCGTCCGGTCTGGTCGCAGCGCACGCTCGAGGCGATCGCCCGCGAGACGCTGAGCGGCGCGCAACGCACCGGGATCATCGACCTGCACACCGGACTCGGGCCGTTCGGCGTCGGCGAGCTCGATCGCGAGCCACCCCGATGACGCGGGCAAGGCCCGACTCGGTTCCTGGTACGGCGACGGAAGCTACACGCTCCCGGCCGAGGGCACGTCGGTCTCGGCCGACGTGAGCGGTGACGTGCTCGACGCGCTCGACGGGTGGATCGAGAGCCCCGAAGTCACGAGCATCTGCATCGAGTGGGGAACGGTCGACCTCATCGAGGTCTCGAACGCACTGCGGGCGGACGCCTGGCTCCACGCGCACGGCGATCCGCGCGGATCCGAGGCCGGCCCGATCAAGGCTGGGCTCCGGGCCGCGTTCGCCCCCGACGACCCGCAGTGGGCCGGCATGGTGTGGGACCGGTTCTGCGAGATCACCGGGGGCGCGACGCAGGGCCTCGGGGCGTAGCGGGCGGGCTCAGACGGGGCTCTGCCAGCGGGTCACGTCCGCGCCCGACCGGGTCGGGTTGTGGGGGATCGCCGAGAGCATCCGCTTGCGGTCGTGGACCTCCCAGCGGTGCGCGCAGATGACGGCGACGGCACCGACCACGACGAGCCCGAGCCCGACCGGCACGAGGAACTCGCCGGCTTCGAGCACCGCACCGCCGACGCCGATCCAACCGCCGAGCGGACGCAGCAACAACCGCGGGAGGAGCCAGTACATCGCGAGCGTCCCGAGCCCGACGACGACCAGCCAACGACCGATCCGTCCGACCGCCCACACGCGGTGCTCCACGCGAAGCATCCCGTAGGTGATGAGCAACAGACCGAAGAACGCGAGCGCGCGCGACAGCGCCTCCCAGAGGTCCGCCCAGTGCTCGAGGTTGGGCACCTGGTCGTCGGAGACCGCGACCGTGACCGGCGAGGCCGACGCGGTGAGTGCCGAGCTGAGCTGCGGTTGGGTCGCGGCCGCGGCCTGCACCGCCTGGGTCACGAGCGTGGGATCGAGCGTGATCGGTCCCTCCTCACCCTTCACCACATGCGCCTGCACGTGGTCGAGTGCTCCCGCGAACGCGGCGACGAACTCCGGCTCGGCGACGGTCTGGTTCGCGACCGCGGCGAGGTCGGTCGGGTCGGTCGCGACGCCGCCGAGGGTGGCGGTGGCGATCGCCGCGTCCACCCGGTTCACCATCGACTGGTGCACCGTGGACTCGGACAGCACCTCGTGGGCGTCCCGATGCACGGGGCCCTGATCGAGCGCGGTGGCCTGCAGCGACCACAACCCGAAGGCGACCGTCGCCAGGCAGAGCCCGAGCGTCAGCGCCGAGGCGGGCGAGAAGCGGTTGCGCATCCTCGTTCATCGGCCGGAAGCGCTCACAAGTTCAATCGCCGCCAAAGTTTGTGGCGGCGGGGGAGCGCAGCGACCACGCGTGACGCGCTCGGGAGCGAAGATGCCCCCGGGGCGAGCCGGCGGACCGGGCAGGGAGGCCCGCGGCCCTGCTCCCGGGGGCTCCCTCATTCTGGCGCGTTCGGACCGTCGGCGGCGAGCGCGGCAGGCGAATTTCTCCGGAAATCGTCAATGCGGTCGGAGCATTTCGGCGTGCGACGTAGGTCGCCTGGACTACTCGTGAGCGCGGGACCACTCTCGGAGGCACACGGACCCGCGACCACTAGCCTCGCCCGCGGTGAACGAGGCGGTGGGTGTCCCGGAGGGCCTGGCGAAGATCGAGGCGGAGCTCCTCGCGCCCGGGGGCTTCTTCGAGATGTCCGAGGACGACGTCCTCGGGGAGCGCATGGCGGTGTTCACGAACCGCCTGCCGAACCTCCGCGAGGCGGTGGTCGCATCCGTCGGCTTCGGAGATCGCGAGTACCTGATCTTCAGCGACGGCGACGCGCGTCGGGTCATCACCTTCCGGGAGCACGAGCGCGCGGTGGCGTCGGTCGCCGCCGCGTTGCGGGATCGCTACGGCGTCGGTCCCGGGGACCGGGTCGCGATCCTCGCGGCGAACTGCCCCGAATGGATCGTGACCTTCTGGGCCACGATCAGCCTCGGCGCGATCGCGGTCGGGCTCAACGGCTGGTGGGTCGGACCGGAGATCCGGTACGGGATCGAGGACTCCGATCCCAAGGTCCTGGTCGCCGACGCGAAGCGGCTGGCCCGACTCGAAGGCGTGGACCCGGGCGTGCCGACGGTCGTCGTCGAAGAAGACTTCGACGCGCTCTGGAGCTACGACCTCGACGCCGCGCTGCCCGACGTGCCGATCGCGGAGGACGATCCTGCGGTCATCCTCTACACGAGTGGCACGACCGGGCGACCGAAGGGTGCCGTCAACTCGCATCGCAACATCCTGGCCGCGCTGGGGCTCTCGTTCTTCCACGGCGCGCGGATGGCGATCCTCAACCCGGCCGACCCGGACGCGTTGCCCGCGTGCCAGCTCGTCACGTCGCCGCTGTTCCACGTGTCGGGTTTGCACATGACCGCGGTCGCGTACCTGGTCGGTGGCGTGCGCTCGATCTGGACCGTCGGCAAGTTCGATCCCGAGACGATCATGCAGCTCATCGAGCGCGACCGGATCACGCACTGGTCGTACACCGCGACGATGTTGCACCGCGTCGTGAGCCATCCCGCGTTGGAGCGCTACGACCTGACGTCGCTGCGCAGCGGGGGTGGCGGGGGCTCCACGTTCTCGCCCGCGTTGCAGCGCCGGGCCAAGGAGGCGCTGCCGAACCTGGGCAGCACGATGGGCGTCGGCTACGGCCAGACCGAGTGCGCGGCGCTCGCAACCCTCAACAGCGGCGAGGAGCTCAATCGCTTCCCGGAGTCGGCGGGCCGCCCGCTGCCGACCGTGCAGCTCGAGATCCGCGACCCGCTCGGCGCCGCCCTGCCGGAGGGCGAGGAGGGCGAGATCCACGTGCGGGGGCCGATGGTGATGCCCGGCTACTGGCGCCGTCCCGAGGCGACGGCCGAGGTGATCGGCCCCGGTCGTTGGCTGCGCACCGGTGACATCGGGCGCATGGAAGGCGGGCGCCTCTATCTCGCGTCTCGACGGCGGGACCTGATCATCCGGGGCGGCGAGAACATCTACCCGGTCGAGATCGAGAACCGGCTCGAGGAGCACCCCGGGGTCGCGGAGGTCGCGGTGATCCCGGTCGAGCACGAGGAGCTCGGCCAGGAGGTGCAGGCGGTCGTGGTGCCCGTCGCGGGCGTCGACCTGACCGCGGACGAGCTCGCCTCGTGGTGTGCCGCCGGGCTGTCGTACTTCAAGGTGCCCGCGCACTGGGACATCCGCTCGGAGCCGCTGCCGCGCAACGCGTCGGGGAAGGTCGTGAAGCAGGTGCTGCTCGATGGCGCACCGCTGCAGTTCGTCGAGGAAGACGGCGAGGGCTGAGCGGTGCCGATCGACATCGCCGCGCTCGTGGCCCCGGACCACACCGCGCTCGTGCTGCAGGAGGTGCAGAACGGCGTGGTGGGTCAGCGCTCGGCGCTTCCCACGCTCGCGGATGCAGCCGCGGCCGTCGACCTGATCCCGCACTGCGCGGCCCTGGCCCGCGCCGCACGGAACGTGGGCGTGCCGGTGTTCCACTGCACGGCCGAGACCCGCGACGACCTCAAGGGCGCGAACCGGAACGCCCGCCTCTTCTACGGCGTGCGGAAGTCGCCGGTGCCGATGTCGCCGGGCACGGACGCGGTGCAGGTGCCCGATGAGATCGGGGTCGACCCCGTGGACATCGTCCTGCCCCGCCACCACGGACTCGGCCCGATGACCGGCACCCAGCTCGACTCGATGCTGCGCAACCTCGGCGTGACGACGATCGTCGGCGTCGGGGTGTCGGTGAACATCGGGATGACGAACTTCGCGTTCGACGCGGTCAACCGGGGCTATCAGTTCGTGATGCCGACCGACGCGGTGGCCGGGGTCCCGGACGACTACGCCGCCGCCGTCGTCGCGAACACCCTCGCCCTGGTGGCCACCCTCACCACGACCGAGACCGTCGTCGCCGCCTGGACCTGACGCCGCCAAACGGTCCCGCGCCCGGTCGCGACGTACAGATCCTGCTCGGTGACGACGGACTACCCGAACGCCGGCCGGTTCCGCGGGAGCGGACCTTCAGGCCCTGAGGAGCTCAGCCCCGTGGGCCGCGGTGCCAGAGCTCCAACCTCGAGTGTCGATCCACCTGTTCGTAGTGGGAGAGGAACCAGTGCCTCATCGCTCTCGTCCAGCCGGGATAGAGCAGGCCGGACCAGAAGCGCGGCGTCGCGAACCACTGGCAGCGCGAGAGCGAGCGCTCGAAGCTCCCGAGCGACTTCGGCGGGATCGGCGCGCGGGTGCCTGCGTTGACGGCCGCCGCGAACGGATCGACCGTCGGACTGCCGCCGGAGACCGCGTACGCGACCGTGTCGGGAAGGATCAAGGCGATCTCGGGTGAGTCGCTGATCACGCACTGTCCGTCGGGAATGAACCGGTCGACGACCGCGTGTTCGATGCGTATTCGCCGGGAAAATTGAGGAACGGCGTCGGGATGGGTGCCAACACGGTGCTGAGCCCACCGACTACCAGGACGGCAACCAGCGCGACCTGCGCGGCGCGGGCGAGCGCGCTGCGAGCCCGCCGTGCATGCGTGGCGATCGGCGCAGCGACGGCGCCGCCGACCAACATCGCGATGGGGGGTGCGATCAGCTCGGCGTAGTGGTCGAAGAACTGCGGGGTCAGGAGCAGGAACGCGGTACCGAACGTCGCCCACGCCGCCGCGAGCACGGGCACGAATGATCGCCGGGACCAACCCCACGCGAGCAGGAGCACGAGCACCACGATGACGAGCCCCGCGGCGGGGTAGCGGGCCGTCGTCGGCCATCGTCCGGCGAACCAGAAGGTCTCGAGCAGGCGCTCGACCCGCCCGATCTCCCCGGGCCGGCCGGACTGGTCGGTGATCGTCTGCGTGACGAACTGGGAGCCGGCGATCACGAGCCACGGGCCGAGCAGGAGGATGCAGGTGGCACCGAAGGCGACCACGAGTGCCCGGAGGTCCGCGCGTGCGTGGGTGGAGGAAGAGCACGACTGCGAACGCAGCGATCGGGACGATCGCGAAGAACTTGCACGTCAGTGCGAACGCCAACAGGCAACCGGCAATGACGGCCCGGACCCGGCTTCGGGCGCCGACGCTCGCACACGGGTAGAGCGCGATCGCGCCGAGGACCGCGACGGTCACGAGCGGCTCGATCAGGAGGTAGCGGTGCGCGCTGATGCTGGGCCGGTACAGGGCGTAGGTGGCGCCCGCGACGATCGCTCCGATGGGCCCGCACCACGGGCGGGAGATGCGCCAGATCAGGGCGGCACTGAGCGCGCCGAGCCCGGCGAAGACGATCTTCGCGAGCGTGAAGCCCCACGTGCCGAGCAGCGAGAAGGGCGCCAGGAAGTACAGGACTCCGGGCGGCTGGATGTGCACGAAGTCCCGGTACGGGAAGTACCCGAGCGTGAGGGCACGACCGCCGGCGAAGTACGCCGCCTGGTCGTAGCCCATCAACCCGAAGCGATCGAGCGCGAGCATCGGTTGGGCGCGCACGAGGAACGCGACCAGGAGCACGGCCGCCAACGCGAACCACTCCCAGGCCTGGTAGGAGCGCCCGTCCGTCCGCGCCTCGCGGACGGTGTCGATGCCTGCCATCGCGTCGGACGCTACTCGGGCCAAACGGGCTTCGATCTCACGCAGCGTCAGATGTAGCCTGCCCGGCATGTTCACCGCAGAGACCTTCCCGAAGATCATCTCCGTTGACGACCACATCATGGAGCCGCCGAACGTCTGGCAGGACCGGCTCCCGGAGAAGTTCAAGGAGGTCGGCCCGCGCCTCGTGCGCCTGAAGGTCAAGGACATGAAGTTCGTCGGCGGTGTCTTCAGCTATGCGGAGGCGGGTCCGAACGAAGAGGGCACCTGGTGCGACTGGTGGATGACCGAGGACCTGCGCTACCCGCTGGTCCGCCTCATGGCCGCCGCGGGCTACCCGCGCGACGAGATCACCGTGAGCCCGATCACCATGGACGACATGCGGAAGGGCTGCTGGGACCAGAAGGCCCGCCTCGAGGACATGGACACGAACCACACCGAGGTGTCGCTCTCGTTCCCGACCTTTCCCCGGTTCTGCGGCCAGACGTTCCTGGAGCGCAAGGACAAGGAGCTCGCTGATCTCTGCGTCAAGGCGTACAACGACTGGATGTTCGACGAGTGGTGCGCCGGCACCAACGGCCGGCTGGTCCCGCTCCCGATCGTGCAGCTCTGGGACGCGAACCTCGCCGCCGACGAGGTGCGCCGCAACGCCGCGCGCGGCGGTCACGCGGTGTGCTTCACCGAGATCCCGCCCTTCCTCGGCCTGCCGTCCGTGCACGACAAGGACGGCTACTGGGACCCGTTCTTCCAGGCGTGCGCGGAGACCGAGAGCGTCGTGTGCATGCACATCGGCTCGAGCTCGAAGATGCCGTCGACATCGGCCGACGCCCCCGCCGCGGTTGGCTCGACCCTGACGTACATGAACGCCGCGATGTCGATGACCGACTACCTGATGTCGGGGATCCTCGAGAAGTTCCCGTCGCTCAAGCTCGCGTACTCCGAGGGCCAGATCGGCTGGATCCCGTACATCCTCGAGCGCGCGGACGCGGTCTGGAAGGACAACGCGGCCTGGGGTGGCGTCGGTGAGAAGGTCAAGCGCCCGCCGTCCGAGTACTACTACGAGAGCATCTACGGCTGCTTCTTCGACGACCCGCACGGCCTGAAGTCGCTCGAGAGCGTCGGCGTCGACAACATCACGTTCGAGACCGACTATCCGCACAGCGACTCGACGTGGCCGCACTCGCTGAAGGTCGCGATGGACATCATGGAGGGCCTCGACGACGAGACCATCGTCAAGGTCGTCCGGACCAACGCGATCCGGATGCTCCACCTCGACCTCGACTCGTAACCCGTCCGGGAAGCTAGGGGAAGAGGCCGCGGACGGACATGGCTTCGCCGACGCGCTGGACCGCGATCGCGTAGGCGGCGCGCCGCAGCGAGATCTTGTGGGTCTGTGACGTCGTCCACACCCGCGCGAAGGCTTCGTGCATGGTGTGGTGCAGACGTTCCGCGGCCACCCCGTCGAGCCACGCGATGCCCTGACGGTTCTGGGCCCACTCGAAGTACGACGAGGTGACGCCACCCGCGTTGGCGAGGATGTCGGGCACCACGACGATCCCGCGCTCGTGGAGGATGGTGTCGGCCTCGACGGTGATCGGGCCGTTCGCAGCCTCGACGATCACCTGCATGCCACAGTGGCGAGCCACGTCGGCGTCGATCGCGCCTTCGAGCGCGGCCGGCACCGCGAGCTCGCACTCGACCGCGAAGATGTCGGCCGCGTGGAGCGGCTCACCTCCGGGGAACCCGGCTACGGTCCCGTGCTCCGTCGCGTGGTCCGACAGCGCCGCGACATCGAGGCCGCCCGTGTTGGTCACCGCGCCGTGGACGTCGCTGACCGCGACGATGCGCATGCCCGCCGAGTGCAGCAGGAACGCGAGTGGGCGCCCGACCTTGCCGAAGCCCTGGACCACCGCACGCCGGCCGACCAGGGGGAGGCCGAGCTCCTCGAAGATGTCGCGGCTGCACATGACGACGCCCGCCGCGGTGCCGCCGGCGTGCTCCGCGGTGCCTCCGATCGCGAGCGGCTTGCCGGTGACCGACGCGGTGATCGCCTCGCCGCGCGCCATCGAGACCGTGTCCATGAGCCACGCCATGACCCGGCCGTCGGTGTTCACGTCGGGCGCGGGGACGTCCTTGTCCGGGCCGAGCAGCGGCATGATCTCCCAGGTGTAGCGCCGGGTCAGCCGCTCGAGCTCACCGAGCGACAGGAGGGTCGGATCACAGCGCACGCCGCCCTTCGCTCCGCCGAACGGCAGGTTCAGCACCGCGGTCTTGAACGTCATCTCCGCCGCGAGCGCGGTGACCTCGCGCTTGTCCACCGCGGGATGGAAGCGGATGCCGCCCTTGCCGGGGCCGCGGGTGGTGTCGTGGTGGACCCGCCAGCCGGTGAACACCTCGAGCGAGCCGTCGTCCATGCGGACCGGCACCGAGACCTCGAGCACCCGACTCGGGACCTGGAGCCGCCGGTGCGCATCGGGGTCGAGGTTGACGACTGCGGCGGCGTCCGCGAGGTACTCGAGGATCTCGGCCCAGCGGTCCTTGCTCATCTACCTCTCCCGGTTGTGACGCTGAAACGGTACCGCCGGATCGGGCGCTACCCGAGCAACGCCGGCGCGAGCCGTCGCCACCCGTCCATCGGGAGCTCGGCACGACTCTCGACCAGCACCTGGACGCAGACGTGGTCGGCGCCCGCGGCGAAGTGCTCGTCGACGCGCGCGCGGATCGCCGCTTCGTCTCCCCAGGCCACGATCGCGTCCACCAAGCGGTCGGTGCCGCCGTCGGTGAAGTCCCCGACGGCCCATCCGAGCCGGAGCAGGTTGTTCGTGTAGTTCGGCAGCGTCAGGTAGATCGACATCGCGGCACGGGCGATCTCGCGGGCCTTGGCCGGGTCCGACTCGAGCACGACCATCTGCTCGGGCATCAGCCACGCATCGGGCCCCATGAGCTCGCGCGCGATCGCGGTGTGCTGGACCGGCACGAAGTACGGATGCGCGCCGATGGCGCGATCGGCCGCGAGCGCCAGCATCTTGGGGCCGAGCGCGGCGAGCGCGCGCACGGGCTCGGCGGAGGGCGGTGTAGCGAAGTACGGCGCCGCGTCCATCCCGTCGAGGTACTCGCGCATCGCGGTCAGCGGAGGCCCGTACTCGTGCTTGCGCAGACCTTCGACGGCGGGCTGGTGGCTGACCCCGAGCCCGAGCAGGAAGCGGCCCGGGAACGCGTCGGTGAGCGTCTTCCACACCGACGACATCGCGAGCGCGTCGCGGCTGTAGATCGACGCGATGCCGGTGGCGACGAGGAGCCGTTCCGTGGCTCGCAGGATGAGCGCCGCGTTCACGAACGGGTCGCGCCCCGCCATCTCGGGGAGCCAGAGGGCGTCGTAGCCGAGGGCTTCGATCTCGGCGACGATCCCGGGCACCGCCGCGATCGGCTGCGCGTCGAGGTTCCCGGTCCAGATGCCGACCCGTCCCAGCTCCATGCCGCCATTCTGGGCCACGGCGGTCGAACCCGGACCGCCGGCCTGGTGGAACCCGAATGAGAACCTGTTCTAGTCTTGGCCACGGGCCCGAATCGGCTCACCTCTGCGGCCCCCGAGGAGCGACGTGCGATCAACTCTGTCCGGCGAAGACACGTACAAGCTGCTGATCGATGGCGAGTGGGTCCCGGGGGGTGACGGCGCCTATCCGGTGGTGAACCCGGCCACGGAGGAGGTGGTCGCCGACGCGCCCGAGGCATCGGCCGACCAGGCCCGCGCCGCCGCCGCCGCCGCGCAGGCCGCCTTCCCGGCGTGGTCGCGGACGAAGCCGGCCGAGCGCGCCGCGCTCCTGCAGGCCGCGGCGGACGAGCTGAAGAAGCGGGTCCCGGACTTCGTGCCGCTCGTGATCGAGGAGACCGGCGCCACGACGATGGTGGCGAAGTCGATGCAGGTCCCGACCGCCGCGGCGCGGTTCGACCGCTACGCGGCGGGTGCGATGGAGTCGGCGGTCATCCCGCTCGCGCCCCAGGAGGTGCAGGGGACGCCGCTCGCGCCCGGTGGCCTCATGGGTGCGCTCGCCCGGCGCGCGCCGGTGGGCGCCGTCGCGTGCATCACGTCCTACAACTTCCCGATCGTGAACATGGTCGGAAAGCTCGGCCCTGCGCTCGCGATGGGCAACACCGTCGTGGTGCGGCCGGCCGGCCAGGACCCGCTCGCGGTCATCGAGATCGTGAAGCTGCTCGAAGACGTCGGCTTCCCGGCCGGTGTCGTCAACGTCGTCACCGGCTCGACGCCGGTTTCGGGGCAGGCGCTCGTCGAGTCGCCCGACATCGACATGGTGAGCTTCACCGGCTCGACCAACGTCGGCATGCAGATCGGCGAGACCGCGGGTCGCGGCCTCAAGCGCCAGCTGCTCGAGCTCGGGGGCAAGGGCGGCGCGATCGTGTTCGAGGACGCGGATCTGAAGTCCACGATCGGGATGATCGGCTCCGTGTGGGCGTTCCACTCGGGCCAGATCTGCACCGCGCCGACCCGGGCCATCGTGCACCGCTCGGTCTACGACCAGGTCGTGGGTGGCCTCGCGAAGATGGCCGGCGCGCTGAAGGTCGGCGACCCGCTCGAGCCGGACACGGTGATGGGGCCGCTCATCACCGAGGCGCACCTCAACCGGGTCGAGGGCTACGTCACCTCCGGCAAGGAGCAGGGCGGCGAGGTCGTGGCCGGTGGCAACCGCCCGTCGCACCTCGAGAAGGGCTGGTACCTCGAGCCGACGCTGATCGCGAACTGCCGGTCCGAGATGCGGGTCGTCCAGGAGGAGATCTTCGGCCCGGTGATCGTCGTGGTGCCGTTCGACGAAGAGGACGAGGCGATCGCGATCGCGAACGACACCGAGTTCGGGCTCTACGACTACGTCTTCAGCAAGGACACGGCGCGTGCGATGCGCGTGTCCCGGCGGCTGCGGGCCGGCAACGTGGGGATCAACACGGTGCAGCGCAACCAGGAGACGCCGTTCGGTGGCACGAAGCACAGCGGGATCGGTCGTGACGGTGGGTCGTTCGGTCTGCACGCGTACACCGAGCTCCAGTCCGTCGTCTGGCCCGGCTGAGCGTCGGCGCCCATCATGGAATTCGGGATCTTCCACTCGGGCCACGTGCCCACCCAGCCCACCGCCGACGCGCAGCGCCGGTTGGAGCACCGTCGCCTGCACGACGAAGCCGCGGTGGCGGTCGCGGGCGACCGCAACGGCTTCAAGTACTCGTGGTTCACCGAGCACCACTTCCTCGAGGAGTACTCGCACGTCTCGGCGAGCGAAGTGCTCATGGGCTACGTCGCCGGCCGGACCGAGCGGATCCACCTCGGATCCGGGATCTTCAACCTCACCCCGCCGGTGAACCACCCGGCGCGGGTCGCCGAGCGGGTGTCGATGCTCGACCACCTGAGCAACGGCCGGTTCGAGTTCGGCACCGGGCGCGGGTCGTCGAGCACCGAGTACCAGGGGTTCGGCATCCCCGACGCCGAGACCACCCGGGAGCTCTTCGACGAAGCCCTGCCCGAGGTCGTGCGCATCCTGCGCGAAGCGCCCTACGACTACACCGGCGAGGGCTTCACGATGCCGGCGCGCACGGTCCTGCCGCGGCCATGGACGGTGCCGCACCCGCCGCTGTGGCTCGCGTGCGGCAGCCCGTCGACGTTCGAGAAGGCCGGCCGCCTGGGCATGGGCGCGCTGTGCTTCACGATGGGGGACCCGGAGGACCTCGCGCCCCTGATCGAGAGCTACAAGGCCGCGGTGAGCAGCTGCACCGAGCCCGTCGGCGCGTACGTGAACGACAACGTCGCGACCGTGAGCATGCTGCTGTGCCTCAACGACCGCGAGCGGGCGATCAACCAGTTCCGCAACATGGGCGCGTCGGAGTACCAGTCGCTCGTCGTGCGCTGGCTCGACTCCATCCCGCTGCCGGTGGACATCGACCGCAAGAGCTTCAGCGTCCCCGAGCCGAGCGTCGACGAGCTGGTGGCATCGATCGACGAGGGCCGGCGCAGCGTGGGCACCCCGGAAGACGTCGCGCGGTCCGTCGAGCGGTGGCGTGACGCCGGCGCCGACCAGCTGATCTTCGGCGATCCTCAACAACACGCTGCCGCTCGACGTCGCCGAGGAGTCCATCGAGACGTTCGGGCGGGAGGTGATCCCCGCGTTCGACACCGATCCGGTCCACTCGACGACGAAGCAGCGCGACGCCCAGCTGGGAGCAGCATGAGCGTCAGCACCGTGTCCGTCGTCCCCGCGGGGAAGCTGGTCTACGGGATCCAGCTGCCCGTCCAGGCGCTGAGCATCAACACGTCGATGCCGTGGGAGAAGGACGCGACCGTCGACGACCTGCGCCGCGCCGCGCTGACCGCGGACCAGGCCGGGTTCTTCTACGTGGCGATCTGCGACCACGTCGCGATCCCCCGCGAGAAGGCCGAGACGATGTCGACGACGTGGTTCAACCCGGTTGCGACGCTCGGGTGGATCGCCGGTCAGACCACGCAGACCCGGCTGATGACGAACGTCTACGTCGCGGCCTACCGGCACCCGCTCGAGACGGCCAAGGCGTTCGCGACGCTCGACCACCTCTCGGGGGGTCGCGTGATCCTCGGGGTCGGCGCGGGCCACGTCGAGGGCGAGTTCGCAGCGCTGGGCATCCCGTTCGCCGACCGGGGCCGCCTGACCAACGAGGCGGTCGACGGCATCCTCGATGCGTGGACCCACGAGTTCGTCGGTGATGTCGGGCTCCGGCCCCGGCCCGCGCAGCAGCCCCGGCCCCCGATCTGGATCGGCGGGTCGTCGAAGCCCGCGCTCCGGCGGGTCGCCGAGCGCGGCGACGGGTGGATCCCGCAGGGCACGCCCAAGAAGCTGATGCCGGAGTCGATCGAGTACCTGCACGCGGCACCGCGACCGCGGTGCGGCCGGGGGAGCCGATCGAGGTCGGCATGATCACCGAGTACCTCTACGTCGGCGACGCGGACTGGGAGCTCCCGCAGTACACGCGCAGCGGCCCGCCGGAGCACCTGGCCGAGAAGCTCAACGAGTACGGCGCACTCGGCATCTCCCACCTGCAGCTGCGCTTCGCCTCCCGGTCCGATCGACGAGCTCTGCGACCAGATGGCGCGCTTCGGCGACGAAGTCGGCCCGCTCCTCACCCGCTGAACCGGCCCTGCTCTCCCGTACCGTCCCGGCCCCGACCCCGAAGGACCCGCCATGCCGATGCTCGTGATGCGCCACGACTTCCGGGCGCCCGCCTTCGGGCCCGCGTCGACCGCCGACATCTACACCGACGCGCTCGAGCAGTTCCGCTGGGCCGACCAGCAGGGCTGGGACTTCGCCGTGGTCTCGGAGCACCACGGTCTCGACGACGGGTGGCTGCCGGCGCCGCTCACCATCGCCGGGGTGATCGCGGGCATGACCGAGCGCATCCCGATCCTGCTGAGCGCGGCCGTCGTCCCGCTGCACGACCCGGTGCGGCTGGCGGAGCAGATCGCCGTGCTCGACCACGCGACCAAGGGCCGGGTGTGGACCGTCGCGGGCGCGGGTACCGGCCCGAAGAGTTCGAGATGTGCGGAGCCGACCTCAAGCAGCGCGGCAAGCTGCTCGAGGAGTACGTCGGGGTCATGCTCCAGGCGTGGACCGGTGAGCCGTTCGAGTGGCGGGGCCGCACGATCCCGGTGACGCCGAAGCCGTACTCACACAGCCCCACCCGACGCTCCTCATGGGTGGCGGCGTGGAGGCTGCGGCGCACGGCGCGCGGCGCGCCTGCGCCTGCCGATGATGCCGATGAACGAGGATCCGCGAGGCTGGCGAGTGGTACGCGGACGAAGCCGCGAAGATCGGCTTCGAGGGTGGGTTCGTCATGGCGCCGTCGGGCCCGACGTTCGTGCACGTGAGCCACGACCCAGAGCGGGCCTGGGAGGAGATCGCGCCGTACGTGCATGTACGAGGCCCAGACCTACGCCGCATTCCAGACCGGGGGTCAGCACTCGACGCCGATGGTCGACGCCGACACGCTCGAAGACCTCAAGGTCGAGCCCGCAGTACCTCGTCGGCACGCCGGACCAGGTGGTGGAGGCCGCGGGGAAGGTGTCGCCGATGGGCGCGCTGACGTTCAACCCATTGGCCGGCGGGCTGCCCGCCGGACATCTCGTGGGCCAGCCTCGAGCTGTTCGCGTCCGAGGTCATGCCCCGGCTCCGGCCACCCGCGTAGCGCGACCGTGCCGATCGATCCGCGCGCGCCGGTGATCGTCGGGGTCGGCGGCGTCACGCAGCACGCCACGGATCCGACCGACGCTCTCGATGCGTTCGAGATGATGGCGGCGGCGACGGAGCAAGCGGGCGCGGACAGCGGGGCCCGGAGGAGCTGCTCGCCCGCATCGACCTCGTGCTCACGTCGCGCGGGATCTGGTCGTACCGCGACCCGGGTCGCGGTCGTGGCCGAGCGCTTCGGGGCGTCGAACGTCCGCAGCGTCGTCGCCGAGATCGGCATCCTCCAGCAGAGCCTGCTCACCCGCGCGGCGCGGGCGATCGCCGACGGCGAAGCGGACGTCGTGCTGGTGTGCGGCACCGAGGCGAAGCACCGGGCACTGCTGGCGGCGAAGGCCGGCATCGAAGCTCGAGAACCCGGATCCGTCACGCGACGGAGCCGGACGAGGTGCTGGTCCCGGTGGGCGACATCCTCAGCCGGACCGAGATCGAGCGTGAGCTCGCGGTGCCGGCCCATCAGTACGCGTCGATCGAGAGCGCGATCGCGCACGTCGAGGGGCGCACGCCGGTCGAGCAGCGACGCCACGTCGCCGCGCTGTGGGCCCGGTTCGCAGCGGTCGCGGCCGGGAACCCGGACGCATGGGACCGCGGCGGGCTCGACGCGGACACGATCGGCACGCCCGGGTCCGGGCAACCGGATGATCGCAACGCCGTACACGAAGCTGCTCTGCTCGCAGTGGAACGTCGACCAGGCCGCGGCGATCCTCCTGACGTCGACGGGGGCGGCGGATGCGCTCGGCGTCGCGCGCGATCGCCGCGTGTTCGCCCACGCCGCGGCCGAGTCCAACCAGATGGTCCCGCTGCCGTACCGGGCCGAGATCCACCGGTGGCCCGCATTCGAGGCCGTGGCCGGCGCGCTCGGGTCTCACGGGCTCTGGCCTCGAGCTGCCGTCGGTCGTCGAGCTCTACAGCTGCTTCCCCGCGGCGGTGCAGGCGCAGGCCCGCTGCGCTCGGCCTGCCGCTCGACGCCGCCCTCACGGTCTCCGGCGGCATGACGTTCGGGGGCGGGCCGCTGAACAGCGCCGCGCTCCAGGGGATGGTCCCCCTGGTCCGCCGGTTGCGGGACGCGCCCGGACGCAGCGCGGCCTCAGCACGTCGGTGAGCGGGATGATCACCAAGCCGGGCGCGTCGATCTGGTCGGCGACGCCGCCCGGTGACGGCGGGTTCCGGAGCACCGATGTGACCGCCGACGCGACGGCCCGGACCGCGGTCCATGCACTGCTGCCCGAGGCGGTGGGGCCGGCCACCGTGGCGAGCCACACCGTCGTCTACGAGGGCGGCGAGCCGGCACGCGCCGTCGCGGTGCTGGACGTCGAGGGTGGCCGCACGGTCGCCCGATCCGGCGATGCCGACGTCGTCGTGGACATGACCGCGGCCGACTGGGTCGGGCGTCCGGTCGAGGTCGTGAGCCCGGGCGCGTTCGCCGCGGTCTGATCGGCTCCCCGACGCCCGCCTTCGGTACGGACAAGCCGGTCACTAGGGTTCCGCTCTTGCAGACCGACGAGGAGGCGCAGCCGACGCCGCGGGATCGCGGCTGGACCATCGGCTTCGTCGCGCTCCTCCTGATCCCCCTCGTCGTGTCGGCGTGCTACCTGTGGTTCGCGGTCGGGAGCTCGTACTACCCGGTCAGCGACTGGGCGCTCTTCGAGCTCCACACGCGCGATGTCCTTCACCAATTCCTGTTCGTCGGCCCGTACTCGAGGTACGGCTGGAACCATCCGGGCCCGATGCTCTTCTACGTCCTGGCCCTCCCGTACAAGCTCTCGGGCTCCCGGTCGATCTCCATGCACATCACCGCGCTGATCGTGAACGGGGTGACGATCGTCGGGATCGCGTGGGTCGCGTTCCGCCGTGGTCGGCTGCCCATGGTCATCGCGACCCTCGTGCCGCTGAGCCTGCTCACCCACTCGCTCGGCGCCGACATCATGCGGAACCCCTGGAACCCGTACCTGCCGATCCTTCCACTGCTCCTGTTGCTGCTGCTCTGCTGGTCGGTCGCGGTCGGCGACCTCTGGATGCTGCCGATCGCCGTCGGGGTCGCGAGCTTCGAGATCCAGCTCCACGTCGGGCTCGCGCTCGAGTCGATCGTCTTCCTCGGCGTCGCGCTACGTCGCGATCGTCGTGCACGGCCGGCGCCAACCCCGTTCCGACCGGCGCGCGTGGTGGCGGCGCGTGACCAGGGTGGTGGGCGTCTCGGCCGCGGTGTTCTTCGTGCTCTGGCTCCCGGTGATCTACGGCACGTTCATCCGCAAGGACGGGAACCTGGCCAACATCATCCAGTTCTTCCAGCAGTCCCACGACACGAACGGACTCACGAAGGCCCTGCAGGCGCTCGGGCTGCAGTGGGGCTCACGCCCCGAATGGATCCTGGGTCCGCGCGGCAGCACGGTCCTCGGTGCCCAGCTCACGGACGGCCACTGGTGGCTGCCGCTCAGCCTGGTCCTGGGCGTCATCGCGACGGTGATCGCGGCGCGCCGCCGGTCGGCCGCGACCCTGTGGCTCGCCGGGTTCGTCGGCATCGGGTTCGTCGCCGCGGTCATCGCGGTGAGCAACACCGTGGACATCCTGTTCCCGTACCTGATCCGTTGGACGTGGGTGATCGGGACCGCGCTCGGGATCCTCGTGCTGCGCGGGTTGTGGCTGGCCGTCTCGCCCGAACGCCGCGCCGCCGCGCTCCGATGGGCGGTGCCCGTCGCCGCGGTGATCCTCGTGGCGATCAGTGCGACGGAGACCGTCAGCGCCCTGACGGCCGGCACCCCCTACTCGGGCAGCCAGGCCGCCGAGCGCACTATCTCCCGGGAGGTGCTCGCCCAACTGCCGGCGGGGCACGGCACCGTGCTCATCGACAACCGTTACGGCGCGTACGCGACCCCGGGGATCGTGCTCCAGCTCGAGAAGCACGGCATCGCGTCCGCGGTCGTGCCGAGCCAGGTGATCATGTACGGCTACGACCGCGACGTCGACCACGGGCCCTACCGGACCGCGCTGATGGTCGTGACCGGCCGCTACGTCTTCACGGTCAAGCCGAAGGGCCGGAGGATCGCCCTCTACGAGCGCCGCCAGTCGGAGGCGAGCCGGCAGGCGACACGCGGCCTGATCCGCGAGGCGCGCCGGCTGGCGCCGTCGAAGAGCCGGACCGCGCTGATCACCGCGCTCCAGAGCCAGCTCCGCCTGCCGAGCAAGGCCGTGGCGGTGTACGTCGTCCCGATCAAGCGGGTGCTGCGGCTCAACTCCGAGGAGACGAACCCCCGGCTGGTGCGCCCGCTGCGCTGATCAGGTGGGTGGCAGCCAGCCGAGCACGAACGCGCCGAGCGCGAGCAGGAACGTTCCCGCGCTGAGCAGCCGCAGGGTCCGGGCATCCATCACGTCCCGACCATGATGCGTCGTGCGGGCGATGCGGCGGGCGAGGAGCAGCGCCATCGCCCAGGCTCCGCCACCGATGGCGACGAGCGCGACCGCGAGCAGGTGGTCCACCCGCTCGATGGGCCAGACCCTCCGGAGCAGGACGGCGATGCAGAGCGCGACCGCGATGCCCGAGCGGGTCCACGCGAGGTCGGTGCGCTCGCCGGCCAGGGGTTCGTCGGGCTCGAAGATCGCGCCCACTAGGGCCCTTCGAAGGCGGCGAGGATCACCGCGACGACGGCCACGATCCCGATCCCGATGGAGAGCACGAGCGGGATCCGCGACGGCACGAGCGGCTTCCCCTGGCGCATGGCCCGTTCGTTCGCCTGCCAGTGCGAGTAGCTCGTGAGCGGAGCAGCGCCCCGAGCGCGATGAGCGGCAGCCCGAGGAGCCGGCGCCCGAACGTGACGTCGAACTTCGGGAGGAGCTGGGTCGCGGCGACGCCCGTGGCGATCAGTGCGAGCGCGGTGCGGTTCCACGCGAGGAACGTGCGCTCGTTCGCGTAGCTGAACCGAACGTCGATCCCGCGCTCGGAGCGGCCGTCCGGGTCGGGTTCCGCGGGTTCGGAGCCGGAGGTCATCGTGGTCAGGCGGTGGACGCGTCCGCGAGCTGCGAAGGCTCCCGCTCCGGGGGCTTCCACGTCTTCACGAGGACGATGAGCACCCCGAGCACCAGCAGGACGTCGACCGCGAAGATCACGCGGTCGTTCTGGTGGGGGAGCTTGCAGGGCGTCCGCTGGTACGAGCGGCTGTCCGGCTTCAGGACGGGCAGCGCGCCCGTCGGGCTCGTGTTGCCCGAGAGCGGCGAGTCGCACTGCACCGCCTGGACCGTCGCCACGGGCACCTTGTCCTTGTTCGGCACCGACCCGGTGGGGACGGTGTCGGTGATGGGGGTCACCGCCCACCAGGCCACGATCGCGATCCAGACGATGAGGCCGCCGAGCAGCCACGAGCGCCACCGATTCATGCGTGCGGGCCGGTCGACATCGTCGCCAACCTACCGGCTCACCAGAGCTGATCGGTGTACGTGTCGGTCCCCGCGATGGTGCCGATGAAGGGCGACGCGAACACCACGGTGCCCAGGCCGGTGGCCGCGAGGTCCTCGCCCGAGGCCCGCGAACTGCTCGTCCCAGACCTCCACGGGGTCGCCGTCGACGAAGTAGAGGTGGCAGAACCGGTCCGCCGCCGTGTCGCGGGGCACATCGGACGGCGCGTTGCCGAGCAGCGGGATCGGGGTGAACGTGACGACCTGGTCCGACGGCAGCGGGCGGGACTGCACCCACTCGGTGATCTGGGTGTCCTTGACGCCCTCGGCGAGCTCACCGATCACGAGCACGACGCCGGGGTAGCGCCGGTCGAGCGCGAGCTCCGCCGGGAACGCCGTCCTCGTCGGCGTGCACCTCGCCGCGGTACTTGTACATCAGCGTGTGGATGTGGTCGCGGTGCGGGAACATGCGGTCGTTGGCGTGCAGCCAGTTGACCTGGTTGGTGCCCCACTGGATCCACTCGCCGAACTTGCCGGCCAGGATCCAGTACACCGCCAGGTAGGAGCCCGAGGTCGGGTCCGGGCAGATCGGCGAGTCGACGGGGTAGCGCTTCGCCTTGCACTCGCGGGTCGCGACGAAGCGCGTCCCGCGAGGTTCCAGGCGCCGATCTGGCAGCCCGCGTAGAAGTGGTCGCGCTCGTACCAGCGGTTGTACGCGACCTCGTGGCCCTTGTGCGGCTCGACCATCGTGATCAGCGCGCCACCGAGCTTGATCGGCTTGTCCCGGGTGTCGCCGGTCCCGACCTCCTGGATGTTCGGCTGGGCGCTTCTCCGCCGCTTCGCTCGGGCTCACGGTTCCTCCGTCGTCTCGTAGGTCGGCGCGCAGGGCCACCTTGTCTACCTTGTGCATCGCGGTCACCGGTAACGCGTCGACGATGACCAGCCGGTCCGGTGCCTTGTAGTCCGCGATCCGGGCCCGGCACCACTCCCGCAGCTCGCGCGAGCTCGGGCGGCGTGGCCGGGTCGGCGGGCACCGCGAAGACGCCGCCGACCTCACCGAGCACCGGGTCGGGCAGCCCGACGACCGCGACCTGGGCGATCGCCGGGTGGTCGGCCAGGATCGCCCTCGACCTCGGTCGGGTACACGTTGTAGCCACCCCGGATGTACATCTCCTTGAGCCGGCCGACGATCCGCACGTTGCCGGCCGCGTCGAGGGTCCCGAGGTCACCCGTGTGGAGCCAGCCGTCGGCGTCGATGACCGTGGCGGTCAGCTCCGGGTCGCGCCAGTAGCCGCGCATCATGGCGTCGGAGCGGCACACGACCTCGCCGACCTCACCGGGCGCGACCGGCTCACCGGAGGCCGGCGCCACGATGCGCAGCTCCACCTCGGGGACGGCACGGCCGACGGTGGTGGCGACGATCTCGTCCGGATCGCCGATCACCGTGCTCGTCGTGACGCCGGCCTCGGTGCTCGTGTAGCGGCTGAGCACGGGACAGCCGAGCGTCTCGCGCATGCGGCGCACGAGGTCGGGGGAGATGGCGGCGCCTCCGATGCCGCACACCCGCAGCTGGGAGAAGTCGGTGCGGCCCAGGTCCGGGTGGGTGAGGACGAGCTCCCACTGGGTCGGCACCCCGGTGCCCATGGTGATCTGCTCCTCCCGGATGAGCCGGAGGGTCTCGGTCGCCGACCACGGCTCGCCCGCGAGCACGATCGTGGTTCCGTTGGCGAGCTCGTCCCACATGCGGGTCATGTACCCGACGTGGGCGAACGGCAGGACGACGAGGCGGCGGTCGCCGGGTTCGGTGAGCTGGCCCATGTTCTTCGAGATCGCGGCCATGCGGGCGTGGTCGTAGACCGCGCCCTTCGGCGCGCCGGTCGTGCCACTGGTCCACACGATGCAGGCGGCGTCGGTCATCGCGATCGACGGGAGCGCCGGGTCCGGCAGGGCGTCGCGGCGGAGCGACTTCCCGAGCTCGGAGACGTGCAGCACGGTGCCCGCCTTCGCGCCGGATGGGATCTCGGCCCCGTCGCCGAGCACCGTCACGACGGGCTCGGTGCGGTGCAAGATGCTCGCCTGCTCGGTGACCCCGAGTCGGAGGTTGATCGCGGACGTGATCGCGCCGGCCCGGAGTGCGCCGAGGTAGCACGCGGCGAACTTGATCGACGAGCCGAGCATCAGGCAGACGACGTCGCCGGGCACCACGCCGATGCCGACCAGCGTCGCGGCGAAGCCGTCGGCGGCCCGGTCCAGCCACGCGTAGGTGACCCGCTTCTTGCCGTGGACATACGCCTCGCGGTCGGGGTGCTCCCGCGCCGCGACCCTCAACAGTTCCGCAGTGTTCCGGGCCGTCGCCACGGATCGACACTAGGGCAGCGGTCACGGCGGCCCCGCTACCGCGGGCGAAGCCGATGCCGACCGGCACGGCGTGTGCGGCGAGGGCTCGTTACGTTAGATTCGCCAGCCCGGGCCGACGTGGTCCGCTCACCTGCTTGCGGGGCCAAGGGGGCCACATACATGGCGCGTTTCACCGATCGAGTCGCGGTTGTCACCGGAGCGGGCTCCGGCCTCGGCCGGGCGACCGCGAGGATGTTCGCGGCCGAGGGGGCCAAGGTCGCGGTCCTGGACCTCGCCACCGACGCCGCGGAGACCGTGGCCAAGGAGCTGAGCGACGGCGGCGCCACGGCCGCGGCGTACACCGTGGACGTCAGCGATCCCGGGTCGGTGCAGACCGCGGTCGGGCGCGCTGGCCGCCGATCTCGGCCGCCCGCAGCTGCTGGTGAACTGCGGCCGGCATCGGTGGGTTCGCCCGCAGCGAGGAGGAGGATCCGAACCGCTGGGCCGCGATCATCGCGGTCAACCTGACCGGCACGTTCCTGATGTGCCGCTTCACGCTGCCGTACCTTCTCGACGGCGGCGGCACGATCGTCAACATCGCGTCGAACGCCGGGATCATGGGCCAGCCCTTCAGCGCCGCGTACTGCGCGTCCAAAGGTGGCGTCATCAACCTGACCCGGGCGCTCGCGGTCGAGTACCTGGAGCAGGGGCGTCCGGGTGAACTGCGTGGCGCCGGGGGGCATGCGCACCCCGCTCACGAAGGGCTTCCGGCTGCCGGAGGGCGCTCCGCTGGACCTGCTCCGCCCGGTCATGTCGAAGGTCGGGCGTCTCCGAGCCGGAGGAAGTCGCCAACTGCATCGCGTACGTCGCGTCGGACGAAGCTCGCTACATGATCGGCTCGATCGTCTCGATCGACGGTGGGTTGGTGACGTACGGCGGGGGCTTCCCGACATGAGCGGGCTGCTGACCGAGCTGGACCTCGTTGTGGGACCTCATCGAGCAGCGCGCCGCCGCGACGCCCGACGCGCGCTTCGGAGTCGACGAGCACGAGAAGACCCTGACGTTCCCGAGTACCGCGACGCCAGCAACCGGTGCCGCCGGCGGGTCTCGCCGAGCTCGGTGTCGGAAGAGGGCACGAACGTCTCCTGGCAGCTGCCGACGTGGCTCGAGTCGATGGTGCTCGTCGGCGCGCTGGCCCGGCTCGGCGCGGTGCAGAACCCGATGCTGCCGATCTACCGGGAGCGCGAGGTCGGCTTCATCACGCGGCAGACCGGCGCCAAGCTGCTGATCGTCCCGTCGATGTGGCGCGACTTCGACTTCGAAGCCATGGCGCGCGTCGATCGCGGCGGGCACTCCGGGCCTCGAGGTGCTCGTCTGCGACAAGAACCTGCCCGACGGCGACCCGTCGACGCTCGGCCCGCCGGCTCCCGGGGGGTCCGAGCCGTTCCAGCCGGGCGTGACGACGGACGGGCCGTGGCGCTGGGTCTTCTACACGTCGGGCACGACCGCGGATCCCAAGGGTGCCCGTCACACCGACAAGACGGTCGGTGCGTCGGCGTACACGATGGACCTCGTGCTCGAGATGACGCCGCAGGACCGCAACGCGATGGTCTTCCCGTTCACGCACATCGGTGGGATCGGCTGGCTCTTCGCGGGCCTGATGGGCGGGTACGTCCACGTGCTGGTGGAGTCGTTCGTACCGGCCACGACCATCCCGGTGCTCCGGCGCGAGCCGTGTGACGATCGCGGGCGCGGGCACGGCCTTCCACCTCGCGTACCTCACCGCCCAGCGGGCCGAGCCGAACGGCCGGATCTTCCCGGAGGTGCGCGCGTTACGTCGGTGGCGGCGCGGCGAAGCCTCCGGCGCTGCACTTCGAGGTGAAAGAGGAGCTCGGCGGCGTCGGCATCGTGAGCGGCTACGGACTGACCGAGGTTCCGATCCTGGCGATGGCCGGCATCCACGACGACGACCAGAAGCTGGCCGACACCGAGGGCCGGGCGTCGATCGGCGTCGACGTGAAGGTCGTGAAGCTCGACGGCACTCCCGCCGGTCCGGGCGAGGAAGGCGAGATCCGGGCCAAGGGTCCGAACCTGATGCTCGGGTACGTGGACTCGTCGCTCGACGCGGCCGCGTTCGACGAGGCCGGCTACTTCCGCAGCGGTGACCTCGGCAACCTCGACGACGAGGGGTTCATCTCGATCACCGGGCGGCTGAAGGACGTCATCATCCGCAAGGGCGAGAACATCTCGGCCAAGGAGGTCGAGGACCTGCTCTTCACGAACCCGCAGGTCGCCGACGCGGCCGTCATCGGGCTGCCGGATCCGCGCTCGGGTGAGCGCGCGTGCGCGCTGGTCGTGCCCGCGGACCCCGAGCACCCGCCGACCCTGGGCGAGCTGTTCGAGTTCCTGAAGGGCGAGGGGCTCATGGTGCAGAAGATCCCGGAGCAGCTCGAGATCCTCGACGTGCTGCCGCGCAACCCGACCGGCAAGGTCCTCAAGCACGAGCTGCGCAAGCAGTACTCGGACCAGTAGGGATCGGGCGTGCCGCTGACCGAAGAGCTCATCGCGCTGGCCGAGCGCGTCTCGAACTGGGGCCGCTGGGGCCCCGACGACCAGCGCGGCACCCTGAACCTCATCGACGACGCGGCGGTTCTCCGGGGTGCGGCCGCGGTGCGGCGAGGCGCGTCGTTCTCGCTGTCGATCCCGATGCACGCCGAGGGGCCACAGACGGGCCGCATCATGGGTCGCGAGAACCCGAAGCACACCGTCACGATCGCGTCGTTCGCGTTCACCGGGAACCCGAGTGACTTCCAGACGAGCGACGACAAGATCGAGACCGGGCTGCAGTCCGCGACGCACTGGGACGCGCTCGCGCACGCGGGCTACGACGACCGGCTCTACAACGACAACCCGTCGTCCGTGATCACCATGGAGACCGGGGCGACGAAGCTCGGGATCGAGCAGTTCGGCCCGCTGGTGACGCGCGCGCTCCTGTGCGACGTGGCCCGGCTCAAGGGGGTCGAGTGGTTCGAGGAGCCGTATTCGATCACCGGAGACGACCTCGAAGCCTGCCTCAGCGGCGCCGGTCTGCACGCCGAGCCGGGCGACGTCGTCCTCGTCCGGACCGGCCAGATGCACTGGCTCCGCGAAGGGGACCGGCACCGCTACGCCGACATCTCACCGGGCGTCGGCGTCGAGTCGCTCGAGTGGCTCCACGACCACGACATCGCGGCGATCGCGACCGACACGCACACGTTCGAGCCCTACCCGGGCGATCCCGAGAACCCGTACCTCTTCCCGGTCCACATGATCGACCTGCGGGACATGGGGATGCCCCAGGGCCAGCAGTGGGCGCTCGACGACTTCGCGGCCGACTGCGCGGTCGACGGCGTCTACGAGAGCCTCCTCGTCGCGACCCCGCTGCCGATCCACGGCGGCGTCGGCGGCCTCGTCGCCCCCACCGCCGCCAAGTAGACACCCAGACTGCTTTCGGCGTGAGTTCGCGGGGCCAGGGCACCGCAAAGTCACGCCGAAACCGGTGGGGTCAGGGGGCGCGGCCGTGGATCACCAGGTGGCGGTCGGTCACCGGCTCGACGACGAACCCGGGGTAGCCGGCGGCGAGCAGCTGGGCCCGCACCTCGTCCGGCGTGAACGCGGCACACAAGGAGGAGAGGAAGTCGCGCCGCAGCACGTCGGGCTCGTCGGGCGCGTAGCGGTCCACGAGTGACTGCGCGGCGTCGACGGACTCCGGACGCATGAGGTCCTGCACGAAGATGCACGCGCCGGTGGCCGCCGCCGTCCGCATCGAGCTCCACAGGGCGCCCGGATCGTGGAAGTGGTGCAGCGAGTTCGTGCTCACCACCACGTCGAAGGCCCCGAGCGCGGCGAGGTCGTCGTCGGGCAGGATGCGGTGCGCGAACCTGATCCGCGCGCTCAACCCCTCCCGCTCGACCCGTTGCACGCCGAGCGCAAGCATGGCGGGCGACCCTTCCAACCCGACGATCGTCGTGTCCGGGTAGGCCCGGGCGAAGCGAACGGTGACATCCGCGGGACCGCACGCGAGATCGAGCATGCGCCGGGGCGTGACGCCCGGGAACGCCGTCCCGAAGCGGGTGACCGCGGCCTGGTGGGACTCCGCGAAGTTCGCGTCCGAGTACGCCTGGGCCTGGTCGTCTTCCACCATCAGCTCGGGCTCGGTCATGCGCTCCATCACGGCGCGGGCATCTCGTAGACGACGACGTCGAAGCCGTGCTCGGGATGCGTCGTGGTGCGTTCCAGGGTCATGCCCAGCTTCTGCATCACGTTCCACGAGCTCCGGTTCTCCGGGCGGGTCACGCTCACGATCCGGTCGAGCCCGAGGGTCCCGAACGCGAAGTCGACAGTGCTGCGGGCGCCCTCGGTCGCGAACCCCTGCCCCCACGACGACCGCGCGAGCCGCCAGCCGATCTCGACGCACGGCAGGATCTCGGGGAGGAAGCGCGGCACCGCGAGACCGATGAAGCCGATGCACTCGTCGGTCTCGAGCGGCGCGGCGCACCAGAGGCCGAACCCCTCGTCGGCCCAGCGCTGCCGGAAGCCCTGCATCTGGTCGGCGGCCTCCCGGGGCGTGAGGGGCGCACCGCCGCGCGCCCAGCCAACGCATCACCTCGGGGTCGCCGCACAGCGTGACGTACGCGTCGAGGTCGTCGTCGCGCCACGCCCGCAACCGCAACCGTTCAGTTTCGAGCGTCGGGATCGACCAGGCCGTCGTCACGAGCCCGCCGCGCCGACGAACGCGTCGAAGAGCGCTTGCTGGACGGGATCGCTCCCGGCCGTGTCCTCCGGGTGCCACTGGGCGCCGACGATCCAGGCGTCGCCGTCGAGCTCGATGCCTTCGACGATCCCGTCCGGCGCGCGGGCCGTGATCCGCAGTCCGGTGCCGAGCCGATCGACCGCCTGATGGTGATGCGACGAGCACACCGCGGTGGTCGCGCCCATCGCGCGGCCGAGCCGGGAGTCCGCGTCGATCTCGAGGTCGTGGAGCGTCGCACCCCCCTCGACGCCGGGTGTCCCGTGGCCGATGAGCCCGGCGCGCCCGGTGATGTGCTGGTCGAGCGATCCGCCGAGCTGGACGTTCAGCACCTGCGCGCCGCGACAGATCGCAAGGGTGGGGAGGTCGCGGTCGATCGCCGCGGCGCGAGTGCGAGCTCGAACGCGTCGCGTGCGGCGCTCATGCCGTAGATGCGGGTGTCGGGAGTCGCGCCGTAGGTCGCGGGGTCGAGGTCGCCGCCGCCGAGCAGCAGCAGGCCGTCGAAGTGGTCGAGGAGGTCGTCGGCGTCGCCGGGCGTGATCGGCTCGGGCATCAGGACCGCTTCCTGCGCGCCGGCGCGCTTGAGCGCGGCGAGGTACGGCTCCGGGACCGCGACGCCCGCGTCGACCCAGCCTTCGATGCGGCCCGAGCGCACCGGGTACGCGGGCACGGCGATGAGCGGCTTGGTGGCCACCCTCAGAGCTGCTCGAAGTTGCGGCGGAGCTCCCAGTCCGTGACGGCCTGGTTGAACACGGCCCACTCCTGGCGCGCCGCGTGCACGAGGTGCCGGTGCACTGCCGTGCCGAACGCCGCGTCCGCGACCTCGCTGCGCTCGAACTCGGAGATCGCGTCGACGATGTTCCACGGGACGTGGGGGATGTCGGGTGCGTCGTACGCGTTGCCCACGAGCATCGGCGGGGGCTCGATCCGGTGCTCGATGCCGTGGAGCCCCGCCGCGATCGTCGCCGCGAACGCGAGGTACGGGTTGGCGTCGGCACCGGGGATGCGGGACTCGATCCGGTAGCCCTGGCCGTGGCCGACGAGCCGGAAGCCACACGTCCGGTTGTCCCGCCCCCACGCGAGCGCGGTCGGGGCCCACGACTCGGGTTGGTAGCGCTTGTAGGAGTTCACGGTCGGGGCGAACATCCACGCGAGCTCACGACCGGTCGACACGAGACCACCCAGCCAGCCGCGGAACGCGTCGGACATGTGGTCCGGGCCGTCGTCGCTCCACATGAGCGACTCCGTGCCGTCGAGGTTCCAGAGGCTCGAGTGCACGTGGCACGACGAGCCGACGTCGTCCATCGAGTACTTGGCCATGAACGTCAGCGAACGACCGTTGAGCCCCGCGATCTCCTTCGCTCCGTTCTTGTAGATCACGTGCCGGTCCGCCATCTCGACCGCGTCGGCGTAGCGCAGGTTGATCTCGTGCTGGCCCCTGCCGGCCTCGCCCTTCGAGAACTCGACCGGGATGCCCGCGTTGTCCATGCCGTTGCGGATCTGACGGATGAGGTACTCGTCGCGGGTCGTCTGGAGGATGTGGTAGTCCTCGACGAAGCCGGAGTGCGGCGTGAGGTCCTGGAACCGCTTCGCCTGCGCCTCTTCGTAGGACTCCTTGAAGAGGAAGAACTCGAGCTCCGACGCGCACTTGACCCGGTAGCCGAGCGCCGCGGCCCGCTCGACCTGCTTGATCAGGATCTGACGGGGCGAGACCTCGACCGGCTCGCCGGTCTCCCCGTCGTAGAGGTCGCACAGCACGAGCGCGGTCTTCTCGAGCCAGGGGACGATGCGCAGCGTCGAGGCGTCCGGCACGCACCGGAAGTCGCCGTAGCCCGACTCCCAGTTCGCGAAGTCGAAGCCGGGGAGTGGCGTCATGTCCACGTCGACCGCGAGGAGGTACACGCACGCCTCGATCGCGCCCTCGCCCGTAGCCACGTGATCGAGGTAGAAGTGCCCCGTCACCCGCTTGCCGATCAGTCGGCCCTGGAGGTCGGTGAACGCGACGAGCACGGTGTCGACGCCGCCGTTGCGGATCAGCGTCTCCAGTGCCTGCGGAACGAGCATGCCTGTCGTCATCGGCGCCAGGCTATTGCCTGGCCGCGGCGACTCACTCGGGGGTCGTGTACGCCGCGGTGATCCCACCGTCGACGACGAGCTGCGCGCCGGTCATGAACGACGACTCGTCCGACGCGAGGAAGAGCGCGGCATTGGCGAGCTCGACGGCCCGACCGAGCCGGCCCATCGGGATGTGGACCATCCGCCGCTGGCGCCGCGCGGGATCGCTCATCAGCTCCTCGAGCATCGGTGTGGCCATGGGCCCGGGGCACAGCGAGTTGGCGCGGATGCCCTGCCGGGCGTACTCGACCGCGATCTCACGGGTCATGGACAGCACGCCACCCTTGCTCGTCGTGTACGCGATCTGCGCGGTTGCCGCGCCCATGAGCGCCACGAACGACGCGACGTTGATGATCGAGCCGCCGCCGGACTCGAGCATCGCGGGGATGCCGTACTTGCAGCCGAGCCAGACGCCCTTGAGGTTGACGTCCATCACCCGTTCCCAGGTCGACTCCGGGGTCTCGGTGGCGCCGCCGTCGTCGGCGGGGAAGATGCCCGCGTTGTTGTAGAGGACGTGCAGCCCACCGAAGCGGTCCATCGCGAACCGGGCCATCGCCTCGACGTCGGCCGCGCTCGCGACGTCGACCTTGACGAAGGCCGCTTCGCCGCCCGCGGCTTCGATCGCCGCGACCGTGCCCGCGCCCAGATCGTCGTCGAAGTCGGCCACCACGATGCGCGCGCCCTCACGGGCGAACAGCTCCGCGGCGGAGCGGCCCATCCCGTTGCCCGCGCCGGTGATGAGCGCGACCTTGCCGTCGAGCCGAGCCATGCACCCTCCTAGGATCCGATGGCCACCAGTCCGGATGACGTGCGGACCGGAACGAGAAGCTGAACCTAGATGGAAGAGGGCCGGCATGCAGATCTCGGTGACGATCTCGGGGTTGTCCCGGCTGTTCGGCGATGACCTCGCGGCCTTGGTCGACGTGGCGCGCGTCGCCGACGACGCGGGCATCCACCAGATCGTGATGACCGACCACCTGGCCATCGGCCCCCGCACCGACCGGTATCCGTTCGCGGCGAAGTTCCCGTACCCGCCGCAGGAGCCGTGGCCCGAACCGCTGACGGTGCTGGCCGCGTTCGCGGGCGCGACGAGCCGGATCCGCCTGGGGACCGGGGTGCTGATCGGGCCGGCCCGGCCCGCGCTGCTCGTCGCCAAGTCAGTGGCCACCCTCGACGTGCTCTCAGGCGGACGGGTCGATCTCGGGATCGGTACCGGCTGGCAACGCGAGGAGTTCACCGATCCCGGCCTCCCGTTCGTCGGGCGGACCGCGCGCATGGAGGACGGTGTCCGCGCGTGCCGGGCGATCTGGGAGCACGAGCCGCCCGTGTCGTTCGCGTCGGACACGGTCTCGTTCGACGAGCTGTGGTGTGAGCCCCGCCCGGTCCAGACCCGGCTGCCGATCTGGTTCTCCGGCCCGGCGGGCGCCATCACGGTGCGGCGGATCACGGAGCTGGGCGACGGCTGGCTGCCGCTCGCGATCCCGGTCGACGAGGTCACCGCCACGATCGAGCAGCTGCGCGTCGCGTTTCGCGATGCCGGCCGTGATCCCGCGACGCTTTGTGTCCGCCAGAACCTCGCCGTGAAGACCGACGATGACGGCGGCGTGGACCTCCCCGCGACCGTCGCCCCGATCCCGGATCTCGCGGCGCGCGGCGTGACCGTCGTGTCGGTGGCGTTGGGCCGCTTCCTGCGCAGCCGGGCGGACGTCGAGCCGTTCCTGCGGGACCTGGGCGACGCCTTCGCCTGAGGGTGGATAGGTTGGCCCCCTGATCAGGGGGGAGTCTCCATGACACACGATCTCGTCATTCGGAACGGTCACGTGGTCGACGGCACCGGTGCGGAGCCGATCGACGCGGATGTCGCCATCGACGGCGACCGCATCACGGCGATCGGTGACGTCGAGGGCCGTGGCCGCCGCGAGATCGAGGCGGACGGCCAGCTCGTGACTCCGGGCTTCGTCGACATCCACACCCACCTCGACGCGCAGCTCGCGTGGGACCCGATCGGCTCGTCGTCGTGCTGGCACGGCGTCACGTCGGTCGTGCTCGGCAACTGTGGGGTCACGTTCGCGCCCTGCAAGCCCGGCGACCGGCGCTTCCTCGCCGAGATGATGGAGTCGGTCGAGGACATCCCGGCCGACTCGATCATGGAGGGGCTGGACTGGGACTGGGAGTCCTACGGCGAGTACCTCGACGCCGTCGACCGGATGCCCAAGGGCGTCAACGCCGGCGGCATGGTCGGCCACTGCGCGGTGCGGATCCACGCGATGGGGGAGCGCGCGCTCGACGACACCCCGGCGAGCGAAGCGGACGTCGACGCGATGTGCGAGCTCGTCGCGGAGGCGATCGACGCCGGGGCGCTCGGGTTCTCGACCTCGCGCACCGCGCTGCACCGCGTTCCCGACGGCCGGCTCGTGCCCGGCACCTACGCCGATCCGCGCGAGCTGCTCGCGATCGCGCAGGTGATGGGCGATCGCCGGCGCGGCGTGTTCGAGGCCGCGGCCGCGCTCGGCGAGCGGGGCGCGGACGGCGAGCGCCGCACGCAGCCCGAGGTCGCGATGCTCGGCGAGCTCAGCCGCCGCACCGGCCGGCCCGCGACGTTCGGGCTCAGCCAGACGAAGAAGGTGCCGAGCGTCTACACCGACGCGCTCGAGACGGTCGAGCAGCAGAACGGGCTCGGCGCCGACCTCCGCCCGCAGACCACCGCGCGGGGCATCGGGATCCTCTTCGGGCCCGCCTGCCGCACGCCGTTCGAGAGCGCGCCGGCCTGGCGCGCGCTGCGGGACGTGCCGCTGCCGGAGAAGCTGGCGTTGATGCGCGACCCGGAACGCCGGGCCGAGCTGATCCGGGCCGCCGACGGCGCGCCGACGGTGCCGCTCGAGGACGTGTACGTCCTACCCGCGGGTGACGCCCGCTACGACCTCGGCCCGGAGGACTCGCTCGCGGCCGAGGCGCGGCGCCGGGGCGTCAGCCCGGCCGAGGCCTTCCTGCAGCTCGTCGACGAGCGCGACGGCGACCTGCTCGTGAACTGGCCCTTCCTGAACGACGACCTCGGCGCGGTCGAGACGATGCTGCGCCACCCCGACACCGTCATGGGCCTCGCGGACGCCGGGGCCCACGTCGGGATGATCATGGACTCGAGCCAGCCGACCTTCTTCCTCACGTACTGGATCCGCGATCGCGGCCTGTCGAGCATCGGTGAGGCGATCCGGCGGCTGACGTCGGACACCGCCGACCTGTTCGGGGTGAAGGACCGGGGCGTGCTGCGAGAGGGCGCGTTCGCGGACGTCAACGTCATCGACCTGGACGGCATGCGCCTGCCCCAGCCCGAGTACGTGCATGACTTCCCGGGCGGTGCGGGTCGGTACGTCCAACGGGCGACGGGCTACACGGCCACGATCGTGAACGGCTCGGTGTTCATGGAGGACGGCGAGCACACGGGTGAGCTTGCCGGACGGCTGCTGCGCTCATAGCCGTCGGCGTGGTTTCATAGGTGCATGACGACACTCGAGATCCCCAAGGCCCTGCACCGCGGCGAGAGTGAGCTGCCGTTCGTGGCGCTCGGCGACGGCACCCACCTCCAGCTCCTCCAGGTCGACGTCGAAGCCGGCCTGTGGGTGATCCGGACGAAATTCGAGGCGGGGGTGGTGGTGCCGACGCACAAGCACACCGGTGAGGTGTTCGCGTTCACGCTGACCGGCAGCTGGAAGTACGCGGAGTACCCGGAGGTGAACCTCCCCGGGTCGTACCTCTACGAGCCGGCCGGCTCGATCCATACCCTGACCGTGCCCGCGGAGAACGACGGCATGACCGACGTCTGGTTCGCGATCTACGGCGCGAACCTCAACCTCGACGCGGACGGCAACGTCGAGACCGTCATCGACGCCGGCCTGGTGCGCGACTCGTACTTCGCGCTGTGCGAGGCCGAGGGCCACCCCCGCCCGAACGTCATCGGCGCCTGACCCCCGACCTCGAAGAGACGGGCGGGCGCGCTACTCGGAGCTGAGGAAGAGGTTCTTGACCTCGGTGTAGTGGCTCATCGCGTGCATGCCGAGCTCGCGGCCGAGGCCGCTGCGCTTGTAGCCACCGAACGGAGCCTCGGTGCGCACGCTGCGGTTCGAGTTCACCGACAGCACCCCGGTGCGGATCGCCTGGCCGACGCGGATCGCGCGGCCGAGGTCACGCGTCCACAGTGAGCCGGAGAGGCCGTAGTCGCCGTCGTTGGCGATCCGGATCGCGTCGGCTTCGTCGGCGAACGGGATGACGGACGCGACGGGCCCGAAGATCTCCTCCCGGGCGACTCGCATCCGGTTGTCGACTTGGGCGAGCACGGCGGGTGTGAGGTACGAGCCGTCACCGAAGGGCGCGCCGGTCGGGATCTCGCCGCCGGTGACGCGCTCGGCACCCTCCTCGGCGCCGATCGCGAGGTAGTCGAGCGACACCTGGCGTTGCGCGGGGGAGATCATCGGGCCCATCTCGGTGGCCTCGTCCAGTGGCGCGCCGAGCTGGATGCGCTCCGTCCGGGCCGCGAACGCAGCGACGAAGTCGTCGTAGATCGACAGCTCGACGACGATCCGGCTGCGCGCGCAGCAGTCCTGGCCCGCGTTGCCGAAGACGGCCATCGCGGTGTCCTCGACCGCGCGCTCCCAGTCCGCATCGGCGAACACGACGCACACGGACTTCCCACCCAGCTCGAGTGAGACGCGGGTGATGTTCTCCGACGACGCCCGCAGGATCGACGCGCCAGTGGTGGTCTCGCCGGTGAACGAGATCTTGTTGACCCGCGGGTCGCTGACCAGCGCTTCGCCGACCACGCCACCGGGGCCGGGGAGGACCGAAACGCATCCTTCCGGCACGCCCGCCTCCACGAGCAGCTCGCCGAGCATCAGCGCGGTGACCGGCGTGAGCGACGCCGGCTTGATGATGACCGGGTTGCCACACGCGAGCGCCGGTGCGGTCTTCCAGCTCGTGATCAGGAGCGGGAAGTTCCACGGGACGATGAGCGCACAGACGCCGACGGGCTCCCGCAGGACGATGTCGATCCCAGGATCCGGCACCGGTACGACCTCGCCGAAGTGCTTGTTCGCGGCACCGGCGAAGTACTCGAACGTGCCGGCCGCGGCCTCGACCTCCCAGCGGGCGTCGCCGATGGGCTTGCCCGCGTTGCGCGCCTCGGCGACCGCGAACGTCTCGGCCCGCTCTCGCAGCAGCTCGGCCACGCGCAGCAGCACCCGGCCGCGCGCGGTCGCCGACTGCCCGGACCACACGCCGGACTCGAACGCCGCGAGCGCGGTGCCGACGGCCGCGTCCACATCCGCGACGCCCGCCCGGGCCACGGTCGTCAGCTCGCCACCCGTGCCGGGCTCGCGCACGCTGAAATCCGCGCCATCGAGCGCCGCTCGCGATCGGCCGCCGACCAGCAAGTCCTGAACCACGGGGTCACCGTAGTGCCGGGACCCCCGCGCCGTTCCAACCCTCGGCGTGTGGCAGCGTGGGGCGATGTCCTCCACGCGCCTGCGGGCGTTCCTCGCAGTGTGCGTGCTCGCGCTTGCCGCCTGCTCGGGTGGAAGCTCCGGCGCGGCGAAGGCGCCGACGACGACCACGACGACCGCGCCGGTCGACGGCGTCGCGGTGCCGAAGCTCCGCTGGAAGAAGTGCAGTGACGGTGAGTGCGCCACGCTGAAGGTGCCGCTGGTCGAGACCCAGCCGTTCGGGAAGCAGATCAAGCTCGCGCTCGCCCGTCAGCCCGCGGCGAAGCCCGACGAGCGGATCGGGTCACTCCTCGTCAACCCCGGGGGACCCGGCGCCGCGGGGACCGACTTCGTCAAGCCGGCGGCGAGCGCGCTGCCCGCTTCGATCACCGACCACTTCGACATCGTCGGATGGGACCCCGCGGCACCGGGCGGAGCTCGCCGGTCAACTGCGGCAAGAAGCTGGACTACCTGTTCGCGGTGGACACGGCACCCGACAACGCGGCCGAGCAGGCTGCGCTCACCGCGGCGTCGCAGCGGTTCGCCGCCGCGTGCCAGGCGGGCAGCGGCGAGCTGCTCTCGCACATCGCGTCGCTCGACACCGTCCGCGACATGGATCGCATCCGCGCCGCCCTCGGCGACGAGAAGCTGACGTACGCCGGCTTCTCGTACGGCACCTACCTCGGCGCGCTGTACGCCCAGCACTACCCGAACCACGTCCGCGCCCTGCTGCTCGACGGCGCGATCGACCCCGCGGTGCCGGTGGATCAGGTCTCGATCCAGCAGGCGAAGGGCTTCGAGGACTCCCTGGACGCGTTCCTCAAGGACTGCGCGCGGGACAGGAGCTGCGCGTTCCATCACGGAGGGAACCCGCGGGCCGCGCTCGACGCACTGCGGGCGCGGATCGACCTCACCCCGATGAAGGGTGCCGGCGGCCGCACGCTCGGCCCGTCGGAGCTCGACATCGCGCTGGCCGCACCGCTCTACTCGGGCGCCGACGGCTACAAGGTCCTCGCGAGCGCCCTGCACCAGGCCGAGGGCGGCGATCCGGCGCAGCTGCTCGAGCTGTTCGACGAGTACGTGACCCGCTCGCCGAACGGCGACTACTCGTCCGAGTGGCCGGCGTTCCTCGCGATCTCGTGCGCGGACGGCCCGAACCTCTCGGCCGCCGCGGCCACGGCGCTCCAAGCGACGGCGGGCAAGGCCGCGCCGTACTTCGGGGCGTCGAACGTGGGCCTCAGCCTCCCGTGCTCGTACTGGCCGGTCCCGCCGGTCAACCCGGTTCCGGCGCCCATCTCCGCGCCCGGCGTTCCGCCGATCGTCGTGGTCGGCACCACCGGCGATCCGGCGACCCCGATCGCGTGGGCGGAGGGCCTCACGAGGGAGCTCGGTGCCGACGCCCGTCTCGTGACCGTCGACGGCACGACGCACACGTCGAGCCTGGACGGGAACCCGTGCCTCGACGCGGTGACGAGCGCGTATCTCGTCCACCTGAAGCCACCCCGTCCGAACCTCGTCTGCCCCGCCTGAGCGGCGTCCGGACCCGCTCCGGACCGAACGGGCGAGCGGGGGCAGCAGGTAACCTGACGGGTCGTCAGATTGCCGGCGCGGAGGGGACATGACCGCAACCGCGGAACACGGGACGAAGCCCTCGATCGAGATTCCGCGGATCGTGAGCGTCGACGACCACGTCGTCGAGCCGGCCCACCTGTGGTCGACGTGGCTCCCCGAGAAGTGGCGCGACCGCGGCCCCAAGGTCGAGCGGCGCGGCGTGGCCGGCATGCGCCACATCGGTGGTGGGACCTACGAGCAGACCTTCGACGACGACGTCACCGAAGGCGGACTGCTGGGTCTACGAGGACCTCGTCTACATCAACAAGCGGCACGTGGCGTCGGTCGGCTTCGACCGTGACGACATGACGATGTCGCCGATCACCTACGACGAGATGCGCCCTGGTTGCTACGAGCCGAAGGCCCGTCTCGACGACATGGACATCAACTGGGTCGAGGCGTCGCTCTCGTTCCCGACGTTTCCCCGGTTCTGCGGCCAGACCTTCCTCGAGGCGAAGGACCGTGACCTGGCGGCAGCCTGCGTCTACGCCTACAACGACTGGATGGTCGAGGAGTGGTGCGGCGAGAGCGGCGGCCGGCTGATCCCGCTCACGCTCATCCCGCTCTGGGACGTGGCCCTGGCGGCGGCCGAGGTCCGGCGCAACGCGCAGCGCGGCGTGCACGCCGTCTGCTTCAGCGAGATCCCGCCGCACCTGGGCCTGCCGAGCATCCACACCGGCTACTGGGACCCGTTCTTCGCGGCCTGCCAGGAGACCGCGACGGTCGTGTGCATGCACATCGGCTCGAGCTCCAAGATGCCGGCGACCTCCGTCGACGCCCCGCCCGCCGTGGCTGCGACGCTGAGCTTCGGCAACGCGATGTCGAGCCTCTCGGACTTCCTGTTCTCGGGCGTGCTCGTGCGGTTCCCGAACCTGAAGCTCGCGTACTCCGAGGGCCAGATCGGTTGGATCCCGTACATCCTCGAGCGCGCGGACGACGTGTGGCGCGAGCACCGGGCGTGGGGCGGGGTCAAGGAGATCGTCCCGGACCCGCCCTCGACCTACTACTACCGGCAGGTCTACGGCTGCTTCTTCCGCGACGTGCACGGGCTCGAGTCGCTGGCGCGCGTCGGCGTCGACAACACGACGTTCGAGACGGACTACCCGCACACCGACTCGACGTGGCCCCACACGAAGGAGCTGGCCGCACAGATGATGGCGGATCTCCCGCAGGACGTCGTCGACAAGATCTGCCGGGGCAACGCCATCCGCATGCTGAGCCTCGACCTCTGATCGTGCCGGAGCGACTGATCCCGCTCGACGGGCCTGCGAACTTCCGCGACCTCGGTGGCTACGAGACCGACCACGGCACCTTCGTGCGCCCCGGGCGGGTGTTCCGCAGCGACTCGCTGTCGTTCATGAGCGACGAGGACGTGCGCCACGTCACCGAGGTGCTCGGCCTGCGGACCGTGATCGACCTGCGCCGCGGGCAAGGAGGTCGAGCAGTTCACCCACGGGCCGCTCCAGTCGCTCGCCATCACGGTGTGGCACATGCCGATCGTCGACGAGACGCGCCGCGAGGACGAAGAGCACGACAGGAACGCGTGGGCGAACGGTGAGGTCATCCCGCTCGACGAGCTCTACCTCCTCATGCTCAACCGGTTCGGGCACCGGTTCGCCGCGGTGCTCGAGATCATCGCGGCAGGTGACACCCAGCCGCTGGTGTTCCACTGCGCGGCCGGCAAGGACCGGACCGGGCTGGTCGCGATGCTGGTGCTCGCGCTGCTCGGCGTCGATCCCGAGATCATCGCGGCCGACTACGCCCTGACCGACGCCCGCATGCCGATCCTGCTCGAGCGCCACCAGGCACGGGCCGATGTCGAAGAGGGTGCGGTCGCGGAGGTCGCGCAGCAGAAGTGGGCGGTCGACGCCAACGCAATGCGCGCGGTCATCGACAAGCTCATCGCGGAGCACGGGTCGGTCGAGGGCTATGTCCTCGCGCAGGGGCTCGCCCCCGAGGCGATCGCGCGCCTGCGCGCGTCGCTGCTCGAAGATTCCGCGCTCGACGACGTGGTCTGACAGGATCGGCGGGTGGTGATGTTCAGTCACGTCGGGCAGAGCGTTCGCGATCTCGATGCCACGCGCGCGTTCTACGTGGAGGTGCTGGGATTCGAAGAGGTCCTGGACCTCGACGTCAGTGGCTCGAAGTCGGCGACGCTGCTGCGCCTGCCCGACCCGGTGGTGCTCCGCGCGGTCTACCTGAGGCGTGACGGCTTCGTGCTCGAGCTCCTCGCGTTCACCGAGCCGAAGCCGCTCGACCATCGCGACCGGCCGCTGCCCGAGCCCGGCCTGACCCACGCTTCGTTCGGCGTCGACGACCTCGACGAGACGTGTGCGGCGGTGCTGGCCCACGGCGGGACCGTGTTCGAGGAGTCACGCGTCGAGACCGCGGTCTTCGTCGCCGACCCCGACGGCCAGGTCGTGGAGCTCCTCGCCGGCACCCGCTTCGCGGATCGGCTGCACGGATAGCCGTCCGGCGCAAGCCCGATGGAGTCAGCGTGTCAGGCCGAGAGCAACACAGGCCGCCTGCACCCGCGTGGTCAGGCCCGCCATGTCATGGCAGTCGACGCCCGTTCCCCCTTCGAGGTACTCCCAGTGGCCACTGACGAGGTGCAGGAAGACCTGCTCGGCTTCGAGACCCGCCGTATCTGCGGATGCGCTGACGCGGGCGTAGCCGTTGCGGCAGTCCAGCACGTCGATGCCGACGATCCGGAGTGCGCTTCGACCCTGGTCGGGTTCGTCGGACCGGTCCATCGCGGCCTTGACCGGGGGGAGGAGAACATCCGGGTGGCACGACGTCGGCGTGGAGGCCGAGGACGGCGGGAGTGTCGTGGTCGTCGTGGCCTTGACGGTCGTGGTCGTGTCGGGTCGTTGCGCAGGAGAGCTCGAACCCGACCCTCCACACGCTCCGAAGACCACTACCAGGGCGGCGACTCCGGTGGCGATCCTGACCATCTTGTTCATGCGCAGATCTCACTGCCATCCCAGAGCCACTGTTAGAGCCTTTCGTCACTTGCTCGGCCTCGGGTTCCGACCTTCCGGATCTGATGGGTCGTCAGGTCGGCCCGTAGACTCCGCCACCGCATGGACCTCAGATACTCCGACGCCGACGAAGCGTTCCGCTCCGCCCTCCGGGAGTGGCTCGCCGGCGAGCTCCCGCAGCTCGCGCCGCAGCCGGCTCGCGACGACTGGGACGCCCGGCGGCGCTGGGACACCGACTGGCAGCGCCGGCTCTTCGACGGTGGCTACGCCGGGCTCAACTGGCCGGAGGAGTACGGCGGGCGGGACCTGCCGTCGAGCCAGCAGCTGATCTTCCTCGAGGAGACCACGCGGGCCCGGGCGCCGTACGTGGGCGTCAACTTCGTCGGGCTCCTCCACGCCGGGCCGACGATCGTCGCGGAGGGCACCGAGGAGCAGAAGCGCGAGCACCTAGCCAAGATCCTCCGGGGCGACGAGGTGTGGTGCCAGGGCTTCTCGGAGCCGGGTGCGGGCTCGGACCTCGCGTCGCTGCGCACCCGGGCGGTGCGCGACGGCG
Organism: uncultured Acidimicrobiia bacterium; assembly: GCA_963796755.1. GTDB lineage: Bacteria > Actinomycetota > Acidimicrobiia > IMCC26256 > JAENVU01 > Chersky-806. Next base: position 323,001 of record CAWCMX010000002.1, read on the forward strand.
ACTGCTACGTCGTCACCGGCCAGAAGATCTGGTGCTCGTTCGGCCAGGTCGGCGACTTCGGCGAGCTGCTGGTGCGCACCGATCCCGACGTCAAGAAGCAGGCCGGCATCACGTGGCTGATGCTGCCGATGGACCTGCCCGGCATCGAGGTCCGCCCGCTGCGCACCGTCCTCGGATCGTCAGAGTTCGCGGAGCTGTTCCTCGACGAGGTGCGGGTCCCGGTCTCGTGCCGGGTCGGCAAGGAGAACGACGGCTGGCGGGTCACCAACGTGACGTTGTCCTTCGAGCGGGGCACCGCGTTCGTGAGCGAGATGGTGGACGCGATGCGACTGGTCGAGGACCTCGCCCCGCTGGTGAAGGATCCGGCCCACCGCCGCGAGCTCGGCCACGTGGCCGCAGAGCTCGACGCGCAATGGGCGTTGACGAAGCGCAACGTCACCCAGTCGTCCCGGGGTACGCCCGGGCGCGGTGCGTTCATGATGAAGCTCGCGTACTCGGAGACCCGGCAGCGGCTCGGTGAGCTGTCGTTGCGGGTGCTCGAACGGGACGGGCTCGTGGTCGACGGGAAGGGCGAGTTCGTGGAAGAGCGGTTGCGCACGCTCGCGTTGACGATCGCCGCGGGCACGTCGCAGATCCAGCGCAACATCCTGGGCGAGCGGGTGCTCGGTCTCCCGAAGGAACCGGCGGCGCGATGAACTTCGATCTCTCCGACGACCAGGTCGCCCTGCGCGACGGCATCCGGAGCCTGCTCGAGGGCAAGTTCCCGATGAGCCGGGTGCGCGAGGGCTTCGACCGCTCGGTCTACGACGACCTGGCGGAGGCCGGCGTCTTCTCGTTGCGCACCGACGGCTTCGGTTGGGCCGACGCGGCCGTCGTCTACCAGGAGCTGGGCCGCGCGCTCGTTCCCGGCCCCCTGGTGTGGAGCTTCGGACGCGACGCGATCACCGGTGGCCTCGACCTCACCGTGGGCGGCGCGCAGTACGTCGAGCACCTCGACGCCCTGGACGCGCTGCTCGTGCTCGACGCCGACCGGATCTCGTCCGTGGACCCCTCGACGTTGACGGGTGCCGCCGCCGACTGGCCGCTCGACCCGCTCACGCCGGTGACACCCGTCGAGTCGTTGCCCGAGCTGACGCCGGTCGGAGACGTGGCGCGCTCGCCGAGCTGCGCCGGTCCGGCGCCCTGCTCACCGCGGCGTACCTCGTCGGGATGGCCGACGCGCTCGTCGAACTCGCGGTCGCGTACGCGAAGGAGCGCGAGCAGTTCAACCGACCGATCGGCTCGTTCCAAGCGGTGAAGCACATCTGCGCCGACATGGTCGTGCGGGCCGAGGTCGCGCGTGCCGCGGTGGATGCCGCCGCGTGCGTCCTCGACGACCCGTCGACGGGGGAGCTCACGCGGGCGTTGAGCGGCGCCAAGCTGCTCGCGAACGAAGCCGCGATCACCAACGGGAAGTCCGCGACGCAGGTGTTCGGCGGCATGGGCTTCACCTGGGAGGTCGACGTGCACCTCTACCTGAAGCGCGCCTGGGTCCTCGACACCCACTTCGGGTCGATCGACCACCACGCCGACGCACTCGCGGCCACGCTGAGCTAGGCGGTCCCCGCTCAGCTGCTCACCACGACTTGCCGGGATCGTCGAAGGTCATGTCGCCGCCGGTCAGCCGGGTGGGCCCGGTGAGGAACGCCATCACCGTGTCGTAGAGCCCGTTGCGGACCATGATCGGGTCCCGCACCATGACGCCCTGGCGTGGCGTGTCCGAGAGGAGCCTCCCGGCGCGTCGGGCGGTCAGCCACTGCAACGTGCGCAGGACGACGAGGTTCCGGCCCAGGGCGACCAGCGGCGCGTCGTCGGGGAACGTCCGGACCATTGCGTCATGCCACGCAACCGCGAGCGGGTCCTCGCTGCCGATGAACTCGTCGAACGCGTCGGGGTAGAGGAAGCAGTCGTACTCCCACCAGATGCGGGCGAGCAGGCAGCCGCGCTCGGTCGAGATCAGCGCGGCCGCGGAGTCGGCCGCGACGCCGGCCCACTGCGCGACCGTCGGCGTGCAGCCTGCAGCGAGGTCGACCTGCAGCCGGATGACCGGCCACGCATCGGTGATCAGCTCGTCGACGAGGTCGTCGATCAGCTCGGCTTTGGAGCCGAAGTGATAGCTGATCGCGGAGGGGTTCTTCATCCCCGCGGCTTCGAGGATCGCCCGGGTCGAGGTGCCGCGGACCCCCTGGCGCCCGCACAGCTGCAGCGCGGCCTCGCGCAGCCGCGTCCGAGCGTCATCCGCTGGCATCTGGCCCCCTTTCCCCCCGGACGGTAACGGGTGAGCGAGCCCGGCGTCAGCGCGATGGGCGCCACCGGCGGAGGTGGACCGGGAGGGCGCCGGAGCGCAACGTCGCCGCGAGCTGCCGGGCCTCTGTCTCGTTGAACCCACCGGCGATCGACACGTCGCCGGAGAAGGAGTCGGTCTGGAACGCGGGTGCGGACTGCACGACGCCGTCGACGACGAGTGCGACCGCGTCCTGCGGCGGCGACCGATGGTAGAGATCGTGGGCCATGCGGTTGAACGCCACCTCACCGTGGTGATTGAGGCCGAGGTCGACGGTCCATCCATCGCCGCCGTATGCGAGCTCCGCCCGAGCGCGCTCGACGTCGGCGTTCGTCAGCGCGGCGGGGCCGACCTGGTAGCCAACCGAGCTGCCGGAGTGCGGTGAACCGGGCAGCTCGAGGATGCCCGGGCCATCGGTCGAACCGGGTTCACCCAGGGCGAGGGGCGGCAGGATCGCGAGCACGGGCCGGAGCTCGAGCCGGCCGCGCGGCTGACTCCGCTCGCGGCCGCGGCGACCCCGGCGCCCGCCGCGACGATCCTCCGTCCCTGCACCCGGACGACCGCCCGACGCGCGCCGAGGGATCGGAAGCGGCGCTGCAGGATCGACGCGGTCCTCGCGAGCCGGGCGCGCGTCGCGCGCGGGGTGCCGGTGACCACGTAGGTCACGTGCGCCGGTCCCCGCGCCTGGCGCGGCATCGCGCCCGCCGCACCGCTCCAGGTCATGAGCAGTGTGAGCGCGCCGCTGCACGCGACCCAGGCCGCGCCTCGTCCCCGTCTGCCCATGGCGGGCAGCGTAGCGATCGGTCGGTCGTATGCTGCGCAGATGGGGCGGGGGACGGCGCGAGTGATGGGGTTCGTGCTCGTCGTCGCGCTCGCAGCCGCGTGCAGCGACTCCGCACCCATGCGCCCGACGGCCTCCGCCTCCCGCCGGCTCCGCCACGCGGCGGACCGCACGCTGTCCGAGTCGTCCTACAAGCTGCGCATGGGCCAGGTCGACGTCAAGCACCCGCACGTCGTGGTGCTCCGCTACGAGGCGCCCGACCGCTCGAGCACGAGCTCCTCGCGGCTCGATTCGGTCGCGATCGGCAACACGAGCTACCTCCGTGGCCCCGGCGGGTCGAAGCTCTTCACCCGCTCGACCATCCCGGTTACCAGCCTCGGCGTCGCCGGCTACCCGAGCTACGCGACGGCGACCGCCGCGTCCCTGCTGTATCCCGCGCAGCACGCTCGGAGGAACGTGTCCATGCACGGGGACACGATCACCGCGACAACCCCGAAGCACGGCGAGTTCGGCCGCGCTCAGTACATCTACCGGGTCTCCGACGGACGGATCACGGACCTGCGCATCGAGCAGCGCGTGCAAGGGAAGTCGTTCAATCGTGAGTACCACTACTTCGACTTCGGCGTTCCGAACGTGATCAAGCCGCCGCCCGCCGACCAGGTGCAGGTCAGCGGTCCCTCATCCTCGTGTGCCCAGGGCAGCGTGCCGTCGACGACACCGCCACCTACGGTCCAGGCCTGCGGCTAGGCCACCCCGACGCGCACGTCGTCACCCGACCAGCGGGCCGCGCCGGGCGCGGGCCACAGTGGCCCGACGAGCAGCCGGCCGTCGTGCACCGAGTCGAGTGCCCGCGCGGCCGCGGCCGGGTCGACGTGGCGTCCGGGAGCGCCGACCACGAAGTGCAGCGGGCTGAGCGCGAGGTGCCCGATCATCGTCGCGGTCGTGTCGCCGGCGGTGACGTTGACGAGCAGGTGCCCGGGTGAGTGCCCGCCGGTCCATGTGGTCGTCACCTCGGGGGTCACGACGTGCTCGTCCTCGACCGGCAGCACGACGCCCTGCGCGTCCAGCGCCAGCAGCGCCTCGGCCCCCTGGGGTGCGTACGGACCGTCGTCGATGATCGCGGCGCGCTCCCGGTGCGAGATCAGCACCTCCGCGTTGGGGAAGAACGGAGTCCACGCATCGTCGGCCCACCAGGCGATCATGCCGATGCCGTCGATGTGCGACGCGATCACGGTGTCGATCGACTCGCGCGGGAAGCCTGCGTTCACCAGCGCGTCGGCCACCGCCTGCTGATGGAAGGCCGCCTCGGGCCCGGTCCGCAGGATCTGGTCGGCGGCCTGCGCCGGATCCACGACGATCCGACGCCCGTCGGACTGGATGACCCAGACCGCGGCACCGACGCGGACCTGATCGCCGTCGGCCCACTCGGGATGCGCGGTGCTGTTCGCCGCGACCTGCTCGACGGTCAGGCCGACGACGTCCGCGTCGACGAGCACGTCTGCGTACGGCACCCGCACGAGCGTCGCATCCCCGATCGAGAACCGAGCGACCTCCACGCACAGAGTCTCGCAGCCCATCGTGCGTTCCGCTCCGCATTTGCCGACCCGGCTCCGCCGTGTCATGGCGAGATCGCTCCCGAGCGGGCAGTCTGTGCCTCATGAAGGGGCACAACGATTCGAGCACGGTGCTGCTCAGTGGTGGGGCCGGCTACATCGGGAGCCACATCTGCGTGACGCTTCTCCAGGCGGGTTGGCGCGTCGTGGTGCTCGACAACCTGGACAACAGCAGCACCGTCGCCCTGGAGCGCGTTCGTGAGCTGGTGCCGGACGCCGCGACGCGGCTCCAGTTCGTAGAGGGTGACGTGCGGATTGCTGCCGATCTCGACCGGTCGTTCGCCGCGGCGGACGACGATGGTGGCGTCGAGGCGGTCGTTCACCTCGCGGGGCGCAAGTCGGTCGGCGAGTCTGTCGCCCAGCCGTTGGTCTATTACGACCACAACGTCGCCGGCACCGTGGCGCTGTTGCAGGCCATGGAACGCCACGGTGTGCACGACCTCGTGTTCTCGTCGTCCGCCACGGTGTACGGCGAGCCCCAGACGCTGCCGATCACCGAGGACACGGCGCTCGGCAGTACGAATCCCTATGGACGTACCAAGCTCCACATCGAGGAGATGCTGCGCGACGTCGCGGCGTCCAGCGACTGGCGCTTCGTGCTGCTCCGCTACTTCAACCCGGTCGGCGCGCACCCGAGTGGTCGCATCGGGGAGGATCCTGCCGGCATCCCGAACAATCTGATGCCCTACGTCATGCAGGTCGCAGCCGGGCGTCACGACCACCTCACCGTGCACGGCAACGACTACCCGACGCCCGACGGCACCGCGATCCGCGACTACCTGCACGTCGTCGACCTCGCCGAAGGACACCTCGCAGCCCTCGACCACCTGCACCTGATCGAGGGTGCCGTCGCCGTGAACCTCGGCACGGGCGTCGGTCGTTCCGTGCTCGACGTCGTGCATGCCGCCGAAGCCGCGTCGGGCCGCGAGATCCCCTACGTGATCGGCCCCCGCCGGCCGGGCGACGTCGCCGCCGTCTGGGCCGACCCCGCGCTCGCTACCACCCTGCTGGAGTGGCGGTCGACGCGCACCCTCTCCGACATGTGCGCCGACCACTGGCGCTGGCAGGACGCCAACCCGCTCGGCTACCCGCTTTGAAGGTGACGGTAGTGTCAGATCCATGACCAGAACCTCCCCCGAGACGACGGTCCTGGACGCGTTGGCCACGCGTCTGGTCGATGACCCGGACGGCCGCTACCTCGACTTCGACGGGGTGCAGATCACCGCCCGCGAGATGGACGTCGCCGCCAACCGCATCGCCCACGGGCTCGCGGCCCTGGGTGTCGCGCGCGGTGACCGGGTGGCGACGCTCATCGAGAACTCGCCCGAGCAGGTGATCAGCTTCTTCGCCGCCTTGAAGCTCGGCGCGATCCAGGTACCGATCAACACGGCGTACAAGGGCGAGTTCCTGCGCCACGTCCTCGCCGACTCCGGTGCCCGCGTGATGGTCGTGCAGGGCGCGCTGGCGGAGCGGGTCGCCGACATCTGCTCCGGCGGCGCCGACGCCGAGCTGCCCGAGCTGCGCGCGGTCGTCGTGGCGGGGGAGACCGAAGCGACGATCACCGGAGTTCCCACCACGGACTGGGCCACCATGCAGGCCGCGGGCTCGGACTCGGCGCCGGAAGGCCCGGTTGTCGGGCCGTCGGATCTCGCGTGCTTCATCTACACGGCCGGGACGACGGGACCCTCGAAGGGCTGCATGCTCCCGCAGCACTACGTGGTCGCGTTGGCGGAGCAGATCGCTCGGGCCTGGCAGCGCACGCCCGACGACGTCGTACTGACGCCGTTGCCGCTCTTCCACTTCAACGCGATCTCGGTGTGCGTGGTCGGCACGCTGATCACCGGCGGCAGCGCGGCGATCGTCCGGAAGTTCTCGGTGAGCCGCTTCTGGCACGAGGTGAAGCGGACCGACGCGACCATGCTCTCGATGCTCGGTTCGCTCGCGATCCTGGTCGCCAACGCGGACGACGTCCCGGAGCAGGTCGGGCACCGGCTCCGGCTCTGCGCCGCGGCGCCGATGCCGCCCGACACCGACCGCATCTGGCGCGAGCGGTTCGGCTGCGCGACGTTCAGCGGCGGCTACGGCCTCACCGAGGCGTCGCTCATCTCGATGCTCCCGGCCGGCGCGGTCAACAAGGTCGGTGCCGCCGGGCAGCTGAACGACGAGGAGTTCGAGGTGCGCCTCGTCGACGACGAGGACCGCGAAGTCGCGGTCGGCGAGATCGGCGAGATCGTCTGCCGGCCGACGGGACCCAACCTGATGTTCGCCGGGTACTGGCGACGGGCCGAGGCGACCGTGGAGGTGCTGCGCAACCTGTGGTTCCACACCGGCGACCTCGGCCGGCTCGACGAGGACGGGTTCCTGTACTTCGTCGACCGCAAGAAGGACTACCTGCGGCGCCGGGGCGAGAACATCTCCAGCTTCGAGATGGAGCGGACGTTCATCGCGCACGAGGCCATCAAGGACGTCGCGGTGCACGCGGTCGCGAGCGACCAGGGCGAGGACGACGTCAAGGTGACCGCGGTGCTCCAACCCGGCGCGACGGTGACGGAGGAGGAGCTGTGCCGGTGGTCGGTGGACCAGGTGCCGTACTTCGCGGTCCCGCGCTACATCGAGTTCCGCGCCGACCTGCCGCGCAACCCGGTCGGGCGCGTGCTCAAGTACGAGCTGCGCGATGACGGCGTGACCGAAGGGACCTGGGACCGCGAGGCGGCCGGCTTCACGTTCGATCGGCGCTGAGCGGGAACGCGGCGCGGATGACCCAACGGTCCTCGGGCTGACCTTCCATCAACCACACCGCGTCGGCGTGCGTGCCCACCGGCAGCCCGCCGTTGAGATCGGCCTCGAGCTGCGCCACGGACCGGTCGTGGGCCATGGCGACGCTGAGGTGCGGGATCACGGAGGTGTACGCGCCGTGGTACGGCGGGAACTCGGGCCACCGGTCCGCGAGCGCGTGCGTGATCGCGACGAAGGGGTCGGTCGGTTCGGGCGCGAGGTAGAGCAGCCCCGTGGGGAAGGTCTTCACGCTGGTCAGCTCGAAGTCGAACGCGGAGAACGCGCCCAACACCTCGGTGATGGCATCGCAGACCGACTGGTCGACCCGGTCGGGCGGCACGAACGGGTAGAGCAGCGTGATGTGCGCGGGCACGCCGACTGGGGCGACGGGATCGAGCGCGAGCCGATGCTTGCGCACCAGTGGCTCCGCGGCGGCCACCGGCACGAGCAACGCGGTCTCGGCGACACCGATCACAGCTTGCGCACCCGCCAGATCTCCTCGGCCGGCCAGCGCCGTGCCCAGTCGTGATCCACGTAGTCCCCGTACGTGCTCGCGGCCCGCTTCGGCGCGCGCAGCTCGAGGAGGTCCTCCACCGCGAGGCCGTGCTCGCCGAACAGGGCGATCCACTCGCCGTGCGGGATCTGGTAGTCGATCGTCCCGTCTCCCCAGTCGAAGGCCCGGGCCCCGAAGTACTTGCCGTGCAGCTTGCGGGTGACGGGCGCGTCCGGATCGCCGACGGGGTAGCAGAGGTTGCGCAGCAGCGTGGAGATGTTGAACGCGAACCGACCACCGGACCGCAGCACGCGTGCGACCTCCGGGACCGTGCGGTGCGGATCGCAGAAGCTCATCGCGCCGTGGTCGCAGAAGACGACGTCGAAGGACGCATCGGGCAAGGGGACTGCGGTGCCACTCGCACACACGAGCTGGACGGGCACGTCAGCGGCGGCGATCTTCTTGGCCGCGTGGCGGAGCTGGCCCCGGGACTGGTCGAGACCGGTGACGTGGGCGCCGGTGCGGGCCAGCTTGATCGCCCACTGCGCGGCGCCGCACCCGAACTCGAGCACCTCGAGCCCGGCGACGTCGCCGAGCACGTTGAGCTCCGTCTCCGGGAGGTCCCAGACCCCCCAACCCATCGTCGTCACGTCGAGCTGCGGTTCGTGCACCGCCTGGTAGTCGTCCGCGTCCTCGTCCCAGAACGCGCGGTTCAGGCGCTCCGGGTCCTTCCCGATGCGCAGGTGCTTCTTCGTCACGACCCGACCTCGATCGGGAGCCGGGCGAAGCCGCGGACGTTGCCGGAGTGCACCCGGACCGCGTCCGAGGTGTCCACCTGGTACCGGCCGAGGCGCGGGAGCAGCACCTCGAGCGCGACGCGGGTCTCGAGCCGCGCGAGGGGTGCCCCGAGGCAGTGGTGCAGCCCGTGCCCGAACGCGAGGTGACCGGCCGGGTTCCGGTCGATGTCGAAGCGATCGGGCTCGTCCCAGCGCCGCTCGTCGCGGTTCGCCGAGCCGAAGAGCAGCAGGCCCTTGTGACCGGCCGGGAGTGTGACGCCGTGCAGCTCGACATCGCGGGTCAGGACGCGCGCCAGCGCCTGGGTGGAGGTGTCGTAGCGGAGCGTCTCCTCGACCGCGGCGGGGATGCGCGCCGGGTCCGCCAGCAGCTTGGCCCGCTGGTCGGGGAACGCCTCGAGCCAGAAGACCGCGTTGCCGAGCAGCTTGGTCGTCGTCTCGTTTCCCGCGATGAGCAGGAGGAAGCAGAAGCCGAGCACCTCGGCGGGGGAGAGGGAGCGGTCCCCTTCCTGCGCGGCGACGAGCGCGCCCACCAGATCTTCACTTGGAGTTCGACGGCGGTTGGTGATGACGTCGTTGAAGTATCCGTACAGTCGCACGGCGCCGTCGAGACCCTCGGGGGTCAGCTCGGCACTGCCTTCCTCACGGTGCAACATCGCGTCCGACCACGAACGGAGCTCGTCCTGATCTTCGCGGGGGACCCCGAGCATCACCGAGATCACGGCCATCGGGAGCTTCGCCGCGAAGTCGTCGATGACGTCCACCCGGCGGCCGGGCTCGAAGTCGGCCGCGAGCTCGAGCGCCAGCGCGCAGGTCGGCCCTTCGAGGTCCGCGACGCGACGCGGGGTGAACGCCCGGCTGACGAGCGCCCGCAGCTCGGTGTGGCGGGGCGGATCCATCTCGATGAGCATTGGTTCGACGTTTTCGGTCCGGCGCTCAAGGGTGATGCCCCCCGAGGACGAATAGGTAGGCCAGTCATCGATGGCTGCTCGCACGTCGTCATGGCGTGAAAGCGCCCAGAAGCCCCGTTCGGGGTCGAGGTAGGCCGGGCAACGGTCCCGGAGCTGCCGGTACGTCGGATAGGGGTCCTCGTGGTGCTCGTAGCTGTACGGATCGAAGCGGACCACGGCCGCGACCCTAACGGGGGCGCGCGCCCGGTTCGCGGATTTCGTTCCTCTCCCCGTCGGGCACAATGGTGGGTCCCTCCGGCGGCGCCGGGGCGGGTCGAGGCGGAGATTCTCCATGGTCGGTAGCGCGCGGAGTGGGTCGGTCACGGCTCGACGCCGGTCGCGCGCGGCCGGCGTGGTCCTGACGGCCGTGCTGACGGTGGCGCTCGGTCTCGCCGGCTCGACGGGCGTCGCGAGCGCGGCACCGAGCCGGCGCGCCGCCGCTGCCGTCTCCGTGGTCCCGCCGGGCGCCGGCTCGATCATGCCCGGCATCGACGCGCGGCTCCTCGGCGTCCCGCTGCTTCCCGGTGTGGGCCCGGACGCGTCGGGCGACCTCGCCGCCGCGCAGACCCAGCTGGCAACGCTCCAGGCCGAACAGCGTCGGCTCGACGCGCAGCATCACGACCTCGCGGCCCGCACGTTGACCCTGACCGCGGTCGAGCAGCAGTCCGAAGCGACGCTGCGCCACACGCAGGCGCTCGTCGACCGGGTCGCGGCCGCGGCGTACCGGGGTGCGAGCGATGGGCTGCTCGCGGTGCTGCCCTCGTCCAATGTGCTCGACATGAGCCGGCGCATGAAGCTCGCGGGTCAAGCCGGCACCTCACTGCGGGCGATCTCCAGGCAGGCGGCCGACGCGCGCCGCACCGCGAGCCGCGCGGGCGAGCGGGCCGCGAAGCAATCGGTGGACGTGCAGCAGCAGCTGGCCGCGCTCGCGACCCAGATCCCTCCGGCGGAGCACACGGTGCAGGCGCGGTTGGCGCAGGCCGCGAACGACCTGCCCGCGCGCAAGGTCGCCGGGCTCGGCATCCCGGTGGCCGCGCTCGACGCGTACCTCCGGGCCGAGCGCACCGTCGCGCTGCTGGCACCGACCTGCGGGCTCGAGTGGTGGGTGCTCGCGGGGATCGCGGACGGTGAGTCGGGGCACGGCACCCACGGCGGCGCGCGCGCCGATGTGCACGGCAATGTGTTCCCACCGATCATCGGCATCCCGCTCGACGGCACGAACGGCACGCAGCCGGTCGCGGACACCGACCACGGCCTGCTCGACGCCGACCCGATCTGGGACCACGCGGTCGGTCCGCTGCAGTTCACGCCCGGCACCTGGAGCCAGTGGGCGTCCGACGGCAACGGTGACGGCACGAGTGATCCGCAGAACCTCTACGACGCCTCACTCGCCGCGGCGCGCAAGCTCTGCGCCGACGCAGGCCCCGCCGGCATGCACACCGACGCGCAGATCGCAGCGGCACTGAAGCCGTACGCGGTCACCAACGCGCTGGTGAAGGCGAAGCTGGCCCGGGCTCGCGACTACGAGCTGCAGGGCTTGCCCGCGCCGGACCCGGCGGTCCTGGCCGCGGGGTAGCGCCGGCTAGGCGGTGACGGTGAGGTCCGTGATCGTGATCGGGGTGACGGGACCCTTCGCCTCGCGGCCCAGGACCGGGTGGGGCTCGACGTCCCAACCGACCGCCTCGGACCGCAGCGCGCCGACGGTGCAGCGCTCACGGGGCCGGATCGCGTACGGGTCGTACCGGAAGAACCCCATCGCGTTCTCGTGGGTGATCTGGTTGATCTCCGCGTCGGTGAGGTCCGTCGCGTCGAACTCCTCCATCATCAGCTCCGGCGCGCGCGGCCAGTTCGTGTCCGAGTGCGGGTAGTCGACCTCGACGGTGATGCGGTCCACGCCGATGTCGCGCGCGAGCTTCACGCCCGCCGCGTCGGAGATGTAGCAGAGCACGACGTGCTCGAGGAACACCTCGCTCGGCATCTTGGAGCCGAAGTCCGCGCCGGTCCACTCCTTGTGCACGGTGTACGAGTGGTCGAGGCGCTCGAGGAAGTAGGGGATCCACCCGATGCCACCCTCGGACAGCGCCACGGTGAGGTCGGGGAACTTCTTGAACACCGGCGAGTGGATGAGGTCCGCCGCGCACTGCACGATGTTCATCGGCTGCAGCACGATCATCACGTCGATGGGCGCGTCGGGCGCGGTCATGACGAGCCTGCCGGACGACCCGATGTGCATGCAGACGATCGTCCCGACATCGGAGCACGCCTGCCAGACCGGGTCCCAGTGGTCGGTGTGCAGGCTGGGCAGCCCGAGCGGTTCCGGGTTCTCGGGGAACGTGATCGCGTGGCAACCCTTCTTCGCGACGCGCCGGACCTCCGCCGCGCACGCCTCGGGGTCCCAGATCATCGGGATCGCCAACGGGATGAACCGGTCGGGCGCGTACCCGCACCACTCGTCGATGTGCCAGTCGTTGTACGCCTGCGCGAGCACGATGGAGGTGTCCTTGTCCGCGAGCGCGGCGAACAACCGGCCCGCGAAGCCGGGCAGGCTCGGGAAGTTGAGCGAGCCGAGCGTGCCGTTGGCGTTCATGTCGAGGACGCGCTTCTCGACGTCGAAGCACCCGTCACGGATCTCGTCGAACGAGGTCGGGTCGATGCCGTACTCGTCGCGCGGTCGTCCGGCGACCGCGTTGAGCCCGATGTTCGGGACCTCGTGGCCCTGGAAGGACCAGACGTCGGTGCCGTCGTCCTTGCGGATCAGCTTCGGGGCCACGTCCGCGTACTTGGCGGGGAGGTGGCGCTCGAACATGTCCGGCGGTTCGACGACATGGTCGTCGACACTCACGATGATGAGATCGTCGAGCTGCATCGCGTCAGCGTACCGCGGCATGTACCGAGAGGAAGCGGCGTCTAGCCCTGCCGGGGTGCCTCCGGCTGGACCTCGAGGACGTCGATGTGCACTCCTGGCGGGGAGGTCACGGCGTACACGACGGCCCGGGCGATGTCATCGGGGTGCAGCGTGTTGAAGTGCCGCTGGATCCCGTAGTGGGGCCAGTAGGTCATGAGCCCGTCGACCTGGTCCGGGGTCCAGTCGGACGCGAAGTCCGTGAGCGTCGGCCCGACCCGGATCGTCGTGGAGCGCACGCCCGTCCCCTCGAGCTCCATGGCCAAGCGTGCGGGCCGCGGTCTCGATCCCGGCCTTCGTCGCGCTGTAGCCCAACAGGCGCGGTCGGGGCGCCCGTGAGGTGTCGGAGGAGATGAACACGACGTCGCCCCGACCGCGTTCGATCATCGGTCCGAGCACGCGCCGACTGCACAGCAGCGGCCCGAGCAGGTTGGTGCGGATCTCCTGATCGAGCTGGTCCGGCGCCAGCTCCCAGAACACACCCGGGATCGCGATCCCCGCGTTGTTCACGAGGACGTCGATCGGTCCCATGATGTCCTCGACCGTCTCGACGAAGTCGTCGACGGACGCCGCGTCGGTGACGTCGAGCGATCGGGGGAAGGCCTCGCCTCCGGCTTCGATCACCAGTGCGGCGGTCTCGTTGAGCTTCTCGGCTCCCCGCGCGCCGAGCGCCACGCGCCAGCCCAGACCGCCCAGAGCGATCGCCGTCGCGCGCCCGATGCCGGACGACGCACCGGTGACGATGGCAACCTTCGGGCCGGTCATGTGGTCCACGCTACGACGGGCCCCGCGGCTTCGACGAGCAGGTCGGTGAGCGACAGGTCGATGTCGTCACCCCAGACCTCCACCGTCAGCGGTGCATCCAAGCGCTCGGCGAGCTCGACGAGCGCGCGGCTCGTGTCGTCGAGTGGCTCGGTCGCGACCGCCGTCGCGGGGATGCCGGTCGCGCGCCGCGGCGAGCGCGACGGCCACGCCGACCCCCGGGCTCGCGACGGCCGGGACGACGACGGTGCCGGGCGCATCGGTAGGGAAGGTGCGGGCGATCCAGAGCCCGGCCGGACCGGGCGCCGCGGTCACGATCCCGTGGGGAGGCATCCGTTGCTTGAGCTCCATCACCGCGCGCGCCGGATGACGGGGAACGCGCTCGTCCACGTAGCCGGGCTGCGCGACCGCGGCGATCCGGTCGAACAACGGCGGTGGCACGATCGGGTACGACGAGCGCGGCGACCTGGGTCGCGAACGGCGCGAGGTCGACGGGCTGGATCGGCACGACCCGCGCGCCGAGGTCGTAGCGAGCACGAGGCGACTCGTCGGGGTCGAGGCCGACGGTCCAGAGCAGCTCCAGCTCGCCGAAGCCGAGCAGCTCGAAGTCGCGCGCCTGGAGCCCGCACGTTCCCAGGTGATGCGGGCTGTCCCAGTTGAAGACCCCCTTCGCGCCCCAGGTGTTGGCCACGCCGATGTGCGCGGCGGCTGCGAACTCACGCAGGCCGTCGACCGCGCGGTCGCGCAGCACCCCCGGGCCGGCGAGCATCGCGGTGCGGCCGCGAGGTTGGTCGATCTGGCCGAGGGCCGAGCCGGCACGGCGCAGGGACCGGGAGCCCCAACGCGTATCGGAGCGCACCCGGAATCGGGATCGCGAGCTGCGCCGCCAGCTCCGCCGACGCGTCCAGCAGCAGGTCGCCCACGGTTTCCATGCGGAGCGCATCCTCGCATGGACCGGCGACGTCTCCGGTAGTGTCCGGCGCGGTGGCCGATCGGAACCTGTATCTGCACGAGTACGTCGACATCGTCGGCGAAGGCGCAATGCGCTACATGGAGCACACGGTCGGGTTCAACACCGGGACCGCGGCCGGGAAGGGGCTCGATCTCCTCGGCACCTTCTACGTGATGGGCTCGACCGGGCGGTGGCCGCAGGTGGTCAACCTCTGGGAGTGCATCGACGGGCGCACGGGCTGGCGCCGGTTGATGGAGAGCACGAACCTGAGCCGGACGAAGAACCCGGCGCTGAACGAGTGGTGGAAGACGGCGCTCGAGGTGCGTTCGGGCGGGTTCGACCGGCTGCTCGGTGCCGGGCCCGGATGCCCGTCGATCGCGGACCTGCGCCGTGACGCGGTGAGTGGCTCGGTGTTCGTGCACGAGCTCTCGCAGTGCAAGCCCGGCACCGCGATGGACTACCTCGACGCGGTGCGCGCGGACTGGCTGCCGGTGCTGCGCGACTACGGCCACACGGTCGTCGGGCTCTACGAGGTGCTGATGACCGACACGGAGGTCATGACGGTCTGGGCGACGGACCCGGAGGGTCACGAGGCGCTGGGCCGCGCGACCGACGCCGGCACCGACCCTCGCATCACACGCTGGCGCGCGACGGCCCGGGCGTACCTCACCGGTTGGCGCGAAGAGCTGATGACGCCCTACCCCGGCACCCTGCTGTCCCGGGGTGACCCGCTGTAGCGATCCGGGCCGGGGGATCTGACGTCCCCGTCAGGTACTCTGCGGCTCGTGGCAGCGGTGAACGAGGCAGCGAGCGCGCTCGACGGCCGGGCGCTCGGCAAGCGGGGTGCGGCCACCCGGCGCCGGCTCCTCGAGTCGACCGGTGACCTGTTGGAGAGCAAGGGGCTGCGCGACCTGCGCGTCGTCGACATCGCGCGTGAGGTCGGTACTTCGCCCGCGACCTTCTACCAGTACTTCCGCGACGTCGAGGAGGCCGTGCTCGCGCTGGCCGAGATGGTCGGCGAGCAGACCGCGCCGCTGGTGGACCTGCTCGACCCGCGCTGGGCCGGAGAGATGGGGCTGGAGCGGGCGCGACAGCTCGTCGACGGGTTCCTGCTCTATTGGGATGACCATCGGGCCGTCCTGCGCACCCGCAACCTCGCCGCGCAGGAAGGCGATCAGCGGTTCCGGGACGTCCGCAACCAGTCGCTGCAGCCGATCACCCAGGGCCTGGCCCGCAAGGTCGCGGAGAACGCGGTGGGCGGCATCGACCCCTATGCCGCCGCGGCCGCACTCGTCGCGATGATGGAGCGCATGGCCGCGTTCCACGTCGACCTCGAGCCGTACGGGCCGACCCACGCCGACGTCGTCGAGACCACGGCCCGCATCGTCTTCCAGACCGTCACCGGCCCGATCGGCCCCTAACCCGCGCGCTCACCCATCCCGCTCGGGTGGGCCGTGAGCTCGAGCTCGCGGTCGAAGACCCGCTCGAAGAGCTCGCGCTTGCGCCGCGCGCCCCAGAGCTCCAGCTCGGGGTCGCCGTCCGTGCTCACCCGCAGGAGCACCAGCGACGGGCTCACCCGCGCCGCGATCCGGGTGACGACCTGCTTGCGGCTGCGGTCCAGGCCGTCGGCGATGCGGAGCAACGCGGTGAGCCGCCGCACCTTGTCGCGGCGCGTCATCGTCGAGCTCCCCGACGAGGTCGTCGTTGGCTTTCGGGTCGCCGCGGCGATGCCACCGGACGAGCGCGGTGAGCAGCAGGATCTCCTCGGGGTCGAAGCCGCGGAGCTGCCCGTGCGCGACGAGGTACGCGGCATGGCGATCGTGGTCGTCGTGCGAGACGTGCTCGCCGATGTCGTGCAGGAGCGCGGCGTACTCCAACAGCTCGCGGTCGCCGTCGTCGAGGCCGTGCAGCTCGCGCGTCTGGTCGAAGAGGTCGAGGCTGAGCCGGGCGACCTGACGGGAGTGCGGCTCGGGCCAGGAGAACCGGCGCGCCAGCGCCTGGATCGACGCGCGGCGGATGGCCCGCGGGTCGTCGGTCAGGTCGACGGGGTCGTGGCGGCCGATCGCGTCGAGCACGATGCCCTCGCGCAGCGCCCACTCGCTGATCGTCAGCTCCTGGATGTCGAAGAGCTCCATCGCGGTCGCGAGGAACTCGGCGCCGGCCACGATGAGCTCGACCCGCTTCGTGTCGAGGCCCTTGATCTTCTGGCGTTGCGGGGACGTCGACTCCAGGAGCTCCTGATGCAGCGGCTCGAACTCGGCGCGGGAGAAGCTCAGCTGGTTGAGCGACCGGGGCACCGACTCGTCGCGCCGCGCCGCGATCATCTCCGCGAGATCCTCCAGCGTCCCGCTGCTCCCGATCGCCATCTTCGGCTCGAAGCGGAGCACCTCCACCGCGAGCGGGCCGAGGACGTCGACGAGGTGGTCGTGGAGCCGTCGGCGGTCGCCCTTGGAGATCGGATCCGAGTTCACGAACTGCGCGCTCAGCCGCGCGACGCCGAGCCGCTCGCTCACGGCCCACTGCAGCCCGGTCGAGTCGCCGATCATGATCTCGACGCTGCCGCCGCCGAGGTCGAAGCACAGCGCCGGCCCGGGATCGATCAGCACCGCGGTGCGGATCGCGGTGAAGATGAGCCGCGCCTCCTCGAGCCCGTCGATGACGTCCGCGCTGATGCCGGCTTCCGCCTCGATGCGATCGAGGACCGCGTCACCGTTGGAGGCGCTGCGCAGCGCGCTCGTCGCGCAGGCCAGGATCTCGGTCGCGCCCGCGGCTTCGGCCAGCATCCGGAACCGGCGCATCGTCTGCACCGCGGCGTCCGCCGCGGCCGGGGTGATGAGCCCCTCGCGGCTCACGACGTCGCCGAGCCGGAGCATCTCCTTCTCGCGCACGAGCGGCTCGAACGTGCCGTCAGGGCGCACTTCGGCCACGACGAGATGGAACGAGTTCGATCCGAGGTCAACCGCGGCGATCCGCACGTCGAAGAAGCGTACGCGGCACCATGACCCGGACCGGACCCGCACCGGGTGGCGGGCGAGTGGACCTGACTCTCGTGTCAGGTATCGTGAGCGCCACATCGGTGGTCAAGAGGGGGACGCGCCATGGCGGAGTCGGTGACCGGAGAAGCTCGGATGCTGATCGACGGTGAGCTCGTCGAGGCCGCGTCGGGAGCCCGTTACGACAATGTGAACCCGGCCACGGAAGCGGTCATCGGCCAGACCGCGGACGCGGGCGTCGAGGACATGCAGCGGGCCATCGCGGCGGCCCGCCGGGCGTTCGAGGAGTCCGACTGGGCCCGCGACCCGGAGCTGCGAAAGCGGGGCCTCCGCCAGCTCCACGAGGCGCTCGCCAAGGAGCGCGAGGTGCTGCGCCCGCTCATCGTCGCCGAGGTCGGCACGCCGATCATGCTCACGTACGCGGTGCAGATGGACAGCTGCATCGACGACATGGAGTGGGACATCGAGTGCATCGACCGGATCGACTGGGAGTACGACCTCCCCGTCCACGAGTTCTTCGGCATGCGCAGCGCCCGGCGGGTGTTCCGGGAGCCGATCGGTGTGGTCGGTGCGATCACGCCGTGGAACTTCCCGTTCATGCTCAACCTCTCGAAGATCGTCCCCGCGCTCGCGGCCGGCAACAGCGTCATCCTGAAGCCCGCGCCGGACACGCCGTGGAGCGCGACCCACATCGGACGCATCGCGGCGGAGTACACGGACATCCCCGCGGGTGTGTTCAACGTCGTCACGTCGAGTGACCCGGCAGCAGTCGGCGAAGAGCTGAGCGCGAGTCGCGACGTCGACATGATCAGCTTCACCGGCTCGACGGTCGTCGGGAAGCGCATCATGGCGCAGGGCTCGGACACGCTGAAACGGGTGTTCCTGGAGCTCGGGGGCAAGTCCGCGAACATCATCCTCGACGACGCCGACTTCCCGGCCCAGATGGGCAGCGGCGCGATGGTCTGCATGCACGGTGGCCAAGGGTGTGCGATCACGACCCGGATGCTCCTGCCCCGCTCGCGCTACGACGAAGGGGTCGAGCTCCTGAAGGCCGGCTTCGAGGCGTGGAGCTACGGCGACCCGACCGATCCCGCCAACCTCCAGGGCCCGCTCATCAACGCGCGCCAGCGCGAGCGCGTGCTCGGGCTCATCGAGAAGGGCAAGAGCGAGGGGGCCCGGTGCCTCGTCGGGGGCGGGCGCGCCGAGCAGTTCGACAAGGGCTACTACGTCGAGCCCACGCTGTTCGTGGACGTCGACCCCGACTCGACGATCGCGCAGGAGGAGATCTTCGGCCCCGTGCTCGCCGTCATCCCGTACGAGGACGACGACGACGCGGTGCGCATCGCGAACAACTCCCGCTACGGGTTGTCCGGCGCGGTCAACGGGACGGACCTCGACCGGGCGTACGGCATCGCGAAGCGCCTGCGGACCGGGACGGTGGCCGTCAACGGTGGCCAGTGGTTCGGACCGGACTCGCCGTTCGGCGGGTACAAGGAGTCGGGTCTCGGACGGGAGCACGGCATCGCCGGGTTCGAGGAGTACCTCGAGACCAAGACCATCGGCCTCCCGCCGCAGGACTAGCGGGGTCTACGCGCTCGGCTTGGTCGCGACGAACACGATCCAGCCCGACGGCGGGGTCGAGTCCGAGCGCTCGAAGCCGTAGCTCGGTCGCGTTTCGACCTCGAACCCGATCCCGACGAGCAGCGCGCGCAGCGCCTTTGCGTCGTAGAGGTGGGTGACGTGGTGCTCGTCGGTGCGCGAGTACCGACCGTCGGCGTCGCGGCTGTAGATCGTGATGCGGCGGTCGAGGCGGTCGGTGGTCTCGGTCGCGCGCATGCACAGCATCCAGTCGTCGTGATCGTGGATGCGCTCCCGTACGTCGAGGCCGAGGTTCCGACCAGGGGTGGCGACGTCGAAGAGGAACACGCCACCGGGCGCGAGGGCTTCGTAGACCCGGTGGGCGACGGTGGTAGTTGCGCCGAGACCGGCGCGCGGGTCGGTCGCGTAGTTGAGCGCCTCGCCGATGGCGGTCACCGCGACCGACGGGGGAATGGAGGCATCGACGAGCGACTCCTGGCGGAAGGTCGCGCGCGGCGCGTTGCGCTCGGCGAGCTCGAGCATGTCGGGGGAGATGTCGACGCCCAGCACGTCGTAGCCCAGCTCCGACATCGTGCCCGCGAGGATGCCCGAGCCGCACCCGAGGTCGGTCACCGTCCCGGCGGTCAGGCCCCGGCCGACCAGGACGCCGGCGAGCATCCGGGCCGCGTCGAGCGCGAGGTCACCGAACCGCTCGTGGTGGATCGCCGCCTGCTCGCGTCCGTAGAACCCGTCCGAACTCATCGTGGAAGCCTGGCACGGCTTCGTGCTTCGGGTCGGGGGCCTTCGGCGGCCTAGCGTGATCGGCATGCCGACCTTGATCCTGCTCCGCCACGGGCAGAGCACCTGGAACCTCGAGAACCTGTTCACCGGCTGGGTCGATGTGGACCTGACCGAGCTCGGTGAGCGGGAGGCGGTGCGGGGCGGCGAGCTGCTCGCCGAACAGGGGGCGCTCCCCGACGTCGTCCACACGTCGGTGCAGATCCGGGCCATCCACACGGCCGAGCTCGCGCTCGCCGCGTGCGACCGCTCCTGGATCCCCGTGAAGCGGTCGTGGCGGCTCAACGAGCGTCACTACGGCGCGCTGCAGGGGCAGAACAAGAAGGAGACGGCCGAGAAGTGGGGCGAGGAGAAGCTGCAGCAGTGGCGGCGCTCCTACGACGTCCCGCCGCCGCCGCTCGACTGGGACGCCTCCGCGGATCCCCGGTACCGCCACCTGCCCCGCGAGCTGATCCCGAAGTCGGAGTGCCTGGCGGACGTCGTCGCGCGGATGCTGCCGTACTGGTACGACGCGATCGTCCCGGACCTCGCCGCCGGCAAGGTCACGCTCGTCGCCGCACACGGCAACTCGCTGCGGGGGCTCAAGATGCACCTCGAGGGCCTGACCCCGGCGGAGATCATCGAGGAGAACATCGGCACCGGCCAACCCCTCGTGTACGAGCTCGACGACGACTTCGCCGTGAAGTCCTACCGCTACCTCGACCCCGAAGCCGCCGCCGCGGCCGCCGCCGCCGTCGCCAAGCAAGCCGGCTGACCTTGGCCGGTTACCCGTTTTGGCGTCGGGAGTTCACCGCCAGGGTGTTGTAGCGACGCCAAAACGGTGGGTGTCCCAACCTTCGGCTGGACTCCCGGAATGGATCCCGACGCGGTTCTCGCGGCACATGCCGAACGACACCATGGAGTCTTTCGCATCCAGCACGCTCGCATGGCTGGGCTGTCGCGTCGGCAGATCGAACGCCGGGTCGGCGAGCAGCGGTGGCAACCCCTCCATCACGACGTGTTCCGAGTGAGTGGCGCTCCGCCCTCCTGGCAGGGCGACCTGCTGGCTGCGTGCTGGGCCGGAGGAGTACGTGCCGTGGCGTCGCACCGTTCAGCGGCGCAGCTCCATGGCCTCCCTGGCGGGACGCGAGACTTCGCCGAGATCCTGTGCCCTCGATGGCGCCGCGCTCGTCATGCGGGACTCGTCGTCCACGAAACGAAGGAACTGGCCGCGGCGGACGTGTCGGTGGTCTCGGGCATCGCGGTCACGAGTGTGGCTCGGACGATCTTCGATCTGGGCGGTGTGCACCGCTCTGGACTGGTCGAGCTTGCGGTCGAGAACGCGCTGCGGCGTCAGCTCGTGACGCTGGAGGAGCTTGACGCGATCGTTCGCAGATTGAGTCGACAGGGTCGGCCCGGCGGGCCGGTGCTCCGCGAGCTGGTGGCTGCACGGTCGCCTGATCGTGCGCCGACGGAAAGCGACATGGAGACGCGCTTGCTCCGGGCGATCCGGACTGGTGGTCTCCCGGAACCGGTCACGCAGCACGAGATCTGGCAGGGCGCGAGCTTCATCGCCCGCGTGGACCTGGCGTATCCCGACGCCCGCATCGCGATCGAATACGACTCGGACGAGTTCCATACCGGCCGGTGTGCGACCCTCCGGGATCGTGACCGTCGCCACCGACTGATCACCGCGGGGTGGTTGCCGATCGACGTCGGCCCGATCGGACCTTCGCCGAGGTGCCGGCTCGACGTGCGCCGCGATCGCCCAGGCTTTCCGCGATCGCACCCAGGCCACTTTTGGCGTCGCTCCACCACCCCGGCGGTGAACTCCCGGCGCCGAAACGGTGGGTCAGGGGCTCAGGGGGTCGGGGTGGTTTCGGATTGCTTCTGGCGGACCCAGGCGATCGTGCCGCCGAGGAAGCTGCCGACGTCGGGGAACTTGCCGCCGACGATGTCCGCGAACCAGCCCGGGACGTAGATCTCGAACGTCCCGGCGTCGAGCTGTTGGAGCACGGGCTCGACCATCGCCTCGACCGGTAGCGCCTCGATGTCGGCCATCGACTCGTCGTTGTCGGGCAGGTGGAACAGGTCGGTGTCGATCACACCGGGGTTCACGACGTGCACCTGCACCCCGGTCCCCGCCACCGCGAGGTCGACCTGCATCGACTCGGACCAGCCGGTGAGCGCGGCCTTCGACGCGGTGTACGCGGCCTCGGCCGGCGGACCGAGGCGCGCTGCGACCGACGAGATGTTCACGATGCGCCCCGACCGTTCGATCAGCTCGGGGAGCAGCGCGAGCGTCAGGCGGACGGGGGAGAAGTAGTTGATGGCCATGACGGCCTCCACCGTCGCGGGATCCAGCGCGGTGACGACCCGCCGCTTCGGGATGCCGGCGTTGTTCACGAGCACGTCGACGCCGCCGAGCTCGTCGCTCACCCGACCGGCGAAGGCGGCGATGCCGTCCAGGTCCGCGAGGTCCACCGCCCACATGCGGGACTCGGGCGCGTGGGCCTGGCAGCGGGTGAGCACCTCCGCGAGCCGCTCCTCGCGCCGGGCGCAGATGCCGACCGTCGCGCCCGCGGCGGCGAACCCCTCCGCGAGCGCGGCGCCGATGCCCGACGACGCTCCCGTGACCAACACGTGCTTTCCGGCGACCGAGTAGGCCACGTCGTGCTCCGTTCGTCGAGGTCTGCGGCGCGGGCCAGCATATGACGTGGGCGTCAGGTTCGGGGCCGCCGCCGCTAACCTCCGCGCCATGGCTCTCGGACCTGACGATGTGCGGCTCGACGGGCGGGTCGCGGTCGTCACCGGTGCCGCCGCCGGCATCGGCGCCGCGACCGCACTGGCCCTCGCCCGGTTCGGCGCCGACGTGGCGATCTGCGACCGGGATGCCGACCACCTGGCGGAGGTCGCGGCGGAGGTGGAGGCCCTCGGTCGACGGGCGCGGCAAGGGGTGCTCGACGTCCGGGCCGGGGACCAGGTCACGGGCTGGCTCGCCGAGGTCGCGGCCACGTTCGACCGGGTGGACATCCTCGTGAACAACGCGGGCGGCGGTTTCTTCGCGTCGTTCGTCGACGTGAACGACAAGGGCCAGGACGCGCTGATCCGGGAGAACTTCACCAGCGTCACGTCGTTCATCCGCGGCGTGGTCCCGCTCATGCCCTCGGGCGGCGGCTCCATCATCAACGTGACGTCCATCGAGGCGCATCGCGCCGGGCCCGGGTATGCCGTCTACAGCGCGATGAAGGCCGGACAGGCGAGCCTGGCCCAGAGCCTCGCGTTGGAGCTCGGGCCGAGGCTCATCCGGGTCAACTGCGTCGCGCCCGACGTCATCCCAACGCCCGGCATCGGCGCGGACATGGGCGTGCGCACCCCACTGCCGCGTGCCGGACACGTCGACGACATCGCCGCTGCGATCGTCTTCCTCGCGAACCCCGCGCTCTCCGGCTTCGTCACCGGCACCACGATCCACGTCGACGGCGGGAACTCGGCCGCGGGTGGTTGGCACCGCCAGCCGGATGGGAGCTACACGACATGAAGTTCGGGATCGCGCTCGGCGCGCTCAACACCCACTTCCACCTCGACGCGACCGCGGCGGCCGAGGCGCTCGGCTACGAGTCGGTCTGGCTCCCGGAGCACCTCGTGCTGCCGGTGAAGATGAGCAACTCGCCGCGGCGAGGAAGAGGACCATCCTCCGATCCCGTCGACCGCGCCGGTGTTCGACGCGTTCTCGTACCTTGCGTTCCTCGCCGGGCGCTTCCCCCACCTGCGGCTCGGGACGCACGTCTACAACCTCGGGCTGCGGCACCCGTTCACCGTGGCGCGCGCGGTGCAGACCCTGGACGTGGTGAGTGAAGGTCGGTGCGAGTTCGGGATCGGGGCGAGCTGGCTCGAAGAGGAGTGGGTGGCCGCGGGCTTGGACTTCCACACCCGCGGTCGCCGGGTCGACGAGGTGCTCGCCGTCTGCAGGCGGCTCTGGACCGAGCCCGAGGTCGCGCACGACGGTGAGTTCTTCTCGTTCGACGCGGTCGCGTTCGAGCCCAAGCCGGTGCAGCGGCCCTGGCCACCGGTGCTCGTCGGAGGCGAGAGCAACGCCGCGCTCCGCCGTGCCGCGCTCGAAGGCCGATGGGTGGATCGGCATGGCCCACACGTTCGAGTCCGCCACGGCCCAGATCGCCGAGCTCACCGAGCTCCGGAAGCAGCGCGAGCCGGACGGCACCGAGGATCGCGAGTTCCAGATCTGCGTCGGGGGCCCGGTGCGATCGCTCGACGACGTGAAGCGCTGGGAGGAGATCGGCGTGACCCGTCTGGTCATCAAGCCCTGGTCGCGCTCACCCGAAGCGGTCGAAGCCATGCAGCGCTACGCGGAGATGGTCGAGCTCACTCCCCGTTGAGCTCAGTCCCCGTTGAGGTCGCCGCCCGGCGCATCGGCGAGCAACGCGTCCGGATGCGTGCCGAAGTCGCGGATCGAGCCCTTGTTGCGGAACGCGACCGGCATGACCTCGGGCTGCATCGAGTAGCAGATCCCGGTCATGAGCTCGGAGAGATCGAGCGCGACCGGGATCGCCTCGAGGTCCATCCCGCGCCCCATGCCGATGTCGCACGAGCGGCGCAGGACGATCGCGGCCTCCGCCTCCTCGGGCTCGAACTGCGCGTCCGCCCACTTCATGAAGCCACCGCGCCACGGCGCATCCACGAACTCCGGGGGGCTCACCAGCGAGCGGGTCCGCGTCTTGCCGACCGCGAGCTCCCATTGCAAGGTGAGCTCGCCGTCGCGCCAGAGGCGCGGGGTCACGGTCCACTCGGCCGGCGGCGGGAGCTCGATGTCGTACTGGCGGGAGTGGGTGCCGCGCACGGCGTGCGTGACGCACAGGCCCGCGAGGTCGAACTGGTGGGTGCAGTTCAGCCGCGGATCGGTGACGGACGCGACCGCGGTGCACCGGTCCGAGAGCTCCATGCCGACGAGGGCCTGCAGCGGCTCGCCCGCGTCGGGACACGTCGCCCAGGGCCAGCGGACCGCGTGCATCTCGAGCCCGGTGACGTGCGCGCCGTCATGGTGCAGCGTGACCTCGAAGTGGTGGAAGTCGTCCTCGAGCCCGCCCCAGACGGTGGTCCCGTCCAGCCGAACGAGCCGGATCCTTCGGCGGTACGGCGTGGTGGGGTCCCCGACCCGGACGACGGGCGCGCTGTCCATCGCGGCACTCTGCCACGGAGGTGACGCCCATGTCAGGATGGCCGGTCATGCCCGCGGGCTGGTTTCGGGGCGCCAGCGCGTCGCTCTGGCGACCATGAAACGCCCCGAAACGAGCTGGGGCTACTCGGGCTTGGGGGGACGGACGTTGATGACGAGGGTGAAGATCGAGGTGCAGACGGGGTCGCCGGTCTCCGCCTCGGACCAGACGGTCTCGGTCACGTAGAACTCGAGCTTGCCGCCGTTCGAACGTTCCTTCTCGTAGACGTCGGTCACGGTGGTGACGCCGTCGAGCACGTCGCCCACGCGGCGGGTACCGGGTGAACTCGAAGCCCTGCTCACCGTGGAGGATGGCGCGACCCTTGCCGCGCAGCTTCTCGATCGGCAGCCCGGCCGCACCGCCCTGGCCGAGCGAGCCCCAGAACGGCATCACGAACGGGAACGTCGGCGGCACGGGTGCGTCATCGCCGTCGTAGATCGGGTCGTTGTCGAGCAGCGACTGCGCGAACACGCGGACGGGCCCTCGTTCGATGCGGACCCGCTGCGTGCCGGTCTGCTGTCCCTTGAGCTCGGTGAGTGCCACGGTTCCCCCTGGTGACGTGTGCGTCAGGTACGGCCGGGCAGGCTAGCGCGGCGAGTCACGTGGACGGGATGGCGAGCTGGTGCTTCATCACCTTGCCCGTCGCGTTGCGGGGGAGCTCGTCGACGAAGAAGACCTGGCGCGGACGCTTGTAGTCGGCGAGCCGCTCCGAGGCGAAGGCGAGCAGGGACTCGACGTCGAGCTCCCGGTCCGGGCGGACCACCACGAACGCGGCGACGTCCTCGCCCAGGACGGTGTGCGGGACGCCGATGACGGCCGCCTCCTGCACGTCCGGGTGCTCGAGCAGCACGGCCTCGACGTCGGTCGGGTAGATGTTGTTGCCGCCCCGGATGATGAGGTCCTTCTTGCGCCCGACGAGGTACAGGAACCCGTCCTCGTCGAGGTACCCGAGGTCACCGCTGCGCAACCAGCCGTCCTCGGTCCACGTGCTCGCGGTCGCCGCTTCGTCCTTGTAGTACTCCCGCTGCCGGCCGGGCATCCGGCTCAGCAGCTCACCCACCTCGCGCGCGTCGCAGGTCGAGTCGTCCTCGCGCACGATCTTGAGCTCCATCGGCCCGACCGGCTTGCCCACCGACCCGAGCCGCTTCGTCACCTCGTCCTTCGGCATGACGATGTACGCCGGGCCCGCTTCGGTCATGCCGTACGAGTTCGAGACGGTCGCGTCGGGCAGCCGCTCCTGCAGGACGAGCAGCGTCTGCGGCGCGAGCGGTGCGCTCCCGATGGAGACCGCCTTCAAGCTCGTGAGATCGGGCTCGTCGAAGCCCGGGGTTGCCAC
This sequence comes from uncultured Acidimicrobiia bacterium, assembly GCA_963796755.1. Taxonomy (GTDB): domain Bacteria; phylum Actinomycetota; class Acidimicrobiia; order IMCC26256; family JAENVU01; genus Chersky-806. The sequence continues at coordinate 349,264 of CAWCMX010000002.1, forward strand.
GAGGAGCTCGGCCATCGCGGGGACGAGGAACGCCATCGACGGCCGCTCGTCGGCGACGATCTGCAGCCAGCGCGTCGCGTCGAACTTCGGCAGGTACATCCCGTGCAGGCCCATCTTCATCGGGTTGTAGATGAACGCGATCCCCGCGAACGTGAACATCGGCGCGCCGTGCATCCACCCCGACCCGGTCCAGCGCGGCTCGTGGTTCGGGATCATCGCGACGTTGCGGTGCCGGACCGCGACGCCCTTCGGCAGGCCGGTCGTGCCGGACGTGTACATGATGTCGGCGAGGTCGTCGATGCTCGTCGGCACCTGTATGTCCGAGCCGTCGGCGCTCAGCGAATCCTCGAACGGGACGGTGGCAGCATCGCGCGCCGCGCCGCCCGCGCTGATCAGGAGGCCGAGGGCAGGGAGCTGGTCGCGCACGGCGAGCGCGTTGTCGAGCAGGGAGTCGCAGGTCACGCACGCCGCAACCTCGGCGTGGCCGAGGATCGTGACGAGCTCCGGCACCGAGAGCCGCGTGTTCGTCGGCACCGCGATCGCGCCGGCCTTGTGCACCGCCGCGTACGCCACGATCCACCGCAGCGCCTCGTCGCTCGGCAGGTAGATCGAGATGCGGTCGCCCTTCTCGATGCCGTGCTCGACGAAGAAGCGGGCCAGCCGGTTCGACTGCTCGTCCCACTCGGCGAACGTGAGCGCGGTGCCGGCGTCGAGGTCGCGGTACGCGATCTCGTTCGCGTAGGTCGCGGCCATGAACCGGAGCTGGTCGACCTGGAGGTCGCCCAGGACCGCGCTCAAAGGCCGAAGCCCATGCTCGGGATCTTGCTGCCCCGCTCGACCGGCGCGAACAGCTCCGCCTTGCGCGCGATGAGCTCCTCGACCGTCCAGCGCCTCTCGCCAGCGTCGAAGTCGTTCGCGAGGCTCCAGCCGGACATCAGGTACGCGTGCGCGCCCCACATCACGAACACCTGGCCGCTGACGTCCGCCGCGTCGTCCGACGCGAGGAAGCCGACCAGCGGCGCCACGTTGTCCGGGTGCCAGGCGTCGTACTCGCCCTCCTTGGCCCCCATGAACTCCTCCGCGCCCCCGACCGTCGCGGTCATGCGGGTGCGGGCCCGGGGCGCGACGGCGTTCACCGTCACGCCGTACTTCTTCATCTCGCGGGCGAGGACCAGCGTCATCGACGCGATGCCCGCCTTCGCGGCCGAGTAATTCGCCTGGCCGACCATCCCGAACAGGCCGGACTCGCTCACCGTGTTGATGATCCGACCGCCGGCCGGCGCGCCGCCCGCGGCCTTCGACTGCTCACGCCAGTACGAGCACGCGAACCGGCTCGGCGCGAAGTGACCCTTGAGGTGCACGCGGATCACCGCGTCCCACTGGTCCTCGGTCATGTTGAAGCTCATCGCGTCGCGCAGGATCCCGGCGTTGTTCACGAGGATGTCGAGGGTCCCGTAGGTGTCGACCGCGGTCGCGATCAGCTCCTGCGCGCCGGTCCACGAGGACACGTCGTGGCCGCTCACCATCGCGGTGCCACCGGCCGCGGTGATCTCGTCGACGACCTCCTGGGCCGGAGTCCCGTCGCCGGCGTCGCCTTCGCGCGCCACGCCGAGGTCGTTGACCACGACGCTCGCGCCGCCGGCGGCGAGCAACATCGCCTCGCCCCGACCGATGCCGCGCCCGGCGCCGGTCACGATGGCGACCTTGCCGTCGAACGTTCCCATGTACGTCGTCCTCCACCTCGGGTCAGGGGCGAAGATAGTTGACGCTCACGTCAGGTTCCGCTGGCGACCGTGCGTTCACGGTGCCCGCATGCGGCTCTGGCAGGCTGGGGGGATGCGGGTGACGTTCCTCGGCCACGCGGGGATGTACGTGGAGACCGAGGGCGGGACCGTCCTCTGCGACCCGTGGTTCAACCCCGCCTACTTCGGCTCCTGGTTCCCGTTTCCCCGCAACGACGGCCTGGATCCGGCCCGGTTCTCGCATCCGGACTTCCTCTACGTCTCGCACCTGCACCACGATCACTTCGATCCGGTGTGGTTGGCCGAGCACGTCGACCGCTCGGCCACAGTGCTGCTGCCGGCGTTCGAGCTGGACCACCTGGAGCGGGCCCTGCGGGACCTCGGATTCACGGAGCTCGTCCACACCGAGCACGGCAAGCCGGTGCAGCTCGGCGCGCTCGAGGTCGCGATCCTGGCGATGACCGCGCCGGCGGACGGTCCAGCCGGGGACTCCGCGCTCGTCCTCGGGGATTCGACCGCGCGGCTGCTCAACCAGAACGACGCCCGCCCGCGCGACCTGCACGAGCTCGAGGCACTCGGTCCGTTCGACGCGCACTTCACCCAGTTCTCCGGGGCGATCTGGTACCCGATGGTCTACGACTTCCCGGCGGGGGAGAAGCGGCTCGTCGGCATCCGCAAGCGCTCGGACCAGATGGACCGGGCGGTGCACTACATCCGGGACGTGCGCGCGCCGCACGTCTTCCCGGTGGCAGGCCCGCCGTGCTTCCTCGACGACGACCTCTTCGCGTTCAACGATCTCGACGACGACCCGGCGAACATCTTCCCCGACCAGACCGTCTTCCTCGACGAGCTGGCGCGCGCCGGCATCAGTGGCGGGGAGCTGCTGGTGCCGGGGACGGTGGCGACGCTTGCCGACGGTGCCTGCACACTTGAACAGCCGCCGGGCGACGCGCACCCGGACGCGATCTTCGGCGCGAAGCGCGCGGTGATCGAGCGGTACCGCGACGACTGGCGCGACTGGCTCGGGCGGGAGCGGGCCTCGTGGCCGCGCGACGGGATCGACGTCGTGGCCGCGCTGCGCGAGTGGTGGGAGCCGCTGCTCGACGTGGCGCCGCTGACCCGCGCCGGCGTTGGTGCCGCGGTGCTGCTCCACGTGGGCGACGTCGGCGTCCTCATCGACTTCCCGGCCGGGACCGTGCGCGAGTGGGCGGGCGAGCCGGTGGGGTACCGCATCGACACCGACCGCGCGCTCGTCGAGTCGTGCATCGAGCGTCATGTCGAGGACTGGGTGAACGAGCTCTTCCTCTCGTGCCGGTTCCGCGCGCATCGCGACGGCCGGTACAACGAGTACGTCTACACGTTCTTCAAGTGCCTCTCGCTCGAGCGGATGGCGTACTGCGAGGGCCACTACGCGCAGCGCTCGGAGCCCAGCGACGAGATGTTCCGCTGCGGTGACTACCTGGTGCAGAAGCGCTGCCCGCACCTGCGCGCGGACCTCGAGCGGTTCGGATCGGTGACCGACGGCGTGCTCGAGTGCCGGGTCCACCACTGGCAGTTCGACATCGAGACCGGGCGCTGCATCACCTCCGACGACGACGAGCACGTGCTGCGCACCATCCGGGTGGTGGAGTAGCTCTGCTCGTCGACCTGCACGCGCACACGGCGCCGCGCTCGAACTGCTCGCGCACGACACTCGAGGAGCTCGTAGAGACCGCGCGCGGGTCGCGGGCTCGACGCGCTGTGCATCACCGAGCACGACGTCCGCTGGCCCGGCGACGAGCTCGCCGACGCGTCCCGTCTGCTCGACTTCCCCCTGATCCCCGGGGTCGAGCTCACCACGGACGTCGGTCACGTGCTCGTGTTCGGTCCGCTGCTGAAGCCGCTCTGGCTCGGCTACAAGCTCGAGGAGCTGGTCGAGGAGTGCGAGCACTCGGACACCGCGCTCGTCCTGCCGCACCCGGTCCGGCGGCTGGCGGGGGAGCGGGCGATCAAGGGCGGACGGGTCCCGCCGCTCCCGGCGACCGTCGCCGCGCTCCCGCAGTGGGACGCGGTCCACGCGATCGAGGTCGCGAGCACGCAGACCACGACGCTCGAGCACACGATCACCGCCGCCGCGCTCGCGGTGGTCCCCCGGCCCACCGTGTCGTCGAGCGACGCCCACGGCCCGGGCCTGGCCGGCGCCTACGCGACCGAGGTCGACGGGCCCGTCCACACGGCCGAGAACCTCGCCGCCCAGATCCGCGCCGGCCACGTCCGCCCCGCCCGCCCCTCCTGATCTGACCCACCCCGTGAACCCGATCGGGGGCTTCGGGCAATGTCTGGGTGATGGGAGTCGTCGGGGGCAGCCATGACGGGGACGTGATCGCGGCGTCGCTCCGCGATCCCGACCGCTTCACCGAGATCTTCGAGCGGCACTTCGACGCGATCTACGCCTTCACCGCCCGCCGCCTCGGTCGCGAGCTGGCGGACGATGTCGGCGCCACGGTGTTCGTCGAGGCGTTCGCGGCGCGCACCCGGTTCGAGCGGGATCGGGTGGACGCCCGGCCGTGGCTGTACGGGATCGCGAACGAACGTGATCCACCGCCACCGGCGGACCGAAGGTCGGCGGCTTCGCGCCTACGCCCGGTCCCACCCTGCGACCGATGGCGAACCGGTCGATCTCGAACGGCGGATCGATGCTGCGGCGCTGGGCCCGCAGCTCGCGGCCGCGCTGCGCGCGCTCGCCCCGAACGATCGGGACGCGTTGTTGCTCTTCGCGTGGGCCGGGCTCTCGTACGACGACATCGCGACTGCGACCGAGGTCCCCGTCGGCACGGTCCGGTCCCGCATCCACCGCGCGCGTCACCGGCTGCGCGCGGAGCTCGGCGTCGATGACCCGGTGGGGAGCCTGGAATGAGTGACCTCGATCTGGACCTGTTGCGGGCGTGGCCGCCCGAGGCCGAGACGCCGTCGACGGTGGTGCGCGCGCAGTCACGGGCGCGGCTCGAGCAGCAGTACGACGCCACGCCGCTGACGTCCACCGCGCCGGCCCACCGCGCCCCGGCGACCCGGCGGTTCGGGAAGCGGTTCGCCATCGTGGCGCTCGCGGCTGCGGTGCTCATCGCGGGCACGATCGTGTTCGTGCAGCGCGAGGTCGACAACCGCGTCGGCGAGCTCAAGACCGTCGCGGTCCCGAAGGGGGTCCTCGGTGCCGGTGAGGTGGGGCACGGTCCGGTCAACATCCTGGTCATCGGCTCGGACCAGCGCGACGGTCACAACGTCGCCGCGTTCGGTAGCCCCGACCAGCTCGGTCCGCCCCGCTCCGACACCATGTTCCTGCTGCGCATCGACGGCACGTCGGTCCAGGGCCTGTGGATCCCACGCGACCTGCTGGTCAAGACGGCCGCCGGATCCGAGGACATCATCAACTCGACGTTCAACCAGGGGCCCGCCGGCCTGATCGCGGCGATCAGGTCGAACCTCGGCGTCACCATCGATCACTACGTCGAGGTCCGGTTCGGGAGCTTCGCCAAGGTCGTCGACGACGTCGGCGGCGTCCCGATCTACTCGCCGGGCGTGGTGCGCGACGCGTACAGCGGGCTCTCGCTCACCGGGCCGGGTTGCCGCACCCTGCAGGGCGACGCCGCGTTGGCATGGGTGCGGAGCCGGCACATGGAGATCCTGCAGAACGGCGTGTGGGCCGACGCCAGCCCGCGGGCCGATCTCGACCGCGAGCTCCGCCAGCAGGAGTTCATCCGGGCGCTGGCCCGCAAGGCGAAGACCGACGTGGCCGGCGACCCGGTGGCCGCGGTACGGCTGGCCGACGCGATCATCCCGGCGCTGACGGTCGACTCCACGTTCACCCGGGCCGAGATCCTCGGACTCGTCCGGAACCTGATCGACGTCGACCCCGCCACGCTCCAGCTCTCGACCTTGCCCGTCCAGGCCGCATCGGGTCCGGACGCGGCCCACCTGGCGCTCATGCAGCCCGACGCCGACCAGGCACTCGCGGCCTTCCGGGGACCGGGCACGCCGGTCACGACGCTCCCCCCGGGTGCGGGCCCGGAGGCGTCGACGACGACCGCCCCGTTGCTCCCCACCTGCTGAGCCCCGCCTGGAAACCTGACGGGGGTGTCACGCTACGATCACGGGACTCAGCCACCACCTTCTCCAGGGGGATTCGACCATGGGTGACGCCGTCATCATCTCGGCGACTCGTACGGCGATCGGCACGGCTCGCAAGGGCACGCTGCTCGATGTCACGGCCTTCGATCTGGCCAAGGAGTCGGTGGGCGAAGCGCTCAAGCGCTCCGGGATCCCGGCGGATGACGTCGACGACCTCCAGATGGGCGAGAGCCTCCAGGGCGGTGGCGACATCGCCCGCTATGCCGCGGTCGACCTCGGCCTGACCCACATCCCCGGCGTGGCCCTCAACCGCCACTGCGCATCCGGCATGGCCGCGGTGCAGGGCGCGGCCGCCAGCATCAAGGCCGACATGGACAAGGTCGTGATCGCCGGTGGGGCCGAGTCGGTCTCGACCTCCCCGTCCTCGATGAAGCGGGTCATGGGCACCGACGACATGAAGCCGTGGATGTCGCCGAGCCACCCGGAGACCCCGGACGCCCCGGCCTTCGACATGTCGATCACCGTGGGCTGGAACACCGCGCAGAAGGCGAACGTCACCCGCGAGGAGATGGACTTCTGGGCGTACGAGTCCCACCGACGCGCGGTCGAGGCGATCGACAGGGCCGGTTCGAGGACGAGATCTTCCCGCTCGAGGTGCAGCGCCGCGACGGTGAGACCGTGATCTTCCAGGTCGACGAGCACCCGCGCCGCACGACCACCATGGAGAAGCTCGCCTCGCTGAAGCCGCTGCACCCGGAGATCGAAGGCTTCAGCATCACTGCGGGAAACTCGTCCGGGCTCAACGACGGCGGGGCTGCGATGGTGCTGGCGGACTCCGCGTACGTCGAGGCGAACGGGATCAAGCCGCTCGCGATCGTCAAGTCGTGGGCCTCCGCGGGCGTTGCGCCCCGAGACACCGGCCTCGGCCCGACGTACGCGATCCCGAAGGCACTCGCGCGCGCCGGGCTCGAGGTGGAGGACGTCGACCTCTTCGAGATCAACGAGGCCTTCGCGTCGATGTGCGTCGCGAGCACCCGCATCCTCGGCATCCCGCACGAGATCACGAACGTGAGCGGGAGCGGCTGCAGCATCGGCCACCCGATCGCGGCAACGGGCGCCGCGGATGATCGTCACGCTGGTCCACGAGCTGCGCCGGCGTGGCGGGGGCATCGGCGTCGCCAGCATGTGCGCCGGCGGCGGCATGGGCAGCGCGACCGTCGTCGAGGTCATGCCCGCCTAGGGGAGCAGCTCGGCGCCTTCGAGGACCCGGAGCTCCCACCAGGCGAGGTCGTCGGGTGGACCGAGCGCCTTCTCCCATCCGAGCAGCACCATGATCCCGAGCAGGGAGAGCCCGAGCTGGCGCTCCCACCACAGCCCGGTGTCGATCCCGTGCCGTTCCAGCGCGGCGCGGTACTCGGCGATGGTCATCTCCCGGCTGAAGCCCGTCGGGATCCGGGCGCGGTTCATCGCGAGGTAGTACGCCAGCTCCATGCCGCCGAAGCTCGCGCCGGGAAGCGCCCAGTCGATGAGGATCGTGCGCCCGTCCGCATGACGGCCGAGGTTGCCCATCTTCACGTCGCCGTGCACCAGCGTCCGCGGAGTCGTCTCGAGCGCCGCGACGAGCGGGGACGGATCGAGGTTCAAGGGCTCGAGGATCGCGGCGAGGTGCGGCGCGACCTCGCGGAGTCGCGCCCACCCGGCGCGCGCGATGACGGGAACCGGCTGCGGGAACCCGAGGGCCTCCTCGCAGCCGATGACCCACGGGCTGAACATCAGGAAGCGGTTGGGGAACGGCACGAGCCCCACGTCGTCGATCCAGCCCCAGAAGGCCGTGTGCAACGCCGCGAGATCATCGAGGAACCCGAGGTGATCGGACTCGCTCACCGGGGTGTCCCCTTCGGGCACCAGCCGCGGGCCGACGTCGTGCATGAGCACCGCGCCGTCTCGTCCGGAGCGGGCCGCGCCCGCGTACGTGTGATCGATGGACTCGGGCACGAGATCGAGCAGACCGGAGCTCCACACCCGGACGGTCCAGGGCCCGAGGTCGCCGTACGCCCGGGCGATCCAGTCGAGGGTCGGCGACACGTGCTTGAGCACGTACCGCTCGCCGTCGATCACCACGCGCTCGAAGCTCGCACCCGACTTGGAGTCCGCCGCGAGCATCGGTACCCGGGTCGTCGCGCCGGCGAGCAGCTCGTCGACGGAGCCGGCCACCGGTCGCGGCGTCAGACGGGCCATGCCGGCATGCTCAGCAGCTGAGGCCGAGGTCGGTGATGACCTGGGCGGGCAGGTCACAGCCGACGCCGGACGTGCCGACACCGTCGACGGTCCACAGCGCGCCGATGCGCTCCAGGACCACCGTGGCCCCGTCGAGCTGCACCCCCGGGTTCGGCACGGTGTTGGCCGCGGCGTAGATCGGCGATGACGCGGCGATGCGGCAGCGCTGCACGGTGTACTTGCCCGCGTTCTCCTTCAGGCCGCTGGGGCCGTTGCCGATCGCGGCGGTGATCGCGGTGGTCTGGTTGCCGCAGGTCCCGTTCGGCGCGAGGGTGGTGGTGGTCGCGCCGCCGAGCACGGCCGTCGTGGTCGAGTCACTCGGCGCGGTGGAGGTGGTGGTGCTCGACGACGTGGTGGTCGAGCGGTGCGGCTTGCGCGCGGCACTCGAACCACCGCTGTCGCACGCGGTGGCACCGAACGCGACGATCACGACGAGCAGGGCAGCGACGACTGGGAACCGGGACACGAACACCTCCGAGGTCACTGCCAGCATGGCCCACGGTGCGACCGGGCCGGTGACACCGCCGGGCTAGCGTCCCCGCATCGACGCCGACCTGACCCTCGCCCTCGAGCTCGTGGCCCTCGCCGACGAGGTCACGCTCCGACGCTTTCGCGCCCATGACCTGCAGGTGGAGACGAAGCCGGACCTGACGCCGGTCTCCGAAGCGGACACGGCCGCCGAGCAGCTCATCCGCGACCGGGTCGCCGCGGCGCGGCCGGGGGACGCGGTCCTGGGCGAGGAGTTCGGGGTCGAGGGGAGCTCGAACCGGCGCTGGATCATCGATCCGATCGACGGCACCAAGAACTACGTGCGCGGGATCCCCGTGTGGGCCACGTTGGTCGCGCTCGAAGAGGACGGCGAGATGCGGGTCGGGGTCTGCTCCGCGCCCGCGCTCGGCCACACCTGGTGGGCGGTGCGCGGCGGCGGCGCGTTCGCGGACGGTGCACCGATCGGCGTCTCCAAGATCCGGGCGCTCGAAGACGCGCAGCTCTGCTACAGCGACTTCAAGTGGTGGGAGGAGTACGGCCTGCGAACGCGAGTTCGACGCGCTGGCGAAGCGCGTGTGGCGGACCCGCGGCTTCGGCGACTTCTGGAGCCACATCCTCGTCGCCGAGGGCGCCGCGGACATCGCGGCCGAGCCGACCGTCACGTTGTGGGACCTCGCGCCGCTGCTGGTCATCGTCGAGGAGGCGGGCGGGTCGTTCACCGATCTCGCGGGCAACCACACCGCGGACGGCGGGAGCGCGGTGTCCACGAACGGGCTGCTGCACGACGAGGTGCTCGCCGCGCTGCGGCCGGGCTCCGCCCCGAGCGAGTAGACCGAGACGATGGCGAACGCGCGCGAGATCACCGTCGGCATCGACATCGGCACGAGCTCGGTCAAGGCGATCGCCGCGGACGAGGACGGCAGCGTCGTCGCGTCGTCGCGCATCCCGCACGACATCCAGATCCCCGCCGCGGACCGGCTCCAGCACGACGCCAAGGTCGCGTGGCGCGACGGCCCGGTGGCCGCGCTCGACGCGCTCCGGCTCGAGTCGCCGCCGGCCGCGGTGAGCGTCTCCGCGATGGTCCCGTCGCTGACCGCGGTCGACGGCAATGGCGTCCCGCAGACCCCGGGCCTGCTCTACGGCGACGGGCGGGGCCGGTCGGACGCGAGCGGCGCGAACCCGACCGGGAGCCGCGAGCTCATCCAGTTCCTGGCCTGGACCCACCAGCAGTATCCGGACGCGTTCGGGTACTGGCCCGCGACGGCCGTCGCGAACCATGCGTTGAGCGGTGAGGCGGTGCTCGACTCGTCGACCGCGTCCACCGCGTTCCCGCTGTTCGACTGGACGAGCTGGGACCCGGAGGTCGCGGGCCCGCTCGGGGTCCGCGTGGACCAGCTGCCGCGCCTCGTGCCGACCGCGTGGGAGTGCGCGCGGATCGGTGGTGCCGACGGCCCAGTGCTCGCCTCCGGGTGCATCGACGCGCTCGCGGACCAGATCGTCGCCGGTGCGGACAACGACGGCGACGTGCTGGCCCTGCTCGGCACCACGCTCATCGTGAACTCGGTGACCACCAGCCACGAGCCCGTCGACGGCTACTGGGTGATCCCACACACCGCGAAGGACAAGTTCCTCGCGGGTGGCCCGAGCAACGCGGGTGGGCTCTTCGTGAACTGGGCGACGAGCTCGTTGCGTGACGCGGCGCCGGACGATCTCGCCCACCCGGACCGGGTCCCGGTCTGGGCGCCGTACCCCCGCGGCGAGCGGGTGCCGCTGCACAACCCGGACCGCCGGGCGGTGCTCGCCGATCTCGACCTCACCCACGGCCCCGCCGCGCTCCGGCGCGCCGCGTTCGAGGCGTCGGGATTCGTCGCCCGGCGCACGATCGACGCCGCGCGCGAGGCGCACGGCATCACGCCCCGGCGCATCGTCGCGATCGGCGGCGGGACGCGGGTCGACGACTGGGTCCAGGCCCTGGCCGACTGCACCGGGCTCCCGGTGGAGTGCGCCGCGGTGCCCGAGGGCGGAGCACTCGGCTCCGCGTTCCTCGCCCGCTGCGCGCTCGGGTCGGGAGCCCGAGGGCATGCGCGCCGCGGCCCGGTGGGCCCGGAGCGGTCGCACGGTCGAGCCCGATCCGGAGTGGGTCGACGCGGCCGGGACGAGGTATCTGCGCTTCCTGGAGCTCTCCAAGTAGAATATGACGCACACGTCAGCAAACTTCGGGGGCGAGACATGACCGCGACGATGGATGCTCCCTTCGAGCCGATGGACCAGTTCTCCGGCGTCGCCGGGGACCTCCGGGATCCGTACCCGGCGTTCCACAAGAAGCGGGTCGAGACGCCGGCGGCGTTCCTGCCCGACGGGTCGATCGAGGTCTACCCGTACGACCTCGTCGCGGCGGTGATGCGCGACAACGTCACGTTCTGCTCCGGCAGCATCCGCGAGCTGATGAGCGTGGTGATGGGTCCGTACCCGCTCGTCGGGATGGACGAGCCCGAGCACCGGCGGTTGCGCTCACTGGTGGCCCAGGCGTTCCGTCAGCGCATGCTCGCCCACTGGGACGAGGACCTCGTCGTACCCGTCGTCGACGAGATGATCGACAAGTTCGCGGACCGCGGGCACGCAGAGCTCGTCAACGAGTTCACGTATCGCTACCCGGTGCAGGTGATCGCCGAGATCCTCGGCCTGTCACGCGAGGACCACGAGTACTTCCACCCGCGGGCGCTCGCCGTGATCAACGTCGCGGTCCGGCCTGACGAAGGGATCGCCGGCAGCCTCGAGCTGCGCGAGTACTTCGAGAAGGTCGTGGAGCAGCGGCGCGCGAACCCGGGTGACGACCTCATCAGCGAGCTGGTGCAGGCCGAGCTCGACGGTGAGACGCTCGGCGACGAGGAGATCTACAGCTTCCTCCGCCTGCTCATGCCGGCCGGCGCGGAGACGACCTACCGAGCGACCGGAAGCTTCATCTACGGGCTGCTCACGCACCCGGACCAGCTCGAGGCGCTGCGGGCGGACCGCTCGCTGATGCCCCAGGCGATCGAGGAGTCGATCCGGTGGGAGGGTCCGCTCCTGATCACGTCCCGCGAGTGCGCGGTGGACACCGAGCTCGGCGGGCTGCCGTGCCCGAAGGGATCGATGATCGTCACGAACGTCGGCTCCGCGAACCACGACCCGACCCGTTGGGACCACGGCGACGACTTCGACATCTTCCGCGAGCCGCAGCCGCACATCGCGTTCGGCGTCGGCGTGCACATGTGCCTGGGCATGCACCTCGCCCGGATGGAGATGGCGAGCGCGATGAACCGCCTGCTCGACCGGTGCCCGAACCTGCGTCCCGACCCGGACCGCTGGGACGCCGACGACGTGCACATCCACGGCGAGCGGTTCCGTTCGCCGACCACGCTGCCGGTCATCTGGGACGTATGACCACCGAGGTCGAGCCGAGCCATCACACCCCGTGGCGCATGGTGATGATCATGGGCGGCGCGGGCATCACGCACTTCACCAACCCGGAATTCTACGACGAGATCGTGCCGAGCTGGGCGCCGGGGTCGAAGCGCTTCTGGGTGCAGGCGAGCGGGGTCGTCGAGCTCGCGTGCACCGGGTTGCTGATCTCGCCGAAGACCCGTCGCATCGGGGGCTGGCTGACGGTCGCGACGCTGCTCAGCGTCTGGACCGCCAACATCCAGGTCGCGCTCGACGGCGGCGTCGAAGGTGAAGGCCCGCTGAAGTCGAAGGCCGCGGCCTGGATCCGCGTCCCGTTCCAGATCCCGATGATCATCGACGCGGTCAAGATCGCCCGCCACCCGTAGCCCGTAGCCCGACGGCGTGGGGGGTGCCGGGCTGCGGGAGGGGCTGGCGGAACAGCGCCGCCGCGTTCTCGTGGCCGATCTTGGCGATCCAGTCGGCCGGCAGCCCGCCGAAGACGTCCTCGAACACCTGCTGGCTGTCGGGCCAGGTGCCGTCACCGTGGGGGTAGTCGGTCTCGAACATCACGTGGTCGACGCCGACGGTCGGAAGCGTGGAGAGCGTCGACGGGTCGTCGATCGTGCAGAACCAGAAGTTGCGGTGCAGCACCTCGACCGGCGAGATGCCGGGCGCGAAGTTGCGGCCGTACCCGGAGCGGTCGACGAGGTTCTCGAGCCGATCGTGCAGCATCGCGACCCAACCGATCCCACCCTCGCTCATCGCGACCTGCAGCTCGGGGTGCCGCACGCAGCACTTCGACCACAGCCACTCTGCGCAGGAGGTGAGCGCGAGCTGGCCGAACAACGTCGCAGGGAGCTCCTTGACCGGCGCGCCGGCGGGGAAGTCGACGACCCCGCTCGAGCCCACGTGCAGGCAGATCACCGTCCCGGTCTCCGCGCAGGCGGCGAGGATCGGCTCCCACCAGTCCGAGAAGATGGGTTCCATCCCGATCCGGTGCGGCTGCTCGGGCAACGTCACCGCGCGGAAGCCGCGCGCCGCGTTGCGCCGGATCTCCTCCGCCGCCAGCTCCGCGTCCGCGAGGAACGTGATGCCCATCGGCACGATCCGCTCCGGGTGCCGCGAGTGCCACTCCTCGAAGAACCAGTCGTTCCACGCGCGCGTCACCGCGAGCCCGAGCTCCGGGTCCGAGCACCGCGAGAAGACCGAGCCGCAGAACCCGGTGATCTGGCTCGGGAAGTTCACCGACGCCCAGATCCCGTTGATGTCCATGTCGCGCACGCGCGCGTCGACGTCGTAGCAACCCGGGCGCATCTCGTCGAAGCGGGTCGGCTCCATCCGCCAGTCCTCGCGTGCGCGTCCGACGACCGCGTTGAGCCCGACCTGGAAGTAGATCTTCCCGTCGAACTCCCAGACCTCGTGACCCTCGACCGTCTCGACGACCTTGGGCGCGAGCATCCGCGAAGCGCGACGACAGGCGGCCGTGGAACATGTCGGGTGGCTCGACCAGGTGGTCGTCGACCGAGATCAGCGTGTTGCGGATGGGGCGCGGCTCCGGGTCCGGCAGCAGGCCGTGGGTCTCGCGCTTGCGCCAGTGGAGCTCCCACTGCGCACCCTGCTCGGTCCCGGTCACGACGCCAGGGTAGGGGGAGCCTGACGGTCCCGTCAGGTGCGGGGAGCGGCGCTAGCGTGGCCGGAGGCGAGCGAGACCCGGCCGACCTACGAACGGACCACCCAGGGAGGAACCAGTGACGCTCGAGATCGCCATCGACCGCGAGGTGTGCATGGGTTCGGGGAACTGCTCGTTCTGGGCGCCCGGCGTGTTCGACCTGGACGACGACGGCGTCGCGATCGTCATCGACCCCGACGGCGCCCCGGAGGACAAGATCATCCTCGCGGCCCAGGGGTGTCCCACCCAGGCCATCTCGCTCACCAAAGACGGCCAGAAGCTCGTCTAGGTGCTCCATGACCCAGTCGCCCTCGGTCCGCTGGGTGCGGGCGGCCCGCACGAACCTGCGCCGGCGGGTCTCCCGCAGCCCGGTCGCGTTCGCCATGAGCGGCGGCGGGTCGCAGGGCAGCTTCGAGACCGGGGCGCTGCGCTTCCTCTACGACGATCTCGGGGTCAGGCCCGCGATCCTGTGCGGCAGCTCGGTCGGGTCGATCATCGCCGGGAAGCTGGCCGAGGGCGACGACGCGGTGACCGGCCGGCGGGCCATCGACGAGATCGAGGACGTCTGGCGTGGCCTGCGCTCGAACAACGACATGTGGCTCGCCGAGCCCTGGCTCGAGAAGCTGCGGTCGCAGGCCAACTGGGCCTCGGAGCTCCGGGGCCGCGCGGCGGAGAACGGCACCGCCGGGAGCCAGGCGCGGGTCGTGCTGCGCATGCTCTCGGAGGTCGTGCGCCATCCCCCCGAGACCGACGGCACCCTCGACGCGCTGCGCCAGGCGATGCGGGCCCGGTCGCTGCTCAGCATGCAGCCCGTGCGCGAGCTGGTCGAGGGCAACATCGACGCCGATCGCGTCGCCGCGTCGGGCCTCGTGCTGCGCGTCGGCGCGGTCGGGCTCGAGAGCGGCGAGCTGCGCTACATCACCGAGCGGGGCGAGGTCCAGACGCCGCGACGGCGACCCGCTCGACCAGCCCCCGGTCGCGCTGACCGAGGCGATCCTCGCGTCCGCGTCAATCCCGTTGGTCTTCCCGCCGACCCGGCTCAACGACGAGCACTACGTCGACGGGGGAGTGCGGGAGATCCTCCCGTTGGAGCTGGCGTTCAACCGGCTCGGCGCGGGCCACATCTTCGCGGTGGTCGCGTCGACGCCCGGCGTCGATCGTATGCCCGACATCGGCGACAAGGGCCTGCTCGAGCTCGCACGTCGCGTCACCGCGGACATCGTCCCGGACGAGACGCTGCGCAAAGAGATCAGCCCGCCGCGCGGTTGGGGCAAGCGGGTCACCGTCATCGCACCCGAGCTCGACGTGCACGACGCGCTCGACGGTGGACCCGGTGCTCATCGCCGCGTCGATCGACTACGGCTACATGCGCGCGGCCGACGTGCTGCTGAGCCTCGGCCCGGAGCAGTCGGCGATCAGCACCCGGATCGCCGCGCTCCGGATGGAGATCCGCGCCCTCGACGGGCCGATCACCGGTCCGTTCACCCCGCTGCCCGAGCTGCCACCGGTCGCGCCCGACGTCATCGAGCGCGAGCTGAAGCAGGCCCATCAGGAGCTGGACCAGCTCGTGGACCAGCGCCGGGAGGCGGGTGCCCCGCTCCCACCAGGAGTCTCCACGCTTGACATGTGACCAAATGGTCACGTATCCTGGCGCCGTGGACGAGGTGTTCAAGGCCCTGGCCGATCCGACCCGCAGGAGCCTGCTCGACGAGCTCTTCCGGTCAGGACGGCCAGACCCTGGGTGCGCTGACCGGCTCGCTTCGAGATGTCGCGCTTCGGCGTGATGAAGCACCTGAACGCTGCTCGAGGAGGCGGGGCTCGTCGTCACGAAGAAGCGGGGCCGGGAGAAGGTCCACTTCCTGAACCCGGTGCCGATCCGGCTCGTCCACGACCGGTGGGTGAGCAAGTACGCCGAGCCCTGGGCCGCGGGGCTGAGCGACCTCAAGACGAGAATGGAGAGTCCGATGGAGAAGGTCTTCGAGATCTACATCAAGACGACGCCCGAGCGCCTCTGGGAGGCGATCACCGACCGCGAGATCCGCAGCAAGTACCAGTTCGGCGCGACGGTGACGTCGGACTGGAAGCCGGGCTCGCGCTTCGAGATGGCCGCCGGCGACTTCCCGCTGGGGGAGGGGGAGATCCTCGAGGTCGACCCGCCCCGCCGGCTGGTGCAGACGATGGTCGCGCTCTGGGGCGAGGACGTGAAGGCCGAGGGCACGTCGCGCATCACGTGGGAGATCGAGCCGGTCGAGGACTCGTGCCGGCTGACCGTCACCCACGACCAGATGCGCGAGGGTGCGAACGACCAGCTCTACGGCGGTTGGCCGATGATCCTCTCGGGCCTGAAGACGTGGCTCGAGACCGGTGAGCTGCTCACCACCCCCGGCTCGCTGATGTACGGCTAGGCGGGGCGGGCGCCGCGCACGAGGGCGCCGGGGCGGGCCCCGGTGTCCTCGCCCTCGACCAACGTGATCTGACCGGCGACGACCGTCGCCACGTACCCGTCGGCTTCCTGGATGAAGCGGCGGGCGCCGCCGGGAAGGTCGTGGGCCATGTGCGGCGAGCGGAGCTGGAGCCGGGCGTGGTCGATGACGTTGACGTCGGCGCGCAGCCCGGGTCGGAGCGTCCCGCGGTCGCCGAGGCCGTAGAGCGACGCGGTCTCGGAGGTCATCTTGCGCACGACCCACTCGATGGGGAGCCGGTCGTGGGTGCGGTCCCGGGCCCAGTGCGTGAGCATGTACGTCGGTGTGCGACGCGTCACAGGTCGTCCCGCAGTGCGCGCCACCGTCGCCGAGCCCCAGCGCGCTGGTCGGGTGCAGCAGCATCTCGCGCACGGCGTCGAGGTTGCTGTCCGTGTAGTTGAGCAGCGGTCGCATCACGAGCGCGTGGCCGTCGTCCTCCATCAGCAGGTCGTAGTAGAGGTCGTAGACGTTGCGTCCCTCGCTGGCGGCGCGCGCCGCGATGCTCGTGCTCGCGTCGGGCTCGTAGTTCGGCGGGTCGCCGAGCGGGAACGCCTTCGCCGGGTCCAGGAACTGCACCATCGCGGGGTCGGGGGTCTGCGCCTCGGCCACCAGCCGGCGCCGGGTCTCGGGGTCGCGCATCGCGACGATGCGCTCGGCGATGGTCGGCAGGATCCCGACCGGTCCCCAGCTCGGGCAGTACGCGAACGGGTGGAACGTCTGGAGCCCGAGCAGCAGCGTGACGGGCCGGCCCGCGACCTGCGGCCGGATGCGCGCGCCTTCGCCGACCGCCTGGCTCGCGAGATCGAGCATCTTGCGCCACGAGTCGGGGTCGTGGTCGTTCTGCGTGAGCGCGAACGTCACCGGCCGGTCGATCGCCGCCGACAGCCGGCGCATCCACGCCATCTCACGATCCGGTGCGGCCAGGTCCTCGCCGAGCGCACCCGCGGGCGCGAGCTCGAAGATGCCGGTGCCGAGGTCGCCGAGCGCGCGGCCGATGCCGAACAGCTCGTCCTCCGCGGCGAACGTCCCGGGCACCGGCTCACCGTCGATCGCCATGTGCGCGATGGTGCGCGAGGTCGACACGCCGAGGGCGCCGGCTTCGATCGCCTCGCGCACGATGACCGCCATCGCCTCGATGTCGGCTTCGCTCGCGGGCTCGTTCTTCGCACCGCGCTCACCCATCACGTACCCGCGGACCGCGCCGTGAGGGATCTGCGCGCCGACGTCGAGCATCTTCGGGACGGCGTCGACCGCGTCGAGGTACTCGGGGAACGTCTCCCAGCCCCACTGGATCCCGTCCGACAGCGCCGCGCCGGGGATGTCCTCGACGCCCTCCATCAGGCCGATGAGCCACTCGTGCTTGTCGGGCTGCACGGGGGCGAAGCCGACCCCGCAGTTGCCCATGACCACGGTGGTGACGCCGTGCCAGCACGACGGCGTGAGCATCGGGTCCCAGGTGATCTGCCCGTCGAAGTGGGTGTGGACGTCGACGAAGCCGGGAGTGACGATCATCCCGCCCGCGTCGACCGTCTCCCGGGCACTGCGATCCTCGAGCTCACCGACCTCGGTGATGCGGTCCCCGTCGATGGCCACGTCGGCCGGTCTCGGTGCCGCTCCGGTGCCGTCGACGACCGTTCCCCCACGAATCACCAAGTCATGCATGGCCTCAGGTTAGGTCTGCGGGCGGGAGCGGAGCGCGCGCAACCTGACGCGGGAGTCAGGTCCTCTCGTAGGATCGGGGCCATGCCGATCGGGATCACTGACGAACATCTCGCCCTCCACGCCGCGGCGCGCGGCTGGGCCGAGCGCCACTCCCCGCCGTCGGTCCTGCGGGCCCAGCTCGATGCCAAGGCCGAGGCGCTCCCGGAGTTCTGGCCCGACCTCGTCGCGCAGGGCTGGACCGGCCTGCACCTCGAGGAGGCGTTGGGCGGCGAGGGCTACGGCATCCCGGAGCTGACGGTGGTGCTCGAGGAGCTCGGCTTCGCCGGGCGCGCCCGGTCCGTTCCTCGCGACCGCGCTGGCCGGGGCGGTCCTCCAGGCCGCGGGCAAGGAAGCCGCGGCCGAGCTCGGTCCCCGGCTCGCGGACGGCTCGCTCATCGGCACGGTCGCGCTGAGCGGCTCGCTCGCGGGCGAGCCGGGCTCGGAAGGCGCGCTCCGGGTCAGCGGCACCCTGCGCCCGGTCCTGTCCGGTCACCTCGCGTCGCTGCTGATCGCGAACGCGGGCGGAACCTGGGTGGTCCTGCCGGCGGACGCGTTCGAAGCGCACGAGCTCGACAGCGTGGACCTGACCCGGCGGGTCGCCGAGATCACGGTCTCGGGGGTGTCGATCCCGCCGCACCGCCAGCTGCCCGAGCTCTCGACCCAGTCGGTGCGCGACCTCGCCGCGGTGCTGTTCTCGGCCGACGCAGTCGGTGGTTCGCAGTGGTGCGTGCAGGCAGCATCGGAGTACGCGAAGGACCGGCGCCAGTTCGGCCGCCCGATCGGCCAGTTCCAGGGCGTCAAGCACCGCTGCGCCAACATGCTCGGCCGCACCGAGCTCGCGCGCGTCGCGACCTGGGACGCGGCACGCGCGGTCGGCGACCCGGACACCGCGTCCTTCGCGGCCGCGGCCGCGGCATCGCTGTCCGTCGACGGCTTCTTCCAGACCGCGAAGGACTGCGTGCAGACCCTCGGTGGCATCGGCTTCACGTGGGAGCACGACGCGCACGTCTACCTCCGCCGGGCCACCGCGAACCGCGCGCTGCTCGGCACGTCCGCGATCTGGCAGGAGCGCTCGGCCCGGCTCGCGCTCGCCGGCGCGAAGCGGCGCCTGAGCGTCGACCTCCCGGTCGAGGCCGAAGCCCACCGCGAGGAGCTGCGCGCGCTGCTGACCGAGCTGAGCGCGCTGGACCGGGCCGAGCAACGGCGCCGGGTCGCGGACGAGGGGTTCATCTCCCCGCAGTGGCCGAAGCCCTGGGGCCGGGACGCGGATGCACTCGAGCAGCTCGTGATCGACGACGAGTTCCGTCGCGCCAAGATGATCCGCCCGAACATCGCGGTCGGCGGCTGGGCCCTCCCGCCGCTGATGGTCTACGGCACCGAGGAGCAGCAGCAGCGGTGGATTCCCCCGACGCTGCGGGGCGAGATCGAGTGGTGCCAGCTGTTCAGCGAGCCCGGCGCCGGCTCCGACCTCGCGTCGCCTCACGACCCGCGCCGAGCGCGTCGAAGGCGGCTGGCTTGTGAGCGGGCAGAAGGTGTGGACGTCGATGGCCGAGCGTGCGCACTGGGGGATCCTGCTCGCCCGCACCGATCCCGAGGTCCCGAAGCACGAAGGCATCTCGTTCTTCATGCTCGACATGAAGACGCCCGGCATCGACGTGCGCCCGCTCCGCGAGCTCACCGGCATGGCGATGTTCAACGAGGTCTTCCTCGACGAGGTCTTCGTCCCGGAGGACTGCCTCGTCGGTGCCGAGCACGACGGCTGGCGCGCGCACGCGCACGTCACTCGCCAACGAACGGGTCTCGATGGGCAGCGGCTCCACGATCGGCGCCGGCATCCGCGGCATCCTGCGACATCGTGCGCACCACGGGCCGCGAGGACGACACCGAGGTCCTCGCCGAGGTCGGCGGCCTCGTCGCCCGCGGCTACGCGCTCGCGGTGCTCGGGTTCCGGCTCACCCTCTCCGCGCTCACCGGCGCGGACCCGTCCGGCTCCGAGGCTTCAGTGAAGAAGCTCCTCGGCGTCGAGCACGACCAGAAGGTCCAGGAGGTCGGGCTCGGCCTGCTCGCGGGGCGAGGGCGCGATCGCCGACGGCCCCGCCGCATCCTGGTCCCAGCAGTTCCTCTTCACCCGCTGCCTCACCATCGCCGGCGGCACAGCGAGATCCAGCGCAACATCATCGCCGAGCGCGTCCTCGGCCTCCCCAAGGACCCGTGACCCGACGTCAGTCGGCGTCAGTAGGCCGATGTGTTCACGCGGTGTTGGTGAGATCGCCACTCTCGAGGGACGGCTCACGGCGCTGACCCGGACCACCGACGGCCGGTGCGATGATCGCTTCGTGAGCAACAACTTGCGTGGGAGGAAGCGTCGGATGGCCAACTCCGCAGTCGGCGTGCTGTACGTGCTGGCGATGGTCGCCGTGGTGGTGGGCGTGGACCTCCTGTTCCTCAGAGACAAGACGTGGTTCTGGGAGCGGCTTGCGGCCAACGTCGGCATCGTCCTCTTGTTCGGCGCGTTCTACTTCAGGTTCCTGGCGAGTTCTTGAGTGGTGACGGCATGACTGCCGATCAGTTCCGGTGACACTGGCGAACGCTGGCCCGGGCGAGTGCGTCGACCGGTTTCGGCGTGATCTCGCGTTGTCATAGCCACGCGAAGTCACGCCGAAACGAGATCACAGGTGGTGTCATCGACGCACACTGGACTGCGCGGCGGAGTCCACGCCCGATCTCGCACATCAACACGGCGACTGAATGCACGCGTGGAGTCACCGCGGTGCACGTCGCCGACATTGTGACCTCCAGCCCTGGCGCCAGCGCCGTGGGCCGGGAGACGATTCCTCTCGGCGACATCACGAGGACGAAGACCTCGCTCCTGGTTGGCTCCTTCATCTGCACAACGAAAGGGACGTCGTGAAGATCACGTCCATCGAGATCGTTCCGTTCGAGACATCCGTGCCGCGCATCTCCTTCGGTGAGCTGCAGACCGGCCACAAGGTCGTCCAGACCGTGACGAAGGTGCTCACTGACGATGGCGCCGAGGGCTACTACTTCGGTGGCCATTTCCACGGCGACCAAGACGGACTCGTACCCGGGGATCGGGCGCTCATCGCGCAGTTCCTCGGCCCGCTCCTCGCCGGGAACGACCCCTTCGACCGTGAACGAATCTGGCAACAGCTGTGGGCAGCGAAGCTGCCCGAGAACGTCTGCAGCGTGATCGACCTCGCCCTCTGGGATCTCGCCGGTCGCGTCACCGGCATGCCGGTGCACAAGCTGCTCGGCGGCGCCCGCGAGAAGGTGAGGGCATACGCAAGCAGCTTCAACAATCTGGGCATGCCCGAGGACTATGCAGCCCACGCCGTCGCGTGTCGGCACGACGGCTACCGCGCGTACAAGATCCACCCGTACTTCGCCTGGGACCCCGCAACCCGCCAACCGGCGCTTCCCAAGCCGGCTGCCACCGACTGGGACATCGCGATCTGCCGAGCAGTTCGAGGAGCAGTCGGCGAGGACATGACGTTGATGTTCGACCCGTGGGGCGCTTACAGCTTCGCTGACGCGCTTCGAGTCGGGCGCGAGCTGGAACGGCTCGGTTTCTCCTGGTACGAGCACCCGATGCAGGAGCACCAGATCGAGTCGTTCGCGAGGCTGGCCGCCGAGCTCGACATCCCGATCTGCTCACCGGAGATCGCCGAAGGCGGGATCTTCACGCGCGCCGACTGGATCCTTCGTCGAGCATCGGACATCAGCCGAATCGACGTGTTGCGCGGTGGGATCACCGGCGCGATGAAGATGGCCGCCGTGTGCGAGGCCTTCGGGATGCGTTGCGAGCTCCACATGAGCGGATTCGGCAACCTTCAGGTGCTGGGTGCAACGAGCGACGAGGTGTGTGAGTACTACGAGCGCGGACTGCTCGGACCCGGCGTCGACTACGACGCGACCCCGCCGTACCTCAATGCCGGTTGCGATCCCATGGACCGCGAAGGCTTCGTCACCATCCCGCAGCTACCCGGTCTCGGCTACGACATCCAATGGGACTTCATCGACGACCATCGCCTGCCCGAAGCTGACGTCGAAGCGGTCGCCCCACTGCACCCACGCTGAGCGGCGAACGCACACCACTGCCGGGCCGACCGGGACATTGGCGCACCCGGCCCGATCGGAGCGCTTCGGCCTGCCGCTCCGGGCGGCATCAGGGGATGGGGCACACTGTCCCTTGCCCCAGTGACGCGTAGCAGCGAGTGAACCAAGGGATCGATCGGATGACGCAAAAGAAGCGGTGGTCCGAGTACTCGCCGGCCGCGAAGACTGCAATCGTCGTCGGAGCGGTCGCGGAGGCCGTGGTCACCACCGTCGCCCTACGGGACCTGGTCCGCAGACCGGCGGGCGAGGTGCGCGGCTGGAAGCCTCTCTGGGTTCTCGGCTTCTTCGTGCAGCCCATCGGACCGTTGCTCTACCTGCGCGCCGGCCGACGCCGAGCCCGCTCCTAGCTCGACGGAACCCGCGTCAGTGGTGTCGACCTCCCGGCGGAGGGACCCGTTGACTCGCTCGTTGCCCCGGCCCGTCGTGGAGTAAGTGAGGAACACGCGGTCACCGTCGCGGAGGAAGCAGGTGAGGTTGACCCAAACGAGTGCGGTCGTCGCGCTACTCGAATCGCTCCAATGCCGCGGTGGTGATGCGCTTCACCTCTTCGGCGGTCGCGGGTCGCGCCTGGCCCGACACCCAGGGCGCGTCCTCCCGGGTGCACACGGTCAGCTCGGGGACCTCCTGGAACGTCATGCGGATGATCGTCACCGTGCCGGGGACCTGCCGGCTGTCGTGCAGCTCGTGAGCCAGCTGGGAGTAGGTCTCGCCGGCGGCGTAGGTCGTCGCACGCCGGGAGAGCCTGACCGTGTCGGAAGTCCTGGCGTCCTCGTTCGCCGGCCGGTACCGCACGCGGCGATACTCGACGCCGCTTGGGTCCTCCTCGTAGCGGGTGTTGGTCATCGCACCCGCGACGATGGTGGAGTTGAAGTCGTAGGGGTGGTCGTGCGCCGGGGGCTCACCTGCGCTGGAGCTCGGATCCCAGACGTGGAGCCGGTACTCGCGCCGGTCGTCGAGCCGGAGGCCCAGCAGCCCGATCTCCTGCATCCTCCAGGGGTAGTCCTCGGCGTGCTCGAGGATCGTGCGAACGAGGGCCTGGTGCAGCGAGCTGTCCATCGATCCTCCTCGAGCCGGCTGTTCTGCGGCGCTGAGCGCTAAATCACATCACTGTGATTCGGCCCCGTCAAGACCGGCGACGGCGGTCGCCGCGATTCTCCACCCTGGCTCGTTTCGGGGCGTCTCATCGTCGCGATGGCGACGTTCAAACGCCCCGAAACGAGTCGGAGAGGGCGGCGCGCGAAGTTGACAGTCGTGTCAGGGAGCCGATAGCAAAGAAGGTCGATGGCTGAGCACACGGTGTACTTCGAGGACGTCAACGAGGGCGACGAAGGTCCGTCGTTCTCGCACACGCTGACCCGCACCAACCTGGTCCAGTACGCGGGTGCCTCGGGGGACTTCAACCCGATGCACCATGACGAGGTCAGCCGCGCAGGCGTCCGGACTGCCGAGCGTCTTCGGCCACGGGATGTTCACCGCGGGGATCCTCGCGAAGGCGCTCACCGACTACGTCGGCGTCGGCAACCTCCGGCTCTACAAGATCCGCTTCACGAAGCAAACCTGGCCCGGCGAGGTGCTCACCACGAGCGTCAAGGTCGCGAAGAAGTACACCGAGGGCACCGAGCCGCGGGTGGACCTCGAGTGCTCGGTCACGAACGAAGCCGGTGAGCCCAAGCTCACCGGTGTCGCGACGGCCGCGCTCCCGCAGCGCGGCTGAGGCGCGCGCGGCCGATGACCTCCATGCGGTTCGACCTTCCCACGCCGGATCTCGAGACGGAGCCGTTCTGGGACGCGGCGAAGGAAGGCAAGCTCCTCATCAAGCACTGCAACGCGTGCGGGGAGTACCACTTCTACCCGCGCCCGTTCTGCCCGAAGTGCTGGAGCGACGACGTCGAGTGGTACGAGGCGAGCGGCAGGGCGACCCTCTACACGTGGTCCGTCGTGTACCGCAACGACCTCCCGCCGTTCCCGGACTGGATCCCGTACGTGGCCGCGGTCGTCGACCTCGAAGAGGGCCCGCGGATGATGACCAACGTCGTCCAGTGCGAGTTCGACGACCTCGCGATCGGCATGGCCCTCGAGGCGGTGTTCCATCCCACGAGCGAAGACGTCACCATCGTCCAGTTCCGGCCGGCAGCCGCTTCGTGAGCCCCGACCACGAGTGGAGCTTTCCATTCGAGGAGCCCCTGCACGAGACGTTCCCCGCGCTGCACGACGCGCAGAGCTCGTGGCTCAGCCAGATCGATTCGCTGCAGTCGCCGGACCGCAAGACGCACGAGCTCATCCGGCTGGTCTGCACGGTGATCCTGCGCAACCCGGCCGGCATCCGGCGCCACGCACAGCTGGCGCGTGAAGTCGGCGCGGAGTGGGACGAGGTGCTCGGATCCATCATGTTGACGGTGCCCGGCTTCGGCATGCTCGCGGCGGTCGAGGCGATGCCGGTCGCGCGCGAGGGCTTCGACGCGGCGCGCCCACCCGAGGCGGACTGACATGGCGGACGGCGCGACCGAAGCCGAGCTCCCGTTCCGGATCCTCCCGCGGCTGAACGACCTCAACCGCGACTTCTGGACCGGCGGTGAGGTCGGCGAGCTGCGCTTCCAGCGCTGCCAGAGCTGCGGCTACTACAACCACCCGCCGACGCCGATCTGCCCGATCTGCCACTCGAAGGACCTGCGGTTCGAAGCGGTGTCGGGGCGGGCCTCGCTCTGGACCTTCACCGTCAACTACCAGCCGTGGATGCCGGGACCCGAGCTCCCCTTCGTCGTCGCGATCGTCGCGCTCCCGGAGCAGGAGGGGCTTCGGCTCACGACGAACCTCGTGGGCGTCGAACCCGACGCGGTGAAGATCGGGATGGAGCTCGAGGTGACGTTCGAGCACCACGACGACGTCTGGATCCCACTCTTCCGTCCGGTGGCCGCCACGTGAACATCGATCCGAGCCTCGTCATCGAACGGCGCGCCATGATCTCCGGCGCCGGCCAGTCCGACGTCGGTCGCCGGCTCGGCCGCGACCCGCTCGAGCTCACGCTCGACGCGTGCCTCGCCGCGATCGCGGATGCGGGGCTCACCACCAAGGACATCGACGGCGTCGCGACCTATCCCGGTCCCATGGGCCAGCCGCCCGGGTTCTCCGGCGCGGGCGTGGTCGACGTGCACGACGCGCTCCGGCTCGAGCTCGGGTGGTGGTCGGGTGGCATCGAGTCGCCCGGCCAGCTCGGCTCCGTGATCAACGCCTGCATGGCCGTCGCGTCCGGGCTCGCCACGCACGTGCTGTGCTTCCGCAGCGTCTACGAGGGCAGCGCCCAGGGCGACAAGGGCCGCGCCGCGGTGATGCCCGGTGGTGGTGGCGGCGACGGTGGCGGCTTCCGCGCCAGCGGCTTCATGGAGTGGACGTTGCCCTTCGCGGCACCCTCGGCCGCGATCTGGATCGCGATGATGGCGCAACGGCACTTCTACGAGTTCGGCACCACCCGCGAGCAGCTCGCGCAGATCGCGCTCAACGCGCGCAAGAACGCGGCGCTGAACCCCAAGGCGATCTACACGGACCCGATGTCCATGGAGGACTACCTCGGCATCCGCATGATCACGACGCCGTTCTGCCTCTACGACTGCGACGCGCCCTGCGACGGCGCCACTGCGGTGATCGTGTCGCGCGTCGATACGCAAGCGGATCTGCGCAAGCCCGGCATCCAGGTCGAGGCCGTCGGCACCGCCCTGCGGGGCCGCCCGTCGTGGGACCAGTTCGACGACCTCACGGCCATGGCGAACCGCGACGCCGGCGCGCAGCTCTGGGAGCGCACCGACCTCAAGCCGTCGGACGTCCAGCTCGCCGAGATGTACGACGGCTTCTCGTTCATCACCATGACCTGGCTCGAGGCGATGGGCTTCTGCGGCAAGGGTGAGTCGGGCCCGTTCATCGAAGGGGGCGAGCGCATCGCCCGTGACGGCGTGCTGCCGCTCAACACCCACGGCGGGCAGCTCTCGGCCGGTCGGCTGCACGGCTACGGGTTCCTGCACGAGGCCTGCGTCCAGCTCTGGGGTGAGGCCGGGGCCCGCCAGGTGGCGGGCGACCCGGAGGTCGGTGTGGCCGCGGCCGGTGGGGGACCGCTCGCCGGCGCACTGTTGCTGACCCGCCGCCGATAGCCTCCTGCGCGGTGCCAGCCCGCGGGTCCCGTCGCTTCTTCGTCGTCCTCGGCCTCATCCTGCTCGTCGCGCTCGGCGTGCGCGTCGCGTACGTGCTGGGTGTCGCGCGCTACGACGAGAAGTTCTACGACGCGGCCTACTACGAGCTCCAGGCCCGCACGATCGCCGACGGCCACGGCTACGTGGACCCGTTCGAGTTCCTGCCCGGCGCGCCGCACCGCAGCACGCCCGCGGCCGATCATCCACCGCTGACCGTGTTCGCGCTCGTCCCGACGGTCAAGCTGGGCGACGCGCTCGGCCTGGGCGACGAGTCCACCCAGCTCATGATGCGCTTCGAGATCATGTTGGTCGGCCTCGGCGCGGTCGCCCTGATCGGGCTGCTGGGCCGGGAGCTGGCGGGGGACCGCGCCGGCCTCGTCGCCGCGGGCATCGCCGCGGTCTACCCGTACCTCTGGGTCAACGACGGCCTGATCATGTCCGAGGCGTTCGCGACCGTTCTGGTGACGGCCGCGCTCCTGCTGCTCCTCAAGCTGTTCCGACGACCCTCGCTCGGCCTCGCGCTCGCGGTCGGCGTCGTCTGCGGCCTCGGCGCGCTCGCGCGCGCGGAGCTCGTGCTCCTCGCGCCCCTGCTCGGGCTGCCACTCTTCTTCAGCTTCCGGAAGCTCTCGTGGTCGCGCCGCTTCGCGATCGTGGGGTCACTCGCGCTCGGCGCGATCCTGATGGTCGGTCCGTGGGTGGCGTACAACTTCAGCCGGTTCGAGGACCCGACGCTCATCTCCACCAACGACGGCATCGCGATCCTGGGCTCCAACTGCGGCCCGGTCTTCTACGGCCCGTCGACCGGGTTGACGTCGCTCGACGGCTGCATCCCGAAGCACCCGCCCGCGGGCGACCAGTCGGTCGCGTCCCGCCTCTACCGCGACCGCGCGTTCGACTACATCAAAGCGCACAAGGGCCGGGCCGCAGTGGTCGAGCTCGCGCGCATCGGTCGTGACTGGGGGCTGTTCCGGCCCGGCGACATGCTCAAGTGGAACGAGGCCGAAGGCCGGCCGAGCTGGGTCACCGGGCTCGGCATGGCCTTCTACTACCCGATCCTGCTGCTCGCGATCGGCGGGGTGGTGGTGCTGCGGCGCCGACGGATCCGGCAGTGGCCGGTGTTGGTCCCACCCATCATCGTGACCGTCGGGACGGTCCTCTCGTACGGGCAGACCCGCTTCCGGGTGACGGCCGAGCCGAGCCTCGTCGTCCTGGCCTCGGTGGCGATCGTCGCGCTGTCGGTTCGGTGGTGGCCCGAGCGCGACGGGTCCGTGCTGCCGTCGAGCGGGCCGCCCGATCAGACGCCGGAGTCGAGCACGATCGTCGCCAGCTCCTCGAGCTGATCGATCGTGCCGCCGGCGTACTGCTGGACGCTGAGCAGCCGCTTGTAGAACAGGTGGATGTCGTGCTCCCAGGTGAAGCCGACGCCGCCGAACACCTGGATCGCCGTGGCGCCCACCTCGTAGAACGCGTCGGCGGCGAAGGCCTGCGCCATCGTCGCGGCGCGGTGGCGCTCGGCGGCGTCCGCGGCATCACAGGCCCAGCACGCGTAGTACGCGGACGCCCGGGCCAGCTCCACCGCACGGAGCATGTCGGCGCAGAGGTGCTGGACGGCCTGGAACGTCCCGATCGGGACGTCGAACTGGCGGCGGTCCTTCGCGTACTCGACCGCGAGGTCGAGCGCGCGAGCGGCGGCGCCGACACCGTCGACCACCATGGCGACGCCGAGGCGGTCCACCGTCTCCGCGATCGCGTCGGTGGCGTCGCCCGCTCCGACCCGGCGCGCTTCCGCGCCTTCGAGCACGACCGACGCTTCCTTGCGGGTCCCGTCGACCGTCGGCGTCGCGGTGATCGTGACGCGGGTCGTCTCCGGCGTGACGACGAAGACCCCGGCGGACCCATCGGGGTCGCGGGCGATGACGAGCAGCAGGTCGGCGCCGACGGCATCGGCCACGTGAACCTTCGTGCCGTCGAGCATCCAGGCGTCGCCCTTGGGCGTGGCGGTCGTCAGCGGTTCCCGCCAGCGGCCGCGTTGGGTGGGTTCCCAGATCGCGACCGTGCCGACGATCTCGCCGGACGCGAGCCCGGGGAGCAGGGCGGCGTGGTCGTGCGCAGATCCGGCGAGCGTGACGAGGCTCACCGCACCGACCGCGCTCGAGAGGAACGGGCCCGGGTGCACGAAGCGGCCCATCGCTTCGAGCACGACGGCGAGGTCGACCATCCCCATGCCCGCGCCACCGTTCGCCTCGGGCGCGAGGAGCCCGATGACGCCGAGGTCGCTCAGGCCGGTCCAGACCTCGGCCGTGGTGCCGATCTCGGCGTCGAGGAGGTCCCGGACGTACGGCAGGATCGGGGCCTGCTCGGCCAGGAACCGGCTCACCGTCTCGGCGAGCAGCTCCTGGTCCGCCGACCGTTCGAAGTCCATCTCTCTGTAGCTCTCCCTCGGCCGACTTCCTCCGGCGGCCGCCCCGATTCCTGACGCTGATGTCAGGTGGGGAACCTAGCGGGTAGCGTTCCGGCCGTGCGACTGCAGTATGGAGAGGCGGAAGAGGCGTTTCGGGCCGAGCTGGTGGCCTGGCTCGAGGCGAACCTCCCGCCGCGCGAGGTCCTGAGCCGGCCCAAGCAGTCGAGCGCCGACCTGCCCCAGTGGGCCCGGGAGTGGCAGCGGACGCTGTTCGACGCGGGCTGGCTCGTGCCCGGGTGGCCGCCGGAGCTGGGCGGGCGCAACGCCAACCCGATGCAGCAGATGATCTACTTCGAGGAGATGTCGCGCCGGGAGATCCCGCGCAGCCTCAACCCCCAGGGCCTCGGGATCATCGCCCCGTCGATCAAGGACTACGGCACGCCCGAGCAGCGCGAGCAGTTCCTGCTCCCGACCCTTCGGGCCGAGATCGCGTGGTGCCTCGGGATGAGCGAGCCGGCAGCCGGGAGCGACCTCGCGAGCCTGCGCACGCGCGCGGTGCTCGATGGTGACGACTTCGTGGTGAACGGTCAGAAGGTGTGGACGTCCGGTGCGCACCACGCGGACTGGTGCCTGTGCTTCGTGCGCACGGACCTGGACGTGCCGAAGCACAAGGGCATCAGCGCGCTCATCATCGACATGGCGACGCCGGGGGTCGAGGCCCGCCCGTTCGCGGAGCTCTCCGATCCGACGTTCCTCGACTTCAACGAGGTGTTCTTCACGGACGCGCGCATCCCCCGCGAGAACCTGCTCGGCGAGCTCAACGGGGGTTGGCCGATCACCCAGGGCTCGCTGGCGCACGAGCGCGCGATGTTGTGGATCGACTACGCGTACAGCCTCGATCGTGCGCTGCGGGGCCTCGTCGCACTCGGCGACGAGATCGGGCCCGACGGCCGGCTCGGTGACGACGCGGTCTACCGCGACCAGGTCGCGAGCGTCGCGATCGACGGGCAGGCGCTCATGTGCATGGGCTACCGGGGGTTCTCGAAGTTCATGGCGGGCAAGTCGGCGTCGGAGCACTCCCTGCTCAAGCTGTTCGGGAGCGAGAGCGTGCAGCGGTCCCTGCAGATCGGTACGGAGGCCGACGGGCTCCGCGGTCTCGACACCACGACCCGCGGCCCGCAGATGTGGCGCGAGGGCTCGTGGCCGATCCAGTGGATGCGCTCCTTCGGCGGGACGATCCCCGGCGGGACCAGCGAGATCCAACGCAACATCATCGCCGAGCGCGTGCTCGGCCTCCCGCGGGGTCCGAAGGCGTAGCGGTCCACGTCCCGCGGACCCGTCAGTGAGCTGAAGAGGGGGCGACCGTGCCGGACCGGGTGCTGAGCGACGCCGAGATCGACAAGATGCAGACGCCGGTCTGGGACCAGGCCAAGGTGGCGATCGACGCGGGCGACCCGGAGGGGGCCAAGGCGCTGATCGACCGCGCGGTCGCGCAGTGGGCGGGGCTCAAGGAGTACTCGATCAACTGGATCACCAGCCTGCTGACGTTCGTCGCGGAGGAGCTGGGCGAGGAGGCGGTCGAGCGCGCGCTGCGCAAGACCGGCGACGAGTTCGTCCGACCCCGTCGCGACACCGGGACACCGTGGGGTGACCTGCCGGTGGCCCAACGGGCGAAGGTGATCGCGCGCTCGATGCTCGGGAACATGGGCGAGGTCGAGGTCTCCGAGGACGACGAGAAGATCGTGCTCGCGTTCCAGTGCGGTTCGGGCGGGAAGCTCATCAACGACGGTCGCTACGAGGGCGAGCATCCGTACTGGACGCTCTCGGAGCCGGCCGGGCGGACGTTCGAGCGCGACGCGCTGCCCGTCTACTGCGCGCACTGCTCGGTCAACAACGAGATCCAGCCCGTCGAGTGGGGCGAGACCCCGACCAGCATCGAGTACCCACCCGAGCACGCGGGAGAGCCGTGCATCCATCACGTCTACAAGGACGTGCGCGCGATCCCCGACGAGGCCTACGTGCGGATCGGCCGGCCGCCGCCGCGGGCGTCGCAGTCCGACTGAGGGGTTCTACTCCGCGTCGACGAGCGCGCGGATGCCGTCGTCGAGCGTGACCTGCGGACTCCAGCCCGGCGGGGGACCGGAGACCATCCACGGCCGCATCATCTCTCGCGGCCGAGCGGGCCGGACGCCCCACTCCGCGTCGACAGTGAGCCCGGACACCTTCTCGAAGCGCGCGACGAGGTCGCGCAGGTTCAGGGTCTCGCCTCCCGACGCGCCGTAGACATCTCCCGGAGTGCCCGCCGCGGTCGCGATGCAGCGGCGCACCGCATCGTCGACGTGCAGGAGGTCGATGAGCTGGGTGCCGTCGGTCATCCGGAGCTGCGTGCCGTTGCGGGCCGCCTCGAGGAGGATCGGGAGCAGCTTGGGTCGGGGGTCGCCCGGGCCGTAGGTGTCGGTCAGCTCGAGGGTGACGACGGGGAGGCCCGCGACCTCCTCGTAGAAGCGCAGGACGTCGGTGAACGCCTGCTTCATCGCGGCGTAGAGGGAGACCGGGCTGTAGGCCCGCGCGTCGTAGTGCTGCCAGACCGTGCCGGTGTTCACGAACGTGCAGCTCCCGACCTGGCTCACGGCCTCGGCGAGCGCGGTGCCGAACCCGACGTTCGCGGTGACCATCGGCTCGATGTCCGCGGGCACGTGCACGCCGCGGAACGCGGTGGCCAGGTGGAAGCAGACGGCCGGCTGCAGGTCGCCGACGAGCCCGATCAGGTCGTCGATCGGCCCCGGGATCTCGTGGATCGCGACGCCGTCCGGGAGGGTCGCAGACCGGTCGCGCACGAGCGCGTCGACATCCCACCCGTCGTCGACCAGACGCTGCACCACGTGCCCGCCGACGAACCCCGTCGCCCCGGTGACCAACGCCCGCCGTCCAGCCATCGCCGGATCGTACGCGCCGGGTGGGTCAGGAACGGAGGACGTGGCCGGGGCGGGGGTTCGCCTCGTTCGTGACGGGGGTGCCGTCGATGCGGATCGGGACGCCGTTGACGAGGGTGTGGGTCATCCCGGTCGGGGCGTCGGCGGTGAGGCGCTCGCCGTCCGCGGGGAAGTCGTGGATGCGGCGGAGCGGGCCCGGGCGCGACGGTGTCGAGGTCGAACACGGTGATGTCCGCGGCCATCCCTTCGCGCAGCAGGCCGCGGCCGCGGTCGGCCCCGTCGAGCCCGAACACGCCCGCGGGCTCGCCGGTGAGCTTGTTGACCGCGCGCTCCAGCGAGATGACCTCGCGCTCGCGCACCCAGTTGCCGAGGAGGTCGGTGGGGAGGCAGGCGTCGCAGAGCTGGCTCACGTGCGCGCCGGAGTCCGCGAGCCCGAGCAGCACGCCCTCGCGGCCGAGCAACCACGCGATGGCCTCGGGGTCGTTGTTCGCGAGGGTCGAGCGGAAGCGGGTCTCGAGGTTCTCGTCGAGCGAGACGTCGAGCATCACGTCGAGCGGGGTGACGCCGCGCTCGTTCGCGAGCTCCACCACGTTCCGGTCGATCAGCTCGGGGTGTGCGGTGCTCTCCGCGACCTCGAGGGCGTCCCAGTTCGGACGGAGGAACGCCTTGTTGTCGAGGTCCGAGATGGCGCGCTCGCGCCACGCGGGATCGGCGTAGCGCTCGAGCCGGACCGCGTCGGGCTCGGCCATGAGCTCGGCGAAGATCGGTGCCATGTTGAACGTGAACGGCTCGCGCAGGTTCATCTGGAACACGAGCGGGCGCACGGACACCTGCGGCCACACCTGGCCGCCGACGGCCCGGGCCGCGTCGTTCTCCTCGATGATCCCCTCGTGCCACGGGAAGCCCTTGATGGTGAGCAGCGCGGTCCACGTGAGCGGACGCCCGATCTTCTGCTGGAGGGCGTAGACGTCGGCGTGCTTGATCCTCTCGCCGGGGAGCAGCGCGGCGACACCCTTGTCGAGGTCGTGCAGCGGCGCGAGCAGCGCCTTGAGCTCCGCGAGATCGGCGAGGCGGCTCGGCACCGGCCGGCCGCTCGTCGCCGTTGTGGGTCGGCGGACGAGCTCGTCGCGAAGCCCATCGCGCCCGCGGTCGATCGCGTCGCGCGACGACGCGACTGCATCGACGCGAGCTCGTCGTCGGTCGCCTGCTCCCGCTCGTAGCCCTCCTCGCCCATCACGAAGAGCCGCACCGCGGTGTGGCCGACGTACACGCCGTAGTTGAGGCCCGACGCCGTGGCGGGCGACGGAGTCGAGGTACTGGGGGAACGTCTCGAAGTCCCACGGGATCCCGGCTTCGAGCGTCGCGAGGCTCATGTCCTCGACGTGCTGGAGCGTGCGGGCGAGCAGCGCGCGGTGCTCGGGCCGGCACGGCGCGATCGAGAAGCCGCAGTTGCCGGCGATGACCTGCGTGACGCCGTGGTAGCACGACGGCGTGAGCGAGGGGTCCCAGAAGACCTGAGCGTCGTAGTGGGAGTGGATGTCGATGAAGCCGGGCGTGACGATCTGGCCCGAGGCATCGAGCTCCCGCCCGCCGTCGAGCCGGTCGCCGATCTCGGAGATCACGCCGTCGGTGACGGCGACGTCGGCCCGCCGGCCGGCCGCGCCGGTGCCGTCGACCACGGTCCCGCCCCGGATCACCAGGTCTGCGGTCATGACACCCCCCTCGAAGACTGCCGGTCACGTTATTACGATCCGCCCGTGCTCCTGACGCTGACCCCCGGAACCGCCGGCCGAGTCGAGCGGCTGCTCGAGCCCGGACCCGACGGCCGGCTGGGCGTCGCCCGGGTCGACGGCCCGGTGCGCGGCGAGCTCGCCGGCGGCGTCGCGTGGGTCCTGGTCGAGGGCGGCCTCGGCTGGCTGCAGTCGGTGACGAGGGCGGGCACGTCGAGGGCCGCGCCGACGTCTTCGAGTCGGCGGGGTGGTCGGCGCTCGTCGGGCGCGACACCGAGTTCGAGCTCGACGGCGACCTGCGGGCCACGATCGTCTGGCGCCAGCGAGGCCGGGAGACCCGAGCCGGCTGATCGAGCCCGCGGCCGTCGCCGACGAGGATCGGGGCGAGGGCACGACCGCCGCCGGGTCCGCACCTACGTGACCGAGGGCGAGCTGATCGTGGGGGAGACGCTCAACCCGCCCGGGCGGCTGGTCGTCGTACCCGCCGCACCGCCACGAGCACGAGGAGCTCTACCTCTACCGGTTCGAGCCGGCCGACGGCTTCGGCGTCCACGTCTCGCTACGAGCGAGCCGACGAGGCGCCGCGTCGTGCGCGACGGCTCGATCGAGCGGATCACCGCCGGCTATCACCCCGTGGTCGCCGCGCCCGGCTCGCAGCCTGTACTACCTCTGGGCCCTCGCCGGCGACGACGACTCCGTCGACACCGAGTCGACCCCACGCTACACGGGAGCTCGAGTTCTGGGACGCCGCGTGTCAGGTTGCTGCGAGAGTCTCGGCCAGGTGCTGCGACCTGGGGGGACGCGATGACCCACCACTGATCTGCCGGCGACGATGCCCGCGGCCGTCCTCAAGGGTGTGCGCCACGTCGAGGTCGAGGACCGGCCGGTGCCCGAGGCCGGGCCGGGCGAAGTCCTGCTCGAGGTCAGCCACTGCGGGATCTGCGGCTCCGACCTCCACTTCATGGTCGAGTGGGAGGGCGCGGCAAGCCCGACGCGATCGAGGGCCACGAGTACAGCGGCACGGTCGTCGCGGTCGGGAGCGCGGTCGAGGGCTGGCGGTCGGCGAGGAGGTCGTCGGCGGGCCGTCGCCCCGCTGCGGCGAGTGCGAGTACTGCCGGGCCGGCCGCCGTCGCTGTGCACCGAACGGGGCAAGGTCGGCGCGGGCGAGAGCGATGGCAGGGCGCGTTCGCCGGCTACAAGTCAGGTGCGCGCGGCCGAGATGCTGCGCGTGCCCGCCGGTCTGTCGATGCGCCACGCCGCGCTCGGTCGAGCCGATGGCGGTCGCGCTGCACGGGATCACCCGCGCGGGCGGTGCCGACCCGGCGAGCGCTACCTCGTCACCGGCGGCGGGCCGATCGGGTTCCTGTCGGTCGCGGCGCTCGAAGGCCGCGGGCGTCGACCGACATCGTCGTGAGCGAGCCGCACGCGGGCCGGCGCGAGCTGTGCGAGCGGCTCGGCGCGCGCAGCGTCGACCCGACGGAGCTCACGGTCCGATGATGCCGCACGAGCTCGTCGCGGAGCCGTTCGACGTCGTGCTCGAGTGCTCGGGTCACCGCGCCGCGATGGAGCCGGCCTCGGGCAGCTGAAGCGCGCCGGCACGCTGGTGCTCGTCGGCGCGGGGATGCGCCGGCCCCGCTTCGACCCCAACCGCATCCTGCTCAACGAGCTCATGATCACGGGCGCGTTCGTGCTACGACGCCGACGGCTTCCCGCGGGCGCTCGAGCTGCTCGCGTCGGGCCCGGCTTCCGCTCGACGTGCTCGTCGAGCCGACGACGTCGCCGCTCGACGGGCTGCTCGACGCCGCGATCGGACCTGCACGAGGGCCGGCTGCGCGGCGAAGGTGATGGTCGTGCCCCGAGTCGGGGCCGGGGAGGGACACATGACCAAGGTCGAGACGCAGCGACGAGCCGACGCACGTCGCGCAATCCGCGGTTCAACCACGTCGCGATGAGCCTGCCCGCCGACCTGCTCGACGAGGCCGGACCGCAAGCTGCTCATGCGACTTCTACGGCGAGGTGTTCGGCTGGCGTCGAGCTGCCGATGCAGACCGACGACCGCAAGCGGCTCGTGTTCCAGGCGTACACGCGTCGAGCAGTTCGTGTTCCTCATCGCCGACGAGCCGCCGATGACGTGCGCCGCGCCTCGACCACTTCGGCCTCTCGGTCGGCGCGGAGGCGGAGCTCGACGACGTCCTCGCCAGGGCCAGGGCCTACAAGGAGCGCGACGACCGCGTCGACATCATCGACCGGAAGGCCGACGACCACGGCATGATCGCGATCACGTGCATCTACGTGGGTTACCTCCTGCCGATGATGGTGGAGATCCAGTACTGGGAGTTCCGGTGAGCGCGCTGCGATGGGGCGCGTTCGTCCCGCAGGGATGGAAGCTCGAGTACACCGGGTGGCGGTGCGGCCGAAGCGTGGAGCGTTCCGTAGGAGATCGCGCAGCTCGCCGAGCGTGCGGGCTACGACCACCTCTGGGTCTACGACCACGTCGAGACGGTGCCGCGGCGCGAAGCCACGCACTGCTTCGAGGCGTTCACGATGCTCGCCGCGCTCTCGCAGGTCACCTCGACGGCCGAGCTCGGCCAGCTCGTCACCTGCTCGATCTACCGCAACGCCGGGCTGCTCGCGAAGGAAGCGGCGTGCATCGACGTGTTCTCCGGCGGCCGGCTGATCCTCGGGCTCGGCGCGGGCTGGTACGACCGCGAGTACGCGGCGTACGGATACGAGTACCTGCCGGACCGG
The DNA here is from genome assembly GCA_963796755.1 of uncultured Acidimicrobiia bacterium. Lineage (GTDB taxonomy): Bacteria > Actinomycetota > Acidimicrobiia > IMCC26256 > JAENVU01 > Chersky-806. The sequence goes on from CAWCMX010000002.1 coordinate 385,258, forward strand.
CACGCGGCTCGCGGTGCTCGAGGAGACGATCAGCGTCATCCCGCGGCTGTGGTCCGAGGAGACGGTGCTCGTTCGCGGGCAAGCACCTCCAGCTCGACGGCGCGTACTGCGACCCGAAGCCGATCCTGCGCGCCCGCCGCTCTGGGTCGGCGGCGGCGGCGAGAAGATGACCCTGCGCATCGCGGCGCAGCACGCCGACGCGACCAACTGGCAGGTCGGCCTCGACCAGTTCGTGCACAAGTCGAAGGTGCTCGAGGAGCACTGCGACGCGGATCGGGCGCGCGACTTCGACTCCATCGTGCGCACCCACGGCCCCGACTGCCGGCTCTTCGACTCCCAGCCGACCTCGACGCCTGGCTCGACTCGCCCGGTGGCGGGAACCTGTGGGGCGGGCGATCCGCACGAGGCTACGTGCGGGACAACTTCGTCGGGACCGTCGACCAGGTGGCCGAGAAGGTCCAGGGCTTCGTCGACGCCGGGTGCCGCGAGTTCGTGCTCTGGTTCCGGGACTTCCCGTCGACGCGAGAGCCTCGAGCGGTTCACCGCCGAGGTCGTGCCGCAGATTCGAGCTTGATTCCGCCGGGTACCATGCTCGGCCGGTGAGCAGATGAAGGTCGATCCTGCCGCGCCCCCCCGGAGGCGCCTCACCCGTCCCCGACCCGCTCGCCGGACGGAGCGCGACCGCGCCCGCTGCTGATCGGGATCCTCGTCGCCGGCGTCCTCGCGATCGCGGTGGCGTTCCGGTTCGTGACCAAGTCCGACCTCTGGCTGGACGAGGCGCTGACCGTCAACATCGCCAAGCTCCCGCTGTCGCACCTCACGGACGCGCTGAAGCGCGACGGCGCGCCGCCGCTCTACTACGTGATGCTCCACGGCTGGATCCAGGTCTTCGGATCCGGCGACGTCGCCGTGCGGGCGATGTCGGGCGTGCTCGGCGTCGCGATGCTGCCGCTCGCGTACTTCGCCGGGCGCCGCATCGCCGGCCCGGACCCGTCGCGACAGCGCTGGGTCGCGTGGGGTGCGGTGCTCGTCGTCGCGTCGTCGCCGTTCGCGATCCGGTACTCCACCGAGACGCGCATGTACATGCTCGCGATGGTGCTCGTGCTGCTCGGGTACCTCGCGACGTGGCGCGCGATCGATCGGCCGACGATCGGCCGGCTGGCCTGCATCAGCCTCGTCACCGCCGCGCTGCTCTACACCCAGTACTGGGCGTTCTTCCTCGTCGGCGTGGTCGGGCTCACCCAGGTCTGGATCGTCTGGCGCCGGAAGGGCGAGGAGCGGCGCACCGCGTGGCGCATCATCTTCGCGCTCGTCATCGGGGGGCTGCTCTTCATCCCTTGGCTCGGCGTGTTCGCCTACCAGATGAAGCACACCGGGACGCCGTGGGACACGCCCGCCAGCCCGCCGACCAACACGGCGCTGGGCATCATCGACTTCTCCGGCGGTCGCATGATCGAGGGTTGGACACTCGTCCTCCCGCTCGTGGTCCTCGCGCTGCTCGCGCTCTTCGGCCGGGTGCGCGACCGCTGGAACATCGACATCGACCTGCGCACCTTCCCCGGCGTCCGGTGGGAGTGGGTCGTCGGGGCGCTCACGTTGCTCGGCGGGTTGTCGTTCTCGTTCCTCGTCGGCAGTGGCTTCCAGTCCCGGTACGCATCCGTCATGTACCCGCTGTTCGTGCTGGCGGTGGCGTTCGGCATCATCGTGATCGGCGACCAACGGGTCCGGTACGGGTTGCTCGCGTTCATCGTCGTCGTCGGCTTCGTCGGCGGGGCGCGCAACGTCGTGACGAACCGGACCCAGGCGTCCCAGGTCACCGACCAGATCACCGCAGCGGCGAAGCCCGGCGACGTCGTGGGGTACTGCCCGGACCAGCTCGGCCCCGACGTCTCCCGGCTGCTGCCGACCTCACTGCCGTTGAAGCAGTACACGTACCCGCGGTTCTCGTCGCCGGAGTTCGTCGACTGGGTCGACTACGCGGACCGCAACGCGAAGTCGTCGCCGGATGCGTACGCGCAGGGGCTCCTCAAGCGCGCGGCCGGGCACACGATCTGGATGGTCTACTCGACCGGGTACAAGACGTTGGAGGGCAAGTGCGAGGCGGTCCTCAACTCGCTGGCCGCGGCTCGCGACCAGAACCAGAACCTCGTGACGCCGGACGACAAGATCTACGAGTTCATGGGCCTCCGGCGCTACGACCCCTGAGCCCGGGAATGTTTGGACTTTCGGTCCGGCGAGTAGGATTCCCGGGCGCTGTTCGGTCGCCCGCGGACGTATCCCGGCGACGTTGTGCCCATCGACCGGAGGGGAGTCCGTGACCGCGCCTGAGTCGGTCGTGATCATCGGAGCCGGCCCCGCGGGCCTGACCGCCGCGTACATGCTCTCGAAGCAGGGTGCGGCCGCGACCATCCTCGAATCCGACTCCGTCGTCGGCGGCATCAGCCGCACCGTGGAGCGCGACGGGTGGCGCTTCGACATCGGCGGCCACCGCTTCTTCACCAAGGTGACGCCGGTGGACGACCTGTGGTTCGAGATCCTCGGCGAGGACGAGTTCCTCCAGCGGCCGCGGATGAGCCGGATCTCCTACCAGGGCAAGCTCTACGACTACCCGCTGGTCCCGATGAACGCGCTGCGGAACCTCGGCCCGGTCGAGGCGGCCCGCTGCATCGGCTCCTACGCGTGGGTCCGGGTGAAGCCGCCGAAGGACCAGTCCACCTTCGAAGGGTTCATCGCCGCGCGCTTCGGCTGGCGGCTCTACGAGCACTTCTTCAAGACCTACACCGAGAAGGTCTGGGGCGTGCCGGCCTCCGAGCTCACCGCGGACTTCGGTGCCCAGCGGGTCAAGGACCTGTCGCTGCTGCGGGCCGGCATCGACGCCCTCACGCCGAAGCGCATCAAGGCGCGGCGCGGCAAGACCCAGCAGACGACCAGCCTGATCGAGCAGTTCAACTACCCGAAGTACGGGCCCGGCCAGATGTGGGAGAAGGCGGCCGAGATCGTCAGTGACGCCGGCACCAAGATCGTCTTCGACTCGTTGGTCACGGGCGTGAAGGTGCGCGACGGCCGTGCGGTCGCGGTGAGGGCCGAGTCCAACGGTGTCAGCAGCACCTACGAGTGCACGCAGCTCATCTCGTCGATGCCGATGGGCGCGTTGGTGAAGGCGATGGACCCGGTCGCGCCGCCCGAGGTCCTCGCCGCCGCGGACGGATTGACGTACCGCGACTTCATGACCGTCGCGCTCGTCGTGCCCCAGGAGTACTCGTTCCCCGACAACTGGATCTACGTCCATGACCCCGGTGTGAGCGTCGGGCGCATCCAGAATTTCGGTTCGTGGTCGCCGTACCTCGTGAAGGAAGGGCGCACGTGCCTCGGCATGGAGTTCTTCGTGAACGAGGGCGACTCGATGTGGACGAAGCCCGACGAGGAGCTGATCGCGCAGGGCAAGCGCGAGCTGGAGCGGCTCGGCCTGGTCGAAGCATCCAAGGTCGAAGCCGGCTACGTGGTGCGGATGCCGAAGGCGTACCCCGTCTACGACGAGCACTACGAAGGCCACGTCGACACGATGCGGCGCTGGATCGCGCAGAGCTGCCCGAACGTCTATCCCGTGGGGCGCAACGGAATGCACCGGTACAACAACCAGGACCACTCGATGTACACGGCGATGCTCTCGGTCGAGAACATCTACGGGGCCGACCACGACGTCTGGTCGGTCAACGTCGAAGAGGAGTACCACGAGGTGAGCGCGGCGCCCCGGCCGGGCACCACCGCCTCCGGTCCGCAGAGCGTCAAGGGGACCGGCCGTGACGCCCCGGTGCTGTCGCGCGAGGCGATCGACGCAGCCGCCGCCGTGCGACGCGAGGATGGTGGCTCATGACCCGGGTTCTCGTGTGCACGCCGACCTACAACGAGGCGCAGAACATCTCCGAGCTGCTGCACCACGTGCGCGAGGCGCTCCCCGACGCGGACGTCCTCGTGCTCGACGACAACAGTCCCGATGGCACTGCGGACGTCGCCGAGAAGGTGGCGGCCGAAGTCGGGGCGGTCGAGGTGCTGCGCCGCCCCTCCAAGCGCGGCCTCGGTGACGCCTACCGGGCCGGCTTCGCGGTGGGCATCGCCCACGACTACGAGGTCATCGTCCAGATCGACGCCGACCTGTCCCACGACCCTGCGGTGCTCCCCGATCTCATCGGCGCGCTCGACGGTGGCGCGGCGCTCTCCATCGGGTCGCGCTACGTCCCCGGTGGGTCCACGCCGTTCTGGCCGTGGCGGCGCAGGGCGCTGTCGCGCTACGGCAACATCTACACCGCGTTCATGCTGCACACCGGCGTCCATGACAACTCGGCCGGCTTCCGCGCGTTCAAGACCGACACGCTGAAGGCCGTGAAGTACGAGACGACGCGGGCCAAGGGCTACGGCTTCCAGATCGAGCTGTGCTACCGGGTCGCCCGCTGGGGCGGCCGGACCGAAGAGGTGCCGATCACGTTCACCGACCGGGTCCGGGGCACGTCCAAGATGTCGCTCTCGGTGATGGCCGAGGAGATGCTGCTCATCAGCTGGTGGGGGATCCGGGACCGGATCCGCGCCGCACGCGGCACCGGCCCGAGGGCCACCGCGCCCACCAAGTGAAGCGGTTCGCTGATCTTGCTTGGGTTGTAGGTCCCTCGCGCTCACGGCCGGGATCCCGTTCGATGCGAGGCGCTCAACTCGCGGGTTGACCAGAATTCCGCGGTCCCGAAGCGTGCCGTCGGTGACCCGAGCGCGCTCGTCACGTAGCGCCGCGCAAGCGAAGGATCCGACCCGGCGCCCGGCCACACGATGATTCCGTCGACTGAATGCTCGACGATGAACCGGCGCAGGTCGGATTGCACGTTGTGACCGAGTGCAGGTGCCGGCCCATAGAAGAGCGCGCCGTCAGTGGCTCCGCCGAGGATCCGCTGCACGGACGTCGGGTGCTCGAGCGCGGGGTACAGCTGGGCACCTGCGCTTCCCGGGATGTACGCGTACCCGCCGATCAGTCGGAAGTGCATGCGGCTGCTCGCCTGCCAGAGCATCGCCTCATCGTGCGCGGGCAGCGGGAAGGGATACGCGAGGACGACTCCCCCGTTCGGTACATGCCGGGCCAGGCCAGACGGGAGCTGCTCGGGCCACAGGATCGACTCGCTTCGAAACGATCTCGGCAGGAGCGTTACGAAAGCGAGCGCCAGGAGCAAGGAGATCGCAGTGATGCCAAAGCGGTACCCGAACCAACCAGGGTTGAGGCGGGAGCCGGCGTTGCGCATGACCCGATGGAGACGGTCAAGACCGACCGCGAGCGTCAGCGCGAGGAAGAGCGTCACGAAGAGTGCGAACCTCCCCGCTACCGTGCTCTCCAGGAAGGGCAGGTTCGCGACGACGGCGAACGGGAGCGGGCCGGGAAGGCGGTGGTTGTTCACCGCTAGCCGCGGCCCGAACGACAGCAACGAGCGCGACGATCGCCATGAAAGATGCGAAGCGCACAACGCCGTCGCGGCGCCACACGATCGTGAAGATCACGACAAGCAGGATGAGTGGGAGACCCAGATACGCACCGTTCTCCGCGGGGTTGCCAGCGAAGAACTGGTCCGCGAGTCGGGTCAGACGGGCCGGGGCAATTTGCTGATGAATCGTGGGCAAGATCGGCGAGAGCAGATCGGTCCGGAACAGTTGAAGTACCGAAAGCGGTTGGTGCGGACCCGAGATGTGCTGAGGCCCACTGACAAAGAACCAGGTTGGATATGCCGCAAGCACGACGAATACCGCCGCGGCGACGCCGATCCCCGGCATCGCCCAACGAACGCGCGCGCCCACCTCACTGCGATGAGTCACCGCGAGTGCGAGCAGACCGATCGCGCCAAGCAGGGCACTATCAGCGAGAAGTTCGGCCGAGATCAGTAGCTGGACCGCCGCCAGCAAACCGAGGGCGACTCCGAGCCGTCGGGGGTCGCGCCGCTGACCGATGAAGAGCTCATCCAGGCAGGCCAGCATCAGTGGGAACAACGCAACAACAAGGAGATTCAGGTGGGCCTGTTCTTGACCCTGACTGACCATGTAGGGGCTGAAGCCGTAGAACAGCCCGCCGATGAAGGCCGCCGGCCACCAGGTCGTCCAGCGCCTGAGAACGAGGAACATCGACGATGCGGACGCGGCGAACGCGAGACGAAGCATCAAATTGAGGGCCGCCACGGGGCCCAACAGGAGCGTGACCGGCGCGGCAAGTAGCCCGAGTGCCGGGGCGCTCGTGTTCGTCATCAGATTTACACCGCTCGGATAGTCGATGAAGTTCGTGAAGAGCGGGTTCAGATGGGCAAGGAGCGCGTGCGGGGTCCAGGCCAAGAACCAGGCCTCCAGGGCCGGATCTCCGGTACCACCCCCGGGCAGGTGACGCCCGTCGAAGGGGAGAACGGGTAGGTAGATCACGATGGCGAGGACGCAGTAAAGGCCGACTCCAAACCACGCGAATCGGTGGCTCGTCCGCGTGCTCACATGTGGCGCAGCATCGTCACCTCCGGGACGGGCCGGCTCATCCGCCCGCGGAAGACGGACGCGGGCGCTCACGAGGTGGCCTCCTCGAAGGCACCGGCGCGCCGCGCTTCGTTGACTGCGAGTTCCTCAAGTCCGGTGGACTCCCCGGCTGCACTTCTTACGCGCCTGGTGCGGTGCTGGTGAGGGTGTCGTAGTCGATCCTGCTGAGCTTTCGATGGCCGCATTGATGGCGCAGGTTGTGGTGGCTTTGCTCGGTCCAGGTGGTGCTCGGGATTCAGAGTTCGTCGCGCGGTCGCGCACCGGCATCGGTGGAGGGCACTTTCCTGCCGGCATGAGAAGGCCGGTTTCATCGCCTTGTCGTCGCTGCACGCACCAACGCGAAGCATCAATCCGATGAGGTCGCGTTGTCTTGCGGGTTCGCACGAATGCACGGCATCGGAACAGGCTGCCGCGATCGAAGTGCACGATGGTCCCGATCGTTGTCTGGAGCAGAATCGCGTTCCGAAACACGGACGCAGCGACCGTTGCGGTCGCAGCTGTCCCTCGAGCGACGGGTGATCCACTTCGAACACGCGTCCTCGATCGCACGTGAGTAGAGCTTGCCTTCGCCGGTGGCAGTTCAGTGATGCGGTGCGGCGCACCCTATTCGCTGCTGGGCACTGTTGCATTCGCGGAAGGTCGCGCCGGGCGGTGAGAGTTCTCGATGAGGCCTCGTCCTTCCCCTCCGATCCCCGCCGTTCCGAGCTCAGCCTTGACGTCTTCGCCGCGTTGAACGGTCCACGGGTGGATCCTGCGCCATCGGCGGTTCCATTTTCACTTCACCCCGACCCGTGGGTCGTGGATGAACCTCGTCGAGCGTTGGTCCTCCGCACTGACGACCAAGAAGGTGCAACGCTCCGCGGATCGCAGCGTCAAGGAACTCGCCGCCTACGGCACCACCACCGATAACGTCAACGCGTCAAGCTGACAGGACACGAGGTCTTGACTAGGTCCCCGGTGGGTGCGGGACCGTGGTCCCGGCCGGGCACGGCTTCCCCGCGGGCCGGCGCGTGAGCAGCTGGTAGAGCGGGACGCCGGGCCGCTTCTTCCCGAAGTTCGCCACGACGCAGAAGTCGCGGACGAGCACGTGGTTCGGTGCGTCCGAACCGAACGTGCGGGAGTCGTTCGGCTCGCTCCAGTCGGTCCAGACACCGGAGAGGATCGCGATGTTCGCGGAGCGCAGATCCGATGCGAGCCCCGAGTGCTTCGCGTTCGCGACGCCAGGGTCCATCTCGATGTAGCGCGTCGCGGGTGGGTACTCGGGGAGCATGTAGTAGAGGTACGCGTCCGAGAGCGGCGTCTTGCGCAGGTCCGTCGTCCCGACGAAGAGCCGGTCGCCCGGCTTCCCGACCTTCGGCACCTCGCCCAGCAGCTGCTGGGCGGCGGCGGCGACCTCCTCGCGGCCGTAGTAGAAGACGCGCCCGTTCCGTTCGATCTTCCAGGCGAGCCGGTGACGGCCCGCGGACTGGGCGACGTAGTTCGCGTACGCCCACGAGGTGAATTGCGGCACGACCAGGATCATCACGAGCAGAACGCCGGCACCACTCAGCAGCGCACTACGGCGGAACGACCAGCGCGGCACGTACACACGCACGAGCTCAAGCACCGCGAGCGGGAGCAGCGCGATCGGCACGCAGCCCACCCACGCGAGGTGGGCCGAGTCGGCCCGCTGCAGGGCCTGGGGGACCATGCCGAGGCTGAACAACGCCCCGGCGAGCAGGACGCGGGCCTGGAACCGGGTGCGGTCCCGGCGCACGGCCCAGATCGCGACGGCGACCAGGAACGCGACCGACGCGAGCAGCCCGAAGAACCAGACCGTGAGCTGGGCGGAGGTCGGCAGCGCGGGAAACGGGTACTTCCACGGCACGATCGCGCCCGAACGCTGGAGGAAGCCGTCCAGATGGCCCCACGGCGGCGGCACCGGCAGCTTCCGGCCCCCGCGGAGGTCGAAGATCGGTTGCAGGACCATGCCCTTGAACGCGGCGCTCGGCCCGGCCAGCGCGAACTGGATGACGTACCCGGCCACGCCGACGAGGGAGCCGATGACGAGCCGGATCTTGAACCGGCTGTCGGTACCCCACCACGCGGCCAGGAGCCCGAGGCCGACGGCGAGCACCAGGTCGGGTCGGTAGAGCAGCGCGAAGCCCGAGACGAGTCCGCCGGCGAGGGCCCAGCGCAACGCGCTCGGTGGGGTCGCGCTTCCACACCCGGCGGCCGCGCAGCGTCACCGCGAGGCCGATGAGCCCGAGCGCGACGCCGCCGTCCCAGGCGAGGGCGGTGAGCCCGATCGGCGGGATGATGAGGATGAGAGAGATCACGGCGCAGAGCAGCGCGACCCGGCGGCCCCAGGCGCGGGCGAGGAGGAACACGCCGAACACGATGCCGATCTCCTGGAGCAGCCCGAAGAGCCGTTCGACGAGGAGCCGGGTCCCGAACACCTTGTAGACGGCTGCGAGCACCCAGAGGCTGCCGGGACCGTAGAGGTGCAGGAAGTCCTTGTTCGGGATCGCGCCGTGCAGGACCCGCTCGGGGAAGACGAGCATGAAGCCCTCTTCCATCGGTGGTCCCTGGGCCCGGAGCAGCCCGCGCAACGGCAGCAGGAACAGGATCCCGAGGACCGTGAAGGTCAGGGCGTTCTTCTGGCGGGACGTGAGGTTGGTGAGGCTCACGGCGCCTCGGGCGTGAAGGCGAACGGGGTGCGCAGCGCCGCGAGCGTGGGGAAGGCCGCGTCGCGTGCGGAGACCGTCGGGTCCGAGATGGGCCAGCTGACGTCGGCGGAGTCCCAGCGGATGCCGGCGTCGTGCTCGGGCGCGTGCTCGGTGCCGACCAGGTAGGCGACGATCGCTTCGGACGAGGTCACCTGGAAGCCGTGCGCGCACCCGAGGGGTACGTGGACCGCGATGGGCGCGGCGTCCGAGATCGACACGGCGACGTGCTCGGCGAAGGTCGGCGAGCCCGAACGGAGGTCGACGACCACGTCGTGGATCTCACCCCGGATCACCGTGACGGTCTTGGCGTGCGCGTGCGGAGGTGTCTGGAAGTGCAGCCCGCGGATCACGCCGCGGTGCGACGTCGACCAGTAGAGCTCTGCGACGTCGGTGTCGAGGTCCAGCGCCGCGTACGCGTCGCGCTGGAACGCCTTGACGAAGTCGCCTCTCGGGTCTTCGTGGCGGGCCAGGTGCAGGAGCGTGCACCCGGGGATCGCGGTGGCTTCAGCTCGCACTGGGCGTCCGCCGCTTCGCCAACACCGGAGCGCGCACGAAGTCACGAATGGTCGCGATCACGAAGTCGAGCATCTCGTCGGTCAGGGCCGGGTGGCAACCGATCCAGAACGCGGACTCGGCCACGAGGTCGGCCTGGGGCAGCGGCCCGACTGTCCGGTGGGGGAGACCGAGGTACGCCGGCTGGCGCAGCAGGTTGCCCCCGAAGATGAGTCGGGTCGCGATCTGGCGCGACTCGAGGTGCGCGACGAGATCGAAGCGCTCCCACCCCACGCCGGGCTGCACCGCGAGCGCGAAGCCGAACCAGCTCGGGGCACTGGCGGGCGTGGCGACCGGCAGCACGAGCTCGTCGACCCCGGCGAGGCCGTCGTGCAGGCGCTGCCAGTTGCGGCGCCGGGTCTCGATGAAGCCCGGCAGCTTGTCGAGCTGGGCGACGCCCACGGCCGCCTGCATGTCGGTGAGCTTCAGGTTGTAGCCGAGGTGCGAGTAGACGTACTTGTGGTCGTAGCCGTACGGCAGCTCACCGAGCTGCCAGCCGAAGCGCCGGCCGCACGTGTTCTCGGCGCCGGGCTCGCACCAGCAGTCGCGGCCCCAGTCCCGGAAGGACTCCACGAGCCGCTCGAGCTTCGGGTCCGAGACGAGCACGCACCCACCCTCGCCCATCGTGATGTGGTGCGCGGGGTAGAAGCTCACGGTCGCGAGCGGCGCGAACGAGCCGACGGGCCGGCCGCCGTACGTGGCGCCCACCGCGTCGCAGGTGTCCTCGACGAGCCAGAGGTCGTGCTGTGCACAGAGGTCCTGAACGACGCCGAGGTCGAACGGGTTCCCGAGGGTGTGGGCCATCATGATCGCCCGGGTGCGCGGCCCGACCGCCGCGGCGAGCTGTTCCGGCTCCGCGTTGTAGGTGCCGGGCTGAACGTCGACGAACACCGGGACCATGCCGTTCTGGAAGATCGGGTTGACGGTCGTCGGGAACCCCGATGCCGCGGTGATGACCTCGTCGCCCGGTTGCAGCGCCCGGTCACCGAGCACCGGGGACGTCAGCGCGCTCAGCGCGAGCAGGTTGGCAGACGAGCCGGAGTTGCAGAGCAACGCGCGCGGCACTCCCATGACGTTCGCGAAGCGCTCCTCGAACTCGGCCGCGAACCGGCCGGTGGTCAGCCAGAAGTCCAGGCTCGAGTCGACGAGGTGGGTCATCTCCGACGCGTCGAACACCTTGCCCGACACGGGGACCGGCGAGACCCCGGGCATGAAGGGACGGGTCGGGAACGCGATCTCGTGGTACTGCACCACGAGCTCGGCGATCTGGGCCCGGAGGGCGTCGGCGTCGGTCACGGGGAGCCGGCGAGGTAGCCGCGGTACCAGTCGACGGTGCGGGCGAGCCCCTCGTCGAGGCCGGTCCGGGCCCGCCAGCCCAGCAGCTTCTCCGCCTTGGCCGCGCTGAGCCACTGGTCGTGGATCTCGCCCGGTGCATGGTCGAGGACCGTGGGCTCGGTGCCGGGACGGCCGGCCGCGCGGCAGATCGCCTCGTAGAGCTCGATCACCGTGAGCGGCGACTCGTCCGAGAAGTTGCAGGCCTCGCCCGGCGCGAAGGCGCCGTCGCCGACGGCGGTCGCCAGCGCCAGGTACCCGTCCACCACGTCGTCGACGTGGAGGTAGTCGCGCACGAAGGTGCCGTCGCTGCGCAGGACGGGTTGCTCGCCGACGAGCAGCGAGCGGATGGTCCCGGGCACGATGCGGGACCAGTTCAGGTCCCCCGGACCGTAGATGTTGCCGCAGCGGGCGATCGCGGCGGGGACCGAGTACGCGGCACCGTAGGTCTGGGTGACGAGGTCGGCGCACGCCTTCGAGACCTCGTACGGCTCGGCCCCACCGACCGGCATGTCCTCGGTGTACGGCAGCTCGGCCACCGCGCCGTAGGCCTTGTCGCTCGACGCGACGACGACGCGGCGCACGAGATCCGCGTGACGGCGGCACGCCTCGAGCACGTTCCAGGTGCCGCGGACGTTGGTCTCGAGCGTGAGCAACGGCGCGCGTCGGGCGGCGCCCACGATCGTCTGCGCGCCGAGGTGGAACACGGTGTCGACCTCGTGGACGACGATCGCCCGCTCGAGCGCATCGAGGTCCTCGAGCCGGCCGGCCGCGATCGTCACCGCATCGACGGTGCCGCTCCGGTAGAGCTCGGACTGGGGATCGGGATCGAGCACGAACGCGACGACGGGGACGTCGTCGTCGACGAGCCGGCTCGTGAGCGCGGCGCCGACCATCCCGGTCGCGCCCGTGACGAGCGTGGTCATTGCTCCCACACGGCCCAGGGTGCCTTGCCGGCTTCCCACATCTCGTTCAGCATCAGGAACTCGCGGTAGGTGTCCATCGGCTGCCAGAAGCCATCGTGCTGATACGCCGCGATCTGGCCCTCACTGGCGAGCCGCTCGAGCGGAGCGCGCTCCAGGACGCAGTCCGGGTCGAGGTACCCGAGGAAGTCCCGCTGGAAGACGAAGAACCCGGAGCTGACCCATTCGTCGCCCTGGGGCTTCTCGCGGAACCGGCGCACGCTGCGGTCCGCGTCGATGTCGACGATGCCGAAGCGCGAGAGCGGGCGGGTCGTCGTGATGGTCGCCAGCTTGCCGTGCTCCGCATGGAACGCGAGGAGCGCGCCGAGATCGACGTCCGCGAGACCGTCCCCGTACGTGACGATGAACGTGTCGCCGGTGAGGTAGCGCTCCACCCGCTTCACCCGGCCTCCGGTCTGGGTCTCGGCGCCGGTGTCGGCGAGCGTGACCTCCCAGCCGGTCTCGGGGTGGGCCCGGTAGAACGTGGTGGAGTCACGGTCACCCAACGTGATGGTGAAGTCGCTGTTCCACGCCTCGTAGTTCAGGAAGTAGTCCTTGATCATCTGGCCGCGGTAGCCGAGGCAGAGGACGAAGTCGGTGAGCCCGTGGTGCGCGAAGAGCTTCATGAGGTGCCAGAGCACGGGGTGACCGCCGACCTCGGCCATGGGCTTGGGCCGGTACTCGGTCTCTTCCCGCAGCCGGGTGCCGAGCCCACCGCAGAGGATCACGACCTGGGGCGGCGCCGAGGGGTCCTGACCGGTCGTCATTTGCTGGAGGATACGCCGGGCGAGCCGCTAGCCTGAACCTTGGTGAAGCGGATCGGGATCATCGTGGTCGCGTACAACGCGGCTTCGACGCTGGCCCGGGTGCTGGACCGGATCCCGCGTGAGTTCGTGCCCCGCATCGACCAGATCCTCATCTGCGACAACGCGAGCGAGGACCAGACCTATCTGGTGGGCCTCGGCTACAAGCAGGTCGACGGGCGGGCACTGCCGCTGAACGTGGTGCGCAACCCCCGCAACCTCGGCTACGGCGGGAACCAGAAGGTCGGCTACGAGTGGGCGATCGAGCACGGGCTCGACATCGTCGTGCTCCTCCACGCGGACGGGCAGTACGCACCCGAGTTCCTGCCCCAGATCGTGAAGCCACTCGAGGACGGCGAAGCCGACGCCGTCTTCGGGTCCCGGATGATGACCAAGGGCGGCGCGCGCGGCGGCGGGATGCCGTTCTACAAGCTCGTCGGCAACAAGGTGCTGACCGCGTTCGAGAACCGTGTGGTCGGCACTGATCTCAGCGAGTGGCACAGCGGGTACCGCGCCTACTCCGTTGCAACCCTGCGCGAGATCCCGTTCCGGCGCAACACCGACGAGTACGACTTCGACACCGAGATCATCGTGCAGCTGCACGAGGCCGGGAAGCGGATCGTCGAGCTGCCGATCCCGACGTACTACGGCGAGGAGATCTCATACGTCAACGGGATGCGCTACGCGAAGGACATCGTCCTCGACGTGCTCCGGTACCGAGCCCACAAGATCGGTCTCGGATCGGGCGAGACCGCGTTCGCCTCGAGCCCGTACGAGCCCAAGGGGGGCCCGGATACGGCGACGGGCCGGATGCTCGCCTGGATGGGCGGTCGCGATCCGGAGCGGGTCCTCGTCGTGGCGCCCGACCAGGGCGTCATCGGCGCCGAGCTCACCGCACGGGGCCACGACGTCGTCGGGATCCAGCCGGTCTCGACCGGGCGCCCGCGCGGCGGGGACGCGGTCGATGCGCCGCTCGTGGACCTCGAGGACGGCATCCCGGCCGCGGCCGGCACGGGCTTCGACACGATCCTGATCGTCGATGCGCTCGGCCGGGTGCGCCGGCCCGACGCGCTGCTGGCGGACGCCGCCGCGCACCTCGCCCCGGGCGGACGCCTCCTCGTGAGCGTCCCCAACTTCGGTCACTGGTACCCGCGGGCACGCGTCGCCGCCGGCCGCTGGGGCTACGACCAGCGCGGCATCCTCGACCAGTCGACCGCGCGCTTCTTCGTGCCGCGGGAGTCCGAGCAGCTCTTCGCGGACGCCGGCCTGGCGATCCGGCGCCGGGAGCACGTCGGACTCCCCCTCGGGACCGACTCCGAGCACCACGAGGCCCTCGGGCTCATCGACGGCGTCGGGCTCGTCGTGGCGCCGTCGCTGTTCGCGTACCAGCACCTCTACGAGCTGGAGCCCACGGTCCCGAGCTAGTGCCGTGGGCGCGGTGCCGCCTCGCTAGGGTCTCGGGCCGTGCGTATGCTCGCGGCGTGCTCTCTGGGGGGCGCAGGTCATCTCCAGCCGTTGCTGCCGTTCCTCGCGGCCGCATGCCGGCGGGGTGACGAGACGTTGGTCGTCGGGCCACCCGCGCTCGCGAGATGGTGGAGGAAGCGGGCTACGCCTTCGTCGCCGGGGGCGAGCCGGAGGAAGCGGAGGTGGCGCCCATCCGCGAGCGGCTCGCGGCGGCCCCGGCCCGTGAGGCGTCGGTGCTCGGCAACCGCGAGCTCTTCGGCCGGCTGGCGACGACCGCGATGCTGCCCGGCCTGGAGCACGCGGTGGCGACGTGGAAGCCGGACCTCGTGCTGCGGGAGCCGTGTGAGTACGCGTCGGCCGTCGTCGCCGGGCGTCTCGGCATCCGCACCGCGCAGGTCGCGATCTCCCTCGCGGACGCCGAGCTGGGGTCGATCGACGTGGCAGCCCCCGTGCTCGAACGGCATCGCGCCGGGCTGGTCGACGAGCTCCGGACGGAGCCCTACTTGAGCCGCTTTCCCGCCGCGCTCGACCCGTCGGACTTCCCGGCGACGTTGCGCTACACCGACGAGCCCCCGACCCCGGCTCGTCCCCTCCCGAGCTGGTGGAACGGGTCGCAGGCGCCGCTGATCTCGATGACGTTCGGCACCGTGCTCGGCCACATGTCGATGGCGGCCGGGATCTACCGGACCGCCCTGCGCGCGGTGGCGGACCTCCCGATCCGCGTCCTCCTCACGGTCGGTCGGCGGTTCGATCATTCGAGCCTCGGTCCCGTGCCCGCGAACGTCCGGGTGGAGTCGTGGGTCGACCAGCGCGACGTGCTCGCCGAGGCGGACCTCGTGGTGTGCCACGGGGGATCGGGGACGGTGTTCGGAGCGCTCGGCGCCGGGGTGCCGCTGGTGGTCGTGCCGCTCTTCGCGGACCAGTTCGAGAACGGTCGCCGCATCACCGAGTGCGGCGCGGGTGTGATCGTCGAAGCCGAGCCGACGGCCCCGGATCGGGAGCGGACGGTGATCGACGCCGCCGACGCGCCGCGCATCGCCCGGGCGATCCGGACCGTGCTGGAGACACCGTCGTTTCGGCAGCACGCCGGGAAGGTCGCGGGCGAGATGGCATCGACGCCGACGGTCGGCGAACGGCTCGACGTGCTGCTCAGCGGTGGCCGATGAGCTCCCGGCAGAGCCCGACCGAGTCCGGGAGCTGACGCACGCCTGGCGCGACCGTGAACGGCCCGGGTGGGATGGTGCCGACCGGCATGCCGCGGACGAGAGCCCCGTTGGTGCCGTCGACGGTCACCCGCACGTACGGGAGCGCGTGGTCGAGCAGGACGTTGACCCGGTTGGCGCCGGGGCGGAGCGGCACACGGGCAGGGACCTTCGGCCACAGGATGCTGCCGTCGGCGCTGATGCGGCCGAGACCGACGGCGGCCGTGCGCACGCCGGGACGGCTGCGCTTCATGCCGACGGCGACGCCGTCGCCGGGGGTCCCGTCGGTCACGATCGCCTTCCAGTCCGACGAGATGGTGGACGACCGGACCCGGAGCCGGAACCAGCCGCCGGCCGCGCTGCCCTGCACCGGATTCCAGGCGCGGCCGTCCGACCAGTACATCGAGTCGCAGTCGCCGACGATCCACGTGGTGCCAGAACGACTCGGAGTCGCCGGCAGGGTGTCGGAGTGGCCGAGCGCGTACGGACCGCCGACGTCGAGCGAGTGCTGCACCTCGAGCATGGCCAGGCGGTCGGTGTCGTGCTCGGGCGAGTACAGGCGCGCGTAGAGCACCGCGAGCCCGCCGTTCACCCAGATGCCGAACACGGCGAGCACCGCCGCGACGACGATCCAGACCCGGGTGGCGCGGCGATGGCTTGCCTCCTCTCCTCGGCGCAGCAGCGTCTGGATGCCGATCAGGGCGCCGAGCACGAGCAGCGGCACCCAGTCGCCGAGGTAGCGCTCCACGACGTAGGAGATCGCGACCGTGAGCCCGATGCCGCCCACCGCGCCGAGCAACGGCACCCGGAGCCACGCCGCGTCGCGGGTGCGACCGAAGCGGGGGAGCACGACCGCGACGAGCCCGAAGAAGCCGAGCAGGACGAGCGCCGGCATCGACGCGACCACGCTCGTCGATGGATCCAGGGTGTCGAACTTCGCGCTGCCGATGATCGGCGTCATGAAGTGCGGGAACGTGATCCAGGGGAAGTGCGGGTCGAACGCGAGCGCGTCGGGCCGGAGGTACTGCAGGAGCGTGGTCGGCGCGAACTTCAGCCCGAAGTACGTCCCCCCGTTGGCGGCCAGGATCGCCTCGTGGCGCCGGTTGATCAGCGCCAGCTCCTGGCGGGTCCACGGCACGCTGAACGGCGTGCCGAACCGGGCCACGTTCACGTAGCCGTAGACCGCGGCGGGGATCACCACCGCGACGAGCAACGGCAGGATCCAGGTCTGGCCGTCGTCGGAGCCGCCCAGCCAGTCGAGGTGGGACAGCAGCCCGCGGGTCGGCGCCGGCGGCGCGCTCGGGTCGATCGCAGCGGTCGCGACCGTGGCGGCACGGTCCCGGGAGCGACGGCGCTCGGTCCACCCGCGGTGGGCGCCGCGCAGCAGCCGGCCGCCGAACACGAGCCCGAGCGCGATGAGCGGGCCCATCCCGACCGACCGCGCGTGACAGGAACGCGAGCCCGGCGAAGACCGCGGCGCCGACGAGCCGGGCCCGGGTCTGGCGCATCATGAACGCCAGGACGCGCTCGTACGCGACCAGCGCGAGCGCGGCGCCCCAGAGGATCGCCTCGTGGTACACCCACCCGCGGCTCCCGAGGAAGAGCAGGCTCGTGCCGCAGCCCGCGACGAAGACGACGACGCCGACGAGCACGAGCTCGCCCCGTCCGACCGGTCGTCCGGGTCGGAACAGCTCGCGCAGGCGCCACTGCAGCGCACCGACGCCGGCGAGCACGCGGTGGCGAACGCCAGGGTCATGGAGAGCGCGGTGAGGTGGCCGTACGCCGAGCCGCTGACGATGAGGACGGGGAGGCGGAGCAGCGACGGCCAGGCGCCGAAGTACGTGTAGGTCTTCGAGCCGATCCGGAAGCCCTCGATGTAGAGGTCGTTCGCCGGCACGTTCCACCGGCCGTGCAGCCAGGCGTCGGCCTGCGCGTCGTAGAAGTTGGCGAACGTCTCGCGCCGGAAGAAGCCTCCCGGGCTCGCGTGCAGGACCAGGACGAAGCCGATCAGGGCCAGGACACCGCCCACGACGCAGGCGATGACGAAGGCCCGTCGGGCCGGTGGGCCGGTCACCCGGGTCGGGTCCCGGGCCACCGGTGTTCGCGCATTCGTGGATCCTAGGGAGCGCGGGGCGCGAAACGCCGGGAGTGGGTGGCCGAGGGCCTACAGTGACCGCCGGGGGGGAGCCGGATGTCGACAGCTGAGCGCAGTGGGTCGGAGCCGTCCGTCTCCCGCGGACGAACACCGCGAAGCGGACGGCTTGCGGGGTTCGACGGCTTGCGTGCCCTCGCGGCGCTGTCGATCGTCGTGTACCACGCGGTGCTGTTCTCGCCCGGCCTCTCGGGGAGCCCGCTCTGGAACGTGCTCATCCAGCTGCGGTCCGGCGTCTGGATCTTCTTCGTGATCTCCGGGTTCCTGCTCTACCGGCCGCACGTCGCCGCGCACCGCGGTGACCGCCCCGCACCGGGGGTCGGCGGCTACGCCTGGAACCGCGCCGCGCGCATCTTCCCCGCGTACGTGGTCGCGCTCGTGTTCCTGACGTTCGTGGTGACCGAGACGCAGCTGCAGAACCACAACAACTTCCTGATCCAGCTCGGGCTGCTGCAGATCTAC
Organism: uncultured Acidimicrobiia bacterium; assembly: GCA_963796755.1. Classification (GTDB taxonomy): domain Bacteria; phylum Actinomycetota; class Acidimicrobiia; order IMCC26256; family JAENVU01; genus Chersky-806. The sequence goes on from CAWCMX010000002.1 coordinate 403,435, forward strand.
AGCGTGAAGGTCTTTCACTACAGCACGCCGCTCGACGTCACCTGGAGCCTGGCCACCGAGCTCAGCTTCTACGTCTTCCTGCCACTGTTCGCCGCGGCGGTGGCGCTCGCCGCGCGCCGGGTCGGCGTGGTGCGCGCCGAGGTCGGTGGGCTCGCGTTGATGGTGGTCGTCGGCATCGCGTGGCAGATCGAGATGCGCGGGCGGGTGCTGCAGAGCATGTGGCTGCCGAACTTCTTTCCGGTGTTCGCGGTCGGCATGGGACTCGCGGTCGCCGTCGCGCACCTTCCGCCGGACGCGGTGCCCCGGATCCGCGCGGTGGGCCCGGATGGGCACGGTGTGCTGGCTGGTCGCGTTCGGGTTGCTGATCCTGAAGGGGCTCGTCCTGCCCGGTGACTACGGGGTCGAGCAGGGGCACTGGCTGGAGCCCCAGCTCTGGTACACGCTGTTCGCGTTCCTGATCGTCGTGCCGTTCGTCCTCGGTCGCGACGGCGGGTCGCGCGTGCACGCCCTCGCGGACACGCGCGTCATGGTCTTCCTCGGCACGATCAGCTACGGCATCTTCCTGTGGCACCAGGCCGTCATCCACTGGATCGACTTCCAGTGGATGCCGAGCGCGAGCACGCACTCGGGCTACGCGCTGCTCGTCGTCGCGATCACGCTCGCTGCGACGATCCCGATCGCGACCGCGAGCTGGTTCCTGATCGAACGACCCGCGCTCGGGCTGAAGCAGCGGATCCGCGGCAGCACCTGAGCACGGTGGCCCGAGCGCAGCGCCGGAGCGGGAAGGCGCGGATCAGGTGCCGGGCGGGCGCGGCGTTGTGGTCCCGGGTGGGCAGGGTCGGCCCGCGGGCCGGCGGGTGAGCAGCTGGTACAGCGCCCGTCCCTGGTAGGTGCCGTAGGAGCCGACCAGGCAGAAGTCCCGCGCGAGGACGCGGTTCGGCCCGTCGGGGCCGAGCGTGCGGGAGTCGTTCGGCTCGTTCCAGTCGAGCCAGATGCCCGAGAGGATCGCGAGGTCCGCGGAGCGCAGGTCCGACGCGAGGCGCGACCCCTTGGCGTTGGCGACGCCGGGGTCCATCTCGATGTAATAGGTCGCGGGCGGGTACTTCGGCAGCAGGTAGTAGAGGTACGCGTCGGAGACGGGGGTCTTGCGGAGGTCGGAGGTGCCGACGAACAGCCGGTCGCCCGGCTTCGCGACCTTGGGGACCTCGCGAGCATCGCGTTCGCGGCGTCCGCGACGTCCTGACGGCCGTAGTAGAAGGTGCGCCCGTCGTGGGTGATGTTGAACGCGGTGCGGTGATGGTTGAACGTCTGGGCCACGTAGTCGCTGTACGCCCAGCCGGTGAACGTCGGCACCACGAGCACGACGACGAGCAGCGTGCCCAGGCCCGTCACGAGCGCGGGCCCGCGGATGGATCGACCGGAGGCGGGCGAGCGAGCGCGCCAGATCTCGAGCACGGCGACGGGGAGGAACGCGAACGGGACGCAGCTGACCCACGCGAAGTGCGCGGAGTCCACCCGCTGCAGGCCTTGCGGCAGCATGCCGACGCTGAAGAGCGCCACCGCGAGCAGCACGCGGGCGGCGAGGCGCTCCCGGTCGCGCCGGACGGCCCAGACGGCGACCGCGAGGAGGAAGGCGACACCGCCGAGGAGGAGGAAGAACCACACGAAGAGCTGCGCGGACGTGGTGAGCGCGGGGAGTGGCCACTCGGACTTCACCGTGGCGCCGGACTTCTGCAGGTAGCCGTCCAGGTGGCCCCATGGTGGCGGGATGGGCAGGCGCCGGCCACCGCGCAGGTTGAACACGGGGTCGATGACCATCCCCTTGAACACCGTGTACGGACCGGCGGTGACGATGTGGATGACGTACGCCGCGGCGCCGATGACCACCCCGACGGCGGTCCGCAGCTTGAAGCGCCGACTGGTGCCCCAGCACGCGGCGAGGAGCCCCAGGCCGACCGCGACGACGAGGTCCAGCCGGTACAGCAGCGCGAACCCGGTGACGATGCCGCCGGCCAACGCCCAGCCGAGCGCGGATGATGCGCCGGCAGTGAGTCGCTTGCGACCGGTGAGCACCGCGAGCAGCCCGAGCAGCCCGAGCGCGACGCCACCCACCCACGCGAGCGCGGTGAGCCCGATCGACGGGAGGATGATGACGAGCGCGATCGACGCGCAGCACAACGCCGCGGTGCGTCCCCACGCGCGGGCGAGGCCGAACACCCCGAGCACGATGCCGATCAGCTGCAGCAGCGCGAAGAGCCGCTCGACGACGAGCCGGGTGCCGAAGACCTTGTACACGCCGGCCAGCACCCAGAGGCTGCCGGGCCCGTAGAGGTGGAGGAAGTCCTTGTTCGGGATCGCCCCGTGCAGCACCCGCTCCGGGAAGGTGAGCATGAAGCCCTCTTCCATCGGGGGCCCGATCGCGCGCAGCATCCCGCGCAGCGGGACCAGGAAGAGGAGCCCGAGGATCGCGAGCACGACGCGGTCTTCTGGCGGGAGCTGAACCGCCCGGCGCGACACGCGCCGGAGCCGTCGCCCGGCGCCGGCGTCTCGCGGCCGCCCGCGGAGTCAGTCGGCGCGCTCGTCATCGGCTGAGCGCTGGCCTCCGAGCGCGGCACATGGCCGCGGGACGCTACCAGGACGCTCCGACGGCGATCACGCGCACCCACGGCGCCCCGGTTTCGCGGGGGACCGGCCCTATACTTCGACGCTGATGGCGCCCGCATCTGCTTCCGGGCGGTCGATCGACCGGTCGATCGACGGCGGGCCCGGTCCCGCCCCCGAGGTGGCGGCCGGCGAACGGCCCCACCGGGGGTCCGTGGTGGGTCGTCGTCGCGCTCTGGGCCCTGCTCACGGTGCCGTTCGTGGTCGCACTGGTCGCCCTCGCGCACCCGCACTGGTACCCGGTGCTCGACATGGCCCAGACGGAGCTGCGGATCCGCGACGTGTGGTCGGCGCACCCGCCGCTGATCGGCCTGCCCGGTCGCATCGGCACGATCGCCCGGCAGGGGAGCCACCCGGGCCCGATCAGCTTCTGGCTGCTCTCGCCGTTCTACCGGCTGTTCGGTGCGACCGCATGGGCGATGGACGCGGCCGCGGTCTCGCTCAACGTCCTCGTGGTGGGGGCGCTGCTCTGGCTCGCCCGCCGGCGCGGCGGTCTGCTGCTGCTCCTGGGCTTCGGCGCGGTCCTCGCGTGGCTGCTGTCGTACTACGGCTCGACGATCCTCACGCTCGCGTGGAACCCGTACATGCCCGTCCTGTGGTGGCTGCTGTTCGTGCTCGCGGTCTGGTCGGTCGTGTGCGACGACTGGGCGCTGCTCCCCGTCGTCGTGCTCGCGGGGACGTTCTGCGCGCAGACCCACATCTCCTACGCCGCGCTCGTCGGCGGCCTCGGGGTGCTCGCCGGCGCGTGGATGGCGGTCACCGCGTTCCGCCGGCGGTCCGAGCCGGGGGTGAGCCGGCGCTTCTGGATCTGGGGTCTCGGCTCCATCGCGATCCGCGGTGGTCCTGTGGCTGCCCCCGGTCATCCAGCAGCTCACCGGTACGCCGGCCAACTTCTCGATCCTGTGGGACTACTTCACCCAGGCGCCGCAGCAGACGATCGGGATCGGCGAGGCGGTCCGCCTCCTGCTGCGGCACCTGAACCCGGTGACCCTGTTCACGAACCACGACGGCATGACCGGCTCGGTGGTGCCGGGACTCCTCGTGGGGCTGGTGTGGGTCGGAGGCGTGGTCGGCGCGTGGCGCCTCCGGGCGCGCGAGGTGCTCCGGCTCGACCTCGTGCTCGCGATCGCCGGGGTGCTGGGCATCTTCTCGGCCGCACGCATCTTCGGGTACGTCTGGTTCTACCTGGTGCTGTGGTCCTGGGGCATCGCGGCGCTCATGCTCCTGACGATCGGTTGGACGGTCGTGCTCGCCGCCGCGCGGCGACCGTGGGTGGGCCGTGACCCGCGCCGGGCCGCGACCTGGCTGAGCGCCGGACTGGCCGTGGTGACGATTGCGGGCACCGTCGCGTTCACCGTCGACGCGTCCGATGCGGTCGCGCCCGATGCGCAGCCGACCCGCGTCTTCCGTCACCTCATCGGGCCCACCCTCGCGAGCCTCGAGGCGGGCAAGATCGCGGGCACCGGGCGCGACGGTCGGTACATGGTCACCTTCACCGACGCGTTGAACATCGGCGCGAACGCGTACGGGCTCGTCCTCGAGCTGGAGCGACAAGGGCTCGACGCCGGCCTGCCCACCCGTGAGGTGATCATCCCGCACCGGAAGCTGACGCCCGCAGACGCCACCGCGGTGGTGCACCTCGCGGTCGGCCCCGCGAACATCGCGTTGTGGCGTGCGAAGCCGAACATGCACGAGGTCGCGTTCTACGACCCGCGCACTCCCGCGCAGAAGGCCGAGTACGCACGGCTGCGGGCCGAGGCGGTGCAGCGGTTCAAGGCCGGGGGGCAGGCGACGCGCGCCCACGAGGTGGACAACAACCTCTTCGTCGCGATCTACCAACCCGATCTGCCGGTCGGGCTCAAGCCGGTGCTGGAGCAGATGCTCGCCCTCGGCCAGCCGTCGGCGATCTTCGTCGGGCCACCCGTGATCGACCCCGCGGACAACTAGCCCGGACCGCGCCCGAGGTCCGCGCGGCGGTCAGCCGGTGGGTCGGGCCACGGCGAGGACCGAGGTGCCGAACGGGATCGACACCCGTCCGATCAGCGCCCGCTCGAGCCGGGTGAGCACGATCGCCGCGAGCTCGATCAGCGGGGAGCTGCGGTCGAGTCCCAGCTCGGGCCCGTCGGAGTCGGAGCGGCGGGTCAGCCACACCGGGGCGACGAGCCAGCTGAAGACGTGGGTCGTGACCTCGGGGCTGAAGCCCGCCGCGGTCAGCTCCTCGGTGAGCATGCGCCGGGTGTAGCGCCGCTGGTGGCCGAGGGCCTCGTCGGCCGCGCTCCAGAGCCACGGGTGCGCGGGGACGTTGATCACGAGCCGGCCCCGCGGGTTCAGCACGCGCCGGGCTTCGGCGAGCGCCATCGTGGTGTCCGGGATGTGCTCGATCACGTCGAGCAGGCAGACGACGTCGATGGACCCGTCCGCGAACGGCAGCTGGTCGACGTTGCCCTGGGCCGCGAGGAGTCCGTGCAGGATGCCGGCCTGGCGGGCGAGGGCGCGGTTGCCCTCGACGATGGCCAACCGGTCCGGGTTCCAGCCGAGCTGGACGCTCACGCCGCCGGCCCCCGCCCCGCCGTCGACCAGCCAGCCCGTGCGCGAGTGGGAGCGGTCGGTGCGGCGCAGCGCCGTGGCGACGAACGCCGACTTGCTGCGGAACCACCAGTGGTCGAGGTCCGACTCGCTGAGGAGCTTCGCGTTGGTCTCGTCGAAGACCCCCTCGTCCCCGTGCTCCATCTCGGGTGCCGCGGTGGCCGTCGAACGTTGCAGGCGCTCCTGCTTGACCCGCTGGATGTTGCGCCAGATCCGGCCCGTCGCCGCGACCATCACACTGCCGTCGCGCAGGACGTTCACCCGGGAGCGGTCGTCGTGGCTCCACTCGATCGGCACCTCGCGCACCGGGATCATGAGCGCCCGGGCCACGGCGATCACCTCGGCGTCCCACGCGTACCCGTTCTCCCGGCACTCCGCGATGATCCGCTGCCAGAGCTCCGTCGCGGCGAACTTGGCGCCGCACTGGGTGTCGACGATGCCCGGGGTGATCGTCGCCTGCAGGAGCCGGTTGTAGCTCCGGCCGAGCGCTTCGCGCATCGGGCTCTCGGCGGGGGACAGGCGCGAGCCCGCGAGGTCACGCGAGCCGATCGCGAGCACCGGGCTGCGTTCCGCGGTGTGACGCACGCGGTCCAGCTCCGCGAGAGGCGTCGAGAGGTCGAGGTCGCAGAACCCGGCGATCGGGGCACGCACCTCGAGCAGGCCGGCCGCGACGGCCGCGCCCTTCCCGCGGTGCGGCCGGCGGATGAGCTGAGCCCCGCCTCCGGCGAGCGGGAGCAGCGCCTCGATCATCGCGGCCGTGGCGTCGGTGCTCCCGTCGTCGACGAACAGGAGCTCACTTCCCCCCGGCGCGCGTCCGATGTGCTCGATGAGCTGCGGCCCGAATTCCTCGATGCGCGCGACTTCGTCGAAGACCGGGACGACGAGCCCGAACGCGGTCACGGGCGTGCCGTCGTGGTCGGGGTGAGCGGTGACCGCTTCCGCGCGGCGATCGCGAGCTGCGGGGCGAGCCAGCGCCCGACGAGGTCCGAGCCCGCGGGTGTGTAGTGCACGCCGTCGACCCGGAGCGGGTCCACGCCGTGGAGGCTGCTGGTGTACGTGCCACCGGGACAGACGTAGTGGTCGAGATCGACGAGCATCATTCGATCCGCATTCTCGCGGGCCAGCTCGCGGAGCACACGGTTGGCCGCCCGGACCCGGGCGGGATTGAACGCCGAGCGCGCGATCGTCTCGTTCGCGGTACCGGCTTCGGGCATCGTGCAGGCCACCGTCGGGATCACCACGGTGGCGCCGCTCGCGGTCAGGACGTCAATGGCCTGTTGCATCTCGCTCTTCCAGTAGGTGGCCCATGCGGGGGTGCCGGGTGCGAGCCACTTCGACGAGCCGTGGGGACGGACGTCCCAGAGCTCGAACGCGGCGGTCTCCAGGAGCACTACCCGGGGTTGGCTGCTGTCAAGCTCCTGGGGCCAGACGGTGGACCAGGGGCAGTCGCTGTCCCGCAGATCGGTGGGTGTGACCCGGATCGTGCCCCGGACGACCTTGCAGCCGGGGAACGCCGCATCCACGACGTCCAGGCCGGCGTTGCGCAGCCCGCTGGCGAAGGTGTCGGCGACCGAGTCGCCCACCAGGAGGACCCGCCCGACCTCCTGGCCGAGCGCGTTCGTGGCCCCGTTGGAGGCCCGGTCGCTCACCTTGGCCACCGCGGTGGAGCTCCCGCCGAGGGTGCCGAGGAAGATCACGAGCACGAGAGTCGCGGCGAGCGCCGGAGTGACGAGCTTCCACTGCCGGGGAGTGAGCGCGCCGCGGCGGATCGGTCGCTCGAGGAAGCGGTACGAGACGACCGCGATGCCGATCGCCACCGCGGACTGCAGCGCGAAGAGCGGCCAACCGGTGATGCCCGTGCGGTCGCCGTCGAGCACGAGGTCGACCGGCCAGTGCCAGAGGTAGACGCCGTAGCTGATGATCCCGAGCAGGCACAGCGGCCGTGCGCCCAGCACCGTGCCGAGCCACAGCCGCTCGGGATGCACCGCTGTCGCGATGACCAGCACTGCAGCGAGCCCGCAGACGAAGAACCCGCCCCGGTACAAGGTGGTCGACTGACCGCCGAGTCGGGTCCACGCGATCGCGAGGGTGATCGCGCCGACCCATCCGGCGACCTCGAGGCCGATCCGACCGGCGCGGCTCGTGAGCGGACCGCGCCACGCGAGCGCGGCGGCGAGCGCGGCACCGAGGAGGATGCCGGTGGCCCGGGTGTCGGTGCCGTAGTACACGCGCGACGAGTTCGCGGGGTCGTAGAGCAGGACCATCAGCGCGGTCGACGCGGCCGCGCCGAGCAGCGCGACGACGAGGACCGCCTGCGGGGTGCGGCGCTTCCACCACGCGAGCAGCCCGGTGAAGACCAGCGGCCAGACCAGGTAGAACTGCTCCTCGATCGCCAGGCTCCAGGTGTGCTCGAGCGGTGACGGGGTCCGGAACAGCGCCCAGTAGTCCTGGCCCGAGGCGATGGCGTGCCAGTTCGCGACGTAGGCGATCGTGGCCAGCGCGTCGCCGCGGATGCGGGACAGGTCCGACGGTTGGGCGAAGAGCACGCAGTAGAGCGCGACCCCGACGATGAGGCCCGCGAGCGCGGGGAGCAGGCGTCGCGCGCGCCGGGCCCAGAACCCCCCGAGCGCGATCCCGTCGTGCTCCCGACCCTCGACGAGCAGCAGGGAGGTGATCAGGAATCCCGACAGCACGAAGAACAGGTCGACGCCGAGATAGCCCCCGGTGAGGTGCCCACCGTGGAAGAAGAGCACGCCCGCAACGGCGGCGCCGCGGAGGCCGTCGAGCGCGTCGACGTGGGGAAGAGTCACCCGGCGCGACACCGGAGCATCTTGGCATACCGCCCACAGTTTCCGGCCGCGGGAACGGTAGGGTCTCGCCCGTGCCGCGGCTGCGTCCGAACCCGTCCGGGCGCCGCCGAGCCTCCCGCCAGACGCTGATCGCGGTGGGCGTGGTCGTGCTCGCGGTGCTCCCCGTCGTGATCGCGACCGTGCGGACCGTGGCCCGGGGCTGGGTGCCGCTGAGCGACGATGCGTACTTCAGCATCCGCGCCACGGACGTGTTCTCCCGCCAGATCCCGCTCGTCGGCATGGCCACCTCCGCGTCGCTGAACGCGAAGCAGCACCTCAACCATCCGGGCCCGCTGCTCTTCGACCTGCTGGCCGTGCCGGTGCGGCTGTTCGGTAGCACCGCGGGCGTCGCCATCGGCATCGGCATCATCAACTCGTTCGCGATCGCGGGCGCGGGCTGGGTCGCGTACCGCCGCGGCGGCCTCCTCCTCCTCGTGCCGGCCGCCGTGGTCACGGGCGGGCTGACGTGGGCGATGGGCAGTGAGCTCCTGTTCGAGCCGTGGCAGCCGCACGCGCTGCTGCTGCCGTTCCTCTGCTTCCTGTTCCTCGCGTGGGGTCTCGCCGACGGCGATCTCGTGCTGCTGCCCGTCGCGGTCGGCGTCGCGACGCTGCTGGTGCAGACCCACGTGAGCTACTCGTATCCTCGTCCCGACGCTGGGTCTCGTGGGGGTGCTCGGGCTCGCCTGGAGGCTCCGCCTGCGGGTGAAGGCCGGCGAGGAGAGCGGCGCGGCGTTGCGCCGGCGGCTTGCGATCAGCGGCGCGATCACCGCGCTCGTCGTCGTCGTGACCTGGATCCAGCCGGTGGTGGACCAGCTCTTCCGCGACGGCAACCTCCTCCACCTGCTGACGCGTGTCGAGTGAAGCGACCGGACCCACGCTCGGGGGTGGGCGCGCCGCGCGGGTCATGGCGAGCGTGGTCAGCCTGCCGCCGTTCTGGGTACGGCCCTCATTCGCCGACACGCTCGCACCCTTCGGCACCGCGACGGGTGGTCCGGGTGGGGTCGGGCTGAAGCAGCTCCCGTCGCTCGAGCTCGCACTCGCGTCACTGGTTGCACTCGGCGTGGTGCTCCTGATCGGTGCATGGCTCGCGGCGACGGCATCGGGACCACACCGCGGTGGCGGCGATCGTCGTCGCGCTCGTCGGGCTCGCGGTCGGGTACTTCACCGCGACGCGCATCCCGATCGAGGTGTTCGGGGTCGCTGCGCACAACTTCCGGTGGCTGTGGCCGCTCGGCGCGTTCAGCGTGTTCTCCTTGCTCGCGGTGGTGCTCCGACGATTTGCCGGGACACCGCGCCCCGACGACGAGCGCGTGGGACCGGACGGCGTCACCGCCTCCGGGCCCAGTCCGGTTTCGGCCCGCGACCGGGCCGTGATCGGCATCGGCATCGGGCTCGTGGCGCTGCTCACCGTGCTGACCATCCCGACCTACAACGCGGGCGTCGGTCCCAACCTCAACCTCTGGGCCGAGCCGGTGCTGCGCGACATCGACCACCAGATCGCCGCGCACCCGCCGCGCGGCCCGCTGCTGACGGACTTCTCGAACGCGCTCTTCCTCGAGCCGTTCAGCACCCCGTTGCTGGCTCAGCTGCAGCGCAGCGGCGTGAAGTTCGTCACCACCGACGCGACGCAGGTGCGCCAGGTCGGCCCGGCCCGGCGCTACAACGGCCACAACGCCCGGGCCCGGGTGATCTACCGGATCGGCGACGCCGCCACCGTCACCCCGCCGGGCTGGAAGCGCATCGCGTTCCATGCGGGCCTCGATGCGGCGCAGCATCGCGAGCTGGAAGCACTCGAGGCCACCGGCAAGCCGTCGGCGCGACGCGCGTACCTGGCGACGCGATGGAACCGCGCGACGATCGGGGTCTTCATCGCACCGCTCCGCGGTCCGTCGGCGAGGGAGACCCCGTGAGCACCCAGGTGGCCGCGCCGGCGGCGTCCCCGACGACCACGAGCCGTTGGTCGCGGCTGTGGATGCTCACGGTCGCGCTCGCGATCATCCCGATCGTCGTGGCCGTCGTGCGCTCGATCCTCGACCACTGGGTGCCGGTCGGTGACGACGCGTACTTCGTGCTGCGCTCGCGTGACGTGTTCAGCAGCCACATCCCGTTTCTCGGCACCTGGACGTCGGCATCGCTCAGCACCGGGCGGGACATCAACAATCCCGGACCGCTCTTCTTCGACGCGCTCGCGGTCCCGGTCACGGTGTTCGGCGGTGCAGCCGGCGTGGCGATCGGCACCGGTCTGCTGAACGTCCTGAGCGTCCTCGGCATCGCGTGGTGCGCGTTCCGGCGAGGTGGGGGACTGCTCGTCGCCGCCGCGATGCTCGCCACCAGCATCCTGACGTGGTCGATGGGCAGCCTGCTGCTCTTCGACCCCTGGCAGCCGCACGCCCTCCTTCTCCCGTTCCTCTGCTTCGTCTTCGTGGCGTGGTCGCTCTCGTGCGGGGACCTCGCAGCGCTGCCGTGGGCCGTCGGCCTCGCGAGCCTCATCACGCAGACCCACCTGACCTACGTCGTGCTCGTCGGCGCGTTGAGCGCGTGGGGCGTCGTCGGGCTCGTGCTCGTGACGCGCCGCCGGCACCGGACGGAACCGGTCCCGCCCGACGATCGGCAGCGGACCCTGCGCGTCCTCGGGATCGCCGCGGCGGTCGCAGTCGTGGCCTGGGTCCAACCCGTGTTCGAGCAGCTCTTCCGGGACGGGAACCTGAGCGGTCTCGCCGCGTCGGGCTCGGGGTCGGGTGAGCACCTGCTCGGTCCCCGGCACGCGGTGCAGGTGATGGCCAACGTGCTCAGCATCCCGCCGTTCTGGAGCCGGTCCGGCTTCACCGGCGCGTTCACCGAAGCGGTCGGCGGACCCCACGGCGGGCCCGAGGGCATCGGGCTGGCGTCGCTGCCGGGCCTCGGGGTGGCGCTGGTGTCCCTGGTGATCCTGCTGGTGGTGATCGTGGGCATCGGGCTCCTCGGCCGCCACCGGCGCGACGTCGTCACCGGCGCGGCCGCGCTCACGGTGCTCGTCGCGCTCGCGGCCGGGCTCTTCACCGCGGTCCGGATCCCCACGGACATCTTCGGGGTCGCCGCCCACCAGTTCCGGTGGCTGTGGCCGCTCGGCGCCTTCATCCTGTTCACGATCGTCGCCGGCCTCGCGCGGGCGTGGACCGCAACGGCCGCGAAGCGCGTCGTACCGGTGGTCGGAGTGCTCGCCGCGCTGTGCCTGATCTTCTCCATCGCGAACTTGCCGACCCACGACGCCCACGCCGGCCCCGCCGGGGACCGGTACGCCATCCCCGTGGTCCGGTCGATCAACCGGCAGCTCGCGCACGCGCACCTGCGCGGCCCGTTGCTGCTCGACGTGCACGACATCACGTTCGGCGACCCGTACAGCGCGCCGCTCATGTCGGAGCTGCAACATCTCGGCGTGCCGTTCGTCGTGACCGACAAGACGCTGATCCGCCAGCTGGGTCCGGGCCGGGACGCGGCCGGTGCCGGCGCCCGGGTGCGGATCTTCTCCATCACCGGGGACCGGGCGAGGACCTACTCCGGGCCCGGCACGCGCGTCGCGTACCGCTCGGGGCTGACCCGCGCCGAGCGAGCCGAGCTGCGCCGCCTCGGGACCCAGCTGAGCATCGACATCCGGGCCGGCGCGGTCCACCTGAGCCCGAAGGGTGAGCAGCTCGTGCACGACGGGCAGTTCCAGGCGCTGGCCACGGACGCCGGGCGCCGCGACCCCGGCATCCTGCTCGGCGACGGGGTGCTCGTGACGGCCGACCAGGCGGATGCGCTCTCCCTGGCGCCCGCGCTGCAGGCCCGCGTCGCCCGCTACACCGCGCTGGCGCACGCGCGCGACCACGAGACGGTCGGCGTGTTCGTCGCGCCGTTGCAGACGTAGGTGACGCTCAGCCCGATCGCACCGGGTGGCCGACGACGTGCTTCAGCTTCTGCAGCGGGCGTTCCAGGCCGTACCAGCTGAGCGACGCAGTCGGGATGGTGAGCGCGAGCACCGCGAACAGGAACGTGAAGAACGGCACGCTGATGTACGCAGACGTGTGCCAGGCGAAGGGGACGTCGCCGTGGTACACGGTGAACGTCTGCTGGTTGGTCCACGAAAGGAACCGGTCGATCCACGGGTCGTGCCACAGGTAGATCCCGTACGAGACCACCCCGAGGTACACCATCACCCGGGTCGTGAGGAACCGGCGGATCGCACTCGTGTCACGGGCCTGCGGGCCGAACACCGCGGGGAGCACCAGCAGGGCCGCGGTCAGCGCGTACAGGTAGTGCTGGGCCCAGAGGAGGTGCAGTGGGATCGCGGGGGTGGTCCAGGGCAGCCCGATGCCCGACGCGACGATCCAGAAGCTCGCGACCGCGAGGGTCCAGCACACTCCGGGCGCCCAGCGGCGGTCGAGGCGCAGGGGAGTGGACCAACCCAGCTCCGCAACGGCCACGCTGCCGACCGCGAAGAGCATCCCGACGCCGAACATGTCGAGCCACCAGGGGAGCAGCTGCTTGAGCTGGCCGACCCGCCCGAACGGCAGGTCGGCGCTCATCACGAACGCCTTGTACGCGGTCGAGATGAGCACGAGCACCGCGATGCCGATGATCTCGCGGCGCAGACGCCGCTGCGGTGTCCCCGCGGTCCGGCGTGACACGAGGTACGCCCAGATCGGCACGAGCACGTAGAACGCGACCTCGGCGGAGAGCGTCCACGACTGGACGAGCGGGCCGAACGCGTACTTCGTGAAGTAGACGTTCAACAGGCTGTAGTCGAGGAAGAAGACCTTGGCCGACGTGATCGACTTGTCGGCGAAGACGAAGATGACGACCGTGACCACGAGCCAGTACGCGGGGTAGATGCGGAGGAAGCGGCGCCACAGGAACGGGCCGGCCGAGGGCGCGGGCCGGTCGCGCACGTGGGCGACGATGAACGGCCGGTAGAGCAGGAAGCCGGACAGCACGAAGAACACGGCGACGCCGCCGTCCATCCGGGCGAAGAAGACCCCGAGGATGCTCGCGCTGTTCGCACCGCTCGCGAATGCGACGTGAGTGACGACGATCGACAGTGCCGCGAGCGCGCGCAGGCCGTCGAAGCACGGGAACCGGCTGTGCGGCTCGGTCTGGGGTCGGATCTCGCTGCTGGCGGCCATCAGGACACCCCGACCGTCTCGGGCTCGGGTGGCGCCGCGGTCTGCTCCCGGTTCCGGCGCACGCGGGAGAAGGCTGCGTCGAGGGCCACCGCGGCGGCGAGGACGAACGCGACCTCGGCCGGCGCGCGGTAGCGCACCTGGGCGAACGTGACCGAGACGGAGATCAGCACGATCACCGGGATCGCGAGGAGAGGCCAGATGGGCAACCGGCGCTTGCGCATGACGACGACACCCGCGATCGCGAGCACGATCACCACGTAATAGCTGAAGAGGAGCAGGTCACCGAGCCAGGTGGGCTGGTCCAGGAGGAAGCGGTTGTCCGAGATCTCCTGGAACGGCGCGTAGACGCCCACGATGCGCGCCCAGCGGGCCGCGAGCACGATCGGGATGCGGCCGGGGTGGTTCTTGACGTACGTGGTCGCGGCCTGGCGCATGTAGAAGTCGCGCACGGACTCGTCGAAGCCGGCCCAGTGCGGGTGCGCGGCCGTCTCCCGCTCGGACACGACACGTGCGCACTCGTAGTTCTTGTAGCCGACGTCGTTGCCGTAGAACGTGGCGTCGCAGTTCGCGGCCGCGAGCGTGCTCCCGAAGTTGTCGGACATGTACACGGGTCGGTCGAAGCGGCTCAGGTTGTATCCGACCCAGGGGGTGATGCAGACCGCGGTCGCGACGGTCGCCGCCGGCCAGCCAGAGGAGTCGCTGCTTCCATGCGACCTCCCGCCGGAACAGGACCAGCGGCGCGAGCACGAGCGGGAGGGCGAGCACGAGCTCCGGGCGCGGCAAGGCCCGCGAGCCCGCACCACAGCCCCAGCCAGCCGCCCGCCACCCGCTCGGCGCGTGCAGGAACCGGTACGCCACCAGGATGACGGCGGCGGTCGTGAAGAGCGCCGCGGTCTCCGAGAGCAACATCCCGTCGTGCACCCAGATGTTCGGGTAGATCGCCGCGAGAACCCGCGGCGACGAGGCCCGACCCGCAGGTCCCGCGATCTCCCGTCCGGCCAGACCGCAGAGGACGATCGTGCCGGCGCCGAGCACGCAGGACCACACCATGTGGACCGTCGGCGTCGCCGCGTGTCCGGGCCAGACCAGCGACGGGATCGCGAGCCAGAGCATGTAGAGCGGCGGGTGCCCGGCGGCCTGGCGGGTCGCCGGGAGCATGAAGGGGTCGATGAACCCGCGGCCGTCGGCGAGGAGGTTCGCGCCGCGGCTGTAGTAGGCCGAGTCGCCGAGCCGAGCGGTAGGTGCTGGACCGGGAGAACACCACGAACACGATGCGCAGCACGAACCCGGCAATGGCGATCGCGGCGAGCTCCAGCGCGAACCCCCGCTTGCTCCCCGGCACCGGGCAACCCTAGACGCCGGGACCTCGCTCTCCGCGGGCTGGGCTTGGTCAAACCGGGCAGGGTCCGCTAAGCAAGGGCCGTGTCCGACGAACCGAGTCTCCTCTGCATGCACGCGGGCCGGTGTCGCCGGTCGCGGTCGTGACCGGGGCCTCGGGCTGGCTCGGCACGAACCTCGTCGCGCGAGCTGGTCCGGGAACCGGGAGCGGGTCCGCTGCCTGGTGCACCGGCCCGACGAGGCGCCGCTGCTCGAGCTGCTCGGCCCGAACGTCGAGATCGTCGATCGGTGACGTCCGGGACCCGGTTGCGGCGGACCGGCTCTTCGACGGGTGGACGGCGCGGCGGTCTTCCACGCGGCGGCGGTGATCCACCCGCTCCAGCGCACCCGGGAGCTCTTCGACGTCAACGTCGGCGGCACCGAGATGATCATCGACCGGGCCCGGCGGGCGCACACGACCCGCTTCGTGCACGTGTCGTCGAACTCGCCCGTTGGCGGAACCAACGCGACCGTGACGGCCGGTTCACCGAGGACTCGCCGTTCCACCCGTACATGGGCTACGGCAGCTCGAAGCTCGAGGCCGAGCAGCTCGTGCAGCGGAGCAACGACCGCGGCGACGTCGAGACCGTGATCATCCGCGCGCCGTGGTTCTACGGTCCGTTCCAGCCCGCCCGCCAGACGCAGTGGTTCGCCGCGGTGCGCCGGGGCCGGTTCCCACTGTCGGGTCCGGGCACCCAGCGCCGCTCGATGGCCTTCACGGCCAACCTCGTCGCCGGCCTGTTGCTCGGCCGAGACCGTGACCGTCGCCGCGGGCCGCGCGTACTGGATCGCCGACGCCGAGCCCTACGAGCTGCGCACGATCCTCGAGCAGGTGCGGGCCGCATTGGTGGCCGAAGGCCTGCCCGTCTCCGGCGGCGAAGCCCAAGCTCCCGGCGATCGCCGGCGAGCATCGCCGCGGCGCTCGACGGGTTCCTGCAGAGCCGTGGGCCGCTACCTGCAGGCGCTGCACGTGCTCGGCGAGCTCAAGGACACGATCGCCTGTGACATCACGCGGGCCCGGGTCGAGCTGGGCTACGACCCGAGGTCAGCCTGTTCGACGGGATGCGGGCCAGCGTCCGCTGGTGCCTCGACCGCGGCCTGGCGCTTGATGGCGCGCACCTGCTCATCACCGGCGGCAGTGGGTACTTCGGCAGCGTGCTCGCCGACCAGGCGCTGCCCGCGGCGAGCGCGTCCGGATCTTCGACATCAACGCCCCGCGGCGGCGTCCGAACGTCGAGATCGAGTTCGTGCAGGGCGACGTCCGAGACCGGCGACGCGGTCGGCGGGCCTGCGACGGGAGCGACGTCGGTACTGCACAACGTGGCCCAGGTCCCGTCGGCACGGACCGCGAGGCGTTCTGGTCGGTGAACGTGCTGGGGACCGCGAACCTCCTGCTCGCCGCGCGCGACGCCGGGGTCGAGAAGGTCGTGCACACCTCGTCGAGCGCGATCTTCGGGATTCCGGAGTCAACCCGGTGACCGAGGACACCCGCCCGCACCCGCTCGAGGACTACGGCCGGGCGAAGCTCCAGGCCGAGCTGCTGTGCCGGCAGGCGGTCGAGGGCGGCCTGGACGTCACGATCATCCGGCCGCGGACGATCCTCGGTCACGGCCGGCTCGGGATCATGGCGATCCTGTTCGAGTTCGTGGCTGACGGCGCGCCCGTCTTCGTGTTCGGCCCCGGCGACAACAAGTACCAGTTCGTGCACGCGAACGACCTCGCCGACGCGTGCCTGCGCGCCGGCCGATCGTCCCGGACCCCGTCTACAACGTCGGCGCGCAGTCCTTCGGCACGATGCGCGAGACGTTCAGGCGCTCGTCGACCACGCGGGCACCGGGTCGCGGGTGCGCTCGTTGCCGATCGCACCCGGCCCGGGCGGCGATGAAGGCCGTGGCGAACGCCGGGCTCGCCCCGTTCGCGCCGTACCACTGGCTGCTTTCGGCGAGTCGCTGTGGTTCGACGTGACCAAGGCCCGCACCGAGCTCGCGTGGGAGCCGCGCCACTCGAACGCGTCGATGGTCATCGAGTCCTACGAGTGGTTCCTCGCCCACCGCGGCGAGCTCGGCGGCAAGTACCGGCTCCGAGCACCAGTCCGCCGCCCGGCTCGGTGCCCTCAAGCTGATCAAGCGCCTCCCCTGAGCTCGTTTCGGGGCGTTGCCCGGTCGTTATGGCGACCCTCTGACGCCCCGAAACGAGCAGAGGTCAGAGGTTGGCGAGGAACTCGTCGGCGTTGCGGGCGGCGATCATCATGATCGCGGCCTGGGGGTTGACGCCGGGCGCGTCGGGCAGCAGCGACGCGTCGTTGACCCGGAGGTTTCGGTAGCCCCAGACCCGGCCGAAGCTGTCGGCGCCGGTGCGGCTCTGGTCGTCACCCATGCGCACGGTCGAGGTCAGGTGGACGGTCATCAGGTTCGCGGTCGTCGGCGTGAACGCGTCCCACCACTCGACGAGGTCCTCGGCCCGGCGCGCGACCGGCGCGCCCGCGATCGACGGGTACAGCTCGGTGGCGCCGGCGGCGAGCAGGACCTCACCGAGGTGGAGCAGGCCCCGGGCGAGCCGGCTCTGGTCCGCGTCGGTCATCCGGTAGGTCACGAGCGGGGAGCGGAACCCCGGGAGCGCGGTGACCCGGCCGCTGCCGTCGCTACGGATCGCCGCGTAGTAGACGACGACGTCCTCCCAGGCCGCGAGCGCGTCCGCGTAGTCGCCGGAGGAGTCGGCGAGCGCGAGCGCGACGTGCCCGCGGCGACTGGCCGAGCCGCCGATGGTGAGGAACGGCGAGAACTCGGTGACCCGGTGCATCGGCACGTCGGCGTGGTCGTACGCGTTGGTGAAGCGGGCCGCGACCTTGATCGTCGGGTGGAACTTCAGGCCGCCGCCGATCTGGGAACGGATCCCGCTGCGCTGGAGCAGCTTCGGCGTCTGGATCGCGCCGCCGCAGACGAAGACGTGGTCGGCGTGGATGGTGACGGACTCGGTCGTGCCGTCGGGCCGGGTGCGCTCGCCGCAGACCCCGATGACCCGGTCGTCCGCCTTGAGGAGCTTGGAGATCCGGCACTCGGCGACGATCTGCGCGCCTGCTTCCACGGCCCGAGGGATGAGCGTGCGCGCCATCGTCTGCTTCGCGCCGCGCCCCTGTGCGTCGTACTTGAAGACTCGTGCGAACTCGACCGCGCGCCAACCGAGCTTTGCCGCACCGCGCTCGAGCACGGCCGACGACGGTGGTGGCGCGCCCGGGAGCATCGACACCGACAGCTCGTTCTCGACGCGGTCCGAGTACGTGTCGAGCACCGCGGGCGTGAACTCCGCGATGCGGTACGTCGTGCGCCACTCCTCGGCGAGCTCGGGCGGGAGCCGGTGGTAGAGGCCGCTGTTGATCTCGGTGCTGCCCCCGACACAGCGGCCCTCGGCGTACGCGATCCCCGGTGTGCCGAGCGCGGCAGACGCGCCCTGGTGGCGGTACTTCAGCACCATCTCGTCGAGCGAGAACGGCTCGACGAGGTCCGGGTCCACCCACGGTCCCTCTTCGACGACCATGACCGAGCGGCCGGCCCGGGCCAGGGTCGCGGCCGTGACCGCACCGCCCGCGCCGGAGCCGATGACGAGGACTTCGGTCTCGAGGGTCGTCACGCCGGGGTGCTCGAGGGTTCGACGGCCAGCTCCTCGCGGCTGAAGATCACGAGGGACGACAGCAGGCGCACGTACTGGCGGATGGGTCCGATGCGGCTGTGCTCCCAGCCCTCGATCCGCTCGGTGAAGGTGCGGCGCGAGCCGAGTCGCTCGGAGAGCCATGCGCCGGTGCCGAGCACGACGGACTCACCGGCCACGCCGAGCCGGAGGAGCTCGGGCAGTCACCGCCAGCACCCCGTCGACGTAGTGCGCGACCGCGAGCGGAGCCTCCGGGTCGACGTCAGCAGAGAGGGTGGCGACCACCTGTCGCTCCAACCAGAGCATCGCCGCAGCCTAGCGACGGGGTTGCCGCGAGCTTGCGCCCGGCCGGCGGGCCGAAGCCGGCGTGAGGTGCGTCAGTGCTCCGGGAAAGCGGCGGGGCTGGCGGGCGACCGCGAAGAGCACCGGGGTGGTGGGGACGACGACGTCGCTCATCGAGAAGTGGGTGTGGTCGAGGCCGGAGCCGACGCCGCTCTTCTCGGTACCCAGGATCTTGTAGACGGCGGGCAGGATGCGCTCGTAGCTCCACACGTACCAGCTCCGGGGCATCCGCTGGCGCAGGTTGAAGACGTCGAGCTTCAGGAGGCGGTCGCCGGTGGTCCGGCGCGGCCGCGAAGTCGGCCTTCAGCTCCTCGTCGCCCTCGAGCCCGAGGATCTCGACCTCCCGGAAGAACAGGTGCAGCATCGACGCGAGCTCGTCGGCCTCGAACAGGTAGACGTGGAACGGGTTCTCGAAGTCCGCGGGGCGGTTCGGGGTGATCACGAACACGGTGCCGTCGTCCCGGCACACGCGGGCGAGCTCCGCGACGTGCTGCTCGGGCCCGACGAAGTGCTCGATGATGTGCGACGAGCAGACCCAGTCGAACGACGCGGTCTGGAAGCCGAGCTTCGCCCCGTCCATGCCGGCGAACTCGACGTCGCTGCCGGCGGTGCCGCCCGGGCCGTAGGTCCGGCCGGCCAGCAACGCGGTCTCCGCGTGGTAGTCGATCCCCACGACCCGGCGGTCCGGGGCCGCGAGCCGGGCGGTCTCGGAGCCGACGCCGCAGCCGACGTCGAGCACGGAGCCCGGACCGAGCCGGGCGAGCACCTCGCGGTACCCGGCGTCGTGGAGTGCGATCAGGGAGTCCGGGGTAGAACCCTCCATCGGGCGTTCGCCGGTCAGTTCCACAGGGGCCAGCTCCGAAGGTCGGCAACGTCGAGGGTGCGGCAAGCTCGAGGTGCGAGGGAGAAGGATGGGGCTGATCGTGCGGGTGCGCCACGTTCGCCGCGAAGTGGTCGAGGTAGGGTATCTGCCGCTCCCGGGGAGGTCCGGATGGTGAGGGGGACCGCGGGTCTCGCGGCCGCGTCGGAGATCAGCAAGCTGGGTGACCTCGCAGCCGAGGCCGGGCTGCACCGGGTCTCGATGCTGGCGTGGCGTGACCTCGACGACCCCGAGGCCGGGGGCTCCGAGGTGCACGCGTCGACCGTGGCGGGGCTGTGGGCCGAGGCCGGCATCGAGGTGACGATGCGCACGTCGTTCGCGTCCGGGCAGCCCCAGATGAGCTGGCGGGACGGGTACCGCGTGATCCGCAAGGCGGGCCGCTACATGATCTTCCCCCGTGCCGCCTTCAGCGAGATGATGGGCTGGCACGGCGGCAGCGACGGCCTGGTCGAGATCTGGAACGGCATGCCGTTCTTCTCGCCGCTCTGGGCCCGCAGCCCGCACATCACGTTCCTGCACCACGTGCACGCGGAGATGTGGGAGATGACCCTCCCGCCGCAGCTGGCCCGGATGGGGCGGACCCTCGAATCGCGCATCGCGCCGAGGGTCTACCGCCGCACCCCGACCGTCACGCTCTCGCAGTCCTCGAAGCAGGAGCTGGTCGTGGACCTCGGGTTCAAGGACCACCTGGTCCACGTGGTCCCGCCGGGCATCGACCCCCGGTTCTCCGCCGGCGGCCCCAAGTCCCCGACCCCGCTCGTCGTGGCGGCCGGCCGGCTCGTGCCCGTCAAGCGGTTCGAGATGCTCATCGACGCGCTCGTGGCCCTGAAGCCCGCCCATCCCGATCTCGAGGCGGTGATCGTCGGCGAGGGCTACCGCCGGGACCAGCTCGAGCAGCAGATCCACGAGGCCGGGGCCGAGCGCTGGATCCGCCTGCCCGGGCGAGTCGGCGACGAGGAGCTCCTCGACCTCTACCGGCGGGCCTGGCTGCTGGCGAGCGCGTCGGCGCGCGAGGGTTGGGGGATGACCCTCACGGAGGCCGCCGCCTGCGGGACCCCTGCGGTCGTCACCCGCATCGCGGGCCACGTCGACGCGATCGCCGAGGGCCGGTCCGGCCTTCTCGCCGACGGGCGCGATGACCTCCGCGACGGGATGGCGCGGGTGCTCTCGGACCCGGACCTGCGCGACCGCCTCGCCCGCGGTGCACGTGCGCACGCCGCCCACTTCACGTGGGCCGCCACCGCGCGCGGAACCCTCGAAGTCCTCGCCGCCGAGGCGATGCTCCGGCGCCGCCACCCGTGACGGCCGACTCGAGGTGCGTCCGGGCTGACTGACGCACGGGTGGCCACCGACCTGCCGAGCGGTCTCGACCGGGTGTCCCCGCGCACCCGCCGGGGCTTCGGCTACTTCGCGCTCGCGCTCCTCGCGTACGTCCCGGTCCTGCGGACGTCTCCGGGCCAGGTCGCGGCCGACACCAAGTCGTACCTCTACCTCGACCCGACTCGCGTGCTCGAGCGCGCGTGGTCGATGTGGGACCCGAACATCGGCATGGGGACGGTCACCCACCAGAACATCGGGTACCTGTTCCCGATGGGGCCGTTCTACTGGCTCTTCGACCTGGCCCGCGTGCCGGACTGGGTCGCGCAGCGCATCTGGCTGGGCAGCATCCTCTTCCTCGCCGGCCTCGGGATGCTCTACCTCTTCCGCACGCTGGGCCTGCGCGGCGCCGGGGCGACCGTCGGCGCGCTCGCGTTCATGCTCAGCCCGTACTCGCTGGACTACGCGGCGCGCATCTCCGTCATCCTGCTGCCCTGGGCCGGGCTGCCCTGGATGCTCGCGTTCGTCATCCGCGGGTTACGGCAGGGCGGCTGGAAGTACCCGGCGCTCTTCGCGATCACGGTGCAGGTGGTCGGCAGTGTCAACGCGACCGCGCTGATCTTCGCGGGCATCGCGCCCGTCCTGTGGATCCCCTACGCGGTCTGGGTCCTGGGCGAGGTGAAGCTCGGGCGCGCGATCGGCGTCGTCGTGAAGGTCGGCGTCCTCTCGCTGGTGACGTCGTTGTGGTGGATGTCGGGGCTGTGGGCGCAGGGCAGCTACGGGCTCGACGAGCTCAAGTACACCGAGACGCTCCAGGCCGTCAGCCGGACGTCGTTGCCGAACGAGGTCCTGCGCGGCCTCGGCTACTGGTTCTTCTACGGGCGGGACAAGCTCGGGCCCTGGATCGAGGCCAGCACCACGTACACCCAGACGCCCTTCTACATCGTGGTCAGCTACGGCGTCGCGGTGCTCGCGTTCGCGTCGGCTGCGTTCGTGCGCTGGCGGCACCGGGCGTTCTTCATCCTGCTGACCTTCGTCGGCGTGATCATCGCGGTCGGAGCGCACCCCTACGACAGCCCCACCCCGTTCGGGCAGGTCTTCAAGCAGCTCGCCACCTCGTCGACGGCGGCCTTCGCGTTGCGCAGCACCGGCCGCGCCACGCCACTGGTCGTCCTCGGTCTCGCCGCGCTGCTCGGCGCCGGCGTCAACGCGCTCGTCGCCTGGCTCGGCGCGCGGAACCGGCGCGGGCTCGCGCTCGTCCTCGCCGCGGCGGTCGGCGTGCTCGTCATCGTCAACCTCCCGGCCCTCTGGAACGGCACCTTCTACGGGAAGAACCTGCAGCGACCCGAGAACATCCCGCAGTACTGGAAGGACGCGGCGAAGTACCTCGACGAGCAGCCGCACGACACCCGGGTGCTCGAGCTGCCCGGCTCGGACTTCGCGTCCTACCGGTGGGGGAACACGGTCGACCCGATCACCCCCGGGATCATGGATCGCCCGTACGTCGCGCGCGAGCTCATCCCGTACGGGTCGCCGGCGTCCGCCAACCTGCTCAACGCCTTCGACCTGCGGATCCAGGATCGCCAGCTCCCCTCGGACGCCCTCGCGCCGATGGCGCGCATGATGAGCGTCGGCGACATCGCGCTGCGCAACGACCTGCAGTTCGAGCGCTACCGGATCATCCGGCCGAAGTTCCTCTGGCAGCTCTTCATGCCGACGCCCACCGGGCTGCGCGAGCCGATCACGTTCGGAAAGCCCGAAGCCACCCAGAACTCGCTCTACCCGTTCAACGACGAACAGGCGCTCGGCGGGCCGCAGAACCTGCCGACCCCGCCCGCGGTCGCGGTGTTCCCGGTCGACTCGCCGACCAAGATCGTGGCGGCCAAGCCGACGACGGGATCCGTGGTGATCGCGGGAGACGGCGACGGCATGGTCGACGCGTCGATCGCGAAGCTGCTGGACCCGGATCCACTGGTCTTCTACTCGGCCGGCTTCGCGACGGATCCCGGCGCGCTCCGGGCCGACGTCAAGCGCGGCGCGACGCTCGTCGTGACCGACAGCAACCGCGACCGGGCCCGGCGGTGGAGCACGATCACCGACACCGAGGGCTACACGGAAGGTCCGGGCACCCATCCGCTGGTCCCCGACCTGTCCGACTCCCGCCTGGACATGTTCCCGGACGCGAAGCAGAACGCGTACACGACGACGCAGATCGTCGGTGCGAGGTCCGTGGCCGCGACCACCTACGGCAACCCGATCACGTACACGCCGGAGGACCGCGCGACGCGGGCGTTCGACGGCGACGTGAACACCGCGTGGCGCACCGGTGCGTTCGACAACGTCCGCGGTGACCGCATCCGGATCGGCCTCGACCACCCGATCACGACCGATCACGTGAACCTGGTGCAGGTGCTCGAAAAGCCGAACGAGCGCTACATCACGCACGCGGTGCTCACGTTCGACGGTGGCGCGCCGGTCGACATCCAGCTCGGTCAGGCGTCGCGTACCCGCGCCGGGCAGACGGTGCAGTTCCCGCGCCGGACGTTCCGGACCTTCCAGATCGAGATCCGGGACACGAACCTCGGTCAGCTCATCAACTACGGCGGGGTGAGCCCGGTCGGCTTCGCCGAGATCCGCTTGCGCAACGACGCGCCCGGTGCGCACGACGTGCGGGTGAGCGAGATCGTCAAGATGCCGACGGATCTGCTCTCGACGGTCGGCAGGGCGTCGCTGCAGCGCCCCCTCGCGTTCCTGATGAACCGGGAACGGGTGATCCCGGTGCCGCCCCGCAGCGATCCCGAGCTGTCCCTGGTCCGGAAGTTCGCGCTCCCGGTCGGCCGCAGCTTCGGGGTGGGTGGCGACGTACGGCTGTCACCGTTCTACCCGGACCAGGAGACGGATCGTCTGCTCGGCTACACGGGTCCGGTCGTCGCGACCTCCTCCGAGCACCTGTCCGGCGCGCCACAGGACCGCGCGTCCGCGGCGCTCGACCAGGACCCCGCGACCGCCTGGGTCACGCCGTTCTCGACGGTGGACGGACAGCACGTCAACGTGACGCTCCCCGCTCCGATCACCCTGGACCACCTGGACCTCCAGGTGGTGGCAGACGGCCTGCACTCGGTGCCGACGAAGCTCACGATCAGCAACGACGCCGGGCAGAAGCGCGTCCGTCGACGTGCCGCCCGTCACGGACGGCACCGCGCCGAACACGGCGGTGGCCGCGCCGGTCCAGTTCCCGGCCATCACCGGCTCGCGCTTCCGGTTCACGGTGACCGACGTGCGGATCGTGACGACCCACGAGTGGTACTGCGAGTGCGACCTGACGATGCCCGTCGGGATCGCCGAGCTCGGGATGCCGGGAGTGCCGGCCGTCCGGGTGCCCGCCACGATCCCGGACGACTGCCGCAACGACCTCATCACCATCGACAACCGGCCGGTGCCGGCCCGCGTGGTCGGCACGACCGCGGACGCGATCGCGCTGAAGCCGCTCTCGCTCGTCAGCTGCACCGACCCCGGCATCCCGGTGACCGGGCTGGGCTCGGGCACCCATGTCCTGCGCACCCAACCGGGGAACACGTTCGGCTTCGACGTCGACCGGTTGACCCTGGCGTCACGCGCCGGGGGCGCGGCGTGGACCACGCCCTCCCTGGCCGGGTTGGCGCAGTCCGCGGCCCCGGCCGCGAAGCCGGCCAAGGTCCCGACGGTCAAGCTGCTGTCGACCGGTCGGGCGAGCACGAAGGTCCGGATCACGGGCGCGACCAAGCCCTTCTGGTTGGTGCTCGGCCAGAGCAGCAACTCCGGTTGGCAGGCCACTGCGGACGGACGCGACCTCGGCGGCTCGACGCTCACGGACGGCTACGGGAACGGCTGGCTGGTGCGGCCGGCCGCGAATGGTGCCGCGTTCGACGTGTCGATGGAGTGGGTCCCGCAGAAGACGGTCGACGTCGCGATCGCGATCTCGATCGTCGGGGTGCTGCTGTGCCTCGCGATCCTCCTGGTCGCCGGGGTGCGTCGTCGGCGCCGCCGGCGGGCACTCGTGGTCGCCGATGTTCCCCTCCGGGTCGAGGCGGAGCTGACGTCGCCACTCGTTGCCTACGGCCATCGCCCGCGTTGGTTCGGGATCACCGTCACGACGGTGCTCGCGCTGATCGCCGGCGGGATCTTCGTCAACCCGCTCGTCGGGGTGTTCCTCGGGGCCGCGGTGCTGCTCGTGCTGGTACGGCCGCGGTGGCGAGCGGTGCTGAGCCTGCTCCCGGCGGTCGCCCTGGCCGGTTGTGGGGCCTACATCGCGGCGAAGCAGTTCCACACGAACCTGCCGGCCACGTTCGAATGGCCGACGTTCTTCTGGCAGGTCCGCACGCTGGGCTGGATCTCGATCGTGTTCCTCGCGGGTGACGCGCTCGTCGAGATCGTGCGCACGCACCGGTCGCGTCGGGACCGCCGGCGCGAGGCGTCCCAGCCGGAGGAACCAGCCGGTTCAGCTGAGGTGGACCCACTTCGCCACTGACGGCACGCCGTTGCCGTCGACCACGAAGAGCATGTACCAGCCCGGGGGTGCGATGTTCTTGCTATTGGTCACGGTGACGGAGACGCCGTTCGCGGTCGTCGTGAACGGCAGGTCGACCAACCGTTGCGCGGGGTCCGTCGAGTGCGTGACCGCCATCGGCCGGACGAGCACCGCGGACTTGACGGCCGCGGCCTGCGTGGTGCGGAGCGCGTACGTGCTCTTGTAGGTGATCTCCGTCGGCGCGCTGCTGATCGTCGGCCGGGGGGTGTTCTTCTGGAGGTAGCCCGGGGTGAAGATCTCGATCCGCATCTCGAAGCCGTCGTCGGGGTTGCCACCGAACGTCGCGACGCGGCCGTCGGGGAGGAGCAGCGCGGAGGAGTGGTAGAGGCGGGGGACCGTCGGCGAGGCGACCTTCGTCCACGTCGAGGTCTTGGGGTCGAAGATCTGGGCGCTGTACACCGGGTGGCTGCCGTTGTGCACCGTCGTGGAGCCGCCGCCGGTCTCGAACAGCGTCGAGTCGGGCAGGATCACCGCGCTCACGTACATCTTCTTCGTGTCCATCGCCGGGCCGGGCACGTACTTCGGCGTGGCGGACTTCAGGTCCACGATCGCGGTGGAGCTGACCGCGTCCACGGGCTGGTCCTGGAAGCCGCCGCCGAGGACCATGACCTTCTGGTCCTGGGCCGGCGGGAGCAGGACGCTCATGCCCTGGTCGCGCAGGCCGGGATCGGTCAGGCCGGTCACCGGGGTCCATGCGTTCGTCGTCACGTTCCAGATGCCCGGCGTCGCGGTGCCGGCCCCGAACACGTTCACGCCCGAGTAGAAGACGTTGCCGTTGGCCAGAAGGTGCAGCGACGGGTACAGCGGCATGAAGTTGAGCGCGGTCGGCGGCACCTTGTCCGCGGTCCAGGTGTGCAGGGTGCTGTTGAACGTCTGGCTGGTGTTGCTGCGTTGGCCGGTGTCGTCGATGCCGCCGACGGTGAAGATGTTGCCGCTGCCGAGCTCGATCGTGGTCGGGTACCAGCGCGCGGTCGCCATGGCCGGCTGCGCGACGTACTTCTGGGTCACCGGGTCGAACAGGTACGTCTTCTTCGACCCGGTGTTCGAGTTGTTGGTCGTCGGGCTCGGGTAGCCGGTGTTCCCACCCGCGACGAGGAGCTCACCGTCGGGCAGGAACGCGTGGCCGGCGCAGAACGCGTCCCACGGTGTGGCGACGGACGTGAAGTCCCCGGTCGTCGGGTCCCAGATGCTCGTCTTGAACGTCCCCGCGGCGAAGTCGTCCTTGCTGTTGCCCGACCCGGCCACCATGAGGACCTTGCCGGTGTGCATCAGCGCGATGTGGGCCGCCTTGACCGGCGACGGGTTCGCGGTCGTCTGCCACGACCCCTGGCACGCCGTGGCCACCACGGCCGCGATCGCGACTCCACACGCGACGCGTGCCTGCCGCCCCCGTCCCCCCATGCGCGGAGTATGTCACCGTATTGCCGATTCCCGACAGCGTTCGGGCCCATGAAACCTGGGAAATGGGCCGTTCGACCTACGCTGCGCGCCATGGCCGACGCACCGAAGTCCTTCTTCCTCTCCCCGGCGATCCACGACTACCTCGTCGAGCACGGCTCGCCCCCCGACGCCACGCAGCGGGGCCTGATCGAAGAGACGGCGGCGCTCGGTGGGATCTCGATGATGCAGATCGCGCCCGAGCAGGGCGCGTTCATGACGCTCTTCACGAAGCTCGTGGGCGCGCGCAACGCGGTGGAGGTCGGGACGTTCACCGGGTACTCCGCGCTGTGCATCGCGCGTGGCCTTCCCGCCGACGGCCATCTGCTCTGCTGCGACGTGAGCGAGGAGTGGACGTCCGTGGGCCGCAAGTACTGGGAGCAGGCCGGCGTCGCGGACCGCATCGAGCTGCGCATCGCCCCCGCGGTCGAGACGTTGCGTTCGCTGCCGCGCGAGGAGAGCATCGACCTTGCGTTCGTCGACGCGGACAAGCCGAGCTACGCCGCGTACTACGAGGAGCTGCTGCCCCGGCTCCGGCCCAACGGCGTCATTCTCGTGGACAACGTGCTGTGGGGCGGCAACGTCATCGAGGACGATCCGAACGACGCCAACCGCGTCGCGATCCGCGCGTTCAACGACATGGTCGCGAGCGACGACCGGGTCGAGGCCGCGATGCTGCCCCTCGGCGACGGCCTCACCCTGCTCCGCAAGCTGTAGCGCGGCTCAGAACTTCCCGGTGCGGCCGTAGCGGTAGTAGCCCTGGAACGTCGTGTTGACCTGCTCCGGGATCGGCACGATCTCGCCGAGCAGCCGGGCGCCCCAGACGATCTCGGCGGTGCGCTCGACGAGGTGCGCGTTGTGCAGCACCTGCTTCGGGTCCTTGCCCACCGCGAACAGCCCGTGGTTGGCCATGAGCACCGCGCTGCGGTCGCCGACCCGCTTCGCCACCTCTTCGCCGAGGTCGTCGGTGCCGGTGGTCTGGTAGTCGGCGCACTCGACGTCCCCGCCGATGTAGACAACGAACTCTTCGATCACGGCCGGGATGCCCTGGCGGGTGAGCGCGAACATCGTGGCGAACTTCGCGTGACAGTGCATCGTCGCGTTGATGTCGTCGTGGAGGCGGAGGGCGCCGAGGTGCAGCGCCTTCTCGGTCGTGGGGGAGCGCTCGCCCTCGAGGACGTTGCCGTCGAGATCGCACACGACGAGGTCGTCGAGCGTCATCTCGAGGTAGTCGAGGCTGCTCGGTGTGAGGACCGCGTTGCCGTCGGGCAGGCGCGCCGCGAGGTTTCCCGCAGTGCCTTCGACGAGCCCGCTGCGCAGCATCTCCTGCGCGGCCCAGAGCACCTGCTCCTTGACTTCCTGCGCGGTCATCGTGACTTCGCTCACCTCAGGACCTCCGGGTTCACGAGGTTGGGGGGCGTCCGCCTTCGAGGAGCGTGCGGAGACCGTTGGCAATCAGACGGGAGTGGTTCACCTCGGTGTCCCACGTCGCGCCGCCGATGTGAGGCGTGAGCACGACGTTGTCCATCGAGCAGAGGGGGTGGTCGGGCGAGAGGTTCTCGCCGACGAAGTGGTCGAGCCCGGCCCCCGCGATCTCGCCGGCCTGCAGCGCGGCCACGAGGGCATCGGTGTCGTGCAGCTGCGCGCGGGCCGAGTTGATGAAGATCGCCTCGTTCTTCATGCGGGCGAACTGGTCCCGCCCGATGAGCCCTGCGGTCTCCGGGGTCACGGCCGCGTGCATCGAGACGACGTCGGCCTCGGCCAGCAGGTCGTCGAGCGAGTGCGTCGCGTCCGGCGCGTACGGGTCGTAGGAGATGACCCGCATGCCGAGCCCCTCGAGCCGCCAGGCGGTGGCCCGCCCGACCGCGCCGTAGCCGACGATGCCGACGGTGCGACCCGCGATCTGCCAGGCCCGGAACCGCTGGTACGGGATCGTGCCGTCCCGCCAGACCTGGCCCTCGCGCACGTCACGGTCGGCGCGGACGATGCCCCGGTTGACCGCGAGCAGGAGCCCGACGGTGAGCTCGGCGACCCCGTCGGCATTGCGGCCCGGCGCGCGCAGCACCGGGATGCCCTTCTCGGTGGCCGCGGGGACGTCCACGTTCGTCGGGTCGCCCCGGCACGAGCCGATCGCGACGAGCGGCAGGTCGAGGACGGGGCCCTTCACCGAGTCGCTCTCGACGACGAGGAGGTTGGCCCCTTCGGCCTCGATGCGCTCGGCCAGCTGGTCGGCGTTGTAGAGCCGCAGCGGCCGATGGTCGATCCACGCGTCGAGGACGATGTCGGAGCACAGCTCGCGCAGCGTCGCGAGTCCGTCACCCCGGAACGGGGCGGTCACGAGGGCTTTCGGTCGCTCGGAATCGGTCACGGCGGCAGTCTCGCACGTACGTGACACCAGCGTCAGGTGCGGACTGGTACCGTCCGGCCCTCATGGACGTGCTGGTCACCGGGGGCGCCGGGTTCATCGGGTCGCACCTGGTCGACGCGCTCGTCGCGGCGGGTCACGGCGTCCGGGTGCTCGACGACCTGTCCAACGGCCGGCGGGAGAACGTGCACGAAGCGGCCGAGCTGCTCGTCGGCTCGCTCGCGGATGCCGATGCGGTGACGCAGGCGGTCGAGGGCCGGGAGGTCGTGTTCCACCTCGGTGCCCTCGGCGCGGTCTCGCGCTCGGTGGCGGACCCGCTCACCACCGATCGGGTCAACGTCCACGGCACGCTCTCGGTGCTCACCAGGTCCTGCGACGCCGGGGTCCGCCGGGTCGTCTTCGCCTCTTCCAGCAGCGTCTACGGGGGTGCGGAGATCATCCCGACCCCGGAATCGGCGCCGCTGCGGCCCCGGTCGCCCTACGCGGTGAGCAAGCTCGCGGGCGAGTGGTACACCCGGAGCTTTCCGGGGCTCTTCCCGATCGAGACCGTCGCGCTGCGCTACTTCAACGTCTTCGGACCGCGGCAGCGGCCCGACGCGGCCTACGCCGCGGTGATCCCGCTCTTCGCCAGCGCGCTGCGCAACGGTGACCGGCCGGTCGTCTACGGCGACGGGCTGACGACCCGGGACTTCACGTACGTCAGCGACGTCGTCGCGGCCAACCTGGCCGCCGCGGCGGCCCCGTCGAAGGTCAGCGGCGGGGTCTACAACATCGCGCCCGGGCACAGCTCGACCTTGCTGGAGCTGCTCGACGTGCTGGGCCGGCTCCTGGGCCGGGAACCGAATCCGGTCTTCGAGGACCCCCGGCCCGGAGACGTCCCGCGCGCGTGCGCCGACGCCAGCGCCGCGACGCGCGACTTCGGCTGGAAGCCGTCGGTGTCACTGGCCGAGGGTCTCGCCCACTACGTCGACTGGTTGCAGCGCTAGCGGCTCACGCGACGCTCAGGGCACACGAGAACGGGTCCGCGGGCGGTGTGGGGGCGCCGAGTGAGAGCTCCCAGGGGGTCGACGCGCCGGCCCCGAGGTTCACGGCGGCACTCTGCTCGCCGACCTCGCGCCCGTCCTGGAGCCAGTGGATGGTGATCGTCCATCCGTGCTGCGTGCCCGGTCCGTTCGTGAGCGTGCCCGACGCCTCGTACCGGCCCGAGCCGGTGGGCTGCCACGAGCAGCCGGTCAAGGTCGCGCTCGACACCGGCCGGCAGTGGCACCGGCGTGTACTTCGGCGCGGCGGGATCCGCCGTGGCGCGGCGGCGTCGGTGGTGGGGGTGCCGCCGTGGTCGGCGTGGTCGCGGGCGGTGCCGTCGTCGTTGCGGTGGTCGCGACCGTCGTGCTGGGCGTGCTCGGCGTCGTGTCCCAGGTCGTGCTCGTCGTCGAGACCGGGAGCGCCACCTTGCGGTCCGGGCGCCGCGCGCGCCCCGCCGACTCGCCGCTCGTGCCGCTGGAAAGCGCGATCGCACCCGCGACCGCGACGACGGCGAGCACGATCGCACCTCCGATCAGGAACGCGCGCCGTCGGCCCTCGGGACGTGGAGCCCGATACGTCGTCCCGGACGCGTCGTCGATCCCCGGCGCGCGCTCCGAGGAGCCGAACAACACCGTGACCCAGGTCTCGCCGTCGTCATTGGTCGATCCGACCGGTGCTTCGTCGGTCATGTGTCCCCCCGAGTTGCTATTCGATCTCCAAGGCGCAGGAGAGGTTGGGGGGCGCACTGCTTGCACTGACGGACAGGTGCCAGGGTGCCGACTGACCGACCTTGAGGTTGATCACGTCACTCTGGAGGGCGATGCTCTCGTTCTGGTCGCGGTTCTTCTGGAGCCAGACCGCGGTGATGAGCCAGACGTCGTCGGCTCCCGCGGCGTTGGTGATGGTCCCGGAGGCTTCGAGCTCGCCACCGTTGGCCGACGCCCACTTGCAGCTGGCGATCGTGGCCGAGACGCCGACCGGCAGCGGGACGGGTTGGTACGCGTTGGACGGGTCGGGTGGGTCCGCGCTGTCCACGGTGGACGACGTGGTCGCGGATCCGGGCTTCGTGGTGCCGGAGCTGCCCGAGTGGCCGGACGGCTTCGACGTGGTCGTGGACTTCGCCTTCGAGCCGGCCGCGCCCTTGCCGCCATCGCCGGACGTGACCGCGAAGACGACGCCGGCTCCGAGCACCAGGACCACCACGACCACCGCGCCGATGACGACCGGCCGCTTCATCAGTCGTCCAGCAGGGCCGCAACGGTGGCGGCGGCGCTCTCGGGATCCGGTCCTGGGGCGAGGCGCAGATCAGGGTGGATCGGTGCTTCGTAGGGGTCGTCGATCCCGGTGAAGTGCTCGAGCTCACCCGCGCGGGCCTTGGCGTAGAGGCCCTTCGGGTCGCGGCGTTCGCACTCCTCGAGCGGGGTGTCGACGAACACCTCGAAGAACCGCAGGCCGCCGGCGTCGTGACGGGCGCGCACGCGGTCCCGGTCGGCGACGTAGGGGCTGATGAGCGGGACGATCGCGATCATCCCCGCGTCAGCGAACAGGCACGCGACCTCGCCGGCCCGCCGGACGTTCTCGGCCCGGTCCGCTTCCGCGAAGCCGAGGTCGCCGTTGAGGCCGTGGCGCAGGTTGTCGCCGTCGAGCATGTACGCCGGGATCCCGCGGGCGACGAGCTGCTGCTCGAGCGCGGACGCGATGGTCGACTTGCCGGAGCCGCTCAGCCCGGTGAGCCAGACGGTGGCGCCACGGGTGCGGGTCGCGGCCCAGCGCTGCTCGCGGGTCACCGCGCCCGCGTGGAAGACCACGTTCGGGCTCTGCGTTGCCTCCCCCATGGACCAGGCCCTACGGACTGGAGGCGCCGAGCACCATGCCGGCACCGACGGTCTCGTTCGTGCCTTCGTCGACGAGGATGAAGCTGCCGGTGGTGCGGTTGCGCCGGTACTCGTCCACGAACAGCGGCTCGGTGATCCGCAGGGACACGCGCCCCATGTCGTTCATCCCGAGGGTGCCGGTGGTCTCGTCCCGGTGCAGCGTGTTGACCTCGAGCCGGTAGTGGAGATCGCGCACCAGGCACTTCACGCTGCGGGTCGTGTGCTTCAGCACGTACTTGGCGCGCTCCTGCAACGGCCGCTCGCTGAACCAGCAGATCATCGCGTCGATCTCCTGGGTGACCGTCGGTGCGTTGTTCGGCCGGCAGATCATGTCGCCGCGGCTCACGTCGAGGTTGTCGGCGAGGCGCAGCGTCACCGACTGCGGCGGCATCGCCTCTTCGAGCTCCTCGCCGTACAGGTCGATGCCCTCGATCGTCGTCGTGAGACCGGAGGGGAGCACCATCACTTCGTCGCCGGGCCGGAAGATCCCGCCCGCGACCTCGCCCGCGTAGCCGCGGTAGTCGTGCCACTCGTTCGACATCGGGCGCACGACCCACTGGACCGGGAACCGCGAGTCGATGAGGTTGCGGTCCGAGCCGATGTACACGTGCTCGAGGTGGTGGAGCAGCGTCGGGCCGCCGTACCACGGCGTGTTGGGGGAGTGCTGCGTGACGTTGTCGCCGTGCAGGGCCGAGATCGGGATGAACGTGAGGTCCGGGATCGCGAGCTTCGCGGCCCAGTCCGTGAACTCCTCGGAGATCCGGTCGAAGGTCGGCTCGTCGAAGTCGACGAGGTCCATCTTGTTGACGCAGAGCACGAGGTGACGCACCTGCAGCAGCGACGCGATGACCGAGTGCCGGCGGGACTGCTCGAGCACACCCTTGCGCGCGTCGAGCAGGATCGATCGCGAGGTCCGCCGTCGACGCGCCGGTGACCATGTTGCGCGTGTACTGCACGTGGCCGGGAGTGTCGGCGATGATGAACTTGCGCTTCGGGCGTCGCGAAGTAGCGGTACGCGACGTCGATCGTGATGCCCTGCTCGCGCTCGGCGCGCAGGCCGTCGGTGAGCAGCGCGAGGTTCGTGTAGTCGAAGCCCTTCTCGCGGCTCGTGCGCTCGACGGCCTCGAGCTGGTCCTCGAAGATCTGCTTGCTGTCGAGGAGCAGGCGGCCGATGAGCGTGCTCTTGCCGTCGTCGACGGACCCTGCGGTGGCGAACTCGGAGGAGCTCCATGGCTTAGAAGTAGCCCTCCTTCTTGCGGTCTTCCATGGCGGCTTCGGCGAACTTGTCGTCGGCGCGGGTCGCGCCCCGCTCGGTGATGCGGGACGCCGCGACCTCGAGGATCACTTCGGCCGGCGTGCTCGCCGGCGACTCCACCGCGCCGGTGCAGCGTGGCGTCGCCGACGGTGCGGAAGCGCACCGTCATCATCTCGACTTCCTCGTCGTCCTGCACGCTCACGAACGGCGAGACCGCGAGGAGCATGCCGTCGCGGCAGGAACACCTCGCGGCGGTGCGAGTAGTAGATCGACGGGAGCTCGATCTCCTCGCGCGTCGATGTACTGCCAGACGTCCATCTCGGTCCAGTTCGAGATGGGGAAGACCCGGATGTGCTCGCCCTTGCGGTGGCGGCCGTTGAAGAGGTTCCACAGCTCGGGGCGCTGGTTCTTCGGGTCCCACTGACCGAACTCGTCGCGGAAGGAGTACACGCGCTCCTTGGCCCGGGCCTTGTCCTCGTCCCGGCGCCCGCCGCCGAACACGGCGTCGAAGCCGTGCTCCTCGATGGAGTCGAGCAGGGTCACGCTCTGGAGCCGGTTCCGGATGGCCTTGGGGCCCGGGCTCCTCGGTGACCCGGCCGGCGTCGATCGACGCCTGGACGGACCCGACGATGAGCTCGGCGCCCAGCTCGGCGACCCGGCGGTCCCGGTAGTCGAGGACCTCGTCGAAGTTGTGGCCGGTGTCGACGTGCATGAGCGGGAACGGGATCCGCGGCGGGCCAGAACGCCTTCTCCGCGAGCCTTCAGCATCACGACGGAGTCCTTGCCGCCGGAGAAGAGGAGCACGGGGTGCTCGAACTCGGCGGCGACCTCACGGAAGATGTGGATCGACTCGGCCTCGAGCGCGTCGAGATGGGAGATCGTCGTATCCGCCATCCCCGCTTCCTCCACTTTCGTCAGGACCCGCCCGATAGGAGCGGCCATTCTAGCGGTCCCCGGGCGCGGCTCTGCACAAACCGGACGCGCTACCTCGCGGCGGCGATGACCCGATCGGCGAGCTCGGGTCGGCAGACGAGCAGGTCGGGGAGGTAGGGATCGCTCTCGTTGTAGACCAGCGGCGAGCCGTCGAGGCGCGAGGTGTGGAGCCCCGCGGCCCGGGCGACGGCCACCGGCGCGGCGGAGTCCCACTGGTACTGGCCCCCGGCGTGGGCGTAGACGTCGGCGTCGCCGAGGACGATCGCCATGGTCTTGGCGCCCGCAGAGCCCATGGGGACGAGCTCGGCGTCGAGCGCGGCCTGGACCTTCTCGGTCACCGCGGGCGGGCGGGTGCGGCTCACGACCAGGCGGATCGGGCCCGGCGCCGGCGGTGGGACGCTCGGGGCCGGGTGGGTCGAGAGGACCAGGTCGCGGGCCGGGAGCGCGACCGCTCCGATCGCCGCGACGCCGTCGATCGCGAGGGCCACGTGCACGGCCCAGTCGTCCCGGCCCTTCTCCCCGAACTCACGGGTGCCGTCGAGCGGGTCGACGATCCAGACCCGGGAGGACGCCAGGCGGTCCGAGTCGTCGGCGGACTCCTCGGAGAGGACGGGGTCGTCCGGGCGGGCCTTCCGCAACGCGTCGAGGATCAGGACGTTCGCCCGGGCGTCGCCCTCGGTCTTGAGGGTTGCGGAGTCGTCGGTGGTGGTGCGGAGCTGGAGGAGCAGCTGCCCGGCGTCATAGGCGATCCGGGCCGCCAGCTGGTGGTCGTCGGTCACCGGCGGTGCCGCGCCTCGGGGTCGGCGACCATCTTCTCGATCTTGGGGGAGAGCTTCCCGGACGCGAGGTCGGCCAGCGTGACGTGCTCGAGCACGGTCCGGAGGCTGGCTCGCGCCGCGATCCACACGTCCACCACCCGCTGCGCCGGGCCGGGGTAGGTGAGGTCCTCGGGCCGCTCGCCCCGCACCGCGCCGAGGGGCCCGTCGACCGCCCGGATCACGTCGGCCACGGTCACGTCACCCGGCTTCTGCGCGAGGAGGTAGCCGCCCTCGGCACCCCGCTTCGACGCGACGATGCCGGCCGTGCGCAACGACCCGAGGATGTTCTCGAGGAACTTCAGCGGGATCTCCTGCGCGGTCGCGAGGTGCTCGCCTTTGACCGGTTGCTTCGGTGGCGCGGCCGCGAGCTCTGCCGCCACCCGCACCGCATAGTCAGCCTTCGCCGAGATCCGCACCGGGGGAAACCTACTCTTGTGGTGGACAAGGGAGGCGGTTCCGTACCTGACTAGCGTGTCAGGTATGCCGATTCACTACGAGCTCGACGACGAGCACATCGTCCTCATCACCATCGACCGACCCGAGGCGCGCAACTCCGCGGACATGGAGCACTTCAAGCTCCTGCGGGAGGCGTGGGACAACTTCAACGCCGATCCCGACGCCTGGGTGGCGATCATCACCGGTGTCGAGGACACGTTCTTCGTCGGCGCGCGACCTGAAGAAGTACGTCCCCGAGATCACGAAGTACCAGAAGCAGATCGCCGCCGAAGGGCTCACCGAGATCGACGGCTACCGGCTCGACGACGGCACCAAGGCCGTCCTGCGGGGCGCCAAGATCTGGAAGCCGATCATCGCGGCCGTCAACGGCTTCTGTGCCGCCGGGGGCATGGAGATGCTCGGCGGGGTGGACATCCGGGTGGCGTGCCCCGAGGCGAAGTTCGCGGTCATGGAACCGAAGCGGGGCCTGTTCGCCGGGGGCGGCACCACGGTGCGCCTGCCCCGGCAGATCCCGTTCCCGCTCGCGATGGAGTTCCTGCTGTGCGCCGACCTCATCGACGCGGACCGGGCCTACGAGATGGGGCTGCTCGAACGCGGTCGTCCCGCGCGAGGAGCTGCTCGACGCCGCGTACGGGTACGCCCGGCGGATCACCGCCAACGCACCGCTCGCGGTCCAGGCGACGAAGCGCAGCGTCTGGGAGGGCCTCGGGATGAGCCTGAAGGACGCGTACCGCAACGAGAGCGCGATCTCCTCGGCGATCTTCCAGACGGAGGACGCGAAGGAGGGCCCGAAGGCCTTCGCCGAGAAGCGGACGCCGAACTGGCAGGGGAAGTGACGCGTGGGAGCGGAGCGGGTGGATCCGCGGTCGCCGTGCCTCATCGGGGTCGCGACGGACACCTGGCACAAGCACGCGGTCGGGACCGGACGGCGCGCCCGAGCCGCTGATCATGTGGGACGCCGTGACCCGTTCGGCGGCGGACGACACGTGCGTCGGCCAGTCCGTGCTCGATCGGCTCGACGCGATCGAGCATCGTCTACTGCCAGACCTGGCAGTACGACGACCCGGCGGGCCGGCTCGCGGAACGGCTGAAGGTCGAGCCGAAGCAGCGGTTCTACTCGGGCATCGGCGGCACGACGCCCCAGGTGCTGGTGCAGGACCTCGCCGAGCAGATCCTGCGCAGCGAGCTCGACGTCGCGCTGGTCGTCGGGGCGGAGGCCCTCGACACGCAGAAGCAGTTCAAGAAGCGCGGCGAGCGGTACCCCTACTCGTTCAAGCCGGACGAGAAGCGTTCGTTCCCGTGGGAGGCGCCGTTCCACCCGGCCGAGGTCGCGCACGAGGTGTTCCAGGCGTGGCTGACGTTCGCGATCTTCGAGCAACGCGCGGCGCGCGCACCTCGGGGTCCCGCTCGACGAGTACCGCACCCAGCTCGGCGACCAGTGGGCCAGGTTCACCCAGGTCGCGGCGGACAACCCGCAGGCGTGGTTCCCGATCGAGCGGACGTCGGAGGAGATCATCACGCGCCGGCCCGTCGAACCGGATGGTCGGCTACCCGTACACGAAGTACATGGTCTCGATCATGGACGTCGACATGGCCGGCGCGCTGCTGCTCGCGAGCCACGAGGCTGCGGACGAGCTCGGGGTCCCGGTGGAGCAGCGCGTGTACCTCCGGGGTTGGAGCTACGCGACGGATCCCGTCTACGTGGCCGAGCACGTGGACCTGTGGCGCTCGCCGGCGATGGCGCATGCGGCGGAGACCGCGCTCGGTGCCGCGGGCGCGGGCATCGACGACGTCGCGCACCTCGACCTGTACTCGTGCTTCGCGTCGTCGGTGAACTTCGCGCGCGACGCGCTCGGGATCACGGCAGACGACCCGCGGCCGCTGACCGTCACCGGCGGCCTGCCGTACCACGGTGGCGCGGGCAGCGACTACCTCACCCACTCGATCGCGACGATGGCCCGGGTGCTGCGCGACGACCCGGGATCGCTCGGGCTCGTCAGCGGGGTCGGGATGCACATGACGAAGCACGTCTACGGGGTGTACTCGACCGAGCCCGGTCCGGTCGCGCCCGTGCCGCCCGGTCCGGCGCCCACGCAGCCGACGGTCGCGATCGCAGGACACGTACGCGGGCCCGGCCACGGTGGCCGGGTACTCCGGTGGTGCACGGTGGCGACGGCGCGGCCGGAGTGGGGGGTCGCGGTCTGCGACCTGCCCAGCGGAGCACGCACGTACGCGAAGATGGCGGACACCGACCTGCTGGCCTCGGCCGAAGCGGAAGAGCTGGTCGGCCGCACGCTCACGTTGACGACCCGCGAGAACGTCAACACCGCAACGTCGTGAAGGAAGAGGCCTGATGGTGGACGTCGCGATCGAGTTCGATCCGCTCTCGGCCGACTTCTTCGACGACCCGTACGAGACCTACCGCCGGCTCCGCGACGAGGCGCCCTGCTACCACAGCGAGCGCTACGGGTTCTGGGCGCTGTCCCGCTACGACGACGTGGTTGTCGCGCACCGGAACTGGCAGACGTACACGAGCACCAAGGGCATCACCCTCGATCAGCTCGCCCGGGCGGACATCGGATCGCTGGCCACGGGCTCGATCATCTTCATGGACCCGCCCGACCACGAACGGCTGCGTCGGCTCGTGAGCCGGGTGTTCACGCCGAAGGCCGTCGCCGACCTCGAGCCCATGGTGCGCACGCTCATCACGAAGTACCTGGACCCGCTCGTCGGTGAGCCGGCGTTCGATCTGACGGCCGACTTCGCCGGACCGTTCCCGGTCGAGGTGATCTGCGAGATCCTCGGCGTTCCCGACGGCGACCGTCAGCAGATCCGGCACTGGGTCGACGAGATGCTGCACCGCGAGCCCGGAGACCCCGAGCCGACGCAGGCCGGCATGGAGGCCGGCCTCAACACGATCCTGTACGTGTTGGACCTCGCGGCGCAGAAGCGTCGGAAGCCGACGCCGGACATGCTCTCGGGCCTGGTGGACGCCGGACTCTCGGACGAGGAGATCGCCGGGTTCGGGGTGCTGGTCGCCGGGGCCGGGAGCGAGACGGTGACCAAGCTCGTCGGCGGCGGCGCGGTGCTGTTCGACCGGAACCCGGGGGAGTGGCAGAAGGTGCTCGCCGACCCGGCCGGCGCGCTGCCCGGCGCGGTCGAGGAGATCCTCCGCTTCTGGGCGCCGTCGCAGTACCAGGGCCGGCGCAGCACCGAGGTGTCGGAGTGGCACGGCGTGACCATCCCGGAGGATGAGCCGGTGCTCCTGCTCACGGGCGCGGCGAACCGCGACCCGCGCGCGTACGAGGACCCGGATCGCTTCGACATCGGTCGGCCGATGAAGCTCTCGGTCGGCTTCGGCCACGGGATCCACAGCTGCCTCGGTGCCGCGCTCGCCCGCCTCGAGAGCCGGGTCGCGTTCGAGGAGATCGCGAAGCGCTGGCCCGAGTACTCGGTGGTGGAGGACGGCCTGCGCCGGGTCCAGATGTCGAACGTCGCCGGCTACAGCAACGTCCCCGTCACCATCCCCTGACCCACCTCCTCGTTCTGGCGTCACTTACCCACGAAATACGTGGGGTAAGTGACGCCAAAACGCTGGGCTACTTGCGCGGGAGGCCGAGGATCCGGGTGGCGAGGATGTTCTTGTTCACCTGGGTGGTGCCGCCGGCGATGGTGAGGGCGCGCATGTAGACGCGGTCTCGGCCCCAGCGGCCGGAGTTCGCGTCGCGCGCCGAGGACGTCGCCCGCGACCTCGCCGAGGTGCTGCTCGGCCTCGCTCCAGACGAGCTTCGCGATGCTGCCCTCGGGACCGACGTCGCGGCCGTGCAGCGCGCCCGAGATCGCGCGGTCGCTCACCAGCTTGAGGAGCTCACCTTCCAGGTAGAGCCGCGCGAGCCGTTGGCGGAGCACCGGGTCCTGCGCGGTCCCGTTCTCCTGCGCGACGTCGAGCAGGCTCCGGATCTTGGCCCGCAGCCCGAGGTGGAGGTTGGCAACGGTGCCGCGCTCGTACGCGAGCGTCGTCATGGCGACCCGCCAGCCCTCGTTCAGCGGCCCGAGCAAGGCGTCCTTCGGGACGAGCGCGTCGGTGAAGAAGATCTCGTTGAACTCCTTCTCGCCGGTGATCGTGACGAGCGGCCGCACCTCGACGCCGGGCAGCGTCATGTCGACGAGCAGACACGAGATGCCGCGGTGCTTCGGCGCGTCGGGATCCGTGCGCACGAGGAGCTCGCACCAGTTCGCGAGGTGCCCGAGCGTGTTCCAGGTCTTCTGCCCGTTCACGACGAAGTGGTCGCCGTCCAGGACCGCGCGTGCACTTGAGCGACGCGAGGTCGCTGCCCGCGTCCGGCTCGGAGAACCCCTGGCACCAGATGTCTTCACCGCGCAGCATGCGGGGGAGCAGCTCCTGCTTCTGCGCTTCGGTGCCGTGCTGGATGATCGCCGGCGCGATGTTCGAGAGACCGAGCGGGTTGAGCGTGCCCGGCGCGTGCGAGCGGTGCATCTCCTCGGCGAAGACGACCTGCTCCATGATCCCGGCGCCGCGACCGCCGTACTCCTCGGGCCACGCGATCGCCGCGTAGCGCGCCTCGGCGAGCTCGCGGTTCCACGCCCGCAACGTGGCGAGGCGGTCCGGATCTATCTCCATCGAGTAGCCGATGCCGTCACCGCGGTAGACGTCGGTGAGGTGCTCGTCGAGCCAGCCTCGGAACTCGGCCCGGAACGCCTCGGCCTCGGGCGGGTAGTCGAAGTCCATCAGTCGCGGTCCATCAGTCGCGGTCCATCAGTCGTCGATCCCTCCAGCGCGAGCGCCTGCTCCATCTCCATGGCCTTCCGCACGTTCTCCGCGTGCAGCTCGTCCGTGCTCTTCACTACACCATCGACCTTGAGCTCGCCCATGATGTGGACCTCGCCGAGCGTCGAGCTCATGTAGTCCGGGCCCTCCGCGGTCGGGATGAACCAGCCGGTCGGGCACATGGTGAGGACCTCGACGAACGAGAAGCCGCCGTCCATCTGGGTCTGGAACGCCCGTTTGAACATCCGCTTGGTTCGCGCCACCGCACCCGCGTTGTGCACCGAGCCGCGGGCGACGTAGGCCGCGCCCTCGAGCTGCGCGAGCAGGTCGCCGATGAGGATCGGGTAGCCGTGGTAGCCGGCGTCGCGACCGTCGAGCGTGTTCTTGGTGCGCTGGCCGAGCACGGTGGTCGCGGTCATGTGGCCGCCGGTCTCGCCGAACACGCCGTTGTTCAGGAGGATGCACGTGACGGCCTCACCGCGCGCTGCGGTGTGCAGCACCTCCTGGAGCCCCTCGTTGACCATGTCGCCGTCGCCCTGGAGCGTGAACACGATCGAGTCGGGGAGCATGCGCTTCACGCCGGTCGCGACCGACGGCGCGCGCCCGTGCAGCGCCTGCACGAGGTCCACGTCCGTCGTCATCGAGAAGCTCGTGTAGCAACCGATGCCCGCGACCGCGATGGTCCGCTGGCTGAGCCCCAGCTCCTGGATCGCCTCGAGGTAGCCGCGCAGGGCGAGCGGCTCGCCACAGCCGGGGCACATGTGGTGGGTCTCGGTGAGGAGGAGCTCGGGCTTGGACTGTCCGACGAGCTTCATCACATCATCCTCTCGTTGTCGGGCAGCGGTGGCATGGGTTCGCCGCGGTGCAGCGCGAGCACGCGCTCGCGGATCAGCTCGGCGTCGAGCAGTGGGCCGACGCCGAAGCCGGAGCCGTCGGTCGAGATCCCGCCGATCGCGGTGACGGGCGCGCGGCCGAGCACCCCGAGCCGCACGTCGTCGATCATCTGGCCCGCGCACAGCTCGAACACACCGACCCGCTCCGCACCTTCGGCCGCGGCAGCGACGGCTTCGTACGGGTACGGCCAGAGCGTGATCGGGCGGACGTACCCGACCTTCACGCCCTCGGTGCGCAGCTGGTTCACGACGTAGCGCACGAACTTGCCGGGGGAGCCGAACGCGACGATCACCGTCTCGGCGTCTTCGGTGAAGCCCGTCTCGACCCGCACCTCCGACGCCTCGATCGCCGCGAACTTGGCCGCCATCGCGCGCAGGTGGCGCTCGATCCCGGCCGACTCCTGGCCCGTCTTGGCGAAGCCGAGCGACGAGATGATCCGCGACCGGCCGCTTCCCCCGAGCGAGCCGTCGACCGCCCAGTCCTTCTCCGGTAGCGGGTCGTCGAACGTGAGCGGCGTGATGTCGACCGCTTCCTGGATGTGCGCGATCAGGTAGTCGCCGTAGACGAGCACCGGGCTCCGCCACTTGTCGGCGAGGTGGAAGGCGAGCTGTGTGAGCTGCACGGCTTCGCCGATGTCCATCGGTGCGAGGACGATGTGGCGGTAGTCGCCGTGCCCGCCACCGCGGGTGGACTGGTAGTAGTCCTGCTGTCCGCGAGCCATGTTGAAGATCACGAGCGGCAGCTCGGCCAGCGTGATCTCCGAGAACGACTCCTGCATCAGGGAGAGGCCCTGGCCGGTGGAGCCGGTCGCGGCACGCGCCCCCGTGGACAGCGCACCCCACGCCATGCCGACGGCCTCGAGCTCGCTCTCGGCGTTGATGCAGACGCCGCCCTGTTCCGGGAGCCGCTTGGCGAAGTGCTCG
Source organism: uncultured Acidimicrobiia bacterium (assembly GCA_963796755.1). Classification (GTDB taxonomy): domain Bacteria; phylum Actinomycetota; class Acidimicrobiia; order IMCC26256; family JAENVU01; genus Chersky-806. The sequence goes on from CAWCMX010000002.1 coordinate 445,567, forward strand.
AGCAGCTCGGTGAACGGCGTCATGGGGTAGCCGGCGAAGAACGTGCAGCCGGCCGCGATCGACGCCTCCGCCATCGCCTCCGAGCCCTCCATCAGCTTCATGTTGCTGCGCCTGGTCTCGGTCGTGGTCATGCCGTTGCTCCGGTCTTGGGTGCGCGCACCTCTCGGAAGACCTCGAAGACGAAGTCGGGACAGATGAGGAGGCACGCGGCGCAGCCGGTGCACCCGTCGAGCAGCTCCGGGTAGTGGTACCCGAGGTGGTTGACGGTCGTGCTCATCACGAGCACGTCGGGCGGGCACGCCGGGATGCAGAGCTCACAGCCCTTGCACGTCTCGACTGCGATGTTCACGGTCCCCTTGCTCTTCGTGACGCTCATGCTGCTAGCCCCCAGGCGTGGCCGGTGCGGATCGCAGTCTCGTTCGCCGCGATGTGCTGCTGGCGGTACGGCGGGATCGACGCCGCGCATGCCCTCGAGCACCGCGTCGAGCCCGACGAGCCCGCTGATCGCCGCGTAGGCGCCGGCCATGACCATCGAGCCCCCGAGCGGGTTGCCGAGCCCGTCGGCCAGGTCGGTCGCGGGGACCCGGATCACGCGGTACCTGGACTCGTCGAGCTCGGTCTCGAACGTCGAGTCGTTCACGAGGACGAGCACGCCGTCGCGCAGCTTGCGCCCGATCGGCGCCCAGAACTTGTCGTGCATGCCGATCGCCGACCACGTGTGCGAGACCAGCGGCGGTGAGAGCAGGGGGCCGTCGCCGATCACGACGGTCGCGTCCGTGTTCATCCCCCGCATCGCGCCGGCGTACACGCCGAAGAGCATCACGTGACTGCCTTCGAACGTCGCCCCGCGGGCGAGGACCTGCGCGGCGAGCTGGACGCCCTGACCGCCGATTCCCGTGACGAGCAGCTCACGTTCCAATGCCAGACCCCCGGAGTGAGAACGCCACGACCCGGTCCACTTCGGCGCGGGTGGGCGTGTGTCGGTGCACCAGTGCGTCGTGCACGGTGCCCATCGTCAGGTGATAGATCGCAAGTGCCTCGGCGTCGCCCATCACCGCGCGGAACGGCTCGATGAGTCGGTCGCGCGAGCGGAGCGTCTCGTCGGGGAACTCGACCGCGAGGCGATCACCGTTGATCGAGAACGGCCGGGTCGCGGCGGCGGCCTCCGGGTCGCGGGCCTGCGCGAGGACGACCTCGATCCAGGCGCGGACCTGCTCCGCCGCGCCCTTGGCGCGCGCCATCCGCCGCTCGATCGTGGTGACGAGTCGTTGCCGCCCGTCGTCGAGGAGCGCGACGAGCAGCTCGTCCTTGCCCCGGAAGTGGCGGTAGAAGGCCTGGTTGCTCAGCCCGGCGGTGCGCACGATGTCGCTGACCCGGGGATCGATGGTCTCCTCGCGGCGCATGACGGTGAGCGCGGCGTCGAGCAGGGCGCGGATCTCGGTGGCGTAGGCCTCACGCCGGTCGGCCAGGCTGCGCTCGGCCAGGGTCGGAACGAGATTCTCCACGCCCGGAACCTTATTCCACCCGGGCGGTGATGCGCTCCACGAGCAGGGTCCGCTGGATCTGGCCGGTCGCCGGGGTACGGGGGAGCGCCTCGACGATCTCGACCCGTCGGGGCTGCTTGAACGCCGCGAGCCGGCCCCGGCAGTGCTCCCGCAGGTCCTGGACGCCAGGCCGGGCGGCGCCCGGCACCGGGACCACGACGGCGCAGATCACCTCGCCCCACTGCGCGTCGGCCAGCCCGACCACGGCGACCTCGCTGACCGCCGGGTGGCTGGTGAGCACGGCCTCGACCTCGGCCGGCGAGACCGTCTCGCCGCCGGTGCGCAGCACGTCACGGACCCGGCCGACGATCGAGAGGTAGCCCTCGTCGTCGAGCACGCCGAGATCGCCCGAGTGGTACCAACCGTCCCCGTCGAGCGCGGCCGACGTTGCGTCGGGGTTGTCGAAGTACCCGTCCATCAGGAGCTCGCTGCGCAGGCACACCTCGCCCTCGTCGGAGATGCGCAGATCGACCCCGGGCTGGGGGAGACCGACGCTCCCCGGCTTCCGCGCGAGGTCGGCGTCGCCGAGGATCGTGCCGGGTCCCGCCTCCGTCGAGCCGTAGAAGATGCGGACCGTGACGGCCGGCAGCGCGCGCCGGATCGCGTCCACGAGCTCGGGGGGCACGGCCGAGGTACCCGTGTCGGCTTCGCGCAGCGCGCGGAGGTCGTACCCGTCGACCCCGTGGTCGAGGATGCGCGCCCAGACCGCCGGGATCGCGTAGATCCGGGTCGCACCCCTTCGCGCCGCGACGGACAGGAGCGTCTCGGCGTCCGGCGTGCGCACGAGGTGGATCGGTCGCCGGGCCTGCCACACGCCGAAGCGCGAGCGACCAGCCCGCCATGTGGAAGAGGGGGAACATGCAGACGGTCCCACCGTCGGCGGCGACGCCGAGGCTCGGGAAGCTGCGCAGGCAGTTGACCCGGTGCGACAGGACGACGCCCTTCGGCGCGCCGGTGCTCCCGCTGGTGAAGAAGATGACGTGCGGATCGCGCTCGATCGAGCGCGGGCTCGTCGACGTCCGCTTCGTCACGATCGTGGCGGACCAGGTCACGCGTCATCGCGATGGGGAGGCCCGTACCCGCGAGCTGCTCCGCCCGTTCGGCGTCGGTCACCACGAGTGCGGGCCGGGCGTAGTCGAGGATCGAACGTGCTTCGTCGGGGCTCAGCCGGCCGTTCATGGGCGCGAAGACCGCGCCGAGCTTGGCGAGCGCGCCGAAGACCGGCGGCACGGCCAGGTTCGTGTCGCCCCACCACGCCACCCGGTCGCCGTGGCCGATGCCGAGCTTCCCGCAGGACGCGGGCCGATCGGTTCGAAGCGGCGTCGAGCTGCGCGAACGTCACGGCCCAGTCGTCGAGCGTGACCGCCACCGCGTCCGGCGTCACGCGCGCCGCGTGGCGCAGGATGTTGCCGACGAGCAGGCCCACGTCAGGAGTGCTTGAGCTCGACGATGACCGTGCGGTAGGGCGTCTCGCCGACGTTGACGGCCCGCTCGATCCCACCCGCCCGGAGGAAGTAGCTGCGGCCCCGCTTCACGGGCGCCTCGACGTACTCGTCGTGGTCGCCCCCGGTGTCCGGGACCGGTTCGGCGGCGATCCGGTCGCCTTCGACGTCGATGATCACGTAGTCGTGGTCGTGGCGGTGCAGCGGTCCCGCCACGCCGGGTTCGAGGTGATGGGTCCAGATCCGGACGTGCTCGTCCTCGTAGACGATCTCCGTCGCAATCGGCCCAAGCTCCTGGTCCGCCACGCGCGGCATCATGTCACGGATGAATGCCGGACTGATTGCCCAAGCCCGTCTCCGCCCGGACCAGATCGCGCTCCGGCTGGACGACGAGACCCGTACCTATTCCGAGCTCGACGACCGCGCCCGCCGGGTCGCCCACGCGCTCCACACGCTGGGCGTACGACGGGGCGACCGGGTCGCGATCATGGTGCCGAACGGCATCGAGTACTTCGAGGCGGCCCACGGCACCGGCCGCCTCGGCGGCGTCGTGGTGCCGGTCAACATCCACTTCAAGGCCGACGAGGCCGGGTGGGTGGTCGCAGACTCGGGCGCGACCGCGGTCGTCGTGGCCGAGCGGTTCCTGCCGGCGCTCGACGGCGTGCCGTCCGTGCCGCGGCTCGTCGTGGGTGACGGCTACGAGCGCGCGCTGGCCGAGGCTCCTGACGGCGAGGTCGAGGACCCGGACGTCATCGGCGACGGCTGGCCGACGGTCATGGCGTACACGTCGGGCACGACCGGCCGGCCCAAGGGCGTCGCGATCGGCGAGGACGACTTCCGGCGCCGGGCCGAGGGCGTCGCGGCCGGCGGGCAGCGGTGGGGGCTCGGTCCCGACGACGTGCACCTCGCGGTCGGGCCGCTCTACCACTCGGGTCCGTCGTACTGGGCCCAGATGCATCTCGCGCTCGGTGCCACGGTCGACGTCATGGAGCACTGGGACGCGCAGGAGGCGCTCGAGATCATCGAGCGCGACGGGGTGACGAGCACGCACATGGTGCCGGCGAACTTCCAGCGGATCCTCGCGTTGCCCGCGGAGCACGCGACCGCTACGACACCTCGAGCCTCAAGCTCGTGCTGCACGCGGCGGCACCCTGCCCCGTCCCGCTCAAGCGCGCGTTCATGGACTTCGTCGGCGCGGAGAAGGTCTGGGAGTACTACGGCGCGTCGGAGGGTGGCGGCACCGTCATCTCGCCCCAGGAGTGGCTCGAGCACCCGGGCAGCGTCGGCAAGCCGTTCCCCGGCAACGAGTTCGTGATCCTCGACGACGACGGCAACGCACTCGGTGCCGGTGATGTCGGCACGGTGTGGGTGAACCCCGCGGCGTCGAGCTTCGAGTACCACAACGATGCGGAGAAGACCGCGGCTTCACACAAGGACCGCTTCTTCACGGTCGGTGACGCCGGCTACCTCGACCCCGACGGCTACCTCTACCTCACCGATCGCAAGAGCGACATGGTGATCACCGGCGGCGTGAACGTCTACCCGCGCGAGATCGAGGAGTGCCTGCTCGGCCACGACGAGATCGTCGACTGCGCGGTCCTGGGCGTCCCGGACGACGAGTGGGGCGAGGTGATCTACGCGCTCGTGCAGCCGCTCCCGGGTTCGGACCTGGACGAGGAGGGAGTCGTGACCTACGTCCGCGAGCACATGGCCGACTTCAAGCGTCCCCGCATCGTCGAGCTCGTCGACGAGCTGCCGCGGGACCCGAACGGGAAGGTCCGCAAGCCGAAGCTCCGCGACGCCTACGTCGCGCGTCGGAGCTGAGGATGGCGGAGCTGGTGTACGCGGCCATCACGTCGCTTGACGGCTACATCGAAGATGTCGACGGCAACTTCGAGTGGGCCGCCCCGGACGAGGAGGTGCACGCGTTCGTCAACGACCTCGAGCGCCCCATCGGCACCTATCTCTACGGGCGCCGGATGTACGACACGATGCACGTCTGGGAGCACCCCGAGACGTTTGCCGGCGACTCCGCGGTGGGCCGGGACTACGCCACGATCTGGCAGGCGGCCGAGAAGGTCGTGTACTCCTCGACGCTGGACGCAGTGGTGACGGAGCGGACCCGGATCGAACGGACCTTCGACGTCGACGCGGTCCGGGCGATGAAGACGTCGGCGACGAGCGACATCAGCGTCGGCGGCGCCGACCTCGCCGCGCAGGCGCTCGCGGCGGGATTGGTCGACGAGCTCCACCTGTTCGTGAACCCGATCGTGATCGGCGGCGGCAAGCCGGCGCTCCCGGACGGCGTCCGCGTGCAGCTCGAGCTGCTCGACGAGCACCGGTTCGCCCAGGGCGTGGTGCACCTCCACTACCGGCTCGGGACGTAGGTCGGCCGACTCAAATCCCGTCCGTATCCGACATTCCGGACCGCGAACCCCACTATCTCCAGTAACCTGATGGGGAACGTTCTGGAGGGAGGTCGGTCACGTGGACTGGGGGTTGGCGCTCGGCGGCCTCGGGGTTGGCTTCGTCGTCGGGCTGACGGGCATGGGTGGTGGCGCGTTGATGACGCCGTTGCTCGTCCTGGTCTTCGGGGTACCGCCGCTGGCCGCGGTCTCGAGTGACCTCGTCGCGTCCCTGGTCATGAAGCCGTTCGGCGCCACGGTGCACGTCCGTCGGGGCACCGTGAATTTCGGGCTGGTGCGCTGGCTGTGCATCGGATCGGTTCCGTGCCGCGTTCGCCGGGGTCGTCGTGCTCAAGCAGCTCGGTGGCGAGAACGTGGCCGACGACATCAAGGTCCTGCTCGGCATCGCGCTGCTCCTCGCCGCGACCTCGATGGTGGTCCGTCAGGTGATCCAGCAGCGCCGCGGAGTCGTGCCGATCGATGGCGCGCAGCACCAGATCCGGATCCGGCCGGTGCCGACGATCCTCATCGGGGTCATCGGCGGGTTCATCGTCGGCATGACGTCCGTCGGCTCCGGCTCGCTCATGATCGTGATGCTGTTGCTGCTGTACCCGTCGATCTCGGCGGGCCAGCTCGTCGGCACCGACCTCGTGCAGGCCATCCCGCTCGTGGGTGCTGCCGCGCTGGGTCACATCCTGTTCGGCGACTTCGAGCTCGGGCTCACGAGCTCGTTGCTGGTGGGTGCGATCCCCGGCGTGTACTTCGGGGCCCGGATCTCGTCGCGGGCGCCCGACGGCATCATCCGCCCGATCCTGGTCGCGGTGCTGCTGCTGTCGGCGATCAAGCTGCTGGGCGCGTCCGACGACCTCGTCCTCGGGTGCTTCGTGGTCGCGTTGATCGTGGGTGGGGTGCTCGGGGTGCTGGCGCTCCGGCGGCAGAGGGCCCGGCGGGCGACCGAGCGCGTCGGGTCGCGGCCACCGTCCTGATCGCACTGCGTCACAGTCGCGAGACTGGGCCGATGAAGATCGACGTGGTCCGGCGCGACATCACGGTCGAGCGAGTCGACGCGATCGTGAATGCGGCGAACGCCGGCTTGGTGCGGGGCGGCGGGGTGTGCGGCGCGATCTTCGCCGCCGCGGGTCCGGAGCTCGACGTCGCGTGCGCGCGCAATCGGTGGGTGTCAGACCGGTGATGCGGTCGTGACGCCCGGGTTTGCGCTCGCCGCGTCCTGGATCGTCCACACGGTCGGGCCGGTGTGGCACGGCGGCGGCGACGGCGAGCCGGCGCTCCTGGCGTCCTGTTACCGCCGGTCGATCGAGGTCGCCCGCGGCGTCGGTGCGACCTCGGTCGCGTTTCCGGCGATCTCGACCGGCATCTACGGCTACCCGGCGCGCGCCGCGGCCGAGATCGCGGTGGCCACGGTGGCGACGATGGACCCGGCCGATGCCGTCGACCTCGTTCGCCTCGTCGCGTTCGACGAGGCGACAGCCGCCTCCTACCGGGAGCTTCTCCAGGAGCGTGGTCTCCTCTAGCGTCAGGTGATCGCCACCGTCCTGATCCCGCTGCCCGATCGCGACTTCGACGTCACCGAGGTCGCGGTGCCGTGGCGTCTGCTCACCCGGCTGGGCCACGCGGTGCGGTTCGCGACGGAGGCCGGCGGCGCCGCGCCCGCGGCTGATCAACGCCTGCTCGACGGCGTCATCTTCGGCCGGCTCGGCGCGGAGGACGAGCCGAAGGCCTTCTACGCGGAGATGCAGGCCGACGAATCCTTTCGATCGCCGCTCGCGTGGCCCGATCTCGAGCCGGACCGGTTCGACGGTCTGCTCCTGCCCGGTGGCCACGCACCGCGGGATGCGCCAGTACCTGGCCAGCGAGGTCCTGCGAGGCAAGGTCGCCGACTTCTGGGCGCTCGACCGGCCCGTCGGCGCGATCTGCCACGGCGTGCTGGTGCTCGCCCGCACCGTCGACCCGGCCACCGGGCGCAGCCTCCTCTACGGGCACCGGACGACCTGCCTGCCGAAGTACATGGAGCGCTCGGCGTTCCTCGCCACGGCCTGGCGGCTCGGGCGCTACTACCGCACCTACCCCGAGTACGTCGAGGACGAGGTCCGCGACGCGCTGCGCGACGACAGTGACTTCGTCCGCGGGCCGCGCGTGCTGTCGAAGCGGGGGACCGAGGCCGACGACGGCCCGGCGTTCGTCGTCGAAGACGGCCGGTACGTGTCGGCCCGCTGGCCCGGCGACGCGTACCTGTTCGCCAAGCGCTTCGCGGCCCGGCTGGCCGCGCGATGGTAGCTTCGGGCGATGAGTTTCGGTCGAGATCGCGGTCAGGTCCGTTGCATCGCCGGCAACGACAGGAGCAGCCATGCCCCGGATCACCCCCAACCTCTGGTTCGACACCCAGGCCCTCGAGGCGGCCGAGTTCTACGTCTCGATCTTCCCGAACTCGGAGATCACCGACATCACCTACTACGGCGAGGCGGGGCCGGGTCCGCCGGGCACCGTGCTGACCGTCGAATTCGCGCTCGACGGCCAGCCGTACATCGGGATCAACGGCGGTCCGCAGTTCACGTTCGACGAGGCGATCTCGTTCATGATCACCTGCGCCGAGCAGGACGAGGTCGACTACTACTGGGACGCGCTGACCGCCGGGGGCGAGGAGGGCCAGTGCGGTTGGCTGAAGGACCGCTACGGCCTGTCCTGGCAGGTCTGCCCGTCGGGGATGGCCGAGGTGCTCAACGACCCGGATCCGGAGCGGGCGAACCGTGCGATGCGGGCGATGCTCGGCATGAAGAAGATCGACGTCGCCGCGCTCCGCGCCGCCGGCCGACGGGTAGGCCCGGGTAAAGGTGGCCTAAGCTATCGACAACGGCTTGCTAGCGACAACGATTGTCGATAACATGCGGGTCTGATGCAGACGGCCGCCGAGCTCACTGGGCTCTTCCGCACCCAGGGCCTGCGGGTCACGCCCCAGCGCCAGGCGATCTTCCGCCTGCTGCACGGCAACGACCGGCACCCGACGGTGGAATCGCTCTACGACGCCGCCCGCACCCAGATGCCGACGATCTCGCTGAAGACCGTGTACCAGACGGTCCATGATCTCGAGGCGCTCGGCCAGGTCAGCCTGCTCGACCTCGGCACCGGCAGCGTCCGGGTCGACCCGAACGTCGAGGCCGATCATCACCACCTCGTGTGCACGTCATGCGGGCTGGTGCGCGACGTCGCCGCTGACCGACGTCCCGACGTTGCCGTCGCGGTACCGCCGGGAGTTCCGCGCCGACGCGGTCGAAGTGATCTTCCGCGGGGTGTGCGACGTCGTGCGCACCCCGCCCGTCCCAGCAGTAATCCCGTCCAAACACACAACAAGGAGCACCATGGCCGAACTCGGTGGGAGCAAGACCCAGGACAACCTCAAGACCGCGTTCGCGGGCGAGAGCCAGGCGAACCGCCGGTACCTCTACTTCGCGCAGAAGGCGGACATCGAGGGCTACCCGGACGTCGCCGCGCTGTTCCGCTCGGTGGCGGAGGGCGAGACCGGCCACGCGTTCGGGCACTTCGACTTCCTCGCCGAGGTCGGCGACCCCGTGACGGGCGTCGCCGGTGGGCCCGACGACCGACAACCTCAAGTCGGCGATCGAGGGCGAGACCTACGAGTACACCGAGATGTACCCGGGCTTCGCCAAGACGGCCCGCGACGAGGGCTTCGAGGAGATCGCGGAGTGGCTCGAGACGCTGGCCCACGCGGAGAAGAGCCACGCCGGTCGCTTCACCCAGGGCCTCGAGAAGGTCAGCTAGCCGCGGCTCATCGAACCGCTGGAGGGCGCCGCAGACCACGGTCCGGCGGTCGCCCTCCAGAGAACTGAAGTGTCGAGCGGCCCCGGGTTCATGCCCGGGGCCGCTCGCACGTTCACGCCCAAGGAGCGCGATCAATGCGGAAGCTCACGAACGCCGACATCAAGGACCTGCGCGAGTACGAGCGGGAGCGCGACGCGTTCGTCGCCGAGATCATCTCCCTGAAGAAGAAGCGGCGGATCGCGCTGGGCGACCTCATGACGATCGTGTTCGAGAACGCGACGACGATGCGCTTCCAGATCCAGGAGATGGCGCGCGCCGAGCGGATGTTGCGCGACGAGCAGATCTCGCACGAGATCGAGACCTACAACGAGCTGGTCCCCGACGACGGCGAGCTCAGCGCCACCCTGTTCATCGAGATCACCGATGCCGACACGCTGCGCGAGTGGCTGCCGAAGCTCACCCGCGTCCAGAACCACATCGCGATCGAGGTTGCCGGCGAGACCGTGCCCGGCGGTCGAGATCGACCTCGAGCGCCTCACCCGCGAAGAGGAGATCACTTCCACCGTGCACTACCTGCGGTTCGCGTTCACCGACGCCCAGCGCGCCGCGTTCAACGACGGCCCGGTGGCGATCGCGGTCGAGCACTCCGCGTACCAGGCGCACGTCGAGCTCGCCGACGAGCAGCGCGACGAGCTGATCGGCGACTTCGCCGTCTGACCCCACCCGTTCCGGCGCCACGTACCCACGAAATGCGTGGGTGAGTGACGCCAAAAGCGGAGGGTGCGTAGTCTCCGGCGGTGCACGTACCCATCACGCCGGCTCGATCCCGGCGTCGCCCTGCCCGTCCAGGCCCACGACGACGACGCCGGCTATGACCTGTGCGCCCGGACGGCGCGCTCGTCGCGGCCGCTGGTGGTCGGGTCCTCGTGCCGACGGGACTCGCGGTCGCGATCCCGTCGGGCTATGCCGGGCTCGTGCTGCCCCGCTCCGGGTTGGCGATGAAGCACGGCGTGACCGTCGCGAACACGCCCGGCCTGATCGACCCGCAGTACCGCGGTGAGCTGAAGGTGCTTGCTCAACACCGATCCGAGCGAGGACTACGACGTGCACCGAGGGGACCGGATCGCGCAGCTCGTGATCCAGAAGGTCGAGTACGTCGAGTGGCCGAGGTGGATCAGCTCGACGAGACGAAGCGCGATGCGTTCGGTTTCGGGAGCACGGGTCGGTAGTGACGGGCGGGCGCAAGTTCCGCTTCGGCGTCATCGCGAAGAGCGCGCGCTCGGCGTCCGAGTTCCGGGAACTTCGCCCGTCGAGGTGGAGGACCTCGGGTTCTCGACCTTCTACATGCCGGATCACTTCGTCGATCATCCGCTCGCGCCGATCCCGGGGATCATGGCCGCGGCAACGGCGACCACCACGCTGCGGGTCGGGACGCTGGTGCTCGGCAACGACTACAAGCACCCGGTCGTCCTCGCGAACGAAGCGGCCACGATCGACCTGCTCTCCGACGGCCGGCTCGAGCTCGGCGTCGGTGCGGGCTGGATGACCGCCGACTACGAGCAGGGTGGCTTCGCCCTCGACTGCCGCCGGCGTGCGCATCGCGCCGCCTCGACGAGTCGCTCACCGTCATCAAGGGCCTGATGGCCGAAGGTCCGTTCACGTTCCACGGCGAGCACTACACGATCGACGCGCTCGACGGTCAGCCGAAACCGGTCCAGCTGCCGCACCCGCCGATCGTCGTGGGCGGCGGCGGCCCGAAGGTCCTGGCGCTCGCGGCGAAGCACGCGCAGATCGTCGGCATCAACGCGAACCTGAGGGCCGGGGAAGGCGGACCATCCCGACTCGGTCCGCTCGCTCACTGCGCGCGGCCACCGACGAGAAGCTCGAGCACCTCCGGGCCGCGGCCGGTGACGGCTTCGACCACCTGGAGATCCAGACGCTCACCGGGTTCGTACACGTAACCGATGACCGGGATCCGATCGCCGCCGGGATCGCGTCGCACTTCGGCGTGGCGCCGGAGGTCGCGCTCGAGACGCCGGCGGTGCTCGTGGGATCGGTCGACCAGATCATCGAGGATCTCGAGTCCCGTCGTGAGCGCTGGCAGATGAGCTACATCGTCGTTCCGGAAGAGTTCGTCGAGGTGATGGCGCCCGTCGTCGCCCGGCTCGCCGGCACCTAGAGAGGAACCCCATGGTGAAGCCGTTTCGATTCGGAGTGCAGTGCGGTGGCGATCACGACCCGCGAGCTTCGAGCAGCTCTGCACAAGATCGAAGCCCTCGGGTACGCCACCGTGTACCTGCCGGACCACTTCGTCGACACCCAGATGGCACCGATGGTCGGGCTCGCGGTCGCGGCCGAAGCCACCAGGACGCTGCGGGTCGGTGCGCTCGTCTTCGACAACGACTACAAGCACCCGGCGATCCTCGCCAAGGAGATCGCGACGTTGGACCGGCTCTCGGACGGTAGGACCGAGATGGGGATCGGCGCGGGCTGGATGAAGGTCGACTACGACGCACTCGGCCTGCCCTACGACCAGGCCGGCGTGCGGGTGGATCGCTTGGAGGAGGCGCTCGCGGTCATCAAGGGATCGTGGGGCCCGGATCCCGTTCAGCTTCGAAGGAACGCACTACACGATCACCGATTACAACGGCATCCCGAAGCCGACCCAACAGCCGCACCCGCCGATCCTCGTCGGCGGCGGCGCGCCGCGGGTCCTGCGCCTGGCCGGGCGCGAGGCCGACATCGTCGGCATCAATCCGAACCTGCGGGCCGGCGCGGTGACCCCCGATGCCGCGTCGGACTCCGTCGCCGAGATGGTCGACCAGAAGGTGGGGTGGATCCGCGAGGGCGCCGGGGCCCGCTTCGACGACCTCGAGCTGCAGATCCGGTTCTTCTTCGCCGCGATCACCGACGACCGCCAGGCGCTCGCCGAAGCCGCGGCGCCGGGCTTCGGCCTCACGCCCGAAGCCGCGATGGAGTCGGGGATCACGTGCATCGGGACGATCGACGAGATCTGCGACCAGCTCGATCGCGCGGCGCGAACGCTGGGGCGTGAGCTACGTCGTCATCGGCGACGACCTCTTCGAGGCCTTCGCGCCGGTCGTGGAGCGCCTGGCCGGCACGTAGCTCGCGTAGGCTCTCGCCGGATGCACGACCCGGGACTGCAGTCGCTGAGGCGGGCGACACGCGCGTCGCGATCGTGGTGCCGGTGTTGTTCGCGTTCTTCCTCAATGGCGTCGACAACCCGATCGCCGCGTTGTTCGCCGTCGTTCGGTTCCTTCGCGTTCCTCGGGTTCGCGGACTTCGGTGGTGCCGCGCGCTCGAGGAGCCGGGCCTACGTGGTGCTGGTCGCAGTCGGCGCGGTGCTGGTCGTCATCGGCACGTTGGTGAGCAACCAGCCGATCCTCGCCGCCGCGATCGGCGTGGCGGTAGCGACCGCAGCCCGGTTCGCCGGCTGCTTCGGGGGCTACTTCTCCGCGTCGGTCAGCCCGGTCATCCTCGCGTACGTGCTCGCGGCGAGCGTCCCCGCTCCGAACGATGCGATCCCGGATCGGCTGCTCGGTTGGCTGGTCGCCGGTCTCGTGGCGACGCTGGCCGCGCTCGTGCTCTGGCCCCGGCGGGAGCGGAAGCTCATCCGGGAGGCGGCCGCCGACTCCGCCGGCGCGGTGGCCGCCGTGCTCGACACCTCGGGGCACGGCGACGACCCGACCGCGGCACTGCGAGCTACGGACGACGCGATCGTCGAGCTCGTCGCCGCCGCGTGCGGTGCCCCGTCGCCCGGACGGGCCGAGCGCGCATGACGCCGCGCTCGCCTTCCTGGTGGACCAGCTCGAGCGGGCGGCGATCCTCGTGCGCGCCGCGACCGAGCCGGCCGCGGCGAACGCGATCACGATCGAGCTCACCGCCGTGGCGGAGTCGGCCTTCCGGGAGGTCCAGCGCACGCTGACGGACGGCACGGTCTCCGACCGGCTCGACGACCTCGTGCGGTCATGCCTCGACGTGAAGCGGGCCGTGGTCTCCCACGCGGTCGACGAGCTGGGTCGCGGCGAGGATGCCGGAGGGGTGCTCGAGGAGATCGACGCCTGCTTCCCGGCCCGACTCCTGCTGCTGCTCGGCGCCTCGGCGCTGGCGAACGCGGCGGTGATCGTCTCCGGTCACGGACCGTCTGACGACGCGGTGACGATCCCGCTCGAGGTCCCGATGCGCGTCGGCACGCGCGGCACGATCGCCCGGCTGCGCGAGCTCGTGCACGCCAACGCGGTGGCCACGTCGGACTGGGCTCAGGAGAGCCTGCGGGCGGGGATCGCCGTCGGGCTCGCGATCCTCATCGCCGGCGAGCTCCGGCTCGACCACGGATTCTGGGTCGTGCTCGGGACGATGTCGGTGCTCCGCTCGAACGCCTTTGCCACCGGCCGCAGCGCGCTCGAGGCGGCGGCGGGCACCGCGGTCGGGTTCGCGTTGTCCGCGGCGCTGCTCGGGCTCGTCGGCTTCGACAACACCGCGCTCTGGGTCATGGTCGTCGTGATGTTCTTCCTGTCCGCGTACACGCCCCAGGTCGTGGGCTTCGTGGCCGGGCAGGTGTGCTTCACCGATCGCGGTGGTCGCGCTCTTCAACCTGATCGAGCCCCAGGGATGGCAGACGGGCTTGGTGCGCTTCGAGAACATCCTGATCGGGTCCGGGGTCAGTGCGGTCGTCGCGCTCTGCTTCTGGCCGCGGCGCGCGTCCGTCGGGTTGCGAGCCAACGTGTCCGAGCTCTACGGGCGGCTCGCGCACGCGCTCGCCTCGGTCTCGCTCACACGACTGCGGGTGAACCGGTGCACGCGGCGGAGCTGCGCGGCGCACGCGTCCTACGAGCAGTACCTGTCGGAGACCGCGCGGGAGCCGGAAGGTCGGCGGCCGTGGGCCGCGTTGCTGGCCGACGCCGCGCAGATCCGGTTCGCGATCGAGACGCTCGAACGTCACCGCGGTGTGGTCCGGTTCGAGACCTGTGGCCCGACCCGGACCGCGTTCCGCGGCGTGCTCGAGGAGGTCTCCGGCGTGCTCGATGCCACCGCGACCGCACTGCACGACCCGGGCCGGGCGCCGGGCGCGCCGGCCGACGTCGCCGCGATCAGCGCCGCGACCCGGACCCCGGTCTGCAACTGCATCGAGCACCACGCGCGACGAGGCCGGCCCCTGGGGTCCGCTGGCCACCGGTCTGGACGCCGCGCTCGTCCGCGACCTGCTCGTGGAGGTCACCACGCTGGCCGACGCCGCGCTCGTCACCGCGCCGACTGTCCCCGACCGCTGACTCCGTAACGAGCAAGGGGCCGGGCGGTCAGGCGGTCAGGTGTCGTGGAAGCGTGCGGGGATCCAGGTCATGAGCCGGTCGCGGAGCTCGTCGTGTGCCTCCGTCAGCAGGTGGCCGGCCCCGGGGAGGATGACGAGCTCGCCGTGGCCGACGATCGCCTGCACGACCGCGCTGGTGTCGGGCGGAAGGATCTCGTCGTGGTCGCCGTGCAACAGCAGGAGGGGAGTGGCGCCGAGCGCGGCGCCGTCCTCACATCCGGCGGACTGGGTCGAGAGCGTGACCACCCCCGCGCAGTGCTCACCGAGCACGATGCCCAGCTGCAACGCGACGGCACCGCCGAACGAGTGGCCGACGGCGACGAACTGCTTGGCCCCGGTGCGCGTCGCGAGATCCGCGGCCGCGGCGACGTCGAGGACGCAGCGACCCAGGTCGTTCGGCTTGCGGTACCCGACGCGCATCGTCCCGATGCCGACGGCCGCGAGCTGCTCACCGAGGTCGTGGTAGAGCCCGCCGGCCGGACCGAGCAGCCCACCCATGCCACCGCCACCCATGACGACGACGTGCTCGGCCTGGGGATCACCGTGCCAGAGCAGGGTGAGCAGACCCTTGAGCGTGTAGATCTCGAGATGGTGGAGATCAGGGGCGATCTCGACGTCCTCCGTCGCCAACGCCTCGAGCAGCTCGAGCGGCGAGCGGGGCGCGGCGTTGCTCACAGCAACGAGCGGAGCAGCTCCCGCGTCCGCGTCGTCTCGGACTCACCGGTGCCGAACTCGACGGCGGCGAAGTCCGTGACGCCGGCATCGGCCAGCCGCCCGATCCCGGCACGCACCTCGGGCTCGGTGCCGACGATCGCAAGGTCCTCGGGGCCGGCGCAGCCTTCGCGGTCGAGCATCGCCCGGTAGGACGGGAGCACGCCGTAGATCTGGAAGATCTTCGCGGCGCGGGCCCGCGCCCCGGCTTCGTCGTCGGTCACGCACACCGGCATCCCCGCACCGATCCGCGGCGCGGGGCGATCGGCGGCGGCCGCCGCCTTCGTGATGGCGGGCACGGTGAGCGAGCCGATCGTCTCGGCCCCGGTCATCCAGGTCATCGTGCCGTCGGCGAGCGTCCCCGCGACCTCGAGCATCTTCGGGCCGAGCGCGGCGACGAGCACCGGGCACGGTGAGGACCCGGGAACGGTGATGCTCGCGTTCGCGCTGAGCGTCTCGCCGGTGAAGCTGACCGTCCCGGTCTGGATCAGGGGCACGAGGATCGACAGGTACTCGCGCATGTGCCGGACCGGCTTCTCGAACGACAGGCCGAACATGTTCTCGATGACGACCTGGTGCGAGAGGCCGATGCCGAGCACGAGGCTTCCGCCCGTCGCCGCGTTCACGGTGAGGGCCTGCTGGGCCAGCATCATCGGGTGGCGCGGGTAGGTCGGGACCACCCCGGTGCCGACCTCGATGCCCTGGACCTCCCGGCCCACGATCGCGAGGACGGTCAGGGAGTCGAACCCGAAGATCTGGGACACCCAATAGCCACTGAAGCCCTGCTCTGCGGCGGTTCTCGCCGCGGTGATCGCGGCGTCGATGCTCGCGGGCTCGCCACCGAAGATTCCTATGCGCATGAGCGGCAGGCTAATCTCGCCCTTCACGCGGACGTGGCTCAGTTGGTAGAGCGCAACCTTGCCAAGGTTGAGGTCGCCGGTTCGAACCCGGTCGTCCGCTCCAGAGAGACCGCAGGTCAGGTCAAGGCGTTCACCCTTGGTTCTGATCATGGCGCGACCCAGGCAGGACCTCCGGCCCCGCACGAGGTTTCCGCGTGGCGTGAGGTCGAGTGCGCGACGCTCGAAGGGGTCCGTTCATGGCTGATCGAGTTCGTGGTGGGCGTCGTCGCGCCGGCCGCTGCTTGCGACGGGGCACGGTCGTCGCCGCGGTAGCCGCAGTGGGTGGGCTGATGCTGGCCGCGTGCGGGCACGGGCGGTCCGGCGACCGTTTCGTCGTATTCGACGGCGACCGGTGCGCGGCACTGGTCGACCACGGTCTTGGCGGGGTCAGCGGGCGTGAGTGCACCGGTGGCGTGGGGCTCGACGGTTGTCGTCGGTGCGGTGAACGCCGATGGCCGCGGTCGCGTCGTCGGTGTGGCCGTCGCCGACGGGAGCATCCAGTGGACCAGTGATCTCGCGGCGACATGCACGACCGCGTGCTCAGCGGTCACCAACCCGGTGCAGAGTGCTCCAAGCCTGACCGTCGTCGGGCAGAAGGTCGTGGTCGTGCAAGACACGGACACCAACAGCTGCACCGGCAGCTACTGGCGGTTGTCGGCGCTCGACGCCGCGTCCGGCGCGGTCAGCTGGAACGAGCCGGTGGTGGAGGGGGGCGATTTCTCGCCCGGCGTTGCCGCCGAGGGCAGCACGGTGCTGCTCGCCTACGTTCTCCCGCCGGCGGGGGTGAAGTGCAGCTTCGCAGACCTCTACGTCCACAACGACGCCTATGACCCACAGACGGGTGTGCTGACGTGGTCGGCCCACCTCTCGCCGGGGAGCGACCAGTACGGCATCGTCCTCGATGCGGGGCCCGGTTTCGTCGGCGCCAACGGCCGCTACTACGGCAGCTCCTTCACCAACCAGTTCGACCAGCGTCGGAGCTCGTTCGACGCGGACACCGGCCAGTTCATGGGGCCGTTCGGCGCCGACGATCTCAGTGCGGTGACCGGGTCGCTCGCCCTGAACAGCCTCGGAACGTCGGTCGTGGCCACCCGGCTGAGCGACGGATCGGTGAGGTGGAGGGCGGCCTACCCCACCGGATCGGTCGGCCGGGTCGGAGCCACCGTCGCAGGGCAGGTCGTGTACGCCGTCACCGATGGTGGGGCGTCCGGGTTCTCGCTGCGCACCTATGGCGCCGCCACCGGCGCGGCGCTCGGTGCAGTGCCGGTCGCCGGATCGGACGGCCGACCCGTCGTCTCGAACGGGCACGTCTACCTGATCGAGGGCACGACGCTGCAGATCTACGGCGTCACCTGACGGTTCGAACCCGGTCGTCCGCTCCAACCACCAATCCCGATCAGCGGGCTCTGAGGTCTCCGTCGGTCAGGGTCGTGGGGCCGGTGAGCATGTTGATCGACAGCTCGAGCAGGAACGGGCGGAGGTCGGCCAGCCCGGTGTGCCAGATGTGCCGGCTGTCGTCGACGAGGCGGCGGGCCCGGCGGACGGTGACCCACTGCAGCGTCCGGATGACGACGACGTTGCGGCCGATCGCGACGAGTGGCGGGATGTCGGGGAACGTCCGGGCCACGGCGTCGCGCCAGGAGCGGGCCAGCGGGTGCGTCCCCGCGAGGAAGCGTTCGACCCGGTCCGGATCGAGCTCGTCGGACTCGTTCCAGACCCGGACGAGGTGACAGCCCCGCTCGGTGCTCATCAGGTCGAGCACGAAGTCGACGCCGATCGCGGCCCAGGCCTCCGGTGCGAGCGGCTCGGCTTCGCACGCGAGTGTCACGTGCTGTTGCAGGAGCGCGTACCGGCTGCCGTTGACCTCCCCGGTGAGGTCCTCGACCAGGTTCGCCTTGGACCCGAAGTAATAGGTGATCGCCGACGGGTTCTTGAGCCCGGCCGCTTTGATGATCTCGCGGGTCGACGTCTCGTGGATGCCCTGGCGTCCGAAGAGATCGAGGGCGACTTCACGCAGGCGCGACCGGGTGTCCGCAGCGTCTGCCTCGGGGGGCGTCGTCAAGGCACTCACTGTACGGGGCCCGATGGGCGCGCGCCGGGGCACGACGAGGCTCCTTTGTTAGCGTTCGTCACTATGGGTGAGAAGGTGGACCTCGCGGGCGCGGAGAGCACGACGTCGGGCTACCTGGCGACCCCGGCGCAAACTCCGGCACCAGGCGTCCTGGTGGTCCAGGAGTGGTGGGGCCTCGTCCCGCAGATCACTGGGGTGTGCGACCGCCTCGCGGCCGAGGGCTTCGTCGCCCTGGCGCCGGATCTCTTCCACGGCGAGATCGCGGAGCACACCGAGATGGACAAGGCCGCGGAGCTGATGAACGGCCTGCCGCCCGAGCGCGCCGGCGGTCGACCTCGAAGCTGCCGCCGACGCGCTGCTCGCCAGCTCGGATGTCGCGGGCGACTCGGTCGGGATCGTGGGCTTCTGCATGGGCGGGATGCTCGCGCTGCGTCGCGGCCGCGCAGCAGGGCGACAAGATCGGTGCGGTGGTGACCTACTACGGCGCGCCGCTCGGCGACGGGGCACCCGACTGGACCGGTCTCACCGCACCCGTCCTCGGCCACTTCGCCGGCGCCGACGCGTTCTTCCCGAGCGAGGCGTGCATGGCCCTCGGCGTGGAGCTCGACGAGGCCGACAAGGACGTCACCTTCATCGTGTACCCCGATCTCGGCCACGCGTTCGGCAACGAGGAGAACGCGCTCGGGACCTATGACGCGACCGCGACCGCCGAGGCGTGGGCGCGCACGATCGACTTCCTGCATACCGAGCTGGGCTGACCCCGCGGTGGTCCGCTGATGGTCTCCATGCAGGGCGGGATCGATCTGGGGATCGACGGTCTCGACGACGGCGTCGAGATCGGTTCGGGAGGCTTCGGCACGGTCTTCCGCGCGCTGCGCCGGAGCGAGGGACGGGCGGTCGCGGTCCGCGTGCTGCCGGTGCGGCCCGAGGTCGCGCTGCGCACGCGCTACAAGCGGGAGTGCGAGACCCTGAAGGCGATCTCCGTGCACCCCAACATCGTGTCCCTGTACGCCGCGGGCTTCACGGTCGTCGACCAGCCGTTCCTGATCATGGAGTACATGCCGAACGGATCGCTGGCCGACCGGGTCGAGCGCGACGGTCGGGTGCCGTGGGCGGAAGCGGTCACGATCATCGCCAAGCTCTCCGACGCGCTCGCGGTCGCGCACGGTGCGGGCGTGCTGCACCGGGACATCCGTCTGGAGAACGTGCTCGTCTCCTCGGCCGGTGAGCCCTGCCTCGCGGATCTCGGTCTGGCCCGGCTGCTGGACCTCGTCGAGGCCCGGACGGCTCCCGTGAGCCTCAGCAACGCGGCACCGGAGGTCGTGGAGGGCCGGCGGCCGTCGGAGACCGCCGATGTCTACTCGCTCGGATCGGCGCTGTTCGAGCTGCTCGCCGGTGGCCCGGCGTTCATCGGTGCGCCGGACGAGGCCATGAACGCCGTGCTCGGGTCGCATCGCCAAGGCCCCCGTGCCGGACCTCCGGCGCCGCGGCGTGCCGGACGCGGTGTGCACGTCGTCGAGGCCGCGATGGCGAAGACGCCCGCGAGCCCGCCCCACGTCCGCCGTCGTGCTCGGGGAGATGCTGCGCTCGGCGCTCGGCCCGCGGCGGCGTGCCACGGCCCGGATCACCGCGCCGGAGATCGACGTGTCGTTCGCGCGCCGGTCGAGGGGCACCCACGGTCGCCCGGCCGGAGCCCGAGGAGCCTGTGCCGGAGGAGCCTGTGCCCGAGGAGCCGGTAGCCGAGGAGCCGGCGGCCGCGCTGGTCACCGGAGCCGGAACCGGCGCCGATCCCGGAGCCGGAGCCTGCGCCCGGATCCCGGCGCCGACGCCGGAGCCGAACCCCCACCCGTGCCGGAGCCGGAACCCGCGCCGGCACCGGAACCCGAACCGCTCCGGTCGCGCTCGGCGGCGCCGAGGATCCGGTCCGACGGCGGTTCGCGACGTGGCGGACTCCGACGTGGCGGACTCCGAAGTGCACCGAGCCCGAGGTGGCCGCGCCCGAGGTGGCCGCGCCCGACCGTGGGCCGGAATCCGGAGCCGACGCGGGGGCCGCCAACGGGGATCACTATGGCTGCGGTCGGGCGGGCGATCGAGGCGGACCCCGACGAGTCGTCCCGCAGCCGGGGTCGGATGGTCCGATTCGGTCTCGGCGCGGGCAGTCGCGCTCGTCTCGCTCGTCGTCCTCGTCGTGGTGATCTTCGACAGCTCGACCGCCAAGGTGGGCACGCCGACCGCGGACACGCGCCCGCCGTCGACCCGTCCGACGACCTCCGGACCCTGGCCAAGCCTCTGGTCCGGGTCCCCCCGGTGGCTCTGCCGGTCGGTCATGATGCCGTCCGGGCCTCGTCGTGACCCGCACGTGGCGGCTGGCCGGCGAGGACGGAGATCTCTTCCTGGCCTCGGTGGACGTGACCAACCCGACGGGCAAGACCGTGACCGACTCCGTGCTCGAGGTGATCCCGAAGCTGTTGGTGACCAGCGTGACCAGCGTGACGTTCGTCGGCCCGGCCCCTGCGGTCGTGAACCCGGACCCATCGTGCGGTTCGACGTGACCCTGCTCCCGGGTCAGCGGATGCGCTTCGGCTACCGGATCAACGTGCCGGCCCAGGGAGTGTGCGACGAGTCGACTCCGCGCATGGAAGGCGGCCGTGACACCGAGCAGGCCGCGCTCAACGTCTTTCTCACTGCGCCGCTGAAGGGCAAGACCAAGCCTGGCGGCTGATCGGATCGCGGCGCGGGCGGGCAACCGCGGCCGGATGGAGCAGCGGGCCCGGTGCGCCCGTCGCCTCGACGGCATCCAGATCGGGGACGCGAGCCAGGATCCGGGCTCGCAGCACGCGCACCTCGGTCTCGTCGAGCATTTCGACGTCACGGAGATGGGCGAGCTTCCAGAGCGCGTCGACGACGAGCACGTCGAGCGGGGCCTCGCTGCGTCTCGGGGTCGAGCGCGAGCGGCTCGTGTGGGTTCGGATGCCGGCGGTGGGGACGTGACCGCGGCGTGCCCGGGCGGGGCCGCCGGCGCCGGGGCCGGGGTCGGCGGCTCCATTCGGGGCGGGCCGCTGCCGAGCGTGATCGGCCGCGGGGGCTTCGCCGAACGCTGGAGTCCCTGCAGCACGCGGGAGAGCCGGGCGTGCAGCTCGGGCGGGTTCAGGCCCTCGATCTCGAAGATCGCGTCGCCGTCGCGCGAGTGTGCACCGTGAGGTACGCCACCTGCATCGCCCAGGTCGTCGCGCCGAGCTCGAGCAGGTGCGTCGTGCTGAGCCGCTCGGAGATGTCGATCGGTCCTTCGATCGTCGATGCCCCGACGGTGTCCCACCGGATCGAGAACAGCTCGGCGAACGCGCGCAGGTGGATGCCGCGGCGGTCCAGGAGCAGCCCGGCGGTGGCGATCGGCCGGTCCCGGTCCGCGTGGCCGCCAAGGTACTTCACGCCCCCGAGCCAGACGCTCAGCGGGTCGGGCTCGGTGAGCCAGGCCGGCCGTGGCGGGCGGGTCGAGACCGCGCGGCGCCCGGTGGTCGTGCCCGCAGCGCGGGCAGGCGCTGACGCCCGCCGGCCACGATCGAAGCCTTCCGGCACCCCGGGCAGCGCAGCACCTGCCAGGCCGACAGCGCAGCTGTCGCAGGTGAAGCCCGACGCACGGCCCGGACGCCTGCTGGCACGCCCCGCACGCCGCGCACGTGATGACGATCACGTCTTCGTCGGTCGGGCGGACCGGGCTGACCCACGCGCCGTCGATGTCGTCCAGGTCGACTGCGTGGGTCGCGTCCCGGTCAGCTCGGGTGCAGTCAGGCTCATGTGCGTGCCTCCGATCGGCGGCGCCGGGCCATCAGCATCCCGGCGACGAGGAGTCCCGATCCTGCCGCAAGCTCGGCGCCGATCGGTGATCCGGTGAACGGAAGGGTCGATGCGATCACCGCGGGCCGCACGTCGGTCCCGGGCACCTGCACCACGGTCGAGGGTGCTCGGCCGCGTCACGGCGGGAGGACCGAGGTGGGCGGGTCGGGCGGCGGGAGGTCCGGCGGTGGGTTGTCCGGCGGCGGGTTGTCGGCGGCGGGCGCGGTGCCGCACAGGTCACCGAGTCGCCGATCGCCTGGCAGACGGTGGCGGCGAAGTGGTTGCCGACGGCGGTGGCCTGCCGGTCGTGATCTTCGTGGTGGCGACCGCCGCGCCCCGGCCGGCGACGAGCGTGCCGTCGGTGCCCGACGACTCCGCCGTGGCGACGTTGTGGCCGGAGTCGCCGATGGAGAGCCCGATGTTCAGGACCGCGGTGACCTGGCGCACGACGACAGCCGCGTCGTCGGGCCCGATCGCGGTACCCGGCTCGGCGACGCCGAGCAGCGACTCGGTGCCGGAGACGTCACCGTGGAGCTGCAGCAGGTCGACCCGAGCTGGAACGGTGCCGTCGAGGCCCTGCAGGGGATCGCCGAGCCCGGTGAGCCCGGCGAGGAACGCCTGCAGCGCGCCGCGGGCCGCGGCGAGCGACGACGCGTCGATCCCGGTGAGCCCGACCACCGGCGCCGTTGCCTCCGCTGTTGGCGACGCCGAGCCCGAAGTTGCCGACCCACGCGTCCTGGATCGGCCTGCGCGGTGTCGTGACCGGTGACCGAGCCCGTCACGGTCTGGTCGATCCCGGTCGTCGTGTCGTTGCCGATCGCGTGCGCGCCGCCCGTGCCGATGGCGACGATGGATCCGCCGGATCCGCCCGTCACCGCCGTCGGTTGCCGAACCCGGCAGTCGGTGCGCCCGGGTCCAGGAGCATCAGCAGGAGCTGCTGCGCCTGGGCCTGGGTCGCCGCCGGGTTCGGCAACGCGGCGTCGAGTGCGCCTCCGCCCGCCACGTTCAGTCCGCTGTTCGCCAGGGCCAACCCGAAGTTCACGATGATGGCTCGCTGGACGACCAGCAGGCTGCCGTTGCCGGACGCACTCACGGTCACGACCTGGAACACCGCGCTCGTGGACCGGTTGCCGAGCGCGCTCGCGCCGCCGGTGCCGATCGAGGCGCCACCCCCGAGGGTGACGAAGGTGACGCTGCTCGGGCTCCCGCTGTTGTTGCCCGTCACCGCGGCGAGGGCGAAGTTCAACCCGGAGTTCGATACGCCGACGCCGAGGTTCAACACCGCCGCGAGCTGCGAGGCGACGTCGTCGCCGCTGAGCACGATGCTCTGGGTCACCTGGGTGGTGCCGGTGTTGCCCGTCGAGTTGGCGCCGCCGGTGCTGATCTGCGCGGGGGTCGGTCCGGTACCACCGGCACCCGCGGCCTCGTTGCCGACGATCATCGCCGACCGACGAGACGGTGCGCGGTGGAGTCGCGCTCTCCGACGCCGGCGACGTTGCCTCCGGAGCCCGCGAGCCCGATGCCGATGTTCACGATGATCGCGACCTGGACGACGACGACGTGGCCGTTCTGGGTGACGGTCGCGTTGACCGTCTGGGAGATGCCGTTGTGGTCGACCGAGCCGAGCCCGTCGCGTTGCCGGACTGCACCCCGGCGATGCTCCCGCCCGGGACCGCGGCCGAGACGCCACCGGCGGAGGTCGTCGCACTCCCGGTGTTGCCTCCCGTGTTCGCGACGGCGGTGCCACCCGTCGTGACGCCGGCGGTCTGGGTCGCTCTGCGACCCGGTGCCGGTGATGGGCGTGTACGCCGGTGGCGTGGCGCTCTCGCCGCCGGGCGTCGATGGCAACGTGGCGATCGAACCGAGGGGGGCGTCGACCGATCCGGCCGGCAGCGCCGGGATCGGCGCGGCGACGGGCGCCGGATCGGGGGTGGGCGAGAGGGATGACGGCCGGTGCGGTCGGCGTCGGTGCCGGTGTCGGTGTGGTGGCCGGCGCCGGGGTCGTCGCGGTCGGTCGGCGGAGTGCCGCCGGCGCCGGTGCCCGGATCGGGGGCGGGCGTGGCCTGCGCGGCCGCGTCTTCCGCGTGCGCGTGACGTTGCGTGAACAGCAGCGCGATGAGCACTGCCGCCACGAAGATGACAGCTCGAATCGTGTTCCGAATGGTGTTGTGAATTGACGCAGTCACGTCTTCCCGCCCCTCACCCGCGCCCGTCGTCAGCGATCGGGGGAGGGGTGCCGGAGCACCCCTCCCGTCGATCACCGTTGGTCAGTCGCCGGTCAGTGGCTCGTGACGTTGTTCCCGTTCGCAGTGTTCGTGGACGACGCGCCGCCACTGTTCGTCTGCGTGACGGTCGTGGTGCTCGAGTTCGACGCCGTGGCGTCTCCCGTCGAGACGGACGCGTTCGCCGTGCCCGTGTTGGACGCGTGCGAGGTGTTCGTGGCGTCGCCGCCGGTGTTGCCGGCGGTGTTGTGGTCGCCCGCCCAGTCGATGTTGCCGCCGGTCACGTTCGACGACCCGCTCTGGCTCCCGGCGTTGATGCCGATGACCGCTGCAGTCGACGAGTTGTGGCCGGTGTTCGCAGCCGCAGCCTGGTCGGTCTCGACCGAAGACGACTGCCCGACGTACAGGCTGGCGTCGCCGCCGTTGGCCAGAGAGGCAGAGCCTTCCTCCGCGTCCAACGTGTTGTTGCTGGCCGAGTTGTTGACCGACGACCCACCGCTGTTGCCCTGGCTCACGGTGGTGTGCGCCGAGTTGGGAGCGCTGGCGTCGCCGGTGTGGACCGAAGCGATGCCCGTGCCCGTGTTGGTGGCGGTTGCGTCGTTGCTGCAGTCGCCACCCGTGTTCCCGGTCGAGTTGTCGTGCTCGACCTTGCTCAGGTTGCCGTCGGCGACGTTGGTGTCGCAGTTCTGGCGCCCCAAGTTGACGTTGCCGGTGATGCCGACGGCGTCGTTGCCTCCCGTGTTGGCCAGTGCGAGCTGCGACGTGAACGCCTCTTGCGCCTGGTCAACCTCGGTCGAGGCACTTCCACCGTTCTCGAGCGACGCCGTTCCGTGGGAATGGGGGCTCCAGCCTCCTCCCTCCGTCGCAAAGGCCGCGGTACCTCCCATCACCGTCAGCGCACTTACTCCGGCACACGTGACGGCCATCTTGCGATGCCGCGCGCGTGCCTTGTGCTTGATCCGCCCAGGTCGCATTTCTCTAACCTCCGTAAGTCCTGCCCCGCAATGAACAGCTGTGCCCAGCCGTTACCGGTGTCCCGGCGGAAGTGACTCAAACACAGTTGTTGGTGTCACGCAATGAGGAAGTTGTTGCAATCGATCGGAAATCTCTGACGCGCGTCGCGCACGAACGCGCGCAGCGCGCGTCGTCGGTGACGCGACGTCGAAACACGCGCGACCGCACGCTGCGCGCAACGCAGCTCCCGCGCGCCGAACGCCGCGTGCGTGGTGCAGGTCGACGCGAACCGCGCGCGAGCTGCAACGCGCGTCACGGACGCGTCCGATTCCGCGCCACGTGTCCGCGCGTGACGCCGAACACCCCAGACAGGTGCACGGTGTCGTAAACCGGTTGAGAACGAACCCGAACCCTGAGCACCCGGAACGGATTCTTTGAAGATTTGTCTCACTTTTCCGGCGTACGTGCCGACAAGACATCAGGGTGCCGACATCCCACCCTCGTGCTGGCCTACCCGGTCGAAGCCCGCCCCGGACCCCGTCGGGCGCTTCCTGGCAGACCTGGTCAGCAGATCGTTCGTTCACGGGTTCATCCCATGCGCCGGCGGTGCTGTTGAGGCGATGCCTCGCCACGCATGAAATGAGCACATCTGATGAGGATCCATGGTCCTGCGGCCCGTCGCTTCGGCGCGGGCTCGCTTGCGTTGACGTTGACCGCCGCGACGATCCTGCTGCTGGGAGGCACCGCGGACGCGGCGATCGTCCCGACCGTCCCGCTCGCCACGACCAGCCAGTACAGCGTCCTGGCCGGATCGACGGTCACGAACACGAACACTCCGACCACGCTCGCCCTGAGCCTCGGGCTCTCGCCCGGCACCTCCGTGACGAACTTCCCGCCCGGTCAGGTGACGGTCAAGAACATCGCCAACGGACCCGCGGGCATCGCCAAGAACGACCTGACGAACGCCTACAACAACGCCGCCGGCCGATCGGTGACCGCGAACACCGGCGCGGACCTCGGGAACCTCGTCCTGCAGGCCGGCGTCTACGCCGTGCACAGCCGGGGTGCCATGAGCCTGACTGGTCCGCTGGTGCTCGACGGTGCGCGGCAACAAGAACTCCGTCTTCATCTTCCAGACGAACTCGAGCCTGATCACCGCGTCGGGCAGCACCGTCCAGCTCATCAATGGCGCCCAGGAGTGCAACGTCTTCTGGCAGGTCGGCAGCTCGGCGACGTTGGACACCGGCTCGGTGTTCCGCGGCAACATCATGGCGGACCAGTCCGTCACGGTGAACACGGTGTCGACCGTGCACGGCCGGGCGATGGCTCGCATCGCGGCGGTGACACTCGACAACGACACCTTCGTCGCGCCGACCTGTGACACCACGTCGGGCTCCGGCGGCGGTGGCGGATCCGGCGGCGGGGGAACCGGCACGGGCACGACGCCCGTGACGGCAGCTCCGGCGGCCACCGGCACGACCGGCACGGGGACCGGAACGGGAACCGGGACGGGCACAGGAACCGGCCTGACGTCACAGAGCAACGGCGTCCCCGGAGTCTCGGGACCGCCCCGCACGGGCGGTGCACCGTTGCAGAGCGGCAGCAGCTTCCCGTGGTTGGGCGCGCTGTTCGCCGGCGTGCTCGTCTCGGCCGGTACCGCGGACCTGCTCCTGACCCGACGGGCTCGCAGCCGCCGCGCCGCAGGTCTGGTCAACGCGCCGACCCACCCGGGTCACTAGGTGCGCCCGCTGACGTCGGTGGGGGGCCGGTTCGCGATGTTGCTGATCGCGGCCGCGCTCCTCGCCGGGTCAGTGGCCGTCCCGCAGGAGAGCTCGAAGGCGCTCACCCGCATCGCGGCACCGATCGACCCGGCCGACCTGCCGGTGCCGTACGCGACGCTCCCGGTGCCCGCGGGCCTCACGGATCCCGGCTTGGACCTGCGGGCCGGGCCGGTTCCGGTGCCGATCGAGCTCCGGATGCCGACGATCGGTGTCGACACGACCGTCCTCGGCGTCGGGATGACCCCGAACAACGTGATGGACGCACCGATGGGCAAGGCGGACAACCCGGACTGGCAGCAGGCCTTCTGGTACCGCGGCAGCGCGGTCCCGGGCGCGGCCAGCTCGGCGGTGATCGCCGCGCACGTCAGCGATCCGCTCGGTCGTCCCGGCGCGTTCGCGCACCTCGACCAGCTGAAGCCGGGCGACCCGGTTGTCATCCACGACACGCGCAACGGGCTCGACGTCCACTTCCAAGTGACCGACGCGACGTCGTACCCGCTCGCGGAGACGACGGACCCTGCGGTCCTCACGCAGATCTACGGCGCGGGCCCGGTGGCCGGTCGCTGGGCCGAGCCGTCCGCCGATGGTGGCTCCTACCTGACCCTGGTCACGTGTGACGGCACGTTCGTCAACGGCACGCATGACCACCGGCTCGTGGTCCACGCCACGCGCGTGCTCTGAGGTGGGCCCCTACCCGTCGTAGAAGAACGGGTCGTGCAGGCCGACGAGCGTACGGGCGCGATCGTCCGCCGCACGCTCGATCGCCTCGTCCGAGAGCTGGTTCGCGACATCGGTCGTGCGCAGCCGCTGCGCGATGTCGCGCCGGCCGTAGTGCACCTGCAGGAAGAATCGCCCCGTTCCGTCGGGAGCGGCCGGGAGCCCGCGGTGCCAGGCGTCGGACACGAACAGGACGACGTCGCCCGCGTTCGCGATGACGTGTACCGGCGGCCGTCCGTCGTAGGTGAGGTCGAGATCGGCATCCCACGGGGCGAGCTGACCGGAGCGATGGCTCCCGGGCACGATCGCGGTCGGGCCGTCCGCCTCGGTGCAGTCCGCCAGCATCACGTGGGCCGCGACCGCGAAGACGGGATAGGGGATCCGGTCGTCCCAGGGCACGTCCGCGGGCCGGGGCACGTGCGGGCCGGCGTCGGTGTGCCACGGTCCGCCCCGGAAGTCGGGTGGGTTCTTCCACGCGGTGTTCGCGATGACGTGGCAGTCCTCGCCGAGCAGCGGCTCGATGACTTCGAGGACGCGCGGGTGCCCGACGACGGCCTGGCTGGCCGCGCTGCGGTTCAGCATCTCGTAGCGGAACTCGTCCCGGTCGTCGCGCGTGCGCTCGGGCGTCGACGACGCGTAGACCACGTCGATCTCCGCGGCGAGCGCGGCCGTCTCCGCGGCGTCGAGGACCTGGGTGAGCACGACCCAGCCGTCGGTCTCGAGCTGCCGCGTCGCCTCGGGCGCGTCGCCCTCGCGCAGCGAGAGGTTCTTGAGGACACGACGGATCATGAGTGGCTCCTCGAGGTCATGGGTCGGTGGAGTCGGCGGCGTCGGCGAAGAAGCGGGCGATCCAGCCCGCGACGCGGGCCCGGTCGAGTGGGTGGGTGAGCGAGGCGCGAGCGGTGGCGACGCGTTCGGCGCCGATCAGCTCGACCCGCCCTGCGAGCAGGTGGTCGGCGAGGGGCGCGATGAACTCGGGATGGGGTTGCAACGTCCAGGCTCGGGCGCCGAGCGTGAACCCGGCGACGGGACAGCCGCCGTCCGCGCCACGGGCCAGGAGCGCAGCACCCTCGGGGAGGTCGACCACCTGGTCCTGATGGCTCGCGATGAGCGTCACCCGTTCGACCGGGGGATCCATCCACGGCGGTTGCTCGACCAGCTCGTACTCGTGCGCGCCGACCTGCCAACCGTCGCTCGCCGCCTCGACGCGGGCGCCGAGCGCCTGCGCGAGCAGCTGATGACCGAAGCAGATCCCGACGTACGGCACCTCGACGTTGACGATCTCGCACAGCAGCGCCTCGGCATCGGCACGCCACGGCAGGTCGTCGTAGGCGGAGGCGCGACTCGGACCGCACATCCACCCGTCGCACTCGTCCACCGACTCGGGGAACCGGCCGCGGTCCACGTCGTAGCGGACGAGCTCGATGTCGTGGCCCGCGAGCAGCGCCGCGAACAGCTCCGGGTAGTCGCCCGCGATGTGGACGCTCTTCGGGTCGACGTGGCCGACCATGAGGAGTCCGATGCGCGAACCCATGCGTGCGCCCTTACCGGAACGAGAACACGGGTGCGGGCCCGGCATCGAGCTCGGCCAGGAGCCCGCGGGCGCGGAGCACGGGCATGACCCCCTCGCCGAACCAGTACGCCTCTTCGAGGTGCGGGTAGCCCGAGAGGATGAACTCGTCGAAGCCCAGCCCCTGGTACTCGACGATCCGATCCGCCACCTCGTCGTACGAGCCGACGAGCGCGGTGCCGACGCCCCCGCGCACGAGACCGATGCCCGCCCAGACGTTCGGGTGCACCGTGAGCCGCGCGGGATCGCCGCCGTGCAGCTCCGCCATCCGCCGCTGCCCGACGGATGCCGTCTGCGCGAAGTCGCGTTGCGCGGCGGCGATGGCGTCGGGGTCCATGCCGTCGAGGAGCTGGTCGGCGACGGCCCACGCTTCGGCCGCGGTCGGACGCGCGATCACGTGGAAGCGGATGCCGAAGCGCAACGTCCGGCCTGCCGCGGCCGCGAGGCCGCGCACGCGCTCGACCCGCTCCGCGACCATGGCCGGCGGCTCCCCCCACGCGAGGTAGACGTCGACCTGGTTGGCCGCGACCTGCTCCGCGGCGGGCGACGCACCCCCGAAGTAGATCTCGGGGATGGGGTCCGGCGGCAGGCGGGTCGTCGCGTCGGTCACCTCGTAGTGGTGGCCCGTGTACGTGAACGGCTCACCGCTCCACGCGCCCCGGACGATCTCGAGGAACTCGTCGGTCTGCTCGTACCGGGTGTCCTTGTCGTCGTGGACCCCGAAGCGGGCGAGCTCGGCCGGCTCGGCGCCGGTGACGACGTTGACCAGCAGGCGCCCGCCCGAGAGTCGTTGGTAGGTGGACGCCATCTGCGCCGCGAGGGTCGGGGTGAGCAGCGCGGGGCGGAAGGCGACGAGGAACTTGATGCGCCTCGTCAGCGGGATGAGCGACGCGGTCGCGAGCCAGGCGTCCTCACAACCGGTGCCGCAGGGCGTGAGCATGCCGTCGAAGCCGAGGTGGTCACAGGCCGTGGCGACCTGGGCCAGGTACGGGAGGTCCGGGGCCCGCGGGTTCGCGTTCGGCGCGGTCGGCAGGACGTCTCTCGCGTCGCCGCCCGTCGGCAGGAACCAGTGGATCTTCAGCACGCCGGCCATCTTTGCCCAGATCCCGCCAAGCTCGTTTCGGCGTGAGTTTGTGTTGCTATGGCGACGCGAAGTCACGCCGAAACGTGGGGGTTGGGGGGAGGGAGGTCAGAAGCCGGAGGGGAAGACGGCTTCGATGAGGTGCGGGCCGGGCTCGGCGAGGGCGCGCTCGAGGTCGCGGGTGAGCTCCTCGCTCGTCTCGGGCCGGGTCGCGGGGACGCCCATGCCGCGCGAGAGGGCGACGAAGTCGAGCTCCGGGTTGCTCAGGTCCAGCATGCTCTTGGCCTTCGGGCCTGCCTCCGCGACGCCGACCCGGCTCAGCTCCAGGTTGAGGATCGCGTAGGAGCGGTTCGAGAAGACGATGGTCGTGACGTCGAGGCCTTCGTGGGCCTGGGTCCAGAGCGCCTGCATCGTGTACATCGCGCTGCCGTCGGCTTCGAGGTTGATCACCGGGCGGTCGGGGCAGGCGACGGCCGCGCCCGTGGCGAGGGGCATGCCCATCCCGATCGCCCCGCCGGTCAGGGTGAGCCAGTCGTGCCGCGGCGCGCCCGCGGTCGCGCCGGCCGCCCAGAGCCCGCCGGTCTGGGCTTCGTCGGCGACGATCGCGCCCTCCGGCAGGAGCGCGCCGAGCGCGTCGGCGATGGTCGCGCCGGTGATGGGGCCGGTCGGGCGGTCGGGTCGGTGCGCGGCCTGGAGGACGGGGTCGGCGTCGGTCGCGCCCACGGCGTCGGCCAGTCGCTCGAGCGCGTCGACGGCGTCGTCGGGGCCGCTCGCGAGGATGTGCACCTCGCAGTCCTCCGGCACCAGGGAGCTCGGCTTGTCCGGGTACGCGAAGAACGACACTGGCGCCTTCGCGTCGACGAGCACGAGATGGCGCGTGCCCGCGAGCTGGGCCATCGCGAACTCGGCCAGGTAGCCGAGGCGGTCGAGCGGCGGAAGGCCCGCGCCCCGTTCCATCCGGGCGGGGAACGTCTCGCCCAGCAGCCGCGCGCCCGTGGCCGCGGCGATCCGGCTCGCGGCCCTCAGGCCGCGCTCGCGCACGACCGCATTGCCGAGCATGATCGCCACCGGTTCCCCGGATTGCAGCGCCTTGGCCACGACCGCGACCGCTTCGTCCGCGACCGCATTTCGCTCGGCCAGCTGACGCGGTGCGACGGGGCTGGCGCCCTCGAGCCAGGACACGTCGGCCGGGAGGATCAGTGTCGCGACCTGGCCCGGCGGGCGCCGGGCCGCGACCACCGCGTCGGCCGCGTCGCTCGCGATGTCCTCGGTCCGGTGCGACGTTCGGAGCCAACCCGAGACGTTGCTCGCCAGCGCGTCGATGTCCGAGTCGAGGGGCGCGTCGTACTGGTGGTGATACGTGGCGTGGTCGCCGACGATGTTGACGATGGGAGTGTGGGCCCGGCGCGCGTTGTGCAGGTTCGCGATGCCGTTGCCCAGCCCGGGGCCGAGGTGCAGCAGCGTCGCAGCCGGCGCGTCGGCCATGCGCCCGTACCCGTCGGCCGCGCCGGTGACGACGCCTTCGAACAGGCCGAGCACGGCGCGCATCTCAGGGACGTCGTCGAGCGCGGCGACGAAGTGCATCTCGGACGTGCCCGGGTTCGCGAAGCAGACGTCCACGCCGGAGTCGACGAGCGTGCGGATCAGGGCGTGGGCGCCGTTCATGGCTGGTCTCCCGAGTCGAAGATCGTGCCGGGGTTGAGGATGCCGTTGGGGTCGAACGCGGTCTTGATCCGGCGCATGAGGTCCACCTTCACCGGGTCCTCGAGCTCGAGGTAGTAGCGCTTCTTGGCTTCGCCGATGCCGTGCTCCCCGGAGATCGCGCCGCCGAGGGCCATCCCGATCCGGAACAGCTCCCGGCTGACGCGGTACCGGATCTCGGCGTCGGGCTGGAAGATCGAGAGGTGCACGTTGCCGTCGCCCGCGTGCCCGCAGCCGGCGATCCAGGACTGGTTCGCCGCCGCGAGCTCGGTCACCTTGGCCATGAACTCCGGGATCGACGCCCGCGGCACGACCACGTCGAAGATGTCGTCGGCATGGTTCGCCTTCGCGACCCAGAACGCCTTCTCGCGCGCGTCGATGAGCTGACCCGCCGCCGCGGGCGGCAGCACGTAGACGTCGATGGCTCCGAGCTCCGACAGCTGCTCGGCGAGGAGCTCGACGTCCTCGTCGAGCCGTTCCTCGCTCCGGCTCTCCATCATCACGACGAGATAGGCGAGCGCCGAGTCCTGGACGTCCTTCGGGATGCCGAGGTCGAGCCCCACATACGCGGTCACCGTCGAGAGCGTCATCATGTCGATGTACTCGAGGATGAGCGGGCCGATGCCGCTGTCGATGATGCGGGGGATCGCCGCGGTGATCTCCTCGAGCGTCCCGAACGGCGCGAGCACCGTGGCCTGGTGGCGCAGGCGGGGGTAGAGCTTCAGGGTGGCTTCGGTCACCAGCGCGAGCGTGCCCTCGGACCCGATGATGAGCTGGGTCAGGTCGTAGCCCGTGGTCGCCTTGACGAACTTGCCGCCGGTCCGCATGACCTCACCGGTCGCGAGCACGGCTTCGAGGCCCAACACCTGGTGCCGGGTCACTCCGTACTTGACCGCGCGCATGCCGCCCGCGTTCGTCGCGATGTTCCCGCCGAGGCTGGCGCTGTACTCACCAGGGAAGACCGGATAGATCAGATCATGGGCCGCGACCACCTCGTCGAGCTGGTCCAGGGTCACGCCCGGTTCGACGACCGCGACGTGGTTCTCCGTATCGATCTCGAGCACCCGGTTCATGCGCTCGAACGACACGACGATCGCGTCGGCGCTCGGGACGCACGCGCCCGAGAGGCCGGTGCCGGTCCCGCGGGCGGTGACCGGGATCCGAGCCTCGTTGGCGATGCGGAGGACCTCGGCGACCTGCTCGGTCGTGGACGGTCGGACGACGAACGCGGGGCGCCGGCCCGTGACCGTGAGCGCCTCGTCGTGGGTGTACTCCTCGGTGATCGCATCGCCGGTGAGGACGTGCGCCGGTTCGACCACCTTCGCCAGCTGCTCACCGATGTCCGTCATCGCATGCACCGATCCACCCCCCGATTCGACGCCGAGCCTAGGACCCTCGCCCGGGAAAGGCCGGGGCGCGTGCGAGCATGGCGGCGTGGACCTGGTGAGGGCTCGTGCGGTGCTCGGCGTCGAGCCCGACGCGGCCTGGCCCGACGTCGCGCGCCGCGTACCTCCGCATGATCCGCGAGCACCATCCCGACACCGCGAAGGACGCGGCAGAGGCAGGGATCCGGACCCTCCGCACCTCGGAGATCACCAGCGCGTACTCGGTCCTGCTCGCCAACCGGCCGCCGTCCGGGCCCGCGGGCCCACCGGCCTTCACGCCGCAGCGGACCGACACCACCCTCGAAGACGCGCTGGAAGGGACCCGTCGGGTGCTGCTCGCGGCCGAGATCGACGAGGCGTTCGTCGCGCTCCTCGAGGTCGCGCACATGGTCGGGGTGGTCTCCTACGTCGACCGGCAGAGTGCGGTGCTCGAGGCGATCGTGACGGCCCGGCCGGGGGAGGCCACCTCGCTGCTCATCTTCCTGGAGCCGGGCGAGGAGGAGGGCGTCACCGAGGCCTTCATCGGGGTCGAACCGCTCGGCGGCCATCCGCCCGCGGACCTCGACGTGCTGGTCGACCGCATCGCGGAGCTGCTCGCCCGGCCCCGCCCGCCCGTCCCGGACGACTAGGTAGGGTCCCCGAACCTGCTTCGCACGCCTGGAGGTCTCCGTGCCGGTCCCGCTCGACGAGTACCCGATCCATCAGTCGCCGCTGTCGATGCAATACGTCGAGACCAGCGACCGCAACGCCTACGACCGCTGCTACTTCAACGCCCACGACCGCACCGGCGACCTGTTCCTCATCACCGGGCTCGGCATCTACCCGAACCTCGGGGTCATCGACGCCTACGCGACGTTGCGGCGCGGTGACCGCCAGCTCTCGGTGCGGATGTCGGACGCGCTAGGCGACGAACGGCTGAACCAGCACGTCGGTCCGTATCGCATCGAGGTCATCGAGCCGCTCGAGAAGATCCGGCTGATCTGCGAGGCGGGCGCGCAGGGGCTCGCCTTCGACCTCACGTGGGACGGCTCGTTCCCCGCGGTGGAGGAGCCGCGCCACGTCTGGCGCCAGGGTGGCCGGATCACGCTCGACGCGTGCCGCTTCGCGCAGGTCGGCACGTGGACCGGGGAGATCGAGGCAGACGGCGAGAAGATCGCGGTGACGCCGGACCGCTGGCTGGGCACGCGCGACCGGTCGTGGGGCATCCGGCCCGTCGGCGAGGCCGAGCCGCCCGGGCGGGCGGCCGAGGAGCCGATCGACGGGTTCTGGTGGACCTACATCCCGTTGCGCTTCGACGACTACGCGATCGTCATCATCCTGCAGGAGGAGCCCGACGGGCACCGGGTCATGAACGAGGCGGTGCGGGTCCGGCCCGGCGCGGATCGCTCACCCGAGCAGCTCGGCTGGCCCCAGATCGACATCCACTACCAGTCGGGGACGCGGCACCCCGTCGGCGCGACCGTGCAGCTCCAGGAGCGCGGCGGCAAGACGCTGACCCTCGAGGTCGAGACGCTCGGGTACACCGCGCTCAACTGCGGCGCGGGGTACGGCGGGGATCCGGACTGGGGCCACGGCCAGTGGAAGGGCCGCAACTGGATCGAAGGCGCGGTCTACGACATGACGGATCCGGCGATCCTCGGACGCGTCCCGTTCGGCGTCGTGGACCACGTCGCGCGCGCCACGCTCGACGGCAACGAGGGCTTCGGGCTCTTCGAGCACGCGTCCTTCGGCCGCCACGACCCGTCCAACTTCAGCGGTTGGGAGTCCCTCGCCCCCTGAACCGACCCGACCCGGCTGGGCTCAGTTGCGGGGGAGGTCGCGGAAGGGGAGCGTCTTGTCGGGGCGGGGCTCGCCGGGGAGGCCGAGCACACGCTCGCCGAGCACGTTCTTCTGGATCTGCTCCGTGCCGCCGCCGATGCGCACGGACCACTGGTTGAGGAACATCTGCTGCCAGAGCCCGGCCGAGGGAGCGTCGGCCTGGTGGAGCATCCCGGCCGGGCCCTCGAGCGAGAGGGTGAGGTCGCCGTCGCGGGCGACCCGCTGGCTGATCGCGAGCTTCATCACCGACGCCTCGGACCCGTTGGACTTCCCGGCCTTTGCCGCGGCGCGGGCCCGCTGGCCCAGCCACTTCAGGATCTCGAACCGGGTGTAGCTGCGCGCGAGCTCCTGGCGGACGACCGGGTCGTCGGTGCGGTTGCAGTCCTGCGCGAGCCGGCGGATCGCGTCGAACGTCACGCCCGACATCCCGCCGCCGATCATCGCCCGCTCGTTGGCCAGCGTCGTCTGTGTGACGCCCCAGCCGCCGTTCAGGTCACCGAGCAGGTTCTTCGCGGGGATCCGCACGTCGGTGAGGAAGACCTCGTTGAAGTGCGCGTAGCCGGTGATCTGGCGCAGCGGCCGGATGTCGATGCCGGGCGAGCGCATGTCGACGAGGAAGTAGCTGATGCCGCGGTGCTTCGGGACGTCCCAGTCGGTGCGGGCGAGCAGGATCCCCCAGTCGCTGAAGTGCGCACCGGACGTCCAGACCTTCTGCCCGTTGACGACCCACTCGTCGCCGTCGCGCTCGGCGCGCGTCGCGAGCCCGGCAAGATCCGATCCGGCGCCGGGCTCCGAGAAGAGCTGGCACCAGATCTGCTCGCCGTTGAGCATGCGCGGGAGGAAGGTGTCCTTCTGCTCCTCGGTGCCGTGGGCGATGATCGTCGGTCCGACCATCCCGATCGCGACGGCGAACGCGCCCGAGCTCACGACGAAGTCGTGCTCCTCCTGGGAGAAGATCTTCGCCTGGCTGGGGGTGCCGCCCCGGCCGCCGTACTCCTTCGGCCACGCGATCCCGGCCCAGCCGTGGGCGGTGAGCGTCGCCTGCCAGTCCCGGCACTCCTGGACGTGATCCGCCTCGGCCTCGGGGCTGATGTCCGTGCGGCCCAGGGTGGTGGCGAGATCGGCCGTGGTGTCGCGGGGCTTCGCGTGGGCCTCGAGGAAGGCCCGGGCCTCGGCGCGGAATTCCTGGTCGGCGGCGGACTCGTCGGAGGGCGGAGGTTGCGGCATGAGGGGGAGAACCTACCGCCCTCCGGAAGACGACTCCGACCCGCGGAGCAACGCGTCGACGCGGTCCAGGACCCCGTCGACGCCGGATCCGTGGAGGGTCAACCCGCCGTCGATGACGAGGTTCTGGCCGTTGACGAACCGGGACAGGTCCGAGCAGAGGAAGATCACGACGTCCGCGATGTCCTCGGGGTCGCCGACCCGCCCGACCGGGGTGTCGCGCTCGAAGCGCCCCTCGAGGTCGGGAAAGATGCCGAAGAGCGGCTCGGTCAGCGCGGTCCGGATCATGCCCGGTGAGATCGAGTTCACGCGGATCGTCGGGCCGTACTCGAGTGCCGCGTTCGCGGTCGAGCGCGATGACCGCGGCCTTCGACGCCGAGTAGGGCGCCTCGCCCGCGGCAGGCCGGGTGCCGCTGATCGACGCCGTGCTCACGATCCGGCCGTCGCCGTTCGCCAGGAGGTGCGGGATCCCGGCGCGCATCCCGTGGAAGACGCCGGTCAGGTTGAGGGCGACGAACCGGTTCCACTCGTTGAGGGGCCACTCGTGGATGCGGTGGATCGTGCTCGCGCCCGCGTTGTTGAAGAGGAGCGAGAGGCCGTCGAGCTTCACCGCGGCGTCGTCGACGGCGCCGGCGAGCGCCTCGTAGTCGGTGACGTCGGCCACGTACGCGACGCCGTCGATCTCATCCGCGACCGCGGTGGCGCGATCGCCGTCGATGTCGACGACAGCCACGCGTGCCCCCTCTTCGGCCATGCGCCGGCAGGTCGCGCGCCCGATGCCCGAGCCTCCGCCGGTGACCAGTGCGCGGTGTCCGTCCAGCAGTCCCATGGGCCGCACACCCTACGGGACCGGGCGCCGGGTGATGCCCGAGGCCCCGGTGCCCTGGGGCAGGATGGGGCGGATGTGGAGGGCGACGGTCAAGGGCGTGCTCGCCCGGAAGGTGCGCCTTGCGCTGACCGCCCTCGCTGTG
This sequence comes from uncultured Acidimicrobiia bacterium, assembly GCA_963796755.1. GTDB lineage: Bacteria > Actinomycetota > Acidimicrobiia > IMCC26256 > JAENVU01 > Chersky-806. The sequence continues at coordinate 483,021 of CAWCMX010000002.1, forward strand.
GTGCTCGGGGTGACGTTCGTGAGCGGCACCTACGTCCTCACCGACACCCTGCAGCACTCCTTCGGCACCCTGTTCTCGCAGTACGCGGCCGGGGTGGACCTCGTGGTGCGGACCCGGGCGTCGTTCGACGACCCCTCGACCACCCGCCAGCGCCTGCCCGAGGATCTGGTCGAGACGGTGCGCAACGTCCCGGGCGTCGCCGCCGCGGACGGGTTCCTGCAGGGCTACGCGCAGTTCGTCGGCAAGGACGGCAAGACGACGATCCAGACGGCCGGCGCGCCGACCTTCGGGATCTCGTGGAGTGGCGGTGACCAGGTCGGGCCGGCGCGGATCGCCGAGGGGAAGCGACCGGTGCACGACGGCCAGGTCGCAATGGACGTCGGGACCGCGCGGCGCAACGGGTTCAAGGTCGGCGACCGGGTGAAGATCCTGCTCCAGGGCGAGGCCGAGGAGTTCAAGCTCGTCGGCCTCTTCAAGCTCGGGACCGAGGCGGACTTCGGCGCGGTGAGCTTCGCGGCCTTCGATCCGCACACGGCCCAACGCGTGTTCGACGCGCCCGGGGTCTACGACGCGATCAACGTCCGCGTCACGCCCGGGACCTCCGCCGCGGCCGAGAAGCGCGTGCTCGAGCGCGCGCTCAACCCCGGCGGGACGACGCTTCGGCGGAGGGTTCGAGGTCTCGTCGGCGGCCGCGGTCGCCAGCGAGACGGGCAAGCCGGTCGACGACCTGCTGGGCTCGCTGAACGAGGCGCTGCTCGGCTTCGCCGGTGTCGGACTCCTCGTCGGCGGGTTCATCATCTTCAACACGTTCACGATCCTGGTCTCGCAACGGACCCGGGAGCTCGGGCTCCTGCGCGCGATGGGTGCGAGCGGCTCGCAGGTGATCGGCTCCGTGCTGACGGAAGCCGCGGTGGTCGGCGTGTTCGCCTCAGTCGTCGGGTTGCTGCTCGGCGTCGCGCTCGCGCAGATCCTGTTGTGGGCGCTCCCCGGATTGGGCTTCCCGGTCCCGGACGCGAACCTCGTCGTCATCGGCCGGACGGTCTTCGCGTCGGCGCTGGTCGGGGTCGGCATCACGATGTTGGCTGCGGTCGTGCCCGCGATCCGCGCCGCGCGGACTGCCCCCATCGCCGCGATCAGCGACGTGCGCGAGTCGCTCGGGCGCGAGTCGCGGCGGGGCCGCGCGGTCGGCGGGGTGCTCGTCACCGCGGCCGGGGTCGCGATCGGCATCTACGGGTTCTCGGCCGACCTCCCAGTCAACCGCGCGGTGACGATCACGTTCCTCGGCGGCTTCATCATCTTCCTCGGGCTGGTCGTGTTCGGGCCCCTGATCGCCCGCCCGCTGTCCAGTGTCATCGGCCGTCCGTTGCGAACCGGTCTGGGGGTGACCGGCGTCCTCGCCCGCGGGAACGCGATGCGCAACCCGCGCCGGACCTCCGCGACCGCGGCCGCGTTGATCGTCGGGCTCGCCCTCGTGACGCTCGTCGCGATCTTCGCGGACTCGGTGAAGACGTCGGTGCGTGGCGCGCTGAACGACGTGCGCGCCGACTACATCCTCACTGCGCCCCAGTTCGCGTCCTTCTCGCCCGAGGTCGCCACGCGCGTCGCGAAGGTCCCCGGGGTCGAAGCCGCGGTCGCGTTCCGGTGGGGAGACGTCCGGATCGAGAACCACGACGAGACGGTGAACGGCGCGAACGTCGGCCGGCTCGGCGACGTGCTCGACATGAAGTACGTCGCAGGGAGCGCAGCCGGAGTCGAGCGGGGCGGGATCCTGCTCTCGGAACGGGAGGCGCAGAGCTACCACAAGCGGGTGGGGGAGGAGCTGACGGTCGAGTTCCCCACCACTGGCCCGCAACCGCTCCGGGTCGCGGGCATCTACCGGACCCGGCGGTTCACGGGCGCGTTCCCGATCGACTTCATCGTGTCGCGCGCCCTGTTCGAGCAGAACTTCAGCGCGAGCCAGCAGGACACGTTGATCTACGTGAAGGCGAAGCCCGGCCTGGATGCGGCGGTCGGGTCGAAGGGTGAGGAAGGACCTCGCGGAGCCGTTCCCGAACATCAACGTCGAGAGCCGCGCGCAGTACCTGGCGTCGCGGGAGGCGGACCGTCGACCAGTTCCTGAACGTGTTCCTCGCCCTGCTGCTGCTGTCCGAGATCATCGCGGTCCTCGGCATCGTGAACACGCTGATGCTCTCGATCTACGAACGGACCCGTGAGGTCGGACTGTTCCGCACGGTCGGGACGACGCGCCGCCAGATCTGGGCAATGGTCTGCGGCGAGTCGGTGATCATCGCGGTGATCGGCTGCGTGCTCGGCCTGCTGGTCGGGCGTGCTCTGGGGCTGGGGAGTGACGAAGGCGACGCAAGGCCAGTTCGTCGACACCTTCAGCATCCCGCGTGGCCAGCTCGTGCTGTTCGTCGTGGCCTCGGTGGTCGCCGGCGTGGTCGCGTCCGTGCTCCCCGCTGGCACGCGTCACGCCTCGACGTCCTCGAGGCGATCGCGCACGAGTGACGGCTCAGCAGGCGGTGACGGCGCGGGCCGGATCGACGAGCCCATACCCGAAGTCGTTGTTGCGGGCAGTGCCGCCCAGCCGCTTCGCCGTCGCTTCGAGCCGGCTCGCCACCTGGTCGGGCGTGCACTTCGGCCACCGGGCCATCAGCAGTGCGGCCGCCGCGGCGACGTGCGGCGTCGCCATCGACGTGCCGCTCATGTAGGCGTAGGGCTGGTAGCCCTTCGTCGTCATCGCGACCGGGTAGGTCGAGAGGACGTTGGTACCGGGACCGACGAGGTCGACGTAGGAGCCGGTGTTCGAGAAGCAGGCCCGGCCGAAGTTGATGTCGATCGCGCCGACGGCGATCACGCCGGGTGACGCACCGGGGTAGGAAACGGCGTTGGTGCCCGGCCCGCCGCAGGTCTTCGCGGGACCGTGGTTGTTCCCCGCTGCCGCCACGACGACCACACCCTTGCTCCGGGCGTACGTGATCGCCAGGTCCTGGGCCCTGTCGTCGCCGGTGCCGCCGAGGCTCAGGTTGATGACCTTGGCCCCGTTGTCCGCTGCCCACTTGATGCCGTTGGCGACGTCGGAGCTGTAACCGCTGCACTGCAGGGCCGAGTTCATGACCTTGACCGGCAGGATCTTCACGCCGGGCGCCGCGCCGGCGACGCCGATCCCGTTGTTCGCCAGCGCCGCGATGGTCCCGGAGACGTGGGTGCCGTGCCCACAGGTGTCGACCTTCGGGTTCAGCGCCGAGGCGCCGCTCGCCCCGGTCAGGAAGGACTTGCCGTTCAGCACCTGGCCGCTGAGATCCGGGTTCGTCGCGTCGACGCCGGTGTCCACGACCGCGACGGTGATGCCCTTGCCGGTCGTGGTCTTCCAGGCCGCGGCGAAGGTCGTCTTCGTGGTGTCGATGCCCCACTGGTCGTTGTGCGCGGTCCAGAAGTCGTTCGTTGGTGCGCCGACCGGGCTGACGAGCGTGTCGGGCTGGACGACCACGAGGTCGTTGCCCTTCGCGGCATCGGTGGCGACCGCGCGCGCCTGGGCCTGCGACGTGACCGGGTGGGACACGATCTTCGGGCCGGAGGCCGTGGTCTCGACCGTGACGAGCGGGACGACCGCGCCCGGCGCCGGAGCGGTGCGCTGGTACGCGGCGCCGGCCTCGTTGGCCGCGGTGGCCGCCGGGATCGGGGCCGGCGTGCCGGAGGTCGACCCGTTGGGGAGCGCCGGGGTGCTGTCCGCGGCCGAGGCTGCGATGGGTGCGACGACCGCCGAGAGGAGGGCGGCGGAGCCGAGCGCAGCACAGGAGCTTGGTGACGCCTCGGACCCGCTGCACGTTTGTACCCTCCGCGATCGTTTCGGGCCTCTCATCCCGTTCGATCCGGTATCGGGCCGTGTCATGGCCGACCTGAGGGGTACTTCACCCTTCGGACTACTCTTGCCCGGCCGGTTCCACCGGACGTTCGGGCGATTAGCTCAGGGGTAGAGCACTTCCTTGACGCGGAAGGGGTCAGAGGTTCAAATCCTCTATCGCCCACCATCGAAAGCGCAGGTCAGCCCCGGTTTCGGCCGGGGCTGACCTCTAGGTGCACCACCGCTGCGCCGTCTCCGTGCTGTCCCAGTTCCGCGGCAGCATCCTCTCGGGTCCGTTCCAACGACCCGTCGAGCCGGTCGTCGGTTCTGATAGGTGGGAGGCACAGGGCCGGGCGCGCGGCGAACTAGACGAAGGGCCCGTCGCCCGTGGGGCCGCCGGGAGGAAATGGCCCGGGGGTGCCCACGTCCCACCCCACGGCCATCGGCGGGGTGTCCGACCGGCTGACGTAGAACCACGTGGCGCAGCCGAGGAACCGGTTGGTGCCGGGCCCGACGTTCAGGACGTAGGCGCACAGCCACGCCGGGTGCTGTGCACCGGTGACGTTGGTCCCGCTGAACCCGGAGTTCGGTCCTGCAGCCGGGAATTGTGTTTGCACGTCGGGTCGAGCGATGCCGGTCTGAACATCGTGGGTGGTGAGCGTGAGCGCAGGGCCCCCCTCGAAGCTGCCGAGCCCCATGAAGCGGACGGTCGCCGGGGCGGAGGAGTCAGGGTCGAAGCCCCACCCGGTTCCACCGAACTGGAGGTTCTGTTCGGTGCCTCCGAGTGGGGAGCTCTCGAAGTTGCCGCGCGGGTCGTGAGGTCCAGGTGCCGGGGGGGCAGGTTCCAGGGTGTGGGCGCATCCGACGGTCGTGTTCTGCAACCCGGCGCGTCCCGTGTTCTGCGCGTAGACGCACGTGAAGTGACCCTGCCCGAAGACGGGGAGCGTGAGGTTGAAGCCCGATGTCGCGCTCAGTCCGAACCGGGCGACGTCCGGACGGGAGAGCGCGGCGGTCGTCTGCAGCATCGGGTGGCCGTCGATGTAGACGCGCAGCTGGGTCGTCGGGTCACCGTCCGGGTCGGCCGCCCACCCGCGGAGGTTCAGGATCCCGGGCGTCTGCGAGGCGACTTCGAGGTTGCCCACCGGGTTGAACGGGCTGGCGCCCGAGGTGGGCAGGCTCTGGCAGCCGAGCAGCCGGTTCGCGCCCGCGCCCACGTTGATCGCGTACGCGCACAGCGGGTTGCCGTGGCCGTACACGTAGAGCTGGAAGTTGTTGACGGTGCTGTGCCAACCCGTCGAGGGACCGGCGCCCGGAACCGCCGCCGCGACGTCGGGCGCGCGTCTCCCGTCGTCGCGCTGCCGATGAAGGTGCCTCCGAGGTAGAGACGCACCTCGACGGGCTGCCCGGGCGCGTCGCCGTCGGTCGCCCACCCCGAAACGCCCCAGACGCCGTCGAAGCGCGCTGACACGCTGTCGAACGCGCCGACCGGACTGCCCGGGCTGGCCGACGCGGTCGTCGCCGCAACCCCGACCAAGCCCGCCAACGACACGACGAGCGCCGCAACTCCTGCCATGACCTTTTTGCGCATCCGCCAAGCGTAAGCCCGCGTCGGCTCGTCTCTTCCTCGGCCGTGGTTTGCGGCCCGATTGCCAGACCCTGCCAGCCCTGGTCGATCTACGAACGCCGAGCTCCGTGCCGCCGGACGGGCGACACGGTCAGCGCAGGCTCTCGTACGGGTTGTCGGGCGCCTTGATGCGCTTGAGTGAGCGGACGCGCAGGGTCGCGGAGACCTCGCCGTCCTTCGGCTCCCGGATCTGGGGTTGGTAGCGGGCGACGACCTCGACCCAGTGGCCTTCGGCCGGGATGCTGCGCGCGCCGATCATGCCGAGCTGGATCGGGTAGGCGTCGGCCGCGCAGCACGTGATGAGGAAGTGCGAGAGGACGAACGTTCCCGGGCCGCGCTTGTCGGCCTCGGTGACGAAGCCGGTGAGCTGCACGTCGTGCGCCGCGAGGAACGTGCGGTTCGCGCGCGCCCGCATGCCGTTCTCGACGTCGGAGGACTTCAGGTCCAGCGGACCCGAGCCCTGCGTCTCGGCGAAGGCGGCGATGTTGAAGCTGTACGGCGGCAGGCTCCCGTTGGCCTGCTGCGCGGCGTACGCGCCGAGTGCCTCCGTGCCGAAGAGGATGATGACGATGACCGGGACGGTCAGCAGCCAGCCGATCCCGAGGCGGTGGTGGTGACCGTCGTGCGATCCGTCGGCGTCCGCCCCGCCTTCGACGTGGTCGTCGTGGTCCCGTCCCCGGATGAGCCCGTAGACGCCGAGCGCGATGAAGCGCGACCGCCGCGAGCAGCAGCCACGGCCGCATGGCCGGCCTCAGGTACTTGAACATCGCGTTCGTGGCGCCCATCCAGAGTGCGAGCAGCCCGATGGCGATCACGGTGCGGTACGCGTCGCGGATCTTCACAGCAGCACCCAGCCGACGATCGTCGCGATGACGACCGCGGTCACGAACACGAGCGGTGCGAAGCGAGCTGCGAAGGCCTTCCCGAACACCGCGATCTGGAGCGCGATGAGCTTGAGGTCCACCATCGGGCCGACGACCATGAAGACAAGGCGCGCGGTCAGCGAGAACTGGGTCAGCCCGGAGGCGACGAACGCATCGGCCTCCGAGCACACCGAGAGCACGACCGCGAGACAGGCCATCGTGATGATGCCGAGGAAACCGGATCCGCCGAGCGCGTTGACGACGTGGCCCGGGACCACCGTCTGGAGCGTCGCGACGAGGCCGGCGCCGATGACGAGGTAGCCACCGGCCTGCACGAAGTCGGTGGTTGCCGTTGCGACGAACGTGTCCAGCTTGTTGCCGTGCGGACGGTCCTCGGGCGAGACCTTGAGCCAGTCCGTGCCCGCGAAGCGCGACCAGATCAAGCCGACGGTCACCGCGGTGAGCAGTGAGGCGACGAAGCGGGCCAAGGGGACTTCGGGGTGGTTCGGGAACGCGACCGCGGTGGCGACGATGACGATCGGGTTGATCGCCGGCGCGGCGAGCAGGAAGGTCAGCGCCGCGGCCGGCTGCACGCCCCGGTTGACCAACCGGTTCGCGACCGGCGCGGCGCTGCACTCGCAGCCGGGGAGCAGGCCGCCGGCGAGCCCGGCCATCGGCACCGCGAACAGCGCCTTGCGCGGCATCGCCTTCGCCAGCGCGACGGCGGGGACGAAGGCGGCGATCGCGGCACCCACGCCGACGCCCAGCACGAGGAAGGGGAGGGCCTGCAGGGTGACGGCCAGGAAGATGGTTCCCCAGTTGTGGAGCTCGGGGATCGGCACGTACCCGTGCAGCCCCTGCAGGTAGAAGAGGACCCCGAGATTGAGCCAGACCAGCAGCCCGATCGTGCCCCGCGCGTGCTTCCGCTCGGCCGGTCGCGCGTGTCCGCCTGATCGGTGCCCCCCCGAGTCAGCACCGCGGTAACGGTAGTGCCGCTGGGGCGGGCCGAATCCGCGGTCCGGGGGTGGGCGTGTGCTCTTTGCACGAACAGGGCGGAGATATCGTGCGCGTTATGCGCTATCTGGATCCTGAGCACTGCCCGCCGCTCGGTGACATGGTCGCCGAGCACGTCGCGTTGCCGTCGGATCGCCCCCGCGATCGGGCGTTCCTGCGGCTCAACATGATCTCGTCGGCGGACGGCGGCAGCGCCGTCGCCGGACTCTCGGGCGGCCTCGGCAACCGGGACGACCACGCCGTCTACGGCGCACTGCGCGACGGCGCCGACGGTGTCGTCGTGGGGCTGGGCACGGTCGTCGCGGAGCACTACCGCCGCCGGCCCAGGAGCACCTGCAGATCTACGTGGTCGCCGACGTCGCTGACGTCTCCGGCAACCCGGAGCTGTTCGCTTCGCGCACCGCGACGCTCGTGGTCCCCGAGGACGCCGGGTCGGCGCCGGCCGGGGTCGAGGAGATCCGGGGCGGGAGCAACGGACAGGTCGACCTCCAGAACCTCATGCGCGAGCTCGCGGGCAAGGTGGTCGTGGCGGAGGGCGGCCCGACCTTGGCCGGCGTGCTCGCGTCGCTCGGGCTCATCGACGAGTTCTTCCTGACGGTCTCACCGAGGGTGGTCGCCGGTGGTTCCGGACGGGTCGTCCACGGGCCGGACGCGGACCCGGGCGCGTGGCACCTCGCGCACGGCTTCGTCGACGACGACGGTTTCCTCTTCCTGCGCTACGTGCGTTCGCCGGCCGGGGCTTCCTGACCGCGGACTCAGGCGTCGGCGGTCACGACGTCGTCGAGGGGCGGGTCGAGCGAGACCCCGCGCAACGCGGCGAGCAGCGCGGCCGTCGCGACGAGGATGGCCCCGATGATCGCCGCGCACGCGCCGGCGAACGCGCCGGAGACCGCGATCGTTCCCAGCCGGTCCAGTCGGATCGCGAACACCGTTCCGATGAGCCCGACGAACGCGAACGCGAGCAGTGCCGCGCCCCCCGAACGCGAGCGCGGGGCTCACCCGTCGGTCCCGGGCATCCCGAGGTGTGGCGAACGAGACGGACAGCAGCACCGCGGCCACGACCGCGGCCCACGCGGTGACGACGAGCACCGCACCGATCGCGTCACTCGGGCGGTGGTTGGCGGTCGCGATCACGCCGACCGCGATGCCGATCGTGTAGAGCGAGCCCAGGATCCCGACGGCCGCGCGGTTGTGGCTCGGGGCGACGAGGAGTGCCGCGATCGCGAGGGAGAAGGCGACCGTCGTATGCCCGCTCGGGAACGACGCGTGCGGGCCGACCGCATCGAAGATGCCGAGGTTCGGGCGCTGCAGGATGACGTGCTTGAGGAGCTCGGACGTGACGGTCGAGCCACCGATGACGATCGCCGCGCCCATGGCCAGCAGTGGGCGGCGCCGGGCGAGCGCGATCAGCACGATCAGGCCGCCGACGAGCACGAGCGACGCGATCGAGATCGTGTTGAGCAGCTCGTGCGCGGCGTGGATGGTCCGGGGTCGTAGCGCGGAACGACCGCGCAGTGCCGTCGCGTCGAGCCGCTGGCCCCAGGTGGTCCGGACGCCGAGGAGGTAGATGGCGACGAACGTCACCGCCGACCCGAACGCGAGGGTCAAGAGGACGGTGCGGCGGTGCACCGCGACGGAGTCGGCCATGGGTCGCGCTCGTCAGCGCCGGGTGACTGCGGAGGTCATCGCCCGGCGCGGATCAGGCAGCGTGTCCGACCGGGACACCGTTCACGATGAGCTGGTCCACCCGCTCGTCGAAGAAGCACACGAGACCGGCGATGTCTTCCCGGCCGGCGAGCGGCTCGGGGTAGCTCCACGCCACGGCAGTCAGCTCGCGATCTCCGATGCGGGCCGACCAGTACTCCGCGTCGCCCTTGAAGGGGCAGTGGGTCTGCAGGTCGGTCTTGACCAGGCGGTCCATCCGCACGTCTTCCTTGGGGAAGTAGTACCGGACGCCGAGACCGGTCTCGTGCAGCAACACCGCGCGGGTGCTGTCCGCCAGGGATTCGCCGTCGACGATGATCTGGACCCGTTCGTCGGACTGCTCGGTCGTGATCGTGTGGCCACTGTTCATGTCCCGAGTCTCCCACGCGCCGACCGGTACGGTTCGTTCGTGGACCTGGGCCTGGCGGGTGCGGCAGTCGTCGTGAGCGGCGGCTCCAAGGGAATGGGGCGAGCCGCGGCGGAGTGCCTGGCCGCTGAGGGCGCTCGGGTCGCGGTGCTGGCCCGGACTCCGGCGAGCCTCGACGAGACCGTCGCCGCGCTCCGCGGAGCTCGGCAGTCCCGATGCGGTGGCGCTGCGGGCCGACCTGACCCGGCGCGAGGAGGTCGACGCCGCGTTCGACGGGTTGCGCGACCGCTGGGGCGAGCTGCACGCGCTCGGTGAACGCGGCCGGCCCGGTGGAGGTCGGGATCAAGGGGTTCGAGGACCTCGATGACGACGAGTGGCTCGCGACGTTCGACATCGGAACGCTCAGCGCCGTGCGCTGCGTGCGCGCCGCGCTTCCACTGCTGCGGTCCGCGCCGTGGGCCCGCGTCGTGAACATCTCCGCGGACTCCACGCGCCGCCAGTCGCCGAGCCTCGTGGCGTACACCGCGTCCAAGGCCGCGATGACGAGCCTGGGCAAGAACCTCGCCCAGTCGCTCGCGCCGGAGGGGATCCTCGTGAACACGGTGTCGCCCGGATCGTTCCTCTCCGAGGGGATGCGCGCCTACCTGGTTGCGCAGCCGCCCGGACGAGGGATCGACCCCGACAGCCTGACCGACGCGATGCGGGTGATCGACGAGGACTTCGGGCACCCGGCCTTCCTGCCCCGCGCCGGGGACCCCCGTGAGATCGGTCCGCTGATCGTGTTCCTGGTGTCGCCGCTGAACTCCTACATGACCGGCGCCAACATCAACGTCGATGGCGGCTCCGACTTCTGAGTCGAGCTAGCGGACGCGGGCCGCGGTGGCCGCGGCGACGGTCAGGATGACCGGCAGGCAGATCGCGAGCGCGGCAACGCGGTGCCGCCGCCGCCGTTCCCGGCGACGCTCGCCACGGCGTCGGAGTGCCGACGGAGAACGCGGGATGGTTCCAACGCGCGTCGAGCACGAGCTCTTCCTGGAGCTCGGCCCGCTCGGAGCTCGAGAGCCACGCGAGGGTCATGACGATGCCACCGAGGCCGAAGCACGCGTAGCCCGCGATGATCGCCGCGCCCCAACCGCGGCGCGTGTAGCTCGTGTACTGGTAGAGGCGGTGTGGGATGCGCGCCAGGTCATGGATCCCGAACGCGACGACGGGGAAGCTGACGAGGTAGCAGACAACCATGAGGGGAAGAGTCACGGTGTGGGGACGATAGCGACCGCGTGGTGCGGTGCGCACGGGGTTCGCGCGACGTCTCGCGCGACAAATGGTGCGATGTGGTTACGAACGTCGCGGGGCTGCGCGCGGTACGTGGTTCGGGTGATCGCGGACGCGCCCGTTGACCACAGCGACCCCTTCGGCGCGCAGTCGTTGCGCCTGTTCACGCGCGGAGGGAGCGACGAGCCGTCCGTCGGCGCGCACGACGCGCCACCACGGGACCTCTTCGTCCGACATGGACGCGAGGAACGTTCCGACCGCTCGCGGCGCGACCGGGGTAGCCGGCCTGGTCCGCGACCCAGCCGTAGGAGTACGTGTCGCCCGGAGGGAGGGTCAGGAGGACGCCGCGCACAGCGGCTTCGAGCTCGGTCACGATCCGGAGCGTAGAGAACGACGTCGAGAATTGGAGCGACCGGCTCTCCGCCCGGTGTCGCAGCGGAGAGCCGGTCGCTCGCGAGGTGGTTACCTCAAGGGTTCAGCGGTTCAGCTGGTGACCGTCTGAGTCATCGAGCGCTCGGACGGACGGTTGTTCGTGCTCCCGCGGTACACGGCGATGATCTTGTAGCTGCCGAGCGGAAGGTCGGTCACGGTGATGGCCGTGAGACCCGAGTGCAGGTTGCCTCGGCCGATCCACTGGCGTGAGTGATTCGCACGCTCGCGGTAGAGGGAGACGAGACCGGTCGGGGTCCCCGCACCTGGAGCCAAGGACGAGACGACCACGCCGTACGTCACCGGGGCGCCGAGGTGGGAGTTCTTGCGGGACGCCGCGATGCTCGGCTTGCTCAAGGCCCTGGAGACCGTCTGCGCGGAGTTGTGCGTCGACGCCAGGTAGTTCGTCGTGGTCGCGTAGTCCGCCACGATGTGACCGTTCTGGACCGGGAGTGCCGCCGTAGTGAAGGTGGCGACGCCGGCGGTCAGGGTGCCGGTGCCGAGCGTCTCCAGTGAAGAGTCGTTCTTGACCCTGGAGAAGGTGACGGATCCCGTCGGGGTGCCGGCGGTCGAGGTCACCGTGGCGGTGAACGTGACGGCCTGGCCCGAGCGGGACGGGTTGTGGTTCGAGGCGAGCGCGGTCGAAGTTGCGGCCTTCGCCACGACCTGGTTGATCGCGGGCGAGGTGCTCGTCGTGAAGTTCGTGTCACCACTGAAGACGGCCGTGATCTGGGTCGTGCCGGCCGGGTCCGAAGTCGTGGCGCACGTGGCCACTCCACCGGTCAGGGCCTTCGCGCCGCAGGTGTCGATCGGCACGCCGTCGGCATTGAAGCTCACGGTCCCGACGGACGGCGTTGTCGTCGCGGGGGAGACGGGAGCGATCGTGGCGGTGAAGGTGACCGGGTCGTTGAACGTCGTGGTCAGGTCGCTGGAGGCCACGGTGCTCGTGGTCGCCGCCTTGTTGACGACCTGAGACACCGGCGCCGAGGTGCTGGTGGCGAAGCTGGCGTCACCGGAGTACACGGCGGTGATGTTCTGTGTGGCCACGGCCAGCGCGCTGGTCGTGCAGGTCGCCGAACCGGTGGTCATCGCCTGGGTGGCGCAAGCGGTGATGGTGGTCCCACCGGTCTTGAAGGCGACGGTCCCGGTCGGGGTGCCCGCCGTCGACGTGACGTTTGCCGTGAACGTGACGGGACCGCTGAACACCGACGGGTTCGTGCCGGAGAGGACGGTCGTCGTCGAAGCGGCCGTACCCACGGTCTGGATCAGGGGGTCCGACGTGCTGGTGGTGAAGTTCGCGTCACCGCTGTAGATCGCGGTGATGGAGTTGTCCGCGACCGGAAGCGTGGTCGTCGTGCACGTGGCGACGCCGGCGGTCAATGCGCTGGTGGCACAGCCGGTGATGTCGGTGGCGCCGTTCTTGAAGTCGACGGTCTCGGTCGGCGTGCCGGCTCCGGGTGCAACCGCGGCAACGGTCGCCGTGAAGGTCACGGAGCCGCCGAAGGCCGACGGGTTCGTGCCGGACGCGAGCGCGGTCGTGGTCGCGGCCTGGGAGACGACCTGCGAGATTGCCGCCGAAGTGGTCGGGTCGTAGGTGGCGTCGCCGTTGTACGCGCCGGTGATCGAGTGCGTCGCGGTCGACAGGTTCGCGGTGGTGCACGTCGCGGGTCGCGACATTCGTCACCGTCGAAGCCAACGGAGCGGCGGCGCAGAGCGAAGTGACTCCGTCAAGGAAGTCGACTGTCCCTGTCGGGGTCACACCGGTACCGGTCACGGTCGTGGTGAACGTGACGGACTCACCGTGCACGCTGGCCAAGCCGCTGGAGGTCGTCACAACCGTCGGAGTCGCCAGCGCGAACGCGGGTTCCGCGGTTGCCGCGAGCATGCCGCCCGCGAGTGCTGCCACGCAGACCAGTGGCAGCAAGAAGCGCCGAGTGCTTTGGATCATGGAGTAGTCCCCCTCAATAGCTCGCATGACGAGTCCGACCCAAGGGTCTGGAGGACGACTCGATGCGAGGCACGGTAGTGGTCCTTACAGGTGTCGCTGGACACGCGTACCCATCGGTCACGGAGTGTGTCGTTTTGACCGATAAAGGCGATATAAACGCCGAAAACATTTCATGTTTGTCGCGGTGAGTGGCCGGGTACAGATCTGGGTTTGGAAGTGTCGTCGTGCCGAGGTTTCTCGCGTGTCCGGGCGCGGCTCTCACGGGCGCATGGTCTGTGTCATCGAACGGTGTGAGCCCCGGTGCTGCGTGCTCCCGCGGTACTCGGCGACGATCTTCCAGGCGCCGATCGGCAGGTCCGTGACGGTGATCCGGGCGCGGCCCCCGGCGCCCAGGTTGCCCCGACCGATCCAGGCTCGGGAGCCGTTTGCCCGCACACGATAGAGCGAGACGAGTCCGGTTGGCGTTCCCGCCCCGTCACCTTCCGACGCGACGACCACTCGGAAAATGACCGCATCTCCAGCGGTTGCATTCTTCTGCGATGACGTCAGCAGCGTGTTGCTGAAGCTGCGCAAGACGGTCTGTCCCGTCGTCACCGTCGATGCGGCGAACGTGCGCCCGCTGTTGTAGGTGGCCACGACACTGCCAAACCGCACCGGCATGGCATCGGTGGTGATCGAAGTGTGGCCGGCGGCAAGGGTCCCGACGGCGAGGAGCTTCCGGGAGCTGTCCTTCTGCACCTGGAAGAACGAGACCGTCCCTCCCGGGACGCCGGCCGTCGACGTGACGGTCGCACTGAGGGTCACCGCCTGACCCGAACGAGCAGGGTTGTGGTTCGAGGCGAGTGCCGTTGCCGTCGCAGCCTTGCTGACCGTCTGGGTGATCGTCGGGGAGGTGCTGGTCGCGTAGCTCGAGTCGCCGCTGAAGACCGCGGTGACCGAAAGGGTGCCGACCGGGCTGGAGCTGGTCGGACAGGTGGCGACTCCGTTGACGACCGGCCGCGAGGTGCACGTGGGAATGGCGGTCCCGTCGGCGAGGAAGATCACCACCCCGTCCACGGGCGTCGCCGTCGCGGGCGAGACCGGCGCGATCGTCGCGGTGTAGGTCACCAGGTCGTTCCACGCGGTCGACGGGTCGCTGGAGCTGAGCATGGTGATGCTCGCGGGCTGGGGGACGACCTGCGTGATGGGCGCGGACGTGCTGGCTGCGAAGTTCGTGGTGGTGGCGTAGACCGCCGTGACGGTGAGCGTGCCGACCGGGAGTCCGGACGTCGTGCAGGTGGCGATGGCGGAGCCGTCGAGCGCTTTCGTGCCGCAGCCGGCGATGTCGTTGCCGGCGACTCTGAACGCGACCGACCCGGTCGCGGCGCCGACGCCGGGTGCGAGGGTCCTGACGACCGCGGTGAAGGTGACCGAGGTGCTGAACACCGATGGGTTGTCGTCGCTCGCGAGGCTCGTCGAGGTCGATGCCCTGCTGACCGTCTGCGTGATCGCTGCCGACGTGCTGCCGCTGTAGCTCGAGTCGCCGCCGTACACCGCGGTGATGGAGTGGACGCCGGCGGGGATCACTGCGGTCGCGCACGTCGCGGTGCCCCCGGAGACGGCTCGGCTTCCGCAACCGGCGATGGGCGTGCCGGCGAGGTTGAAGCTGACGGTGCCACCGGCGGGCGTCGTGCTCGCGGGTGAGACCGCACCGAGGGAGGCGGTGAAGGTCACGTCCTCGCCGAATGACCTCGTCAGGTGATCCGAGGTGACAGCCGTGGTCGACGTTCCGCTTGCGACCGACTGACTCAAGCCCGGCGACGTGCTCCCGTTCAAGTCGACGTTGCCGCTGAACACCGCGGTGATCGTCGGGCTGCCGGTCGGGTTGGCCCGCGTGGCGCAGTGCGCCACGCCTCCCGTCACGGACTGGAGGTCGCAGCCGGAGATCGGCGAGCCGTTGAGGTTGAAGCTGACCGTGCCGCTGGCGGCCACCGCGGGTCGCGGGGGAGACGGCACTGATGGTCGCGCGGTAGTCGATGGGCGCGTTCAGGCTGGGGGCAGGGTCGTCGGAGCTGACGACCGTCGTCGTGTCGGCATGGTTGACGACCTGGGACATCGCGGGCGCGAACGTCGTGGAGCCCGCTGGGGAGTACGTGGCCGTCGCCGCTGTAGGTCACGGTGATGAGGTGGGTGCCTACGGCCAGACCCGCCGTCGTGCACAACTCGCGCCCGGGACGAACTGGCCAATCGGAGTGGCACTGCAGAGGGGACGCCGCCGTCGAGCACATCGACCGTTCCGGTCGGTGCCAGATCCGCTCCTGGTTAGCGACGCGTTGATCGGTAATGCTCTCGCCGAACACTGACGAGCATTCGTCGAGCGACACTGCCGAAGGACGAGACTGGTACCGCAGCGAACGCAGGGTCGGTGGTGACGGCGATCGTGGCGCCGGCGAGGAGCGCGGCGCAGAGGATCGGGAGGAGAGCCTGGCGGGGACTGCGGATCACGGGTGTCCCTTGGGTAGGTCGCATTGCGAGCCCGGCCCCGGGGTTCAGGAGGGAGGTGACCCGATGCGCCCCCATCGACCGAACCCTGCGCACCTTGAGCGGGCATTTCGCCCACCCGAGATTTGTTTCGCTCAACGAGCGCGGAGACCCCGTCGAAGAAGCGTCCATGGAACGTCGGACGCTCCAAGATCACCATCTTGTTGATGTCGTCGGCGGGCTCGTCCTGCTGACGGTGGCGGCCCTGCTCGTCGGGGTCGCGTTGCTCGTCGCCGCTTCGTAATCCGGTCGTTACCAAAGCACGTCCCGGGCAGTCGTAGCCTGAGGTGGCCCGAGTGACGAGGAGGTCCGCGGTGTTCGTCGACGGTTTCGTGCACCAGCTACCGGACACCGACCCCGACGAGACCACCGAATGGCTGGACTCGCTCGACGCGGTCATCGACGGTCGGGGCACACCGAGAGCCCGGTACCTCCTCGCCCGCCTGATGGCGCGTGCGAACGAGCAGGGCGTGGGCGTTCCCTCCATGACCTCGACGCCGTACATCAACACGATCCCGCCCGAGCAGGAACCGTGGTTCCCGGGCGACGAGCACATCGAGCGGCGCATCCGCGCGTTCGTCCGCTGGAACGCGGTCGCGATGGTCGATCGCGCCAACCACCGGTACGAGGGGCTGGGCGGTCACCTCTCGACCTACGCCTCGGCCGCGGCGCTCTACGAGGTCGGGTTCAACCACTTCTTCCGGGGCAAGGGCAACGGCGACTTCGGTGACCAGGTGTACTTCCAGGGTCACGCGGCGCCGGGCATCTACGCGCGGGCGTTCCTCGAGGGGCGACTGACCGAGGAGCACCTCGACGGCTTCCGGCGTGAGGTCTCCGCGACGAGTGGCATCCCGAGCTACCCGCACCCGCGCCGCATGCCCGACTTCTGGGAGTTCCCGACCGTCTCGATGGGGCTCGGCCCGATCAACGCGGTCGCGCAGGCCCGGTTCAACCGGTACCTCCTGCACCACGAGATCGCGGACACGAGCGCGGCTCGCGTCTGGGCGTTCGTCGGCGACGGCGAGATGGACGAGCCCGAGTCGATGGCGGGACTCTCGACTCGCGGCCCGGGAGAGCCTGGACAACCTCATCTTCGTCGTGAACTGCAACCTGCAACGGCTCGACGGTCCGGTGCGCGGGAACCACAAGATCATCCAAGAGCTCGAGATGATGTTCCGCGGCGCGGGATGGAACGTCATCAAGGTCGTCTGGGGTCGCGCGTGGGACGAGCTGCTGGCCCGTGACGTCGACGGCGTGCTCGTCAACAAGATGAACTCGACCGTCGACGGCGAGTTCCAGAAGTACGCGACTGAGTCCGGCGCGTACATCCGGGAGCACTTCTTCGGCCCGGACCCGCGGCTGCAGAAGATGGTCGAGCACCTGAGCGACGAGGATCTCGAGCGCCTGCCCCGTGGCGGCCACGACTACCGCAAGCTCTACGCGGCGTACCAGGCCGCGATGAAGAACGAGGGCACGCCCACGGTGATCCTGGCCAAGACGGTCAAGGGTTGGACGCTCGGTCGCGGCTTCGAGGCGCGCAACGCGACGCACCAGATCAAGAAGCTGACCCCCGAAGAGCTCAAGAGCTTCCGGGACCGGCTCTACCTCGAGATCCCCGACTCCGAGCTCGAAGGCGGGCTCGCGCCGTACTACCACCCGGGCGTCGACTCGGAGGAGTACCAGTACATGATGTCCCGGCGGCGGATGTTCGACGGCTCGATCCCGGAGCGCGTGGTCCGAGCGAAGCCGCTCCCGGCGCCGGCGCGGGCGAGGTGTTCACCGAGCTGCTCGCGGGTACGGGTGAGAAGCTCCAGGCGTCCACGACGACCGCGTTCGCCCGGCTGATGCGCAAGCTGCTCGCCGATGCGGAGATCGGTCGACGGGTGGTGCCCATCATCCCGGACGAAGCCCGCACGTTCGGGCTCGACGCGCTGTTCCGCGACGTGAAGATCTACTCGCCGATCGGGCAGCGGTACGAGCCCGTCGACGCGAGCCTGCTGCTCTCGTACCGCGAGGCCAAGACCGGTCGGATCCTCGAAGAGGGGATCACCGAAGCCGGCTCGATGGCGTCGATGACGGCCGCGGGCACCGCGTACGCGACGTGGGGTCAGCCGATGATCCCGTTCTTCATCTTCTATTCGATGTTCGGGTTCCAGCGCATCGGTGATCTGGTGTGGGCGTTCGGCGACCAGCGCGGCCGTGGTTTCATGCTCGGTGCCACCGCGGGACGGACCACGCTGACGGGCGAGGGCCTGCAGCACTGCGACGGGCAGAGCCAGATGCTCGCGACCGCGATGCCGAACTGCCGCGCGTACGACCCGGCGTTCGCGTACGAGATGGCCGTCATCATCCGCGACGGCATCGCGCGCATGTACGGGCCGGAGCCCGACGACTGCTTCTACTACCTGACCCTGTACAACGAGAACTACGTGATGCCGGCGATGCCCGACGGTGTCGAGGACGGCATCGTCAAGGGTCTCTACCGGTACCGCGCCGCGTCCGAGCCGCGCGCGCACCGGGCGCAGATCCTCGCGAGCGGGACGATGATGCAGGCCGCGCTCGAGGCGCAGGTGCTCCTGGCCGAGCGCCACGACGTCGCCGCCGACGTGTGGAGTGCGACGAGCTACAAGCTGTTGCGGGAGGACGCGCTCAGCACCGAGCGTTGGAACCGGCTCCACCCGACCGACGCGCCACGCACGCCGTACGTGACCGAGCAGCTGCGCGAGACCGAGGGGCCGGTCGTCGCGGTCACCGACTTCCTGAAGAGCGTCCCCGACCAGATCGGGCGGTTCGTCCCTCAGCCGTTCATCCCGCTCGGCACGGACGGCTTCGGCTACTCCGACACCCGTCCCGCACTGCGACGGCACTTCGAGGTCGATGCCGCGCACCTTGTGGTCGCGGCCCTCGACGGGCTCGCGCAGCTGGGAGACATCAAGGGCGAGGTCGTCGCCGACGCCATCCGGACCTACGAGGTCGACGCCGAAGCGCCCGACCCCCGCACCGCCTGACGGTCACGCGTCCTTGCGGTTGCGTTCCTCGTCCGGGTCCCAGGGCTCCTTGACGGTGTCGTCGTCGTCATCTTCGAGGTAGACGATCCCGGCCTCATCGTCATCGACGTCGGCCAGCGACCCACCGCCTTCACGGAACATGCCGTCGTCGAAGCCCTGCTTCAGTTCGCGGGCCTCACGGAACCGGCGCGCTCTTCCTTTTCTGGGCACGCTTCACCTACCCCCGACCGGGCTTCGAATCCAACCAGAGACCGATTATCTCGCATATCGCGCGGCAATGTGAAAAGCGGGGTGATCAAGGCTCGGGATCGCCGTCCCGGCCGAGAAACGCTCGGTTCCCGTAGTGGTCGAGGTGGGTGACCTCTTCGACCGGGCGCCGGGTGTTCGGCCCGTAGCCGCCGCCCGCGGGCCAGCCCAGAGGGATCACCGCGCAGGGGGTGACCGAGCTCGGGAGGCCGAGGGTCCGCCGGGCCAGGGTGCGGGACCAGAGGGGGAGCGTCGTCAGGGCGGCGCCGAGGCCGAGGCCCCGGGCGGCGAGCAGGAGGTTCTGGGTCGCGGGGAAGATCGAGCCGTAGTAGGAGGTCCGGCCCATCGGGGAGGGAAACGAGTGGCCCCGCAGGCACGGGACGACGATCACCGGGGCGTCCTCGAAGTGGTCGGCCTGCCACTGCACCGCAGCGAGGATCCGGGCCTGGCTGAGGTCCCCCCGGGCCCGGATCGGGCCATCCGGCGGTAGAGCGACCACGCCTGGCGGTTGAGCCGGGCGAGCTGGTGCTTCACGTCCGGGCTGCGCACGACCACGAACTCCCAGCCCTGGAGGTTGCTGCCGGTCGGGGCCTTGACCGCGAGTCGAAGGAGCTCGAGGACGATGTCGTCGTCGACCGGCTCCTGGGTGAGCCGGCGCACGGCTCGCTGCGTGCGCATCGCCTCGGCGAGCGGCATCTGCAGGCCGTCGACCACCTCTGCGAGCTCGGGCATCGTTCCTCCACCGGGGACGTGAGGCGCCGAGCGTACCGTCGCGCACCGCCGACGGTTATCCTCGCCCCTCCGGGCGATTGGCTCAGGTGGTTAGAGCGCTGCCTTCACACGGCAGAGGTCACAGGTTCGAGTCCTGTATCGCCCACTGGGATGGCAGAAGGTTGCGAGCGCTGACTCTCCTCGGCAATAGCGCGTTCCGACCTCGGGCGGACTGATCGTCTTGCCTGTCCCAGAACCGGCGTTCAGGGCTACCCCGGGGGGCGAGATTGTGGGGCGCGCGTTCTGGGGCCGTCGTCGTCAGCGGAGCTGGGGCTATTCAGATTGGAAGATCGCGATGGTGTTGCCGTCGGGGTCTTTGAACCAGGCTGAACGGCCAACGCCGGGCGTGGTGACGACGTGGTCGATGGTCTTGAAGGCGCCCATGTCGTACTCCTCGAACTGGATCCCTCGCTCGACGAGCTCGGCGACGTCCTTATCAACGTCGGTTGTCCAGAAGCGCACTTGGGTGTGATCGGCGCTGTTGCCGCTCGGACGGCCGTAGATCAGAAGTGTCGTGCCGTTCCCGGAATCGAACAGCAGATGGTTCTTGATCGTCTCCGGCGACAGGGTCAGGCCGACTTTGTGCTCGTAGAAGTCCCGACTCTTCTCCAAGTCCGTCGAGACCAGCACCGCTGAGATTCGGTTGTCACCAACCATGGTCGTTCCTTCCTCGTTGACGTTGATATCAACCACCGCCCGCACCACGATTTCTGCGTTTCGGAACTTCGCGACTTCGGGATCGGGGATTGGTGGGGTGGGGTTACGGCATGACCTTGTACACGTCGATTTCGGTTTCCACCGGGGGTGTCGGGAAACCTCCTTCGATGCCCTGTTGCATCCGAGGCATCAGGGTGTCGTCGCGGAACCGCTCCCAGCTCTGCTTGGAATCGTGCACGGCCACGATCGTCCACCCGCCCGGTGAAGCGCCGGCCGCGTGGAAGACCTGACCCTCGGGCAGCCGGCCATCGCTGGGGTGTACGGCTGCAATGGATGCTTCGTAGTTCTCCTTCGTACCGCCGGGAAAGTGGTGGACGATCGCAAACGCCATGGTGCATCCTCGTTCCTGGAGTTGATACTTTCCTACGAAAGGAAATATACTGATCGGCGTGCCGAAGTCAAGACCCCCACACGAGTTTCTCGATCCGGAAGAGTGGGAGTCGTGGGGCGCGCTGATGATGCTGCATCGCTCGGTACTGCAGCACCTCGATAGCGAGCTGCGCCGCGCCCACGACTTGGCCGTTACCGAGTTCGACGTCCTGATCACGCTGTTCAACGCGCCCGATCAGCGGCTTGGCATGTCTGACCTCGCGGAGCGGGTGCTGCTCAGCCCGGCCGGTACGACCCATCTCGTGACCCGACTCGAGGGAGACCGTCTGGTTCGCCGCGAAGTCGACCCGAACGACCGACGGAAATGGTTCACCGTGCTGACTGCGAAAGGGGATCGCGCGCTGCAAGCTGCCCGCCGCACCCACAACGAAGTCCTGCGACGAACCCTCCTCGCCGACACGTCACAAGCCGAACGCCGAACGCTCCGCCGCATCTGGCAACGCTTGTCGAATCGACAGCTGCACCCAATGAGTTCTCGCGAATAGGCACCCGCCTGGGCTCCAAACCGACGTCACGATCAGCGCCCCAGCATCGAACGACGCGCCGCGGGGCACACTCCAAGACCTCGACTGGCCCCCGGACCGGTCTGAAACCTACCTAGTACTCAGCCTACGGCTGACCGACAGGACACAACCGCCAGTCGGCGCCGCGATCAAGAGTTCGTCTGTCCCCGAGCCGGCGTTCTGGGGCAGCCCCTTTCGGTCGGGTCACGCACCCAACGGGGTAGGCAGCTTGATGTAGGAGAACCTCGACGAACACCGAGAAGGGTCAGCGCCTCACTCGGTCGCGTTCGCGTCGAGTCGGGCAGCGAGCATCGACGACGCGCTGTGCCATCCGGGCGCGCCGCCGTGGCACTCAGGCTGGATGTTCCGTGAGTTCGTCGAACCATTCTCGAAGGAGCGGCGCAGCGAGCAAGATCGTCCCGTCGTGGTCGACGTCGCCGACGCATACGGCAGTGGTATTGCCACCTCGAGCCTGATGGTGCTCTTGAAGAAGTTCAGCCTGCATGGGCGTGACGTCGGCATCGTTGGTGCCGTAGTACACGCGGACGGGAGCGCGCGGAGCCCAGTCGAGGAGTCCGTTCTCTCGCAATCGAGCGAGGAACCAGTGGTCCATGTTTCCGTCGTATGCGGTAAGGAAGGCCGGGTGCAGCAGCTCCCGGGGTGTGCTCGGGAGTGCTGCAACGGTCTGGTCGGCGTCGTGTGTCCCGTCGAAGAGGGATCCCACGACCTCGGCCCACGCGGGGGTGAGAACGCTCCCGAGCGGTTCGCGATAGTGGCGGGCGTAGGTCGTCGCGAGCCAAGCGATGTAGAGGCTGCAATAACTGGAGCCGCCCGTCAGAGCTCCTGCGAGGCCAGCCCCCGCAAGGTCACCTGGAGCCGCAACCGCAGCTGATGCTCTGAGGGTGAGGCCAATGATCGGCGCCGTCTCCAACAGTCGGTGCGCCGCAAGGGCGGCGTAACCACCTTCGGAGAAGCCTGCGAGGAACAGGTCCGATGGCGCAGCAGGTGCGCCTCCGGCGATCGCAGTCGTGGCAGCGCGGATGCAATCGCGGACCACCATCGCCATGTTGTCAGCGAGGTAATAGTCGTGCGCTCGATCGGACACTCCGTACCCGAGATAGTCCGGCGCGATCAGCAGGTATCCATGTCCGGCGAAGACGGCCGCCGGCAATAGGCCGTGCAGGACGTGTTTCGTCGAAGGTGCGTGGGTGCGCACTGACTCGGTTCCGTGTTGCCAGCTCACGATGCCGCGTAGCCGATGGCGTCTCCGTGGCAACGCAACCAGGGCGGATGCCTGCCGCGCGCTCGTCGTCGGGGCTCGACGTCCAGTAGCTCAGGCGATGCAGTGTGATGCCGTGTTCCGTCGGCAGTGCCTTGGCGATCCCTCGCCGCCAGAACAGGCCTCGTATCACTGGGTGCGGATATCCGCCGATCCGTTGCAGCGAGATCGGCGAGCCCGGGCTCTCGTGGATTTGCACCGCCGCTCTCCTCGACTCGTCGACTGCGCACAGAGGTGTTCCGCGGTTCTGCCGAGGCTCTGCATCGTGGTGCGGTCGGCTCACGACTCGGCAGATCGTGAACGTAGTGGGGCGGGTTCGCTTCTGCTCGACGATCAATCCTGCGGCGGCGCGTCGTGCCCGAGTCGCGATCCCGGATTGGTGTCACCAATGTGCCGAACGGGGATGGTCGAGGCCCATCAGCCGCCGGCGACGAAGGCCACCACGACGTAGGCGGCGTGTCGGTCGAAGTTCTGACGTCTGCGGTCGTAAACGGTGGTGGTTCGTGGGTCCGCGTGACGGGCTGCGATCTGCACGTCCCGAAGCGGCACGCCGGCGTCGAGGGCGGCCATGATGAACGCGGCTCGCAGCATGTGGGGGTGCACCGCGCCGAGCCCGGCTCGCTTCGCGATCGCGCCTACCCACCGGTGGGCAGTGCGCCGCTCGAGACGCTGGCCGTCGCGGCGTCGAAGGATGGGGCCTTCGTGGCGTTCCCCTATGGCGAGGTCGATGGTCCGCGCGGGTCCGGGGTACAAGCGGGATGGGCCGGGTTCGAGGCGATGCGACCATCGATGTGACCGAACCGATAGAAGCCGCACACCGTCGAGAGCCGCCGGTCAATCGTCGAGGCAGCCAGTCCTCGATCTTCCAGGGCCGTGCGGAACAGCTCGATGTGTGGTCGAGTCGCGTCGAGCACACCGAGTCCAAGGTCGGCGGCCCACTGAAAGAAGACTCGAAGGTCGTAGCGGTAGGCATCGAGAGTCCGGCCGCTGTAACGGGCCAGGAACGCCGCGACGGCAAGGTGAGCCTCATCTAATGGATCGGCGCGCCCCGACGGGGCAACAGTCAGCGGCAACAGATCGAGAGTGGTCATGAGTGGCTCTCCTTGATCGGCGGAGAACCAGATCAGCCTCATCCCGGCGTTAGGGGACGCTGAGACCGAATCCCGTTGAGAGTTCCTTGCCGACCGCGTCTGTCTCCAGCGCGGCGCCTGATGTGACATTTCATCTAGCGTCCTGGCCAGTTGACTGAATCCGGGGGTCACGCATGACGGGGCACCGTTTGGCGCGAGCGCGCGTCGGTCTGGTGACGGTGGGTGTGCTGCTGGTGTTGTCGTTTGGAGCGTTCGCGGGTAGTCCGGGCGCGAGCGCGACGAAGGCGCCGGAGCACGTCCTTGCCGCCTCGTCGAGGGGCGCGGTCGGGGTTACGTCGAAAACGATCAAGGTCGGCGTTGTGCTCGTGGACTACGGCTGTGTGAAGCAGTTCGTCGACTCGATCCGCGTGAAGCAGCAGCAGGTGTACGAGGCGTACATCTCTGACATCAATGCGAAGGGCGGGATCGCAGGACGCAAGATCGTGGCGGTCTACGACAGCTACTGCCCGATTGGCAGTGCGGGTCCCCTGGCAGTGTGCACGAAGCTCACTGACGACGAGAAGGTCTTCGCGGTCATCGGCACGTTCGTCGACTTCTCTGGTGACGCGCAGACGTGCGTCGCGAACCAGCACCATCGCGTGCTGCTCGCCTTCAGCCTGACGCAGGCGATCATGAGCCAGTCGCCACCGGGGATGATCGTCTATCCCGGCGCGACGAGCGAGCGAACCGTGAAGGTCCTGCTCCAGCTGCTCGCCCGAGAGAAGGTGCTGAAGGGCAAGAAAGTCGCGGTGCTCGGCGGCTCGGCGCAGGCGAGCACGGTGAACAAGACGATCGTTCCCGGGCTGATGAAGCTCAGGGTGCCGCTCGGGACGACCGCGATCCTCTCGATCAACGGCACGGCGGACACGACCGCGGCACAGTCCCAGCTCGACAGCTTCATCGAGAAGTGGAAGGGAGAGCACGTCAAGGCGATCTTCCTCTCAGGCGACGAGGCGTCGTCGAAACAGTTCGTCACGAAGATCCGCAAGGAGATGCCCAAGGTCCTGCTGGTCACAGACACCACCAACGTCTTGGACTTCGCGAAGCAGGAGACCCAGGCGGGCGTGAAGCCGAACCCGTACGAGGGGATCATCAGCACCGGGGGACCGCCGTCCAAGGTGTACGACAAGAGCGCGAACTACCGCTACTGCGCGGCGATCTACGAGAAGTACTCGAAGCAGAAGGCGCCGAAATCGACGACAGTGATCAAGGGCCCGGGCGGCAAGACCCTCGACACCTACGGCGCCATCAGCGACGCGTGCCAGACGATCACGATGTTCCACGACATCGCGACAAGGGTCGGCAGGCCACTGAACAACGCCAACTGGGTCAAGACGGTCGATCACTACGGCGAGATCCCGAACCGGGGATCGGGTCCGTACTCGTCGCTGCACAGGGGCAAGTACGACGCCCAGGACAACTTCCTGCTCGAGGAGTACGACTCGTCCATCAAACCGAACGGCGACTGGAGAGCAATCACCCCGGTGGAGAACGTCAGCGGTCAGTAGCGCCGCGTTGCGGAGCGGACAAGCCTGATGCACGTCGGGACCGAACGCGTTCGCGGCGGCATTGTCGCATTGGGGAACGCCACGGAGGTCTCTCGTGGCAGCCGCAGGAAAGCCATACCGAGCTGTCAACGCGTCCTCCAGGGCGACAGCCAGGCGCGTCCTCGCCGAGGTGACGATGGAGGCGCGTCCGATCGTGAATGCCGCCGAGCCGGCGAACTGGGATGCCCCGGGCGCTCGTTCTGGGCGCGTGTGATGGGGCGGATGGCGACGTGGTCCGGTGCGCCCGAAACACTGATGGCGTTTGGGTTGTGTCGCGAGCTCGTTTCAGACTTCGGTCGGATCGATACCGGATGCGAGCCGGCCGCTATGAGCCCATGTCGCGAGGTCGGGCGTGGTGATCGCTTTGACGATCCGGTCATATTCAGCGAGATCGTCATCGTTCGTCCGGGACCGCCATTCACCGAAACTGCCCGCCCGGAAGAACGCTTGGTCGTCTCGCCAGATGGCTCCCGCGTTTGGGAGCACGTCTTCGGCGCGGCCGCGCATACGGTCGAGTGTCGCTTCTGCAGCGAGCGCCCGAGCCCGATCCGCGGTCACGTCGATGTGGATCGCGTCGGCGAGCCGGACGATCTCGCCGGGAAGGTCGGCGCTGTAGTCGGCGTAGTGACACAAGATGACATTTGGGCTGTGGCGACGTTGCCAGCCGGTATCGAGGTGGTGCAGTACGTGGGTGAGGTTTAGCGCGCCCGGTTGACTCTCGCGCACAAACGTGCGGAACCGTTCGGCTGGATCGTCACTGACCAGCGGGGGCGGGGGAAGGGTGTCGAGGTCGTCGTTCCCAACTGCTTCGCCGCGCAGCGCAAGCACACGTTCGAGGTCCATGTTCTCGCGGTGATGTTCCATCGAGATCATGACATCGCGCGGGTCGCGTCCGACGACGACGTAGGTGACGTCGTCGCGCACCGGGAGACCGTCAAGTGGGGTGTGAGTCTTGATGAAGCGACGATGCGACTGTGCGCCGTAGATAGCTCGCACATCGTCGAGCGGTCGAATCGTCTGATCCAACCACGGCGACACCTGACTCAGCGGCGCCGGGAAGTCGCGCCCGTCGAAGATCAACAGGGCGCACAGCATCTGGGTCCATGTCGTGCCGCACTTCGCCGGGGTGCTGATCACGATGTCGGACGGCCGGAACTCGAAGGCTTCCCACCGTGCGTTGTCCATCATGAGCGACCGGTATCCGACTGTCATCGACCGGCACTCTCACTCCTGCCGCCTTCGGTGTCAACGATCAGACCGGCGCGCGCGGGATACGACAAGACCCCAGTCCCAGTTGTGCCGTACGGGGCCACCACACCACGATTGCGGGCGCTGGCGTGCCTCCCGGGTTCGCCGTGCGGCGTACCAAAATCGGTACCAGAATTTGGCCTAGGAACGGATCGGAACGGGACCGAACGAGTAGGAAGCCAGCGGGCGAAACCGTCGCCGTTCCGACTCGTTCGTGTCCGGTCTGCCCAACTTCACGCCTTCACACGGCAGAGGTCACAGGTTCGAGTCCTGTATCGCCCACCGGGAACGGGTCCGGATTTCCGGGGCCGTTTCATTGTTGCGCTTCCGATGGCGTCGTTGTTCCTACTGGCGATCCACACCGCGCGCGCCACGCTCATCGCGCCTACGGAGCGCCCTCACCGGCAACGTACCGCGCGTCGAGCTCGTCGATGGCCTCGCCGAGCGCGTCCTCATCGAACATGGTGATGGAGGAACAGAGACCCCTGGCGTCGATTGCTCCCAACCCCAGGAACACGCTCTCGAACGTGCCGAGATCCATGGTGAACCGGACCAGGGCGAGCCGTGCTCCCCGGACGGCCAGCGGTTCGACCAGCACGGAAACGATGCCGACCTCTGCCGCGGCACGGAGGTTCGCAATGATGGCGTCCACGCCGACCAGCTCCGTGCCGATGATCGGCCGCTTGTCCACCAGCACGGCGTCGTCGGCGAACAATGGACGACATTCGTCGATCTGTCCGGCGACGTACCGCTCCCAAAGGCGCGTCGCGAACATCGTCGCGAGGTTCTCGGCGTCTGGCGCGCGCGTCTCGGCGGCGCCGAGCTCGTCGAGTCGGGCGAGCGCGGCGGCGAAGTCGTCCTCGTCGAACATCTCGAGCCGAGTGGTGAGACCACCGGGTTCGACGAGGCCCACCCCGTGGAACACCCACTCGTAGCTCATCCCGTCGGTCGTGACCGCGCGGTTGTTGATCGTGACCAGGATGGCGCGTCCGACGGCATGGAATGTCCGCGTCACCATGTCGTAGTCGCGCGATGCGAGGGTCTCGGCGTAGCTGCGCTGCAGCTCGAGGTAGCCCTCGCGGTCGAGCGTCCCCCAGCTCAGCTGGCGATGATCCTCGACCACGAGGTCCTCAGCCATGGTGGAGCGCAGCCGATCCAGGTCCCAGCTCGCGGTGGCCTGGCGAAACTCGCGGCCCGCACGCACGAGGTCGGCGCGCGGGGCACCTTCGCCGGCGATGTACCGCTCGTCGAGCTCGTCGAGCGCTTCGACGAGGGAGTCCTCGTCGACCGTGACGATGTGCCGCCCGAGTCCCTGGGAGTCGAGCTCGATCACGCTCAGGAACACGTTCTCGAAGCTGCCGAAGCTCACGGTGGTCCGGCCCAAGGCAAGTCTCGAACCGCGCACCGCGAGAGGCTCAACCCGCGCAGCCTCGGCGCCCAGCGCGGCGACGGCACCGAGGTTCGCCACGATCGCGTCGCGGCCCACCAAGTCCTCACCGATGATTCGCTGCCGGTCGAAGACCACGGCATCTTCGGCGCACAGCAGACCGATCTCGTCCACCCGGCCGGCGACGGTCAGCTCCCAGGCCTTCGCCAAGACCGTAGCGGCATCGTTCTCGGCGAGGGGAGTACGCGCCCAGGTGTTGGCCGGCTCGGGCGGAGCTGGCGCCGGTGTCTGGATCGCGCGGGGTTCGTCGGGTCGGGTGCTCGCCGGCTCGGGCTCCGTGACGGCGACGGTCTCGCTCAAGCGTGCGGCGGGTACGGTGGCGCCCTTGAGGTCGTAGAGGCGCTTCGCCTCGGCCCGCACCGACCGGGCCGCCGCCGTGTCGCGGCCGGCTTCGTGCAGCGCGGCGAGCGCGACGCACGCGTCGGCGTGGTCGATCACCAGGTCGGTGGCTGCGGCGATGTCGACCGCTTCCGTCGCGAGGGCGGTCCCCCCAGCGACATCGCCGCGGGCCGCGAGCACCTCGGCGCGCGCGACCCGCCACGCGATGGCCGTCTTGAGGTCCTGGCCGGCGAGCTCTTCGCTGGACGCCGCCATCGGCTCCGCATCATCGATCCGGTCCTCGGCGACGAGCGCGTGCGCGAGCAACGCGGCGGCGCGTCCGGCGTCGATGCCGACTCCCATCTCGATGAGCCCGTCGTACGCGTCGCGCAGTGGCGCGATCGCAGCGGCCGGATCGCCGGCCACGAGCTCGACCACACCGGTGAGGTAGGCGGTCTCGAGCAGTCCGTGGCGCAGCCCCAGCTCTTCGAGCGTGGCCCGCGACGAGTCGAGCATGGAGCGGGCGACGTCGAACCGGCCCCGCAGCGCCTCCAATACGGCCTGGCACCGCATCGACGTGGCCTCGACAGAGGGCGACGCCGTCGTGATGCGCAGCAGTCGCACGACGTCGAGACAGCGACCACCGGCGCGAGCCACCGGGCTCGGACCCCAGAGCGCGGCGAGCGGCGCAGCCCCGAGGACCGCGGTGACCTGGCGACGGTCGTCGACCCGGCGGGCTGCGCCGAGGGCGAGGTCCAGCTCCAGCTCGGCGTCGCCGACGCGCCCGAGCCGAGCGAGCAGCCCGGCGCGGACCTGGTGGGCCTTGGCTTCACCGGCGCCGTCGCCCAGCTCCTCCATCACCTTTTCCGCGCCGGTCGCGGCCGCTTCCGCACCCACGAGCCCGTCGGGATCGGTCAGGCCGACGAGCTGAGCCTCGAAGCAGGACGCCCAGGCGCCGAGGGTCGGATCGTCGCCCGCCTCCGAGCGAAGCTGCTCGACGACAGGCCGGGCGCCCGCGACGTCGCCCGACGACAGGGTGCACTCGCACGCGGTAGTCAGCAGCTCGGCCCTCGCAGTGGTGTCCGACTCAGGGAGCAGCGCGAGCGCCCGACTCGCGAGCGCACCCGCGGCGGCGAGGTCGTCCTGGCCGAGGGCGCGGTCGGCCGCGCCGGACAGCAGCTCGGCGGCGCGGCGACCGAGCGCCGTGACGTGTTCGTCAAGGCTCCCGAGCTCCGACCGGTAGCGGTACGTCTGCTCGTAGTGGAATGCGATGACGGCATCATGCTCACCGATGAGCCTGGCCGCGGCGGCGTCGGCCCAGACCGCGACCTTCTCGTGAAGGTCGGCCCGCGTGATCTTGAGGAGCCGGCGATATGCCGCGTCGCGAATGAGCACGTGATGGAACCGGTACATGGGCTCGTCGCCCCAGTACGTACCGGTGGGTTCGACGAGCTCCCTGCGGCGCATCGACTCCAGCAGCAACGGGAGCTTCATGCGTTGGCCTGCGAGCTCGCGAAGGGCGCCGAGGTTGAACTCGGCGCCGATGACCGACGCGAGCTCGAGCAGGGTGCGCTCCTCGTCGGGAAGCCGCTCCACACGCGTCGCCAGCAGCGACTGGATCGTCGGCGGGACCTCCACGGCCTCGGCGTCGATCGCGAGCTCCCATTCGTCGCCGCGGCGGCGGATCACCTCGTCGTCGACGAGCATGCGGACGAGCTCGCGCACGAACAAAGGGTTGCCGTCGGTGGAGGTGGGGAGCCGCTCGACGAGCCCGGCCGGTAGGCGGTCGGTGCCGAGGAGCCCAGCCGCGAGTGCCTCAGTGGCTGTTGCGTCGAGACCATCGAGCGCCAGCACGTCTTCGACCCGTCGGTTCCGTTCGGCCAGCGACGGTCGGACCTCACGCAGCTCCGGCCGGCCTAGACAGAGCAACAGGAGCGGAACGTCCTGGACCCACTCGGCGAGGTGCTCCAGGAGATCGAGCAGAACGGCCTCGGCCCACTGGATGTCGTCGATGACCACCACCATCGGCCGGTCGACTGCAGTCGCACTCACGAGTCGGCGGACCGCCCAGAAGGTCTCCTCGACGCTGCGTGCCGGTGCCGCGCCGACGAGCCCACCGAGGATCTCGACGAGACGGTCCCGGTCGGCTTCATCGTCGGCGAGCAGAGCCCCGAGCCGTTCTCGGGCGGACTCGGCGTTCGTATCGTCGCCGAGATCCGTCGCGTCACGGATCAGCTGAGCGATCGGTCCGAACGTCGCCCCGCCGGCACGGTCGCAGCGGATCTCGAACGTGATGGCGTCGTCGTCCGCTTCGGTCGCGGCGCAGAGCTCACGGGACAGGCGCGTCTTGCCGACGCCAGGGGAACCGAGGACGGTGACCAGTCGCGCCGTCCGAGCCGAGATTGCCGTGCCGAGCACCGCGCGGAGACGGTCCATTTCGTGAGTCCGGCCGACGAACGGCGCCGCCATCTCGACGGCGGTCGTGGCGTCGGCGGCGACCTCGAAGATCGCGACCGGCTGGGCCCGGCCCGCGACCGTCACTTCGCCGAGCGACTCGTAGCCGAACTCGCCTCGGGTGAGCCGCCACGTCTCCTCGCCGACGGTGACCTGCCCGGGCCGGCATGCGTGCTCGATGCGCGCCGCTACGTTGAGCGCATCGCCGATCACATCGGCGTCGCCACTCGCGATCACCACCTCGCCGGTGTTGACGCCGACGCGCAGGCCCAGGGTCTCGGCGTGCTGTGCCGCGACCGCCGCCGCGAAGTCGGTAAACCGGCGTTGGATGTCCATGCCGGCGTTCACCGCTCGCTGCGCGTCGTCCTCAGCGATTTCGGGGATGCCAAACGTGGCCATCATTCCGTCGCCCATGAACTTGGCGACGGTGCCGTCGTGAGCATCGATCGCCTCCTGCAGGAGGGCGTGGTAACGGGCCAGCACGGTGCGAGCGACCTCGGCGTCGGCGCGCTCGCCGAACGATGTGGACCCGACCAGGTCGGCGAAGAGCGCGGTGATGGTCTTGCGGGTCGCGTCGGAAGGCGCCCTCGGTGCCGCCGGATCCGGCGTGGCCGACGTCGGTGCCCCGCACTCGTCGCAGAACTTGAGCACGGGTCCCAGCTCGGCGTTGCAGGACGAACATCGCCGGGCCAGCGAGGTGCCGCATTCACCGCAGAAGCGAGCCGCCGCCCGGTTCGCCGCGCCACACTGCCCGCAATCCACTCGAGACCCCGATCAACCCCTCCGTCGTTGTGGATCCTAGGTTGCCGACTTCTTCGCTTCGAGCGGGTCGAGGCGTCGGGGCACCGCGTACCAAGATCTCACGTAGGAACGAGGCAGAACGGGGGTGACGTGTGCAAGAACGTGACGGTCGTGCGGGTGTGCGGCCTGCTCGCCTCGCCCAGAACACCTACCGCAGAGAACGCTGGGTCTACCCCACGAACGGCCCAAGCCCGATGAGCACAACTGTGCTCGTTCCGAGCGTCATCTCGAGCTCGCCTTCCGCGCTCTCTCCGGCGCGCTCACCGTCCAGGAGCCGCACAAGCACTGGCGCGCCCTTGGTGACACCGGCGATGACGTCGGCTGAATATGGCATGCCTTCCCAACGCGAATGGTCGGGGTTGTCGATCGACACCTCGACAATCGGACCGTCGTCGCCGCCGAGCCGCACACGACCCTCGTACTTCATGCCACGACCTTAGGCCTTGGTGGATTGGGACTGGAGCGGGAAGCCGCGCGGGACGACCCGTCAGTGGGATGGCGGCAGATCCGAGGAACCAGACTGCCGAATGGCGGCTGTGATCCTCCGAGCCATCCTCCGAAATCTCCGCGTGTCATGGATGTTCACAGAGGCCCCTCGAACCCCTCCGAGGTCGACGACACATGGACCCTTGCGGCCGTCGTGCCCACGAGCAAGGAGCAGTGCATGCGCAATACGTGCATGCCGTCGACGTGGTTCCGACGATCTATGGGTTGCTCGGCATCGAGGCGCCCGCAGTGCTCAAGGGCTACCCGCAGCACCCGCTCGAGGGTGAGAGCTTGGCCGCGTCCCTGACCGATCCGAAGGTGCCGGGCAAGCGCACGCAGTTCTACACGATGCTCGGCCGGAGGGCGCTCTACCACGACGGTTGGTTGGCCACGAGCATGCACCCCCCCCCCCCCCGCTCAGCGGCTGGGGGAACTTCCCCAAAGACGACTGGGAGCTCTTCCACCTCGAAACCGATCGCTCGCAGAGCAAGAACCTCGCGGCCGACCAGCCCGAACGGCTCGCAGCCTTCAAGGACCTCTGGTTCTACTACACGGGCATCTACAACGGCCTCCCACTCGACGACCGCAGCGCAGGCCAGTGTGCGGCAATGACGCCAGCCTTCAACCCGGGAGGGTGGTCCCCCACCCATGATGGGCTTGTGCCCATTGGCCTCGTGCCCGTGCCGCGTTTCCGGCTCGTGAGTCCCAGGCGATATCTAGCCAGACGAATATTCCGGTGCGCGGTCGCCAATGCACTCCGTACAGGTTCTCATCCTCCTCTCATCTTTCGCGTCTACACCGGTCGCATCGGGTTGGGGGAGGGTTCACAGTTCGGGCAGCTCTGCCTCGCGTTTCCCTCGCGCTCGTGGATCCAGAATCAGTAACGATTCGGTTGGGAGGGCAGATGAGAGCAGGCATCGAGGACGGTCCGCGTCCGTCTCGCGTGGGACTCTGGATGGGGATCGCGTTCTTCGTGCTCTTCGTCGGTGGGTTCTCGTTGATCGGAACCCCCGACGACAGCGCATCGGCCATCAAGTGGCATCAGTGGTGGACCGACAGTTCTCACCGGACGACGGCGGTCATCGGCGCGTACCTCATCGTGTTCGGACTGCTGGCTTTCGTCTGGTTCCTGTGGGCTCTGGACCAGCGGCTCCCGCGCGGCGGGATGTTGATCATGTTCGGTTCGTTGTTTGTCGCGCTCGGACTGGTCTCGGTCATGGCGCGTGTTGCCGTCCCGGGCGGCAAGGTGTTCGGGGATGTACCGATCGCGACGGGAGATCTCGCGAGGCAGCTCGACAACCTCGGACAAGCGGTCTTGCTTGTGCCGGGGGCTCTCACCGCGGGCGCGTTCACGGCAGTCGTGTCGTACTCGGCTCGACGCGAAGCGATCTTGCCCAGCTGGCTGACTGTGACGGGCTACGTCGTCGCGGTACTCCAGCTTGCCGCAGGGCTCTTCCTTCCCTTCGTGCTGTTCGTCCTGTGGGTCCTCGTGGTCTCGATCGTGTTGATGCGCCGCACGTCCCGTCTCGACAGAGGCGTACCGGCTCCCGCTCTCAACTAGAGCGGACGAGAGCACGAAGAACCTCACCGGGCGCTACCATTTCGCGCTCGTGGCGTGCGCGGGCCCGAGCTGCTCGGCCGTTGCCGTCTGATCGGCCAGGTTCTGCCACACGAACGAGCACCGGCCCGTCTGGATCACCGCGACCCACGGGGCGAACGGGGTGACGCGTCCCGCGTACATGAGCCCGTCGTACACACCGCGGTCGGCGAAGGCCACGTAGTGGGTGCGGGTCTCCACGTCGGACGAGACTCCGGGCGCGCTTCAGCATCGACTGGAACATGCCGCTGATCGACGGACAACGGCGCTTGGGCTGGACGGCCGGCTCCGAGCCGCCTCGACCGGCCTCTCGCAATTGTTCTCTACGCGAGGTGCCCGACGAGCTAGAGATTGACTTGCGCGACCGGGGCTAGGCGTGCATCCGTTCGGCCACTCGAGCAGATCCTCGCCGACCGGCCGCACGGAACGCCCGACCGGGACCGGTACGAGTACTTCCCGGACTGCGCCGACGTGCCCGAGTTCGCCGGTGTCGGGATCAACGGACGCTCCTACACGATCTCCGCCGGGGTCTCGTTCGACTCCGATGCGGCCGAGGGGGTGCTGTACGCCCACGGTGGCGTCGGTGGTGGACACAGCCTCTACGTGAAGGACAAGAAGATCCACTACGCGTTCAACTGGATCGGCACCAAGGTGCAGACGATCTCGTCGGACCGCGACATCACCGAGGGTCGGCACGTCGTCGTCGCAGGGTTCGACAAGACGGGCCCGAGCACCGATCCCGACATGCCGCGGGTTCGAGGGGACGCTGACGCTCTACGTCGACGATCAGGCCGTCGGTTCCGACACGATCCGCACCCAGCCCGGTCTCTTCTGCCCAGTCGGCGACGGGATCTGCGTCGGACACGACGAGCGCGTCACCCGTGACTAGCGACTACGCCGACCGCGGCACCTTCGCGTTCGCAGGAGGCACGATCGAAATGGTCGTCATCGACGTGACGGGTGAGCGGTACCTCGATCACGAAGCTGGCGTCCGCGGCTATTTCCTCAAGGACTAGCCCGGCCGGCGCGCGGTTGCCGTCACGTGCCGAAGGCCATCACCACGCGTCCGGCGGGGACGACCACACGCCCGGCACCCGCGGCTGGTGACGTGAATCGGGAGGGCACGTTGCCGATGTGCTCGGAGAGGAGTGTCCGGCCCGAGGAAGCATCGAGCGCAACGAGATCGCCGCTGCCGGTTGCGACGGCCCACACGGCACCACCGGCGATGATCGTGGGTCCTGCTGTCGAGACTGGTGTCGTCCACCCAACGCGAAAGGTGTTGCCGGTCACGGTGACTTGCGCAATGACACCAAGGCACGGGACGAACATCGTGTCGCCATCGTGCGCGACGCCTCCAAACGCACGACTGCTGCAGACGCTGCCGGCGTGGAGCTGTCCACCAACGCCACCGAGGTGACCGGCGTCAAGCAAGTAGCCGATCCCGCTCTTTCCGACCTGGAAGACACGACCGCCCGGCAAGAGCACCGGGCTGGTCGATCCGAGGTCGGTATCGCTGCCGTTCAGGGACGCCCAATTGGTCGGCGCGAACGAGTCGACGAGCTTCGAGTCCGCGCTCAGCCGAACCACGCTGTTGCCGTAGTCGTAGGTTCCGCTGCTCGAGCTGTTGCCGCTCGTCAGATACAAGCTGCCGTCACTTCCGACGGCTGCACCGGGCGGGGCCCAGAAGCCACCCTCGCGTTGCGTCGGGAGCGTGTAGGACGTCGGTGATCCGAGCCCGGTGCTGGAAACGGGCACCGAGACCACGCGGCCGTGATAGTCGCCACAGTCGCCGAACCGTCCGCCATACGGGATGAAGACCTGTCCCCCGGAGAGGGTGAGGGCCGATCGCTGGTTCTGGACGGCCGGGTCCGCGCCGGGGGAATCGACGGGAGCCGAGGCGACAAGACGGCCGGTCGAGAGGTCGAGCTCGAACAGCGTGTGCCGACCTGGTCGGGTCATGCCCACCGCGTAGATCCGCCCGGCGTTCGCGTCGATGACCGGCGTGCTCGTGATGCCCACAGGGTCGACATCGCCGCACGGGAGCGACGAACCCGACACCGGCTCGGCGAGGTGCGCCTTCCACACCGTGGTGCCGTCGGAAGCGTTGAGCGAGTAGACGCTGTCGTTCTCGGTTGCGATGACGATCCGATCGCCCACCAGCAGCGGCTGCGCATAGATGTCGCCGTCGAGCGCGGGGGACGCCCACTGCCGACGGATCGGGCCGGACTTCGGCGGACCGTCGGGTGCGAGGCCGCTCCGGGCGGGGTCGCGGTAGTAGGTCGTCCATTGCGCGTCACCACCGGACGTCGACGATGGGGGGTTGGCCGTCGAGCTCGTCGTCGATGCCGCTCTCGACGAGCGCGAGGTCGGTGATTGCGCCGAGCTCCCGGAACCGGACGAGCACGCCGCGAGCATGCAGGCCGTTGTGGCGACCGCGAGCCAGGCAGGAGATCTGCGCATCTCATAGGTTCTAGCCGGTCCCTCGCACCGGGACCGCTCGCTCGCCGTCGACGACTTCAGCCGGACCACGCGGATTCCCGGCGAGGGGGCCGCCGCGGTCTCTCAGGCTCCGCTGCGCAGGCGGCCGCCGAGCCTCGAGACCAGCAGTGCGACGACCGTGACGAGGTACACCTGACCGAGGAGCCCCTCCACCGATGCCAGCGCGCGTCCGAATCCGGTGGCGGCCGTCAGGTCGCCGTAGCCGACCGTCGTCATGGTCACGAAGCTGAAGTACTGGTAGTCGGCGCTGGAGGCCGTCTTCTGCTGGGCGAAGAACGGCACCGAGCCGAAGTCACCGATCGCCGTGAACATGAACGCGAAGAACATGCCGAGCAACACGTAGATGCAGACTGCGCCGAGGACCGTCTCGATGTCGATCACGCGGCGGCGCCAGATCGCGGTGACGATTGCGATCGGCGCGACGCCGACGAGGAGGAAGCTCAAGACCGACGCGGAGCCGCGGCCGGTCGACGTGTCCGTGATCAGCGCCGCGACGCCGACGACGAGGCCCACGGCGATCACGATCAGGGAGAACCTGAGCAGGCGTCGGCTTGCCTCTGCGGCCGCGAGCGCGGCCAAGAGGGTCAGGCCCTGCAGGGCGACGAGCGTGAGCGGTACCCACGATCCGATCGGTGCCGAGGCGCTGAAGACGAAGGTGGCAAGGAGCAGGACGAGCAGGATGCCGTAGCGCGATCCCGGTCGTTCGCGTTCGAGATCGGCTCCCCATTGAACGATGTGTCGACGACTCCGGTGCGCATCGCCCTGACCGTGCTGATCGTCTGGCAATGGCGTCCTGCTCCCGATGAGCCTGATCGGCGCGGCCCGGCTGCTGCGACGTTACCCTCGGTTCGACGGGGCAGGACGGGCTCGAGGACTCGTGATGACTGACAGCGAACTCGCCAACGACCGAACCTTCCTCGCATGGCTCCGGACCGGCATCGCGCTCTTCGGTCTGGGCTTCGTCGTCGCCAAGGTGGCGCTCATCGTCAAGCAAGGATCGGGTGGCGTCTCTGACCAAGCCCTCTACAGCGGTGTCGGGATCTTCCTCGTCCTCAGCGGCGGCGCGCTCGTGGTGCTCGGCTACGTCCAGCACGCGACGCTCGCGAGGGTGCTCCGAAGCGATCAAGAGGTGTCGCTGAGGGCGTGGCCCCGATGGATCACTGCGGGAGCCGTCGTCGGCTCCCTTGTGCTCTCGACGCTCATCCTTGTCACGACGTGACGAAGCTCTCCCGCACGGCCGTGCGGCGTGCTGACTCATCGAACGCGCACTCTCTGGCGGAAGCACATGGTCATGGGATCGTTCCTTCAACCCGCGCTTGTGCTGCCGCGATCCGCTCCAGCGCGGCCTCCGCGTCGTCCCTGCTGTCGAACTCGGCGAGGATCACGTTGCCGTCGACCGCGATGGAACCGTGGATCGCCCACGTGCCGTCCTCGATCGGGATGATGTTGCAGTCGATCCGGACGTGCTCGTCGATGAGCACCTCGATGAGCTCCATGGCACCCTCACGGCGAGCTGACGGATCGCTCATGGCGCTTGCTCCTTGTCATCGTCCGGCAACCATGGAAGTACCCCGGTCCCGCGCGGCGAAGCACGGCGCACCGGCGCTCGGACCAGCTAGCGAGGGATGGCCCGCCCGGCCGCCGCCATCAATCGTTCGGTGTCGGTGGCATCGGCCGGCGGTTCGGTGGCGGACCGAATGATGCCGTGCTCCCGGGCTGCGTCGGTACAGGTTGCTTCCACGACCGCGGAGACGGTCGGAATCGCTTCGGGTGCAAACTCGATCGCGTGCCCCACGGTCGCGGAGAGGTCCCACGCGTGAACGAACGCGTCGACGGTTGGGAAGAGGATGACGACGGAACCCGGCAGCTCTCCGAACGGAGTCGAGTGCGTTCGCTCGAGGACCCCTGCGGTGCTCCACAACCCCAGGGCACGTCGGGTGGCGTCCTCGGCGAAGGGTCGCAGGTCGCCCTCGTGGGGAACTGCACCCATCGTTTCCTCGACCGACACGATCTGTTCGCCGGTGACCATGCCCGCCCACAGCAGCTGGTTGTTCAGCGCGTGGCTCGCCAATTGGCGAACCGTCCACGGCTCGCAATTCGTCACCGTGTCCATCTGCGCGTCATCGAGCGAAGCGACGACGGTGCTCAGCTCGTTCAGCGCAAACCTGAGTGTCTCTACTTGCGTCACAGGGTCATTCCCGTCGGTAGGGTGCTGATTCCACGAAGGCTCCGGATCCCGAGGCTGCCGTCGGCGGCGGCCGCAGCGTTCGGCTCGGGCGGTTGCATGAGCGGGTTCGGACCGGGCTCGGCAATGCGAGTCAGCGTGTTGCGGTCGATGTGATGGAACGGTTCGGGGCGGTCCGGAAGCCTCATGACGGTGTCTTCCTCGTATGACCACGTGTCGTCGCCATGCACAGTCACCCGGATCCGAAAGCTGAGGGTTTGGAACGCGGCGTCGAGAAACGGATTCGACAAGATGCCGTAGACCTGGGAGCCCAAGGCCGCGGTGACCTCGAAGCTCGTGGCGTCGGGTTCGGCGGAACCGCCGGCGAGGACGACCTGCCCACGCGGGATCGCAATCGTGTGGGTCACCGCGAGCGCGGCGGGTTCCCACAGCCAGTATCCGACCTGATCGTGGAAGGTCTCCACCTCACCCGGCTTCACGATGTGCACGTGGTACCGCAACCCGTAGAAGAGCTGCGGGCCGTTGGTCTGTGGGTCGATCGGCTGGAGCTCGTAGCGCTCGACGAACGCATTGTGGAGGCCTCCGTCGATCACCGGCCCGTCGATGTCGGAACCCGGACCGACCGGATGATCGTCGCCGCCCGCTGCGCTTTCCCAGATGCCCGCAAGGCCACGCAGTGGGCCGAGGTTGGCGAGCGTGTCCGGATCGCTTTCCGGCTCGGTGTAGATGTCAGGACCGTAGGGGCCAACGTTTTCGGGGCTCATCGCCAGGGAGGCTACGACGACGCAAGGACGACCGCTATCCCGATCGCGGATCGGTGATAGACGTTCACCGTTTCCGCGAACGTGGCCGCGGGATCTGATGGGCAACATGGGGGAAGAGATGGAGCTCGCAGTCGTTGGTGCCGGTGTCGGCCGTACCGGCACACATTCACTCAAGCTCGCGCTCGAGCAGCTGCTCGGCAGCGCCGTGCCACCACATGGTGGAGATACTGGGTGACCAATCACAGGCGCCGGCATGGATCGATGCGATCGATGGTCGCCCGGTTGACTGGTCTGTGATGTTGGCGAGCTATCGGGCCATCGTCGACTGGCCGGGTGGTTCGTTCTGGCCTGAGCTCTCGGCTGCGAATCCGAATGCGCTGGTGCTGTTGTCGGTGCGTGACCCGGAGTCGTGGTACCGCAGTGCATCGAACACCATCTTCTTGACGTTCGAGAACATGCCGCCGGAAGTGGCACCGTGGCTCGATGCGGTCCGGCGCATGCTCCACGACCGCTTCAGTGACGACTTCGAGAACCCCACGGCGATGATGGACGCCTTCGTTCGCCACAACGACGCGGTGCGTTCCGGAGTGCCTGCCGACCGGCTGTTGGAGTGGACGCTCGGCGATGGATGGGAGCCCATCTGTGATCGACTCGGGATGCCCGTACCGTCCGAGCCGTTCCCCGTCACCAACTCGACCAACGACTTCCGGGACATGATCGGGATGCCGCCTCTCACCTGAGCACCCGGCCCCCGGCACCCTCGCGCGATGAGGTGCGCAACGCGTCCTAGGGTGCCGGCCATGGCTCTCTACCATCGGGCGACGATCACACCGACCAAGGCCGAGCTCATCGCAGCATGGGCGCCGACTCGACCCTGGGGTCCGTCGGCCGCAGATCCTCTCGAGGTGATCGGGTCCTATCGGTTCGACGATCCCGACGGTCGCGTCGGCATGGAGACCCATCTGGTCACCGCGGGCGGCGCACTGATGCAGGTCCCGCTCACCTATCGCGACGAACCTCTCGATGGCGCCGACGACGCGCTCATCACTGAGATGCAGCACTCCGTGCTCGGCACCCGCTGGGTGTACGACGGACTTCGTGACCCGCGGCTCGTCATCATGCTCGCGGCCGTCGCGATGACGGGGCAGGGTGAGGCCCTCGGCATGGCCGTGTACGACGGACGCTGGTACCTCGTCCCCAGCGACATCCGCATCCAGGGTGGCGGTTGGACACAGGAGCGCGTGCCGGTCGACGGCTTCGAGCTCGAGTCCGACGACGCGACCGCCGCAGTCCTGCGCAACGACCGGTTCGAGCTCGTCGTGTTCCGGCGCCCAGCTCCCGGACCTCGCCCCCCGATCGGCCTCACCGCGACCTGGAACGGCCAGAGCGACGCGGTGGTCCTCGCCGAGGTTCGGGGACGGTAGGACCGCATCCCAGGACCTGCGGACCAGGTCAGGCGGTCTCGGCGAGGCGTCGGTCGATCTCGAAGCCCATGACCCGGCAGTCGGTCGCGGGATGGTCGTACCGACACAACAGCGCACCATTGAGGTACTCCCGGGCCGCTTCCAGGCGTTCGATCTCTTCGTCGAGCGCTTCGAGACGGGTTCGAGCGATCGCCTTCCAGGTCGCGACGTCGGGCGCTTCGAGGATGCCCGCGATCTCGTCGAGCGAGAGACCCGCGTCCTGCAGCATCCCGATGAAGACGAGTCGTCGCAGCGTCTCGTCGCGGTACCGGCGTTGCCCGGAGCGTCGTTCGTCGGCGAGGAGCAGGCCGCGGCGCTCGTAGTAGCGGACGGCCGAGGTGGTGATGCCCGCCCGGTCGGCCACCGCTCCGATGGTCAGTGGTGCAGATTCCATCCGACTACTTGACTTGAACTCGGGTTCAACTGTCAAGGTCCGTTGCATGACGAACCACTCGCACACGAACGAAGTCCCGAACCATCACGCCCATCACGCCGGGTTCGGCGGGCTGACCGGCCTCGTCGCCGCAGTGAGCATGACCGTCGGCCGTGAGGAGGACGCGGCGCTCGCGATCGAGCTCGCCCGGCTCGACGCGACCGACCACGTCGTCGACATCGGGTGCGGACCGGGCACCGCGGTGCGCCGCGCGAGTCGCCTGGGTGCCCGCGCGACCGGCATCGATCCGGCTCCCGTCATGCTCCGGGTCGCGCGTCTGCTCGGCGCCTCCCGGCGTGTCACCTACCTCGAGGGAGCAGCCGAGTCGCTCCCGCTCCCCGATGCGAGTGCGACCGTCGCGTGGTCGCTCTCGTCGGTGCACCACTGGCCCGACATCGACGGGGCGATCACCGAGGTGCTTCGCCTGCTCGAGCCCGATGGCCGGTTCGTGGTCATCGAGCACCAGGCGCGTCCCGGCGCGACCGGCCTTGCGGGCCACGGATGGACCGACGACCAGGCCGAGGCGTTCGCAACGATCGGTCGAGCAGCCGGA
The DNA here is from genome assembly GCA_963796755.1 of uncultured Acidimicrobiia bacterium. GTDB lineage: Bacteria > Actinomycetota > Acidimicrobiia > IMCC26256 > JAENVU01 > Chersky-806. The sequence goes on from CAWCMX010000002.1 coordinate 524,445, forward strand.
TTCGCCGACGTCCACGTCGTGCGCTCCGACTCGGGGCGCCGCCCGGCGATCGCAGTCGTTGCGATGAAGCCGTGATCGCGGGCGCACGGCGAGCGAAGTCTGCCAACGCAGTGCTCGGAAGTGACTGGCGCTCCCGCTCATGTTGTTGGGTCACGAGCCGTCGGCGATGGCAGCCAGGGCTGTGTCGAGGGTGGGGTAGAAGTGGCCGCGGTCGAGGGTGTCGTACAGCCCGTGTCGGCCGACGAGATCCTGGAGGCGGCTGCGCAGCTCGACGAACGCGAGGTGGATGCCGGCGGCGTTGAGCTCGACGTCGAGCTGGTCGAGGACCTCGGCTGCGGTGACGTCGATGTCGGTGATCGCCTCGCACTGCAGGACCACCCAGCGGGGCTGTCGCTCCTTGACCAGGTTGCGCACCTGCTCACGGAACGTGCGTGCGTTGGCGAAGAACAGTGGTGCCTCCCAGCGGAAGACCACGATGCCGGGCTCGTCGCGCGCGCCCGGGAGGTCATCGACGTTGTGCCAGCCCTCGCTGTCATCGGTGCGGCCGAGGACGGCGCCGTGCGGCCACCAGTTGCGCCGGAAGAAGAGCAGCATCGCGAGGAAGATCGCAACGACGATTCCCTGGAGCACGCCGAGGGCGACGACCCCGAGGGTTGCCACGAGCGACAGCAGCAGCGACGACCTTCGCACCTTCGCGTAGCGGCGGAGCGAGGCGATGTTGGCCAATGAGAGCGCCGCGGCGATCACGACGCCGGCGAGGGCCGCTTGCGGCAGGTCCGAGAGGAGGGAGTTCAGGAAGAGGAGCAGGATCGCGACGAGCGCGGCGCCGACGACGCCGGTGAGCTGGGTCTTCGCGCCCGACTGCTCCGCGACTGCAGTGCGCGATCCGCTGGTCGAGATCGCGAACCCCTGGAAGAACCCGGCCGCGATGTTGGCGGTGCCGATGCCGATCATCTCCTGGTTCGGTTGCAGCTCGTCACCGCGTCGGGCCGCGAAGCTCGACGCAGTCGCGATGGTGTCGGTCAGGGACACGAGCACGATGCCGATGGCGGCGAGCAGGAGGGGCCCGACGTCACCGACCGACGTCCACGGCAGCGAGGGCGTCGGGAAGCCCTGGGGCAAGGCGCCGACGGTCGCGACACCGTGGGATGCGAGGTCGAACACCGCCGACACGATGGTCGCACCGGCGACGGCAACGAGCACCGCGGGAAGGCGCGACGTGATCCGGGGCAGCACGAGGAGCACGACGAGCACACCCACGCCCACCGCGACCGCCCCTGCCTGCGTAAGGTCGAGGTGGTCCACGAACGCGCGCAGCTCGTCGAGGACCCCATCGGCGTCCGTGGAGAAGCCGAAGAGCTTGGGCAGCTGACTGACGACGATCGTGATGGCGAGGCCGTTCATGTAGCCGACCTGCACCTCGCTCGCGAGCAGGTCGGCGACGAAGCCCAGCTTGGCCACACCGAGTCCGATCTCGATGATGCCCACGAGGATCGCCAGCATCCCGGCGAGCATGATCGCCTTGCCGGGGTCGTCGACGACGAGCAGTGGTGTGATCGCGGCGAGGATCAGCGGCGAGACGGAAGAGTCGGGTCCCAGGACCAGCACGCGTGACGGTCCGAACACCGCGTACGCGACGAGACAGGCGATGGTGGTGTAGAGCCCGGTGACCGCGGGCAACCCCGCAAGCTCCGCGTACGCCATGCCCTGGGGGACGAGGATCGCCGCGAGGACCAGGCCGGCGACGATGTCCGCACGCAGCCACCGCCGCCGATACGAGCGGGCGGCATCGACCCCCGGAACCCACCGGTCGAGCGACATGGCCCTGGCAGTATGCCGGATCGCGAATCTGGGGGTGACCCCCGGTCAGAACCGGGTCGGGACGTGGCGCACGGTGGCGGCAGCGGCGTCGCCGGGCTCGTTGATCGTGCGCTTTGGCAGGCTGACGCGCTTGCGGTGGACGGCCTCGTACGGAATCAGGTCGAGCAGGTGCGAGATCACGTTGAGTCGTCCGCGCTTCTTGTCGTCGGTCCTCGCGACGAACCAGGGCGCCCATGCCGTGTCGGTCGCGGCGAACATCTCATCGCGGGCGGCCGAGTAGTCATCCCATCGGACGTATGACTTCAGGTCCATGTCCGTGAGCTTCCAGATCTTGCGCGGATCGTCGATGCGTCCTTCCAGGCGGCGTGTCTGTTCGTCCGGGCCGACCTCGAGCCAGTACTTCACGAGCAGCATCCCCGAGTCGACCATGGCCTTCTCGGTCTCGGGCACCAGGTCGAGGAAGCGCCGGGCCTGCTCGTCCGAGCAGAACCCCATCACCCGCTCGACGCCGGCCCGGTTGTACCAGCTGCGGTCGAAGATGACGACTTCCCCCGCAGCGGGGAAGTGGGCCATGTAGCGCTGGATGTACATCTGGGACTTCTCGCGCTCGGTCGGTGCGGGGAGTGCGACCACGCGAAACACGCGGGGGGACACCCGCTCGGTGATCGCCTTGATGGTCCCGCCTTTGCCCGCAGTGTCGCGACCCTCGAAGACGATGCAGATCTTCGCACCCGACTTCTTCACCCATTCCTGCATCGCGACGAGCTCGCCGTGGAGCCGGCGCAGCTCGCGCTGGTACTCCTTCTCCTTCATGCGCGGCGACGCGGTGCTCATCTCGGCCAAGTCTCACGCTCCGCGAGGCCCGCGGGCAAGCAGGCTCACGTGCGCCGACGAGTCAGTCGAGGGGAGCCTCGTTGGCGACGCGGTCGATCTTCATGTCGTCGTCGTCCTGTGACTCGTCGGGCTTCCTGAGCACGGGTCCGGTGTCGGGGACGTCCTCGTACCCGAGCTGCTTCACCTCGTGGCCACCCTCTCCGATCGCATCTGAGATGTCGATCTTGGGTGCGTCGTCGTCCTGTCCGACTCGATCCTCTGGCATTGCGTCTCCTCGCTACGGCTCCTGTGCGTGCGATCTGGGCCGCATCGGCATTCCGCCGCCGCGGTCAGCGACGGGTCGGGCTTCGCAGTGCGGCTGGACGATCCGTGGCTGAAGGCCGGCGGCCTCCCCGGCTGGGGATCTCGCAGCGGTGGATCTCGAAGCCATCGACTCTCAGGATCCGCACGTTCGGTCTCGCTGACGCGCCGGCGATGGTCGTCACCGTCTCGGCCTCGTCCACGTCGAGTGGAGTGCCGCACAGGGCGCAGAAGCACTGTCCGTCGTCGAGTCGCACGCTGCCGCTCCAAGGTGCTGCGACCGGGAGTGCGGGGTCCGGACGCCTGCGGCCTCAGCGGCGGGAAGGGTACGGCAGGTGCCGCAGACGCGTCGAGGCCCCGGACTCGGGGCAGGGTCGAGTCGGGGCCTCCAGACGCTCTCTGCACTACCGACTCACGGGCATGAGGGGAGCGCTGCCCGAGTCCGTACCCGACCGGATCACCCCCCAAACTTCGGTGCGTGGATTGGGTCACCGGGCCGAGAGGAGGCTGTCGATCCGGTGGTTCGGGGCGGATTGGTCGGGTCCCGGTCGTCGCCGAGGTCTCCTGGCGTCGGCCGCTCCCCGGCGGGCCGTGCGGCCGGGTCGGTCGTGGCTTACGCTCACGCCGTGCAGGCGGGATCGGCGATTCGGGCGAGCCTGGTGGTGGCGCTCGCTCTCGTGGTGGTCGGCGCGGGCCTCGGGGCCGGTCCGGCGTTCGCGGCAGCACCTCGACCGGGGACGCTCGAGGCCTGGATCTATCCCGCGGGTGCGGGTCAGCCGGCGTGCGGGGTCCCGTCCGAGCTGTCGGCGTTGGCTGCCGACCCGGTCGATGTGCTCAAGCCGGAGTACCTGGTGGCGAGCCGTGGGACCGTGCAGGTCGAGGACGCGCAGTCGTTGCCGTGCAATGGCTTCAGTCCGGCGAACCTGGCACGCGTGCGGAGTGCCGCGCACCGCGTGTACGTGACGGTTGCCGCAGGGAACGCGGGTGCGAAATCGGTGCTGCGGAAGCCGGCGAAGCGCACCAAGGCCGAGCAGACCATCGAGAGCTTCGTCAACGCGAACGGCCTTGATGGTGTCGACCTCGACTTCGAGCCCAACAAGTGGTCGCCGGCGCTCTGGGTGCAATACATGGACTTCGTCGGGCACATCGCGACGGCTCTCGCTCCGCAGCGGCGGGTCGTCGAAGTCGACATGCAGGCCTGGACATCGACACCGTCCGACGCCTCGCGCTACGCCGGTCCCGTCGCGGCGGGAGCGCGACTCGTCGTGATGGCCTACGACCACGAGTACGACATCCCGTGCGCGCCGATCGCGCCGTACACGTGGCTCCAGCAGGTCGGCCGCTACGCGCTCACCCAGGTGCCCAACGCCGTGCTGACGGTGGGCATCCCGTCCTACGGGTACACGACGACGAGCTGCCAACGCGTGGCCGGAGTGACGAGCAACGTCGCCTACGTCACCATGGAGCATGCCGCCGGCTTCTCGGCCGATCCCGCGGTCGTGGCGGCACGGCGTGAACCCACCTCGGGTGAGATCCGCTGGACATCCGGCACGACGCATTACGACTACGTGGATTCCACCGCGCTCAATGCCAAGCTGCAGACGGTCGAGGCCCTCGGAGTCACCGACGTGTCGGTGTGGAGCCTCGGTGGCGAACCGTGGTTCAACGGCAATCCCGGCTAGACCAGACGTTCCGTCAGCGCGGCGCGTCACTTGATGACGATGGGATTGAGCGGGGAACCGCTCGCTCCGACGATCGGCATCGGCGCGGCGACGAAGAAACCTTCGTACGCCCCGTCATTCGCGCAGTCCGCCGCGAGCTCGTCGAGGTCGAAGAGCTCACCGACGAGCAGGCCGAGATCGCGCAGCGCCGCGACGTGCCAGGTGAGGAAGTGGTCGCCCGCTTCGGGTGGGACGACCGAGCAGGCGGCGGTGTCCGTCGCGATCATCGCGACATCCCGCTCGTGCAACCAGGGGATCGCGCGCGTGGAGATACCCGGCTCGTGGCGACTGGCCGCGCCGGGATCGGTTGCTGCGAGACCCAGCTTCCAGCCGATGTGCCCCGTCCGCACCAGCACGATGTCGCCAGGTCCTACGGCGACGTCTTGAGCTCGCGCCGCACCGACGAGCTCGTCGGGCCCGATCGGAAAGCCCGGGTCCAGGTGCTCGACCCCGAGATGGCGGGCGACGTCGAGCATCACGGCCCGCCCGACGATGCCCTGGGCCAGATGATGGATGCCGAGCCGCCGCGCGCCGCCCGTCGCCGTGACGAGTCCGGCCCAGTAGCCGTTGTACAGCGTCGCATCACCGCCCACATGGCCGAAGCCGTCGATCTGGGTGGAGGCCTGCAACGCCATGAAGATGTAGTCGTCCGACACCTGGTACTCGGCGCCACCACGGCCGCCGCCCAGGACACCGTCGCCCGCGGCGAAGCGATAGAGATGAGCAGGCTCCGCGCGGTAACCACCGGGTGTCGGCAGGCCGATCGGCAGCGCAAGTGAGAACCGGGTGCCGGAACGGATCAGTCCGGCGGCCGCCGCGACGCGCTCGGGCGTGAGCAGGTTGGCCAACCCCATCTGGTCGTCGTCGCCGAAACGACCCCAGTTGTTCGGCTCGCCGGGCGTCGCGCCGACCACCTTGCCCGCCGCGTCGACGTGGTAGTCCGGCGGCTCCCAACCCTCGAACGGCGAGTCCGGAACGTCACGCACGACGACATCCTTGCGCAACCATGAAGCTGCCGCGGTGGTGCGGAGCCCTTGCTGGACCAAGCAGTGATCCGCGCCAGTCCCTCGCGCCGAATGGTGGTCAGTGGGGCGGATCGAAGACGGCCGGTTGGCCGAGAGCTGGGTGCGCATGGATTTCCTCGATCTGATGCGGCAGGTCGGTGCGCTGCCGTCCTGAGGCCACGCCTCGGGACTCTCGGCGTTCACGATGCTCGCGAGGTCATCTCGTGCTTCAATGACCTGGTGCGAAAGGCGCTGTCCTTCTGGTGGTCGACGACGCTGAGCCGCGGCTGGCGGATGTTCATGTCGGCCACCGTCGTGATCTATGCCGTCGGCATTCCCCTGTCGATCGCCTTCGACCGGTACGACCTCGCCGTGTTCCTCTCGGTGCTGTTCATCGCAACGTTCGGATCCTTGCTGTACCTCATCCGGAGCACCTATTCGGGACCGCGGAGGCTCGTTCTCGTAGCAATTGGGACCCCGGTCCGACCGGCGCGATCCACGGCAATGCCACTCGCCTCGGGGCGGTCCCTGAACGAACGGTACGGAAGGTGTACAAATTCTTTCGGGCGGGGCAGACAAGAGACAGGAGCTTCCGATGGAAGTCCGATCCAGCTGGTGGACGTTCGCCGGCATCATGGTGCTCGTGGGCGGAATGCTGAACGCCTTTGACGGGCTCGTTGCAATCACACAGTCCAACTACATCGAGCGCAACATCGGCGGGCAGCTGCCGATCACGAACAACGTCAAGACCTGGGGCTGGGTCGCACTGATCATCGGTGTGATCATGCTGCTCGCCGGATTCGGCATCCTTTCGGGTGCGAATTGGGCCCGGGTCTTCGGCATCCTGATCGCGAGCGTGAACCTGATCTTCCAGTTCGCGTACCTGGGCCACAACTCGTTCTGGTCCTTCACCATGATCGTCATCGACATCTTGGTGATCTACGGGCTCGCGGGACATTCCGCCGACGAACCACTCGAACGCATCTGACCGTCGGTCGGGGATGCAGACGCCATCTGCATCCCCGACTCGACCGTCGAGATCTGGAAGCGTTGCGGCGTCCGAAGTGAGGTTGGATCTGGCCACGTCGTTGGCGGGGGGACGACCATGACCGAGACCACCCCATCCGCAACAGGCGCCGCGAAGGCGGTGCTGATCACGTTGGCGGCTGCGCAGTTCGTGATGATCCTTGACGCGTCGGTGATGAACGTGTCGATCGCGACGGTCGCGAAGGATCTCGACACGACGGTGGTCGGCATCCAGACCGCGATCACGCTCTACACGTTGGTGATGGCGTCACTGATGATCACCGGCGGGAAGATGGGCGCGATCCTGGGCCGCAAGCGCGCGTTCACGATCGGGTGCGTGATCTACGCGTGTGGATCGATGACGACCGCGCTCTCGCCCAACCTCGCGGTGCTGATGTTCGGCTGGTCGTTCCTCGAAGGCGTCGGAGCCGCGCTCGTGATGCCGGCGATCGTGGCCCTGGTGGCGTCGAACTTCGGCCCGACCGACCGACCACGCGCCTACGGCCTCGTTGCGGTCGGCGGTGCGATCGCGGTGGCGATCGGCCCGCTGATCGGCGGTCTCTTCACCACCTACTGGTCGTGGCGATACGTGTTCGTGGGCGAGGTGCTCGTCATCGGCGTCGTCCTCCTCCTGAACCGACGGACCGCTGACACCCCGAACGAGGAGGGCGCCCGCCTCGACCTCGTCGGGACCGCGCTCTCCGCGCTCGGGCTCGGCCTCGTGGTCTACGGGATCCTCCGTTCGGGCACCTGGGGGTTCGTGAAGCCGAAGCCGGACGCGCCGTCGTGGCTGGGGCTGTCACCCGTCGTCTGGCTGATCCTCGGTGGAGGCGTGGTCCTCTACGGGTTCCTCAGCTGGGAGAAGCACCGGCGGGACACCGGGCAGGCCGCGCTGCTCGACCCCGCGATCCTGCGGATCCCGCTCCTGCGCAGCGGCGTCGTGGCGTTCTTCTTCCAGTACCTGCTCCAAGCCGGCCTCTTCTTCGCGGTACCGCTGTTCCTGTCGATCGCGCTCGGGCTCTCCGCGATCGACACCGGGCTCCGGATCCTCCCGCTGTCGCTCACGCTGGTCATCGCGGCCGTCGGCATCCCCAGGGTGTTCCCGCGCGCGTCGCCGCGCCGCGTCTCGCAGCTCGGATTCGTCGTGCTGTTCGTGGCGATCGTCGTGTTCGTCGCCGCGCTCGACGCCGGCGCCGGCCCGGAGATCGTCACCTGGCCGATGCTCCTGGCGGGTCTCGGCATCGGCATGCTCTCGTCGCAGCTCGGCGCGGTCACCGTCTCGTCGGTGCCCGACGAGGAGAGCGGAGAGGTCGGTGGGCTGCAGAACACCGCATCCAACCTCGGCATCTCGATCGGCACCGCGCTCGCGGGCGCGGTCCTGATCTCCGTGCTGAGCAGCTCGTTCTTCTCCGGCATCGCGAGCAATCCCGCGGTCCCGAAGGACCTCTCGTCCAAGGCGCAGACGGAGCTCACGAGCGGGGTGCCGTTCATCTCCGATGCGGATCTCAACGCCGCACTCGAGGACGCCGGGGTCTCACCGAAGGCGAGCCAAGCCATCGTCGACGAGAACGCCGATGCACGCCTCGACGCGCTGCGCGCGTCGCTGTCGGTGCTTGCCGTGCTCGCGCTGATCGCGCTGTTCTTCAGTCGGGGACTTCCTGCCACCGGAGCCGCGGTCCCGGAGACCGAACCTCAGCCGAGCTGAGACCGACTCACGCGGGGTGCTTCAGGAGGTCGGCGGCGCGCGGCAGCTCTGATCGCGAGCGGTCGACGAGCAACGGCGCGCCCCACCCTCGGCGCGATCGCCCCCGGGTCGGTGCCGGCAGGCGCCTCGAGCGCGTGCAGGAAGGCCTCGACGAGCGCCGCGGGCTGGTCGTTCTGCAGGTAGTGGTTCGCATCCGGGATGAAGTACAGCGAGTTCCGGCCCGGCTTCGTCATCATGTACTCGTTCCAGACGTAGCTCACGACCCGGGGCGGCGAGACCGTGTCGTAGACACCCCAGATGAACGTCGTCGGAACCTCGAGCGCGGCGAGGGCCTGCAGCCAGGAGCTCTCGTCCTGCGATCGCTCGACGAGGTACTGGATCGTCTCGTGCAGGACCTTGAGGCCCTCGCCATGCGAGAAGATCGCCGTCAGCGCTTGGATCTCGGGGTCGTCGGGACCGCGCGGGGGCGTGTACGTCGCCTGGCCCATCCCCGCCGCGAGCTGCTCCGGCGTCGCCTGGGCGAGCAGCGCGGGACCCGTCTCCGGGTCGAGCATGAGCCGCTGGGCCTGGGTCAGGTTCGACAGCGGCAGGAAGATGTTGCCGTTCGTGATGAAGAGGTGCTCGAGGTTCACCCGCGACTCGCCGCCGGTCGCGTGGATCATCGCCACGCTGGAGCCACGGTCGTGCGCGAGCATGATCATCGACTCCAGGCCCAGCACCTCAGCCACGTAGTGCTCGAGCACCTCGGCGTCGCGAGCGAGGCTGTACCCCCAGCCGAGTGGCTTGTCGGAGAAGCCGTAGCCCGGGAAGTCCATGGCGCAGACGCGAAAGCGGTCGCTCAGCTGCTCCGCGACCTGGAACCAGTCGATGCTGCTCGTCGGAAAGCCATGGACCAGCACGAGTGGCGGCGCGCCGGGGTCACCGAGCTCGACGTGGAAGACCTGCACCTCCGCCGCATCTCCGCGGCGCGGACTCCACGAGAAGTACGCGCCCTTGTCACGCCATGCGTCGGCCCGGTTCACGGCGCAGACTCTCTCCAATTTCCGGGCCGCAGGCAAGCGGCGCGGCGAGATAGCGTGCCCACGTTCCTGAGCGACCGGCACAGGCTCGATCACGGGGGTTGCGATGCCCTGGTTTCCGGAATTCATCGCGGCCGCGGAGCTGGCGCGCCGGGAGGTTCGCGCCGCGGGGCAGGCCGACCCGGTGGCGCAGTACCTCACTGCGCTGGACCAGGGCGACGCGCACACCCTGGAGACGGTGTGGCCGGGTCACGTCGTGATCTACGACCCTCGCGCCGGCGAGATCCGCGGCCACAAGCAGCTGCGGCAATTCGTCAAACGGAATCAAGCGCTGTGGGCGGAGCGCCATGCCGCGACGGAGACCGTGGCCTCGACGCGCGTCGGTCGGCGGGCGGTCGTCGAGCTACTGGTGCATCTCGCCGACGACGACGGGGAGGAGGTGGTGTGGCCGTTGGCCGTGGTCGCCGAGTCTCCCGATGATGTGTCGGTGGAATTCCGCACCTACTGCAGCCAGTGGCCGGTCGACGGACGCCGTCACCTGCGGGCTGCGATCCTCGAACCGGGCCGCGCCCACCCGGGTGATGTGGTGGGCCGCTACCAGGCGGCGCTGGACGACGGTGACACCGACGCGATCGTGAGCGTCTTCGCCACCGACGGGTACTTCCGCGAGCCCATCGGGCCGGACGCCATGCACCGCGGGAGACCCGCGCTGCACTCGTTCTTCTCGTCGTACTTCAGCGCGGGTGGTGGTGTCGGTCTCGAGGACTGTGTCGTGACCGACGACGGCTCGCAGTGCGCGCTGGAGTACAACTGCGTCCGCTGGGGCAGCCACGACCTGCCGCCCCAGGCCGGCATCGCGGTCTTCGAGCGCGATCGGGACGGGCTGCTCGCGGCGGTTCGGGTCTACGACGACGTGGAAGCACCCGTCGTCCACGCCTAGGAGCTCGGCGATGAGCACGACCGCAATCGGCGACTACGCGTTGTTGGCGGATCGGCACGGTGCCGCGCTGGTGAGCCGGCACGGGTCGATCGACTGGTTGTGCTGCCCGCGGTTCGACAGCCCGTCGGTCTTCGCTCGACTCCTGGACGAGGAGGCGGGCTACTGGTCCGTCCGGGCGCCGGGTGCCGACGCGGTCACCCGGCGCTATCTGGATCGCACCATGGTGCTGGAGACGACGTACCGCACCGCGACCGGGACCGCGGTCGTCGTCGACGCGCTGGCCATGGGGGAGGGCAACCGGGGGCACGGCCTCGGCCGGGACGCGCCACATCTGCTGCTCCGGCAGGTGACGTGCACCGAGGGAACGGTCGAGATGGACGTCGAGTACGTCCCTCGCCCGGAGTACGGCCTGGTGGTTCCGCTGCTCGACGCGGTCGAGGGCGGGCTCTCCGCCACCGGCGGTGCCGATGTCCTGGTCCTTTCGTGCCCGGTGTCGTTGACCGTCGACCGGTCGTCGGCGTCGGGACAGCTGCTCCTGCGTCAGGGAGAACGGGCCGGCCTGGCGCTGCACCACAAGAAGCGCGCTGACACCGGGACCGCGCGGGTGTGGAGCCAGCCGGAGATCGCGGCGCGGCTCGACGACACGGTGGAAGCGTGGCAGTCGTGGTCCGACCTGCACCAGGCCTACGTCGGGCCGTGGCGCGATCTCGTCCACCACAGCGGACGGGTCCTGCAGGCACTCTCGTTCCAACCCACCGGGGCGATCTGCGCCGCGGCCACGACATCGCTGCCGGAGGTGGTGGGCGGCGCCCGGAACTGGGACTACCGCTACGCGTGGGTCCGGGACGCCTCGTTCACGATCGAGGCGTTGTGGGTAGCGGCCTGCCCCGACGAGGCGAGCGAGTTCTTCGACTCCATGACCGCGTTCGCGGCGGGATCTCTCGAGCGGGGCGGCGACCTGCAGATCATGTTCGGCATCGGGGGCGAGCGGGACCTGACCGAACGGGAGCTGTCCCACCTGGCGGGATGGCGGGGGTCCGTTCCCGTGCGGGTCGGCAACGGCGCGTGGCGCCAGCGCCAGCTCGACGTCTACGGCGAGCTGCTCAGCGCCGTGCACCGACTCTCCGACCGGCTCTTCGACCCCGTGATGCGACGCGTGGGTCCGTTGGCGGAACCGGACCGATGGGACGCGCCCCCGGCGCTTGCCCCGGCCACCCGGCAGTTCCTCGTCGAGCTCGCCGACACCGCCGCTCGGCGCTGGCAGGAGAAGGACCGCGGCATCTGGGAGGTCCGTGGAGAGCCGCGCCACTTCGTCTACTCGAAGCTGATGTGCTGGGTGGCGCTCGATCGGGCGACGGTCCTGGCCGACCGGCTCGGCGCCGCGCACCGCGTCCAGGATTGGGAGCGCACCCGCGACCAGATCAGCGAGGCGATCCTGAGCGAGGGCTGGAGCGATCGGGCGCACGCCTTCACGCAGTCGTTCGGCTCGGACGACCTGGACGCCTCCAGCCTGATGCTGCCCCTGGTCGGGTTCCTTCCCGCCGACGACCCTCGAGTGCTCTCCACCATCGACGCCACTGAGGAACGACTCACGGACAAGCGAGGGCTGGTCTACCGCTACCGCGCCGGCGACGGTCTCGACGGCGAGGAGGGCGCGTTCCTGCTGTGCACGTTCTGGTTGGCCCAGGCGCTGGCGATGGCGGGCCGGCCCGACCGGGCGCGCACCGTGTTCGAACGAGCCGCGGCGTTCGTCAACGACGTCGGGCTGTTCGCGGAAGAGGTCGACCCGATCACCTCAGAGCTCCTGGGCAACTTCCCCCAGGCGTTCAGCCACATCGGCCTGGTCAACGCCGCCTGGGCCATCTCCCAGGCGGAGCTCAGCGCGCGGTAGGGGTCTCACCGACCCGCTTGTCCCATCCGTGGAAGGGCGACCAGTCACGCGCGTCCCAGCGCTCGCGCAGGCCCGGCGCGCTCAGGTCCCAGTCCTCGCGGACCTCGCTGAACGCGGCGCGCAGGTCGCGCCAGAGGTCGTCGACCGACGGGCGGCCCCAGAACCAGTAGCCGTTGTAGATGCTGTGGATGACGAGTCCCGGCTTGAGCACGAGCGTGTGCGGGATCATCGGGTCGTGGTCCGGGTCCGTGTACTCCTGGATGTCGAGGTCCTTCTGGATCGTCCGCCCGGGGTCGGAGAGGAAGGTCCACTGGGCGCCGACCGATGCACGGAACTCCTGCAGCTCGTGATGCTCGTCGGTCGCGATCGTGACGATCCGGGTGTAGGCCACGCCGAGCTTCGGCTGGAACGCCGCGAGCTCGAGGTGCTGCTGGTGCTCCTTCGGGCAGTAGTGGCCGCGCGCGAGCGTCAGGATCATCGGATCGTCGCCCTGCAGCTCGCTGAGCTTGCGGGGGACGTCCGTGTGATCGGGGAGCTCGTAGTCGGGGAACGTGCCGCCGGGTGCGATGTCGGAGCGCATGGGGTCATCGGCCTTTCGGGTTGCTAGCGCGAGAGGAGCTGCTGGCCGCCGTCGATGTCGTAGGTCGCGCCGGTGACCGCCGTGTTCGTCATGAGGTGGACGGCCAGTGCGGCGATGTCGGCCGGGCCGATGACCCGTCGGATGGGAAGCGTCGTGCGGAGCTCCTCGCGGCGCGCGTCCAGGTCGTCGCCGAGGAGCGTCGCCGACAGTGGTGTGTCGACGAACCCGGCCGCGATCAGGTTCACGCGGATGGGGGCGACTTCGAGCGCGAGGTTCTTCGTCAGCGCGGGAAGCGCGGCACTGAGCGCCGAGATGAGCGCGTATCCCGGCGCAGTGCTCCGGCCCCCGGTGCCGCTCATGAAGAGCAGCGTCCCGCCCGGGCGCACCTTCCTGGTCGCGTCGCGGGCGACCTGCATCGGGAGCAGGAGATGGGCATCGACGTCGCGGCGGGCCGCGTCGAAGTCGAACTCCGCCAGCGGCGCGTAATAGGGACCCGGCCCCGTGACCAGCACGTGATCGACCGGCGCGGCCAGCCCGTCGAAGAAGGTTCCGAGCCGGTCGAAGTCCGTGGCGTCGAATGCCGCGACGCTCTGCGCCCCGACCTCGGCCGCCGCGCGCTCGAGGCGCTCGTGATCGCGGCCGGTGAGGATGACGTCGGCCCCCTCGGCGCGGGCGCGTCGGGCGGTCTCGAGCCCGATGCCCGCGCTCCCGCCGATCAGGACGACGGTCTGTCCTAGCAGCTGCGGTTCCCGCACGGTCGCGCGCAACGCGGTGTCGCCGGTCATCGTTCCTCCTCGAGGGTTGGTCTGCCGTCTACCGGTCGGCGGCGGCGATCTCGCTGCGGAGCGACTTCAACGCATCCGCGTAGATCTCGGAGAAGGTGGGGAACGGCTGGATCGTGTCGCGCAGCACGTCGAGTGGCACGCGCCGCGGATGGCCAGAGTCGCCTGCTGGAGCCACTCGCCGGCCTCGGGACCGAGCGCGTACGCGCCCGTGAGCCGTGCGCCGTCGCTGAGGAGGGTCAGGAAGCCGTTCGACTCCGCGTAGGCCCGGGTGTAGGTCGCGGTCCTCGCGACGCCCGAGACTGGCGCGGTCCCGCTGAAGCGCGCCTCCAGCGCGCCGACCGACGCGGCCTGCGGATCGGTGAAGACGACCCGCGGCAGGGCTTCGTAGTTGGCTTCGCGGGGCTCGCCCAGGATGTTCGCCGCGACGATGTCGCCCTGGTACTTGCCGGTGGTCGTCAACGGCCAGATGCCGGTGACGTCGCCGAGCGCCCAGAGTCCGTCGCCGGCGCGCAGGTGTTCGTCGACTGCAATCCCGTGAGGGTTGGCCTCGACGCCGACGGTCTCGAGCCCGATGTCGCGGACCCGCGGGCGGCGACCGGTCGCGACGAGCAGGTGGTCGCCCCGCAGCTCGGTGCCGTCGTCGATGGTCAAGACGAAGTCGTCGCCGTCACGCCGCGCCTGTTGCGCGCTTGCACCCAGCATGAGCTCGATGCCGTCGCGACGGAGGACGTCGCCGAGCGCCTCGCCGAGGGGTGCGGGCTCGTTCGAGAGCACGTGGTCGGCCATGTCGACGAGGGCCACTTCGCCGCCGAGGCGGCGCACGGCCTGGCCCATCTCGACACCGACCGGACCGCCGCCCAGGATGAGCAGGCGGCGGGGGACCGCGGTCATCGCGGTGACCTCGCGGTTCGTCCACAGGCCCTCGAGCCCCTGGAGGCCCGGAACCGGCGGCACGATCGGCTCCGCGCCGGTGGCCACGACGATGTGCCCGGCGGTGTACCGCATGGAGCCGACTTCGATCGCGCCGGGCCCGGCGAGCCGACCGTTGCCGCGCAGCACGTCGATGCCCCGGTCGGTGAGCCACTTCTCGGCGCTCGTGTCCGTGTGGTTCGAGACCATGTAGTCACGCCAGGCGAACGCCGCCGCGACGTCGACGTGCGCGCTCGCGGCCGCATCGTTGGCATCGTGGACCGCTTCGCCCGGGCGCAGCAGGGTCTTGGACGGGATGCACGCCCAGTAGGAGCACTCACCTCCTACGAGCTCCCGCTCGACGACGGCGACGCGGAGACCACCCTCCGCCAGCGCCCCCGCGCAGTGCTCGCCGGGCGCGCCGGCGCCGAGGACGATGACGTCGTAGTCGGTCACGATGGAAGCGTGCCGCCGGTCGCCTCCGCCACCATGTACGCGGCGTACCACTCGGGCCAGTTCTCATCGGCTTGGCCGAGGCGCTTCTCGTGCTCGCCGTGCGCGGCCGCGGCCCGCTTGAGCGCGCCTGTGAGATCCCCGACGGAGCTGTACTCGGTTGTGCTCGGGTCGACGCGACCGGGCAGTCGGTTCGTGATCTCCTGCAGCTGCCAGAGGTTCCCGTCCGGGTCGCTGAACTCTGCGAACGACGCGTAGGTGCGCCGCTCGGGGTCCGGGCCGCTCGCTCGGGTGGCGCGGGTCCAGCGGTCGTAGCCGCCGCTGCCGTCGTGGAAGACCTCGGTCGCGTCGACGCCGTCGCCGACGAGCTCACCCTGGGCCGCCTCGATGTCGGAGACCACCAGCAGGTTCTGCGCCGAGCCGGGAGCGGCCGACGTCAGGCCCGCGCCGAACTGGATCGAGCACCCGGAGCCCGGGGGTGTGAGCTGGACGATCCGGAAGTCGCCACCACCGAGATCCGCATCCAGCCTCCACCCGAGGCTCTCGTAGAACGCCTTCGCGCGGTCGACGTCGGAGACGGGGATGACGACGGTCTCGAGCTTCATGTCGGTTCTCGCGGTGCTCGCGTCCGCGGTCGCGTTGCTCCGGGCTTCGGTGGTGCTCATGGGGGCCTCCGTGGGGATCGTCGCTGCGCTTGAAAATCGCGCTTCCCCGGCGGCCGGTCAACCCCTGCCGCGGTCGGAGGGCCAAGAGGCGCTCTAGGAGACGGTGAAGAGTGCGAAGCTGCGATCGAAGCCCTTGAGGTCGTCTTCGAAGGCGCGGGGCTCGTACTCGAGGTCGGATCCGATGGTCAGATCGACGACAGTTCTCGAGACGAGGACTTCACCGGGGGCGGCGGCGCTCTGCACGCGCGATGCGAGGTGCACCGCGAGTCCACCGATGTCGTGCGCGCGCGCCGCTCGATCTCTCCGGTGTGGAGACCGGCGCGCAGCTCCATCCCCAGGGTCCGGGCGTGATCTCGTAGCTCGAGGGACGCGTCGACAGCCCGTCCCGGGCCATCGAAGGTCGCCACCATGCCGTCGCCGGTGGTCTTGACCACCGTCCCTCGCCGCCGTCCGATGATCAGCGCGGTGTCGACTTCGAACCGGTGCAGGCGCCGCCCCCAGGCTTCGTCGCCGTCCTCCCGCGCGCTGCGGGTCGAGTCCACGATGTCGGTGAAGAGCACCGTCATCAACAGTCGTTGGGCGGAGGCGGCGGCGACTCCCAGCTCCTCACGTACGAATCGTTCGACGTGGTCGAGCGCGGCGTGCTCGGCTTCTCCACTCCACGAGTAGATCCGGTCGTAGGGCAGCTCGACGAAGGTCCCGTGGACGACATGTTCCGCGACGAACCGCCCCAGCTCGGGCGGGTACCCGAAGTCTCCGCGGTTGTGGATCATGAGGGTCGGGCACGAGACGAGCGGCAACACGGAACGGACGTCGGTGTGTCCGATCATCCAGAAGCGTTCCTCCGCTCGCCGTGGGGTTGCGACGCTGCGTTCCCAACGCGCGGCGGCGGACCGGAGTGCCTGATCGTCAGGAGCACCGTCGACGGTGATCGACAAGAAGCCGCCCTTTCCCCATTCGCGACGGCACAGGTCGAGGATCTGCCGCATGAACTCAGTCCGCGGACCCTCGGCTTCGATGGTCTCGTCGGGGGAGGAGAACGCACGAGCCCAGCCCTCGCGACAGACCAGTCCTGCGACCCGGTCGGGATGCGTCGCCGCGAACAGGATCCCGAGCGGACAGGCATCGGTGCTGACCAGGACCACTGCGCGGTCGCTGCCGACGGCGTCGAGCACGCACCGCACGTCGTCGATGGCGTCCTCGTAGGTCGTGAGCCCGCTCTGACCGTCGGAGAGGCCCTCGCCCCGCTTGTTCATCATGATCAGCCGAGCGAAGGTCGGGACCCGTTCGACCACCTCCCGGTACCACGGGAGCTCCTCGCTCATCCCGACGTGACCGATCATGCCGGTCACCACGACGACATCAACCGGACCGTCGCCGTACACGACGTACGCGATGTCGAGGCCGTGGCTGTCGGCGTAGCCAAACCTGGGTTCGACCATCACCGGAAGTCTCGCACTTGGGAAGCGCTCGCGCCGCGGCCGGCCCGAGTCATGATGCGCGCTCGATCATGTAGGGCACGAGCCGGCCGACGAAGCGACGGGCGGCGGAGTCGGGCACGCCCGCGAACGCGCGGTCCAGCCCTGACTCGGCCGAGCGAGCGACGCCGGCGGCGAACTCGGAGGCGAACGCAATGCTCCCGTACTCCAGCATCAGATCGAAGAGCCGCTGCACGTCGGCATCCGATCGTTCGGTCGCGTCGGGCGCGAGGCAGGCCTCGACCCACTGCCGGTCGACCGGATGGGCCGCGGCGACAAGGTGGATCAGCATCAGCGTGCGCTTGCCCTCGCGGAGGTCGCCGAGGCGCTCCTTGCCGTACTGACGCGGGTCGCCGACGAGGTTGAGGATGTCGTCGCGGATCTGGAACGCCGCGCCGAGGTGGAATCCGAAGTCGATCATGGGCTCGAGGTCGGCGGTGCCACAGGAGCCGATGAGCGCCCCGACCCGGAGCGGCAGGACGGTCGTGTACCAGCAGGTCTTCTTCATGATCAGGTCGAGGTAGTCGTCGGGCACGAGGTCGAGGTGGTTGTCGCGCCGCCATCCGAGCTCGAGGGCCTGGCCTGCGACGGTCTGATGGCTCATGAAGTCGAACTCCGCCATCACCCGGTCCGCGAGGCGCGGCCCGAGCAGCTCGGCGTTGGCACGGAGCGCGCCGACCGCGTGGAGCGCCAACCCGTCGCCCGCGTTGAGGGCGAGCGGCATGCCGTAGCGGCGGTGCAGCGTCTCCTCCCCGCGGCGCAGCTCGCTGCCGTCCTCGATGTCGTCGTGGACGAGGAATGCGTTGTGCAGCAGCTCGATCGCGAGCGCGCTCGGTACCGCGGTGTCGACGGGCCCGCCGAAGGCCTCGCATGCCGCGAGGCACAGGCTCGGACGCAGTGCCTTGCCCGCACGGGCGGGGTAGTCCGCGAGTGGGGCGCTCAGGTAGTCGGCTGCGGGCAGGGTGCCGAGATGGTGCGCGGCCGCGTCGGCGATGATCCTTCCGTAGCGCGCCAGGCTCGCCTCAGGTTCGCCGCGGTCGTCGGTCATCACGACACCGGCTCCGCGATCACGCGCACGCCGCGGGGAACGCGGTGGCGGGCAGGCCCTCGACGAAGATCTGGCCGTGGTAGAGCCCGGGCGGTGCGTCGGGCGGCGCGGCCGCCGCAACGAGGATCTCGGCGCTCGTCCCCGGGTCGAGCCGGTCGATCCGTTCGGGGCGGAACGTCACCGGCGCGGACCCGAGCGTCGACCCGTCGTGGCTGACGAGCCCCGAGGTCCACGGCCGGAGCATCGTCACGGCAGAGCCGGTCGAGTTGTGGAGCCACAAGCGGGTGCTCGTCCGGCCGCCGGGCGCGAGGTCCGGCAGCTCGAGGCCGTCGCCGAGCGCGCCGCCGCCTTCCGGTACCGTGCCGTCCAGGAACGGCAGGCCGAGCTCGCCGACGCGCCGCAGCACGTCGAGATAGCCCTCGAGCGCGCGCTGCGCGTCGGCTTGCAGCCGCCGGCGGACGCCGTCGTCAATCCGGAAGTGCACGCTCGGCGGCGGGCGGCCCGGACCGGGTTCGGAGGTGGGCGCGCCTCCACTCGCGTCGGCGGCCGCGGACCCGGTGGGCGCGTCCGCCCGGAAGTGGTCGAAGAGCTCGACGAAGCGCTCGACGATCATGCGAGCCGCGTCGAAGCCGAGCTCTCGGACCTCCCCGGCGAGGCGAGCGGCCTCCTCGACGTCGAAGCCTTGCGGTCGGGCACCGCCGTGCTCGCTCACCGGCCGGGCCCGCTCGTGGTGGCGGCAGTCGCCCGGCGGACGACGGCGGCGGCCGCCTGCTTCCCGGCGCGGGTCGCCGCCTCGATGCAGCCCGCGTTGAGGCCCGAATCGGTCCAGTCGCCGGTGACGACGAGGTTGGCGAACCCGGTCGCATCGGGCTTGAGCCGGTAGCGGTCCGTGCCCGGCAGTGACTGCACGTAGTGGTCGGACGGGTCGACGTTCGCCGTCCAGTACTGGCGCTCGAGTCGCTCCGGACCGCCGGTGTCGGCGGGTGCGTCCGCGGACCCGTCACAGAGGAGGTCCCAGCGGAAGCCGGTCCGGGTGACTGCCCCGGGCCACAACGCCGCGACGTCGCGGTCGAGGAAGTCGCGGATCCGGGGGAGGACCGCGGCGGTCTCGACGGCCGCGTCGACGGGCGCCGACGCGGGTCCTGCGGGAGCGAGCGCGCTGCAGAAGTACGCGATCGAGCGCGGTCGGTCCGCCGCGGGCCAGTCCTCGACCTCGACCAGGTGGGTCATCGACGCCCACGTGTCGAACGGCTCGACGAAGCCGCTCACGGTGACCCCGGGTGGTCCCTCCCAGCCGAGCGCGCGCTCGTCGGCCCGCAGCCAGAGCTGGAACGCCTGCGTCGGTACCGTGCCGACGTGGTCGACCATCGCCCGCCACTCGGGGGAGTGCGCGACGAGGTCGGCGCAGACGTGCGGCACCATGCCGAGAGAGATCCCGAAGACGAGGACATCGAAATCCTCACCGGCGACAAGCGTGCGCCGGCCCACGTCGCGCGTCGGGGACCAGAGCGACTCGAGGTCGAGGCCTTCGATCGCGCACGGGTCGTCGATCTGCGCCGCGATCGGTGCCGGCGGCCAGCACGGGAGTCCCTTGACCCGTATCAGCGGCTCGTACGCGGTGGGACCGAGCGTCGGTCGGGCCTGCACCCCCAGCTCGACGGCGCCGATCGCGTCGCCCTCGGGGGTGAGCCGCAGTGCGTCGACCCGGTGGAAGAACTGGAGCTCGACGCCGCGCGCCTGCAGCACCTGGAACAGCGGGGCGAAGACGATCTCGCCCATCCCGGCCTGCATCTTCCAGAAGAGCGCGCCCGAGTAGCCGAGCAGCATCTGCGCGCCGAGACGGAGACCGAGCCCGGCGGCGAAGCGCGGGCGTTCGGGGTCGCCGTCCTCGTAGCCGAAGACGAGGTCGTACATTCCGCGCAGGAGGGGCGAGTCGAGCGAAGCGGGGTCGATGCCGTGTGATTGCAACCACTCGCGGTAGTCGAGGTCGTCGATCGCGTCGAAGCCTTCCGGCCGCATCAGCAGCCCATCGGCGACGATGCCGACGAGGTTCGCGGTCACGAGCTCGACGAGGTCGTACGTGCGGCGCGCGTCGGGGTCCGACCGGACCGCACCTCGCAGCGCGGACTGCAGCGGCGCGACGACCGCGGCCACGATCTCCGCGAAGCCCGCGCCGGTCGGATCCCTCGGTGGCGCGAGCGCCGCAACCCGGCGCGCCCAGCTGTGGGAGAGCGCCAGGCCGAGGAGCCCCGCGCCGCGCACGACGGCAACCGGGTCGACGCCCCCGGGGCGCGCCGGTCTCCGGGGCGTCGGTGACGTGCTCAGGTAGACGCCGTGCGGGCCGGAGCGCCGGGACGAGTCGACCGAGGCGAAGAAGTCCGCGAGCAGGCGCAGCGAACGCACCACGACCTCGGGGACGGTGAGCAGCCCGTCGATGCCCGGTGCCCGCGACTCGTCTCCGGGTTGGCCGCGGGTCGGTCCGAACGACGCGACCCAGGGCACGAAGCTGCCGTCGCGCTCGTCCGTGACGCCGACGTCGTTCGCGGGGGCGACCGCGTCGTTCCAGGTCGTGATCGGGCAGCCCGGGTCGGTTCGCGGGCGGTCGAGCTCGGCGTAGCAGCGGCGGAGCACGTCGAAGGTGTGCTCGTAGTAGCCGAGCAGGACGTGGAGACCGTGTTCCTCGACGCGCCCGTTCGGTCCGCGACTGCTCGCGCCCTTGCCGCCGAGCCGCCAGCCCCGCTGGTACACGGTGATGCGGTCGAAGCGCGAGCGCCAGTCACCCTCCGAGAGCTCGAAGGCCGCGGTCAGGGCGGCCATCCCGCCGCCGAGCACGGCGACGGAGGGCCGATCGGACTCCGTCACGTCATCTCGTGAGGAGCGTGCGTGCATCCGCGACCTCCGGGACCGCGCCGCCCGCCGGGAGCCGCTCCAGCACCGCCCGGGCGGTGTCCTGCCAGCCGGGTGGCTGGACCGGTTCGGGCAGGCGCGCGAGGTCGTTCGCCGCGCGCGAGCGCGAGGACGAGCGAGCCCTGGCTCGCACCGATCGCGAGCGCGGTGGCGAGGTCGTTCGCGGCCTCGGCGAGCCGGTCGGGGAACGAGGTGGCGAGGATCTCAGCCCGCAGCCGCAGCAGGTCGGGCAGGTGCACGAGCTCCCCGGAGGTGTTGGCCGCGGCGAGCGCGTCGGTCGCGGCGGCCAGCGCCTGCTCCGGCTCGTCGAGGTAGAGATGGTTGCGCGCGACCAGGCCGAGGAAGAACGGCCGGAACGCACCGTGACCGACGAGGTCCATCGCGACCTCGCACGCCGCCAGCTCCGCCGGGTCGACCGGCGAGCCGGGCTCGGGCAGCAGCACGTATTGGCGCCCGATGAGCGTGAAGTACTCGAACCGGTGCTCGGCCGCGATCGCGAGGGTGCGCTCGCCGAACGCGCGCGCCGCCGGGATGTCGCCGCCGAGCATGCGCAGCCAGGACAGGTACACCGTGACGAACGCCGCGCTGAAGGGACCGCGCGGGAAGCCGATCTCGTCCGCGCTCGCGCGCGCCGCGTCGCTCCCACTCCGCGCTCTGGTCCGGGTCGCCCGCGAGCGCGGCGATGCAGGCGAGCCCGACGGCGACGACGGGCCGAGGGTCGTGGGGGAGCGGCCAGAACTCCGACACGGTCGCGTCCTCGGGCCGCTGCTCGTATCCGGCCCACGCCTCTTCGAGCCAGGTGCGGGCCGAGTCGAGATCGCCCCGGTAGAAGTCGTGCCAGCCGATCGCCGTACGGATCTCGGTCGAGAACCACGCGGCGTCGGGCGAGTCGACCGTCCGGCTCATGGCGTCGAGCACCTCGCCCGCGGTGCCGAGATCGCCGCGCACGAGCATGTAGCTCCAGATGCCGATCCGAGCCGGGAGGACCTCGGGCCGGTCGTTGTGCCGGCGGCAGATCTCGTCGGCGCGCTCGAAGTCGGCGAGCACGTCCGGATACCCGTAGCCGTACAGCGAGCTCACACTGACGGTCCGGAGCATCCGGGCCGAGAGCTCGGCCAGCTCGCGCTCACTGGTCTCCGGCGTCTCGGCGAGCAGCTCCAGCGCGCGGTCGAGGAGCCCGCGCGCCTCGTTGTGGCTGGCTTCGGCCTGGGCGGCCAGCGCGGCGGTCATGTACGCCGGAATGGCCTGGTCCGGGTCGCCGGCGAGATCGTGGTGCCGGGCGACGATCGCGAGGTCGCCCGGCGTGGCCGCGGTCGACTCGAGCAGCCGCGCGATGCGGTGGTGCGTGGCGCGCCGGGCCTCGAGCACCTGGGTCTCGTACGCAGCATCGCGGAGCAACACGTGACGGAACCGGTACGTGTGCTGCCGTGCGTCACCGACCTGCTCGACGATGCCGGCCGCTTGGAGCTGCTGGAGCGCGTCAACGATGGGGCCGCCGGCGAGCTCGCGCAGCGGCCCCGCGTTGAACACGGCACCAAACGCCGCCGCGAGCTGCACCAGGTGGAGGTCGACACCTGGCGCGCGGACGCGCGCGGCGAGCAGCTCGTGCAGACGGGGTGGTAGCGATTCGCGGCGTGGCGACGGAGCCGGCGTTGCGCGCGAGCTCCTGGAGGAACAGGGGAACGCCGCCGGCGCGCTCGACGATGATCCCGCGCTGCTCCGGCGGGAGGTCAAGGTCCGGCAGCATCGCGGCGACCAGCTCCGCGGCGTCGTCTGCACGGAGCGGGCCGAGCTCGAGCTCCGCGACGAGACCGGACCAGGGCGTCATGAGCGCGGTGCGACTCGTGACGAGCAGCATGACCCCGGGATGCGGGACGGCGGCGACGAGCCCGAGCAGGTCCAACGTCGTGGGGTCGGCCCAGTGCAGGTCCTCGACGAGCAGGAGCGTCGGCTGGCGCGACGCGAAGCGGAGGAGCCATTCGACCAGGGTCGCCAGCGTCTCGGCGCGCCGGGCGACGGGGTCGACCTGCGGGCGCGTCCGGTGCGGGATCACGTCGAGGGCGAGCAGCGGCGCGAGCAGGGGCATGACGTCGTCGGCGGGGAGGCCTGCGTCGTCGAGGCTGCGCTCGACCTCGGCTCGCCGTGCCGCCGGATCCTGCTCGGGGAAGAGGCCCAGGCTCTGCTCGAGCATTCGGCGCATCGGCCAGAGCGCGACGTTCTCGTGGTACGGGGAGCAGCCGGCGTAGAGCACCGCGCCGCCCGCGGCACGAACGTGCTCGGACAGCTCGGCGGCAATCCGGGACTTGCCGATGCCCGCGGGTCCGCTCAGCACCGCGACCGGCGCCGGCTCCCGGGCCTCGGCGCCGGACGCGACCACCTCCACCCACTGCGCGCGCAGCTCTCGACGGGTCTCGCTCCGATTCACGATGGCCACGGTTGCCGACGGGTCGCCGGCCTGCGGGGCGACGCCTTCGTAGGGCCGCACGACGCGGAAGACCTCGATGGCGCGTGCGATCCCGCGCAGGTCGCGCGCGCCGATCGACTCCATCTCGAAGTGCGGCGAGACGAGCTCGCTCGTGGTTCCACTGATCACGACCGTGTTCGGTGCGGCCTCTCCCTGGAGGCGGGCCGCGACGTTCAGCGCGGCGCCGACGACGTCCGACGACGCGAGGGCGGTTCCGGACTCGGGCGAGGTCACCACGACGGTGCCGGTGTGGATGCCGATCCTCAGCGCCAGCTCGACGCCGTAGCGGTCCCAGAGCTCGGGGGCATGTGCGGTCATCCGCTCGATGAGCCCGAGCGCCGCGAGCACCGCGCGCTTGGCGTCGTCTTCGTGCACGGTGGGGTAGCCGAAGCACGCGACGATGCCGTCGCCCTGGAACTGCAGGACGTGGCCACCCATCTCCTGGATCGCCTCGGTGCCTGCCTCCCGGTAGATCTTGAACAGGTCGCGGACGATCTCCGGATCCGCGACCTCGGCGAGATCTGTGGACCGGACGATGTCGGAGAAGAGCACGCTCACGAACGCGCGCTGGCCGTGGGGCAGCGACCGCTCCGCGCGGGCCCGCTCGAGCATGGCGCTGGCGCGCCCGTCGGCCGGCGCGACGCTCAGGATGTCCTCGGCGATCGCGCTGGCCCGCTCCCACGAACCGCTCGCGGCCGCCGACTCCGCCTCGATCAGGAGCCGGTCGATCAGGCCGCGCGAACCGGTCATCGAGCGCCTCCGGTCCGCCTCCGGCTCCTGCGGGCACGTGTGCTCCTAGACCCGCCGGGCCTTGCTGACGTACAGCAGCGCCGGGGCCTTGCCCGGCTTCGGTCCGGCGCCGACGAGCACGTTGCCTTCATAGAGGCCGCACGGGAGGTCGGTCGTGCTCGTCGTGACGCGCACGCTCGGCGGGTCCGCGTCGGGCCCGATGGTCGCGGGCGCGACCTGGAGCGCCTTGGCCGGGATGCGGGCCGGCTCGTTGCTGACGCGGACGAGCTCGGAGACGACGACCGGCCCCGGTTCGGCGGGTAGGGGTACGACCAGGGTCGTGAACTCGACGGTCGCACCCCCCGCCGCGGGCGCGCCGGCCGTCGGCTCGACGTCGGCCTCGGCCAGGTTGGTCGCATAGTCCGCGCCCGCCTGCCACGAGCGTGACCAGTCCCGGGCCAGCCGCAGGAAGAGCCGGCTGGCGTCGGGGGTGGCGTCGGCCTGGCCGTACTTCCCCGACCACATGCGCCGGCCGACGTCCGTCGCGTAGTCGGAGTACCAGTGCGCCATGTCCGAGACCGCGTCGGCCCAGACCTCGCCGTACCCCTCGGTGAACGCGGTCGCGCTGTCCGACTTCGGCACGTCGGCGAACGCGCCCTCGTCGCCGATGGCCCCGGGGTGTACCGGGCCGAGCGAGGCTTCGGTCACGATCACGGGGGCGTCGGACGTGGCGTCGCGGATCCATTCGCCCCACTCCGGGCAGACCTCGCTCGCCTCCGCGTTCAGCAGCGTGTCGGTGAAGCCGACCACCTTCAGCGCCTTGACCAGCCGGCGGTTCGCCGACGTCGATCGCGACGAGGTAGCCCCGATCGACCTGCAGCAGGTTGCTGATGCTGTGGTCCAGGTCGTAGGTCATCGCGGCCCAGGTCTTGGTCTGCTTGAAGTCGCACCGCAGCACCGTGTTGAGCTCGATCCCGGCGAGCGAGACGACCTCGAGGTAGTTCGCGTGCCACTGGCGCCCGCCGGGCGTGGGGACGTCGATGCGCGTCGTGACCGGCCGCATCTCCTTGAACATCGTCCCCGCCCCAGCTGGGCCAGTTGTCGGGTGTGAGCCACCCCACGAGATCCTTGAGCGATCGATCGGTCTCGAACTCGGAGTAGATCCACACCGCCTGGTGGCCGTCGACGACGACGTTGTCCGCGGTGCAGGCCTGATCCTGCGTCGTGCTGCCCTCGCTCATCTGCCCTCCCCGTCCTGCCCCCGGGCCATACGGTAGCGATTCACCACGCGTCGCGCGGTGGGCGGCTGCCGATGCATGCGAGGTCGAGCCGGATTGTGAGAGGACGATGAGAGCGAACACGGGTCGCGACGCGGCGGTCCCGGGACCCGCCGGCAATCTCCGGTCGTGTGCGGCCCGTAGATCCGTACCGGACGCTGATCGGACCATCGATCCACGCTTCGCGACGGAGGAGACCCCATGACACACGCTTCGCGCCCCAGCTCGGTTGCACTGGTCTTCTCGCTCGCGGTCGTCGCCGCGGCGTGCGGCTCGAGCTCTTCGAGCGCGTCGGGCGCGAAGTCGACGACGACGACGAGCACCGCGCCCGGGACCACGTCCACGACGAAGGTGGGTGCGAGCCCGTTCGCGTCGGCTCCGCCGCCCGGGAGCCACTTCGCCCACACCCTCTCCTTCGTCAGCATCCCCGACGGGGGGCTGGTGCTGGTCGCTCCGAACGGCCGCAGCCTGTACCTCTTCGACAACGATCACGGCTCGACCTCGGCGTGCACCGGCACGTCCGCGAACACCTGGCCCCCGTTTGCCCCGAGCGGCAGCATCACGGTTGCGCCGGGTCTCGACCCGACCAAGACGGTCAAGGAGTCGTCGGGGCAGGTCGCCTACAACGGACACCTGCTCTACTACTACTCCGGTGACCACGCGCCCGGTGACACGAACGGGGTCAACGTCACCGGTTGGCACGTCGTCTCGCCACTCGGCTTCGGCATGGCCGGCCGCTGACCCACCGACCGCCGGAGTCCGCAAAACGGCTCGGCGGTCCCGACCCGGCGTCGTTGACGGGTCGGGACCGCTCGACCGTGGATGCGTCTAGCCGAGACCGTGGTCGACGCACGTGCTGCCGACGTTGGCGTTGCTGTTGGTGCCGTCGGGACAGATCGTGTTGCTCCAGATCGCTCCGGTGAAGACGGACCCCGGGAAGGCGCTCCCGCCGAGGTAGGCGTTCGTGAAGTTCGCGCTGGTGTAGTTGTTCGATCCCTGGATCACGTTCCGCATGAACGCGTTCGTGAAGTTCGCTCCCGTGAAGTTGCTCCCGCCGCCGCTCGCCGCCTCATACCAGTCGGAGTTCGAGAAGTTGTCGCCGGCGAAGTTGGCGCTGTCCATCTGCATGTCGACCCCGACCGCGATCGACGAGAGGTCCATGCCCGTGAAGTTCTGGCCTGCGGCCCAGTGCGGGCGATTCTGCAGCAGCTCCACGTAGCGCGAATCGGTCCACGTCTTCGCGAAGCCCTTGCCCGCCCTGCACACGGTGGTGACCTTGGTCTTGCCGTTCTTGGCGTTGGTGCAGGTCGTGAGGCTGGCGGGGGCGCTCGTCGCCGCTCCGACCAGGCCGAACCCGCCCCACGCCGCGACGACCCCGAAGACCGTTCCGAGCGCGATCCACGGCGCGATCCTGCGCTTCTGCTCCCGCATGACTGTTCCTCCCTTTGCCCGGACACACGCTGAGAAGCAGAGCAGCCCTGCCCGAGCCGGAACCGCCCTCCCGGGCGGGAGCCTGGCACAAACCGGGTAATCAGGACAAGAGCCGCGAGTGGGACTGGGCAACCGGATACCCTGACGGCCTTCGGCGTTGGGGGGCGCGGTGGGAGTCACGGCCACGGGACAAGCGGCACCCGTCCCGGCCGCACCGGTCGACGCCACGACGGCTCGGACTGCCCGGTTCCCCTGCTTCGACGGTCTGCCGCGCGCTCGCCGCGCTCTCCGTGTTCCTGTTCCACACATCCGGGACGCTGCGGGGTGAGGACGCCCACTTCCTGCCGCACGCGGTCCAGAGCTGGTTCAGCCTGCTCGGATTCTTCGGAGTGGCCGTGTTCTTCGTGATCTCGGGCTTCCTGCTCTTCCGCCCGTACTCCCTCGCGATCCTCGAAGGTCGGCCGATCCCGAAGGTCATTCCCTTCTGGAAGCGACGGTTCTTTCGCATCTTCCCGGCGTACTGGGTCGCGTTGGCCGTCGCGATCTACCTGTTGAACCAAACCAACGTGGTCTCCATCGGGCAGGTCCTGACCACGTTCGGCCTGGCCCAGAACTACCGATATCGCGACCAGAGCCTGGGTCTCGGTGTCGCGTGGACGCTCAGCATCGAGCTCGCCTTCTACCTGACGCTGCCACTGTTTGCCTGGGTCGTTCGGCGGATGACCGAGAGACTTCCGGATGCTCGCTCGAGGCTCCGTGTGCAGCTCGCCGCGTTGGCAGTGGTCGCCACCGCCGGGTTGGGTGTCCGCTCCTGGTATCTGTTCGACACGCCAACCGGTGTGCCGGCGGCAGGCACATGGTTCTCGGCGCTCGCCCTGCGGTTCTGGCTCCCGACGTACCTCGACTGGTTCGCATTCGGGATGGCGATGGCCGTGGCGATCTCCTGGCTGGCGATCGGTGGACGTCTTCCGAAGATCATCGAGATCTTCGGAAGACTCCCGGCACTGTCGTGGTTCGTGGCCGCGGAGTGCTGGTGGCTGGTGGTCCAGCTCGGCCTCCCGCTGTTCTCGGACACACCCGGTCCGTCGTCCACGCAGGACTTCTTTCGCTGGACGTTGATGGGCGTCGCCGGGGCGTTCTTCGTGCTGCCCGCAGTCTTTGGCCTTCAGGACCACGGTGGGATTCGTCGACTGCTGAGATCCCGCGTCCTCGTCGCTCTGGGGGTGATCTCCTACGGGTTCTACCTTTGGCATCTCCCCGTCTGGATCGAGCTCGAGAAATGGCTGCCGACCGGGACGCCGATGCTGGCTCAGGTCGGGGTTGCTTTGGCGGTGGCGGTCGTGGTCGCAGCGATCAGCTGGGAGCTCATCGAGCGGCCGATCATCCGGTGGTCGACGGGGAGCGCGCCGTTCAGCCTCTTTACCGGCCACACGGTTGCGCCGCGGCCCGACCGCGCGCTGGGTGAGATCCCGAGGGCCCGGCTCACGGTCGCGTTGCTCATCGTCGTGCTTGCCGCAGGGGGGCTCGCGGTCGGTGCTCTCGACCTGGCGAGACACGGGGCAGTGGGCTCCCCGGACAACTACCGCTGGCGTGGCGGACGCGCCGACGTCTGGGCCGACTTCCGCGGCCCGGATCACCCGAACCTCGGCGCAACGCGGACGGGGCAGGCGTGGATTCCGACCGCGGGCGCGTGGTCGGTGACCGATCACCACGCGGAGGTCCGAGGCACTGGTTTCGTGCTCGTACGCGTTCCTGCCGCGCACATCCGGACGACGGGTGGGGGCCTCGCCTTCCGGTGTGCGGATGCGCAGAACTGCTGGTGGATCGATCCCGTCCCGCTGTTCTCGACCTGGAACGTCCACAAGATCGTCGACGGCCACGTGACCGACGTCGGGAACGTCGGGGTCGTGCCCCCGCACCCCGGTGCTCGGCTCGCCGTTCACCTCCACGGCGACACGATTCAGATCGCCATCGACGGCAAGCTGCGACGAACGATCGTCGACCCCGCGCTTCGCGACGCGGTGGGCGTGGGGCTGGCGCAGAGCGTCTCCACGGACGCGAGCCGCTGGACGGACTTCGAAGCCGATCGCTAGCCGGCAACTTCGCGCGCGGCGTCCGTCGACGAGCGGTCGACCGACACGTCTTCCCTGCGTTCGAGCCGGCGCTTGAGCCGCAGAGCAGGCTGCTCGATGAACTTCCACGAAGCCGTGACGGCGATAGCGGTGAGGCTGAACGCCAGTGCTACGCGAATGATCCTCGGCTCGTGCGGCAGATTGACGGCGACGGCATAGAAGATCGGAAGGTGCCAGAGGTACAGGCCGTAGGACACCCGCCCGATCAGGCGGAGCGGGCTGACCGAGAGCAGACGGTTCCCGATCCATCGCCCGTCGACGATCGCCAGGATCAAGAGGGCGGTCGCGAGGGCGATGACGTCGTAGCCGCCGTAGTAGACGAAGTTTCCGCCGCCACCGCCGCTGAACTGGATGCACAGGAGCAACGTGATGGTGCCGACCCACGCGGCGGTGACGACTCCTCGCGTCGGGGTGCGCCCCCGGACCCACAGGGAAGCGAGGAGACAGCCGATCAGCAGCTCGTCGACGCGCGTGTCCAGACCCATGAAGACCCGCTTGCCGCGCAGCAGCTGAAGGATCGCCGGGAGGCCGGGTTGGATGTCGTGCCACATCACGGCGCGATGGACGGCAACCGCGAAGATCGCGGCCACCAGCACCGTCGCGACGAATGCCGCACTGCGGCGGATGCCGAGGAGCCCGATGAGCACCCACGGCCAGAAGAGGTAGAACTGCTCCTCGATCGACAGTGACCACAGGTGATCGAGGCCAGGAGCGATCGTGGTGAGATGCCACGCGGCCTGCCAGTTGGACATGTAGAACAGCGCGTAGCGCGCCGTCGTCAGCATCGGCTCGCGGGGTTCTCCGGCGATGATGTTGTACGCGGCGTAGGCCGCGAGCAGGGCGAACAACGCCGGGAGCAACCGGAGCGCGCGTCGCCCGTAGAAGGACCCGAAGCGCACCGCACCATGTTGGCCCTGCTCGCTCAACAGCAGTGCGGTGATCAGGAAGCCGCTGAGCACGAAGAACAGGTCCACCCCGAGGTACCCGCCGGCCATGAACTGATCGACCCGCGGAAATCCCGAGTAGCCAGGCGCAATCAGCGTCCGGGAATGCGACATGAGCACCATCAGGACGGCGATGCCGCGCAGGCCGTCCAGGGCCGGGGTCGGCCGGAGCCGGCGAACGACCCGGCTCGGAGGGGCGGCCGGCACCGGTTCCGCGATCGGTCCCGAGCTCATCGACCCGCAGCCCACGAGGCCGTCCGGCGTGTGATGCCCCCCAGCACCCGAACAGTGTCTCACGCTGAGCGTTCGCCCCGCTCCCGCCGCTCAGCCCGGCGCGACCATCGAAGCGAGCATCACCATCGTCGACCCTTCGCACTCGAGGCGCGAGTCCGAGTAGCTCAGTCCCTGCACGGTGACGTGGTCGCCGTCGTGCGCGAGCGGGGTGCCGTTCGCGTCCACGATCACCGGGCCACCCTTCGGGTCTTCGGGGACGATCAGGCCGAGCGCCGCCGGGCTCTGGCCGATCGCCCAGTCGACGCCGTCGTCGCTGTGGAGGATCAGGCACGCCCGACCCACGTGATCGAGCGTCCCGGTCACCGCCACCAAACCCTGGGCGACGGTGGTGGTGGTCGTCGACGACGTGGACGCGCCGGCCGCCGCAGTGGGTCCGGTCGCGCTGGACGAGCTCGAACAGCCGATCGCGCCGAGCGCGAGCAACGCGGCGACCGTGCTGACGCCGAGGAGGCGAAGTACCTGCCGCATCGCTGTCCCTCTGCCCGTGCGGCTGCGTCACGCCGCCCGACCCACGCTCCCCAGTCGGGAGCAGTATCGCGACGGCGCCCCGGAATCTCCAGCGCGACCCTCCGGGATACGGAAGATGTCGCAGATTGATGGCTGGGCGACGCCCCTTCCTACGCGCGGGTGAGCGCCTCGGTCAGGCCTTCGAGATCGGCCACGGTCACCGTGAGCGCCGAGTGGCCCGAGCGTCTGAGCGCCGACGGCACCTTGTCCCGGAAGTGGATGCACACGCCGGCGCGCGCGTTGGTCCCGAACGTGAGGCCGTCGTCCTTCATCGAGCCCCGCGCCCGGCGGCCGTCCACCAGCGGTAGCCCCGGGTGATGTGGGCGCCGTCGACGTTCTCGAGCGGCGTCTCGAGCTTCATGAGCCCGAACGTCGCCTGCAGCCGCCCGTCGTCGGTGAGGGTGACCCCGTCGCGGGTGAGGCGGACGCCGAACACGCCCCAGAAGGGGATCAGTCGCGCGTCGACGGCATACGGGAAGAACCGGCTCACGCTCGACCCGACGGCGGGGCGTACGTCTGCTTCATCGGCCGGTGAGCGTACGCGCCGCGGTTCAGGTTGTCCCGTCCCGACGCACCGGTCGCGTCAGCTGGACGTGCGGGCGAGCGCCTGGCACTCCGCGGCGGTCGCACCCTTCCCGGTCTGCACGCTGTCGACCCCGGCCAGGTTCGCCAGCTCGCGCTCGCAGCTGATCGCGCTGTCGTCGGATCCTTGAGGCCGATGCGGAACGACTCGGGCAGCCCGGCGGCCGTCGTGGAGCGCAGAACCTTCGGTCGGTGGGCGAACATCTGCCGGAACAGTCGGAACGCCTCGCTCCGGGGCACGAAGGCGAACGTCCGGACCAGCTCGGATCCGGCGATCGCGCTGCGCACCGCCTCCGTCTCGGCCGGGGTCGCGTCGAGCCGGAGGAAGACCTCCATGTCGCTCGCCGCGGATGGCTGTTCCTCCACAGACAGGCCGACCCCAGTTCCGCGAGCGGGCGCGATCCGCCTTGGTGCTCACGGCTTCGAACTTCACGTCGTCGACCCCCGCTACACCACGGAACGTGCGTCGGATCGCCGCGGCCTTGGCGCCGTCTGCCAGCTCGATGCGAAACGACGTGGGGAGCCGGTCCGCGGTCGTGCCGGCGATCACGTCCGGTTGCGTCGCGAAGAGCTTGCGGAACTCGCGCCAGGCGTCGTCCCGGCTCAGGAACGCGAACCGGCGCACCTGCGGCGATCGCTGCAGGAGCCTTCGGACGGCGGCTGTCTGGGCCGGGGTGGCAGAGACGCTCATGAACAGCTCCGCGTTCGGCTTGCGAATCGCTCGCAGCGCGACTGCCTTGTGCGCCGCGGTCGAGCTGCTCGAGGTGCTGCCCCCGCAGCTCGCGATGGCGACGACGAGGAGCGCGCCGATCCACGGGACCGGCCTTCTGACGCGCCTGCCCCAGAGCTTCATCGCGTCAGCCGAAGGGTTGCAGCGAGCTCGCGACCACCCACGTGCTGAAGTACTGGCTGTTGGCGCCGTACGCCATCGCCAGAGCGACATCGGCACCGCCGACCTGGTGCTCGCCGGCCGCGCCGCGCACCTGGTTGGCCGCCTCCGCGAACCGCAGCAGACCGGACGCGCCGATCGGGTTGCTCGAGAGCACGCCGCCGCTCGGGTTCACGGGAAACGATCCGGTGAGCGCGGTCTCGTCGTCGTCGATCATGCGCCATCCGTCACCGGGCGCCGCGATGTCGTGACCCTCCAGCCAGATCGCCTCGTGCCACGAGAACGGTACGTACAGCTCGGCCACGTCGATCTGCTCGCGGGGTTGGTGATGCCGGCCATCCCGTAGACGTCCCATGCGGCCTGGACGCACGCGGCCGGCCGGACCGGATCGCGGCCCGGGAAGCTGGGCGGCTCGCTGCGCGACGACGAGCCGAGGATCCAGGCCGGCGGACGCCCGGCGGCGGCGGCCGCATTGCCGCCCGCCTCGTTGGCGAGCACCACCGCGCACGCGCCGTCCGAGGACGGGCACGACTCGAGGTAGCGGAGGGGCTCCCAGAGCATCGGGGACTCCTTCACCTTCTCGATGGAGATGTCCTCGATCTTCAGGTGCGCGTACGGGTTCTTGAGCGCGTTCAGCCGGTCCTTGACTGCGACCTTCCAGCCGATGTGCTCCGGCGCGCCACTGCGCGCGATGTAGGCACGGATGAACGGCGCGAACGCACCGCCGGCGCCGAGCGAGGCACCGCGGCCGCTGCCGAGCGCGAACTGCGCGTTGCCCTCGGACTGCTTCTCGAACGCGACCGCGAGCACACGCTCGTGCTTCCGGGCCTGCACATGGGACGCCGCGACGATCGCCGTCGTGCCGCCGACCGAGCCCGCAGTGTGCACGCGGAACATGGGCTTGCCGACTGCGCCGAGTGCATCGGAGAGGTAGAGCTCCGGCTTCATGACGCCTTCGAAGAGGTCCGGCGCCTTGCCGATCACGACGGCGTCGATGTCGGCGAACGTCATCTGCGCGTCGTCGAGCGCGCGGAACACCGCCTCGCGCACGAGGCCGCCGAAGGAGACGTCGCGCCGGCGGGACTTGTGGTGGGTCTGGCCCACGCCGACGATCGCACACGGTTCGGCGCTCACGCGTCTCCCTCCAGGATGCAGATCAGGTTCTGCTGCAGGCACGGACCGGACGTCGAGTGGGCCAGTGCCCGTCTCCCGCCGCCGAACACGTGGTCTGCGGCGTACCCGATCCGGGCGAGCCCGGTGGCCATGATCGGGTTCGACGCGAGTGCGCCGCCGGATCGGTTCACCGCGACGTCGTCGCCGAGGTCGAGCACCCGGCGCAACAAGGCTTCCTCGTGGGTGAACGCCGCCTGCAGCTCGGCCACCTCGACCGGACCGGCGCCGAGGCCCGCGGCCGAGGCCGCGATGCGGGTCGACGGGGAGTCGGTGAGGTCGCGGTACACGGGGTTGTGGCACTCGGTCCGGTGGTCGAAGCCGGTGATGAAGGCGGGGCGCTCGCGCAGCTCGACGGGCCCGGTCGCCCGTGGCGAGCACCATCGCGGCCGCGCCGTCGGTGATCGGAGGCAGGTCGTGACGGCGCAGCGGTTCGCGCACGTACTCCTCGGCGAGCTGCGCATCGATGTCGGCGTCGCCTTTCACCTGCGCGTTCGGGTTGCTCGAGCGCGTCGTGTCGCGACCGGGCCGCGACCTCGGCCATCGCGCGCTCGTCGGTCATACCGGACGCGATCAACGCGCGGGCCTGGAGCGCGGCGAACGTCAGCGGATCGACGCCGAGCGGCGCCAGGTAGAACGGGTCCATCTCCATCGGGTAGATCAGCGCCGGGTCCCCGGTGGAGGAGCGCCCGGAGCCGGTGACGACCGCGATCTCGATGTCGCCCTCCTGGAGCCGCAGCCATGCCTCGTAGAGCGCCCACGCGCCGTCCATCTCGACGTGCGAGTCGCGCTTGGGCGGCCACGCGCCGATCGCGTCCAGGTTCGAGACGAAGGAGAAGGCCTGGCCGGTGATGTAGTCGCACGAGCCGAGGCAGGTGAAGTCGATGTCGGCGCGGGTGAGGCCGAGCGGCTCGAGCGCATCGGTGATCACGACGCAGGAGCAGCTGGGTCTCGGAGAGGTCGGTGCGCCGGATCATCGGGCTCTGGGCCCAGCCGACGACGGCGATGTCGGTGCTCGGTCCGTTCGCGGCGGGCATCAGAAGATCCGGTTCACGAGCTCGGGGTCATCGACGTCGGGTTCGCCACTCGGCATCCAACCGATGAGATGGCCGTACGCGCCGCCCATCGTTCCCCCTTCGTCGATGTCGTCGTTGGAGGGTGCCCATGCCGCGGCGACCCGCTTGCCCACCTTCACGTCGCCCACCGGGAGCTCGATGACGGGTTGGTAGGGGAGCACGACGTCCGTGCCGTCGAGCAGGACGAACACCCGGGCGAACGGCTCCGTCTCGGTCTGTCCGGGGTACTGCACCGGCGTGATGATCGTGAAGTTCGTGATGGTCCCGGAGTGGGGGAGGTCGACGTCGTGCTCCTCGCCGAGCTCGACCGCGTCGATGGGGCAGTACCCGCGCCCGCCCGCGTAGACCCGTCCGCAGACCGGGCACTTCTGACCGAGGATCCGCTGGTCCCGACTTGCCTCGCGGAGCCGGTCCGAGACGAGCGGCACCGGGTTCCGGTAGGTGATCGATGCGTTGTAGTCCATCATCGTCACCGGCTCGGCGGCCGGCCCGGTGTCCGAGCCCTCGACCTCCGGGGTCTCACCGGGCACGAACGCCACGATGTCGTCGATGCGCCCGGTGCGGGTGCCACGCCAACGGGGTGCGACCCGAGCGCCGACCGCGAGCGCACTCGTCGAGCCGGCATCGACCGCGTGCAGCAGCGGAGTCGATGCGCCGTCGAGCCGGATGAGTGCGAAGGCGAACGGGTGGTCGAGGGGGTGCTGCTCGGACGGGCTCGGCACCCACGTCCACGACTCGATCGTGCCGGCGGGCCCGACCTCGACCATTCCACCGGCGTCCAGCTCCGCCCCCGTCTGCGGGTCCCACTCCAACGGTGGCACGAGGACCCGGTCGCCCGAACGGATCCCGAGGATGCGCTGCTCGGTGAGCCCGGTCATGAACGCACCGATCACCGGTCCGAGGGAGCGCTTGTACGGGAAGGTGATCGAGCTCTCGACGAAACGAGTCAACGGTCGGCCTTTCGCGAGAAGAAGCGTTCGATGGCGGCGAGATTCTCCTCGCTCCCGGCGAGTCGTGCGAATGCAGCGTTCTCGCGCTCCATCGCGTCGGCCCAGCGGGCCCGGCGCTCCACCCGGAGCAGCTCCGTGGTGGTCCGCAACGACTCGGGCGGCGCGTCGGCCAGACGGGCGGCCAGCGCCCGAGCCTCGGCGACAAGCGTGTCGCCCGGGTACGCCCGCCACGCGAGACCGGTGGCCACGGCGTCCGCGGCGGAGAGCCAGTCTCCCGTGAGCACGAAGTGGGCGGCCGCCTGCGGACCCATGACCTCGGGGAGGGTCACGCTGCTCGCGGCCTCGGTCGTGACGCCCAGGGACACGAACGGGAGCCGGAAGCGCGCGGTGTCGGCGACGAGCACGAAGTCACACCAGGGGAGCAGCGTCACGCCGAACCCGACCGCAAGGCCGTTCACGGCGGCGATGAGCGGCACGGGGACGCCCTGCAGCGCGCGCATGACGCCCCGGTAGCCCCGGGTCTCGTCGGCCTGGCGCGGGTCGGCCATCTCGCCGAGATCCTGGCCGACGTTGAACGCCCGCCCCGAGCCGGTCAGGACGATGCAGCGGATGTCGTGGTCGATCGCCGAGTCGAGTGCGTCGCGGGTCGCGTCCCACATGTCGAGCGACATGGCGTTCAACGCCTCGTCGCGCGCCCACGTGACGACGCGGACTCCGTCGGCATCGTCGATCAGGATCGCAGCAGTCATGGTCGCAACCTAGCGAGCGGCGCCGCGAGCCGGGTGACCGCCGTGACGGCGGGCCATTTCGGTCCTACGCTTCCCGACCCACTGGCAGGGGGGCGAGCGGGTGGAGCCAGGCGGGGTCGAGCACACAGGTTTCCGGTACCAACCTGCGCTGGACGGGCTTCGCGCGATCGCGGTGTTGGCCGTTCTCGGCTACCACTACGGCGCCGGCGACGGCGGCTTCCTGGGCGTGGACATCTTCCTCGTCCTTTCGGGGTACCTCATCACCTCGCTGCTGGCGATCGAGCTCTCGACGACCGGCCACATCGCGTTCCTCAAGTTCTGGGGTCGACGCGTCCGCCGCCTGCTGCCGGCGTTGCTGGTGCTCCTGATCATCGTCGGCCTCTACGCGGTGTTCGCGGCACCGTCCGAGCAGCTGGCGCGCACCCGCTCGGACGGGCTCGCCACGCTCTTCTACGTCCAGAACTGGCACATGATCCGTGCCGGTGCCCAGGCGTCGCCGCTCTCGCACACGTGGTCGCTGGCGATCGAAGAGCAGTGGTACCTGATCTGGCCGCCGGTCTTCCTCGCGCTCTCTTGGCTGTGCCGAGGCCGCCGCCGGCTCCTGATCGGCATCGTCGTTGCTCTCGCGCTGGTCTCCGCGGCGGAAATGGCGCACTTCGGGCCTTCGCTGCGTGCGTACTACGGAACCGACAGCCGGGCCCAGGCGCTGTTGCTCGGCGCGGCACTCGCACTCGTGCTCCAGCTGACGCCGGGCCCACGCCGGCGCGCCTTGCGCGTGGGCCTCGAGCTGGCGGGCATCGCGGGCCTGCTCGCGGTCGCGTTCATGGCCGTCCAGGTGCCGTCCTGGATGTACCGAGGTGGCTTTCTCTTTGTCGCGGTAGCCGTTGCGTGTGGCATCGCGGCGGCGGTGCAACGAGATAGCCCCGTGCTCGGACCGGTCCTCTCGATCGCACCGCTGCGATGGCTCGGACTGATCTCCTACGGCGTGTACCTGTACCACTTCCCGGTGCTGCGCTGGCTGAACGAGAGCCGAACCGGGCTTCCCGTCATCCCCTTGACGCTGTTGCGCTTCACGGTGACGATCGCGATCGCGACCCGCGAGCTTCGTGCTCATCGAGCGGCCGGTTCGTCACGGCACGTTCCTCTCGCGCCGGGCGCAGCTCATTGCGAGTCCCTTCGTGGTCGCGGCAGTCGCGATCCTTCTGGTCGTGACAACGGTCGGTTCGCCGTCGGCCGCGCTCTCGCCGACCAGCCTCGAGTGGACCTACGCCAAGGGGACCACTCCGGCCGGGGCGCAACGAGTCGTCCTGGTCGGGGACCGGGACGTCGTCGATCTCACCCTCACGATGCACGGCGCGTTCGACGCGCCGGGTGTGCGGGGGTTGAGCATCGGCACGCCGATGTGCCGGTTGGAGGACCTGGTGCCGGCGCACACAGTCGCGGTCGAGCCCGGGTGCTCGACGTGGTGGAACCAGGTCCGGGACGCGCTCGGCGCCTACAAGCCCGCAACGGTCGTGCTGCAGTTCGACGCGAATGAGCTCGCCGGCCCGGCGGGTGCGCCCAAGGAGCGTTCGCTACGGATCCAGGCCGCACTCGACGAGATCCGCGCCATGATCCGGCGACGGGCCGACGTCGTGCTGCTGTCGTCCGGCTGCCCGCCGTCGACCGCGACCTCCACTGCAGGCGACCCCACGTGGTTGGCGCGGGTGTGGCAACAGGCCGCAGCGAAGGACGCGAATCGCGTGCACGCGCTCCGGTACCCCGCTTCGCTCTGTGGCGGGACTCTCACGGGTGAGCAGCTCCGTACCCCGCAGGGTGGGCTGACCGCGGCCGGTGCCCGGTCGATCTGGCGGTGGCTCACCGCGAACCTTCCTCAGGTCCGGTGAAGACTCAGTTCGGGATCGTGGACGCGACCGCGGCCGCGGTGACCTTGCGCGCATCGGCGGGCAACACGAAACCGGCCGCGACCGCCCGGTTCATGGCCCGGCGCCAGCGGCGCACGAAGCTGTCATGGCTCGAGTAGAGGGAGGCGAGCTTGGCGGCGTCGAAGGGTGTCGTGGCGCCCACGAGCCGGCAGAGGAGCCCGGGACCGCTCTGGCCCGCGTTGGTGATCGTCGCGATGGGCACGTCGACCTCGGGGGTGCGGATGCCACCGAGCACGTTGCCGTTGGCGTCGCGTGCGTAGGTGGTCGGCGAGAACGAGGTCACGTCGAGGCGCGGCGCCATCGGCGGCGGCTCGCCGAACCGGATCCACTTCTGCAGGTGACGGAGCGCGCTCTCGACGAGCAGGTAGCTGGGCCCGGTGTTGATCGGGACGCCGCACCCGATCGACGGCGGGTCCTGCATCGCCGCGAACATCGCGCGATCGGCCTGGCCGTCACCGTCGTCGCCGAGCCCGATGACCACCGTGTACGCGTCGACGTGCGAGGTGCCGGCCATCTCCCAGAGCCGGAACGACGAGGAGTCGTCCTGGCGGGTGCCCGCGCTGACGTCCGTCTCCGACTGCAGCACGAGGACCGGGGTCGGATCGTCGGTGCGGATCATCGTGGTCGGGGGCGTGGTGATCGACGGCAGTGGCGCCTGCGACAGCGGCGCGCCGCTCCCGCTGCGACTGTGGACCAGGAAGGCATCGAACGCGTGGGCGGTCGGTTGGATCGCGTCGATGTAGGTGACCATGCGCGCCGCCGACTGCGACTCGCCGTCCGCGATCAGGCGCTGCGGCTTCAGCCCGCCGAGCACGGTCGCGGCCTGCTGGCGGATCGCCGCCGCGGCTTGCGTGAACATGTCGTACGAGTAGCTGTCACCGGGATCGGACAACGAGCTGTAGCGGGCCGGGTCGGAGGACCTGAGCGCTTCGATCCCGACGTCCTGGGCAGAGACGCCGACCCACGCGTAGCCATGCCGGATGAGCTCGTTGTGGCCGAACCCCCAGTCGACGCCGACGTCCGACCCGATCGAGACGTTCAGCCACTCCACGACGACCGTGCCGTTGAAGCGGTGGGGATCGATGGGTCGGTGCACGACGATCCGGGTGGTGAACGGTGCGGTCGAGGTGGGGGTGACGTTCCATCGGCCATCACTGCTGAGCGCCGCGGTCGAGCCGTAGGCGCTCGCGGTTCCCGAGAGGAAGTACTCGGAGCGCTCGTAGCCAACCGACTTGAGATCGAAGGTCGTCGTCAGACCGCCCGGGACCCCGGTCCCGCCGGTCACCGGGCCCGAGACCGTGGTCGCGGGGCCGGCCGCCGCGGGCGCGACGGTTGCGATGGTCGTGCCGAGCATCACCACGCTGGCCAGCAGTGCAACGACCGGTGCGCGCCTCATCGGCAGACCCTCCTGGTTCGACCCCCGAAACGTTGCCCGAACCGGCGGCTCCGTCAAACGGCGTTT
Organism: uncultured Acidimicrobiia bacterium; assembly: GCA_963796755.1. Classification (GTDB taxonomy): domain Bacteria; phylum Actinomycetota; class Acidimicrobiia; order IMCC26256; family JAENVU01; genus Chersky-806. The sequence goes on from CAWCMX010000002.1 coordinate 564,112, forward strand.
CCCCCGGATCTGAGAATCTCCAGCCTGCCGGTGACCAAGCGTGGATTCGGTCCTACGCTGCGTGTTCGCTCTGGCGGGGGGGGCCATGGGGTGGAGCCAGCCGGCGTCGAGCACGCAGGGTTTCGATACCAACCACCAATGGATGGTCTCGTCGCGGTCGTGGTGACGACTTCTGCTCGCGCCGCGCTGGCGACAGGTTCGCTGACACCATGACGGCCGTGCGGCGGGAAACCACGCTGCCGCGCGTTTCCGCCCTGGACGGGTTGCGGGGCGTTGCCGTCGCGGGCGTCGTGCTCTTCCACGGGGGGCACTTGATCGGTGGCTACCTCGGGGTGGACCTCTTCTTCGTGTTGTCCGGATTCCTGATCACGTCGCTCCTGCTCGTCGAGTCGGGCGACACCGGTGGCATCGGGCTCGGGCACTTCTGGGCTCGCCGCGCCCGCCGGCTCCTGCCGGCGCTGGTGGTGATGCTGTTGGCGGTGTGCGCCTACTGCGTGGTGTTCGCGACCCAGACGGAGCTCGCGGGGATCCGCGGCGACGCGCTCGCGACGCTGACGTACGTGGCGAACTGGCGGGCGATCTTTACGGGCCAGGACTACTGGGCGCTGTTCACTGCACCGTCGCCCCTGCAGCACACGTGGTCGCTGGCGATCGAGGAGCAGTTCTACCTGGTGTGGCCGCTCGTCTTCGTCGGGTTGCTCGCGTGGTTCGGCCGACGCGCGCCGCTCGCCACGTTCGTGGTCGCGCTCGTAGGGGCTGCGGTCTCGGGGCTGCTGCTCGCGGTGCTCTACGACCCACTGAACGTCTCGCGCGCGTACTACGGCACGGATACCCGGGCCGGTGCCGTACTCCTCGGTGCCGCGTTCGCGGCCGCGCTCGTGATCTGGGGTCCCGTGCGTGGACGCGTCGCTCGCGTCCTCGTCGAGCTCGCGGGGCTGGCGGGCGTCATCGTCCTCGCGTTGGCTTGGACGCGCGTCGACGGGCAGTCGGAGTGGCTCTATCGGGGTGGCTTCACCCTCTGTGGCGTGGCCGTCGTCGCCGTGATTGCCGCCGCCGCCCACCCGGAAGCAGGTCTCCTGTCGCGGGCGTTGTCTTGGCGCCCTCTCTGCCTGCTCGGGCTGATCTCCTACGGCGTCTACCTCTGGCACTGGCCGGTCGACGTCGTGGTCAACCCAGGACGCACCGGGCTCGACGGTTGGACGCTGTTTGCGGTTCAGGTTGCGCTCACCCTCGTGATCGCGATCACGTCCTACCTGGTCGTCGAGCAGCCGATCCGTCATGGGGCCGGGACGACCCACTTCTGGCGCCTGGCGGCGCCGGCCACCGCCGTCGTCGTGGTCGCAGTGGTGCTCCTGGTGACTGTGGGCGGAGGTCCGACTGTGGTCGAGGCTCCCGCGACGATCGCGGCTGCGGTCGCCGAGGAGCGGCGCGCGCCACCGACTGCGGCCACGACAATGGTGGTAGGGAACTCGGTCGCGTTCTACCTCGCGAACGCGATGCGACAGGTCGCGCCGCCTGCGACCGACGTGATTCTCAACCGGGCCCACGTCGCGTGTGTCTTCCCCACCGGCGCCACCGCCGAGAACCAGAAGACGCTGTCGCGCGTCGTGAAGAACCCGATTCCGTGTGACACGGACTGGACGAAGGAGCTCGCAGCCTTCCATCCCGACCGGGTCGTGATGCTGAACTGGTACGGCGGCGACTCCAGCTACCTGTACGGCGGGTACTGGATGCAGGCCTGCGACGCGTCGTACGACCGCCTGTATCGGGCCCGGCTCACCGCCGCGGTCCGCAAGTTTGAGTCAGCCGGCGCGCAAGTCGTGCTTGTGACCTCGCCCTACGGGGAGTACGTCGCCGGCCAGACCCCGCAGGCCCGCGACCGAGTCGACTGCGCCAACCGGACCGTCACCGGGGTCGCACGTGCGGAGGGTGCGCAGCTCGTCGACCTCAAGCACCTCGTGTGCCCGCACGGGTCGGTCTGTCTCGAGCAGATCTACGGGCAGACGCTGCGCTACGACGGGGTCCACTTCAGCGGGGAAGGGGGGCGCATCGTCGCGCGATGGCTGCTCGGTCGCATGACCCCGTTGCCGGCCGTGCCGTCGAACCCGGCGTCGGGACGGCCGTCGGCGAGCGGCTGATCGCACCCCAACGACGTGCACCCCTCGGGTAGCGCCGCGTGACCGATGACCGGTGGGAGAGTGCCAGGTCCGCGTACCGCGTCACCCAAGATGGCGAAAAGATCGGTTTGACCCTCATGTGAAGTGGGGTGAGCGACCGATAGCCACCGAATGGGACTCTGCATGGCTGACCTGACGCGGCGCTCGACCCGATCGCGCTCGTCCTGGCGCGTCGGACGATGGGCCACCGCCACCGCGCTGCTGGCCGCAGCGGTCCTGGTCGCACCGGGTACGGCCTCCGCATCGGTGAGCTCGGTGCCCGACTCGACGGCGGCCGTGACGGGCACGGTCTACGCGATGGCCCGGATCGGGAACCGCACGATCATCGGCGGCGACTTCACCGCGGTCGGCGGCGTCGCGCGGCACAACGCCGCGGCGATCCGGCCCGACGGCACCGTCGATCCGGCCTTCAAACCGAACCCGAACGGCGTCGTCAACGCGGTCGCCGTGAGCGCGGACGGCACCCGGGTCTTCCTCGGCGGCACCTTCACGCGCGCCGGCGGCTCGCCCCGGGCCAACCTGGCCGCGGTCAACGCCACGACCGGCGCCAGCATCCCGAGCTGGTACGCCGGCGCGAACGGTGAGGTCGACGCGCTCACGACGGCCGGCAACGTGCTCTACGTCGGCGGCAAGTTCACGACGATCGCCGGCACCACGCGGCGCCGGATCGCGGCCGTCGATGCAACGACCCGCGCGGTGCAGGCCGGCTTCAACCCGTCCTCGAGCTGGACGGTGCGGGCGATCGCGGTGTCGCCGGATCAGACGAAGGTGTATGCCGTCGGCGGGTTCACCTCGATCGGCGGCGCGGCGCGCAAGGGCGTCGCGGAGCTGCGGGCCACGACCGGCGTGGCGACCGCGTTCGAGCCGACGCTGGGTGGTGTGGGCATCGCGGTGACCCTCTCACCCGACGGCTCTCGCCTCTACTTCTCGACCGAGCACAACCGGCTGATCGCGTACCGCCCGGCGAAGTCGAACCAGCCGTTCTTCAAGTGGCTGCTCGACGGTGATGCCCAGGCCATCGCCGCGTCGGCAACCGAGATCTACTTCGGCGGCCACTTCGTCCACTTGACGCGCGGTGCGACCAACGCGGTGCGCCACCACCTCGCATCCATCTCGAGCACCGGCGCGCTGACGGCCTGGGATCCGGGCGCCGACGGGACGCTCGGCGTCTGGGCCACCCTTGTCAGCCCCACCGGTCTCCAGCTCGGTGGCGACTTCACGACCGTCGGTGGTCTGACCCGTCCCGGCTTCGCGCGCTTCAGCGGGACGCCGTAGCTCCCGCGTTCAGGTGGGGGGCGCGGCATTTGCGAAGCGGTCGCGCAGCACCTTCCGGTAGACCTTGCCGTTGTCCTGGCGCGGGAGCTCATCGACGAACTCGATCGCGCGCGGGCACTTGAACCGCGCCAGGCGCGCCCGGCAGTGCTCGATGAGCTCGGCGGCCATCGCCGGAGACGCGGTTGCATTCGGGTCGAGCTCGACGACTGCGAGCACCTCTTCGCCCCACTCGTCGTTGGGGATCCCGATCGTCGCCGCGTCGCGGACGGCCGGGTGCTCGAGCAGCGCCGCGTCGATCTCGGCGGGGTAGATGTTCACGCCGCCCGAGATGATCAGCTCGGCACTGCGCCCGGAGAGGAACAGGTAGCCGTCCTCGTCGAGGTAGCCGAGGTCGCCCAGCGTGTACCACGCGCCCCGTTGGTTGCGATCCGTCTTGTCCGGGTCGTGGAAGTACTCGAACTCCTCACCGGGATGGCTCTTGACCCAGATCATCCCGATCTCACCGGCCGGAACCGGTGACGCGTCCTCGTCGCCCACGATGATCAGATCGTCCGGGTAGGGCTTGCCGACGGTGCCCGGCTTCCGCAGCCAGGTCCCCGCGTCGACCAGCGTGCCCGCACCCTCCGTCGACGCGTAGTACTCGCACGATGACCGGGCCGAACCACTCGATCATCGCCTGCTTCACCGGGATCGGGCACGGCGCGGCACCGTGCACGACGATCCGCAACGACGTGACGTCGTGACGTGCGCGCGTCACCTCGTCCAGCGCGAGCAGCCGGTGGAACATCGTCGGCACCATGTGCGTGTGCGTCACTCGGTGGTCTTCGATGAGCTGCAACGTCTCGGTGGCGGTCCACGTGTCCATCAGCACGACGGTTGCGCCGTTCGAGAGCGGGCTGATCAGCGAGATGTTCAGCGGCGCCGCGTGGTAGAGCGGGCCGGTGCACAGGTGCACGCTCGCAGCTTCGTAGCCCGCGAGGTTCTCCATCGCCGGCGGATGCGGGTGCCTTGCGGACGCCCTTCGGCCGTCCGGTCGTCCCCGATGTGTAGAGCATCAGAGTGCCGGGCGTGGGATCCGAGCAGCGCGCCGGTCGGCGCCGTCTCGACGGCCACGCGTCGTAGCTCTCGCCGACGCTGAGCTCGCCGCCGATCGTCAGGAGCGCGCCGAGCGCGGTGGCGTGCCGCCGCGCGAGCTCGGTCGCGGACCCGATGCCGGCGTCGACCACGAGTGCGCGGGCCTCGCAGTCCTGCACGATGTAGGACATCTCGTCGACCGTGAGATGCCAGTTGACGGGAGTCATGCGAAAGCCGGCCCGCCGACACGCAGCCCAGACCTCGACGAACTCCGGCCGGTTGCGCGCGACGAGCGCGACCGCGTCGCCGGCCGCGAGGCCTGCGCGTGCGCAGCGCGCGGTACGAGCTGGTCGGCGTGGGCGTCGAGCTCGGCGAAGGTCCGGTCACCGAAGGGCGAGACGATCGCGAGCCGGTCGGGTGCCACCTCGGTCCAGTACGAGATCGCCCGGCCCTCGGCGGTGCGGCGCGCTTGAAGGTCGGGGTCCACCAGGACCGAACTGTAGGCGTCGGAGATGAGCGCGGGATTCCCGGTGGTACCTCGACGCTCTCATCGAATGCACACGCGAGAAATGGGAAGGTGGAGGCATGATGCCGCCGGCGGTGCCGTTCCGCATGCTGGCACTGGGTGCCGGCCTCTCGGCGGCACTGGTTGCCTGCAACAGTGGAGCGTCGTCAGATCCCGTGGCTCGGTCGACGACGACTCGCGTCGACGACGACCTCCACCACCGCCGCGCCGGTGAAGCCGCTCCGCGCGACCGTGACGACGGCCGCATGGCAGCTTCCTCGACCGTCCGCCGCGAGGCGCTGATCGCGAACCAGGGTGACTTGCTCGTCCTCGGCGGGTTCGACGGGGCCAGGCGGACCATCGCCCAGGTGCTCCGCGTGAACGTCGGGACCGGCGCGGTCACCGCGACGGGCCAGCTGGCGGAGGCTGTGCACGACACGGCGGGAGCCCCGGTGGTGGGAGCGCCGATGGTGTTCGGGGGTGGGAACGCCACCGAGTCCTCGGCGGTGCAACGGTTCGGTCCGGGAGCGGTCGCGACCGTCGTCGGACGGCTCCCGATCCCTCGCTCGGATCTCGGCGCGGTCACCATCGGCGCCCGGACCTACCTCATCGGGGGTTACGACGGGAACAGCATCCGGGCCACGACACTGGCCACCACCGACGGCGTCGCCTTCACGCTGCTCGGAGACCTCCCGGTCCCTGTTCGGTACCCGGCCGTCGCGGCCGAGGGCACGAGCGTCGTGATCTTCGGCGGGATCACCGCCTCCGGCGCGACGGCTGCGGTGCAGGTGCTCGACACGCAGACCGGGGCGGTCCGCGTCGTCGGGCAGCTGCCCGAGACGCTCTCGGATGCGTCAGCCACGACCGTGCGAGGGCAGGTCTACGTCTTCGGAGGCCGGTGGGGAGGTGCACCGACGGCCCAGGTCTGGCGTTGGGACGCCGCGACCACCACGCTCGTTCCCGTCGGCACGATGGCCGCCGCGGTGACGGACGGTGCCGCGGCGACCATCGGTGATTCGGCGTACTTCGTCGGGCGGCGAGAGCCCACTGCCGACCGCGACCGTCTCGGTCCTCACCGTCCGGTGAGGCTGCGCTCGAGCGTCATCGTGGTGGCCGCCGTGGTCGCGCTGGTCGCGCCGGCATGTGCGAACGGCAATGGTCACGGAGCCAGCTCCGCGACGACCCGGGCCCCGGCGCCGCGCGTCCGTTCGGTTCCGCCGTCGGCACCGACGGCGACCGGACCGGTCAACCCGATGACCGGCGCAGGCCCGGACGTCAACGTGTACGCCCAGACCGGCGTCGGCATGTTGGCCCCGCAGGTGCGATCCGTCCCGACGCGTGTGTACGTGCCGAACAGCGAATCGAACACGGTGGACGTGATCGACCCGCAGACCTACACGGTCGTCGCTCATTTCGCAGTCGGCCAGCGGCCCCAGCACGTCGTCCCGGCGTACGACCTGTCCACGCTGTACGTCAACAACAACATCGGGAACTCGCTGACGCCGATCGACCCGGTGAGCGGAACGCCGGGGCCACCGATTCCGGTGGACGATCCGTACAACCTGTACTTCACGCCTGACGGAAGCCGAGCCATCGTGATGGCCGAGCGACTGAGCCGGATGGACTTTCGCGATCCGCACACCTGGAAGCTGATCCGGTCGGTGCCGATCGCCCACTCCGGGGTGAACCATGCCGACTTCACGCCGAACGGCAAGGTGATGATCGCGAGCTGCGAGTTCTCCGGCTGGCTTGTACGGATCGACGTCCCGACGATGCGGGTGACCGGCGAGCTCCGGGTGGGCGGCGCGCCGATCGACGTCAGGTCATCTCCGGACGGATCGGTCATGTACGTCGCGAACCAGCAGCGCAGTGGCGTGTCGATCGTCGATCCCGTGACCATGCAGGAGATCGGGTTCATCCACACCGGAGCCGGCGCGCACGGCCTCTATCCGAGCCGGGACGGCAAGGACCTCTACGTGAGCAACCGGCTCGAGGGATCCGTCTCCGTCATCGACTTCGCGTCGCGGTCGGTCGTCGCCACCTGGCCCATCGGCGGCACGCCGGACATGGGTGGGGTCAGCGCCGACGGGACCCAGCTCTGGCTGACCGGCCGCTACAACGGTGACGTGTACGTGATCGACACGCGGTCGGGGCAGCTCCTGCACACCATCGCGGTCGGACGCGGGCCGCACGGACTCTGCTTCTTCCCGCAACCCGGCCGGTACAGCCTGGGCCACACGGGGAACTATCGCTGAGCGGCTCCACCCGCGGCGGCCTCGGCTCCGTAGAGTGACACCGTGACGGGCGAGGTGCTGGTCGCCGCGGCGGGTTCGATCGTGGCGTTGATGCTGGTGACGTGGCTCGTCAGCCTGGGGCTCCGGGATGCGTCGATCGTCGACCCGGTCTGGCCCCTCGGCTTCGTGATCGTCGCCTGGGTCACGGGCGCGGTTGCCGACGGCAACCCTGATCGCCAGTGGCTGCTCATCGCGATGGTCACGATCTGGGGGCTGCGGCTGTGTGCGCATCTCGCCTGGCGCAAGCGGGGCACGCCCGAGGACTTCCGCTACCGGGCGATGCGCCGTCACTACGGCCCCCGCTTCGGTCCGATCAGCCTCGTGACGGTCTTCGCCCTGCAGGGCGCGTTGATGTGGGTCGTCTCGCTCCCCGTGCAGCTCGGGCAGGTGCGCGTCGATCCGGATCTCGGGCCGTTGGCGGCGTTCGGGGTCCTCGTCTGGATCGTCGGCTTCGGGTTCGAGACGATCGGCGATGCGCAGCTCACCCGGTTCGTGTCCGATCCACAGAGTGCCGGACGGGTGATGGACCGCGGTCTGTGGCGCTACACCCGGCATCCGAACTACTTCGGCGATGCGTGCGTCTGGTGGGGAATCGCGCTCGTTGCGGCCGAGACGGGCATCGGCGCGATCGGGCTCGTGAGCGCACTCGTGATGACGATCCTGCTGCGGCGCGTCTCGGGCGTCCCGATGTTGGAACGGACCATGGCCAAGCGCCGGCCCGGCTACGTCGACTACGTCGCGCGGACGAGTCCATTCGTTCCCCGGCCACCGCGCGCCGGCTGACCGGGCCCGGTGGCTCCGGAGCCGCGCAGTCGGAGTGCGCCTGCGATCACCGCGAGGATCGTCACCGCGCGCACGACGACGAGGGCCGGGAGGTACGTCGATACCACCGCGCTCGACCACTGCCCGTGGAAGTGCCCGTAGACGAGGATGAAGATCGCGAGATCGCTCAGGCAGTAGGCGATCCACACACGCCGGCGGATCGCCAGCAACGCGAAGAACGGAACGATCCAGAGGTCGTAGTTCGGCGAGTAGATCTTGTTCGCGAGCAGGAACGCGCCCAGGACGGCTGCGCCGACCTCCACCGCGTCGAGCCGACGTCGAACCGCGAGCACCGTGATCAGGACGAGCGCGGCGACGAGCGCGAGGACGGCGAGCGTGTCGACGGCCGATTTGGCGTCTGCGCCGACGAGTGGCCGGATGCCCGGGATGCGGAGCAACCAGAACCACAGGCTGCCCCATGTCGTCGACCGGGCGCCCTGGAACCTGATCGGAAACGTCCAGGTCTCCCAGCGCTTGAGTGCGATTGGCGCGTTGAGCAGCGACGGTCGTGACCACGAAGGCACCCACCAAGCGCGCTGCGCCGCGCCGGTCGCCCGTGTGCCACCGGATCACGGCGAGCGGCGGGAGGAAGAGGCCGGGGAACACCTTGGCCGACGCGCCGACCGCCAGCAGCGCACCGCTCGCCACATCGCGCTCAGCCTCGAACGCGAGGAGGCCGACGATCGCCGGGGTCATCGCGAGGATGTCCCAGTTGTGGAACGCGTAGAGCGCGAGTGGGACGCCTGCGGCCCACCGCCAGATCCGAGGACCCGACCGCCGCCGCAGCACCGCCGTCAGGACCAACGCGAGCCCCGCGCTGAGGACGCCGTTGACGATCACGAAGGTCGACGCCCGCCGCCCGAACCATGTCGCGATCCAGGAGACGTACCCGACGACGACCGGGTACTCGATCGGCCCGCCCCCGAACGGCACCCACGACGGGTGGAGGTGCCAGGCGAAGAACCGCCCCGCGATGTCGCCGAGCGCGTTGCGACCGCCCTGGGCCCACACCGAGGCCTCGATGATTGCGGCCACGCCGAGGGTGAGCACCGTCGCGAGCAGCACGCGGCCGAGCGGGGCTACGCGTTGGTGGTCGGCGTCGGCCGGCGTGTCGACCGTCATCGCCCCGGCGCGGTCGCGACCGGCCGCGTCTGCGGCCGCCGGGCGGGATCCGGAGCTGTCGAGGCCGGCGCAGGCTGCGGATCGGCCGGCGATCGCAGGGCGACGAGGACGAACGCGACCAGGACGATGATCGGGCCGATGTACGCGCCGAGCCACCACCAACCCGCACCCACCGGACTCGGCAGCGCGCGGTGCTTTGACGACGTAGACCGCGGTGAGGAGTGCACCGATCCCCGCGACGAGCACGAGCGTGGCCCGGTGGCGGGCCAGGCACGCAGCCGGGAGCACCCACATCACGTACCAGGGCAAGGTGTAGATGCCGGCGACGAGGTAGCTGGTGAGGGTGAGCGCGACGACGGCTCCGAGCTCGGCGTCGTGACGCCGTCGCCACGCGACGAGGAGTGCGAGAGCGCCGACCGCGAGGATCGACGCGATCCCGAACCCGCCGAGCCAGGTCGCGGCGGGCACGCCCACGACCAAGTGGTGCGCGCGGACGTGGAGCAGCGCTCGGGCGATCTGCCAGGGCGACGCCCGGCTCATGAGCGTGTGGTTGGCGTCGAGCGCCCGGAGCCCGTCGGGGCCGACGGCCGCGTAGCCGGCGAGCACCGCGGCGATCGCCGCGATCCCGATCCGGGCTGCGGCTCGGCGCCCGTGGCGGCAGAAGACCCAGACGACGAGTGCGGGGAGCGCGAGCAGAGCAGTCACCTTGATGAGCGCCCCGAGCGCGAGCGCGATGCCCGCGGCGGCGGGCCGGCGTCCCTCGGCCAGGAGCACGGCGCCGAGCACGGCGAGGCCGACGAGGGCGTCGTTGTGACCGCCGTTGACCACGGTGACGATCACGAGCGGGTTGAGGCCGAGCAGCATCAGCGCGGCCGCACTCCGGGTCCGGCGCCAGATCAGACCGAGTGCGACCGCCACCGCGAGCGCGGCACCCGCCTGGTGGAAGAGCCGGGCGGCGAGCGTCGATCCGCCGGCGATCGCGCTGCCGAGCGTGGCGAACGCGACGAACACCGGGCCGTAGACCGACGGGGTGTGCCGCCACCCGCGTCCGACGAGGTGGAGGAAGGGATCGCCCGGGAAGTCGCGGGGGAGCCGCACGTACGGGTTGGCGTGGTGCTGCGCGGCGATCCGCCCGTATATCACGTAGGACCAGAGGTCGTGCGAACCGGTGGGGGCGAGGGTGACCGCGAGCACCAGGAGCGCGCCGATCGCCACGACGAGGACCCGAACGTCGACCGGGTGCCCCCGCCGCTCCTCCTGCAGCACCAGGAGCCAACCGCCGAACGGGATGGCGACGGCCGTCAGCGCGAGACCGACCGGCAGCGCGGTGTTGCAGACGAGGACGGCGGCGACCGAGATCGTCGAAAGCCCGATTGCCCATGACGACGCGTGCCGCACCGCGACGTGAGGCTCCTGGAACTCGATGCATCGACCGTAGAGAGCCGACCGACAGCGATCGCTGCGCCGCGGGTAAGCGAACGGCAAACTCGCCGGGCGGTTGCCGCGGCCCGCCGCGAGGCACCCATACCCTGGTGCGCATGTCCTCGAAGGTGCTGCTCGTCGAGGACGACGAGACGATCGGGCGGTCCCTGGCCCAGGCGTTCGCGAGCCAGGGCTACGACGTGACGCTCGCCATCGACGGCGCGACCGCCCGCCGGGCGTTCGAGGCGTCCGTGCCCGATCTCGTCGTGCTCGACCTCGGGCTGCCGGACGTCGACGGCGTCGAGCTCTGCCGCGAGTTCGGGCATGCGGTCCCGGCATTGCCGATCCTGGTGCTGACGGCTCGACACGAAGAGGCCGACATCGTGGTGAGCCTGGATGCCGGTGCGGTCGACTACATCACGAAGCCGTTCCGCCTCGCCGAGCTGCTCGCCCGGGTGCGGGCGAACCTCCGCCGGCCCGAGCCGGCGGCGGTCGAGCGCACCCAGGTCGGTGCGCTGAAGATCGACCACGACGGCGCGCCGGGTCTGGGCCGGGGATCGCGAGCTCTCGCTGCGGCCGCGCGAGTTCGACCTGCTCGCCTTGCTCGCTCAGGAAGCCGGTCGAGCGGTGACCCGCGAGCGGATCATGGACGAGGTGTGGGACGCGCACTGGCACGGCTCGACCAAGACCCTGGACGTCCACGTCTCCGCGATCCGGCGCAAGCTCGCCGCGAGTGGCGCGGACGGCTGCCCGATCATCACCGCGCTCCCGCGGGTGGGCTATCGACTCGACGCGTCGTGAAGCGGCGGATCATCTTTTCGATCGTCGCCGTGACGGTCGTCGCGTTGCTCGTGCTCGGCGTCCCGCTTGCGCTCGCGGTGGCCCGGCTCTATCGCAGCGAAGAGGTGCTGCGGCTCGAGCGGGAAGCGAACGAGGCGCGGAGCTCGGTCAGCACGTCCGAGCTCGCTCGGGGCGAGCCCATCGACCTGGCGGACGAGGGCACCACCCGATTCGTCATCTACGACCAGCACGGCCGGCGGGTCGGCGGCGCCGGACCGGACCGGGCCGACGGCACGGTGCGCAAGGCGCTGGACGGGGACTCCGCGGACGCGCGGCGGGGCAGCCGGATCGTCGTTGCCGTGCCGATCAACGGTGACGAGCAGGTCGTCGGCGCGTTGCGGGCCAGCCGGCCCGACGCGGTCGTCGCGGACCGCACCCGCAGCTCGTGGCTCGTGATGCTGGCGATCGCGATCGGCGCCGTGATCGTCGCCGCGGTCCTGGCGTGGTGGCAGGCGCGCCGGCTCACCCGGCCGATCGACGAGCTCGTGGACACCGCCCGCAGGCTGGGCGGCGGTGACTTCTCGGTCCGGACCGACACCTCGGGGATCGAGGAGCTCGACCAGCTCGGATCCGCGCTCAACACCACCGCGGACCGGCTCGGAAACCTGGTGGCCCGTGAGCGAGCGTTCAGCGCCGACGCGTCCCATCAGCTGCGGACCCCGATCGCGGGTCTGCGGGTGAACGTCGAGAGCGCGCTGCTCGAGCCGGACACCGACGCCCGCGCCGCGCTCGCGGACATGCTGCCGCCCATCGACCGGCTGGAGACCACCGTCGAGGATCTGCTCCGGCTCGCGAGGGATGCCGACGTCGACCGGTCACCACTCGACGCGGTCGCGCTGGTGCGCGAAGCGGAGGGCCACTGGAGTGGCGCACTGGCCGCACACGGTCGCGCGCTCCAGGTCGTGGTCGAGGACGCGCTCCCGGCCCCGGTCGTCGCCGAACCCGCAGTGCGGCAGATCCTCGATGTCCTGATCTCGAACGCGCAGCGTCACGGAACCGGGACGGTCACCGTCGCCGCCCGGTCGAGCCTGCCGGGTGCGGTGGTGATCCAGGTCGGCGACGAAGGGACCGCGACGCTCGATGCCCGCACGATCTTCGAGCGCCGCACCGGAGAGAGTCACGGCGTCGGACTCGCACTCGCGCGGTCGCTGGCGGAGGCGGAAGGCGCGCGACTCGTGCTGGAGCAGCCGGGGCCCGGGCCGGTCTTCGCGCTCGTCATCCCGACCGAAGCCGTGTGACGAGGACTACTTGCGCGTGGTCGTCGTCGTGGTCGGGGTTGTCGGGACCGTCACCAGGGGTGGGTTGATGTTGATGGGAAAGACGCCGTTGGTGGCGACGAGCCCGAACCGGCTGAAGGCCTGGGGGGTCTGCCCCGCGACCTGGATGGTGTAGCTCTTCGCGCGAGGAACGCCGTAGACGGCGATGCGGAAGTCGCACTGGTCCAAGAGGTCCCGGAAGTAGTCGGTGCCCAGGCCCAACCTCACGACGCCAACCGCGAGAACCTTGCCGTTCTGGTTCCGGACGGTCGCCTTGGCGCCCGGCACGACGTCGGCGAACTTCCCGATCCCGACGCACTTGGAGAGGTCACCGCGCACGTTCGCGGCGCCGCTGAGCTTGCCGTCGACCACCATGGTGATGGTCTTGGGCACCTTCGCCTTCTCGTAGACCGTCTTGCCCCCACCGCAGGCGGCCAGCAGCACGACGAACGCGGCCACCGTCAGCTTCTTCACTCGTCCCCCGTCGATCCGATGCACCGGTAGAAACTACGCGATCGCGCGAGCTCTCCGGACGCGGCCCCGAACTAGGGCGCCGTTGGGGGGTTCTGGCCGTTGCCCCGGGCCCGGCGCAGCTCGGCGGCGAACCGCTCCCAGTTGCAGAGCGCGTCCTCGAGCTGCACGACCCGGCGGCGGGACGACTTGAGGTTCTCGCGGGCTTCGGCCAGCTGGCGCCGAGCGTTCTCGACGTGGCGGGCGATCAGGGCTTCGGGGGTGACGGACTCCGGCGCGCCGCTCTGTCGGCGCTCGGAGCTCAACGTCGGTTCGCGGCCTGTCGGCTCGCGGTGGGTCGCGGTGCCGTGGCCGTTGCTGCTGATCGTGGTCTGGCTCATCTCAGGAGGCTCGCTCTGGTTTCGAGGCGGCGCCCGGCACGGGGTTGCACCGGGGCGGCGCGGGTTCGTCGGGGGTCATGACGAGAACGACGGGCCTGCGTGTGCGGTTCCCGGGAGTGCGTGCTCTCGAGGCACGCGGGTGATTTCCGACGTGACGCCCGATTCCGCCGACCGGTCCCGTAGTGTGCATGGGCCAATCAATCGCCAACTTGCGGACAGTGCAACCACTCATGCGCACTCGATCATTCCGATCTGCCGTGCCGACGTTCCTCGTCGTGTCATTGGTCACGCTCGGTCTCGTCGCGGCGTCGGGTGCAACGGTTGCGCACGCGGACACCGCGGCGCCGACCGCTACGACCGCGCCGTCGGCATCCGTCGCGCCGGGTCCGGTCGCGCCGTCGTCGACGGCGTCGGGCGCCGTGCCGGTCGCGGACGGTCGTCTCGTCGTCGGCCTCGAGCCCGGCGCGTCGACGACGGAGGCGACATCGATCGCGCAGGACGCCGGCGTCGGCGGCGCGCAGGTCGTCGACGCCCACACGATCGTGGTCGACGCGCCACCGGGCGGCGCCGCGGCGCCGCAGGCTCAGGATCTGCGCGACGACCACCGGGTCAAGTTCGTGGAGCCGAACTACCGGATCTCGGGTGCCTTCAAGCCGAACGACCCGGCGCTTCCATCTCTGGGCACCCTCCTCAACGCGCAGCCGGGCGGGATTCGCGCGCAGTCCGCGTGGAACACGACCGTCGGCTCCCGCAATGTCGTCGTCGGGGTGCTCGACAGCGGCATCGATGCGACGCACCCCGATCTCGTCGCGAACCTCTGGACCAACCGACTCGGCATCGGCGGCTGCGGGTACGGCACCCACGGCTACGACTCGTTCACCAAGCAGTGCACGACCACGGACCCGTACGGTCACGGCACCCACGTCTCGGGGATCCTCGGCGCGGTCGGCAACAACGGCATCGGGATCACCGGGGTCGCCCAACGCGTCTCGCTGATGTCGCTGACGATGCTCGACCGGAACGGCAACGGGTCCATCGCCGGCGCAATTGCGGCGATCGACTGGGCGGTGCAGGCCAAGAACGCGGGCGTGAACCTCCGCGTGCTGTCGGCATCCTGGGGTGGTGACGGGTTCTCGCAGGGCTTGTCCGACGCGATCCAGCGGGCCGGCGACGCCGGCATCCTCTTCGTGACGGCAGCCGGGAACTCGACGCAGGACGTCGAGCAGCACGCCGTCTACCCGTGCGCCGCCGGTCTGGCCAACGTCATCTGCGTGGCCGCGACGACCTCGACGGACACGCTGACGAGCTTCTCCGACTTCGGGGCCACGCACGTCGACCTGGCCGCGCCGGGGGAGGGGATCGTCTCGACCGTCCCGCCCGGCGTCATCCCCGGATGCGGCGACAGCCTCTACTGCTCGTTGGACGGCACGTCGATGGCGGCGCCGATGGTGTCGGGGGCGGCGGTCCTCGCGGTGGCGGCACAACCGGGCATCACGGTGACCGCCCTGCGCAGCCTGCTCGTCGGTGCGGTGGACCGCGAGACCGCGCTGAGCGGCAAGGTCAAGAGCGGCGGCCGGCTCGACGTGTGCAAGGCCGTGCCGGGGTGCGGTCTCGCGGCGCAGGTCCCGACGCCTCCGGCTGACGTCCGGGTCTCCGTTGTGCACGGGCAGGGGACCGTCACGTGGTCGGCGCCGGACTCCAACGGGAGCTCGAACGGCATCACGGGCTACACCGTGACGGGACCGGATGGCGCGCACCCGGTCAGCGCCACGACCCACAGCCTCACCCTCGGTGGGCTGGTCGACAACCAGAACGCGCAGTTCGCGGTCCGGGCCCAGAACACGGTCGGCGCCAGCCTTCCCGTGCAGCCGATCGGGCGGTCGTTGAGCGGTGGTGTGGTCGTGCACCAGTCCGGCCGCCTCGCCCGGGTCGTGGTCAGCACCGGCCCCAAGCTCTCGACGACCACCTCCACGGACCTGACCCCGGCCGACGGCCAGGCGCGCGGCGTGGCCCTGCTGCCCGACGGGACCGGGGGGTACGTGCTCGACCAGTTCGGCGGCCTGCACCCGTTCGGCATCGGGGGGAACCCGGTGCCGCCGGCGGCGACCGGCGGGCGGTTGGTCAGGAGCGGTGACTGGGCTCGGGGCGTGGCGATCACCCCCGACGGGCGGGCGGGCTACGTGCTCGACGGCAACGGCGCCCTGTACGGCTTCTCGATCGGGGACAACCCGCGCCCGCCGAGCGTCAGCGGCCTCCCCCACTGGCGGACCGACCTCGGCCGGGGCGTGGCGATCGCCGCGTCGGGCGCCGGTGGGTACCTGGTCGACGCCCACGGCTCGCTGTACCGCTTCTCCATCGGCGGCGGCGCGCTCCCCGCGAAGCAGAGCAAGGGGATCGCGTGGCCGGGCCAGGACATGGCCCGCGGCCTCGCCCTCGTCCGGGGTGGAGGCGGCGGGTTCGTCCTGGACCGATCGGGCGGTCTGCACCCGTTCCGGACCGGCGGGCCGGCCCCGGCCGCACCGACCTCCGGGCCGTCGTGGCCGGGTCTGGACCGGGCCCGCGGCGTCGCGTTCTGATCTCGACTGGCCCCAACCCCCGCCCGTCGGCAACAATGTCTCTGCGATGCAGGTCGAATCCCGTGATTCCATCTCGCTGAAGCCGGCGGAGCTCGATGAGCTCGGTCAGCTCCTTTCTTCCGTAGGTCTCTCCGGCATGGACCATGAGCTGGAAGCCCACGTGGAGCACTTTCCGCTGGTCGTCATGGCCGTGGAGGACGCGGGGAACCACGGATTCCTCTTCGGGTCCCTCGAGCGGGTGGGCGGCACGCCGTGCATCCTCTGGGGCCTCGGCGCGGTTCGGCGCGGCCGGCAGTCCGGTGCGGCGGTCAAGGGTCTGGTCGGTGAGCTCTACCGGCGGGCCGCGATCTCCTTCCCCGACGAAGACGTGCTGGTGGCCGGACGGATCGCTCATGCGTCGGCGTACTCGCTGATCAGCGGCCTCGCGGACGTCGTACCCCGACCGAACTACTCGCCCACGGGTGAGGAGCGGGCCTGGGGTCGCCGGCTCGCGCGGCGCTTCGGCTGCGAGGGCCGGTACGACGACCGGGCGTTCCGGGTCGCGCCGACGGGCAACCCCGAGGCCGTGCTCGACGCGAGCACGGTCAAGGGTGGCGGCAAGGCGGCCACGGAGGTCGTCGGCGAGGTCGACGTGACCCGCGGCGAAGCCGTCATCGTGTTCGGCTGGGCGACCGCCGACGCGCTCGGCGAACGGCCTCGGCCACTACTAGCCCCAGACAACCTCCCGCCGCGCGGTTCAGCTCGTTTCGGGGCGTCTCGTGGTCGCCGGAGCGACGCGAAACCACCCCGAAACCGGTTGGGCGGCGGTCAGCGGCGTCGGGCGAGGGCGGCGTCGATCTGGTCGCGGAGCGCCTCGGGCGTCGTGACCGGCAGCCGGCAGGCGAACCGCTCGCACACGTAGGCGGTGGGAAGACCGTCGACGAGCGTCCGTTCGGCGAGCAGGGGAGTGTGCGACTCGCCGGTCCCGGGCTCGGCCTGGATCGCGACCGACGCGGGGATCAGCCGGGCGAACACCTCGCGGCGGAGACCCGGATCCGCGCCCACCAGCGCGATCTCGATCGGCGCGGTCGTCGCCCGCTCGTACGCACTGAGCAGGAACGCGAAGCTGCCGCCGTGACGGCCGGCGAGCTCGGCCAACTGACCGAGCAGGCGCCGCGGTGACTCCTCGAGGCGGAAGTTCCCGGTGAGCGCGGAGAGCCGGAGCAACCCGTCGGCCGCGAGCGAGTTCTCCGACGGCGTCGCGTTGTCGAAGAAGTCCTGCGGGCGGACGATGAGCGCCTCGGCATCGATGCCCGTCGTGAAGAAGCCGCCGCTCTGCTCGTCGTGGAACAACCGGAACAGCTCGGACGCGCACCAGCGGGCGTCCTCGAGCCAGGCCACGTCGTCGACCTCGGCGAGCGTGACGTACGCCTCCAGGAGCGCGGCGTAGTCCTCCGCGACCGCGAGGTGCCGACCACCGCTGGTCTCGTGCCACGAGCGCAGGAGCCGGTCGTCGTCCCGCCGCAGCGCGGCGCGCGAGGAAGCGGGCGTTCGCGCGGGCGGCCTCCATCCAGTCCGGTCGCTCGAACGCGGCGGCGGCCTCCGCGAGCGAGCGGAGGAAGAGCGCGTTCCAACCCAGCAGCACCTTGTCGTCGCGACCGGGCCGGACCCGTGTCTCGCGCCGGGCGAAGAGGCGTCCGAGCGCGTCCGTGATCTCCGGGCCCGGGTCCTCGGTGCGATCGACGAGATGCAGGATGTTGCCGGAGTACCCGGTGTGCGGATCGCGGAAGTTCCCTGACTCGGTCACACCGAACGCGCGGATCACCTCGCCCGTCTGGTCGCCGCAGACCTCGGTGAGCTCCTCGAGGCTCCAGAGGTAGAACTTCCCTTCGACGCCCTCGCTGTCCGCGTCCTCCGCGGAGAAGAAGCCGCCGTCCGCGTGGCGCAGGTCGCGCAGCACGTAGTCGATCGTCTCCTCGACGATCCGGCGGTAGCGCGGCGTTCCGATCACGAGGAATCCCCGGAGGTACGCGCCGACGAGGAGGGCCTGGTCGTAGAGCATCTTCTCGAAGTGCGGCACCAGCCAGTGCGCGTCGGTGGAGTAGCGCGCGAAGCCACCGCCGACGTGGTCGTAGATGCCACCCGCGGCCATGGCGTCGAGCGTGGTGCTGATCATCGTCAGGGTTTCGGGGTTCCCGTGGCGCACGGAACGGCGGAGCAGGAAGTCGATGGCCATCGACGGTGGGAACTTCGGGGCCGAGCCGAAGCCGCCGAGCGCCGCGTCGAAGCTCGCGCTCAACGCGTCCTCGGCCTGGTCGAGGATCGCGGGGGAGAGCCCCCCGGCCGCGTCTCCGCCCTGGATCTGGTCGCGCAGGGTGGAGCTCGACATCGCGGTGGTCAGCTGCTCGGCCTGGTCGAACACGTCGGTGCGCTTGGTGCGCCAGACGTCGTCCACGGCGTCCATGATCCGCAGGAACCCGGGCATGCCCTGGCGGTCGGCCTTCGGGAAGTAGGTGCCGCCGAAGAAGGGTCGGCCGTCCGGAGTCAGGAAGACGGTCATCGGCCAGCCGCCCTGCCCGGTCAGGGCCTGGACCGCGTCCATGTAGATGGCGTCGACGTCCGGGCGTTCCTCGCGGTCGACCTTCACGTTGACGAAGCGGGCGTTCATCACCGCCGCGACCTCTTCGTCCTCGAACGACTCGTGCGCCATCACGTGACACCAGTGGCACGCCGAGTACCCGACCGAGAGCAGGATCGGCTTGTCCTCGGCCCGCGGCGGGCGAACGCCTCATCACCCCACGGATACCAGTCGACCGGGTTGTCGGCGTGCTGACGCAGGTACGGGCTGCTCTCGTCCGCGAGCCGGTTCACGACGGGTTCGCCGCGGACGCCTCGGCGGCGAGCCGGCTGATCGCGGTGGCCTTGCCCCACCGGTAGTCCGGCTTGCCCGACGGCGACCGGGTGATCGAGTCGACCACGAGGATGTCGCGCGGCGCCTTGTACCCCGCGATGTGATGGCGCACCCGCCGGTCGACCTCGGCCGGATCGATGGTGTGGCCGGCGCGGGGCTCGATCAGCGCCACGACCCGCTCACCCCAACGTCGGTCGGGGACGCCCACCACGATCGCGTCCATGACGTCCGCGTCGGCCTTGAGCGCCGACTCCACCTCTTCGGGGTACACCTTCTCGCCCCCGGTGTTGATCGAGACCGAGCCGCGGCCGAGCAGGGTGATCGAGCCGTCCTCCTCGATCCGGGCGTCGTCGCCGGGCACCGACCAGCGAACGCCGTTCGCCACCGGGAAGGTCGCGGCGGTCTTCTCCTGGTCCTTGTAGTAGCCGAGGGGGATGTGGCCGCGGCGCGCGAGCTTGCCGATGACGCCGACGGGCGCGGGCGTGAAGTCGGCGCTGAGGACGGTCGTCTCGTCGTTGACACGGAAGCGCGGCGCTTCACTCGGTTCCGCGCCGGCGACGGTCACGGACTGGCCCTGGCCGCCGGCCTCGGACGAGCCGTAGCCGTCGATGATCATCGAGCCCGGGAGCCGCTCCGCGAGATCGGTCTTCACGGTGGGCGACAGGATCGCACCACCGGAGAGGATGACCACGAGACCGGTGAGATCGACCTGACCGTCCAGCTCGTCGAGCGCGTCGACCAACGGGCGGGCGAACGCGTCGCCGACGATCACGAGGAAGTTGACGTGCTCGCGCGCCACGAGCTCCCACAACCGGCGCGGCTCGAATCGGCGATCGGTGGAGATGACGACGGTCCCGCCGCTGTAGAGCGTCGTGAACGCCATCCAGTGCGCGGTGCCGTGCATGAAGGGACAGGCCGGGAGGCAACGGGTGCGGCCCGCGGCGGCCTTGTCCGCGATCTCCTCGGGCGCGGCGATGGCCCGGCCCGCGAAGTCGCCGCCACCGAAGGCACCGAAGAAGATGTCCTCGTGGCGCCACATGACCCCTTTGGGCATGCCGGTGGTGCCGCCGGTGTAGAGGATGTACTGGTCGTCGGCGGAGCGGGGCGGGAAGTCGCGGCCGCCGGGGGTGTCGGCGATCGCGTCCTCGTAGCGCGTCGCGCCGAGCGCGGTGATGTCGTGGTCGCTGCCGTCCTCGACGACGATGAACCCGGTGAGTCCGTGGACCTGGTTCCGGATCGCCTCGAGCTTCGGTGCGAACTCGCGGTGGAACAGGACCGCCTTCGTGTCGGCGTCGTTGAAGAGGTAGCGCAGCTCCTCCTCGACGTACCGGAAGTTGACGTTGACCGGCACCGCGCGGATCTTGAACGCGGCGAGCATGCCTTCGAGGTACTCGACGCCGTTCTGGAGGTAGAGCGCGATGTGGTCGCCCGGACCGATCCCCAGCCCGGTGAGAAAGTGCGCGAGCCGGTCGATGCGGTCGTCCGCTTCCGCGTAGCTCAGCCGCACGTCACCCGCGACGAGTGCCTCGCGGTCGGGAACGGTGTCGACGACCCGCTCCCACAGGTCGGCGAGGTTGTACTCCATCGCTGCGAACCTAGTGAGGCCCGCGACGGATGGTCGACCTGACGGACGCGTCAGCGCGGCAGGTCTCAGACGCCCAGGTCGCGGAGCGCCTGCTCGACGGGTGCCCACGCCTCCCGGGTGAACCCGTCGAGTGCGGACGGATCCCCGCGGTCGACGGCCGCATCGGCCCGTTCCCACAGGTCGGCTTCGACGCCCGCGAGCCGGGCCCGGATCGCCGCGAGTGCCTCGGGTTTCGCCTCCGCCCGGTCGCGGAGCGCGGCGAACCGGCGCCAGGTGTCCGTGTGCCCGAGCTCGGCCGGGACCCGTCGGGATGGGAAGACCGGCACGTAGACGCTGGCGCACGGGCTCCCGAGCGCGACCCAGGCGCGGAGTGGCGCATATGGATCGGCGGGGAGCTCGGCCACCATCGACGCGGTCGTGGCCTGGTAGCCGCGGAGGTGCATGCAGACGGTGACGCCGTTCCAGTCCGCGTCGACCTCGGTCGGCAGCGGAGAGCACTCGTCGCCCGCGGCACCCGGCGCGCCCCACGGGCCGGCGCCGTGATCCCGCAGGGTCGCGACCAGGTCGCGTGGGCCGAACTCGTCCGCGCGTGCCGCCGCTCCGGTGACGACGCACGCTCGGGTCGCATCGAGGCGCAGATCCGCGATCGCGGTGGGGGCCAACGGGTCGCGCCAGTCCTGGAAGCTCCGGCCGGCCGCGACGTCCGCCGACGCGCGGGTCCAGTCGGTGTCGAGCGAGATGCGGTTCGAGATCGCCGCACCGGTGGCGA
Source organism: uncultured Acidimicrobiia bacterium (assembly GCA_963796755.1). Lineage (GTDB taxonomy): Bacteria > Actinomycetota > Acidimicrobiia > IMCC26256 > JAENVU01 > Chersky-806. The sequence goes on from CAWCMX010000002.1 coordinate 585,570, forward strand.
CCGGCCGCGCGGCCCACGTGCGTCCGCTCGTCTCCACGATCCAGCCGCTGGTGGCGTCCGCGATGAGGAACGACGAGAAGTACGGCTCGTCGTGGTCCTGCTCGCCACTCCCACCCTGCCCGTGGGTCGCGAGCAGACCGGTGAGCTGTTCGAGCGCCTGGTCGGCAGTGCGCCCGCGCTCGAGCGCGAGCCGGACGAGGTCCATTCCCAGCAACGCGGCCGGCGCGGCCTTCGCGTCGTCCGTGGTCCAGACCTTCTCGTTGCCGATCGCCACGCCGTGCTCGTTCACCCCGTGCTCGAGGCCCCACAGCCAGGCCGGACGCGAGGCCAGGAGCGCAGGCGCGCCGGCGTCAGGGAGGGAGAGGTACTGCGTGTGCAGGGAGCTCCCGGCCGCACGACGGCCGAGCGCTTCGACGACCTGCGGCTCGTCGGGCGGGCGATCGGAGTTCTTCGCGAACAACGTCCCGCGCGGACCGACGACGCAGAGGGTGTCGCACATTGGGTGGACCTACTGCAGCTCGGCCGCGAGATGCCGGGCCGTCAGGGGTTCGCCCGTCGCGCGTTCCACGAGCGCGTCCCACCGCAGCGCGAGGCCGGGCGTGAAGAGCTCCTGGACGAGCAGGGCACCGGCTTCCGGACGGTCCACGATGCCTCCGGCACGCGTCCGCAGCGTCGCCTGCAGCTGCGAGGCCACCAGCTCACCGTAGAGGTAGTTCTGGTAGTACACCGGCGCGAGCGCGACGTGGATCTTCGCGGCCCAGTCGGGCGCGTCGCGGCCCATCGGGTCGTGTGACGAGCTGGAACCGCTCGACGAGGTCCCACCAGCGACGGGCGTGGTCGGCTTCGGGATCGGCGTAGAGGCCGCGCTCGAAGTGGGTCATGACGAGCACCCAGCGGGCGAACGTGAGCAGGGAGGCGCGCCGCGCCACCGCGAGCTGGGGCGACAGCTGTTCGAGGTCCCCGTCGCTCACCCCGGCCACCGCGCCGAGCCATTCGACGTCGCGCACGAGCCGGCCGAAGAGCATGGCGACGCCCTCGGTGGTGAGGGGGTGCATGGTCCGCAGCAGCCAGGGGAGCTCGGGATCGACCTGCGTATCGTACAGCGCGTGGCCGAACTCGTGCAGCATCGTCCCGGTCCAGTACTCGGACGCGACGTTGTTGCTGAGGACCCGGACGTCGCCCTCGTGATCCATGTCGATGCAGAACGCGTGCTGGCTCTTGCCCGCACGGGGGAGCAGGTCGCTGCGCTCGACGACGGTGCGGACGTCCAGACCGAGGCCTTCGTACGTGCGGATCGTGAGGGCTTCGAGGTCCGCGGGCTCGAGCCACGCGTCGAGGTTCACGCTCCCGGCGATCGGCGGCTCCTGGAAGAACGGGTCGTCGTAGTGCCAGGGGCGCAGCTCGGCGACCGAGCAGCCGAAGCGCACCGCGAGCGCCTCGTCCAGCGCGGCCTTCCACTCGCTGAACGGAGCGGTGGTGGCGGCCTCGACCTCGTCGAGCGTCTCGAAGAGCCGCTGCTCGTCGAGCTCGCTCGTCGCCAGCGACAGCGCGAAGTGATCCCGGGCCCCGAGGTGGCGCGCGGCGCGGTTGCGGAGGCGGGCGAGCTCGCGGACGCGGTCGGCCACTTCGGCGCCGACCTGCTTGGACGCCTCCCAGGCCGCACGGCGCTCGGTGCTGTCGTTGCTGGTGCGCAGGATCGTGGCGATGACGTTGTCGTCCACCGGCTCGCCGTCGATGCGGCCCCGGAACGCGTTGAACGTCCCGTCGACCTCGGCTTCGAGCTCCACGAGCTGGGCCCGGAGGTCCGACGGGACCTGATGCGGGAGCGTCCGGTCGTACAGGACCTCGAGCTGGCGCCGGGTGAGCGGGTCCTCGCCGTCGGCCGGCCGGGCGAGCGCGTCGCGCACCTGCCCGAAGACCGAGACATCACCGAGCGCGTCGCGCAGGGCGATGTCGGTGGAGACCCGGCGCCGCTCGTGCTCGTCGGAGACCGCGGTGCTGGCGAGCCACCACGCCTCGTTGGCCGCGATCTCGAGCGGGCGCAGCCGGGCGGTGACCGCGTCGAGCAGGGGTCCGACGTTGGACATCGACGAACGCTGGCCGCTACCGGAACCAGATGCGCTGGTAGTCCCGGCTCATGGGATGGACGAGGAGACCCACGAGGAGACCGTCGAACATGAGGGACAGGATCTGCGGGAAGCCGACGACGTTGATCCCGAAGACCACGATCAGCATCCCGACCTGCAGGATCGCGGCGATCACGGCGACCGTGTAGCCCCACTTCTTCTCGTTCGCGATGCCGAAGCCACCGGCCGCGAGGCCGATCAGGGTCAGGAGCCCGAGAAGCAGGCTGACCGCGATCATGCCGAACAGCAGCCCGAACACGGCGTCGATGTAACAGAGGATCGTGGCGCCGTACAGGGTCTGTGGCTGCGACTGGTTGATCCAGCGGAAGTCGTTCACGGGGCCATTCTTGCCGACTGATCCGCAGATGTGCGGACGGTGGGGTCCGCGACGGTGCCCTGGACGCGCGAACGGAGCTGCCCACAGGCGGCGTCGATGTCCGTGCCCCGGTTCCTCCGGACCGTCGCGGTGAGCCCCCCGGACCGCAGAATCGTGGCAAAGGCCTGGATCCGGACCGGTACCGGCGCCGTGCCGGCATAGCCCGCGGTGTCGTTGAGCGGGATCAGGTTCACGTGGGAGCCCCGGGGACCGAGCGGGCGGAGCAGCCGGACGAGTGCGTGGGCGTGCTCGAGCAGGTCGTTGACGCCCGCGATGCAGGCGTACTCGAACGTGACCCGCCGGCCGCGGGAGGCACCGAGCTCCGCGGCGGCGTCCATCACCTCGGCCAGGGGATAGCGGCGGTTGATCGGGATCATCGTGTTGCGGAGCTCGTCGTCCGGCGCGTGCAGCGAGATGGCCAGCGTGACCGGCAACGACTCGGTCGCGAGCCTCCGGATGCCGGGGACCACCCCCACGGTCGAGATCGTGATGTGGCGGGCCGAGAGGCCGAGGTCCTCGTGGAGCCGTTCGACGGCGGACCACGTGGCGTCGTAGTTCGCGAGCGGTTCTCCCATTCCCATGAACACGACGTTGTTCACCGGCTGGGGCGATGCGTGCGCGGCGCGCACCACCTGCTCGACGATCTCGCCGGCGTCGAGGTGGCGCACGAACCCGGCCTGACCCGTCGCGCAGAACGTGCAACCCATCGCGCAGCCGGCCTGGCTCGAGATGCAGACGGTGGCCCGTTCCGGGTAGCGCATCAGGACCGTCTCGATCTGGGCGTCGTCGCGCCGGCAGCGCCACAGCCACTTCACCGTCTGCCCGTCGTCGCCGACCGACTCCACGATCGGGTCGAGCGCGAGCGGGAACGCTTCGGCGAGCTCGGCCCGGAGCGGGCGGGGGAGTGACGACGCGTCTTCGAGCGGGACGCGTTGGCGGAAGAGCGCGTCGAAGACCTGATCGACGCGATACCGCGGCGCACCGTTCGCGGCGAACCACGCCCCGAGCTCCTCGCGGGTCACCGCGTAGCGGGTGGTCATGACCCTTCCGGACCGAACGTGTAAGCGCGATCGGTGCGGTGCACCGTGAAGCCGAGCGCCCGGTAGAGGCCGAGCGCGGCGGGGTTCTCGCCGTCGACGTAGAGCATCCCGATCGGGCAGTGCCGTTCGTGGCTCAGGTGCTCGAGGCCGCCGACCGTGAGCGCCCGGCCGAGGCCCGTGCCCTGACGGTCGGGGTCGACCCCGATGACGTAGATCTCGCCGATCGGGCCCGCGCCGCCGGGCTCGGGCGGGTGCACCTTGGTCCAGCAGAACCCCGCGAGCCCGTCCGGGTCGAACGCGAGCAGGAAGCCCTCGGGGTCGAACCAGCTCTCCTCCATCCGCCGCGCGAGCGTCTGGAGGATCCACGCGCCTTGATCCGGGTGCTCCGAGAACGCGCGGTTGTTGACCTGCAGCCAGGCCGCTTCGTCCTGACCTGGTACGAAGGCCCGGACGGTCACGTCAGGAGGCCACTTCGCCGACTCGGCGAGTGGCAGGGCCACCCGCATCTGGTGCTGCTCGGTGAACCGCTGGAAGCCGGCCGCGGTCACGAGCGCATCGAAGTCGTCGTCGATCCCGTTCACCCAGAGGACGACGCGCTGGTGCTGTGCGGTCGCCGCGGTCGTCATTGCGTCCAGGAGCGCACCCGCGACGGCCCCGTCGCGTTGATCCGGCCTGATGACGAGCGCGGCGACGAGGTGCGGCTCGAGGTCGTTGTCGCTCGGGGCGAGGTGCGCGTACCCGGCGGGCCAGCCGCCGTCCTCGGCCACGATGCCCGCGGAATCGGCACCGGGGTCGGCGAGGTCGCGCCAGACGAACGAGGCGAGCGACTCGTGACCGTCGTGCGCCAGGGCTGCGGCCTCGAGACTTCTCGCGATCTCGACCGCTTCGGGCGCGGGCGGCCGAAGGATCCGGGTCGAGAGCATTCCCCCACGGTACCTGTGGTGTTGCGCCCGCCATTTCGTGACCGGCGCCGAAGAGTGCGCGCCGGCGAGCTCAGGCTCGGCGGGGCGGGACCCGTGACTGCGTCCGGGAGGACGCTCCCTGCCTATCCGGGCGGGGCGAAGAACTCGAGGGCGATGTTGTCGGGATCACGGAACGAGAGACCCGAACCATACGGCGCATCGACGACGCCTCCGTGGGCGATTCCCAGCGCGTCGAGCCGAGAAGCCCACTGCTCGAGCTCGGAACGCGTCCGCGCATCCGAACGCGACATGGTCGAGACCCGGCCGCAGCTCATCGAAGGCGGTCGAGCTCGACGGGTTTGCGTGCTGATGGATGCCGAACAGCGTTCCACCGAGCAGCCAGACGACATGGTGGAACGAGCCGGTGTCCTCGTCGAGCACGGGGTCGGCTGCGAACAGCTCGACGTACCACGGCCGACTTCGACCGAGGTCGGTGACGGTGACTGCAACATGGGCTACCGCTGGAAAGTCGGGCATCTCGTCCTCTTGCTCGCGGAGCGGATGGGGCACTCTAGTCCGGCACTCTGCTTGGTCGAGTGGGGCGCGTGCGGCCGAGACGCTGGACGGGTCCTGGCACCTGTGGCGCGGTTTAGTCTCGGCCGAATGGCGAGGCCGAGGGGTTCGAAGCAGCGAGCCGAGATGACGCGGGAGCGGTTGGCGGGGGAGTACCCCGGTGACGCCAAGACGTTGTGCGCGCTGACGCACGAGTCGCCGTTCCAGCTGCTCGTCGCGACGATCATGTCCGCCCAGACCACCGACGAGATGGTCAACTCGGTGACGCCGGACCTGTTCGCGCGCTATCCGACGCCGGCCGACCTCGCGCACGCGGACCCGGAGGAGGTCGAGGAGATCATCCACTCGACCGGCTTCTTCCGCCAGAAGACGAAGAGCATCGTCGGGATGGCGCGGGCCGTCGAGGAGCGCTTCGACGGTGAGGTGCCGACCGAGCTCTCGGACCTGGTGACGCTCCCCGGGGTCGGGCGCAAGACGGGCAACGTCGTGCGGTCGGTCGCGTTCGGGTTGCCGGGCCTGCCCGTCGACACGCACGTCGGCCGGCTCTCCAAGCGGCTCAAGCTCACGAACGAGACCGACCCGGTCAAGGTGGAGCTCGACCTGAACGGGCTCATCCCGGCGGAGGAGCGCGGCGCGTTCTCGCTCCGGCTGATCCTCCACGGTCGGCGGATCTGCGTGGCGCGCAAGCCCAAGTGCGGGTCGTGCCTGCTTTCCGACTTCTGCCCGTCGGCCGCCTTCTAGCATCCGCGCATGGACATCGAGATCCGGGTGCCGACGCCCGAGGACATCCACGGGATCTTCGACGTGCGCGCGCAGGCCTTCGCGATCCCCGAATCGGACCGCGAACGGTGGACCAACCTCGTCGACCCCGCCGGGATGGTGACCGCCTTCCTCGGCACGAAGGTCGTCGGCTCGTTGAACGTCCTGCAGCTCGGTCAGTGGTTCGGTGGCCGTGCGATCCCGATGGGTGGCGTCGCGACGGTCGTGGTGCGGCCGGAGCACCGGGGCGAGGGCATCGCGGCCCGGCTGCTCGAAGGGTCGCTCGAGCGCATGCGCGAGCGGGGTCTCCCGGTGAGCACGCTGAACCCGGCAACGACCCGGGTGTACCGCGCCGCGGGGTGGGAGATCGCGGGTGACCTCGCGGTGCACCGGATCCCGACCCGCGCGCTGGAACGCCTCCCGCGCGGCGAGTCCGAGCAGCTCCGGCGCCTGACCCGGGACGACTGGCCTGACGTCCAGATCTGCTACTCCGCCGTCGCGTCGACCCGGCCCGGATGGGTGGACCGCAGCGACTGGTGGTGGGGGGTGGTCGCGGACGCCGACTTCGAGGACCTCTCGTTCGTCTACGGCCTCGACGGCGACGACGGGCTCGACGGCTACGTCGCGTTCACGCAGAAGCCCTCGAAGACGTGGGGGTACGACATCTCGGTCGGGGAGTTCGTCGCCCGCGACCCGCTCGCGGAGATGACGCTGTGGCGCTTCCTCGGTGGCCACAGCATGCAGGTCGAGCACATCACGGTGGAGTGCGGTCCGGTCGATTCTCTCCTCCTCGTCCTCCCGGAACAGGACGTCGAGCAGGTCGAGAACAACCGCTGGATGCACCGACTCGTCGACGTGCCCGCGGCGATCGCCGCCCGGGGCTTCCCACCGGAGGTCACGATGGAAGCCCACCTCAACCTGACCGACCGGCTCGCGCCCTGGAACGACGGACAGTGGATCCTGCGGGTGGACGGCGGCCGGGGCGAGCTCGTGGCGGGTGGGACCGGTGAGCTCGACCTGACGATCAACGGCTTCAGCGCGCTCTTCACCGGCTGGGCGTCCGGGCGGGCGTTGACCGGTGCCGGCGCCCTCCACCACGCGACCGCGGCCCACCACGCCGCGCTCGACGCCGCCTTCTCCGGCCCGGCTCCGACGATGATCGACGAGTTCTGACCCACTCCGACCTGTTCTTGCGTCACTTACCCACGCATTTCGTGGGTAAGTGATGCCAAAACGGCGGTCGGGGTCAGGGGAGGTTGCGCTGGGCGCGCTCGACCGCGCGGCGGGCGGTCAGGAGGTTGCGCTCCGCCCCGTCGAGCTCCGAGGTGATCGCGGAGTCCGGGGTGTCGCGGTAGAGGTCGGCGACCGCCACGACGCGCTCGGTCAGCTCCTCGATCTGGGAGTGGATCGTGCTGAGCTCGGCGTGCGCGGATGCCGTGGCCATGGGCGCCAGCCTTGCGTGATCCCGCGGGTCGGGCAATTCGAACGGCCGCAAAACCAGGCCCAGGTACGATCCCCGCGCCATGCTTTCCCGCCTCGACCTGCGCGGTCCTGCGTCCGACCCCGCGGTTGCGCTGCGGGCCGCCGCATTCACCCCTGAGGAGCCCGTCGACACGGTGCGCGACATCATCGCCGCGGTCAAGGTCAGCGGTGATGACGCGCTCGCGACGCTTCACGCGCGAGTTCGACGGGTGCGAGATCGACGAGCTTCGGGTGCCGGCCGTGGAGATCCAGGCGGCACTGGATCAGCTCGAGCCCGAGCTGCGCGCCGCGCTCGAGCGTGCAGCCGACCGGATCCGCGGCTATCACGAGGCGCAGGGCGCAGCACAGGGGCCCGTCGCCTTCGCCGCCGATGGTGTCGCGGTCGAGGAGCTCGCTCCGGCCGGTCGACCGGGCCGGCCTCTACGTGCCCGGCGGCCGGGCCGCCTACCCGTCGACGGTCCTGATGACCGCGATCCCGGCGCGTGGTCGCCGGCGTCCGGGAGATCGCGCTGGTGGTGCCCCCGGACCCGGACGGTCGGGTCCCGCAGGTCACGCTCGCCGCCGCCGCGCTCGCCGGCGTCACCGAGGTGTACCGAGTCGGCGGCGCCCAGGCGATCGCGGCGCTCGCGTACGGCACCGACTCGATTCCCGCGGTCGACGTCATCGTCGGTCCGGGCAACATCTTCGTGAGCATCGCGAAGCGCGAGGTCTCGGCGCGGGGGTCGTCGGCATCGAGTCTCCGGCCGGTCCCTCCGAGCTCGTCGTCGTTGCCGACGAGCACGGACCGCCGAACCTCGTGGCGTCCGACCTCGCCGCGCAGGCCGAGCACGGCCCCGGCGGCACCGCGATCCTCGTCACGTGGAGCGAGCCGGTGGCCGACGCGGTGGACCAGGCGCTCGACGCGATGGTGGCCGACGCGTCCCGCCGCGACGAGATGGAGATGACCCTGGTCGATGGCGGCCGGGTCGTCCTCGTGCGGGACGCCACCCAGGCGATGGAGGTCGTGAACTTCCTTGCGCCCGAGCACCTCGAGCTCGTCACCGAGGATCCGGACGCGCTGCTTCCGCTGGTGCGGAACGCGGGCGCGGTGTTCCTCGGCCCGTACGCCCCCACGGCACTGGGTGACTACGCCGCGGGCGCCAACCACGTGCTGCCGACCGGACGCTCGGCGCGGTTCGCGAGCGCGCTGCGGGTCGACGACTTCCGCAAGCACGTCCACGTCGTCCGCGCGACGCCGGAGGGTTCGGCCCGGCTGCAGTCGCTCGGCCGCGGTCATCGCCCGGGCCGAGGGACTCGACGCGCACGCGCGCTCACTCGACCTCCGGGCGAACCTGTGAACGACCGGCCGCGCCTCGTGCCTCGTGACGACCTCCGCGCCCTCGAGGGCTATCACTCGCCCCAGCTCGACGTGTCCGTGCGGCTCAACACCAACGAGAGCCCGTTCCCACCCCCGCCAGAGTTCGTCGACGCGTGGCTCGCCGAGCTCGCGACGGCCCCGTTGCACCGCTACCCCGATCGGGCGGCCCGTGAGCTGCGCAGCGCGATCGGCGAGGCGATCGGCCAGCCACCGGTCCGGATCTTCTGCGCGAACGGCTCCAACGAGGTGCTCCAGACGCTGCTGCTCACCTACGGCGGACCCGGTCGGAAGGCGCTCGTCTTCGAGCCGACCTACGCGCTCCACAGTCACATCTCGCACCTGACGGGCACCGAGGTCGTCGTCGGTGCCCGACGGGACGACTTCGCCGTCGATCCCGATGCCGCCCGGGCGCTGATCGCGATGCACCAACCCGAGATCGTCTTCCTGTGCAGCCCGAACAACCCGACCGGCACCGTGGAGCCGCGCGCCACGGTCGAGGCCATCCTCGACGTCGCGCCGGGTCTCGTCATCGTCGACGAGGCGTACGGCGAGTTCGCCCGCGAGTCCGCACTCGAGCTGACCGATGACGAGCGACCGCTGGTGGTCACCCGCACGTACTCGAAGGTCTGGTCGCTCGCGGCGCTCCGGCTCGGCTTCTGCGTGGCGCCACCGTGGGTCGTGACGGAGCTCGAGAAGGTGGTGCTGCCGTACCACCTCGACGTCAGCACCCAGCTGGCGGGGACGACCGCGCTGCGGTTCCGGTCGGAGATGGAGGCCCGGGTCGCATTCCTGGTGGAGGACCGCGAGCGGCTGTTCGCCGCGCTGAGCGAGATGGACGGCATCACCGTGTTCCCGTCGGGCGCGAACTTCCTGCTGTTCCGCATCGAAGGTGGCGGGCCCGACGCCGAGAGCCGCGGCCACGAGATCTGGGAGGCGTTGGTCGAGCGCGGGCGTGCTCGTGCGGGACTTCTCCCGCTGGCCCGGCGTCGAGGACTGCCTCCGGGTGACGGTCGGCACGGCCGAGGAGAACACCGCATTCCTGTCGGCGCTCGCTGACGTCCTGCGCGAGCATGGGTCGCAATGACCACACGCAGCGATCACGAGCACCGCATCACGAAGGAGACCGACGTCGAGGTCGACCTCGTCATCGACGGCGCCGGCAAGGTGTCCGCGTCGACGGGCATCCCGTTCTTCGACCACATGCTCGAGCAGCTCGGCAAGCACGGTGGCTTCGACCTGACCATCGCCGCAACCGGTGATCTCGAGGTCGACACGCACCACACGGTCGAGGACGTCGGCATCGTGCTCGGCACCGCGTTCAAGAAGGCGCTCGGGGACAAGGCCGGGGTCCGCCGGTTCGCGTCCGGCCTCTTCCCCCTGGACGAGGCGCTCGTGCAGGTCGCAGTCGATCTCTCCGGCCGGCCCTTCCTCGTCTACGAGATCGACCCGATCTCCGAGTTCATCGGTACGTTCGACCCGCAGCTCGCCGAGGAATTCTGGCGCGGCTTCGCGTTCGCGGCCGGCATCACCCTGCACATGACGTCGCAGTCGGGCAAGAACGGCCACCACGTGATCGAGGCGTCCTTCAAGGGCGTCGCCCGCTGCCTCCGGGACGCGGTGCGCATCGAGGGAGCCGAGCTCCCGTCGACGAAGGGCACCCTGTAGACCTCTTCCCGGCCATCGACGTCCGGGGCGGCAACGCGGTGCGCCTCCTGCGGGGCGACTTCGCGGCCGAGACCGTCTACGACGCGGACCCGGTGGCGGTCGCGCGTGGGTTCGAAGGCGAAGGCGCGCAGCTGGATCCACGTGGTCGATCTCGACGCCGCGCGCACGGGTGAGCCGGTGAACCTGACCACGGTCGCCGCCATCGCAGCGGCGGTCGCGTGTCCGGTGCAGACGGGCGGGGGCGTGCGCAGTGTGGAAGCGGCGGGCCGCGCTGCTCGACGCCGGTGTCGCGCGGGTCGTCGTCGGCACGGCCGCGGTCGAGCACCCGGAGCTGGTCGACGAGCTGGGCGCGAAGCATCCGGGTCGCGTCGCGGTCGGGCTCGACGCACGCGGCCAGGAGGTCGCGGTGCGCGGCTGGGTCGAGGGCAGCGGGACGGATCTCGTCGACGCTGGGTCGTCGCTTCGCCGCGTCCGGTGTTGCGGCGCTGATCGTCACCGAGATCGGTCGCGACGGAACGCTCGAAGGCCCTGATCTCGGCCAGCTCGCGACCGTGCTCCGCGGCGCTCGAGCTCCCCGTGGTCGCGAGCGGGGGCGTCGGGACGTTGGACGACCTCCGTGCCTTGGACGGGTTGGAGGCCGGGGGTCGCCGGCTCGTCGGGGCGATCGTGGGCCGGGCGCTCTACGAAGGGCGCTTCACGGTCACCGAAGCCCTGGCCGCGCTGCGCCCGTGAGCGATGGGTGCCGGGGTCGGGTACGGTCGGGCGATCGAGAGACGGCATCCCCGGTGGGGGTGCCCCGACGATCCAGGGGGTTGCGTTGGATGCGAATGGCGTGATCGACGACGGTTTCCTGCGGCGGTATCGCGAGCTCCTCGACGCCGAGGATGCCGCCTTCGACGAGCTCGAGCACTCCGTGGAAGAGGGTGACCGGGAGCACTACGACCTCGACCTGGAGTCGTGGAAGGGCACCGTCGCGAAGCGCATGGCGTTTCTCGATCGCTCAGGCTTCACCCCGCTCACCGCGAGCGCGTAACCCGCGATCGCACCGCGCGGCACCCGGCGCCTGAGGACGCGGATCGAGCCGCGTCGCCGGTGAGCTGATCGACGAGCTCGCACGCGTGGGCGACGAGCCGGTCGGTGCTCCCGACGAAGAAGTGTGACGCACCGCCCACGATGACGATCGTGGTGTTCGTCCAGCCGCCGACCTCGTCGGCCACCTCGGCCGGTGCCCGGATCTCGTCCCGCTCGGCCAGGGCCAGCAGCTTCGGGCGGGGGTCCATCGCCACCTGCTCGACGTCGTGCACGAATCGGAGGGGCCCGGCGATGGCGAACCAGGCCGCGAGGCGGTCGTCGTGGACGGAGAGGGCGACGTCGGCACCGAACGACCACCCGGCGAGGACGAGGGGCGCCCCGGGAGGGAGCTCGCCCGCGAGTGCGTCGATCGCGGCACGGGCGTCGTGACGCTCACCGTCGCCGTACCCGTGCTCACCACCACTGGCCTCGACGCCCCGGAAGTTGAACCGCAGGCACGCGACTCCCGCGTCGGGGAGCTCGCCGAACAGCGCGGAGATGACGATCGAGCGCATCGTGCCGCCGTGCAGCGGGTGCGGGTGGCACAGCACCATGCCGGCCCGGAGTGGGGTGCCGGCGGCGGGGAGGGCGAGCTCGGCTTCGATCGAGACGCCGTCGCTCGTGGTGAGCGTCAACGGGGAAGTGGGCATCGAGAAGCAGCGTAGACACCACCGGTAGGCTCCCCGCTCGGTGGAGACGACCTTCGATCGCGAGACCGCGATCACCAGGCAGGGCGATGGTCGCTACTCGGCGACGATGGCGACGAGCTGGTGGGTCGTGCGCGGGCCGAACGGCGGCTACCTCGCCGCGGTCATCCTGCGGGCGCTCACGGACGCGGTCGACGACCCGGAGCGGACGCCGCGCTCGCTCACGGTTCACTACGCGAGCGCGCCCGGAGAGGGTGACGTCGAGCTCAGCACGGTGATCGAGCGCGTCGGCCGTTCGCTCACAACGTGCACCTGCCGGATGGAGCAGCAGGGCAAGCTGATCGCGCTCGCGGTGGCCGCGTTCTCCACGCCGCGGCCCGGCCCCGAGTTCTGCGACGTGGTCATGCCGCAGGTCCCGGGCCCGGAGTTCTACGTCCCGATGCGCGAGCCACCCCGCGACGCGCCGCCGCGATCGCGCGCGTCGCTACGAGACCCGCTGGGCGATCGGACATCCACCCGTCCCTGGCACCCCTACGGGCGCTCGCGCGGTCGCGGGCGGGTGGATCCGGCTGCCCGAGCAACGGGTGGTCGATCCACTGCTCGCCGCCGCGATCACCGACGGCTGGCTCCCACCGACGTTCAGCCGGATCGACGAGCCGGTCGTCGTCCCGACGGTCGACCTCACGATCCACTTCCGCTCGGAGCTCCCGCATCCCGGTCTTGCGGCCGATGCGTTCGTCCTGGCGTCGTTCCGGACGACCGTCGCCGCCGGCGGGTTCCTCGAGGAGGACGGCGAGATCTGGGCCCCGGACGGGACGCTGCTCGCGCAGTCCCGCCAGCTCGCGACGATCCTCCCCCTGGGCTAGCCGGGGTCGACGATGCCCCGCATCGCGTCAGGCCCGTAGAGGGGCTCGAGGATCGAGCCGTAGTCGGGCCCCGCACGGAGCGAGTGCCCGCCGTCGACCCCGATCGCCTGGCCGGTGATCCAGGTGGACTCCGGGCCGACGAGGAAGCGGGCGCAGGCGGCGATGTCGTCGACGGTGCCGACGCGGGGGATCGGCATGTTCGCGAAGTAGCTGTCGAGCACCGCGCCGCCGGCCGTCACGAACGCGACGAGATCGGTGTCGACGAGCCCGGGCTGGATGGAGTTGACGCGGACGCCACTGGCGCCGAGCTCGTCGGCCGCGACCTGGCACAGGTGGTCGATGCCCGCCTTGCCCGGTCCGTAGGCACCGAACCAGCGGTGGGTGCGCGTGCTCGCGATCGAGGAGATGCCGACGATCGATCCCGCGCCCGCGGCGGCCATCGGTCGCGCCGCGTGCTTGATCGTGAGCATCGTTCCCGTGATGTTGAGGTCGATGGTCCGGCGCCAGGCGTCGGTGTCCATCTGGGTGATCGGGCCGAGCGTCTCCGAGCCGCCCGCGCAGGCGATCGCCGCGTCGAGACCGCCGGTCGGCGCGCACGCGGTCGCGACGGCCGCGGCGATCGCGTCCTCGTCCGTGACGTCGGCCACCGCGTACTGGGTCGTCGCGCCGTCCGCCGCCAGCTCGGCCAGCTCCGCCACCGCGGTGGCCAGCCGCCCCTCGGTGCGACCGACGATGGTGACGGACGCGCCGTCCACCACGAGCCGGCGCGCACAGCCGAGCCCGATGCCGCTGCCCCCACCGGTCACGAGCGCGGCAAACCCTTCGAGTCGGGTCATTGCAGGTCTCCTCCGAGCTGATCGACGACGAACGCGATCACCTGTGCCTCGTCGCGCCAGGCGTCGTAGCGGCCCGATGGGCCCCCGTGGCCCGCGCCCATCTCCGTCTTCAGCAGCAGCAGGTGGTGGTCGGTCTTGGTCGCTCGCAGCTTGGCGACCCACTTCGCCGGCTCCCAGTACGCGACCCGGGGATCGTTGAGGCCTGCGGACACGAAGATCGCGGGGTAGTCCGTCGCGACCACGTTGTCGTACGGCGAGTACGACTTCATGTACTCGTACGCGTCGGCGTCCTCGATCGGGTTGCCCCACTCCTCCCACTCGGTGACGGTGAGCGGGATGCTCGGGTCGGACATCGTCGTGACCACGTCCACGAACGGGACCTCGGCGACGATCGCCCGGAACAGGTCGGGCCGCAGCTCGGTGACCGCGCCCATGAGCAGGCCGCCCGCGCTGCCGCCACGCGCACTGAGGTGAGCAGCCGAGGTGTAGCCCGACGCGATGAGGTGCTCCGCACACGCGACGAAGTCCGTGAACGTGTTGCGCTTGTGCATGAGCTTGCCGTCTTCGTACCAGCGGCGGCCGAGCTCACCGCCGCCCCGGATGTGCGCGATCGCGAAGACGAAGCCGCGGTCGAGGAGGCTGAGGCGGACCGACGAGAACGTCGGGTCGATCGAGAGCTCGTAGGAGCCGTAGCCGTAGAGGAGCGCGGGCGCGGTGCCGTCGAGGGGCACGTCGGTGCTGTGCACGACGGACATGGGGACCTTGGTGCCGTCGGAGGCCGTCGCCCACAGCCGGGCGGACGTGTACCGGGCCGAGTCGTACCCGCCGAGCACCGGCGCCTGCTTGACGAGGGTCGACGTGCGGCTCCGCAGGTCGTAGTCGAACGCGGAGGTCGGTCGGACGAGTGACGTGTACCCGTAGCGCACGACGTCGGTCTCGTAGTCGATGTTCTCGCCGGCCCAGATGGAGTACACCGGATCGGGGACCGCGATGAGGTGCTCGTCGTCGTCGGCCACGCGCCGGACGCGCAGCTGCTCGAGCCCGCCCTCGCGCTCCGAGATCAGGAGGTGCTCGGCGAAGGCCTCGACGTCGGCGACCCGGACGCCGGGGCGGTGCGGGATCACCTCGGTCCAGCTGTCGCGTCCGGGTGACGCCACGGGAGCGACCATCACCTTGAAGTCTTCGGCGCCGTCCGCGTTGGTGAGGACGAAGAACCGATCGCCGTGCTCGGCGTCGACGTGGTGCTCGATCGCGTACTCCAGGTCCGGGGTGCGCGGCTCGACCACGCGCGGTTCGGAGCCCGGCGCGTCGGACGGGATGAACCGCGCCTCGCTCGTGGTCTTCGAGTCGGAGGCGATGATGACGTAGCGGCCGCTCCGCGTTCGGGAGACGCCGACGAAGAAGCGCTCGTCGGCCTCCTCGAACACGAGCACGTCGGCACTCGGGTCGGTTCCGAGCTCGTGGCGCCAGACCTGGTGCGGCCGGACCGCGTCGTCGGGTCGGATGTAGAAGATCGTGCAATTGTCGTCCGCCCACGCGAGGCCGTAGTAGACGTCCTCGACGGTGTCGGGCAGGTCCCGGCCGGTGTCGACGTCTCGGAAGCGCAACGTGTACCGCTCGCCGCCCGAGTAGTCGGTGGAGTACGCGATCAGCTCCTGGGAGGGCGCGATCGCGAACCCGCCGAGCGAGAAGTACGGGGACTCACCGGCCAGCTCGTTCTCGTCGAGGAGGACCGCCTCGTGATCACCCGCGGCGGCACCGGCGGGCCGGCGTCCGTGCTCCGCGTACTGGCGGCCCTCGAACGTGCGGGCGTAGTAGTCCCACGGGCCGTACCGGACCGGCGCCGAGACGTCCGTCTCCTGGATCCGGGCCCGGATCTCCTCGAAGAGCCCGTCCTGGAAGTCCTTGGTGTGCTCCAACGCGGTGGCGGTGTAGCGGTTCTCGGCCGTGAGGTACTCGACGACCTCGGGGTCGTCGCGGTCCCGGAGCCAGTACCACGGATCGACGCGCGTATCGCCGTGGGCGGTGAGCTCGACGGGCCGTTCGGGCGCGACGGGAGGGGCAGGGGAGTCCGGCATCCGGCGCAGTCTGCCATCGCGCCGCCGCGTCCGGCGCGGAAACGGCCCGGGAGGCGCGGGGTGCGCCAGGTACGCTGCTCGTCGTGTCGGCAGCCCCTCCCACCGCCCCGTCGCCCGGTTCCCCGTCGGTCACCCCGATCGCCGCCACCGAGGCCGAGATCCAGGCCGTCGCGTACAACGACGACGGTCTGGTGCCCGCGATCGTGCAGGAGCAGGGCACCGGCCAGGTGCTCATGTTCGCCTGGATGAACGAAGACGCGCTCCGCCGCACGCTCGAGACCGGGCGCACCTGGTTCTGGAGCCGGAGCCGCCAGGAGTACTGGTGCAAGGGCGAGACGTCGGGGGACCGCCAGTACGTGCGCGATGCGTACTACGACTGCGACATGGACGTCCTGCTGTTCGTCGTGGAGCAGGAGGGCCGGGGCGCCTGTCACACCGGCGAGCGGAGCTGCTTCTTCCGGGCGTTCGGCGGCGGCGCCGAGCCCGGTCCCGTGTGAGCCTCCCGACCGTCAAGCCGTCGCTCGACGAGTTCCGCGCGCTGGCGCGGGAGCACACCGTCGTCCCGGTCTGGCGCGAGGTGCTGGCGGACCTCGAGACCCCGGTGTCGGCCTTCGTGAAGCTCGTCGGCGACCGGGACGGGTTCCTCCTCGAGTCGGTCG
The DNA here is from genome assembly GCA_963796755.1 of uncultured Acidimicrobiia bacterium. Lineage (GTDB taxonomy): Bacteria > Actinomycetota > Acidimicrobiia > IMCC26256 > JAENVU01 > Chersky-806. Next base: position 602,007 of record CAWCMX010000002.1, read on the forward strand.
AGCACGGCGAGCACTGGGGGCGCTTCTCGTTCATCGGTCGCGATCCCGCGCTCACGATGGTCGTCCGCGGCAACCGGGTCGAGGCCGTCGGCGACGTCCCGTCCGGCGTGCCTCTCGACCGGGGCGCGCTCGCCGCGGTCGAGGCGTTGCTGGGTCGCTACCGCGCGCCACGGCTCGCGGAGCTCCCGCCGTTCCACGGTGGCGTGGTCGGCTACCTCGGCTACGACGTCGTGCGCGAGGTCGAGCACCTGCCGGACGTGCCTCCGGACCCGCTCGGCTGGCCCGACGCAGTGCTTGCGCTCACCGGCCACGTCACCGCGTTCGACCACTACCGCCAGCGGCTCTACCTGATCGAAAACGTCTTCCTCGATCCGGATGCGACCGCGGATGCCGTCGACGCGGCCTACGCGCGCGCGGTGAGCCGGCTCGACGAGCTGGTCGACGAGCTCGCACGGCCGCTGCCGTACGTCCCGTCGCCGCCACCGGCTGAAGAGCTCACCGAGCTCCCGCCCTTCACCACCTCGTTGAGCTCGGCGGAGTACATGCGCGCAGTCGAGGTGGCGCGCGAGCACATCTTCGCCGGCGACGTCTTCCAGGTCGTGCTCGCGAAGCGGTTCGACCTCGAGGGCCACTACGAGCCGTTCGACGTGTACCGCGTGCTCCGCCAGGTGAACCCGTCGCCGTACATGTACTTCCTGCGCCACGAGGAGGCGACGCTCGTCGGCTCCTCGCCCGAGCCGATGGTCCAGGTGCTCGGCGGCCGCGTGATCAGCCGGCCGATCGCGGGCACGCGCTTCCGCGGGCGCACCGAGGAGCACGACCGGAGGATGGCCGCGGAGCTGAGCGAGGACCCGAAGGAGCGGGCCGAGCACGTCATGCTCGTGGACCTCGCCCGCAACGACGTGGGGCGGGTCGTGCGGTTCGGCACCGAGCAGGTCGACGAGCTCATGACGCTCGAGCGCTACTCGCACGTGATGCACCTGACGAGCCAGGTCTCGGGCGAGCTCGCCGAGGGCCGCAGCGCGGTGGACGTGCTGCGGGCGACGTTCCCGGCCGGGACCGTCAGCGGCGCACCGAAGGTCCGGGCGATGGAGATCATCGACGAGCTCGAGCCGGTGAAGCGGGGTCCGTACGCGGGTGTGGTCGGCTACCTCGACTTCTCGGGCAACCTCGACACCGCGATCACGATCCGCACGATGCTGTGGCGGGGCGACCAGGCGAGCGTGCAGGCCGGGGCGGGGATCGTGGCCGACTCCGATCCGGAGCTCGAGGACCTGGAATGCCACAACAAGGCGAAGGCGTTGCTCACGGCAGCTGCGGCATCCCGCAAGCTCGCCACCCTGGAGCCCCGCCCATGACCGTCACCCGCTCGTGACCGTGCTCGACCGGGACCTCGTCACGGTGACGGGGCCCGATACGTTCTCGTTCCTGCAGAGCCTGGTCTCCCAGGACGTCGAGGGACTCGACGACGGCGCAGTGGTGGCGTCGCTGCTGCTGACGCCGAAGGGCAAGGTCGACTCGGCGTTCCGGCTGGTGCGCGTCGGTGACGACGCCTGGCTCGACGTCGACGCCGGGTTCGGCGACGCGCTGCGGGCCGGCCTCGAGCGGTTCAAGCTGCGGGTGAAGGTGGAGATCGCGGGGCCGAGCGAGCCGTGGGGGATGGTGGCGATCCGCGGGGGCGCCGCACCGACCATGGTGCCGCGACCGCGTCCAGGCACTCCCCGTCGCGTGGTCCACCGGAGCGGGTGTGGACGTCATCGGGCCCCGGGATGTCCTCGCGACGCTCGACGTCGCGTCCGAGGGGTTGGATGCCGACGCGTACGAACGGGCTCGGATCGAAGCCGGGGTGCCGCGACTCGGCGCGGACCTCGATGACAGCACGATCCCGCAGGAGGCGTGGCTCGATCGCGACGCGGTCTCGTTCACCAAGGGCTGCTACCTCGGTCAGGAGCTCGTCGCGCGCATCGACTCGCGCGGCCACGTCAACCGCGTGCTGCGCTGGATCCGCCCGGCCGACGCGACGACCGTCCTGGCGCGCGACGCGGAGGTGGAGGTCGACGGCAAGGTCGTCGGCCAGGTGACGAGCGCGATCCCCGGGCTCGCGCTGGCCTTCGTCCGGCGCGAGGTCGAGCCGCCGGCCACGGCGACGGTCACCGGCGCCCCGGCCACGATCGAGCCTCTTCCCGAGCCCCGAACCAACTGACCCCTTCTCCTCGTTTTGGCGTCGAGAGTCCACCTCGGCGGTGAACGAGCGACGCCAAAACGTTGGTCAGGGGGTCGGGGCGGGGACGCGGAGGATGGGGAGGCGGACCACGAAGGTCGCACCGGCCCGCTCGGTCGGGTCCACCCAGGCGTGGCCGCCCATCGCGCCCGCGAGCTCGCTGACGATCGCGAGCCCGATCCCGGTGCCGACGCTGCGGCCGGGGACCGTACGCGACACGTAGAGCCGATCGAAGACCTGGGGGAGGTCGGCGGGGGCGATGCCGGGCCCGTCGTCGCGCACGCGGACGTCGAGATCGCCGGTCCCGTAGGGCGCGAGCTCCACGATGATGTTCGCGGTCGAGTACTTCAGCGCGTTCTCCACGAGGTTCGCGACGATCTGCGCGAGGCGGTCGGGGTCGGTGTCTGCGGGGAGCGACTCCGGGCCGTCGACCTGCATGGTGATCCCGATCTCCGCGGCCGCGGGCCGGAACGCGTCGACCGCGGTGCGCACGGTCTCGGCCGCGTCGATCGGGCGAGGTGCCAACGAGAACTGGCGGGCATCGATCCGGGCGAGGTCGAGGAGATCGGCGACGAGGCGCTCGAGTCGACGGGCCTCGGCGGTGATGACGCGCGCCGCGTGCGCCTGCTCCGCGTCAGTGCTGATCGCGCCATCGGTCATCGCCTCCGCGTACCCGCGGATCGAGGTGAGCGGGGTGCGGAGGTCGTGCGACACGCTCAGGATGAACGCCCGATCCATCCCGCGCGAGTGCTCGAGCTGCGCCGCCATCGCGTTCAGGGTCTGCGCCAGGTCCGCAAGCTCGTCGTCGGGGTGACGGCCGAGGTCGACGCGCGCGGCCAGGTCGCCCGACGTGATCGACCGCGCGGTCTCGCCCATCGCCTTGAGCGGCCGGGTGAGGCGGCGGGCGAGGAACACCGCGACGATGATCGCGATTCCGACCGCGACGAGCGCCGCGATGAGGAAGAAGCCGCGGGCCTGGCGGGTCGCGTTCTGATCGAGCTCCTGGGTGAGCAGGAGGACCGGGGTGCCACTCGCGCTCGACGTGAGCGGTTGCGCGACGAAGACGACACCGTCGCCCCGACCGGTCTGCCGCTCGCCGTCGAGCAGGGCCTTCGTGTCGAGGTCATCGACGCTCAACCCGTCGGGGAGCTGCAGGAGCGGTGCGTTCCTGGGCTGCGCGAACACGACGTTGCTGAGCCCGATGACCCCGTCGGTCACCTCGCCTTTGGGCGTGACGGTGACGACGCCACCGTCGGCGATCCGCAGCGTGGACACGATGAGGCGACTGAGCGCTCGCGCGTTCGTCCCGCGTTGCTGCCGGGCCCGCAGTCGGAGACCCAGCGCCTCGAGCTGCCCTGCGACCTGGGGTGCCTTGTCCTCGAGCTGTTGCTGCGCGGTGTTGGCCGCGCTGCGCCGGGCGAGGCCGTCGGTGGTCACCGCAGTGATCGCCAGCACGCCGACCGCGATCCCGGCCATCGCGAGCACGAGCCGGGTCCGCAGCGTGCGGCGCTTCCTCGTCACGTCGAGCGTGCGGGGCTGCTGCTGTCCATCCGGTAGCCGACGCCGCGCACCGTCGTGATCGTGCATGCGTCACCGAGCTTCTTGCGCACCTGCGCGATGTGCACATCGACGGTCCGCACGTCCCCGAACCAGTCGTAGCCCCACACGCCGTCCAGGATCTGCTGGCGGCTCGAGCGCGAGCCCGGGCCGCTCCGCGAGGAAGCGGAGGAGATCGAACTCCTTGGTGGTGAAGTCCACCGCCGCCTCGTCGATCCGGATCTCCCGGCGACCACCGTCGATCGTGACCCGACCGGCCTGGACGATCTCGGCCGGCGCGACGCCGTCCACCCGCCGCAGCACCGCCTTGACTCGAGCGACCAGCTCGGCGGGGGAGAACGGCTTCGTGAGGTAGTCGTCCGCACCGAGCTCGAGGCCGAGCACCCGATCGACCTCGTCGCCGCGGGCGGTGAGGAAGATCACGGGCAGGTTCCCCGTGGACCGGATCCGCCGGCACACTTCGAGGCCGTCGATGTCCGGCAGGCCGATGTCCAGCACGACGAGCCGCGGACGGTGGTCGCGGACCGCCTCGAGCGCGCCGGCGCCCGTCGCCTGCTTGAGGACCCGGTACCCCTCGCGTGTGAGGTACAGGTCAACGAGATCCGCGATGTTGGCTTCGTCTTCGACGACGAGAATCGTTCCCTTTTCCATGACCTCACTGTTCCATCACAATCGCAAGGTTGAGTCATGCGGTTGTTATCGAAGTATGAGGCTTCCCGGAACGGGAGGTGCGGACCCGGATCAGCCGAGCCGGTTGGCCCGGGCCACGGCGCCGAGCCAGGTGGCGCTCGGCTTGATGCTGCGCGCCTGGGTCTCGCGATCGACGCCGACCAGACCGAAGCGGGGTCGGTAGCCGAACGCCCACTCGAAGTTGTCGAGCAGCGACCAGTAGAAGTAGCCGCGCACGTCGATGCCGTCCTGGAGGCAGCGGTCCACGCCTTCGAGCGCCTCACCGACGTAGCGGATGCGCTGCTCGTCGTCGGTCGTGCCGATGCCGTTCTCCGTGACGTAGATCGGGCAGCCGGTGACCGCGGCGGCGTGGCGGATCGACACCTCGAGCGCCTGGGGCCAGAACTCGTAGCCCATGTCGAGCGTCTCGACCCCTTCCTCGGCGCCCAGCGGCTTGCCGTGCTCGGTCAGCCGGGTGCGCGAGTACGCCTGGACACCGATGAAGTCGTCGCCGCGCGCCGCCTCGAGGTGCTGGCCCTCGTGCATGTGCCGGAAGTCCTCGAGCATCGCCTCCGACCCCTCGGGTGACCACCAGTCGCCCATTGCGACGCAGGATCCCAAAGGGAAGTCGCCGGGGCCGGACTTGATCGCGTCGTAGCCGACCCGGTGCGCGGCCTTGAGGTTCTCGTTCACGCGGTCGTACGCGGCGCGGTCGTTGACGCCCGGGGGGAAGGCACCGAGCCGGTAGCCGATCAGCGACACCACGTTCGGCTCGTTGATCGTGCAGCCCATGCCGATCTCGCGCCCGAGGTGCGCGGCCGCACGTTCACAGAACCGACCGAAGCGGTCGATGATCGCCGGGTTGTCCCACCCGCCGTCCCCGGCGGCCCACCGCGGCGTCGTGAAGTGGTGGAACGTGACGACGGGCAGGAGGTCGTTGTCCCGGCACACGGCGATCATCCGCAGGTAGTGGTCGAGGGCGCTGGTCGACCATTCGCCCTCCTCGGGCTCGATGCGGGACCACTCGAGCGAGAAGCGGTAGGCGCCGAAGCCGAGGTCCCTCAGCATCTTGATGTCGTCGGGGTAGCGCCAGAAGTGGTCGCACGCGTCACCCGACGGCTCGCTGGCCGCCGACCCGGGGGTGTGCTCGAACTGCCACCAGTCGTTGTTCCAGTTGCCACCTTCGACCTGGTGGGCCGCGGTCGCGGTGCCCCAGAGGAACCCGTCAGGGAATGAGATCGTCATGGGGCGGGAGCGTAGGTCGCCGCGGGCACGAAGTGCGGAGATCGGAGTGACGCGATGCTGCGCCGCCGTAGACTCGGCGCTCGATGGGCGTCCTCGACGAGATCCTGATGGTGAAGCGGGACGAGGTCACGGTGCTGCACCGGCCGCAGACCCAGGACCTGCTCCGCACGACCGCGTTCGCCGCCCCTCCGACGCGGGACTTCCCCGCCGCACTCCGCCGCGAGGACGGAACGCTGGCGGTGATCGCGGAGATCAAGCGGCGCTCGCCGTCGAAGGGGGAGCTGGCCCCGGACCTCGACGCGGCGCTCACGGCCAAGGACTACGAGCGCGGCGGTGCGTCGGCGATCAGCGTCCTGACGGACCACGCGTTCTTCGGTGGGGCCGTCGAGGACCTGCAGGCGGTCTCGGCGAGCGTGCAGGTCCCGATCCTGCGCAAGGACTTCACGATCGATCCGGTGCAGGTCTACGAGACCCGCGCGATCGGGGCCGACGCCATCCTCCTGATCCTGTCCGCACTGCCCGACGACGCGATCGTCCGGGATCTCCAGGACCTCGCCTGGTCACTCGGGCTCGCGGTCCTCGTCGAGGCTCACGACGCCGCGGAGGTCGATCGGGGCCTGGCTCTGGAGGCCCGGATCCTCGGGGTGAACGCCCGGAACCTGTCGACCTTCGACGAGCACCTGGACCTGGTGGCAGATCTTTCGAGGATCATCCCGCCCGAGGTCATCGCGGTCGCCGAGAGCGCGATCCGCAGTCCGGGGACGCGCACCGGATGGCCGCGGCCGGATTCGACGCGGTGCTCGTGGGCGAGGCGCTGGTCCGCGCAGCGGATGCGGCCGAGCTCGTCGGCGCGCTGCGCGACGTGAAGGTGAACGAACGAGGGGAAGCGCGTGATCCGATTCGATCTCTCGACCGATCAGATTCCGACCGCGTGGTACAACGCGCTGCCGGACCTGCCCGAGCCGATGCAGCCGCCGTTGCATCCGGGCACCAAGGAGCCGATCGGCCCCGACGACCTCACGCCGCTGTTCCCGATGGGGCTCATCGCACAAGAGGTGTCGACCGACGGCTGGATCGACATCCCGGGCGAGGTGCTCGACATCCTCCGGCTGTGGCGCCCGACGCCGCTCGTGCGCGCCACGCGCCTCGAGGAGTACCTCGGGACACCGGCCCGCATCTACTTCAAGGACGAGTCGGTCTCTCCCGCGGGTTCGCACAAGCCCAACACCGCGGTACCGCAGGCCTTCTACAACAAGGCCGAGGGCATCAACCGGCTCACGACCGAGACCGGCGCGGGCCAGTGGGGGACCGCGCTGTCGTTCGCGTGCCGGCAGTTCGACATCGATTGCAAGGTCTACATGGTGCGGTCGAGCTACGAGCAGAAGCCGTACCGCAAGATCGTGATGGAGACGTGGGGCGCCGAGGTCGTGCCATCGCCGATCGACGACCCGTCGAGCCCCGGTTCACTCGGGCTCGCGATCTCCGACGCGGTGCGCGATGCCGCGGGACGCAAGGACAGCCACTACTCCCTCGGCTCGGTGCTGAACCACGTGCTGCTGCACCAGACCGTCATCGGGCTCGAGGCGCGTGAGCAGCTCGCGCTCGCGGGGGAGACCCGGCCCGACGTGGTCATCGCGTCGTGCGGCGGAGGCTCGAACCTCGGTGGGATCGCGCTGCCGTTCATGACCGATCCCGCCGTGCGGCTCGTCGCGGTCGAGCCGGCGTCGTGCCCGACGCTGACGGAGGGGGCCTTCGAGTACGACTTCGGTGACACGGTGGGCATGACGCCGCTGCTGCCGATGTACACCCTCGGTCACGACTTCATGCCGCCGACGATCCACGCCGGCGGGCTGCGCTACCACGGCGACGCGCCGATCATCTCGAACCTGGTGAAGAGCGGCCGCATGGAGGCCATCGCCTACCAGCAGGGCAAGACGTTCGAGGCCGCGGTCACGTTCGCGAACACCGAGGGCAAGATCCCGGCGCCCGAGACGGGGCATGCGATCCGGGCCACGATCGACGAGGCGCTCGCGGCCAAGGAGACCGGCGAGGAGAAGGTCATCCTCTTCAACTACTCCGGTCATGGCCTCCTGGACCTCGCCGCCTACGACGACTTCCTCCACGACCGCCTCATCGACGGCTAGGGAGATCACCGGCCGCCTCAGCGGCACCGCAGCAAGGCGACGCCCCGTAGGCTTCGGTCGTGGCAGGGAAGGGCGTGGGCGTACGGGCGGCTGCTGCAGCACTCGCGGTTGGTGTGTTGCTCGCGCTCAGCGCGTGCTCGTCTGGTGACGGGTCCACGACGATCGCCGATTGTCTCAGCGGCTTTCACAACCCGAGTGGGCACACCGACACGTGCGTTCCCGATTCGACCACCACCAGCAGCACCACCGCGACGACGACCTCGACGCTGCCGACGGGTGCGGTCATCATCAGTCCCACGCAGATGGGCGTCCATCCGGGGGTGTCCTGCCCCCTGGTTGGAGCGCATGGACTCACGGACGCGAACACGCCGATGGTTTGCTCATCGACCAGCGCGGGCGGCGCGACCTACGACCGGCCGCGGTGGCGTTCGGAATAGGGTCTCGGCGGCCGTCGAAGGTATCGGCCGTCTCTCCGCGTGACCATGAGTCATCCTGCCCATTGCTTCGCCCTGCCTCCTGGCGGGATCAGGGAAGCGTTGCGACGATGTCTCGCACTGGCTGCGGCGTCCAGCGTCGAGATCCGATGACCGGGGCCACTCAGACGGCAGTGGGCACGCCGCGCTCGTTCAGCGCTTTGCATTCGTCGCAGTACCGAAGTCCGTGCCCGCCGGCCGCGAGATGGTCGGAGGGGACGGTTCGTCCGAGCGGACAGTCAGAACGGTCGTGGTAGACGCCGTGGTGTTTGCGTGCCCCGATCTCGTGATACGGGTGAACCTTGGTGAGCATGGACGTCAGCCTCCCGCCTGCCCGTGTGGTCCTCACCCTACGCGCGTTCTTCCACGGGAGTTGCGCTGACGCCGACCTGCTCGAACGGGTCAGTGCCCTGAGCGTGCGAGCCCCGACTGCGGGGCAGCAGCTCCTCGACGGAGCGCGTCGCCGGGTGCAGGTCTCGGCTCTCATCGTGGTGCGAGCTTGCTGCATCCTGTCTGCCGCTCCTCGTTCCGGGCGGCGGAAGTGGTCGAAGCAGGGCGGCTACGTCCGGTACCGTCGCGGAGCGTGTTCGTAAAGATCTGCGGGATCACGAGCGAGGAGGACGCCCTCCTGGCGGTCGCCATGGGCGCCGACGCGCTCGGATTCAACATGGCGCCCGGCAGCCGCCGGCTGATCCGGCCCGACGCGGTCCGGGACATCATCAAGCGGCTCCCGCCCGAGACCGTGACCGTCGGGGTGTTCCGGGACGAGCGGCCCGAGCGTCTGGTCGAGACGGTTCACCACATCGGGCTCGCGGGGGCGCAGCTGCACGGGCGCGAACCGCTCTCCGAGGTCCGGTGGGTCCGGCAGCGGGTCAAGTTCGTGATCCAGGCCTTCGCGGCGGGTGACCCGGCGCTCAGCGCGGCGGCCAACGGGCCGGCCGATGTCATCCTCATCGACTCGCCCGATCCCGGCTCCGGTCGGCTCTTCGACTGGAAGCTGGCCGAGGGCGCACCCGGCGGGATCCGCCTGATGCTCGCCGGTGGCCTCTCGCCCGACAACGTGGCGGAGGCGATCCGCCGGGTACGACCGTGGGGCGTCGACGTGGCGAGTGGGGTCGAGTCGTCCCCGGGCACGAAGGACGCGCGCAAGCTGCGGCGCTTCATCCAGACGGCCCACGAAGCCGGCGACGCGATCGTCGACGACGAGCGACCGCAAGCGGCGAGCCCCGACGGCCCGTACGACTGGCAGATCGACGAGCTCACCGACTACTGAAGATCGCCGCGACGGGATCGCCGGGCCGTCGTGATGGGCGGTGCCCTCCGGCGGCCTATCGCTGCAGTGGAAGGTTCGCGGCTCCCGTAACATGACGGGGCCCGGTTCGCCCCCGCTGAGGAGCACCCATGTCCGCGCCCGTTCGGGGTGACGACGTTCGTCTCGATCCTCCCGGCCCGCCCCCGAACGACCGGGGCCGGTTCGGCGAGTATGGCGGTGCCTTCGTGCCCGAGACGCTCATCCCGGCGCTCGAAGAGCTCGAGGCCGAGTTCCGGACCGCGTGGGCGTCGACGGAGTTCCGCGACGAGTTCGCCGCTCTCCTCACCAGCTACGCGGGCCGACCCACGCCCGTCACCGAGTGCCACCGGCTCTCCGAGCAGCTCGGTGTGCGGGTGATGCTCAAGCGCGAGGACTTGACCCACACCGGATCGCACAAGATCAACAATGTCCTCGGTCAGGCGCTGCTCACCCGGCGCATGGGCAAGCGGCGCGTCATCGCCGAGACGGGTGCAGGTCAGCACGGCGTCGCGACCGCCACCGCAGCCGCGTTGTTCGGGCTCGACTGCATCGTGTTCATGGGCGCAGTGGACGTCGAGCGGCAGGCGCTCAACGTGTTCCGCATGGAGCTGCTCGGCGCCGAGGTCATCCCCGTCAGCTCGGGGAGCGCGACGTTGAAGGACGCGATCAACGACGCGCTGCGGGATTGGGTCGCGTCGGTCGAGACCACGCACTACTGCATCGGATCCGTCGTCGGCCCGCATCCGTATCCGTGGCTCGTGCGCGAGTTCCAGCGCGTCGTGGGCGACGAGGCGCGCGAGCAGTGCCGGGCGAAGCTCGGTGGTGACGATCCCGACTACGTGGTCGCGTGCGTCGGTGGCGGCTCGAACGCCATCGGCACGTTCGCAGGCTTCATCGACACGAAGGCCAAGCTGGTCGGCGTCGAGGCCGCCGGGCTCGGGCTCGAGTCGGGCAAGCACGGTGCCTCGGTGAGCCGCGGCACCCCGGGCGTCCTGCACGGCGCCCGCTCCCTGTTCCTCCAGGACGAGGACGGCCAGATCCTCGAGGCGCACTCGATCAGTGCCGGGCTCGACTACCCGGGTGTCGGGCCCGAGCACGCCGCACTCGCGGCGTCGGGCGCGCGTCCTACGGCTACGCGACCGACGAGGAGGCCCTCGAGGGGTTCGTGCTCCTCACCAAGACCGAGGGCATCATGCCGGCGCTCGAGCCGGCCCACGCGATCGGTTGGCTGGCCCGGGAGGCGGGCCGGAGCGTCCCGCTGGGTTCCACCGTGCTCGTGACCCTCTCCGGACGCGGCGACAAGGACGCGATGCAGGTCGCGGAGCGGTTGACCGGCGAGCCGCTCGCATGAACCTCGAAGCGGTCCTCCGGAAGCGGCGCGACGAGGGCAAGAAGCTGCTGGTCCCGTACGTCACGGGCGGACTCGGCGCGGCCTGGCTCGACGTCGTGCGCGCAGTGGCGCTCGCGGGGGCCGACGCGATCGAGATCGGCATCCCGTTCTCGGACCCGGTGATGGACGGCCGCACGATCCAGGAGGCCTCGCAGCGCGCGCTGGACCTGGGCGCGACTCCGGCGGGCATCGCCGCGGACCTGGCTCAGGCCGACGTCGACGTCCCGCTCGTCGTCATGACGTATTACAACCCGGTGCAGCACATGGGTCACGAGCGGTTCGCGGCGGCGTTGGTCGCGGGTGGCGTCGATGCGGCGATCGTCCCCGACCTCCCGCTCGACGAGCTCGACGGCTGGGGTGACGCCGCGGACGAGGCCGGGATCGAGACCGTGCTGCTCGCGGGCCCGACGACCGGCGACGAGCGGCTCAAGCGCATCGGTGAGCGGACGCACGGGTTCCTGTACGGCGTCGCGCTGATGGGCGTGACCGGCGAGCGCGACCAGCTCGAGGACCAGGCGAAGGTGATGGGGCAGCGGTGCAAGGCTGCGACCGACAAGCCCGTGCTGCTCGGCCTGGGGATCTCGAACCCCGCGCAGGCGGCGGAAGCCGCGGCGACGGCCGACGGGGTCATCGTCGGCAGCGCGCTGGTCCGGCGCCTGCTCGCCGGGGGTGGCCCCGAGGAGGCGGGAGCGTTCGTGGCCTCGCTCCGGGCCGGCCTCGACGCTGACTCGTAACGACCGAGAGGAAGTGCTGCATGACCGAAGGGGTCAATCCGCGCACCGTGGAGCTGGACACGCCCGACGGGCTCATGGCGTGCTTCGAAGCGCGCCCGTCGAGGCCCGCCACGCGGGCGGTGATCGTCGTGCAAGAGGCGTTCGGCGTGAACCGCTACATCGAGCGGGTCACGGAACGGTTCGCCGCGTCCGGCTTCGATGCCGTCGCGCCCGCCTTCTTCCACCGCGCGGGAGGCGGCACCGCGTCGTACGACGACTTCTCGAAGGTCCTGCCCCTGTACGAAGGGCTGACCGACGACGGGATCGTCATGGACCTCGACGCGGCGTTCGCCCACCTCGCGACCCTGGGCCACGATCCGGCCTCGATAGGCGTCGTCGGCTTCTGCTTCGGTGGTCGCGTGACGTTCCTGGCCGCGGCGCGGCGGGCCTTCGGCGCGTCGGTCGGCTTCTACGGCGGCGGCATCGTCACCGGACGGTTCCCACAGTTCCCGCCGCTCATCGAGGAGAGCGCGACGCTCAAGACGCCGTGGCTCGGGCTCTTCGGCGATCAGGACCAGGGGATCCCGACCGCGGACGTCGAGGCGCTGCGTGCGGCACTGGCTGATGCACCGGTCCCGACCGAGATCGTCCGGTACCCGGACGCCGAGCACGGCTTCTTCTGCGACGAGCGCCCGGCCTACAACCCCGAGGCGTCCGAGGACGCGTGGCCCCGCACGATGGACTGGCTCGACTGCCACCTGGTGAACGGCACCGCGTGAGCGCGTTCCCTCCGCCCGACCACTGCGACCTCTGTGAGGCCGCGCGCATCACGCCCTGGTATCACGAGGACGACGTGTGCTGGATCGCCGAGTGCGAGATCTGCGCGGTGCCGATGGTCGTCTGGCGCCAACACGGGACGGAACCACCGGCGGAGGACCTCGAGCACATGCACGGGCAGCTCGCGGGCGTCGTCACCGAGCACTTCGGGTTCGAGCACTACGTCGACGACAACATGCGCAACATCCCGGACCACTACCACGCGCACGCCCGCCCCAAGGGCGGCTTCTTCGGCCACGGCCTGAAGCGCCCCACCAAGTAACCCCTCACCTCAGCCGGGCGCGGTCAGGCGGAGGTGAGGCGCTTGCGGAGGCGGCGGACGGGCCGGGTGGGAACCGCGGGGGTGCCGCCACCGGTGCCCGCGCCGGTCGTCCCGCCGGGGCCGGCCTGGTTGAAGATCCCGAGGTGGCCGAAGTTGTAGCCGAGCACCTGTTGGGAGTCGGCCTTCAACCACTTGTCCAACACGGTGGCGTAGAGCTGACGGAAGTCCACCGAGTTCACGAGGTTGCCGTTCGGGTCGAGCTGGCTCAGTGACGGTGCGGCACCGTAGAGCCCACCGTTCACACCGTCGCCGATCACGAAGTGCGGAGCTGCGGTGCCGTGGTCCGTGCCGCTCGTGTCGTTGTCCTCGGGGCGCCGCCCGAACTCCGAGAAGGTCATGAGCGTGACGCGGGACCTGAACGTGGCCGAGAGCGCGTCGTAGAAGGCGCCGATCGACGCGTTCATGTCCGTCATGAGAGCGGCTTGCGTGGTCGGTTGGTCCGAGTGGGTGTCGAAGCCCCCGATGTTGGTGCTGAGGACGCGGATTCCCAGGTTGGCGTTGATGAGCCGCGCGCACAGCACGAGCTTCTGGCCGAGGTCGCTCGTCGGCAGCGTCCCCTGGTACGCGGGTTGGATCCGCTGGGAGAGGTCCAGCGTGTTGCGTTCGGTCTTCGCGATGAGGTCGCCCCACGGGCCGAGCTGGGTCGGACCGCTGCCGAACGCGGAGATCGCATCGAACATCCGACCGTCCTCCGCCTGGGTGCGGTTGACGCCGAACGCACCGCTGATGTCCTGGGGGAGCCCGGAGGCACGAGCGACGGCCCCGACCATGTGCAGCGGCACGGAGCTCCCCATCACGACGCCGAGCAGCGACTCGTTGGCCGCGTTCGGCAAGCCGTCGAGGTAGCGACCGATCCAGCCGGTCGGGCCGCCGGGCTGGCTCCCGCCGCCCCAGCCGTTCATCCAGATGCCCATCGACGTGAAGTGGCTGAGGTCGGCGGGCCGGTAGCCGACGCCCTGGACGACCGCGACCTTCCCCTGGTCGTACAGCGACTTGATGCGGGTCAGGTTCGGGTGCAGTCCGGTGCTCGCGTTGAGCGGCAGCACCTGGCCGGCGGGGATGCTGATGTGCGGACGCAGGTCGTAGTACTTCCCGACGCCCCGCGGGATCACCATGTTGAGGCCGTCGTTCCCGCCCTCGAGCATCAGGAGGACGAGCACGCCGTCGGTCGGGCCGATCGGCGGTGCGGCGAACGCGCGCATCTGGTTGAGCATCGGACCGAGCGCGGACGCGCCGGCGGCGAGCCCGGCGCCCGCGCCCGTGAGCTGGAGGAACCGTCGTCGCGTCATCCCACCCGGCGCGCGCGGAGGGACGGACAGCCGTTGGAGCGCAAGGTCATCGAAGTCTTCGTCGAGCACCGGGCGCTCCTAGGCGAGCTGGAAGTCGGGGGTGAGCATCATCATCGTGGTGAGCTCGATCGGGGCCCAGTGGGTCCAGGAGTAGGTCGGCGCGTACTCCGTCGACCACTGGCCGTCGAGCCAGTTGATGAGCACCCCGCGCACGTACGGCGACACCGAGCCGGACTCGGCAGTGAGCCCGAAGCGGCTGTAGGCGAGATCGATCGCGTCGGCAGGGGCCATCGAGTGCAGGTTCGTGACGAGATCGCGCTGCATGATCTCGGCGAGGAAGCCCGCATCGTTGGCGGCCCACGTCAGGTTGCGGGCGAAGTCCGCGCGGGCCCAGAGCGCCGTGGAGTTGATCCAGTACGCGTTGTTCTTCCAGCCCGCGACGTTCGGAGGGTAGAAGAGCGACTGGCCCATCTGGTCCATCCACCACTGCGGGTCGCGGTCCTGCGCGGTCATGCCGAGGGCCTTGAGGCACGCGACCACCCACTCGACCGGGCTGCGCACCAGTCCCTGTCGGGAGGTGTCCGAGTAGAACTCCGGGTGCAGGAAGATCGCGCGCAGCACGGTCCGGATGTCGAGGTTCGAACCGACGAACGCGTTGGTGAGGTCGTCGAGGATCGCCGTGCTCGGGTTCGAGTAGGCGAAGAACGTCCACAGCTTCTTCGCGATGAAGCGGGCCGCGATCGACCGTTGCGGCTCGACGGTGAGGATGCGGGTGATGATCTGGGGGCCGTCCCAGTTCTGGGTCGTCCCCATGAAGGTCTTCGGATCGTCGTCGTGACGCTCCGGGTAGAAGCGGTAGGAGCGGGGGACCGCGTTGTAGTCGACGTTGTGCCCGGTCCACGCCCGGGCGGACGCGACGACGTCGTCCTGGGTGTACTGGTTCACGCCGAGGGTGAACAGCTCCATGAGCTCGCGGGCGAAGTTCTCGTTCGGCGAGCCCTTCGAGTTGGGGTCGTTGTCGAGGTAGATCAGCATCGCGACCTGCAGCGACATCTTCTGCACGAGGTTCTCGAAGCTCCCGAGGCCCTCGGCGCGGAAGAGCCGGTTCTGGGCGTACATGTCGACGGTGCTGTTGACCTTGTCCTGGCCGGTGGCGAAGTGGCCGTGCCAGAAGAGGGTCAGCTTCTCCTGGAGCGGTCGCGGGGCCGTCGCCATGCGGTCCAGCCACCACTTCTGCAGGTCCACGAGCTGTTGCCAGTCCGCGACGGTTGCGCTCCCGAGACTGAGGGGTGGCGTGTCGATGTCGTTCGTCGAGAAGTCGAGCAGCTGGTCGACGATCGCGGGGAGATCGAGGGGCGTCAGCGCGTCCACTTCGGCGGGCGTGCCGCCGAAGCCGGTGCGGCGGAGCAGCAGGGCCACATCTGCGGCTGAAGTGGGCAGAGCTTCCCCCTCGGGTGGCATGGACTGGTTCGCGTATCGACGAAATCGCGAAGAGAACTTGAGCGGGCGCGCGCATCCGGAGCGCGCGCCCGCCCAAGTCGTCACCGGACGGGGCGGGGGGACCCGGTCCGGCCGAGGGAGGCCTTCCCGAACCGTGGGTCAGCTGGTGGTCATGTACATCGCACCCTGCATGCCGTTGTCCTTGTGGAAGCGGCAGTAGAAGGGAACCGTGCCGGACGCCGGCATCGTCACCGTGATCGTCGCCTTGCCCTCGGGCTGGAGCTCCTTGTCGATGTTGAGCTTGGGCGACGTGAAGGTGTGCGGCACGCTGCCCTCGTTGTGGAGCTCGATCGTGACCTTCTGACCCGGCGCGACCTTCACGAACGACGGTTCGAAGTAGAAGTTGTAGAGATCCAGGTCGACCGTGGCGGTCGATCCCTTGGTGCTCACGTTCTTGGTGCCCTTGTCGTTGACCTTGCCCGACAGGGTGACCGGTGCCGCCGCCGCAGCCTTCGTGGTCGAGCTCGATGAGCCCGACGAGCTGGACGAGCCGCTGCTGCAGGCCGTGACGCCGAGCGCGGCGGTGACGGTCAGGACGGTGACGGCGAGGACCTTCGACATCTGCATCTCCTTGTGGGCGTGGTCTGAGCGCGTCTACGTCCGGAGCGCGCTACGGGATTGCCCGCGGGCTCGCCCGCTAGCGTTCCGGGTGTGGATTCGCACCAATCCGTCGCCCCGCTCCGCCCGTAGCACTGGTGTGTGGGTGGTTTCCGACGACGCGCTGCTGGACGGCCTGGCGACCGGTGACCCTGACGCGACCGCGGCGTTCATCGAGCGGTTCCAGCGCCGGGTGTTCGGAGTCGCACTGCGGATCGTGAATGACGCGCGCCTCGCCGAAGACGTCGCGCAGGAGACGTTCCTCCGCGCGTGGCAGCGGTCCGAGGCCTTCGACCCGCGCCGAGGGACCGTGAGCGCGTGGCTCCTCACGATTGCCCGCAACCTCGCGATCGACACCGTGCGACTGCGCCGGATCGTGATCGTCGACCCTTCGGAGATCCTCGCCCGGCGCGACCCGCACGTCGAGCGCGGACCGGACGACCTCGCGGTCCTGAGCTCGGACACGGAGCGCCTGCAGGTTGCACTCGCGGAGCTCCCGCCCGACCAGTGCCGCGCGTTGGTCCTCGCGGCGTTCTTCGGTCAGACCGCGCGCGAGATCGCGGAGAGCGAGTCGATCCCGCTCGGCACCGCGAAGACGCGCATTCGCACCGCGATGCAGCGACTCCGCGCCGCGCTCGTCGACGACACGGAGGCATCGGAATGAACGGCCCGGGCGTAACGAACGACTGCGCGTCGACTTCGGACCGACTGCCCGAGCTCGCGCTGGGGATCCTCAGTGGCACCGAGCGAGCCGATGTGCTCGCGCACCTCGACACCTGCGCGTCCTGCCGAGCGGAGTCGGGAGAGTGGGCGGCGACGGTCGATGTGCTCCCGACCCTCTTGGCCGAGGCCGAGCCACCGGCCGGGTTCGAGACCCGCACCCTCGAGCGCCTGCGTGCCGATCAGTCCAGGGTCCCGCGCCGCTCCATCACGCAGCGGGTCCTCGCACTGGCCGCGGTCGTCGCGTTGGTCATGATCGCGAGCGTCGCCGCAGTGCGCATCCTCGACGCCCGTGGCTCGGGGTCGTCCTCCTCGGACGTCGCGTCGGCGACGATGATCGGCAACGGTGGTCGGCGGGCCGGCGACGCCTTCATGACCTCCGGCGGCGAGCGCTACGTGTTCGTCGACGTGAACTACGGCGTGAAGACCGGGATGTACCGCATCGAGTCGGTCGACGCCCAGAATGACGTCACCGCACTGGGTCACGTCGTGGTCTCCGGCGGCCACGGGGCCTGGGCGGGTGAGCTGCCGAGCGGAGGCAGAAGCGGGGCTCCGGACATGGTGCGCCTGGTCGATCCGGCTGGCAACGTGCTGTGCTCGGCGAGGTTCGCCGCGACCTGACGCTTCGGTCCGGGACGGCCGGCTCAGGCTGTCGGCGTGTCGCGCAGCAGGCGGTCCGAGAAGAACATCAGGACCTGATCGAGCGCATCTCTGGTGGGATGGCCCGGCTCGTCCACGAGGTCGTTGGTGAGGACCGAGTGCGCCGCCTTCTTGATGTCGAAGGCGTTGCCGGGTGACGAGTCGATCTCGACGGACAGGAACCCGTCGCCGAGCTCACGTCGCAGCGTCTCGAACCGGGCGGGCGGCACCGCGCGGTCGCGGGTGAACCGCAGGCCGAGCACGCACGTCCCGTCGGCGACCCGTTCCTTGACCCTCGTGAGGTCGCTCGGGCTGATCGCGAGATCCGCTTCGCGCTTCTTGCCCAGCGGGAGTGGAAGGGATGGCTGGCTCAGCACCGGGGCGAGGAGCCGGTCGTCGACCATCATCGCGAGCGCGAAGTTGCCGGTGAAGCACATCCCGACCGCGCCGATGCCCGGCCCTCCGCACTCCTCGTGGGCCTGGGCGCCGAGCGCGCGCAGCCAGACCGTGATCGGGCTGGTGGAGTGCAGCGCGAACGCGTGGAACTCCTTCGACACGCACCCGGTCGCGAAGCTCTTGGCGACGTAGCCGAACGTCATCGGCTTTCCCGGGTCGCCGAACAACGCCGGGAGGACGGCCGTGAAACCCGCCGCGGCGAGGCGCCGGCCGAACTCGGCGACCTCGGGCGTGATGCCCGGGATCTCGTGGATGACGACGATCGCGGGTCCGGACCCGATGCGGTAGACGGGCCGGGTCAGACCGTCGTGGGTGAAGGACGAGACGGTGAAGTCGTTCAGCGGATCGCGTGCGGCAGGCATCGGTGCGGGAGCGTACTCAGACTTTGGACGGGCTGACGTCGTCGAGCGCGTGCCCACCGGTCTCGGGGAGGCGGGGAACCAGGAAGATCGCGGCGAGGATCGGCGCGATGCCGCACAACGCGATGATCTTGCCGAGACCGCCGATCGCGTCGGAGAGCTGACCGGCCACGACGAGCCCGACCACCGACCCGAGCACCGACGCGATCAGCAGCCCGGAGTTGGAGGTGCCGCGCACCTCGGTGGGGAACAGCTCGGCGTCCATCGTCCCGATCGAGAGCGCCGCGGGCGCGGCCGCGACGATCGCGATCGTCATGAACGTCCAGAGCAAGAGGCCGTTGCCGAGGAAGAAGACGATCGTGCACCCGGTCCCGATGAGCAGGCTCGCGACCGCGACCGGTCGGCGACCGCGCGTCTCCGTGACGCGCCCGGCGAGCAGGATCCCGAACAGGCCGGGGATCCCCGCGGTCACCGCGCGAAAGGCGGCGACGCCCGACGAGGAGAACCCCCGCTCGTCGGACAGGAACCGGTTCGTGAACTGCGCGGATGGCGCGCTGAAGATGTTGGTGAGGAACCCGACCGCGGCGAGGAGCCAGAACCGGCGTCGGTAGCTTCGATCCACGACCTCGCGGACGCGACCCCGGTCCGATGATCGGGCCGCGAGCTGCTCGTAGCGGCGGGTCTCGGTCAGGTGCCGGCCCAGCATCGGGATCAGCAGGATGGTGGCGGCGCTGACGAAGAATGCGCCGCGCCAGGCTTCCGTGCCGAGATCCGCGGTCGGCAGGAGGACCACGGAGATCGCGAAGCCCGCACCGCCGGCCAGGCCGAGCATGGCGACCGCGAACGCGCGCGCGCCCTCCGGAGCCTCTTCTACGACCGCGATGCCACCGACGACGACCACCGCGTTGACCGCCGCACGCACGATCAGCTGGGCCGCGGTGAAGAGCTCGATGTTCGGGGACACGGCCGAGATGAGGTTGCCGATGCAGAGCGCGGTGACGGACCAGAGCAGGACGATCCGGCGACCGCGCCGGTCGGCGAGCGCGGTGGCCAGCAACGCGAACAGCACACCGGCCCGGGTCACCGCGAGGGAGACCCCGAGCGTCGCGTTGGAGACGCCGAAGCTCTTGGCGATCGGGTCCACGTTCTGGCCGAACAGGGCCGAGCCGAAGCCGGCGAGGGTCGCGGCGAGCGCAACGGAGGCGATCAGCCCCGCCTGCTTCGGCGTGAAGGTCACCGGAGGCAGGAACAGTGACCGGCGCAGCGGCTCGGGCGCGGTGCCGCCGGTCGCACCCGCGTCGATCGTCTGGGCCGCGTGGCGCGCGGCTCGGCTCAGCGATCGTCGGTGCGGCGGTCCGAAGAACCACTGGAAGAACGGAACGTAGAGGTCGTCGGTCACCACGACCTCGACGTTCGTGTGGAGATCGTCCTCCGGCGTGACGACGACCTCGATGGTGGCGTCGGCGGTGGTGATGCCGGTGAGGTCGTCGTCGAGCGCGAGGTCACGCCGGGCTGCCGCGACCACGACGTCGTACGCCGCGTCGACGTGGATTGTCGCCCGGCGCCGCACGCGCGGCATGCTACGGCGCGTTCAGAGAAGTCGTGCGGACTGGAGGAGACGAATGGCGCAGCTGTCGGCAGGCGATCGGGCTCCGGCCTTCACCCTCGTGGACCAACGTGGCGCCAAGGTGAAGCTCTCTGACTTCAAGGGCCAGCGGGTCGTCGTGTACTTCTATCCGAAGGCGGACACGCCCGGCTGCACCACGCAGTCCTGTGAGCTGCGCGATCACCGCAAGGACCTCACCAAGCTCGGCGCGGTCGTGCTGGGCATCAGCCCGGACACGCCCGCGAAGCAGCTGAAGTTCGACCAGAAGTACAAGCTCGGGTTCCCGCTCCTCGCCGACGAGGATCACGCGGTCGCCGAGAAGTGGGGCGTGTGGGGCGAGAAGTCCATGTACGGGCGCAAGTACCAGGGGATCATCCGCTCCGCGTTCGTCATCGACGAGAAGGGCAAGATCGCCGACGCCTTCTACAAGGTCAGCCCGAAGGCAACATTTGGCAAGGCGGAGGAAGCCCTCAAGGGACTGGGCTAGGTCTTCCAGTTCACGAGTTGAGGTTGCAGGTCCGCGAGATGGCGGCCACGGCGATGGACCCTTTGGTTCCTACCAAAGAGCCGAAGGAGCCCATCACCGTGACGCCAGACGAGATCATCTACCACCGGCGTGTCCGCGTCTTGGAACACGCCGAGAAGACCACCGTGTCGGAAGCGTGTCGTGTGTTCGGCGTGTCCCGCACGACGTTCTATCGGTGGCAACGTCGGATCGAGGGCGGGGGTCGCGAGGCCTTGATGCCGAAGGCGTCGGCCGCCGGCGATGCCGAACCAGACGCCGGCGTGGGTGGTCGACGAACTGTTGGCTGAGGCGGTGGTGCGGCCCACGTTGGGAGCTCGGCGTTACTCCCATGACCTCGGCCAGCGAGGGTTCGTGATCTCGGCGAGTGGGGTCCAGAAGATCCTGAACCGTCATGGCCTCGGTCGGCGACGCCAGCGCGTCGGAGCCCTCGCACAGCTGACCGCGGCCACGAGCGGCTTGGTCACTGACGATGCTCGGCAGGGCCCGTTCGGGTTCTGCCACTTCGCGGCGCGTCCCGGTGACTTGGTGGCCCTCGACAGCTTCTACATCGGCAACCTCAAAGGCGTCGGGCCGGTGTGGCAGCTCACCGCGGTCGACACCGCGACCCGCTGGGCGATCTGTCACGTGTTCCTCGGACCATCGAACACCGACATCGCAGCTCGGTTCCTCGGCCTGGTGATCAACAAGCTGCGTCGGCTCGGCGTGAGGGTCACCGGGGTCCTCACCGACAACGGTCCCGAGTTCAGCGCCCCCTTCGACAAGCACCTCGAGAAGGTCGAGATCACGCACCACCGGACTCCGCCACGCTCACCGAACCACAACGCGGTGTGCGAGCGGTTCCAAGGCACCGCGCTCCAGGAGTGCTGGCGACCCGCGTCTTCACCGGCGACGTTTCGACCGGCTCACCCAACTCCGCGCCGAGATCAATACCTGGCTCGTCGACTACAACACCCGCAGGCCGAACCACAGCGACTACATGGCCGGACGCACACCACGCCAGGTGCTCGACCAACACCGCAAGAACCGAGCATCATGACCACGACCAACAGGGTCCATCTGTCACCTCGACCCGTGGCCCGGAAGGCCTAGGTCTGGCCGGGGTCACTCGGTTCCGTTCCCCTGACCGAACCCGAGCAGTCCCGAGCCGTCACGTTCGTAGACGATCTCGCACTCCGGGCATCATCGACATCGGCGTTCGCAGCCCGTCATCTCGTCGCCGTCGCTGGGGCTTGGCGCCTGTGAGCTCGGCCTGAGCGGATCTTCAGGTGGTGTTTGTTGACGCGCGAGGCTGTGGAGCTATCAATCGGGCATCGGGTCCACAGGTTGCCGACCCGAGGGCAAGGGGGCAGGGCAGATGCGTTCGTCTCGTCGAGTTGTGGGGTTGGGCGTCGCCCTCCTCGCGATTGCAATGGTTGGGTTGGCCCCGACGGCAGGAGCCGATACGTGTGCTCCGATCTATGTCGCTCTCGGTGACTCGTACACGTCCGGGTACGGCGCACGGCCCTACATTCCCGAGAGCGGCCTCTGCAGCCGCTCGGTCCAGGCGTACCCGAATGTGGTCACGACGCCAGCGCTCCAAGGCGTGCAGAACTACGCGTGCGCGGGTGCAACCACCGCAGACCTCGACCACCACCAGCCGGCAGATCCCGACCCCTCACCGCAGTTCGACCGCCTCACGGCGAATCAGACTGCAACGACCAGGGTCGCCTACGTCAGCCTGTCCATCGGCGGCAATGACGCTGGTCTGGTTCAGTGCCTCGACCAGAAGAAGTGCAAGCCGAACCTGAAGGCCATCAAGGCCAGCCTGATCAGTCACCTGGAGCGCCTGTCGTCGCTCGCGCCTGGGGCGAAGATCATGGTCATGTCCTATGGCGGCCTCGACTTCGCGAGTACGCCGACGAGCCCGTGCGCGTTCACCAACACGGGGGTCTTCAACAAGACGGTTGCAAAGGTGAACCGGACGGTCAAGGCGGCGATGAAGAAGGCGGCGAGGGGTCAGACCGGCGGCGCGACCTTCCTGTTGGTCGACGATGCGCAGGTGTTCAAGGGCCACGAATTGTGCAGCGCCAGCGTGGACCAGTGGGTTGGGTCCGATATCCATCCCAACGCTGAAGGCAATGCTCGGTTGGCAGCCGACGTCGACTATTGCTTCGCGGTCCCGGTCGCGGCCACGAACAAGCTGACCGACTGCACCCCACCCCATCCCTGAAGCAACGATCACGCCCACTCAGCTCCACTGCCGAGAAAGAGCGTCGAGTCGTCAACGAAACAGAGTTGGTTGCCGTCCGGATCGAGGCAGTAGAACGACCGCTCACCCCAGGGCCGTTGTTCGATCGCCGAAGTGATGCGCCCGCCTGCGGCAACCGCCCCCGCAAACACCTCGTCGAGGTGTCCGGTCGCGAGGTAGATGTTGTCCGGTGTCGGCCGGAGGCCATTTCTGCCTTCAACGGTCCAGTCGATCAGCGCGAGGATCACGTCGCCGCAGTGGAAGTACAGCCGGGACGGCACGGTGTCATCGACCTGGATACCGAGCAACGCCTCGTAGAACGCGTGAGACGTGTCGATCCGAGATGCAGGGATCGCGATCCGGAACACACGTATCGGAGCGATGTCGGCGCTGCCGTCGCCAGCGTTCACCCGAACAGACTGCCCGCTGTGGCGCTTTCTCGCCACGGCCGGCCACGGTGATCTACCTGGGCCCCAGGCTGGCCGCGGCGCGGCAGGTGCCGTGACCGCGGAGTGAAGGCACAAGCCCCGCTACCGGGGCCTTTGCCTCCCGCGGGGGATGGATTGGTGCCGCGGAGACCGTGACGCGCTTTGCCGCCGTGCTAGCGCTTCGGGGTGACGAGCCGAGGGGCGGTGAGGATCCGAGCCGTGTCGCGTTGTGCTGGACCGGCTTCTCGACGTCGAGGGAAGGCGACCCACGTGTAGAAGGCGCCTTCGCTCAGTCGGTCGGCACGCCGAGGACCTCGTTGAGGGCGGTGACGGCGATCACTCGTAGGGCATGACGGGGTACGCGGACGAGTTCAAATCCGATGCCCCGATCGGCCGCCTCGTTCCGCGCCGACAGCAGACAGTGCAGTCCGCTGCTGTCGAGGAACTCCAAGGCGTCGAGGTCGAGCGTGAGGCCGACGATCGGCAACGCGAGGGCTGCGTTGACCTCGCGGCGCAATGTGGGTGCGGACGACACGTCCAGCTCGCCGGTCAGAGTGAGCACGGCGCGGTCCTCGACGTAGGCGACGTTGCAGGCGAGCGGTGCGATCCGGGTTCGGTCGTTGTGGATGATTGCCATGAGCAACCCTCCGGGGGTCTGGAGAGGTCTGCACGTCTATGGAGATGAGTCTGCCAACGTGTGGGGCACTCGACAAGGTGATCGATCATCGACCGTCGGGCACGAGCGTGGAGCTCGGGGTGCCGTCTCCCGAGCAGTTGGAGAAGCCCTTCGTCTGCGTCTGGAGGCTGCACCGAACCGTCAGCTGCCCGACGGTGGCGCCGACCTCGACGACGTCCCGTCCTACCGGTATCCCACCCATCCCACGCCGAGGAGCGCGCCGGCGCCAGCCGCTTCCTCGGCTGCACTGCGGGCCCGTCGCGGTCGTCACCACGACGACATGACCGGCATGGGGCATTCCGGCGTCTGATCCCGAAAATCGTCCGACCGGAACCCTCCGGAATTGGCGCGCGCGGCCGCGCGTTCGGGGTCTAGCCTCGGCTACGAGTTCTCGGCTTCCAGCCCGGACCCTGCAGAGGGTCGAGACCCAATCGCAGAGTGCCACCCCTCTCCGTCCGCGGCAGGGACAAGGCCATGCGAGCGTCTCGAGACCCTGACTCACTCGCCCTCCCGAGCCGGGGTCTCGACGCGTCAGGGGGTTCGACACGTCGAGGCGAGCGACTATGCGCCGACCGCGTGGAAGCCACCGTCGACGTGCAGCATCTCGCCGGACGTCGCGGGGAACCAGTCCGAGAGGAGCGCGACCGCGGCCTGCGCGACCGGGTGGTTGTCGCGGATGTCCCAACCGAGGGGAGCGCGCGCCGCCCACACGTCCTCGAACTGCTCGAAGCCCGGGATGCTGCGCGCCGCAAGCGTGCGGATGGGGCCGGCGGAGACCAGGTTCACGCGGATCCCGCGCGGTCCGAGCTCGCGGGCCAGGTAGCGCGCGGTCGCTTCGAACGCGGACTTCGCCACGCCCATCCAGTCGTAGACCGGCCACGCCTGCGACTGGTTGTCGAAGTCGAGCCCGACGATCGAGCCGCCCTCGCTCATCAACGGCAGCGCGGCCCGGGCGAGCGCGGCGAGCGAGTACGCCGAGACCTGGAACGCGACCGCGACGTCCTCCCACGGCGCCTCGAGGAAGCCACCGCCGAGGCAGGACTCGGGCGCGAACGCGATGGCGTGGAGCACACCGTCGATCTTGCCGCCGACCCGTGCGGCCAGGGCCGCGAGGTCCTCCGCGTTGGTCACGTCGAGCTCGACGATCTCGGGCTCGGACGGCAGCTTCCGCGCGGTCCGCTTGGTGAGGCTCATCACGCGCCCGAAGGACGTGAGGATCACCTCGGCCCCCTGCTCCTGCGCGAGCTTCGCGACCCCGAAGCCGATCGACGCGTCGTTCAGCACACCACTGACGAGGATGCGCTTGCCGTCGAGGAGCATCAGGGCGCGGGGACCAGCACGAGCGACGCGTTGTGGCCGCCGAACCCGAACGAGTTCGAGATCGCGGGAGCCGCGGCGACGGATCGCGGCTCGCCGTGCACGACATCGATCTCGACGATGTCGTCGCCGAGGCGGTGGTGGTTCGCGGTCGGCGGTACGAGCCCGGTGCGCGCCGCCTGCAGCGATGCGATGGCTTCGAGCGCGCCGGCCGCGCCGATGAGGTGACCGGTCACGCCCTTGGTCGACGTCACCGGTGGCGCGGCATCGCCGAACACCTTGCGGATGGCTTCGGCTTCGGCCGAGTCGTTCAGCGCGGTCGAGGTGCCGTGCGCGTTCACGTGGCCGATGTCGGTCGCGGTGAGTCCCGCGTCGTCGATCGCGAGCTGCATGCACGCGGCGGCCCCGGCACCGCCCTGCGACGGGGCGGTGATGTGGAAGGCGTCGCTGTTCGTGCCGTACCCCGCGATCTCTCCGTAGATCGCGCGCCCCACGGGCCTCGGCCCGATCGGCCCGCTCGAGGACGACCATTGCTGCGCCCTCGCCCATCACGAAGCCGTCCCGGTCAGCGTCGAAGGGCCTGGATGCGAGCTCGGGCTCGTCGTTGCGCTTGCTCAACGCACCCATCCGGGCGAAGGCGGCCACCGCGGGTGGCGTGATCGCGCACTCGGTGCCGCCCGACATCACGACGTCGGCCAACCCGTCGCGGATGAGTCGCGTCGCCTCACCGAGCGCGTTGGCACTCGCCGCGGCATGCGGTGCTGATGCAGAGGTTGGGGCCGGTCCACCCGAGGTGGATCGCGATGATCCCCGCGGTGGCGTTCGCCATCATCATCGGCACGAAGAACGGGCTGACCCGGTCGGGTCCCTTCTCCATGTACGTCTTGACCTGGTCCTCGAGCGTGATCAGCCCGCCGATTCCGGTACCCGCGATGACGCCGGCCCGAGCGGGATCGACGCCGACGTCACCCGCGTCGGCGAGCGCGTCGGCCGCGGCCGCGAATCCCATCTGAGCGGCGCGGTCGACCCGGCGACTCTCCTTGGCTCCGAGGTACGGGACCGGGTCGAAGTCCATGAACTCGCAGCCGAAGCGCACCGAGAGCGGAGACGCGTCGAACCGCCGGATCGGAGCTGCGACCGAGCGCCCGGCCAGCAGCGTGGACCAGACCGTGTCGAGCGTCGCGCCGGCGGGCGTCTGCAGCCCGACCCCGGTGACGACCACCCGGGGGCGGCCGCGATGATCGAGGTGCTCACTCATGCTTGGTGCTCCTGGATCGCTCGGTCACGCCGTTCCGGGGTCCTTCGAGAGCACGAGGTCGACCGCCTGGCCGACGGTCGCGACCCCTTCGAGGTCTTCCTCCGGGATGGTCACGTCGAATCGCTCCTCGAGCCCCATGACGAGCTCCACGAGGTCGAGGGAGTCGGCGTCGAGATCCTCCTTGAAGCGGGCGTCCTCGGTGACGGCGTCGGGCTCGACGCTCAACACCTCGACGGCGACATCGCGGATGGCGACGAGGGCCACGTCACGCTCCATGCAGGGTTTCTCCTCGCTAGGTGGGATTGATGGGGGACGGCGCCGGCCGGAGATGCGCCACGGTGGAGGTCACGCTCCCATGCCGAGGCCGCCGTCGACCGGAACGAGTGCGCCGGTGACGTACCCGGCGGGATCGGAGCACAGGAACGCGATGACTGCCGCACACTCCTCGGCGGTACCAGGCCGGCCGAGAGGTACGAGGGCGCCAACGCCCGCCAACCACTCTTCACCCATCGCTTCGGTCATTCCCGTCACGATAGGCCCGGGTGCGACCACGTTACAGGTGATGCCACGGCTGCCGAGCTCTCTGGCAACCGACCGGCTGAGCCCGAGCAGGCCCGCTTTTGCGGCCGCGTAGTTGGCCTGCCCGGCACCACCGGCGTGCCCGACCACCGACGCGACGTTCACGATGCGGCCGAAGCGTGCGCGCATCATCTTGGGCACCGCGCGGCGGATGGTGTGGAACGGGCCCGACAGGTTCACACCGAGCACGGAGTCCCAGTTCTCGTCACTCATGCGGGCGATCAAGCCGTCGCGGGTGATGCCCGCGTTGTTCACCAGGATCTCGACCGGGCCGAGCCCGGATTCGATCTCACCGAACGCGGCGTCGACCGCGGCGACGTCGTCGACCGATGCGCAGACCGCCAGCGCGGTTCCGCCCGCGGCTTCGATCGCGACGACCGCGTCCTTGGCGCCCGCCTCGTCCTGCGAGTAGCAGAGCGCGACGCGGTGACCCTGCGCGGCGAGCGCGACCGCGGTCGCCCGCCCGATGCCACGCGAACCGCCCGTGACGAACGCGACGCGGCTCGTGGTCATGGCGTGCCCCAACGCAGCAACGCGCTGGCCCACGCCATTCCGGCCCCGAACCCCGAGAGGAGGACGAGCTGGCCCGGCTGGAGGCGACCATCTTCGGCGGCCTCGGTGAGCGCGAGCGGGATCGACGCCGCGGACGTGTTGCCGTAGCGGTCGATGTTGACGATCGTCTTCTCGCTCGGGATCCCCAACCGCTTGCTCGCGGCCTCGATGATCCGGACGTTGGCCTGATGGGGGATGAACCAGTCGACGTCCGCGGCACTGACCTCGGCCCGCGCCAGCGTCGCGACGGAAGAGTCGACGACGACGCGCACGGCGCGACGGAAGACCTCCTGACCGGCCATGCGCAGGTACTGGTCCTCGGCGGCGAGCGTCTCCGCGCTCGTCGGCCGCCGGCTGCCACCCGCGCGGACCTCGAGCAGCCCCGCGGCGGAACCGTCGCAACCCAGGTCCCACGCGAGCATCCCGGGACCGCCCGAGCCCACACCCCGACCGAGGACGACACCGGCTGACGCGTCCCCGAAGAGGATGCAGGTCCCACGGTCCTGCGGGTTGACGATGCGCGAGAGCGTCTCGGCACCGACGACGAGGACGTGGTCGAGCGCGCCGGTGGTGAGCATCGAGGCACCGGCGACCAGGGCGTAGACGAACCCGGCGCATCCGGCCCCGAGATCGAAGGAGCCACAGCGCAGGCCGATGCCCTCACCGACGAAGGCGCCGGTGTGGGGGATGGGCTGCTCGGGCGTCGCCGTCGCGAGCACGAGCAGGTCGATCGCGTCCGGCGTCAGCTCGGCCCGCTTGATCGCGGCGGCCCCGGCGGCGATGGCGAGGCTGGCCGTCGTGTCCTCGGCCGCGGCGACGTGACGTTCGCGAATCCCCGTCCGCTCGACGATCCACTCGTCCGAGGTGTCGAGGCGGGCCTCGAGGTCGGCGTTGGTGACGACTCCCTCGGGGACCGCGGCACCCCAGCCGGCGACGAACGCGCGGTTGCTCACGCGCGCTCCATCCGGGCCGCGAGGTCGTCGGGGGTCGACAGGCCGACGACCGTGACATCGGGGATCGTGCGCTTCGCGAGTGCGGCGAGCATCGAGCCGTGGCCCACCTCGAGCAGGGTCGTCGCGCCGAGCCCGGCGAGCGTGAGCTGCGCTTCGCGCCAGCGCACCGGTACAGACACGTGACGGGCCGATCGCTCGCGCCAGCCGTCACCGTCGACGTACGCCGCGCCGTCGTGGTTGGAGACCACCGGCGCGGTCGGCGCGTGAAGCTCGACGTCAGCGAGCACCGGCACCAGGCCGTCGGCCGCTTCACGCATCAGTGGCGTGTGGAACGCGCCGCCGACGTTGAGCGGCATCGCCTTGCGGACCCCGAGCTCCTTGGCGTGCGCGACTCCGGCGTCGAGGCCTTCCGGGGTGCCGGCGATGACGACCTGGCCCGGCGCGTTGTCGTTCGCGAGCCACACCGCGTCGGGCATGGCCGTGCAGGCGTCCTCGGCGGTTTCGACCGTGGCGCCGAGCAGGGCCGCCATGCGGCCCGGGTGCGCGTCGGCTGCGGCCTGGGTGAGCTCGGCCCGCCTCGCGGCGAGCTGGACGCCGTCTTCCACGGTCATCACGCCGGACGCGATCAGGGCGGTGACCTGGCCGAGCGAGTGGCCGGCGAACGCCACCGGTTGGTCGATGCCCGCGCGGGCCGCGTCCCAGATCACGAGCGAGGTGAGGAGGACCGCGAGCTGGGCCTCCCGGGTGCGGGCCAGCGTCTCCGCCGGGGCGTCGAGGAGGAGCTGCGCCAGGGGCTCACCGAGCGCGGCCTCGGCCCGCTCGACGACGCCCCACGCCTCGTTGTCACGCCACGCGACGCCCATGCCGGGCTGTTGCGTTCCCTGACCGGGGAAGATGACGGCGGTGTCCACGCAGCTGTGCTCCGCAGGGAGAGGTGGCGCGGGCATCCGAGCCCGCCGGGGCAGCCCGGAGCGTACCTCCGGCTTCGTTTCCGGCGGTTGAACGCTCTTGGGCTAGCTGGCGGCGGGTGGAAACGGCTCGACCGTGGACTCCTCGCGGGGTGTGATGGCCGCCGCGATCTCGTCCGGCGACTCACCGAGCATCACCCGCGCCTGCACGTCGCTCGGCATCCGCCGTTCCGCCCGCACCTTTCGTGACGGGGCGACGATGATCGCGACGAGCGTGATCAGTGCCAGCCCCACGATGATCAAAACCGGTAACGACTCCATCGCCCCTGCTCCCCTCCACTCCCGCTCTCCCCACCGAAGATTACCGCCCCGTGGACGGGCAAGGTGACGCAATCGGCGTTGGAGTGACATGGGGCTCAGAGTCGCCGTGACACCGCGATTCACCCTCCGTGGCGGGGCTCAGCGCAGCTTGGCGGTGACCGTGCTCAGACCGGCCTGGGTCCCTGCGGTCACGACCCGCTGCCGATCCACGACCCGACCCTTGAGGTACGCGTCCCAGAAGGTCGTCGTCGCGGCCATCACCGCGGCGTCGTGGGGGCTCGGCGCGTTCTCGTAGGGCTCGAAGTGGATGCCCTGGCTCAAGGTCATGAGGTACTTCGGCGGCGCGGCCACGGCGTAGATGTCCTGCGAGAAGGAGTACGGCACGACGGGGTCGCCCTTGATGTGGATCAGCATCAGGGGCTTGCCCGTGAACGAGAAGCGGTGCTTCCCGAACGGCAGCTTGATCGCGTCCATGGCGATGACGGCCTTCACCCGCGGGTCGCGACAGCACGAGTTGAAGCCGACGCCGTACACGGTGGCGCCGCCGAGCGAGTGACCGGCCAGGCCGATGTGCTGCGCGTCGACGTGGTGGTACAGCGGCGAGCCCTTGACCTTGGCGCGGTGGAGCACCTGGTCGATGACGAAGCTGATGTCGCCGGGCTGATGGATGTAGTCGCCGATGACCGTCGGGATGCTGGTCAGGTCGTTCGTGAGCGGGAACGCCGGGGCCGCGACCACGTAGCCGGCCTGGGCCCAGTGGGTCAGCAGCTCCGAGAGCTTCCCGGGGTTGCCGGCGTTGCCGTGGGCCATGACGACGAGTGGGAACGGGCCCGTGCCCTTCGGGATGTAGACCTCGGTGACGAGCGTGCGCGTGGGCGCACTGCGGCCGTGCGCGGGGTCGACGGTGGGTCGGCTGTGGTCGACGAGCGTCAGCGTGATGTGACGGACCGGAAGGACCGGATCCTTCCTGGTGGCGGCGCCGGCACTCGTGGGGGCAACGATGACCCCGAGCGCGATGACCGCGATGAACGCCGCGCGCAACGACCGAACCTTCATGACATCCCCCGTGACTTCCGAGGGAGCGTAGGGGATGTCACCCACCTGCGATGATGCACGGGCGACCCCGGCCCGGGTGGTGGAATGGCAGACACGACGGACTCAAAATCCGTTGCTCGCAAGGGCGTGCGGGTTCAAGTCCCGCCCCGGGCACACGGCATCTGACCTGCGAGAAACGGCATTTGAAGCAGGAGCTCCTTCTCCACCGCCGCGAGGGTGATTGCAGTCCTGGCACAGGCGCTTTAGCATGCGGCCATCCTTCGGATCCGGGGGGAACCGTGGGGATCCCTAGCAGTCGGGACCTCCGCACAACGCACTAGGAGGCAAAGTATGCGAAGCCGACGGGTACTGGGGGCCGCGCTCGCCCTTTCGATTTCTGGAGTCGCGCTGTTCGGCGCGGGCCAGGCATGGGCGGTTGGACCCAAAGGCAAAGTGACGTGCACGACCGTCACCGGAACCGTTACCGGCACCGTCACCATCAGCGGATGCGTCGACGCCGCAGGTGCAACACCGGTGCATCTTCAATGCCGCTCCCGACCACGTCGTTGGCGCTTGGCGGAACCGTCACCTGGATCAGCGGGAAGACCAGCACCTTCGGAGCCGCGGGACTCGTCGCCACGAAGGCCACGAAGTGCCCGGGGTACGTGAAGCCCGCGAAGCACCAGCCCCCGCCGGCCACCAACCCCACGGCCGACAAGTTTGCTGGGACTGTGACCGCGGACACGAGCGGGATGAAGGTTCCTGGCAAGTTCAAGGGTGCGGTGTGCATCAGCTCGACGGGGAACATCACCGCGTTGAAGGCACTCAAGGTCAACTAGTCGAGAGCACGTTGACGTCAGCGTAACTACGCAACGACGTTTGGACTCAGGGAACGGGAGGGCTTCGGCCCTCCCGTTTCGCGTCTTGGTCGACGGGGTTGTGCGACGCCCACGTGCACCTAGGCTTACGAGATGCGCAACCGGCTCATGGCAGGCGTGGCGGTGCTCGCGGTGACGTTGGCGGGTCTGGTCGGGGTCGCAGCGACGACCGCGACGGCCGCGCCCGCACATCCGATCGGCTCGTTCGACGGCGTGTCCATCCGCTTCGACAACATCCGCTACCTCTCCGGATGGGCGTCGGACCCCGCGGCATCGGGTCAGCCCGTCACGATCTACGTGTACATCGACAGCTACTTCATGGGAGTCGCGCACACCGGTGACGCGCGCCCCGACGTCGCCGCCGCGGTGCCCGGAGCCGGGCCGTCCACCGGTTGGCACTTCACGACCAAGAACTACGTGCCGTCGCCCAACCCGACGTTCTTCTGCGCCTACGCGGTGACGAACGGTGGGGCCACGAAGACACCGGTCGGTTGTCGGGGGTACGCGCTCCCGCCCGGACCCAGTCCGTTCAACCCGCTCGGCGCACTCGACACTGCCACCGCCAGCCCCGGGCTCATCCGGCTCCAGGGCTGGGCCGGCGACCGCGACGGGGATCCCACGACCCAGCTGCCGCGTCTTCTACGACGGCCGGAAGGTGATGCAGGGTACGGCCGGACTCCCGCGGCCCGATGTTCGCGCCGCGCTCGGGCTCAGCCCCACGACGGGGTTCGACCTGAGTCTGCCGATCACGCAGGGCGCCCACCTCATCTGCGTCTACGCCCAGAACTCCGGGAACCAGGGCACGCAGAACGCGACCATCGGTTGCACAACCCGAACGATCACCTGGGTGCCGAGTGCCGGCCCGCACGATCCCCGTGGCAACCTGGACTCAGCCGGGTTCTCCAACGTCGGATACGCACTGAACGCGACCGCACCGTCGGGGTGGGCCTACGACCCCGACGCGGGCGGACCGCTCACGATCCAGGTGCGGGCGCTCGGTCACCGGCTCGACGAATCGCCGAACGACGTGTTCTTCCAGACGTACTCGGGCCCGACCGGGACGCTGCGCCCGGACGTCCAGTCCGCTTTCCCTTCGGCCGGCCCGAACGCCGGCTTCAGCTTCGCCCCGGTCAACAGCCCCAACTGGGGTGGCGTCGAGCTCCTGTGCGCGTACGCGCTGAACACCGGCCCGGGAAGCGACGCGTTCCTCGGCTGCAAGCAGCAGTAGCGGGACGGACCGATCGGTCACCCGATGCCCCTCAGGTCGGCCACTTCGGGCGCCGAAGACACTGTGGTGAAAGCTGCCGGATGGTGGCGGACAGTGCGAGAACACCAGGTGAACCGTGATCGACCCGGGATCGTCTCGGGAAGGTGAGCGACTAACCTGCGCACAGCCACGTTCCGTGGTTTCTGGTTGAGGCTCGCTACGCAGTTTGGGTGGGATTTGCGCGTTCGGAACTTGAGAAGCGGGATTCGCCGGGCGCCGCTCTGCGTGGCGATCGTGGCCTTGAGCGCGCTGGTCTTCGTCGCGCCCACGGGGCGCGCTGGTCCGATCGGACGTGACGACTCCTTCCGGCGTCACGGATCCGTCACTCCCTGACGGGTCGAGCACGAGCTCCAGCACGTCGACGACGACCACGACGACGAAGCCGGACAAGAAGCCGTCCAGCTCGAGCACCACGTCGACGACCACGACGCCGTCCACCGATCCGGCTGCGATCGCGGATCAGACGCCGACCGCCGGTCCGCCCGAGCTCAAGAAGGCGGGCGTCCTGCTCCCGGACGACTCGCTCGTCGCCGCAATGGAAGAGCTCGTGCTGGAGCGGGCGCGTGTGGACCTCGTCTCCCAGCGGCGCGACCAGCTGGACGAGGCGATCATGACCCACGAGAAGAAGGTCGCGACCATCCGCGCCCTGCGCAAGCGGGAAGAAGCCGAGCGCCTCGACCGCGCGGTCGCGACGTACCGCGGGCAGTCGTCGGGATGGCAGCTCGGCGTCATCGTCGATCACGGCCTGGATCAGGAGCGCGCGCTCTACCTCGTCGGTGCGGTCGATGCCGCGACCCGCGAGAAGATCAAGTCCTTCGATCACGCGGTGACGGAGCTCGACGCGCAGCTGAAGGACGAGCGCGCGGAGCGGGTCAAGGTCGGCGCGCAGCTCGACGACGCGATCGCGCGGGTCAACCGGCTCCTCGACAAGCTCGCGGACAGCAGCGGGACGCTCAGCATCGTCAACGGCGTCCTCACCTACGTGCCGACCGGCCCGAGCCCGATCGCGTTGCTCGCCGATTCGGCGGACAAGGAGCTGTCCCGGCTCCTGGTGACCCAGATGCCCCGCGAGTCGGACGCCAAGTGGCAGTCCGCCAGCCACGACCTCGCGGTCCAGATCGCCACGAGCAAGGCGGGGACCGATGCGACCGCCACGGCCGCGGCACTTCAGGCATCGTGGGCCGCGACGCCGCCGAACGTCCTGCACGCCATGCTCTTCGCGCTCCGTCAGGTCGGCAAGGCGTACATCTACGCCACCGACGGGCCGACCACCTTCGACTGCTCGGGCCTCACGAAGGCGGCCTACGCACAGCTCCACCTGGGCCTGCCGCACTTCTCCGGTGCGCAGCTCCACATCGGCGTCCCGGTCACGCCGGCCACGCTCCGCCCGGGCGACCTGCTCACCTACGGGCCGGACGGTTCCGAGCACGTGACGATGTACATCGGCGACAACATGGACGTGGAGGCGAAGGGCCGGGCCTACGGCGTCGTCGTCGCCGAGGCACGGACGGACCCGACCAAGGGCTTCGCCGGCGCCACCCGCATCGTCCCCTGATCCACCGCCACCATTCTCGGCACGCTGAACCGCGTCTGGCACGGTCGAACGTTCCGAAAACGGCCTGACGCGCCGAGCCGCACGCGCGCCGAGGCCCCGAAGCCGGGCAGGGGGCATCGGGGCCAACGTGACGCCCTCCCTAGCCGTAGCGAGGAAGGTGCGGATGTCGTTGTGCAACGAGCAGGACGTGCCGGCTATTCCACCGTGCCGGCGACAGTTGCGACGCGCCACGCACCCATCTCCGAGGATCCGTGCGGGCATGCGAAGAGGGGACCTTTCCCCCTGGCACCGCACGCAACGGGGGCGCAACCTCTTAGCATGCCGGATGCAAGCTCTCGTGGAAGGGCCATGCGAATGCGAGCGGGGTTCGGAGCTCTGTTCGTCGGATTCCTGGTGGCAGTGACGGCCGTCCCGGCAGGGGCCGCGAGGGTGCCTCCCGTCACCGGGACGGTCGAGTGCGCGATGCACTCCACGACGGTGGGGTTCGTTCCCGGCTTGCAGGACAAGGAGACCATGTCGGGTTCGAGCCGCGGGCGCGGCCCGTCGAGCGCGAGTTGGAGCGCGCAGCTCGGCGCCTGCGGCGACGGCTCGGCGGGCGCCGCCCCCTCGGGGATCGACCACGCGACGTTCACCGGCTCCGACAAGATCCCGGGGAGCCACTGCGAGAGCACCGGCCGCATGAAGTTCGTCGCCACGATCACCTGGCTGCGGGCCGACAGCTCGGTCGTCGGGACGTCTACGGTGAAGATGGAAGCCGACCTGACGACACCGGGGTTCAGTGATCCGATCGTCGTCACGATGACCGGGACCGTGAAGAAGAGCTTTCACTTCTTCCCGAGCGAGCCGCTCTCGGCATCGTTGTCCGGCCCGCCGGACTTCGGCTACTCCGTCCAGTGCTTCAAGTTCGACCTCGCGAGCCTGGGCTTCGACGACACCTCGGTGTCGATTGGCGTCTAGCGACGTCGAGCGCTTCCCGAGCGCAATTCGGGTTCGCGGGAACCGGGAGCCACCCGGCGTCCGTCGAAGGACCAATGAGGAGCTCGCACCTCGTCGGTTCCGGAACGCTGGCGTTTGCGATGGTGACGATCGCGTTGACGTCGGGTTGCGCATCGTCCGGTCACGCCGCGCGTATCCCGCGTCGTCGACGACGTCCGCAACGCAGCTCGGGCAAGGAAGCGCATCTCCTCGCGCACGTTCGTGTCCGACGGCGGTGCGAGAACGACCGCCGGTGCCCGCGAATCCACTCGCGCCCCGCTCGAAGCTTGCGTGGTCGAACCCGGTCGGCGGCGTGCTCTGCCGGTACCTCCCGCTCGGCGGAGCAGTCGGGCCCGGGATCCCTCACGGTAGGCTCTACGGCCGCGCCACCCTGAACGCTGCACTCGCCAAAGAAGCCGTATCGATCCTCGACGAGCAACGGCCTCAGGTCGGCGTGCCGAACTGTCCCACGGACTTCGGTGCGTGGGACCTGGTGGTCCTTCGCTACGGGCGGCACCCGCCGCTCACCATCGCGGCCACGGCGTCGGGATGTCCGTCATTCACGAACGGCATCTTTCGCACCGGGAGCTTCTCGCCCGCGAACGAGTCATGGATGGCGATTCGCGACTTGCTCGTCCCCACGACGCCTTTGAATCTCTGACGAGTGTTGAACCGCCGACGTCCATGCGGGACGGTTCAGTCGAGAAGGGCCCTCAGCCCGAGATCCCCAACCGCTTGGCGATGACCTCGTTCATGATCTCGTCGGTGCCTGCGCCGATGCGCCAGAGGCGGGCGTCGCGGTAGGCGCGACCGACGGGGAACTCGGCCATGTAGCCCGCGCCCCCGTGCACCTGGACGCACGCGTCGATGAGACGGTTCGAGACCTGGGCCGCGTACTTCTTCGCCATCGAGATCTCGGCGACGGGGTACTCGCCCTGCTGGATGCGCCAGACGACGGAGCAGAACAACGCGCGCAGCCTCGAGCTCGGTCACCAGGCTGGGAGCTGTACGCGGCAGCACCGAGTGCTCCGAGGGGCGTTTCAGAGTCAGCCCGTCGCACCGGACGCGACCGCGACGCCATTCGGGGGACTGATCTTGAACACATAGGCCGATCCCCGGCGGAACACCTGCTGGAGGCGCGAGATGTGAGTGAGCTCGGCGAGGCTCCATCCGGCAATGTACGGAAAGTACGTTCGCGAGTTGAAGTAGACGTAGTGAACGCGGTACTTCTCGAGCAGCTGCTCGAGCTTCGGGTTCGAGCCGAGGGAGCTGAGGTGGTCCCGGAGGTAGACGCGTTCGCGGAGGTCTCGTCGCTCGAAGATCGCCTTGTCGGTCGGGAGGGCGCCGAACATCGGATTCACGCCCGCGTCGGCGTACATCCACAAGCCGCCGTCGAGGTTCTCATCGACGAGGACCAACCCGTCGTGCGGCGCTCGTGCGCTCAGGTACTTGAAGGCGGCAACCTGATCCGGACCAGCCAACGCGCTCGAGGTGGTAGGCGGTCTGGATGAGGTGTCGATCGTCTCGTACCGACTGGCCGCCCCCGACGAACCAGGTCGTCAGCAGCACAAGCACCACCGCGCCGGAGAGCAGAGCGGTCGAGCGACGCTTGCTCACTGTGAGCACTGCATCGCAGATCAGCGCGAGCACAGCTCCGCCGAAGACAGCGACGAAGTAGATGGCGTTGAACGTGATCCGCTCCGCCTGGTGGTACCACGGAAGAGTGAGCAACTGACTCAGCGGACCGTGAGAGATCTCTGCAAGTGTCGCGAGGACAACGACCACCGCTGCTCCGACCGCCCAAGCGAGGAGTGCTCGACGCGACACCATGAGAACGATCCCCACGGCGGCGAGGATCGCGAGCCACGTGGCCGGTTGCGCGATGTAGGCCATGGTCAGCACGCGGTGGAGCGCATTGCCGAGTGAAGAGACTGGCGTCGTGGTCACACCGGTGCGCTCGGACGCTCCTTGCACGACACCGACCACGACCGGCAGCGAGACGCCCAACGCGACCGCACACACGATCGCAAGGTGCCGTAGCGAGGCAACGAGCAGCGATACCGACCGTCCGAGCCACGCACGTTCGACGACGAGAAGCCCGACAAGGAAGAGCAGGAAGACCAAGACGCTCACGTACACGCTGAACAGGGCGGTGATGAGCAGGGCGCTCAGGGCCAGCGTTCGAGTCGACCAGGCCGACGTCACCGTTCGGTACACGATGGCGAGCACTACGGGAAGCATGGCCATGCCCACGATCAGCGTGATGCCACCCCAAGCGAACGGCTCGTACGGGAAGGCTCCGAGCATCTGGCCCAGCACCGCGGCGAAGCCGGCCGCGAGGGGTGCGGCGGGTAGCAGCACGCGCGTGAGCGCGAAGAGCCCGAGCGGCAAGACCAGCGCCGCGAACAGGACGGTGACCGCCGTGAGCAACGAAGCAACGGTTGCTCCGGTGATCGACGCGGCGAGCGCCAGCGAGGCATGTGCCGCCAGCGGGTAGTACTCGGCCGCGGCCGACCCGCCGCGTGGGTCCGAGACCACCACGTCACGGGGCGAGACGCTCTCGGTCCGAATGATGCGCTCGATCAGGAATCCGTGCGTCGCGGAGTCCTTGTTCGGTGGTGTGCTGTCCGTGCCCGACATTCCGCCGGGCACCCAAACCGAGAGGCCGACCAGCACCGAGATCGCCAGGAGCCCGAACGCAAGCCTGAGGGGCGCCTTCTTCTCGCCCTCCGGCGGGAGATCGAGGACGAGCTCCGGAGGGCGGTAGCGCCTTCTGGCGACGACGGCGAGCAGTGTCAAGAGGAGCAGCAAGACGAGCAGACCAAACGCAGTAGGCCCGAAGGGCACACCGAGGAGTTGGCAGATCTCCGCCAGCACCCACACGGCACCGATCGAGCAGACCGGGACCGATGCAACCGCCTCGACGATCGTCAGGCGCACGCGAGCGATGAGGAGCACGAGCACGCCGGGAAGACCGACCACCAGCAGGATTCCGGGCGCGGCGTTGATCAACGAGCTCATGAGCGCGACTCATTGACAACGCGGCGCGTTGCCGACCCGCGAGTGGCGCCAGTGTCTGCTGCCCGATCGTTCAAAGTGAGATTGCTGCCCTTCGCCTTCGCGAGTATTACGCGTGGGGTGAAGTACCGAGAACTGCAGTCAGCCCGAGATCCCCAACCGCTTGGCGATGACCTCGTTCATGATCTCGTCTGTGCCTGCGCCGATGCGCCAGAGGCGGGCGTCGCGGTAGGCGCGACTGACGGGGAACTCGGCCATGTAGCCCGCGCCGCCGTGCACCTGGACGCACGCGTCGATGAGTCGGTTCGAGACCTGGGCCGCGTACTTCTTCGCCATCGAGATCTCGGCGACGGGGTACTCGCCCTGCTGGATGCGCCAGACGACGGAGCAGAACAACGCGCGCGCGGCCTCGAGCTCCGTCGCGGCGTCGGCGAGCTTGTCGCGCGATCACCTGGTGGTCTGCGATCGGGCGGCCGAACGCGCGCCGCTCGCGCGCGTAGGTGATGGTCTGGTCGAGGATCTCCTGCGCCGCGCCCAATGACCCGGCCGCGCCGGAGAGTCGCTCGTACTGCAGCTGCCACATGAGCTGGGCGAAGCCCTGGCCCGGTTCGGTCCCGATCAGGTTCGCGTGGGGGACCACGACATCTTCGAGCGCGATCTCCGCGGTGTCGCTCGAGAGCATCCCGAGCTTGGCGAGCTTCCGGGACACCGAGACGCCGGGCGATTTCGCGTCGACGATGAACAGCGAGATGCCGCGGTGGCCGGAGCCCGGATCCGTCTGCGCCACGAGCGTCAGGAAGTCGGCTCGGATCCCGTTCGTGATGTAGAGCTTGCGGCCGTTGATGACCCAGCTGTCACCGTCGCGCACGGCCCGGGTCGAGATCCCGGCGACGTCCGAGCCTGCGTCCGGCTCGGTGATCGCGATCGCGCCGATCTTCTCGCCGGCGATCGCGGGCCGCAGGTACCGCTCGCGCAGGTCGTCGCTGCCGAACTCGCCCAGCGCCGGGGTGCACATGTGGGTCTGCACCGAGATCGCCATCGGCACGCCACCGCAGCCGCAGCGGGCGAGCTCCTCGACGAAGACCAGCCCGGAGGTGAGGTCACCGCCCGAGCCACCCCAGCGCTCGGGGAAGTGGAGGCCCAGGAACCCGAGCTCCCCGCAGCGCCGGAAGACGTCATCGGGAAAGAATCCGGCGTCCTCCCACTCGTCGACGTGGGGTCGGAGCTCCTTGTCGACGAACCGCCGGACGGCGTCGCGCAGCTCGTCGTGCTCCTGGGTGTAGATCGGGTAGCTGCTCAAGACCTCCATTCTGGCGTGTCTCGCCGTCGTTGGGGCCGGGAACCCTCGTAGACTGGCGCTTGTGAGCGAATCGATCCTCGAGCGGCGTCTGATGGACGTGAGCCAGCGCATCAAGCGGATGCGCGCCGAGCTCTCCGTGACCGAGGAACAGCTGGCGTTCCTGGAGGAGGAAGCGGAGGACGCCCGGCTACGGGGCCTTGTGTCCGAGACGCCTCTGGGCGAGGCTGAGGCCAGAGAGTCCCGCAAGCACGCCGACGCCATGGCCCGCCAGCGGGACGCCCTCGCCCGTTCGATCGCCGCACTTCTCCGCGAGCAGGATGACCTGCTCGACCGCATGGCCGCCGAGCTCACGAACCGCTGAGGAACCACGTGCCCACTGCCAGCGACCAACCGACCCGAGTGGTCATCGCCGAAGACGAGGCGATCATCCGTCTCGACCTGAAGGAGCTCCTCGAAGAAGAGGGCTACGAGGTCGTCGGCGAGACCGGACGCGGTGACGAAGCCGTCGAGCTCGTCGCGCGGCCTCGGGCCCGATCTCGCGATCCTGGACATCAAGATGCCAGGTCTCGACGGCCTGTCGGCGGCCCGCCACATCGCGGGCGAGCGCCTGGCTGCGGTGCTGATCCTCACCGCCTTCTCGCAACGTGACCTGGTCGAGCAGGCCCGCGACGCCGGGGCGATGAGCTACATCGTCAAGCCGTTCCAGAAGAGCGACCTCATCCCGGCGATCGAGGTCGCGCTCGGCCGGCACGCGGAGCTGACGAGCCTGGAGTCCGAGGTCGGCGATCTGGCCGAGCGGCTCGAGGCCCGGAAGGTGATTGATCGGGCCAAGGGCATACTCATGGACCGACATGGGAAGAACGAGCAGGAAGCATGGCGATTCCTGCAGACCGAGGCGATGAACCGGCGCACGAAGGTGCACGAGGTGGCGAACCTCGTGATCGTCGGTGACCTCGTCCCGGACCCCGCCTGACACGGGAGCACGCGCGGCCCCAGTCGTGACCGAACGCGAGAACACCTTCAGGTATCAGCCCGCGCTCGACGGCCTCCGCGCGGTCGCGGTGCTCGCCGTGATCGCCTACCACAGCACCTACGCGTGGGCGAAGGGCGGGTTCCTCGGCGTCGACACGTTCTTCGTGCTGTCCGGCTTCCTGATCACGACCCTGCTCGTGCTCGAGTGGGAGCGGGTCAGCGGGGTCGCGTTCGTCGCGTTCTGGGGCCGACGGGTCCGCCGGCTGCTCCCCGCCCTGCTGCTCGTGATCTTGTTCGTCGCGATCTACGCCTGGTTCGCGGTGCCGTCATACCAGTTGACGAAGATTCGCCTGGACGGGCTCGCGGGCCTGTTCTACGTGGCGAACTGGCGGTTCATCGCGTCCGGGCAGTCGTACTTCGACCTCTTCGCCGCCCCGTCGCCGTTCAAGCACCTCTGGTCGCTGGCGATCGAGGAGCAGTTCTACCTGGTGTGGCCCCTCGTGGTGCTGGCGTGCATGCGCCTCGGGCGGGGCCGGCTGCGCGTGCTCGTCGGGTTCTGCGTCGCCGGCATCATCGGATCCGTCTACCTCATGAACGCGCTGTACCGGAGCGACGACCCGTCACGGGCGTACTACGGCACCGACTCGCGCGCGCACACGATCCTCGTGGGCTGCCTCCTCGCGTTGCTGCTCGTGTCGTGGAAGCCGGTCACTCGCCAGGCGAGGGTCGCGATCCAGGTGATCGGGGTGGCAGGCCTCCTGTACGTGGCGTGGATGATGCACACCCTCGGCGACGTGCAGAGCAGCTACTACGGGACGGGGTCGCTGTTCTTCGCGATCGCCGTCGCCGCGGTGATCGCCGCCGCGGTGCAGCCGGGCCTCGGCTTCGTGCGAACGCCGTTGTCGTGGCGACCGCTGCGGTGGATCGGCATGATCTCGTACGGGCTCTACCTCTGGCACTGGCCGATCGACGTCTGGCTCACCGACACGCGCACCGGGGTCGCGGGCAACGTGCTCAACGCGCTGCGACTCGTGGTGACCTTCGCGTTCGCGATCGCGTCGTTCTACCTGGTCGAACGGCCGATCCGGCAGGGCCACTTCCTCCGGCTCCGGATCCGCCGTCCGAGCCTGCGCGTGGTCGCGCCGGCCGGCATCCTCCTCGTGGTCCTGACCCTCATGATCTCGACCGCCGGGGCGACGAAGCTCCCGCCGCTCTTCGGCGACGCGTCGCACCCGTTCGACTGCCCACCGGTCGCGGCCAAGGAGCTCCGGCAGGCGAAGCAGGCGCTCCGGGAAGACGGGGGAGCGGCGGCGCTTCCCAAGGACCATGGGCTCCGGGTGGTGCTCGTCGGTGACTCGGTCGCCTGCAGCCTCATGCCCGGCTTCCAGGTCGTCGGTCCCGCCGCGGGACTGAAGGTGTCCCAGGACTCGGTGATCGCGTGCGGCATCGTCAGCAACGAGGTCGTGACCGGCGCGATACCGGCGCCGAGCAACACCTCGGACTGCCCGAGGCTGGTCCACTTCGCGCTCGAAGGTGCACTCAGCCGACCACACGCCAACGTCGCCCTCGTGCTCAGCACCTGGGAGCGAGCCGACCTGATGGTCGGTGATCGCACGCTGCAGGCCGGCACCAAGGAGTGGGCCCACGCCCTGCAGCAGAAGCTGGACGGCCTGCTGCACCGGTTCCAGCGCACGGGCACGCACTTGGTCCTGACCACCCAGCCGTCCGAGGTCGACGCAGAGTTCCACCGCCCGACCGATGCCGAGGCGAAGGCACAGGACGCGGCTTTTGACCGGCTGAACGGCCAGCTCCTCCAGTTCGCGGCCCGGCACCCGAAGGCCGTCACGCTCGTCGACCTGGCGGGCAAGCTGTGCCCGGGCGGCCCGCCCTGTCCGGTGAACGTGGAGGGCTTGACGCCCCGGCCGATCGATGGGGCGCACTTCTCGCCGGAGTCCGCGGTGTGGGTCTCGAAGTACCTGTTGCCGTACCTGGAACAGGCCGGTCGGAAGTAGGCGCTCGGCACGTAGCATGCGCGCGTGAGCAAGCTGCTGCTCCTCGACGGGCATTCACTCGCGTACCGAGCCTTCTACGCCCTGCCCACCGACCTCGCGACGTCCTCGGGCACCGTGACGAACGCGGTGTACGGCTTCACGTCGATGCTGGTGAAGGTGCTCGGCGACGAGAAGCCCGACCACCTCGCGGTGGCGTTCGACGCGCCGGCCAAGACGTTCCGCAAGGAGATGGACTCGACGTACAAGGCCGGGCGCAAAGAGACGCCGGACCTCTTCCGGAGCCAGCTCCCGCTCATCCGTCAGGTGCTCGAAGCGCTGGCGATCCCGACGCTCGAAGTGGAAGGTGTCGAAGCCGACGACGTGATCGGCACCCTCGCGGTGCGGGCGGCCGCGCAGGGCATGGACACGATCGTCGTGACCGGCGACCGGGACTCGTATCAGCTCGTGCGGGATCCGCACCTGAAGGTCCTCTACAACAAGCGCGGCGTGTCGGACTATGCGCTGTACGACGAGGCCGGGATCCTCGAGCGCACCGGTGTCACCCCGCAGCAGTACGTGGACTACGCGGCGCTGCGCGGCGACAAGAGCGACAACTTGCCCGGCGTGCCGGGCATCGGCGAGAAGACCGCGGCGAAGCTCATCAACACCTACGG
Organism: uncultured Acidimicrobiia bacterium; assembly: GCA_963796755.1. GTDB lineage: Bacteria > Actinomycetota > Acidimicrobiia > IMCC26256 > JAENVU01 > Chersky-806. Next base: position 645,445 of record CAWCMX010000002.1, read on the forward strand.
CGGGCTGGAGGGCATCTTCGAGCACCTCGACGACCTGCCACCGAAGCAGAAGACGAACCTCGGGGAGTCCCGCGAGCAGGTCTTCCACAACCGCGAGATGTCCGTCCTGCGCACCGACCTGGATCTCGATCTCGATCCCGACGACCTGCGCATGGGGGGCTGGGACCGCGACGCGGTGCAGCTGCTCTTCCAGCAGCTCGAGTTCCGCTTGATCTACCCGCGCCTGCTCGACGCGCTGGGTGAAGTCGGCGAAGCGGGGCCTGCAGGAGCAACGCTCGACGCGTCCGTGCGCACGTTGCAAACCCCGGACGAGATCGTGAAGCACGTCCGCGAGATCGCGGATCGCGGCGAACGCTACGCGCTCGAACCGCGGTGGGACAACGACGCGACGCGGACGGCACTCCAAGGCCTGGCGATCTCTGGTTCGACCGAGGACGCGGTGTACTTCCACATCGAAGACGGGCGCGACGCGTCCGTGACCGCCGAGCTTGCCGCGCTGCTCGGACCGGACGGCCCACCGCTCGTCGCGCACCGGTCGAAGGAGCTGATGCACGGGCTGGGCGCGGCGCTCGGCGTCGACGTGCAGTCTCTGGACCTCGACACCGCGGTCATGGCGTACCTGCTGGACCCGGGGGAGCGGAAGTACGACCTCGATCAGCTCGCGCTGCGCTTCCTCGAGCTCGAGCTGACGTCACCGGACCGCGAGGAAGGCACGCTCGACCTGGACGGCGAGGCCGCGCCGGACGAGACGGGCCGGCGCGCGATCGCGGTCCTCCGCCTGGCCGGCGCGCTCGCCGAGGGGCTCGAAGCGCGCGATCTGACGGATCTGTACGAGCGGGTCGAGCGTCCGCTCGTACGCGTCCTCGCGAAGATGGAGGACGCGGGCATCCGGATGGACCGCGCGTTCCTCGAGGAGCTGCGCTCGGAGCTCCAGGACCAGTGCGACGACCTCGAGCGCAAGATCCATGCGCACGCCGGCGAGCCGTTCGTCGTGAACTCGGTGCCGCAGCTGCGCCGCATCCTGTTCGAGAAGCTCGAGCTCACACCGGTCAAGCGCACGAAGACCGGCCCGTCGACGGACGCGGACTCCCTCGAGAAGATGGCGGCGGCCAACGCCCACCCGATCCTGGACGACCTGATGCGGTACCGGGAGGTCGAGAAGCTCCGCAGCACCTACGCCGACGCGCTCCCGCCGCTGATCCACGAGGACGGGCGCATCCACACGACCTTCAACCAGATCGCGACGACCACGGGCCGCATCTCGAGCGAGAACCCGAACCTCCAGAACATCCCGGTCCGGAGCGAAGAAGGCCGCGAGATGCGCCGCGCGTTCATCGCGGAGGAAGGCTCGGGCCTGCTGGCTGCGGACTACTCCCAGATCGAGCTGCGGGTGCTGGCCCACCTGGCCGAAGACCCCGGCCTCATCGAGGCGTTCGCGAGCGGCGCCGACGTGCATACGATCACCGCGGCGAAGGTCTTCGACGTCGACGAGGACAAGGTCGACGCGTTCCAGCGTCGCTTCGCGAAGGTCGTGAACTACGGCCTCGCGTTCGGGATGGAGGCCTACGGACTCGGGCAACGGCTGAAGATCCCGACCGACCAGGCCCGCGAGATCCTGGACAGCTACTTCGAGTCGTTCCCGAACGTGCACGAGTTCATGGAGCGCACGGTCGCGGAGGCCAAGCAGCGCGGCTACACCACGACGATCCTCGGCCGGCGCCGGCAGATCTCCGAGCTCGCCTCCGACAACTTCCGCATCAAGCAGATGGGGGAGCGCATGGCGCAGAACGCGCCGGTGCAGGGCTCCGCCGCGGACATCTTCAAGCTCGCGATGGTCGAGGTGGACCGCGTGCTCGACGAGCGCGACCTGGCGACCCGGATGATCCTGACCGTGCACGACGAGCTCGTCTTCGAGGTCCCGCTCGACGAGCGCGCCGCGGTCGAGGATCTCGTGCGCGAGGCGATGGAGAACGTGATCGAGCTGCGGGTGCCGCTCGTGGTCGACCTGGGCTTCGGGACGAACTGGGCCGAGGCCAAGTAGCGCGTCGCGGCGGTCAGCCGGGGGTCTCGGCCTCGTCCGGCGCTTCCTCGAAGTCGGCGAGCACGATCTCGTGCCGGGCCCGGCGCTCCTCGATGAGGAGATGCCACTCGTCGCGCAGGACGACGCGCTCTTCGCTGCGCCGCCACACGAGCACCACGACGACGGCCGGCCATCCGGCGCACACGTACCCGGCGATCATGAGGACCCGCCAGCTCTTCTTGTTCTTGTAGCCGGTGACCCGCCAGACCGGACCGGGGATCCGACCGACGTCGGCCAGACCCCTCCGGACGATCGGAAGGGCGGTGACGTAACCCGAGACCGCGATCACGGCCAGCAGAACAGGAATCACCATGCGCGAGCCGTCCCCCCAGAGTTCGGCGTGCTGTCCATCATGGCCCTTCCGGCGCGCGGATTGTCAAGCAATCGTAAAGTTCTCAACTAACCCACCCGGGCCAGTTGTCCCGTGTCACGTCCGGCCCTCGTAGCCTGCGGGGCGTGGCGGTGGAGCGGTATCCGGGTGGTCCCTGGTTCAACGAGGTCGCGCGGTACCTGGGCCCCGCCTACCTGCGGAATTCGTTCACGATGGGCACCGCGAACGAGGTCGAGTTCCTGGTCGAGGAGCTCGGGCTGGCGCCCGGCATGCGGGTCCTCGACGTCGGCTGCGGCCCCGGCCGGCACTCGCTGGCGCTCGCCCGGTTGGGCATCGAGGCGCACGGTGTCGACCTCTCGCCGGAGTTCATCGCGCTCGCCCGGGCAGCCGCCGCGACCGAGGATCTGCCGGCGACCTTCCAGGAGCTGGATGTGCGCGACCTGGCGTTCGAGGGGGAGTACGACGCGGTCCTGTGCCTCTGCCAGGGCGGTTTCGGCCTCCTCGGCGGCGACGAGGACGAGGGGGTCATCGGTCGCATCGCGCACGCGGCGCGACCGGGTGGTGGGGTCGCGGTGAGTGCGTTCTCGGCCGGGTTCGCCGTGCGGTGGCTCGAGGACGGGGAGGACTTCGACCCCCGCACCGGGGTGCTCCACGAGCACACGACCGTCCGCAACGAGGCCGGGGACGAGCGGGTCTTCGAGCTCTGGACCACGTGCTTCACGGCCCGGGAGCTGGCCCTGATCGCTCGCGCGGCCGGGCTCGAGGTCCGGGCGATCCACGGGGTGCGGCCGGGCGCGTACGCGAGCGGCCCGCCCACCCTCGAGCATCCGGAGCTCCTCCTGTTCGCACGGCGGCCCCAGGACCGGTAGCCTCATTTGGCCCGCAATTCGGGGCTCCAACGTCACGCGCCGCCGTCCGCTCGCGGGCGGGACCGGTGCCCGAGCGTCCCAATCCCTAGGAGACCTTCCCCTTGTCCGAGCACGAGCAGGCCGCAACTCCGGCCGACGCCCCCGAGACCGGTGCCGTCGCAACCGAGACCGCACCGTCCGCAACCGCTGAGACCGCCATCGAGAACGGCGCGTCAGCAACCGAGTCCGCCCCCGCGTCCGACGAGTCCATGGAGGACCTCGCCCCTGACGGCGGCACCAACGACGTGGTCTTCGACGACCTCGGCAGCATGTCGCTGTCCGACGCGATCGACGCCACGCTCGTCGAGTTCGAAGAGGGTGGCCTCGTCACCGGCACCGTCGTGAAGATCGACTCCGACGAAGTGCTGCTGGACATCGGGTTCAAGTCCGAGGGCGTGATCCCGTCCAAGGAGCTCTCGATCCGCAACGACGTCGACCCGCACGAGGTCGTCGCGCTCAACGAGGTGCTCGAGGCGTTGGTCCTCCAGAAGGAGGACAAGGACGGACGGCTCATCCTCTCCAAGAAGCGCGCGCAGTATCGAGCGCGCCTGGGGGACGATCGAGATGATCAAGGAAGAAGAAGGCGTCGTGTCCGGCCCGGTCATCGAGGTCGTCAAGGGCGGTCTCATCCTGGACATCGGACTGCGCGGCTTCCTGCCCGCATCCCTGGTGGACCTGCGCCGCGTGCGCGACCTGCAGCCGTACGTCGGCCGCACGATCGAGTGCAAGATCATCGAGCTCGACAAGAACCGCAACAACGTCGTGCTCTCCCGCCGGGCGTACCTCGAGGAGACCCAGCGCGAGCAGCGCGACGAGTTCCTCGCGAACCTGAAGCCCGGCGAGGTGCGTCAGGGTGTCGTGAGCTCGGTCGTGAACTTCGGTGCGTTCGTCGACCTCGGCGGCATGGACGGACTCGTCCACGTGTCCGAGCTGTCGTGGAAGCACGTCGACCACCCGAGCTCGGTGGTCACGGTCGGCGACGAGGTCACGGTGCAGGTGCTCGACGTCGATCTCTCGCGTGAGCGCATCTCGCTGTCGTTGAAGGCGACCCAGCAGGACCCGTGGCAGGAGTTCGCGACGACCCACCAGGTCGGCGAGCTCGTCTACGGCCGGGTCACCAAGCTGGTGCCGTTCGGTGCGTTCGTGCAGGTGGGCGACGGCATCGAGGGCCTGGTGCACATCTCCGAGATGGCGGTGCACCACGTCGAGGCGCCCGAGCAGGTCGTGACGCCGGGCGAGGAGCTCTGGGTCAAGATCATCGACATCGACCTCGACCGGCGGCGCATCTCGCTGTCGATCAAGCAGGCCGCCGAAGGCGGCATCGTCGCCGCGGAGTACCAGGACCAGTTCGGCGAGCACGCCTACGACGAAGAGGGCAACTACATCGGTCCCGACTACACCGAGGAAGAAGCGGCAGCAGCCGTCGAAGGCGCCGAAGGCGAGGCCGCGGCAGTCGAGGGCGAAGCGGCTCCGGAAGGTCTGGTCGAGGCGGCGGTCGCGGCCGATGCGACGCCCGACGCGGTCATCACCGAGGCGACGACCCCCGAGCCGGGTGGCGAAGCTTCCGTCTGATGGTGCGAACGGGTCGTGCAGCTACTGGAGCTGCACGATCCCGAGGCGCATGCCGCTCAACACGGCCTGGGTCCGGTCACGCGAGTCGAGCTTGGCGTAGATCGACGCGAGGTGGTTCTTCACCGTCTTCGCGCTGATGAAGAGCGTCCGCGCGATGTCGGTGGTCGAGTGCCCGTCCGCGACGAGCTGCAGGATCTCGTGCTCGCGCTTGGTCAAGGGTGACTCGATCGCGACCGCGACAGCCGCGTGGCCGTTCGTCAGGCTGTCGCCGTTGACGGGGAACTCGGCCATCATCGCCGCCGCGATCTCCGGGGAGAACACGGTGTCGCCGGCCGCGACCCGGCGCACGGTCTCGACGACCTCCTGCATCGCGCAGTCCTTCGTGAGGAAGCCGACTGCTCCCGCACGCAGCGCCCGCACCCGCAGCGCGTCCTCGTCGTGCATCGTGAGGACGATCACCTTGGAGTGACCCGTGGCCGCGTGGATCCGGCGGGTCGCCTCGATGCCATCGAGCACGGGCATCGTGACGTCCATCACCACCACGTCCGGCCGGTGCAGCGCGACGAGCCGGGTGGCCTCCTCGCCGTCGCCGGCTTCGGCGATGACCTCGAGACCCGCATCCTCGAGCGCCCGGCGCAGGGCCTGGCGCAAGAGCTGGTGATCGTCGGCGATCAAGACACGGGTCATTGGGCTACCTCCAGCTCCACGAGCACGGTCGTACCGTTTTCGGGCTCACTCATCAGCGTGACCTGTGCACCGACGGCATCCGCACGCTCACGAATGCCGACCAGCCCGTAGCGCTCCCGGGACACGGAGTCGGTGTTCATGCCGCGTCCGTCGTCCCGCACCTCGAGCTGCGCTCGACCATCACCAATCCTCCAGCTCACCCATGCATGAGAGGCATCGGCATGCCGCTCGACGTTCGTGAGGGATTCCTGGAGGATCCGCCACAGCTCCTGCTCGATCTGGACGGGCACGCGGCGGCCGCCGGTGTGCGGTGAGAACTCGGTTTCGACCCCGGTTCTGTTGCTCCAACGAGTGATGTAGTCCCCGCGACGTCCACCAGATCCTGGTTCTCGCTGACGTTCGCCCGGAGCTGATAGAGCGTTTCGCGCAGCTCGGCCACCACGCCCCGGACGACGCCCTGGAGCTCCTTCAGCTCCGGGTCGTCGCCGTGGACGGCCGCGAGCCGGTCGAGTTCGAAGCCGACGTAGGCGAGGGACTGGGCCACGTTGTCGTGGAGGTCCCGGGCGATGCGGGCGCGCTCGGCCTCGGCGCCGAGGGTGCGCAAGCGGGAGAACCAGCAGCCGCGTTGTCGACCGCGAGTGCGAGTGACGACGCGAGCCCGGCGATCAGGGACGCGTCCTCCCGTGTGTAGGCGTTCGGGTTCGAGTGCTCGATCGAGACGAGGCCGACGACGCGGTCCTGGGCCCGCAGCGCGGTGGCCAGCACGCTGCGGGTCTCGGGGCCGCACGCGCCGCCGTTGCCGACCGGAAGGTCGTCCGCGCGGACGACGCCGTCGGTCGCGAGCGCCTGCTTGAGGGTGGCCGGGAGCTCGCTCGAGTCGGAGCGTGGCCGCCATGCGCACACCCTCGGAGAGCTCGACGTGCCACACGTCCGACGTGTCGTCCGGAACGAGGACGACCGCGACGGTGGAATCCACGAGCTGGCGGAACGTCTCCTGCGCGGAGCTCACGACGTCGCCGAGGTCGAGTGAGGACGGCAGCGTCTGCACGACGTCGTGCAGCGCGTGCAGGAGGTCGTTGGCGATGGACATGCGGGTGACCCGGTCCAGGGTCTCCTGCTGGCGGCGTTCGGCCTCGAGCCACAGCTGCCGGGTGAAGCCGCCGACGAGCGCGGCGAGCAGCACGACGACCGACGCGAGGATCCCGGTGCGCAGCGCGCTCTCGGAGACGCCGGACAGCGCGTCGGCGAGCGCGATCGTCGCGCCGGTGAGCGCGGCGGTGGCCAGCCCCTCGCGGTACCCCCAGCCGTAGGCGGCGAGGATCACCGTCGGGAGCGGCATGAGGATCAGCGGGCTCGCCCAGTCGCCGGTGAGCGTGATCATGAGGACCGCGAGCGCGAGGTCCAGGAGCAGCATCGCCTCCGCCTGCCAGGTGGCCGGCTGGAGCTTGAGCGGTCGGATCGTGCGGAAGATCGTGTTCGCCAGCAGGACCGCGATCGCGGCGATCAGCACGGGGTTGCCCGCGTCGCCGGTCGTCGGGAGCAGGACGATGCCGACCGCGAGGCTGGCCCAGCGCAGCAGCGTGACGAGCGAGCCGAGGTGGCCGAGCGTGGTGACGGAGCGCTCGTCGAGGCGGGGGCCGAGGCGGGGGCGGCGCGGCGGGACGGCGTGGTTCGGGTCGTCGTGACGCCGGCCGCGGGTGGGCCGGGGCGTGGACGACGTGGTGGTGCTGGAGTGGTTCACTGGTGTCTGAGTCAATGTCTCGGATCCCGAGGTCCCGCCTGAAAGCCTACATAGGGGACGATAGGTATGTTCAGGACAGGATGGATCTCCGGATGAGCCCGGGCCCATTGACCGTCCCGTAGCATCCTCGACCGTGCTGCTGGTGGGCTTGACGGGTGGAATCGGAGCAGGGAAGTCGACCGTGGCCGAGCTGCTCACGGAACGTGGCGCGATCGTCATCGACGGCGATCTGATCGCGCGCCGGGTGGTGGAGCCCGGCCAGCCGGCTCTGGCCGCGATCGTCGAGCGCTTCGGGCCCGAGGTCCTCGCTGCGGACGGATCCCTCGACCGTCCGGCCCTCGCGGCGAAGGCGTTCGCGAGCGACGAGGACCGCAAGGCGCTCGAGGCCATCACCCATCCGGCGATCGGGGCGGAGTTCCTCCGGGAGATGAGCGAGGCCCCGCCCGACGGCATCGTCGTGAACGACGTCCCGTTGCTGGTCGAGCAGGGGAAGGCGGCGGAGCGGGGCTACGAGATCATCGTCGTGGTCGAGGCGCCCCGGGAGCTGCGGCTCGACCGACTGGTCGGCCGCGGGCTCGACCGCGCGGACGCCGAGGCCCGGATGGCGGCCCAGGCGACCGACGAGGAACGGCGGGCCGTCGCCACGCACCTCCTCGACAACAGTGGCGACCGGGCCCACCTCGCGGCCCAGATCGACACCCTGTGGACCGATCTCGCGGCCCGCGCCGCAGCCAAGGCGAGCACGGGGAAGTAACTGTCCCACCCTGCCGTTAGGGTCATGGCAGTGCCTGAATTCGAGCTGGTCTCCGATTTTGCTCCGGCCGGCGACCAGCCCGCGCGCGATCGCGGAGCTGGCCGCGGGGCTCGAGCGCGGGGACCGGTACCAGACCCTGCTGGGCATCACGGGCTCCGGAAAGTCGTTCACCGTCGCCGGGCTCATCGCCGAGGTCCAGAAGCCCACGCTGATCCTGGCCCCGAACAAGAGCCTGGCCGCCCAGCTGGCCTCCGAGTTCCGGGAGTTCTTCCCCAAGAACCGGGTCGAGTACTTCGTGTCGTACTACGACTACTACCAGCCCGAGGCGTACCTGCCGTCGACGGACACCTTCATCGAGAAGGACTCGTCGATCAACGACGAGATCGACCGCCTGCGCCACTCGGCCACGAGCGCACTGCTCAGCCGCCGGGACGTGGTCATCGTGGCGAGCGTGTCCGCCATCTACGGCCTCGGCTCCCCGGAGATGTACTCCCAGCAGCTGCTGACCCTCAACGTGGGGGAGGAGCGGGAGCAGCGGTCCATCCTGCGCCGGCTCGTGGAGCTGCAGTACGAGCGCAACGACATGTCGTTCGTCCGCAACAAGTTCCGGGTCCGCGGGCGACACGATCGAGATCTTCCCGGCGTACGAGGAGCGCGGGATCCGGGTGCAGCTCTTCGGCGACGAGGTCGAGCGGATCGCGTCGGTGGATCCGCTGACCGGTGAGATCTTCGAGGAGCTCGACACCCTCGTGCTGTTCCCCGCCTCGCACTACGTGACCCAGGACGAGCAGATGCGCACCGCGGTGGCGGGAATCGAGACCGAGCTCGCGCAGCGGCTGAAGTACCTGGAGGACCGCAACAAGCTGCTCGAGGCGCAACGGCTCCGCATGCGGACGACCTACGACCTCGAGATGATGCGCGAGGTCGGGTTCTGCTCGGGGATCGAGAACTACTCGCGGTTCCTCGATGGTCGGGCCGCGGGCCAGGCGCCGTACACGTTGCTCGACTACTTCCCGGACGACTTCCTCTGCGTGCTCGACGAGAGCCACGTCACGATCCCGCAGCTGCACGGTCAGTACGAGGGCGACCGCTCCCGCAAGGAGACGCTGGTCGAGCACGGGTTCCGGCTGCCGTCCGCGATGGACAACCGGCCGCTGCGCTTCGAGGAGTTCGGCGAGAAGATCAACCAGGTCGTGTTCATGTCGGCGACGCCGAGCCCGTACGAGATGAAGGTGTCCACGCAGGTCGTCGAGCAGATCGTGCGGCCGACCGGGCTGATGGACCCGGAGGTCCTCGTGCGGCCGACGAAGGGCCAGATCGACGACCTCGTGGCCGAGATCAACCTGCGGGCCGCGAACGACCAGCGGGTGCTCGTCACGACGCTGACGAAGAAGATGTCCGAGGACCTGACCGACTACCTGGTCGAGCTCGGGATCCGGGTCCGGTACCTGCACAGCGAGGTCGACACGCTCGAACGGGTGGAGCTGCTGCGATCGCTCCGGCTCGGCGAGTACGACGTGCTGGTCGGCATCAACCTGCTCCGGGAGGGCCTGGACCTGCCGGAGGTCTCGCTCGTGTCGATCCTCGACGCGGACAAGGAGGGCTTCCTGCGCTCCGCGACGAGCCTGATCCAGATGATCGGGCGCGCGGCCCGGAACGTCGACGGCCAGGTCGTCATGTACGCCGACCAGATGACCGACTCGATGCGGCACGCGATCAGTGAGACGAACCGGCGGCGGAAGCGCCAGCTGGACTACAACGCGGAGCACGGCATCGATCCGCAGACGATCCGCAAGAAGGTCACGGACATCCTCGAGATGGTCCGGTTGCGCGACACGAGCGACTCGAAGCCGTCGCGCGGGCGCGGTCGCAGTCGGCAGAGCAGCGCGGTGTTCGCCGACATGAAGGGTGTCCCGCCCGAAGAGCTCGGCCGGCTCATCCTCACGCTCGGCGAGGAGATGCACGAAGCGGCCAAGGACATGCGCTTCGAGGAAGCCGCCCGGCTGCGCGACGAGATCAACGAGCTCAAGCGCGAGCTCAAAGCCGTCAGCTGACCGACCGGGAAAGACCCCAAACACCTGTTCGACGGGAGTAGACTGCCGAGGCGATGGCGGAGCGGCGAGCAACTCAGACGACCACCGAGGGCGGGACGAAGCGGACTGCTTCGACGCGCGCGAAGGCGGTGTCGAAGACCGTGAAGAAGGCCGCGCCGAAGGGCGGAGCCAAGACCGCGGCGAAAGCCACGAAGGCGGCGGCGACGCCCGCGGTGAAGGCGACGAAGAGGGCGCGGCCGGCCCCGCCCGTGGTCCCGGCCGGCGAGCCGAACATCATCGCGGTCCGCGGCGCTCGGGAGCACAACCTGCGCGATGTCGACATCGACCTGCCCCGCGACCGGCTCGTCGTGCTGACCGGTCTGTCCGGGTCGGGGAAGTCGTCCCTCGCGTTCGACACGATCTACGCCGAGGGGCAGCGCCGCTACGTCGAGTCGCTGTCGTCCTACGCGCGCCAGTTCCTGGGCCAGATGGACAAGCCCGACGTCGACTTCATCGAGGGGCTCTCGCCGGCGATCTCGATCGACCAGAAGTCGGCGAGCCGCAACCCGCGCTCGACCGTCGGCACGATCACCGAGATCTACGACTACCTGCGCCTGCTCTACGCGCGGATCGGTATCCCGCACTGCCCGAAGTGCGGGCGGGTCATCACCCGCCAGACGCCGCAGCAGATCGTGGACCGCGTGCTGCAGCTGCCCGAGGGCACGCGCTTCCAGGTGCTCGCACCCGTGGTGCGCGGCCGCAAGGGCGAGTACGAGGGCATGCTCACGGAGCTGTCGAAGCAGGGCTTCACGCGGGCGCGGATCGACGGCGAGATCGTCGAGCTCGCGGACCGCACGAAGAACGCGCTGGCCCGATACGAGAACCACACGATCGAGATCGTCGTGGACCGACTCGTGCGCCGGGCCGGGATCGAGCGCCGGCTCACCGACTCGTTGGAGACCGCGCTGCGGCTCGCCGAAGGAGTCGCCGAGGTGGAGATCGTCCCGAAGGACGACGAGGTCGGGGCGGAGGTCGAGACCCTCACCTTCTCCGAGCACCTCGCCTGCACGTACGACGGCCTCTCGTTCGACGAGCTCGCACCCCGCAACTTCTCGTTCAACTCGCCGTACGGCGCGTGCGAGCGCTGCGACGGCCTGGGCACGCGCTTCGAGGTCGACCCGGAGCTCATCGTCGGTGACGACGACCTCTCGATCCGCGAGGGTGCGCTGACCCCGTGGAGCGGGTACCGGGGCGAGTACTTCAACCGGGTCCTCGACGCGGTCGGCGACGAGTACGGGTTCACGGTGGAGACGCCGTGGAAGAAGCTCACCAAGGCGCAGCAGAAGATCGTCCTCTACGGCGCGGGCAAGACCCAGGTGCTGGTCCGGTACAAGAACCGGTACGGGCGCAAGCGGGAGTACAAGACCCGGTACGAGGGCGTGATCCCGTGGCTGGAGCGGCGCTACGTGGAGGCGGACAGCGACCGGGCCCGGGAGCAGATCGAGGGCTACATGCGCGAGGTGCCGTGCACCGCGTGCAACGGCGCGCGGCTGCGGCCGGCGTCGCTCGGGGTCACGATCGCGGGTCAGAACATCTCGGAGGTCGGGAACCTCTCGATCCGCAAGACCGCGGCCTTCTTCAACGAGATCGAGCTCAACGAGCGCGAGCGGCTGATCGCGGAGCGGGTGCTCAAGGAGGTCAACGAGCGGCTGCGGTTCCTGCTCGACGTCGGCCTGGACTACCTGAGCCTCAACCGCAACGCGGGGACGCTCGCCGGTGGTGAGGCGCAGCGCATCCGGCTCGCGAGCCAGATCGGCAGTGGCCTCGTCGGCGTGCTGTACGTGCTCGACGAGCCGTCGATCGGGTTGCACCAGCGGGACAACCAGCGCCTCATCGACACCATGATCCGGCTGCGCGACCTCGGCAACACCGTGCTGGTCGTCGAGCACGACGAAGAGACGATCCGGGTCGCGGACCACATCGTCGACATCGGGCCCGGCGCCGGCGAGCACGGGGGCGAGATCGTCGTCGCGGGCTCGTTGGAGGACGTCCTCGCGGAGCCGCGGTCGATCACGGGGCAGTACCTCTCCGGTGAGCGGACGATCGCGGTCCCCGAGCGCCGGCGGGAGCCGGGTGACGCGTGGATCAAGGTGCACGGGGCGCGCGAGCACAACCTCCAGAACGTCGACGTGAGCTTCCCGCTCGGGTGCTTCGTCTCGGTGACCGGCGTGAGTGGCAGCGGCAAGAGCACGCTCGTGAACGACATCCTGTACCGGTCGCTGATGCAGAAGATCTACCGGTCCCGCACCGTGCCCGGGAAGCACAAGTCGATCGAGGGCGTCGACGCGCTGGACAAGGTCATCAACATCGACCAGTCGCCGATCGGCCGAACCCCGCGCTCGAACCCGGCCACGTACACCGGCGTCTTCGACAAGGTCCGCACCCTCTTCGCGGCTACGCCCGAGGCGAAGGTGCGCGGCTACCAGCCGGGTCGCTTCTCCTTCAACGTGAAGGGCGGCCGGTGCGAGGCGTGCTCGGGTGACGGGACGATCAAGATCGAGATGCACTTCCTCCCGGACGTGTACGTGCCGTGCGAGGTGTGCAAGGGCGCGCGCTACAACCGCGACACGTTGGACATCACGTTCAAGGGCAAGAACATCGCCGAGATCCTGGACCTCTCCTGCGAGGAGGGCGTCCACTTCTTCGAGAACCAGCCGACGATCGCCCGGTGGCTCCAGACGTTGGTCGACGTCGGGTTGGGCTACGTGCGGCTCGGTCAGCCGGCCCCGACCCTCTCGGGGGGTGAGGCGCAGCGGGTGAAGCTCGCGACGGAGCTGGGCAAGCGCTCGACCGGCCGGACGATCTACATCCTCGACGAGCCGACGACCGGTCTGCACTTCGAGGACGTGAGCCGGTTGCTCGGCGTCTTGCAGCGGTTGGTCGACTCCGGGAACACGATCCTCGTGATCGAGCACAACCTCGACGTCATCAAGTCGGCCGACTGGCTGGTGGACCTCGGGCCCGAGGGCGGCGACGGTGGCGGGAAGGTCATCGCCGAAGGGACGCCCGAGCAGGTGGCGAAGACGGCGGGCTCGTGGACCGGTCAGTACCTGGCGCCGGTGCTCGACGTTTGACGTACGACGCGTGGGAGCAGCACGCCGGCTGGTGGCAGGACGTCTTCACCGACGGCGCGGATCCGGAGTACGAAGAGCAGATCCTCCCGCTGGTCACCGAGCATCTGCAGGGCGTGACCCGGGTGCTCGACGTCGGGTGTGGTGAGGGCCAGGTGGCGCGCCACGTCGCCCGGACGGTCGAAGGCTCAGACGTCATCGGCATCGACCCGTCCGTCGCGCAGCTCGTGGTCGCCGAGGAGCGCGGGGGAGGGCCGACCTACCTTCGGGGCGCCGCCGACGAGCTGCCGGTCGCAACCGGGGCCTTCGACGCGGCGGTCGCGTGTCTCGTGTTCGAGCACATCACGAACGTGGACGCAGCGCTGGCCGAAGTGGCGCGGGCGCTGCGGCCCGGCGGGATCTTCCTCTTCCTGTTGAACCACCCGTTCCTGCAGGTGCCGGGCAGCGGTTGGATCGACGACCAGATCCTCGGCGAGCAGTACTGGCGGGTCGGTCCGTACCTGACCGAGGACGTCGCGCTCGAGGAGCTCGCCCCGGGCGTGGTGCTGCCGTTCGTGCACCGGCCGTTGTCGCGCTACGTGAACCAGCTCGCCGCAGTGGGGCTGCACATCGAGCGCATGGAGGAGCCGGCACCGCCGCCGGGGTTCATCGCGAGGGCCCCGGAGTACGCCGAGTCCGTGACCATCCCCCGGCTGCTCGCGCTCCGGACGGTGAAGGCGTCGTAACGGGTCAGGTGATGTCGAGCATCCGTTGCAGGGCCACCCGGGCCCACTCGGCGGTGTGAGGATCGACCTTGATCTGGTTGACCATCCTTCCCTCCACCAGCCGCTCCAGGCACCACGTCAGATGGGGTGCATCAATGCGGAACATGGTCGAACACGGACAAACCAACGGGTCCAGGGACACGATCGTCTTGTCCGGGTGCTCCCGGGCCATCCGCTGGATCATGTGGATCTCGGTGCCGATCCCGAGCGCCGCACCCGGAGGTGCGGCCTCGACCCACTCGAGGAGCCGCTCGGTGGAGCCGACCCGGTCCGCGATCTCGACGATGTCGTGCGCGCACTCGGGATGGACGATCACCTCGCCGCCGGGGTGCTCGGCCCGGAACGCCGCGGCGTGCTCGGGCCGGAAGCGCTGGTGCACGGAGCACCAGCCCCGCCACAGGAGGAACGTGGCCTGCTTGACCGCGTGGTCCTCGTGGCCCCCGAGGTCGACGTGCGGGTTCCACACGAGCATCTCGGACTCGGAGTGGCCCATGTCGATCGCGGTGTTGCGACCGAGGTGCTGGTCGGGGAAGAAGAGCACCTGGTCACCGCGGTCGAGCGCCCACTCGAGGACGGCCCGGGCGTTGGAGGACGTGCAGACCGCGCCTCCGTGCTCACCCACGAACGCCTTCAGTGCCGCAGAGGAGTTCATGTAGGTGATCGGGACGACCCGGTCCACGTCGGTGACCCGGGCCAGCTCGTCCCAGGCGTCCTCGACCTGGTCGATGTTGGCCATGTCGGCCATCGAACAGCCGGCGTTCAGGTCCGGGAGGATCACTCGCTGGTGGTCGCCGGTCAGCACGTCGGCGGACTCGGCCATGAAGTGCACCCCGCAGAACACGATGTCGGTGGCCTCGGAGCTGTCTGCCGCGAAGCGGGCGAGCTTGAAGGAGTCACCCCGCATGTCCGCCCAGTCGATGACCTCGTCGCGTTGGTAGTGATGGCCGAGGATCAGGAGCCGGGACCCGAGCTCGGCCTTCGCGGTCCGGATCCGGGCGCGGAGCTCTTCCGGCTCTGCCGTGGTGTAGCGGTCCGGCAGAGGTGCCTGCAGTCGCAACATGGAGTGCCCCCTCGGGGGAAGGGCTCCGATACTGGCCGGCGGGGACAGCCTGGTCGCCACACCGCGGGGTTGTCGGCCTCGGAACCGATATGTGGCCGGAACAACCAGGACCGGCCTCCTCGCAGCATACCGGCTCCGCAGTTGATCCTCACCCCTCCTCGCGGTTCTGGGAGAATGGAGTGCCGTGAACCCGCGCATCCGCCTCTCCGAGCCCACCATCGGTCCCCCCGAGGTCGAGGCCGCGGCACGCGCGGTCGAGGCGGGTGAGCTCACCTTCGGGCCCGACCTCCCGGCCTTCGAAACCGGGCTGGCCGCCGCGGTCGGCGCCGAAGCCGCCGTGGCCGTCTCTACCGGCACCGCAGGTCTGCACCTCGCGCTCATCGTGGCGGGCGTCGAGCCCGGCGACGAGGTGTGGGTGAGCGACCTCACCTTCATCGCCTCGGCGAACGCCGCGTACCAGTGCGGCGCTCGCATCACCCTGGTGGACAGCGAAGCCGACAGCTGGAACCTCGATCCCGACGTGGTGGTCGGCGAGCTCGATCGCCGGGCCGCGGCCGGGGAGTCACTGCCCGCGGCGATCATGCCGGTGCACCTGCTCGGCCATCCCGCCCAGCTCGCGCCCATCCTCGAGGCGGCCGGCCGCTACGGAGTGACGGTCATCGAGGACGCGGCCGAGGCACTCGGATCGTCGTGGGCCGAGGGCCCGCTGGCGGGTCGGGTGCCGGGGGCGGTCGGGGAGTTCGGCATCTACTCCTTCAACTTCAACAAGCTCATCAGCACCGGCGGCGGTGGGATGGTCATCGCCCGCGATCCGAAGGACCTGGCGCGCGTGCGGCACCTCGGCTCGCAGGCGAAGGTCCCGGGCTCGGACTACGTGCATGACGAGGTCGGGTACAACTACCGGCTCTCCAACGTCGCCGCGGCCATCGGCGTGGCCCAGGTCGCCCGGCTGGACGACCTCGTCGAGCGGCGGCGCGTGATCGCGGCGCGCTACCGGGACGCGTTCGCGCCGCTCGGGCTCGCCGGCGGTCCCGACGAACCCTGGGCGCGCCGGTCCGGCTGGTTGTCGAGCGTCGTCCTCCCCGATCCCGACACCCGCGCCGCGGTGCGCAACGCGCTCGACGCGGTGAGCATCGAGGCCCGACCCATCTGGCCGCCGTTGCGCACCCAGGCGCCGTACCGCGACGCGGCCGTCCTCGGCGGCACCACCGCGGTCTCGATCGCCAATCGGGTGCTGTGCCTTCCCTGTGCCGCGCACCTCACCACGGAGCAGCAGGACGAAGTGATCGACCGCGTGCTCGCGGTGTTGCGGAGCGGCTGATGGTCGTTCGTCCACCCGCCGGTTCCATCCCCGACACGCCGGGCTCGTACCAGTTCAAGGACAAGGACGGCCGGGTCATCTACGTCGGCAAGGCGAAGAGCCTGCGCAGCCGGCTCAACAACTACTTCGGAACGCCGGCCACGCTGCTGCCGCGCACCCGGCAGATGGTGACGGCGGCGGAGACGGTCGAGTGGATCGAGGTGCGCAACGAGGTCGAGGCGTTCTTCCTCGAGAACGAGCTGATCAAGGCGCACAAGCCGCGCTTCAACATCCGGCTGAAGGACGACAAGTCGTACCCCTTCCTCGCGGTCACCGTGGGGGAGGAGTGGCCGCGCGCGATGGTCATGCGGGGCAAGAAGCGCAAGGGCGTCCGCTACTTCGGCCCGTACGCGCACGCCTACGCGATCCGCGAGACGCTCGATCTGCTGCTGCGGACGTTCCCGATCCGCACCTGTACGAACAACAAGCTGCAACGGCACCAGCGCCTCGGCCGACCGTGCCTCTACGCCCACATCGAGAAGTGCGTCGCGCCGTGCGTGGGTGCGGTGGACCGCGACGAGTACCTCCACCTCGTCAACGAGCTCATCTCGTTCCTCGACGGTGACCACACGCCGGTGCTGGACCGGCTCGAGAAGCAGATGCACGAGGCGTCGGAGGCGCTGGACTTCGAGCGCAGCGGCGCGGCTGCGGGACCAGCTGCTCTCGGTGCGGAAGGTCATCGAACGCCAGCAGATGGTCGGGGCGAAGGAAGAGGACCTCGACGTCATCGCGTTCGCCGAGGACCCGCTGGAAGCATCGGTGCAGGTGTTCTACGTGCGCCGCGGTCGGGTCACGGGCCGAAAGGGCCTGATGGTCGACAAGGTCGAGGACGTCGACCCGCCGGAGCTGGTCGCCCGCATCCTCGAGCAGCTCTACGGTGACGCGCCCGCGGAGGACGTGCCGCGTGAGGTGCTCGTCCCGGTCGAGCCGGAGGAGCGGGAGCTCTATGAGGAGTTCCTGTCGCTGACCCGCGAGAAGTCCAAGGTCCGGATCCGGGTCCCGCAGCGGGGCGCGAAGCGCGCGCTGCTGGAGACCGTGACCCACAACGCGCAGGAGGCGTTCGGGCGCCACAAGCTCAAGCGCGCCTCGGACCACAACGCGCGGGCGCGTGCGCTGGTCGCGCTCCAGGAGGCGTTGGACCTGCCCGAGGCACCGCTGCGGATCGAGTGCTTCGACATCTCGAACCTGCAGGGCACCGAGATCGTCGCGTCGATGACCGTGCTCGAGGACGGCCTGCCCAAGCGGTCGGACTACCGGCACTTCAAGGTCAAGCACGAGGGCCAGGACGACTTCGCGGCCATGGAAGAGGTGCTCGGCCGGCGGTTCCGCCGCTACCTCGAGGAGCGTGACGAAGGAGCCCGGGCCGGGAAGCGGTTCGCGTACCCGCCGAACCTGCTCGTGATCGACGGCGGCAAGGGCCAGCTCAACGTCGCGGTGCGGGTGCTCGAGGAGCTGGGACTGGAGGACATCTGCGTCGTCGGTCTGGCCAAGCGGTTCGAGGAGGTCTACAAGCCCGGGCTCGCCGATCCGGTGCGCATCCCCCGGGACTCCGAGGCGCTGTACCTGCTCCAGCAGGTGCGCGACGAGGCCCACCGGTTCGCGATCACGTACCACCGCAAGCTGCGGGACAAGCAGATGACCCGCTCGGTCCTCGACGACGTGCCCGGTCTCGGGCCGACCCGGCGCAAGCGGCTCCTCAAGGAGTTCGGCTCGGTGAAGAAGATGCGTGAGCAGCCGGTCGAGGCCTTCCAGGCGTTGTCGTGGTTGCCCGACCGGGTCGCCCACGACCTCTTCGAGCACCTGCACGGCGGACCGGATCCGATCGCGCGTCGCACCGGCGGCGGTCTGCCATCCTTGGAGTCCTCATGACCACTGCAGGGCCGGAGTCCGGCCTCGACGTCACCGTCATCACGGGCATGTCCGGCGCCGGCCGTTCCGAGGCCGCCGACGTGCTCGAGGACCTCGGGTTCTTCGTGATCGACAACCTTCCGCCGGCCCTCATCGGCAAGGTCGCCGAGCTGGCCCGCGGCGGCGGCCGTCCGCACCGCTACGGGCTCGTGGTCGACGTCCGCTCGGGTGTCTTCATCGAGGATCTCGGCGCCACGCTCGCGGATCTCCGGGCCAGCGGCGCCCGCACCCGCGTGCTGTTCCTGGACGCCTCCGACGACTCGCTGGTGCGCCGGTTCGAAGCAACGCGCCGGCGTCACCCGCTCGCGGTGACCGACCGGGTGCATGAAGGCATCCAGAAGGAGCGCGCGCTGCTCGGTGAGCTCAAGGGCAGCGCGGACGTCGTCCTCGACACCTCCCAGCTCAACGTGCACGAGCTGCGGGACCGCCTGGTCGACCTGTTCAGCGAGGACCTGTCGTCGCAGTCGTTGCAGGTGAGCATCGTGAGCTTCGGCTACAAGCACGGGTTGCCGCTCGACGTCGACCTCGTGTTCGACTGCCGGTTCCTGCCGAACCCGCATTGGATCGACGAGCTCCGCCCACTCGACGGGCGCGACGAGCCGGTGCGTGACTACGTGCTCGGCCAGCCGGACACGCAGGCGTTCCTCGAAGAGCTGCGCCGTCTGTTCGAGCTCACCCTGCCGGCGTTCGAGCGCGAAGGGAAGTCGTACCTCTCGATCGCGATCGGTTGCACCGGGGGCCGTCACCGCAGCGTGGCGATCGCCGAGGAGCTCGGCAAGATCCTCGTACCGCTCGGCACGGAGGCATCGGTGCGCCACCGTGACGTCGAACGTGTCTAGCGGGCTGGTCGCCGGAGGCCCGAAGGTCGTCGCACTGGGCGGAGGGCACGGGCTCGCCATGACGCTGCGTGCGGTCCGCACGTACGCGGGAGAGATCACCGCAGTCGCGAGCGTCGCGGACGACGGCGGCTCCACCGGTCGGTTGCGCAAGGACTTCGACGTTCCCGCGCCGGGCGACCTCCGGAAGTGCCTGGTCGCGCTCGCGGGTGAGGACACGGTGTGGGCCGAGGCGTTCGAGCACCGCTTCGATGCGGGGGACCTCGAGGGTCATGCGCTCGGCAACCTCATGATCGTCGGGCTGACGAACACGCTGGGCGACTTCTGCCGGGCGCTCGACGAGGCCGGTCGGCTGCTCAACGCGGTGGGCCGGGTCCTGCCGGCGACGACGGAGCCGGTGGTCCTGAAAGCGGACATCGAGGGCGAGGCGGTCGAGGGCCAGGTCGCGGTGCAGAACTCGGCCGGCCGGATCCGCCGGGTCAGCCTCATCCCGAGCGATGCCCCGGCGCCGGCGGATGCGCTGGCCGCGATCCGGGCGGCCGACCAGATCATCCTCGCCCCGGGATCGCTGTACACGAGCCTGCTGCCGGTCCTCTGCGTGCCCGGCGTGCGGGACACGCTCGCGGGGGCATCGGCGCCGGTCATCCAGGTGAGCAACCTCGGGCCGCAGGTGCCCGAGACCAGCGGACTCGACGCGGCGGACCATCTGCTGGCGGTCCTGGAACACGGGGGACGGGTCGACCGGTTCCTCTACGAGAGGGACGGAAACCTGGTCGCGGACGAGGTGGTGATCCGTGGTTGGGGGGTCGAACCGGTGGCCGCACAGGTCGCCCGACCCGACGGTTTGGCTCACGATCCCCTAAAACTGGCGGAAGGCTTGCAGGCTCTGCTGTAGTCCGGCCCGCAGGAGAGGGGTCCATTGATCGACACGGAGGCGTCATGACGGTACGGGTAGGCATCAACGGTTTCGGTCGCATCGGCCGCTCCTTCACGCGGGCCCTGCTGGCCCGGGGTGCGTCGGCGGGCGTCGAGCTGGTCGCGGTGAACGACCCCTTCGGGGACTCGCACACCATGGCGTTCCTGCTCAAGCACGACTCGGTCGGCGGGATCCTGCCCAACGAGGTCAAGGAGACCGGCGACGGGTTCTCCGTCGACGGCAACGAGATCAAGAAGCTCGAGGAGCGCGACCCGGGCGAGATCCCGTGGGGCGCCAACGGCGTCGACGTCGTCATCGAGTCGACCGGGCTCTTCACCGCCCGTGAGAAGGCGGCGGGCCACCTCAAGGGTGGCGCGAAGCGGGTCGTGATCTCCGCCCCGAGCGGCGACGCCGACGCCATGATCTGCATGGGTGTGAACGACGAGGTGTTCGACCCCGAGGCCCACAAGGTCATCTCGAACGCCTCGTGCACGACCAACTGCCTCGCGCCGATGGCCAAGGTGCTGAACGACCGGTTCGGCATCGAGCAGGGCCTGATCACCACCGTGCACGCGTACACGACCGACCAGCAGCTCCAGGACCAGGCCACCGCGACCCGCAGCGGCAAGCCCGACCTTCGGCGCATGCGCGCCGCGGCACTGTCGATCATCCCGTCCAGCACGGGCGCGGCCCGCGCGATCGGGATCGTCCTCCCCGAGCTGAAGGGCAAGCTCGACGGCACCTCGTTGCGCGTCCCCACGCCGGTGGGCTCGATCACCGACCTCGTCGCCAACCTCGGCCGCGAGGCGTCGATCGAGGAGATCAACGCCGCGTTTGCCGAGGCGGCCGCAGCGCCGAGCACCCGCGGCGTGCTCGAGTACAGCGACGAGCCGCTGGTTTCGGCCGACATCGTGGGCAACCCGTCGTCGTGCATCTACTCGTCGCTCGACACGATGGCGAACGGCAAGTTCATCAAGGTGCTCGGGTGGTACGACAACGAGTGGGGCTACTCGAACCGGCTGCTGGATCTCATCAGCTTCGTCGGCGCCAGCTGAACCACTCGCGACCCATCAGCTGTCCATGAGCATCGATCTGCCGCGCCTCGAAGACCTGCCCAAGCTGCACGGGTGCCGGGTGCTCCTGCGCGCTGACTTCAACGTTCCCCTCCGCGACGGGCGGGTCGAGGACGACCTGCGCATCACGACCGTGCTGCCGACGCTCAGGTGGCTGCACGAGCAGGGGGCCGCGGTCGTGGCCTGCGGACACCTCGGACGCCCGAAGGGAAAGGTCGACCCGGCCTTCTCGATGGCGCCGGTCGCGGCCCGCCTCGGCGAGCTGCTCGGCCGAGAGGTCGCGCTGGCGCCGCAGGTGGTCGGGCCGACCGCGGCGGGGATGGCGGCCAGCCTGGAGCCGGGCGACGTCATGCTGCTCGAGAACCTCCGGTTCATGCCGGGGGAGACCGCCAACAACCCGGCCCTCGCGGTCGAGCTCGCCGAGATGGTGGATGCCTACGTCAACGAAGCCTTCGGCGCGTCGCACCGCGAGCACGCGTCGATCGTCGGGCCACCGGCGATCCTCCCGTGTGCGGGTGGCCGCCTGCTGTTCCGGGAGGTGGAGGTGCTCTCGCGCTGCTCCACGACCCGAAGCAGCCCTTCGTCGCGGTGCTCGGCGGGGCCAAGGTGAGCGACAAGCTCGGTGTGATCGGGGCGCTGCTCGACAAGTGCGAGACCATCCTCATCGGCGGCGCGATGGCCTTCACGTTCCTCGCGGCAATGGGCTACGACGTCGGGGACTCCCTCCTCGAGCCGGAGTGGGTCCTCGACTGCAAGGCGCTGCTCGAGACCGGCCGGGTGAAGATCCCGACCGACGTCGTCATCGCGCAGGACATCGCCGCGGATGCCGAGACCCGCCACGTCGGTGCCTCGCGCATCCCGGACGGGTGGAAGGGCCTCGACATCGGCCCGGAGACGGCCGGGACGTTCGCCGACACGATCGCGGGCGCGGCGAACGTGCTCTGGAACGGGCCGATGGGCGTGTTCGAGCTCCCGCCGTTCGCCGCCGGGACGCGTGCCGTCGCGGAAGCCGTCGCCGACTGCCGGGGGTTCACCGTGATCGGGGGCGGCGACAGTGCCGCGGCCATCCGGCAGTTCGGGCTGGCTGATCGCGTCGATCACGTCAGCACCGGCGGGGGTGCGTCGCTCGAGTTCATCGAGCAGGGCGACCTTCCCGGACTCGCCGCGCTTCGTAACGGAAAGAGGGGCTGATGCCCGACCGCAAGCCGATCATCGCCGGGAACTGGAAGATGTTTCACGACCACTTCGCGTCGATCCAGTTCACGCAGAAGCTGTCGTACCTGCTCGACAAGAAGGACTACGAGCGCGTCGACGTCGTGCTGTGCCCGCCGTTCACCGACCTGCGGTCGGTGCAGACGACGCTCGAGGCGGATCGCATCCCGATCGCGCTCGGGGCCCAGAACTGCTACTGGGAGAAGGAAGGCGCGTTCACCGGCGAGGTGAGCCCGCTGATGCTCGCCAAGCTCAATGTGAAGTACGTCATCGTCGGCCACTCCGAGCGGCGCGAGCTGTTCGGCGAGACCGACGACTGGGTGAACCAGAAGACCCGGGCGGTGCTCGCGGCGGGCATGACGCCGATCGTGTGCGTCGGCGAAACGTACGAGGAGCGCCAGGCCGGCGCCACGGACGGCAAGGTGCTCGGTCAGGTCGCGTCCGCGTTCGCCGGGGTGAAGCGGGACGTCGTCGCCACCTGTGTCGTCGCCTACGAGCCGATCTGGGCCATCGGCACCGGGGAGACCGCGACGCCCGACGATGCCGAGTCGACGATCGCCGTCATCCGCGGCGCGGTCGTCGAGGCGGCCGGCGAGGAAGCAGGCGAGGCGGTGCGGATCCAGTACGGCGGGAGCGTCAAGCCCGGCAACATCGCCGAGCTCATGGCGCGTCCCGGCATCGACGGGGCACTGGTCGGCGGCGCGTCGCTGGACCCGGAGGACTTCGCGCGAATCATCCGCTTTTCCGCCTGACCAGGCTTTATACCCGCTCAGCGTTTAGGATCACCGCGGAAATGCCGACAATCCCTGTTAGCGTTCCCGCGTCTTGAAGGGGGCCCCGCCAGCGTGTTGACACCGATTGTTCTCGTGCTTCACATCATCGTGTCGCTCACGTTGATCGTCTTGATCCTGCTCCACGCGGGTCGCGGTGGCGGTTTGTCGGACATGTTCGGTGGGGGGTCATTGGGGGGTTCCATGGCCGGGTCCACCGTGGTTGAGCGCAACCTCGACCGGATCACGGTCATCACTGCACTGATCTTCACCTTTACGACGATCCTGCTGGGTCTTCGCGTCGCTTGACGCGTCGCCGGGCAGGCCAACCGAGATTGACAAGACCGGGGAGGTCTCGAGCGTGAGTCGATCGAAGCGTTCTGTCAGTGTGGTGGCGCTGTTCGCAGTGCTCGCCATCGTCGCCGCAGCGTGTGGGAGCAGCAGCTCCAAGGGCGGCGGCACCTCCAGCACCACCAAGGCGGCGGCTTCGACCCCCGCCGAGAGCGGGACGCTCACCGTTGGTGCCGAGCAGGACGCAGCATGCGCGGACTGGGTCGACCAGTCCGCGAGCTCCAGCTGGGGCTCGTACATGATGGCGTACCAGACGATGCCGCGGGTCTTCAACTACCAGAAGGAAGCGGACGGCACCTGGACCGAGGTCCCGAGCCCGACGATGGCGTCGATGCCGACCGTCGCGACCGTGAACGGCAAGCAGACCGTCACCTACACGATCAGCCCGAACGCGGTCTGGTCCGACGGCCAGCCGATCACCTCCGAAGACTTCAAGTACACGTGGGACCAGATCGCGCACGGCAAGAACATCTACGACCCGACCGGCTACACGAAGATCGAGAGCGTCGACACGACCAACCCGAAGGTTGCGGTGGTCACGTTCTCCGAGCCCTTCGGCACGTGGACGCAGCTCTTCAGTGCCGACTACGGGATCATGCCGTCGCACATCCTCGAGGGGAAGAACCGCGACGCGCTGATGAAGAACGGCTACTCGTGGTCCGGTGGTCCGTGGATCATGAAGTGGGACAAGGGCGTGAGCGTGACGCTGACCCCGAACCCGAAGTGGTACGGCACCAAGCCCACGATCCAGAAGGTGATCTTCAAGATCCTGGCGGACACCGCGGCCGAGTTCCAGGCCTTCAAGTCGGGTGAGGTCTCGGCGATCTACCCGCAGCCCGAGCCCTCCGCGATCGCCGAGATCAAGGGCGGGATCGAAGGCGCCAAGAGCCTCTACTCCGCCGACACCGGCAACGTCGAGGCGCTGTGGTTGAACAACGCCAAGTTCCCGTTCACCTCCGTGCCGGTGCGCCAGGCGATCGGCTACTCGATCGACCGTGACGCCATCGTGGCGCGCCTCTTCGGCGACCTCGGCGTCGACAAGGCGGTGCAGACGCTGAACCCGCCGATCGTCTCGAAGTACGCGGACACCACTGCGTACTCCAACTACGTGCTCAACCTGTCCAAGGTGAACAGCCTCATGACGGGTGACGGTTGGACCAAGAGCGGTGGCTACTGGACGAAGGGCGGCAAGCAGGCGGCCTTCGTGATCAAGAGCACGGCCGGCAACAAGCGCCGTGAGCTCACCGAGCAGATCCTCCAGGAGCAGCTCAAGGCGGCGGGCTTCAAGCTCACGATCCAGAACCCGTCCGCCGACGACCTGTTCGGCAAGGTGCTGGCGGCCGGCAACTACCAGATGTCGCTCTACGCGCAGACGGCGACGAGCCTCAACCCGGGGCTCTGCTCGATCGCCTGCTCGGAGAACATCCCGGCGAAGGCCAACCAATTCGGTGGCCAGAACTGGCAGCGCATCAACATCCCGACGCTCGACCCGCTCCTGCACACCGTCGACACCAGCTTCGTGCAGAGCGAGCGGGTGACCGCGTCGAAGCAGGCCGACCAGATCATGGCGCAGGACCAGGTGAGCCTCCCGCTCGACCCGCTGCCCAACATCGTGCTCTGGAGCAACAAGATCACGGGCCCGGTGGGCGACAACCCGCTGCTCTCGATGTTCTGGAACATGAACGAATGGACCGTGTCGGGCTAGGCGAGCTCGGAGTCACTGACATGTCGTTGTGTCCGGGCTCGGCTCTTCGGGAGCCGAGCCCGGGTCACATCCGGGGGGCCGGGAGCTCGAAGCGGCGATGCTGACCTACATCACGCGCCGAACGGTGTATTCGATCCCGGTGATCCTCATCGCGGCGTTCCTGCTGTTCTGGTTCGTGCGTTCGACCTTCGACCCGTGCGCCCGGCAGCGCACGAGCAAGGACGTCACCGCGGTCAGCCGCTGCCGCGAGGAGTTCCACCTGAACGAGCCGGTCACCTCACAGTTCGGCCGGTGGCTCGGGGACGCCGCGCACGGCGACTTCGGCACCAGCGAGCGCACGAACGACTCGGTGAGCTCGATGGTGCAGCGGGCGATGTGGTTCACGATCCAGCTGATCTTCTGGGGCATCCTCGTCTCGGCGATCCTGTCGATCGCGCTCGGCGTCTACTCGGCGATCCGGCAGTATTCGATCGGCGACTACACGTTCACCGGTCTCTCGTTCATCGGGCTCGCGATGCCGCCGTTCTGGTTCGGGCTCCTGGCCATCGAGTTCCTGGCCGTCGGTCCGAAGACGTGGTTCCATCTGGATCAGCCATGGCTGTACTTCGTCGGCCTGCACGGCAGCGGCCAGACCGGCGTCAACCTGGACTACGCCCGACATCTCGTGCTGCCGGTCATGACGCTGACCGTGCAGATCATCGCCGAGTGGAGTCGGTTCCAGCGGGCGTCGATGCTCGACGTGATGTCCGCCGACTACATCCGCACCGCACGCGCCAAGGGCGTACCGAGGCGCAAGGTCGTGGTGAAGCACGCGCTGCGCAACGCATTGATCCCGCTCGTCACCGTGATGGCGCTCGACATCGGCGCGCTCTTCGGTGGTTTGATCATCACCGAGGAGATCTTCTCGATCCCGGGCATGGGGCGACTCTTCATCGACGCCTTGACCGCAGGTGACGCGCCGGTGCTCGTCGCGTGGACCATCGTCACCGCGATCTTCGTCGTCTTGTTCAACCTGATCGCCGATGTGCTCTACGGCGTCCTCGACCCGAGGATCCGGCTCACATGACGACCGAGCACGACCTCGAGGAAGGCCGGCGCAACCTGCGCCAGGAGATGGCGCCGACGGGCATCGGGCCGTCCGGGTTCATCCCGTCCGGCGAGGGTGAGTTCGAGAGCGCGACGCACGCCGAACCGAAGGCCCACTCGCAGTGGGCGCTGTTCCGGCGCCGGTTCCTGCGCCACCGCGTTGCCATCTTCTCGATCTTCGTGCTGCTGTTCCTCGTCGTCATCTGCTTCGGGGCCAACTTCTTCTCACCGTTCAGCAACACGGACCAGAACCTGCTCCTCGGGCCGGTGTCGCCGAACGGGACCCACTGGCTCGGCACCGACGAGCTCGGTCGGGACCAGGTCAGCCGGCTCCTGTACGCGGGCCAGATCTCGTTGAAGATCGGCTTTGCGGTCGCGGCCATCTCGACCGTCGTCGGGACGGCCGTCGGCGCGATCGCCGGCTACTTCGGGAAGGGGACGGACCAGGCGCTCATGCGCATCACGGACCTGTTCCTCGTCGTGCCGAGCATCGCGATCCTGGCCATGGCGCTCCAGAAGTGGGGCCACACGGACACGATCATCATCCTGGTCCTCGCCGGCCTGTTCTGGATGTACGTCGCGCGCATCGTCCGCGGCGAGGTGCTCTCCCTCAAGGAGAAGGAATTCATCGAGGCCGCGCGCGCGTCGGGGGCGTCGCCGACCCGGATCATCGTGCGCCACATCATCCCGAACATCATCGGTTCGATCATGGTGAACACGACGCTGGGCGTCGCCGGGGCGATCATCGCCGAATCCACGCTGTCGTTCCTGGGCTTCGGTGTGCAGCCGCCGCAGACGTCGTGGGGGAGCATGCTCTCGGATGCCGAGGGCTACGTCGGCACTTCGAAGGCGTATCTGATCTACACGCCCGGCGTGATGATCCTCATCACGGTGCTCGCCGTGAACTTCATCGGCGACGGCTTGCGCGACGCGTTCGACCCGCAGGCGGAGAAGCACTGACGTGGTGCAGCCGAGCGATGACCTCAAGCCGGTCGAGCTGAGCATCGACGGCACCGCGCCACGGGTGACCGACGCGAGCGTGCCGGTGCTCTCGGTCAGGGGCCTCACCGTCGAGTTCAAGACCGATGACGGGATCCTGCGCGCGGTGGACAAGGTCTCGTTCGACGTGCACCACAACGAGACCCTCGGCATCGTCGGCGAGTCCGGCTCGGGGAAGAGCGTCACGTCGATGGCCATCCTCGGCCTGCTCCCGAGCTCGGCGAAGATCACCGGCGAGGTGCTCTTCCGCGGCGAGCAGGTGCTCGGCCTGCCGGAGAAGCAGCTCGAGAAGCTGCGGGGCTCGAAGATCTCGATGGTGTTCCAGGATGCGCTCGCCGCACTGAACCCCGTCCAGAAGGTGGGCAACCAGATCGAAGAGGCGATCGCGGTGCACCAGGACATCAGCAGCTCGGAGCGGCGGGCGAAGGTGATCGACCTGCTCGAGATCGTGGGCATCCCGAACCCGACGCAGCGAGTGGACCAGTACCCGCACGAGTACTCCGGCGGGATGCGCCAACGGGCGATGATCGCGATGGCGATCTCGAACGACCCCGACCTGCTGATCGCGGACGAGCCGACGACCGCGCTCGACGTGACGATCCAGGCCCAGGTGCTCGACGTGCTGGAGCGCATCCAGGACCGGACCCAGTCGTCGATCATGTTGATCACGCACGACCTCGGCGTCGTGGCCGGCGTCGCCGATCGGGTGCTCGTGATGTACGCCGGCCGGCAGGTGGAGATCGGCACCGTGGACCAGATCTTCTACGAGCCGCGCCACCCGTACGCGGAGGGGCTCCTCGCCTCGTTGCCGCGCCTCGACCGCCGGTCGGACAAGAACAACCGGCTGCACCGGATCAAGGGGCAGCCGCCGTCGCTGATCTTCCTGCCGCCGGGTTGCGCGTTCCATCCCCGGTGCCCGATGGCCGAGGTGCCCGGCATCTGCAACACCGAGCGGCCGGAGCTCCGCCTGGTTGGCGACAACCACTGGTCGGCGTGTCACTTCGCGGAACGCATCGCGGCGAACCGGGAGCTCGCGATCGGCGCACCGGAGGGGACGTCATGACGACCGTCGACTCGGAGCCGGGCGCACCGGTGCCCGTGGAGCCGCAGCTCGTCCTCGAGGTGAAGGACCTGGTCAAGAACTTCCCGATCCGGGCCGGCCTGTTCAAGCACAAGGTGGGCGACGTCCAGGCGGTCTCCGGTGTGAGCTTCTCGGTGGGCCGGGGCGAGACGCTCGGGTTGGTGGGGGAGTCCGGCTGCGGGAAGTCCACGACCGGCCGCTGCATCATGCGGCTCATCGAGCCGACGTCGGGGTCCGTGCACTTCGACGGCATCGACGTGCTCGCGACCTCCGGCTCGGCGCTGCGGGCGATGCGGGGGAAGATCCAGATCGTCTTCCAGGACCCGTATGCGTCGTTGAACCCGCGGATGACGGTGCAGTCGATCATCGCGGAACCGATGCGGATCCACGGCACCTGGAAGCACGACGGGCTTGCCCGGGTCAAGGAGCTGATGGCGACCGTCGGCCTGAACCCGGAGCACGTGAACCGGTTCCCGCACGAGTTCTCCGGTGGTCAGCGCCAGCGCATCGGGATCGCCCGGGCGCTCTCTTTGGATCCGGACCTCGTCGTGCTCGACGAGCCGGTCTCCGCCTTGGACGTGTCGATCCAGGCCGGCGTGGTGAACCTGCTCGAGGACCTGCAGGAGCGGTTGCAGCTCGCGTACGTGTTCATCGCGCACGACCTCTCGGTGGTGCGCCACATCTGCGACAACGTCGCGGTGATGTACCTGGGCAAGATCGTCGAGATCGGCGAGGCGGACGACGTGTACGAGCACGCCGGCCACCCCTACACGCAGGCCCTGCTCTCCGCGGTGCCGGTGCCGGACCCCCGCAAGGAGCGCGAGCGGAAGCGCATCGTGCTCGAAGGCGACGTGCCGAGCCCCGCGAACCCGCCGAGCGGCTGCCGGTTCCGGACCCGGTGCTGGAAGGCCGAGGAGATCTGCGCGCAGGAGGAGCCTGCGCTCATCGACCGCGGCCAGGGCCACCCCGTCGCCTGCCACTTCGCGGGCGAGATGGAAGTCATCTAACCCGCTCCGAGTCCCCGCTCCGTTCTCGGCCCGCTCGACCGCGCCTGGAGCGGTTCAGCGTGCCGAGAAGGTGGCGCCAGGCTCCCCGATCCGGAGTGCCGGATCGCTAAGATCGCCCCTCCACGTCGGAGTGGCGGAAACGGCAGACGCGCCAGCTTGAGGGGCTGGTGCCCTTTGGGGCGTGGGGGTTCAAGTCCCCCCTCCGACACCGCGAACATGCAGGTCAGCCCACTCAAGCGGAGGTCCGACTGCCCCGAAGGCCAACGGCTCCATTCGGCTCATCTCGTAGCCGGTACCTGGGGCTTTCCACTTTGCGGCCAGTGCCGCGTGCTGAACGAGTTGGCATCCGAAGCGTCTGTTCGGTAGACGCCGCGGTGCCCGAGTGCTGAAGGTCGTGGCTTGGTCAGGGCACCAGTGTCGTGCCGCGGCTCGTTGTGACAACGATCTTGCCGTCGATGAGTTTCGTGGCGATGCACTCGCTCTCGTTGACGTCGAACGTGTAGGACTTCCCGGTGGTGTGCTTCAGCAGGTGCACGCGAGAGTCAGTGGAGAGATTCGGTGCTGATCCTCCGTGACTCTTGATCACGTTCTTACATGCCTCGTAGGCCCGCGCCTTGTCGAAGGGTCGCGACGACGACTTTCCGCCGATCGCGAGGCTCATCACCACGACAATGACCATGACGGCCCCCAAGATCGACAGGGCCAGGATCAACAGCCGCCTGTTTCGGGTCTTCGTGCTGGCGGTCGCTTCCGGTGCATGCGGGGCATCGAACGCAAGATCAGGCCGCGGGTTTGTCGGGATCGGCTCCGATGAAGGTTCGCTCCGGTCAGAACCTTGGCAGCGCGAGCAGGTTGTCAGTCGGATCGCCATCCGCCTCTGTACGCAGGTATGGCGCGCCGTGCTCCGAATTGCTGCGCACACAGAGAGAAGTCTTGTGGATGGCGAGAGCGCGATGGGGTCACCGTCTACGGCTTGCACGAGCTCGGCCAGTTCGAGGTCAAGTGCGGTGGCGATCAGGACCACCTGTTCAAGAGTGAAGATGCGCTCGCCACGCTCGGCCTTGGCGACCTGCGACCGATTCCAGTCGAGCCCGAAGGAACGCAGGCGCGCCGAGTCGAGCAAGTTGCCCATTGTGGGCGCACAGTGCCGACGCTACGTTTCGGGTTTGTTTCCCTGTGAATGCAGGGGCTTAACCGAGCCGGGCGCGTACCTCTCACCGGTCGGGAAGTGAGGCAGGTGTGGGCACCGAGGCAGGGCTATCCCGCTTCTCCCGGAAGCGGCTCGAGCGTTCGTTCGACCAAGTCGTCCGCAATGCATCCCATCTGGCGGGTCAGGTCGGCTCGCCGGTGCTCGGACTCGCCGATCGGGTCCGCGCCCGCCCCTACGACGTCGGCCCGCTGCCGGCCGTCCCCGGCCATATCATCGCCGTGAGCGCCCACCGGAGCACACCGGGTCGCAAGTACTTGGCCCTCGCCGCCAGCTCTCTGCTCCGCCAGGCCCCCACGGTCGGGTTCGCGGTCTTCGTCAACGGCCCGTGCTCGGTGCAGGTGGTGGCCGAGGAGCTACGGGAATCGGGCAGGTTGGACGGCCTGCAGATCGAGGTCGTGTCGGAGCAGGAGGCGCCGGACTACCTGCTCGAGCATCGCAGCCGGATCGCGTGCATCGAGCCCACGGTCAAGGGAAACCCGTGGCGCCTCACATGGTCGCACAAGAAGCTGCTCTCCGACCTCGTCCTGCACCACCGGGCGTTCGACTCGATCACCCACCTCATCGACTCCGAGGACGACATGGCACTGCCGCCGGACGCCCTCCGCTATTGGTGCACCTACCGGCCGGCCCTGGCCCCATACGGGCTCCTCCCCGGTTTCATCCGCGTCGAGGGGCCCGACGACGGGTTGTGCGTCACCGGCTGGCGGCGACGTTCGGACGGCCGGCCCCGGGTCGCTCTGCGTTCGCTCACAGACGGCGCAGCCGAGGGCAAGGTCGTCTGGTTCGTGAACCTCTCGAACCCGTACCAGGCGATGTACGTGCTCGACCAGGAGCTGGCCGAGTGGCACTTCCGGTACTCCGACTTCCGCTCGCTCCGCCGCAGCAAGCTCTCGACCACGTTCGGCGGACGGTGGGGAGTTCCCGAGCGCGCGGCCGCCGGAGCGATCTTCGACGCCGCGATCCCGCCCGGATACCACTCGCGCAACGTGCTGCCCCTCATCGCCAGGGGTGCCGGCCACGCGTATCCGTTGAAGCCGTGCCTGGTGCGCCACCTACCGTGGAAGGACTACCGCGACGACCGCGCTCCGCAGGGCAAGCGCCTGGTGAGCGAGACGTTCAAGCTGGACCCTCCCCTGGCGTCGGAGTTGGCGAACCTCTGAAGTCGCGCTCGACCGCTACGGGGTCCCGGGGACGTGGCCGGTCGGGCTGCACGTTCTGTTGGTGTGGATCGCGCCGATCACCACCGGGCCGTTGAACGGTGACCGATACTCCTTGAGCACGAACGGGTCGCGCTCGCCGCCGGGCGGGTTGACGATCACCCGCACGCACGGGGCCGCGCCGCGGTGCGAGCCGCGGGGACCGCGGGCGTAGAAGTTCGTCCATTCGAAACCGGCGCGGATCTGCGCCCGCGCCCATCCTTCTCTCGTCGCGGCCACGGCGACCTTCCAGCGCGTGCCGTCGAAGGAAGCGGAGTCGAGGGCGTACACCCCGCCGACCGCAACGACGAGGGCAAGCGCGAGGCCGGCTCCCACGAGTCGTCCTCGGGTGAACCGCGGTCCCGTCGGCGTTGCCGTAGTGACGGCCGATTCCTCGACCTCGGCCGGCTGGCCGCGCAGGAGGAGCACCGCGATGAGTGGGAGGAGCGGCAGGACGTAGCGGTCGGCCATCGGCAGACCGGAGACGGTGGCGAGGAAGTACGCCGTGGCGTAGCCGAAGATAACGACGGCGAGCAGGACGACGACCGGCTCGCGCGGCGTGAAGTCGCGCGTCTGCAGCCGAGATCCGAGATCGGCGAGCGGTGGAACGAGCGCGAGCACGAGGAGCAGCGCCGCGACCGTCCCGATTGCCACCAGGAGCTCCCATCCCCCGGACGGGAGGATGTCGGGGCGGGTTCCGTCGAGCACGCCGTTGCCGAGGGCCCCGTTCGGCAGCACGTAGTTCCCGGCGAGCGCGATCCGGGGCGCCGCAGCCGCGGCGTACACGAGCACCACCGCAACACCGGTCGCCAGGACGAGACTGAGACCGCTCGCGCGGGCCCACGCGCGCTTCACGGTCTGGACCGGGCCGGCGAGCACGAGCGCGGGAACCAGCAGCAGCCCGATGAGGCGCAGCATCCCGGTCGACTTGTAGAACGTGGTGCGGAGCGAATGCGAGTTTGGCAGCGCGGGGCTCAGGGACTTCAGGTTCGGGATCGTGCGCCAATAGGCGAAAAGCACGATCGCCGCGACGATGACGGCGGCGACGACGAGCACGAACGTCCACCAGCGGCGATCTCGACCCTCGCGCCGCAGGGACCAGGCACCAAGAAGGATGAGCGCGATCATCGGCACGACCGCGTACTGCCGGATCGTGAGCCCCGTGAATCCCGCGACGAGCGCGGCAACGAGGTATGGAAGCGACACGGGCTTCGCAGCGAAGGCGCGGACACCGAGCGCGCAGGCCAACACCGAGAACACGAACGCGGGGACGTCGGTCATGTAGCTCATGGAAAGTGGACCCCACAGTGGGCCGACCGCGACCAGGACGGAGACGAACGTGGCGACCCAGAGCCGACCCGTGACCATCACTCCGAGCCACAGCACTGCAAGCAGCCCGACGAGGCCGAGGAGCGCAGTGACCACCTGCACCGCGGCGATGTCGTTCCCGAAGACCTTGACGACAGGTGCAGCCAGGACCAGCTGGCCGAGCAGGGTCATCGACACGAAATTGTTGAAGTCGAAGCGGCCGGTGTCGACCCAGTGGAACAGGGCGCGGAGGTACGACCAGTCGTCGCCGCGCGGGATGCCCGATGCCCCGTAGTGACGGGCGATGACGAGCGGGATGACCACGCCCACGATCGTGATGACAATGACTGCGGCCGCGAGTGCCGAGCGCGGAGCTCCGCAGACGGCGTGCCATCAGCGGGACCCTACCGGCCGGCCGGACGGCGTCGGGAGCACGGGCCGGGCCGCGTGCGGACGGCCGATCCGGGGCGAAGTCCGGCTACCCTTCGCGGCCCGGAAGCCCGGGAGCATTCGGTACGATGACAAGGGGCGACGGTGAGCCAGGACCCGCGATACTTGCTGCGGCAGGCCGGAACCCGCCTGCCCGGAGTTGTGAAGAAGCCCGTGAAGGCCGTGCGCAGGCGCTGGGGGGTCTTCGTCGCCAACGGCTACAGCCGCCACTACCTCACGAACGCCCGGCAGACCTGGATGGACACCTACTGGCGTGGGGTCAAGGTCCTGAAGAACCCGATGGACCTGTGGGTGTACCAGGAGATTCTGCAGGAACTGCAGCCCGCGCTGGTGATCGAGACGGGAACGTTCCGGGGCGGTTCCGCGTACTACCTGGCATCGATCATGGACCTCGTCGGGACGGGCCACATCCTCACCGTCGACGTCAACCACTATCCCAACCGGCCGGAGCACCAGCGCATCGAGTACTTCCACGGCTCGTCGCTCGACCCGGATCTCCTCGCACGGTTCGCGGAACGGGCCGGCGCGGCGGACGGCCCCGTCATGGTGCTCCTCGATTCGGCCCACGAGCGCGACCACGTGGTGCTCGAGCTCGACGCGTACCACTCGTTTGTGACGCCCGGCAGCTACCTCATCGTCGAGGACACCGCGATGAACGGTCATCCGACGGCCCGCTTTTCCGGCCCCGGTCCCTGGGAGGCGGTCAGCGACTTCCTCCCGCAACACTCGGAGTTCGTCCCAGACCGCGGGCGCGAGAAGTTCATGCACACCTGGAACCCGCGGGGCTACCTCCGACGCGTGGGGTCGACTGACACCTAGAAGGTTCCGCTGCCCACGGTGATCTTGATCCCGGTCACGCAAGCCGCCGCCCGGGCCGACCAGGAAGCGGACGACGTCGGCGACCTCTTTGGGGATGCAGACGTTGCGAACCTCGCCATCGCGTTCGCGCGGTCTGGTCGCAACGTGACGATCCTCTGCTGCGACCTGCGGCGACCGCGCGTCCACGAGTTCCTTGGCCTCTCCAATGAGGTGGGCTTCACCTCGGTGCTGCTCGCCCTAGGGTCGCCAACGCGTCGCGCTGCGTCACGGTGGGAGCTTTCTTGTCGAATCGGGAGACGAGTTGGCAGAGCCTGGGGACTCCGGTAGTGGTGACGTGATGCCGCCGGGCACAGCTCCCGGCTGGTATCCCGATCTGCTCGACCGTTTCGACCAGCGCTACTGGGACGGTGTCCAGTGGACTGCGCGCATCAGGCAGGTCGGGTTCGACGAAGAGGGCATCGACCAGCAGGGCATCGAGCGTGGCCCGTGGCACGAGCACGGGTCCTGAACACTCAACACGCAGGTTGGACAGGCCCGTCGCGGATGTCGAAAACATCCGACGCGGTCACACCGTGGTCACGGACTGCTCTGGACGGGACCGGATCGGTCAGCAGCGCAGGGTGACCGGCGTGCTGCCACAGCGGATCTGACCTGCACCAACGGACTGACCCGGACGCGACAACACCAGCTTCGTCAGAGTTCAAGTCCCCCCTCCGACACGAACGTCAGCTACACCGCTTGGTTGCGGCCGGGACTCGAGGAGTGCTCGGCCTGCTTGGTGGTAGGCGACGGTGATGCCGAGTTCGGCGTACGCGGCGGCCTTGATGGTGGGGTTCGCTTGGGCGAGTGACCGGGTGATGTCCCGCAGACCGGCCAGCATCGCCTTCACGTCGTCGACGGTGAGATTGGTGGTCGGTTCGACACCGAGCAGCTCGAGTTTTGGCATGATACGTACGGGGCGATACGAGTGGCGCCGCCACTTCAACGCGATGCAAGCGGAGGTAAGCGGTGTTCTGCATGAACTGTGGCACTCAGATTCCCGACGTTCGCGAAGTTCTGCACGGACTGCGGCACCCCCGTGAAAGGTTCGCAGTCGTCGAATCGTCAATCGGAAGCGGCGGTCGACACATCCCAACCATCGGAACCCACGGTCGAGCGTTGCAAGACAGTCGTAAAGATGGTCAAGCACGGCCACGTTATGGCGCAGAAGTCTCAGATCGTCGCGGAAGGTTGGGGACCGAGAGGGCCGTACATCGTTGACGGCGCCGCTCCAGAGATCTACTACACGCCGGACAGCTATCGGCAAGCTCGCTACGGCGACCAGTGGTCGAGAGCTGTGAATGCGCTTTTCGAGCGGCTCAGCGCGGCAGGATGGGTACACGAACGCGAAGCCGCGAGCGGGAAGTGGTGGGAACAAGCCTTTGTCCGGCCTGTGAGTGACCGAACCTCTGAACATCTCGAGGCCGCGCCCAGTGATGAAGCATGGAAACCTGATCCGACGGCGCGCCACGAACTTCGATATTTCAACGGGACGATGTGGACGGATTACGTTGCAGATGCCGGCGTCCAAGCGGTGGACCCGTACCAAGCGAACGAGCAATAGGCGCGCGGCGCCGACTTACACAGCTGACTCCACGTCGAGGTCGCCAGAGAACTGAGAGTCTTCGCCCTCGATACGAATGTCAGCTACACGGCTTGGATCAGGCCGGGACTCCCGAGGCCCGGCCTTCCCTGTGGCACGTGACCGTCAGGGGCGGTCCATTGCGAGTTCGACTCGGAGCGCGAGCCGTCGATTATCAGGTCCGCGCGTTCCTCCGACACAATCCCTGAGTACACGCGCACCTGCGGCAACGTGTACTCGCCCGTCTTGGTGGTACGTGAGGTTCACGCCGAGCTCGTCGTATATCGCTCGCTTGTCCTCGGGATCCGCAGCGGCGAGCGTGCCGACGATGTCCTTGCGCTGGCGTACCAGGGCTTTGATCTCGTTCTTGGTGTGCTTGCGCGGCGTCGGCTTCCGGCCGAGGTCGCGCTCGATGCTCGGCGTTCCCGCTCCACCTCGGCGATCCAGGTAGCGGCGCTGGTGATTTCGCTGTTCACCTCGAGGAGCTCCCGGTAGCGGGCGAGCTTCGCATCGCATTCCTTGAGGCGTCGCCCCGGAGCTCGAGCTCGCGTCCCTGGTCGTCGTGGGGCTCGAGGTCGCTCACGGCTGCGAGGGCTTCGCAGGTGGCGTCGAGGTGTTCTTCGGCGAACAGGCTGCCGATCCATCCGTCGAGGCTCGGGACGATGGCTTGTTCGCTGACGTAGACGGTCTTGGGGTGCTCCTCCGCAGTGATCGCGTATTCCGCGGGGAACTTGCAGCGGTAGTACGCGCGTCCGTTGTTCCACGACGCTTGCATCTTGCGATCGCATTCTGAGCAGCGCATCAATCCCGACAGGGGCGTTGTCGTTGGGTTGGGTCGATGAGTTGCTGAGTGTGGGTTGGGCTGGCGACCACTTGTTGAAGGTGGTGGCATCGTGGACCCGACAGCGGGATTGGACAGGCGGCGTCCCGAACGGACGTCGGACCTGGACGCGGTTGCCACGCCGGCGAAACCGCGCGGTTGCGCGATCGTGCGAGCATTTGCCCTGCCGCTCACTGGCCTTGTGTGACGACGCGAACGGTTCGCCGGCCGGTCGGATCCATCGCGCCAAGGCCAATTGTCCCGACGAGCCTCGCCCCGCGCTCGCGGAAAATTGCTGTCCCAGATCGGCAGATATGGCGTGCGGTCTTCCGCCCCGATCCGGCGTTCGGTGGCATCGCCTTGGTCGACCGGATGGCTACGACTTCAACGGCCAGATCTCTTGGAGCGCGAGTGCGACGGGTTCTGGGACGAGGTGAGCGACATCGTGGCCGAGGGCTGCGACCTCGCGAATACGGGCTGCGCGGACGAACACGAACTTCAGATCGCTCATCAGATACACCTGCTCGATCTCTGGAGCCATGTCCTTGTACATGAGCGCCTGATCGAACTCGACGGAGAAGTCGGTCACGGCGCGTAGGCCTCGGACGATGGCGTCCGCGCCCACGGTCCGGACGAAGTCGGTGAGTAGCCCGTCGAAGGGTTCGACCGAGACCGACGGCATGTCTTGGACGCACGCCTGAATCATCGAGACCCGCCGGCTCGTCGAGAAGAGGGTCATATCAGACGGTGCGTCGAAGACCGCCACGACGACGTGCTCAAAGATTCGTGCAGCCCGCCTCAGGATGTCGAGGTGTCCGTTGGTGACGGGATCGAACCTGCCGGCGTAGACGGTGATCATTCACACAGTGTGTCGCGTTGCCACGCGGGCATCCGAGAACCTCAAGCGGGCGCCCCTCAGTGCCGATCGGAGACGCGCCATATTGCCCGCTCTGGAGCGATGTTGCACGCTTCAGAGGTGGATGCGTCGTGCTCTCTCGCCGTGTCGGCCGAAGCTCTCAATGTCGGCCCGGCGCGCACCGAACAACACAACCTGTCGTTCTGTGCACCACTGCACCCACTGGCGCTGGTCAAGCTCGTATGCGTCGCGGGTCAGACCGCCGTACCCCGCGAGGAACCCGATGAGCGCCTGCGCCTCCTCGGTCGTAAAGACCTCGTCGCGAACCTCTACTGCCGTCATCGCCATCGGAACCATCTGCATCTTTCAACCTCCTCATTTTCGGGAGCACATCGCTCACGGATGGTGAGAAGGACGCGAGATCAGCGTCGGGCGGCTCGCAATATCACGCCAGAGCGGGCATGATGCGTGCGCGTGGAGAAGCGGCCCGTGACAGAGCTGAAGCACGTCTACAGCGGCAAGGTGCGCGACATCTACGACGCCGGTGCCGGCAACCTGCTGTTGGTCGCGTCTGACCGTCTCAGCGTGTTCGACGTCGTCCTCGGCGAGACGGTGCCCGAGAAGGGTCGTGCGCTCACCGCGATCTCGGCGTTCTGGTTCGACGAACTGGCCGGTGTGCTGCCCAACCACGTGGTCGATCAGTTCCCCGACGTACCCGATGAGTGGAAGGGACGGGCCACACTGGCCCGCCGCGCGGACATGCTGAAGATTGAGTGCATCGTGCGCGGTTACCTATCGGGTAGCGCGTGGCTGGAGTACCAGAGGAGCGGGACCGTGAACGGCATGCCTCTGCCCGCCGGTATGCAGGAGAGCGAGCAGCTCCCCGTGCCCGTATTCACGCCGTCGACGAAGGCCGAGCAGGGCCAACACGACGAGAACATCAACTTCGAGGACGCAGCAGCCATCGTCGGCAGGGAAACGTTCGACCTGGCGCGGGACGTGTCGGTCGAGCTGTACCGCATGGCCTCGGAGCTCGCGCTGACCAAGGGCATCGTGATCGCGGACACCAAGTTCGAGCTCGGCTACATCGACGGCGAGCTGCACATCTGTGACGAGGCTCTGACGATGGATTCATCGCGGTTCTGGCCTGCGGACGAGGTCACGGTCGGCGCGACTCCGCCAAGTTTCGACAAACAGCCCGTGCGCGACTACGCCGCCTCGCTCGGCTGGGACAAGACAGCGCCCGCGCCGCCAATGCCCGAGGACGTGATCGCTGCTACAAGCGCAAGTTACCTCAAGGCGTACGAGAAGATCTCCGGTCTGCAGTTCTCGGATTGGCCTGGCTAGAGGTCTCGCTCCGTCCGCGGCCGACACCCACTCATAGCTGCCGATCCGGCGTGATCTTGCGAGAGTTCGGGCCGCACGGAACTCAACAGCCCGGTTGGCCCAGAGCGTGCATCCCCGAACCACGCGCCCGGGTATCGCCTAACGCCGGCACTGCGTCGGCGGGGGGAGTGGTTACCGACCGCGGCCGGTTCCTGGAACCGTTGGAACGCGTGCCCGATACCGGCGGCGACCCTTTACGCTGCAGTCAGCCAAGCCTCCCAGGGTCGCGTGTACTTAGGGCGCGTGTCGTCCCTCCGACACGGCGAACGTGCAGGTCGGCCCACTCAAGCGGAGGGTTCCCGACGTACGCGGTCACGGAATGGTCACGGGACCCAGTTGGGGGGTCTCGATGCGTCGCGGGCCAGTTCTTGCGAGGTTGTCAGGGGGTGAGGGCGGGTGTACACCGAAGAAGTGATCGGCATTCTGAAAGGCGAACGTCCGGGCACGCCGGGAGCTTGCATGCTTCGGCGCAGCGCGGGGGTCGCCGCGTTGTTGGCCTTGGTGCTGACGGGATGCGCGTGGTCGCAGCCCGGGTTCGGTCCCGACCGTCAGGCTTTCCAACCGTTCGAGCATTCCATCAACCCCGACAACGTCGGTTCGCTAAAGGTCGCGTGGACCGCGACGCTCGACGGCACCGTTGCGGACCCGATCAGTGAGAACGGCGCGGTGTACGCGAACACGTCGACGGCGGTGTACGAGTTTCGGCTTGGTAGCGGCTCCCAGGTGTGGAGGACCAAGCTCACCGACCCGGCTCTTCCGTTTCAGACGCTCTCGCGGGTGTCGGCCACCCACGGCATGATCGTCGCGCCCCGACTGGACTTCCACAGCAGCTCGCTGCAGCGGCTCAACGCAACGACCGGCGCGATCGAAGCCCCGCTGCCCAGCCTCGGTGGGGTCGACGCGGCGATCACACGGGGCAACACGCTCGTCGCGCCGACCTTCCAGTGGGGCACCAACTTCTGCCTCTACGGGATCGTGGCGATCGACGTGAGCGGGCCTACTCGGCTGTGGCAAACGCCGTTCCCGGATACGAGCTGCTCCGTCACCAACTACCGCCCCACCTCGGCGGCCGTGTCGTCGACGACGCTGTACGTGGGGCGCGGGCCGGTCATCGTCGCCTACCCGCTCATCGAACCAAGTCCGTGCCCGACTCCGCCGGGATACTGCGCGCCCGTGTGGAGCACCGACGTCGGCGGAACCGCGACGACACCTGTACTCAGCCGCGATGGGGCGACCGTCTATGCCGGCACCGCCGCGGGTGACCTCGTCGCTCTGGATGCGAGCAGCGGAGAGATCAAGTGGCGCGCCAAGGTCGGTGCCGCGATCAATGTCCCACCTGCTTTGCACGACCAGCTCTACGTCGGCGCGACCGACGGGACCCTCACCGCATTTCGCCCCGCCGGGTGCGGTGCCGCCATCTGCAATCCGCGGTGGCACGCAAGCACCGGCAGCGCCATCACCGTGCAGCCCGCAGTTGCGAACGGAGTCGTCTACACCGGCTCTCGTGACGGTGCCGTCCACGCATTCGCCGCAGGCTGCCACAGTGCGACCAATCCAGCGTTGTGGTCCGCGAACGCCGGCAGCGCCATCACCGGTGCGCCCGCCGTGGCCTTCGGGCACCTCCTCGTGAGCACCGACGACGGACACCTCGTCGCCTACTCGGGATAGGCGCGCCGGGTCTCTCAGAACGCCCGATGATCGTGCCGACGAACACGAACAAGAGCGCAAGCCCGGCACCTGGCACCTCTAGGCGGCCGAGGTGTGACCCACGGATCCGGTCTGTTCATGACTTCGGGTCGTACAGCTGTCGCAGCCGGGAGACCTACCGTCCATTCGTTGACGGTTCGAGCAGGGCGAGACAGGTTCGGCGCGTTCGAGGCGTCGCCGTAGGGTCGTGTTGTCGCTCCGGTGGGATCAGGCTGAGGAGGGAGGGACACGAATGCTTCGCGGGATGCGCGTCATCGCAGCGGGTGCTCTCAGCGAGGCGGCACGGCAATCTCGAGCGCGCCGTGGCACCGTCCTGCAGCCAGATCGCACCGATGCGCATCGGTATGACATGCAAGCCACCAAGCCCACCCAACAGCGATGTGTCACGACCGCCCTAACGCCGGCACTGGGACACACGAGCTCTTGTTCGCGGCAGACCCCAGTGTGGCGGATGCTGGTCGAGGTCACCCGGCGCCTCGGACGGGGAGCCGATCGGATGATGAGCGAACCCATCAGTACGCTTGTGCTTGATGAGCCGTGGCTACGGCACAGTGCAACGGCAGATCCTCGCCGACCTCGCCGCCCGCGCGGACTACTGGACCTGCTCGGAACTCGCTGAGCGTCTCGGAACTGACCCCCAGGCGGTACGTCAGGCGCTTCCGCGGCTCGTGACCGATCGTGCCGTCGACCAAACAGGCTCGCGGCAGTGGGACCGCCTTCGCTACTACGGACGCCCTCGGACCGATGAGGAGTGCCGCGACGCCCTGCGGAAGGCCAACGCGGACGCCGCGTGGAAAGGCAGGGTGGTCGGGCGCATCGACGCGATGCCCGCCGCGCATCGTGAGGCTTCGCCGACCACCAACGGTGTCCCAAGGTCGCGCTAGCTTCCCCAGCACGGCTCCTTGGTGTGCACCGATCGTTGGCCCTAGGGTCGCCAGTGTTGCGTGCGGCGGCACGGCGACGAACTCCTTCTTGCGGAACCGGGAGACGAGTTGGCAGAGCCTGAGGACTCCGACAGCGGTGACGTGATGCCGCCGGGCACAGCTCCCGGCTGGTATCCCGATCTGCTCGAGCGCTTCGACCAGCGTTACTGGGACGGTGTCCAGTGGACTGCGCGCATCAGGCAGGTCGGCTTCGACGAAGAGGGCATCGACCAGCAGGGCATCGAGCGTGGCCCGTGGCACGAGCACGGGTCCTGAACACTCAACACGCACGATGGACAGGCCCGTCGCGGATGTCGAAGACATCCGACGCGGTCACACCGTGGTCACGGATTGCCCTCGACGCACTCGTGACTGAAGGCTCGAGCGGGTCGATGGCAACATGACCGAAGAGACGACACCTCGTGTCGTGGCCGTCAACCGAGGCGTCGAGCCGGGCTCATTGTCCCCGATTGCCGTCCAAGTGTTGAGGCGCGCTTGCTACAGTGATCGTTGGAGTGCCGGGAAGCCTGGTCGGCGATGTTTTTTTGGCCTGACCACATTGAGGCACACCATGAGCGCGACGGGACTTCCGACCCTGGGTGACACGCTGCACGCGCGAGCGGTTGCGGCGACGTGCAACCGGTCCGAGGGTGTCGATGCGGGCGCGTCGTCGACGAGCTCGCACACGTCGTGTGACCCTCGCTGTGGATCACTGCCGTGCCGAAGTCCACGAGCGGTCGAACGAACATCCCGCGGCTTGCATTCGTCGTAACGCCGATTCTGCGAGCCGAAGGGTCGGCGCATCGCGGCGAGATGTCATCACGCCCACTCGTGGATGACGAGCCCGCCGCTGGGGGTCCCTTCGAGTCTGCGCCGTTGCAGGCGGGAGCCGGTCCCGTGACCGGCTCCGGTCCGGTTGTTGAGAAGAAGGAAGAGAGGAGGGGTAATGGCGAGGACCAGCAAGGGGCAGGCGAAGAAGCCTGCTGTGAACAAGGCAAAGGCCGTAAAGGCGAAGCCGAAGAAGCAAGCGAAGGTCGCGTCGCGGCCGAAGCCCTAATGGCGCGTGCGAGCCGGGCCGGCCAGACCGGTCCGGCTCGCACCCTTACCGGTTGACTTCCGCGTGGAGGAAGCGACTCGAGCCGGCTCCTGATCGGTTCGTTGAGCCCTTCGCATACCCCGGGATTGAGCTTCCCGGGTTGGGCGGACACCGAGTGACCACCACCTCAACGACCGAGCCGTCCACGACCACCACGACACCTTCGCTTCGCTCCGCTCGCTCATCTCATCGAAGAAGTGGCGAGGGACCGGCGAGATGCACGTGGACCCGAAGCTGGCACGGCGCCGCCCCTCGTCAGATAGGCAGGTCAGCCTTGTGCACGACCGGTCGGTGATCAGGACCGAGCGTTCCTCCGACGCCTCCGTTCTGCCATCGTCTTCGTGACACCGAGGAGACGGGCTCAGTCGGATTGCGGGCCGGAGTCGATCGGTGGCCACTCGGCGGGCCACCAGTCTCCCTGCGGGTCTGTGGTTTGCCCGACCTCGATGATGTAACCGTCGGGATCTCGGATGTAGCAACGGATCTCGTACTGGTGCTGCTTCGGCGGCGTCAGGAACTGTGCGCCCCGGGCGCTCCATTCCGCGTACACGGCGTGGATGTCATCGACCCGGATGTTGAGGAAGCTGCTGACCCGGTCGGGGTCGCCGGGCGTCTCAAGTGTGACCGTGGGCTTGTCGTCGGTCGGGCCCCCGCCACGGTTGATGATGATGAAGCTGTTGGCGAGCGCGACATAGGTCGGCTCTGGGCTGAAGACGACCCTGCCGCCAAGCACCTCGGTATAGAAGCGCCGGGAGCGCTCGACATCATCGGAGACGATGAAGTAGGCCACCACCATTCGCACTGCGGGCGGCGTCGGTTCGGGCACTGCCACCTCCACTCGCTTGTGGCGCTTGACCTGCTTACGGCGTCTGAAGCGCTGAGTCAAGCACGTTGGTTCGTCGAGGTGGTCGGACGATTCGGATCTCGCGCGTAAGGCGCGGCGGGCGGTACGGGTTCAGCACTCGGCTGTGAGCCGCGATCGCCACCAGCTCGGATCGCGTTGCGTCCCGTCTCGAATCAGGACCGCGCGTTCCTCCGACACGCACTGAGAGCGACGAGGCCGTGCTTCCACGAGGAGCCGACTTCGGTAAGGGCCCGGTCGGCGATGACGTGTGCGCGTCCGTTCAGCTCGACGAGGCGAGCACGCCGAGCGCGGTGACGAGCACCATTGCGAACCCCATCGCCAGCTGCCGGATCCCGAGCACGACGGGGCGGGGCACCGGGCCACGGGCCGTGATCCGTTGGATCACCACCACCGCCACGATCGCGATCGCGCCGGCCGCGAGATCACGATCCAGCCCCAAGGCCGCCGCGGCTGCGACCAGCGCGAGGCCGTCAGCGACGACGCCGCCGAGCGCGCGTGACGGGCGACCGTGCAGACGGCTGATCTGAGCACGGACGTGAGGGATCGACGTCACCAGCCGTGCGACCAGCACTGCCCATACCCCCGCGGCGAGGCGACCGCTGCCGCCATTCGCGAGGACGATCATCGACGCGACCGAGCAGACCCCCGCCGCCCCGGCGAGCTCGGGGACGAGTCGACGGCCACGCGACCGCACCTCGAACCAGGACTCGAGGAGGATCAGCGGCGCCGCGATGATCGCGGGTGCCCAGAAGGGATGCTCGGCGAGCAGGACCG
Source organism: uncultured Acidimicrobiia bacterium (assembly GCA_963796755.1). Taxonomy (GTDB): domain Bacteria; phylum Actinomycetota; class Acidimicrobiia; order IMCC26256; family JAENVU01; genus Chersky-806. Next base: position 689,841 of record CAWCMX010000002.1, read on the forward strand.
CCATGACGACGAGCGCGGCCAGCACCACCAGCTCGATCGCGGCCACCCGCCGGGCCAGGCGGGTGCGGGGGAGCGAACGCTCGCGGCGCCGGTCGACGAGCGCGATCTTGAGTGGCGTCCGGGCCACGAACGCCACGAGCGCGGCGGCAGCCAGGCAGACCCCCGCGAGGCTCGGCGCGACGAGGAGCCCGAGCAATCCCGGCTCGAGGGTGAGCCCCCATCCTCCGTGCTCCGTCGGCACCGCGACGGCGCGGAGCAACGAGCGGCCGGCCACCGGCGCCCGCTCGTCCCCGTCGACTCTGCTCGGCGTCGCGTGCATCAATGGTTCACGCGTCGGGAACGGCGGGCGGACTCGCGGATGCCTGCTCGTCGTCGAGCAGCTCCAAGATCCGGTCGGTGTTCTCGCGGATGGCGGCGATGTTGCGGAACATCCACTTCGGCGGAGCATTGTCCGGCATCTTCTCGAACCGCTTCTCCCAGTCGACGTTCTGCATCTTCGGACCGAACGCCTTGACCAGAACAGACACACCGACGACGGACAGCACCAAGACCAGGATCTTCTTCATGGCTCCACGATGGTCTCGGGGTCCCACCCGGAACAGAGGCGAAGGTCCCGGGGTGAACCTCCGGCGCCGCGGCAGACGCTCAGCGGGAAGGACGGGCGCGAGACGCGGGCTGGTAGTTCAGTCCCGCGGTCTCGTCGACCCGGGACAGGAGGAGCTCACACGGAGGTTCAAGCCGCTCGGCAAAGGCGACCGATGCAACGGCGCCGAGCAGCTCCCACGGGAGCGTCGTGCGCGCGTCGGTGTCGTCCTCGATGTGTTGACGCAACGCGATCCCATCGCGGTTCACCACCCGCGGCGTGGGCCAGGCCCTTCGACTCCAGCTCGGCCCATCCGGCATCGATGTCCTCCGTGCTGGTGCCCCGCGAGCGTGCCAGCCAGTCAGCTTCATACCCGAGCCAGGCGTTGTGCAGGATCGATGCCTCCGGGGAGGTGAGGCCCGCGGCCACGACGAGCGCCCAGTGGGTGTCGCCCCGCCACTCGCGCAGGCAGTTCACGGCGTGCCATCCGGAGAGGAGCGGATCGTCGGGCCTGGGCACGGCGAGGTGAGCTCCGAAGAACACGCGACCGATGCGCGGCAGCTGATCGACCACCCCCCACAGCGCGGGTCCCATGGCCGTGAGCGGTTCGACGATGTCGGGGGCGTAGCGGTGGAGCCCCTCGACGACGGCGTCGTTTCGCGCCGCCCACACCGCCTCGAACCGCGCGGGATCGCCGACTTGGAGGAATGCCAGCTCGATGCCGAGTGGGCTGATCGTGCCGAACGCCGCCGTGACCGCTTCGGGACCGGCGGCGGCCAAGGGAGCGCACCGGGCGGCGATGTAGCCGAGCGGCGCGGCGAGCCCGAGCACCTCGTAGCGCTCGATCGCACTCGGGTCCCAGAAGATCCAGCCGATCGTGGTCTGCACCGATCGGGCGTTGCGACGGGTGATCGCAATCCAGTCGGGTTGCGGCTCCGTCATAGAGCCGCACGGTAGCCGGATCGGGCCGCCGTCCCCGCGGGCAGTCGAACCGAAGCTCGACGGCTACGCCGGCCGCCGGTCGACCGAGACGCCCGTGATCGGTCAGCCCGCGTCGGAGGATCGCACGCGGTCGCGTGGCCGCGTGCCACTTGCGTCCGCTTTCGTGCCCACGATGCACCGCGCCACGCCCGGAACGCGGACCGTGCCGTCCTTCTCGAACTCGCTCACCTTCGCGATGGCGGTGGCCCGAATCCGCTCCCGCGCCGAACCGTCGAGCTGCTGGAGCGCCGCGACTGCGAGCGAGACGTGCTCGCTGATCATCTCCCAATACTGCGCGGGCGATCGCGTCACGAGCTCGACCTCGACGTCCCACTCGGCAACGTCACGCAGCCCCGCGCCCTCGTACAGGGCACTGACACATCCCGGGGCCGCACACCGGAACATGTTCGGCCCGTCCGGGTCGGGTGGCGCGAGGGCCGCCTCGGTCGCGATTGCCTGCATGGCGATCGTCGTCCACGGGTTCTCCTCGGGCTTGACCCATACGGACGAGCAGAGACGTCCGCCCGGCTTGAGCACGCGCGTGAACTCGGCCGTCGCCTCGGCCACGTCGGGGAAGAACATGTACCCGAAGCGCACGGAGACGCTTTCGAATGTGGCGTCGTCGAACGGCAGATCATCGGCGCTGCACACCCGCGTCTCTACGTTGGTGACCCCTTGCACCTTGGCCCGTCGTCCGGCGATCTCCAGCATCTCCGCGACGAGGTCGGTCAAGACCACGCGTCCCCTCGGCGACAGCCTCGCGATGCTCAGACCCGGCTCACCCGTGCCGGAGGCAATGTCGAGATGCTGCTGATCTTCCCCGATGTCGAGACGCTCGATCATCGCGGCGCCGACCGGGCCCAGCTGATCCGTGATGACCGAGTCCCACTTCTCCCAACCCGCAGAAAGCCCGGCCCACGTTGCTCGCTGAACGTCTCGGATCTCATTGCCGCTCGGCATGTGCCCTCCCGCTATCCCTGCATCCGACGCGATCCATTCTCGCCTCTCGGCCCCGCGATGCCGGCTTCTCTCAAGCGAGGTGGGCGATCGACGCGCAGTACCCTGCATGGAGCGGTTCAGCGCGCGCCGCGAAAAGGGGGCGATTGCAGTTCGCCCTCGGTTGCGTCCCGCCCGCTCCAACGGGGCGACGCGGCCGGACGGGAGCGCCGCGTTGCGGGTGCGACCAATGGTCCGGCCCACAATGGTGCGGTGACCAAGCAGCGGACGCCTGAGGAGTCGCGCCGGCGCGGCGTCCGCCTCGAGTGGTCGACCAACGGCTGGAACGTGATGGAGGTCGTGGTCACCATCTCGCTCGGGTTGCAGGCCGGCTCGCTCGCACTGATCGCCTTCGGGCTCGACTCCATCGTCGAGATCTTTGCTTCGACCGTGGTGATCAGGAACCTCCAAGACGAACGCAAGGACCCCGGAGACCGGCGAGTGCACCGCTCGCTCCGCATGATCGCCGGGGCCTTCTGGGTCCTCGCGGCCTTTCTGGTGGTCGTCAGCGTTCGGGGTCTGCTGCACGGCGACCGGCCGGGCAGCTCACCTCTCGGCGTCGCGTTCCTCGCTCTGACCGCGTGCGTCATGTTCGGGCTCTCCGTACTCAAACGGGCGACGGCTCGCGAGCTCGGCAGTGAGACGCTGCACGCGGAGGCGGCCCTGACCTTTCTCGACGGGTGCCTGAGCACCGGGATCCTCACCGCGCTCGTGCTGAACGCCTGGCTCGGCTGGTGGTGGACCGACGCCGCCGCGGCCCTCCTGGTCGCCGGCTTCGCGCGTCAAGGACGGTGCGGACCACTGGCGTGAGTCTGCTCCCCACGAGGAGGAGCAGGCGAACCTCGACCCGCAGAGGGACGCGGAGCCGCCGCGTCCGCCTTCCTGACGGCTCCGGCTCACGGCTGGTCGGCTGCGGCGCTGACCGCCGACCTCGCCGCCCGTCGGGGCGACAGGATCCGGACGAGCGTCATCATGAGGACGACGGCTGCAGTGAGCACGCACGCCCACTGAAACACGGCGTTGTGGCGGTCGGTGCCGGCCGTGATGCCGTGCACCGTCGCAACGACGAACAACACGAAGCTGGTGAGGTGCACCGCGTGCCAGGTCCGGCGCGGCATCTTCTTCATCGCGAGCGATGTCGAGCTCGATCGCGATCAGCAGGTACATCCCGACGACACCGAGTGCCACTGCGGTGGGCTTGTAGCTCGAGGCGAAGGGGACCAGGAGCTCGACCGGCCCGAAGCCGATGAATTGGTCGGCGGCGAGGCCGATCATGTGCACACCGACGAATGCGACGGTCAACCCGCCGAGGAACCGGTGCACGTCGAGGACCCAGCTGGGCGCAGGCTTGCGCACCAGCCGGGTCGAGAGCTGAAGACCGCCGATGACGGTGAGCGACGCGAGGGCCCAGGCGACTATTCCACCGGCTCGCGCCACGTCCCACCACGTCTGTGAGCTCATCGTTACAGCCTACGGGCGTGCGGCCTCAGCTCCCGCCACTCGTGGTGTGGGCGACCCGAGCAGTGCTGGTCGCGCTCGTTGCGTTCGTCGCCTTCGCCGTGACAGGGGTTGCGGCTGCCGCCGCACTCCCTGTATCTGCGCGGTTCGCGGGTGTGCTGACTGCGGCGGTCGTGGAGCTCGCGGCCGCAACAGTCCCTGCGATCCCGACGAAGGAGACGATGCTCAGCCCGCCGAGCAGCCAGCGCGTCGCGGCCGCCGGGTGCCGGCGGCGCGGCTTTCGGCTCGGCGACCGGGGTGCCGCGCCGTTCGCCGAGCTGCCGTTGTCGGCCGCGGCGACCCGAGCGGCGGCTGCAGGCCGCTGCGTGCGACCGGAAGCGGCGCGGCGAGCCTGGAGCTGCCGGATCCGCTCGGCCGGGTCGATGTCGTTGCTGCGGTCAGTCATCGGATTCGTGTCCCTTCTCGTGAGTGGCGCCGGTCGTCGTGACCGCGCCGGTTGATTGGTCGTCGTGCTCGTGCCCAGCGGTCCGGTTCTGGGCCGGAGTCGCGGCGGGCGCCGCCGTCACCGCGCTGGTCGATTGGGTGGCCACCGGTGCCGCTGAAGCACCGAACCCGAAGGCTCCGAAGGTGGCCCCGATGGCGATGGCAGTCGCGGTGAGGCTCATCGAGATCGCACTTGCGGCGGCGACTGCGGTCTTCCTCTCCACCGTCGGCTCCTTTCGGTCGTTGGTGCCGGAGCGCCCCGCGCCCGGGCTTCGTGGGATCCAGACAACAGGAGCGCCGTGAAGGCCCGAGCGCGGCGTGCGTGAAGTATCCGTGAAGCACCCCGGACACCAAAGGTCGTCGGCGTACCCTGGCTGCAGTGGCCAAACGAGTTCTCGTCGTCGACGACGAAGAGAAGATCAGGGAGATCGTTCGCAGCTACCTCGAACGGGAGGGGTTCGACGTCGCCGAGGCGCGTGACGGAGCAGCCGCGCTGAAGGCAGCCCGCGAATGGTTGCCGGACCTCGTCGTGCTCGACGTGATGATGCCGGGTACCGACGGGATCGAGGTGCTGCGCCAGCTGCGGACCACGTCGGAGGTTCCGGTGATCCTGCTCACGGCGCGGGCCGAGGAGCTCGACACGCTCGTCGGGCTGTCCGTGGGGGCTGACGACTACGTCACCAAGCCGTTCCGGCCCCGCGAGCTGGTAGCCCGCATCAAGACGGTGCTGCGCCGGACCGCGGGGACCCCGGCGCGCGAGAGCGCGGACCGGTTGGTCTTTCCCGGTCTCGTCATCGATGTCGACGGTCGCGAGGTGAGCCGAGAGGGTCGGGATGTCGGGCTGAGCACGCTCGAGTTCGACCTGCTGGTGGCCCTCGCGCGGGCCCCCGGACGCGTGCTGTCGCGCCGCCAGCTGCTCGAACAAGTGTGGGGCTTCGACTTCTTCGGCGACGACCGGGTCGTCGACGTGCACATCCGGAGCATTCGCAAGGAGCTCGGGGACAGCGCTGAGAACCCTGAGCTCATCGGCACCGTGCGTGGGGTGGGCTACAAGTTCCTCGGAACCCCGGAATGAAGGTCTGGCGCCGGCTCGACGTCCGCCTGTTCGCTTCGTACGCGCTCGTCGCGCTCGTCGTCTTCGCGGCACTCGCGGTGACGGTCCGGGTAGTCGCGTCGGCTCGCTTCGACGACGACATCAAGGGTGCCGTCGTGTCGGGGGACCGGGGGAACGAACAGCACAACGTGTTCGTCGACTCGCTCGACGCCGCGTTGTGGGTCGCGTTGGTGGCGAGCCTCGGCGCGGCCGCGATCGTTTCCACCCTCGTTGCCCGCCAGATCGTTCGGCCGGTGCGCCAGGTCCGCGACGCGACCCGACGGCTCGCGAACGGCCACTACGACGAACGGGTCGTCGAGCCGGGGGAGCTCGAGCTCGCCGAGCTGGCCCGCGACGTGAACCGCCTTGCCGTCGAGCTCGAGAGCACGGAACGACGCCGCGCGCGGCTCATCGGCGAGGTCGCCCACGAGATGCGCACCCCGCTGACGACCATCGACGGGTACGTCGAAGGCATGCTCGACGGTGTGTTCGAGCCGAGCGAGGAGGTCCTGGTCGCCGTGGGGGAGGAGACGTCGCGGCTGCAGCGGCTCGCATCGGACCTCGCCGCGCTCTCTCGTTCCGAGGAAGGCGCTACCGAGCTCCACCTGCGCATCGTGGACCTGGCTGAGCTCGCCGCGTCGAGCGCCGAACGCCTGCGGCCGCAGTTCGACGAGAAGGGGGTGAGCCTCTCCGTCGGGATGGGTCTGCCGCTGCCGGTGGAGGTGGACCCCGACCGCATCGCGCAGGTGCTGACGAACCTCTTCGGGAACGCGCTCACCTACACGCCGGCCGGGGGCCGGGTCGACGTCCGGGCCAGCCGTGAGCGCGATCGCGCCACCATCGCCGTGAGCGACACGGGGATCGGGCTCTCGCCCGAGGATCTCGAGCTCGTCTTCGACCGCTTCTACCGGGTGCACGGTCCCGTGCGCCCCTCGGGCGGCAGCGGCATCGGGCTGACGATCGCGCGTGGTCTCGCCCGGGCGCTCCACGGCGACATTCAGGCCGCGTCCCCGGGCATCGGATCGGGCTCCGTCTTCACCCTCACGCTGCCGATCGCCCACAGGGAGCAAGCTGACGACGCCTGACCTTCACGGCAGCTTCATCCGGTCGATCGCTCGGGCTTCACGCGTGAGGCGTTGGATGGTGGCATGTTGAGTGAAGAGCGAATCGTCGAAGTGATGGGCACCACGGCGCACGTGATCGTGACCGGTGGCCGGTCCGGTCTCGCCGATCGGGCGGTGGAGCGACTCGAGGAGCTGGAGGCTCGCTGGAGTCGGTTTCGGTCCGACAGCGAGATCAGCCGGCTCAACGAACGCCCCGGCACCCCGGTGCTCGTGTCCAACGACACCTTCACCCTGATCGAACGCGCACTCGAAGGCTGGCGTCTCACCGAAGGTCGATTCGATCCGACGCTGCTACGCGAGGTTCGCGCCGCAGGCTACGACCGGTCCTTCGAGCTCATCAGTTCGCCCAGTGCACCGCGTGAACCTGCCTCGCACGCGCGGAGTGTCAACCGCGTGCCCGTGCACGTCGATCGCCCCGGCGCCGACCAGATCCGGCTCGACCCGATCGTCGGCACCGTGTGGTTGGGTCCCGAGGTCCAGGTAGACCCGGGCGGGATCGGGAAGGGACTGGCTGCCGATCTCGTCGTGGACCTCTTGCTCGCTGAAGGTGCACTCGGTGCACTGGTGAACGTGGGTGGCGATCTGTGCGCCGTCGGCCCAGCCCCCGAGGGCGATGGGTGGACCGTTGCTATCGAAGACCCCAACGACGCCGATCGTGTGATCGGGACGATCGCGATCCAGGAGGGCGCAGTGGCGTCGAGCTGGCGCACGAAGCGCGCTTGGAGTGCGGCGGACGGGACGACGCGCCACCATCTGATAGATCCGGCTACCGGACTGCCGGCGGTCAGCAGGCTCGCGGGCGTCACGGTGCTCACACGGGTCGGCTGGCGGGCCGAGGTGCTCGCCAAAGCCGCGTTCCTCGCGGGAGCTGTCGAAGGCGCGGCGATGCTCGTCGCCAGCGACGCATCAGGGCTTCTGGTCGCGGACGACGGAGAGGTTCACGAAGTCGGCGCTTGGGCGCAATTCAAGGCCTGAGCGCCCCTCCGGAGTCAGCTCGCGGTGCCGGTGGAGCGCTCGCGGCCCTCGGCGCTACAAGCACGACGCGGGTCAACGAGAAATCGCGAACCGGATCTGGAGCGAGGGCGTACTGACTCCTTGAGCCCGCTTTGACGGGACCCGTCACCACGACAAAGGAGTCTTCCGATGCACGCACCTTCCCGCCCCGCCCGCGTCTTCGCTGGAGTTGCGGTTGCCGTCCTCGGCCTCTCGGCCGGCGTTGCGGCAGCTGCGACGTCCAAGCCCGAGACGACGAGGTTCCAGATGTTCCCGCAAACCTCGCTCGTCAACTGCATGACGCCGAGCCCCGGTGCGCCGACGCCGCGCGTCTCGGTGGAGGTCGACCGTCACAATCAGAACGACACCGCGACCCTCGAGCTGAAGGGCTTCAAGCCGCACCTGGCCTTTGACCTCTTCACCATCCAGCACAGCCCGCAGACCGCCACTGGCGGCGCAGACGCGAACCCGAGCGTGGGTCTCGCCTGGTACCAGTCCGACATCCACGTCGGCGCCGACGGCACCGGCCAGGCCCGGATCAAGACCATCCTGCTCGACCAGATCTTCGGTGTGGACAAGGACGTGGCGCTCGCGCCGACGAACACGTTCCACCTCGGCTTCTGGTTCAACAACCCCGCCGACGCCGGGCGCTGCGGCTTCACGGGATCCACGCCGTTCAACGGTGAGCACACGGCCGGACCGCTCGCGTTCGTCACCCGCCCCAGCGCGAGGACGAACCTGGGCCCGCTGTGCACCACCCCGACATCCGGTACCGGTGGCACCTTCACTTGCAATCCGTGACCGGAACGCGAATGCCCCGCTCGGCAACGGCGCCGAGCGGGGCATTCGTCGTACCGTTGCTCCCCGTGGACCGGTCTGTGCTCGACGACTTCCGGCGCCGCGACGAGGATGCCGTCGCGCGATGTACCGCGAGTACGGCAAGCTGCGTCTACGCCGTCGCCCACCGGGTGCTGGGCCGGAACGACCTGGCCGAGGAAGCGACGCAACAGACCTTCGTGCAGGCACTGGCAGGCCGCCGACCGCATCGACGTCGACCGCGACCCGGCGCCGTGGCTCGCGACGATCGGCGAAGCCGCCGCGGCGATCGACATCTACCGCCGCGAATCTCGCCGGCCGGCGGGTGCGCTCGACGACGTCGCCCCGGACGACCGCGCGGTGGTCAGCCTGCCGCCCGACCTCGGAGCGATCGATGCCGTGTGGCGGGTACGGCAGGCGATCGACACCCTGCCGGCCGACGAGGCCATGGTCGTTCGGTTGCAGCATCTCGAGGGCATGACGCAGACCGAGATCTCCGAGAAGCTCGGTGTCGCCCTCGGCACCGTAAAGTCGCGGTCGCACCGCGCGCACCGAACGCTCGCAACATTGCTGGGGCATCTCCGGAGTGGGTCCCATGACTGATGGTTTGACGAACGAAGAGCGCGAAGCCCTGATCGCCGGCGAGCGGGCCGGGTCGCTCCGACCCGACGAGGCCGACGAGCTCGCGCTCATGGCCGATCTGCTCGCCGACCCGTCGACGTGGGCCGTGCCGGACGCAGACCTCGAGGACGCCGTCGTGGCGGCCGTCGCGGCGGCCGACTCCGGATCGAGCACCTCGGCCCCGCCGACCACGGCCCGCGCATCCGGAACCGCTGGGACCCGCCGACGCCGCATCTGCTCTCCGGCGGTCGCAGTCGCCGCGACCCTCGCCGTCGTCCTCGGCGTGTTCGTCGCGACGAGGAGCAGCTCGCGCGTCGCCGATTACGCAGCCAGTCTCACCGCGACCGGCTCGGCGTCGGGCGCCCGAGCGTCGGCCGAGATCACCAAGACGGCGGCGGGCTTCCACGTCGCGCTCGACGCGCACGGCCTCCCCGCGTTACCGGTCGGTGAGTACTACCAGGCCTGGTTGAAGAACGCCGCGGGGACGCTCGTGCCGATCGGGACGTTCAGCTCCAGCGACAGTCGGGTCACGCTCTGGTCGGGAGTCTCACCCAAGGAGTTCCCGACGATGACGGTGACGATCGAGAAGACGGACAGCATCCAGGAGTCGTCGGGCGTGCGCGTGCTGATCGGCGAGGTGCACGTGGGCTGACCCAGCACCGCGACGGCCGCTGCCGGCGCGGGACCGCGAACGGACAGGGCGCGGCCGCACGCGACGCGCGCCCTTGTGGCATGCGTCTCCTTTCGCGTGTACCCGGTCGGCTCGCGAACCGTCGCGCTCGGGACGACGTATTGCTCATTGAACACAACAACACGCCATCCCCCCGAAGGAGATCCTCCAATGCGCATCAAGCACGTCATCGGCGTCGCGGCGCTCGGCGCAGTCGCGCTGGCCGCCTGTGGCGGCACCTCATATTCCTCGGCATCCGCGAAGCATCCGTCGGCCAAGCCGGTCACGAGCACCAGCTCTGCTAACGCGGTGCAGAGCCGGAGCACCTCGCTCGGCCAGGTCCTCGTCTCGTCGTCGGGCCGCACGATCTACGCCCTCACGAAGGACACGAAGACCAACAGCACGTGCGTCGGCGCATGTGCCCAGGCTTGGCCACCGGTTCTCGTCAACACCACCTGGACCGCGGCTCCCCGCCTCGACCGGTCACTCTTCAGCACGATCCTCCGGCAGGACGGGAAGCGCCAGCTCGTGGCCGGCCAGTGGCCGCTCTACACGTTCTCGGGTGACAGCAAGCCCGGCGACGTCAACGGAGAGGGCTCCGGCGGCGTCTGGTTCGCAGTCGGCACGGACGGCAAGCTCATCAAGAGCGCGCCGTCGTCGGCCACCGGCACCATGGCGAACGGTGGCTACTGACTGACGAGGGCTCTCCGCTCGCATCTGACCGCGACATCGAAACTGGTGACGCGCTGCGGCCGCGACTGTCGGAGCGGGGACGGGGAGAGGGACGGTGGCGGCGACCAGAACAACGACGGCAACAGCGCCAACAGTGCCAACACCAGCAACAAACGAGCACGAGAACGACAACCACGCCGATCTAAAACAACTGGTTGACCTCGCTCGCGCGGAGCGCGAGGCTCCCTGCGGCGTAGGGCTACATGTAGGGCAGCAAGCTTGGACGCTGGGGCGGATCCACGAGCGGAGGCACGGAGCGGGGTGCTGCGCACGCGAGAACCCGTTGCCGCACGGACAATGGGAGGTCGTCGTGACCCGGGGAGCCAGAAGAGTTCGGGAGATCGTCATCGCCGCGCTCATGGTGTGCCGGCGCGGTCGTGATCGCGGCACCGTCGGCGGGCGCGCTCACCAGCGGGTCGGGCCACGTGAGCTGCACCGTCAGCGGTCTCGTGAACTTCAAACCGGTGCTCACGAACGCCGGGACTCGAGCGGGCAAGGCGACGATCCCAGCGAAGCAGCTGCAGTGTGAGGGCCTGCGCGGGCACCGGTGACGGAAGCCACGTGACGGGCGGCAAGTTCCATGCCCAGGGCAAGCTGCCGACGACGTCGTGCACGACCCTGCTGTCGGGAACCCGCGATGCAGTCGCGGTCAAGGGTCAGGTGAAGTGGGCGACGGACCGCGCGGTTGCGCTGAGCAAGTCGGTCCTCAGTCTCACGACCCTGCAGGTCGTCTCGACCTCACCGATGACGATCGTGCTGAGCGGCCGGGTCTCGGGCGGCTCGTTCATCAACAACCCGATATCGGTCGCCATGATCGCCGACTCCTCCCAGGCGACGTTCAACCTGAAGTGCGCAGGTTCGGGCTTGAACGGCTTCTACTTCTCCGGCGTCAACGGCGCCTCGATTCTCAGCAACTAGCGGCGCGAGTCGCAGGCTCCTTGAAGGGCAGGACAAGATGCGCAAGCTGATCGCGGTCGCAGTCGTCGGGACGGTCATCTTTGGTGCGTTTCTCCCGATAACGCCGGCGTCCGCGTACATCTCGGGCACGAGCGGCGCGATCACGAAGATCTCGCCGCCCGCGTCGGTCAAGAACCAACAGCTCCACCTCCGCGTCGACGATGTTCGCCTTCGAGGAACGACAGGGCGTGCAGCTCGCGTCAGCCGTCCCCGTCGACATCAAGTCCGTCGGAAGCTATGAGTCCGATGCCAGCCTGACTCCGGGGACGATCCCGGCCGGGACGGTCGTCGACAGCCACTTCGTCAACAGCGATCGCCCGACCAGCGCCGGCAGCACGTGCTGACCGGCACGCTCACGTTTCCGACCGACATCCTCGGCGTGATCATCACGCATCAGAATCTCGACAACACGGACGGCATTCTCGGCTCGCCGAGCACCGCCTATCCGGTGGCCAACCTCGACCGCGACCTCGAGCTCGACACCACGAAGGACGGCGTCTTCGTCACCGACCTTCGCACCGTCACGATCCGATCGCGCGACGGCCAACATTCTCGACCAGGTCCGCATCATCACCAAGCACGACGTGCCCCCGACCGCGAACGCCGGTGGTCCGTATGCCGGTTCCGAAGGGAGCACGATCGCGCTCCACGGCAGCGCGAGCGACGCCGACAACGACCCGTTGACGGTGTCGTGGGCGTTCTCGGTCAACGCGAAGCCGGGCACCGTGTGCACCCCGACGGGCGTGAGCACGTTGACGCCGTCGATCACGTGCACCGACGATGCCGTGGTGACCGCGACGTTCGTCGGTGGCTGACGCATTCCACCCGGCCGTCACCTCCGTGGCGCAGATCACCGTTCGGCAATTCCGCGCCCGTGACTCGGCGCGCTCAGCGCCCCCACCGGCCAGGTCCCGCTTGCGAGCGCGGTGAGCGTCAACGCGTCGTTCAACGACGCCGGGACGAATGACACGCACACTGCCACCGTCACGTGGGGCGACACGAGCACGTCTTCGGCGACGGTGACGGAGACGACCGGATCGGGCTCGTTGGTCGGCCTCACACACCTACTCGGTCGGAGGGCTCTACACGGTCGCCGTCACATTGAAGGACGACGACGGTGGAACGTCGGTTCAGAGCGTGCAGGTGCACATCAACACGCCCCCGACTGCGGACGCGGGCAGGTCCGTACGCGGGAACCGAAGGCGCACCCGCGCCGCTCGCCGGAAGCCGCGTCGGATCTCGACAACGACTCGCTGAATACGCTGCTGGACGTTCACGCCGACCGTGAGTGATCCGGGAACCGTCTGCACGAGCAGTGGCGCGACACGCTGACGCCCACTCATCACGTGCAACGACGACGCCATCGTTGCCGCGGAGCTGTCTGCCGACGACAGCATCAACCCGCCGGTGCTGGCCTCGACGAACGTGGCGATTGCCAATGCACCACCCGTACTCGGCGTCGTGAGCTCGCGGCCGGTGCCGATTCCGGTGGATGTGCCTGCCGCGATCAGCGCCGCGTTCACCGACGTGGGGACGAACGACACGCACACGGCGACGGTCAACTGGGGTGATCTGACGCCTCGACGAACGCGACGATCACCGAGTCGAACGGCTCGGGCAGCCTCGCGGCGACGCACGCCTATGCGGCGTCCGGCCTCTACACGGTGACGGTCACGGTCGCCGACGACAACGGCGGTACCGATGTCCGGACCGTCCAGATCCTCGTCAACACGCCGCCGACCGTGAGCGCCGGGGGCCCATACGTCGGTCTCGAAGGCTCGCCGATGTCGCTGACCGGGACGGCCAAGGACCTCGGATGGTGACACGCTCACCTACACGTGGGACGTTCACCTCGACCGGTACCGCGGGCACGGTGTGCACCGCCAACGGTGGCGGGCATCCATGCCTTGAAGCTGACCTCGACGTGCAACGACGCCGCGGTCGTGACCGCGACGCTGACCGCGAGCGACGGCATCAGCCCGCCGGTGGTGAGCGACTGCCGCGACCCTGACGGTCGGCAACGTCTCGCCGGTGGTCGCGGCCGATCGCTGCAGTCGCCGACGACGCCGAGCGGCACGACGGTCGACGGTCACGTCGTCCTTCACCGACCCGGGGACGAACGACATCCACACCGCGACGCGTCGACTGGGGCGACAACACGACCTCGGCCGCCGTCGTCACGGAGTCGGCCGGCATCGGCACGCTGGTTGCGTGTCGCACCTCTACGCGGTTGACGACAACTACAACGTGCTCGTGTCACCATCAGCGACGACAACGGCGGGGCCGGCGTAGCGACGACGCACCGTCACTTCGGACACGACCCCGCCCGTGATCACTCCGCACCTGTCGTCCGTCTCCGAACGGCGCGGGCTGGAACAACTCGGGCCCGGTGACGGTCACCTGGACGCGTCGCGGACTCGCTGTCGCCGATCACGGCGACGATCGGGATGTGACCCGACGACGCTGTCCGAGCGACACCGCCCGTCGGACCTCCTACACGTGCACGGCGACGAGCGCCGGCGGGACCGCGTCGCAGTCGACCACGACCGTGAAGCTGGACCAGGTCGCGCCCACGCTCAGCGGGCGACCGACGACCGCGACCGAACGCGCAACGGCTGGTACAACGGGCCGGTCACGATCCACTGGACGTGCTCCGACACGCTGTCGGGCATCGACGGGCCATGCCCGGCCGACGCGTCGCTGAGCTCTGAGGGTGCCGCAGTCACTGCATCGGCGAGCGGTCACAGACGTCGCCGGCAACGCGACGAGCGCCAACGAGCGCGCCGGTGAAGATCGACACCCACGCGCCCGTGACCGCCGCCTCGACGCACGCCCGACTTGGAACAACGACGCCGTCGCGCTGCAGCTGTCCGCGACGGACAACCTGTCGGGCGTCGGCGTCGACGCAGCTACACGGTCGACGGCGGTGCGACCGCAGACCGGTACCTCCGTGCGTCCTCACCGACGAGGGCATCCACACCGTGGACGTTCTGGAGCATCGACAACGCGGGCAACGTCGAGGACGCGAACACCGCGACGGTGCGGATCGACAAGACGCGCGCCGATCGATCACTGCGTCGCAGTCGACCGGCCGCGAATGCTGCGGGCTGGAACAACACGAACGTCACCGTGACGTTCACGTGCGGGGACTCGCTGTCGGGGATCGCGTCCTGCACGCCGCCGCAGACCGTCGACGACCGAGGGCAGCCGGCCAGACGACGACGGGCACCGCGACGGACAACGCCGGGAACTCGGCGTCGGCCTCGACGACGCTACAGCATCGACAAGACCGCCGCCTTCGATCAGCGGCTGCGGCGCCGGCCGCGAACGCCGCACGGTTGGTACAACGCGCCGGTGACTGTCACCTGGTCGTGCTCGGACGCGCTCTCGGGCGTCGCGTCGCTGTCCGACGCCCGACGACGCTCTCGACGGATGCGGCCGAACCAGTCGGCCAGCGGCTACGGTGACGGACATCGCGGACAACCCGGCCACGGCTCGGTGGGCGGCATCAACATCGACCAGATCGCCCCGACGATCACCGCGGCGGTCGAGCCCGCGGGCGAACCCGGCCGGGTGGAACACCGGACCCGGTCACGGTGCACTTCACATGCTCCGACGCGACCTCGGGCATCGCGTCCAGCGCCTGCCCCGGCGACGCAGACCGGTGTCGGCCGAGGGAATCTCCACGGTCTCCGGCTCGGTCACGGACCGCGCCGGGAACACCGTCGAGCACGTCGATCGTCGTCACGGATCGACGCCATCGCGCCCGACGATCACCGGCTCGCAGACGCCCGCCGCGAACGGCGCCGGCTGGAACAACAGCGATGTGACCGTCTCCTTCAACTGCACCGACGCCGGTTCGGGCATCGCGACCGCCGGCTGCACCGCGCCGGTGAACGTGCCGGAGGAGCGCGGACCAATCGGTCACCGGCACCGGCGACGGACATCGCCGGCAACAGCTCGACCGACGACCGTCAGTGAGCGATCAACGTGGACGAGACTCCACCGACGCTGACCGGGGCCCCGACCACGCGCGCCCAACGCGAACGGCTGGTACGAGCGGGCCGGTCACCATCCACTGGACGTGCTCGCGACGAGCTTGTCCGGGATCGCCGGGACCTGCCCTGCCGACTCGGTCATCAACAGCGAGGGCACCGGGCCTCAGCGCGTCGGCGAGCGTCCTGCGACGTCGCCGGAAACAGCACCTCCGCGACGTCGACGCGCCGTGAAGATCGACCAGACCGCCGCCGAGCACGTCGCATGTCGAGCGGTGCCCGACTGGTCCAGCAGCGACGTCACGCTCTCGCTGTCACGCGACCGACAACGCTGTCGGGCGTCGACGTCGACGAGCTACTCCGTCGACGGTGGTCCTACACACTCGGGGACATCTGTCGTGGTCACCGATGAGGGCGTTCACACGGTGCCTTCTGGAGCACTGACGTCGCGGGCAACGTCGAGGCCGTGAACACCGCGACCGTGAGGATCGACCGGACGGCACCCGTGATCACGGCCGCGCAGTCGCCGGTCGCGAACAGCGCGGGGTGGAACAACACGAACGTGACGGTGACGTTCACCTGCTCGGATGCCCTGTCCGGAATCGCTTCGTGCACCGCGCCGCAGACGGCGGCGACCGAGGGTGCGGGGCAGTCCCGCAGCGGGACGGCCGTGGACAATGCGGGGAACACCGCGTCGGCGAACGAGACGTTCAACATCGACACGACCGCACCAACGATCGTCGGTGTCTCACCGCCTGCGAACGCAAATGGCTGGTACAACGCGCCCGTCACGGTCGCCTGGTCGTGCGGGACGCGTTGTCCGGCGTTGCCACCTGTCCGGCCCCGACAACCCTGTCCGCGGACGGATCGGGACAGTCGGTCACCGGCACGGCCGCGGACGCCGCGGACAACACCCAGAGCGCATCGGTGTCGGGGATCAACATCGACCAGGTCGAGCCCGACATCACCGCGACCGTGAGCCCGGCGCCGAACGCCAACGGCTGGAACACGGGACCGGTCACCGTCCACTGGGTCTGCAGCGACGACCGGTCCGGCGTCGCCTTCTGCCCGGCCGACCAGAGCGTCTCGGCCGAGGGCTTCACGACCCTCGCGCAGACGATCACGGACCGCGCCGGGAACGCGAGCACGTCGGACATCACCGTGCGCATCGACAAGACGCCGCCGACGATCGTGGGTGTGGCCTCGCCCACGCCGAACAGCAACGGCTGGAACAACACCAACGTCACCGTGACCTTCACGTGCAACGACACGCTCTCGGGCGTGGCGTTCTGCTCGCCGCCGAGCACCCTGGGTCAGGGTGCCGGGCAGTCCGTCACGGGCACGGACCTCGACGAAGCCGGGAACTCTGCCGCGAGCACCGTCAGTGGCATCAACGTCGACCAGACCCCGCCGACGCTTTCGGGGGCGGCGACCACTGCGCCGAACGCCAGCGGTTGGTACAACCACGCCGTCACGATTCACTGGACGTGCGGCGACGCGTTGTCCGGTGTCGATGCCTCGACGTGCCCGGCCGACGCGGTCATCAACGGCGAGGGAACCGCCCAACAGCTCTCGCGCTCCGTCCTCGACCTCGCGGGTAACTCGACATCCGCGTCGAGCCCGCCAGTGAAGATCGACCTGACGGCACCCGTGACCTCGGCGACGACTGCTCTTTCGGCGAACCACGCGAATGTGGTCGTCACCTTGGCGGCCACGGACAACCTGTCCGGCGTCGCGCAGACGACGTACTCGGTCGATGGTGGCGCGAACCAGACGGGAACGAGTGTCACCGTGAGTGCGACCGGCACCCACACGGTGAAGTACTTCAGCACCGACGTTGCCGGCAACGTCGAGGCTCAGCACACGCTCACGGTCAAGGCAAGCGACGCGACCAAGCCGACGATCACGTACACGATCTCGCCGACTCCGAACTCGGCGGGTTGGAACAAGACCAACGTCACGGTCACGTTCACGTGCACCGACACTGATTCGGGAATCGCGTCGTGCACCCCACCGCAGTCCGTGACGACTGAGGGCGCAGGACGCCATGTCTCCGGCACCGCGGTCGACAACGCGGGCAACACGGCGACGACGCAGGCGACGGTCAGCATCGACAAGACGCCGCCGGTCGTCACGAGCACCTTGAGCTCGTCCGCCAACAGCTTCGGCTGGTACAAGACCCAGGTCTCGGCCACGTTCAAGTGCACCGACGCGCTCTCGGGAATCGCTTCGTGCAGCAGCCCCGCCACGTTCGGCGAGGGTGCGAACCAGACCAAGATGGGGACGGCAGTCGACGTCGCCGGCAACACGACCACGACCAGCGTCGGGCCCCTCAGCGTGGACCTGACGAAGCCGACCATCACGGCGAGTGTGAGCGGTTCCTCGAACCACTCGGGGTACTACGACGGTTCGGTGACGGTCCACTTCACCTGCACGGACGCGCTGTCGGGGATCGTGCCCAGCACCGGGTGCCCGGCCGACAAGGTGATCTCGACGAACGGCACGACGTCGGTTTCGGGAACCGCGACCGACCGGGCCGGGAACACGGCGACCGTGACGGTGACGGTGACGATCAAGGAGGCCCGGTGCCAGCGCCAGGACCAGCTCATCGACATCGACGACTACCTGAACCACTCCCACGGTCACGACCGGGACAACCTGCTGAACATCCGTGACTACCTGTCGCAGAGTCTCGACCCGGGCGGCTGGGGTGACGGGAACCACCTCCAGCACCACCAGGGAGTCTTCAGCGACGACCACAACGCGGTGTCGCGGATCCAGGGTCTCTACGGGGGCTGGAGCGGCGGGTCAACCTCGGTGCTGGATGGCTGGATCAGCACGATCACGCACACCGATCAGGTCATCGCGGAGCAGGCGATCGACGATGCGATCTCGAGCCACGGGAGCGCGTCGGCGATCTCGTCCGCCCAGTCGTACATGAACCAGGCGGCGACCTCGCTCAACGCCGGTCACTGGACCGACGCCATCGACGCTTGGGGGAACGCATGGCAGCGCGCTGACAACGCGTGAGCTCAGAGCTCGAGTCCGCGGCGAAGGGCGACGCCGGCTCCGGCCAGTCGACCGTCGCCAGCGTCGCCCCGCGGCACGCAACGGTGATTCAGGCCGGCTCGACCTGACGCTCCTTCGGGTCGATGTGACCGAGGCTCTGCACCACCTTGAACGTGCTGCCCTCCGAGCGGGCGATGTACATGTTCATCCGCACGTGGTGCTGGCCGGGCACCATCTCGGCGGGACCTCCCGGACCCTCCGAGATCTTGGCGTGGTCCAGTGCCGTGATGACCTCGGCCTGGTCGAGCGAGCCCGCCTCGTTCACCGCCGCCTCCCAGAGCTTCAGCGCCCGGTACGTACCGGTGCAGGCACTCCCGGCCGTGAACAGCGCACTCCCGGGGAAGCGCCCGTCGTACCGGTTGAGCAGCTCGATGCTGAAGGGGTCGTCGACGGCCCGGTAGTAGTCCAGGCAGCCGTAGAGCCCCTCGACGTGCTCCGCCGGCACGAGGTTGAGGAAGTTCTCGTCGAAGTACGTGCAGACGATCGTCCCTCCCCGAGCCGAGAACCCCGCGTCGTGCAGCTGCTCGAGGAACGGCGTCAGGCCCGGCGGCACGATCGTGTTGAACACCACGTCCGCGCCGCTCGCCATGATGTCGGCGACGACCTGCTCGTAGTCCAGGTGGTCGAGCGGGAAGTACTCCTCGCCGACCACCGAACCGCCCTCGGCAGTGACGACCTCGCGCACCTTCTTGTTCAGCGTGTGCGGCCAGATGTAGTCGGCCGACGGCATGTAGAAGGTCTTGGCGCCGGTCTCGCGCATCAGCCACGGGAAGAACGGCTCGATCTGCTGCGCCGGCACGGGACCGGTGCAGAAGATCAGCGGGTGGCTCTCCTGACCCTCGTACTGCTCGGGGTACAGGTACAGCGTCTCCGCCTCGTCGACCACCGGACGCTTGATGGCCTCACGGGTCGAGCTGTAGATCCCGCCGACCACCACGTCGACGCCGACCCGCTCGACGAGCTTCGCGGCCCGGGCCTCGGCGACTTCGTCGTCGGTCGCGCTGTCCTCGATGAACAGCTCGACCGGCCGGCCGAGGAGCCCGCCCGCAGCGTTGATGTCGTCGATCACCATCCGGGCGACGTTGGCGTTGGCGATCCCCATGAAGGAGAGGGGGCCGGACTGGTCGGTGATCAACCCGACCCGTGCTGATCGATCAGCAGTGTTCGTCATCGTCCCGTCCCCCTACGCGTTGTAGCTGCCGACGAGGGCGGCCGACTCGGGCTTGGTCAGGTGGCCGGCTTCCTTGAGGATCGGGGGGACGGTCGGGTCGGAGACGAACGCGGCCCAGCCGGTCTCGTCCCAGTCGAACAGGACCCACACCCGGTTCTGCTCGGACGGGTCACGGAACACGGTCGAACCCTTGGAGCCGTGGAGCGAGCGCTTCTCGGCGCCCTTGGTGCCGAACACCTCGAGGAACCGGTCGACGTCCTCGACCGTCGTGGTTGCGAGCAGCATGGCGATTTCCCTTCGGTTCTGCGGACGCCGACCGGGTTCGATCGGCGTACTGCGCATTCTCCGGGGGACCCGCCGGCGCGGCATCGGTAGACATACCCATTCGTGATGGGTGCCCGGGGAGGTCGGTTCAGGCGCTGAGCGTGCCTTCGACGACCCGGTGCTGGACCGCCCAACGGGTTGCCGCGGCGCGGTTGTCGACCCCGATCTTCGTGTAGATGTGCGCGACGTGGTGCTCGGCGGTGCGCTTCGAGATGAACAGCTCGGTGGCGATCTCGGTCGCGGTCTTCCCGTCGGCGACGAGCCGGAGCACCTCGACCTCGCGCCGGCTCAGGCCCCCGGGACGCTCCGCGCGTGGTCGCGGCGCCGGGTCCCGGCGGGCGACGTCGATCTGCTGTCGGGCGTACATGGCCGCGTCGCCGAGATCGAGCGCGACGCCGTCGGCGGTCAGCTGCTCCGTGCGCTTGGGCCCGAGGTCGCGGCCGACCCGGTCCGTGAGCTCGGCCAGCTCGGGGACGTGGTGCGCGCTCGACGGCTCGTTGGTGAGCGCACCGAGGAGCACGGCCGCCGGCTCGGGCCGGCCCAGGCGCTCGAACAACGCCGGCACGCTGGCGAGCGTGATGATCAGCTGGGGCACGTTGCCCGCGCGCTGGAACTCGGTGATCGCGTCGGCGAACAGCCCGAGTGCGGCGGCGGGCTCGCCGTCGGAAGTGTGGAGGCGGGCGGCATCACGCGCGATGAAGCCCTCGAAGAACCGGACCCGCTCGTCGCGCACGACGGCCATGCCCTCGTCCCAGGCCGCGAGCGCCCGGCGCGGCTCGGCGTGGGAGAACGCCATGCCCGCGATCCACAGCGAGTACGCGATCCAGTAGGGGTTGCCGAGGGCGCGAGCCACCTCGACCGACTCCTCGGTGAGCGCGAGCGCCTCCTCGGTGCGCCCGGCCGACTGGAGCCCGTCGACGTAGGAGGACAGGCCGTAGCCGCGCTCGCGACCGTACCGCTGCGCGACCTCGCCGGTGAGCTCGATGTACCGGTCGAGCTCGCCGCAGTAGACCGCGCCGAGCGCCTCGATGAACGAGGCGTACCCGGGTGGGCACGCCTCGTAGCGTTGGTCGCGTTCGAGCTGGGTGGCCCGGTGGGCGTTCGCGCGGGCGGCCTCGGCCCGTCCCGCGAAGCACGCGTAGCCGGCCGCGGCGTAGAGGCGGGGGAGCCGGCGCACGTCGGCCGCGGCCGCCGGTTCGAGCAGCTCCTCGGCCCACGCGAGCGTCTCGAACAGCTGCACGGAGAACCCCATGAGCGCCGCGTGGGCCGCGACGTCGGTCGCAACCTCGAGGTCGCCGCGGGACGCACTCCACCGGTACGCGGTGCGGAGGTTGCCGAGCTCGGTCTCCACCCAGTCGACCGCGGCGCGCCATCCGGGGCCATCCCAGTCCTCCCAGCGCGTCGCCGCCTCGTGTGCGAAGTACGCGGCGTGACGGTCGCGCACGTCCTCGAGGGCGCCGTGCTCGGCCAAGCGGTCCTCGGCGAACTGGCGAATGGTCTCGAACAGCGTGTAGCGCGTGCGCGGTCCGGTGTGGTCGGCGACGACGAGCGACTTTCGAACGAGTGAGTCGAGGTGCCGGAGCACGTCGACTTCGTCCCCGTCGTGCACCACCGCGCCGAGGCCGGCCAGGTCGAACCCGCCGGCGAAGACCGCGGTGGTGCGGAGGAGGGCGCGCTCGTCGTCGGTCAGCAGGTCGTAGGACCACTCGACGGCGTGCCGCAGCGTGAGCTGGCGCTCCGGACCGGGCGTAGCTCCCTGCAGCAGGCGGAAGCGATCGGCGAGCCGGTCTCGTACCTCGACCGCGCTCATCGCCACCATGCGCGCCGCGGCCAGCTCGATGCCGAGGGGGAGCCCATCGACGGTCTCGCAGATCTCGGTCACCGCGTCGGCGGTCGGCGCGTCGTTGAGTCCGAAGTCGGGTCGCACGGCCCGCGCGCGGTCGACGAAGAGCGCGACCGCGTCGGAGGCCACGCCACCGTCGCGCGCGAGAGGGGGAACGGCGAGGACCGACTCGCTGGTGATGGCGAGCGCCTCGCGTGACGTGGCGACGATCCGCGCCCGACCCGAACGGTTGAGGATCGTGGTGATGGCTGAAGCGGCGCCAGTGAGGACGTGCTCGCAGTTGTCGACGACGAGCAGCAGCTGCCGACCGGCGAGCGTCTCGGCGATGGTCTCGACGAGCGGGGTGTCGGCCCGAGGGGTGATGCCGAGCACCGTTGCGATCGCCGCCGGCACGGAGTCCGGATCGCTCACCGATGCGAGCTCGATCATCCAGACGCCGTCGGGGAACTCTCCCGCGACCTCGGCCGCGACCTCGACGGCGAGGCGGGTCTTGCCGACTCCGCCGACGCCGGTCAGGGTGACCAACCGGTGCTCGCGCACGAGCTCTCCGACCTCGCCGACGGTCTCTTCGCGCCCGATCACCGAGCTGAGCTGCTGCGGGAGGTTGCCGGTCACGGCGTCGACGCTGCGCAGCACGGGGAAGTCGGCCCGGAGCCCGTCGGCAACCACCTGGTACACCGACATCCGGCCGCGGAGCCCTCGCAGCCGGTGCTCTCCGAGTGGGCGCAGGCCGACGCGGTCGCGCACCAGCACCTCGGTGGCGTCGGACACGAGGACCTGCCCGCCGTGCGCGATCGACATCAGCCGTGCGGCGCGGTTGACCTCGCTGCCGAAGTAGTTCCGGTCGCGCTCGATCGCCTCGCCGGTGTGGAGCCCCATGCGCACCGCGAAGTCGACCGCGCTGTCATCGCGCAGCTCCTCCTGCGACTCGAGCGCAGCCGCCGTCGCGTCGGCCGCGGTCGAGAACGCCGCGCAGAACCCGTCTCCACCGGTTCCGAACACATACCCGTCGTGCCGCTCGATCGCCCCGCGCAGGATCGCGTCGTGGACGCGCAGCGCGTCGGCCATGTCGCTCGGGTCTTCCTCCCACCGACGGGTCGAGTCCTCGATGTCGGTGAAGAGAAACGTGACCGTCCCGCCCGGACGCCCGCGGGGCATGCCGGAACGGTAACGCGGCCGACGTCCGACACGACATCCGCATCGATCAGGATCGAAGAAGCAGTTGCCGGGGAGGCCCTCGTACAGTCGTTCTCCGACGGTTCACGGTGAGAAGGAGGCAAGGCCTGTGAAGACGATGACGTGTAGGCAGCTGGGTGGCTCGTGCGATCTTCCGCTCCATGGAGAGACCGCGGACGACGTGATCAAGGCCCAGGACAAGCACCTGAACGACGCGGTCGCCGGAGGCGATGTGACGCACCAGGATGCCTTGAAGGCGATGAAGGGCCGGTGGAAGCACCCTCTGTCCGGAATGAAGTGGTACAAGACCACCAAGCGTGACTTCGCCGCACTCCCGCACGACTGACGGCAGGACCTGACGCGCTCAGCCCGGTTCGAGCGCGATCTCCTCGCTGGTGGTCTCCTGCCCGCGTGGGAACAAGCGCCAACCAACGAGCAATGAGCTGAGCGATACGAGGAAGCCCGCGAGCATCGCGATCCGAATGCCCTCGACGAACGAGTCGTCGGCGGCATCGAGTGCGTCGTGGTCCTCGGTGATGCTGCTCGGGAGCGGCCGGCCCGGCCCGATCAGGCTCGCGATCGCGTGCGGGTTGGCGTCGTCGACGACGCGCTGCACCACCTCGTTGCGCTGGACGGGGTCGGCGATGACCGGCTTGAGGTTATGGGGGAGGGTCACCGAGATGGTCACGGCGAGGATGCTGCCCATGATGGCGAACCCCGCCGTCGAGCCGAGGGCGCGCTGCGAGCTCAGGATCCCGGAGGCCATCCCGGACCGCTCGGGCGGGATCGACCCCATCGCCTCACTCGTCGCGGCAGCGACGGACATGCCACCGGCCGCGCCGATGAACGCGAGCGCGACCAAGGTCACCCACAGCGTGCCGGCGTTGCTCGCGGCGAGGATGCCGGTACCGATCACAACGCAACCGAGCCCGATGAGCGTGGGTGTGCGGGCCCCGCGCGCGGCCACGATCTTGCCGGTGATGGGCGACAGGATGATCGTGGGAATCGTCATCGCCAGCAGGAGCACGCCGGTCCTCTCGGGGCTGTACCCGCGCACGTTCTGGAAGTACTGCGTGATGATGAACAACGTCCCGTAGATGCAGAAGAGCGTGGCGAACACCGCGTAGATCGCCGCGTCGTACACCCGACTCGCGAAGACGCGCACGTCCATCATCGGGATCTCGCGCCTGGATCTCGTAGCGCACGAAGGCGACGAGCACCACGAGTGCGACCGCGAAGCTGGCCAAGATCGGCGCGGACAGCCAGCCGCTGTGGCCGCCCTGGATCAGGGCGTACGTGAGCGCACCGACGCCCACGATGAACAGCACCTGGCCCGGCAGGTCGAAGCTGCGGCTCGCCGGATCACGCGACTCGCTGACCGCTCGCAGCGTCAGCACGATTGCGAGGATGCCGATGATCGGATTGAACAGGAAGATGCTCCGCCAGCCGATGTTCTCCGTGAGGACCCCGCCGAGCGTCGGTCCGATGGCGAGACCGACCGCGGCAATGCCGGTCCAGATCCCGATCGCCCGCGCCTTCGCGCCGGGATCCGGGTACGCGGCCCCGACGAGCGCCAGCGACGTGACGTTGACGACCGCAGCCCCGATTCCCTGGAGGCCACGCGCCGCGATGAGCACGCCGAGCCCCGGTGCGAGCCCGCAACCCACCGACGCCACGCAGAAGATCACGATCCCGACGATGTATCCGAGCCGGCGACCGTAGTGATCGCTGAAGGTCGCGCCGGACATCATGAACATCGCCATCGTCAGGCTGTAGCCCGCGACCACCCATTGCATCCCCGACTCACCGGTCCCGAAGCTGCGCTGGATGTCGGGGATCGCGACGTTCACGATCATCGCGTCGAGGAAGATCATGAAGAGCCCGAGCCCCGTCGCGACGAGCGTCCACGCGCCGGTCCGGGTCACGGGGGCCGAGCTCATCGGGGCGACATTAGGCGGCTGCCGCGGCCGCGAGGTCGATCCCGATCAAGCATGTGAGACTGACGATTCTCCGCCCCTCGAGGGAGTGCCCGAACGATCATGCCGGACGCAGCAGGAAGCGAGCCCGCGCTGGTCGTGAGCCGGCTGACGAAGCGCTTCGGGGCACGGACCGCGTTCTCCGAGGTCTCCTTCGAAGTTGCCTACGGTGAGGTCTTCGGCTTTCTGGGGCCGAACGGCGCGGGCAAGACCACGACCGTCCGCACGCTCGGCACCCTGATCGCGCCCACCTCGGGTTCGGCCATCGTCGCGGGGATCCCGCTGAGCCCCGAGAACGGAGTGGAGATCCGTCAGCGCATCTCGGTGATGCCGGAGTCGCCCGGGCTCTACCTGCGGCTGACCGTGACCGAGAACCTCGAGTACTTCGCCGCCCTCTTCGGTCTGCGCCACGCCGGAGCCGCGGATCCGCGATGCCCTCGACGCCGTCAACCTCGGCGATCGAGCGGGAGATCTCTGCGGCGGTCTGTCCAAAGGGCTGCGCCAGCGGGTCGGACTGGCCCGAACGCTGCTGAGCGACCCGGCGATCATGTTCCTCGACGAGCCGACGTCGGGACTCGACCCGGTGGCCGCGCGCGAAGTGCACGACCTGATCAACGGCCTCCGCGGCAGGGGAGTGACGATCTTCCTGACGACGCACCGGCTCGACGAAGCCGAGAAGCTCTGCGACCGGGTGGCCATCCTGAACACGACGTTGCGCACCGTCGGCCGGCCGGAGGAGCTGCGGGAACAGCTCTTCACCAGCACCCTCGTCGTCCGGACGCGGGTGCCGCTCATCGACCCTGACCAGGTCTTCACCCCGGTCGGGGCCGTCGAAGGGTGGCGCTCCGAGGAGCCGGGCCGCTACGTGCTGTCGGTCTCCGATCCCGAGGTCGCCGCACCCGAGGTCACACGGGCGCTCGTGGGCGCCGGAGCCGATGTCCTCTCCATCGGCGAAGCGCAGCATTCGCTCGAGGACGTGTACCTCGAGCTGGTCGCCGAAGACGTCGAGGCCCGCACCCAGTGACGGGCCTCGATGTCACCCGCATCCGCGCCGTCGTCCGCAAGGAGCTGCGGGACTACCGGCGCAAGCGGTCGATCGTCGTGACCATGGTCATCCTGCCGGTCATCTTTCTGATCCAGCCGGTCGTCACCATCTTCCTCGCCCCGGCGTCCCAATCGGGCGCAGCGCTGGACAAGCTCATCAGACTGTCCCTCCTCTACCTGCTCTTGATCCCCGTCATCATGCCGGCGACCCTCGCCGCGTACAGCGTGGTCGGTGAGCGCGACCAGGGGACGCTCGAGCCGTTGCTCACGACGCCACTCCTCGAGCAAGAGTTCATCGTGGGCAAGGCGGCCGCGGTCATGGTCCCCTCGGTGGTGCTCTCCTACGCGG
Organism: uncultured Acidimicrobiia bacterium; assembly: GCA_963796755.1. Taxonomy (GTDB): domain Bacteria; phylum Actinomycetota; class Acidimicrobiia; order IMCC26256; family JAENVU01; genus Chersky-806. The sequence goes on from CAWCMX010000002.1 coordinate 716,295, forward strand.
TGTTCGGGGTCTTCCTCGCCGCCGTTCGGCTCTTCGCCAAGGCCGCGATCTCCTCTGCGGTGTTCCACCAGGGCCCGGTGATCCTCGCCCTGGTCCTCTTCACACCCCTGTTGGCCGGCTGGGCCATCGTGGTCGGCATGGCGATCTCGGTCCGGGCCAGCGAGGTCCGCGTCGCGCAACAGCTGGGGATGCTGGCGAGCCTTCCGCCCGTCGGCGTGGTCGTGCTGCTCGCATTCGGTGTGATCCAGCCGACCTTCGGTGTGGCGATCGAGTTCGCGGTCGGGCTCCTGGCCATCGACGTGCTGGCCCTGCGTCTCGTCTCCGGCGTCTTCGATCGGGAGCGTCTCGTGACCGGCGCCAAAGCCGGCCAGTCCTGAGTCGACGATCCCCTGCAGAATGTGCTGGTGCACCGACGACATCCCAAAGCGTTCGTGTGCGCCGCGCTCGTGTGCGCCGCAATCCTGAGCGGTTGCACGGGCGGAGATTCGTCGAGCGCACCGTCGGTGGGAAAGGGAGGCCGTCTGCGGGTCACGAGCTCGGGCTACGAAGTCCCGAAACGACTTGCGAGCGCAGCACCCGGCACGCTGATCGCCCGCGCGAGGCGGAAGCACCGGCGCGACTGCTCGCCGCCGGGCGCGTCTGGCAGATGCTCTACCACTCGACCGATCTGTCGGGTCACGACATCGCGGTGAGCGGTCTGGTGCTGGTGCCCAAAGGACCGGCGCCTGCTCACGGATGGCCGATCGCCGCATGGGCGCACGGCACGACGGGGCTCGCCGATCAGTGTGCGCCGTCGATCGCGGAGGATCTCGGGCACGATTCGAGCGCCGTGCGTGAGGTGCGCGCGTTGCTCGGCCAAGGCCTGGCGGTCGTCGCGAGCGACTACCCCGGGCTGGGAACTCCGGGTGTGCACACGTATCTCATCGGACGGGCCGACGCGAGGGCGGTGATCGACAGCGTCACCGCCGGGCACTCACTGCTCGGCCCGCGGGCCTCCGACGCGTGGTTCACCGTCGGGCACTCCGAGGGCGGTCAGACCGCCCTGTTCGTCGCGCAATCCGCCGACGGACGACGATCACCGTTGCACTTTCTCGGTACCGTCGCGCTCGCGCCGGCGTCGACCCTGAACGCGCTCGTCCCCCTCGCCGAGGCCACCAAGGATCCGGTCGAGCAGGCGTACCTCATCTATGCACTCGAAGGGCTCCGAGCAGTCGATGCGGACGTGCACATCGAGCCACTCCTCACGCCACAGGCCCGTGCCGTCCTCCCGGACACGACGAAGGGTTGCATCGACGACATCGTCCACGACCTCACGATCCGGCCCGTCGACCAGGTGCTCGACGCGGACGCCGCGACCGAGGATCGACTCGACGCCTTGCTCGCGCGGTACGACAACCCCGACCATGCGGCTGCCGCGGCACCGATCCTGATCACCCAGGGCACCGCCGACCGGGACGTGCCCGAAGGCGCGACGCAGGGCCTCGTCTCACGGTTGTGCGCGCTCGGCGACCGGGTCGAGTACCGGGTCTACACCGGCCTGGACCACAACAATCTCGTCGCCGGCTCCCAGAGCGTTCTCACCGGTTGGATCAAGGCGCGTCTCGCCCACGACCCGCCTCCCATTAGCTGCTGACGAGGACCCGACGCCGGCGTTAGCCTGCGGGCGTGGTCGAGCAGGGCAGCATCGAAACCGACTACCTCGTCGTCGGGCGCGGGCGCGATGGGCATGGCGTTCGTCGACAGCCTGATCGAGCACTCGGACGTCGACGTCGTCATGGTCGAGCGCCGGCACCGAGCCGGCGGTCACTGGCTGGACTCCTATCCCTTCGTCCAGCTCCACCAGCCGTCCGCGAACTACGGCGTCAACTCGACCGCCCTCGGACAGGACCGCGTCGAGCCGGACGGGATCGATGCGGGCTTCTACGAGCGGGCCAGCGGCACCGAGATCTGCGGCTACTACGACGAGATCATGCGCCATCGGCTCCTTGCTTCGGGCCGGGTCCGGTTCTTCCCGATGTGCGACTACCTCGGCGACCGGCGCTTCCGCTCGCTCGTCAACGGTGACGTGACCGAGGTGACGGTACGGCGCCGCGTGGTCGACGCCACCTACATGGCGCACGCGTGCCGGCCCGCGAACCGGCGCCGTTCGCCGTCGCGGACGGGTGCGCGTGCGTTCCGGTCGGCGAGATGACAAACGTTGCCCAGGCGCCCGCGGGCTACGTCATCGTCGGCGGGGGCAAGACCGCGCTCGACGCCATCTGCTGGCTGCTCGACCGCGGGACGCCGGCCGACGACATCACGTGGATCCGCCCGCGCGACTCCTGGCTGCTTGAATCGCGCGGTTCTTCCAGCCCGGCGAGGCGGGTGTCCTGGAGACGTTCGAAGGGATCGTCCTCGAGCTCGAAGCGGTCGCGCGAGTGCGACTCGGTGGAGGAGATCTGCGAACGGCTCGAGGCCCACGGGGTTATCGTGCGCGTCGACCCTCGGTGGCGCCGACCATGATGAAGGGCGCCACGCTCAGCTGGGCGAGCTCGACGGAGCTCCGGCGCATCGACGAACGTCGTGCGGCTCGGCCACGTGGAACGCATCGAGCTCGACGAGATCGTCCTCGAAGACGGCACGATTCCGACCAGCCCGAACATCTGCACGTGCATTGCGCGCACGCGCGGTCTGAGTGACGGTCCGCCGGTGCCGATCTTCACCGACGAGACCATCACCCTGCAGGTGCTGTCCCGCGTCAGCTTGTGCATGTCGTCGGCGTTCATCGGCTTGGTCGAGGCGAGCGATCGTTCGACGGCGGAGAAGAATCGCTTGTGTGTCCCCAACCCATGGCCGGAGACCCCGTTCGACTTCCTGCGCGCGATCCTGGTGGGGATCAGGACCGAGATGGCATGGCAGGACCCTGACACTCGTGACTGGGTCGAGAGCTCGCGGTTGAACCTCGTCGGCGCACTCACTCGGCACCCCGATCAGGGTGCAGTCGAAGCGCTCCAGGGTCGGTTCCTCGCCGCGCTGTTCCCCGCGCTGGAGAGCTTCGACCGGTTGGCCGCGAACGCCTCCGAGGCGGAGCGCGCCCGCATCTTCCACGCGCCGGTCTAGTCGGGGGAGAGCTCGAAGTCTGCGAAATCGAAGCCGGGTGAGACGACGCAGCTGACGAGCGCGTCCGTGTCCGACGGCAGGGTCCGTTGCCACATGCCGGCCGGGACGACGATCTGCGGTCGCTGACCGACGGCGAGATCGAGTCCGAGCATCTCGACGGCACCGGGGACCGGTTCGGGCCCGTCGCTACCGACCTCCAGGGCGACGACTCCTTGATCCGCGAGCCAGATCTCCTCGGAGACGACGCGGTGCCAAGCGGAGCTCTCGCCGGCCGGCAGGAGAAACAGGATCAGCGACGCAGTCGGCGCGTTCACGACCGTCATGGGTCCGCACCCGCTCCTCCGCAACCCACGTCTGGCGGTACCAACCGCCCTCGGGATGGGGCTGCAGGTCGAGCAGCTCAGCCAGCGGTGGCCTCATCGACCCATCATGCCTGCGTCGTGGCCCGCCCCGCTCGGCGTGCGCGACCATGACGCGCCACGACTCCCGGGGGGAAACGAACCATGCCGACACCGACGTTCGACCAGCTCGTCCAGTTCCGGGAGGACTACGTCGACTCGTGGAACTCCGGTGACAAGGAGCGCTTCGCCGCGAACTGGCGCCAGTTCCTTGCCCGTGACGACGGCTTCCAGATGTTCGACCCGGTCGGCACCCCCATGAAGCGTGGCCTCGTCGAGTGCGCGCTGGATCCGTTCGACCTGTGGCAGCCGGTGGTGAAGTTCAACGTCCCGAAGGAGACGTTCTTCGTCTGCGGCAACGAGATCGCCTGGGTCATGGAGAACGTCTTCGACGACAACGGCACCGAGGTTCGGTCGCCGAGCATCGAGAACTACACGTTCACCGAGGACCGCGAGGTCCACATCCGCACGTGGTACGTCGTGCCCTCGGGCGGTCCGCTGGGGGAGCAGATGAGCGAGTACCTGCCCGAAGGCGGTCCCACGTCGGGCTGACATGGGCGCGGGTTGCAGCTCCCGGAGGCTCCCGCTAACATTCACCCCAATGGATGAATATTCGACGGCCACACTCGACCGGGTCTTCTCGGCTGTCTCGGACCCGACCGCGTCGCGCCATCCTTGCCCGGCTGGCCGGGTCGGACGCGCGGGTCACGGATATCGCGAGCGAGTTCCCGATCTCGCTCAACTCGACGTCAAAGCACATCCGGGTGCTCGAGGGGGCAGGACTGGTGCACCGGACGGTGCGGGGCCGCGAGCACATCCTGAGCCTGGATGCGGCCCCACTGGCCGACGCGGCCGAATGGATCGAGCACTACCACAGGTTCTGGAGCGATCAGCTCGCCGCGCTCGATGCGTTCGTGACCGGCCGCGACAACCCGGGGAGATCGACGTGACGGACGAATGGTCGCTCACGGTCCGGCGCGAGATCGCCGCCCCCGCGGAAGAGCTCTTCGATGCATCGTTGAGCACGCGCGGAGCCTCGGGACGTGGCTCCGACCGTCCGGCACCCGGGAGACCCGGGCCGAGACGGACCCGCGGGTCGGCGGGACGTTCCGCATCGTCATGGTCGACGCCGAGTCGTCGATGGTGCACAGCGGCACCTATCAGGAGATCGACCGACCCCGTCGCCTGGTCTTCACCTGGTCGTCGCCGGCAACGAAGCTTCTGGACACGGTCGTGACCGTGACCTTCCATCCGTTGTCGGCGAGCTCGACCGTGGTCGAGATCCATCAGGTCGGGCTTCCGGACGAGGAGGCGCGGACCGCACACCACCGGGGATGGTCGGACATCCTCCGCGAGCTCGGCCGCACCACCCAGTCCAAGAGCGACCCGTCGTGATGCTCGCGCACATCGCCGGGATGCCGGTCGAGGAATGGCTGATGCCGTTCATCTTCTCCGCGGGTGCTGCGTTCGTCGGGCTGCGCGCCCGGCTCGGCGCGTCCCGGAGCGCGACCACGGAGGAAGACGCCCGTCAGGAGAGGACCTCACGATGAAGACACCGCCGATCGTGTCACCGCAGGAGTGGGAGGCCGCGCGCCAGGAGCTCCTCGTCAGAGAGAAGGAGTTGACACGCGCCCGGGACGCGCTGGCCGCTGAGCGGCGGCGCATGCCGTGGTTGGCCGTGGAGAAGGACTACGAGTTCATCGGACCGGACGGGCCGGCGAGCCTGCTCGATCTGTTCGACGGCCGCCGCCAGCTGATCGTCTACCGAGCGTTCCTCGAGCCCGGCGTGCACGGTTGGCCCGAGCACGGGTGCGTCGGCTGCTCGATGGTGGCCGACCAGGTCGCGCACGTTGCTCATCTGAACGCCCGCGACACCACCCTCGCGTTCGCCTCGCGCGCGCCCCAGGCGGACATCGCACGGGTGAAGGCGCGGATGGGCTGGGAGATGCCCTGGTACACCATGACCGACGACTTCGACGCCGACTTCGGCGTGGACGAGTGGCACGGCACCAACGCGTTCATCCGCGACGGCGACCGCGTGTTCCGTACCTACTTCATCAACGCGCGGGGCGACGAGGCCATGGGAAGCACGTGGAGCTACCTCGACCTGACCGCGCTCGGGCGCCAGGAGGAGTGGGAGGACTCCCCGGATGGCTATCCGCAGACCCCGCCGTACCAGTGGTGGGCCTGGCACGACGAGCCGGCTCAGGCCGATCAACCCTGAGCCGCCCCGGTGTACGGTCGCAACCGGAGACCGTGATGCCGACCGACCTGCAGGGTGGCCGCGATGATGCAGCCGAGGCTCTCGACGATCCCACCATGACCCGCCCTTCACTCGACCGCGAAGCGCAGGCTGAGAGCGCGCACGAGACGGTGGCCGCACTCGTCGAAGAGCTGCAGGCCGGCTGGGACGAGCACGACGCCGACATCACCGACGCGCACCTGGCCGATGACGTTCTGTGGGGGAGCCCCTTCGGTGCCGCCCTGCAGGGTTACGAACGGCTCCACGCCATCCACATCCGACTGAAGCAGCAGGCCGCGGGTGGTCCGGCATCGCGCTTCGAGATCGTGAACGTGATTGCCCCGTCACCGGACGTCGCGGTCGCGCAGGTCCGGCGGGTCGCGCTCGACCCCGACGGCAACCCGCTCGAGCCCACCGCCGACCTCACTGGCGCGTTCTCGGAGATGGCTCTCTACGTGTTGGTGCAGCGCGATGCAACGTGGTGGCTCGCCGCCGGACAGAACACGCCCGTCCGTCCGCCACCCGACTGAGCGGGACGTCGGAGAGCTGCTTCAGAGCGTCGTCGTCCAGGTCGGGTCGAGCAGCCTGGTGAGCGCATCCATCTGCTCGATGTGGTGCGCCACCGACCGGCTCGGGAAGCGGTAGTTGAGGATCGTCGCGCCACTCGCCAGGTGCTCGTGCGCCTGCTCGACGACGCGCTCGGGCTCCACCAACGGATCGAGGACGGGCTCGGGCCAGAGCGCGACATCGAGGGGCGTCGCGCGCTGCGCCCACGTTGGCATGTCCCGCGCGCGGTCGAGCATCGCGCGGACCTCGTCGGGCCCGATGATGAACGGCACCCATGCGTCGCCGAGGTCCACCGCGCGGCGGAGCGACGGCATGGTGCGGCCGCCGACCCAGATCGGCAGGTGCTCCTGGATCCCGGTCGGATCGACGACGACGTCGTCGAACGACCAGTGCGGGCCGTCGTAGCGCGGTTCGAGCTGACCCCAGGCCGCGCGGATCGCCCGGATCGCGTCGTCCGACCGTGCACCGCGGCCGGCGAGGTCGCGACCGAGCATGGCGAACTCTTCCTGGAGTGATCCGACTCCCACCCCGAGGATCACGCGCCCGTTGCTCAAGCGGTCGAGGGTGCCGTAGTGCTTCACCACTTCGAGCGGGTGGTGGTAGGGCAGCACGACCATGTTGGTGGCGAGCCGGATCCGGTCGGTCACGGCCGCGAGGTACGACAGCGTCGACAGCAGGTCCCAGTACCGCTTCCCCCGGCGCGCCTCCACGTCGACCGGCACCGCGATGTGCTCGCTCGCGGTCAAGTGGTGGTAGCCGAGCTGGTCGGCCGCCTGCACGATCGCGACCAGGTCGTCGACCGTCGCGTCGACCTCCCATGCGTTGTGCGCTCGGGGGAGGAGGATGACGATCGGCGTGATGATCCCGAGGCGCACGACCGCGCAGGCTAGGCGCCGATCAGGGTCGCGGCGTCGGATCCGCGGCTCGACGCTTGCGGTAGCGGCGCGCGCTGCGTCGGGCGGCGAGCTTCAGGATCGAAGCCGGCGGTTGGAGCTCGAGGCCGCGCATCAGCGCGCCGACGTCTTCGAGGTGCCAGACCTCGACGAAGACACCGCCGGCAGCCCGGAAGATCTCCTGCCCCGACATCTCGACGGGTCGACCGGTCGACGGGAGCCCCAGGAGCTCGAGCGGTCCCGTGTGCGTGCCGGTCATGGTCCAACGGCCGGTGACGAGGTCACCCTGCTCGAACGCGACATCGAGGGTGAAGACGAGATCGGGGAAGGCCGTGCGCACCGACTTCGCGGCCCAGATGTCGCCCGCGCGGCCACCCGGTTGTCCGGGTACCGGGTTGTGATCGATGAGATCTTCCGCGAGCAGCTCGTCCGCGACCGCGAAGTCGCCCGCGCCCCACACCTCGAACAACCACCGCCGGTGCATCTCGACGAGCGTCCCGTCCACGCCGGTCATTCGCCACGCGCCGTCCTCCGGATCAGTCGTCCCGCCGACCGACCGGGTTCCGTTACCGTTTCACCATGGCTCGCAGCGAGCACGTGGAGCTGGAGCTGGCCGGGCGGACGTTCCGGCTCTCCAGCCCGGACAAGGTGATGTTCCCCGAGCCGGGGATCACGAAGCTCGACCTCGTGCGCTACTACGAGTCAGTCGAAGGACCGTTGCTGCGGGCGATGGGTGGTCGGCCGGTCCTGATGGAACGGTTCCCCCACGGCGTCGGCGGCAAGTCCTTCTTCCAGAAGCGCGTGCCCGACAGCGCGCCGGACTGGCTCCAGACCGCCATCGTCAGCACACCGAACGGGACGACCTCCGAGGCCCTGGTCGTCGCTGACCTCGCCCACGTCGCGTGGGCGGTGAACCTCGGCTGCCTCGGCTTCCACGTCTGGCCGAGCCACGCCGACGACCTCGAGCACGCCGACGAGCTCCGCATCGATCTCGATCCGCAACCCGGGGTCACGTTCGACGATGTCCGGGACGCCGCACGCGAGGTCCACGCGCTGTTCGAGGAGCTGGGCATCGAGTCCGGGCCGAAGACGACGGGCAACCGTGGCATCCACGTCTTCGTCCGGCTCGCGCCGCGCTGGTCACCGACCCAGGTGCGGGCGGGGGCGGTCGCGGTGGCCCGCGAGCTCGCCCGCCGATGCCCCGATGCGATCACCGACGCGTGGTGGAAGGAGGAGCGCGGTGAGCGGGTCTTCATCGACTTCAACCAGAACGCGCCACACAAGACCGTGTTCGGCGCGTGGTCGGTGCGGGCGCGCCCCGGGGCCCAGGTCTCGGCGCCGTTCGCCTGGGAGGAGCTGGACGAGATCGATCACGACGCGCTCACCGTCAGCACGGTGCCGGTGCGGGTCGCCGAGCACGGTGACCCCTGGGAGCGGCTGGAGGCGCAGTCGTTGGAACCGCTGCTCGAGATGTACGACCGGGACCTCGCGTCCGGGATGCAGGACGCGCCGTGGCCGCCGGTCTACCCGAAGATGCCCGGCGAGCCGCCCCGGGTCGCGCCGAGCCGGGCGAAGAAGGCCTAGCCACGCGATCGGGGCCGGTGCAGCCGTCTAGCAATGCACCCCTTGCATTATTCCAGGCGTGGTAGCAGGCTCTCCGGTGGGCGCACCTCGCGCCCGCGCAAGCGAAAGGGCAGAGCATGTACTTGTTCACACGTCGTACCCGTCTCACTGGTGGAGACGGCGCGGCCGGGGTCACCTGGGCCGCGTCGATCGCATCGAAGGTGAAGGAGGTCACCGGTCACGAGATCGAGCTCTGGGGCACCGTGTACTCACCGGGCTTCGGGACCATCTCGTGGACGGGCTGGTTCGAAGACCTGGCCGCGCTCGAAACCGTCGGCGACAAGCTCCAGGGCGACTCCGGGATGGAGAAGCTCGCCAACGCCGGGACGAAGCACACCGATGGCCTGCTGGACGACGGGCTGTTGCAACCGATCTACGGGGTGCCGGACACCTCCGTTCCGACGCAGTACGTCGGCGGAGCGGTCGCGGTCGCCGCGGGGGGCAACATCGAGCGGGCGATGAGTGCGGGCGTCGAGATCGCGCAGAAGTCCGAGAAGCTCACCGGACTGCCCACGATGTTCGTCCGCTCGATGACCGGTCCGTACGGTGGCGTCGGTTGGCTGACCGGGTACGAGAACATCACCGCGATGGAGAAGGCCGAGGACGCGCTCGCGGCCGACGCGAGCTGGCTCAAGCTCCTCGACTCGACGCAGGGTTGCTTCGTCGAGGACCCGGCGCTGACCCAGGCCACGATCTACCGCCGGCTCGCCTAGGCGGGAGCGTCCGTGTGGGGTCCTTGCGGCAGGGTGCGAGGACCCCACACGGTCAGGTCACCGACGGTTCGTGGCCGCCGGTGGAGCGGCCGCCCCGGCGGAGGTACCTTCGGACCATGTCCGAGAACCTGAAGACCCTGGCCGAGTACTCCGACGCGATGTTCCGTGGTGACACGAAGGCCGTCTACGAGTTCTGGGCGCCGGAGTTCCAGAGCCACGTGACCGCCCGGGTCGCTCCGGATCGCGTCGGTGGCGACGTGCGCGGCGAAGAGCAGGAGTGGTGGCAGCAGATCATGGCGGCGCTGCCGGACATGGAGTTCCGGGTCAACCTCGTCATCGAGTCCGACGACCTGATCGTGTCGAACTGGAGCGTCGTCGGGACGCACACGGGTGCGCCGTTCTTCGACGTCGAGCCGTCCGGCGAGCCCGTCGAGATCAACGGGACCGCGATCCTGCGAATGCGCGACGGCAAGATCGTCGAGCACTGGGGCGGCCCGCACTGCCAGCAGGGCCTGGGCCTCATCCGCTGACCGGCGTGCGGGCGGCACCGAGGCCGGACGCGTCGAGGCCCCGACTCGGGCAGGGGGTCGGGGCCTCAAGACGATGACTCGTGTTGCCTTGCCACTGGGGGGCAGCCAGGCAACTGGAAGGTACCCAGGGTCCCGGAGTCCTAAACATCTGCCGGTCATTGCTCCTAGCGTGGCGCTCCGTACTCGGCTCACGAACCCGACAGAACCCGGGAGATCAGGGAATGAGCGACGCGGACGGGGCCCTGCTGTGCGACGCGTGGGTGGTCACGGAGCTCGGTGACCCGGTCGCGGTGATGGAGCGCCAGGCCGTCGAGGTCCCCGCCCCCGGGTCGAACGAGATCCGGGTCGTCGTCGAGTCGTTCTGCCTCAATTGGAACGACATCGACGTGATTCGCGGCCGGTACCTGACCCTGCCGCTCGAGGCGCCGTTCGTGCCGGGCATGGAGTCGGTCGGTGTGGTGGAGCGCGCCGGTGCCGGCGCCGAGCACCTGCTGGGTCAGAGGATCGTCGGCATCCCGGTCATGGCCCATGGCGGCTACGCGACCCACGCGATCGTCGATGCCGCGACTGCACTCGCGATCCCGGCGACGATGAGCAGCGTCGACGGCGCCGCGCTGCACTACCCGTTCCACCTGGGGTGGTTCGCGCTCCACGAGCGGGCCCGGCTCCAGCCCGGCGAGACCCTGCTCGTGCACGCGGGCGCGGGTGGCACCGGCTCGGGCGCACTCCAGATCGGCAAGGCGCTCGGGGCGAAGGTCATCGCGACTGCGGGAACCGACGAGAAGGTCGAGTACTGCAAGGAGCTGGGCGCGGACCACGCGATCAACTACCGCACCACGGACTTCGTCGCGGAGGTCGACGAGCTGACCTACGGGCGCGGGGTCGACGTGGCCTTCGACGCGGTGGGCGGTGACGTGACCCTGCAGACGTTCAAGTGCATGGGGTTCAACGGCCGGCACCTCATGGCCGGATGGAGCGAGGACATCCAGCTCGAGCACGCGAGCTACTTCACGCCCTGGCCGATCGCGTACGGCAACTTCTCCCTCTGCGGCGTTTGCCTCGTCTACGTGAACGACCCGCTCGGCACCCGGCGCACGATGGGGTTCAACTGGCCGTCGCGCGCCGAGGGCCAGGTGGCGCACGCGAAGATCCTCGAGCTGTTGCGCACCGGTGCGATCCACACTGCGATCGGGCGCGAGCTCACGTTCGAGGAGATCCCGGAAGCACTCGAGTCGATGGAACGGCGCGAGACCGTCGGCCGCCTGGTCGTCAGCCTCTGACCGACACCGGCGCGAGACGGCGCGTCCCGGCGCGCCTCAGGAGAGCGAGCGCGTCAGGGTCTCCGATGGTGCTGGGGCTCGGTCGTCGTCGAGCGCGCGGCAGAGCTCGCAGCGCGCGAGATCACCGGTCCCCGAAGCGAGGTGATCGGACGGAATCCGCTGTCCGTTCGGACAGTCGCTCCGATCGTGGTGAACCCCGCCGCGATGTGCCGCACCGAGCGAGCGGTACGGACCAACCTTCTTCAGCAACGTCATGCGCACCCCCCAGAGTGCGCCCCCGCCGGAGACCCTACCGGGTCGCAGCGCATGGGACCGACGGCGCTCCGGAAGCAATCACTGGGCTCAGATCTGTCGGTAGGGTGCGATCTTCGCTACTCGGGAGGTCTCAGTGCGCACGCTCGTCACGACGTCACGGATGCCGTTCGCGGTCGACGAGATCCGCAAGCTCGGCGAGTCCGGCAACGACGTCACCGCGGTCGACACGTTCAAGGCGTCTCCCGGCAGCCATTCGCGCTACGTCGCTCGCCACATCGAGATCCCCGCGCCGGCGCAGGAGACCGAGAAGTTCATCGACGCGATCGTCGGGATCGTCGCCGATCACCAGACCGAATGGCTGCTGCCGATGTTCGAGGAGGTCTTCTACCTCGCGGCGCACCGTGATCGCCTCGAAGGCGCGTGCGAGCTCTTCTTCCCCGACTTCCCGACCTTGGCCAAGGTCCACGACAAGGTCTCGTTCTCGGCCCTGTGCCGAGACCTCGGGCTGCCGGTTGCAGAATCGGTGACCGCGACATCACCGGCGGAGCTCCGTGACGCGATCGGGCGGTGGGAACACTGGTTCGCGCGGGCGGCCTACGGGCGCGGCGGGCTCAACATCCTCACGAACACCGGGCCGCTCGCGGGTGACGGCAGCGTCGACGATGCCGTGCCGACGCCGGACGACCCGTGGTTGGTGCAGGAGTACCTCGAGGGGGTGGACCTCTGCAGCTGGAGTGTCGTCCAGCACGGTGAGGTGGTGCTCCACTCGACGTACCAGCACCCGCTCACGATCGACGACCGCGGTGGCATCGTGTTCGAGTCGGTGGACGCGCCCGCGACCTTGGCAGCTGCGCAGAAGATCGTGGACGCGCTCGGGTGGCACGGCCAGGTCAGCTTCGACTTCCTGCGCACCGAGGACGGCGTCCACCATCTCGTCGAGTGCAACCCGCGCCCGACCGACGGCTGCACCCTCGCGACGCCCGAGCAGCTCGACACCGCGCTCTTCGGCACTCGGCCCGCTGCACCGGTCGTCGTGCCCGCCGGTCGCAAACGGGAGATCAAGGAAGCGGTGCTCCGCGACATGTTCCAGCACCTCGGACGGTTTCGCTCCGACCTCAAGGCCGCGAAGGGCGCGTCCGGCGTCTACACGCAGCCGCACGACCACCTGCCGCTCCTCTACACCGTGCTCTCGCTGCAGCACGTGAAGGCATACCGCGAGTCGTTGGGGCTGGATCACAAGTCGCGCGAGGACCTCATGGCCGCCCAGTTCTTCGACGTGTGTTGGAACGGCGAGCCGATCACGTGACCGAGCGCTCGAGACGCACGCCCCGCGGGTCGTGAGCCTGGCCATCGGGCTCTCGCTCATGGCCGCACTGCTCTTCGCGGCCGCATCGGTGCTGCAGCAGCGCGGCACGGTCGGCATCGCGGACGACGACGCGCTGGGCGCGGGGTTCCTCGCCAAGCTGGTCCGCCGCCCGATCTGGCTCCTGGGCATCACGGCGGACATCGCGGGGTTCGGCGTGCAGGCGGCCGCCCTCGGCGTCGGCAGCCTGCTCCTGGTGCAACCGCTGCTGGTCACGACGCTGCTGTTCGCGCTGCCGATGGCCGCGCGGGTCGCGCACCGGAAGCTGACCGAACAGGAGTGGCGGTGGTCCGGGCTGTTGGCCGTCTCGCTCGTCGTCTTCGTCGTCATGGGGGAGCCGACGGCCGGTCGCGACGCACCCCCGTTCTCGGCGTGGCTCCCGACGATCATCGTCGTCGTCCCGCTCGTGGCCGCGTGCGTGTTCGCGGCCGGCGGCCTCGCGCACGGCACCCGACGGTCACTCGTGCTGGCCATCGCCGCGGGCGTCCTGCTGGGAGTGTCGGCCCCACTCACGAAGAGCGCGATCGCGGGCTTCGGCGACGGGTTCCTCGCCGGCCTGGGGACGTGGGAGTTCTGGGGGATGGCGATCACCGCGACGCTCGGCACGTTCTGGCAGCAGTCGAGCTACCAGGCCGGTGACGTGCAGACCAGTCTGCCCGCGGTGACCGTGCTCAAGCCGCTCGTCGCGATGGTCCTCGGGCTGACGATCTACGACGAGACCCTCAAGATCGGTGGCGTCGGTGACCTGCTGCTGTTGGCGTCGATCGTGACGATGGTCTGGGCGACGCTCGTCCTCGGCCGCCTCGCCGCACCCGACCTCGCGGACCCGTCGGTTCCACCCGACGCCGCGGCTCCGGCGTAGCGGTCTGCGGCATATCGACCCTGGAACGGCTGGTGGGCCAGGAGTACGTTCGACGCGGCTCACGATCCGGGGGATCCGCGATGCGCAAGCTCGCTCTCATCGCACTCCTTGTCGTTGTGGCCGCAGCCTGTGACTGGCCCCAGCTGGCGTACGGGCCGGGCCACACCGGGTCGAGTCCCGACACCTCGATCAGTGCGAGCGCGGTTTCTTCCGGCGCGCTCACACCGCAGTGGCGTACGGACACGTCGACTGCCAGCTACGGACCCGCGGAGGCCGTCGCGGGCGGCATCGTGTTCGCACCCGGGATGCCCAACGGCTTGGCCGCATTCGACGCCAACGGAGTCACGGACTGCTCGGGCGCAGCCGTCGTCTGCTCGCCGATCTGGACCGCGATGACGGCGCCCGCCGCGCCGTTGTCCGACCCCGCGGTCGGCTCGGGCGTGATGGTCGCGCAGCAGGGGAACATCCTCGTCGGCTTCGACGCGCACGGAGTGACGAGCTGCTCCGGCGTTCCCAAGACCTGCAGTCCGTTGTGGAGCACCGACCCGACGAATGCCGGGAACGGTGGGCCGACGATCGCCGGCAGCTTCGTCTACCAGGCAGTGCGGGGAACGACCACGGAGCCGGATGACGCCGGTCTCGCCGTGTACGACCTCGCCGGCGCGCAGGGCTGCTCCGGTGCGCCGACGGTCTGCGAACCGCTGTGGACCGACCTCACGCCGACCTTCTCGACGCCCCTCGGCGCGCCGAGCGTCGCCGACGGGGTTGCATACCTGGTCTCGGGCGAGACGCTCTACGCGTTCGACGCGACCGGCACGGTCGGCTGCAGCGGCGCACCGAAGATGTGCGAACCGCTGTGGACTGCCGCGATCGACGGGGGCCCGGGGCGGGGTGCGCCCGTCGTCGCGAACGGCAAGGTCTTCGTCACATCCGATGGGCTCGCCCGGGTCGTCGGTTTCGATGCCGCGGGGAACGATCGCTGCAGTGGCAGCCCCAAGGTGTGCACCCGCATCTGGACCACGCGGAGCACGAGCGGCCTGCCGTCGGTCGCCAACGGCACATTGTTCGTCACGCACGACGGCCGCCTCGCCGCGTACGACGCGACGGGACAGAGCGGATGCTCCGGCGGCGCCCTGCGCACCTGCAGCCCGCTGTGGACCTACACGAAGCACACGTTCCAATGCGGCGGGCGGGGACCGTGTGACAGCTTGTCGAGCTACACCATTGCGAACAACGTCGTGTACCAGGGCTTCTCGGACGAAGCAGTGGGAGACGTCACCGCGTATGACGCCACGGGGACGAGCGGGTGCACCGGCGATCCCAAGGTCTGCGCGCCCCTGCGATCCTGGACCGCCGGGTTCGCGACCGCGCCGCTCGTCTCGAACGGCTCGCTGTTCATGAGCTGGAGCCCGCCGATGGGGTTCATCCCGAGCGGGTTCCAGGTGCTGGGGCTGCCCGGCGGTTGATCGTCAGCATCGCTACAGGTCCGCGGCTCAGTGGTCGATGGCTTCTCTCATCGCTCTCAGGGAGTCGTGAACCATGGCCGTTGTCACGTCCGAACCCGAAGCCCCCGTCGAGGCGCAGACCAAGCGCACGCAGGGGTCGGCACTCGTGCTGCCGGCCCTGTTCTTCATCGCGTGGGGCTGGGCGCTGAGTGGCGCGACGGCCCCCGGATCCAAGACGATCGACGGGTCCGCGCTGGCGCACCTGCACTGGATCCTCTACTTCGCCGGCTTCGTGTTCCTGTTCTCCTCGGTCATGCACTCGGTCTTCGCGAAGAGCATGGCCGCGTCGATCGGATGGAAGAGCAACGGGTTCCAGCACGAGCTCGCGGCGGTCTCGCTGGGTCTGGGCATCGCGTGCTTCTACTCCGTGTACAACGGCATCGACGCCATGGTGACGGTGTCCATCCCGATCATCGCGTTCCTGTTCCTCGCGGGCGTGAACCACGTCGTCGAGATCGTGCGGAAGCAGAACTACGCGCCCAACAACACCCTGATCCTCATCTGGGACTTCGGCGTGTCGATCTCTCTCGTTGCGCTCCTCGTCTCGATCGGCAAGTTCTAGACCGCATGCTGCGGATCCCGTCGCCCAAGCTCGTCGAGCCCGGTGCACGCGCGCTGCGGACGGTCCTCGCCGGCACCGGCGCACTGGACCCGGCACCCGCCGGCGTGATCGAGGCGGTGTCGGGCGACGTCTTCGGTCACCCGGTCGTCGCCGCGGCGCTCGAGCCGATGTGCTTCGACGAGGTCGACCGCGTGATTCCCGATCCCGTGTTCCGTCGCCAGCTGGTGGGCGCGGCGGTCGCGCTGGGCCTGACGATCCACCCGTCGGACCCCGCTGTCGCGACCCGGACAGCGCGAGCTCGCCGCGGCCTTGGACGTCGAGGAGCCGATGCTCGACGCGTTCGAGCGGAGCCTCGAGGGTCACCGGTTCTGGATGCTCGCCGACTACGCGCGCCACAGCTGGGCGACCGACGAGGTGAAGCGTGAGGTGAAGTCCGGAGGTGTCCGCGGCTTCGTCGAACAGCTCACCCGGATGAAGGGGCACGGACCCGACGACGAGGAGACTGTCGCTCGCTTCGCCGAGCTCGCCCGGTTCCCCGAGGGGAGCTGGGGCGCGCGGTGTCCGACTTCTACGCCCGACACCACTGGCCCTTGCCGGGGGAGCGGGGCGCGGTGCCGATGTTGACCACCCAACACGACTGGGTCCACGTCGCGTCCGGCTACGAGGCCACGCCGATCGGCGAGATCCAGGTGAGCGCGTTCATGGCTGCTCAGATGCTCGAGGACACCGCGCTCTCCATCCTGTTCTTCGCCTGGAGCATCTACGAGAGCGGCATGCTCAAGGTGCCGCTCTCACCCGGTGCCGTCGGCACCATCGGTTCCGACCCTGTGAACGCCCACCAGGTCGCCGACGCGCTGCGGCGGGGGAGCGAGAGCGGCGTCGACCTCCTCGATCTCGATCATTGGGCGCACGCCCACCGCCCGCTCGCGGAGATCCGCGACGAGTTCGACATCGGGCCGAAGCGCGTTCCCGGTCCGGACTCCGCGCCGGTGCTGCCGACGCCCGTCACGCCCTGACGGGCCGACCGCCCGATCGACGAGCGGACCGAGCCGCTCAGTCGCGAGCCGCGGAGGGAGCGGTCGTCAGCTCCCGCGTCGTGCAACACGCGCAAGGCGCGGTTCTCGCGGACGAGATCGAGCGGGTAGAAGAACACCTTGTCGAACGGGTACCAGAGGCCGAGCCAGGCGAAGACCCAGCCGATGATCTCGATGACGTCCTGGGCCGGATCGTCGGTGGGGCCCACCTTCGCCGCGAGGCTCACGATGATCAGGCCGAGCAACGTGATCGGGAAGCCCAGCCGCAGGGCGCGCCAGCCGCTGCGCTGCATCGCCTGCTTCAGGTTCTCGTTGTGGCGCCGGTGCTCGTCGCAGTAGCGCCGCAGGCTGACCCCGAGCTTCTCGCCCACGTCCGGGGTGATCTCCGACGCCGGGAGGACCACCTCGAGCTGGACCGGCGCCTGCACCGGGTGGGCGGTGAGCTCGGCGACCGCCCGCTCGACGCCCGGAATCGTGCCGCCGAGCTCGGAGCCCAGCTCGAACCTGGGTGACTGGAACATGTCGGTCGGGCGCGCCAGCTCGAGTCGGATCACGACGGGCGAGTCGGCCATGGGGTCACGCTAGGAGGCGACAACCGGGAGCAGGCGGACCCCCGGGCCCCCGAAACCGGATCGGTCGAGGTTTGGCCGGCCCCCCCCGCGAGCATTGTCCGTGAAGGGCTGAGGGCGAGGAGCGAGGCACATGAGCAGGACAGGGCGACGGAATCTCGCGCGGATCGTCATGGTGTTCCTCGTGGCCCTGAGCCTGAGCGGTTGCGACTGGATGTTCATCCACTCGTCTGTGGGCAACTCGGGCTCGGCCGTCGACCCCGGCTTCGGGCCGGCCCAGCTCGCGAGCCTGAAGCAGACCTGGCGCTTCCACCCCGGCTATGCGATCGACGCGACGCCCGTCACGTTCGGGAAGTACCTCTACCTCGCGGGCGGCAACGGAGTGCTCTACGCCCTCGACACGAGCAACATCGTCAACGGCGCGCCCACGGTCGCCTGGTCGCACGACTACGGCATGCGGACGCCGTCGACGTGCCCCACGGACCCGGTCGGGCTCGTGAGCACCCCCGCGGTGCGCAAGGACGCGAACGGGAACCCTCTCCTCTACGTCTACACACCGCAGGGGACGCTCCAGGAGCTCAATGGCCTGACCGGAGCGCCGGTCTGGACCAGCACGGTGTACACGGTGCCCGCCGACAACCAGAACGACTACTTCAGCTGGTCGTCGCCGAGCTACAGCGACGCGACGGGTCTCGTGTACATCGGCATCAGCTCGGAGTGTGACGCGCCATTCGTCCCGAGTGGCGTGAAGGCGTTCGACGAGAACACCGGCGCGCTGCCGCGCGACCTTCGCGGCGATGCCGAACCAGGTCGACCCCGACTACGCGAACCACACGCCGGCACCACCGACGACGCGCTACGTCGGCGCGGGCGTCTGGACGACGGCGCCCGCGATCTCGAGCACGGGCATCTACGTCACCACGGGGAGCACGTACGACGACACCAACACCGAGCACCCCGCGCTCGACACCAACGACTTCGACCAGTACTCGATGATCAAGTTGAACCCGACCACGCTCGCGAAGACCGGCAAGTTCGCGGCTCCGTTCCCGGTCGGCGTCGGTGATCCGGACTGGGCATCCGGGGCGCTCATGTTCAAAGCCACGCTCGGTGGCACCACCGTGGAGATGGCCGGCGCGTGCAACAAGGACGGCAACTTCTACGCGGTCCGCACCGACACGATGCGCCCGGTCTGGGCCGTGCACGTCGGTCTCGGCACGCCCTCGGGCGAGCTGGCCTGCCTGAGCGGTGGCATCTGGGACGGTCAGCACCTCTTCGTCACCGGGAACGACACGACCGTCGGCGGCACCTGGACCAAGACCACCCAGACCTCGCTCTCGGGCTACTCCTGGCCGCTGTACGTCCCATCGGGTGGGACCGCCGCGCTGCCGCACGACGACGCGCGAGCTCGATCCGGCGACCGGCCTCGCCGGGCCCTCCCCGAAGCCGATCTGGGAGGTGGCGAACCCCCGCCGGGTGCTCGGGACCTGCTCGCTGAACGGAAAGGACACCCTCATCGCGTGCCAGACCACGGACTGGGACAACACCTTCAACGCCGTGCTCCTGACCGGCACGGACGGCCAGTCGTACCCGCCGCTCCACGACTCGAGCGAGTTCGCGGGGTTCAGCTCTCCCATCTGGTCCAACGGTGCGCTGATCGTGACCGACGGCGACGCCGTGCGGGCCTACGTCCCCCAGAGCTGACCGCGGGCTATCGGGTCGGAGAGGTCCGCGGGTGCTCCGGCGAGCCGCGGTTCCTGCGTCGGCAGCCCGGCACGGCGGAGCTGGATCGCGTCGCCGGCGAGATCACCGGGCGAGGTGCGGCCGAGCAGCGCGAGCAAGGTCGGCGGCAGGTCGAGGACCGAGGCCTGTGGCAGCTCACCGGCGCTGATCTCGGAGCCGGCGAACCATGCGAAGCCCCCGTCGGCATGGGTACCGGTCCGGTGGAACGGGAGCGGTCCGATCGTACCGAGCCGCGGATGGTCGGACGCGTCGATCGGCTCGGACCACTGGATGACGAGGTCCGCATACCGATCACGTCGCGAATCGAGGGCATCGAGCTCGAGCACCTCGATGTTCTCCACGACCGGGTTCCCAGTCCGCGGATTGCGACACTCGACCAGTAGCTCAGTGATGCTTCGGCATGCCGCGTCGTACTCCCGGGTCGTCACGACACCGTCACGCTCGCGTCCGGCCAGGTTGATGCGTACGTATCCGTCACCGAACGACGGGAGCGCGAAGGCGGGAAGCTGTGGCCAGCTCGGTTGGTAGTGGCCGGTGAACAACATCCGCGACGTGGACTCGCGGCGGGCGGCGATCTCAGCGTCGGTGGGATCGGTCTCGTTGGCAACCGGAAGACCGAGAGCCCCGATGCGGACGCCCTTGCGTCGCGCCAGCACAGCCCGGCCAGCGCGGCTCATGCGGGCGCGCTGGTATCCGGGCAACCCACGAAGTGCGCCGTGGATGCCGCCGACGCGAGGTGGGTCCACCAGCCGGCGGTCGACGTCGTCACGCCACGGTTCGGGACGCTGCGGGATCAGCGGCGGAAACCCTCGGGCTCGCCACGAGGTCGTGTCCCCGTCGGCAATCACTGGGCGGCCCAGGTAGAAGCGTTGGAGGAGCTCGGGGAGGAGCGCAATTGATGGGGTGTCGCCGTGGCTGGAGCGCATGTCGTCGAGTGAGAAGACGACGATCGACGCATCGGCGGGGGCTTGCTGCACGATCCGTCCGACCCGCGGTCGATGGCGGCATACACCCTCGCGCACCGATTCGGCCGCGAGCTCGGCGCGGGGATCGCGGGCGAGCGGGTGCGTGAGATCGATGCCGTGCCACGCGAACTCAGAGATCGAGTGCGGCTCACAGAATCCCGCCAGCATCAGGTCCCAGTCCGGTGTTCGATCGCACAGCAGCTCGACGATCTTGGGTCGCGTCTCGGCTCCCGCAACGAGGGCGTCGGTCAGCCGGCGAAGTCGACCGGCGTCGTGCCACCCGCACTCGTGATCGTTCTCGAAGGCGTCATGGACGCCGAAGCGGGCGTCGATCTCCGAGAGGAGCCCGACGGGTCGTGACGCTCTCGGGTGCAACGGCGCGTGGGCCCCCCACGCCACCACTTGTACGCCGTGGTCGGCGCGCGTGACCCGGGGGATGTCGAAGACGATCGTCTCTACGGCAGGTTCCCGCTCCCAGAACGGGGGCACGCCGTCGACTTCATGTCGAGCCGACTCCTGATAGCTCTCGTAGCTCTCGGGATCGAAGGTGAGTCGGAGCCATTCGCCGCCGGAGCCCGCGGCATGCCCTGAGATGAACTGGGGCCAGAGCGTTCCGTTCCGGTAGCCGGAGGTGCTTGCGAGCGGGACGCGCAAGCTCCGGCTGCGCAGCGCGGCGAGGTGGGGGAGCTGCCCGTCTTTGATCAACTGGTCGACGAGCGGTGCGGAGCCCGAGTCCAGACCGATCGCCACCACCCGCGCCATGAGAGGTCCTCCCGATTTCTCCCGTTCTGGCCGCCAGGCTATGGCATTCTCGAGCGGTGGCGGCAGGCTGGATCCCGGAGAATCCGACGATCGCAGTCGTCATGCCGACGACCGCGCGCACAACGCTCGTTGCGGCGACTCGGGCCGCACTCGCGATGGTCGGAGTCAACGAGGTCAAGATCGTCGCCGATCGGAACGCAGACCAGGCGCGGTCGGCGCTCGGCGGAGCCGCGGCGGACGACCGACGCCTGGAGATGATCGTCGGCGACGGCGGGGGGCCGTCTCGGGCCCGCCAGATCGGCTTCGACCGTTCCCTGTCTGACGTCGTGCTCTTCCTCGACGACGACGTGATCGCGGGCCCGCTGCTGGCCCTCGCCCACGCCCGGCACCACACGCGACGCGCCGGGCAGGTGGTCGTCGGGTACATGCCGGTGGCCGGAACGGGGCCGCAGGGAAGCGCTGTCGCGCGCATCTACTCGTCCGACTACGAGATGAGCTGTGCGGCCTACGACCGCGAGCCGCTCACGGTCCTGCTGATGCTGTGGGGAGGGAACGTCTCGATCCGGCGGGCCGACGGGTTGGTGGTGCCGCAGGCCTCGGAGTCATTCCTGCACCCACAACATGAGGATCGCGACTTCGGACTGCGGTGCGCCGCCGCGGGTTTGGTCGGGGTGTTCGACCGCAACCTGGTGGCTGAGCACCGTTACGAGAGGACTCCGGCCCAGCTGCTCCGAGCGTCGAGGGACCAAGCGATCGCCCACGGCGCGTTGCGCGCGGCCCATCCGGGTACGCCACCCGCCGACTATGCGGCCGGATTGCCTCGTCCGGTCGCGTCGGTCGTCCGCCGAGCCCGGCCTCGCGGCCCGGCCGCCGGATTGCTCCGGTTGGCCCGCGTCTCGGCGCGTGCCTGCCCGGCCTGGCTCGGGCCGCGGCTGCAGCAACACGTCATCGCGCTGGCGAGGGCGGTGGAGCAGTGCGCCGGACAGCACGAGGCGTCGCGCTCGGTCCCCGGCCCGCTGGACCGCCCGGTCGCGGCCGTCATCCACCCGTCAGCGCGGTCCTAAGGATGGGTTCTTGATACGGGCCGCGCTGCAGACCAGACTCCCACGCGCGTATGTTCTAGGTTTCTAGAACACGTTCTGAATCTCGGGGGGACCACGTGAAGCACGTACGTTGGATTGCGGTCGTCATGACGGTCGCCTGCGCCATGGCTGCGACCACCGGAGTCGCGTCGGTCGCCTCGGCGGCGACGACGGCGAAGACGGCCAGCGATGTGGGCGTCACGCCCACGACGATTCGCATCGCGGTCGTGGCCGACGTCGACACCCCGCTGTCGCCGGGCCTGTTCCAGGGCTCGGTCGACGGCGTGAAGGGCTGGGCGAAGTACACCAACGCGCACGGCGGGCTCGCCGGGCGCAAGGTCGTCGTCGACTTCATCGACTCGAAGCTCAGCCAGGACGAGTCCGTCAACGCCGTCATCAAGGCGTGCTCGCAGGACTTCGCCCTCGTCGGCACCTCCGCCATCTTCTTGAACAAGGTCGACGACATCGAAGGGTGCGTGAACCAGGGGGGCCAGGCGATCGGCATCCCCGACATCGCCGTGGTCGCGACCGAGATCGTGCAGCAGTGCTCGAAGACGACCTACGCCGTGAACTCGTCGCCGCTGATCTGCTCCACCCAGAACAAGCATCCGCAGACGTACCAGGCCAACGTCGGCCGGACCTTCTACTACCAGTCGAAGTACAAGACGGCACTGCACGGTGGCTACATCTACTCGGGTGACCTCAAGTCCGCAGAGAACAGCAACCGCGCCTCCATGACCGAGATGATGCACGCGGGCAAGGGCATCAAGGCCGACTTCCAGTCGCTCATCGGCTCGACCGCGACCCAGAGCGCCTACACGCCGCTCGTCCAGAACCTGAAGGACAAGTCGTCGAACTACGCGCAGAGCGGGGCGACCTACAACACGACGGTGCTGCTGCGCCGGGAAGCGAAGCTCCAGGGCGTCGGCACGTCCCCGGACTTCGTCTGGGACTGCACCCTGCAGTGCTACGACAAGCAGCTCATCAAGCAGGGTGGCGCGGACGTGAACAACCAGTACGTGTCCCTGCTGTTCCTGCCGTTCGAAGAGGCGCACTACAACAAGGCGCTCGCCAACTTCATCAAGTACACCGGCCCCAAGAAGGTCACCGGCTTCGGCATCCAGGCGTACGCGTCGGGCCTGCTGCTGAGCCAGGCCGTGAACGCCGCCGTGAAGGCCGGCGGGGTGAACGCCGTGACCCGGCAGAACACGTTCACTCAGCTCAACAAGATCCACGCGTTCACCGCGGGCGGCATGATCGGCACGACGGACATCGGGAACCGCAAGGTCTCGCCGTGCTACGTGCTGACCCAGGTCCGGAACGGCAAGTTCGTACGGGTGACCCCGTCCAAGAAGGGGACGTTCGACTGCAAGTCGCGGAACGTGACCACGGTCAAGCTGGACCTCCTCAAGTAACTTCGCACGCATGATGGACCGCACGCACCGCTCGACGGTGCTCGCCGGCTTTGCCGTCGCGATCTTCGTCGGCTACGTCATCCAGGCATCGTGGGCGGGGCGGCCGGTCAACTTCGACTCGATCCTGTTCTTCCTGATCGTCGGCGTGACGATCGGGTCGATCTACGCGGTCGCGGCCAGCGGGCTCGTGGTCACCTACACGACCTCAGGGATCTTCAACTTCGCCCAGGGCGCCATCGGGATGTTCATGGCGTTCGTGTACTGGGAGCTGAAGGTCAACTACGGGCTGAACACGATCCTCGCGCTCGTCCTGACCGTGCTCGTGGCCGCACCGCTGTTCGGCGCGGGCATCGAGCGGCTCATGATGCGCCGCCTGGCGACGGCCCCGCTGGTCGCGCAGCTCGTCGTCACGATCGGCCTGATGCTCGCGCTCATCGGGCTCGCCGCTTTCATCTGGAACCCGTCGGATCCGCACGCGATCACCACGTTCTTCGGCTCCGAGGGCTTCAACATCGGCAACACCTTCATGCCGTACTACCGGCTCATCACGATCGTCGCCGGGATCGTCATCGCCATCGTCCTGCGCTTCGTGCTGTTCCGGACCCGCCTCGGGGTCGCGATGCGCGCGGTGGTCGACAACCGCGACCTCGCCGGGCTGAACGGCGTGCGGCCGGGCCGGGTCTCCGCGGCCTCATGGGCACTCGGCTGCCTCGATGGCGGCGATCGCCGGCATCTTCCTGGCGCGAGGAGCTGAGCACGCTCAGCATCGAGATCCTGACCCTGCTGATCGTCGACGCGTTCGCCGCCGCGATCATCGGTCGGCTCAAGAGCCTTCCGCTCACGTACGTCGGCGGACTGATCATCGGTCTGTCCATCTCGTTCCAGTCGAACTTCCTGACCTGGTCCGGGCGCTGGAGCTCCGCCGCGTTCGCGATCCCGACGATCATCCTGTTCCTCGCGTTGCTCTTCCTGCCCCAGGACCGGATCGAGGGCAAGAAGTCCTACGCGCTCAAGAGCCCCCGCCTCATCAGCATGAAGCGGGCGCTCGTCGGCTTCGTGGTCGTGTTCTTCGCCGTCCTGATCCTGTCCGGTGGTCTCGACCGACCGAACATCCGCCGGTTGACGATCGCAATGGTCACGGCGCTCATCATGGTCTCGCTGGTCCCACTCACGGGCTGGGCGGGTCAGATCTCGCTCGCGCAGATCACGTTCGTCGGCATCGGCGCGTGGGCGACGTTCGAGTTCTCCACGGCCGGCGGCGATCTCTTCGGGCTCAAGCTCTTCGCGCCCGGCAACCCGATGCTGCTGCTCGTCGGCGCGGCGGTCGCGGTGCCGTTCGGAGTGCTGATGGCGCTCCCTGCTCTCCGGCTCAAAGGGCTGTACCTGGCGCTGGCCACGATGGCCTTCGCGCGCATGGCCGAGTTCGTGATCTTCGACCAGCCGGAGGTGTTCGGGGGTCAGGGCCGCGACATCGCCGACCTGAAGTTCTTCGGCACGGACATCAGCGCGCCGTTCAGGCTGCTCGGGATCGACTTCCCGCGTGACGCCGGTCTGCTGATCCTGGTGGGCTTCCTCTTCGGCGTAGTCGGGATGCTCGTCGTGGCCCTGCGCCGGGGCCGCTTCGGCCGGCGCCTGGTCGCGATCCGCGACAGCCCCGCCGCGTGCGCCACGCTCGGCGTGAACCTGTCCCGGACCAAGCTGGCGGTCTTCGCCCTCTCGGCCGGCATCGCCGGCTTCGCGGGGGCACTGTTGGGGACCGCACGAGGCACCGCGAGCACGCTCGACTTCCAGATGCTCACCGGTCTGCCGTTCCTGTTGCTGCTCGTCGTCGGTGGCGCTTCGATCGTGTCGGGCGCGCTGCTCGGTGGCGTCCTGTTGCAGCTGTTCACGTGGATCGTCGTGATCTTCCCGCACGGGCTCAAGATCCCCGGCCTGAACCTCGACGTCGTGGACCTCGAGGCGAAGATCGGCCCGGGTCTCGCGGGCATCAGCATCGGGCGCAACCCCGAAGGCGTCGTCACGGACCTGAGTGAACGGTGGCAGGAACGGCGCACCCCGACCGTCACCCCGGTCGCGGAGGCCCCGGTCGTAGCTCCCGCCGCTCCCACGCCCGCCCCGGTCGTCGCCACACCGCCGCCGCCCGTGCGCGCGGTCGCCGACCCCGCCCCTGCGCTGCTCGACATCACGGACATCGCGGTCAGCTTCGGCGGTCTGCACGCGCTCGACGACGTCTCGATCGACGTGCGGCCGGGATACGTGACCGGGCTGATCGGCCCCAACGGCGCGGGCAAGACGACCCTCTTCAACGTCATCACCGGCCTGCAGGCACCGAGCTCCGGCCGGATCACCCTCGACGGGCAGGACATCACCTACGCGAAGCCCCACCAACGCGCCCGGCTCGGCATCGGCCGCACGTTCCAGCGGCTCGAGACGTTCGACACCCTCAGCGCTCGGGACAACGTCCTCGTGGCGGCCGAGATGCGGCGCGGGTGGTCCGGTGAGAAGTTCGATCCCTACGAGCTCACGGACGAGCTCATCGCCCGCATCGGTCTGCAATCCGTCGCGGGCGAGCGCGTCGACTCTCTCCCCACCGGGACCCAGCGGTTGGTCGAGGTTGCTCGCGCGCTCGCGAGCAAGCCCCGCGTGCTGCTGCTCGACGAGCCGTCGTCCGGTCTCGATGCCACCGAGACCGCCGCGCTCAGCGCATTGCTGCGCGAGCTCGCCGCGGACGGTCTCGCGATCCTGCTTGTCGAGCACGACATGGGTTTCGTCATGGGGTCGTGCGAGAACATCCACGTGCTGGACTTCGGCAAGATCATCAGCTCCGGCACCCCCACGGAGGTCCAGGCGAGTGACGTCGTGCGCGGCGGCATACCTCGGTGACGCGCACGAGCAGGAGGTCTCCGAGGTCGCGGCGCCACTCGATGCCGTGCTGCGCGAGCGGCCGCGGGTGGATGCGGCGGCGGGCGGCCCGCCTGCGGCCGTTGCGCTCACCGACGTCCGAGCCGCCTACGGCAACATCGAGATCATCCACGGCCTCGACCTCGTCGTGCCGCAGGGTCACGTGTTCGCACTGCTGGGCCCGAACGGCGCCGGGAAGTCGACCACGCTCAAGATCGCCAGCGGCCAGCTCCCGGCGACCACGGGCACGGTCGAGATCGCGGGACGCGACATCAAGAAGATCGCGCCGGACCAGCTCGCCCGCGAGGGCGTCTGCCTGGTCCCGGAAGGCCGGGGTGATCTTTCCCAACCTGACGGTCATCGAGAACCTCCGGATGGCCACCTACACCGGCGTGTCGTTCTCCGACGTGCTCGCGAGGTCGTTCGAGCAGTTCCCCCGGCTGAGCGACCGGCGCAAGCAGGTCGCGGGCACGCTGTCCGGCGGCGAGCAGCAGATGCTCGCGATGGCCCGGGCGCTCACGTCGGACCCGAAGGTGCTCCTGCTCGACGAGCTCTCGATGGGCCTCGCGCCCCTGATCGTCGAGGAGCTCTACCGGGTCGTCAAGCGCATCGCCGAGACCGGCGTGTCGATCCTGGTGGTCGAGCAGTTCGCCCACGAGGTGCTCGGCGTCGCCGACGTGGCCGCGATCATGCTGCACGGTCAGCATCGAGCTCGTCGGCGCACCGACGGAGCATCGGCCCGGCACTGGACCACGCCTACCTCGGCGGCTCGATCGTCGCCTGACGGCAACCGTGGTTCGGCTACGCGGGTTGGTGCTCGGTGGGGACGTCGTAGCGGGTGATGTAGCCGGCGAACCGCTCGGTCAGCTCGGCCGGGTCCAGCCCGAACTCGGTGACGTCGTAGCGGTGTGACCCGAGCGCGCCCTTCGGGTGCGCGTCGACGTACCGGCCGATCGCGGACGCGGCGTCGTCGCTCAGCTCGTCACCGCAGGCGCGGTAGATGGCCCGCACGGTCGCGCCCGGGTCGCGCACCAGGTCCGAGTACTGCACGTCCGTGATGGGGTGCTCCGGGTGGACGGCGCGAAAGGCGTCGATCCGGCGCACCGACTCCTCGAGCATCGCGGTCCAGTGCTGCGCGATGTAGGCGGTGTGGTCCGCGTCCGTGAACGTGCCCGACAGCGTGCTGATCAGACTGCAGACGGACGCGCACAGAACCACCGGGTCGCGGTGCAGGAGGACGAGGTGCGCGTCCGGGTACACCGCGGTGAGTGCATCGAGCGCGATCGCGTGGTGCGGGCTCTTGAGCGTCCAGCGGCCGCGGACGCCACCGCTCTGGAGGATCTGCAGGACCTGCCGGTGGTACTCGTAGGCCGACCGCTGGTCGACGTCGAGCAGCCAACGGCCGTACGTCGGGGACGTTCGTGATCGCCTCCCACGAGAGGCTCTTGAAGTCCTGGCTCATGACCGAGATGCACTCCGTGGGGCCGTCCGCGTCCTCGTGGTGGATCCCGCGCATCGCGGGGTTGAGCTGGTCGAGCATGTCGACAGCCACCTGCGCCGCCTCGACCCGCGGCCCGGTCCGATGGGTCGCCGGGGTCGGCGGCGGCACGGGATCCGCGCTCTCCCACCGCAGGAGGGACCGGTTGCCCGGATCCTGATCGAGGAGCCGTCCGAGCAACGTCGTGCCGGCCCGGAACATCCCGATGACGACAAGGGGGGACTCGATGCGCTCGTCGGCCACCTCGGGATGGGTCCGCGCCCAGTCGACCACCTGGAGCCGGGTCCGCAACGCGGCGAGGAGCGTGTCGCTCACCGCGAAGCCCCCGAGCTCGTTGAGCTGAGCGTCCTCACCGATGGAGGTGCACAGGATCCCGAGGCCCTCGCGGAACGCCTCGGGCGCCGAAGTCCTCGAGCCCGGTCTCGGCCCGGGCCGCGCCCAGGAGCTCGTCTGCGTTCGGGCCGTCCGTCACGTGTGCCCCCCGGCGAAGTTCGTAAAGACCCCTGCTTACCTCAAGGGCTCGGCCGGTGCGGACATCGCGGCCGCGGCCATCGCGACGAGGTTCCGCACGAACGTCTCGGAGTCGAGCTGCGGTCGGCCCGAGTGACTCCGCGTGCCGAGCGCCCGGGCCCGGTTCGCCACCGCGCGCAGCACGAACGTGGTGATGGAGCGCGAACCGCTCGACGCGCACCTCCGGGCTCACGTCCGCCATCCGGGTCGCGAGCAGCGCGTAGACCGCGTTGCCGCCGGTCCGGTCCAGCACCGACGCCAGCTCGGGGCTGAAGGTGGCCGGGTCCTCTTCGGCCAGCTCCGCGATGATGAGGAGGCAGCACCGGCCGCGCCAGTCACACTCCGCCAGCTCGGCCGCCGGGCGCACGATCGCCTCGACGACCGATGCGACGTCGTCGACCGGGGCCGTGGCCGCGACTGCCAGGAGCTCACCTTCGCGTTGGGCGAGGAACGCCACGTGGCGATCGAGAACCGCGCAGAGCACACCGTCGCGGGAGCCGAAGTGGTAGTTCAGCGCGGACCGGTTGCGTTGGCCGGCTTGCCGCGTGATCTCGATGAGCGACGCGTTGCGCACGCCGTGCTCCGCGAACGCGCGGGTCGCCGCATCGAGGAGCTTGTCTCGAGTCGCGGAAGCGTCGGGCGGCACGACGGTGATGTTACGGAAGTCGGATCGACCGGGCGTTCCCCCGTGGCGGCGCGGTTCGCGCGGGATCGTGGAAGGATCGACCCCGGCGGGACAGATGCCGGGGGGACTCGAGTGCGACAGCGGTGGATGTGGGGCGCGGCGATCGTTCTGGTCGTTGTGCTGGGGACGGCCGGGTCCACGGGCGCGGCGAGCCGGAATGTGACCGGCTCGATGACCGGGCCCGGAGGGTTCCGCCAGTCGAGCTGCGCGGGCGGGACCGCCGACGAGATCGGGAGTGGGACGTACACGTCGACCGGGCTCGGGACCGGGACCTACGCGTTCGATGCGTGCATCACGCAGACGACCTCCGGGTTCTCGTTCTCGGGGAAGGTGAAGTTCGTCACCGGGAGCGGCGCCAAGCTCCGGGGCGCGATCAGCGGGACCTCCTCCGGCCCCGGCAACCCCAGCTTCACCGTGACGGTGCAGAGTGGCACCCAGCGGTTCGTGCGGGCGACGGGTGTGCTGGTCATCGGTCCGTTCACCGAGACCAACCAGACCAACTGCGCGCACGGGGTCTGCGCCGACTTCACCGACACCGGCCCGGTCAGCGGGACGCTCCACCACGTGATCAAACCCTAGCTCGCCCAGATTGCGGCGACGACCTCCGGTGCGCCGGCTCGCGTGGGGTGGGGTGGTCGGTCCGGTCGCGTTCGTGAGTGCATGGGCGATCAGCGGAGCCACCACGACCGCGGCTTCCTCACCCGTCGACGACGCGATCAGCAACCTCGCCCGCATCGGCGCGCCGACCCGGGTTGCGATGACGCTCGGGTTCCTGGTCTTCGGGCTCGGCCTCATCGCGTTCGGGCTCGCGTTGCGCGAGACCATGACGGGCCCCGCCTGGATCGCGGCCGTGGCCACGGGTGCGTGCACGATCGCCGTCGCCGCGACGCCACTCGGCGGTTGGGCCGGCGACACCGTGCACGGCGGCTTCGCGACGTTGGGCTACGTCACGATCGTTGCGCTACCAGCCTCCGCCGCGCGCCCAATCCGTCGTTCCGGACGCCCGGGTTGGGCGCGGCTGTCGGTGATCGTCGCAGCGGTGTCGGCCGCGAGCCTCGCGCTGAGCGCGCTGGGACCGGCTCACGGCCTCTGGCAGCGCCTCGGGCTGACGCTGGGAGACGCGTGGATCGTGGGAACCGCGGTGAGCCTGATCGTCGGAGTCGATCGGGCCGGGAACGCAGGGGTGGGGGCTTGACAGATCCGATGACCTCCGTCAGTATTCAACCTGTTAGTTGATCAAGGTAAAGGTTGAATACGGATGGAGGCGGACACCCTCAGCGTCACGTTCGGCGCGTTGGCCGATCCCACCCGGCGGGCGATCCTCGCCCGGCTGGCGACGGGGGAGGCGACCGTCAACGAGCTCGCCGAGCCGTTCGCCATCAGCCTGCAGGCGGTCTCGAAGCACCTGAAGGTGCTCGAGCACGCGGGCCTGATCAGCCGGGGCCGCAACGCGCAGTACCGGCCCTGTCGGCTCGAGGCGGAGCCGCTGGACAACGCCATCGACTGGATCGACCGTCACCGCAAGATCTGGGACGCGCGGTTCGACCGGCTCGACGAGCACCTGCGAGACATCCGACGAACCCAGAAGGAGCACGAGTCATGAGCGAGACCGACACGAACCTCGGCGAGCTGACGTTCACCCGCATCTACGAGGCACCGAGGGAGCTCCTCTTCCGGTGCATGACCGAGCCCGAGCACCTCGCGCAGTTCTGGGGTCCGGTCGGGATGACGACACCGGTCGAGAACATCACCGTCGACCTGCGGCCGGGCGGCGCGTTCGAGACGGTGATGGTGAACGACGAGAGCGGCGACGAGTACCCGATGAAGGCCGTCTACGTCGAGATCGACGCGCCCTCGCGGTTCGTCTTCACCGAGCCGGACGTCGAGGGCGGGATGACCACCACGATCACCTTCGTCGACCTCGGCAACGACCGTACCGAGATCATCACGCACCAGACCAACGTGCCCGAGATGTTCCGCAGCCCCGAGGCCCAGGCCGGCATGCAGAGCAGCTTCGACAAGTTCGAGGCCTACGTCAACCGGATCTGAGCGCGTGCGGCGCGCGCCGGGCGAGACTGTACCTGTGCGCCGCTCGCGTCGGCCGGGGCCGGCTTCCTCCTCGCGGTGTTGTGGTTCGACCTGATGTTCGACGTGCAGGTCCGTGGCCGCGGGACGGGCGAGGTCCCGGCCGGTGTGCTCGCGTCCATCTCCCGTTACTACCGCGGGTGACGACCGCGGCCCGGCCGATGAACCGGCTCGTGCCCCTCGCCATGCTCGTGATGCTGGGTGCGCTGGTCGCGGAGCTCGTGCGCGGCGACCTGGCGTCGTGGCGCGCGCTCGTGTCGTTGGTGCTCGCGGTCCTCGCGATCGGGCTCGCGCTCGGGCGCACGGTGCGCAACGCAGTGCGACTCGGTCGCGATGGGGACGACCCGGTCCTTGCATCGCGGCTCGCCCGCTCGGTGCTGCGCGACCACGTCGCGTGCTTCGCCGCGATCGCGCTGGTCCTCGTGCTCCAGCTTCTCCCCGTCTGACGTACCCCGGCTTTGCTCGTGGATGCATGTTTCGGGGCGTTTCAAGGTCGTCAGAGCGACGCTCAGACGCCCCGGAACCAGCCTGTTGCGGGGGCCGGCTCAGGTGGTGACGTCGAAGAGGGCCATGTCAGCGGCGAGCCCGGCGCGCAGGCGCTCGGCGAGGGCACCGCGGATGGTCTCGCGGGTCATGCGGAACGGACCGGGGCGGACCGTGTCGGCGAGCTGGGTCGCGACGGCCAGCGCTCGCTCGGGAACCTCGGCGAGCGGCACGACCTCGTCGAGGAAGCCGGCCTGCACCGCGTCGCTCGGGGAGCAGAGCGTCGCGCTCTGCACGCAGCGCGTGAACCACGCAGGCGAGAGCCGGTCGCGGCACAGCTCGACGCCGAACGTCGGCACGGGCATGCCGATGGCCACCTCGTTGAGCCCGATCTTGTAGGGGCCGTCGGCTCCGACGCGGTAGTCGGCGGTCGTGGTGAGGATGCCGCCCATGGCGAGCGCGTGCCCGGTGACACCGAGGACCACGGGGATCGGTGATGTGAAGATCCGCAGGCCGAGTCGCGCGCCGGCCGCGAGGAGGCGGCGGGCATCATCGATTTCGCCCGTCATGATGCTGAGGTCGAAGCCGGCCGAGAACTTCCCGTCGCGTCCGTTGATGACGACGGCCTTGGCGGAGGACTCGGCGGCATCGAGCGCGTGGTTCACCGAGTCGATCACGGTGAAGGACAAGGCGTTGGCCTTGCCGTCATCGACGGTGACGACGGCGACGTCCTGCTGGTGGGTGAGCGCTACGGGTTCAGCCATGCGCGCACGGTACAGGCCGGGGACGCGGCGTGAGGATTCCACGAACGGGCGGAGCCGGACCCCTCAGGCGGCGCGGATGCGAGTCAGCAGCTCCGGGTTGACCAGCTCCCCGGGAACGTTCTCGGGGCCGGCGAACAGCCCGAAGAGGACCGGGAACAGCTCCGGGTCCATCACGGCCATCCGCTCGCCCACGAATGCCTGTCGGGCCTGGCGGTTGTCGGCGTCCTCGGCGTTGGCCACGGCGATGATGTCAGCGCCGAAGCGGAGGCGCTCCATCCGTCCGAAGCGCTCGGTGCCGTACGGCTCGAACTCGGCGGCGGTCCGGGCGCCGTCGAGGATCAGATCCCGCACGATCCGCGTGTCGCGCATCGCGATCGAGAGCCCTTCGCCGACGACCGGGTCGTTGTGCCCGGCCGCGTCGCCGACCAGGACGACCCCGTCGACGTAGGGCGCGTCGGTCCAGGTGTCGTCGCCGGGATACGTCGCGCACGGACCCGCCGGAGTGCCGGCCGCGACGTGCTCACCCCACGGGTACGACGACGCCGCGCAGGCCTCCAGGAATCGCCGGGTCCCCTGCGGGCCCGAGAACCGGTGTTGGCCGGAGAGCCCGGGGATCAGATAGACGCGCGCCCGGCCTCCGCCCTGATGGAACATGACGAAGAACGCGTCGTCACTGCCCGCCATGACGTCGTGATCGTCGGGTACCTCCCGGAGGTCGTCGACCAGGAGCCCCGCGATGTAGCTGACGGGCTCCTGGCGTTCCAGGGTGATCCCGCTCTGCTTGCGGACCGTCGACGCGTGTCCATCGGCGCCGACGACGAGCGATGGCCGGAGCTCACGCGCGCCGTCCGCGGTCGTGTACGAGACGGTCGGCGACGACCCGCCGGTGATCCTGACGTCGCGCACCCCGCGTTCGACGCGCGCGCCGGCGTCAGTTGCGGCGTCGACCAGCGCCTGGCACGCGACGGGATGCCGCACGTTGAGCGTGCCCGGGATGTCCGGCACCATCAGGCTCATCGGGAACTCGGCCGCGACGCCGATGCCCTCCGCATACTGCTTCCAGACCGGCGTCACGTGAGCGCCCGCGTCGAGCAGGACCGATTCGGCGCCGAGATCGCGCGCCTCCTTCACCCCCCAGACGTGCATGCTCTCGCCCCGCACCCGGTCCTGGTACTCCTCGGATGACTCCAGGACGGTGACCGAGAGCCCGGCGCGCGCCAACGCGCCGGCCAGTGCGCCCCCGCCAATTCCCCCGCCGACGATCGCGATCTCGGTGCTCTCGCTCATGCCCACCTCTTCGTTCGCCGCACGGCTCCCGGATCACGCCGGACGCGCTCGGGAACGTAGCGGATTCGTGGGTTACCGTCCGCCGATGGCGATCGGCGGGGAGCTGGAGGCGGCACTGCGGGCGTCCGTGGAGCGACATCGGGTCCCCGGCGCCGCGGTCGGGGTGCTCGTTGGAGAGGAGTGCCACACGGCCGCCCACGGCGTGACCAACGTCGACCATCCCGCGCCGGTGACCCCGGCGTCGCTGTTCCAGGTGGGTTCGATCAGCAAGACGTTCACCTCAGCGGCCGTGATGGTGCTGGTCCAGGAGGGTCGCCTCGAGCTCGAGGACCCGGTCTCCCGGTACCTGCCCGAGCTCGGGCCCGCCACGGGCCTGGACTTCGACGCGATCACCGTCGAGCGCGCGTTGAGCCACCAGGCCGGGTTCGACGGTGACCACCTCTTCGTCCAGCGGGAGTGGGACGACCTGACGGTGCTGCGCGGCGCACGGCGCCTGTTCCCACCCGGAGCCGGGTACTCGTACAACAACGCGTGCTTCTCGATCGCGGGGGCGATCGTCGCCGCGATCTCGGGGCAGTCGTTCGAGTCCTTCACGCCGCGAACGGTTGCTCCGTCCCCTCGGGCTCACGTCGGCTTCGTTCACCGCGGACGAGTCGATCACGCATTCGGTGGCGGCGCCCCACTGGGTGAACGGCGGAACCGCCCACGTGATCCGGGGTCTGGGCTGGCAACCGGGCTGGGAGCTCGGACCCGTCGACCGGCCCGCGGGTGGGCTCATCGCATCGGTCGAGCACCTCATGACCTGGTGCCGCTTCCAGTGGACCGGCACCGCGCTCGACGGGTCGAAGATCCTCACCCGTGCGAGCCTCGACCGATTGCATACGCCGATCCTCACCGCGAACCTCATCGAGGACATCGCGATCGACTGGTTCGTCGGCCGGATCGACGGGGTCACGTGGATCGGGCACGGCGGTCTCACCGCGGGCTACGCGAGCGACCTGGTGGTGGTCCCCGAGCGCGGGATCGCCGTCGTCTCGCTGACGAACGGGACCAACGGCGGCCTGGTCAACGACGCGATGCGCCGCTGGGGCCTGCGCCGGTTCGCGGATCTGGACGAGACAGATCCCCGACCTGATCCCACGCTGGCGATCGACGCCGAGCGATTCGTGGGTACGTACGTGCACGCGTTCTCACTGCTGACGGTCACGCCGGGGCGCGAGCCCGGGACCATCGTCGTGACCGCGTCAAGGCGAGATGACATCGGTCCCGACGCCTGGCAACCACCGGTGGACCCGCCCTTCACCTGCGCGTTCTTCGCGGACGACCACGCGGTGTCCGTCGAACCGTCGGGCTCACCGCGCGTCGCCCGCTTCGGATTCGACGACGACGGGCGCGCGGCATGGATCCTCTGGAGCAGCCGGCGCGCGCCGCGCGTCGACTGACCGCGCCGATGCCGCGGGCTCAGGACCCGTCGACCATCACGATCGTGCGCCCCGTGGTCTCCCGGTTCGCCATCGCGGCAACCGCGCCGGGGAGCTCCGAGAACGGGACCGTCCGGCCGACGACCGGCTTCACCTTGCCCGCGACCACGAGATCGACGACGTCCTTCGTGATCTGCTCGCCGAGTCGGCCCGAGGCGAAGTTCCAGCCCATCGCGGTCTTGACCATCGCGGCCATGTCGTCCTCGGCGTAGGCCAGGAGCACGCCGCACAGCTTGAGGTTGCCGAGCGCGAGGCGCCGCGGGCACGACGAACGGCTCGTCCGCGACCACCTTGTTGGAGGCGAAGCCCATCATCAGGTAGCGACCGTTGTACGCGGTGCAGCTTCAGCGACTTCTCGAACACCGCCTCACCGACGTTGTCGAACACGACGTCGACCCCGCGGTTCCCGGTCTCGCCCAGCACCACCTCGGCGAAGTCGGTCGTTGTAGTTGATCGCGACCTCGGCACCGAGGTCCCGGCAGAGCGCCACCTTCTCGTCGGTCCCCGCCGTGGCGAAGACGCGCGCGCCCGCGTTCGCCGCGAGCTGCACCGCAGCCGAGCCGGAGCCACCGGCCGCGGCGTGGATCAGCACGGACTCACCGGCCGCCAGCTCGGCCCGGTCGAACAGCCCCAGCCACGCGAGGTGGAACGGGAAGTACAGCGCGGCGGCGCCCGGGAGCGGGACCGACTCGGGCATCTCGAACGCCGAGACCGTCGGGCACAGCGCGTACTCGGCGAAGCCGCCGTGGGCCTGCTTCGGCATCGCGACGACGCGCCGCCCGAGCCACGCTCGGCGCCGGCACCGCACGCGTCGACGACTCCCATGACCTCCATGCCCGGGCTGTAGGGGAGCTCGGGGCGCACCATCATGTTGCCGCCAGTGATGCGTTCGAGGTCATTCAGGTTCAGCGGGATCGCCTGCACGCGGACGCGAAGCTCGCCGGCTTCGGGCTCCGGGATCGGCACGGTGTCGAGCTGCAGCACGTCGAGCGGTTGTCCGTATTCATGCAGTCGCCAGGCCTTCATCGTCATGGGGTGAACGCTATAGGGTCACTCGATTCAACCCGCGCGTGCGGACGACCGTGAAGGGACGATGGCGATGGCTGACGAATGGGGTCCACTCGGACCGCTCGTGGGGGAGTGGGAGGGCGAAGGTGGGCTCGACACCGCGTACTCGCACTCGCGTCACGAGGTGCTCGGCACGCCGTACCTGGAGAAGCTGACGTTCAAGCCCTTCGGACCCGTCGACAACGGCGATCAGCACCTCTATGGCCTTGACTACAAGTCGGCCATGTGGCGTGGCGACGAAGACAACCCGTTTCACACCGAGGTCGGGTACTGGCTCTGGGACGGTGCGACCGGTGAGGTCATGCGCGGGTTCGTGGTGCCGCGCGGGATCACGGTGCTCGCCGGCGGGACCGCGACCGCCGACGCGAGGACGTTCACGCTGCACGCGGCCGCCGGCGATCCTCAGTACGCGATCGGCGAGAACAAGTACCTCGCGAAGAACGCCTCGACCCTGAGCTACGTGGTCACCGTGACCGCGAACCCGGACGGCACGATCTCGTACGACGAGAAGACGATGCTCAAGATGCGGGAGTTCGAGGAGCCATTCGCCCACACCGACCACAACACGATGCACCGGGTCGCCTGAGCGCTGCCGGTCCCGGCATTCCTCTCCGAGCCTCCCGAGTGACATGATCAGGGGATGACTGATCAGCCCTGGAAGGGTGACGCGTCCTCGCTCGTCGACGCGTTCCGGGCCGGCGAGCGCTCGCCGGTCGAAGAGCTCGAGGCCACGCTCGCGGCCATCGAGGCCACCGACCTGAACTGCTTCTCGATGATCGACGCCGATCGGGCCCGCGGCCGCCGCGGCTCCGCGGATCTGTCGAAGCCGTTCGGCGGGGTGCCGACCGGCATCAAGGAGCTCGAGCCGGTCGAGGGCTGGCCGTTCACCGAGGCCTCACTCGTCTTCAAGGACCGCACGGCCACCTACACCTCGACCGTGGTCGAGCGCCTGCTGGATCGCGGTGGCGCGGTCGCGGTGGGCCAGACGACGGCGAGCGAGTTCGGCGGTCTCAACGTCAGCGTCACGAAGCTCAACGGCGTGACGCACAACCCGTGGCGGCACGGTCGCACCGTCGGTGGATCGTCGCGGCGGCTCTGCGGCCGCGGTCTCGGGCGGGCTCGTCTCGCTGGCCACCGGCGGTGACGGCGGCGGATCGATCCGCATCCCCGCCGGGCTACACCGGCCTGCTCGGCATGAAGGGCACGTTCGGGCGCATCCCGCGCGGTCCGCACGCGTTCATGCGGCCGAACACCGTCGTGCTCGGCAACGTCGCGCGGTCCGTGCGGGACGCGGCCCGGTACTTCGACGTGTGCGGCGGCTACCACGGCGCCGACCCGTCGAGCCTGCCCAAGCACCCGAGCTACGAAGCGGGACTGGGATCGCACGACCTCGCCGGCAAGCGGGTCGCGATCGTTCCCGACATCGGTGGCGTGCCGCTCGAGCCCGGAGTGGAAGAGCACCTCCGCGCGGAGGCCGCGGCGATGATCGCAGCGACGGGGATGGTGCCGGTCGACGTGCGGATCGACCTGCCGAACCTCGCCGCGCAATGGATGATGGGCAACCTCGCCACGCTGCTCGCGGACCTCGGTGATCGCTGGCCGGGCTGCGCGGACGAGATGACCCCCGAGGTCGCGGCCGGCCTGTACATGTCGCAGTCGCTCTACAACCTGCGGACCGCGGCCGTGGCGGAGTCGTTGCGGGTCCAGTCGAACGAGGTCATGGCCGCCGCCTTCGAACAGGTCGACTTCATCATCGCGGCGACGAACCCCGGGCCCGCGTTCCCGGCCGAGGCATCGATGAGCAGCAGCGAGGCGAACTTCATCGACTGGGCGAAGTCGAGCTCCGCGGCGTCGTACGCGTTCCGCAGCATCCTGTTCGGCACCCGGCTCACGAGCGCGTTCGTCCCCAAGCTGCCCAGCGTCCTGATGGACCGGGCCGCCCCGTACGCCCGGGAGCTGCTGAACATGGGCGGGCTCACGATCATCTCCAACGTCTACGGCAACCCGGCGGTCTCGATCCCCGTCGGGCACGGTCGACGACCTTCCCGTCGGCATGCAGGTGCTGACCCGTCATCACGACGACGAGCTGCTCTTCGACGTCGCGCTGGCCGTGGAACGCGAACGCCCGTGGCCGTTGGTGGCGCCCAGCTCGACGGTCGTGACGACGGCCAAGGCGAGCGCGCCGGCTCTCTGACGTGGAGGAGGACCACCTCTCGTACTGCCGCATCTGCGCCGCGGCGTGCGGGATCGTGGTGACCGTCGACGGACCAGCGCGTCGTGCGCGTGCGCGGTGACGCCGACCACCCGGTCTCCCGGGGCTACACCTGCTCCAAGGGACGCGGCCTGCCGCAGTGGCACCATTCGCCCGCCCGGCTCGACGCCCCGCGCGTGCACGGGAAGGACGCGAGCTGGTCGGCCGTGCTCGCCGATCTCGGGGCCGCGCTCGCAGCGCACGATCGACGCGCACGGTGCCGACGCGGTCGCGCTCTACCTCGCCACCGGGCTGGCGTACGACGCGGGCGGCCAGATGGCTGCCGGCCGGTGGCTGGGTTCGATCCGCAGCCGGTCCTTCTACTCAGCCGCAACGGTGGACAACGCGCCGCGTGCTCGTCGCGGCGCAGCTCGTTGCCGGCAACCCGATGCTGAACCCGGTGTGGGACCCGTCCGCGCCCGGCCTGCTCGTGCTCGTCGGCACGAACCCGGTGATCTCGCACGGCTACGGGACCGCGCTGCCCGATCCGGTGCGCCACCTGCGCGAGTACCGCGCCCGGGGCGGGCGGGTCTGGGTCATCGATCCCCGCCGGACCGAGACCGCGGCGCAGGCCGACGAGCACCTGGCGGTCCGGCCCGGTGCGGACGTGACGCTGCTGGCGGCGGTCGCGGATGCGGTCCTGGCCGACGGAGCCGACGCGTCCGAGCTCTGCACGACCGAGGACCTGGAGTCAGTGCGCGACGCGCTTGGCCCCCTTCACCTTGTCGCGCGCCGCGGCCGCGGCCGGCGTCGACGAGGACGCGATCGAGCGGCTGGTCGCCGAGGTGCGCGGCAACCGCGGACGGGTCGCGATCATGTGCGGCACCGGCACGACGATGGCGACCGACGGCATCGTCGTCGAATGGCTGCGGTGGGTCCT
Source organism: uncultured Acidimicrobiia bacterium (assembly GCA_963796755.1). Taxonomy (GTDB): domain Bacteria; phylum Actinomycetota; class Acidimicrobiia; order IMCC26256; family JAENVU01; genus Chersky-806. The sequence goes on from CAWCMX010000002.1 coordinate 755,650, forward strand.
GCTCGTCCTCACCGGTTCGCTCGATCGTCCGGGCGGCATGCGCTTCAACCGTGGTGCGATCCACCGACTCGAGCCTCCTTCGCCGAAGGTCTCCTCCGGTCGGACGCCGGACCGCGATCGGCGGGCGGCCGGGATGCTCGGGGCCGGCGAGTCGGCCGGAGCTGCCGCGGGTGGTCGGGCAGATGCCTGCCGTGGCGTTGGCGGACGAGATCGAGGCGGGCAACGTCCGCAGCCTCGTCATCACCGGTGGCAACCCCATCACCGCGTTTCCCGAGCCGGACCGCATGCGGTCCGCGTTGCGACGGCTGGACACGCTCGTGGTCGTCGATGTGGCGGAGAGCGAGCTGACCACGCTCGCGACGCACGTGCTCCCTGCCGCGGGCCAGCTCGAACGGGCCGACCTGCAGGTCGCGGAGCTGACGGCCGTGCGGTCGGGGCTGCAGGCGACGGCCGCGGTGGTCCCGCCCGTGGGGGAGCGCCGCCCGGTCTGGTGGATGCTCGCATCTCTGGCGCGGCACATGGGTGACACGGGCGACATGGGTGGCGATCTCCTGGCCGGTGCCGATCCCGACGACCTCGACGACGAGACGTTCCTCGCCGGGCTCTTGGCCCGCTCGCCCTTCGACCCGGCCGCGGTGTTCGCGGCCGGTCCCCATGGGGTCGATGTCCCCGAGGAGTTCGGCTGGGTGCGCGACGGGATGCTCCCCGGTGGCCACTGGCAGATCGCGCCGCCCGGCTTGATCGAGCGGCTCGGCGCCCATGCCGGCCCGGGGGCGGGTCTCGTGCTCACACCGCGGCGGGAGATGGCCTGGAGCAACTCGATCGTGTACTCGGGTCGCGCGGATGAACCCATCGTCCGCATGCATCCCGACGACGCGACCGCGGCGCGCGTGACGGACGGGGGTTCGATCACGATCACCAGCGCGCACGGTCGCGTGACCGCCGCCGTCCTGGTCGACCGCAACGTGCGCACCGGGGTCGTGTCCGTCTCCCACGGGCACGCACGGCCGCAGTCCGGGTCAGGTGACGAGCAGCCACGACGCGGTGGACCCGCTGACCACCATGCCTCACGCCTCGGGCGTACCGGTGACGGTTGCGCCCGCTGGACCCGACCCACCAGTAGGAGGACGCTCACGTGGCAGACATGGATCTCGTACGCCGGATCGTCGCCGCGGATCAGGGACTCGCGATCGTCAGCACCACTCGCAAGGACGGAACGGTGCAGGCGTCCCTGGTCAACGCCGGGGTCACTGCCCACCCGGTCGACGGCCACGACGTCGTGGCCTTCGTCGCCCGCGGGGACGCGTTGAAGCTCCGCCACCTCCGGCGCCGGCCGTACGCGAACGTCGTGTTCCGCGCCGGATGGGAGTGGGTGGCGGTCGAGGGCACGACGACGCTGATCGGGCCCGGCGACCCGAACCCCGGTGTCGACCCGGCCGACCTCCCCGCGCTGCTCCGGGCGATCTTCGCCTCGGCCGGCGGCACGCACGACGACTGGGACGAGTACGACCGGGTGATGGCCGCCGAGCACCGGACCGCGGTCCTCGTCACCCCCGACCGCATCAGCTCCAACGCCTGACCCCTTCCCTCTTCGTTTCGGTGCGGCTTTCCCGCGCCAGGACACGCGGAACGCGCACCGAAAGGAGGGGGTGGCTAGGTTCGCAGCATGGATCCGGTGATTGCCCGCAAGACGTGGCGCACGCTCGAGCCGCTGCACGGCCTCATCTACTTCGCGCCCGAGGCCGTCGAGGAGTACACCTCGATCGGGCTGGTGCCCGAGGTCGGTGGCTACTTCGCGTCGCGCGCCGCGCCGATGGGTGCCGTGCCCGCGGAGGTGGTGATCGCGACCTTCTACAACTTCCGGCCCGACGTCGTGCGCGAGGAGATCCCGCGCGCCTGGGACATCGCGACCCCCGCGACGATCCTCGACGCACGGTTCCGCGCGGCCGGTCGCGTGCTGCGCCGGATCCTCGGCGACGCGGCAGAGGGGCCGGACGTCGCGGAGGCCGCGGGCCTGGCCCGCGAAGCGGCACTGCGGGCCACGGATCACCCGGAGGGGCGTCCGCTGTTCGCGGCCCACGCGTCACTGGTGTGGCCCGACGACCCGCTGCTCGCCCTCTGGCACACGCAGAGCCTGCTGCGCGAGTTCCGCGGCGACGGTCACATCGCGCTGCTGACCACCGAGGGGCTCAGCGGGCTCGAGGCGTTGGTGGTCCACGGCGGGACGGGCGAGGTGTCCAGGCGCGCGTTGCAGTCGACCCGCGGGTGGACCGACGACGAATGGGAGGCGACCGCCGAGTCGCTGCGCAGTCGCGGCTGGCTGGCCGAGGACGGGCTCCTGACCGCGGCCGGCTCGGCCCACCGCCAGCAGGTCGAGGACCGGACCGACGCGCTCGCCGTTGTGGCGTACGAGGTGTTGGGTGAAGACCGCTGTGCCCGCTTGCGCACGTTGGCGCGACCCTTGGCCAAGGCCGTGGTCGAGTCGAGCACCTTCGGCTTCACCGGCCGGTAGAGCCGACGCGCCGCAGCAGCGCTCACCAGTCGGTCGGCTGGTAGTCCTTGAGGAACTGCCCCCAGACGTGGTTGCCGGTGTTGAAGCCGGCGATGATCGGATCGACGATCCGCGCCGCGCCGTCGACGATGTCGAGCGGCGGATGGAAGCGGTGCTCCGACGTCTTGCGCTCGGCGATCTCGACCGGGTCCTCGTCGGTGACCCAGCCGGTGTCGACGCTGTTCATGTGGATCCCGTCGGCGTGGTAGTCGGCCGCGGAGGTGCGGGTCATCATGTTGAGCGCGGCCTTCGCCATGTTCGTGTGCGGGTGCCTCGTGGTCTTGAACCGGCGGTAGAACTGCCCCTCGACCGCCGAGACGTTGACGATGTGCTTGTCCCGCTCCGGCGTGCGCAGCATCAGCGGCTTCAGCCGTGCGTTGAGCACGAACGGCGCGACCGCGTTCACGAGCTGGGTCTCGAGCAGCTCCACCGACGACACCTCGGCGAGCGGCAGCCGCCACGAGTTGCGGCCCCGCAGGTCGACCTGCTGCAGGTCCTGGTCGAGCCGGCCCTCGGGAAAGAGGTGACCCTGCGGCGCAGCGTCCTCGGGGAGCAGCGCGCACCTGCGAGAGCTCGGCCGCGTCGGGTGAGCCCGACCATCGGTGCGACGTCCGGCTCGACGAGCGCCGGCGGGCCCTCGCCCACGAGGTCGTAGCCGCGCAGCCCCTCGTACTCGCCGAGCAGCGCCCGGGCGGCGATCGGGCATCGCGCCGATCGACGCGGTCTCGACCTCCATCATGTGGCGGTAGAAGTCGGGCGGCCGGCGCACGGTCTGGCACGCGTTGTTGACGATGAAGTCGAGCCGGTCGCGCGTCGACGAGGATGTGACGGCAGAACGCCTCGACGCTCGGCGTGTGCCGCAGGTCGAGCCCGAAGATCTCGAGCCGGTCGCCCCACTCGTCGAAGTCGGGCTCCCGCGCGTAGCGCAGCGCGGAGTCGCGGGGGAAGCGCGTGGTGACGATGAGCGCGGCCCCGGCGCGCAGCAGCTTGATGCCCGGCCTGGTAGCCGATCTTCACGCGGCCGCCGGTGAGCAGCGCGACCCGGCCCGCGCAGGTCGGCGGTCTCGGTGCGCTTGGCGTAGTTGAGTGCCGCGCACGCCGGGCAGAGCTGGTCGTAGAAGTGGTGGACCTCGGAGAAGTTCTGCTTGCAGACGTAGCAGTGCTGCGGGTCGCGCCTCGCGGAAGGCGCGGCTCGTCGGTCACGTCCGTCTGGACGAAGTCCTCGGGCGGGAAGACGTTCGGCGTGGTGAAGACCGGCTTCTCCCGGAGCCGCCGGATGCCCGTCTCGGCGAGAACGTGCTCGTCGCGCCGGAGCTTCTCGGCTCGCTCGCGGCGTTGCCGGGCCCGGCCCCGTTGCCGGCGGAGCTCGACGTCGGGCTCGAACACGTCGCCCGCTGCGTTGACGAGCGCGATCCGCTCCTTCTCCGTCAACACGCCGAGCATCGACGGGTCGAGCGCGACGAGGCTGAGCAGCTCGGTGACCGAGCGCAACCGTTCGGCCATCTCCATGTCATCGGTCACGTGACGCTCAACTCGTTGCCACCGGCCCGGGAATCACCGACCCCAGGATGCCAGGCTCCGTCCCGGGCCTCGGGATCCTGATCCCACGGCCTGGCGTCCCGCCCCGGCGTAGGATGATCGCGTGGGCGACGGCTACCGACGACGGAGGCGACGGCCACGGGGTTGGGGGCGGTCGTCGGGCGTGTTCCGGACCAGCAACCCGTACGGCGGCCCGATGAACGTGCTCGACGGTGGCCACGACGCGCCGGCCCGGCCGGTGACGGCTCGCGGCCGCATCATCTCGTGGGTCGTGCTCGCGGTGACGCTCATGACCGCGTTCGTCGTGCTCGTCGTGCGCTTCGCCTAGCGACCCGCAGCAGGTGGGGGCCTGGTCGACTCGTCGAGGCCCTTCCGACGATCGGTGCCGAGCTTCGCGACCGGGCTCATCCGGTCAGTCGCTCGTGCGGGCCCGGTAGCGGCGAAGCGAGGCCGGAACCGCGATGGCCAGGATCAGCCCGCAGTAGAGGAACGCGGCCGGGATCGGGTGATCGAGGGGCCAGGTGTGCTTGCCGATGGCGGACGACGGGTTGCCGAACATCTCCCGGACCGCCGCGACCACGACGCTGACGGGGTTCCACGCGGCGATCCACTGCAGCACGTTCGGCATCGTGTTGATGGGCACGAACGCGTTGCTCAGGAACGTCAACGGGAAGACGACGACGAAGCCGACGCCCATGACCGCGTCGGGCGTCCGCACCGCGAGCCCGATGTAGGTGCCGATCCAGATCATCGCCGAACAGAAGAGGAAGAGCAGGGCGAACGCGCCGGTGACGTGCAGCGGGTCCTGGTGGATGCCCCAACCGACGATCAGCCCCGCGCCGAGCAGCACCACGACCGACAACGCCATGCCCGCGAGCTCCGCGAGGTAGTGGCCCGACAGGTACGCGGTGCGCGTGGCCGGGAGCGACCGGAACCGGTCGATCACGCCTTCGGTGAGGTCGGTCGAGATCGCGGTCGCGGGACCGGTCAGACCGAACGCGAGGGACTGGATCAGGATGCCGCCGATGATGAACTCGCGGTAGTTGCCACCGCTGACCGCGATCGCACCACCGAACACGTACGCGAAGAGCAGCACGAACATGAGCGGCTGGAGCGTGACGTCCAGCAGCTTCTCGGGGATCTGGCGGATGTGCTCGATGTTGCGCCCGGCGAACACGAGCGTGTCGCTCCACCAGGTCGCGAGCGAGCCCCGCGGCGGGTCGTGGCGCACCTCGGGCGGGCTCGCGATCGGAGCTTCCGGGGCTTGGGTGGTTGCGGTCATGCGGGAACCTCTTCAGCGGGGGCGGTGGAGCCCGTGAGGGTGAGGAAGACGTCGTCGAGTGAGGCAACGCGGCGGTTGAGGTCCACCGCGTCGATCCCGGCAGCGTCGAGGGCGCGCATCATCTCCATCAGGCGCGTGCCTTCGCGGACGGGGATCGTCGCGACCAGCGCGTCGTGGTCGAGGCCGGGCGCGTTGGACGCGAACTGCTCCGTGGCCGTGACGACCGCCGCGAGCTCGGGCGCAGTCGCGACCTTGATGTCGATCCGGTCGGTGCCGATGCGCGCCTTGAGCTCGTCGGGGGTGCCGTGCGCAACGGTCTGACCGTGGTCGAGGACGACGATGTCGTCGGCGAGCTGGTCGGCCTCTTCGAGGTACTGCGTCGTGAGGATCACCGTCGTCCCGTCGCGCACGAGCCCGCGGAGCAGCTCCCAGAGGTCGTTGCGGCTCCGGGGGTCCAGGCCCGTCGTGGGCTCGTCCAGGAACAGAACCGGCGGCGCGGCGACCAGGCTCGCGGCGAGGTCCAACCGGCGGCGCATGCCGCCCGAGAAGGTCTTCACCAGCTGGGTCGCGTTGTCGGCCAGATCGAGCTGGCCCAGGAGGTCGTCGGCCCGGCGCTGGGCCTCCGCCTTGGAGAGGTGATGGAGCCGGCCGACCATCACGAGGTTCTTGTGCGCGCTCATGAGACCGTCCACGGTGGCCTGCTGCGCGGCGACGCCGATGCGCTCACGGACCCCGAGCGGATCGGTGACGACGTCGATCCCGGCCACGGTCGCGGACCCCTCGGTGGGGGCGGAGAGCGTGGTCAGGATGCGGATCGCCGTGGTCTTGCCCGCCCCGTTGTGGCCGAGCAGGCCGAGCACGGTGCCGGGTGCGACGTCCAGGTCGAGGTCGCGCAGGGCCCAGAGGTCCCCGAAGCACTTCCCCAGCCCTCGGGCGGACACCCCGCCGGGCCGAGGGGCGTCGGCTACGTTCTTCGTATGGCGTACGGCAGTTTCGTACATGGTACGGATAGTAGCGGTACACTGTACGAATGACAAGTGAGAAGCGTCACACCAGGACCGAGGAGCCCGGCGCCGGTGGCGTGGGGCCGAAGTCGGGCGCCGCGCTGCGCGGCCTCGTCGTCGAGAAGGTGGCGGGCAAGGTCGCCGAGAAGGCGACGAGGCAGGAGCGCATCGCGGAGCGGGCGGCCCAGAAGGCCGAGTCCCTCGGGCGCGCGGCCGGCAAGGTCAACGAGAAGGCGGCGCGCCACGAGCGCATCGCGGCGAAGGCCGCCCTGAAGGCGGAGGCGCTCGACCGGATCAGCGAGGGCCTGGGCTCGCTCGACCTGTGGACCCGCACCGAGCGCACGCGGCCGGCCGCGCTTCACGCACGACGACATCGCCCGGACCGCGATCAAGATCGCCGACAGCGAAGGTTTCGACGCGCTGTCCATGCGTCGCCTCGCGGCGGAGCTCGACGCCGGGACCATGACCCTCTACCACTACGTGCGCACCAAGGACGAGGTGCTCACGCTGGTCCTCGACGCCTTGATGGGTGAGGTCGTGTTCGGTCCGGATGAACCGATGCCGGAGCACTGGCGCGACGCCATGACCGCCATCGCGGAGCGGAGCCGCGCGTCGATCCTGCGCCACCCGTGGATCCTCGACATCACCGAGGACCCGGCGCTCGGCCCCAACGCCGTCCGGCACTTCGACCAGTCGCTCCAAGCAGTCGCGTCACTGCCGATCCCCCTCGCCCAGAAGCTCGACATCGTCAGCACCGTCGACGAGTACGTCTTCGGGTCCTGCCTCTGGGAACGCGAGGGGCGCCAGCCGGAAGCGACGGACGACGCGGGGATGATCAGCTACGTCAACGGGCTCATCGCCACGGGTCAGTACCCGCAGCTCGCGGCGCTGGCCACGGAGTACGGGCTGGACGAGGCCTGGGACGAGATCGAGCGCCACCGCCGGGACCCGAAGCGCTTCGAACGGAACCTGGCCCGCCTGCTCGACGGCATCGAGGCCGATCTCGATCTCCCCGCGCCCACCGACCCGTCGGGCACCCCGGGCTCGAGCGGCCCGACGCCGACGGGTTGAATCCTGGTATCTGATCGGATACCATAGGACCATGGATGCAGCAGTCACGCTCCGGGGGGCGCGCCGGCGATCGGGGCTGACGCTGCGCGCGCTCGCCCACCGGGCCGGGACCTCGCACTCGACCCTGGCCGCGTACGAGGCGGGCCGCAAGGTGCCTTCGGTCGAGACGCTCGACCGGGTGGTGCGCGCCGCCGGCTACGAGCTGGCGATCGAGCTGACCCCGAACGTCGGCGGTGTCGATCCCGCGGCGCGGGCCGGGAGCTCGCCGAGGTGCTGGAGCTCGCGGCGCGCTTTCCGGCTCGGCACGCGCCGGCGCTCGAGTTCCCGAAGTTCGGCCCGCAGTGACGACGCTGCCGAAGAAGATCGTCCTGCTGCATCAGGCACTCGAGGCCGCGGCGATCCCGCACACGTTCGGCGGTGCGCTCGCGCTCGTGTGGTGCACGCAGCGGGCGCGCGGCACGATCGACATCGACCTGAACATCTTCGTCGACACGACGCGTGCCAGTGAGGTGCTGGCCGCCTTCCCGAAGGGGGTCGCGTGGTCGGCAAAGGATCAAGCCGTGATCGAGCGTGACGGTCAGACCCGGCTCTGGTGGGACACGACCCCGGTTGACGTGTTCGTGAACACGACGGAGTTCCACACGCAGATCGCGCGCCGGTCGCGCGTCGAGCCGTTCGAGGGCGTCGAGATCCCGTTCCTCTCGTGCTCGGACCTCGCGGTGTTCAAGGCGTTCTTCAACCGCACCAAGGACTGGGCCGACCTCGAGGAGATGGCGGCCGCCGGCACCCTCGACGTCGACCGGGTCATCGGCGTGCTCACGCGCTACCTCGGTCCCACCGACGACCGCATCACCCGCGTCCAGGCACTGGCGGGCTAGCCGTCGCGCCCCTTGCGGCGCAGCTCGGCCCTGGTGTTGCGGGCCAGCTCCTTGTTCGCCCGGGCCTGCTCGTAGGTCAGTGCGACATTGGGTGAGGTCGTGGCTTCCTGGTGAAGCGCGCGCCAGGCTGCGAGCCGGGCCGGCGTGACCGATCCCGCGGCCACAGCTGCCGTGACCGCGCACCCGGGCTCGGTGTCGTGCCCGCAGTCGGTGAACCGGCACTCGTCCGCGAGATCATCGATGTCGGAGAACGTCTCCGCCACCGCCTCGGGCTCGACCCAGAGACCGACACCGCGGATGCCCGGGGTGTCGATGAGGACGCCGCCGGTCGGCAGGACGTGCATGTCGCGCGACGTCGTCGTGTGGCGTCCCTTCGAGTCACCGGGCCGCACCTCGCCGATCGCGGCGACGTCTTCGCCGAGCAGCGCGTTGACGAGACTCGACTTCCCGGCTCCGGACTCCCCGAGCATCGTGACGGTCTGGTCGCGGGCGCGCTCGCGCAGCGCGTCGAGCCCGATGCCTTCGCGCGCCGAGGTGATGATCACTTCGATCCCGGGGCTCGCAGTGGCGACCTCGTCGGCGACGGCCTCGGCGTCGGACGAGAGCGCCGCCTTGGTCAGCACCACGATCGGCGTGGCACCGGCATCGCGCGCGAGCGTCGCACTGCGATCGATGCGACCGGGCTTGACCGCGCGGTCCAGGCCACACACCAGGAACACGATGTCGACGTTGGCCGCGAGCACCTGGCCCTCGTCGCGATCCGCAGCACGCCGGCGGAACAGCGACGAGCGCGGGAGCACCGCGACGGGCTCATCTCCTTGCACCGCGACCCAGTCGCCGACGGCGGGCGCGGGGTCCAGGCGGCGGATCATGGGGAGGACGACAACACCCTCCGTGGTCGCCACGTGCAACGCGGTGCCGTCATGGCGGGTCACCCGGCCGGCGTGGCTCCCGGGATGCTCGGCGAGCAGAGCGGCCCAGTGGTCGTCCCAGCCGTAGCGCGCGAGGTCGGGCGCGTTCGCCGCGCGACGTGCGCAAGAGGTCGGCGGGGGATGACTCGTTCACTCCGAACAGTCTGACAGCCTGATTCGGAGAGCCGCGAACGCCCGCCGATGGTGTGTACCCTCGACTGCGTGCTCCGCTTCAATCTGTTCGTGCTTGCGGTCGCGATCGCGCTCGGCGCCGCCCTGCTCGGACCCGTGGCGAACGCCGGTGCGGTGGGGAACCTGTCGACGGTGCACGTCAAGGTGACACCGGTGGCCACGGGCCTCACGCAGCCACTCGCCCTCGCGTGGCGGACCGGCGACCCCGACATGTACGTCGCAGAGCAGCGCGGCCGCGTGCGGCGCGTGTCGGGCGGTCGCGTCGCGGCGACCGCGCTGACGATCAAAGTCCTGGACTCGGGCGAGCAGGGTCTGCTCGGGCTCACGTTCTCGCCCAACGGCTCCAAGGCCTACGTCGACTACATCGACAAGAAGGGCAGCACCGAGATCGAAGAGATGTCGGTGTCGGCGCACCACAAGATCCTGAAGCGAACCCGTCGGCTGCTCCTGACCCAGAAGCAGCCGTTCGCGAACCACAAAGGTGGTGAGCTCGCGTTCGGCCCCGACGGGCTGCTCTACGTCAGCTTCGGTGACGGTGGCAGTGGCGGCGACCCGCTCGGCAATGCGCAGAACAAGGACACGCTCCTCGGCAAGATCCTGCGCATCGACCCCGACCCGTCGGGCTACTACCGGTACCAGGTTCCGCTCAGCAACCCGTTCGTCGGTCAGCCGGGCACGCGGTGGGAGATCTGGGACTACGGCCTGCGCAACCCGTGGAAGTTCAGCTTCGACCGGGCCAACGGGGACATGTGGATCGGCGACGTCGGCCAGAGCCTCTACGAGGAGATCGACTACGCACCCGCAGGCCAGTCCGGGATCAACTGGGGTTGGAACCAGCGCGAGGGCTTCCACCCGTACAACGGGGGTGCGCAACCTCCGGGCGGACGGGATCCGGTCATCGAGCGGCCGCACTCCGCGGGCGACTGCGCGATCACCGGTGGCTACGTGTACCGCGGCACCGCGATCCCGGCGCTCGTCGGCGCGTACCTGTACGGCGACTTCTGCACCGGCCACGTGTACGCGGCGGAGCAACAGGGCGGCACGATCGTGCAGAACGTCGATCTCGGCATCAACGTGCCGGCGCTGAACAGCTTCGGCGAGGCGCCGAACGGGGAGCTCTACGCGGTGTCCTTGGGCGGCACCGTGTACCGGATCGATCCCGCCTGATCAGACCGGGCTGAGCCCGGTGCTGCGAATGTGCTCGAGCAGCTTGACCCGCTCGTCCTGCGAGTCCGTCATCGCCTGGGGAGTCGGGCAGGTCGCGTTCCCCGGGCTCGCACCACTGCCGCCTGCCGTCACCATGGCCATGGTCTTCGCCGGCGTCGCGGCGGCCGAGGTCGGCGGGGGCGGGGTCTGCGGCTGACACGTGCTCCCCGTCGCGGGAAGCCCGGGCGCGCCGAGCCGGGGCGGCTCGATGAACCCGGGCCGGTGGAAGTCCAGGCAGTCGAGCAGGTTGTCCGCGTTCGCGTCGCGCCGGGTCAGCGCGCCGAGGTTGAACTTCGTCTCGATGAACCGCAGCACGGACGTGTGGTCGTGCACGACGTGCGACACGTAGTTGCGCTTCGCGAACGGTGAGATGACGAACGCAGGGACGCGCAGCCCGTACTGGTTCCATGCCGCGGGCGCGTTCGGGGTCGCGACGACGTCGGGTGGGATGTCGTCCGGCGGCACCGCGGCCGGTGGAGGCACGTGGTCGTAGTAGCCGCCGTGCTCGTCGTACATGAAGAGCAGCACGGTCTTCGGCCACGCCGGGCTGCCCATGACCGCGTTGATGATCGACGCGCTGTAGGCCTCGCCGAGCTGGACGTCGGCCGGGTTCTCCTCCGAGTACGCGGTGACGCCGGGGCTCACGATCGAGACGGACGGCAGCGCACCGGTCTGGCAGTCGCCGAGGAACTGCTGGAACGTCCGGATCTTGTCCTTGTTCGCACCGAGCGTCTTCGGGAAGAGCGCGATGTCCGGAAGGTCCCACGCGTAGTCGTTCCACGAGATCCCGTGCGCGTCGAGCTTGTCCCAGATCGTTCCCCCCGCGGGATGGGGCAGCGCGAACGCCTTTGCGGTGTCCGTGGCGACCAGGCTCTGCGAGGTCGCGGCCTGGAGGTACATGCGGTTCGGGTACGTCTGCGCCGGCGCGGACGCGAACCAGCGGTCGCACAACGGGAACGTGTCCGCGAGCGAGTAGTAGAAGGGCAGGTCCGTCCCATCCCAGTAGTGCATGGCGTTCAGGTTGTCGTCGAAGAGGAAGCCGTCCATGCGGCCGCCGTCGATCTGGAGGTGGCTGGACGTCCAGCTCTGCGACACGCCCTCCCCGAGCTGGCACGTCGAGGGCGCGTGCTGCACCGGAACTCTCCGGCCCTCGAGATCCAGGTTGCTGTTCGTCGGGACGCCGTTGCGGATGCAGTAGCCGTCCCCACGGTGGAGCAACCCGAAGTACGAGTCGTAGGAGTGGTTCTCCTGCATGTAGATGATGATGTGCTCGACCTGGGGGAGCAGGTCCGAGCCCTCGGCCCGGAACGGGTTCGGTCGGTTCCCCGGTTGCCGGATCGGCGCACCCGGACGCCCGGGCTGGCCCGGCCGGCCGCGCCACGGCCGACAGCCCGCGAGCGCGAGACCGGAGGCAGCTCCGAGCCCGAGGAGGAACGTGCGGCGAGCAACGTCATCAGCCATGGGCGAACGCTAGCCGTGGCCCTGCCCGATGGACAGTCGCCGCATGACCGAATTTCACTCGTCTTCAGCCGGGTTCACCTGGTGTTCGTCAACCCGCGAGGCTCGCCCAGAGGTGCATGAGCGCGTACGAGCGCCAGGGCCGCCAGGACTCAGCCCGCTCGCGGGCGGACCGCGTGTCGCCGGGGGCCCCGAGGTGCTCCAGCGCGTGGCGCACCCCGAGATCCGTCGGCAGGAAGGCGTCAGGATCTCCGAGGGCCCGGAGTGCGACGTACTCGACGGTCCACGGTCCGATGCCCGGGATGGCCAAGAGGGACGCGCGCAGCGCCTCGCGATCCGCGCCCGGGTCGACGAGCAGCTCACCCGAGGCGACCGCCGCGGCCACGCGTTGCACCGTCTCGGCCCGGGCTCGCGGCATCGGAAACATCTCGAGCGGCGCGGCCGCGATCGCCCGCGGGCCCGGGAAGTGCACGGTGAGATCGCCGTCGGGCACCACACGCGGGTTCCCGAGCGCCGCGGTGATCCGCCCGAGGACGGTGCGGGCACCGGCGACGGACACCTGCTGGCCGACGATCGCGCGCACCAGCAGCTCGAAGCCGTCGACGTGGCCCGGGACCCGCAGGCCGGGATGCTTGCCGGCCAACGGTGCGAGCAGTGGGTCCGACTCGAGGAGCGCGGTGACCGCGACCGGATCGGCGTCGAGATCGAACAGCCGGCGGCACCGCTGGACCGCGGCCGGGAGGTCGCGCAGGTCGTCGAGGCGGAGGGTGCAGGCGATGTGCTCGGGTCGGGGGCTGAGGGCCACGGTCGCGGCACCGAACGGCAGCTCCAGCGTCCGCCGGTACGTCGTCGCGTCGACGCTCTCCACGCCGGGCACGGCGCGGGTGCGGAGGAAGTCGAGCAGCGGGCCGGCGTCGAGTGGCGCCCGGAAGGGGAGCCGGACCGAGATCGTCCCCGCGGCCGTCGGCGGCCGGCGCGTCGCCCCGGCAGCCGCGCGGCGGCGCAGCTCGCTCGGCGTCGTCGCGAACACCGCGCGCACGGTGTCGTTGAACTGGCGGATGCTGGTGAAGCCGCTCGCGAACGCGATCTGTGAGAACGCGACGTCGGTGGTCTCGATCAGGATCCGCGCGGTCTGCGCGCGCTGCGCCCGCGCGAGTGCGATCGGACCGGCGCCGACCTCGGCGACGAGCTGACGGTGCAGGTGACGCTCGCTGTAGTTGAGCCGCCGGGCCAGGCCCGCGACGCCCTCGCGGTCCACCACACCGTCCGCGATGAGCCGCATCGCCCGGCCGACGAGGTCGGCCCGCTGGTTCCACTCGGGTGAGCCCGGCGTCGCGTCGGGCCGGCAGCGCTTGCACGCCCGGAACCCTGCGAGCTGGGCTGCGGCCGCGGTCGCGTAGAACCGCATGTTCTCGCGCTTCGGGGTCCGGGCCGGACAGCTCGGACGGCAGTAGATGCCGGTGCTCGTGACGGCGCCGAAGAACCAGCCGTCGAAGCGGGGGTCACGGCTCTGGACGGCTCGGTAGCACTGCGCTTCGGACTCGAACATGGTGCGAGCGTGACAGCCTTCGGCCCGCGTTGCTAGCGGGAATCGGACCAGGCGGTGACCGGGCCCACACGGCCGGGTCGTCGGGGCCGCTCGAAGTACGCGCGGCGTCACGCCGAACACACGGCGGAACGCGGCGATGAAGGCGCTCGGGTTGGCGTACCCGACCTCGTGCGCGACGCTCGCCACCGCCGCGCCGTGCGCGAGCCGTGGGAGGGCGGCGATGAGCCGCGCCTGGGTCCGCCACTCGGTGAACGTGAGCCCGGTCTCCTCGGTGAAGCGCCGGCTCAGCGTCCGTTCGCTCGCGCCGACGACCCGGCCCCAGTCCGCCAGCGTGCGCGCGTCCGCCGGATGCGCGGTGACCGCGTCCGCGACGCGCCCGCGCGCTCGTCGGCGGGCATCGGCGTGTGGAGCGGCGCGAGGTCGACCGGCTCGAGCAGATCGAAGACCAGTGCCTCGGCCCGCGATCGCGCGGCACCGCGGACGGTCGGCGCGGCGAGGTGCACGATCAGCTCACCGAGCAGCTGCGAGACCGCGACGACGGTTGGCGCGTCCCACGCGATCGGGCACCCTGGCGTGCGGAAGTACAGCGAGTACATCTGCGCCGGAACCGCGACGCCGACCGTGTGCGGAACCTGCGCGGGGATCCACAGCGCGCGCGACCGGGGGAGCACCCAGGTGCGGTCGCCGGTCCCCATGGTGAGGACGCCACTCGCCGTCCATGCGAGCTGGTGCTCGTCGTGCTCGTGCCGTTCGAAGCCCTGGCCGCGCCCGAGCGCGAAGGGACCCACGGCGGGAGGTTGGCGGTTGGGCGACATTTCTTGTCATCGTACGGTGTGGACGCCAGGCGCGCCGGTCCGTACCGTCGAACCATGAACGAAGTGCATCTGCGGCTGTGTGCCAGTGCCGAGTGGCGGGAGATCGTCCAGGAGCAGATCCTGCCCTGGGCGCTGCACGAGGTGGACCTGGGAGCCGACGTGATCGAGGTCGGTCCCGGCCCCGGCGTGACGACCGACGTGCTGGCGGAGTCGCTGCACCAGCTCACCGCGGTCGAGATCGACCCCGACCTCGCCGGCGCGCTCGCGCAGCGCCTGGCCGGGACGAACGTCGAGGTGCTCAACGCCGACGCCACTGCCCTCCCACTCGAGCCGGACCGGTTCAGCGGCGCGGTCTCGTTCACGATGATGCACCACGTTCCCACGGCCGAGCTCCAGGATCGGCTCTTCGCGGAGCTCGCCCGGGTCCTCGCTCCCGGGGGTGTGCTCGTGATCTCGGACAGCGTTGCGAGCGACGATCTCGCCGCGCTCCACGAGGACGACACCTACAACCCGATCGACCCGGGCACCCTCCCGAACCGACTGACGGCCGCGGGGTTCGCCGGGATCGACGTGCGGGCCAACGACTTCGGGTTCGTCGCCCACGCGGACAAGCCCTAGCGCTGGGCGACGAGCGCCACCACGGTGCGGTGCGGCTCCTCGACGGTGAGGTCGGGGCGGTAGCGGTAGCGCTGTGGGTGCTCGAAGTCCGCGAGCCCGTCCGGATCGGTGAGCCGGGTCGCGACGATGTGACGGACGAGCGCGCCTTTGAGCAGCTTGTTCCAGTGGCTGACGGTGACGAGCGTTCCGCCACCGGTGTCGTCGAGGAACCGCACCGCGACCCGGCGTGCCGGAGCGTCGGACACCGGCCACGCGGCAATGTGCTCGTTGGGCAGCAGGTCCCAGACGACCCGACTGTCGACGCGGGCGTCGAGCACCGGCGCCAGCCGTGGTCGCCACCAGGCCGCGAGCCGCCCGCGTGGCGCCGGGGCCGTCATCTTCAGCTTGTAGAAGGGGATCGGGTCTCCGGGGGCGACGAGGCCGAACAAGCCGGAGAACACGATGACCTGGGCGTCGATCCGCCCTCGGAGCGTGCGGTCGAGGTTCCGGTAGTCGAGCCCGCCGTACAGCACACCGGTGTAGCGGTCGATCGCCTTCATCGTCGGACCATCCACGACGGCTGCCCGTTCGGAGCCCAGCGCGCGCTGCATGACCATGCGCCGGGCGTCGTCGAGGTCGAAGCGCATCACCCCGGGCCTCCACGAGGGGCCGCGCCCGCCGAGCGCCTTCCCCTCGGACGGCGGCAGCAGCAGCACGGGGGTCTTGGCCGACGTCACCACCGGGCGGAGACTAGGAGCCGCGCGACGTGCGACGCACCAACGCGCCGGTTTCAGGACTGGGCCAGCTGCGCCTCGTGAGCGTGGTGCCGGGCGTGAGGATGTTCACCACGAGCTCGAGCACGAACGGTCGCGTGGTGCCCGGGTCGACCTGCCACGAGGGTTGTTCCCCTTTGAGCAACCGGCGGGCCCGCCGGACGGTCATCCACTGCAGCGTCCGGAGGACGACGACGTTGCGCGCGATCGCCACGATGGTCGGGATCGCGGGAAACGTCTTCGCGACCGCGGCACGCCACGATCGCGCCAGCGGATGATCGCCCGCCAGGAACGCCTCGACCGCGTCCGGCTCCATCGCGTCGCGCTCGGCCCAGACGAGGATCAGCAGGCAACCACGGTCGGTCGCGAGGAGTCCGTTCGCGGCGTCGACCGCAGTGGACGCCCACTGCTCCGGCGTGGGCGCCGGCGACGCTGCTCGCGAGCCGCACCTGCTGCTGGATGATCGCCGACTCCTCGAAGTTCACCTCGCGGACCAGGTCCTCGACCAGCTCGGCCTTCGAGCCGAAGTAGTAGGTGATCGCCGACGGGTTCCGGAGGCCGGCGTCGGCGATGATCTCGCGGGTCGTGGTGCCCTTCACGCCCTGACGCCCGAAGCGTCCGAGGGCGGCTTCGCGCAGGCGCGTGCGCGCGTCGGCTTCGACGTCGAGCTGCACAGCACCCGCCCGGATGGTCAACGCGAACAGGCTACCTTTCGCACCCGATCTCTGAAAGGCTGCACGGGTGCGGGGCAGGGCGTTCGACCTCGGGTCGCGGGTGGATCTCGATGGGGTGGAATCAATCGTCATCGACGCGTTCGTCGGGCAACGCGAGCGTCTCGTCACCGTGGCCCGGGGTCTCACGAGCGACCAGTGGTCGGGTCCGACCCGGTGCTCGGAGTGGGACGCGCGCGAGCTGCTCCTGCACGTCGTCGGCGCGACGGATTCCTGCCGCGAGACGCTGACGGGCGAACGCCCGGTCTTCGGCGGGCCTTTCGATCCCAACGCGACGCCGAGCGAGTTCGTCGACCGTCACGCCGGCGTTGCCCCCTCCACTGCAGTCGAGCTGCTCGAGGCATCCCTTGCGACCACCGTCGCGGCGATCGAGCTCCGTCGCGGTCGTTCCCCGGTGCTGCAGGTGCCGTCGATCTGGGGGGAGCCGATCGACTGGCGACTCTTCGTCGCGCACATGTTCTTCGACGGCTGGATGCACGAACGGGACTTGCTGCTACCACTCGCGTACGAGCCCCTGGTCGTCGGCTCGGAAGCACGCCTCGCCGCCGCCTACTCGCTCCACATCGCGGCGATCGTCGCCGGTGGCTTCGGCGTGCCACTCGACGCAACGCTGCACCTCGGCGGTGCCGCCGATGCGAGCTACCGGGTCACGGCCAACGGGTTCGATGTCCTCGTCGCGGTGCGCCCGCTCGACACGACCGACAGCGTCAGCGGCGACGCGGTGCTCGTCACCGACGCGATCTCCGGACGCGGCCCCGCGCTCCCGGCCACCCTGGACGCGCCGACCGACGTCCTCGACGCGCTGTCCGGGGTAGGTGCGTTCCTGCGGGGTTAGCCGCGTGCCCGATCAGCAGCCCGCGTCGTCGAGCCGGGCGAGGAGCGCTCCGGCGCCGAGGACCGACGCGCCGCGCGCCCGGGCACCCTCCGCGAGGTGGCGGTCCGACGTGACGACTTCGATCCGAGCGTCGAAGCCCGCGTCGAGCAGCTCGAGGATGTGGTCGTCGGCCGCGTCGCGGCCGCGACGGGTCGGCGTAGTGGACGGTGACGCCCTCGTGCTCACCTTCGGGGAGATCGGGTTGGGCGACGTCGAACACGACGTGCAGCGGCTCGCCGTCGGCGATCACGAAGCATCGGAGCCGGTCGACCAGCCGGCGCACCGCCGCGGGCCGGTCCCGCCACCAGCCGTCCGGCACCGAGCCGACGACGTTGTTCCCGTCGACGAGGAGCACCCTACGAGAGCCAGAGTCGGGCGAGGTCGCGAAGTCGTGGGATACCGGTGTCCTTGGCGGCGCTGACCCAGATGACGTCGCCGGGTTCGAGCATGCAGCTCGCCGCGAGCTCGCGCTTGCGCTTGTCGCGTTGCGAGGACTTCACCTTGTCGTGCTTGGTCGCGATGACCGAGTGCGGCAGCTCGTTCGCACGCAGCCAGTCGAGCATCTGGAGATCGGAGCTCGTCGGGCCGATCTCGCCGTCGACGAGGAGCAGGATCATCTCCAGGTGCTCACGCTCGAGCAGGTACCGCTCGATCATCGGCTGCCACGCGGCCCGCGTCGTCTTCGAGACGTTGGCGTAGCCGTAGCCGGGACAGTCGACGACCGTCGCGTCCGTCCCGTGGAGCGCGAAGCAGTTCAGCAGCTGGGTGCGCCCCGGAGTGTTCGAGACGAGGGCCAGCTTCTTGCGCCCGGCGATCGCGTTGAGCAGCGAGGACTTGCCCACGTTCGATCGGCCGACGAAGGCGATCTCGGCCCGGGTCGGGGGCAGCTGAGCGAGATCCGGTGCCGAAAGGACGAACTCGAGCTGCAGCGGTCCACTCATGATGGAGGTCATTCTCGTCGAGACCGGCGTAGTGTCCGAGCAGCACACTGGATCGGCGACGGGGGACGACGGCCAATGAATCTCCGCCTGACGCCGCGCGACGGTGCTCGCGGTCGTCACGCTCGGTTGCAGTGGACTGCTCGTCGCGCCGGCGACGGCGGGCGCGGCAACCACAGTCGCCGGCCAGACCGCGCCCTACGAGTACCTCGGCTGGGGCAACCCGCACCGCCCGACCACCGTGATGGCCGCCACCGGCCTGCACGACCTCACGCTCGCCTTCATGCTGTCGAAGAAGACGTGCGACCCGGCGTGGGACGGCACCCGGCCGCTGACCGGTGGTGCAGACCAGGCTGCCATCAACCGCGTCCGGTCGGCGGGAGGGGACGTCGTCGTCTCGTTCGGCGGATGGAGCGGACGCAAGCTCGGCAACAAGTGCACTACCACGACGGCGCTCGCGGCGGCTTACCAGAAGGTCGTCAATGCGTACGCCTTGCAGCGCGATCGACATCGACATCGAGCACGGCGAGCTCAACGCCGCGAAGGTGCGCAACCGGGTGATCGCCGCGCTCGCCGTGGTGCGCCGAGCCAACCCGAACCTCGAGATCTACGTCACGTTCGGCACCACGCCCACCGGCCCCGACAAGAAGGGCGCCGCGATGATCGCCTTCGCCGCGTCGCATCGGCTTCCTGCCGACGGCGTGGACGGTGATGCCGTTCGACTTCGGCGTGCGGGACCACTCGACATGGGCTCGACCTCCATTGCCGCGGTCCAGGGGCTCGGGCGCACGCTGCAGTCGGCGTACCGCCTGGACGCGGCGGCCGCCTACCCGCACGCCGGAATCTCGACCATGAACGGTCGGACTGACGCGGGTGAGACCGTGACGACCGCCGAACGTCCAGTCGATGTTGACGTTCGCCCAGCAGAACCATCTCGGCCGATTCACGTTCTGGAGCGTCAACCGCGACCGTGCGTGCGGCGGTGCGAACACGAGCGCCGACCAGTGCAGCGGCGTGGCCCAGTCGCCGTACGCGTACAGCAGCATCGTCGCCGGTACCAGGGGTAGGCAGCACCCGGTGAGCTCCCGGACGAGTGACGGCTCAGGCCGGCGGGGCCTCGCGCTGCTGCGCGGCGAAGATCGGCCGGTACGGTCCGGTCGGCGGCACGAGGCAGGGCCGCGGGTCGTGGCGAGCCCACCGTGCCGGCTCACCCCGGATGAGCTGCTCTCCGTGTGGCGAGCGCTTCACGAGGTCGGTGTACGAGAACGCGTCGGCGGCCGCGTACGTCTGCAGCAGCAGTGGGCGGGCGCGGTCGGAGTCGGTTCGGCGCGGAGCCGTGCACGGTCCGGCAGCTGTGGACGGTGATCGAGCCGGCCGGCCCGACGGGGTATACCGCCCGCTGCGACCCCGGCCGCTTCGACGTCAGGCTCCGAGAGCGCGCCGACCCAGACGTCATCTGAGTCGTACAGGTCATAGAGCGGACCCATCATGGCTCTCCGGCACGAACCCGACCTCACCCATCCCCGTCTCGACGTCTTCGAGGAACACCCCCACGGTAAGGAGGTCGTAGTTCGTGTGCGGCCAGAACTGGATGTCCTGGTGCCACTTGACCTCTTCACCGCCACGCGGCGGCCTTGAAGTTCAGCTTCGAGTGGTGGAACTTGATGTCGGGACCGAGAAGATCCGCGACGACGTCGACGACGACCGACTGCGACGCGAACTCCCAGTACGTGTCATGCAGATCCGTCGGCGAGCTCAGGCGCCGCAGCCGCGGCTCGTCGGCCGAGTGCCCGGCATCCAGGTCGAACACGACGTTCGACTCGGTGAGCGTGCGGCTGTGGTCCAGGAACTCGTCGGTCACCGCCCGCAAGCGGGCCAGCCAGGCGTCGTCGACGAGCCCCGGCACCGAGATCCAACCCTGCGCTTGGTACTCGGCGACCTGATCGGCCGACAGCACCCGGGGTGGGGAAGCGCTCACGCCCCCGAGGTTACGAGGGAACGGGAGAATCAGGCGCTACCGGCTGCTCGTCCACGAGGCCGGCAAGACGCGCGCCCAGTGCCAACGTTGCCTGAAGGAGCCGACGTTGCGGATCCTCGGCGAGGACCTCTCCGCGTCCGACCCCACTCCCTGATCGAGCGCACGCAGTGACGAGCGACCGTTTGCCCACGCGGTCAAGAGGTGGTCCGCGAACCGAGCCTCGACGTGCAGCAGCGCCCGTGCGCCCCAGACCAGCGTCGCGGCATCCTGGGGCTGCTCATCGAGGTAGCCGCCGACCAGCTCGTGCCGCGCGAGCGGACCGTGGTGTGCGTCCGCCTCGACGTGGACGTCGTAGAACCGGCGGGCGGCGGGTCCGACGTCATGGCGGTCGATGGTCTCGGCGTACCGACGCATCGGCTCGACGGACGTCATCTCGAACAGCGCCAGATGGCCGAGGAGGGCCGGGAGCCAGCGCCGGTGCAGGCCGAACATCGAAACCAGGTTCGAGGTCGCGAGCGTCGTCGCCGGGAGCCGGTCCAGGTAGACGCCGTACGTCGGGTCGAGGCCGAGCGCGGCCATCGTGGCGGCAAAGAGATCGGCGTGCGCCTCGCCCGGAGCTCCATTGCCGTACTCGTCCATCTGGATCTCGATCAGTGCGGCACGCGAGCGGCCGGCGTACCGCGGGATGGCCCACGTGTGGGGGTCTGCCTCCTTGCGCTGGTAGGCGGCGCGGTGCGCGACGAACTCAGCGAGCTCGTCGCGCGTGCCCGCGTCCGCGAGGTAGCCCGACAGGGACGGGCCCTCGAACTCGATGATCGCTCGTTCGATCAGGTCTCCCGCCTCGAGCAGATCGCCGATCTTCGGCTGGGGGACCGCGGTCGAGCAGGGCCTGCGTGAACGCACGCTCGAGACCGTCGCGGAAGCGGATGACGTCGGGATCCCATTCGCGCGCGTCGGGGACAGACTCGAAGCCCCGGTAGTGCAGCTCATAGCAGCAGTAGAGGGCGAGCTGCAGGTCCTCGTCGCCGATCCCGTCGTCGCTGCACACCGGCCGGCACGGCAGGCTCGACGCGCGGCCGCGCAGGTACGCGAGCAGCGCGGAGCTGAGCGGGCCGCGGGGAGCGGGGAGCGGGGGATCGGCGGGAATCACGGCGGCCGTCATACCCGGGTCATCTCACGACCAACCCGTTCGGCGTTCTCAGGCGCGGCTCGCGTTCCGGACCACCCTCGGCGTCCGACGCCGCGCTCGGCCGAGGTGAACCGGTCATGGGCTGACCGGTTCACCTGGAAGACTCGGTCCATGCGTGCCGACCGGCTGGTGGCCATCCTCCTCTTGCTGCAGGCCCGGACCCAGGTGACCGCGGCCGAGGTCGCGGCCGAGCTGGAGGTGTCGGAGCGCACCGCCCGGCGGGACCTCGATGCGCTGAGCATGGCCGGCGTCCCGGTGTACTCCCGCCAGGGGCGCAACGGCGGCTGGCAGCTGGTCGGTGGCGCGAAGACCGACTTGAGCGGCTTGACCGCCGCCGAGGCCCGGGCGCTGTTCCTCGTCGCCGGCACGGCCTCGAGCACACCCGAGGTCAAGACCGCGTTGCGCAAGCTCGTCCGGGCTCTCCCCGAGACCTTCCGCACCGACGCCGAAGCCGCCTCGAACGCCGTCGTCGTGGATCCGACCGCGTGGGGTCGCAGCCGGCGGGCGCAACCGACGCCGCAACACCTGGACGCGTTGCAAGGAGCCGTCGTCGACGGCGAACAGATCACGCTCGGCTACGCGACCCCGAACAAGGCGCCCAGCACTCGTGTCGTGCACCCCCTCGGCCTCGCGACGAAGGGACCGGTCTGGTACCTCGTGGCGGACACCGAGGCGGGACTGCGCACGTTCCGCGTCGACCGGGTCACGTCGACCGAACCGACCGGCGAGCCGGTGGTCCGACCCGAGGGCTTCGACCTCGCCGAGGCGTGGCGCCTCATCACCGACACCGTCGACGCGAACTGGCACGGATCGGCGGAGGCGCGTGGTGCCGCAACTCCCGAGACCGTTCCCGTGCTGCGGATGGTGTTCGGGACCCGGGTCCGGATCGGCCCGACACGGGCCGACGGTCGCGTCGACGTCGAGATCGGCGGCGCGCACGATCGTGCGCTGGCGGGCGAGCTGGCCGGGTTCGGGTCCGGACTCGAGGTGCTGGAGCCGCCGGCGATCCGCGCCCTGCTGGCTCAGATCGCGACGGAGCTCACCGCGACCTACGTGACGCCCTGAACCGGGCGCTCTCTGTGGCGATCCGGGGCTCCTGAGGCCCGTGGTTGCGGCGCGGATGGGCCGCCGGGCCCCGTCCGGCGCACTCAAGTTGGCCGCGAAATCGCCGATTCTGTGAGGAAATGCCCTCACGGAGTCCCGACCCATGCGCCGACTGAGCTTGGTCCTGAGGTTTGCCCTGCTGAGCCTCGCCGTGATCGTCGTGCTGGGCGTGGTCTTCACGGAGTCCTCGGCCACGCGCGACCGCGACCCGGAACCTCCGCTCGGCGCGCGACGAGCGCGGTGCTCGTCTCGCGGCTCGGCATCCAGCCCCAGCTGACGCCGAACGGTCTCGCTCACGGTCTGGCGCCGACCGAGGGTCGCGAGCCTCAATCGCGTGTTGCGCAGCCACGAGGGGAGCGCGGCGATCTCCCGCATCAAGATCTGGAACCGAGCCCACGAGATCGTCTACTCGGACGACACCTCGCTCATCGGTCACCATTTCCAAGGCGACGACGAGCTGGCCGCCGCGCTGCGAGGCAGGGTCGAATCGGACGTCAGCGATCTGTCGCACGCGGAGAACGCGAGCGAGCGGAAGTTCGGCAAGCTCTTCGAGGTCTACGTCCCGATCACCTACGCCGGGCAGACGGCACCGGCCGGCGCCTTCGAGCTCTACCTGCCGTACGCACCGATCTCGCGCGAGATCACGAAGGACAACCGCCAGCGCAACCTGCTCTTCGCCGGCGGCCTCGCGCTCCTGTGGCTCGTGCTGCTGCCGGTCGTCTGGCAGGCCTCCCGTCGGTTGCGCCGCACCGCGGCGGAGAACCGCCACCAGGCCCGCCACGATGCGCTCACAGACCTGCCGAACCGCGCCCTCCTCGGTGACCGCCTGGTGGAAGCGATCGACGCGGCCCAGGAGGCCGACACCGGCGTCGGCGTCCTCGTGCTCGACGTCGACCGGTTCAAGGAGGTGAACGACACGCTCGGATATCAGAACGGCGACCTCCTCCTGCAGCGGGATCGGCGCGCGCATCGTCGAGACGCTGCCCGCAGGCGCCACCGTCGCCCGGCTCGGCAGTGACGAGTTCGCCGTGTTGCTGCCGGCCCTGGCCCATCCCGCGGCCGTGCTCGCCGTCGCGCGCGAGCTGGTCGCCGCGCTCGAGACCCCGTTCACCGTCGACGACCTCTCGGTCGAGGTCGAGGCGACCATCGGGGCGAGCGTCTACCCGGAGCACGGCACGGACGCCGAGACGTTGCTGCGGCGCGCCGACGTCGCGATGCAGCGGGCCAAGGAGTCCCACGTCGGCCTCGAGCTCTACGCGGACGAGCACGACACCTACAGCCGGAGGCGTCTCGGTCTGATCGCGGACCTTCGGCGTGCGCTCGAGGGCGACGAGCTCGTCCTCTACTACCAGCCCCAGCTCGAGCTGCGGACCGGCCGCGTCATCGGCGTCGGAGGCGCTCCTGCGCTGGAACCACCCGCATGACGGTCTGCTGCGCCCGGACGACTTCATCCCGCTCGCCGAACGATCGGGCCTCATCCATCCGCTGACCACGTACGTCCTCGAACGGGCGTGCGCGCAGTGCCACGAGTGGCGCGCGGCCGGCGTCGAGCTCACCGTCTCGGTGAACCTCTCGGCCCGCAACCTCATCGAGGTCGACCTCCTGGACCGCGTCGCGCGGACTGCTCGGACGTCACAACCTGCCCCCGTCGGCGCTTGTGCTCGAGATCACGGAGAGCACGATCATGGCCGACCCGGTCAAGGTGACCGAGGTGGTGCGACGGCTGCGGGCCGAGGGGCTCAGCGTCTCGATCGACGACTTCGGCACCGGCTACTCGTCGCTGGCCCACCTCCGGCACTTCCCGGTGAGCGAGATCAAGATCGACAAGTCGTTCGTGCTGGGCATGCTCGACGACCCCGCCGACGCGACCATCGTGCGTTCGGCGATCGAGCTCGCGCACAACCTGCACCTCGTCGCCGTCGCCGAGGGCGTGGAGACCGAGGGGCGCGGGATGCGCTCGCCGCACTCGGTTGCGACGTGGCCCAGGGCTACTACTTCGCCCGGCCGATGCCCGCGGCCGACCTGAGCCGTTGGATCGAGCACCCGGGCCCGTTCGTCTCGCAGAAGAGCACCGCCAGCCACTGACCCGCGGCACGAAGGATCGGCAGGAGCACCTGTTCGCGCGCCGTTCATACCGCGGCGCGCGCCTCGCAACGCCCGGAGCGGAGGGTGGTTGCGTGGACACGACGGTCATTCCCGCGCACCCGGTGCCCGGCGTCGCCGTCCGGCCCCACTCGCTGGCGTCGCTCGGCTCGGTGCTCGCGGGGACGTTCTGTCCCGAGTGCGACCGCGACGTCTCCGAGCCCCCGTCCGGCCCGGTGATCGCGCTCTGCGAGACCTGCACCGAACGGGACGCGCCGCGGCGCGCCCGACGCGACGCTGAGCGACCATCCGACCGCGCGAACCGGCTGGTCCGTAGCATCTGGCCCCGATACTCGCGAGGGGGAGGTGCACGATGCAGGAGCGTTGGCGCATTGCGCTGGCCGAGGGGATCGGGACGATGATCCTGGTCGTCGGAGGTCCTGGGACAGCCATCCTGGCGACCGGGGGCTTCGCCGGACCGAAGAGCACCGTCGGTGTGCTGGGCGTCGCACTCGCGTTCGGCCTCAGCCTGCTGTGCGCGGCCTACGCGATCGGCTCGATCTCCGGCTGTCACATCAACCCGGCCGTGACGATCGGGCTCTGGGCGATCAAGAAGACAGAAACCGGTCTCGTGCCCTTCTACATCGTCGGACAGATCATCGGCGGCATCGTCGGTGCCGGGATCATCTTCGTGATCGCGAACAGCATCACCGGGTTCAGCGCCAAGGCGTCGGGCTTCGCATCGAACGGGTACGGCGCGCACTCGCCGAGCGCCATCGCCAATGGCGGGCACGTCGCGGGGGGTTTCGGCCTCGGTGCCGTGATCGTCGCCGAGATCGTGTTCACCGCGCTGTTCGTCTTCGTGATCGCCAGCACCAGCCGCGGTTCGATGACCGTCGGGTTCACCGGCCTCACGGTCGGGCTCATGCTGACGTTGATCCACCTGATCTCGATCCCGATCGACAACACCTCGGTGAACCCGGCCCGCAGCATCGCGACTGCGGTCTTCCAGCGGTCCTGGGCACTGGATCAGCTCTGGGTGTTCATCGTCTTCCCGATCGTCGGCGGGCTCCTCGGAGCCCTGGTCTGGAGAGCGCTCGTCCCCGCCCACGACCTCTAGGCCCCGGATCTCCGGGCCGAATTGGGGTTGGGCCGGGCTCGAATCGTGCCGATGAACGCTCTGTGCACCCATCCGGGTCCAGAGGAGCCAGACCGCGATGCTGAACCGCCAGGCCCGACAGTTCGGACAGTCGCTCGTGGAGCGCCATGTCCTCGCGCCCGACGTGCTCGAAGACGCCATGGACGAATCGGCGCGGACGAGCCTCCCGCTGCCGACGATCCTGTTGCAGCGCGGGCTCGTAGGCCCGAAGGATCTCGCGACCGCGCTGTGCGTCGCGCTCGGGATGGAGTTCGTCGACTTCGACGAGGCCGTCGTGCAGCCTGTGGCGTCCCGTACGGTGCCCGAGGCGCTCGCCCGCAAGTTCGCGGCGATCGGTGTGGAGATGCGCGGCGATTCGATCGTGGTCGCGTTCGCCGATCCCGCCGACCATGCGGCCCTCGGCGAGGTCAGCGCCGCGGTCAACGCGGAGTCCGGCTTCACGGTCACCCCCGCCGGTGCCGAACGCCAGGAGCTCCTCGCGGCGATCGAGACCGCGTACGGACCGACGGATGCAGAGGCCGATCAGCACCTCGTCGGCTCCGGCATCGATCCCGAGCTGCACCGGATGTTCGAACGGGTCCAGGAGATCGACGCGTCGGACCTGCACCTCGCGGCGGGCCAGCCCCCGCTCGTGCGCATCCTGGGTGACCTGCACCGGATGACCGACTTCGACGTGCTCAGCGCGTCCGCGCATCCGCGAGCTCGTCTACTCGATCATCAGCAAGCGTCAGCAGCTGCAGTTCGAAGAGTCCCACGAGCTCGACACCAACTACACGGTTCCCGGCATCGCCCGGTACCGGGTGAACATCTACCTGAAGCGCAACGCGGTCGCGGTGTCGTTCCGCCAGATCCCGTACACCGTGCTGCCGTTCGAGCAGCTGGGCCTGCCCGAGGCGGTGCGCCACTTCTCCGAGCTGCCGCGCGGGCTCGTGCTCGTCACCGGGCCGACGGGCTCCGGGAAGTCGACGACGCTCGCGTCGATCATCGACCTCGTGAACCAGCACCGCCCGTGCCACATCATCACGATCGAGGAGCCGATCGAGTTCGTGCACGAGTCGAAGCGGGCGCTGGTGAGCCAGCGTGACGTCGGCACCGACACCGCGTCGTTCGCCACCGCCCTGCGCCAGGCGCTGCGGCAGGACCCCGATGTCATCCTCGTGGGCGAGATGCGCGACCTCGAGACCATCTCGACCGCGGTCACCGCGGCGGAGACCGGCCACCTCGTGTTCGCGACGCTCCACACGCAGGACGCGGCGCAGACGATCGACCGGATCGTCGACGCGTTCCCGGCCGAGCAGCAGGGTCAGGTGCGGATCCAGGTCGCATCGACGCTGCAGGGCATCGTGACCCAGCAGCTCGTCCCGACCGCCGACGGCAAGGCCCGCGCGGTGGCGGCCGAGGTCCTGATCGCGACTCCCGCGATCCGCAACCTGAT
Source organism: uncultured Acidimicrobiia bacterium (assembly GCA_963796755.1). GTDB lineage: Bacteria > Actinomycetota > Acidimicrobiia > IMCC26256 > JAENVU01 > Chersky-806. Next base: position 782,966 of record CAWCMX010000002.1, read on the forward strand.
CCGGGACGGCAAGATCCACCAGGTGTACCCGATGATCCAGGCGGGCCGGAAGTTCGGCATGAACACGATGGACGAGCACCTGGGCGCGCTCGTGCGCGAGGGCCGGGTCACGATGGAGGCGGCCGAGCTGCGGTGCCGCGACATCAACGAGCTGAAGCGGGCCTCCGGGGTTGCGCTCAGCGCCTGAAGTCAGCTCGCCCGGGCGCGTTCCAGGTCGCTGAGCTCGACGTTCGTCGGAGCCGGTCGCGCGCTCGCCGCCCGCACGGCACGACGGCGCGGCTGCATCACCACCCGCGCCATGCACAACGCTGCAACCGTCACGCTCGACGCGATCCGCGAGGCCGGAGATCAGCGGTCCCTGCGCGTCCGAACCCGCGTAGAGCGCGTGCAGCGTGACCGCGACGAACACGGCGAAGCTGAAGAGGTGGATCGCGTGCCAGAGCCCACGGCCGAGCACGCGCATCATCAAGGACGTGAGCTCGACCGCGAGGAGCAAGAAGAGCGAGACGATCCCGAGCGCAAGGGCACCGGGTCGCCACGTCGAGGCGTACGGTACGAAGAGGTCGTCCCAGTCGAAGCCGACGAACGTGTCGAACGACAGTGCGACCAGGTGGAGCCCGACGAACAGGACGGTCAACCCGCCGAGGAAGCGGTGGAGGTCGAGCATCCACGCCGGCCGGGGCCTCGAGATCTGGCGGAGCGAGAGCAGCAGCCCCCACACGACGGCGGCAGTCACGAGGGCCCACGCCACCAACCCGCTCGCGCGCACCGTGTACCACCACAGCTGCTGGTTCACGGAAGGAAGTACTCGAGGCCGGGCAGCTCCTCGACGCTTCCGTCGTCGTGCACGAACATGCCCGTCACCCCCTGGCCCTCCAGGAGCTCGGCCCCGGCGGCCGGACCCGCCACGAACGCCGCCTTCGCCAGCACCTCGGCGGTCGCCGTGCTCGCGGCGAGCACGGTGACCGAGGCGAGCCCGGTCCAGGCCGGTTGGCCCGAGCTGGGGTCGAGCAGGTGGTGCCGGGGGGATCCGGCGCGCGTCCAGGCCCGGCGCAGGCGCGTGCTCGTGGCCACCGCCCCTTCGGCCAGGCGGAAGGAACGACCCGCGGCGAGCGTGTCGTCGAGGTCGACCTGCCAGTCCGGCGCCACCGGTGGCGTCCCGGTCACCCTCACGTCACCACCGAGGTTCACGCAGACTCCCTCGGCTCCGGCGGCCATCAGCTCCGAGGCGAGCAGGTCGGCAGCCCGACCCTTGCCGATGCCACCGAGGTCGATCCGCACCCCGAGCGGCAGCCGCACGGCCGGGACCAGGGGGAGGAGCTCGATGTCCGCGCAGCCGGCCGATGATCCGGGCTCCGGGTCATCCGGATCCCCCGCGCCGTCCCGATCGATCGCGGTGAAGTCGCGGTCGTACCCGGCCTGCTCGAGCGCGTCGAGCACGGTCGGGTCGAACCAGCCGTGCGTCGTCCGCCAGGAACCCACGGCCAGCGCGACGACGTCAAAGGTCTCGTGGGAGATCGTCACGACCGCACCGTTCGCCGCGTTGAGCCGGGAGAGCTCGCTGCCCGCGTCGAACCGGGACCACCGCGACTCGAGGAGCCACAGGCGCTCGCGTGCCAGGTCCGGGAGCTCGGGCGGTCCGCCGAGGATCAGCAGTCGCGCGGTGCTGCCCATCGACGGGAACTCGGTGTCCGACCACGCGGGAGTGTGCGTCGCGCCCATCAGCTCCCGCCGGTCACGGGCGGAGGCGGCGGCGGTGGAGGAGGAGGCGCCGCGGTGGTCGGTGGGGTCGTCGCCGGGGTGGGGGCCGGGCCGGTCGCGGGCGGCGCCGTGACCGGCGGGCGGGCCGGCGCGGCCGGCGCCGAGGTCGCGGCGGCGACACCCGATCCGGACGGCGGTGCCCCGGCGACGGCCGGGCGCACCGCGGGTGCCGATGCTCCCGGGGTCGCGGCGGCACTGGTCGCGGTCGGGAGCCCGCTCGTCGGTGTGACGATCCCGTTCGGATCCGGTGCGGGCGGTGCGCCCGAGGGCGGCCGGGTCGACGTCGTCGCGACGGCCGCCGCGGGACCCGCGGGGACCGTGGCCGCGACCGGGGAGGTCGTGGCGGTCGCAGGCGCGCCCGTGAAGATCACAGCCACCAGGCCGATCGTCGCCGCCGCGGCGGAGATCCCGGTCAACGCGTGGGCGGTGGACGCAGGATGGTGACGACGGAACCGCCCGCTCGGTGCGCGATCCGATGGCGCCAGGCGAGCAGCCCGTTCCATCAGACGGTCGTCGGTCATGGCGGGATCGGTCCTCGAGCGGTCGCGACACGGTGTGGGGCTACCGGGGGTATCGGCAGAAGCGGGCCTTGCACTTCAATGGGACTTGCGCCCTGCGAGACTGCTCCGATGGATCCGAGCCCCCGCAGCACCGTGCGCCGCATCCCCGAGCGGGCCCGCTACGACGCGGAGACCGTCGCCGCGGTCCTCGATGCGGGGCTGGTGGCCCACGTCGGGATCTCGTACCAGGGAGCACCGGTGGTGATCCCGATGGCGTACGGGCGGGTCGGCGACACCCTCTACATCCACGGTTCGACGGCGAGCAGGATCATGCGGGCGCTCAAGACCGGTGACGCGGTCTGCATCACGGTGACGGTCATCGACGGAATCGTCCTCGCCCGGTCCGCGTTCAACATGTCGATGAACTACCGCGCCGTCGTCGTGCACGGCCACGCGTGGCTGGTCACCGATCCGGACGAGCGGATGACCGCGTTCCGCTCCGTCATGGAGCAGGTGGTGCCCGGTCACTGGGACGCGGTGCGGCCGCCGAACGACGTCGAGCTGCGCCAGACCCTCGTCACGGCGATCAAGCTCGACGAGGTCTCCGCCAAGGTCAGCAGCGGCCCGCCCGACGACGACGAGGCGGATCTCGCTCTCCCCATCTGGGCGGGTGAGATCCCGCTGCACACGGTCGCGGGCGCGCCGATCGCGGACCAGCACGTGCGCGACGGCGTCGCGGCTCCGGTCTCGGTCACGGGGTACGCGCGCGCGTTCGGGACCGCGGAGCCCCGGTAGGCTGCACCGGTTGCGCTCCATGGGCAGGGGTCGGACGTTGCAGGTGATCGCGGTCGTCGTCTGCGCGCTCGCGCTCATCGGCGTCGGCACGCGGTACTTCTGGGTACGCAACGAGCGCCAGCACACCGAGCAGACCATCGTCACCCTGACCCGGCAGACCACTGCCGCCCTCGCGCTGCTCCACCGGGTGACCGGCACGCGGATCGCCGCCGACGAGCACAACACGAGCGTGCAAGCACAGCGCGACAGTGCTCGCGCGCTCGCGGCCGTGCTGCATGCTGATCTCGACAAGACCCGAGCGGACACCACGACCGCCGAGGTCGGCGCGTTCACGTCGGGCGCGGAGGCGAACAACCTCGCGGCCTGTCTCACCGGGGTCTCGCAGGCCCTGAACCAGCTCTCCGTGGGCGACGGGGGCGCGATCTCGAGCCTGCAGGCCGTCGACGCGCCGTGCCGAATGGCGGGCATCGGATGAGCCCCGAGCGCAAGCGCCTGCTGCTCATCGCCGGGGCGGTCGTCGTCGTCGTGGTCCTCGTCGCCGGATTCCTCGCCGGGGCCAGCGAGCAGCGGCGACTCGACCGGGACCGCCGGGTCGAGGCTGCGCAACGGGCCAACCTCCGTCTCACCCGGGCCTCGACCGCCGACCAGCGCCGGAAGATACGGGCCGCCGCAGTGCTCGGCACGACCCTCGCCAAGGAGCTCGTGGACGCGCACGCCGACGGGACCCTGACCCAGGCCCTGGTGACCACGGCGAAGTCGGCGCTGGACCACGCCCAGGCGACGCTCGGCTCGCAGTCCATTCGGCGCGTCACCGTCGAGCAGTGCCTGACCGGGGTCAAGCAGGCGCTGGACGCGACCCGGGCGAGGAACACCAGCGCGGCAACCGCGTTCCTGCGGGCTGCGGCGCCCGCGTGTGAGAGTGCGCTCGCACCGGGCGGCGATGCCGCTCCCGCGATCGCGTACGACTTCGCGGACCCGTTCGTCCTGCGTGCCGGCGGCGAGTACTTCGCGTACGCGACCAACGCGGCCGGTGGCGTTGTGCAGGAAGCGCGCAGCTCGAACCTCCTCCAGTGGGAGCTGACCGGCAACGCGCTCGAACAACATCCCGTCGTGGGGTGCGCCCGGAAGCATCTGGGCCCCGTCCGTGCTGCAGCGTCCCGACGCGACGTTGCTGTACTACACCGTGCGCGAGGCATCGTCCGGTCGTCAGTGCCTCTCGGTTGCGGTGAGCCGCGGGCCGGCGGGACCATTCCTGGACGGCTCGACTGCACCCATGGACTGCGGAGCGACCGGCGCGATCGACCCCAGCCCGTTCGTCGACGCGAACGGGAATGCGTTCCTGCTCTACAAGACCGAGGGACCTCCCCAGATCTGGAGCCGGCCGCTGAGCGCGGACGGACGCAGCTTCGCCGGCCCGGCGAGCCCGTTGCTCGCGCCCACGCAACGGTGGGAGAGCGGCAACGTCGAGGCGCCGTCGATGTTGCGCAACGGCTCGACGTACTGGCTCTTCTTCTCCGGCAACAGCTGGAACGGCCCCAAGTACGCCGAAGGCGTCGCGCGGTGCGACGGGCCCGCGGGCCCGTGCACCGCGGCCGCCGCAAACCCGATCCTCGCGTCACACGACGGGATCGCAGGCCCGGGTGGGGGAGAGGTCTTCACCGATGCGGCCGGCCACTGGTGGCTCGCGTACCACGCCTACCGCGATCCGCTCGTCGGGTATCCGAACAGCCGGCTGCTCTACCTGTCGGCGATCGCGCTCGACGCGGCAGGAACGCCGACGATCAACCCATGATGCGGGCGAGGATCCGTTCGCGCCAGCGACCGCGACGACCGGTGCGCGCCTCGGTCCGGTCCAGTCCGGCAGTGAGCCGGAGCCCCGCGTTGATGCCGAGCCACCGGAACGGCTCGGGCTCCCACGGGGGCGACCGGTGCCCGACCCACGGGAGCCGGGTGAGATCGGTCTCGCGCCGCAGGATGAGATCGGCCAGCGTCCGCCCGGCCAGGTTGCTCGTGCCCACGCCGTCGCCGACGTAGCCACCGGCCCATGCGAGCCCGGTCGTGGGCTCGAAGCCGACCGAGCTGTACCAGTCACGAGGGACGCCGAGCGGTCCACCCCACCGGTGGGTGATCGCCACATCGGCGAGCGCGGGGAAGAGCCCGGCGAGGACGTGGTGCAGCTCGGCGAACGTCGCGGGGTCACGGTCGAACCCGTCGCGCACCTGGCTGCCGAAGTGGTACGGCGCGCCCCGACCGCCGAACGCGATGCGGTCGTCCGCGGTGCGCTGCCCGTAGATGATGAGGTGCCGGCCGTCGCTGAACGTCTCCCGCTCGTTCCAGCCGACGGTGGCCCAGAAGCTCGACGGCAGGGGCTCGGTCGCGATCATCAGGGAATAGAGCGGGGCGAGCGTGCGCCGGTGGTCCGGGATCCGCGCGGTGTAGCCCTCGGTGGCGCGGACGACGACGTCGGCCTTGACCCGTCCGCCCGCGGTCGTGACGCGCCGCGGTGAGATCTCCTCGACCCGGGTGCGCTCGTAGATGGACACGCCCCGCCGCACCGCCGCGTCGGCCAGCCCACGCGCGAGGCGCGCCGGGTGCACGCGCGCGCAGTGCGGGGTGAACACCGCGCCGTGGGCGTGGGCGACGTTCAGCCGCGCCGTCGCTTCTCTGGGATCGAGCCAGCGGACGTCTTCCTCGCCGAAGCCCCAGCTGCGCTCGTGCTCCACCTGGGCCTGCAGCCGGGCGACCTGGACCGGCGCCGTCGCCAGCTCGAGGGTGCCGCCCTTCTGGAAGTGGGCGTCGATCTGCTCGTCCGACGCGACCGCGCCCACCTCGTCGACCGTGGCGAACAGCGCGCGTTGCAACGCCACCGCGGCTTCACGGCCATGAGCCTTCGCCGTGGCGTCACGACTGCCGGCGAAGAGCGCGGAGCACCAGCCCCCGTTGCGCCCCGAGGCACCGAACCCGGCGATCTCCGCTTCCAGCACCGCGATCCGCAGCGTCGGTTCCTGGCGCGCGAGCTCGTACGCGGTCCAGAGCCCGGTGTAGCCGGCGCCGATGACCGCGACGTCGACATCGAGGTCGCGATCCAGTGCGTGGCGCGGTGTCAGCGGCTCGGGCAGCGAGTCGAGCCAGAAGCTCCGGCTCCGGTACCGCGACTCGAGCGCGTCGGCGTCGCTCATCGGCCCGCCGCGGGTGCGGGCGTCGAAGTCGCGCCTAGTGCACCATCAGCCCGAAGTTGTTCACACACCCGCAGACGCGCACCGCGACCACCGCGCAGAGCACGACGAACGACGCGGTAGCGATCGTCGACCGGCCGCGGACCGAGCCCCACGCGATGATCGCCATGGCCCCGATCGCGAGCGCGGAGCACAGGGCGAGCGCCACGTCGACTCCGACGGCGCGCATCAGCTCCCGCACGGGCGCCCACCGCTCGGTCATGACCGACTGCTGCAACAGGGTGTGCGTCAGCAGCGCGTCCACGAGGGTGAGGAACGACCCGAACGCGAAGAGGACCGCGGTCGCTCGGGCCGACCGCGCCGGCGCGTTGAAGGTCCGGTGGAGATGTGGTGCGAGTCGGCGTGGCGCAGTCGGGATGATGTGTCGGTCTACCGGTGCCGACCACTCTCCGCAACGCGATCGGCACTATTGCCACAAAGTTCTCCCCGAGTGCCCACGCAGCGCGCGCAACCTCCCACAAACCGTGCTTCCTGGGGGTGTTTCGGGCGCGGACGAGCACGGCGGGCGGTCGGGCACCTCAGCCCAGCTCACCCTGGAGATCGGCGTCGATGATCCGCGCCAGCTCGAGCGGCTGATCGCCCTGGACGCTGTGGCCCGCGGCCTCGACGACCACGACGCGCGCCTCGGGCTGGCGGCGCAGCAGCTCCTCGACGTCGGCGTCGCTCACCACGGGTGAGTCCGCGCCGCGCACGAGGAGCAGGGGCACGTGGACCGAGTCGACGGCCTCCCACATGTTCCCGAAGTCGGGCATCTCGGTGCCCTCCGGGAGGATGAAGCGCTCGTACCGCCACGCCCACGTGCCGTCCGGCTGCTCGACCGCGTTGTGCAGGATCCCGCGACGTAGCGACGAGACCGAGCGCGTCGGGTTGTACGTCACCGTGCGCTCGAGGATCTCGTCGAAGCTCGCGAACGACTCCGGGCCGGCGATGAACGAGATGACCGCGGACGCCTTGTCGCGATCGACACCCGGCGTGACGTCCACGAGGATCAGCCGCCGCACCAGCTCGGGCGCGTCCAGCGCGAGGGCCAGCGCGGTGAGACCACCGAGCGACATCCCGACCACCGCGCGCGCTCCGGGTGCGAGCTCGCGGATCACTGCGGCCACCGCGCGGGCGTTCTCGGCGGGAAAGTACGCGTGGTCGGTCCGCCAGTCGGAGTGGCCGTGGCCCGGCAGGTCGATCGCGAGCAACGGTCGGTCGAGCGCGAGGGCGACGGTGTCCCAGGTGTGGGCGTTCTGCGCGCCACCGTGCAGGAACACGAGCTCCGGCTCGGCGGTGCCCCATCGCAGCGCGCTCACGCGCTGACCTGGACCGACCTCGACGCCCACGCGCTCGACGACCGGCGCCTCGAACGTCAGGCCCACCTCCTGCGCGTTCTCGTGGAAGAGGCTGAACTCGTCGTACTCCATCATGGCCACGAGGTCACCGTAGGCTGTCGCGATGACTCCACGCATCCAGCCGGTCTCGCTCGCCGATGCGGAGCCCGAGACCCGCGAGCTGCTCGGCGCCCTGTCCAACCTCCGGGGTGACGACGCCGAGGTCCTCAACGTGTTCCGCACCATGGCGCAGCACCCCAAGCTGATGAAGCGGTGGCTGGTGTTCGCCAACCACGTGCTCACGAAGTCGACGATCTCGGGCCGGGACCGGGAGCTCGCCATCCTGCGGTCCGGCTGGCGATGCCACGCCCCGTACGAGTGGGGCCAGCACGTCGTGATCGGCATGCGGGAAGGGATCACGGAAGCGGAGATCGAGGCGATCGCCGCCGGACCCGACGCACCGGGCTGGAGCGCGCACGACGCCGCGATCCTGCGGGCCGCCGATGAGCTCCACGACACGTCGACGATCTCCGAGGCCACCTGGGCCACGCTCGCCGAGACCTACGACCAGCACCAGTGCATGGACCTCGTGTTCGCGATCGGCCAGTACCACCTCGTGTCGTTCGCGCTGAACGCCTTCGGCGTCGAGCGCGACGACGGCCTCGACGCCACCCGGATCCCCTTCCCACCCCCCGCCTGACCCGCGCCAACCCGAAAGCGTGAGGGAGGAGCTCGGTCAGGGGGTCAGGTTGGTGCAGGACGTGCGGCGGGCGTTGAACGCGTCCACGTCCTGGGTCGCGGCCGTTCCGGTGATCAGGTGGGGGATCCCGCCCTCGATCCGAGCCGGCTTCCACTGGTAGCCGTCGATGTCCCGCCCGGTTGCGGTGACCTCGAGCACACCGCTCACTCCGGACTCGCCGCTCTCGTTGTAGAAGACGAAGTTGCCGAGGCCGTAGTCGACGAGTGCCGGGCCGAGCCGGCCCGCGGTCTCCACCCGATGGGTGTGGCTGCCGACGACGATGTCCGCTCCCGCGGCCACCAGCGCCTGGGCCAGCTGCTCCTGGCGCGGGGTGGGGCAGTCGAGACCTTCCTCACCCCAGTGGAGGTCCACGACGACGGTGTCGGCCGTTTTGCGCGCCGCCGCGACGGCGGCGACCAGGCGTTCCTGGTTCGCGTCCTTCGCCGACGCGAGCCCGCCCTGGATGTCCGTCGCGGTCCACGAGCCGATGAGCGCGTTGTCGATGACATCCGTCGCCCCGATCACCGCGATCCGCTGGCCCCGCACGACCGTCGTCCACGGTTGATAGGCCTGCGCGGCGTTCGCCCCGATGCCGACGACCCCGAGCGGCGTCGCGGCTTTGGCCGCCAGCGTGTCCTGCAGACCCTGCGGCCCGTAGTCGACGCCGTGGTTGTTCGCCATGGTCACGACGTCGATCCCCGCGCTGCGCAGCGCGTCGAACGCGCGGGCCGGCGCGGCGGAAGCTGTACGCCTTGGGGACCGGGCTCCCGCGGTCGGTGATCGCGGTCTCGAGGTTCACCATCGCGACGTCCGCCTGTGAGAGCTCGGGCGCGATCGGGCTGAACATCCCGGCCGGGTTCGCGTCCAGCTGGGCGCGGATCCCGCCTTCGAAGTGGACGTCGCCGCCGAAGGCAAACGTCACGGCTTGTCCGTTTCCGCGCCGCGAGGGCACCGTGGTCGTGGTGGTGCTCGTCCGGGTCACCGGCGGGGCAGAGGTCGGGACCGTCGCGGCCCGGGGCTTCGAGCTGACGGGATCGGTCACCTCGGCGATCGCGAACGCGACCAGGCCGACGCCGAGAACGACGATGATCACGATGACGGCACGGCGCAAGGGCGATCAGCGTACGCGTGGGACCCCCACCTACGATGGCACCGCCATGGGTCGGCTTCGCATCTCGCCGCGCGCGTATCGCCAGGTCACACTGGTGGCGGCCATCCTGCTCGCCGCGATCATCGTCACCGGAGCCGCGGTCCGGCTCACAGGATCGGGCCTCGGCTGCCCGGACTGGCCCAACTGCACCAACGGGCACCTGACGTCCGGCGCATCCCACTCGACGCACGCGAACATCGAGTTCGCGAACCGCGTCGTGACCGGCCTCGTGTCACTCGCGATCGTCGTCGCCGTGCTGGGCTCGCTCGTGCGGCTGCCCCGCCGCCGCGACCTGGTCTGGCTGTCGCTCGGCCTGGTGGCCGGACTGATCGCGCAGATCCTCCTCGGCGCGCTCGTCGTCGAGGAGCTCCTCGACCCGCCGTTCGTCATGGGGCACTTCCTCGTTTCCGCGGTGCTGCTCGCCAACGCGATCGTGCTGTACCACCGCGCCGGGATCCCGGATGACGCGCGCAGCCGTCCCGGCGTCCGGCCCGGGACGCTCTGGCTGGGCCGCGCGCTCGTGCTGAGCGCGTCGATCGTGCTCGTGACGGGAACGGTGGTCACCGGATCGGGCCCGCACTCCGGCGATGCCGGGAGCCACGCCAAGCTCAAGGCGACCCGCCTCGACTTCACGGTTCCGGAGGTGGCCCGGATCCACGGGACGAGTGTCATGGCCTTCCTCGCACTCACGCTGATCACGTTGTGGGTCGTCAGCCGCGAACCCGGCGCGCGCCGCGTCATGCAGCGCGTCGGGCTGCTCCTGATCCTGCTCGTCGCGCAGGCCGCGCTGGGCTACACGCAGTACTTCAACGGGGTGCCGCCGATCCTGGTGGGATTCCACGTCGCCGGCGCCACGGCGGTCTTCAGCGCCACGCTGGCCGTGCTGCTGTCCATGTACGACCCGGTCCCGCGGCGCCGGGGCATTCCCGGCCCGCCCGGCCACCCCGACGGGGCGCCCGCCCCGGTCCCGGGCCCGGATCCGCTGGCGCCGGTCCGGTCGGAGACCCCGACGAACGTGGCCGGAGTGGCACTTCCTCCGCAATAGGCACATTCCCCGTTCAACTCACAGGGACAACTCGCCGAGAAAGGTGCGTGCCCTCCCGTTCTGCCCTCGCGCTGCGTGCCGTCGCGGTCCTGACCGCGACCGCCGCCCTCGGGATCGGGCTCGCCGGACCCGCCGACGCGGCGCCGACCACCCAGGTGGCCGCCGGAACCCGCGACCTCGGCGTCCTCAACGAGCAGTACAACCTGACCCGGCTCCGGCTCGACCGGGCGTCCGCGGCGCTCGACGAGACCGAGCACCGACTCGCGGCCACCCGCGACCGGGCGGCGACGGTCCAGGCGACGGTGCGGGCCCGGTCGGCGTCGCTGTACGAAGGCGCGGTGGGAGACGGCGTCGCGGCCGTGCTCGACACCACGAGCGTCAACGACTTCGTCCGGCGCACGCAGTACGTCGCCGCCGCCGCGAAGCCCGATCAGGCGCTGCTCGCCCGGCTCCGCCGCACGCTCGACGCGCTCGACACCCAGGAGAAGGCGGCGACCGCGGCCCGCGACCGCCTGCGGGTCCAGGCCGACGCCGTGGCCGCGGCGCGCCACAAGCTGATGGCCGAGGCCGCCGCAGCCGCGGCCGCCCGGATCCAACCGACAGGTGACGGCGCCGGGCCGGTCGGGACGCCTCGGGCCATGCTCGTGGCGAGCTCCACGTCCGGTGCGAACGCGCGCACCGGGGCCGCGCCCGTCAGAGCGCCGATCCAGAGCTCGCCCGCCACCGCCCCCCACGCACCGCCGCCGACCTCCGCGCCCGCCCCGCACCCGGCGCCACCACCCCCGTCGTCGCGCGCCGCAATCGCGGTCGCGTACGCGCGGGCTCAGCTGGGCAAGCCGTACGCCTTCGCCACCGCCGGGCCCAACACGTTCGACTGCTCGGGGCTCACCATGGCGGCATGGCGGGCCGCCGGCGTGAGCATGGCCCACTACTCGGGCTCGCAGGCCGCCGCCTTCCCGAAGGTCTCCTGGGATCAGCTGCAGCCCGGTGACATCGTCGTCTTCTACTCGGACTTCCACCACGTCGGTCTCTACATCGGTGGCGGCATGATGATCCACGCCCCACAGACGGGTGAGGTCGTGAAGATCGCGCCGGCCTGGCGCGAGAACTTCCAGTTCGGCGTGCGCCCCGGCTGACGCTCCGAACGACGCCGCGGCGAAGCGCTATTCCGCGTCGCCGTGCGCGTCGTCGTCCTCGGTGCCCTCACCGTCGGTGTCCGCGCCGACGGGCGCCGCTCCGTGCCGAGCCGCGCGACCGAGGTTGGCGACGAGGACCGCGACGACCGTCACGAGGAAGAGCTGGCCCAGCAGTGCTTCGAGGCTGACGATCACGCGCCCGATGTCGGTGGCCGGCGTCAAGTCGCCGAAGCCGAGCGTCGTGATCACGACGAAGCTGAAGTAGAGGTACTGCACCCCGGTGGCGGCGCCCTGGCGGAAGAAGTGCGGACCGATGCCGTCGAGCGCGCCGTAGACCGCGGCGAACGAGATGCCCAGCAGCAGGTACGCGTCGATCGCGCCGAGGATCGTCTCGACGTTGATCACCGGATGTCGGAAGATCCGCACCAGGACGACGCCCGGCGACGCCACGATCATCAGCACGAAGAAGTAGCTCGCACCCACGAACGGCTCGTGGTTGATCGCGGCCAGGAATCCCTGCCAGGCCACGAACAGGATGACGACCACTGCGACGACGCGGATCACGCGGCCGCGGACGTGTGAGGTGTGCAGCGCGAGCAGCAGCGTCCCGCCGAACGCCAGGCTGACGATCGTGCGCGACCACTTGGTGTCCTCGGTCACCGCCATGAGCGTGTACGCCACGATGATGAGGATCAGCAGCGTCCCGTAGGTGTCCCCCTCGGCCAGGCGCGACGCGAAGCTCCGGCGATGGGACGTGCGGACGGGCGGGTCGCTCACGGCGGTGATCCTGTCACCTCGTGCCCCCGCGAGCGCGGCTGTGCCAGGCTGACCCCGCATGCACGTTCACCTCGTCGACGGCACCTACGAGCTGTTCCGTCACCACTTCGCCGTCCCGTCGCACCACGACCCGGAGGGCATGGAGGTCGCGGCGACCCGCGGCGTCGTCGGCTCGATCCTCATGATGCTCGAGGGCGGCGCCACCCATGTGGGCGTCGCGACCGACCACGTGGTCGAGTCCTTCCGCAACGACCTCTACCTGCCGTACAAGACGAGCGCCGGCATGGAGCCCGAGCTCCTCGCGCAGTTCCCGCTGATCGAGGACGCGCTCCGCGCGCTGGGCGTGGCGGTGTGGGCCATGGTCGAGGTCGAAGCGGATGACGCGCTGGCGAGCGCGGCGGCGGTCGGTGCCGCCGACTCCCGGGTCGAGCGCGTGATCATCTGCACGCCCGACAAGGACCTGAGCCAGTGCGTCGTCGGTGACCGGGTCGTCCAGCTCGACCGGCGGAGCACGACGATCCGTGACGAAGCCGGCGTGGTCGACAAGTTCGGGGTGCTCCCCGAGTCGATCCCCGACTGGCTCGCGCTCGTCGGGGACAGCGCCGACGGATTCCCCGGGCTGCCCGGCTGGGGCGCGAAGTCTGCAGCGACGGTGCTCGCCCGGTACGTGCACCTCGAGGACATCCCCGCCCTCGCGAAGGACTGGGACGTCGACGTCCGCGGTGCCGTGAAGCTCGCGACGACGCTCGTGGCCCAACGCGAGGACGCGGACCTGTTCAAGGTCCTGGCGACCCTGCGCGAAGACGCCGACGTCGGCACCGTCGACGAATGGGAGTGGATCGGGCCCGACGCCACGTTCGACGACTGGTGCAACCGGCTCGGCGCGGACGGGATCGCACGCCGGGCCCACCGGCTGGCGGAGGCGAGGAGATGACGTGGCAATGAGCGGGCAGTCCGCACCGGGTGCGGAGGAGATCCGTGCCGCCGTCGTGACCGACCGGAGCCATCCCGAGGTCGCGATCGTCACCATGAACCGGCCCGAGCGGCGGAACGCGATGAACGCAGCGCTGCTCGCGGGGCTCTACGACACGCTCGACGAGCTGCGCGAGGACACGTCGTGCCGGGTCATCGTGCTCACCGGCGCCGGCCCGGGCTTCTGCGCCGGGCTCGACCTCGTCGACGGCGTCACGCTCCCGCCCCAGCCCGGCCTCGGGCGGGCCGGGTCGGGGATGCGAGTCCAGCAGTACATCGCGGGGCTCATCCCATTGCTCCGAAGTCAGCCGCAGCCGATCATCGCGGCGGTCAACGGCGCGGCCTCGGGCGGGGGACTCGCGCTCGCGCTCGGCAGCGACATCCGGATCGCCGCGGCGTCGGCCCGCTTCAACGTCGCGTTCATCAGGATCGGGCTCTCCGCGTGCGACATCGGCACGAGCTGGATCCTGCCCCGGTTGATCGGCGCATCTCGCGCGTACGAGCTGATGCTCACCGGCCGGTTCGCCGACGCGGCGGAGGCCGAGCGGATCGGGCTCGTCACGGAGGTCGTGCCCGACGGGCAGCTCCTCGACGCCGCGTTGGCGAAGGCGTCGGTCATCTTGAGCAACGGCCCGTTCGGCGTGCGCATGACCAAGGAGGTCATGTGGAGCCAGCTCGAGATCGGCAGCATGCAGGCGGGGATCGACCTGGAGAACCGCACGCAGGTGCTGTCGAGCTTCGCGGGCGACATGGAAGAGGCGATGGCCGCGTTCCTGGAGAAGCGGCCGCCCCGGTTCGGTGGCGGGGGAGTCGAGTGATGGGAGCAGGAGCGCATGGGTGACCAGACCGGGCGCACGGCGCTCGTGACCGGCGGCGGCCGGGGCATCGGACGTGAGATCGCGCTCGGGCTCGCGCGCGACGGTGCCGACGTCGCGATCAGCTACCGGCGCGACGAGGATTCGGCCGTCGCGACGGTCGCGGCGATCGAGGCGCTCGGGCGCCGTGCGGCTGCGTTCTGCGCGTCCGTCGACGACGTCGAGCAGGCCACCGTGCTCGCGGGCTCGGTGCTGGACGAGTTCGGTGCCGTCGACGTGTTCGTCCACAACGCAGGGATCGCGTCGCGCGGCCAGGACGTCGCGCACACCGACCCCGAGGAGATCGAGCGCCTCTTCCGCACGCATGCGCTCGGTGCGTTCGTGCTCTGCAAGCACCTCGTCCCGCAGATGCGCGAGCGCGAGCGCGGTGATGTCGTGATGATCTCGAGCGCCGCGACCACGCACCTGGCCGGATACTCCTCGCCGTACAACATGGCGAAGGCCGCGCTGGAGGCGCTCGCGATGACCCTCGCGAAGGAGGAGCGGCGCAACGGGATCCACGTCAACGTGGTCGCGCCCGGCCTCGTCGCCACGGAGATGGGGAGGCGGCTCGTGAAGGGTGCGATGGGGGTCGAGGACATCACCACCCTCGACGAGAAGTCGCCCTTCGGCCACGTCTGCACCCCGGAGGAGGTGGCGGACGTCGTGCGGTTCCTCGTCGGTCCCGGCGGCCGGTACATCACCGCGACCAGGCTGCCGGTGGACGGCGGAACCTTCTAGTCCCAGAAACAAACCCGAAACCTGCCGTCAGTACCGTCGGCGGGCGATGGGGGACCTGCTGGACCAGTATCAGGTGGTCGACGCGTACGACGAGATGTTCACCGGCGCGTGCGAGGCGAGGGAGCACTACCAGTCCCTGAACGGTGTGTTGCAGACGCTCTCGCGGCGCGACTTCGAGGAGCGCTGCGACGCGCCGCGACCGGGCGTTCCGCGACCCGGGGATCACGTTCCAGCTCTCGGGCGAGGAGCGGCCGTTCCCCCTGGACCTCGTCCCGCGGATCCTGCCGGCGGACGAGTGGCGGACGATCGAGACCGGCGTGCGTCAGCGGGTCCTCGCGCTCGAGGCATTCCTCGCGGACGTGTACGGACCGGGTCGGATCCTGAGTGAAGGCGTGATCCCGCGCCGCCTGGTGGTGACCTCCACCAACTTCCAGCGCGCCGCGGCCGGGATCATCCCGCCACGGGGCGTCCGGGTCCACGTCGCCGGCATCGATCTCGTGCGCGACGCCGAGGGCCGGTTCCGGGTCCTGGAGGACAACCTCCGCACCCCGTCGGGCATCTCGTACGTGATCGAGAACCGGCGCGCGATGACGCGCGTCTTCCCCGAGCTGTTCGCGAGCCACCGCGTGCGCCGGGTCGCCGACTACCCGACCCAGCTGCTGGAGGCGCTGCGCGCATCGACCGCGCCGGTGGACGATCCCGTCGTCGTCGTGCTCACGCCCGGCGTGCACAACGCCGCGTACTTCGAGCACTCGTTCCTCGCGCGTCAGATGGGCGTCGAGCTCGTCGAGGGCAGCGACCTCGTGTGCCACGACAACATCATCGTCGATGCGCACGACCGAGGGGCGAGCAGCGGGTCGACGTCGTGTACCGGCGCATCGACGACGACTACCTCGACCCACTCCACTTCCGCGGTGACTCGGTCCTCGGCTGTCGCCGGCATCGTGAACGCGGCGCGTGCCGGGAACGGTGACGATCGCGAACGCGGTCGGCAACGGCGTCGGCGACGACAAGGCCGCTCTACCCGTACGTGCCGGACATGATCCGCTACTACCTGGGGGAGGAGCCGATGCTCGCCGAACGTGGAGACGTTCCGGCTCGAGGAGCCCGACGTCTGCTCGCTGGGCGCTCGAACGTCTCGACCAGCTCGTGGTGAAGCCGGTCGACGGCTCCGGCGGTTACGGCCTCGTCATCGGTCCGCAGGCGCGACGACGCGACGCTGACCGCGCTGCGGCCGGAGCATCCGCCGACAACCCACGCGGCTGGATCGCGCAGGAGCCGGTCGCGCTCTCGACCGTCGCCGACCTACGTCGACGAGTCCATGGGGCCGCGCCACCTCGACCTCCGCCCGTTCGCCATCAACGACGGCGAGCGCATCTGGGTCGTCCCGGGCGGGCTCACCCGTGTGGCCGCTGCCCAAGGGCAGCCTCGTGGTGAACTCGAGCCAGGGCGGCGGGTCGAAGGACACCTGGGTGCTCGCCTCGGCGAGCGACGGTCCCGAGCCCGTCCCGGATCCCGCGGCCCACTGGAGCGCCGCTCCCGGACGCGCCGCTCGCGCCGCGCCGCGACCGCGGCCCGGTGCAGGCGCAAGGCAGCAGCAGTGAACCGCGCTCCGGGGAGCCGCCGTGCTGAGCCGGATCGCGGAGTCGCTGTACTGGATCGGTCGCTACATGCGAGCGGGCCGAGGACACCGCGCGCCTGCTCGACGTGCACTACCACCTCCTGCTCGAGGAGCGGTGGGCACGACGAGGCGACCGCGTGCGCGGGGCTGCTCGAGACGATGGGCGACGATCCCGACGCCCGACGAGCGCGGACGCGGACGGCGTGACCGAGTTCCTCGCGTGGGATACGAGGCACCGGGCTCGATCACGTCGTCGCTGACCGCCGTCGTGGGAGAACGCGCGCGGCGCGCGTGAGGCGATCTCGTCGGAGATGTGGGAGACGCTCAACACGACGCACCAGCCAGCTCGCGGGCCAGGCCCGGCTGGTGGCGGGCCGCGCCCGCCAGCACGACTTCTTCCGCGTGGGTGCAGGACCGGGCCGCGATGCTGGCCGGGCTCGCCGACTCGACGCTGAGCCGCGACGAGGGCTGGTCCGTTCCTCGTGCTCGGCCGGAACCTCGAGCGGGTCGACATGACCGCCCGGCTGCTCTCGGCCCGGTACGCCGAGACCTGGGGCCCGACGGTCTGGGCGACGACGCTGCGGTGCTGCTCCGCCTACGAGGCGTACCTGCGCACCTACCGCCACGGCGTCGACGCGTCGTCGGCACGTGGAGTTCCTGTTGCTGGACCGGCTGTTCCCGCGCTCGGTGCTGCACGCGCTCACCACCGCCGAGCGCGCCCTCGGCGAGCTCGATCCCCGGGCGAGCCGGACCGGCGTGGACGACGACGCCCGACGCATCCTCGGCCGCTGCCACGCGGAGCTGAGCTTCCTCCGGGTCAGCGACGCCGCAGCCGACCTGCCCGAGCTGCTCGAGGAGCTCCAGGCCGCGACCGGCGAGGTCCACACCTCGGTCATGGGCCGCTACTTCCTGGACACCCAGGCGATCAAGTGGACCGCATGACGGGATGGCGGCTGCGGGTCCGGCACCACACCGGGTACCGCTACAGCACGGACGTGCACGCGTCGTACAACGAAGCGCGGCTCACGCCCGCGCGACACCGCGTCGCAGCAGGTCACCGAGCACCGCATCGACGTGAAGCCCGGTGCGTCCCTGACCCGCTACCGCGACTACTGGGGCACCTGGGTGCACGCGTTCGATCTGAACCGTGTGCACCGCGAGCTCGCGGTGTCCGGGTACTCGGTGGTGGAGACCGGGTTGCGCACCGCGGGGCCGGCCGAGGAGATGACCTGGTCGGACATGCGCTCGATCCCGGTGCAGGACGCGTGGTGCGAGTTCCTGTCGACGACGCTGTACACCGCGCTCGACGACCAGGTGCAGTCGGTGAGTGCCGAGTTCTCGGGGGCCGCGACGCCGCGCGACGCAGTCGTCGGCGTCTCCGCGTGGATCCACGAGGGGATGGAGTACGACAAGGGCTCGACGACGGTGACCACGACCGCGCCCGAGGCACTGCGAGCGGGTCGGGGGGTGTGCCAGGACTTCGCCCACCTCGGCCTCGCGATGGTGCGCAGCCTGGGCATCCCGGCCCGGTACACGTCCGGCTACCTGCACCCGTCGGACGAGGAAGCCCCGATCGGCGAGATGACCGCGGGGGAGAGCCACGCCTGGATCGAGGCGTGGGTCGGGGAGTGGATCGCGCTCGACCCGACCAGTGGGAACGACGTGGGCCCGCGTCACGTCGTCGTGGCCCACGGGCGGGACTACGGCGACGTCCCGCCGCTCAAGGGCGTGTACCACGGCGGCAATGCGGAGGCGCTGGACGTGAGCGTCGAGCTGACCCGTCTGGCCTGACCCTTCGAAGCCCGTTCCGTCCGTTTCGCCCGATTCGGTGGGCCCGATCGTTGCTGTCCCACCCTCCGGCCACGCTGTCGGCATGGACTTCATCGCACTCTTCCTGGCCCTGATCGTCGCGATGGCGGCAGCCGCCGCGATCGCCGTGCTCGCGACGCGCCGGGTGTCGGCGCCGGTCCTCGACGCGGCCGATCCCGCGCTGATCGCCCGCGAGGCGGGCCAGGCCGCGGCGGAGCAGAGCGGTGCTGTCGTCGCGCAGCTGCTCGACGCGAACCGGGCGCTGATGGAGACCGAGCGCGAGCGCTCGACGACCGAGCTCGACGGCAAGCGGGTGCTCATCGACGCCCGCCTCGAGGTGATGAACCTCGAGCTCGGCCGGGTCACGGACCTGCTCAGGGAGTTCGAGACCCAGCGCGGCGCCAAGCTCGACTCGCTCGCGGGGGTCCTCCGGGAGCAGCGGGAGGGCATCACCGAGCTCACCCAGACGACGCAGGGGCTGCGCGAAGCGCTCTCGAGCAGCAAGGCCCGCGGCCAGTGGGGCGAGCGCATGGCCGAGGACGTGCTGCAGCTCGCCGGCTTCGTCGAGGGCATCCAGTACCGCAAGCAGGTCTCCGTCGACGGGGGGAGCGGCATCCCCGACTTCACGTTCATGCTGCCGCGCGGCGTGGTCATGTACATGGACGTCAAGTTCCCGTTGGACGCGTACATGCGCTACCTCGACGCGGAGTCGGAGCTCGAGCAGCGCCGCCACCGCGAGGACTTCCTCCGCGACGTGCGGGCCAAGATCAAGGAGCTCGCGGGCCGGGCCTACAACTCGTCGGACGCCGAGACCGTGGACTGCGTCCTGCTGTTCATCCCCAACGAGCAGCTCTACGGCTTCATCCAGGAGCACGACGCCGCCGCGCTCGAGCACGCGCTCGGCCACAAGATCGTGATGTGCTCACCGCTGACGCTGTTCGCGGTGCTGGCCGTCGTGCGCCAGGCGGTCGACAGCTTCCAGCTCGAGCGGACCACGAGCGAGATCCTGGACGTCCTCGGCTCGTTCTCCAAGCAGTGGGAGGGGTTCGTCGGCCAGATGGACACCCTGGGCAAGCGGATCGAGAGCACCACGGCCGCGTTCGACCAGCTCTCGGGCACCCGGCGGCGCCAGCTGGAGCGCCAGCTCGACCGCATCGAGGACCTGCGCACGGACCAGGCGCTGGCGATCACGGACCCGGAACGGCGGCTCTTCCTGGAGGCCTGAGGCCGGCACCGCCCCGGTACCATCGAGGCGTGGGCCTGTTCCTGCTCCTGTTCTTCGTGGTGCTGCCGCTCGTCGAGCTCGCGGTCTTCGTCCAGGTCGCGCACTGGATCGGAGTCCTCGACGCCCTCGGGTTGCTGATCCTCATCTCGATCGTCGGCGTGTTCGTCGTCCGCTACGAGGGTCTGGGCGTCTACCGGCGGGTGCGCGAGCAGCTCCGGGCCGGCACGGTGCCGACGGTGCAGCTGGTCGACGGCCTGCTGATCCTCATCGCCGGCGTGCTGCTGATCCTGCCCGGCTTCATCACGAGCGTGGTCGGGCTCCTGCTGCTGCTCCCGCCGGTGCGCAACATCGCGCACCGGATCCTGCGCCGCCGGTTCTCGGTCCGGGTCGCGAACCGGGTCGTGAAGGTCGTGAACACTCGCGGCACGAGCTCGGCGCCGCCCACCTCCACGGCCGGCGACGGGCCCGAAGTGCTGCCACCCGCGGCCCGACCGCTGCCGCCGGCGTCACCGCCGCCGGCACGCCCGGACATCGATCAGTAAGGGCCGTCGCAGCACGAGTCACGCCACCCACAGGCGGGGCAGCGGTAGTGCGCGTGCTCCTCGCGCATCTGCTCGCCACACGACAGGCACGTGGTCGAGAGATCGCACTGAGGTTCCGGCGCCGTGTTCGTGGCGGGTTGGGTCACGGAAGAGAAGTACATGTGACCCGTCACGCTACCGAGCCGCGACGCGCGCTGGCGCGGATCATCCCGCGAGTCGGAGGAGCTCCGGCGCGACGGCGCAGTCGGAACGCCGCGCGAACGCGGCCGGCGGCTCGAGCCCCATCGGCCCGACGACGAGGTCCACGGCTTCGGCCGCGAGGAGCTCGGTGTCCGCATCCTCGCCGACCGCACGGGTCAGCGACTGGAAGAGCCGTTCGGGCAAGACCCGGCCGAGCCCGGCGACGAGCCACACCTTGGTCCCGTGCGCCCGGGCGGCCGCGGCGAGGTCGATCGCCCCGAACGGCACGAGCGCGTTGCCCCCGCCCGCGGCCGCGGTCTCGAGCAGGAGGTGGGAGGGCTCGAGCGTGAGCAGCTCGGTCTCGCTGACCACGCGGACCGGCAGCTCCGACCGTCGGAGTCGCCGCGAGAGCTGATCGCCACCGTCCCGGGCCCGCACGGCCACCACGTCGAGGTCGGGGCGTTCGGACAGGCCGCCCGCAATGACGTCGGGCCAGCCGAGCACGGCGACGGGATCGTCGTGTGGGAAGGGGAGCGCGGACACCAGCCGACCCGGCGTCGCATCGTCCGTGAACGCCTGCCAGGCGGACCACGAGGCATCGACCGCGTCGGGCGCCGCCAGCACCTGCGAGCAGAGCCACCACAGGGTCGCCGAGGTCGAGTGGTGCGCGAGGAGCCGTCGACAGGCCACGACGAGACCGGCCGGGTCGCCGCCGAATGCGGCCAGACAGTCCGCCGCTTCGCTCAGCAGCTCGGGCCCGTCATCCTCCGACCACCGTGCGAGGTACCGCAGGCGCTCGAAGGGTTGCATGCATCGACCCTACCCCCGGCACCAACCCTTCCTCGCCGCCGGGAACCACTCCCGACCCGTTACCTTCCGATCATGAAGCTGTGGGCCGCGGCGCTCGTGCTTGCCGTTGCGGGCTCGTCGCTCGTCGCGTGCAGCGGGGAGAGCAAGGCCGCGGCGAAGTCCTGCACCGCGGCGGTGGGGAAGCTCGAGCAGACGATGAGCACGCACCCCACTCCCGCGTGATCCGCGGGTCGGGCGGGCAGCACGAGCTTCGTTCACGCAGTGCGGAAGCGCCGCGTTCTGGACCGTGCCGGCGAAGCACGACGACCTCGCGAATCTCATTGCGACGCAGGGGTCGTTGCACGACGACCTCTGGACGATCTGCAACCGCTACGACCCCGGCTTCGAGACCCCCGTCTGCGAAGACCGTCACGAGAACGGCTGGCCGCGGCCGTGATGTCCTCACCGGTCGCGCCAGGTGACGGCGGGAGGCGCGCGCCTACGAGATGGCGCCGACCGCGTGCAGGAGCGAGCCGACCACCGCGGCGAACAACGGGAGAGCGAGGATGCCCCACAAGATCAGCGCGCGACGGCGGGTGCTCCGGTAGCGGCTGTGCGTCGCTCGGGCGATGGCTCCGACACCGGCCACGGCTCCCATCGGCGTGTACGGGTCGGGATGGTCGTAGGTCAGCTCGACGTCCCCGCGCACCTTCGGGAGGTGTCGCACCCGCTTCCGCCGCCGGATTCCCTTGCTGCCCATGGCGCTGGCCGCGCTACGCGGGCTTGGGCTCCTTGGGGAGGCCGAGGACGCGCTCACCGACGATGTTGCGCATGATCTCGTCGGTGCCGCCGGCGACGCGCATGCCGGGGGTGCCGAGGACGAACTCGTGCCACACGTACGTACCCCACTCGCCCGAGTCCGCCGCCAGGCGCGGGCCGAGCATCTCGCCGAGCAGGGTGCCGAGGCGGCTCATGTTCTCGGTCGAGCGCGAGCTTGCCGATCGACATCTCCGGGCCCGGGAGCTGACCGGCCCGGATCTTCGCCATGCCGCGCTGGTTCGTGTACTTCGCGACCGTCGTGCGGATGTAGATGTCGGCGAGGCCCTGGCGGATCAGCGGGTCCTTGTCGATCTCGAGGTGGTGGGCGAGCTCCACGAACCGGGTGAAGTTCATCGTGCCGACGCCCGCACCACCGCCGCCGATCGCGGCCCGCTCGTTCATGAGGGTCGTCAGCGCGACCGTCCAGCCTTCGTCGACGTCACCGAGCCGGTGAGAGTCCGGCACGCGCACTTCGTTGAAGAACACCTCGTTGAACGTCGCGCCGCCGGTCATCTGGCGCAGCGGTCGCACCTCGACGCCCGGTGCGTGCATGTCGACGAGCAGCATGGTGAGGCCCTTGTGCTTCGGCTTCTCCGTGTTGCTCCGGGTGATGATCTCGCCGATGTCGGAGAACTGCGCGCCGGAGGTCCAGACCTTCTGCCCGGTCACGATCCACTCGTCGCCGTCGCGCAGCGCACGGGTCTGGATCCCGGCGAGGTCCGAGCCGGCGACCGGCTCCGAGAACAGCTGGCACCCGACGATGTCGCCCCGGTACATCGAGCGCAGGTAGCGCTCCCGCACCTCGGGGATCGCGTGGGCGAGGATCGTCGGTGCGACCATCCCGAGCCCGATGCCGAAGGCCTGCGTGCTCGGCGTGCGGTACCCGCTCGAGAGCTCGCGGTACCGGCGGTCGAAGTCGGTCGGCAGCGCGCGGCCCGCCGTACTCCTCGGGGCCGCCGATCCAGCCGAAGCCGGCGTCGAACTCCTTGGCCTTCCACGCCTTCGCCGCGGCGAGCTCCTCGAGCTCCTCGTCGGCGGTCTTCTCGTCGAGCACGCCGACGGAGTCCGAGCCCTCGCCCCAGACGAACTTCTCCTCGCCGCGCGTCTCCGCGTTGGCGTCCAGGAACTTCTTCGCCTGAGCAGTGAAGTCCTCGAGTGTGATGGCCTCGGTCATGCGCGGTCTCCTCGTCCCCCCGGGTCGGCGAATCGTAGCGAGGATCACCCGGGCGCCCGATGTCCGGATCGTTTGGGGCCGGACCTAGGGTGCCGTCGATGAGTCCTCCGGATCGCGCCACGGCGCCGGCCGACGCTCCCGCGAGCCTCGCGGCCGTCGGCGAGCGGGCCGAAGCCCGCATCCGGATCCTCCTCGACGCCGAACGCGAGCGCTGGAGCCACGTCGACGGGTCGCTCGCGGGGGCGCTCGACGCGCTGCGCAACCTCGTCGCCAGCGGCGGCAAGCGGTTGCGGCCGGCGTTCTGCCACTGGGCGTTCGTCGGTGCCGGCGGGGATCCCGACGCGGAGATCGCGGTCGACGCGGGCGCGGCACTGGAGCTGCTCCACAGCTTCGCGCTGGTCCACGACGACATCATGGACGGGTCCGACCGCCGCCGCGGCGAGCCCGCGGTCCACCGGGCGTTCATCGAGGAGCACGAGGCCGCCGGTTGGCGAGGACAGGCCCGCCGGTTCGGCGAGGGCGCGGCGATCCTCGTCGGCGACTTCGCGTTCGTCTACGCCGACGTGCTCATGGCCGATGTCCCCGCCGACGCCCGGGCCGTCTTCGACGAGCTCCGCATCGAGCTGTGCGTCGGGCAGTACCTCGACCTGAGCGCGACCGCGACGGGCGGGCGCGACGCGAGCCAGGCCCGGACCATCGAGTGGTACAAGTCCGGCAAGTACACGGTCGAACGCCCGCTGCACCTCGGCGCCGCGCTCGCGGGTCGGCTCGAAGAGCTCCGGGCACCGCTCAGCGCGTTCGGCCTCCCGTTGGGCGAGGCGTTCCAGATGCGCGACGACCTGCTCGGCGTGTTCGGCCGCGAGGCCGTCATCGGCAAGCCGGTCGGCGACGATCTGCGCGAGGGCAAGCTGACCCCGCTCCTGGCGGCCGCGTCGGCCCGGGCGAAGGGCGACGATCTGCGCCAGCTGGAACGGGTCGGCAGCGGCGAGCTCGACGACGACGAGATCCGCGTGATCAGCGACCTGCTCGTCGCGACCGGTGCGGTCGCCGAGATCGAAGCCGACATCGAGCGCCTCGTCGACGAGAGCCTCACGGCCCTGGAGCAGGTCCCGATCACCGACGACGCCAAGGCCGCCCTGGCCGAGCTCGGCCGCTTCGTCGCCTGGCGCGACCGCTGAGGTGGGCACGTACCGGGGGCGTTGCGCACGCGCCGATAGGCTGATCTGACGATGGATGGCGGAGCCCAGTGGGCGATCGAAGTCGCCGGGCTCGAGAAGCGGTACGGCGATCGCCGCGCGGTTGACGGCATCGACCTGCGCATCCCGGCCGGTGAGGTGTTCGGGCTGCTCGGGCCCAACGGGGCGGGCAAGACGTCGACGGTCGAGACCCTGGAGGGCTACCGCAAGCCCGACGGCGGCACCGTGCGCGTGCTCGGGCTCGACCCCCAGACCGACGGCCCCAGCCTGCGCGGCCGCATCGGCGTCATGCTCCAGGAGGGCGGGCTCTATCCCGGGGTCCGGCCGCTCGAAGCGCTGAAGCTGTTCGCCGCGTTCTACCCGAACCCCGATGACCCCGAACGGCTCCTCGACCTGGTCGGGCTGCGGGAGGTCGCCGGCACCTACGTCCGCCGCCTCTCGGGCGGCGAGTGTCAACGCCTGTCGCTCGCGCTCGCGCTCGTCGGTCGGCCCGAGGTCGTGTTCCTCGACGAGCCGACCGCCGGCATGGACCCACGTGCCCGCGCGACGACGTGGCAGCTGGTGCGCGAGCTGCGCGACGCGCGGGGACGACCGTCGTGCTCACGACGCACCACATGGACGAGGCCGAGCACCTGTGCGACCGGCTCGCGATCATCGACCACGGTCGTATCGTCCTCGAGGGCACACCGGGTGACATCACGAACATCGGAACGCACGATCTGCACTTCTCGACCAGCGCCGGTCTCGACCTGCCGGCCCTGGCCGCGGCGATGAGCCTGGCCGCGACCACGGTGCTCGAGGAGCGACCGGGCGAGTACACGATCCGGGCCGAGATGAACCCGGAGCTCGTCGCCGACCTCGCGGTGTGGCTCCGGGACAAGGGCTACCAGCTCACCGAGCTGCGCACGGAGCGCGCCACGCTGGAAGAGGTCTTCCTCCAGCTCACCCGGGAGGACGGCACGTGAGCAGGGTCGCGGTCGCGGCGCAGACGCGCGATCGAGCTGATGATGACGATGCGGCGGGGCGAGAGCCTGCTCGTCACGCTCGTGATCCCGATCGGCATCCTCGTGTTCTTCTCGAAGGTCGACGCAGTGCAGGTCACGTCGGGCAACAGCATCGACTTCCTCGTACCCGGGGTGCTCGCGCTCGCGGTGATGTCGACCGCGATGGTCAGCCTCGGGATCGCGACCGGCTTCGAGCGCCGCTACGGCGTGCTGAAGCGGCTCGGTGTGACGCCGCTCTCACGGGCCGGGCTCCTCACCGCGAAGACCGCGAACGTGCTGGCGATCGAAGTGCTCCAGGCGGTGCTGATCATCGGCACCGGCGTCGCGCTCGGCTGGCACGCGACGTCCGGGATCCTGCCCGCGATCGGGCTCCTGCTCATCGGCACCGTCGCCTTCGCGGGCATCGGCATGCTCATGGCCGGGACGCTGCGGGCCGAGGCCAACCTTGCCGCGGCGAACGGCCTGTTCCTCGTCCTGCTCTTCCTCGGCGGCATGGCCTACCCGCTCTACAAGCTGCCGAACGCGGTCGAGGTGTTCGCGAAGGCGCTGCCGGCCGCGGCGCTCTCCGAATGCGTCCGCGGGGTGCTCGCGAGCCCGTCGCACGTGCCCGTCGGCGAGCTCCTCGTGCTCCTGGCGTGGGCGATCGGCGCGCCGCTCGTCGCCATCCGCTGCTTCCGCTGGGAGGAGTAGCAGCGCCGTGGGCTAGGCGGCCTTGCTGGCGATGACCGTGTGGACCTGGCGGTCGAACTGGTCGCCGGTGGGGGCGCCGAAGTAGCGGGCCGTGATCTTCCCGGTCCGGTCGATGAAGAACGTCTGGGGGAGCGCGCGGACCCCGTAGGCCTTGCCGACCGGATCGCCGTCGCCGCCGGGCGCGAGCGTCCAGTTCGCGTGCTGCTGCTTGGCGAACGCCCGGGCGTCACCGGCGAGGTCCTTGAAGGTGATCCCCACGATCCGGAGCCCCTCGGCCCGGTACTTCGCCTGCGTCGCGCGGAACAGCGGGAACTCCTTGCGGCACGGGATGCACCACGACGCCCAGAAGTTGACGATGACCGGTTGGCCGCGCAGCGCGGCGAGCTGCACCCGCCCCGGGCCGCGCAGCTGGGGGAGGTCGAAGTCCGGAGCCTGGCGATCCCGCCGGCGCGACCCCGGCGGCGGAGGTCTTGACCGGCCCGGGATCCGCGCCCTTCGAGTCGTCGTTGTTCGCCGACACGGTCGCGTAGACCGCGATCGCCGCGATCACGAGCACCCCGACCAGCACGAGCGTGCCGACCTTGGAGCGTGACCGACGCCCGGGGTCAGGCGAAGTGGACGACGGTGTCGACGGCAATGGCCGCGAACAGGATCGCGAGATACATGTTGGAGAACGTGAACAGCTTGATCGCGCGCTGCGGTGTCGGGTCGCCGTGGAGGCGGATCGCCTGCACGATGAACGCGACCCCGAGCAGACCGGCGACGACGGCGTAGCCCCACGTGAGCGTCGACACGGGCACGAGCAGCAGCGTGATCACGGTCAGGATGAACGAGTACGCCACGATCTGGTTGGCCGCGGCCGGGATGCCCCGCACGACCGGCAGCATCGGGATGCCCGCGGCGCGGTAGTCGTCCCGGTACCGGATGGACAGGGCCCAGAAGTGCGGCGGGGTCCAGAAGAAGATGATGGCGAACATGAGCCACGCGGGCACCGCGAGCGAGCCGGTCACGGCCGCCCAGCCGACGAGCACGGGCACGGCGCCCGCCGCACCACCGATCACGATGTTCTGGTCGGTGCGGGGCTTGAGCCACAGCGTGTAGACGAAGACGTAGAAGAGGGTGGCGCTGACGGCCAGGCTCGCGGCGAGCAGGTTCGAGGTCGCCCAGAGCAGCGCGAACGCCAGGACCTCGAGCACCAGGCCGAAGACCAGGGCACCGGTCGCGTTGATGTCCCCGGCCGGGAGCGGGCGACCGTGGGTGCGGCGCATCAGGCTGTCCCGATCGCGCTCGATCCAGCAGTTGATGGTGTTCGCGCCGCCGGCGGCCATCGAACCGCCGACCAGGACCGCCGCGATCAGCCACAGCGCGGGGATCCCCTTGTCGGCCAGGATCATCGCGGGGACCGTCGTGATGAGCAGCAGCTCGATCACGCGCGGCTTCGTCAGGAGGAAGTAGGCCCGCATCGTGGAGCGGGTACGGGCGACCGGGGGGCTCGGAGTCGCACCGGGTCCGGTGGGACTCGTCCTTGACTTCGCGGAGGGCGAAAGATCGTCCGGGAGTGCCGCCACGGGGGCGACGGTAGCAGGGGGGTCCCGGACCCCACGAAGTATCCAGGCACTTCTCAGGTCGGCGGTAGCCTGCAGGACATGGCCGATCCCGCACCGCTTCGTGCGGCCGCCCGCGGCTCGATCGGGGACGACGAGACGAAGCAATCCATCCGCATGGCCGCCGACCGGTTGCTCGTGCAGCCGTCCGACGAGCTGGGTGAGCGCAAGTCCCGCGCGGGCATCCTGATCCCGGCCACCGCCGACGTGCACCGCCGGCTGGTGTGGGCCGAGGTCATCCAGGTCGGTCCGACCGTGCGCAACGTCGAGGCCGGCGATCACGTCCTGTTCGCGCCGGATGCCGGTTTCGAGGTCGAGATCCGCGCCGAGGAGTACCTCATCCTGCGGGAGCGCGACGTGCACGCGATCGCCTCGGAGCGCGGCGACCGGCCAGACCGGCCTGTACCTCTAGGTCCGATGGAGGTCCGCGTCGACGGCAAGGTCGCGCTCGTCACCGGGTCGTCGCGCGGGATCGGGCTCGCGATCGCGACGGAGCTCGCGGCCGGCGGCGCCCGCGTGATGCTCTCGTCCCGGAAGGCCGACGCGCTCGACGCGGCGGCGCAGAGCATCGCCGGCGAGGTCGCGTGGACGGTCGCGAACGCAGGGGAGCCGGACCAGGCCGAGGCGTGCGTCGGGGCGACGATCGAGCGGTTCGGCGCGCGTCGACATCCTCGTGAACAACGCGGCGACGAATCCGTACATGGGGCCGACGATCGACATCGACCTGCCACGGCTCGACAAGACGATCGCGGTCAACTGGCGCGCGCCGCTGTTCTGGTCCCAGCTCGCGTGGCAACGATGGATGCAGGAGCACGGTGGCGTGATCCTCAACGTCGCGTCGGTCGGCGGGCTCTCGGTCGAGTCGACGATCGGGGCCTACAACGCGACCAAGGCCGCGCTGCTGCACCTGACCCGCACCCTCGCCGCGGAGCTCGCGCCCGGCGTGCGCGTGAACGCGATCGCGCCGGGCCTCGTGAAGACGGACATGGCCCGCGCGCTGTGGGAGCCGCACGAGGAGGCGATGGCCCGCACCATGCCGCTCGGCCGGCTCGGCGAGCCCGCCGACATCGGGCAGGCGGCCACGTTCCTCTGCTCAGACGCCGCGTCCTGGATCACCGGCGCGACCCTCGTCGTCGACGGCGGCGCCCTCATCCACGGCTGACCCGCCCCTCGACCCGTTTTGGCGTCGCTCCTACACCTCTGCGGTGTTCTGGCGACGCCAAAACCTGACGAGTCCGGGGGCGGTGGGGAGGTCGGGCTAGTCGCGGACCCATTCGATGCCGACGCGGTGACGTTGCGCGAGCTCGGCGTAGGCGGGCGGGTTGGCGACGACCCAGAACTCCGCAGACGATCCGGCCACCACGCGCTTGACGACGGCCGGCGCGCCGGCGGCCAACATGCCTGCCGGGATCTTCGCCCCCGCGGCCACGACCGAACCCGCGGCGACCAGCGCGCGGTCGCCGACCGTCGCGCCGTCGAGGACGATCGAACCGTTCGCGATCAGGCACTCCTCGCCCAGGATCGCCCCGTGCACCACACAGTTGTGCGCGACGGTCGCGCCCGGACCGACCTCGGTGGTGAGACCGGGCGGGCAGTGCAGCACCGCGCCGTCCTGGATGTTCGCGCTGCGCCGTACGACGACCGGCGCGTAGTCGGCGCGCAGCACCGCGCCGTACCAGACCGATGCTCCCTCCTCGACGATCACGTCACCCACCAACGTGGCCGTCGGCGCGATGAAAGCGGAGTCGTGCACGTTCGGCGTGAGGCCTTCGAAGGAGTAGAGCGGCATGCGGGGCTCCGAAACCGTGACGTCAGATGAAGATCAGAGGTACGAGCGTGCCACGCGCAGCGCCAACACCGCGCCGTCGCCCTCGGCCACGACGCCGGGTGCGTCCTCGAGCCCGATGCGCTGGACGAAGACCCGGCAGAACTCCGACGCCGGTCCGGTGATGCGGTCCGCGGCGGCCTCGGGCCCGAACGACCAGGTGGCGCCGGACGGCAGGGTGAGCTCGACCCGGATCGGATCAGCCGGTGGGGCGACGCCGACGACCGACGCGGCGTAGGGGAGGGCCCGGACGCCGATCCAGGCGACGTGGCGCAACCGGTCGGTGTCCACCGGAGCGGTGCCGAGCGCGTCGTGGACGTCGAGCGAGTGCGCCCACGTCTCCATGAGCCGGGCGGTGACGAACGACGGTGGCCGCATGCCGAGCCCCCAGGGAACCCGCATCTGCGGATCGATCTCGAGGAGCACCTCGCGCTCCGCGAGCTGGGCGCGCTTCCACCACGCCAGCACCTCCGCGCCCGTGAGCCGACGGCCCTGACGCACGCCGATCAGGGTCAGGTCCTCCGACGACGCGCACCCCGCGGCCACCTTCGCCAACGCGCGCGGTCCGTCGGTGCACGTGTCGACGGCGAGCTCGTCGGTGTCAGCCAGGTGCGCGACGGTGTCGCGGACGTCCCAGCTCCACGAGGGGGTCGGACGGAACCAGTCGTCGGGCGCGAGCGGCTCGAGCACCGCGACGAGCGCGTCCTGCTCCGCGGCAAGATCCGCGACGAGCTCGGCGGTCGCGTCGTCCGCCACGGTCGTCAGTCGCGGCGCGTCAGGCGCTGCGCGCGGTGCGGGTGGGGCCGAGCGCGATCGGGCGCTCGGCCGGGTGCCGGACGGGTGCGGGTCCGGTCGCGACCCGCTCGTCGAGGTACACGGCGATCAGCTCGAAGAGCTCGTCACCACACATCTTCCGCAGCTCGGGCTCGAGGTTCCGGTACACCATCTGGCTGCCGACGAACGCGGCCGGCTCCTCGGTGCACCACCACGCGAACTCCTCGCCGCCTTCACCCCAACCGTGCCGGGCGAACTCGGTCAGCCGGTGGTACACGATGCCGTCGTCCGCGTCCTCGTCGTACTCCTCGATGTTGCGCAGCGGCAGCTGCCAGCACACCTCGGGCTTGAGATCGCTGTGATGCTTCCCGGTGCGCTCGGCGAGCTGGTGCAGCGCGCAGCCCGGACCGGTCGCGAAGCCGGGCCGGTTCAGGAAGATGCAGGCACCGTCGTACAGGCGGGTGCGGTAGTCGTCCTTCGCGACCTTGACCCAGATGCCCTTCTTCTTGGCCCGCTTGCGGAACTGCCACGTGTCGTCGTCGAGCAGCTTCGCGGCCTTGTTCACGAGGGCCTGGTCCTTCGGCCCCGACGCATGCGCACCGTAGGAGCAGCATCCGTGCACGAGCTCGGGCGCTTCCTCGGTGAGGACGCCCTGGCAGCCGTTGCCGAAGATGCAGCTCCAATGCGACGTCATGAACGTGATGTCCACGTGCCAGACGTGCTTCTTGCGCTTCGGGTCCTGAAACGTGACCCACTCCCGTACCGCTCCCGATGTCTTCGCCACGCAACGAAATCTAGCGGCAACCGTCGGTAGCATCGGTGGATCACCACGTCTGAGGCGCTCGTCGCCGATCTGGAACGCGGACTCGGCCCGGGCCAGGCGCGCGCGGAGCCGCTCGAGCTCGCGCTCTACTCCCGCGACGCGGGCACCGAGCGAGGCCGCGCGGTCGCGGTCTGCTTCCCCCGATCGACCGAGGACGTCGCCTACGCGGTCCAGTGCGCGATCCGGCACGGACGTTCGTTCGTGGCCCGCGGCAGTGGCACCGGCCTGGCCGGGGGCGCGACGCCCGTCGACGACCCCCTGGTCATCGTCACGACGCAGATGAACCGGGTGCTGGAGGTCGACGTCGAGTCCCGGATCGCCTGGGTGGAACCGGGCGTCCTCAACCTCGACCTGAGCCGGGCGGTGGCACCCCACGGCCTCCACTACGCCCCGGATCCCTCCTCACAGCAGGCCTGCACGATCGGCGGCAACGTGGCCACGAACGCCGGTGGCCCCCACTGCCTGGCCGCGGGCGTCACGTCGGCGCACATCCTGGCGTTGGACGTGGTCCTCCCGGATGGTTCGATCGCCCACCTCGGTGGTCTCGAACCCGACGCACCGGGCTTCGACCTCCGGGGCTGCTTCGTCGGGAGCGAGGGCACGATGGGGATCGCGACCCGCATCGCCGTGCGGCTCCAGCCCAACCCACCCTGCGTCCGGACGTTGCTGCTGGACTTCACCTCCATCGAGGACGCCGCGGCGACGGTGAGCGCGATCATCGCCGCCGGGATCGTCCCCTCCGCGCTCGAGATGATGGACGCGCGGATCACGCAGGCGGTCGAGGACTTCGTCCACGCGGGCTATCCCCGCGACGCCGAGGCGGTCCTGCTCGCGGAGCTCGACGGGCTCCCGGCCGGGGTGGATGCCGCGGTCGCGGTCGTCGAGCGGGTCGGACGCGAGCACGGCGCCCGGTCGGTGCGGGTCGCGGCGGACGCGGCCGAGCGCGCGCTGCTCTGGAAGGGCCGCAAGTCGGCGTTCGGGGCCATCGCCCGCATCGCCCCCGACTACTACCTCCACGATGCGGTCGTCCCGCGCACCAAGCTCGTCGAGGTGCTGCACCAGGTGTACGCGATCGCCGACGAGCACGACCTGCTCGTCGTCAACGTGTTCCACGCGGGTGACGGCAACCTGCATCCGATCCTCGTCTTCGACGCCCGCGAGCCGGGGATCTGGGAACGGGTGCACGGCGCGGGTGAGGCGATCGTCCGTGCCTGCGTCGCCGCCGGCGGAGTGTTGAGCGGCGAGCACGGCATCGGACTCGAGAAGCGCGACTTCATGCCGTTGGTGTTCACCGTCGACGACCTCGACGCGCAGGCCCGCCTGCGCGATGCCTTCGACCCCGAAGGCATCGCGAACCCACAGAAGGTGCTGCCCCGGGGCAGCCGCTGCGGTGAGTCGATGCAGGTCCCGGAAGGCGCGTGGGTGTGAAGCCGATCGAGGTCGTCGCCCGGACAGTCGCGGCCGCCGATGCGGTGGTCGTCGTGGGGGCCGGCACGCACCGGGAGATCGGCGGCGCGGTTCCGGCGGGCGCGACCGAGGTTCGGGCTCCGTCCGGCATCGTGAGCTTCGCGCCGGCCGACATGACCGTGACCGTGCTCGCGGGCACGCCGGTCTCCGAGCTCGATGCCGCGCTGGCGGAACGCGGTCAGGAGTGCCCCCTCGATCCGGTCGACCCCGCCGCGACGGTCGGGGGCGTCCTGGCGACAGGTCTCTCCGGTCATCGCCGGCTCCGCCTCGGTCCGGTGCGCGACCGCGTCCTGGAGGTGCGCTTCGTCACCGGTGACGGCCGAGTGGTGCGCGGCGGCGGTCCGACCGTCAAGAACGTGACCGGCTACGACCTGCCGCGCCTGCTCGTCGGCTCGCTGGGTGCGCTCGGCGTGATCGTGCAGGTCACGTTGCGGACCCTGCCCCGACCCGAGTGCTCGAGGTGGACCGTGAGCGACGCGCCGCCGGCGGAGCTCGCGGCGCAGCTCTTCCGGCCGTCCTGCCTCGCGTGGGACGGCACGCAGACGCACGTGCTGCTCGAAGGCCACCCGGACGACGTGGCGAGCGAGGAGGCTCACGCGGGCCTGCAGGTCGCGCCCGAAGCCGCGGCGCGGCCGTCCCTCCCACACCGCGGCCGGGCCTCGGTGCGGCCGGGCGCGCTCACGGCCGTCGCCACCCGACTGCGCGACGTCAGCTGCCGCTGGTTGGCCGAGGGTGGCGTCGGAACCGTCCACCTCAGCGCCGAGACCGAGGCCGGGCTGGCCGACGCGCGCGCCGCGGTCGAGTCCGTCGGGGGTTGGATGCTGCGCGAGGCGGGCGCACCCGGTCTCGACCCGTTCGGCGTCGGGTGGCCGAACGTCGCCGTCTCCGAGCGGATCAAGGATGCGTTCGATCCGGCCGGCAAGCTCAACCCCGGCCGGCTGCCGTTCGTCCGGAGCGCCGCGTGACGCTCCACCTGAACGAGGACGAGCTCGTCGCCTGCGTCGCGTGCGGCCTGTGCCTCCCCGCGTGCCCGACCTACCGGGTCACCGGCCTCGAGATCGCTTCGCCCCGCGGCCGGATCGCCGCCATGCAGGCGGTGCAGCTGCAGGGTGCGCCGATCGACGCCGAGTTCACCGCGACCATGGACGCGTGCCTGGTGTGTCGCGGCTGCGAGGTGGCGTGCCCGTCGTCTGTCCCGTTCGGCCACCTCATGGAAGGCGCGCGCGCCGAGATCCAGCCGCGGCGCTCGCGTTCCCGGCGGGCGCTCGAGTGGGCCGGCTACCGCCTGGTGCTCCCGCATCACGGGCTCCTGCTCGCGCTCACGTGGCTGCTCGCGGTCGCGCAGCGCCTCCGGCTGGTCCCGAGTCGGTTCGGGCTGCCGAAGCTCTCGTTCCGGTCGCTGCGCACCCCACTCGTCGGGGATGCGGGACCCGATGCGTTCCTGTTCACCGGCTGCGTCATGGACGCGTGGCAGCGCGACGTCCACCGCGCCGCACTGACCGTCATGCGGGCCGCCGGGGCTCGACCCGGACTGCCCGGGCCCGGAGCCGGCTGCTGTGGCGCGTTGCACCTCCACGCGGGCCTCGACGGCCAGGCCCGCCATCTGGCCGAACGCGTCATCGACGCGTTCCCCGGTGACGATCCCATCGTGGTCGACAGCGCGGGCTGCGGCGCGGCGATGAAGGACTACGGCCGCCTCCTCGGCACCGACGCGGCGCGGGTGTTCTCGGCCCGGGTCCGCGACTTCTCGGAATGGCTCGCGGCGCGGGAGCTCGCACCGCTGCGCGCGACCGGCGCGACCGTCGTCGTGCAGGACCCCTGCCATCTGCGCCACGTCCAGCACGCCGAGGGCGTGGTCCGGAGGGTGTTGCGCGACGGCTACGACCTGATCGAGCTGGACGACGACGGCCTGTGCTGCGGCGCCGGTGGCGCGTACAGCCTCACCGAGCCCAAGCTCTCGGGCGCCGTGCGCGCCCGGAAGGTCGGCGCGATCCGGGCCGCGGCCGGCGGCCGGCCCTTCGTGGTCGCGTCCGCGAACCCGGGGTGCGCGATGCACCTCGCGGCCGCGGGCCTCACCGTCCGCCATCCCGCCGAGCTCGTAGAGGAGGCACTGCCGTGACGGGTCTCGAGGAGATCGTCGAACAGCTGCGCACGATCGAGGAGCAGCTCCGCGACCACGCCTACGACCGGCTGCGCGAAGCCGCGAAGGGCGACGACCAGGCGAAGGCCGACGAGAAGAAGCTGCTGCAGGCCCGTCGCGCGATCGAGAAGGCGATCCGGGCCCTCGACACCACCGACCTCGTCGCCGACGACGGTCCCTGACCCGACCCACCCCGACCCACCTCGGTGCTCGGCACGCTGAGGCACCCCACCGGTGCTCGTGGGTGCCGAGAACGGAGGGGTTACGCCGCGGTAGGGGCGGTTCAGGGCGTCGATGAGGTCGCGCAGCCGGGCCCAGTTGCGCCGGTCGAACCGGAAGGTGACGCGGTCCAGCTCGGGGAAGTCCTTGTCGCCGATCTCGACCTTCGTCGGGCCGGTCCGTTCGATCCGGCCCTTCACCACGATGCCCGCGAACACCTCGTTCAACGCCTCGAGCTGGTCGTCGTCCGGCGCGTGCTGGACCCGCAGCACGAGGTTGCCGTCGACGAAGCGCATCGAGTGGTAGTTCGCGTAGAAACCCGTGAGCTCCTCGACCGCGGCCGCGACGTCATCCGTCACGAGCACGAGGTTCAGGTCTTCGGCCGAGATGTAGTTCCGCCCCGCGAGCTCGGCTTCGACGAACTCCATCCATCCTTGCCAGTAGGTGCCGCCCGGGACGTCGAGCAGCACGATCGGCGCGGGCTGCGCCTTGCCGGTCTGGATGAGCGTGAGCGTCTCGAAGGCTTCGTCGAGCGTGCCGTAGCCGCCGGGCAGGAGCGCGAACCCGTCGGACTCCTTCACGAACGTGAGCTTGCGGGTGAAGAAGTAGCGGAAGTTCACGAGCTTCGGGTCGCCGGCCAGGAACTCGCTCGTCGTCGCCTCGAACGGGAGCCGGATCGTCACGCCGAACGCGTTCTCGACGCCCGCGCCCTCGATGCCGGCTGTCATGATCCCGGGGCCGGCGCCGGTGATGACCATCCAATCGTGCGCGGCGAGCGCGGTGGCGAGGCGGCGGGCCTGGTCGTAGAGCGGGTCGTCCGGCTGCGTGCGCGCCGAGCCGAAGATCGACGCCTTGCGCGCGGCGCGATACGGCGCGAAGACATGGAACGCGTAGCGCAGCTCCTTCAGCGCGGCATTGGCCACCTTCAGGTCGCCGCGTGAGGCGCCGTCGAGCGCCATCCGCAGCGCAGACGTGACGAGCTCGAAGACCAGGTCGGCGTTGCGGCCCGGTTGGACCTCGTCGACGAGCGCCGCGACCGCCAGGTCCAGATCCGCGTCGCCGGTCCGGTAGCGGGGGAGCTTCTGCATCAGCCGGTCGGGAGCAGTGGCCGCGCGAGCTCCGCCAGGCTGGTCTCGGGACGCGCCCCGATGTGGGAGATGATCTCCGACGCCGCGAGCGCGCCGAGCCGGCCGCAGAGATCGAGCTCGTAGCCGCGGGTGAAGCCGTGCAGGAACCCGGCCGCGTAGAGATCTCCGGCACCCGTGGTGTCGACGAGCCGGCCGCCCGGGATCGGGTGCGCCGGAACGACGTGCACCTCGTCGCCCCGCAGGATGACCGCACCCTGCTCGCTGCGGGTCAGCGCCGCGACCTCGCAGTGCCCGGTGACCTGCTTGACCGCGGCGTCGAAGTCGTCGGTCTCGTAGAGCCCGCAGATCTCGGCTTCGTTCGCGAAGAGGATGTCGACCGAGCCGGCAACCAGGTCGAGGAACGTCTCCCGGTGGCGTTCGACGGCGAACAGGTCGGACAGCGTCGAGCGCGACCCGGTTGCCCGCCTCGTCGCGCGCGCCGCCGCGGCGCGGTACGCCACCTGCGCGCCGGGGGAGTCCCAGAGGTACCCCTCGAGGTACGTGATCGACGCGGCGCCGACGAGCTCGTGGTCGACGTCGGACTCACCCAGCTCCGCCGACGCACCCAGGTACGTGTTCAGCGTCCGCTCGGCGTCCGGCGTCACGACGATGAGGCAGCGGCCCGACGGCTGGCCCTCGGTGGCGGGAGGCGTGTCGAACTGGACGCCCGCGGCGCGCAGGTCGTGCGCGTAGACCGCGCCGAGCTGATCGGTGCAGACGCGGCCGATGAAGGCGGCACTGCTGCCGAACGACGCGAGCCCGACCATCGTGTTCGCGCACGAGCCGCCCGAGATCTCCACCGCCGGGTTCATCGCCGAGTACAACGACTCGGCGCGCTCGGTGTCGATCAGCGCCATGGTGCCCTTGACCATGCCCTGCTCGGTCACGAACTCATCGGTCTCGTGGCTCAGCACGTCGACCAGTGCATTGCCGATGCCCACTACATCGAGGGTCACAGTCTCTCCTGCTCGCGATCCGAACTGCCCGTCCTGGTCGTGCTCATGTTGCCCGCGCTACGCCTGCACCGGTGCGGAGCTGCGCAGCACCACCGGCACCGCGGCCTCGGGGGCGTGGTCGTGCGGCTCGGGTGCGGGGCGGAGGCGACGGCCGACGGTGGTGACCCGGCCGTACAACGTCGTGCGCTGCTCGAGCGGGCGACCGAGCGGATCGACCATCGCGTGGAAGTCCGTCTCGTCGGCCTCCTGGCCGTGGTTCGCCCCGGCCGCGCGCGAGATGTTCTCGTCCATCAGCGTGCCACCGAGGTCGTTGCACCCGGCCTGGAGCGCCTGACGGGCCCCCGCGATCCCGGTCTTCACCCAGGACACCTGGATGTTGTCGATCCAACCCCGGTACGCGATGCGACCGACCGCCTGCATCAGCATCAGCTCCCGAAACGTCGGACCCTTGCGCGCCTTCTTTTGCAGGAAGATCGGCGTCGCCATGTGCACGAAGGGCAGCGGCACGAACTCGGTGAAGCCGCCCGTCTCCTTCTGCAGCTCCCGCGTGCGCACGAGGTGGTTGGCCACGTGCACCGGGCGCTCGACGCTGCCGAACATGATCGTGACGTTCGATCGCAGGCCGACACCGTGCGCGACGCGGTGGGCCTCGAGCCACTCCTCGGTGTTGATCTTGTCCGGGCAGATCAGCGCCCGGATCTCGTCGTCGAGGATCTCCGCCGCCGTGCCGGGCAACGTGGCCAGGCCGGCCTCCTTCGCGAGGGTCAGGTACTCCGCGAGGTCCATGCCGAGCCGCTTCGCACCCTCGGTGACCTCCAGCGCGGTGAACCCGTGCACGTGGATGCCCGGCGCGACGGCCTTCACGGCCCGGGCGATGTCGAGGTAGTAGTCGCCGTCGAAGTCCGGGTGGATGCCGCCCTGCAGGCACACCTCGGTGGCGCCGCACTCGACCGCTTCGACGACCCGGGCCTGGATCTCCTCGACGCCGAGCAGGTACGGATCGCCGCGCAGGTTCAGCGAGAGCGGACCCTTCGAGAACGCGCAGAACCGGCACTTGAACGTGCAGATGTTCGTGTAGTTGATGTTGCGGTTGCGGACGAACGTGACCGGGTCGCCGACGAGCTCGCGCCGGAGCTCGTCCGCCACCTCGCAGACGGCCGCGAACTCGGGGCCGCGCGCACCGAGCAGGGTGACGATCTCGTCCACCCCGACCTCTTCGCCGTTGCGCACGCCGTCGAGCACCGCACCCACGGGGCCACCGGCGCGCGCCGGCGTCGGCGGTGGCACCAGGGTACGGGGTGGGGTGTCGCCGCCGCTCGCCCAGTCGTCGTCGCGGGCGAGGCCTTCGAGGTCGTTCGCGCACAGGACCGGAAAGCGAACGTCCGGGTCGAGCCACTGCTCCGGGTCGCGCACGTACTCCGGGTAGACGGTGAGACGCGGTGCGAGCGTCTTGCCGGCCGCCTCCGTCGCGCCGCGCAGCAGCTCCAGCGCGGGCCAGGGCCGCTCGGGGTTCACGTGGTCCGCGGTGAGGGGCGACACGCCGCCCCAGTCGTCGATGCCCGCAGCGACGAGGTCGCCCAGGCCGTCGGCGTCGGTCAGGTTGGGCGGGGCCTGGATGTGCATCGCCCCGCCGAGCACCAGCCGGGCGATCGCGATCGACTGCAACAGGTCTTCGGGAGGGCACGGCGGCGCGTCGTGCATCTTCGTGCCCGCTTTGGGGAGGAAGTTCTGCACGATGACTTCCTGTACGTGACCGTGGCGCTCGTGGGCCGCCCGGATCGCGAGCAGGGCGTCGAGGCGCTCCTCCGGCGTCTCACCGAAGCCGACCAGGATCCCGGTGGTGAACGGGATGCGCGCCCGGCCCGCGGCCTCGAGCGTCTCGAGCCGGCGACTCGCGGTCTTGTCCGGCGCGCCGTGGTGCGGCCCGCCGGGCTCGTGGAGCCGATCCGCGAGCGACTCGAGCATCATCCCCTGGGACGGGCTGACGGCCCGGAGGCGTTCGAGGTCGGCCTGGCTCAGCGCGCCGGCGTTCGCGTGGGGGAGGAGCCCGGTCTCATCGAGCACCGCGTGGCACGCGGCCTCGAGGTAGTCGATCGTCGTCGAGTAGCCGTGCGCGGCCAGCCACTCCGCCGCCACGGGGTAGCGGTCCTCGGGACCCTCGCCGAGGGTGAAGAGCGCTTCGTGGCAGCCCAGCGCGGCACCGGCCCGGGCGATCGCGAGGACCTCCTCGAGCGGGAGGTAGGCGTGGTCGAGGCGGGCCGGGGGCTTCGCGAACGTGCAGTACCCGCAGCGGTCGCGGCACAGCATCGTCAGCGGGATGAAGACCTTCGGGGAGTAGGTGACCCGGTTGCCGTGGTGCTCGTCCCGGAGCCGGCCCGCGGCGTCCATGAGCTCGGCGAGGGGCGCGTGCAGCAGCGACCTCGCGTCATCGGGGGTGATCACGCTGGGCAGCCTACGCGCCGGTCCTCCCGCTAGATTTCACCGTTCGAGTCCGGGCAGATCAGGAGCATTGCGTGAGCGCGACCGGTCAAGACGTGATCGCCCTGGCCGAGGAGCTGGCGGCCGAGTTCGGGACCCGCGTGGCCGAGGTGGACCGTGACGGCCGCTTCCCGCACGAGAACTTCGCCCGGCTGAAGGAGTCCGGATACCTCGCCCTGCCGATCCCCGAGGAGCTCGGCGGCGGGGGCGCGGACCTGGCCACCGTCTGCCGGGCCCAGTCGATCCTCGCGGGCGGCTGCGCGTCCACCGCGCTGGCCACGAACATGCACCTGTTCGGACTGGGTGCGGCGTCCGAGTCGCTGCGGGACGGCCAGGCCGAGGCGCGCATGGTCCTCCAGCTCGCGGCGAGCGGGATCCTGATCGGCGGATCGTTCACCGACGCGGCGACGGGCCTCAACGTGCGGGCATCGTCGACCCCCGCCGAGCGGGTGGAAGGCGGCTACAAGATCCACGGCCGCAAGGCCTTCTGCTCCCTCGCGCCCGCGCTCGACGTGTTCTACGGCACCGCGGGGCTGACCGACGGCAGCGGCCTGTTGCTCTTCGCGATCGGTCGCGACGCGCCCGGCCTGTCGTTCGTGGACACCTGGGACACGATGTCGATGCGCGGCACCGGCTCCTGGGACGTCATCTTCGACAACGTCTTCGTCCCGGAGTTCATGGCGCAGGTCGGCACACCGTGGGACGAGTGGAACCGGCGGAGCGAGTCGATGCTCTCCTGGTTCACGTGCACCGTCGCGTCGGTGTATCTCGGCATCGCGGAGGCCGCGGCCGCCTTCACGTCGTCGTACCTCGCGAACCGCACACTCGGCGGGATGGAGCTCCCGCTGTCGCGCCAGCCCGGGATCATCTTCAACGCGGGTGAAGTCGACGCCTTGATCCGTCCGGCGCGCGCGTTGCTCTACGACACGATTCGCCGGCGCGAGACCCAGCTCCTTCCTGCCCACGAGGTGATCGCGGTGAAGTACTGCGTGACGAACGCGGCCGTCGCCGCCGTCGACAAGTGCTTCCGCATGGTCGGCGGCAGTGGCCTGTACCGGCGCCTGCCGGTCGAGCGGCTGTTCCGCGACGTGCAGGCCGGTCCACTGCACCCGCCCACGAACGACCTCGCGCTCGAGGGCCTCGGCCGCGCCGCGCTCGGCATCCCACCCGACGCCCGACCGCGCTGGGGCGACTGACCCCCACTGGTTTCGGGGAGTCCCGAGGTCGTCAGGGCGACGCTGCGGCGCCCCGAAACGAGCTTGGTCAGCCGAGGGCGGGCTTGTCCGCGAGCCAGATGATCTCAGCCGCGGTCACGCGGGCCGCGGGCATGGCCTCGTCACCGGCGCGCACGCGGGCGAACGCCTCGCGCTTCTCTTCACCCGCGATGGTGAACACGACGAGCGGGCTGCGCGCGATCGCCGGGTAGGTGAACGTCAGCCGCGGATGTGGGTGCAGCTCGTCTCCCGCGCTGACCACCAGCCGGTCGGCGATGGCGAGCGTCGCCGCGCCGGGGAACAGGGACGCGGTGTGGCCGTCCGGGCCCAGGCCGAGGTGCACGAGGTCGATCGGGTCGCTCCCGCGCACGAGGTCGTCGTACGCGGCGGCTGCGGCTTCGACGGTCGCGCCGGCGCCGGCCATCGAGTGCAGCGCCTTGGGCGCGGCGGTCGAGAAGAGCACCCGGCGGATCATCCCCTCGTTCGAGTCCGGGTCGTCGACGGGAACGAACCGCTCGTCGCCGATGAACACCTCCGTGTCCGACCAGTCGAGCCCGCGCGTCGCGAGCGCCGCGTACGCCTCCTCCGCCGTCGAACCGCCCGAGAGCGCGATGGACGAAGGCTTGCGTTGCGCCACGAGGTCCGCGAACGCCGCGGCGACGTCGCCGACCTCGCGGACCTCACCCTTGAAGCTCGTCACGGTGTCCTCCAGTGGTTGTCGGCCTCGTGGCCGAAGAGCGCGTCGGCTTCTGGCGGTCCCCACGTGCCGGCCGGGTAGAACCAGAGCGGCAGCGCGTTGTGCTGGAAGGCCTCGACCAGCGGCATGACGATCCGCCAGGACTGGAGCACCTCGTCGCTGCGGATGAACAGGGTCGCATCACCGGCCAGCGCGTCGAACAGCACCCGCTCGTAGGCCTCCGGCGGCTCCTCGTCGAACGCCTCCTGGTACGAGAAGTCGAGGTCGACGGTCTTGACCCGGAACGGCGAGCCCGGCACCTTGGCCGCGAACGCGACCTCCACGCCTTCGTCGGGCTGGATGCGCACAACGGTCGTGTTCGGCTCGAGCGAGTCGACTGCGCTCTTGGGCAACGGCAGGAACGGCACCTGCTTGTAGTGGACCGCGACCTCGGTGATCCGGTGCGGCAACCGCTTGCCGGTCCGCACGTAGAACGGGACCCCGGCCCAGCGCCAGTTGTCGATCTCCAGGCGCAGGGCGAGGAACGTCTCGGTCGTGCTGTCCGGCGCGACGCCTTCCTCCTCGCGGTATCCCGGCACCGGCTCGCCGTCGATCTCACCCGGTTCGTACTGGCCCCGGACGACGAGCTGGGGGAGATCCCACGGGTGCAGCGGGCGGACCGAGTGGAGCAGCTTGACCTTCTCGTCGCGCACTGCGTTCGCCGAGAAGCTCGCCGGCGGCTCCATCGCGGTGAGCGCGAGCACCTGGAGCAGATGGTTCTGGACGATGTCCCGCAGCGCGCCGGCCTGCTCGTAGAACGTGCCGCGGTGGCCGACCCCGAGATCCTCGGCGACCGTCAGCTCGACGTGATCGACGTAGCGGCGGTTCCACACCGGCTCGAAGATCGCGTTCGCGAACCGCAGCGCCAGGATGTTCTGCACCGTCTCCTTGGCCAGGTAGTGGTCGATGCGGAAGATCTGATGCTCCTGGAACACCTCGTGCAGGCAGTCGTCGAGCTGCTCGGCGCTCGCGAGATCACGCCCGAACGGCTTCTCGATGACGAGCCGGCGGAAGGCGCCCGGCGGCTCCTCCGCCAGTCCGGCCTTCCCCAGCGCCTCGGCGACGGTCGCGAACGCGGTCGGCACCGTGGCGAGGTAGTAGAGCCGGTTGCCACCGGTCTCGCTGCTGATGTCCTCGGCGTCGAGCGCCTCCTTCAGGCGCGTGAACGTGTCCGCGTCGTCGTAGGACCCCGCGACGTAGCGGAAGGACACGCAGTGCTTCGCGAGCTCCGGCGCCCGTTGCTTGAAGTCGTCGTCGGACATCTGGGTGCGGGCCACGCCGATCAGCGCGAACTCCTCCGGGAGCTGCCCGCGCTCGGCCAACCGGGTCAGCGCGGGGTAGAGCTTCCGGGACGCGAGATCCCCGGTGGCGCCGAAGACGACGAGCGCGGCCGAGGGCGCGACATTGGGGGCGCCGCTGGGTGAAGCCATTTCTCAGTCCTCCGGTCGGCCGCGCGGGATCATACGAGGGATGGATCAGCCGACAGTCCACATCTACGAGGACCGCGCCGCCGAATGGGCCGAACGGCGCGCCCACTCCGCCCGCGTCGACCCGTCCGAGTTCGTGGCCGCGATCACCCCGGGCGCGCCGCGGATCGATCTCGGCTGCGGGCCCGGCCGGTACACGGGGGAGCTCGGCGCGCCGGTCGTCGCGCTCGACGCCGCCGCCGCCATGCTGGAGCTGGCCCGCGTCGCCGTCCCCGCCGCGCGCGTGGTGCAAGCAGACCTGGAAGCGCTGCCGATCCGCCCGCAGTCGCTGCATGGTGCGTGGGCGATGGCGAGCTACCTGCACGTCCCGAAGCCGCGCCTCCCACTGGCGCTCGCGCAGCTCCATCGGGCGACGGTGCCGGGCGCGCCCCTGGCGATCGCGATGCTGCGGGGCGACTACTCGGGCTACGCGCTCCCGGGGGACAGCTTCTCCGGCCGGTTCTTCGCGAGCTGGGAACCGGATCCACTCGTCGCGGTCATCGAAGGCGCCGGCTTCGCGGTGGACCGGTGCGACGCTGACGGCGACTGGATCCAGATCCGCGGCACCCGGTTGCGCACGCTGCCCGACTTCGTCGGCCCGGACCTGCGCATCCTCATGTGCGGGCTCAACCCGAGCCTGCGCTCCGCGGACGCGGGGCTCGGATTCGCCGGTCCCAGCAACCGGTTCTGGTCCGCGGCGATCGAAGCCGGCGTGGCGTCGGTCGCCCGCGACCCGTGGCACGCGCTGCGCCACCACGGGATGGGGATGACGGATCTCGTGAAGCGCGCGACCGTCGGCGCGGGGGAGCTGCGCGCGGGCGAGTACCGCGAGGGCAAGGCGCGCGTCGAACGACTTGTGGAGTGGCTCCGGCCCGGAGTGATCTGCTTCGTCGGGCTCGCGGGCTACCGCGCCGCCGTCGAAAAGCGCGCACTCCCGGGACGGCAACCGGAGCCGTTCGGCGGCGTGCCCGCCTACGTCATGCCCAGTACGAGCGGGCTCAACGCGCGCACGTCGCGCGCCGAGCTCGTCGACCACCTCCGCGCCGCCCTCGCCGTCGGCACGACCACCTGATCTGGCGTCATCTACCCGCACATAGGCGGGGTACGTGACGCCAAGACGGGAGGGAGGGCGGGTCAGGCGATCTCGGCGGTGCGCTTCTCGAGCGTCGCGATGAGGTCCTGGTACGACTGTGCGAACGAGTCGACGCCGTTGCGCTCGAGCGTGGCGGTGACGTCGTCGAAGTCGATGCCCGCGGCGGCGAGGTCAGCCATCACCTTCCGCGCGCCGTCGACGTCCTCCGCGACCGTGTTCGCCCGCAGGTGGGCATCGCCCTGGTGCAGGGCGTCGATCGACGCGGGCGCCAGCGTGTTGACGGTGTCCGGTCCGATGAGGGAGTCCACGTACAGCGTGGGGGAGTAGGCCTTGTTCTTCGTCGAGGTCGACGCCCACAGCGGCCGCTGCAGCTTCGCCCCCTTCGTGGCCAACGCGTCCCACCGTGGCCCCGCGAACTTCTCGCGGAAGAGCGCGTAGGCGAGCTTCGCGTTCGCCACCGCGGCCTGGCCCAGCAGCGGTGAGCCCTTCGGGTAGGCGCGGGTCGGTCTCGGTGTCCACCCGGCTCACGAAGAACGACGCCACCGAGCTCACGCCCCCCGGGTCGCCGCCCCCCGCCACCAGGCGCTCGAGCCCCTTCAGATAGGCCTCGATGATGCTCGCGTGGCGCTCAAGGCTGAAGATCAACGTCACGTTGACGTTGATGCCCGC
The DNA here is from genome assembly GCA_963796755.1 of uncultured Acidimicrobiia bacterium. GTDB lineage: Bacteria > Actinomycetota > Acidimicrobiia > IMCC26256 > JAENVU01 > Chersky-806. The sequence continues at coordinate 827,628 of CAWCMX010000002.1, forward strand.
CGCGATGGTCTCCTCGATCGCCGGGATGCCCTCGAGCGTCGCGGGGATCTTGATCAGGACGTTCGGCCGGCCGAGGCGCTCGAACAGCGCGGCCGCCTGCTTGATCGTGGACTCGGTGTCGTGGGCCAGGAGCGGCGACACCTCGATCGAGATGAACCCGTCACCGCGGTCCAGCCGGTCGTAGATCGGCCGCAGGAGGTCGGCGCCGCCTCCGATGTCGTCCACCGCGAGCGCCCAGAACGCGTCCTCGGCGCCAACGCCCCGGCGGTGCAGCTCGACGAGCTGGTCGTCGTAGCCCTCGCCGCCGGCGATCGCCTTGTCGAAGATCGTCGGGTTGGACGTCACCCCGCGGATCCCGTCCTCGTCGATGAGCTGCTGGAGCCCACCGCCGCGCACCATGGTGCGGGTCACGTTGTCGTACCAGGGGCTCTGGCCGAAGTCGTTGAGCCGGGCGATCGAGCTGGTCATGCGTCCTCCTCGAGTGCGAGCAGAGCTGCGGCGTGGGCCACCACGTTCTCCACGGTGAAGCCGAACTCGCGCATGGTCACGTCACCCGGAGCGGAGGCGCCGAAGTGGTCGATCCCGATGCTGTCGTCGGCGTACCGCTCCCACCCGAACGTGGTCGCGGCTTCCACCGAGAGCGTGAGCACGCCGGGCGGCAGGACTTCGGCCTGTTCGTCGTCGGGCAGTGCCGCGAACAGCTCCCAACAGGGCATCGACACGACCCGCACCGAGACGCCGCGCGCCGAGAGCTCCTGGTGCGCTCCGACGCACAGCTGCACCTCGGAGCCGGTGCCGATGAGCACGATGTCCGGGTCGCCGGGCTGCTCGTCAACGAGCACGTACGCGCCGCGTGCGACACCGCGCTCAGCCCGTTCTCCGGTGTTCTCCAACACTGGGACCTTCTGGCGGGTGAGGATCAGCGCGGTCGGGCCGTCGTTGTCGAGATGCACGCGCCACGCCTCGGCCGTCTCGTTCGCATCCCCGGGTCGGATCACCCGGATGCCGGGCATCGCGCGCATCGCCGCGAGCTGCTCGACGGGCTGGTGCGTCGGGTCCGTCCTCGCCGACCCCGATCGAGTCGTGCGACCAGACGAACGCCACCTTGTAGCCGGACAGCGCGGCGACGCGCACCGCGCCCCGCATGTAGTCACTGAAGACGAAGAACGTCCCGCCGAAGGGCAACAAGTAGCCCGACGACATCCCGTTCATGATCGCGCCCATGCCGTGCTCGCGGATCCCGAAGTGGATCTGGCGACCGCGGAACTCGTGGGTGCTGATGACCCCGGCGTCCGCCTGCAGCTTGGTGCCGGTGTTCCCGGTGAGGTCCGCCCCGCCACCGACCAGACCGGGTACGACGTCGGTGATCGCGTCAAGCGTCTCGGAGCAGGCCTGACGCGTCGCGACCGACTCGCCCGCCGCCCAGGTCGGCAGCTTGCTCGCCCACCCGTCGACGCCACGACCCGCGAGACACGCCGCGTAGTCCTCGGCGAGGCCCGGCTCCGCGTCGCTCCAGGCGGCGCGACGCCTGCTCCCAGTCCTCGCGCGGCGCCGCGACCGCGGACACCCGCGGCGCGGTAGTACTCGAGCACGTCGTCGGGGACGACGAAGTGCTCGTCCGGCGCCAGGCCCAGCATCTCCTTGATCGCGCGCACCTCGTCGGCGTCCTGACCGATCGCCTCACCGTGAGCCTTGGCGGTGTCGGTGTACTTGGGTGACGGCCAGCCGATGTGGCTGCGCAGCACGATGACGCTCGGGCGCTCGGTCTCCGCCATTCCTTCGCGGAGCGCCCGCTCGAGCGCGTCGAGGTCGTTCGCGATCTCGCCGACCTCGATGACGTGCCATCCGTAGCCGCGGAAGCGCAGCACCGGGTCGTCGGTGAGCGCGAGCTCGGTCGGGCCGTCGATCGTGATGTGGTTGTCGTCGTAGATCGCGACGAGCCGGCCGAGACCGAGGTGCCCGGCGAGCGAGCACGACTCGTGGCTCACCCCTTCCTCGAGGCAGCCGTCGCCCATGATCGCGAAGACGTGATGATCGGTGACCGTCGGCCCGAAGCGCTCCCGGAGGTTCGCTTCCGCGAGCGCGAGACCGACCGCGTTGGCGATGCCCTGCCCGAGCGGCCCGGTCGTGACCTCGACGCCGGGCACGTGCCCGTACTCGGGGTGGCCCGGCGTTCGCGATCCCCACTGCCGGAACTGCTCGATGTCCGAGAGCTCGAGCCCGAAGCCGGTGAGGTAGAGGTACGAGTAGAGGAGCATCGACGCGTGCCCGTTCGAGAGCACGAACCGGTCGCGGTCGGGCCAGTGCGGGTCCGAGGCGTCGTAGGTCATGACCCGGGTGAAGAGCACGTGAGCCAGCGGGGCCAGCGCCATCGGCGTCCCGGCGTGCCCGGAGCTGGCTTTCTGGACCGCGTCCACGGTCAGGCCACGGACCACGTTGATGCCCCGGATCTCGATGTCGCTCGGCATTGATGATGTCGCTGCGGCGGCCGCCACGGTCACACTCCTCGTTCGATCCGGCGTTCCAACGATCTCTCGCCGAGCCTAGGTCGGAGACTGCCGACCGCCGAGCACATACCCACAGCCCAACCGGGCCATCCGGAGGTTCCGGCTCAGTCCTCGAAGAGGGCGAGACTGGCCGTGAAGGCGTGCACGTAATTCCGCCCACCGACCGGGCCGAGCTCACCAGCGCAGAACGCCCCGGCGACCGGCAGCGGACCCAGATGGTCCTCCACGAGCTCGGCGTCGTGGTTCGGGAGGCCGAAGAGGTCCTCGCCCCTCCCGGTGCACGCGAAGAGCAGCGCGGCCCTGGCATCCGCGCCGACGAGCAGCTCGCTCAGGTCCTCGTCGGCGGCGATCGCGTCACGGACCTGGAACTGGACGGTGCGCCCGACGTCGACGGTGGTCCCGACGGAGATCGACCCGTCCTCCTTGCTCGCGCCGAGCACGCTGCGGACGAGGAAGTCACCGCGGCCGAACTCCGCCTGGTGCTCGTCGACGACGATCCCGATCTGCAACCCCTGGGACAGGAGCAGGCGCTCGTCGTCGGGCAGGCCCTCCGCGACTTCGGCGAGCCGCTCGAGCGCAGGCTGGCCCCCGAGCTCGCGGATGACGTTGTCGTGCGCATCGGTGACGATGTACGCGCGACCGACCGGACGGCACCCCTGCGAGACCACGGCGCGCACCCGAGGCCCGCCGCGCAGCAGCACCCCGACCGCACCCTCGCGGCGGAGATCGCCGTCGAGGGCGAGGCGGTTGCCGCCCGGGCCCGGTGCGGCCGACGCGAGACCGCCGATGACCTGCAGATCGGGGTGATCGTCGGCGAGCCGGGTGATGAACGCCTCGATGGGGAACGTGAACGGGTCCGCGAGCAGCAACAGCGTGTGCGGCGGTCCCGCGGCCTCGTCGGATCCCTCGGCCACCGGCCAGCCACTGATCGCGGCACCGTCCGGGGTCTCGACCATCTGCAGGCCGACGGGGGTGACCGAGCCGTCGAGGCACGCCGCCCAGACCGAGAGCGCAGGCACCCGCTCGGCCTCGACCGCCCCGCCGATCACCGCGAGTGCAGTCATGCCGACGAGCGCGCCCGGCTCGAGCAGCCGTCGCAGCGCTTCGGTCATGTCGTCGAGCGCGCCGACGAAGTGGGGCGACACGAAGAAGACGGCGAGGTCGGGCGGCTCGCCGTCGAGCTGCTCGAGGATGCTGCCCGCGACCTCACCCACTGCGTGCGCGGGGATCGGGTGCTGCGACAGCGCCGCCGCGTACCGATTCACGCGTTCACGCGGTCACGACCACGACGTCGAGGGACTTCGGGCCGTGGACGCCGATCGTCTGGCGCATCTCGAGGTCGGCCGTGCGACTCGGGCCACTCACCCAGCTCATGTTGCTCGGATGCCGTTCGGACGACTGCAGCGCGATCGCGTCCTCGATCGTCGCGACGAGATCGCCGGCCCGGACGATGCAGACGTGCGCGGGCGGGATGATGTGGGTCCCACGCGGTTGGCCCGGGCCACAGGGCAGCAGCAGCGTCCCCGTCGCGGCGATGGCGGCGCGGGCTCCGGTCACGCCCGCGCCCACTGCCCCGATCTCGTCGCGCCACCCGACGTCGTTCGCAGGCAGCAGCTCGACCCCGGCCCAGGCCAGCGCGTCGCGCAGGCCGAGCGTCTCGAGCAGCGGGTCGGCCACCGGGACCGCGACGCGCCGCTCGCCCGAGCGCGCGAGCGTCCGGTCCACCGCGAGGCGCGTCGCCGCTTCGGGCGAATGCGGTCCGTGCACCACCATCCCGTTCTCGGCCGCGGCGAGCAGGAACTGCTGGGTCAGCACCGGTCCACTCACCACTGCTCGTCACCGTGGGCCCGGGCGGCCCATCGAGACCGGAACGACCGATCGGCCGGTCGGGGCGCGTCGCGGGTCGCGGTCCAGGAGCCGAGCCCAATGACCTTCCCACGCGTCCAGCGCGGACCGCCGCCGCGCCCGACCACGCGGGCGCCGAGGCGCGCGAACGCGGTGGTTCGGGCGTAGCCGGCCGGGCTCGACCACAGGCGGGCCCACGCGTCGAACGCGGCTCGCCGCGCACTCCGGGGCGGCGGCCTCGAAGCGAGCGGGGTGGCCAGCACACGCGAGTCGTACCCCTCTCCGGGCCGGCGCTGGTGACCGCCGGCGCCGGCGGCGGAGGTGGGAGCGGGGAGAGGGTCGACCGCACCCGGGCGACGTAGGTCCGCGCGCAGGCGCACCAGGAGGTCCGCGAGCGGGATCTCGACCGGGCACGCCTCAGTGCACGCGCCGCACAGGGTCGACGCCTCGGGGAGCTCGCGGCCGTCGGCCCCGTCCAACGACAGGAGCGGTGTGAGGACCTTGCCCATCGGCCCGCTGTAGACCGCGTCGTACGCGTGACCGGAGATGCGACGGAACACCGGGCACACGTTGAGGCACGCGCCACACCGGATGCAGGCGAGCATGTCTTCGTACGCGGTGCCGACGAGGCGCAGGCGTCCGTGGTCCAGCAGGACGACGTGCAGCGTCTCCGGGCCGTCGATCTCACCGTCGCGGCGCGGCCCGTTGATCATGGTGACGTAGTTCGAGATGCGCTGACCGGTCGCGCTCATGGTCAGGAGCGGCAGGAGCGTCGCGAGGTCCGAGAACCGGGGGATGACCTTCTCGACCGGGACCACCGCGACCTGGACCCGGGGGATGATCGTGCAGAGGTCACCGTTGCCCTCGTTCGTGACGAGGACCAGCGTCCCGGTGTCCGCGGCGACGAAGTTGCCGCCGGTGATGCCGAAGTCGGCGGCGAGGAACCGTTGCCGGAGATGGTCCCGCGCCCACGCGGTGATGGCTTCGTGCTCGACCGGCAGCTCCTCGTCGGCGCGCGTCTGCAGCACCGCCGCGACCTGGGCGAGGGTCTTGTGGATGGCGGGCACGATCATGTGCGACGGCCGTTCGCCCGCGACCTGGACGATGTACTCGCCGAGATCGGTCTCGACCGTCTCGATCCCCGCCGCTTCCAGCGCGTCGGCGAGATCGATCTCCTCGGTCGCCATGGATTTGGACTTCACCGCACGGGTCAGGCCCTCCTCGCGGGCGATCGCCACGATGATGCGCCGGGCGTCCTCCGGTGTGGCGGCACGGTGCACGTGCACGCCCAGCCCCGAGAGGACGGTCTCCGTCCGGTCGAGCCAAGCGGGAAGATCAGCGAGCGTCTCGCGCCGCACCGCGGCGGCGCGTTCCTTGAGCTCGGGGAACTTCGCGTCGACGTCACGCGCGGTGAAGAGGCGTTGATCCAGGTTGCGGAGCGCGTGCTGCAGGTCCGGATCGGCGACGGCACTGGTCGCGCGCGCGGCGAGCGTCTCACCGGGTGTCACGATCCCGTGGCTCACACCCGTTCCTTCGGGAGCCCGTCGGCGAGGAGCCGCGCGACGTGGACCGGCTCGGGTCCGACGCCGGTCCGCCGGCGCCGGCCTTCGAGGTGCAGGAGGCACGCGACGTCGCCGCTCGCGAGCCATTGCGCGCCGCTCGCCGCGGCGTGCGCCAGCTTGTCGTCGGCCAGCGGCGCGGCGATCTCACCGTGCTCGACCGAGAACGTGCCACCGAAGCCGCAACAGGTCTCCGCTTCGTCGAGCTCGACGATCGTCGCGCCGGCGGTCTCCAGGAGCCGGCGCGGCGCGTCGCGAACCCCGAGGTTCCGGATGCCGTGACACGCGTCGTGCACGGTGACCGTCGCATCGACGCGTGCACCCACGTCCTCGACCCCGAGTTCGTCGACCAGGAAGCTCGTCAGCTCGTAGGTCTTCGCCGCGAGGGCGTGCGCCCGTTCCGCGTCGCGTCCGTTCAGCAGGCGTTCGTACCAATGGTGCACCATCGCGACGCACGAGCCCGATGGCGCGACAACGGCGTCGAACGGCTCGAACACATCGAGGAAGTGCCGCGCGAGCCGGGTCGCCGCTTCCGGCTCGCCGGCGTTGCACGCGGGCTGGCCGCAGCAGGTCTGGGCCTCGGGGAACGCCACCGTGACCCCCGCCGCCTCGAGCAGGCGCACCGCGCTGATCCCGACCTCCGGCGCGAGCTGGTCGACCACACAGGTGACGAACAGGGCGACGGCCGGCATCAGGGCCGAGCGTACGCGGGTTCTCCGGCCAGCCATACTGCGACGACTTCGAGGCTCGACCGGTCGAGCGCGACGAGGTCGGCCCGGCCGCCGATGCCCCGAGCCGCGTAGCTCTCGATGCTCAGCGCCCTCGCCGGCGTGACGGTCGCCATGTCGATGGCCGCCGGGAGTCCGATGAGCGTCTGCAGGTTCCGCACCCCGGCGTCCATCGCGATGGTCGAGCCGGTCAACGTCCCGTCGTCCAGGTAGGCCGCGCCGTCGCGGTCCGTGACGTGCTGCCCGAAGTAGTCGATGCCGACACCGACCGCGTCGGTGATCATGATGCAGGGCTTGCGGAGCGCGGCGAGTCGCAGGGCCACGGGGTGCACGTGCACGAAGTCGGGGATGAGGCTCGGCGTCAGGCGGTCGTCGTCGAGCGCGGCGCCGGGGAGCCCGGGCGCACGATGCCCGAGCGGGCCCATGCCGTTGAAGAGGTGGGTGACGAGCGTCGCACCGGCGTCGGCCGCGGCGATGGCCTGCTCGTAGGTGCAGCGCGAGTGGCCCAGCGACACCTTGACGCCCCGCTCGACCAGCGCGCGAGTCCCGAGGAGCTCGGGGTCGGCCTCCGGCGCGATCGTCACGAGCCGGACGAGACCAGGTTGGGAGTCGAGCAGGTCGACGAGCCAGTCGACGTCCACCGTCCCGAGCAGGTCGGTGGGGTGCGCGCCCGGCGCGTCCCCGAGGAACGGGCCCTCCAGGTGCACGCCTTCGATCCGGGGGAGTCCGTTCCGCGCCGCGTCCACCTGCGCGGCCGCGACACGGGTGAGCGCGTGCCGGTAGCCGTCGCGCGGGGAGCTCACGAGCGTGGGCAGGTACGACGTGACTCCCGCGGCGAGCATCCCGCGGCCCGCACTGCGCCACTCCTCCGGGTCGGCCCGCCAGAAGTCGACGGCACCGACCCCGTTCGTCTGGATGTCCACGAAGCCGGGGGAGAAGACGACGTCGCCCACCAGCCGGGCCCGGATCGGTGCGTCGCGATCACCCCGCTGCGCCACCGCACCGTCTTCGATGACGAGCCATGCACCCGTGGTGCTGGCGAGTGCCGCACTACTCACGCGGCTTGCCACCCAGCCGCCAGCGCAGCTTCGCCATCCCGAGCAGCGTCCGCGGCACCCGCTTCGCGATCGACGTGCGCGACGGGCGGAGCTCGCTCACCGTCACCGGCACCTCCGCGGTGACCAGTCCGCTGTACTCGGCGCGGATGATCAGCTCGGTGTCGAACAGGTCGTCGCCCGAGCGGCAGGCTCGCACTGCGTCGCGCAGTGCGAGCAGGTTCAGCACCTTCATGCCGTGCGTGTCCGAGAGCGTCAGGCCGAACGCGATCCGCAGGATGCCGCTGAAGACCGAGGTGGCGGCGCGCCGCAGCGAGCTGCGCTCGTCGCGTGCGCCCGGCGCCCGTTTGGAACCGACCACGATCGCCGGACCGCGGGGCGAGTCCGAGCGGTCGAGGAGCTCGAGCGCCTCCTTCAGGAAGTCCAGGTCGTAGTAGTCGACGTCGAAGACGACGCCGACATCGCCCGCCGACTCGAGCAACCCCATCCGCAACGCCTCGCCGTAGTCCGCCGCACGCATCTCCGAGCTCTTGACCTCGGGGAGCTGCTCGGCCAGGCGCGTCGCGATCCCCGGCGTTCCGTCCGTCGATCCGTTCTCGACGATCTGCACCTCGAAGCTCAGGCCCAGCCCGCGCATCCCGGTGACCACGTCGCGCACACTCGCCTCGAGCATCGAGGCCTCGTTGTGGGCGGGCATGACGATCGAGATCACGGGATCCTCCGGTCCGGAGCGGCATCGGTGAGCCCCCATGGTGACGCGCGCGAGGGGTCCTTCGGCAGCCGGGCCCGGCCCGGAGTCGCTCGCGAGCTCGACGGTAGGCTGCCGACGTCCGCCCGGGGGAGCCGAAAACCATGACCGAGATGCCCGACGTCCTGAAGCTCCACGCCGACGGCACGCCGGATCACCACGCTGTGATCGTCGACGCGAGCCACGGGGCGCGGTCATCGGTCACCACCTTCGCGGAGCTCAACGAGCTGGTGAACCGGCTCGTCCACGGGCTGCGTGCGGCCGGCGTCGAGCAGGGGGACCGGCTCGTCTGGTGCGGCCCGAACTCGCTCGAGGTGCTGGCGGTGATCCACGCGGCGCGCAAGGCCGGGCTCGTCGCCGTCCCGCTCTCGTACCGGTTCAACTCCGACGAGATGCAGTACGTCATCGACAACTCGGATGCCACGCTCGTGATCGCCGACGCCGAGTACGCACCCCTCATCGATGCGGCCCGGGACCGGCTGCCGAAGGTCCGGGCGTACATCAGCTTCGTGGCCACCGAGGCCCCGGCCGCGGTGCCGGACGGGTGGTTGTCCTGGCCCGAGGTGATCGACGGCCAGCCGGACGAGGAGCCCGTCGCCCCCGACGCGTCGACCGTCGGCGCGCAGATGCTCTACACATCGGGCACCACCGGCAAGCCGAAGGGTGCGCTGCGGACGACGACGAACCGGGAGATCGTGCTCGCCCTGCTCGCCGAGCTCGGCCTGCAGTTCGGCAACGAGGTGCACATCACCACCGGGCCGATGTACCACTCGGGCCCGCTGGCGTTCGCGTCCATCAACCACACGCTCGGCGCGCCGATCGTGGTGCTACGGAAGTTCGACCCCGTCGCGTGGCTCGCGGCCGTGAAGCTGCACGGCGCGACGAACACCTTCTCCGCGCCGACCCAGCTCAAGCGGGTCGTGAGCCTGCCGCCCGAGCGAGCTCGCGCACGCCGACCTCTCGACGATGCGGTGCCTCATCGCGAACGCGGCGCCCGTCCCGTACGTGCTCAAGCAGGAGATCATCGAGAAGCTCGGCGACGGCTTCCTCTTCGAGGTGTACGGCTCGACCGAGCTCGGGATCATCACGGTGCTGCGCCCGGAAGACCAGCTGCGCAAGCCCGGTTCGTGCGGGAAGCCGTACGGCGGGATCGAGTTCCGGATCGTGAAGGACGACGGCACGGTCGCGGACCGCGCGAGAACGGCGAGCTGTTCATGTCCACCGGCCTCGCGATGGACGGCTACCACCGCACCGACGAGCAGCTGAGCGAGTACGACGGAAGGGCAGTGGAAGTCGGTGGGTGACATCGCGTACGCGGACGAGGAGGGCTACCTCTACATCTGCGACCGCAAGAAGGACATGATCATCTCGGGCGGCGTGAACATCTACCCGGCGGAGATCGAGGCGATCATCTACCAGCACCCCGGGGTGCTCGACGTCGCGATCTTCGGTGTGCCGGACGACGAGTGGGGCGAGAGCGTCTACTGCATCGTCCAGGCCAAGGCTCCCGGCGCGCTCGACCTCGCCGACCTCGAGGAGTTCGTCTCGCGCACGCGTCGCGGGCTACAAGCGACCCGCGCGGCTACGAGCTGCGCGACGAGCTGCCCCGCACCGACGCAGGGAAGCTGCTCAAGCGGGTCCTGCGCGACGAGTACTGGAAGGACCGCACCCGAGCCGTCTAGGCGACGCTCCCAGGATCCCCGTCGGCCGATCGCCGGACCCCCGATGCGGCAATGGCCGACGGCGGTCTTTGCCTCGGTGAACCGGGTCGGTGGCGCTAGCGTCGAGTGGCCGATGAGCCCTCCGAGGTCGACGACCCTCTCCGAAGCCGCCTCGAAGCGCCTGCTCGCCGACTACGGCGTCCCGGTGCTGCCGGATCGGAGCGCGCTGACCAGCGGGGAAGCCGTCGAAGCGGCCGACCGCGCTCGGGTTCCCGGTCGTCGTGAAGCTCGGCGGCGACGCGATCGCGCACAAGACCGAGCGGGGGCTGGTGCGGCTCGACCTCGGCGACGAGACCGCGGTGCGCGATGCGGCCGACGACCTGCTCCGCCGCGGCCACGCGCGGCCGACGGCGAGGTGCACCTGCTCGTCGCCCCGATGGTCCGCGGCGCCCGGGAGCTGATCGCCGGGCTGCACACGCGACGGCCAGTTCGGGTGCTGCGTGATGATCGGCTTCGGCGGGATCCTGGCCGAGGCGATCGCCGACGTCAGCTTCCGGCTCGTGCCGCTCGAGCGGGTCGACGCCGACGAGATGATCGAGGAGCTGGAGACCCAGGCCCTGCTCGGTCCGTTCCGGGGCGAGCCTGCGGTCGACCGCGACACGCTCGCGGCCACGATCCTCGGCCTCAGTGCGCTCGCGGCGGCGGAGCCCGACATCCTCTCCGTCGACGTCAACCCGCTCATCGTCGTCGACGGGCAGCCGGTCGCGGTCGACGCGCTGGTCGAGGTCGCGGGTGGGTCCTGCATGAGCTCCGCGGAGCAGATGCGCGCGCTGTTCGATCCCCGCGGCGTCGTCGTCGCGGGCACGTCGAGCCACCCCGGGAAGTTCGGCTTCGTCGCCCTGCACAACATCCTGAGCCAGGGCTACGAGGGCCAGGTCTTCGCCACCAACCGCGACGGCGGCACCATCCTCGGCATCGAGACGGTCACGTCCGTCGACGAGCTGCCGCCGACGCGACCGTCGACCTCGTCTTCGTGTGCACGCCGGCCGCCGCGAACCCGGAGCTCCTGGCCGCGTGCGCGCGGCGGGGCATCACGGCCGCGTTCATCACCTCCGCGGGCTACGGCGAGGCGGGGGAGCAGGGGCGAGCGGCCGAGCTCGAGCTGGTCGCCCTGGCCGAGCAGCTCGGCGTGCTCGTGGCGGGGCCGAACGGGCAGGGCGTCATCTCCACCCCGTCCAAGCTGTGCGCGCAGATCGTCGCCCCCGCACCGCCACCCGGTCGCATCGGCGTGGCCAGCCAGTCGGGCAACTTCGTGTCGTCGTTCCAGAACTACGCGGTGCAGACGGGCATCGGCATCAGCCGCGGGGTCAGCGCCGGCAACGCGGCGATGGTCGGCGTTGCCGACTACCTCGAGTTCTACGCGGACGACCCCGAGACCGCAGTCGGGCTCGCGTACGTCGAGGGCATCCGAGACGGACGCGCGTTCTTCGACCGGCTCCGTGCGATCACCCCACGCCAGCCGTTCGTGATCCTGAAGGGTGGCGCGACCGCGGGCGGCCAGCGTGCCGCCGCCTCGCACACCGGCGCGCTCGCGAGCGACGACAAGGTCTTCGACGGCATGTGCCACCAGGCCGGCATCACCCGCGCCGACTCGGTCGAAGCGGCGTTCGAAGCGGCCGCCACGTTCGCCACCCAACCGCTGCCGCGGGGCCCGAACGTCGCGGTGGTCACGACCGCGGGCGGATGGGGAGTCGTCACCGCCGACGCGATCACCCGCTCCGCGACCTCACCCTGGCCGAGATGCCCGAGGACCTGCTCGCCGAGATCGACACCCTGCTGCCGCCCCGCTGGAGCCGCAACAACCCGATCGACCTCGCCGGCGGTGAGACCCGCGACACCATCCCGGAGGTCCTCGAGCTCGTCGCGCGGCACCCCGGCATCGACGCGATCGTCTACCTCGGCCTCGGCATCCAGTCGAACCAGGCCCAGATGATGAGGGACGGTCCGTACTACCCGGGCGACGGGCTGGAACGGATCGTGGCGTACCACGAGCGCCAGGACGAGCGCTTCGCCCGCGCCGCCGCCGAGATCTCGATCGCGACCGACAAGCCGATCCTCACCGCGACCGAGCTCGCGATCGCCGCACCCGACAACCCCGGGCCGCGCACCGTGCGCGAGACGGGGCGGCTCTGCTACGCGTCCTCCAACCGCGCGGTGACCGCGCTCGGCCACCTCCGCCGCTACGCGCAGTGGCGCGAGCGTCGCGGCCTCGCGTGAACGACACCCGCCAGTCCCGGCGGAACGCGAACGGACCGGCACGCGAACGACGGGCGCGCGACCCGGCGCCGTGCGCTCGCCGCGATCCTGGGCGTCGTCGCGATCGTGCTTGATCGTCTTCGCGCTGACGCGGCCCGGGCGGACCGGCTGCGGCCGCACCGGCCCCGAAGCTCGCAACCCCGCTCTGGTCCACACCGCCGCGTGCCGCAGTCGATCGTCTACGACGTCGGCACCCAGCGGCTCCAGGCCGGCCTCGACGCGGACGTGCAGGGACTCGACGCGTGCTTCGCGGTCTCGGCTCCCTCCGGGCTCGGTCGCGGCGTCGCACGGCCGACACCCCGCGCATCCCGGCGTCGACGCAGAAGCTCTTCACCGCGACCGCCGCGCTCGACGAGCTCGGGCCCGAGTTCCGCTACGAGACCAAGGCGGTGGCCGCCGCGGCACCCAAGAACGGCGAGGTCCAGCACCTCTGGCTCGTCGGGTCCGGTGACCCGGGCATCACCACGTCGGAGGCGGCCGCGCGCGGCTCGCCGGCGGCACCGCTGACCAAGGGCGACCAGGTGACGCCACTGGAGAACCTCGCCGACGCGATCGTGCACGCCGGGGTGAAGTCGATTCCCGGCGGCATCGACGGCGACGACTCGCACTACGACACGACCCGCTACCTGTCCGTCTGGCCGACGAGCTACCGGACCGACAAGGAGATCGGTCCGCTCGGCGCACTGACCGTGAACGACGGCTTCCAGGGCCCGGACGGCTCGGGCCCGGCTGCATCGGATCCCGCGATCAACGCCGCCACGCAGCTCGGCCGCCTCCTGGAAGCGCGCGGCGTGGACGTCGGGCCGATCGGGCGGGGCAGGGCGCCGAAGGACACCGCCACGATCGCGACGCTGCAGTCACCGCCGCTCACCGACGTGCTGGCCGGCTTCCTCTCGTCGAGCGACAACCTCACCGGCGAGCTGCTCACGCGCGAGATCGCGACCCATGCGGGCAAGGAGGGCACGACCGCGAACGGCCTGGCCGTCATCAGCGACAGGCTCAAGGCCCTCGGCCTGCCGATCGCCGGGTTGCACATGGTCGACGGGTCCGGGCTGTCGCGTGACAACCGTGCGCCGTGCTCGCTCGAGCTCGCGACGCTCTCGCTGATGAGCCGGCCGCGGTTCGCGTGGATCCGGAAGGGCATGTCGGTCGCGGGGGAGCACGGCACGCTCGCGAAGAGTCTCATCGGCACGCCGCTGCAGGGGAAGCTCACTGCCGAAGACCGGATCGCTCAACGGCGTCGCCGGACTGACCGGGTTCATCGACATCAAGCTGCCGCTCGAGTTCTCCCTGCTGCTGAACGGCAGCTTCTCCGAGGGCACCGGCGATCGCGAAGCGGGAGCAGATGGCCCAAGTCATCGCGCAGTACCCGAATGCGCCCACGGCCGACGCGCTCGTCCCGCAGCCCGTCGGCGCCGGCGTCATCGTGACCTGCGCTTGCCGAGCCCGACGCGGTTCCGAGTTGAATCCAAACGTGCCCGACCGACCGCCTCCGCTGCCCCAGGTCATCGCCGAGCTCTGGGAGCTCGTCGTCGCGTACTTCAAGCAGGAGACGCTCGCCCCGCTCCAGCAGCTCGTGCGCGTCGTCGCGCTCGGCCTGGCCGGTGCGCTGCTGCTCGGCTTCGGGGTGGTCTGCGTGACGGTGGGCGGCCTGCGCGCGCTGCAGACCGAGACCGGGTCGACGTTCACCGGCAACTGGTCCTGGGCGCCCTACGGGATCATGACCATCGTCCTCATCATCGGCGGCGCGCTGACCTGGAAGATCGGGACGCGCCGCAAGCAACGCCGGGAAGTCCACCCCGCATGACGATGCCGACCAACGAGCCGATCACGCAAGGCCGACATCGAGGCGAAGCTCGCAGACCTCAAGGGTGGCGTGGACACCGAGATCGCGAACGTCCGTGGCATCGCCATCGCGGTCGGCGTGACCGTCGCCGTCGTCGTGGTCCTCGCGACCTTCGCGCTCGGCCGGCGCCGGGGTCGGCGGCTGGCCACCATCGTCGAGATCCGCCGCGTGTGAACCCGCTCCAGATCATCCTGCGCGGCCTGGGCGGGCAGGCCCGCAAGCCGGGACGCACCGCGATGTACCTCACGATGGCCACGACCGGCTACAAGGTGTTCAAGCGCATCATGAACAACCGGGAGCGGACGCTCCTGCAGTTCGAGGTGAAGCCGGGGCGAGATCTTCGAGATCCGGGGAATCCCGCGCGGCCGGTAGCCTGGAGCAGATGAAGGTCCTGCTCCGCAACCCCCGGCGCGAGCTGGAGGTCCCCGGCCCGATGTCCGTCTCCAAGCTCCTGGCCCGCCTGGAGCTCAACCCGGAGTCGGTGCTGGTGATCCAGGGCGACACCCTGGTGCCGCAAGCGACGCCCGCCTCGTGGACTCCGACACCATCGAGATCCGCCCGGTCGATCTCGGGCGGCTCCGCGTGATTCGCAGATGAAGTGCACGCGGTGCAAGGCGCCGGCGGTCATCGACATCCGTCGGCACAACGCGGCGTTCTGCCGCGGAGTGCTTCCTGCACCACTGCCGCGAGCAGGTGCGCCGGGCGATCCACGAGTTCGACATGTTCGGGCCCGGGGACCGCATCCTCGTCGCGGTCTCGGGCGGCAAGGACTCGCTCGCGCTGTGGGACCTGCTCGTCGCGCTCGACTACGACGCCGACGGCCTCTATCTCGGGCTCGGGATCGGCGACTACTCCGATCGAGTCGGGCACGTTCGCCCGGCCGTTCGCCGAGCACCGCGGGCTGAAGCTGCACGAGGTCGACCTGCGCTCCGACCACGGCTTCGACATCCCCGGTGCGGCGCAGGCGACCCGGACGCGCGCCGTGCGGCGCGTGCGGGCTCTCCAAGCGCCACCTCTTCAACTCGACCGCGCTCGAGCACGGCTACGACGTCGTCGCGACCGGCCACAACCTCGACGACGAGGCCGCGGTGCTGCTCGGCAACGTGCTGCGTTGGGACGCCGGCTACCTCGGGCGCCAGTACCCGGTGCTCCCGGCCGCCGACGGGTTCGCCCGCAAGGTGAAGCCGCTGGTGCGGCTCGGCGAGCGCGAGATGGCTGCCTACTGCGTGCTGCGCGGGCATCGACTACCAGGTCGAGGAGTGCCCGATGGCCGAGGGCAACCGTCACCTCGGGCTACAAGGAGGTCCTCAACGCGCTCGAGGACCGCTCGCCGGGCACGAAGGCGGCGTTCCTGTGCGGCTTCTTCGACCGCGGCCACGACCGGTTCCCGACCGAGGAAGAGGACGTGGAGCTCGCTCCGTGCCCGGAGTGCGGCGCACCCACCACGACGGGCGGACCGTGCGCGTTCTGCTCGCTGCGGGCCCGGGCGGCCGGCGAGGTGCCGGTCGAGCTCCGAGCCGGCCGGTAGCCGAGCCGTGCCCCGACCCTTCGTCGCCGGCGACCGCGTCCTGCTCATCGACGCGAAGCAAGCGCCGCCACCTGATCACGCTCGCCGAGGACGGCGCGTTCCACAGCCACACCGGCGTCCTTGATCACGCACTGCTCATCGGCCGGCACGAGGGCATCACCGTCCGCACGACGATGGGGTCGCGCCTGGTCGCGGTGCGGCCGACGCTCTCCGAGTACATCCTGAAGATGCCGCGCGGCGCGCAGGTGATCTACCCGAAGGACCTCGGGCCGATCCTCATGCTGGCCGACGTCTTCCCGGGCGCGCGCGTGCTCGAGTCCGGGGTCGGGTCCGGCGCGCTGACCATGACCCTCCTGCGCGCGATCGGGCCGACCGGTCACGTGTTCGGCTACGAGCTGCGCGACGACTTCGCGGACCGCGCCCGGCGCAACGTCGAGAGCTTCCTCGGTGCGGACGTCCCACTGACGATCGAGGTCCGGGACGTCTACGACGGCATCGGGGTCGACGACCTGGACCGCGTCGTGCTCGACCTGCCCGAGCCGTGGCGGGTCGTGAAGCACGCCGAGGCCGCGCTGCGCCCCGGCGGGATCCTCCTGTCGTACCTGCCGACGATCGGCCAGGTGATGCGGCTCCGCGAGGAGCTCGACGGCTCGTCGTTCGGCATGTGCGAGACGCTCGAGGTGCTGCAGCGCACGTGGCACGTCGACGGCCAGTCGGTGCGACCCGACCATCGCATGGTCGCCCGCACCGGCTTCCTCACCCACGCCCGGCTGCTCGCACCGGCCTCGTGACCTCGAGCCGGGAATGAACGCACTCGACGTTCTCATCCTCGGCGGCATCGCACTCGCGGCGGTGTGCGGCTACCGGTTGGGGTTCGTCGCCCGGGCGCTGTCCTGGGCCGGGCTCGCGGCCGCGCTCGTGCTCGCGGTCCGGCTCATCCCGGACCTCATGGACCGCGCTCGCGGGAGCCACCCGCACGCGGCCGCTGCTCGCCGTCATCGCGTTCGTCATCGGCCTCGGATTGCTGGGCCAGGCCCTCGGGCTCGCGGTCGGCGCGCTCGCGCACGCACGGCTGTCGAGCGCGAACGTCGTCCAACGGGGCGATCGGGTCGCCGGTGCTGCCGTCGGCGGCGATGGGTGCCGTCATCTTCCTCTGGTTGCTCCTGCCCGCGTTCGACGAGCGCGCCCGGCTGGCCCGCGCAGGCGGCGGCGGGGTCGACGATCGCCGCCACCATCGAGAGGGTCGCGCCCGACCCGCCGCCGTCGCTGCGCGAGCTCGGCCGCATGGTCGCAGCGGCGCCGTTCCCGGAGGTGTTCAGCCCCGCGGATCGCCCCGGCGACGTCGGCGCGCCGCCGCAGCTCGTGCTGTCCCCGGCCGCGGACGCCCGCGTGCGCAACGCAGTGGTCCGGGTCGAGGGCCAGGCGTGCAGCGAGATCCAGGACGGCAGCGGCTTCGCGGTCGCGCGCAACCTCATCGTGACGAACGCCCACGTCGTCGCGGGGGAGCACGAGACGTTCGTGTTCCTTCCCGACGGCGACAAGCTCCGGCCCGGGTCGTCCGCTTCGACCCCGCGCGCGACCTGGCCGTCCTGTCGGTGCCGAACCTCGGCCTCACCCCGCTGCCGCTCGGGAACGCGCAGACCGGGATGATCGGCGCGGTCTACGGCCATCCGGGCGGGGGCCCCCTCCGCCCGACGCCCGCCCGCATCGCGGAGCAGATCGACGCCCGGGGCACGGACATCTACCGCACCACACCCACGAGTCGCTCCGTGTTCGTCCTCGCCTCCGAGCTCGCGCCCGGCGACTCGGGTGCCCCGCTCGTCGACCCGTCGGGCACCGTGGTCGGCGTGGCGTTCGCGATCGACCCCACTGCGGGCACGACGGCGTACGCCCTGACGAACGACGAGGTCCGAGCCCGTCGTCGCGAACGTCCCGAACACCACCGCCGAGACCGGGTCCTGCCTCGTCGGCTAGCAAGGCCGAGTCGTCGAGCAGGCCCAGGAGCGGAATCAGGCGAGGCCGAACCAGCCGAGGACGGTCAGGGCGAGGACGACCGCGGCGAGCACGGAGACGACGAAGACGCAGATCGTCGCCACGATCTTGAACTTCGGCTTGTTGGCCGCGTCGCCGAGCACGGAGCGGCGGTTGGCCAGGATCAGGATGAACGTGAGGATCACCGGCGTGATGATCCCGTTGAGGATCTGCATCGTGATGAGCAGGTCGATGAGGTTCCCGGGGATCAGCGCGACGCCCGCGCCGATGACCACCTGCGCGGTGAAGAGCCCGAGGAACAGCGGGGCTTCCCGGAACCGGCGCGACACGGACCGCTCCGCACCCACGGCTTCCGCGACGCCGTAGGCCGTCGAGAGCGGGACGATCGCGGCCGCGAGCAAGGACGCGCCGAGCAGACCGACGGCGAAGAGCGTCTCCGCGCCCGCGCCCGCGACCGGCTGCAACGCCTTCGCGGCTTCGGTGGCCGACTCGAGCGGGCCCGTCCCACCGATGGTCGCCGCGGTGGCGATGATGATCGACATCGCGATGAGGTTGGCGAAGACCGAGCCCGCGATCGTGTCGATCCGCTCCTGCGGGTACTCGTCGGGACCGATGCCGCGATCCGCGACGGCGGCCGCCTGGTACAGCTGCATGTACGGCGTGATGGTCGTGCCGATGATCGCAACCGCGAGGAACAGGAACGCCTGGGTGGCGGGGAAGTGCGGCCACAAGGTGTTCGACGCGACCTGGCCCCAGTCCGGGTCCGAGAGCACCATCGAGATCGGGTACGCCAGGAAGACCAGCGACAGCAGCAGGAAGATGCGCTCGGCCCGCCGGTACGAGCCGAGCACGACGACGCTGAAGATGACCGCCGCCGAGATCGGTACCGAGATGTAGCGGGAGACACCGAAGATCTGCATCGCGGCGCCGATGCCCGCGAACTCGGAGACCACGAGCCCGAGGTTCGCGACCAGGAGCGCGCCCACCGCGAACGCGCCCATCCGCAGCGAGAACTGCTCGCGCACCAGAGAGATCAAGCCCTCACCGGTGTACGCCCCGAGTCGCGCGCACATCTCCTGCACGACGACGAGTGCCACGGTGACGAGCACCATGACGAACAGCATCGAGTAGATGAACTCGGAACCCGACGACGCGTAGGTGGTGATGCCACCGGCGTCGTTGCCTGCGCTCGCGGCGATGACGCCCGGTCCGAGGACGGCGAAGATCGCGAGCGGTCGCACGATGCGACGACGACGCGGCGCGGGAGGCGGAGGTACCGGGACCGCGCTCATCTCTCTCTTATCCCATCAGCCCAGGAGCCGCAGGAAGCGGACCTTGCCGCGATCGGGCACGAGTGCGTCCACGAGGTCGTCGGCGAGGATGCGGCCCACCGGCCGGTCGTCGTCGTCGATCACGAGCACGGAGGACCCACGCGAGTCGATGAAGCGCTTCACCACCTCGTCGAGCGGCGCGTCGGGGGAGACCGTCACCGGCTCCGGCGGTCCCGCGACGTCGATGACGGCGTCGTCCTTCGACGCGACGAGCAGCTCGAACAAGCCGATGTCGTGGATGAGCCGACCGGTCTCGTCGACGATGATCACCGCGTCGACGTCCGCCTGGTGCTCCGCCTGGCTGCGCAGGATGCGCCGGACCTGGCCGACCTTCTGGTGCGGATGCACGAGGACGAGGTTCGTCGTCATGACGCCACCGGCCGAGCCCTCGCGGTAGAGCAGCAGCGCCGCGCAGGCGCGCGGCCGTCTCGGGCGGCATCGCGTCGAGCAGCTCTTCGGCTTCGTCGCCCTCGAGGTCGCGCAGCGCGTCGACCGCCTCGTCCGGCTCCATCTCTGCGAGCAGTGACGCCGCGTGGCCGGTCGAGGACTCGCGCAGCAGCGCGCTGATCTCGTCCGCTTCCATCTCCTCGAGCGCGTCGGCCGCGGTCTCCGGCTCGAGCTGTGCGAGCAGCTCCTGGCGCTCGTCCCGACCGAGCTCCTCCAGGAGGTCGGCGAGCTCTCCGGGCCGCAGCCGCCGCAGCGCCTGGTTCGGCGTGCTGAGCCGCATCTGGCCCGGCGGACCGTTGCTCGCGCCGCCCGGGCCACCGGTGCCGAACGGCTGGATGGCGGCCCAGTCGATCACGCGGTCCGGCGTCGGACGCCGCCGCCACCGGGGCGGACCGAGGCGCCGCAGCAACGTCTGGAAGCCGACGTCCACGCCGACGAGCTCGTAGATCTCGCCGACCCTCGCGAGGTACAGGTCCACGGCGCGGATCACGCGCACGCCGTCCACGTCGACCAGCTGGTGGTCGACGACGTCGCCGTTCAGCACCACCTCGCCGGGTCGCCGCTCGAAGTCGCGCAGGTCGAGGCGGACCGAGCGCAGCGTCACCCGCTCGGTGCTGATCTCCTCGACGTGATCGATCGGGACGAACACCCGTCGGCGCGCCACGCGCACCACGAGCCCGGTGACCGGAGGATAGGGCTCGCCCCGCCACCGCACCACGACGTCGAGCAGCCGGCCGACCTCCGCGCCGGTGCGGTCCCGGACCGGCCGGCCGACGAGACCCGCCGCCGAGACGAGCGCGTCCGCCACCTGGCGGTTGGCCAGGAGTCGCTGGGTTCGGGTCTCACGACGGCGGCGGAGCGCCGAGGGAGTGGGCAGAGGCGGACGGCGAGCCATGGCGCACCTCCCGAGAGGTGGTGGCGGACAGGGCGACGAGATGAGATGGGTCGGCCCGCCCGCAGGCTCGCACGCTTCCGGGGTTCAGACGCGGACGAGGCGGCGGCAGGCGCGACCGCTGCTACTCGGAGGTTCGTCCGTATGCATCGCGCCTCACCTCCTCGGTGTCCGGGCGCATCGACCTTCGGGCGCCACCCGCCGGAAGATCGACCCAAAAGGCCCCGCAGTTTAGCCCCGGCCCCGCCCCGAGGGCCACGACGGGCGCAGCGCCACCACGAGCCCGATCGCGGTCCCGGACGCGACAACGCCCCGGCGCCGGCGCCGGGGCGGATGCCGAACGTCAGGTCTTTCGGGCTACTCGGCCTCGATGAAGATGCACTCGCCGGGGCACTCCTCGGCGGATTCGATCGTCGCCTCGAGCATGTCGTCGGGGATGATCGCGAGGCCCTCGGGGCCTCCCGGGCTGCTGAAGACCTTGTCGCCCTCCTTCACGTACGCGAGCCCGTCGTCGAGCAACGTGAACACGGTGGGCGCGATCTCTTCGCAGAGCCCGTCGCCGGTGCAGAGGTCCTGATCGATCCAGACCTTCATGGGCATGGAGTTTCACCTCTTCGTGGAGTGTTCGTGGAGTTCGGAGGAGCTGACGCGCGAGCTCGCGTTCAGAGTAGAGCCGCGCTCCCGTGCTGAGCAATTTACCAAGTGCGGATGTGGAAAATGCACATCGGGGGGATCATCGGTGATTAGGGTGCCCAGGTGTAGGTTCGATCGTCCGGCAGAGACTCACTGGGTCTCCAGAACAAGGAGGGTCTTCGTGGCTTCCGAGCACGAGCGACGCCTCGCCGAGTACGAACGCCAGGTCGGGGATCTCCAAGACCAGCTGAAGACGCTCGAGGAGGAGGTCGTCGTCCTCCGCCGCCGGCTCCAGGACGCACCCAAGCGCGTGCGGACCCTCGAGGAGCGGCTGCTCGAGACGAAGGGCCAGCTCGCCCAGGCCGTCTCCCAGAACGAGCGCCTCTCCGCCACGCTCCGTGAGGCGCGCGAGCACATCGCGGCGCTGCGCGAAGAGGTCGAGAAGCTGACGATGCCGCCCTCGGCGTACGGCACGTTCCTCGGCGCGAACGACGACGGCACGGTGGACGTGTTCAGCGCCGGCCGCAAGATGCGCGTCGCGGCGCACCCCGAGCTCGAGACCAAGGAGATGAAGCGCGGCCAAGAGGTCGTGCTCAACGAGTCGCTCAACGTCGTGCTCGCCCGCGGCCCGGAGGTCCAGGGCGAGGTCGTGGTCTTCAAGGAGCTGCTCGAGGACGGCACCCGGGCGCTGATCGTCGGCCGCGCCGACGAGGAGCGGGTGTGCGAGCTCGGCGACGACCTCCTCGGCGTGCGCCTGCGTTCCGGCGAGCACGTGCTGATGGACAGCCGCTCCGGCCTGCTCGTCGAGCGCATCCCGCGCCCCGAGGTCGAGGAGCTGGTGCTCGAAGAGGTGCCCGACATCACGTACGCGGACGTCGGCGGCCTCGACGACCAGATCGAGCAGATCCACGACGCGGTCGAGCTGCCGTACCTCTACGCCGACCTCTTCCACGAGCTCGACCTGCAGCCACCCAAGGGCATCCTCCTCTACGGCCCGCCGGGCTGCGGCAAGACCTTGATCGCCAAGGCGGTCGCGAACTCGCTCGCGTCACCGCGTCGCCGAGAAGACCGGCAACAAGAAGACGCGTTCGTACTTCCTCAACATCAAGGGTCCGGAGCTGCTCAACAAGTACGTCGGTGAGACCGAGCGCCAGATCCGGCTGATCTTCGAACGGGCGCGGGAGAAGTCCGAGGAGGGTGTGCCCGTCATCGTCTTCTTCGACGAGATGGACTCGCTGTTCCGCACCCGCGGCACCGGCATCAGCTCGGACATCGAGAGCACGATCGTGCCGCAGCTGCTCGCGGAGATCGACGGCGTCGAGACGTTGAAGAACGTGATCGTGATCGGCGCGTCGAACCGCGAGGACCTCATCGACCCCGCGATCCTGCGCCCGGGTCGCCTCGACGTGAAGATCAAGATCGAGCGTCCGGACGAAGAGAGCTCGAAGCAGATCTTCGCCCGGTACCTGCTGCCGTCGCTGCCGATCGCCGAGGACGAGACGAAGCTGCACGGGGGAGACGTCGAGCGCACCGTGACCTCGATGATCGACTCCAGCGGTCGCGGCGATGTACGCGACGGACGAGCCGAACCGGTTCCTCGAGGTCACGTACCAGAACGGCGACAAGGAGATCCTCTACTTCAAGGACTTCTCGTCCGGCGCGATGATCGAGAACATCGTTCGGCGCAGCAAGAAGCTCGCGATCAAGCGCAAGATCGCGGGCGGATCGCTCGGGATCGCGACCCAGGACCTGCTCGACTCCATCAAGCAGGAGTACCGGGAGCATGAAGATCTGCCCAACACCACGAACCCCGACGACTGGGCCAAGATCTCGGGCAAGAAGGGGGAGCGCATCGTCTTCGTGCGCACCCTGTTGGCCGAGGGCGACCGCGAGTCCGGTGGCCGCCAGATCGAGCGCGTCACCACCGGTCAGTACCTGTAGGAAGAACCGTCCAAGTCGCGTCTGACGCGCTGGGACGACGGGTAGGCTGACCTCGTGGCAGTCCCGAAGGTGTGCGGCATCGAAACCGAGTACGCGGTGCTCCTGCGCGGCACCGCGGATGCCAACCCGGTGCTGGCTTCTTCGATGCTCATCAACGCCTACGTCGAGCACAAGAAGGTCGGCTGGGACTTCGAGGACGAGTCCCCGGGCAAGGACGCGCGCGGCTTCGGTCGCGACGGATCCCAGCCCCCGGAGATCGAGACCCACCTGGTCAACACCGTGCTCACCAACGGCGCGCGCTACTACGTCGACCACGCGCACCCGGAGTACTCCACGCCGGAGTGTGTGGACGCACTCGAGCTCGTGGGAGCGGACAAGGCGGGGGAGCGGATCCTCGCCCGCTCGATGCAGGCGTCGCGCCGGCTGCTCGGCCCCGGCGAGGAGATCATCGTCTACAAGAACAACTCGGACGGCAAGGGCAACTCCTACGGCTGCCACGAGAACTACCTCGTGAGCCGCCAGGTCCCGTTCGTGAACCTCGTGCGCAACCTGCTGCCGTGGTTCGTGAGCCGCCAGGTGTTCACCGGTGCGGGCAAGGTCGGCACGGAGAACGGTGCGAGCCCCGTCGACTACCAGATCAGCACGCGGGCGGACTTCTTCGAGGAGGAGGTCGGCCTGGAGACCACGCTGAAGCGCCCCCTGATCAACACGCGCGACGAGCCCCATGCCGACCCGCAGAAGTACCGGCGCCTGCACGTGATCGTCGGCGACGCCAACCTCTGCGAGGTGGCGACCTACCTCAAGGTCGGGACGACCGCGATCATCCTGGCGATGATCGAAGACGACTTCATCGACAAGGACCTCTCGATCATCGGCCCGGTCCACGCCGTCCGAACGGTGTCCCACGACCCCACGTGCCGCGCGACCCTCGAGCTCGTCGACGGTGGATCGTGCACCGCAGTGGAGCTGCAGTGGGAGTTCCTCCGGCTCGCTCAGAAGTACGCGGACGAGACCGGGCTCGAAGAGTGCGGCGGCGAGGACGTCGGCGGCGACGTGCTGAAGCGATGGGAAGCGGTCCTCACCCAGCTCGAGCGCGATCCCATGGGCCTCGATGGCCAGCTCGACTGGGTGACCAAGCTGTCGCTGCTCGAGGCGTACCAGTCCCGCGACGGGCTGGCGTGGGACGACCCGAAGCTCGCCCTCCTGGACCTGCAGTACCACGACGTTCGGCCCGAACGGTCGCTGTACGAGCGGCTGGTGCGGGCCGGTAAGGTCGAACGTCTGGTGGAAGAAACCGACGTGATCGAGGCAATGACGGAGCCTCCCGGACGAACCCGGGCATACTTCCGGGGAACATGCCTTGCTCGCTGGCCGGATGCCGTGGTCGCCGCCAACTGGGACAGCATCATCCTGGACGTGGGGAGCGATCCGTTGCGCCGGATACCGATGATGGAACCACTCAAGGGAAGCCGCGCGTTTGTCGAGCGGTTGTTTGCCGAATGCACGACGCCGGCCGAGCTGGTCGAGCGGCTCGCGTCGTAGACGCTGCGTCACACAGCGTCAGGGAGGTAAGGAACATGCCGGAGCGGGAGCAGAAGAAGCGGACAGCGCCGGAGAAGCGGGCGCCCGACACCGAAGAGGTCGAAGCCGCGCCCACCAAGCAGGCCGAGGCGCTGAAGGAGGAGCTCGACGACCTCCTGGACGAGATCGACAGCGTGCTCGAGTCCAACGCCGAGGACTTCGTGCGCAGCTACGTCCAGAAGGGTGGCGAGTGAGCCACCACGATCCATCGATCAGCGTCTGATGAGCACCAGCTCCCCGGGTCGGCTGCACGGCGCCCTGGCGGAGTCGCACGTCCTGCGGACCCGCGTCGGTTCCACTCGACTCCCCGAGAACGTGATCGCCGCGGCGCGCGAGGAGCGGTCGCTGCGCCGGCTCCGGCGACGCATCCGGATCCTCTCCCGCGTGGGCTTGATCCGTTAGAGCCACGTGTAGTCTCGCCGCCGTGAACCACGAGCCGGGACTGCCGGCGTTCGCCGATACGGGGTCGTCGTTCGTCGACCTGCTGCGCAAGGTTGCACCCGAGGCGCTCCCGCCGAGCGTGATGAACCCGGCCGCGCAGGGCTTCGAGATCACCCACGGCACGACGGTCGTCGCGATCCGTTGCGACGGCGGCGTCGTCATGGCCGGTGACCGGCGGGCAACCTCGGGCTACACGATCGCGAACCGGCGCATCGAGAAGGTGTTCGCGGCCGACGAGCTCTCCGGCGTCGCGATCGCCGGGGCCGCCGGGCCCGCGGTCGAGATGGTGCGCCTGTTCCAGGTGCAGCTCCAGCACTACGAGAAGGTCGAGGGCGAGCAGCTCTCCCTCGAGGGCAAGGCGAACCAGCTCGCCCAGATGGTGCGGGCGAACCTCCCCGCCGCGATGCAGGGCTTCGTGGTCGTCCCGCTCTTCGCCGGCTACGACATCCGCAGACGGGTGGGCCGGGTCTTCAGCTTCGACGCCGCCGGCGGCAAGTACGAGGAGGCCGACTACCAGGCCAACGGCTCGGGTGGCGTCCACGCCCGCAACTGGATCAAGTCCGGTTGGGACGAGGGGCTCAGCGCGGACGACGCGATCGAGCTCGCGATCCGGTCGCTGTTCGCGGCCGCCGACGAGGATGTCGCGACGGGCGGTCCCGACCTCGTGCGGGGCATCTACCCGAACGTCGCGGTGATCAACGCGGAGGGCTTCGTCGCGCTGACCGACGACGACGTCGCCGCGCGGGCCCAGAACCTCCTCGGCGGACCGGCCCGCGGCGGGAACGAGACCCAGGGGCCGCCGGCCGGCGACGCCGACGGGGACCCGGCGTGAGGGACCTGCCGCGATGAGCCAGCCGTTCTACGTCTCCCCCGAACAGGTCATGAAGGACCGGGCGGACTACGCCCGGAAGGGGATCGCCCGCGGCCGGAGCCTCGTGGCGCTCGAGTGCGCCGACGGGGTGCTGCTGCTCGCGGAGAACCCGAGCCGCACCCTCTTCAAGATCAGTGAGCTCTACGACCGCATCGCGTTCGCCGGGGTCGGCAAGTACAACGAGTTCCAGAGCCTCAAGATCGGCGGCGTCCGGCTGGCCGACCTCAAGGGCTACCAGTACTCGCGTGAGGACGTCACCGCGAACGGCATCGCGAACGCGTACGCGCAGACCCTCGGACAGGTCTTCACCCACGAGATGAAGCCCTACGAGGTCGAGATCCTCGTCGCGCAGGTGAGCAGCGACCCCGACGAGCCGAACGAGCTCTTCCGCATCCTCTATGACGGCACCGTGATCGACGAGCACAGCTTCACGGTGCTCGGCGGTCAGGCGGAGACGATCATGGAGGTGCTGAAGCAGGCCTACGAGTCGGGCATGGACCTCGCCGCGGCCATCCGGCTCGGCGCGCGGGTGCTCGGCGAGGACCAGCAGACCGCGCCGCCGGCCGATCAGCTCGAGGTCGCGCTGCTGGACCGCAACCGGCCCCGGCGCACGTTCCGCCGGATCAAGGGCGACGAGCTCGAAGCGCTGCTGAACGGCTGACGCGCGGTTGCGCGTTCAGTCGTCGGGGTCACGCGCACCCACGAGCCGGCCGACCGCTTCGATGTCGCGCAGGTGCTGTGCACCTTCGACGGCTGCGTGCTGCACGATCCACGACGCGGGGTGCGGGTCGTCGCCGGCCGTGAACGTTCGCTCCCAGGCCTCCCACGGGGTGGCCTCGGCTCGGGTCGCGAGCGCGTCGCACGCGGTTGTGATCCGGGCGAGCGCGGCGTCGGCGTCGAGCGACGACTCCGGCCGGCCGCCGGCGGGCCCGTCTGCGTCCAACGACGGAAGCCGGATCCCCGGCTCGTCGAGCGCGAGTGGGAGGGCGCGCGCCAGCTGCTCGAGCACCACCGCGACGGCCACCGCGTGTTCGAGCACCGACGGCGTCTGCGGGTCCGGTCGGACGCGGAGCTGATCGGCCGGGATCCGGGCCAGCGCCTCGCGGTACCGGCGCGGGAACGTGCGGACGGCCAGGATCGCGTCCGGGACCGCGATCGACTCCTCGGCGCCGGTCGACGCCCCGTGCGGCCCCATCAGTGCGGGAACAGGTGCGCCAGTGGCGCGATCGCGGCGACCACCACGACGACGAGGACGATCCAGAACGGCCAGGTGAGGGGACGCGACCGGTAGCCGGGCTCGGGGAGCTCGGTGGCCGCGTCGACCTCGATCGCGAGGAGCACGAACTGCGCGTCCTGCGCCTGCTCCACGGGCACGTAGACGTCGATCCGGGCCATCTCACCGACCGTGAACCCGTACGGGGAGTCGAGCGCACCCCGCAGCTCGGCGTCGATGCCCTCGTCGTAGAGGCGGGCCGCGAGGACCCGGGCCTCGAACGACCCGCAGACCGATGTCAGCTGCTCCATGGTCGCCACGAACGCATCGTAGGCCCCACCCTGGCGGAATCCCAGGGCGATACGGTGCACATCCGCCGCGGCCGACGGCTCAAGCCGAGCCACCGCGCTGCCGACCACGCGGGTCGCGCATCTCGCATCAGGGACCGAAGGACCGGAGGAATTCCATGACCAGGCGCTCACTGCAGGTACTGACCGGTGGCGTGCTCGCGCTCGCCCTGGTCGTCATGGGCGCCGGGTTCCCCACGAAGTCGGTTCCGCCGAAGAAGTGGGCCAACAGTGTCTGCACCGCGGTCGGCGACTGGGTGCAGGGGACCCAGGACGGCGCCACGGCGCTCCAGACCAAGACGGCCGGGTCCACCGGCGATCTCCCGAAGGTGAAGAAGGCGCTGGTGGCGTACCTCGCCGCGACCGCCAAGGCGACGGACACCGTGCGCGACAAGCTCGAGCACGCCGGCACGCCCAAGACCCCGAAGGGCAAGCAGGCCGCCCAGGGCCTGGAGGACGGCTTCGCCAAGATCCACACGGCGGTCGGCCACTTCAAGAAGGAAGCCGAGAAGGTCTCGACGTCGAGCTCCGCCGCCGCCACGGCGGACTTCGCCAAGCTGACGACCAAGATCAACACGCAGTTCGGGGAGCTCAATACGGCGTTCGGCAACCTCGGCAAGTACGACCCGGGCCACAAGATCGCCAAGGCCTTCAAGGCAACCCGGGCCTGCAGCGCGTTGAACGGCTGACCCGGCCGAGGTCGGGACCCGGTCCGGGCACCGGTACGCTTCGCATATGGAACGCCGGATCTTCGGGCTGGAGAACGAGTACGGCGTCACGTGCACGCTGCGTGGCCAGCGCCGGCTGAGCCCGGACGAGGTCGCGCGGTACCTGTTCCGGCGTGTGGTCTCGTGGGGCCGCTCGAGCAACGTCTTCCTCGAGAACGGCGCGCGGCTCTACCTCGATGTGGGCAGCCACCCCGAGTACGCGACGCCGGAGTGCGACTCCATCGCGGACCTCGTCGTGCACGACAAGGCGGGGGAGCGGATCCTCGAGGGTCTCGTCCACAGCGCCGAGCAGCGGCTGCGCGAGGAGGGCATCCGCGGTGAGGTGTTCCTCTTCAAGAACAACACCGACTCCGCCGGCAACTCCTACGGCTGCCACGAGAACTACCTCGTCGAGCGCGACGGCGACTTCGGCAAGTTCACGGACGTCCTGATCCCGTTCCTCGTCTCCCGCCAGATCTACGCGGGCGCGGGCAAGGTGCTCCAGACCGCGCGAGGCGCGATGTACTGCATCGCCCAGCGGGCCGAGCACATCTGGGAAGGCGTCTCGAGCGCGACGACCCGGTCCCGCCCGATCATCAACACCCGCGACGAGCCCCACGCCGACGCCGAGCGGTTCCGCCGGCTGCACGTGATCGTGGGCGACTCGAACATGAGCGAGTACACGACGTTCCTGAAGGTGGGAACGTCGTCGATCCTGCTGCGGATGCTCGAGGAGGACCCGAGCCCCTGGCGGGACCTCACGCTGGAGAACCCGATCCGGGCGATCCGGGAGATCAGCCACGACGTCACCTGCCGCCGCCGGGTCCGGCTCGCGAACGGACGGGAGCTGTCGGCGGTCGAGATCCAGAGCGAGTACCTCAACCGCGCGCTGCGGTTCGCGAAGCGCCACGGCCTGACGCCGCTCGAGCAGCAGGCGCTCGAGATGTGGGAGCACGTGATGGTCCACCTCGAGTCGGACCCGCTCAAGCTCTCCCGCGAGATCGACTGGGTGATCAAGTACCACCTCATCGAGGCCTACCGCGAGAAGCACGACCTCCCGCTCACACACCCGCGCGTCGCGCTGCTGGATCTCGCGTACCACGACGTCAGCCGCCCGCGTTCGCTCTACTACCTGCTCGAGCGCCGCGGGCAGGTCGACCGCATCGCGAACGACAAGGACATCGAGATCGCGATGGACACCCCGCCGCAGACGACGCGGGCGAAGCTGCGCGGCGCCTTCATCAAGAAGGCCAAGGAGCGCAAGCGCGACTACACCGTCGACTGGGTGCACCTGAAGCTCAACGACCAGGCCCAGCGGACCGTCCTCTGCAAGGACCCGTTCAAGTCGAAGGACGAACGAGTAGAGCGACTCATCGCGTCGCTCTAAGTAGCCTCGCCCGATGCCTTCGTTCCGGACCGGTCGCGTCGTGCGGCTGCTCGCGCAGCGCCCGGGACTGCAGCGCGTCGAGGTGGATCTCGGATCCGGGCCCGAGCGGGCGTACGTGCTCAGTGAGCTGACCGGGACCGTCGCTCCCGGCGACGACGTCGTCGTGAACACCACCGCGGTGGAGCTCGGGCTCGGGACCGGCGGCTGGCACGTCGTGCACTGGAACCTCGCGCGCGCCGAGTGGTCGGAGAAGGGCCCGGGCCACATCATCAAGGCGCGGTACACGAGCCTCCAGACCGACGTCGGCAGCGCGGAGGAGCATTTCGACCCGGAGCTCGCGGACGTCGACTCGATCGACGGGATGCCGGTCGTCGTCGCCGCGCTGCACAGCCAGCTGCCCGCGGTCGCGGTCGCCTTCAAGGATCTCCGACCGGAGGCCCGGCTCGCCTACGTCATGACCGACGGCGCGGCGCTCCCCATCGCGCTCTCGGACCTCGTGGCGAACCTGCGCGAGCGCGATCTCGTCGACGCGACGATCACGTGCGGCCATGCCTTCGGCGGCGACTACGAGGCCGTCTCGGTGTACTCGGCGCTCGCGGTCGCTCGCCACGTCGTCGGCGCGGACGCCGCGGTCGTGGTGATGGGTCCGGGGATCGTGGGTACCGGAACGCGGCTCGGCTTCAGCGGGATCGAGGTCGGTCCGGTGCTCGACGCGGTCACCGGGCTGGCCGGTGACCCGATCGCGTGCCTGCGCGTCTCGTTCGCCGACCCGCGGCCGCGTCACCAGGGGGTGTCGCACCACACGCTCACGACGCTGCGCGTCGCGTGCCGGAGCCGGGTGACGATCCCGGTGCCCGCCGTCGGGGGTGAGGACGAGGCGCGGATCCGAGATGATCTCGAGACCGGCGGGATCTCGAGCCGTCACGAGCTCGTCGACGTCGTCCCGATCGACATCGTGGATCGGCTCACGGCCCACGGGCTCCAGATCAGCTCGATGGGACGGTCGGCCGCGGACGACCCGGTGCTGTTCGAGGCCGCGGCCGCCGGGGGAGTGCTCGCGGCAGACAGGGTCCCCCTCTGAGTGGTGGGTCACTAGCATCGTCGGACCTGATGGACGACGCCCCGGACCGCCGCGAACGACTGCTGAACCTGTTGGCCGCCCTGCTCGAGACGCGGGCCGGGCTGACCCGCGACGAGATCGTCGCCAACGCATCGCTCGGCTATCCCGCGTCGCCCGAGTCGGCCCGCAAGGCCTTCGAACGGGACAAGGCGAGCCTGCGGGCCATGGAAGTCCCGGTGCGCGAGGACGCCAACGGCAACGAGTCCCGCTACCGGGTGGACCCGAAGGAGTACTACCTGCCCGACCTCGACCTGAGCGAGGCCGAGCTCGAAGCCCTGCACGTCGCCGTCACCGCGATCGGGCTCGGCAGCGGGGGCGGCCAGGGTGCGGGTGCGCTCATGAAGCTGGGGGGCCTCGAAGGCACGGGAGGGATGCCGGTCGCCGAGCTGCCCCACGTCGACACGCTGGCCCCGCTCTTCGACGCGTCCCGGCACCGCGCGGTCGTGGCATTCGGGTACCGGGACCGGCCCCGCCGGGTCGAGCCTTGGGGCCTCACCTCCAAGTTCGGTCGCTGGTACCTCGTCGGCCGGGATCTCGGTGCGGACGACATGCGGGTGTTCCGTGCCGATCGCATCGAGGGCGAGCTCGTCGCGGGGCCGCCCGGTGCGTTCACGGTTCCCGACGACTTCCGCGCCGATGCCTATCTCGCCGACCAGCCCTGGGAGTACGGCGCCGGCCGCGCGGTGCCGGTGCGGATCCGCATCGACGCCGGTCACGAGGCCGAGCTCGGGGCTCAGGTCGGGCCCGAGACCCCGATCGAGCGCCAAGCCGACGGGTCGGTCGTCGTCGAGCTCTCGGTCGTGAACTCCGGCGGCCTGCGCAGCTTCGTCCTCGGCTACCTGGACCACGCCGAAGTGCTCTCACCACCCGAGGCCCGCGCCGCGGTCGTCGAGTGGCTCGAGCAGATCGCGGCCCAGGAGCAGAAGAGATGAGCGCAGTGGGGACACCGCGCGGTCGCGGCCGATGGACCAACGCAGCGTGGCCCGAGCGGCCCGGGCCGAAGGCCCAGGAGCGGAAGAGATGAGCCCGCGGCGCGAGGCCGAGTCGGACCTGCAGCGCGTGCTCGCCATGGTGCCGTGGCTCGCGAACCACAGCGGCGCGACCAAAGAAGAGGTCGCGGCCCGGTTCGGCATCACGCTCGCGCAGCTCGAGCGCGACCTCGGGCTCATCATGATGGTCGGCGTGCCGCCGTACTCGCCCGGGGACTACATCAACATCGACTACGAGGGCGACACCGTCGACGTGTGGTTCGCGCCGTACTTCACCCGGCCGCTGCGCCTGACCGCGGCCGAGGGCTTCGCGTTGCTCGCGGCCGGACGCGGCCTGCTCGCGGTCCCCGGCTCGGACGAGCACGGCCCACTCGCGACCGCGCTCGACAAGCTCGAGGGTGCGCTCGGTGTCTCCGAGGTCGTCATCGACTTCGCCGCGCCGGAGCACCTCCAGGAGGTGCGCAACGCCGCGGAGACGGGCGTGCGCATCGAGATCGACTACTGGAGCGCAGGCCGCGACGCCATGACGACACGCGAGATCGAACCGGGCCCGCCCTTCTTCGCGCTCGGGGAGTGGTACACCGACGCGCACGACCATCTGCGCGGTGAGCCGCGGATGTTCCGGATCGACCGGATCCGCGCGGTGCGCGCGACGGACGCAACGTTCGCGCCGGTACCCGCCGAGACTCCGGGCGCGGTCTACAACCCCCGCGCCGACGACCGCCGCGTCACGCTCGAGCTCCCGGGCTCCGCGAGCTGGATCGCGGAGAGCTTCCCCGCCGAATCGGTCGAGGATCTGGCGGACGGCGGGCAGCGCGTCGTCCTCGCGGTCAGTGAGAACGCCTGGCTCGAACGGCTGCTCCTCCGGGCCGGACCGGACGCCCGGGTGGTCGATCCACCGGAGAGCGTCGACATCGGACCGGCGGCTGCACGCCGTCTCTTAGGCCGCTATCAGGTTGCGTGAGCGGGCCCCCCTGGTACCCCGGGACCCCTGCGCACGTGGAAGGATGAGGGGAGTGGAGCGCCACCGATGAGCGAGCAGGGCAACGACGCGGTGGAGGCTCCGCTTCCGGGTGCGCGGACCTCGATCGAGGACCGGCCACTGACGACCGACGAGCGCATCGGCGGCTCGGGCGGCGGCGGGACCGACGGTTCCGGCGGTGGCGGGGGTGGCGACGGCTCCGGTGCCTCGGGGCGTGGTGGAGCAGCCGGGGCCCCGCCGCGCAAGAGCAAGAACGGCCGTGCGGCGATCGAGTGGGGCATCCTCATCGTCGCCGCGCTGCTCATCGCGATCGTCATCCGGACGTTCGTGTTCCAGGCGTTCTACATCCCGTCGGAGTCGATGATCCCGACGCTCAAGGTCGGCGACCGCGTCCTCGTGAACAAGCTCAGCTACAAGCTGCACGATCCGCGCCGGGGTGACATCGTCGTCTTCAAGGCACCGCCCGCGGCCGCGACGGCCGACATCAAGGACCTCGTGAAGCGACTGGTCGGCCTGCCCGGCGAGACGATCGAGGGGAAGGACGGGCGGATCTACATCAACGGGAAGGCACTCAGCGAGCCCTACCTCCCGAAGGACGTGAAGTCGCGGACGTTCGGGCCCGAAAAGGTGCCTCCCGACTCGTACTTCATGCTCGGCGACAACCGTCAGTACTCGAAGGACTCGACGTTCTTCGGCCCGATCAAACGCAACCAGTTCATCGGGCGCGTCTTCATGCGCATCTGGCCGCCCGGCCGGCTCGGCTTCTTGTAGCTACTTGGCGGCGAGGGCCAAGAGCAATCAGGAAGCGTCCTGTTCGGTGGTCCACTCGCCGACGGTCGCGACCATGCGGTCCACGCGGTCGCAGTAGATGCCGTCCATGCCCTGTCGCAGCGCGGCGAGGATGTAGCGCGTCTCCTGGGTGTCCCACGCGAACGTCTTGAGCCCGAAGCGGTGGAACAGCGCGACGAGGCCCCGGGTCCATTCCGAGTGGTGCCAGTTCAGGCAGTCGACGCCCTGCGCCGCGAGGTCGGCGGCGTGACGCTCCATCGCCGCCGGCGCGATCCGGTTGCGACCGGGGGAGTAGACGAGCTTGACGTCGGGAGCTTCGGGGCGCAGCTTCGCGAGCAGCTTCAGTGACGCCGAGCAGACCCAGAGCTTGGCCGGCGCGTCGCCGCCCGCGGCTCGCGCCGACCTCGATGAGCGGCCAGACGACCTCGCGATCCTTGAGGTCGACCGACAGCTCGTAGTCGACGCCGCACTCGGCGTAGAGATCCGCCAACCGGGGGACGTCGAGCCCACCGAGGGTGGCGGCGTCGGTCTCGGACACCGTGACCCGCCGGATGCCGCGCCGGACCTTCTCGTCGTGGGCCAGGACGACCTCACCGTCGGCGGAGAGCCGGGCGTCGGTCTCGAGCCCGCGGGCGCCCAGCTCCAGCGCGCGGCGAAATGCCGGAAGTGTGTTCTCGGGGAGATCGGCGCGACCGCCCCGGTGAGCGAACGTGATCACCGCCATGGGCGGGATCGTGGCACGGGTGGGCAGGTGAACGCCTCTCATCGACTCTCAAGGCCCCTCGTCGGCCTGCCGATGGATGGACATCGAGTGCCGAAGGAGGTCCTGCTGGTGACAACGATCCGAGCGAATTGCCCGAGCTGCGGGGATGTGCAGCTCCGCGCCGCGGACCTCACGGTCCGCGTGTGCTCGGACGACGAGCAGGGTTCCTACTGCTTCCAGTGCCCCTCCTGCGCGCAGGCAGTGGCCAAGGACGCAAGCCGCCGCATCGTCGACCTGCTCGTGTCCTCCGGCGTCCGCATGGAGGTCTGGCGACTTCCGGCCGAGCTGTCCGAGGCGCACGCCGGCGACCCGCTGTCGCCCGACGACCTGCTCGACTTCCATCTGCTGCTCGGCCACGACGACTGGTTCGACGAGGTCGAGGCCATGGTCCGCAAATCGATGCCTCGGTAAGGTGACGCCGTGACCGGATTGTGGTTCGCCGTGCTCGTCGTCGCCGTCCTCGGCGCCGTCCTGCTCGTGCGCTCCCTCCGCGACGTCCGGGACGAGGTCTCCCGCACCGTGGACTCCTTCTCGGAGTTCCAGGCGGCACTTGCACCCATCCTGGTCGTCCTCCGTGACGAAACCCGAGAGGTGGCGCTGCGAGTGGACCTCCAGCGCCCGGGATCGGCTCCGACCCGGGGCTAGTCTGAGCCCGTCGGGGGACCGTCGCACTGGGAAAGGAGCCTGATGCCCCAGGTCGGTCCGGCCGAGATCCTGGTCATCCTCCTCGTGGGACTTCTGGTCTTCGGCCCCAAGCGCTTGCCAGAGATCGGGCGCCAGGTCGGCCGCGCCATGCGCGAGGTCAAGAAGTTCCAGGACACGGTCAAGGGTGAGCTCGACCAGGTCCTCCACCTCCACGAGGAGGAGGACCACTCGCCGCCCTCGTACTCGTCCGCGGACGCCGCGATCGTCGCGGCCGAGGCCCCTCCGGCCCTGCCGGCCCCGCCGAACGGGGTCACGAACGGTTCGACCAACGGGACGAACGGATCGGCGAACGGAACCTCGCGCCCCGACGCCGAGCCGGCGCCCCGGGCCCAGTCGCGGTTCCGCGCTCCGAACGGCTCGACGCCCACTCGACCGTCGGTGCCGCCCGCCGCCCCGGTGCCGGTGCCGGCCGCGACCCCGGCACTCCCGAGCCGTCACCCACAGCGGCGCTCGGCCTCCGTCGCGCTTCCGGGCTCCCGGACCGCGGCCGACAACCTGATCCGCGCCCATGGCTCTGAAGTTTCTTCCCCGACGCAAGCGAGCGCGCGCCCGTGACGGTCAGATGCCGGTCATGGACCACCTCGCGGAGCTGCGCAACCGCATCCTGATCTCCGCGCTCGCCGTGACCCTCGCGGCGATCGTGATGTTCTTCTTCTCGAACCAGGTGATCCACTTCCTGGTCTCGTACTACAAGACCGCGACCCACGGGCAACGCAACGCGCTCATCGTGCTCGGTCCCGTCGACGGCTTCGTCACCCGCCTGAAGGTCGCCACCTACGGCGGGATCGTGCTCGCGCTCCCGGTGTGGCTCTACGAGCTCTGGCGGTTCATCACGCCCGGGCTCAACCCGAAGGAGCGCAAGTACGCGGTCCCGTTCGTGCTCTCGTCGCTCGTGCTGTTCGCGCTCGGTGCGGTGGTCGCGTTCCTGACCCTCGAGCCGGCACTGAGGTTCCTCATCCAGGTCGGTGGACCCTCGCAGACGCCGCAGTACACGTCGGACAAGTACCTGACCCTGGTCTCACTCATGGTGGTCGCGTTCGGTCTCTCGTTCGAGTTCCCGGTGATCCTGGTCTTCCTCCTGATCGCGGGCGTCCTGAAGACCGCGCAGCTCCGGAAGGCCCGCCGCTGGGCGATCGTCGGGATCGTGACGTTCGCCGCGGTCATCACGCCCAGCCAGGACCCGTACTCGCTGTTCTTCATGGCCGTGCCGATGTACCTCTTCTACGAGGGGTCGATCGTGATCGGTAGGATCCTGAAGAAGTGACGAATCGCCGCACCCCCGCCAAGCGCCCCACGACGAGCACCACCTGGAAGCCGTCGCGACCGCGCGCGGAGCTGTACAAGGCGATCGGTGGGGCGGCCGGCGTCGTCCTGGTCACGGTCCTGCTCATCTTCATCATGAAGCCCGGAGATTCCAGCAGCTCGCCGGCCACGATCCCGAACACGACGGTGACCCAGCCGGCGGACTCGACCACCGTGGCGACGACCCCGGCGGCCTCCACGCCCGCGGCGTCCACCCCGGCCGCCTCGACGCCCGCGCAACCATGACCGCGGCGTCGCCACGTCCGGCCTTCGAGGCCGGGCTTGGCTTCGCCCTCGATCCGTTCCAGCGCCGGGCGCTCGACGCGCTGGACGAGGGTCAGTCGGTGCTCGTCGCCGCCCCGACGGGCTCGGGCAAGACGATCGTCGCGGAGTACGCGATCCGGATCGCGCTCGCCGAGGGGGCGAAGGCGTTCTACACCACGCCACTGAAGGCGCTCTCGAACCAGAAGTACCAGGATCTCGTGCGGGTCCACGGGCCGGGCAACGTCGGCCTGCTCACCGGCGACAACGCGGTGAACGGGAACGCCCCGATCGTCGTGATGACGACCGAGGTGCTCCGCAACATGATCTACGCGGAGTCGGAGGCGCTCGAAGGCCTGCGCTACGTCGTCCTCGACGAGGTCCACTACCTCCAGAACCGGTACCGCGGCGCGGTCTGGGAGGAAGTGATCATCCACCTCCCGCAGACCGTCGATCTCGTCTGCCTCTCGGCGACCGTCTCGAACGCGGAGGAGTTCGCCGACTGGATCCGCACCGTCCGCGGTGAGACCGCAGCGATCATCGAGGAGCGCCGGCCGGTCGAGCTGACGAACCTCTACGCGGTGGGGGAGCGGGGCGTGGACCAGATCCACCTGCTCCCGACGTTCATGCCCGGCCCCGGCGGCGAGCTCCGGCCCAACCCGGAGGCGTCGCGCCTCGACGCCCGCGGCACGACCCGCGTGCGCGGCGCCCGGGGCCGTCCTCGCAGCCGGCTCTACACCCCCGCCGGCGCGCCGAGCTCATCGAGCTGCTCCAGGAGCAGGGGATGCTCCCCGCGATCTCCTTCATCTTCAGCCGCGCCGCGTGCGACGACGCGGTGAAGCAGTGCCTGGCCGCGGGACTCCGGCTCACCACCTCGGACGAACGGCGCGAGCTGCGCCGCATCGCGGAGTCCCGGATGAGCACGTTGAGCGAGGAGGACCTCGTCGCGCTCGGCCACGAGGAGTGGCGGGCGGGGTTCGAGAACGGCATCGCCGCGCACCATGCGGGGATGGTCCCGCCGATGAAGGAGGCGGTCGAGGAGGGGTTCGCGGCCGGACTCGTCAAGGCGGTGTTCGCCACCGAGACGCTCTCGCTGGGCATCAACATGCCGGCCCGCTCGGTCGTCATCGAGAAGCTCTCGAAGTTCACCGGCGAGCACCACGAGTTCCTGACGCCGGGGGAGTACACCCAGCTGACCGGGCGGGCCGGCCGACGGGGGATCGACGAGGTCGGGTACGCGATCGTCTGCTGGAGCCCGTTCGTCCCGTTCGACCAGGTCGCGGGGCTCGCGTCGCGACGGACCTACGCGCTCGACGTCCTCGTTCCGCCCGACGTACAACATGGCTGCGAACCTCGTCGCCCGCTATCCGGCGGACGTGGCCCACCATCTCCTGAACCTGTCGTTCGCGCAGTACCGGGCGGACCGGGACGTCGTCGCCATGGAGCGCCAGCTCGAGCGCAACCGCGAGCTTCTGGAACGGCAGCGCCGGGCCGCGAGCTGCGAGCGCGGCGACGTCATGGAATACCGCGAGCTCCTCAACGCGCGCGATGCCGCCCGGCGCGATCCCGGACGCGGGCGCAAGGTGACGGCCGCGATCGACGCGCTGCGGCCGGGCGACGTGCTGGCGGTGCGGCGCGGTGGCGGCCGTGCGGTCGTCCTCAAGCACGAGGGCAGCCGGGGCGGCTCCCGGGTGCTGGCACTCGGGTCGAGCCGCGAGGTGCTGAAGCTCGGTCCCGCGGACTTCGACGGCCCGCCCCGACCGATCGCGAAGATCGAGCTGCCCAAGCCCTACGCGCCCCGCAGCTCGGCGTACCGCAAGGGGGTCGTCGCCGAGATGCGGTCGATCCGCACGACCGCGCCCGTCAACGGCCCGGTCGACCACAACGACGCCGAGCGTGACCGCCTCGAGCTCGAGCACCGCATCGCGGACCATCCGGTCGCGTCGTGCCCCGAGCTCACGGTGCACCTGAAGTCCGCGGGCGGGATCGAACGGCTCGAGCGCGATGCCGCCCGGCTCGAACGGCGGGTGCGGAGCCGCAACGAGAGCCTGGCCCGCCAGTTCGACCGCGTGCTGGCCGTCATCGACTCCTGGGGCTACGTCGACGGTTGGGAGCTGACCGACGCCGGCCACCTTCTGGCCCGGCTCTACGCCGAGTGCGACCTGCTGCTCGCCGAGGCGCTGCGCATCGGGCTGCTCGACGGCATGAGCGAGCCCGAGCTCGCCGCGTTCGTCAGCTGCTTCACGTACGAGCGCCGCGGACCCGACGACGGCGCGCTCGCGCCGGTCGCACTGGCCGAGCAGCCGCGTGGCCAAGCGGAGCCGCGAGCTCGAGCGGCTGTGGCGGGACCTCAGCGCCAACGAGGACGACGCGGGCCTCCCCGAGACCCGGGCGCCGAATCCCGGGCTCGCGGCCGCCATGCACGCCTGGGCGGCCGGTGAGACCCTCACCGAGGTGCTCGAGGACGACGAGGACCTCACCGGCGGCGACTTCGTGCGCCACGTGAAGCAGGTGATCGACCTGCTCCACCAGATCGGCGACGTCGCCCCGAACCCGGAGACCGCGGATCGCGCCCGTGGCGCGGCCCGGGACTGCTTCCGCGGCGTCGTCGCCGCCTCGAGCCTGCTCCGCCCCGATGCCTCCGCGCCCGTGATGCCGGCCCCGACGCCCGATGATCAGGCACGGGGGACGGCGTAGCCGGGAGGGAGCGAGCCGTTCACCGGGGCGGTGGACCTGGAGGTCACGGGCAGTCGACGCGGACCTCGCGCGGGTGCTGGACGTCCACCAGGGCGCACTGGTGCGGTACCGGGCGACGGAGGAGTCCGACTTCGCCCGGGCGCTGGGCATCGCGGCGGCCGGGCGACGGCGGCGGGGTGGCGGCGCCGGTCGACGCGCTCCGGGTCGAGCCGGGTGGGTTCGCCATCAACGGGGTCGTCCTCGGGACGCCCCCGGGCCGGGTCGGGTTCACGACCCGCAGCGCCGAGCTCCGGGTCCTCGTCAACGGCCGCGAGATCGCCCACGGCGCCGCGACGACGGTCGTGATCGCGAACGGTCAGTTCTTCGACGGCCTCGACGTCGTGCCCCGGGGCCACCCGGGCGACGGTCGGGTCGAGGTCCAGGTGTACGCCCTGCGCCGCAGCGAGCGCCGGGCCATGCGCGCCCGTCTGCCCCAGGGGATCCACGTCCCGCACCCGCGCATCACGACCGCGACGGGCCGGCCAGGTCGAGATCCACGTCGAACGGGGACGCCTCCCGGTGCTCATCGACGGCATCGCCCACGAGCCGGCGACGGACCTGAGGGTCGACGTCATCGCCGGAGCGCTGCGCCTCGTGCTCTGAGCCCGCCGGGCGGCCGATGCCGGTCCGAGCCCCGCGGGCGCATCCCCGCCCGCTCCGACCGGTGCCAGTATCCTCGGCGGTCCGATGCAGTACGTGGCGGAGCACTTCACCTCGGACGAACAGGACATCCTGCGCCCGTACTTCACGAACGTCGACGGTCCCGTGTTCGCGCTCGTGAACCTGCCCGAGGTCGTGAAGGGAGCGCTGTTCGCGCGCTACTCGCGCTCGGACAAGAGCCTGCGCCGACTCTTCCTCGACGAGTTCGTCGGCACGCTCGACATCACCGGTGACCTCACCATCGACGCGAGCGTCGGGCTGAAGCGCGCCGAGGAGCTCTACGACCGCGTGTTCCTCGAGTACGGCGACGACTCCGTCGCCCAGCTCGGAGGAGTGCACCTCGCGTGCGAGCAGGCGTCGAACCTGTTGACGAAGGTGCTCGAGTGGGGCCGGCTCATGGCGTACCTCGAGCAGTCGACGCGCTACATCGCGTACGACAGCCGCCTGGGCGGTCGCTACCGGTACCTGCGCCCGCAAGAGGTGCTGGAGTCACCGCTCGGGGTCCGCTACATCGGCGAGCTCGACGCGCTGTTCGCGAGCTACAGCGAGAGCGTGCTCGAGATGCTCGACTGGGCGCGCGCGCGGTACCCGAAGGAGCCGGGCGACTCCGACTTCGTCTACAAGCAGACGATCAAGGCCAAGGCGTTCGACGCGGTGCGCGGCATGCTGCCGGCGGCGACGCTGTCCAACGTCGGCATCTACGGGACCGGCCAGGGCTACGAGCAGCTGCTGTTGCGCATGCGGGCCCATCCGCTCCCTGAGAGCCGCCACTACGCCGACCTGATGCTCACCGAGCTGCGCAAGGTCGTCCCGTCGTTCCTGACCCGCGTGGACCGCCCGGAACGGGGCGGGGCCTGGATCACGCACCTCGAGGAGACCCGGGAGCACACGGCCGCCGTGGT
The DNA here is from genome assembly GCA_963796755.1 of uncultured Acidimicrobiia bacterium. Lineage (GTDB taxonomy): Bacteria > Actinomycetota > Acidimicrobiia > IMCC26256 > JAENVU01 > Chersky-806. Next base: position 868,413 of record CAWCMX010000002.1, read on the forward strand.
GCACCGGATCTTCGCCGACGAAGAGCCCGAGCCCCGGCCCGGCGTCACGCTCACGGACTTCGATCCGGAGGGCGAGGACAAGGTGCTCGCCGCCATCTGCTACCCGCAGACGACGTTGTCCGAAGACCAGATCCTGGCGCGCATCCGTCGCCTCGGCACTGACGAGCGCGCGTCACTGCTCGCCGCGTACGTCGGCGAGCGCACCAACCGTCGCCACAAGCCGGGCCGCGCGTTCGAACGCACCGGCTACCGCTTCGACGTGCTTGCCGACTACGGCGCGTTCCGCGACCTGCAGCGTCATCGCATGCTCACGATCGAGTGGCAGGCGCTCACCCCGAAGCACGGCTACGACGTGCCCGAGTCCGTCGAGGAAGCGGGCGAGACCGCGTCGTTCGTGCAGGCGATGGAGCGCTCCGCGGCACTGCACGGAGCCATGGCGTTCCGGTTCCCCGAGCAGGCGTCGTACGCAGTGTCGCTCGCGTACCGCCTGCGGTTCGTCATGCAGATGAACGCACGCGAGGCGATGCACCTGATCGAGCTTCGTACCACACCGCAGGGGCACCCGGCCTATCGACACGTGGCCCAGGAGATGCACCGGCTGATCGCCGAGGAGGCCGGCCACCGCGCGCTCGCCGCCGCGATGAGCTTCGCCGACCACGAGGTCTACGAGCTCGAGCGACTGTCCTCGGAGCGCGCCGCCGAGACGCGCCGCGTGGCGCGTTCGTGACCGTGCGCGCGCGTTCGGCGAATAACCCACCCGTTTGAAATTTTTCTGTGCCCGTCGTGACCTGCGCCGACGCGCGGCACCGCAGGTCACAGCGCCGCGGACACGGCGCGCGGCGCTTGACAGGGCAGGGCCCGGTCTGGCTTCCTACCCACTGCGTCTTCTGTCCGCGGCAGTCACGAACGTCTCTCCAACGGGATGGTCGGGCTCGCGGCGACAGTCGGGGCGAGGGGTCCAGGAGACCAAGTAGAGAACGCTGGAATAATCCGTCGGCTCCGCCGGCCGGGCGAAACAGTGGCCCCAACGGTCTCCTGGGCCCCGCACATCACCAACCTCGCCGGACCGTGGCGCGCCACCGGCGCCCGCCCCGCTGACGGGTCTCGCAGGGAATACCCGGGGCCGGGTCCCGGTTGGTCCGAAACTCCAGATCCCCGGCGCTATAGTGCGCGCCCTCCACCCCCCAACCCGCGGATGTTCAGTGCGGGGAGACCCCGGAAGACCGTGATGGCCGACGACGAAGCTCTCGACGACGACGAGCCCGAGCTGGAAGAAGACGTCGACCTCGTCGACGACGATCTGGATATTGACGTTGATGTCGTGGCCGAGGTCGAGGTCGACGACGACTTGCTTGTAGAAGAGGACCCTTTGGATGTCGCCGCAGCACCGGTAGCCACGGCCGCACCGGTCGAGGAGAGCACCGAAGAGGAGGACGACGACGTCGTCGACCTCGAAGAGGAGCTGCACCCCGACGACGTCGAGGAGCCGCTCGACGTGCTGCTCCACGAGCGCACGAAGGCCGATCGGCTCGAGGAAGAAGCGAACGACCTCGAGGACGAGGATCTCGAGCCGGACGAGAAGGGCGACGTCTCCGCCCGGGTCGTTCCCCGACGCGACGACGAGTTCCTCTGCCGCTCGTGCTTCCTCGTGAAGCCGCTCAGCCAGCTCGCCCGAGGTGAGAAGGACCTCTGTCGCGACTGCGAGTGAGCCCTGCGCCTGACGGCGCGGACCCACTGCTCCCAGGCGCCCTCGCCGCGGTTGCCTCGGGCCTCCTGCTCGCCGCCGCGTTCCCGGCGCTGGACTGGGGACCGCTCGCACTCGTCGCACTGATCCCGCTCTTCTGGTCCTGGTCGCGCGCGGGACCGGGACGGGCCGCGCTCTACGGCTTCGCGAGCGGGGTCGCGTTCTTCGGGGTGCTGCTCTGGTGGTCGGTTTACTTCGGCGCCGTCGCGATCATCCCGTTCGTCGCGGTGCAGGCCGCGTACTGGGCCGGCGCCGGCGCGATCGTCGGCGGGCTCGGGCGGTGGGGCATCCGCTCACCGTGGATCACCGCGGCCGGCGTGGGTCGCGCTCGAGGCGCTCCGGGGGCGCTGGCCGCTCGGAGGCTTCTCGTGGGGACAAGTCGGCGTCGCGCTCCACGACTTCCCGGTCGCACGCGCCCTCGCGAGCCTCGGTGGGGTGCCGCTCGTCTCGTTCGTCGCGGTGCTCGTCAACGGGCTGCTGCTCTCGTTGCTGGTGGGCTGGACGGCGCGGCACGACACCGTCCGCCCACTCGTCGTCACCGCGGCCACGCTCGTCGGCGTGGTCGTGTTCGTCGCGGCGGCCGGGTTCGCCTGGTACCAGCCGTCGAGCACCGGGTCGCTGAAGTTCGCCCTGCTGCAGGGCAACGACCAGGACCGGCGCCTGACCCAGGCCGAGATGGACGGTGGCTACCTGACCGAGAAGCACCTCGACCTCGCGCGGAAGCTCCGCGGCGACTACGACGTGATCGTGTTCCCCGAGTCGTCGCTGGACACCGATCCGGAGGCCGACCCGACGCTCAAGGCCGAGCTCACAGCCCTCGCACGGAAGCATCACAGTGCGATCATCGCCAACGTCCTCGACGAGCAGCGGCCCGGCAAGACGTACAACGCCAACCGCTTCTACTCGCCGAGCGGCCAGCTCCTGGGCACGTACGCGAAGCAGCACCTCGTCCCGTTCGGTGAGTACGTCCCCTTCCGGAACGAGCTCACGTTCATCAGCGCGCTCCAGCAGATCCCGACCGACTTCGACCCCGGCCACACCACGAAGGTCTTCACGATCAAGGGCAAGCCGGTGGGCACGGTGATCTGCTTCGAGTCGGCGTTCAGCCCTCTGATGCGGAAGTCCGTGCAGAAGGGCGCCCAGGTCATCGTCGTCACCACCAACAACCGTTCCTACCGTCGTTCGCCGAACTCGGCCCAGCACGTCGCGCTGAGCCAGATGAGCGCGGCGGCGGTCGGCCGGCCGGTGCTGCATGCGTCCATCTCGGGCATCACCGCGGTCATCGATGCGCACGGTGACATCAGCCAGACGACCCACCTGTTCCAGAACGCGATCGTCACCGGCCGGGTCACCACCGTGCGCGGTGAAACCCCCTACGTCCGGTTCGGGGACTGGTTGGAGTGGGCCTGCCTGATCGGGCTCGCCGGAGCCGCGGTCGTGGCGGTGACTCGCCGTAGACTCCGACCGTCAGCCCCACAGCCCGAACCGCAGCCCCGCGGGAGCGATCAGTGAGCGAGCAGCCCAACCCCCTTGAGCGCGCGGTTGATCTCTTCGTGTTCGCGCCCGTCGGCGTCGCGATGTTCGCGAAAGACACCGTGCCGACGTTCCTGAAGATGTTCGTGTCGCGCGGCCAGACCGAGCTGGCGTCGCGCAAGAAGTCGTTGCACGATCACGCGAACCAGTACCGGACGGTCGGGAAGTTCGCGGTCAAGTACGGCGGCCCGGTGGTCAAGCAGCAGGCCGAGGAGAAGCTCGACGGTGCGCGCCGACTCGCCGAGGAGACGTTCTCCGGGCTGATCGTGGCGCGCGGCGGGGGAGCGGACGACGCCGCGACACCCCCGAACCGCGGCCCCGTCGAAGACCGCCTCCAGGTCCACGGCCGCGCCGCGTCCGGGAACGATCGCGAACGGCGCGGCGACGAACGGTGCGGCAGCCGACTCGTCGCACACCAACGGCACGAACGCGAACGGGAAGACGCCGACGCGCGACGCGGCGCCGGTCCACGTCCCGCCGGAGCTGGCAATTCCCGGGTACGACCAGCTCTCCGCGTCGCAAGTCGTCGAACGGCTCGACGGCTTGACCCCGGGAGAGCTCGACGCCGTGCGGGACTACGAGGTTGCGCACCGGGGGCGGGCGACGATCCTCGGCAAGATCACCCAGCTCACCAGCTGACGGTGGAAGCCGCCCGCCGCGCCACGGTCGACGACCTGAGCGCCATGGTCGACCTCGCGGGCGAGCTGCGCGAGGAGCTCGTGCCGATGCGCGGCGGCAGCCTCTGGTCGCGCACCGCTGCGTATCCCGATCCGCTCGAAGCAACGTTCCGCGCCCTGCTCGAGCGCGAGGACGCGTGTCTGCTCGTCGGCACGATCGACGACGTGATCGTCGGCTTCGGCGCGTGCAGCGTCGCGGTGCTGCGCGACGGCACGCGGCTCGGTCAGATCGTCGAGCTGTTCGTCACGCCCGAGGCGCGGTCGGTGAGCGTGGGGGAGGGGCTCCTGGGCCAGCTCGTCGACTGGTGCCGGGACCAGCAGTGCGTCGGGATCGACGCGTTCGCCCTCCCGGGGCACCGGGCCGCGAAGAACTTCTTCGAGACCGCCGGTTTCACCGCCCGGGCGCTGGTCATGTACCACGAGCTCGAGCCCTGAGCCGACGACCCGTCGCTTCACTTCCGGGCGCGTGCGGCCGATACCTGCAGGGTCGCCCGGGGCGGGTGTGAAGGATCTCCGTGCTTCGTCGTTCTGGTCTGATCGTCCTCGCGCTCACCGTTGCGCTGGCGGGACTCGTCGTTGCCGCGCCCGCGGCGTCGGCCGCGAAGCTGCCCGGCACCTCGTGTCGCGTCTTCCCCGCCGACAACGTGTGGAACACGCGGATCAACAAGCTACCGGTGAACGCGAAGAGCGCGACGTGGCTCGCCGCGATGAGCTCGTCGACGACCAACCTGCACCCGGACTACGGGCCCGCCGGGGTCGGGCAGCCGCCGTACGGGATGCCGTGGCAGACCGTCTCGCCGTCGACTCCGCTCGTCGGTGTCCACTTCACGTACAAGTCCGAGAGCGATCCCGGTCCGTACCCGCTGTCGAGCACCACGACCATCGAGGGCGGCTCGGACCGTCACGCGATCATGGTGAACCCGTCGACGTGCACGCTCTACGAGCTCTTCAACACGCACTATCACTCCGCGGGCATGTCGACGGCCGGATCGGGCGCGATCTGGAACCTGCGCTCCAACGCGCTCCGACCGGGCGGCTGGACCTCCGCCGACGCGGCCGGGCTCCCGATCCTGCCGGGGCTCGTCAACTGGGACGAGGTCCACTCCGGCGCGATCAACCATGCGATCCGCGTGACCGCGAGCTGCACGAGCAACTCGTACCTCTGGCCCGCGCGTCACGAAGCCGGCGACCCGTCGAGCTGCCCGCCGATGGGCGCGCGCTTCCGGCTCAAGTCGAGCTTCAGCCTGCCGGCGTCCGCCTGCTCCGCCGACTGCCAGACCGTCGTCACCGCGATGAAGCGCTACGGCCTGATCGTGGCGGACAACGGCAGCAACTGGTACTTCACCGGGACCGCCGATGTCCGCTGGACCGACTTGCAGGTGAGCCAGCTCAAGCAGATCCCCGCTCGCGCGTTCCAGGCCGTCGACGAGTCATGCCTGAAGGTCAGCTCCGGCTCCGGGCGCGCCTACCAACCCGGCACCCCGGAGTTCGCCGCCCGCTGCGGCTAGCCCGAGTCGACGCCGCCAAGCCCGTGGACGGCGTCCCGCGGAACGCTGTCCACAGGTTGGGCGAAATGTCCGACCGCTGTGGACGCGACCGTCGTCAAGTGTGCAGGAACGCGCGTCGATGCGTTTCGATGACTCGAAGCTCGAAGCCCCGTCTCGGTCGGATCGCGCTCGTCGTCGCCGGTCTCGCCGCGGTGAGCCTGCCGCTGGTCGCGACCGCGTCCGCCGGGGCGACGCCGAGCGTCGGCACGACGATGATGCCGACCCGCGCGCCCTGGGTGTCGCGGATCTACCCGGGCGCCGGACCCAGCACCGGTGGCGAGCAGGTCAGGATCATCGGACACCACTTCACGAGGGTGAGCGCCGTGCGGTTCGGTGGGATCGCGGCAACGAGCTACGTCGTCGTGAACGACAACGAGATGACGGCGACGTCGCCGGCGCACATTCCCGGCTCTTCCGCGTCAGGGTCATCTCAGCCGCCGGGAGCAGCCAGCGGTACCGGGAGTACCGGTTCGTCGCGCCACCAACCGTCACCGCGGTCTCACCCCCGACGGGCGCGACCGCAGGCGGTAGCTCGGTGACGGTGACGGGCACCGGCTTGTCGAATCCTCAGGCGCCGGTCGTCTGGGTCAAGTTCGGGGGCATCAAGGGGACGAACCTCGTCGTGGTCAATGACACCACGCTCACCGTGACGACGCCCGCCCACGTGGCGGCCGACGTGCGCGTGCGGGTCGTCCAGTACGCCACGAGCAGCGCGGCCTCGAGCGCCGCCCGGTTCACGTACTCCGCAGCACCGACGATCAGCAGCAAGTCGCCACCCGACGGCCCGCCGAGCGGCGGCACGAGCGTCACGATCCGGGGCACCGGCTTCACCGGAGCGACCTCGGTGACCTTCGACGGTATCGCCGCCTCGTTCACGGTCGACAGCGACTCCCAGATCACCGCGGTGTCGCCGCCCCACGCGTCCGGCTTCGTCGACGTCACCATCACGACGCCGCACGGGACCGTCGTCGACCCGGCCGACCAGTTCCCGTTCATCTACGACTGAGCCGCCTTCGCGACGATCGGGAAGCGCGAGTTACAGCGATGTAGTTCATGCCCGGAACCGTGTTCGAAGCCATCCCATGGAACGCGTCGAGAGGCGTGTGGCACGCGAGCTCTCGGACGCCGTGAACGTCACGTTCGCTCGAGCGCACAGGGGACAGACACCGGCGCCGCCGGGCCGGTTGGCAGGGCCCGGATCCCGCACGAACCCGTGAATTCGCGATCGGAGCCCGCGTTTCCCCAGGTCAGAGCGTGACGCCCATAATCCTCGTTATGTCATGTTGTGCAGAAGCTCCGCCGGGCCAGGCGGTCCCCCGGGCGCCCCGAGGCCCTAGGAGGCCCCGCGGCGGATGGTCACGGGCCGCCCGTCGGGACCCACTGCGGCCATCCCCGGCGGCCGGTGCCAGCGGGCCTTGAGCTGCGGGTACTTGATGACGATGAGCCCGCACCCCGCGAGCTTCAGCGCCATGATCCCGATGGTGATCTGCACGGCCAGGCTCGTGTCGCCGACGGTGTGCGACGGCAGTGGGCCCAGCAGCGCCCAGAGCGCCGCGGCGAAGCCGGCCGCGATCAGCACGTACCCGATCCCCATCCGGAGCCCGTCCGGCATCGGCCGGCGCTTCTTGCGGGCCGGCGGCGGGTAGGTCGCCGTCGGCGCCTCCCGGGACTCCGGGCGGGCCGGGTCCGGCGGCTCGGCGTAGAGCAGCCCGGCATCGACCCGGAACCGGAAGTCGTCGTAGGCCTGCCGGGTCGCCGGGTCCCGCAGGACCTCGTAGGCCGCGGTCAGGCGCTTGAACCGGGCCTCCGCCGTCGGGTCCGGGTTCCGGTCCGGATGGAGCACCTTCGCCTGGCGCCGGTAGGCCTCGTCCACCGCGGGCCGGGAGGCGTCGCGTGGGACCCCGAGCTCGACGTAGAAGTCGACCCCGGCCCACTCCCGGGTGCGCACCCGGCCGGCCATCAGGCGACCTCAGCCGCGCGGCCGTCCCGCGATCGAGCTCCCTGGGCGAAGATCCCCGGCCGGCCGGTCGCCATGCGCTGCGGTCCCTTTCCTACGGCTACCGCAAAGGTTACGTCCGCGCGCCACCGACCGATCGGGTCAGGCGACGGGCTTCGGTGCCACCGAGTGACCGCCGTGCCGATCGAGCTCGTCCAACGCCGCGGTGTTCTTCACGAACCCGCTCAACGCCCCGAAGAAGACCCCGAAGAGCACCCCCACGAAGACCGCCATGAGCTCCGGCGTCCCCGCCGGCACGCTCGCGAACTGCACCCCGAGGAGGACGATCCCGAGGCACACGACGACGCCGATCGGTATCGCGATCAGGGCGCCGAGGAGCACATCGTGGACGAGGTGCCGCTCCGCCGCGGCTTCCGCCTCGGTCTCCATCTCGTCCTGGTCGAGCGTCGGTGTTCCTGGACTCGGTCTGGTGTCGGCCATGCCATCACCTTCCTCGCCCCTCCCAGGTCGACCGTACTCCTCCAGGGGCTCAGTCGGAACCGCGTGCCTCTTCGTAGGCCTCGATCGGCGGGCACGAGCACATGACGTTCCGGTCCCCGTAGGCACCGTCGATGCGGCTCACCGGCGGCCAGTACTTGTGCGGGCCCACCGTCGCGCCTGCGACGTCCCGGCTGTAGGGACGGTCCCAGGCATCCGTGGCGACGTCCGCGGCGGGGTGCGGCGCGTGGGCCAGCGGGCTGTCGTCATGGGCCCAGTCCCCCGACTCCACCTTCCGGATCTCGTCACGGATCGCGATGAGCGCGTCACAGAAGCGATCCAGCTCGCCGAGGTCCTCGGACTCCGTCGGCTCGATCATCAGCGTTCCCGGCACCGGGAAGCTCATCGTCGGCGCGTGGAAGCCGTAGTCGATCAACCGCTTCGCGACGTCGTCGACGCTCACGTGCGTCGCTTCCGTGATCGGGCGCAGATCGACGATGCACTCGTGCGCGACCAGGTCGTTCCGCCCGGTGTAGAGCACCGGGTAGTGCGGTGCGAGCCGCCGGGCGACGTAGTTCGCGTTCAGGATCGCGATCTGCGTCGCGCCGCCGCAGCCCGTCGGCACCCATCATCGCCACGTACGCCCACGAGATCGGCAGGATCCCCGCCGATCCCCACGGCGCGGCGGCAACCGCGCCGATGCCCCCACCCGGCGGACCGCACTCCGGCACGACCGGGTGACCGGGCAGGTACTGCACCAGGTGCTCGCGCACCGCGACCGGGCCCACGCCCGGCCCTCCCCCGCCGTGCGGGATGCAGAACGTCTTGTGCAGGTTCAGGTGCGAGACGTCGGCGCCGAACGCCCCCGGTGCCGCGAGCCCGACGAGCGCGTTGAGGTTCGCGCCGTCCACGTACACCTGGCCGCCGTGCTCGTGCACGACCGCGCAGACGTCGACGATCCCCGCCTCGAACACCCCATGGGTGGACGGATACGTCGCCATCAGCGCGCCGAGCTGGTCCGAGTGCTCGCTCGCCTTCTGCTTCAGGTCGTCGAGGTCGACGTTGCCGTCGGTGTCCGTCGCGACCACGACGACGCGCATCCCGGCCATCACCGCGCTCGCCGCGTTCGTGCCGTGCGCCGATGCCGGGATCAGGCAGATGTCACGGTGCTCGTCGCCCCGGTCCCGGTGGTACGCCCGTATCGCGAGGAGTCCGGCGAGCTCGCCCTGCGAACCGGCGTTGGGCTGGAGCGACACCCCCGCGTAGCCGGTGATCTCGGCCAGCCAGTCCTCGAGGTCGTGGAACAGCTGCTGGTAGCCCCCGGTCTGGTCGAGCGGCGCGAACGGATGGATCGCACCGAACTCGGGCCACGTGATCGGCACCATCTCCGTCGTCGCGTTCAGCTTCATCGTGCAGGAGCCCAACGGGATCATCGTGCGGTCGAGCGCGAGGTCCACGTCGGCGAGCCGGCGCAGATACCGGAGCATCTGGGTCTCCGAGTGGTACTGGTGGAACACCGGGTGCTCGAGGATCGCGCCGGTCCGTCGCAGCGAGTCCGGGACGCTCCCCTCCCCCGCCGCGTCCGCCGCCGCCGCGACGCCGAACGCACCCAGAACGCCGCGCACCGTCTCGCTGGTCGTGGTCTCGTCGAGCGAGATGCCGAGCGTGTCCGCGTCGACGGTGCGCAGGTTGATCCGCCGGTCGCGCGCTGCGGCCGCGATCTCTGGCGCCCGGCCCGGCACGCGCACGGTGATCGTGTCGAAGAACTGCGTGGTGACGACGTCGACGCCCGCGGTCCGCAGGGCCGTCGCGAGCGACGCGGTCAGCTCGTGCACCCGCGTCGCGATCGCCCGCAACCCGTCGGGGCCGTGGTACTGCGCGTAGAGCCCCGAGATCACCGCGAGGAGCACCTGCGCGGTGCAGATGTTGCTCGTCGCCTTCTCCCGCCGGATGTGCTGCTCCCGCGTCTGCAGCGCGAGCCGCAGGGCCGGTCGTCCCCGGCTGTCGACGGAGACACCGACCAGCCGGCCGGGCAACGTGCGCTTGTGCGCCTCGCGGGTCGCGAGGAACGCGGCGTGGGGACCGCCGTATCCGAGCGGCACGCCGAAGCGTTGCGCGGAGCCGACCACCACGTCCGCGCCGATCTCGCCCGGCGGGCGCAGCACGCACAGCGCGAGCAGATCCGCCGCGACAGTCACGAGCGCACCCTGCGCGTGCACGCGCTCGATGATCTCGGTGTCGTCGCGCAGCTCACCGCTCGAGCCCGGGTACTGGAGCAGCGCGCCGAAGAGACCGTCGGCAGGCAGATCGGTGGCGGGGTCGCCGAGGATCACCTCGAGGCCGAGCGGCTCGGCGCGGGTCTCCACGACCGCGATCGTCTGCGGGTGGCAGTCGCGGTCGACGAAGAACCCGTCTCCGGCCCTCGGCGCGAGTCGCCGGCACATCGCCATCGCCTCGGCCGCCGCCGTGGCCTCGTCGAGCAATGAAGCGTTGGCGAGATCCATGCCCGTCAGGTCCGCCACCATGGTCTGGAAGTTGAGGAGGACCTCGAGCCGACCCTGGGAGATCTCCGGCTGGTACGGCGTGTACGCGGTGTACCAGGCCGGGTTCTCCAGCACGTTGCGCTGGATCACACCGGGCGTGATCGTGCCCGAGTAGCCCATGCCGATCAGCGACGTGAAGACCTCGTTGCGGTCGGCGAGCGCGCGCAGCGCGCGCAGCGCCTCGGCTTCGCTCGGCGCGGGTGGGAGGTCCAACGGGCTCGCGCTGCGGATCGCGGGCGGGACCGCGGCATCGCTCAGCTCGTCGAGCGACGAGAACCCGAGCGCGCGCAGCATGGTCAGCTGCTGGTCGGTGTCCGGTCCGATGTGCCGGTCGGCGAAACGATCGTGCTCCACGAGCTGGGTTCCTCCCCGAGGTCTCTCCGCAATGGACGGCACCGACCAGCGGGCCGTTCCCCCTCTGTCGCGGGACCTGAGAGATTCACCGGACCTGGGCTCAGGGCCCAGGGTTGACCGGCTTTCCCCGTCGGTGAGACCGGCAGTGGATCCGCCGGACCTACTCTCCAGAGTTGCCTCGCTCGGACGGTTCGTGGGCCTGAGAGATTCCGGGGAGGTTGCTCCTTCGGCGCCCCGTTGCCGGGGACTCTCCCGTCCGAGTTCTTCAGCTGTTGGGCTGCACTCTACCCGGCGTGGGCCGCCTCAGTGCTTGACGAACGGTGGCTTCACGACGGTCGCCGGAACGCTCGTCCCCCGCATGTCCACCGCCACCTCGGTGCCGTCCTCGATTTCGGGCGGCAGGAACGCGAGCGCGATCGCGCGTTCGAGCGTCGGCGAGAAGTTCCCGCTCGTCACCTCGCCGATGGGCACACCGTCCCGGGTGACCGGATAACCGGCCCGCGGCGGGCGCCGCCCTTCGACCAGGAGGCCGCGCAGGCGCCGGGAGACGCCCCGCTCGTGCTCGGCCAGGAGCGGCTCCCGACCCCGGAACTCGCCCTTGTCGAAGCGCACCACCCAGCCCAGCCCGGCCTGCAGCGGGGTGATCCCCGGGCCGAGCTCGTGGCCGTGCAGGGGCAGGCCCGCTTCGAGCCGCAACGTGTCGCGCGCGCCGAGGCCCGCGGGCAGCGACACCCGCGGCCACGATCTCGCGCCAGAGCGCCGCCGCGTGCTCCGCCGGGACGTGGATCTCGACGCCGTCCTCGCCGGTGTAGCCGGTGCCCGCGACGATGCACGGGCACGTCACCCCACGCGACACGGGCCACCTCGAAGCGCGGCACCGCGGCCAGCGCGGGTGACACCGCGCCGAGGAGCGCACGCGCCTCCGGCCCCTGCACCGCGAGGACCGCGCGGGTCGATGTGATGTCGGCGATCGTGCAGTCGCCGCCTTGCGCCGCGTTGCGCGCCTTCGAGCGTCGTGACGATCGGATCGGTGTTCGACGCGTTCGGCATGACGAGCAGCTCCTCGTCGTCCACCCACCACACGATGATGTCGTCGACGACGTGCGCGTCGTCCGGGTCGAGCAGGTGCGTGTACTGGGCCCGCCCCGGCCCGATGCGGCCGAGATCGTTCGTGAGCGCCCACTGGAGCACCGGCACCGCGCCGGGTCCCGCGACCCGCACGGAGCCCGAGGTGCGAGACGTCGAAGACGACCGCGTGCTCGCGACACGCCCGGTGCTCCTCGAGCACGCTGCGGTACTGGATCGGCATGTCCCAGCCGCCGAACTCGGTCATGCGGGCGCCGAGGGCGCGGTGCTCGGCGTCGAGGGGGCTGTGGTGCAGCGAGTCGTTCACAGGCGGGGCAGGTTACGCGCCCGTCACGCGGACTCGGCCGCCGCGGGCGGCGAGCCCGACGAGTCCGCCGGTTCGACGTCGAGGCGCAGCGGCGGGCTCCCCGCGAATTGGTCGCTCAGCTGCGACGGTGGCTCGAGGCCGTACTTCACGAGGAGGTGCAGGTAGTCGCGCTGGTAGAGCACCTTGATCGCGCACGTCCGGGTACTGCTCCTGCAGCCGGCGGGCCTTGCGGTTCTTCCGGGTCACGAGCTTCTGGTTGAGCGTCGTGATCTCGATGTAGAGGTCTTACGCGGGAAGGTAGAAGTCCGGGGTGAACGCCGCCGGCCGCGTTGCCCGCCTCGATCGACCTCGAGCGTGAACGTGCGGGGCTCGTAGTCCCACTCGATGCCGTAGAAGTCGAGGAGCTTCGCGAACTGCCGCTCGGAGTTGTGCGCGAAGCGGACCTGCTCGTGCGGGAGCGGATCGTCCGGACTGATCGCTACCCTCCCCCACCTGCGCTCGCCGCACGGCCGCGCCGCGTCGACGATTCGGCTGCCACCGGAGCGGGAGCGATCTCATGGATGCTCGCGGCGAGCTGCTCGACCAGACCCGCGAGCGGCACGATGTTGAGCACGCCCTGGCCCTGGCGCACCACGTCCACGATGTCCTCACCGGTGCGTACGAGCACCGAGCGGGTGCCGTCGAGCACGAGCGACGTAGAGGCGAGATCCTCGCCGAGGTGGTCGCGCAGGTACTCGATCGCCTTGCGGGCCGTCTGCAGCGACAGGCCGGCGTCGAGCAGGCTCTTGATCACCTTCAGCGCGACGAGGTCCCGGTACGAGTAACGCCGCTGGGTGCCGCTCCCCGCCGCGTCGACGAGGGACGGCCGGAGCAGGTCCGTACGGGCCCAGTAGTCGAGCTGGCGGTACGAGATGCCCACGATCTTGCACACCTGGGGGCCGCCGTAGCCGACCTCCTGCCACGCGGTGCCGTCCGGCGCGAGCACACCCTGTTCGATCCGGTCGGGCAGCTCGGGCGGGTTCGCGGCGCTCTTGGTGGTGCCGGCCATGGGGAAGCGACCTTTCCGACCGGCCGGCCCCGTCGGGCGAGCGAGTCACATCGGCGTAACTACGGAGTTGTCGACCGTACCCGAGCGACCTCAACCCGTCAATGAACCGTACGGCCAGTCCCCCAGTGCGGGAATCACGCGAAGTCTTCGGGGCTCACCTGCTCGAGGAACTCCCGAAACTGCTCAATCTGCTCTTCGTCCTCTTCCGCCTCGAAGAGGACGCCGGCCTCGTCGAGCACGGCCTCGTCCACGAAGATCGGCACCGGCTCCTCGTAGCGCACGGCCAGCGCGATGGCGTCGGACGGGCGGGAGGAGATGCGCAGGGCGCCACCCTCCCGGACCAGCTCGACCTCCGCGTAGAACGTGCCTTCCTGGAGCTGGGTGATGACCACCCGGTCCACCTTCACCGAGAGGTCGTCCAGGACGGTCTTGAACAGGTCGTGGGTCATCGGGCGGGGCGTGTCCATGCCCTGGAGGGCGTAGACGATGGCCGTCGCCTCGGGCGGGCCGATGAAGATCGGGAGATAGCGCTGGCCCTCGACCTCGCGCAAGAGCACGATCGGCTGGTTCGAGGGGACCTCGACTCGCACTCCCACTAGCGAAACACGGATCACGAAATGCGCCTCCGTTCAGGCGCCGACGTTACACCGTGAGGACCCGTCTCCGTCTGCTCGTCAGCCGTCCCCGGCTGTCCCGTAGAGGGACGCGACGTAGGCCCCGGGATCGGCCTGGACCACCCGCCGGTCCGCCTCGTAGACCTGATCGCAGGTTGCGGTAGAGCTCGGCGAGGTGCAGCCCGTAGCCGAGGACGAAGACGTCCGGGATCTCCGCGCCCACGGTACCGCACCGTCGAGCGGCACGATGCGCCGGACCGGCCGGTCGAGCAGCGTGCACACGTCCAGCCGGCGGGGGTTCCGCTCCGCGAGCTGGCGGCACAGGTAGTTCGCGGTCAGGCCGGTGTCGACCATGTCCTCCACGACGACGACGTCGCGGCCGGCCAGGTCGAGCTCGATGTCCTTCAGGATCCGCACCCGACCACTGTCAGGTGCGAACCGGGAGATCGCGATGAAGTCGATCGCGACGTCGATGCCGTGGATCGCCCGGGCGAGGTCGGCCAGGAAGATCATCGACGCCCTTGAGCACGCCGACGAGCACGACGCCCTCGGGATGGTCCGCGGCGATCTCCGCGCCGAGCCGCGCCACGATCGCGGCGAGGTCGTCGCGTCCCAGCAGCGGCGTCGGGGCCGGCACCGCTTATTCGGTGAGGAGGTCGTCGACGGCGCGACGCAGGAACACGCGGCGCGCATCCCGCGGCCCATGCCCGCGAGCTCGACCAGGTCGGCCTGCGGGCGCGCGCCCGCGCCTCCGGGTTGCGCTGGCGCAGTACGCCCTGGATCACCTGGCCGTACAGGGTCGCCTCCCGCTCGGCGAAGCTGCGGTACATCCGCAGGTGCCGGGCCTCGATGCCGTGCTTCGCAGAACGCCGGCGGCGAACGTCGCGATGGTCACCGCATCCTCGTCGAAGAGCATCCGGTCGCCGCCGGTGCCGGCCGGCTCGAGCAGCCCGAACTCCTCGAGCTCCGTGATCTGGGCGTCGGTGAGCCCCGACGCCGCGGCCAGCTCGGCCCGGGTCAGGCTCCCGCCGTCGTCCACGGGCTCGAGATCGTCGTCCACCCCGTCGTCGAGCGCGAGCGTCGGCGTGTCGTCGGTCGGCCGGCGGGGCTTCGACCTCGTCGGCTTCGCCGCTTTCGGCTTGCGGGCCGCGGGTCCCGTCCCGGTCGCGGCATCGGCGGCGGACGCCGCCTTCGTCGCGGCGGACTTCGCGGTCGCCTTCGTCGAGGTCTTGCTCCCCGACTTCGACTTCGTCGTCGTCTTCTCGGTCGGCGGCTCGACCGCGACGTCGATCGGGAGCGCGCTTCGGGCCCGGCGTCCTCGAGCCGGCCCTTGATGACCTTCAGCGGCAGGAAGTTCTCCTTCTGCTGGTGCAGGATCCACCGCAGCCGGTCGATGTCGGGGCCGTAGAACTTCCGGTACCCCGACGGGGTCCGCTCCGGGTCGATGAGCCCCTGGCTCTCGAGGAACCGGATCTTCGAGATCGTGATGTCCGGGAACTCGTCGCGCGAGCGTCGCGAGCACCTCGCCGATCGAGAGGTGCTCCGAGGGTTGCGTCGTCGCCGGCATCTCACGGCGCCCGCCCACGCGGAAGATCAGGACGAAGCGACCGACCTGGATCTCGTCGCCGTCCTGGATCTGCTTGGTGGTCGACCCGGTCGTGGTTCACGTAGGTGCCGTTCAGCGAACCGACGTCCCGGATGAGGAACTCGTCGTCGTGGCGTTCGATCACGGAGTGCCGGCGCGACACGGTGATGTCGTCCAGGAAGATGCTCGGACTCGGGATGGCGGCCGACGGTCGCGTCCCCGTCGACGAGGTAGGTGCTCCCCTCGTTCGGACCGCGGGCCACGATGATCAGGCCGGTGCCTTCCTCGAGCTCGGCGATGGCCGCGATCTCGGCGGTCGGGTCCCGGTCCTCGAGCGTCGTGTGGCTCATCGTGGACTCCTCGCCCTCGACCAGCGCCGAACCGCACGACGAGCAGAACCGCGCGGCAGGCTCGTTGCGATGGCCACACCGGCCGCAGATCATGACTCCAGGCTACAACGTGAACGGAAGGTCGAGACCGGGAGTCCGTGACCGCGCCCAGCGGCGTCAGCCGTGAACCCTCGACGCAAACGTGACGTCGAGGGCGGACTCGAACCCCCGCACCACGGCCTCGGCGACCACTGCCGGCTCCGCCGCCACCCCGAGCTCCGAGAGCGTCACGCTGCGCGCCCGCAACCGCGCCCGCTCCCGGGTGACGTTCTGCTCGGGGTCGGGGGTGGGGATCAGGAGGTCGAGCTCGTCGAAGGGCAGCCGCTCGAGCAGCACCGAGCCGTGCTGGAGCACCACGTCACCCCGCTGGACCTGCGCCGATCCGCAGACCTTCCGCTCCCCCACCCGCAGATCGGCCCCCTGGGCCGCGACGAAGCAGACCGGTCCGGCCGGGCCGGGATCGCCGCCGATCCCGGCGGTCACCCCGAGCTCGGCGAGCCCGGCGATGAGCGCCGCGGCGATCGTCCGGTAGAGCGCGTCGACGTGACCGGCCGTGCCGCTCGGGCGCGCCATCGCGACCGCGTAGGTGAGGTCGCCGCCGTGCAGCAGCGCGCGACCACCGGTCGGCCGCCGCACCACCTCGACGCCCCGCGTCCGGCAGGCCTCGAGATCCACGTCGGTCTCGGGCTGGAAGCGCCCGAGTGACAGCGCGGAGGAGCCCACTGGTAGAGGCGCAGGACCGGGTGCCCGCCCGCGCCCACGTCGGCGAGGCACGCGAGGTCGGCGGCCATCTGCCCTGCCGCGTCACGCTCGGCGCCGAGATCGTCGACCAACCGCCAACGCTCGACGGTGCTACTCCTCCAGGAACGCGCGGTAGGCCGCCGCGTCCATCAACCCGTTGACCTGCTCCGGCTCCGCGAGCTCGACCACGAAGATCCAGCCCGCACCGTACGGATCGGCGTTGAGCTGCTCGGGCTCGTCGTCGAGCGTGGTGTTGGTCTCGACCACCTTGCCGGTCACCGGCGCGTAGACCTCGGAGACAGACTTCGTCGACTCGATCTCGGCGATCGAGGCGTTGGCGATCACCTCGAGGCCGACGTCGGGCAGCTGCACGTACACGACGTCACCGAGCGCGTCCTGGGCGTAGTCGCTGATCCCGATGATCGCCCGGTTGCCTTCGACCCTGACCCACTCGTGCTCCTTCGAATACCGCAGTTCCTCGGGGTACTCCATGCGCTTCGCGTCTTCTCCTTCAGAGGGTCAGACGATTTGAGCGATCCGTCGTGCGTACTCTGCCGCGAGCTGGGCCGCCTCGTGGTCGCTGCCCGCTTCGGCCCACACGTGCACGATCGGCTCCTCGGGGTCCGGGAGCACCAGCGCCCAGCCGTCGGGATGGAGGATCTTGACTCCGTCGACGAGCACCGTGTCGCGGCCCTTGGCCCGCTCCACCATCTCGCGCATGACCGCGCCCTTGCGCTCCCACGGCGTCGGCACCGTGTCGTGCGCGATGTGGATCACCGGCAGGGTGGCAACGACCTCGGAGAGCTTGCGGCCGGTGACCGCCATGAGGTCGAGCAGCTTCACCAGCGTCGCGGTGGCGTCGTAGGCCGGCAGGAAGTCGGGCCAGATGAACCCGCTCTCCTGCGAGGCGGCGAAGTCCACCCGGTCGCTGGACGCGACCTCCATGAGGTTCGACGCGGAGAGCTTGGTCCAGACGATCTCCGCACCCCGCTCGCTCGCGATGCGCTCAGCCTCGCGGCTCACCGAGACCGGCAGCGCGACGCGCGCACCGGGACGGGCCTCGGCCACGAGCGTCAGGAGTGCGAGCAGCGTCTGCTCGGGTCCGAGCGCGTGGCCGGCGTCGTCCACGACCGTGCCGGTCTCCCCGTCGGGGTCGATGACCATCCCGAGGTCGCTGGCCGACGCGCGCACGAGCTCGCCGATGCGGGCGATGCGCTGGTCGCGGTCGTCCGCGTTCCCGAGCGCACGCGTCGCCGCGAACGGGTTCACGGCGAGCACGTCGGCGCCGATCTTCGCGAGCACCGCGGGCATGACCAACGACGACGCGCCGAACGAGTAGTCGAGCACCACCTTGAACGACCGCTCGCGCAGCCGGCCCTTGTCGACGCTCTTCTCCAGCGCGGCGGTGTAGTACTCGAGCGAGCGGGGCGGGAAGACGATGTCGCCGATGTCGCCCGCGAACGCTCGGCGGAAGTCCTCACGCTGCAGCAGCCGCTCGATCTTGCGCTGGGTCGCCTCGTCGATGTCCCGGCCCTCGTTGTCGAGGATGCGGATCTCGACGCTGTTCGGGTCCTTGGGCGACAGCCGCACCGAGATCCCGCCGTCGGTCATCGAGTTCCGGACCTGGAAGCGGGTCAGCGGCACCGTCGCGAGCTCGACGTCCTCGACGTTGACGCCCGAGAGGTTGAGCCCGCCGATGATCGAGCGCTTCAAGGCCCGCGCCACGCGGCTCGTGTCACGGCTCGTAGAGACGACCGCGCCCTTCTTGAGCGACGTGCCGTACGCCATGGCCAGGCGCGTCGCGACCTCAGGGGTGATGTCGACGTTCGCCAGACCCGCGACCCCGCGGCGACCGAACAGCGTGCGCGCCCCCGGCTCTCCCAGACGATCGACGAGGTCACGACCGCCCCGGCCTCGACCGTCTTGAACGGGTACACCTTGACGCCCGGGTTCACGACCGCGCCTTCACCCACGAAGCACTCGTCGCCGAGCACCGCGCCTTCCTCGACCGCGGCGTGGGAGCGCAGGTCGCAGGACCGGCCGATCACCGTGCCGCGCAGCCGGACCGCGGGTCCGATGTAGGCGTGCTCGTGGACGACCGAGCGGACGATCGACGCGTCGTGCTTCATGACGACGTCGCGCCCGAGCACCGTGTACTCGCGCACGTGCGCGCCCGCTTCGATCAGGCAGTTCGACCCGATGATCGCGGGGCCGTCGATGCGGGCGTCCGGATCGACCTCCGCGCCCTCACCCAGCCACACGTCCTCACCGAGCCGGAACCCGTCGATCTCGAGCTTGACCTTGCCCTCGAGGATGTCCTGGTGCGCGCGCAGGTACGCCTCGAGCGTGCCGACGTCCTCCCAGTACCCGTCCGCGACGTACCCGAAGAGCGGCTTGCCCCGCTTCAGGATCGCGGGGAACACGTCGCCGGAGAAGTCGATGACCTCACCCTTGGGGATGAAGTCGAACACCTCGGGCTCGAGGACGTAGATGCCGGTGTTGATCGTGTCGGAGAACACCTGACCCCACGTCGGCTTCTCGAGGAACCGCTCGATCGAGCCGTCCTCGTGGGTGATCACGATCCCGAACTCGACCGGATCGTCGACCCGCTTCAACGCGATCGACCCCGTCGCCCCCGTCGAGCGGTGCGCCTTGACGAACGCGCTGAGATCGATGTCGGTCAGCACGTCGCCGGAGATGACGAGGAAGGTCTCGTCGAGCTCGTCGGCCGCGTTGCGCACCGAGCCCGCGGTGCCGAGCGGCGAGTCCTCGGTCGCGTACCGCATGCGGACCCCGAAGTCCGAGCCGTCACCGAAGTAGGTGCGGATGTGGTTCGCGAGGAACGCGACGGTCACGACGATGTCGTCGAAGCCGTGCTCGGCCAGGAGCCGCACGATGTGCTCCATCATCGGCCGGTTGGCGACGGGCATCATCGGCTTCGGTTGGTTGCTGGTCAGCGGACGGAGCCGGGTGCCCTCTCCCCCGGCGAGGATCACTGCTTTCATGGGCTCACCTCACCGCGGCACGGCCGTCCCGCAAGGCGGTGCGGGCCATCGGGATGTAGAGCGCGCCGGCGTAGTAGCTGAGGACGAGCCCACCGATCGTGAAGAGCCAGGTGATGACCTGGATGACGTCACGCGTCGCCCCGTCATTGAGGGCCGAGACGAGCACGAATCCGGGCAGCGCGAACATCAGTGCCAGCGTGCCTGCTTTTCCGACCCATTGCACATCGATGCGACGGGCGCCGGCGGCGGCCAGGATCAGGGTCACGACGCTCAGGGCCGCCTCCCGCCCGAGGACCAGGACGCCCACCCAGAGCGGGACATCACCGCTGATCAGGAGGCCGACGGCCCCGGCGATGAGCATGACCCGGTCGGAGACCGGATCGAGGATCTTGCCGATCTCGCTGCCCTGGTCGAAGTGCCGGGCGATGTAGCCGTCGACCCAGTCGGTGGCACCGAGCACGGCGAAGAGGATCCCGGCCGCGACCGGACGGTCCTCGCCGAGCAGGAGCCAGAGGAAGACGGGCACCCCGGCGAGCCGAGCCAGGGAGATGGCATTCGGGATGGTCCAGACCCCGCGGTCGTCGCGCGATCTCAGGCGCGGTCATGGGCCAAGAGTAGGCGGCGCCCGTCGTCGCGCTCAGATGTCGTACTGCACCGCAGCGCGCGACGCGAGGATCGGCCGGATGCGCTCCGCGAGCACGGCCTGATGGGCGGGATGGTCCCGATAGGCGAGGTACCCGTCGACGCCCTCGAAGTCGGCGACGACCGCATAGTGGTGGTTGCCCTCGCTGAGGCCGAGGTCCCGGCCGACGCGGTAGGCCCGGATCTCGGGGATCTGCGCGGGAAGGGCGAGCAGCCCTTCGGTCACGGCCGCGATCTGCTCGTCGGTCGCGTCGTCCCGGAAGACGAAGGTGGCGACGTGCCGGCACCCGCTCACAGGAGGCCGGCGTACGCGCCGCCGTCGACGGGGATGGCCGTGCCGGTCAGGTACTTCGCGGCGTCCGAGCACAGGAATGCCGCGATCGCCCCGAAGTCGTCCGCGTCGCCGATGAAACCGGCCGGAACGGACGCACCGAGACCGGCGGGGTCGCCGTAGAGCGACTGGATCCGCTCGGTGTCGTGGGTTCCGGGCTGCACGCTGTTGACCGTCACCCCGTCGCCGGCGACCTCGCGGGCCAGGGTCTTGAGGAACCCGGTGACGCCGGCCCGGGCCGTGTTCGAGAGGATCAGGCCCACGATCGGCTGGCGCACCGCGATCGACGTGATCGCGACGACCCGGCCCCACCGCTGCGCCTGCATCGCCGGCACCGCGGCCTTGCACATCGCGATCGTGGACAGGCAGTTGAGCTCGAACGCCCTGGTGTACGCGTCGAGGTCGTCGATGCTCGCGAAGTCGCCGGGCGGTGGCCCACCCGCGTTGGCGACCAGGATGTCGACCCCGCCGAGCGCCTCCGTGGCCGCGTCGACGAATCCCGTGGCCGCGGCCGCAGTCCCGACGTCTGCGACCAGCGGGATGCAGCCGTTCCCGATCTTCACCGCCGCCGCTTCGATCCGGGTCTGGTCACGCCCGCAGATCGCGACGTGGACCCCTTCGTTCGCAAGTGCGGCGGCGGTGGAGAAGCCCAGTCCACCGCGATGCCGCGGCGACCGCCGCGCGCCTGCCTGTGATCCCAAAGTCCATCTGCCGTTCCTTCGTCGTTCCGACACTTACGCGTGGATGGGGCCATTGCTGTCTCGCAGGGACGCGATGCCGGTGCGCCCCGTGCGCACCGCGATGATCTCGGCGCAGATCGCGATGGCGGCTTCTTCCGGGGTCCGGGAGCCGATGTCGAGGCCGATCGGGGCCATCACCCTTCGAAGCCCGGCGTCGTCGACCCCGGCCTCGCGCAGCCGCTCGACCCGCGCCGCGTGGGTGCGACGCGAGCCCATCGCACCGAGGTAGCCGACGTTGGTCTCGAGTGCGGCGACGATGGCGGGGATGTCGAACTTCGGATCGTGGGTGAGCACGCACACCGCATCGCGCGGCCCGAGGTCCTCCCCCACCTTCGCCAGGTACCGGTCGGGCCAGTCATTCGCGACCTCGTCGGCCATCGGGAAGCGCGCGACGGTGGCGAACACCGCGCGCGCGTCGCACACCGTGACCCGGTAGCCGAGCAGCTTGCCGGCCTTCGCGAGCGCCGCGGTGAAGTCCACCGCACCGAAGATGATGAGGCGCGGGGGTGGTGCGAACGTCTCGATGAACACGCGGACGGTCTCTTCGCGCGCTTCGCCGTACGCCCCGTAGCGCCGGGTGGCGGTGAGGCCGGCGTCGAGCTCGGCCTCGCGTCGCGGCCGACCACACGGTCGAGATCCTCGTTGCCGAGGCTGCCGAGCGGCGCCTGCCCCGGGCGGATCAGCAGCTTGGCCCCGACGCCGGGCCCGTCGACGATCGTCGCGAGCAGCGGCCGGCCGCTCGGCGCGCAGCGTCGCTTCGAGCGCGTCGAAGACCGGCGTTCCCGCGCCACTTCCCGGCGCCGCGACGTCCGTCACCAGTCCAAGGGCTCCACGAAGAGGTGGACGATGCCGCCGCACGTGAGCCCGACGGCAAACGCCTCGTCGTCGGAGTAGCCGAAGCTCACGATGCCGCGCGGCTTGTCGCCGGCCAGCACCGCGAGCGCCTCGGTCACGACCGCGCCCTCGACGCAACCACCCGAGACCGAGCCCGCGACCTCGCCCGCGTCGTTGACCACCATCGTCGCCCCGGGATCACGCGGTCCCGATCCGTCGACGCCGACGACCCGCGCGATGGCGACGCGACGGCCGTCCACGCGCCAGCGCTCGATGTCGTCGAGGACCTCCTTCATCCCCGCACCTCCCCCGTCGACACGCGCACTGCGGTCACGTCGCGAGCACCTCGGCGAGACTCTCGAGCGACGCGAGCGAATGCCCCTCCAGGAACTCGTCCACGAACGGGAGGGCCGCCGCCATGCCCGCGGCCAGCGGCGCGTAGCCCGGGCTCGCCTTCAACGGGTTGACCCACACGATCTTGTCCGCGACCCGCTGCAGCCGGGCCATCTGCTCGGCCAGCAGATCCGCATCACCCCGCTCCCAGCCGTCCGAGATCACGACGACCGTCGCACCCCGCGCCATCCCGCGGATCCCCCACCCGTCGTTGAACACGCGCAGACCTTCGCCGAGGCGCGTCCCACCCGACCAGTCCACGACCCGGTGCGCCGCGGCGTCGAGCGCGGCGTCGGGATCGCGGCTGGACAGCTCGCGGGTGATCCGGGTCATGCGCGTGCCCAGCGCGAACACCTCGACCCGGCCGCGGGCAACCACCACCGTGTGCAGGAAGCGCACCAGTGCCCAGCGCGTACGGCTCCATCGAGCCGCTCACGTCGCACAGGAACACGAGCCGGCGCGGCCGGGCCGACGGCTCGGTGAACCGCGCGCCGGATCGGCTCGCCACCGGTCCGCAGCGAACCGCGCACCGTGCGGCGAAGGTCCGGGCGGCCCCGCTCGCGCCGGGACCGTTGCGAGCGACGCGAGCGCTTGAGCCCGCCGACGAAGCGCAGGTCGGACATCAACCGGCGGGCCTCGACGTGCTCGGCCGGGCTGTAGGTGGCGAAGTCGCGGTGGCGCAGCACCTCGGCCGGGCTGTACCGGACCTGGAGCACCGGGACGTCGGCCCGCAATGGCTCCGGCACCGCGGCTGCGGGCTCGCCGCCGGGGAGGTCGTACGCGATCACGATCTCGGACGCTTCGACCTCGGGCGGCGCAGCACCGCTCGGCCCACCGCGGCCGAACAGTGCGTCGAAGCAATGCTCGAACTCCTCGACGTCCTCGGGCCGGCGCACCAACGTCGCCCGGCCGGCCCAGTAGACCCGTTCGGGATCGTCGATGCCCACCGCCGCGAGCGCGCGGGCGAACGTCACGGTCGCGCCCGGCTCGACTGCCGACCCGCGCCCCGCAACGCGCGCACCAGCGTCACCACCACCCGATCGACCTCCAGCCCGTCGACCCCGTCAGGCACTGCGGGCGACCGCGGTCTGCACGATCTCCGCGACGACCGTGCGCGCGCACGCCGCGCCTGGTCTTCGCGGTACTTCAGGATCGTCCCCAGGGTGTCGAGCACGGCAGCCTCGTCCAGATCGAGCGCGACCGAGCCGGGCCAGCGCGCCCGCCCAGTCGATCGTCTCGGCCACACCGGGCGGCTTGTACAGCTCGAGGCCGCGGAGCACCTCGACCGCGGCCGAGACCTGGCGCGCGAGCAGCTCGGTGACCTCGGGCGCCTTCAACCGCAGGATCGCAAGCTCGCGTTCGAAGTCCGGATGGTCGATCCAGTGGTAGAGGCACCGGCGTTTGAGCGCGTCGTGCACGTCCCGGGTCCGGTTCGACGTCAGGATCACGATCGGTGGGACTTCGGCCCGCAGCTCGCCCAGCTCCGGCACGGTCACGGCGTAGTCCGAGAGGATCTCGAGGAGGAACGCCTCGAACTCGTCGTCGGCCCGGTCCACCTCGTCGACGAGCAGGATCGGTGGCGTGGCGCCGTGGTGGTCGATCGCCCGGAGCAACGGCCGGCGGACCAGGAACCGCTCCGAGTAGAGCTCGTCCTCCACCACCTCCCCGCCACTGGCCTCGACCACGCGCAGGTGCAGCAGCTGGCGGGAGTAATCCCACTCGTAGACGGCCTGCGACGCGTCGATGCCCTCGTAGCACTGCAGCCGGACGAGCTCGCCGCCGGTCCAGCGCGAGAGCACCTTGGCCACCTCGGTCTTGCCCACTCCCGCCTCGCCCTCCAACAGCAACGGCCGCTGCAGGCTCAACGCGAGGAAGATCGACGTCGCGAGGCCCTCGTCGGGCAGGTAGCCGTGCGCCTCGAGCGCGTCGCGCACCTCTTCGACGGTGCTCTCCATCGCGTCGATCCTACCGGGCCGGGTGATCGGGTCGGTCCGGCTACTGGCCGACCGCGGCGCCTTCGGCTCGCGGATCCGTGGCGACCGCATACCCGTTCGGACCGACCGCGATCGCGTGCGCGTGTCCCATCCCCGGGTCGTAGGCCCCCGTCTCGATGATCTCGTGGCCGCGTGAGGCCAGCGCCCCCACCAGCGCGGGATCGGCCCGCGCCTCGATCCGCAGCTTCCAGTCCAGGAGCTCCACCCGCCAACGCGGCGCGTCGATCGCGGCCTGCGGGTCCATCTCGTCGTCCACGATCCGGTCGAGGAGCTGCGCGTGCACCTGCGCCTGCGCGTCGCCCCCCATCGAGCCGAAGACGAGGCTCGGCGTCCCGTCGTGCAACAGCATCGCCGGGATGAGCGTGTGCATCGGACGCTTCGACGGGGCCAGTGCGTTCACGCGGCTCTCGTCGAGTGTGAAGGACGATCCCCGGTTGTTCAGGTTGATGCCCCACTCGGGCACGTGGACTCCGGAACCGAAACCGAGAAAGTTGGACTGGATGAGGCTGACCAGCAGCCCATCACCGTCGGCGGCGCAGAGGTAGGCCGTCCCACCGCGTTGGGGATGCCCCGGCTGCGGGATGTGCGCGCGCCGGGATCGATCGCGCCCCGACGGGCGTCGATCCACTTGTCAGTGAGCAACGATTCCGGCGACACGATCGCGTGCGCGGGATCGGTCACGTGGTCATCGCGGTCACGCAGACCGATCTTCACCGCTTCGATGATCAGGTGCGCACGGTCCGCCGGTTCGAGTGCGCGAAGGTCGAAGCCGTCGAGCATCCGCATGATCTCGAGCACCGCGACGCCCTGGGTCGGCGGCGGGAGCTCGGCCACCTCGACGTCGCGGTAGCGCGCCCGCATCGGGGCGGCCCACTCCCCCGCGTGCACCGCGAGGTCGGACGCCTCCATGAGACCGCCGCCGCGCTGGATCGCGGTGGCGATCGCATCCGCGACCACCCCGCGGTAGTACGCCTCGGGCCCACCCTCCGCGATGACCTCGATCAGGTTCGCGAGCGCGGGCTGGCGGAGCACGTCACCGGCTTCGAGCGAGCCGTAGACCGCTTGCCAGTCGTCGAGACCGCGGTACACGCCGCGGAACCCGATGCACGAGATCGCGCCCATCGGCGTGAGCTCGAACCCGTCGCGGGCGTATCGGATCGCGTCGCGCGCGAGCTCCGCGAACGGCCGGGTGCCCCAGCGTTCCAACAGGTCGAACCAACCGGCGATCGCGCCGGGGACCGTGACCGAATGGGGACCGACGTGCAGCGGCTCGTCGCCGAGCCGCTCGCGGACCGTCGCGATGTCGGCGCGCGCCGGTGACCGGCCCGATCCGAGATAGCCGTGGAGATCACCATCCCAGACGATCGCGAACAGGTCGCCGCCGTAGCCGCACAGGTACGGCGCCACGACGCCGAGCGCAAGGTTGGCGGCGACGATCGCGTCGATCGCGTTGCCGCCCCGAGCGAGCTCCGCGGCGCCGGCACCGGACGCGAGGTAGTGCGGCGTCGCGAGCCCCGAGCGCGGGAACCGCGCCGCGACACCCGGGGACACGGCTACGCCTGCTCGGCGTCGGCCGCCCCGCGGTCGCGTCCGAGGACCGCGAGCACCGCGTCGTCACCCAGGGCGATGCCGCCCTTCACCGGGTCTTCGAGGAGCCGCTTCACCTGCTTGATGCCGTAGCCCGCGTACAGCCCGTCTTCGATCCGCTCGTCGAAGCTCCACCGGATCATCGCGATGCGCTTGCGCTCGAGCCGCCCGGTGTCCGGATCGGCGATCTGCTCCGCGTGCGCACGACCGAGGACCCCGAACGTCCCGACGTTCCCGTACTCGTACAGATGGTGGAACACCGGGTCGAGGCCGAGGCTCCCGAGGTCGGTCAGGAACATCGTGGCGTACAGCGGATCGTTGTCGACGAACCCCTTCGGGAACATCCCGAGCGCTTCGAGCGCGCGGTAGGCGACGAACACGAGGCGGCGCAGGACCCCCGGGAGCATGAGCACGAGCTTCAGCTCGCCGTCGACGGTGTTCGTGCCGCCGCCGAACTTGGCCGAGTGCAGCTGCTCCTGCATCCTCGCCACCATCTCGGCGAAGGACTCGGCCGGGTCGAACTCGCGTTTGAGCACGATCAGCGGCGCGCCCTTCTGCATGCGCTGCTTCGCCGAGTACGAGATCCAGATGCCCCTGCGTTGGTACAGGCGACCACCGGCGATGAACCGGTTCACGTTCGGGAAGTCCACCAGCCCCTGCCGGCAGCTCCAGAGCAGCACGTGGAACACGGACGTGCGCGTCTCGGGATGGGCCTCATTGAACGCGCGCACGAACCGCTCCGCGTTGCCCACGTCGATGCGCTGCTCGAAGTACACCGTGGACTCGTTCCGAGTCCGCATGACGTACGGCATGATCTGCCGGAGCTGCGGCACGTCGCGCACCAGATCTGCATCGGGGCGCCGCCACCAAACCACGATCGAACCCTAGCCGCCGCCCTGTCGAACGTTCCGGATGTCGGCGCCGGGTAGCGTCCGCCGCATGCGCATCCTCGTTGTTGGTGCCGGTGGGGTGGGAGCGGCGATCGCGGCGATCGCCGAACGCCGCGGGTTCTTCGAGCACATCGCGCTCGCCGACGTCGACCTCGCCCGAGCCGAGCGCGCGGTCTCCCGACTCGCCGAGGGTGGACGCTTCGGCGCTGCCCGGGTCGACGCCTCGGACCCGGCCTCCGTGGAGGCGCTCGCCCGGGAGATCCGCGCCGACGTCGTGGTCAATGCCTGCGACCCGCGCCTGAACCCACCGATCTTCGACGGCGCGTTCGCCGCCGGATGCACCTACCTCGACATGGCGATGCACCTGTCGCACCCCCACCCGGAGCGGCCCTACGAAGAGACCGGCGTGAAGCTGGGTGACGCGCAGTTCGAAGCCGCGGACCGCTGGAGCGCACGCGGGCAGCTCGCCCTCGTCGGGCTCGGCGTCGAGCCCGGCCTCTCCGATGTCTTCGCCCGCTACGCCGCCGACCACCTCTTCTCTGCGATCGACGAGGTCGGGATCCGCGACGGCGCCAACCTGGTGATCGACGGCTACGACTTCGCACCGACCTTCTCGATCTGGACCACGATCGAGGAGTGCCTGAACCCACCGGTGATCTGGGAGAAGGCGCGCGGCTGGTTCACCACGGCACCGTTCAGCGAGCCGGAGGTGTTCGACTTTCCCGGCGGCATCGGGCCGGTCGAGTGCGTGAACGTCGAGCACGAGGAAGTGCTGCTCGTGCCGCGCTGGGTCGACTGCCAGCGCGTCACGTTCAAGTACGGGCTGGGTGACGAGTTCATCGCGGTGCTCGAAGCGCTGCACAAGACCGGGCTCGACCGCACCGACAAGATCCGCGTCCGCGACGTCGAGGTCTCGCCGCGCGACGTCGTCGCCGCGTCACTGCCGAATCCCGCCGAGCTCGGTGAGCGGATGCACGGCAAGACCTGCGCCGGCACGTGGGTGACCGGCACCGGCCCGGACGGAGCGCCGCGCGAGGTCTACCTGCACCACATCGTCGACAACCAGTGGTCGATGACCGAGTACGGCCATCAGGCGGTGGTCTGGCAGACCGCGATCAACCCGGTGATCGGCCTGGAGCTGCTCGCCCGCGGAGACTGGAGCGGCAGTGGCGTCCTCGGGCCCGAGGCGTTCGACGCGCTCCCGTTCCTCGACCTGCTCAACGAGTACGGCGCTCCGTGGGCGATGGAAGAACGCACGCCCGCTTGATCAGACCGGGCCGAGCACCTCGTCGAGGAGCGCGTCGGCGAGCTTCACCGCACCGTCTTCCGCCAGGCTGGTGACCGAACGGCGCGGCCCGCCACCGCGCATCCACCGACCGATGATGATCTTGAGTCCGAGCGCGACGACCAGTGCGATCACCACGGCGATCAGCAGCTTCTTCGCACGCCCGCCGGTCGACGTCGGTTCCTCGGGCTCGGGCATCGTCGCAACGTCCGTCATCGCGCCGACGTTACCGGGCATCCGATCCTTCGGAGTGCTCCGCTACGACTGCTCCTGCGCTACGACCGGCGACGGTTCGGGTAGCGCTGGTTCAGGTACCGCTCGAGGCAATCGATGTGGACCGCGACGATCTCGCTCAATCCGGAGAAGCCGGCGAAGACGCGGATCGCGTCCCGCTCCCGCACCACCGGTCGTTCGCACTCGACGCACTGCGCACTAACTTCGGACATCCAGGTTTCCCTTCCAATGCTCCGACCCCGGGAAACCTACGTCCTCGGCTGCAAGAAGACACGGGCGGTGGGGTGCTCGGGCTCGGGCAGGGAGACCCCGAGCACCACGCCACCAACCCGTCCGCACTACGTACCCAGCAGCCGGAAAGGCCAAACCACGCGATGCGATTTTCTCGAAGGTGTCGTGGCGCGCTCGAGGCCCTGGTCCCGGGCAGGGTGGGAACAGGGCCTCGAAGCGCAAACGCACGATGTCCTGCCCTCTTGCGAGATCCAGGTCGGTGCGCTCCGCCCTCGATAATAGTGGCGGAACCGTGGTTGCGCATGGGTTCAATTGCCCATCCGCGCGACTGCAACGGTGCATTGCACCGCAGCCGGTCCCCGGGTCGGCTTCACGGACGCGACGCGCTCCACTCCCAGAGCGCGGCGGTCGCCGACTCGGGAAGCCCGTACCGGCTCGCGGCTCGCGGCTGCGCGAATCCGTGCTCGCGTGCCCACGTGACGACTTCCGGGGCGTGATCGACCCAATACCTACGGCGATCTGCGTCGGTCGGGAACCATGAGGGCTCACCGAGATCGAGGCATGGAGCCTCCTCCGGTGCGAAGCCGTCGACGAGCTCGCGCGCCTTCAACACGTCCAATTCCTGGCTCGACCTGAACCGCCGCCATGCCCTGTTTGGTACCCAATGCCGGGGCTCATGAACCTCCGGCATTGGTCCCTGTGGCCTAGCTCACCGCGGCCTGAATGCTCGAAAAGACCCGCTCCGGCCCCACTTCGGGCGATGACGCCGCCCCGCTGCGCCATTTCCAGGACCGGGCCGTGGACGTGCGCGAGGCAGAGCCTGATGCCCTGAGCCCGGAGCTGCCGGGCCAGCTTGAGCAGCTGGTCCTCGCTCGTGATGTCGAGCGTGTCGTTGGCATCGAGATCGAGCACGACCGAATGCAGCGGCTCCGTGGCCCGCAGCTGCCCGACCTCGGGTCGCGCACTGCAATCGTCGTCCAGGTGGGACAATCACCGAGGACGCGACGACGAGTGGAAGAGGCGCACGTGCTTGGTCAGCGGCGAGGGATGCGGTTCACCTTCATCATCGTGGCGGGCGTCGTGGCGCTGGCTGCGTGCGGATCGTCGTCGTCGACGTCGACGCAACCGATCTCGTCAACGGTCGAGACCGTCAAGGCGCGCCCGGCCGGGGTGAACCCGTCGAAGTCGGCGAAGATGGTGTGCGAAGCCGAAGCGCAAGGCGACCTCGCCGACTCGCTGGGCGTGAAGCCGACGACGGTGACGACGCCCACGTGGGTCGACCACCTCTATTCCTGCAGCTACGTCTACCCGGACGGCTCCTTCACGTTGTCGGTCAAGGAGCTCGACAGCGCGAAGCAGACGACGGACTACTTCAACCAGCTCCATACCCAGCTCGGGCACAAGTCCGGCAAGATCGCGATCGGCCAGGGCGCGTTCGAAACGACGAACGGTTCGCTCGTCGCCCGGAAGGACTGGAAGGTCCTGACCGTCGACGTCAGCAAGATCCCGCCGCGCTTCGGGAAGCCGCCGATCACTCCCACCGAGGTGGGGCTCGCGACGGCCGCCACGATCATGGGGTGCTGGAGCGGCTCCTGAGCCTGCGACGCCTCAGACGCCGCCGAGGGCGACCGAGCTGCGCTCCTCGATGCCGAACCATTCGCACAGGTCGAGGACGTCGAACACCCGTCGACAGGGTGCGGTCAGGTTCACGAGCTGCACCGCCTTGCCCGAACGCTCCACCACGTCCAACAGCATCGTGATCCCGGACGCGTCGATGAAGGTCAGCTCCGCGCAGTCGAACACCACGCTCGGACGGGGGCTGTCCTGGGCAATCGTGAGGAGGCGCCGGCCCGCGTCGGGGGTCACCGCGAGGTCGACCTCACCTTCGAGTCGACCGTCCATGGGGAAATGCTCGGAATCGTGGAACACGCGCACCTCAATCTCGGGGCGAGAGGAAGTGGCGCGAGGTCCGAGGGAGGGGCGGGGTCTGGACGCCGAACCCGAGCAGAACGTCGCTTCCGGGCGCCGAAAGCGCCTACCCATGACCGTAGACGCATAGCCGCGAACCCACAAGCGCTTCCGGGTCGCGTCCGAACCTGCCCGTGAGACCGTGTCACTCGACCCGGAGTCGGCGTTGGACGACGTCTCGCGCCACCTCTTTGAGCGGCCGACGTTCCGCGTACGCGTAGCCACGCAATCGGCTCATCGCCTCGCTGATCGGCAGGTTGAGCTGGACGGACATCATCCCGGACGCCTGGTGAACGAGCATGCGGTCGGTCGTCGCGTCGAGCTCCGACGCGAACGCGCCGGGCGGCGCGCCGGCCTGGAGCTCGAGGACCGCGTGCGTGACGAGCTCCGCCATGATCAGCGCGTCGACGAACTGCTCGCTCGACAGCTCGCCGGGCACGTCGGTGTACAGGTCGAGTGCACCGATGCGGATCGCTCCGATCTGCAGCGGGAACCCGAAGATCGCCTGCACGCCCGCGTCGACCGCGGGAGGCGCGAACTTCGGCCAACGCGCGATGCCCGCGCCCCCGAGGTTCGGCTCGAGCATCGGTCGACCCTCACGGTAGGAGTCGACGCACGGACCTTCGTCGCACGCGAACTGCAGGGCCTCGGTGGCTTCGATGGCTGCATCGGATCCGGCGAGCGTGCCCCGATGCTCGTTGTCGACCATCAGCATGATGCCCGCACCGGTCACCCGCAGGACGTGCACGCACGCGACGACGAGTCGGATGCCCGCATCGCGACCCTCCTCGCGATCGCTGGCGAACCCGTCGAGGATCCGCAGCAGCACGTCCCGTTCCACCCGCAGCCCCTCGCGCTCGCGCTCGACTCACACTCCCGACGGGGACTGGATCGGGTGCGGTGAGCGTAGCCCCGCGCACGGCTCCGCGACGCCGCGGTGAGCCCGTCGCTACCGAGCGTGGGCGGGTCACCGACGACTGGGAAGCGGCTCTCGCTCGGCCACTTGGGTCACGCTTCGGTTGTGCGCGGGTGAACGTCCGGTAGCGATCCGGCGAAGCCGCGCGGCTGTGGTGCCGGTGCGAACCGCCTTCGTGACGGGCCGAGATCCTGGCTCCGGGATGCGAAGCGGTGAGCCGAGGTCTCGAGCCGCGACGTGAGCTACCCGTGCTGGTCGGACATCGCTTCGGAGACGTAGAGCGGCTGCGAACACCGGACCTCGTCACGCGTGACCGGGCAGCTCTCGCGCTGGTCCAAGGCTCGGACATCGGCCGGGAGGTCCTTGATCCGGCCGTGCAACGGACACCGCAACTCGTAGTGAGGGACCATCAAAATGCCTCCTGCTGGGCATGCTGAAGGTCTCGTGGCGGGGTCTGAGCACCGAGACCGGTCGGGGGCCAGATACCCAATGGAGCCGGAGTTCAAACGCGGCCCTTCAGCGGTACGGGCGGTCGGCAGGTCGGCAGCACCCGAAGGCGCGATTGCGCTCTCGCCCGGGAGGCCCGGGTTGACCGCTAGGGCCGGCGGGGGCCTCGCCGGGGCATCTCGCACCGGTGGATCTCCGTGCCCTTCACGGACAGGATCCGCACGTTGGGCTTCCCGGACGCGCCGGCGATGGTGGTCACCGTGTCGGTCTCGGACACGGTCAGATCCGCGCCGCACAATGCACAGACGTAGTTGCCGTCTTCGATCTTCACGCCTCTCCCAAGGCGCTGCGGCCGGTCGCGTGGAGCCTGGACGCGTCGGGCTTCAGCTCCTGGCAGGGTAAGCGAGGCGTCTCGGACGCGTCGAGTCCCTCAGGCGGGCTCGACGACGGAGCGCCGAACGACGACCACTCCGCGGGTCGCACCCACGAGGCCCCGAGGAAGCGCGACCACCCATGCGGGACGCCCTTGCCTAGTCTCAAGCGCGTGGGGCTCTGGTCGAGACGACATCGTGAAGGGAATTGTGGTTCCGAGCTTCCGAAGATGGGCCGCCCTCGCCGCGACTCTCGCAGTGGTTGCCGCGCTCGTGGCCGCTGGCGCGCCTCAGACGGGCGCCGCGGTGGGTGTTCCGCCGTACAGCGGTCCCCCGGTGCCGGTGCGGGAGAACGTGGTCTTCCTCTACCAGACCCCGGCCGAGGTGACCGCGGCCGGTCAGCTGGCGAAGATCGGTCACCCTCGGGACATCGTCTTCGGCGCCCACACCGGCGATGTCGTCCCCGGAAGCGCGGATGAGGTCACGCTCGCACATTCGCTCGGCGCGAAGGCGTACAAGTACATCCAGCTCACCTGGTTCCCCACCGCCGCGGCGACGTGGATGGGGACGACCGCCGCACAACGAGCTGCGTGGACGTTGTGCCGGACCGGCAGCACGGCACTGCGGGACGCCAACGACGGCGACGGGCTGCAGCACCCCACCGAAGATTGGGCGTACGCAGATCTCAACGAGGTCGGGATGGCGAACGCGGTGTTGGCGTGGACCGCGCAGCTCAAGGCGCTCGGGTACGACGGGGTGTTCATCGACAATGGCGGGCGATCCCTCCATGGCCCCGCGTGGAACGCCACATCCACCTGCACCGACTCCAAGATCAAGCCCGGAATCCGGTCGGCAGACGCGTGGATGGCGTTGACGACGCGGATCCGTGCCCAGCACCTCAAGGTCGCGATCGACTGGTCGTCGCGCACGGCACTCCCGTTGACTCGACCCGATCCCAACAACCCGGGACGGATCAAGACCGACGTCGGCAACCTCTCCTGGGTGTTGCACGAGAACGTCGGTCATCCCAAGGAGAACTACCCGGGATCAGACCCCGCATGGGTCACCAGCTTGATGTTCCCGTTCGAGACGTTGGTCGCCGGGACGGTGGACGACGCGCTCAACGGGCGGGGGCAGGTCGTCGAGATGGCCAAGGCCCGCTTGCCCGCGACGGATCCCAACCGGGCCAAGCAGGACGAGTACGTGTGGGCGCTCGCCAAGCTCAGCGGACAGCCGGTGGCGCTCAACGCAGGGTTCGACTACTGCGGCGATTCGCCCGGGACGACCGACTGCAACCGCACCGGGTTCAACCCGTCGCTCACCGACCTGACGCTCGGGAACCCGATCGACTCGATGCCGTATCAGGCGCGTTGCGACACCCGCGGGTGCATGTGGGTTCGGCGGTTCCAGAAGGGGATGGTCGTCGCGAGCGCCTACGGCACCGCGACCCGGGCCGCCAAGGTCCCGCTGGGCGTCTCGGGCTGTCGGTACGTCACTGCGTTCAACGGGGGGAAGCAGGGCGGCGGCAAGTGCGTCACCACGCTCGACGTGGGGACCGGACCGACGTCTCGCTGGGGGCGCGTGTACCTCTACTCCCCCTAGTCTTTTCGGGCGAAGCACGCGGTTCGGCTCGAGGCGACCAAGACCGTCACGGGCGCCGGCAACGGTACATTCGTGTGCAGACGCGACCGGAGTACCGCTGATGGTGATCACGATGCCGCAACTCGGCGAGACGGTGACCGAGGGCACGATCCTCCACTGGTACAGGGCCGTCGGTGACGAGATCACCGAGGACGAGGTCCTGTTCGAGGTCTCCACCGACAAGGTCGACAGCGAGGTCCCATCACCGGCGACCGGAGTCGTGCGCGAGATCCTGGTCCCGGAAGGCGCGACCGTCGCGGTCGGCACGCCGCTCGCGGTCGTCGGTGGGGAGGAGTCACCTGACGACGCCGCGTTCGAGCCGGCGGCGGTCGCACCGGACGGAGCCCCGGCCGCGCGCCCGAGTGCCGGGTCCCCTCCCGCACCCACCCGATCCGTCGCGGCTTCGAACGGGTCCGAGTTCGGCCCCGGCGCGACCGTGACCCGCGACGACGTCGCGCGCCGGCTCGAGGCGCGCCAACGCCCGCTCCCTCGACCCGTGGCCGCGCGAACCCCCGTAGCGCGCGACGACCGAGCCCCGGTGGCCGGCGCCCGCGACGATGTCGAACCGTTCAGCGCGATCCGTCGGCGGACCGCCGAGCACATGGTCCGTTCCCTCCGTACCGCCGCGCACACGCTCGTCGTCATGGAGCTGGACTACTCGGGCATCGAACGGGCCCGGCTTCCCGTCCGCGAGGCGTTCTATGCGGACGAAGGGTTCGGGCTCACGTACCTCCCATTCATCGCGCGCGCGGTCCTCGACGCGATCGCCGAGTACCCGCGCGTCAACGCCAGCATCGGCGACGACGAGCTGGTCGTGCACCGTGACGTGCACCTCGGCGTTGCCGTCGATCTCGAGTTCGAGGGCCTCGTCGTGCCGGTGATCCCCGACGCGGGTCGGTTGCGCCTGCGTGCGCTGGCGCGGCGCGATGCACGAGCGGGCCGACATGGCTCGGGCCCGCAGTCTGGTACCGGACGACGTCGCCGGCGGCACGTTCACCCTGACGAACCCGGGGGGTTACGGCACGCTCCTCACCGGCCCGATCATCAGCCAACCGCAGGTCGCGATCATCTCGACCGACGGGGTGACGATGCGCCCCGTCGCGATCCGGCTGGAGGATGCCGACGCCGGTTACGGCATCGCAGTGCACCCCGTCGGCAACCTCGCGCTCGCCTTCGACCATCGCGCCTTCGACGGTGCGTACGCGTCCGCGTTCTTGCAGCGCGTCGTGCAGATCCTCGGGACCCGTGACTGGTCCGAGGAGCTGCGATGACCACATCCGAGCGGACGAGCGCGGCAAGGAACGTCACGCGCGACGAGGCGGTGACCGACTTCCGGCTCGCGTGCATCTCCCGGGCGCTCGACGACCGGGAGATCACGCTGCAGAAGCAGACGCGGGTGTTCTTCCAGATCTCCGGCGCGGGGCACGAGGCACTGCTGCTCGGCCTCGCCCGGGAGCTGCGGCCAGGCTACGACTGGTTCTTCCCGTACTACCGCGACCAGGCACTGATCCTCGGCCTCGGCATCAGCCCGGAGACGATCCTGCTCCAGGCGGTGGGCAGCGCGGATGACCCCTCGTCCGGCGGGCGCCAGATGCCGGCGCACTGGGGCTTCGCAGCCCAGAACGTCGTGACGCAGTCCAGCCCGACGGGAAGCCAGTGCCTGCCCGCGGTGGGCTGCGCGGAGGGCGCCCGGTACATCTCGCGACGCCCGGACCTTCCCGGATGCTCGGCGCACGGCGACGAGATCACCTACGTGTCGCTCGGCGAAGGTGCGACGTCCGAAGGCGACTTCTGGGAGAGCCTCAACACCGCGTGCACGCTCCACCTGCCGGTCCTCTACATCGTCGCCGACAACGGGTACGCGATCTCCGTTCCGGCGATCGACCAGGCCCCGGCTCCGGTCCACGAGCTGGTTCAGGGCTTTCGAGGGCTCGAGGTGCACCAGGTCGACGGCTGTGACTACTTCG
This sequence comes from uncultured Acidimicrobiia bacterium, assembly GCA_963796755.1. Lineage (GTDB taxonomy): Bacteria > Actinomycetota > Acidimicrobiia > IMCC26256 > JAENVU01 > Chersky-806. The sequence continues at coordinate 904,491 of CAWCMX010000002.1, forward strand.
CGGTGCGCGAGCTCGCGGCGCAGGTGGTACCCCGGGTCCGCGCCGGCGTGGGGCCGGCCCTGATTCACGCGCGAGTCACCCGCCCCTATTCACACTCCGCCGCCGACACCCAGAGCAAGTACCGCTCGAGTGAAGAGCTTGCCGACGAGGCGGCGCGCGATCCGTTGCTCACGATGGCGCGCCAGCTCATCGGCGCCGGCTTCCTCACCGCAGACGACACCGACGCCGCGTGGCACGACGCCGTCGCGAGGGTGGCCGACGCCGCGCGCGCCGCTCTCGCCGCCCCGCGTCCCGATCCCCTCTCCGTGGCGGAGCAGGTCACGGTCCTCCCCGAGGTCGTCGAGGACGTCGCACTGCTCGACGACGACTCCGGCAACGCCGTGATGCTGGGCGAGAGCATCAACCAGGCGCTGCACGAGGTGATGGCCCGCGACGAGCGGGTCCGGGTCTTCGGCGAAGACGTCGCCGATGCCCGGGAAGCGCTCCTCGCCGGCGTCGAAGGGAAAGGCGGGGTCTTCGGGACCACGCACGGCCTCCAGCGGGCGTTCGGGCTCGCCCGTTGCTTCAACACGCCGCTCGCCGAGTCGAACATCATCGGCCGGGCGATCGGTCAGGCGATCCGGGGACTCCATCCCGCCCCGGAGATCCAGTTCTTCGACTACATCTGGCCCGCGATGCAGCAGCTCAAGAGCGAGGCGGCGACCATTCGCTGGCGCTCCAACGGCGCGTTCACCGTGCCGATGGTCGTGCGGGTGCCGATCGGCGGATATCTGCAGGGCGGTGCGATCTGGCACTCGCAGTCGGGCGAGTCGATCTTTGCGCACGTGCCCGGTCTGCTCATCGTGTTCCCATCGCGCGCACGCGATGCGGTGGGCCTGCTCCGCACCGCCTTCGAATGCGACGATCCGGTGCTCTTCCTCGAGCACAAGCACCTGCTGCGCCAGCCCTACGCACAGGATCCGTTTCCGCCCGAGGGCTACCGGGTGCCGTTCGGTCGCGGGGCCATCCGGCGACCGGGCGCCGACCTCACCGTCGTCACCTGGGGCGCGACCGTCCAGAAGTCACTCGATACCGCGGCCCGACTGCACGACGAGCTCGAGCGCGAGGTCGAGGTGGTCGACCTCCGCACGCTGGTCCCCTGGGACCGCGACCTCGTCGCGGAGTCGGTGCGGCGGACCGGCCGCCTGCTCGTGGTGCACGAGGACACGCTCACCTGCGGCTTCGGCGCGGAGGTCGCGGCGTGGGCGGCGGACGAGCTGTTCACCGACCTCGCGCGCCCCGATCCGCCGGGTCACCGCGCTCGACACGCACGTGGCGTACGAGCCGACGCTCGAAGCCGCGACCCTCCCCCAGGTCGACGACATCGCGAGCGCCGCCGCGAGCCTCCTCGCGCTCTGATCTCTCCCCGGTTCTACGGGTCAGCTGAAGGGCCGGAGGAAGAGCGCGACGGACCGCGTGTCTCTCCGGACCTGGAGCTGCAGGTAGCGCTTGAACACGCGCTTCCAGCGCGGTGTGAGCACGAGGAAGTGGTGTTGGAGCATCGACACCAACGCGCGGGAAGCGAAGAGCTGCTTCGGGTCGAATGCTCGGTTCTTGGCGGTCGCCCCGTGGTCCGTCGAGGACCGGGAGGCAGCCGGCAGCTTGCCTCCGAGGCGTCGGATCGCGGCGAGTCCGCGGCGGGTGAGCCGCAGACCGTCCCCGCGGATGTGGGCCGCGATCCGTTGCTTCAACGCCGTGAGCTCGCGCAGCTGCGCCGGCCGCAGGGCTTCGTGGTAGGCGATCCGTCGACTGCCCGGTGGCGCGTGGTCGACGTCGTCGCCCGTCCGCACCCGCAGCTCCGCGTCCGCGTTGGTGCCGGTGAACCGACGGTTCGGACCGAGCGTCCGCACCAGGACCTGGTCACGCACCTTGAACGGGATGCCACGGCGGTCGAGCTCGGCGAGTGCCGCCGAGCCGTAGGCCTGTGAGAGCGGCTCTCCGCGCCAGTCCACGTACAGCGTGCCGTGGTGCTCGAGGTCCCCCATCTGGCGGTTGAGGTCGCGCACGATCGGCAGCGTGTAGTTCGCCGCGTCCGAGCCACCCACGCCGGTCGGGAGGTTGAGCACGACGAGCACGACAGTGAGTGCGGTGAAGCCCGCGACCAGCGGCAGCAATCGACGAGGGTCCCGCGCGAGCGCACGGGCCAAGGTTGCGACGACTGCGAAGCTGAGAAAAGCCGCCATCGACCACAGCCAGCGGGTCTGGTACGCCGCGAGCGCGCCGAGCGGGTCGGTCGGCGTGCGGATGGCTGAGACCAGACCGGCGACGGCGGCAACGACCGCGGTGACGACGAGCGCCTCCGCCACCCCGTCGCGGTGCCGCCGCGCGAGGACGAAGCACGCGACGAGGATCAGCACCCCGAGCACCGCGACGACGGCCGCGACGACCACGGACGCGAACGACGCGTCACTCGCTCGCAAGGACCACGGTTGCAGCCACCGCGCCGTCGCGCCCGCGTACAGCCGCAGCCCGTGCTCCGCACCGACCGTTGACGAGATCTCGCCCAGCGCACGCGATGCGAGCGTGAAGTTGCCTTCACCCGGGCTGGTGAATTGCTCGATGACGGGCTGGACCCAGCACAGGACGAAGACCGCGACCGCGACCGCGCCGGCCCAGACGGTCCGGCGGCGCAACGCCGGCCACGAGCCCGGATCGGCGCGTCGCCGGTCGCGCAACGCCAGGGTCAGGCCGATGAGCCCCCACACGGCCAGGAGCGGCACGAGCACGCCGAGGCCGAGGTTGGTCGCGAGCAGGAGGCTGCCCACGCCCGCCGCAACCGGGAGCGCTACGAGGTCGCCGCAGCTCATCGACCACACGAGCACCAAGAAGAGGAGGAACGGCAGCAGGAGGCTGTTCGGTGACCAGGGGTCGAAGAGCAGCCGGCCGCTCATCGTCCAGCACAGCGCCGCGGTGGCCGCGACCGCCACGGTGGCGAGCAGCGGCCCACCGCGTCGGTAGGCGAAGAGGGCGATGCCGAGGACGGCCACGGCGTTGACCAGGGCGACGCCGACCGCCAGACCGGCCCATCCACTGGAGAGCGCGGTTGGGATTGCCCAGCGCGTCGAACAGGAGCGGCCCGGGGTGGTTGAAGCCGAACCCCGCAGAGACCGAGGCCGACGACCACGTGTACAGCAGCGGCGGGTGGCTGCTGAAGACGTCGCGGGTCCGGACCGCGATCAGGCCGTTGTCACCGACGGGCACCCATCCGTCCTGCACCGCTCGGACGGTGGAGACAACGATCGGCACGAGCGCGGCCAGGACCGCGCCCCACATGAGGTACCGGACGGAACGTGAGGGTCCCGCCGGCACCGATGCCGGCGGCTCGTCCGACGTGGAGGTGCTCACCTCCCGCGAGATGGTGCTCAGCGCCCGGCCTCGGACAGCACGGGCCCGAACAGCTCGATCGGGTTCACCAAGAGGTGACGCACACTGACCGATGCCACGCGGCTCTCCCCCTCCCGACCCAGCCCCGAATCTAGGCCGGTCACCTGACTCCCGCTCTGCCGCCCCGATCTCGCCGGTGGGGGGTCTTGTACCCAGGGATCCGCGTTCTCAACGATGTGACCGACGCGAACGCTCCCGTGCTGGTCGGAGGGAGCGCACGTCCCAGCCGCTCGTTGATGTCTCTCCCGGCGCCGGTGTTGGGATCAGCCCTGAGGGACGTACGCGCGCACCGCGTCGTCGTCGGTCACGATGAGCGCGCCATTGGCCCAGATCGGGGTGCTGAAGCCGGCGAACTCGCCGGTGTCGTGCAGCGGCGCGTACGAGTGGCCATCGGTGCCGGTCAGGAGGACGGCGTTGAACGTGTCGTCCCAGTCGGTGGTCTGGCACGCGATGAGCGAATCCTGACCGTTGAGCGAGCACGAGCCCAGCACCCGTCGCGGATTGGCGACCTCCCAGAGGGGCTTCGGCGTGCCGCCCGAGAGGTTCAGGCCGGTGGCCGGATCGAGCTTGCGGGTCGCGCTCGGACTCGCGGTCCCTCCGGACGGGACGTAGAGCGGCCAGGAGTACCCGCTCGACGACGTCTGGATGGTCGTGGTCCAGGTGCCGTTGACGGTGGTGTCGTTGCCGGTGACGTAGAGGGACTGCCCGTCCCAGATGCCACCGCTGAGGCAGGCCACCTCTCCGTACGGTGTGCCCAGCCCGACGTGGACGGCCCAGGCCGGCCTCATGGTGTCGGTTCTGATCGCGTAGAAGTTGCCGTCCTTGTTGCAGGCACCGGCCATCTCCACGCCGGTGCCGCCGATCTGGGCCCGGAAGATCAGCGCGCCGGATGCCCAATCCGGGTCACCGACGTTCGTCGGCTTCGGCGCGGCGAACTTGCCGGTCTTCGCAAGCGTCGTCGGGTCGAGCTTGATCACCGAGTACTGGTCGAAGTCGTTGTTGTCGAGCGGGGGATGCGCCGTGTTCGTGTCGTCGTAGGTGCTTCCGGTCGTGACGTAGACCCCACCCGGCCGCACGGCCGGCGCCGTCGTCCACACACCGCCTCCGACGTAGAGATTCGTCGGCGGCGGAGGTTGGCGCTGGGCGTAGTCGGGGTCGACCTGGCTGGGCATCGTCGAGTAGCTCGCACGCAGCGCGCCCGTGTTCTCGTCGTACGCCTTCACGCCACTGGGCACGAACGGCGCGTCGCAATACGAGCTGATCCCGATGTACACCAGCCCGGTCGCGTCGCTGTAGCTCGGTGAGGACCAGCTGAAGTAGTCGGCCTGGTTGTCAGGCGGGATCGTGTACACCTGGCTCGCCCAGAGCACCGATCCGCTCTTGCCGTCCAGCTCCTGCAGGGTGCCCTGCGGCGTGTACACGTACAAGAAGGGATTCCCGGCGGCGTCCTCCCGTACGGCCGGTGTGCTCACTAGACCGACCGGGTTCCTGGGACACCTCGCCGGCACCAGACCGTAGCTGCGGGACCAGGCTACGGCCGGAGCCCCGTTGACGATCTTGCTCGTGTCGAGGGCGTAGAGCACGCCGTCGCCGGCGGCCAGGTAGACGTAGGAACCGGCAGTGACCGGCGTCGCCTGGATGGTGCCGCCGGGGTGGAAGCGCCACGCCTGCTCGAGGTGCGCGAGCTGGTCCGGCCCGAAGCCCGGATCGAGCGCAGTGCCCGAGTTGCCGGCACTGGAGTGGATGAACATCCAGTCGCACCCGCTCAGGCCCAGTGCTACGAGGAACACCAGTACGACCCGCGCGACACATCGTCGCGGTTCGTGCCCCATCAGTCATCCCTCGCCATATCACGCTCCCCGGAGCGAGGTGAAGAGCGGTGTGAGCGTACCAGGAGCTTGCGATGACGACGCGAGCTCCTCGACCTCGGAGGAGGCCCCGAACCGGGTGCGACCGACTGACACTCGTGACAGCGACACCGGGACGGCTTCGCGTCAGGGGCCGTTCATCGACGGGACTGGTATTCGCGCCTGCGCGCCGGCTGTGACTCGGGGCTTGCGACGCGTCGGCGCGAGCAGGAAGGCTCCTGTGCATGACGGGTGCAGAGATTGACGTCCAGGACGTGAAAGTGCAGAAGCGCTTCGTGATGAGCTCGCTCGAAGCGGAGTTCGGGGACGCCATCGATCACCACGTCCTCGAAGCAGTTGTCGACGCGGACTTCGCCCGCTTCGACGACGCTCCGATCAAGGACTTCATCCCGGTGCTGGTCGAGAAGGACGTTCGCGAGCGCATCCTGCGCCGCCCCGCTCTGGTCGGGCGCGCCGAGGTCTGATCCCCGGAGCTACGCGTCGCGCCGACCGACGCGATCGTTCACCTGCTTGTGACCTGGAAATGTCTGGAGAGTTGAGTCTCGCGGCCCATGGTCGCTGTGACCGATGCCGTCGTCGGGGTCGAGGCGGCTCGCGTGGGGGGCAGGCCGCCGAACGGATGCGTCGAGGTCCCGATTCCTTCCCGGCCAGGAACGCCGGGACTTCGACGCGTCGGCAGCGCGACGCCAGTCAGAGTCTTCGGACCTCCCATGCTGGCTGCTGCGGCTGGTCGTTGTGCACGACAATGTCGGCGTGATCGGACGGGCGGGCCGCATCGAGGTAGAGCCCTTGGGAGGGGAGGTAGCGGTTGCGGAAGTGCCTGGTCAGAGCGAACCCTTGACTGCGGCTTCGAACCGCTGCTGGCCAATGGCATCAGGGTGAAAACTGAATTCACTTATGCCGGTCGGCGAGCCCGTAGGAAGCAGTCCGTTGATCCACGATGTCTGCGAATCGCACAACCCATGACCGGAAAACGCCGGTCGCATGTCGACGAACTGAATATCTAGCCCTGGTGTCGCCGATCGAGTTATCGCAACCTGATCGCGAATCGTGTCGTCGAGCTGATCGGCGAAGGCGTGGAAGTTGTCCAAGTCTTGCTTCGTCAGCCAATACTCCTGACCGAACTTTGACCCCACGAGACACGCCCTATTGTTGCGGACGGTCGAATTCCCGGCGCCGAACAGGTACGGGTACCCCACCACTCGTATCTTAGCGTTTGGCGCCCGATTGTGGATCTGTCGATACAACCCGTTGAGGCTCGGGACGTCGACGACATAGCCATCGGTCCGGTCAGGAAATCGCAGTGGGCCGACTGAGACACGCCGCGGGCCAAGCGCACACCCGGCGCACTCCTGCCAAGTGCCACCGGACCAGACGATCTCCCGCTTCCCGTCCTTGAATGACTCCACGGCTTGGTTCATCTTCGACTGGAGCCTCGCCATGGTGCAATTGCTGTTTGCAAAGCCCGTAAAGATGCTGGATTGCGCAAAGCCATGAATACATGCCTTCAGAGCGTCCACAAACCCGGCATCGTTTCCGCCAATCGAGAGTGTCACAAGGTCAACATTGGGATCTGGCGACCCAGTCGCCGAGGCGATGTGATCTAATTGCGCTGGTTCATTCCATTGACCAGAGTACTTTTTCTTCAATGGATTGTTGTTGTCCTTGTTGAGCTGGTTTGTCATCTCCGATAGTAACGCGCCGCTACAAGCCCAGAATTTGAACGTAGGGACGGCCAAATCCCTCTTGAGGACCTGCGGATACGAGTTATCAGAACGGTGGCACCGGTTGTCGGACGTGAAAGTGCTCGGGTCAGGGCTGATGTCGCTTCGGTAGGTGACTATCGGAAACGCGGCGCCCTCCCCCGAAGAGTACGAGTCCCCGAGCGCCACATAGTCCTGGATTCCCTTGAGGTGGCCCTGCCGTGAAGTGAGCTGAGCCGCCGTCAGCGCCCCCTCCAGCGAAAAGAAGGTGCTAGCGCCCGGCGCCAAAGAGCCGGTGAAATCTACTTCCGCGGCATCGGGAAGAGCGGGGTCGGTCACGAGCCTGGTACCTGGACCCTCGTAACCGGTGACGCCGAAGGGGCATCCGGCGACGCCAAAGGTGCAGAGTCCGTCTCCGTCGAGACCGCCGAGCCCCGACCCTGGTCCTGTGACTGTGATTGCGTCGACGGATTGGGCAGAGTCGTTGCGAACGCCTACCAACGTGTCGTCGGAACCGTCGTAGGGACCGACGGATGGATCACCCCAGACCGAGACGGTCGCATCCGGATTGACCACGAGAAAGATCTGACAGCTTGGCGAAGCACCGACAGCTGGACAGGCGTGAAATGGAGGGATCGGCACAACGGCTGGGGCGGCGGAAGCGGCCGAGATCCCACAGGCGCTGCTAGCAAGCATCACTGTCAGCAGGGCACCGAACACGCTCGTCCGACGGCCCGCCCACGACGACACGCGACGACGTCCTGCTTCGCTCCGCCCGCCCATGCCCGACTCCCGCCCTCTGCCTCGTCCATGAGGAACGATTCGAATGGAGTCAATCTGCGTGCCTGGTGTTGTCGAGTCAAGAGGACGGTGTGCGCGAAACGCGCCAGATCTCGGAACACCAACCTTCCAAGCTGGTAATGCCGGTTCGATCCCGGTCACCCGCTCCATGTGAAAAGTCCTGATCAGCGCATGCGTACAGACCTCCACGTAGGTCTGTACGCATCCGGCAGGGTGCGTTCGTGCCCTCTGCGTGCCCCGGTGAATCCGAACTCCTACGACCTGCGTCGCACCGCTACATCCAGCTTGCTGATCTCGATCGATGATCTGCGCCGTGGAAAGCTCCGATCAGCTCGGCCTCGTCGGCCCAGCATGAGATGGCGAACACCGTGGCCCGGACAACGATCCACCTCTCCGAAGCTCTGGACTCCTACCACCCGTCGAACGGAAAGGAGTTCGCTGACCTTGCACGCATACGCGCTGCTCTCGAACATGCCGATTTCCGCTACGTCTTCGTGAGTAACCAACCTGACTCGCCGCGAGCCGAATCGAGTGCTGCGAAGCTCCGATGGATGCCGTTCGCAACCGCCGGCACGGAAGTGAGCGAGGAAAACCTGCGCGTGTACCTGGCGCGAACGTCAGCGATGATCGAATCTCAGCGACTGCCTGAGTGACCGCATCGCGGGCTTCCCGCTCCAGTACTTGCGGGGAGTGTCGACCGACTACGAGACGAGCAGCTGCTGAACGCGCTGGTGCGAGATGCCGAGGACGTCGGCGGCGTCTCGGCGGCTGAGGCCCATGCGGTCGAGCTTCTTCGCTGCCTTGGCAGTCGTCGCTCCTGCCTTCTGCGCGGTCGCTGCTGCCGTGTCGCGTGCTTGCGAGACCTCTGTGGCGATCTGCACAAGATCCTCGGGCCACTCGGGGGTGATGACCAGGCCGTCGGGTTCGCGGTCGAGCCAGAGCGCAAGGGCTTCAAGGATGCGGGCCTCGGCCTGTCGCAGCGTCCGGCCGTAGGTGTGGCAATCGTCAATCCCCTTGATGTGAACGAGCCACACGTCGCTCTCGGGATCGCGCTCGTACACCGCGACGTAGTTCTTGGTCCTCGTCATCACAGCCACCCTTCGCCGAGACACGGCGTCAGCGTCCGCACGATGCTGCGCAACGTTCCGATCGGGAGGTCCTGGCCTCGATGGATCGGGATCACGGTCTGGCAACCTCCCGGGCACCGCACGATCACGTGCGAACCGCGCTGGCGGAGCCGCTCGCAGCCCAACCTCTCGACCCGACGCAGCACATCGCGACCGGTCATTCGTCTATCTCACTAGACACTCTACCACGGCCGGCTTCGATCACGTCGCTGAGCGCTTGCGCGATGACCGCGTCGCGGTCACTCGTTGCGTGTTGGTAGCGGAGCGCAGCCGCGGCTGAGGAGTGGCCCATGCGGTGCATCAGCTCGCGAGTGCTCGCCCCTGTCGCCACGGTGAGGGTGTTGCACGTGTGCCGGAGGTCGTGGAAGCGAAAGCCGGTGAGGCCGACTGCTTCCGTCGCGTGCTTCCACTTGGCCCACCAGTTGTGGCGACGGATCGGTGCGCCCTTCGCGCCGGTGAAGACCTGGGCATCGTCCTCGGGCGCCGTGTACGCGTCGAGGTGCGCCGCAAGCTCCGGCACCAACGCGTCCGGGATCACGATGGACCGACGGCCAGCCTCGGACTTCGGCGGACCGACCAAGAGCACGCCGCCCGAGAGCTCGACCTGGTTGTCCACCACCGTGATCGTTCCGGCCTTGAGGTCGACGCGAGCGCGGGTTAGCGCGGCGAGCTCACCGAAGCGCAGACCCGCGAACGCTGCCGTCAGCACCAACGCGCGAAAGCGCCGCTCCACCGCGTCAGCGAGTAACCAGACCTCCGCGATGGTCGCGACCGGCCGCTCCGGTGTGTGCTCGACGCCCGCACCCTTGATGGTGCAGGGATTGCGCACGATGAGCTCGTCGGCGATTGCAGTGTTCAGGATCGCCCGGAGCAGCCGGTAGCACTTGGCGACCGTGACATTGCCACGCTCAGGGTCACGGAGCAGGGACGCGTACCAGCGGCGTACAACTGGCGCGGTCAGCTTGCCGAGTTGATTTCCACCGAGCGCGGGAAGCAGATGGTTGTCGAGAAGCGACCTATACAGCTCGACCGTTCGCGGGCGCAGACCGGGACGGGACTCGAGCCAGCCGTTCGCGTACTCAGTCAGCGTGACGACACCTCGCGCGGGTCGACCCATGCGCCTCGATTTGCGCTTCGGTCGCCGCCAGCCAACGGTTCGCCTCCGCGACCGTCGCGAACGTCGACGGTGCAACGTGGCGATACCTGGACGCGTCGAGATAGCGCGCCTGGTAGCGCCCTGACGACAGCTTGCGAACATTCCCGAAGGTGCGGCGCCGGCCCATGCTCTCCCCCGTTGGAGGGCTGCTCAGGCGGCGCCGGGGCGCTGCGATACGGAACTCGTGCCGCGCACTCGGCGGACCGGTTCCTCGACGAGAGACCTACCGGTCGGTTGGGACACCGCCGCAGCGGGAATCCGATGACCGTCGAGCCACTCCACGATCTCGACCGGATCGAACCGCAGCAGGTGGCCCCACTTCACGAACGGGATCCGACGCTCCGCCACCAACCGCCGCACGTGACGCGGCGTCACGCCCAAGTGCTCTGCGATTCCATCGAGATCCAGCAGTACCGGCAACAAGCGTCTGTCCGCATCCATCACAGGGCCTATGCGCACCTGCACCCTGCCGGCGCGACTCGGTATTTGATGTGGGCACGCGATTTGTTCTGCCTGACCGCATAGCGCAGTCGACCGTGGTGTCCGACTCGAGATCGTCGGCGGGGTGATCGCTTCGCAGTGCCCGTGGGGTCCACCGTCGTCAACGCGGCGGAGGGTTCGATGGGTCGGGCTCCCCGTCGGGGTGTGACCCGCTGGCGCGACTGACCTTGGTGTCTTCCTCGTGAGTCGTCGACCGCGGCGGGGAGCCTCAAGCGAATCCGAACAGAACGTACCCACCGGTGGGCGACGTGACCTGATAGGAGCCTTGCCTGGGGCCTCGACCGAGTCCTGTCCGCGCGGACCGGTGGGCACGTGCCACTCCCGAAGGAGCTGACATGACCACCATGACATACCCGACCGCCGGCGTGATCGCTGGTGTCGACACCCACGGCGACGTCCATGTCGCTGCGGCGCTTGACCCGACGGGCCGTTTGCTCGCCACCGCGAGCTTCGCGTCGACCGCGGCCGGCAACCGTGAGCTGCTTCGTTGGCTGACGGGTCACGGCGAGCTGATCCGTGTCGGTGTCGAAGGCACCGGATCGTGGGGAGCAGGTCTGACCCGCTTCCTCCTCGACAACAGCATCGACATCGTCGAGGTCGACCGACCGAACCGTCAGACCCGCCGGCAGAAGGGCAAGTCGGACACGATCGATGCCGAGGCCGCGGCCCGCGCCGCGCTCAACGGGACCGCCACTGGGGCGCCGAAGTCCCGTGACGGTGACGTCGAGGCGATCCGCGCGTTGCGGGTCGTGCGTCGCACGGCGATGCGCAACCGCGTGCAGGCCATCCACCAGCTCCGAGCGTTGACCTCGACCGCGCCACAGGCCTGCGGGATCAACTGCGGGGGCTGAACCGGGCCGACCTGATCGAGACGTGTGCCCGGTTCCGGGTCGTGGACGCCAACGATCCAGCGGCCGCGACGCGTTCGCGTTGCGGGAGCTCGCCCGGCGCATCACCCAACTCGACGAGGAGCTCGCCCGCCTCGACGGCCAGATCAAGCCGCTCGTCACCCGGGCCTGTCCCGAGCTGCTCGAGCTGCGCGGCGTCGGCGCGGACACCGCCGCGATCCTGTTGGTCACCGCGGGGGACAACCCGCACCGGCTTCGCAACGAAGCTTCGTTCGCGAAGCTCTGCGGCGTCGCGCCCCTCGAAGCGTCCTCCGGGCGGGTGCGGCGGCATCGCCTCAACCGCGGTGGCGACCGCCAAGCCAACCACGCGCTCTGGCGCATCGCGCTCGTCCGCATGGGCTGCGACGAACGCACCCGCGTCTACGTCGCCCGCCGCCGCGCCGAAGGCCTCAGCACCCAAGAGATCATGCGTTGCCTCAAGCGCTACATCGCCCGCGAGGTCTTCCGCATCCTCACCGAACGCGTTCACGAAACGCGCCCTTGACCTATAGGAGCATCAGGTACCCCGAGAAAGGCCGATTCAGGTCGATCAGGAACGGCACAGACTTGCCGGTTGCGCTTAACGCAACCGGCCGACAACGCCGCGGTCCTTGCTGGGTTGGCCTCGCGGCACCTCCCGTGAGTCGCAGAATCGCCGAACTGGACGAGCCCCTCAGAGCCGCTTCCGCTTAGCGGAAGCGGCAAGTCTGTGTCGATCCTGGAGGCCTTAGAGAATACGAATCGCCCTGGCTCATTCGACGGTGGCTGCGCGTGGGTCACAAGGAGCTCGGCGGGGCGCTCGTCGGTGCGCAGGGGCTGTTCGTTGAGCACTCGGGGGTGTGCGGCCTCAACGGGCGGGCGTGCGCCGGAAAGCACCGCAGACCGGCGTCCTTCCCGCCAACGAATCTCTCCCGCGGCCGGTGGCTGCCACTCGAGCGTGCCGCGAATGGCGACGTCCAGGCCGACGTTCTGGACACAGGTCGACCGGATCTGATCTGTAGTGCCGGCGACGGATGCACATACGAGACGAGGCGCGGCACAGGGCCCACGGCTACCGGAACGACTTCGACTGTCGAGCGGAAAGGAAGGTGGTACAGGGTGGCGGGAAGGTTCCGCTTAGGTCCCTGCTCCCTTTCTCCAATGACTCCCCCGGTCCTGCCTCAGGTGGAAAGGTGTCCTCGTGGATCCGACGGTGCTCGCGGAAGTTCCCAACCCCGGTTGGATCGTGCATCCGGCCGGCCTAGATCTTCCAGTTCACGAGTTGAGGTTGCAGGTCCGCGAGATGGCGGCCACGGCGATGGACCCTTTGGTTCCTACCAAAGAGCCGAAGGAGCCCATCACCGTGACGCCAGACGAGATCATCTACCACCGGCGTGTCCGCGTTTTGGAACACGCCGAGAAGACCACCGTGTCGGAAGCGTGTCGTGTGTTCGGCGTGTCCCGCACGACGTTCTATCGGTGGCAACGTCGGATCGAGGGCGGGGGTAGCGAGGCCTTGATGCCGAAGGGGCGTCGGCCGCCGGCGATGCCGAACCAGACGCCGGCGTGGGTGGTCGACGAACTGTTGGCCGAGGCGGTGGTGCGGCCCACGTTGGGAGCTCGGCGTTACTCCGATGACCTCGGCCAGCGAGGGTTCGGATCTCGGCGAGTGGGGTCCAGAAGATCCTGAACCGTCATGGCCTCGGTCGGCGACGCCAGCGCGTCGGAGCCCTCGCACAGCTGACCGCGGCCACGAGCGGCTTGGTCACTGACGATGCTCGGCAGGGCCCGTTCGGGTTCTGCCACTTCGCGGCCCGTCCCGGTGACTTGGTGGCCCTCGACAGCTTCTACATCGGCAACCTCAAAGGCGTCGGGCCGGTGTGGCAGCTCACCGCGGTCGACACCGCGACCCGCTGGGCGATCTGTCACGTGTTCCTCGGACCATCGAACACCGACATCGCAGCTCGGTTCCTCGGCCTGGTGATCAACCAGCTGCGTCGGCTCGGCGTGAGGGTCACCGGGGTCCTCACCGACAACGGTCCCGAGTTCAGCGCCCCCTTCGACAAGCACCTCGAGAAGGTCCAGATCACGCACCACCGGACTCCGCCACGCTCACCGAACCACAACGCGGTGTGCGAGCGGTTCCAAGGCACCGCGCTGCAAGAGTGCTGGCGACCCGCGTTTCACCGGCGACGTTTCGACCGGCTCACCCAACTCCGCGCCGAGATCAATACCTGGCTCGTCGACTACAACACCCGCAGGCCGAACCACAGCGACTACATGGCCGGACGCACACCACGCCAGGTGCTCGACCAACACCGCAAGAACCGAGCATCATGACCACGACCAACAGGGTCCATCTGTCACCTCGACCCGTGGCCCGGAAGGCCTAGATGACGTCCGTCATGCTGCTCGAGCCCTTGGCTGGGAGGAGAGATCCTTGCGTCTTGGGGATGCCAGCCTGAGCAAGCTCCGACCTCTCGATGAGTCAGCGGCGCGATCCCACTCGATGAGCGCGAAGACCGGACTTGGAGCTCAGCCGCTACATACGGACGGAGCGCACATGAGCCGGCCACCCGACGTCATCGCGTTGTCCGCCGCTCGACCGAGCATCACGGCGACGCGGTTGTGGCACAGCGGACGGACCAACCTGCCATCAGAGGCATTTCGGCAAGGGGTGTTTCGCGCATCCTCCGGAGGCAAAGCCTTCCTGTGCTCAGCGATGGACGCCGCCCGTGTGCGCCTCGACCCTTGCTGCATGATCCCGTGTGATCGCCTTGCGAGTTCCGGACTCCCGTTCGTCGCTCATACCGCCATCGGCGCGAGCAGACCGTCCTTGAGTGCGAATATCGCGGTGGCAGGAACGCCGCCGCCTAGCTGGGCTCGTGCTCCGGTCGTTCTGCCTCGTTCAGTGCTTGGCACTGGTCGCAGTGGCGCAGCCCGCGCCCGCCAGATGCGAGATGCTCAGAATGGATGAGCTGTCCCGTCGGACAGTCGGAGCGGTCGTGGTAGACGCCGTTGCGTCTGTGGGCTCCGACTGAGTGGTACGGATGAACCTTCTTGAGCGTGTCCATGAGTCGCTCACCTCCCCGATGCGAGGACTCCGACCTCAACCCTTTCACAGGGACGCGCCGCGCACGAATGTGGCCGGAACGCGTCGAGGCCCCAACTCGGGGGGCCGGGTCAGGGCCTCTGAGACGCTCGCCTCGCCCCTGCCTCCTTGCGGGATTGGAGAAGCGTTGCGACCCGATGCTCGACCTGTCGGGTCTCCGAGAGTGGCCGAGCGGCTTGCAAGGCCACGGTAACCGCGCAGAGCGGTATTGTCACTGACCTTCAGTCCCACTCAGGAGGACGGGGCCGATGGTCGAGTTCGATTGTGGCGAGTGCGGCGTTCGGTTGCTCCCGGTTCGTGCAACGAGTGGCCACGGCCTCACCGCGGGACGACGAAAGCCGGCGTATCAGTGGGCGTGGCTGACGTGTCCAAGCTGCGGCGCCGCCTGGGAACAGGACGTGACCGGAGCCGTCACCAAACAGCGTGAGCGCTTGGACCGCTGACACGTCGGACGTGTCTCAAGCTACGACTGCTGGCGTGAGCCTCGGAGCGCGTCGGGAGAAAAGTTGTTGCACCGAGCGTTCGGGCAATCAACACCGATTGCGGTCGGTGCCTGCCCGCCGTTCCCGTCGGGTCGGAGCGCGTAGTGAACAACAGCTCCTGGGATCCTGCACACTGGGCAATGTCTGGATTGTGGGGTTCCTGCCATAAGACCAACACTACGACCGAAAAGCCGGGTGACGCGTCGAGACCCTGGCTCCAGACTGGAAATAAGCGGAGACAGGGCCTCAAGACGCGACGCGCGTGCGGCTCCAGCTACCCCCTCGAATAGGGACACCGTACGTTTGCGTACTGCCCGCATCGTCGGGACCCAGTCCCAACTTGAATTCGGCGTTACACGCGTCGAGACCCCGACTCGGTCAGGCAAGTCGGGGTCTCGCTTGCACACCGGCCATCTCGGGCAAGAGAGGAACGGCGACATGTGAGGGTACGGGCCGAACGGAGCACCAGATTGCGCGTCGAGGCCCCGACACCAGGCAGGGCGGCAGCGGGACCTCAAGACGCGGGCACGGCCAGTCCTGCCCCCCAGTGGGTTCAGGACTCGCCTGCCGCACTTAGACGGTACCCATCGGATCTGAAGCCAACCTAAGAGCTGTGGTTCAAGTCTCGGTCCGCGGGGGTTTCGCGTGGTCGACTTGACCGCATGGCCACCGTAACGACAGAGGTCTACAGCACAGTCTCGATCGCCGCGGCAGCTGGTTTCCTGGTCCTTGGACTCCTTGCCTCACTAGCCCTCAACGCGTTGACCAAGTGGGACGACACCTAATCGCGCCACCCCGTTCTCCCAAACGTCAACGGGCGGCCTCGTCGAACTCGACGACTGACGCGTCGAGGCCCGACACCGGGCAGGGTGGTGTCGGATCCTCTAGACGCTCCTGGTTCGGGCCTCCCTCCCCCAGAGGGTTAGGTCCGAACCAGAGAAACCGAGTGTCGGTCGGCGGGGTCTCGACCTGCCCGAGCACGCTCAACCGAATGCCGCCCCAACGTGAGCACCAAAACGGTAGCCCATCAGCGGCCATCAACGACCCGCGCACATTCTCGTGAGCATTCTGTGAGCATCGGTGTCCGCGGCCGCCACGCGGCGTATCACGACCCCCTGTGTTTATTGGTCGGGCTGCCGGGACTCGAACCCGGGACCTTCGGTCCCCCAGACCGACGCGCTAACCAAGCTGCGCCACAGCCCGCAAGCGGCCGAGTCTACGCAAGCGGGCGCGCGGCTCCCGGACCGTTCCGCGCGGACGCGCCTCAGCCCAGCACCCAGACGATTCCCTGGTAGAGGCGGTAGCTCAGGTACACGGCGATCCCGACCGCGAGCAGCTTGAGGTGCCACGGGATCGGCGGGAGCGGCTCCTCCTCCTTCTCGGCCCGGAGCGCGGCGGCATCGGTTGCCACCTCACCCTCGTCGACCGTGTTCCCGCAGGTGGGACAGGTGCCGTCGGCACGCACGGTCGACGGTGACAGGTAGTGATCGCACTTCGTGCACCAGGGCACGGCGCTCAGACCGGAGGAACGCCGTGGCGGCGGTCGAAGTGCTCGCGCCGACGTGTCGCCGCGAGCGCGAACCGCGCCACGAGCTCGTCGCGCAGATCCTCCGGCTGGACCACCGCGTCCACGACCAGCTCGGCGGCAAGGTGCACCAGGTCCACGTCGGCTTCGTACTCCGCACGGCGCTCGGCCACGAAGGCGGCGCGCTCGTCCGGGTCCTCGATCGCCTGGATCTTGTTGTAGAACACCGCGTTCACGGCGGGCTCCGCCCCCATCACCGCGATCTGACGCGCTCGGGCAGCGCCAGGCACGCGTCCGGGTCGAACGCCGGGCCCGCACATCGCGTACAGGCCCGCGCCGTACGCCTTGCGCACGATGACGCTGATCTTCGGCACCGTCGCTTCCGCCACCGCGGTGATCATCTTGGCGCCGTGGCGGATGATGCCTTCGCGCTCGACCTGGGTCCCGATCATGAAGCCGGGCACGTCGGCCAGGAACAGCAACGGGACGTTGAACGCGTCGCACAGCCAGATGAACCGCGCGGCCTTGTCCGCGCTGTCGACGAACAGCACCCCACCGAGGTGCATCGGGTTGTTCGCGACGATCCCGACCGATTGGCCGTCGATCCGTGCGAACCCGATCACGAGCTCCCGGGCGAACAGCGGCTTGATCTCGAAGAACGAGTCTTCGTCGACGATCGCGTCGATCACCTTGCGCATGTCGTACGCGCGCCGTTCCTGGACGGGCACGGTGGTCGCGATCGGCTTGGCCGCGGCGTTCGGCGACCGCGCGGGAATCGCCGGTGCAGCTTCCTTCCACGACCGCGGCAGGTAGGACAACCAGCGCTTCGCCGCGTCGACCGCTTCGTCGTCGTCGACCACGAGGTTGTCGCCGCACCCGCTGACGGTGGCATGCATGCGGGCGCCGCCCATCTCCTCGAGCGTGGCGTCCTCGCTGATGACCTCCTGGGCCATGCGTGGTGACCCGAGGTACATCGAGGCGTTGCTCTCGACCATGAAGACGACGTCACAGAACGCGGGGATGTACGCGCCCCCGGCCGCCGACGGGCCGAACAGGCAGCACACCTGCGGCACCCGACCCGAGAGCCGGACCTGGTTCGCGAAGATGCGACCCGCGCCCCGCCGGCTCGGGAACAGCTCGACCTGGTCGGTGATGCGCGCGCCCGCGGAGTCGACGAGGTAGACGACGGGCAGCTCCAGTCGGAGCGCGGTCTCGGTCAGCCGCACGATCTTCTCGACGGTGCGGGCACCCCACGACCCGGCCTTCACGGTCGAGTCGTTCGCCATCACGCAGACGGGGCGCCCGTCGACCCGGCCGACGCCCGTGACGATCCCGTCCGCGGGCAGATCCTGCGCGAGTGCGTTCGCGAGCAACCCGTCCTCGAGGAACGAGCCGGGATCCAGGAGCCGCTCGAGCCGGTCCCGCACGAACCGCTTGTTCTGGCCCGCGAGCTTCTCCCGGTCCTTCTCGAGGTTGCCCTGCAGCGCCCGGTCGGTGTGCTTGCGGACCTCCTCCGCGCTCACGACGGTTCCAGACCGGCGCGGCGCGTGCGCGGACCTGACCGCATGACCTGCCCGGGCAGGTCGCGGCCGACGAGCTCCTGGGCCATGTGTGCGACGCCGATCAAGGCGTCCAGGTCCACCCCGGTCCCGATCTCCATGTCCTCGAGCATGTGCACCAGATCCTCCGTGACGACGTTGCCGGTCGCGCCCGGCGCGTACGGGCAGCCACCGAGCCCGCCGATCGACGCATCGAACCGTCGCACCCCGCGCGTGAGCCCCATCAGGATGTTCGCGAGGCCGGTGCCGCGCGTGTTGTGGAAGTGCAGCCCGACCTTGGCGCTCTCGACGCCGGCCCAGTCGAGCTCGTCGAGCAGAGCGTCGACCCGCTTCGGTGTGGCCATCCCGGTCGTGTCGCCGAACGACACGCTGTCAGCGCCCGCCTCGAGCAACCGGGCTGCGGCCGTCGCGACTTCGATGGGCTCGACGTCCCCTTCGTAGGGGCAGCCGAATGCGGTCGACACGATCCCGTCGACCGGGAGTCCGGCATCGTGGGCCATGGCGATGATCGCCTTGGCGCCGTCGATCGATTCGTCCACCGACCGGCGCACGTTCCGCCGGTTGTGCGTCTCCGAGGCGCTGACCACGACCTCGAGCTCGTCCGCCCTCGCCGCGATCGCCCGCTGCGCCCCCCGCTCGTTGGGGACGAGGGCCCGGTACGTGACACCGGGCGCACGCCGGATCCTGTCCATGACCTCCTCGGCGCCGGCCATGGGCGGGATCGCCGACGGCGAGACGAACGACACCGCCTCGATCTGGCGCAGCCCCGTCGCGCTCAGCGCGTCGATGAGCCGGACCCGCTGCTCGACCGGGATCGGCGCCTCGTTCTGGAGCCCGTCACGCGGGCCCACCTCGCAGATCTCGACCGTCTCCGGGAACCTGGACATCGACCCGTCAGGCTACCGGGCCGCGCCCGTTTCCCCGACCGCTGCGGGCGCTCACTCGCCCCGGCGGCGAACGCGGATCTTCACCGGCGTCGGCCCGAGCGAGAACGTCTCGCGGATCGTGCGCTCCACGTAGCGCAGGTAGGTCTGCGGGAGCGGGCGGGTCGTGAACAGCGTGAACGTCGGGGGGTCGATCGCGCCCTGGGTCGCGTAGAGGATGCGGGGCCGGTGCCGACCGTCGAGCGGTGGTGGGTGCCGCTCCTGCGCGATCTTGATCGCCCGGTTGAGCGCGCCGGTCGGGACCCGCGAGTGGTACGCCTCCTCTGCCGCGCGCAATGCGGGCAGCACGTGCTGGAGGTTCTTCTTCGTGAGCGCGGACAACTTGAGGATCTGCGCGTAGCCGAGGAAGGACAGCCGGTCGGCGACGTCCTCGATGACCTGCTCGCGCTCCTCGGTCTCGATGAGATCCCACTTGTTCAGCACGATGACGACCGCGGTGCCGGCGGCGTCGATGCGCTCCCCCAGCCGCTGGTCCTGGTGCGCGACGCCCTGGGACGCGTCGATCACCAGCAGCGCCGCGTCGGCCTGGTCGACCGCGTTGAGCGCGCGCACGACCGACGTGTACTCGGTCTGCTCCTCGACCCGGCTCTGGCGGCGCATGCCCGCGGTGTCCACGAACCGCAACGGACCGTCCGGCGTCTCGACGATCGTGTCGATCGTGTCCATCGTCGTGCCGGGCATGTCGTGCACGACCGAGCGGTCGTCGCCCACCATCCGGTTGAACAACGTCGACTTGCCGACGTTCGGGCGGCCGACGATCGCGATCGAGAACGTCCCGTCGTCGACCGGCGGCTCGACCGGCAGGTCCTCGGGCAGCACCGCCACCAGCGCGTCGAGCAGGTCTCCACTCTGACGGCCGTGGATCGCGGAGACCGGGTACGGGTCGCCGAGACCGAGCTTGATGAACTCCCACACGTCGTTCTCGCGGTTCGGGTCGTCCACCTTGTTCGCGACGAGGAGCACCGGCTTGCCCGCGCGCTGCAGGACCCGTGCCACCTGCGCGTCCTCGTCGATCGTCCCCACCGTGACGTCCACCACGAACAGGATCACGTCGGCTTCCGCGATCGCGCGCTCCGCCTGGTACGTGATCTGCTTGGCCAGGGCCTCGTCGCTCTTCAGCCAACCGCCGGTGTCGACGATGCGGAAGTTGTGACCCGCCCACTCGGCCACCAGCTCCTTGCGGTCACGGGTGACGCCCGGGTGCTCCTCGACGATCGTGGCGCGCCGGCCGACGATCCGGTTCACCAACGTCGACTTGCCGACGTTCGGCCGCCCCACGACCGCGACGATGGGCAGGCGTGCGACGGGAACCCCGTCGACCATCTCCTCCGGCGCGATCCCCGTGTCGAGCTCCTCCGCCATCACAGCGCCGCCACGAGTGAGGCGCCGTCGGTCGCGACGACCTCGACGGCACGGGGCAGATCGGCGACCGAGGTGCCGTCGAGGAACTGGTCGTTGGAGAGCACGACGTCCGGCATCAGGACCCGGTCACCCGCGTCCACTCCTCCGAGCGCGCGGGTCACGTCCGCGCCGGTGAGCAGGCCGGTGACGCCGATGTTCCCGCCGAAGAACTCGTTCTCCACTGCGAGGAGCCGGACGCGGTAGCGGCCTGCTCCGTCAGCGCGGGCAGGAGCGGCGCGAGCACTGCTTCCCCGTAGGTGCCGGTGAGCACCGTGATCGGCGCGCGAACACCGTCGCGCCGCGAATCCCGCACCGCGAGCCCGCCGTTGGTCTGGCGCGGCGCGCGGTAGCCCTCGGGTGGCGCGCCGTCGACCCACGCGAAGAACCCGGACCGGGTGCCGGTCGCGTCGTCCGTTCCGACGGTGCCGGCGAGCGCGCCGTGCACCTCCGACTCGAAGACGCGTGCCATGCCGATCCCGTTCTCGTGCTGCGCGATGCCTTCGTACTCGTCGAGCTGCGGGAACGGGCGCCCGGCCATGAGGTGGTACTCGTCGGCTGCGAACACGAGCCGCCGGCCGAGCGCGTCGAGGTACCGCGACTGCCAGCGCGTGATCGTGTCGAGCACCGCCTCCGCCTCGGCCCGGGTGTGCGGGCGCATGTCGGGCTCTCGGTTGAACCCGCTCACGCCGAGCGGGACGACCCCGGCGGTCTCGAGCCGCGGGAAGCGGTCCAGGATCCCGAGCAGCGTGTCCTCGAGCACCTCGCCGTCGTTCACGCCGGGACACACCACGACCTGGCCGTGCACGGTGACCCCCGCGTCGAGCAGCGCGCCGAGCCAGCGCAGGCTCGTGGCACCCCGCCGGTTGCGCAGCAGGGCCGTGCGCACCTCGGGATCGGTCGCGTGGATGCTGACGTAGAGCGGACCGAGGCCCTCGGTGACGACCCGCTCGAGGTCGGCCTCGGTGAAGCGGGTGAGCGTCGTGAAGTTTCCGTAGAGGAAGGACAGGCGGTAGTCGTCGTCCTTCAGGTACAGGCTGCGCCGCATCCCCTTGGGGAGCTGGTAGATGAAGCAGAACGGGCAGTGGTTGTCACAGGTCCGCACCCGGTCGAAGACCGCGCTCTCGAGCTCGAGGCCGAGCGGCACCCCGGCGGACTTCTCCACCCGGAGGTTGCGCTCCAGGCCGCCGCGCCGCAGCTCCACCTCGACGACCGGCTCGTCCGCCTGCACCTGGTACCGGATGACGTCGCGCAGATCCTCACCGTTCAGGGCGAGCACCTCGTCTCCCGCCAGCACGCCGGCGAGGGCCGCAGGGCTCTCGGGCGCGACAGCAAGAACACGTGCGGGAGGCATGGGTGGAGTCTAGGACCGCACTGGCTCGGCATTACCCTTGGCCGGTGGCCGTGCAGAAGGTGCTTCTCGCCCAGCCCCGTGGGTTCTGCGCCGGGGTGGAGATGGCGATCAAGGCGCTCGCCTGGATGGTGCGCATCTTCGAGCCGCCGGTCTACTGCTACCACGAGATCGTGCACAACCGGCTCGTGGTCGAACGGTTCGAGGCGCTCGGCGTCGTCTTCGTCGACGACATCGACGCGGTGCCGGCGAACGTCCCGCTCATGCTCTCCGCGCACGGCTCCGCGCCCGAGGTGGTCCAGGCGGCCCGGGCCAAGGGTCGGTTCGTCGTCAACGCGGTCTGCCCGCTCGTGACCAAGGTGCATCACGAGGCGAAGGTCCGTGCGGGCAAGGGCTACACGATCCTCTACGTCGGTCACGCCGGCCACGACGAGGCGGTGGGGACGCTCGCCGTCGCCCCCGAATCGATCCGCCTGGTCGAGCACGCCGCGGACGTCGACCGGGTGCTGGAGTCCGTGTCGGACCCCCACAAGGTCGCGCTGCTGGCCCAGACCACGCTGGCGCTGCACGACTGGCAGGGCATCACGGACCGGGCCCGCGAGGAGTTCCCCGAGCTCTGGACCGCGACCCGCAACGACCTCTGCTTCGCCACCACCAACCGCCAGGAGGCGCTGTCGGAGATCGCGGCGCGCGCCGACGCGGTCGTGGTGATCGGCAGCGCGAACTCGTCGAACACCGTCGCGCTGGCCAACGTCGCCAAGACCGCGGGCTGCCCGATCGTCCTGCGGATCGACGGCCCCGAAGAGCTCGACCTGAACGTCCTCGGTGATGCCACCGTCGTCGGGGTCACCGCGGGAGCCAGCGCGCCCGAGGATCTCGTCGAACAGGTGATCGAGCACCTCGCGCCCGTCGAAGGGGTCGAGCTCGTCAACGTGACCGACGAGGACGAGTACTTCCCTCCCCCGCGTGAGCTCCGCGAGCTGCTGCCCACGCTCGTCGGCCTGCTCGCCGCCGCGCTCGGCGCGCCGCTGGAGCCCGACCCGGGCCGCGCGTCACTGCCCGACGACCGCTCACTCGACGCGTCGACCGTCCTCGCCCACCTCGCCCCCTCGCCCTGACGCTCGGGATCAGTGCTCGACGATGGCCATGGCCTGGTCGAAGAGGTCCTGGAGCTCGACCTGGAGCTCGGCGGTGATCGCGGCCAGGTCACTGCGCTTGCGGGTCGTCGCCTCGGGCGACGGGTAGATGGGCGGGCCGACCACCACCGCGACCCGGCGCAGCCGCGGGAGCTTCTTGCCGCTGGCCAGGATCTCTTCGCTGCCACCGATGCCGACCGGGACGATCGGGACGCCGAGCTTCACCGCGAGGTACGCGGTCCCGTCGAAGAGGTCGTCGACCACGCGCCCGTTGCGCCGGGTCCCTTCGGGGAACACCGCCACTGGTTCACCGGCGGCCAAGGCGGCCTGGGTCGCCTTCAACGCGGCGCGTGAGCTCGGCGAGCCGCGCTCAACCGGTACGCCGCCGAGCGCGGTGAAGAGCTTGGCGCCGAGGGGGTGCTTGAACAGCTCCTGCTTCGCCATGAACCGGATCCGCCGCTTGGTGACGAACGCGGCGAACGGCGTGTCGAGGTTCGAACGGTGGGTCGGGGCGACGATGTACGCCCCGGACGGCGGAACGTTCTCCTTGCCCCGGACCTTCACCCGGAACAGCACCTGGCACAGCCCCAGGACGATCGTGCGGGCCACCCGGTAGAGCATCACGTCGGCTCCGGCACCTTCGCCCGGAACCGGTCGACGATCTCCGTGACGACGTCCGCCACCGGGCGGCCGGTGGTGTCGATGCGCAGCGCGTCGTCCGCGGCCCGCAACGGTGACGTCGCGCGCCCGGAGTCCAACGCGTCCCGGCGGGCCAGCGACTCCCGCACCTCGGCCACGCCGGTCGGGCGCTCGGCCGCCGCTTCGTCGCGCTGGCGCCGCTCGGCGCGCTCTTCGTCGCTCGCGGTCAGGAACACCTTCACCGGTGCGGATGGGAAGACGACGGTGCCGATGTCACGTCCTTCCACGACGCCACCACCGTGCTGCTCGACCCAGGCCCGCTGCCGGCCCACGAGCTGCCGGCGCACCTGCGGGTGGGCAGAGACCGCCGACACCGCCGCCGTCACTTCCGGACCACGGATCTCGGCACTCACATCGCGGCCGGCGAGCCGCACCGTCTCGTCCTCGAGCTCGATGCCGACATCTTCGGCGATCCGCCCGCACATCTCCGCGTCATCCGTGTCCACCCGTGCGGTCAGCACTGCGAGCGTCACCGACCGGTACATCGCACCGGTGTCGAGCACGTGCAAACCGAGCGCGGACGCGACCCCGCGCGCCACCGTGGACTTCCCGGACCCCGACGGCCCGTCGATGGCGACGACCCGGGCGGTCATCCGTCCCCCAGCAGGCCGGCCAGGTCCGCCTCGAAGCCGGGGTACGAGATCGCGACGGCGGGCCAGCCCCGGACCGTCGTCTCGCCCGCCGCGGCCAGCCCCGCGACGGCCGCGCAGAGCGCGATCCGATGGTCGCCATGGCTCTTCAACGTCGCACCCCGGGGGGTCCCGCCGCGGATCGTCAGTCCGTCGGCGTGGGCCTCGACCCCGATTCCGAGCTGGGTGAGCTCCTGTTCGAGCGCACCGATGCGGTTGGTCTCCTTCACGGCCATCTCCGCCGCGTCGCGGATCGTCGTGACGCCGTCCGCGAACGCGGCCGCCACCGCGAGGACCGGGAGCTCGTCGATGATCGCCTCGTGCCCGCGGATCTCGATGCCGTGCAGCGGTGCCGCCTCGACCGCGATCGTGCCGACCGGCTCCCCCACCCGCGTCTCGGTGACCGCGACCTCGATCGCGCGCGCCCATCTGACGCAACAGGTCGAGGTACTCGATCCGGCCCGGGTTGAGGCTGACATCCTCGATCACGATCGACGAACCGGCGACGATCGTCGCGGCGACGACGAAGAACGCAGCCGACGACGGATCACCGGGCACCGTGAGCTCGAACGCGGTGGGCGCGCCCGCCGCGGACCCGCAGGATGCGCTCGTCGACCCGCTCGATCGGTGCGCCGAGCGCGTCGAGCATCCGCTCGGTGTGATCGCGGCTCGGCGCGGGCTCGACGATCTCGGTCTGGCCGTCGGCCTGCAGTCCCGCGAGCACCAACGCGGTCTTCACCTGGCCGCTGGCGACGGCCAGCTCGTGGCGCACCCCCTGCAGCGCACCCCCGCGCACCGTGAGCGGGGCGAGGTCGCCGTCGGCCCGGCCGTCGAGTCGGGCGCCCATCAACCGCAGCGGCGCCACCACGCGGCGCATCGGCCGCTGCGAGAGCGACTCGTCGCCGGCGAGGATCGAGAGGAACGACCGACCGGCCACGAGCCCGCACAGCATCCGCATCGTCGTCCCCGAGTTCCCGCAGTCGATGACCGACTCGGACTCGCGCAGGCCGTCCACCCCGTGCGCGGTGATCGAGGCGGTCCGCTCCGTGAGCCGGACGCGCACGCCGAGCTGCTCGAGCGCCCGCGCGGTGCGCGCCACATCCTCGCCGTCGGCCAGGTTCTCGATCCGGCTCCGTCCCTCCGCCGAGCGCCGCGAAGAGCAGCGCGCGATGCGAGATGCCCTTGCAGCCGGGCAGCCGCAACCGACCGCGGAGCGGCCGACCGCCGTGGACGACGAGCTCCGGGGCCAGGCTCACGGCAGCGCGCTCCGGGCCGGGTGGTAGCCGACGTCCGCCAGACCGGACTCGAAGGCGTCGACCCCGTCCTCGGGCACGACCATGACGATGACGCCCGCCTCCCCTTCCATCGAGTGGGCGATCTCGAGGTCGGCGATGTTCACGCCGAACCGGCCCGCGAGCATCGTGATCTCGGCGAGCACGCCCGGACGGTCGGGCACCGGCACCCGCAGCTCGACCAGTGGGCCTTCGACCGTGGCGTGGCGACGGCAGGTTGCGTCGGGCCGACCGCGCCCGCTCGAGGACTTGGAGCAACGCTGTCCGCGTCACCCGCGACCACGAAGCCGCGCACGACCGCGAGCGCGCGCAGGTAGTCGTCGAGGCCCGCGACGATCGCGTCGCGGTTCGCGATGCAGATGTCGGGCCAGATGCCCGGATGGCCGGCGGCGATCCGCGTCATGTCGCGGAACCCGCCGGCCGCCAGACGGAGCAGGGTCGAGTGCTCCTCGCCCGTCGTCGCGGCGACGTCCATCAGCGTCGTCGCGGCCAGCTGCGGGACGTGGCTCACGACCGCCACCATCGCGTCGTGATGCTCCGGGCGTCACCTCGATGATCTCGGCGCCGAGCTCGGCCACGAGGCTGCGCACGGCAGTGTGCGCGTCCGGGTCGGTCCAGTCGGTCGGCGTGAGCACCCAGGTCGCACCCGCGAAGAGGTCGACCTCGGCGCCCAGCAGGCCGTCCTGCTCCGAGCCGGCCATCGGGTGCCCGCCGACGAAGCGTGCCGCGAGCTCCGGCCGGGCCTGCTCCACCTCGCGCAGGATCGGCGCCTTCACCGAGCCGACGTCGGTCACGACGGCGGCACCGGCGTCGAGCGCCTCGATGACCAGGTCGGCAACCGTGCCGACCGGGGTGGCGATGATCACGATGTCGGCGCCGCGCACGGCATCCAGCAGGCTCTCGGCGACGTCCGCCACCGCTCCCATCTCGACCGCGCGTGCCGCCTGGTCCGGATCGGCGTCGAACGCGCGGACCTCGGCGCCCGCGCGGGTCAGCGCCAGGCCGATCGAGCCCCCGATCAGGCCGGCTCCCACGACCGCGACTCGGCGCACCACTACTCGGGCAGATCGTCTCGGAGGGACTTCGCCGCGCCGAGGTAGACGTGGTGGAGCTCGGCCCGGCTGCGCTCCGTGTACAGGTGCATGAGCACGCGGATCGCGCGGGGCATCCCGCCTTCGATGTCGAGCTCGCGGGCGCAGATCAACGGAACGTCGCCGAGCCCGAGGGCGCGCGCAGCCGTGGCCGGGAACTGGGCGTGGAGGTCGTCGGTGGCGGTGAAGATGATGCTGACGATGTCCTCGTTCTCGATCTCGTTGCGGAGCAACATCTCGCGGACCAACCCCTGGGTCTTCCGGTCGATCTCCTCGAGCGAGTCCTCGTCACAGGTTGTCGCTCCCCGCAGAGCCAAAAGTCTCATCGCAGAGCGCACGCTACCTGCGCCCACGCGACCGCTCTCCGCAATTCGGGCGGTCACGCATCGGGCTCGCCGGACGCCGCGTAGAGCCCTCGGACCTCGTCGGTGCGCAGCTCCCGCCAGGCACCCGGAGCGAGATCCCGGTCCGCCAGCTGACCGATGCGGGTGCGCACCAGCCGCCGCACCGGGTGCCCCACCGCTTCGCACATCCGCCGCACCTGGCGGTTCCGGCCCTCGTGGATCACCATCTCGATCGCCGCGTTGTCACCGCGCCGACTGCAGGAGCCGGACCTCGGCCGGGGCGCTGAGCCCGTCGTCGAGATCCACGCCCTCCCGGAGCCGGCGCAGCGCACCGCGGCTCGGGCACGCCCTCGACCTCGACGAGGTACTCCTTCTCGACGCCGTGGCTCGGGTGGGTCAGGCGCTGGGTGAGCGCGCCGTCGTTGGTGAGCACGAGCAGGCCCTCGGTCTCCCAGTCGAGTCGTCCGACCGGGAACACGCGAGGCTCGTCGGGCACCAGCTCGACGACGGTCGGACGGCCTTCGGGATCGTGCGCGGTCGTGACGACGCGCGCCGGCTTGTTGAGCAGGTAGTAGACGAGACCGGTCTGGGTCACGACGGGGACGCCGTCGAGCTCGATGTGGTCGTGCTCCGGATCGACCCGGCGCCCGAGCGACCGCGACCTCGCCGTCGACCGTGACCCGACCGTCGGCGATCAGGTCGTCACACACCCGGCGCGAGCCGAGACCCGCCCGGGCGAGGACCTTCTGGAGCCGCTCCCCGTCGGTCGGGGCGGTCAAGCCTCGGGCTCGGTGAGATCCACTGCGATCTCGTCCACCGGGCGCTGGGCGCCGAACGGACCGTGCACGACCGGCGGCGGCGCCGTCTCCCAGCCGGTGGCACTGACGCGTCCGAGCGTCCGACACCTCGACGGTGGATCCGCCGATTCCAGCTCCGCTTCCGCCGCGACCTCCGCGTCGAGCTCGGCCTCGAGCTCCGACGTCTCGCGGCGACCGCCTGCGCATCGGCCTCGGCACCGCGTCGGTCTCGGCCTCGTCGAGCTCGGTCGACGGCTCGGGCTCCGGCTCGGTGCGCAGCAGCAGACCGCGCTCGAGCGCTTCGACGACAGACGGCTCGGGCACGAACTCGGCCAGCGGCGGGAGGTCGCGCAGCGAGTCCAGGCCCAGCCGCTCGAGGAACAGCTGCGTGGTGCCGTACAGGATGGCCTGACCGGGACCGGGGTCGTGACCGACCTCTTCGACGTAGCCGCGCTGCTCGAGCGTCGTACAGCGTGGACTCGACGCTCACGCCGCGGATCGCCGGCGAGCTGCGCACGCGACACCGGCTGCTTGTACGCGACGATCGCCAGCGTCTCGAGTGCCGGCGCGGACAGCCGCGCGGTCTGGCCTTCGAGCACGAACCGCTCGACGTACGCGGCCATGTCGGGATGGGTCTGGAACCGGTAGCCGCCCGCGACCCGCACCAACGTGAAGCCCCGCGCCTCGCGCTCGTACTCCTCGGCCAGCTCGCGTGCACAGCGCCTCGACCTCGGTCACCGGGATCTCGACCAGCTGGGCCAGCACCTGCGGCTCGACCGGCTCGATGGCGGCCATCACGACGGCTTCCACCGCGCGGCGCGCTTCCGTGATCACGCGTTCCTCCACGAAGGACTCCTCAGCCGACCGGCGTGGGAACGTCGTCCCAGTCGTCGAGGCTCTCGTCGTCGAGGATCCGCTCGCCTTCGGAGAGCCGGCGCACCTGCAGGTCACCGAACGTCTGGATCTGGATGAGATCGACCACACCCTGCTTGAACAGCTCGAGCACCGCGAGGAACCGCACGATGAGCTCGATGCGATCCTCGATCCCCGCGACCAGGTCCCGGAAGCTCATGGGCCGGTCGTACGGCAGGGAGAGCAGCAGCGCTTCGGCCGCATCGCGGACGCTGGCCCGGATCGGCGCGACGTGGAACGTGTCGACGACCGGATCGACCTTGGGCGCCAGGCCGCGCTCGGCCGCGGCCAGCAGTGCCTTGAGCGTGACCCGCTCGAGCGGGTCCGGGGCCATGCGACCGGAACGGCTCCTCGGGGCCCGCGGTGCGCGGCACCGAACGGCTGCCGACGCGCAGGTGCCCGGCGAGCACCGCGGCGGCGTCCTTGAACGTCTTGCATTCGAGCAGGCGAGCGAGGAGCAGGTCGCGCTCCTCGAACCGCAGCAGCTCCTCGTCGAGCTCGCTCATCTCCGCGCCCGGGCAGCAGGCGGCGGGCCTTGAGCTCGACGAGCGTCGACGGCGATGAGCAGGAACTCGGTCGTCACGTTGAGGTCGAGGCGGTCGAGGCGGTCGATCTCGACCAGGAACGCGTCGATGACCTGGGCGAGCGACACCTCCCAGAGCTCGACCTCCTCCTTGAGGATCAGGTGGAGCAGGAGGTCGAACGGTCCCTCGTAGACCGGCGTGCACACCTCGTAGGCCATCGCTGGACCAGGTTACAAGAGCGCAACCCCCGGTCTGCGGACCCGCGGCCCCGGCTAGCCTCGCTCGCCGATGACCCGTGTCTTCTCGGGAATCCAGCCGACGGGCGAGATGCACCTCGGCAATTACGTGGGCGCGGTCCGGCGCTGGGTGGAGGACCAGGAGCGGGCCGACGCGATCTACTGCGTGGTGGACCTCCACGCCATGACGCTCCCCTACGACCCCGACGAGCTGCGGTCCGGGAGCCGCCGGCTCGCCATGCTCCTGCTCGCCGCCGGGCTCGATCCGCAACGCTGCATCGTCTTCGTGCAGAGCCACGTCCCCCTGGTCACCGAGCTCACCTGGATCCTGAACGGGGTCGCCACGTACGGCGAGCTGCAGCGCATGACCCAGTTCAAGGACAAGGGCCAGGGCCAGGTGTCGGTGAGCGCCGGCCTGCTCGACTACCCGGTCCTCATGGCCGCCGACATCCTCCTGTACGACACCGACGAGGTCCCGGTCGGCGAGGACCAGACCCAGCACGTCGAGCTCGCCCGCGACATCGCGATCCGCTTCAACCACCGGTTCGGCGACACCCTGGTCGTGCCCAAGGCGACGATTGCCCGGGTCGGCGCCCGCATCAAGGACCTGCAGCACCCCGAGGCGAAGATGTCGAAGTCGAGCGAGTCGCCCCAGGGCACGATCCTGGTGCTCGACTCCCCGGCCGCGATCACCAAGAAGGTGAAGTCCGCGGTCACCGACTCCGGGTCCGAGGTGCGGTTCGATCCCGACGAGAAGCCGGGCGTGTCGAACCTGCTCGCGCTCTACGCGTCCGCGACCAGCACGACGGTCCACGATGCCGAGGCCGAGTTCGCCGGCCGGCAGTACGGCGCGTTCAAGGGTGCCGTCGCCGAGTCGCTCGTCGAGTACCTCCGACCGGTGCGCGAGCGGTACGAGGAGCTCGCGGCGGACCCGGTCGAGGTCGCCCGCATCCTCGCGGCCGGCGCGGAGAAGGCAGAGGCGATCGCGACCGTGACCATGAACCGCGTGCGCCGGGCGACCGGCCTGCTGCTCCCGGAAGGCTGATGCCGGCCTCGGTGCCCCGGTTGTTCCGACGCTCGAGCGACGAGCTCGAGTTCGACCGGGTCGCGTTCTTCAGCGACGCGATCTACGCGATCGCAGTCACCCTGATCGTCGTCGGCATCGGCGCGCCCGTCATCCGCGACACGAGCTCGTCGAAGGACTTCCTCGACGCGCTGTGGAACAAGAACCCGGAGATCATCAGCTTCGTCGTGTCCTTCGCCGTCCTCGGAGGCTTCTGGACCCAGCACCATGAGTTCTTCTCGCGCCTGACCGCGATCGACCCTCGCCTGCGGGGCTGGAACCTCGTCTACCTGGGGTTCGTCGCGTTCCTGCCCTACCCCACGCTCCTGCTCGGCCAGTACGTCGACAACGCCGTGGCCGTCAGCTTCTACGCGGTCAGCATCGCGGGCATCAGCACGATGGAGACCGTGCTGATGCGCCACGCGCACCGGGCCGGGCTCAACCGCGATCCGATGCCCGACGCGGTGGCCAGCTTCGCCACCGTGGGTTCGCTGATCCCGGTCGCGTTCTTCCTGCTCTCGATTCCGGTCGCCTTCGTCAACCCCATCGCCGGGATGGTCACCTGGGCCCTCTCGATCCCCGCCCAGATCGTGCACAACCACTTCGCGTCCGACGCCGTGACCGGCTACTTCAGCTGACCTCAGACCTGATCCGCGGCGTCGAGGATCACGACGACGTCGCACGGGATCGGGATCCGGGTCCAGGTCTCGGGGTGGTGGTGCGCCTCGGACCACACCGCGGCTTCCTCGCGCCCGCCGGCCCGCCGGATCTGGTCCGCGCCGAGCTCGCCGTGGCGCGCGTACAGCGCGATCCGGTAGCGCCACCCGCCCTTGGTCGCAGCCAGCGCGTCGACCCGGGTCGGGCCCGACGGCCCGAGCACCGCGACCGTGGCGATCGCCCGGCCGGGAACGGAGAGCCCGGCGTCGTACTTCCCGACGTCGTGCAGCATCGCTGCAGCCAGCCACCGCGTCTCGGCGCGGGGAGGGCCGAGCGCGGCCTGCGCGCGCGCTGCGCCACCTGGAGCGCGTGCCGGCGATCGTGGTTCGGCAGCCGCCGGAACAGCAGGAGCTCCTCGGGCTCGAGCACCTCCGCGGCCCACGCCTCGTCTTCCACGGGCGGCGGGCCGGGCCGGAGTGCACCGACGAAGCGGCGGGCGAGATGCGTGGGGTTCATTGCACGATGAAGCGGAAGAGGTCGTTCTGGAACGGATCGATGATCTTGCTCAGGACCGGCGTGAAGAAGATCAACGCGAACAACAGGAGCATGCCGTACGGGCGGAACCGGTACCAGTGCGGAAGCCAATCGTCGGGCAGGACCCGCTCGAGCAGCGACGATCCGTCGAGCGGCGGGATCGGCAGCAGGTTGAAGACCCCGAGGAACAGGTTGGTGAGCGCGAAGTAGTACGCGATCTGGAACGTGATGGGCAGGTCGTTCAGCGTGTCCGAGGGCAGGATCGTGATGTGGTCGAAGATGTACTTCGCCCCGACCGCGCCGATCCCCATCAGGACGAAGTTCGTGAACGGGCCCACGAGCCCGACCCAGAGCATGTCGCGGCGCGGGTTGCGGAGCTGGTTCGGGTTCACCGGCACCGGCTTCGCCCAGGCGATCACCGGAATGCCCGTGATCGCCCCGAACGCCGGCAGGATGATCGATCCGAACGGGTCGAGGTGCGGGATGGGGTTCAGGGTGAGCCGACCGGCCTTCCTCGCCGTGTCGTCCCCGAACCAGAGCGCGACGACGCCGTGGCTGATCTCGTGGAGGATGACCGCGATGACCAGGCAGCTGAAGTAGATGACCGAGGTCTGAGGGTCCAAGCCGGCTACCGGTGCGCTGACGCGCAGGCCATGCAGAACCGGGCCGACGGCATGGCTTCGAGCCGGCCCTCGGCGATCTGCTGACCACAGGACTCACAGGTCCCGTAGCTGTCGTCCTCGATCTTCGCGAGCGCGTCGTCCACGTCACGGAGGGTCTCGAGCAGGCTCGTGGCCAGCGCGTCGACCTCACCACGTTCGGCGGTCACCTGGCCGGAGTCGGCGAAGCCCTCGTCGAAGTCGAGCTCCCCGCCCTCCCGGTCCGCCGGGCTGCCCGAAACCGCGTCCTTCGGGGCGCGACCGATCGCGCTGAGCTGGGTCATCAGGTGCTCGTGCTCGGCCGTGAGCTGGTCGCGCCGCGCCCGCTCCGTGGTCTCCGCCATGGGGTCAGCCTACCGCTGACCGGCACCGACCCGGGCCCGGGGATGGGCCAGCTCGTAGACCGCCCGGAGCCGCTCGGGCGAGACTTTCGTGTACACCTGCGTGGTCGAGAGGCTCGCGTGGCCGAGCAGCTCCTGGACCACGCGGATGTCCGCGCCGTGATCGAGCATGTGGGTCGCGCACGAGTGCCGGAGCACGTGCGGCGACAGCCGGCCGTGCAACCCGACCCGATCACCCGCGGTCGTGACGATCTTCCAGCACCCCTGCCGGGTGAGCCGACCGCCACGCGCGTTGAGCAGCACCGGATCTCCCGGCACCCGGCTGCGCGTGACCGGATGCTCGAGCGCCGGGCGCCCGCGCTCGAGGTAGTCCTCCAGCGCGCCCCGGGCCGATCGCCCGATCGGGACCACCCGCTCCTTGTCGCCCTTTCCCACCACCCGCACCAAGGCGCCCTCGAAGTCGAGGTCCCGCCGGTCCAGGCCGACCAGCTCGCTGATGCGCACGCCGGTGGCGTACAGCGTCTCGAGGATCGCCCGGTCGCGCAGGGCGCGCGGATCGTCGCCGACGACCGCACCGAGGAGCGCCTCGACCTCGTCCTCGGTGAGCGCCTTGGGGATGCCCTGGGGCACCCGCGGCGCACCGACCTCTTCGCTCGGGTCCTCGTCGACGAACCCCTCTTCCAGGCAGAACCGGTGGAACGACCGGACTGCGACGAGCGCGCGTGCGATCGACGCCGGTGCGTACTTCGGGTTGCCATCCTCATCGCGCGCCCGCTTCAGGTGGTCCACGTACGCCGACACGGTGCCCTCGTCGACGAGCGCGGCGTCGCTCAGGCCCTGGCTGCGGAGGTAGTCGGCGTAGCGCCGCAGGTCCCGCCGGTACGCGGAGAGCGAGTTGGCGGCCAAGCCCCGTTCGACCGCGAGCCAGCTGTCGTGCTCCTCGAGCAGGAGTGCGAGCTCGTCACCGTCCGGCATCGAGGTACCGGCGGGTCAGCGTCCAGCCGATGATGCTCTTGGCATCGCGCAGCTCGCCGGAGGCGATCAGGTCGTCGAAGCTCGCCAGCGGCACACGCTCGAGCGTCATCGCGCGCTCTTCCGGCCCGATCGCGTTGTTGCCACCGAGGTCCTCGAGGTCGAGCGCGAGGAACAGGTGTGTGTACTCGTCACAGAAGCCGGGTGTGTTGAAGAACTCCGCGAGCTTCACGAGTCGACCCGGCCGGTAGCCGATCTCCTCCTCGAGCTCGCGACACGCGGTCTCCTCCGGCGGCTCCCCGTCCACGTCGCGCTTGCCCGCGGGAACTTCGAGCAGGTTGTCGCCCACCGCCGCGCGGTACTGGCGCACGAGCAGCACGTCCTCGCCGTCGACGGGAACGATGACCACCGCCCCCGGATGGTGCACGACGACGCGGGTGAACTCCTCGGCGTCCGGAGCCTTGATCCGTTGCTCGCTGATGCTCAGGAAGCCGACTTCCGCGACGACTTCCGAACCCAGGACGCGGAACTCCGGCACGCTGCGCTCAGCCGACAGGCGGCGTCACGAGACGTCGACGGGCTCGGCGATGAGCGGGAGGCGCGGCATGCGGCCTTCCGCCCGAGCCCGCGCCGCCAGCACGAATGCCGCGAAGAGCGGGTGCGGCCGGTCCGGGCGGCTCTTGAACTCCGGGTGCGCCTGGGTGGCGACGAAGAACGGGTGCATCGACGTGGGCAGCTCGATGAACTCCACCAGCCGGTCGTCGGGAGAGGTCCCTGAGCAGACCAGGCCCGACTCCTCGAGCCGGCGCCGGTAGTTGTTGTTCACCTCGTAGCGGTGGCGGTGGCGCTCGTACACGACCTCTTCGCCGTACGCGGCCCGCACGATGGAGCCGGGCATGAGCTTGGCCGGGTAGGCACCGAGCCGCATCGTGCCACCCTTGTCGACGACCTCGCGCTGCTCGTCCATCAGGTCGATCACCGGATGGGGCGAGTGCGGATCGAACTCGCTCGAGTTCGCACCCGCGAGACCACACGCGTCACGCGCGAACTCGATCGTGGCGCAGTGCAACCCGAGGCAGAGCCCGAGGAACGGGACGTCCTGGAGCCGCGCGAACCCGGCCGCGGCGATCTTGCCCTCGATGCCCCGAAAGCCGAAACCACCCGGGATGACGATGCCGTCGAGGTCGCGCAACCGACCCTCGGCGAGCAGGCCCTCGGTGTCGTCCGACGCGATCCAGTCGATCTGCACGCGCGCGCCGCACGCATAACCGCCGTGGCGCAGGGCTTCGGCGACCGACAGGTACGCGTCGGGCAGGTTGATGTACTTGCCCACGAGGCCGATGCGCACGTCGAAGTCGGCGCTGCGCACGCGCTCGACGAGGGCCTTCCACTTCGTGAGGTCGGGTTCGTGCTCCTCGAGGTGCAGGACCCGGCACACGTAGTCGTCCAGGCCTTCGTCGTGGAGGACGAGCGGGATCTCGTAGAGCGTGTCCGCGTCGACCGCCGAGACGATCCCCTCCTCGGGGACGTCGCAGAGCTGGCTGATCTTCTCCTTGAGCCGGGTCGGGATGGGGCGGTCCGACCGGCAGACGATCGCGTCCGGCTGGATGCCCCGGCTCCGCAGCTCGGTGACCGAGTGCTGCGTGGGCTTGGTCTTCTGCTCCCCGGACGGGCCGATGAACGGGACCAGGGTCACGTGGATGTAGAAGACGTTCTCCCGGCCGACGTCCTTGCGGAACTGCCGGATCGCCTCGAGGAACGGCAGGATCTCGATGTCGCCGACCGTGCCGCCGACCTCGGTGATCACGACGTCGACGTCGTCGGCGGCGAGGGAAACTATCCGATCCTTGATCTCGTTGGTGATGTGCGGGATGACCTGCACCGTCTCACCGAGGTACGCACCGTGACGCTCTTTCGCGAGGACCGCCTGGTAGATCGAGCCGGTCGTCGCGTTGCTCTTGCGGTTCAGCGGGACGTCGACGAAGCGCTCGTAGTGACCGAGGTCCAGGTCGGTCTCGCCGCCGTCGTCGGTGACGAACACCTCTCCGTGCTGGAAGGGGTTCATCGTCCCGGGATCGACGTTGATGTACGGGTCCAGCTTCTGCAGCGTGACCCGCAGACCCCGACTCTTGAGCAACCGGCCGAGGGACGAGGCCGTGAGGCCTTTGCCCAGACTCGACGCCACTCCACCGGTCACGAAGATGTGCTTCGCCAACCCCATGCCTCCGCTCGTCCGATCGTCGGCGCGACGGGAACACCGCGCGCTGCTCTCGGGAAGTCGACGGTACCATGCGCGCCCCCGTCCACCGGCCATCCTGGAGCACCGTGACCACCTCCGAGACGGGGCTCTCCAGACCGGCGCCGATCGGGGCCACACGCGTCCGTTGGACCGACGTCACACTGCTCGCGCTCGGCGCGATCCTGTTGCGGATCCCCGCGTACTTCGCGCCGACGCAGCTGGGCTACGACGACGGTGGCTACGGCGTCGCCGCGATCGCGATGCGCCAGGGCTACGACCCGTTCCGTGACATCTTCTCGTCACAAGGTCCGCTGTTCCTGCCGTTGGTGCACCTCGCGGACCTCGCCGGGTTCCAGACGCTCGACGCACCGAGACTGCTCGCGGTGCTGGCCGGAGCAGTGACGACGGTCGCGGTCTACTTCGCCGGCCGCGAGCTCATGGACCGGGGACGGGCGCTCCTCGCGGCCGCGCTCGCAGGTACCAGCGGCGTGCTGCTCTGGACCACCGGGCCGCTGACCAGCGACGGCGTCGGCGCCGCGATCTCGGTCTCCGCCGTGGCAGTCGCGCTCGTCTACCGCCGCCGCCCGTCGACGGTCCTCGCCATCGTGATCGCGCTCCTGGCCGGCAGCGCGTTCTCGGTGAAGAACCTGCTGGTCACGCCGGCGCTGATCACCGCCTGGCTCCTGATCGCCTCGCGCCGGCGGATCCTCGACGCGGTCATCGCCCCCCTCGGGGCCCTCGCGGTGCTGATCCTGGTGTCGCTGCCGTGGGGGTTCAACGACGTCTACCTCAACTCGATCAAGTACCACCTCGCCAAGACCGGCCGGCGCAAGCCCCTGGACAACCTGAGCAAGCTGGTGACGACCTACTGGAGCCGCAGCCTGACCCTCGTCGCCATCGGCGCCGTCGGCCTCGTCACCGGATTCGTTCGCCGGGTCCGAGAAGGGCCCGACAACGACGCCGCCGCGCACCTCGCCGCAGCGAAGGACCGCCCAGCACCGCCCGACGACCCCAGCTCGCGGAGATCGGTGCTGGGAGATCTTGTAGAAGGAGGTCGCATCCTGTGGTGGTGGGCGGGGCTGGTCCTGATCGTCCTGCTCGCGCAGAACCCGATGTTCCGGAACCACCTCGCGGCCCTGGTCGCACCGTTCGCGCTGCTGGTCGCCCGGTACCGGCCGTCGTGGCGGGCCGTCGTGATCACGGCGATCATCACCATCCCGTACCAGGCGTACCAGCTGCGCCCGCTCCTCGTCCCGAAGGACTACGAAGGCGACGCGGCAACGGTCGTCGACGCGCTGCGCAAGCTCCCGGACCGAGCGTGGGTGCTGAGCGACGAGCCCGGGCTCATCTGGCGCGCGGGCAAGGGAACGGATCCGTTCTTCGTCGACCCATCGGTGCTGCGCATCGGCCTGCCGGTCAAGGAGGATGCATACGACGAGCACCGGCTGCTCGAGGCCGCGGCGAACCCGCGCGAATGCGCGGTCGTCGTGTGGGCACCGGTGCGGTTCGGGACGTTCACAACGCTCCCCCAGCACCTGGTCGAGCTCGGGTACGAGCAGACCGAGGACTTCGGGCACGGAAGGGGCCTATGGATCAGACCGCATTGCACCGCACACGCGTGAACGACCGCACTCGCGACATCGTCCTCGTCGGACTCGTCGCGTTGCTGATCCGGATCCCGGCGTTCCTCTCGTTCCAGCAGCTCGGCTTCGACGACGGCCAGTTCGCGGAGTCGGTGCTCGCGATGCGCGCGGGTGGTCTGCCGTTTCGCGAGGTGTTCTCCAGCCAGGGACCATTGTTCCTGCCGATGGCGTGGCTGGGCGACCTCCTGACCGGCCGCACGATCGACTCCCCCCGGACCATCGCCGTCCTCTCGGGCGTTGCCCTCACCATCGCCGTCTACTGCGCCGGGCGCGAGCTCACTACCCGCGCCGGGGCGCTGCTCGCCGCCGTGCTCGTCACCGCGAGCGGCTCGGTGCTCTGGACCACCGGACCGTTGACGAGCGACGGCCTCGGCGAAGCCTTCGCCACCGCGTGCGTCGCCGTCGCGCTGGCGTACCGGCGCAAGCCCTCGCTCGGGAAGATCGTCGCGATCGGCGTGCTCGCCGGAGCCGCGTTCTCGGTGAAGAGCCTGCTCGAGATCCCGGCACTGATCACGGTCGGCCTCCTGGTGATCGATCAGCGCCGAATCCGCCACATCCTCGCGGTCCCTGCCATCGCCCTCGCCGTCGCATTCGTGATCGCGGCACCGTGGGGCCTCCAGCGCGTGTACGACCAGTCGGTGACGTACCACACCGATCAGGCACAGCACCGTGAGATCGGGGCCAACGCCGACAAGACCCTGCGCACCCTCGTCGAGCGCGATGCACCGTTGCTCGCGGCGGGCCTGGTGGCGATCGTCGCGGCACTCATCGTCCGCCGACGTTCGAAGCCGCGAGCCCGGGAGCACACCGACCTCCTCGAGCGACTCACCGGCGGTCTCGGACCGATCGTGCTCTGGCTGTTGCTCAGTCTGACCGTGCTGCTGCTCGAGGCGCCCATGTGGCGCAACCACCTCGCGCACGTCGCGCCGGCCGCCGCGCTCCTGGTGGGCGTGGCCGCGTCGACCCCGCGCATCGCCACGGTGATCGCGCTCGCCGCGCTCGTGGTCCTGCCGTGGCACGTCTCGCACCTCTCCGAGCTGCTGTGGCCCAGGGACTACACGGGGAAGAGCGCGCTGATCGTCCACCGCCTGCGGAAGCTCCCCGCCGGCGCCCAGGTGATCAGCGACAACCCCGGTCTGGTGTGGCGAGCCGGGAAGCGCACTCCCGACAAATTCGTCGACGTCTCGATCCTCCGCATCGACTCGCGTCGGTCCGGCCTCCGAATCGACCAGCGCACGGTCATCCGCGCCGCGCGCAACCCGGTCGTCTGCGCGGTCGTCCAGGACGCGAACGTCCGGTTCGGATCGTTCCACGGCCTCGGCCCCGCGCTCGAGCGATCCGGCTACCGGGTCGCGATCGGCGGCCCCCACCACGAGCACACCGTGTGGGTCAGGCGCCGCTGTGACCCGACGGGTCGATCGGCGGCACCTTCGCCGCCCGGCCCAGGCGATCGAACCAGCGCAGTGGCGGCACCTTCTCGATCACCGCGCTGAACGACACCAGCTCCGACGCGACGTTCAGCAGGATGAGCACGATCAACACGATGTTGCGCGTCGTCCGATCGCACTCGAGCACGACGACGAGCCCGAGCACCCCGCCGAGGATGTTCGCACCCGTGTCCCCGAGCATCAGCCGTTCGTGGAGGTCGTCCGGCAGCAGGCCGAGGGTGGCCCCCATCAACGGAGCGACCGCGATCCCCACCGCACCCGCACCGGCGACGATCGCGATCGGGATGTACGCCACCAGCGAGCACTTGATCACCCGCCCCGGCGCCCGATCGAGGAGGTTGCCCAGGTTCGCGGCCAGCGCGATGAGCAGCGCGTCGGAGAGCAGCCGCTTCCCGGTGACGAACCCGGGTGCGGACGCGAGGACGAGTGCGATCGCCGCGCCACCGATGAGCTTCAACATGCCCGTCGTGAGCCGGCCACGCGACAGCGCCCGGAGGTGACCTCTGAACCCCCGGTCCTCGCTGCCGAGGATGTCGTCCATGAACCCGAGCAGACCGAAGCCGAACGCGGCGAAGAGCACGAGCGGCCGCGCCGGGTTCAGCCCCGGCGGATCACCGATCTCGAACCCACCCAGCGCCGAGCGCCCGGCTTCGATGATCAGCACGGCCATGACGAGGTAGAGCCCGCCGGCGGTGATGAGCCTGCGACCCCGGTAGTTCAGCCGCTCGAGCGCGGGGACGTGCAGCATGTCGTGGCCCGCGAGCAGCACGAAGCGCACCGCGAGAAACCCGACGACCCATCCGATCAATACGCCCACGCGGGCTCAGTCTGGCTCGGCCCCGGCAGTGGCGCCGGGATGCGTCACCGCCCGGCGGGGATCGCGGGCACGGTCGACTCCGCGCCCGCGCCGATTCCGAACGCACCGACGACACCTCGCGCCAGCACCGCCAACGCCAGGGTGCTCGCCACGCGGCCCTGGACGAGATCCACGTCGTCGATCGTCGACACCTGCGTCTTGAGCTGATCGTCGTTGCGGATCGGCGCGATCCACGTGCCCCGGTTCGTGGGGCTGTCAGGATCGACCTCCCCGACCGCCGTGAGCGCCTTGGTCGCGACGAGCGCCTGGGTCAGCTCGACCGTCGTGGCACTCGCGGTGATGGAGCTCTCGGGTCCGCCGATCAGGAACGCCCGCGCCCCCGCGCCCGGAAAGCTCGCGGCGGTGACGTCCTCGTTGCCGATCCCCTCGAGGGTGATGAAGCCACCCTTCGCGAGCGAGTCGAGCAGGTCGGTCTCGTTCGGGTTGGCCGAACCCTGGGCCAGACGACGAGAGAGCGCACCGATCGCCTCCGTCCGCAGCGCCTTGTCCACGCGGGTCGTGACGCCGAGCGCGCTCCGCAGCGCGTCGGCGCTCTTGCCGTCTCCACCCAGGTTCCAGGGGGTCTCGAGCCAGAGGATCCCGGGCACCTTCCCGCCGGCGTCGCGCAGCGTCTGAGCCTGCGCCTTCACGGCGGCGTCGTCCACCCCGCGCTCCGCGATGACGGCCACCGGCTGGTCCGTGAGCTGGGCCTCGACCGCCCACGGTGCGGACTGGTCGGCGTAGTCGTTCAGCTGGTCGATCTGCGACTTGAGCTTGTGGTTCTCCGAGCGCACCTCGTTCGAGTTCTTCTCCGCGGTGTTGATGCGGTCGCGCAGGCCGTCGACGATCGCACGGTCGATGACCGTCGAACCCATGACGACCCCGACCGCCAGCGCCAGGAACACCGCGATCAGCGACGCGATGTGAAAGCGAAAGTTGATCATGGGTGAGGCATCAATCCAGTGCGAGGAAGTGAGGCGGTCAGTCGCCGGTGACGGAGTACCAGAGGTCTTTGAGCGTGACGCGGATCCCGTCGAAGAACACGTGGATCGGCTCGGCGACGATGCTGATCACGATCACCGCAACGAGCGCGGAGACGATGAGCGCGACCATGTCCCGGCGACGCACGCGCCCTTCGTACAGACGACTCACGCCCTTCGCGTCGACGAGCATGGGGCCGAGCCGGAGCCGGGTGAGGAACGTCGACGACATCCCCCTCCGGCCCTTGTCGAGGAACTCCACCATGGTGGCGTGCGTGCCCACGGCGACGATCAGCTCCGCGCCGGCCTCGTAGGCCAGCAGCATCGCGACGTCCTCGCTCGTCCCGTCGATCACGAACTCCTCGTAGGGCACGCCCCACTCGAGCAGGTTCTCGCGCCCGGGGGCCCGGCCGTCCAGGTGGACGTGATGGATCAGCTCCGCGCCGCAGCGCAGCGCGCGGTCCGAGACGGAGTCGAAGTCGCCGATGATGATGTCGGGCTTGAAGCCGATCTCGAGCAGCGCGTCCGCACCGCCGTCGACCCCGATCATCACCGGTTGGTACTCGCGCAGGTACGGCTTCAACGCCGCGAGATCGCTGCGGTAGTCGTGCCCCCGCACCACCACGACCGCGTGACGACCCTTGATCTCCGTGCGCAGCGGCGGCAGGAGGATCGGCTCGAAGGTCAGCTTCGCCTCGCGCTGGATGTACTCGAGCGTGTTCTCGGCGAACTTCTCCAGCTCGGCGCCGATGTTGCCGCGCGCCGACTCCATCGCGACTTCGATCGCCTCCGCGTCGAGCAGGGTGCCCGTGACGACGAGCTCGTCGCCCCGCCACACTTCGCCGCCGACGATCCGCAGCTCGTCGCCTTCGCTGATGCGCTCGAGGATCTCGGGCCCGACGTCGTCGATCAGCGGGAGGCCCGCATCGACGATGCGGATCGGCCCACCGTTCGGGTACCGGCCCGAGATCGAGACGCCGCCGTTGATCACCGCGACCGCGCCGTCCGCGATCACGTTCTCCGCGGCGACGCGGTCGATGTCGGTGTGGTTGATGACCGCGATGTCGCCGGGCTGCATCCGCCGGGAGAGGTCCTTCGTGCGCTTGTCGACCCGCGCCGGGCCCACGACCGTGTCGGCCGCGGCCTTGCGGCGGCGCCCGAGCCGGCGCGCCATCAGCGTGCGCTCCTGGTCGCCTCGCTCAAGAGCTCCTCCGCGTGTCGACGGGCGTGGGCGGAGTCCTCGACCCCCGCGAGCATGCGTGAGAGCTCCGCCACCCGATCCTCGCTCAAGACGGGTCGTGCGGTGGCAACGGTCCGGCCGTGGTCCTCGGCCTTGCGGACGACGACCTGGGCGTCCGCGCACGCGGCGACCTGGGCGAGGTGGGTGATGCACAGTACCTGGGCGCTCTGCGCGAGTGCGGCCAGCTCGCGCCCGACCGCCGCCCCCGCCTCGCCGCCGATCCCGGCGTCGACCTCGTCGAACACGAGCACCGGCCCTCGACCGCGATCGCCGCGCCCGGCCAGCGCCACCCGGAGCGCGAGCATCGCCCGGGACAGCTCGCCGCCGGATGCCACCTTGGCCAGGGGCTGGGCCGCCTCACCCGCGTTGGCCGCCAGGAGGAAGACCACCCGATCCGCGCCGTCTTCTCCCGGTTCGACCGGTTCGACCACGACCGCGAGCTGGGCGTTCGGCATCGCCAGCCGGCGGAGCCGATGCTCCACGGCTTCGGCGAGCGCGCCCGCGGCCTCGGCCCGGGCCGCGTGCAGGCGGCCCGCCGCCTTCGCAGCGACCGATTCCGCCGCGCGTCCGGTCGGCCTCGAGCTGGGCGGTGCGGGCCTCGTGGCCTTCGAGCTCGGCCAGCGCCGCCGCCGCGACGTCGCGGTGCTCCAGCACCTCACCGAGCGTCTCGCCGTACTTGCGCTCCAGGTCCCGCAGCAGCTTGCGCCGCTCACGCACCGCCTCGAGTCGCTCCGGGTCCTCGACGACCGCCTCCGACGCGACGCGCAGGTCGTGCGCCGCCTCGGCCAGCTCGGCCTGGAGCGCGCGCACCCGCTCCGTCAGCTCGGAGTACGGCGCGCGCGCCATCGAGCGCGTCGGCGGCGACCCCGACCGCGTCGACGGCACCACCGTCGACCGCGTCGTGCGCGGCCACGAGCGCCTCGCGGTCCTCGGCCGCGCCGGCCAGAGCTGCTTCCTCGGCGGCGCGCACCACGGCCTCGTCGGGGTCGTCGATCCCGGCGGCGTCGATCTCGCCGACCTGGTACTCGAGCAGCGAGATCTCCCGGGCGCGGGCTCGAGCGTCGCCGCCGAGTCCCTGCATCGTGGATTCGATCGCGCGCAGCTCGGCCCGCGCGGCCTGGTAGGCGGCCCGGGCCTCGAGCGCCGGCGGGCCGGCGAACGAGTCGAGCACCGCCCGTTGCATCGCCGGGGCGAGCAGGCTCTGGTGCGCGTGCTGCCCGTGGAGATCGATCAACCGGGCGCCGAGGTCCGCGAGCTCGCTCACCGTCGCGAGCCGGCCGTCGATGTACGCACGACTCCGGCCGGTCGAGGGAACGACGCGCGCGACGACGACCTCCTCGCCGGTGAGCGGGTCCTCGAAGCGCCCTTCGACCCGCGCTTCGGACGCGCCGGGGCGGACGAGCGAGGTGTCGGCGCGGGTGCCCGCGAGGAGCTCGAGTGCCTCGACCACGAGCGTCTTCCCCGCCCCCGTCTCACCCGTGATGACGGTGAGGCCCGCCTCGACCAGCACCTGGATCTCCTCGATGATGCCGAGGTCGGCGATGCGCAGCTCGATCAGCATCCGCTCACCGGTCCGCCAGGCCGAACTTGACCTTCAGGATCTGGTGGAAGTCGCGCGGGCCGAACGTGACGAGCCGCGCCGGGACCGGACCGCCGGTGCAGCGGACGGAGTCGCCCGCGCGGAGGACCCCCCGGAACCGGCCGTCGATCGTCAGCAGCACGGTCTGGTCGTCGGTCACCGACAGCGCGAGCTCCTCGTCGGCGTCGAGGACGAGCGAGCGGTCGAACAGCATGTGGGGCGAGACCGGGGTGAGCAGCAGGCAGCGCACCCGCGGCGAGACGATCGGTCCCCGGGCCGAGAACGAGTACGCGGTGGAGCCCGTCGGCGTCGCGACGATGACGCCGTCCGCCGCGTACGACGTGAAGAACGCGCCATTGATGGCCACGTCGAGGCGGACCAGTCGGCCGGGGTGCGGCTTCTCGAGCACCGCTTCGTTCAACGCCCACCAGCTGCCCGCGGCCTCGCCGTCCGAGGTCACGGTGAGCTGCAGCATCATGCGGTCCGCGACCGCGTAGTCACCGGCCACCAGCTTCTCGAGCACCGGGTCCAGGTCGTCCGGCTCGACCTCGGCCAGGTATCCGAGCTGGCCGACGTTCACACCGAGGACCGGCACGCCCACGTTGTAGACGAGATCGACCGTGCGCAGCATCGTGCCGTCACCACCGAGCGACAGCGCGAGATCGAGCCCGGACGCGAACCCGGCGACGGGGACCGCAACCCCTTCGAGGCCGATCGCGTCGGACTCCGGGATCCGCACGGTGATCCCGTGCCCCTGGAACCAGTCGATGACACGCGCCGCGAGCACGCGCGCCTCGGGGCGGTCCCGGTGCGGCACCACGCCGACGGTGCGCAACCCGCTCACGTCTCCGCTCCCGCGTGGGCGTCGGCCACCGCAGCATCCAGGGCGGCCGCTGTGACTGTCGGTGCCGCCTTGCGGGCGTGGAACAGGAACTCGACGTTGCCCGCCGCGCCGAGCAGCGGTGACGGCATCGCGCCGCTCACTCCGAGGCCCGCTTCCGCCAGCCCGTGGACGACGTCCTCGAGCACGGCCCGGTGGACCTCGGGGTCCC
Source organism: uncultured Acidimicrobiia bacterium (assembly GCA_963796755.1). Taxonomy (GTDB): domain Bacteria; phylum Actinomycetota; class Acidimicrobiia; order IMCC26256; family JAENVU01; genus Chersky-806. The sequence goes on from CAWCMX010000002.1 coordinate 949,230, forward strand.
GCACGATCCCGCCCCGGCCGACCCGCGCCCGGCCGGCTTCGAACTGGGGCTTCACCAGGAGCACCAGCTCCGCAGCCGGCGTGGTCAGCCGGACGAGCGCCGGCGCGACGAGCGTCAGCGAGATGAACGAAAGGTCCGCGACGGCAACCGCGCAGGCGTCGCCGCCGATCTCCTGCAGCTCGAGGCCACGGAGGTTGGTCCGTTCGAGGAGCATGACCCGGGCATCCTGGCGCAGCGACCAGTCGAGCTGCCCCCGGCCGACGTCCACCGCCACCACCGTCGCCGCACCCCGCTGGAGCAGGCAGTCCGTGAAGCCGCCCGTGGACGCGCCCACGTCGAGGGCGCGCGCCCGCGCACGTCGACCGCGAAGCGGTCGAGCGCGGCATCGAGCTTCTCCGCCACCGCGAGACGAACCGGGGCGGGTCACCGGTGAGGACGATCGCCTCGTGCTCGTCGACCTGACGGGCGACGGACCGGGTGGGGGCTCCTCCCACGGTGACCCGGCCGTCCTCCACGGCCTCGGCCGCGCGGCTGCGGCTGCTCACGAGCCCGCGCCGCACGAGCTCGACGTCGAGACGGCGGCGCACGATTCCGGCCGAGACCGCTAGGAAGCGGCCTTCGAGGCCGCTTTCTTGGCGGACTTCTTGGCGGCCGACGGGCTCGAAGCCTTCTTCGCGGCCGAGGTGCCCGCCGCGGACTTCTTCGTCGCCTTGGTTCCCGAACCGTTCTTCGCGCCGCTCTTCGCGGGCTTCTTCGCCGCCTGCTTCGGGCCGGCTTTCGCCGACTTCGGTGCCTTCGCCAGCTTCGTCTCCAACCGGGCGAGGTCTTCCTTGGTGGCGATGCCCAGCGTCTTGACCTGGCGCTGGATCTCCTTGCGGACGATCTCGAGCAGCACGTCGGTCCGCTTCCGGCTCTCGTCCACGAGGTCGTCGACGAACCCCTGCACCTGCTCCTGCGCGAGCTGGCCGGTGCCGACGAGCTCCTTGGCCCGCTTGCGGGCCTGGGTGCGCGTCATCGCGACGAACTCCGCGCCCGCGTCGAGGTACTTGTTCCAGTCCGGCGGCTGTGGCATGACGCAACTCCCTGCGGCGGGTCTCGAGGTGGGGGAAGCAGGAAGGCTACCGCGACCCCCAGAATCCGAAGCGCCAGGTCACGAGGGTGCGACGGGCTCCGCGAGCATGCGGGGCACGAGCGCGGCCAGGTCCGCACCCACGAACGCCGGGGGTGGGACCGGGATCGGCTCCGCGGGATCGTGACCCCCGATCCCCGAGAGGACGAGCGCGAACGGCCACCCGAGCGCGGTCGCCATCGCGCCGTCGGTCGAGGGTCGGTCGCCCACCATGATCCCGTGATCGCCGAAGCGTCGGCGCACCATGGCGGCGGTGGGCGGCTCCGGCTTGCCCGCGACCACGGGTGCGTGTCCCGACGCCGTCGCGATCGCAGCGACGATCGCCCCCGCGCCGGGCAGGACATGGTCGGCGCCCGGGTAGGTCGGATCCGTGTTCGTCGCGACGAACTGCGCGCCGTCGCGGACCGCCTGCGCCGCCCGATCGAGCTCCTCGAAGTCGAAGCTGCGGTGCCAGCCGACGACGACCGCGTCGGCCGGACCGTCGTCGACCACGCGGTACCCGGCGACCTCGAGCGCCTCGACGACCCCGGGGCCCGCGCAGGCCAGCACCGTCGCGCCGGGCGCGAGCGTCTCGGGCAACAGCTCTGCGGCCGCCTGCGCACTCGTCATGATCTCGTCGGGCGCCGCGGCGATCCCGAACCGCGCGAACTTGTCGAGGTAGTCACCGATCCGGTGACTCGAGTTGTTGGTGAGGAACGCGACCCGGGCACCGGCATCACGCAGCGCCTGCACCGCTTCGGACGAGCCCGGGATCGGGTCGTCGCCGCGCCACATGACGCCATCGAGATCGAGAACGACGACCGTCACCCGGTCAGGGGACCTCGGTCACGAGCGCCAACGCGTCGCGGTACGTGTCGGAATCGGGCCGCATCACCGTGGCGAGCCGGAGCTGGCCACGGGCGCGGTCGGGATCGCCCGTGCGCATCGCGCACATCCCGATGCCGAAGTACGCGTAGTCGTTCACCGGGTCCAGATCGACCACCTTGGTGAACTCGGCCTCCGCCTCGGCGTAGCGCCGCGCGCCGAAGTACGCCCGGCCCAAGGCCTCGCGGATCGAGCCCTGCTCGGGCTCCAGGTCGCGGGCGCGCTCGAGCGCCTCGATCGCGCCGGACGCGTCCCTCGACGAGAGCCGCGCCTGGCCCTCCATGAACCGCTCGTACGCCTCGTTCATCGCCGTCGTGCCAGAATCGGTCGACCCGTCTCGTTCCATCACGTGGGAGTCGAACACCGCAGTGCCCGAGTTCCTTCCCTTCCGCGGCCTCCGGTACCGCCACGACGATCTTGCGGCCGTGACCGCCCCACCCTATGACGTGATCGACCAGGACGAGCGGGCGGTCCTGATCGCCCGCTCGCCGCACAACGCGGTCCGGCTGCTGCTCCCCGAGGGCGATTACGAGGGTGCGGCGCGCGACCTCGAGGCGTGGCGCGCGGACGGAACGCTGGAGCTCGACGCGGAGCCCGCGTTCTACGGATACCGCATGGAGTTCACCGACGACCACGGCGCGCAGCGGCGCAGCGACGGCATCATCGGCGCCCTGACGCTGCCACCCCGGGCGGGTGAAGGCGACGTGCTCCCGCACGAGCGCACCATGCCCAAGGCGAAGAGCGACCGCCTCGCGCTGATCCGGGCCACCCGGGCGAACCTCGACCCGATCTGGGGTCTCACACCGGCCGCCGGCCTGCCGGTCAGCACCGACGAACCGGTCGCGATCACGACCGACGACCTCGGCGTGCGGCACTCGGTCATCCCGATCACGGATCCGGACCGGATCGCCGAGATCCGCCGGGTCGTGGCCTCCGCGCCGCTCGTCCTGGCCGACGGCCATCACCGCTTCGAGACCGCGATCGCCTACCGAGACGAACGGACCGCGGCCGGCACCGCGACCGAGGACGACGGTCGGGTCATGTGCCTCGTGGTCGAGCTCGCGGACGACCAGCTCTGGGTCCAGCCGATCCACCGTCTGCTGAACGCCGTCCCCGACCCGGCGGCGCTGCGCGCCGCGCTCGAGTCCGGGTTCACCGTTGAGGGCTTCGGCCCGTCCGGCCCGGAGCGGGTCGACGAGCTCGAACGGCGGCTGCGGGCCGAGGGGGCCATCGGCCTCGTCGACCGCTCGGGTCTCGCGCTCCTCACCCCGCGGCCCGACGCCCGGGAACGCACGGCGCCGCGAGCTGCCGGAGGCGTTGCACGACGTCGCCTCCGCCTGGTTCGACGAGCTCGCCGCGCCCGCGCTCGTCGACGCGGACATCAGCTTCCGGGCCGATGCCCAGACCGTCGCCGCGCTGGTCGGAAAGGGCGATGCCGACGCCGCGATCCTCCTGCCACCCGTCAGCGTCGAGCAGATCCGCGCCGCGGCGCTCGCCGGCGTGCGCATGCCGCAGAAGACGACGTACTTCGCACCGAAGCCTCGCAGCGGGCTCGTCTACCGCCCGCTGTAGGAGCTCAGCGCGTCAACGCGGCGTGCAGGCGAAGAGCGTGCGGCTGCCGCTCGGCAGCGCCTGCTTGCTGTCGATGGTGAAGCTCTGCGCGAGCAGCTGCTCGAAGTTCTCGATGTTGTAGTCCGGGAACATGCCCGCGGGCTTGTTGCCGAGCAGCCGCGTGGCCATCGGGTCGTGCGGCTCCACGAACTCCACGATGAGCCGGCCACCGAAGCTGCGGAACCACGAGATGACCTCCGCGATCGGCACGTTCGCCGCGATCGCGAGATGGTGGACCAATGCGAGCGCGAGCACGAGGTCGGGTTGCGCCCGCTCGGTGAACGCGCTGCGCTCCTCGCCGCGCCAGCCGCGTGCGGGTGACGGGTCCACGAGGTTCATGACGAGAGGGAGGATGTTCGTGATGCCGTCCTGGTGCAACGACCGGTACATCACGTCGACGGTCACGTCGTCGGAGTCGACCGCGACGACGTACCCACCATGCTCGGCGACGATGCGCGAGTAGATGCCGTCGTTGCACCCGAGGTCCCACGTGAGACCGAGCGGGACATCGGCGATCGCGGCCCGGAGGAACTGCTCCTTCGCGGCGCGGTCCTCGTCGCTGTACGAGCACGTGTCGCGGTAGGCCTTCCACCCGGAGTCCGCGCGCTTCGACCGCAGCTTGCGCACGAGCTTGAGCAGCTTCGAGACGGTGGCCTTGGTCAGCTGCTTGCTGAACCCGGACTTCGTCAGGTCGTCCTTGATCGCCTGACCGCCCTGGGTGACCCGGCTCTCGGCGACGCTGTGCAGGTAGACGTGGCGGAACACGCCCTTCTTGAACCGCTTGCGCCCGGTGAAGATCTTGCGCATCTCGGTCGGGTCGAGCCCGTCGAGGTGACCCATGAGGATCCGCTGGAACGACACGCCGAGGTGCGCCTCGAGCAGGAGCGGGTACAGGAAGGTCTGGCAGAACTGGCGGTACCCGATCCAGGGTCCGCCGCCGATCCCTTCGAACGACCCGATGTCGATGAAGACCGGCGTCGCGCCTTCCCACTGGACGTTGAAGGCGTAGCCGTCCTTCATCGTCACGTCTTCTTCGAGCGCGGCGAGCAGGATCTCGAGGTGCAGGATCGCCGCGTCGCGCAGCATCGCGAACGTCCACTCGTACGGATACGAGATGTAGGGGATCCGCTCGTGCTCGAGCACCGCGGCGTAGTCACCCGCGACCTCGGCCGGCACGTCCGCCGATTCGAGCAGCGTCGTGCGGACGGCCTTGTGCTCTTCCATGAGCTTCGGGAAGAACTGCGTGGCGCTCAGCTGCTTCCAGTCGTCCGCGGCGGTCTGATCCAGACCGCGCAGCACCCGGCCGTCGTAGTAGAAGACCCGAGTGGCCGGGTCGCGAAAGGACCCGGGTTCGGGCTGGAGCTCGCTCACGTTCGAAGGAGGGCTGGGGGCTGCGGGACTAGGTCGCGTCGCCGGCGACTTCAGCGTCCGCGGCGCGGGACTCCGCGGCCAGGGCCTCCTTCGCCGCTTTGCGCTTCTTCGGCGAGAAGAACCCGATGGTGCGGCTCCAACCCATCTTGAACACGACCGCGATCCCGGCGAATCCCGCCGCCAGCGTGGACGCGATCAAACTGCCCGAGTTCGCATCCAAGTATGCGATCATCGATTCCTTACCCCCAGCTCGCCCTCGTTCGCCGGATGTTCACCTGGCGAGGGGGGAAGAGTAACAACCTCACGCTGGGTGGACAAGCGTTCTCATTCTGAGAACTTCCCGGCAGTCCGCGCGACGGGTCAGGCGACTTCCCAGACGCTCGGACCGGCGATCAGCGTCCGGAGGTCGCCCGGCCCCCGCTGCTCCTGGGCCGCGGCCAGCTGGAGCTGCACCTCGGACTCGTAGCTGGGGCGCTGCACCGCCCGGAACACGCCCACCGGTGTCGGCACGATCGGGTGGTCGGCCAGCCGTGAGAGCGCGAACGCCACCGTGGGGTCGGTGCGGTGCTCGTCGTGGACGAGGACCGCGTCCTCCCCCACCTCGGCGATGTCGACGATCTCAGCCTCGCCGTACTTGTTGAGCCGCACGCCCTTGTCCTTGTCCGCGCCGAACCGGATCGGCTCCCCGTGGTGCAGCTCGATGAGCATCTCCGGGCGGTTGTCCTTGGTCAGGATCGCCGAGAAGGCACCGTCGTTGAACACGTTGCAGTTCTGGTAGATCTCGACGAACGCCGCGCCCTTGTGCTCGTGCGCGCGCCGGAACACCTCCTGCATGTGCTTGCGGTCCATGTCGTGGGTCCGGGCAACGAACGTGGCCTCGGCCCCGAGCGCGAGCGCCAACGGGTTGAACGGGTGGTCGAGCGAGCCGAACGGTGAGCTCTTGGTGACCTTCCCGAGCTCACTCGTCGGCGAGTACTGGCCCTTGGTGAGGCCGTAGATCTGGTTGTTGAACAGCAGGATCGTGAAGTTCACGTTCCGCCGCAGCGCGTGGATCAGGTGGTTCCCGCCGATCGAGAGCCCGTCACCGTCGCCGGTGACGACCCAGACGTCGAGGTCGGGACGCGCCACCGCGACGCCGGTCGCGACTGCGGGCGCACGGCCGTGGATGCTGTGCACGCCGTAGGTGTTCATGTAATAGGGGAACCGGCTCGAGCAGCCGATGCCACTCACGAAGACCTGGTTCTCCGGCTTCCCGCCCAGCTCCGGCATGAGGAGCTGCAGTGCCGTCAGCACCGAGTAGTCCCCACAGCCGGGACACCACCGGACCTCCTGGTCCGACGAGAAGTCCTTGCGGGTCAGCGCGACCTGGTCAGCCATCGATCATCTCCAGGATCTTCGTCTCGATCTCGGCGGCGCGGAACGGGAGTCCCTGCACCTTGGTGAGGCTCTGCGCGTCCACGAGGAACTCGGCGCGGAGCAGCTTCGAGAGCTGGCCGAGGTTCATCTCGGGGACGAGCACCTTCGGGTACCGGGCGAGCACCTCGCCGAGGTTCCGCGGGAAGGGGTTCAGGTGAATCAGCTGGGCCGACGCCACCTTCTTGTCCGCGGCCCGGATGCGGCGCAGCGCGGCCTTCACGGAGCCCCAGGTGCTGCCCCAGCCGATGACGAGCAGCTCGGCGTCGCCGGTCTCGTCGTCGACCTCCACCAACGGGATGTCGTTCGCGATCCCGGCGATCTTCGCGGCCCGGATGTGGACCATGTGCTCGTGGTTCACCGGGTCGTAGTTGACGTTGCCGGTGCCGTCCTGCTTCTCGATGCCACCGAGCCGGTGCATGAGCCCGGGCGTGCCCGGGATCGCCCAGGGTCGGGCCAGCGTCTCGGGGTCGCGCAGATAGGGCCAGAAGTCCCAGGTCCCGTCGGACTGCTCGTGGTTCAGGTCCTCCGCGAACGGCACCGAGATGTCGGGCAGGTCGTCGACGTCCGGGAAGCGCCACGGCTCCGAGCCGTTGGCCAGGTACCCGTCGGTGAGGACGATGACGGGCGTCCGGTACTTCAGCGCGAGCCGCACGCCTTCGAACGCGGCGTCGAAGCAGTCGCTGGGCGACTTCGCGGCGACGATCGGCAGCGGCGCCTCGCCGTGGCGGCCGTACATCGCGAGCAACAGGTCGGCCTGCTCGGTCTTGGTCGGCAGCCCCGTCGACGGGCCACCGCGCTGCACGTCCACCAGCACCAGCGGGAGCTCCATGCTGATCGCGAGCCCGAGCGCCTCGGCCTTGAGGTCCACGCCGGGGCCGCTCGTCGCGGTGACCCCCAGCTGGCCGGCGAACGCGCCGCCGATCGCCACGCCGATGGCCGCGATCTCGTCCTCGGCCTGCATCGTGCGCACGCCGAAGTTCTTGTGCTTCGACAGCTCGTGGAGGATGTCCGACGCGGGCGTGATCGGGTACGACGCGTAGAGGATCGGCAGCTTGGCCATCTGGCCGGCCGCGATCAGCCCGTAGGCGAGCGCGACGTTGCCGCTGATGTTGCGGTACCGGCCCGCCGGGAGCTGCGCCGGCGCGACCTCGAACGGGTGGTCGAACAGCTCCGCGGTCTCACCGAAGTTGTAGCCCGCCTTGAACGCGGCGACGTTCGCGTCGTGGATGAGCTGCTTGCTCCCGAACTTCGCGTCGATCCAGTCGAGGACCGGCTCGGTCGGGCGGGTGTACATCCAGCAGATGAGCCCGAGCGCGAAGAAGTTCTTCGAACGCTCGGCGTCACGCGGCTTGGCGCCGGTCTCCTTCGTCGCCTCGATCGTGATGCTCGTCATCGGCACCGGGTACACCCGGTAGGCCGCGAGCGTGTCGTCCTCGAGCGGGTTCCCGATGTAGCCCGCCTTCTCGAGGTTGCGGGGCTCGAAGGCATCGGTGTTGGCGATGATCGCGGCGCCCGGCGGGACGTCGCCGATGTTCGCCTTCAGCGCGGCCGGGTTCATCGCCACCAGCAGGTTCGGCACGTCGCCCGGCGTGACGATGTCGAAGTCGGCGATGTGCACCTGGAAGCTGGAGACCCCGGCGATGGTGCCGGCCGGCGCCCGGATCTCGGCCGGGTAGTCCGGCAGGGTGGCGAGGTCGTTGCCGAACGCGGCGCTCACGTCCGTGAACCGGTCTCCGACGAGCTGCATCCCGTCACCCGAGTCTCCGGCGAATCGAATCACCACCCGGTTGAGCATCTCGGGCTTGCGGGTCTCGTATGCCGCTTCGGTCACTTCGCCCTCACTTTGACCCCCCAATGGCTCCGCGGCACTCTCGCGTGGAACGTGGTCGCGCTGCCTGGCTGGAGGTGCCGTCCGGCGGCGCGAATCCCGTCGATCCAGGGTGACAGGCCCGCCACCCGATCAGAAAGTCTACTTGCGTCGGCAGCTCGACCCGGGACCGTGGGTGAACTTCGCGGCCCGATTGCGTCGAGGCCGGCACCCCGGACGGTGAGCGGACGCGCGCGAACGGGCGATAGCGTGAGCGAACCGCCCGGGCACCGGTGCCCGGGCGACATCGATCAGCGGGGGCTTCGAGATTCCATGAACCAGCAGCAGTTCGACAAGGTGCAGTCCGCCCAGGGGTTCATCGCCGCGCTCGACCAGAGCGGCGGCAGCACCCCGAAGGCGCTGGCGCTCTACGGCATTCCCCAGGACAGCTATTCGGGCGACGACGAGATGTTCACGCTCGTGCACCAGATGCGCTCGCGGATCATCACGAGCCCTGCCTTCAACGGCGACCGCATCCTCGGAGCGATCCTCTTCGAGATGACGATGGACCGCCAGGTCGAAGGCCGCGACACCGCCGACTACCTCTGGAACGTCAAGCAGGTCGTCCCGTTCCTGAAGGTCGACAAGGGCCTGGCCGACGAGGTCGACGGCGTGCAGGTGATGAAGCCGATCCCCGGGCTCGCCGACCTGCTCGCCCGGGCCAACGCCAAGGGCGTGTTCGGCACGAAGATGCGCTCGGTGATCAAGCTGGCCGACGACGCCGGCATCAAGCACATCGTGGACCAGCAGTTCGAGATCGGCCGCGAGATCCTGGGCGCCGGGCTCGTCCCGATCATCGAGCCCGAGGTCGACATCAAGAGCCCGCAGAAGACCGAGGCCGAGGACCTGCTCCACGCGGCGATCGCCGGGCAGCTCGACCAGCTCGGCTCCGACCAGCACGTGATGCTCAAGCTCACGCTGCCGGACCACGACGGCCTCTACGCCGACTTCGTCGCCCACCCGCGCGTGCTGCGCGTCGTGGCGCTCTCCGGCGGGTACAGCCGGGACGAGGCCTGCGCCCGGCTGGCCCGGAACCACGGGGTCGTGGCCAGCTTCTCCCGTGCCCTCAGCGAGGGCCTCTCGGCGCAGCAGACCGACGCCGAGTTCAACGCCGAGCTCGACGCATCGATCGCGGAGATCTTCAAGGCCTCCATCACCTGACCGACGCGTGCACGGCGATGATGCTCGGCTACGACCACCAGCTCTTCCTCCTCGCGTTCGACCACCGCCGGCCGCACCTGGCCCAGCTGTTCGGGGTCGCCGACGATCCCACCCCCGAGGAATCGGCACGGATCGTCGCGGCGAAGGAAGTCGTCTTCGCCGGGTTCGCGCGGGCGCTCGCCGATGGGGCCCCGTCCGGCGAGGCCGGGATCCTGGTCGACGAGCAGTTCGGGGCCGAGGTCGCGCGCACCGCGCTCGCGAACGGCTGGATCTGCGCCATGCCCGTCGAGCGCAGCGGGGCGCGCGTCTTCGAGTTCGAGTACGGCGAGGACTTCGCCGCCCACATCGAGGCCTTCGACCCGACGTTCGCCAAAGTCCTCGTGCGCTACAACGTCGACGGGAGCAAGGCCGACAACGCGCTGTTCCATCGAGCGGCTCAAGACGCTCTCGGACTGGCTGCACGAGCACGACCGCGTGTTCCTGTGCGAGCTGATCGTGCCGGCCGAGCGTGCCCAGCTCGCGAACGTCGACGGTGACGCCTCCCGCTACGAGCGCGAGCTCCGGCCCGCGCTGATGCGCCGGGCCATCTCGGACTTCCAGGCCGCCGGGATCGAGGCGGACGTCTGGAAGATCGAGGGCATCGACCGCCGCGACGACTGCGAGATGGTCGCCGAGCAGGCCCGCGCCGGCGGGCGGGACCGCGTCGGCTGCGTCGTCCTCGGACAGGGTGCGAGCCCCGAGCGGGTCGCGGACTGGCTCCGGACGGCCGCCGGTGTGCCCGGATACCTCGGGTTCGCGATCGGCCGGACGATCTGGTGGGACGAGATCACGGCGTACCTCGACGGATCGCGCTCCCCCGAGGATGCGGCCGCCGGGATCTCGGCCAAGTTCCGCGGCGCGATCGCGGGCTTCACCGGCACCGCGTGACCCCGTCCGGGCCCTAGGCGAGCAGGACATCCAGCGTCTCCTGCGTGCGCCGCAGCGCGGCGTCGAGCTGGCGGCGCTGACCGGCGCGCCCGATGAAGACCGCTTCGACGTCCACCCGGGTCGCGGCGCCACCCACCGCACTGCGGAAGAAGCGTCGACGCACCGCGCCCACGACGATCACGTCGGACCCCTCGGCCAGCTCCTCGACCCATCCCGCGGGCTCCCAGACGGTGACCGGGACCGAGGTGGCCCGGCCGTCCGGCCCCGGGGCCCGCACGGACAACGACGCCAGCCGGCGCCCCGACTCGAGCTCGCGCAGCTCCGGCGGCCCCGAGCACTCACCCCGCACCACCACCAGGTTCAACCAGGTGGGCGCCTCGGCGGTCTCGTCCACCGCCTTCGGCGCGGCCCGCTTCGCCACGCGCTTCGTCGCCTTGTTCGTTCCGGCCATCTTCGTCGTTCCGGCCATCACTGCACTCCTGACTCGTTCGAGCTGCAGGGGGAAGGGCCGGGGAAGCTCACGCCACGTTCGGCGCAACGAGCACGAACGTAACTCCCGGGTGGGACAGGTACCGCCCGCGGCCCGGAGACCGGAGCCCGGCGGCCGGGAGGGAAATCCGGGAGCGGTAGCCTCGGCGCGGTCTGGATCGCACGTTCGGAGGAGACGCGGACTGAAGCGTGAACGCCTGGCGCGGATCTCGACCGCGGTCGGCATCTTGCTCGCGATCGCGGCCGGTGCGTTCGTCGTCCGGGCGATCGCGCACCAGTGGGACAGCGTGCGCTCGTCGATCGGCGACGCCCGGCCCGCCTGGCTCGTGGCCGGGCTGATCGTGGCCGGTCTGGCGATGGTCGCGATCGCGCTCCCCTGGCGGCACGCGCTCGCGCTCGTCGGCATCGAGGCGCCGATGCTGGCCTGCGTCACCTGGTACTTCGTCGGCGAGATCGGCAAGTACGTGCCCGGCGGCATCTGGCCGGTCGTCGGCCGCGCCGAGCTCGCCCGCCGGGGTGGGCACCCGCGTTCGGGGGCGTACGCCAGCGTGGCGTTGTCGCTCGGCGCGCTCTACCTCGCCGGGATGCTGACCGCCGCGGTGCTGCTGCCACTGCACTTCGCGTCGGAGGGAAGCGACTGGCTCTGGGTCCTCGTGCTGCTGCCGATCGGCGTCGCGATGCTCCACCACCGCCCGCTCGAATGGATGGTCGAGCGGGCCGAGCGGGTGATGAAGCGCAAGCTCACGGTCCGGATCCCGGCCTGGTCCGCATCCATGGGACTGCTGGTCCGTTACATCCCGGCGTGGCTGCTGATCGGCACGTCGACCTGGTGCATCGCCCGCGCGTTCGACCCCGGCGTCGGGTGGATGACCATCGCGCCGGCCGCGATGCTCTCGTGGGTCGTGGGCTTCGTCCTCGTGCCGGTGCCCGGCGGCGTGGGGGTCCGGGAGGCGGCATTCGTCGCGCTCGTCGGCGGCTCGGTGCCCGCGGGAGTGCGCGCGACCGTCGCGATCGTCGCCCGGCTCGCGTTCATGATCGTCGACGCAGCCGGAGCCCTGATCGGTGGCGCCGCGGTCCGCCGCTGGACCGCCACCGCGCCGGACGCCATCGCCGAGCCGGACCCGGAGCCGTCGGACCCGGAGCCGTCGCCGCCGTTGCCCGGCTAGGCCCGCACGCGCGCCGCCACCATCGTCCACGGCGTCGGGCTGTGGACCGTCGTGACGTCGAGGTGGCGGCCGACCAGGCGCACGAACCCGGAGCGGCTCCAGTGCTGGATGTGGCCCGGGGTGTTGCCCAGCGCGCCCCAGTACTTGCCGCGCGCCATGTTGGCGACCCGCCAGATCGGCTCCCGCGGCACCGAGAGCACGACGTCGCGGCGGGCCACGCGGCTCAGCTCCGCCAGCGCGGCCGCCGGATCCGGAACGTGCTCCAGCACCTCGATGGCCAGCACCAGGTCGAAGCCGGAGTCGCCGAAGGGCAGCGACCCGATGTCGGCGAAGCTCGCCGCGAACCGCTTCGAGCTCCAGTGCTCGGCCAGCTCCGGGTCGGGGAGATCGATGCCGGTGACGAACGCGTCCGGGTAGCGCTGGGCCACCCGGTCCGCGACCTCGCCCTCACCGACGCCGACCTCGAGGATCCGCTCGGGTGCCCGCTCGGGCAGCGCGTCGTCGAGTCGGGCGAGGAACGTGGCCATGAGCCGGCGCTCGACCGGGTTGGAGCTCCCGTACTTGTCGTACGTGTTCCCCGTCGGGACGGGGTGCGCCGCGCTCACAGTGACGCGGGGTCGACCTCGGTGCGGGGTTTGGAGAGGCGCACGAAGAGGTCGGCGAGCAGTCCGATCGCGAGGAACTGGAAGGCCACGAAGAGGATCAGCAGGGTGTTGGTGGCCAGCCGGAAGTCGTGATCGACCCAGTCGAAGACCATCTTGCCGAGGCCGAGGAGCCCGAGGATGACGAACAGCGGCAGGAACACCCGCAGCGGGTTGTAGGAGAGCACCATCCGCACCACCTGGGTGATGTAGCGCCTGGTGTCCTTCCACCAGTGGAACTTCGACTCACCGGCGCGCTGGCGAGTACTCGATCGGGATGTACTTCACCGAGTACCCGTTCGCGAGGAATGCCATCGTGATCGTCGTGACGCACGAGAAACCGGGCGGCAGCTGGTACAGGTACTGGCGGGCGACGTCGGCGCGGAACGCGCGCAACCCGGAGTTGAGATCCGGGATCGGCGTCTCGACCAGGTAGCTCGCGAGCCGGCGGATCAACCACTTGGCCGGCACCCGGGCGATCTTGACCGTCCCCTGCTCGGACGTGCGGGCGCCGACGACCTGGTCCCAGCCTTCGAGCTCCTTCACCAGGCGCGGGATCTCGTTGTTCGGGTAGGTCATGTCGACGTCGGTCCACACGACGATCCGGCCGCGCGCCGCGTGCGTACCGGCCTTGCGGGCCGAGCCGCTCCCCCGGTTCTGGGCGAACTGGATGAGCCGGATGCCGTCGATCTGGCGCAGCGCCTCGCCCGAGCCGTCGTTCGAGCCGTCGTCCACGACGATGATCTCGTACGAGTACGGCGACGCGTCGAGCGCCCCGCGGATGCGGTCGATCTCGGCCTGGAGATGGCCCTTCTCGTTGAAGACGGGCAGGATCACCGAGACGTCGAGCTCGGACGATTCCGCCGGGTCCCCGTCCACCTGATGAGCCACATTCATCTCCGGCACAGGGCGGAAAGGGTACAGGCTGGGTGCGTGGGAACGGCGTGACCGGCGTGAACGGCCGGAATCAACCGAGGCTGACCAGTCGCTCCATGACGTCGGCGAACCCGGCGTCCTTGCGGCTGATGCGCTCGAACAGGGTCCAGCGCGCCGGGCAGGTTGCCGGCCCGCTCCTCCAGGTCGGCGAGCGCGTACCAGAGCCGCAGGTGGTACTCCTTCGGGTTCTGCACGTCCGCGGGCGCCGCCGCGAGAGCATCGCGATCGCTTCGCGCACCCGGCCCCGGTCCGCGAGGCTGCCCGCCATCACGATCCGGCCCTCGGCGACGACGTCCGGCGCCGACGCGGTCTGCCCCAGCTCGTTCCACAGCTCCTCGACCCGGTCGTAGCGCTGCAGGGCCCGATAGCAGTCCATCAACGCCGGGTGCTGATCCACGGCGCCACAGAAGGCGACGTACGCCTCGAGCTCGTCTGCCGCGAGCTCGTAGCGACCGCTGCGGTAGAGCGCGATCCCGAGCAGCTCCCGGACGGTGGCCGACTGCGGGAGCGCGCTCCGCAGCGGCCGCAGCAACCGGAGCGCGTCCTTCTCCCGGTCCGACGCGAGCGCGTCCGCCGCCCGCACCAGCTGGTCGTAGAACTTCGCGCCGCGCGGACCACCCATCCGCAACAGCTCCTCGCGCACCGCCTTGGGCCCCGGACCCCGGGCCTTCCTGCGCTCGCTGCCGGGCGCCGGCGCGGGACGCGCCTTCCTGCGGCTCTTCGCCGCGGGCGCGGCCGGACGGGGCTTGCCGCGCACGACCCTCAGCGGCGCGGCCTGGCGCGGTTCGAAGTCCTTCGGGGCGCGGGGCTCGTCGGTGCGCTCCGGCGCTCTCGGTGCCGGCCGCTCGGTCTTGGCCGCGCGGTTCGGCTTCCACGTCGCTCCGGAGGGGCGCACGTCGATCGCCCGCGCGCCACCCGGCTTCGGTGCTCCACCGCGCGTCGAGCCACCCCGGGACGCGCCCGCGCCACCACTGCGGCCGCCCGTCGCCCGGCTCGATCCGGATCCCGAGCGCGTCGCACTCCCGCCGCGACCGGCCCCACCGGAGCGCGATCCGCTCCCGGATCGGCTGTCGCGGGCCGGACCGTCGCGCCGGCTGCCATCCGCCGACGAGCTCGGCCGCCGTTCGCGGGCGGCCCCCGAGGCTCGGGACGCGCTCGCCGTTCGCGATCCGCCGCGCGACGGGCTGCCCGTGGGCTTGCCGGTGCTGCGCGTACCCGATGCGCCGCGCGCGGGCGTCCGGTCGCGACTCGCGCCACCACTCGACGCGGGGCGCCGGGTCGACGACGACCCACCAGTGGACGGCCGCCGCGCGCTCGACGCACCCGCAGCCGCCGGCTTGCGATCCCGGCTGCCACTGCTCGATGCCGGCTTGCGATCCCGGTTGCCACTGCCCGACGCGGGCTTGCGATCCCTACCGGCCCCACCGGAGGCCGGGGGCTTGCGGGTGCTCGAAGCTCCCGTGCCCGGCTTCCGTCCCTGCGCACCAGCCGAGCCCGACCGGCGTGCCGCGGGCTTCCCCGCGGGGGTGCCGGCGCGCCCGGACCTGGGCGCGCCCTTGCCACCCGTCGGCTTGGCGCGGCCGGTGCCACGGTTCGGGCTGTCGCCACTGCGGGGGCGTCGTTCGTTCAAGGGGTGCCTTTTCGTTGTGCGCGGGCGCCGAGCGTACTGAACCGCCGGCAGGCGCCCGGGATGTGTGGAGACGCGACGAAGGGGCACCCGGTGTGGATGCCCCTTCGTACGAGAAATCCCGGCGGCGACCTACTCTCCCAGGGGGCTGCCCCCCAAGTACCATCGGCGCGGGCGGTCTTCACTTCCGTGTTCGGAATGGGAACGGGTGTTTCCCCGCCGCAATTGCCACCGGAAACCTGGATTTCAAATCTGGATTTCGACAAAGGACTGCCGTCCTTCAAGAACTCCATAGCGAGCACGAGCAACAAAGATCCCAAGCCCTCGGCCGATTAGTACCGGTCGGCTGAACACGTCACCGTGCGTACACCTCCGGCCTATCAACCTGGTCGTCTTCCAGGGGCCTTACCCGGTTAACCCGGTGGGAGATCTCATCTCGAGGCGGGTTTCGCGCTTAGATGCTTTCAGCGCTTATCCCTTCCGCAGGTCGCCAACCAGCCATGCTCCTGGCGGAACAACTGGCACACGAGAGCTGCGTCCGTCCCGGTCCTCTCGTACTAGGGACAGCTCCCCTCAAATCTCCTACGCCCGCACTGGATAGGGACCGAACTGTCTCGCGACGTTCTAAACCCAGCTCGCGTACCGCTTTAATGGGCGAACAGCCCAACCCTTGGGAGATGCTTCACCCCCAGGATGCGACGAGCCGACATCGAGGTGCCAAACCTTGCCGTCGATGTGGACTCTTGGGCAAGATAAGCCTGTTATCCCCGGGGTACCTTTTATCCGTTGATCGACCGCGCTTCCACATGCCACGGCCGGGTCACTAAGCCCTGCTTTCGCACCTGCTCGACTTGTTGGTCTCGCAGTCAAGCTCCCTTGTGTCTTTGCACTCGACGCCTGATTGCCAACCAGGCTGAGGGAACCTTTGGGCGCCTCCGTTACTCTTTAGGAGGCGACCGCCCCAGTCAAACTGCCCACCTGACGCTGTTCCTGACCCGGATTACGGGCCCAGGTTAGAGCTTCAACACGAACAGGGTGGTATTTCAAGGACGACTCCACCGAAGCTAACGCCCCGGCTTCCAAGTCTCCCACCTATCCTACACAATCCGTACCAAAACCCAACATCAAGCTGCAGTAAAGGTCCACGGGGTCTTTCCGTCCTAGTGCGGGAAACGAGCATCTTTACTCGTCGTGCAATTTCGCCGGGTCTCTGGTTGAGACAGTAGCCAAGTCGTTACGCCATTCGTGCAGGTCGGAACTTACCCGACAAGGAATTTCGCTACCTTAGGCATGTTGTTACTCCACCCCTGCATACGTACATTTCCACACGGGTAGGGCCAGGTCATTTCTGCCTGACTCCTCATGTCGCCATGAGGATCGGACTGTACCTTCACCGTTTCGGGGCTGGCGTTGCTCCCGATGGTGCCTAGCGTGCAGTCTCTGAGGATCCCTCTCGGTTTCCTGCTGATCGTCCGCACCGGTCGGATTGTCACTGCCTCCCACATCGATCAAGAGAGGCGAGTACCGCCGGATACTCGGGTGTTCCAGCATATAGCTAGGTTTTATAACGGCCTGGAAATTCCCACCGTTATAGTTACGGCCGCCGTTTACCGGGGCTTAGGTTCAGAGCTTCGCCTTGCGGCTAACCCTTCCCCGTAACCTTCCGGCACCGGGCAGGCGTCAGTGGGTATACATCGCCTTACGGCTTCGCACCCACCTGTGTTTTTAGTAAACAGTCGCTTGGCCCTGGTCTCTGCGGCCTCCTCGAGCTCGGGACGCGAAGTCCTCCACCCTATCGAGGCCCCCCTTCTTCCGAAGTTACGGGGGTAATTTGCCGAGTTCCTTAACCAGAGTTCTCCCGATCGCCTTAGTATTCTCTACTTGCCCACCTGCGTCGGTTTGGGGTACGGGCACCGTGCCAGCTCGCTAGAGGCTTTTCTCGGCAGCATGGGATCAGTCACTTCACCTGAAACGGTTCGGCATCGCGTCTCGAGGTTATGCCCGACGGATTTACCTATCGGACCCTCTACACGCTTACCCCGGGACAACCATCGCCCGGGTTGACTTACCCTCCTGCGTCCCCCCTTCGCTCCCCGCCAGCGTCTGGTCCGGATTCGTCCGAAGACAGCCTCCGAGCAGCCCACTCTTGGGGTTGGCGCGGACACGGTGGTACAGGAATATCAACCTGTTGTGCATCGACTACGCCTTTCGGCCTCGCCTTAGCTCCCGACTAACCCTGGGCGGATGAGCCTTCCCCAGGAACCCTTGGGCATTCGGCGGAGGGGTTCCTCCCCCCTCTTTCGCTACTCATACCGGCATTCGCACTCGACCACGCTCCACAACCGCTCACACGGCTGCTTCACAGCTGAGATCGACGCTCCCCTACCCATCCTGATAAATCAGAATGACGCAGCTTCGGCTCTACGCTTGAGCCCCGTTACATTGTCCGCGCAGGATCACTCGACCAGTGAGCTGTTACGCACTCTTTCAAGGGTGGCTGCTTCTAAGCCAACCTCCTGGCTGTCTGGGCAATCCCACATCGTTTGCCACTGAGCGTAGAATTAGGGGCCTTAGCTGGCGTTCTGGGCTGTTTCCCTCTCGACCATGAAGCTTATCCCCCATGGTCTCACTGCCGCGCTCTGGAGTATCGGCATTCGGAGTTTGATTGATTTTGGTAAGCTTGTAGGCCCCCTAGACCATTCAGTGCTCTACCTCCGATACTGAACACGCGACGCTGCACCTAAATGCATTTCGGGGAGAACCAGCTATCACCGAGTTTGCTTGGCCTTTCACCCCTAGCCACAGGTCATCCCCCAAGTTTTCAACCTTGGTGGGTTCGGTCCTCCACGAGGTCTTACCCTCGCTTCAACCTGCCCATGGCTAGATCACTCGGCTTCGGGTCTACCGCCTGCGACTCTGCGCCCTATTCAGACTCGCTTTCGCTCCGGCTCCCCCTCTCGGGTTAACCTCGCCACAAACGGTAACTCGCCGGCTCATTCTTCAAAAGGCACGCCATCACGGCTGCCGACCGAAGTCGACAACGACGCTCTGACTGCTTGTAAGCCA
>CAWCMX010000002.1:970000-1064180 GCA_963796755.1 uncultured Acidimicrobiia bacterium
AAGATCTCGCTCCCGTGCGACCCCGAAGGGAAGGACGGGCACTTTGATCTGTGTGTTGAAGAGCTGCCGGTCCGGGAACTGAGCCCATTCCGGCAACTGACTCGGTAGACATCCCGAGGGACGCCTACCGGTATTGACGTTTGAACGACTCCACATCGACCCGGGCCCACGAGGGACCAGAGCCAAATGCGTGCCGTCCGCACTGACTTTTGTGCATCACTGTTCCGTTTTCAAGGAGCCGCTGCCCGATGTCGCCGCTGTCCCGACCGTCGCGGCCGGGGGGCGAATCGGACTGACACCCATCCCCTACTGTGGATCCCTACTCGAGGGCTCCAGGACCACCGAGGTGGCCACAACGGGACTGCCGAAGCGGTCCGGAGGAGCGGGGGGCGTCCGTGTCAATCCGCCGCGCGCAGCCGTTTGACCGGCACCCGCGGGCGGACCCGGAAGAATACGTACTACGAGCACTCCCGTCAAGCCGGGCGGGCGCGGGCTACTCTCTCGCCCGTGGGAAGCAAAGGGCGCAAGGCGCGCAAGCCGCAGCACTCGCAGCACCTGCCGAAGGCGGGCACCAAGACGGACAACGCCCGTCTGCTGCACGAGGAGCACGGAGCCATCGGTGACACGATGGGCCTCGGCGGTGCGAGCAAGGGCACGAGGGGAACGGTCTACGTCGTCGGCGCCATCCTGCTCATCGCCGCGGTCATCGCGTTCGTCGTGCTGACCGTCGCGCTGAGCTAGCCCCGCACCACCAGCCGCGCCCAGGACCGCTTCCCCACCGAGATCAGCCGACCGTCGATCTCCGCGGCCGTGACCTCCCGGTCCGGATCGGTGACCTTCTCCTGGTCCAGGCGCACCGCACCCTGCTCGATCTTGCGCCGGGCGTCCTTGTTCGACGTCGCCAGCCCGGTCGCGGCGAGGAGCCGGAACCACTCGGTCGGCAGCTCGGAGGCGGCGACCTCGCGCTCCTCGACGTCGCTCGGGACGGCATGGTCCTTGAAGACCCGGTCGAACTCGGCTTCGGCCCGGTCCCCCGCGCCGGCGCCGTGGTACAGGTCCACCACGGTGCGGGCCAGCAGGCGCTTGGCCGCGACCGGGGCCAGCACGCCCGAGCGCAGGTCCTCGACGGTGGACTCCACCTGCTCGGGCAGCCAACCGGTGGTCAGCTGGAAGTACCGGGGCATGAGGTCGTCGGGGATGCTCATCAGCTTGCCGAACTGCTCCCCGGGCGGCTCCGCGATCCCGATGTAGTTGCCGAGGGACTTCGACATCTTCTGGACCCCGTCGAGCCCCTCGAGCAGCGGCGTGGTGAGCACGACCTGGGGATCCTGGCCGGCCTGGCCCTGGAGGTGGCGCCCCATCAGGTTGTTGAAGAGCTGGTCGGTGCCACCGAGCTCGACGTCGGCGTGGACCTCGACCGAGTCCGTGGCCTGGAGCAGCGGGTACAGCAGCTCGGACAGGGCGATCGGTGACCCCTCGGCGAACCGCTTCGCGAAGTCGTCGCGCTCCATGATCCGGGCGACGGTGGTCTTGGCGGTCAGGCGCAGCACGTCCACCATGTCCATCGACGCCAGCCAGGAGGCGTTGCGGACCACCTCGATCCGGCCCGGCGTGAAATCAAGGATCCCCTTCACCTGGTCGACGTAGGAGGTCGCGTGGAGATCGACCTGCTCCGGCGTCAGCGGCGGGCGGGTCACCGAGCGCCCCGACGGGTCGCCGACCCGGGCCGTGAAGTCCCCGATGATGAGCACCGCGATGTGGCCGAGATCCTGGAACTGGCGCAGCTTCCGGAGCACCACGGCAAAGCCGAGGTGGATGTCCGAGGCCGTGGGGTCGATGCCGAGCTTCACCCGGAGCGGGCGCCCGGTCCGGAGCCTGGCCTCGAGCTCGGGCTCGGCGATGCAGTCGACGGTGCCCGCGGTCAAGATCCGCAGCTGCTGCTCCACGGAGGCCACCGGCGCACGCTACCAGCGCCGTTCCGTCGCCCTCGCGAGGTCCGGGCCCGTTGCGCCTGCGCCACAATGTTGCGCGTGAGGCGATCCGTCGGGGTGTGCGTGCTGGTCGCTCTCGGCCTGATCGCGTCCGGCTGCCGCTACACGTCGGACCTCCGGCTTCCCGAGCACCAGGCGCAGTCGTCCCAGGTCCTCTGGTCGGACGGGACCCTGCTCACGACGCTGCACGGCGTCGAGGACCGGTCGCCGGTGACGCTCAAGGCGATGGCGCCGAGCCTGCCCACGGCCGTCGTCGCCATCGAGGACCAGCGCTACTTCCAGCACGACGGGATCGACGCCCGCGGGGTCGTGCGCGCGCTCACCCGGGACGTCGAAGCGGGGAACCTGGACCAGGGAGGGTCCACCATCACGCAGCAGTACGTCCGCTCGGTGATGCTCGGGCCGGAGAAGAACCTCGAGCGCAAGCTGCGCGAGGCCGTGATGGCGGTGCAGCTCGAGCAGCGCTACTCGAAGCGGACGATCCTCGGGCGCTACCTGAACACCATCTACTTCGGCAACGGGGCGTACGGCGTCCAGGCGGCCGCGCACCGCTACTTCGGGAAGGACGTCCACGACCTGGACCTCGCGCAGTCCGCGTTGCTCGCCGGGCTGATCCGGTCCCCCGAGTCCTACAACCCGTACCAGCACGCCGACGCCGCGCTCGCGCGGCGCAACCAGGTGCTCGACAAGCTCGATCAGCTGCACCGGGCATCAGCTGCGGACGTCGCCGCGGCGAAGGCGCAGCCCCTGGGGTTGGTCCCCCTCACCGTCGACGACCACTACCCCGCGCCGTACTTCGTCGAGCAGGTCACCAAGCTCATCATGGGCAACAAGGCATTCGGCGTGACCCGGGACCAGCGGCGGCGGTTGCTGCTCGAGGGCGGCCTGCGCATCCACACCACGCTCGATCCCCGGATGCAGGCACTCGCGGAGCAGTCCGCGGCGCGGGTCATCTCGCAGCCGGCCACGGACCCGGCGACCGCGCTGGTCGCGCTCGATCCGACGACGGGTCAGGTCAAGGCCTACGTCGGGGGCTCGAACTTCTGGGGCACGCAGCCGTGGTCGAAGATCGACCTCGCCGACATCGACTGCTACACGGCCGGCTCGGGCTGCCGCCAGGCCGGCAGCACGTTCAAGCCGTTCGTGCTCGGTGCCGCGCTCAACCAGGGCGTGCCGCTGACGCGCACCTACAACGCGCCCGCGTCGCTGACGATCCCGATGCCCGGTGGCCAACCGCCGTGGCTCGTCAACAACTACGACGGCACCGGCGACGGCCGGATGAACCTGACGGACGCGACGGTCGACTCGGTCAACACGGTCTACGCGCAGCTCGTCATGGACATCGGGATCCAGCCGGTCATCGACCTGGCCGCGAAGATGGGCGTGCGCTCCCCACTCCCCGCGGTGCCGTCGACGGCTCTCGGGAGCAACGGTGCGACGGTGCTCGACATGGCGTCCGCCTACGACACGCTCGCCGGCGACGGGGTGCACACCGCGCCGATCTTCATCACCCGGGTCACCACCAGCGACGGCACGGTCCTCTACCAGGCGCCGGTCAAGCGGACCCGGGTGCTCACCGAGACGACCGCCCGCACGATCAACGGCGTCCTGCAACAGGTGGTCACCCGGGGCACCGGCATCAACGCGCGGATCGGCCGGCCCGCGGCCGGCAAGACGGGGACGAGTGACAACTGGGCGGACGCCTGGTTCGTCGGGTACACGCCCCAGCTCGTCACCGCGGTCTGGGTCGGGTTCCCGTCCAAGGAGATCAAGATGCGCCCGCCGACGACGCGCATCACCGTCACCGGCGGGTCGTGGCCCGCGCAGATCTGGCAGGGCTTCGAGGGCGCCGCGCTGGCCGAGACCCCCGTGGCCGAGTTCCCCGGGGTCGCCCCACCCCCGACGACGACCACGACCCGGCCGCCGCTCTCGGTCACCCGGCCGCCCATGCTCTCGACGGTCGGCATGGACGTCGCCAATGCGACGCGCACGCTGCGCGACGCCGGCTACCAGGTCCGGTTGCGCTCGGTGCCGAGCCGCCAGGTCACCCCGGGGTCCGTGGTCAGCCAGGACCCGCCCCCGGGCCGACCGGTGAAGCCCGGCGTCCGGGTCACGATCTACGTGTCCAACGGTCCACCGAAGTCGGTCCCGGTCCCCAGCGTGCTCGGCGACTACGCGGACCAGGCCGCGACCACGCTGCGCGCCGCGGGCTTCGAGGTGATGATCACCGTCAAGGCCGAGCCGCCGCCCGGCAACCCGGCCCGAGCCGGCCGGGTCTGGATGCAATCGCCCATCACCGGGGCGATCGCCGACCAGGGCACGACGGTGACGGTCAGCGTCAACCCGGCCTGACCCGGCTCCGGGACGCGCGGGTTCAGCGCGCGGTGAACGCGAGCGGGAGCGCGTCGAGGCCGCGCAGCACGATGCGGCCGTTCCACGCCGGATGCTCGTCGGCCACTTCCAACCCGTCGAAGCGCCGGGCGAGCGCGCCGAACGCGGCACGGGCCTCGACGCGCGCCAGCGATGCGCCGAGGCAGTGGTGCACCCCGCTGCCGAAGGAGACGTGCTGCGCCGCGCCGGAGCGACCGAGATCGAGCTCGTCGGCGGTGGGACCCCACCGCTCCGGGTCGTGGTTCGCGGCGCCGAGGCACGTGAGCACGAAGCTGCCGGCTTCGATCGTGCGGCCGTGCAGCTCGAAGTCGGCCACGGCGATCCGCCGTGAGAACTGCACCGGGCTGTCGAAGCGGAGCAGCTCCTCCACCGCGTTCTGATCGAGCTCGGGATCGTCACGGAGCCGGTCGAGCTGCTCGCCGTGGCGCAGGAGCGCGAGGGTGCCGTTGCCGATGAGGTTCACGGTCGTCTCGTGCCCGGCGATGTACAGCAGGATGACCTGGTCGAGGAGCTCCTGCTCGTCGAGCATGTCGCCGTCTTCCTCCGCGGCGATGAGCGCAGACAGCAGATCGTCCGCCGGCGCGCGGCGCTTCATCGCGATGACTTCGAGGACGTATTCGATCATCGCGTCCGACGCCGCGACCGCGTCGCGGGCATCGTCGACGGTGATGATCGGGTCGAGGGTCTTGACCACCGCGTGCGACCACGTCCGCAGCTCCTCGCGCCGGCCGGTCGGCATCCCGAGCATCTCGGAGATCACGGTGAACGGGAGCGGGAACGCGAGGTCGGCGATGAGATCCATCTCGCCGGTGCCGCGGGCGACCACCGCGTCGAGAGCTTCGGCGACGAGCCGTTCGACCTCGGGCCGGAGCGACTCGACCATCTTGGGGGTGAAGGCCTTCGACACCAGCCGCCGGAGCCGGTCGTGGTCGGGCGGGTCGATGTTGAGGATCGCCCGCTGGCCCCGCTCGCGCTCGCCGAAGACAGCGGCGATCTCGGGGTCCACGACCTGGGTCGCGTTGGCGATCTCGACGCTGAGCGACGGGTCCCGCAGGATGCGCACGACGTCGTCGTAGCGGGTCAGCACCCACGAACCGAGCAGGCTGCGGTGCACCGGGTCCTGCTCGCGCAGCTCCGCGTAGTGCGGGTACGGGTCCTCCGCGTACCCGGGCACGAACGGGTTGAAGATCGGCGGGGACTCCGAGGTCGTCACGAACCGCGACGGTAGACCCCGTCGGGGACCACGTCGCCGTGACCCGGGTCACCTGCGCCGATCACCGCTTGCTGACGTGCTCGTTGCCGGTCACGAACCACCGCCACCGGCTGGCCTCACCCTTGCCGGGCGCGAGGCCGATGCGCGTCGACCGGCCCGGGCGGCGGGGCGGGGCGACGTCGTCGTCGAAGATCCCGAGCCCACCCCGCAGCAGGTCGGCCCCGTCATCATCCCGCCCGATGCCGAGGGCCTGGGTGAGCCGGGCCGGGCCCGAGCAGAGGTCGCGGTCGCGGCGGGCGGCCGGACGCCGGGACCGCATCACGTCGAGGCCTTCGACCGGCTCCCCCGCGCGCAGGAGCACCGCACTCGCGTCGCCCGGCGCTCCGAGCGCGACGACGTTGGCGCACCAGTGCATGCCGTAGGTGAAGTACACGTAGAGGTGGCCGGGCGGCCCGAACATCACCTTCGTCCGCGGGGTCTCCCCGCGGTAGGCGTGGCTGCCCGGATCGGCCGAGCCGCGGTAGGCCTCGACCTCGACGATCCGTACCGCGAGCCGGCCTTCCGGGTCGTCGTGGATCAAGAGCTTGTTGAGCAGGAGCGGCGCCAGCTCGAGCGAGTCGCGGGCGTAGAACGCGCGGGTCAGTCGTCGAGCCATTGCTGCTGGCGGGCCAAGCGCTCCTTCGCCTCCTCCAGCTGGACCGCGACCGGTTCCGGGCCCGCGCCCCCCGGCGTCGTGCGTCGCCGCACCGCGGCACCCGGCTCGAGCAGGACCAGCGCCTCGGCTCCGAGGTGGGGTTCCGCCGCGACGAGCTCCTCGAGCGGGATGTGTCGCTCGACGGACTGGCGCACGAGCGAGCCGACCACCGCGTGGGCCTCGCGAAACGGCATCCCGGCCCGGACGAGGTGCTCGGCGAGGTCCGTCGCCGAGGAGGACGCGACGTCCGCAGCCGCGCGCGCATGCGCGCGACGTCGAACACCGCGGCATCGAGCAGGCCGCTGAGCGCCAACAGGGTCAGGCCCAGGGTCTCGACCGCGTCGAACAAGGGCTCCTTGTCCTCCTGCAGGTCGCGGTTGTACGCGAGCGGCAGGCCCTTGAGGGTGGCCAGCATGCCGGTGAGGTGGCCGATGAGCCGGCCGGCCTTCCCACGCGCGAGCTCGGCGATGTCCGGGTTCTTCTTCTGCGGCAACATCGAGGACCCGGTCGCGAACGCGTCCGGGAGCTTCATGAAGCCGAACTCCTCACTCGCCCACAGGACGACCTCCTCGCCGATCCGCGAGAGGTGCACCTGGGTCAGCGCGGCGGCAAACAGCGCCTCCGCGACGAAGTCACGATCCGATACGGCGTCGAGCGAGTTCTCGAACCGCTGCGTGAACCCGAGCGCGTCGGCGACGTAGTCGGGGTCGAGCGGGAGGCTCGACCCGGCGAGCGCACCGGCACCCAGCGGCGAGACGTCGGCGCGCCTGAGCACACCCTGCCAACGTTCGACGTCGCGGGTGAGCGCCCAGAAGTGCGCGAGCAGGTGATGGGCGAGGAGCACCGGCTGCGCGCGCTGGAGGTGCGTGTAGCCGGGGAGGTAGGCGTCGTCGTCGCACTCGTCGGCCCGGCGCACCAGCACGTCCTGCAGGGTGAGGATCCGGGCGATGACGGCCTTCGCCTCGCGGCGGACCCAGAGGCGCAGGTCCAGCGCGACCTGGTCGTTGCGACTCCGCCCCGTGTGCAGCTTCGCCCCCGCGGGCCCGGCGATCTCCGTCACCCGGCGTTCGATCGCGGTGTGGATGTCCTCATCGGTCGGGACGAACTCCAATGTCCCGCCGTTGAGCTCGGCTCCCACCTGGTCCAGCGCGTCGGCGATCGCGAACCGCTCCGCCTCGGTGAGCAGCCCCACCGACGCGAGCATGTCGACGTGCGCGCGCGATCCGACGAGGTCGTCGTGGGCCAGGTGCTGGTCGAAGGGCAGGCTGACGCTGAGGGCCATGAGCGCTTCGGCCGGACCTTCGCCGAACCGCCCGTGCCACAGCGGCTTGGCGTCTCCGGTGGTCATTGCCCGGGACCGGGATCGCGCGGCGACGGCACGCCCGGCTCCTCGGTCCGCTGCCGGCGCGACCACGTCTCGACCGAGAGCCCCCAGAGCCGCACGAAGCCCGCGGCGTCCTCGTGGCGGAACGCATCGTCGGCCTCGTAGGTCGCGAGGTCGTAGTCGTAGAGGCCACGCTCGGCCCGGCGGCCCGACACGAAGCACTGCCCGGGCTCGAGCCGCAGGCGCACCTCACCGGTGACGTGACGCTGGGTGCTGTCGACGAACGCGTCGAACGCCTCGCGCAGCGGCGAGAACCAGAGCCCGTCGTAGACGATCTCCGAGTAGCGGGGCTCGAGGCGCGACTTCTCCCGCGCCACGTCGCGCTCGAGCGTGATCGACTCCAGGTCCGCGTGCGCCAGCATCAGCGCGAGCATCCCGGGGCACTCGTAGGTCTCACGGCTCTTGATGCCGACGCGCCGGTTCTCGACCATGTCGAGCCTTCCGAACCCGTAGGCACCGACGATCGGGTTCAGCTCGTTCAGGATCTCGTGCAGCGGCAGCACCGCGCCGTCGAGCGCGATCGGGACGCCCCGGTCGAAGCGGATCACCAC
Organism: uncultured Acidimicrobiia bacterium; assembly: GCA_963796755.1. Taxonomy (GTDB): domain Bacteria; phylum Actinomycetota; class Acidimicrobiia; order IMCC26256; family JAENVU01; genus Chersky-806. The sequence continues at coordinate 978,225 of CAWCMX010000002.1, forward strand.
CTCGAGCGTCTCGCGCGGCGCGTTCGCGACCGAGCGGGTGATCTCGTACACGTCTTCCGGCGGCGCGACCCAGGGGTCTTCCATCTCCCCGCACTCGATGGCCCGGCCGACGATGTTCTCGTCGATCGAATACGGCTTCGCCTCGGTGACCGTGATCGGGATGTCATAGCGCGCCGCGTACTCGATCGAGTCCTGACGGCTGAAGCCCCACACCCGGACCGGGGCCAGCACGTCCAGGTCCGGCGCGAGCGCGCGGATGCTGACCTCGAACCGCACCTGGTCGTTCCCCTTGCCGGTGCAGCCGTGGGCCACGGCGTCGGCGTTGTGCTCGCGGGCGGCGGCCACGAGATGCCGGGCGATCACCGGACGCGACAGCGCGGACACCAACGGGTACTTGCCTTCGTAGAGCGCGTTGGCCTTGATCGCCCGCGCGATGTACTCGCGCGCGTACTCCTCGCGGGCGTCGACGACGAGCGCCTCGATGGCACCGGCCGCGAAGGCGCGGGCGCGCACGGCCTCCCAGTACTCGTCGTCCGCGTCGGGGACCTGACCGACGTCGACCGCCATCGCGACGACCTCCGCGCCCCACTCCTCCTGGATCCAGCGCACCGCGACCGACGTGTCGAGACCGCCCGAGTACGCGAGCACCACCCGCTTGGCGTTGACCGGCTCCACCACTGCTTCTCCTCCAACCTCTCCGAGCGAGCGAATTCGACGTTCTAGAGCCCGGCGAGCTCGGCGAGCTTCGCCGCGACGGGTGCGCCGCCGGGAGCCTCTGCGCAGACGACGATGATCGTGTCATCGCCACACACGTTGCCCAGCATGTCCGGGAACCCGGCGCGATCGAGCGCGGAACCGATGACGTGCGCGGAGCCCGGAGACGTCCGCAGCAACGCGAGGTTGCCCGAGTGCGACACCTCGACCACGAACTCGCCCATCACCCGGCGGAGGTGATCGTCCGGCGGCGCCTTGTCCTTCGAGTGCTCCGGGATCGCGTAGGCCATCGCGCCACCCGGGATCCGCACCTTGACCGCCCCGAGCTCCTCGAGGTCGCGACTCACCGTGGCCTGCGTGGCCAGGACACCTTCGGCGCCCATGAGCTCCACGATCTGGGACTGGCTGGAGATCACCTGCTCCTCGAGCAGCCGGGCCAGGCGGTGCTGGCGCTGGGGCTTGCCGAGCGTGGCCATCAGCCCTCCTCGCCGAGCATGAGCTGGAACAGCGCCCGGGCCGCGTGCATGCGGTTCTCGGCCTGCTGCCAGACCACGCTCGCGGGACCTTCGAGCACCTCGGCGCTGACCTCTTCGCCCCGGTGCGCGGGCAGGCAGTGCAGGAAGTACCGCGTCGGGACCGGCGATGGCCATCAGGTCGCGGTCCACCTGCCACCCGGCGAACGCCTCGCGGCGCACCTCGGCCTCGTGCTCGTCGCCCATGGACGTCCAGACGTCGGTGTAGACCGCGTCCGCGCCCTTCACCGCTTCGTGGGGGTCGCCGACCAGGTCGATGATCCCACCGAGGTTGCGCGCCCGGTCCACCACGTCGTCGTCGAGCTCGTACCCCGGCGGCGACGCGACCGTGAGCTCCAGACCGGTCGAGCGCGGCACCGAACGCGAGCGATGCGGCGACGTTGTTGCCGTCTCCCACGTACACGAGCCGCCGCCCTTCGATGCTGCCGTAGAGCTCGCGCAAGGTGAGGAGGTCGGCGAGCGCCTGGCACGGATGCGCGCGATCCGAGAGGAGGTTGACCACGGGCACGTCGACCGCGTCGGCGATCCGCTCGAGCACGCCATGGCTGAACACCCGCGCCGCGATGAGGCTGCAGTACGAAGCGAGCGTGCGCCCGACGTCCTCCGCGGTCTCGCGCGTGTCGATCCCGACCTCTTCGGCCCGGAGGTACACGGGATGGCCGCCGAGCGCGACGACGGCCATCTCGCTCGAGGTCCGAGTCCGGGCGGACGGCTTCTCGAAGAGCAGCGCGACTCCGTGGTCGGCCAGCACGTGGGGGATGAGGTCGGGCCGGGCCTTCCCCGCCGCGGCCGTGTCCAACACCGCCTCGAGCTGGACCGGGCTCAGGTCGTCGACCTCCAGGAAGTCCTGGATCATGGTGCGAGCACCTCCTCGATGATCGTCACGGCGGCGTCGATCTCGGCTTCGCTGACGAGCAGCGAGGGGGCGAGCCGCAACGCGGTCGGTGTGACCGCGTTGACGACGAGACCGCGGTCCAGGCACGCGCGGGCGGCGGCCGCCGCGTCGATGCCCGGTTCGAGCTCGACCGCGACCAGCAACCCCGCGCCGCGGACGGCATGCACGCCCGGGGTCGCGAGGAGTGCCTTGGTCAGCCGCGCGCCCGCCTCGGTCGCACGCCGGGGCACGTCTTCGCGCTCCATGACGTCGAGCACCGTGAGTGCGCACCGCGCCGCGAGCGGCTGGCCGCCGAACGTCGTCGCGTGGTCACCGGGTCGGAGCGCCTCGGCGACATCGGTCCGGGCCCAGCAGGCACCGATCGGCAACCCGTTGCCGAGCGCCTTGGCCATCGTCACGACGTCGGGACGAACATCACCCCCGTGCTCGAAGCCGAACCACCGGCCGGTGCGACCGAGCCCGGTCTGCACCTCGTCGATGATCAGCAGCGCCTCGCGCTCGTCGCAGAGGCGGCGCACCGCTTCTAGGTAACCGGGCGGCGCCGGCTGCACGCCCCCCTCGCCCTGGACCGCCTCGAGCAGCACCGCGCAGACGCGCTCGTCCATGGCGGCGGCCGAGCGCGTCGAGGTTCGCGAACTCCACCTGGCGGAACCCGGTCGGGAGCGGCTGGAACGTCTCCTGCTTCTGGGGCTGCCCGGTGGCCGCGAGCGTGCTGAGCGTCCGGCCGTGGAACGAGTTGAGCGCCGAGAGCACGTGGAACCGACCGGGCCCACCGTTGGCCTGCCCGTAGCGCCGGGCCAGCTTGATCGCGCACTCGTTGGCCTCCGCGCCGGAGTTCGCGAAGAACACCCGGCCCGGAGTTCCGGTCGCGGACGTCAGCAGCAGGTCGAGCCGCTCGCCCAACCGGGGCTGCACCGCGTTGTAATACAGGTTGGAGACGTGCAGCAGGGTGCGCGCCTGGTCCGCGATCGCATCCGCGACCTCCGGATGGGCGTGACCGAGCGACGTCACCGCGAGCCCGCCGAGGAAGTCCAGGTACTCCTTGCCGTCACTGTCCCAGAGCTTCGTGCCCTCGCCGCGGACGAACGCGACCGGGATCCGGCCGTAGGTCTGCATGACGTGGTCGGCGTCGAGCTCGACGAGCCGGTCCAGGGACAGCGACAGGGAATTCCGTCATGGGTCCACCATCGTGCCGATGCCCTCACGGGTGAAGAACTCGAGCAGCGAGCGCGTGCGGGATGCGCCCGTCCAGAATGTGGGCCCTGGCCACGCCGTTGCGCAGCGCCTGCACGCACGACGACAGCTTCGGGATCATCCCCTTGTCCGCCCTGCCCGTCCGGACGAGGTCCTCGAGGCCCAGCGAGTTGATCCGGGAGATGAGCGTCGTCTCGTCCGGGTAGTCGCCGTAGACACCGCTCACGTCGGTCAGGTACACGAGCTTCTCCGCGTCGAGGGCCTCCGCGATCGCGCCGGCCACCGTGTCCGCGTTGACGTTGTACGCCTGGCCTTCGGCGCCCATGCCGATCGTCGCGATCACCGGGATCAGCTCCTCGCGCAGCAGCCGCTCGAGGATCGACGCGTCGATGTGGCGGATCGTGCCGACGAACCCGAGCCGCTCGTCGCCCGGCTCGACCTGGATGAGCCCCGCGTCCTCACCCGAGAGGCCGACCGCGTAGGAGCCGTGCTGGTTCACGGACGCGACGATCTCCCGGTTCACCTTGCCGACGAGCGCCATGCGGGCGATGTCCACCGTCTCCGCATCGGTGACCCGCAGTCCGTCGAGGAACTCCGGCTCCTTGCCGAGCCGGCGCATGAGGTCGGCTGATCTGCGGACCGCCGCCGTGCACGACGACCGGGTTCATCCCGACCAGGCGCATCAGCACGACGTCCTGCGCGAAGAGGTCGGCGAGCGCCGGGTCGTCCATGGCGTGCCCGCCGTACTTGATGACGACGGTCCGTCCGCTGAACTCGCGGATGTACGGGAGCGCCTCCGCGAGGATCGCCGCCTTGTCGTGCGCGGTCGCCCGCCTCTCGTCTCTCACCGCTTCGCTCATGACGTGCCGCGGTTCTCGTCGATGTAGGCGTGCGAGAGGTCGGTGAAGATCATGCTGGCCTCGCCCGTGCCGGCGTGCAGGTCGCACTCGATGTGGATCTCCGGTTCCCGCATCGTGACCGCGAGCCCGGCCGGATCGTCCGCCGCGGCGATGCCCGACCGGCATGCGACGATCCCGTTGTACGCGATCTCGACCTGCTCCTGGTCGAGCTCCGCACCACTCACACCCAGCTCCGACAGCACCCGGCCCCAGTAGGGGTCCTCGCCGTTCAATGAGCACTGCACGAGCTGGGATGCCGCAACCGTCCACGCGGCTCGACGCGCGCTCGTCGGCGGACTTGGCGCCGCACACCGTGATGCGGGCGAACTTCGTCGCGCCCTCGGCGTCGCGGGCCATCTGCTCGGCCAACGATTCGCAGACTTCGGTCAGCGCGTCGGTGAACACGCCCACGCTGCGGTCGTCGCCGATCGCCACGCCCGAGTGACCGTTGGCGAGGACGAGCACGGTGTCGTTCGTGCTGGTGCACGCGTCGACGCAGAGCTGGTTGAAGGAGTCGTCGACCGCCCGGGTGAGCGCGACCTGGAGCATCGCCGGATCCAGGACTGCGTCGGTGGTGACGACCGCGAGCATCGTGGCCATCGCGGGCGCGAGCATCGCCGCGCCCTTCGCCATCCCGCCGACGACCGCTCCGGTGCCCGCGACCTGCGCCACCGCTTCCTTGCGGACGGTGTCGGTCGTGAGGATCGCGTCGGCGGCCGCGCCGGCACCGTTCAAGCCTGCGGTGAGCTTCGGGATGCCCGTCTCGAGCGCATCCATCGGCATGAAGTAGCCGATGAGACCGGTCGAGCAGACGAGGACGTCGGTGCCCGCGCAGCCCAGGCCTGCGCCGGTGAGCGCGGCCATGCGGCGCGCGTCGGCCCGCCCCTGCTCGCCCGTCGCCGCGTTGGCGTTCCCCGAGCTGAGCACGACCGCGGCTGCATGCTCGCTGGTCAGGTGCTCGCGGCTGATCTGCACCGGCGCCGCGCACGCGAGGTTGCGGGTGAAGACGCCCGCCGCGGGCACCGCGCGCCGGTCGGCCGTCGCGACGATGGCGAGGTCCGGCTGCCCGTCCGGCTTGATCCCGCTCGCGAACCCACCCGCCTCGAACCCCTGCGCCGCGGTCACGCTCATCGTTCCCGCTCCTGGCGGCACTGACCGCGGCGTGTCACCGCTACGCTCATGGCCACATGCCGATCGCGTGGAGGCCGGCGGACTCGGGGAGGCCCAGCACCAGGTTCGCGTTCTGGATCGCCTGGCCGGACGCACCCTTCACCAGGTTGTCGATGACACCGATCGCGAGGACGGAGTCCGTGCGGTCGTCGTAGCGAACCGTCACCAGCGCGCCGTTGCCGCCGGTCGTGGCCTTGGTCGGCGGCGGCGCGTCGACCACCTCCACGAACGGCTCACCCGCGTAGTGGTCGCGGTAGGTGGCGAGCAGGGATGCAGTGCTCAAGCCACCGACCTTCGGGCGCGCGTGACACGTCGCGTGGATGCCGCGCACCATCGGCACCAGGTGTGGAGTGAAGAGCACCTGCACCGCCGTGTCACCGACCCGGCTCAGCGCGAGCTCCATCTCCGCGGTGTGGCGATGGGTGAGCACGCCGTAGGCACTCACGCTCTCGTCGACCTCGGAGAAGTGGCTCGAGTGCTTGAGCGCCCGTCCCGCGCCCGAGATCCCGGACATGGCGTCGACGATGATCCCGGTCGGCTCGACCAGGCCGGCGGCGATGAGCGGGGTCAACGCGAGCGTCGCGGCGGTGGGGTAGCAGCCCGGCGACGCGACGTGCGCGTGCGCGGCTGATGCTGTCGCGGAAGAGCTCGGGGAGCCCGAACGCGAACCGGTCGATCAGCTCGGGCGCCTGGTGGTCGTTCCCGTACCACTGGGCGTACTCGGGGGCCGGGAGGCGGAAGTCGGCGCCGAGGTCCACCAGGTGGGGCACCGAGTCGACGAGCGGGCCGGCGATCTGCTGGGACTCGCCGTGCGGCAGCGCGAGGAACGCGACGTCCAGCTCCCCCAGCGCGATCGGGTCGAACGGCACGTAGTCCAGGCCCGGGTACGCGACCCCGAGCGACGGGTACAGCTCGCCCACGCCGACGCCCGCGTTCGAGGCCGCCGTGACGTGCACGACGTCGATGTCCGGGTGCCCGGCCAGCAGTCGGAGCAGCTCGGCTCCCGTATAGCCCGAGCCCCCGACCACGCCAGCTTGATACGCCATACCGCATAGTATACAGACAGGTGCATAGCCCCGCCCACCGAAGGTGGGGCCGGCTACCGGGCCCGAACTGCCTGGACGGCCGACCTCCGGTCGTCGTGGCGCCGGATCTCGGTCACCAGCCCACCGCTGACGATGTACGACTGGTAGAAGCTCACGCCGCGCCCCTCGCCGGGGTTCGGCCACTCGACGTGCAGCTTGACCGCGACGCCGCCCCGGCCCACGACGGTCTCCGTGACGGTCCCGTCCACGCCTTCGCCCAGGAGCCGGGTGAACGTGCCGATCACGTCCGAGCGGCTCCGGCACCGGTTCGGATGGTTGTCGTCACCCCAGCGCGCATCATCGGCGAGGATCGTGCCGAGCGCGTCCATGTCCTTCGCGGCAAACGCGGTCGTCAGGGTCTCGGCGATCTCAGCCGGTGTTAGCACTCCACGATCGTATGCCGGTTCCTCGCACGCAGACGCAGGAGCCGTGAAGCCCGCACTGGCGCCACGACCTACCGTGGCGGGATGGAGCTGGGTGAGCCGAGTACCTCGTCGCCTTCGTTCGATGACCTCGCGGTCGGGGTCCGGTTCGGTCCCCTGACCCTGGCGATCTCCCGCGCGGCCAACGAGCGGTACTGGGCCGCGGCCGGGGTCGACCACCCCACCGTGCGCGCCGGGGCGCTCTACCCCCCGATCGCGGCGAACCTGACCGTCATGGTCGTCCAGACGGTCGTCGACCAACCGCTGCTCCAAACCGCGCAGCGGGTCGTCTGCCACCGGCGGACCGATGCGGACGTCGAGCTCACGGTCACCGGGACCGTCACCGAACGGTTCGAGAAGCGGGGTCGCGAGTACGTCGTGGTCACCGCCGAGGTCACGCCGCCCGACGGCGCCCTGCTCTGGACGTCCGTCGCGACCTTCTGCGAGGCGGGGACGTGAAGCGCAGCCTCGAGCTCACGCCCGAGCTCCTCCGCCGCTACTCGCGCCGGGGGAACTTCCACTCGGACCCCGAAGCGGCCGCGGCCCTCGGCTACGAGCACCTGGTGGCGCAGGGGATGCAGGTCGCCGGCCCGGCGTACGGGTTGCTGCTCGACGCCTGGGGCGAGGAGTTCCTCGCGCACGGCACGATCGAGCTCAAGTTCGTCGGGTCGGTCATCGACGGCGAGACCGTCGAAGCCGACGTCGAGCTCGACGGTGACGACGCGACGATCACCGTCGAGAACCAGACCCGCCAACGCGCCGCGGTCGTCGGCCGCGCCACGCGGCGCGCGGTCACCCGCCCATGACCACGTTCGCGCCCCACCCGTGGAACTCCGGGTTCACCTGGCCCGAGCATTCCGGACCGTTCCGGGTCGTCACCCCCGCCCAGGCCCGGGCCTACGACGTCGACGGCTTCTTCGTGCTCGAAGACGCGATCGACGCCGACACGATCGCGGCCGTCACCGAAGCCATCGCCCCGTTCGACCGCGAGGTGATCGACTTCCTCCAGACGCAGCCCGACGGCCGGTTCAACATCGCCGGAATCGACACGGTCTCGATCGCGATCCACGTCGCACCGCGTTCGCAGGTGCTGCGCGACTTCGCTTCGTCGGCAGTGTTCGCCGATCTCTGCCACGACCTCATCGGGCTCGATGCCCGGCTGTACTGGGAGCAGTCGGTGTACAAGAAAGGACAGAGTGCCGAGCCCGTCCTCTGGCACCAGGACAACGGGTACACCTACGTCGAGCCGCAGGCGTACCTCACGTGCTGGGTCGCGCTCACCGACGCCACCCTGGAGAACGGTTGCGTGTGGGTGCTGCCGGGCGTGCATCGCCAGGGCACGCTCGCTCATCGGAGCACCCCCATCGGGTTCGAGTGCTGCCGCGACCCCGAGAGGGCGGTCGCGGTCCCGGTGCGGGCCGGGAGCATCGTGGTGTTCTCGTCGCTCACCCCGCATGCCACCGGCTACAACCGCACCGACGAGGAACGCAAGGCGTACATCCTCCAGTACGCACCCGACGGTGCAGTCGCGCGGCACGGTGACCCGGACAACGGCGCTCCCACGGCCAGCGTCCTCCAGGACGACCCACGGCGTCAGTTCCCGGTGCTCGTGGATGGGCAGCGGCCGGATGGGCACGTCAACGTCTGAGCCCGGCCGGCGGGTCGGCCAGTCGTACGAGAACTCCCCGGCAGACCGACCGACGCGCCGAGGCCCTCCCCCACCGGAACGGCGAGTAGGGCCTCCAAGCGCTCGCAGACCCGCCCAAGCCCCCCAGCACTGGGCCTTCCGCGACCTACCGAGCGTACCGACGGACCTCGGACCCGAGTAGGGCCGAACGGCCCGAGCTGGGCCCGGCGTTGCCGGGACGACGTTCCGGGCGGCCACGTACGATCGCCTTCGTGTTCGGCGAACTGGGGATCGGCGCTCCGGCGGGCTTGCGGACCCGACAGTTCGTCCTGCGGCCGTTGCTGGGTTCCGATGCGGAGCTCGACTACGACGCGGTGATGGAGAGCCGGGAGTTCCTGCGCACGTGGGAGCAGTCGACCTGGCCCGAGGACGACTTCACCGTCGAAGCCAACCGAGAAGACCTCCTGAGGCACGAACGGCAACATCTCGAGGGCGACGCCTTCACCTACACCGTGATGAACCTCGAAGAGACGGAGTGCCTCGGCTGTGTCTACGTGTTGCCGCCGGACGCCAAGATGTGGTCGGGCGCGCACGTCACTCCCGTTGGTGCCGACAGCTGGTCGGAGTGCGACGCCACGGTCTTCTTCTGGGTGAGGAAGTCAAGGCTCGCGGAAGGTCTGGACCACGCGCTGCTGGACTCGGTGCTGGTGTGGTTCGAGCGCGCGTGGAGCTTCACGGCGCCGGTCATCGTGTCCAACGAGCAGTTCGATCAGCAGGTAGCGATGATCGAGCGCACCGATCTCGGCCGCCGATTCGAGTTGAGGGTGCCCGGCAACCCGGGCACGTTCCTCGCGTACGCGTCATAGGAACCGAACCGTCCATCCCTCAGGATCGCGTCGCGGGCTGGGACTCCGTCCCCTCGCCGGGCAGCATGCTCTTCTGGTCCAAGGTGTACAGCAGAGCGAGCGACGGCAGGATGACGACCGCGGCGATGACGAACACGAACATCACGGCCTCCAGCGTCCCGTCCGGCGCGGCACCGGAGGCAACCTTCTGACTCGTCGGCAGGAGGTACGGCCACTGCGCGACGCCCCACGCGATCACCACGGTCGCGACCGCACCGATCGCGAGGAAGCGAGCGTAGTGGAAGCTCCGGCGCAGCAGCAGGGTGAGGGACCCGATGCCGCAGACCGCCGAGACGATCACGAGCGGGAGCGCACGCGAGGTCAGGCCGTCGAAGACGTAGCGGGAGTCGGCCCGCAGGACGAAGATCCCGGCGAACGCGACGAGCCCCGCCACCACCGCGGCGATCACCGCCCGGCGCCGGAAGTACTCGACCATCTCGGCGTCGTCGAGCCGCCGCGCGTCCCAGGTGAGGTACACCGCAGCCAGGTAGGCCACGACGACCACCGCGAGGACCCCGCCCAGGATCGACGACTGGTTGATCCAGCTGTGCCACGGATCACCGGCGACGCCGCCCGCGGGCACCCGGCCGGACGCGATCGCGCCCGCGACCGCGCCCATGCAGTACGGGACGAGCACCGACGACAGCGCGAACGCGGCGCCGAAGTTCCGGCGGTCCCGCGTCCGGAACACGGCCTTGCGGAACGCGAAGCTCGAGCCCCGCAGCACGATCCCGAGCGCGGCGAGCGTGAGCGGCACGAACAACGTCAGCATGATCGACGCGAACGTCGAGGAGAACGCGGTCCACAGCACCACGAGGCAGAAGATCAGCCAGACGTGGTTCGCCTCCCACACCGGGCCGATCGAGTGGTCGACCATGGCCCGGGGTCGCTCCCCGCGATCGGCGCCGCCGGCAACGAGGTCCCAGAAGCCGGCACCGAAGTCCGCACCGCCGAAGATCGCGTACGCGGTCACGCCGAAGAACAGCACCACGGCGGTCGCGTTCGCCCAGGTCATGGCACGGACACCGGGTCCGCCGGTGCATCGAGCGGTCCGCTCGGGCCGTAAGGGACATCCGTCTCGTCGACGTCTCCCCCGTCGGCACGCCAGCGCCGACTCATGCCGCGCAGCACGAGGATCGTGGTGACGCCCACGACGGCGTACACAGCGATCACCGCGAGGAACGTGACCCAGACCCCGGTGTTGCCCGTCGCGGCCTGCTCCACCTTCATCTGGTTGAACACGATCCACGGTTGGCGACCGACTTCGGTGACCACCCAGCCGGCTTCCATCGTGATCACCGAGAGCACCCCCGCGCACGCCGCGATGCGCAGGAACCACTTCGTCTTCGGAAAGTCCCGCCGGAAGATCCACGACAGCCCGTACCAGACGGACAACAGGAACAGGAGGGTGCCGAGACCCAACATCACATCCCACGCGAGGTGCACCACGTTCGCTTCGGACACCGTCGGTTGGCTCCCGGCCGGGAACGCGTTGCGGCCCTGGACGACGGTGCCGGTCCCGGTCGAGGGATCGGAGAGGATCGACGCCATCCCCGGGATCGGGATCCCGCCCTCCACCTTCGTGCCACTCGAGTTGAGGTGGCCGAGCAGCGTCTCGGGCACGTCGCTCTTCGTCTTGGGCACCAGCTCGATCTGGGCGAACTTGGTGGGCTCGTTGTTGTAGACGAAGCGGGCCAAGGTGTCACCCACGGCCATCTGCACGGGCGTGAAGATCGCGGCGACCGTGAACGGGATGATGAACCCGAGCCGGTAGTAGCGGCTCGTCCGACCGCGCAGCAGGCCGACCGCGTAGACGGACGCGATCAGGAACCCGCCGACCAGGTACGCGGCGACGACCATGTGGCCGGCCTCGTACGGCATCGCCTTGTTGAAGATCACGCCTACCGCGTCGACGTTCACGACCTTGCCCGCCGAGTTCAAGGTGAACCCCGACGGCTCGTTCATCCACGAGTTCGCCGCGACGACGGACACGCTGCCGCCGATCCCCGCGATCACCACCGGCACGCCGGTCCAGAAGTGCGGCCAGGGCTTCAATCGGCGCCAGCCGTAGATGTAGATCGCGACGAAGATCGCCTCAGTGAAGAAGAAGAGCCCCTCGAACGCGAACGGGATCCCGAACGCCGCGCCCCACTTGCCCATGAAGTGTGGCCAGAGCAGCCCGAACTCGAACGTGAGCACGGTTCCGGTGACCGCACCGACCGCGAACGTGATCGCCATGTACTTCGACCAGCGCTGCGCGAGCAGCAACGCGTCCGGGTCGTCGTGCTTGATGCCGCGGTAGTTGGCGATGAGCGCCATCGCGGCCCACGACACGCCGAGCGGGACGAGGATGATGTGGAAGCCGAGGGTGAACGCCATCTGCGACCGGGCCCACGGCACCGGGTTCACCGCAAGCATCGACAGTGGCAGGTCAATCACGATGAATCCTCACCTCAGGCCTCCAGGAGGCTGAGCTCCCGGGCCCGGGCCACCGCGTCGCCCCGCGACGAGACCCCGAGCTTGCGGTAGATCGAGATCGCCTGCGTCTTGACCGTGTTGCGCGAGACGTAGAGATCCTCCGCCATCGCCTGGAAGCTGAGGTGGGTCGGGAGATAGGCCAGGACCCGCAGCTCCGCGGTGGTCAGCGGCGCGGCGCTGAGCTCGGAGACCGCCTGCGCCCCGGAGCCGATCGCCGCGAAGAGCTCGTCGATGCGTTCGGGCAGGATGCCCGCCACCGGCAAGCGGTACAGGAGGTCCCGGGCTTCGTGGCCCAGGACCCGGGCGGCCTCGACCTCCCCGAGCAGCAGCTCCACCCGCGCGAGCACCACGCGCGCTTCGATCGCGATCCACACCGCGAAGTGGTTGAGCAGCGAGAGCAGACGTCGGGAGTGCTGCGACGCGCGCCGAGCCGCGACGGCATCGCCGCGGTGTGCCTCCACGAGGGCCAGCACCGCGAAGACGAGCGCCTGCGGGACCTGTTCGCGGAGGTGATGCTCGTCGACGAGCGCGAGGGCGCGCTCCATGAGGTGCTCGGCTTCGCCCCACGAGCCGGATCCCGCGGCCAGCAACGCCAGCTGCGCGAGGGCGCCCGATCCGGTGCCGGGCACGACGAACGCGCTGTCGACCGCCGCCTCGAGCTGGGCGCGCCGCGGCTTCATGGCGTCCGAGGACCAACAGGGCGCTGCCTTCGAGGTAGAGGGCTGTGGGCCGGAAGAAGCTGTCCGCTCGGTCGGCCGCGACCGCAGCCGCTGCCGACGTCGCCATGCGCTCCAGCCCGTGCTCGGCCGCGACCGCCTCGAGCAACGCCACCGCGGCGGCGACCGGTGTGCCGTCCGGCAGCCGCGCCTCGGGCGGAGCCAAGCGCGCGATGCCGATCCACTCGTTGATCGGCCGGGTGGACTGGGCCCGGGTGCTGACCCCACACCACGCGGCGACGATCGCCAGCGCCGGGTGGGCGCGGTAGTCCTCCGGGGTGAACGGGGCCAACCAACGCTCGAGCGTGGCCGCTCGTCCCGTGCCGAGGTAGACGGGCGCGACGGCCCACGCCAACCGGGCGGCACGCGCCACGTCGCCGCCCAGCCGAGCGTGCTCGACGGCCAGGCGGAGCAGGCCGCGCGCCTCGAAGAACGTGCTGGCCCGCCCGTGCAGCTCGGCCTCGAGCTCCGGCTCGCGGCGCCGCAGCTCGACCCGGAGCAAGTCCGCGAACAGGTGGTGGTAGCGGTACTGCTCCCCCGCGGCGTCGAGCGGCACCACGAACAGGTTCGATCGGGCCAGCTCCTCGAGCACCTCCCACGATCCGGTGCGTTCCAGCACCGCGTCGCATCCGGGGCCGTCGAGGAGCTCGAGGACCGAGGTCCGGGTCAGGAACTCGAGCAGGTCGTCAGGGAGCCCGTCGACGAGCTCGTCGCGCAGGTAGTCGGCGACGAGCTTGTTGTCGCCGTTGAAGCGCTGCGCCGCGGCCGCCCCGTCGTCGAGATCCCGCACGGCCAGTGCGGCCAGGTAGATCCCGGCGGCCCAGCCCTCCGTCTGCTCCACCAGGGCCTCGACCGTCGCGTCGTCGAACGCCACGCCGGCTTCGCGCAGCGCGGTGGCGCTCTCGTCGATCGTGAGGGCCAGGTCCTCCGCCGCGGATCTCCGCCAGCGTCCGCCCGGCGCGCAGCCGCGCCCGGGCGAGGGGCGGGTCCTGGCGTGACGCGAGCACGAGCTGGGAGCCGTCGGGAAGGTGCGCGGCCAGCACCCCCAGCGCGCTCCGACAGTCGGGATCGGTGAGGACGTGCACGTCGTCGAGGGCGAGCACGAAGGGCTCCGACCGTTCGAGCAGCGCGCGCCCGAGCCGGGGCAGCAGCACCGTGGGGCCATCGGCGCCCGCGGCGGCGAAGCCTGCCAACGTCGCGGTCGGGAGCGGATCGACGGCATCCAACGCGCGGACCAGGTACGCGACCAGGACCGTGAGGTCGTTGTCGCCCGGCGTGAGGGTCAGCCACGCGAACGGGCGTTCCTCGACCGCGGCCCATTGGCTGAGCAGCGTCGTCTTGCCGTACCCCGCCGGCGCGGAGATCACCATGACCGGCGCGCCGGCGCGGACCCGGTCGACCAGTCCCGCACGGGCCACGATGCCGGGCCGGACCGGGGGCACGTGGAGCTTGCCGTCGAAGGGGGCGATGCCCTGGAGCCGCGCGCGTAGGTCAGGTGGAGGTGCCGCGCGCGTCCCTCGCGCTGTCCGTGTCGCGCCCGAGCTCACTGGGGCTCAGGCTAGGCGCGGTGTCCTGGGGTGGTGAGACGATCGCATCCCGAGGCGGTCCGCCGGACTCGGTGGGCGGAGGCCGCCCGAGCTCCAGGCGGCGCTCACCTTCGTCCCAGTAGTGGCGGATCGCACAGATCTGGCCGCCGGCGAACTCGGCCACGGTCGCGCCGCGGAGCGTGACCCGGTGCTCGGTCCCCCCCTGGAACCAGCCCTCGCCCCGAGCGAAGGGGCCGGCGTGCAGTGCCGTCGCCACCCACTCGGTGCAGATCTGGTTGCCTTCGACGACGAACGGGCCCGGGCGCACCTCGACCTGCGAGAACCAGTCCTCCTGGTCCTCCAGCTCCACCGCGAGCTCGACCCGCGACGAGACCGAGAGCGTCGGTGACCACGCGGCGACGTCCGCGGTGAACAGGTCGGCGACCCCCGACGTGTCTCCCGAGATCGTGGCCTCGATCGCTCGGAGGACCCGATCCGTGCACTCCGTCCGGTTCACCGTCTCATTGATGCACGCCGCCCGGAAGGCGGCATCACCCCGAACGGGTGATTGTCCGAACCGAGCGCTCCGTGCGGTCGGCGCCGCCTACGGGCCCGGGGCCGGCGGGGGCGCCGCGGCCGGCTCCGGCTCGGTCGGCGGGATCACGGGGGCGACCCGCGCGGACGCCACGTACGAGATCGCGACGGCCACGATCACGACCGGCATCAGCGTGAGGCCGTCGGCGCCGAGGAAGAGCGTCGTGATCATCACCGCGGTGAGTGGCAGCCCGAGCATCGCGGTGGTCATCGCGCCCATCCCCATCGCCGCACCCGCGATCATCGGGAGGCCGATCGAGTGTGACAGCGCCATCCCCCCGGCCGCGCCGATGAACAGGCCCGGGAACACCGGGCCGCCGCGGAAGCTGCTCAGCGAGATGCCGTAGGCCAGCCCCTTGCACACCACCAGGAGCACGAGGGCGCCGAGAGACCAGCCGGCGGCGTTCTCGAGCAGCGACGGGAGCGCGTCCTGGCCGGAGAAGAGGAGGAACGAGACGCTGTGGTTCGTGCTCTCGACGAACACGTACGCGAGGACGCCGATCGCGAGCCCCGCGAGGGCCGTGAAGGGCACGGCGTTGCGGGCGACGATCGGACGCAACCACAGTGCCATCCGCTTGATGCCCGCCCCGACGATGGCCGACGCGATCCCGATGATGACCGCCCACACGAACTCGGCGCCGGTCGGCGAGGGCGATGGCGCGAGCTTCGGCACCGACAGCGAGAAGGTGCCGAAGCCGGTCCACGCGTCGAGCCCGACGAAGATGAGCGACCCGACACCCGCGGCGAGCAGGCCTGGGACGAGCACCACGCCGAGCAGCGCGCCGCCGAGCCCCGCGACCTCCATGAGCAGGAACGCGCCGACGATCGGCGAGCCGAGGAGCGTCGAGATGGCCGCGAAGCTCCCCGCGACCCCTACGACGACCGCTGCCATCGGCGGTGCGTCCTTCTTGAGCAGGTGGACGGCAAGGACACCGAGGCCGCTGCCGATCGCGATCAGCGGCGCTTCGGGACCGAGGACCACGCCGAGCGAGAGCGTCGCGAACGCGGCCAGGATGATCCCGGGCAGCTCGATGGGCGGGACCGGGCCCGAGCTGTGGAACCCGTCGGCCGGTGAGTGCCCGCCGGTCCCGGGCAGGTACTTGATCGTGAGCGCGACCAGCACGCCGCTGACGACGAGCAGCGGCATCGGCCACCAGCTCGGCGCGCCGTGGAAGCCGAGGTCGTTCGGCAGCGTGGTGAACACGTACTCCTGGGCCTCGCCGACCAGCTTCAGGAAGAAGTAGGCGACGGCCGCGACGGGGACGCCGATGATCGCGCCCATCGCGAGCAACGCGAGGTAGCTCTTGTCCTTGAGGAGCGCGACCGGATCGGACAACGCCGGAGGCGTCGGAGCCGGCTCCGGGGGCGGGGGCGTCGGGGGGCTCGTCATCTCACGCGTAGCCGCGCTTGCGGAGCCACTGCAGCGTGACGAACCCGAACACCGGCGGCAGGGCGAACGTGATGCCCCGGAACACCAGCACGGTGGCGAGGGCGGTGTTGCTGTCGATGCCGAAGGCGGTGAGGCCGGCGGTCAGCGCGGCTTCCTGCACCCCGATGCCACCCGGCACCGGAGCCACGTTGCCGAGCATCCCGGCACCGACCTGCACCACGACCAGCTGGGCGAAGCTCAGGTGCGCACCGAACGCCATGAGGCACAGGCCGAGGAGGAACGGGTACACGAGGTTGCCCGCGAGGTCGCCGCCGAAGAGCTGCATCGCCTTCTTCGGATTGCGCAGGACGGCCCAGATGTCGTTCGCGGCACGTTTGACCGCGGGCACGACCTTGCCCCGCACCTTGGGGATGGCCAGGACGACGCCGATCAGCGCGGCACCGACGGCGATCGCACCGAGGCTGACCCCGCCGGAGTTGCTGGTGTCCACCTTGGTCGAGGTGAGCGCGGCCGCCACGAGGAAGAGCACCATCTGGATCGCGCCGCCGACGCCGGTGCTCAGCACCATCGCACTGGCGCCCGACGCGACCGGCACGCCTTCCTTGTGCAGGTAGTCGAGCTGGAGCCCGGTGCCGCCGATGCCGTTCGGGGTGATGAGGTTGAGGAAGCTGCAGGCCAGCTGGGTGAGCACCGTCGGGACGAACGGTAGGTCCGCGTTCACGCAACCGAGCAGCGCGGTCGCCCAGGAGATCGGCACCAGCGGGTAGAGGAACAGCGCCAGGACTGCCCAGCCCCAGGTCGCGTTCTCGAACTGGCTCTGCACCGACGCCCAGTTGACGTCGGTGAGGCTCGGGATCGCGATCGCCAACGCGAAGAGGATCCCGGCGAGCATCCCGATGTTGACGAGGCTCAGGCGCTTGATCTTCAGTGGCGCGGCCTCTTCGACGTCCGTCGCGGTCGCGGTCTCCTTGCGGAGCTCCTTGAGCAGCTTGGCGAAGTGCTTGACGCCGTGCCCTGCGCCGGCCGGCAGCGCGGCGGGCTGGACCAGCGGGATCGCCGCGCCGACCCGCTCCTTCCCGAGCGCCGCGACCGCCAGCCCGATCGCGCGGCCGTGCTTCGGCGGACCCGGGGTGTCGGCGTCCGTGGCGTCGCCGTCCGTCGCGTCGCCGGTCGCTTCGGGCTCGTCAACCGCATCGTCGCCGAGCAGCAGCGCGGTCGTGACCAGCAGGGCCGCGACGTCGCGGTTGCGCCGGTAGGGGTCGATCGTGACCTCGGCCATGCCCAGGTCCGCGAAGGCGACCGATCCGTCGGCCCCGAGCAGCAGGTGCTCCGGGCCGATGCTGCCGTGGGTGATCCCCGCGCCGTGCAGCCCGTCCAGGGCCCTCCAGCTCGCGGTCATCACGTCGTCGCTGATCCCGTCGCCGAGCTCGGAGAGGCGCCGTCCCACCGGCGGTTCGGTGACGAGCAGGGCGAGGTCCTGACCGGCCATGCCCGTCTTGAGCACCGCGGGCGCGGGCACGCCGGCCTCGTGGGCGAGCATCGATCCGTACGCCAGGTGCTCGACGGTTGCGAGCCGGTTGCCGAACACGGGAAGGCCCGGGTCCTTGTACATGACGTTGTGCCAGAGCCGGGCTGCGAGCTGCCCGTCGCGCTGATCGCGGCCGAGCGTGACCACGCGTGCGGGAGCGCCCGCGACACTGCCGACCATGATCGTGGCGCCGGGGAAGGCCATCGGCGAGGGCGTGAGCTCCGTCACCTCCAGCCCGAGGTCGCCGAGCGCGGCCTGGATCTGCTCCGCCGACGGCCGACCGCTCGGCGCCCCGAACGCGAAGTGCACCGCCGCCCCGGCCGCGAGGCCGAGGAACACGCCGCCGAGGACATCCGAGAGCAGCCCGATCCCGAGGTACATCCCGGCGAGGGCGACGAACACGATGAGCAGGAACGACAGCCGGCGCAGCGGCCGGACGAGGTACGGCGCGAGCGCCAGTGCCAGGGCGGTGACCACCGCGACGCTCGCGACTGGAAAGGCCGGCCCGCTCCCGCTCCGGACGACGATGCCGAGCTCCGATGCCGAACGCGTGCCGAGCAGATCGTTGAGCCCGATCGCGATGAGCCACGCGGCGACGCCGGCGAGTGCCGCGTCGCGGGCCGCCGGAAGGCGACGGAAGATCAGCAGCACGACGACGATGACTCCGACGGTCCAGATCGACCCGAGCGCGTGCAGCGCGTTCGCCAGCCCCTCGAGACTGTCGGGCCAGCCGTTGACGACCGTGAACAGGTTGGCGTCCACACTGGTCGAGGCCTGCGCCCACAGCCCTGCGAGCACCATCCCCAGCGCGCCGACGATCAGCACGCGCGAGGTCGCCGGTGCGCCGCTCCGTCGTCGGTTGCTCGGCTGCCCCGGTCACAGGTCCCTCACGCTAGATGTCCGGACTGCCCGCCCGGTGGGATCACGCGCGGATGCCGCGAACACCACGCCCGGGGAGATCTTGCTGCGCGGAGCCCCCCGGCGCCATCACCCCGAACGGATGATTCCCCGCGAGATTGGCGTGGCCGCGGGCACCAACCGATCTACGTTGCGGGCACCAGCAACCGGGAGGATCCACCGTGGCACTCAAGCAGATCATCGCCGGCACCGCACTCGCATGCCTCGCGCTCACCGTCGTCGGGTGCGGCTCCAGCTCCAGCTCGTCCTCGTCCACGACGACCACCGCCAAGCAGAAGGTGTGCGCCGACAAGGACAAGCTGCAGAGCTCGGTCAACGACCTCGCCGACCCCAGCGTGCTCACCGGGGGCAAGAGCTCGATCACGAGCGCGCTCGACAAGGTGAAGAAGAACCTCACGGCGTTGAGGACCTCGGCCAAGGCGGAGCCTGCAGCCGAAGGTGGACGCGGTGCAGTCGGCGCTCGATCAGCTGAAGAGCGTGGCCGACGAACCTCGACCGCGAGCAACCTCTCGGAGAGCCTCTCGAAGGCGGGGGACGCGAGCTCCAAGGTCGGTGTCGTCCGCGAAGGACCTGGCGACGTCGCTCAACGACGAGTGCCCGTCGAGCTGACGCTCAGCTCGCGGTTGTCCGAACGGCGCGGGCTGCGGGCCATCCGGCTGACCACGAGCGCGACCACGGTCACCAGGTACAGCTGACCCGTCAGCGCCTCGACCACGGCGACCGCGCGTCCCGAGCCCGCTGGACGCGGTGAGGTCGCCGTAGCCGACGGTCGTCAGCGTCACGAAGCTGAAGTACAGGTAGTCCGCGATGTTCGTGTGACCCGTCTGCGCGAAGAACGGTCGGGAGCCGAACGCACCGATCGCGCCGAACCCGAACGCCCAGAGCATCCCGAGCAGGACGTAGATGCAGAGAGCCCCCATCACGGTGTGCACGTCGACGACCCGGCGCTTGACCAACGACGATGCGATGACGACCGGTGCCGCGCCCACGAGCAGCGCGTTCAGAAGGAACAGGATCCCGTCGCCGCTCGAGAAGTCCGCGAACCAGATGCCGAGGGCAGCCACGAGCCCGATCGCCACGACGACCTCGGCGATCCGCCACAGCTTCCCGGTGGCGTCCGACGCGGCGAGCGCGGCCAGCAGCGTGGCGCCCTGGAGGACGACCGCGACGAACGGCACCCAGTGCCCGGTGGGCCCGGACGCGAGGAACACGTAGGTGATGAGGAGCAGCAGCAGGACGACGCCGAAGCGCGCCGCCGCAACCCGCTGCTGCGCGCCGGTCTCGCGGCTGGCGGGCGCGACGGCGAGGAGCCGGTCGCCTCGGGATCGCTCATCGTCCAGGCACGCTAGGAGATCCGCGGGTTCACCTTCGGGGAGCCGTCCGTTCCCGACATCAGACGCAAGGCTGGCTCCCCTCGTTCGCCGCGTGGATCAGTGGTGGAACGACTCCCCCGGCTCGTCCGGCAGTGAGCCCTGCACCCGGCTCAGGTACTGCACGACGGTCTCGAGGTCCGAGATCAGGAAGTCCGCGAGGTCGAGCGTGAACCCGTTCTTCACGACGACCCGCAGCGCAGCCAGGTCCTCGCGGTTCGCCGGGAACCGGTACGCGGGCACGAGCCAGCCCTTCTCCCGCAGCATCCGCGAGACGTCGAACACCGTGTAGTTGGTGATCTCCGGCTTCATCGCGAACGCGAACACCGGCAGCCCCGTGCCGTCGGTGATGAGATCGAACGGCCCGATCGCGGCGACCTTCTCGGCGCTGCTGCGCGCGACGTCGCGCGCCGCCTGCTGCACCCGTCGGTAGCCGTCCACGCCGAGCCGGATGAAGTTGTAGTACTGGGCGACGATCTGGTTCCCCGGGCGCGAGAAGTTCAGTGAGAACGTCGGCATCTCACCTCCGAGGTAGTTCACCTTGAACACCAGGTCGTCGGGGAGCGCCTCGGGGTTGCGCCAGACCACCCACCCGACCCCCGGGTACACGAGCCCGTACTTGTGGCCCGACGCGTTGATCGACTGCACCCGGTCCAGGCGGAAGTCCCACACCACGTCGGGATCGATGAACGGCGCGATGAACGCACCCGACGCGCCGTCGACGTGCACCGGGACGTCGAGGCCGGTGTCGGCCTGGAGCTGGTCGAGCGCCTGACAGATCTCCTCGATCGGCTCGTAGCTGCCGTCGAAGGTCGAGCCGAGGATCGGGACGACGCCGATCGTGTTCTCGTCGCAACGCTTGACCGCTTCCTCCGCGTTCAGGTTGAAGCGGTTGCCCTCCATCGGCACCAGGCGCATCTCGACGTCCCAGTAACGGCAGAACTTCTCCCAGCACACCTGGACGTTGATGCCCATCACCATGTTCGGCTTGTCGGTGGGCTTGCCCGCGGCGCGCATGCGCTCCCGCCAGCGCCACTTGAGCGCCATGCCACCGAGCATCGCGGCCTCGCTCGATCCGGTGGTCGACGTGCCGGTCGCCGCTTCCTCGTCCGGCGAGTTCCACAGGCGCGCCAGCATGTTCACGCAGCGCATCTCGAGGTCCGCCGTGCGCGGGTACTCGTCCTTGTCGATCATGTTCTTGTCGAACGTCTCGGACATGAGCTGCTCGGCCTGCGGCTCCATCCACGTCGTGACGAACGTGGCGAGGTTGAGCCGCGCGTTCCCGTCGAGCATGAGCTCGTCGTGCACGACCTGGTACGCGGTGTCCGGCCGCATGCCGACGAGCGGCATCACATGGGTCGGGGCGCCCGCCGCCTCGCCCGCTCGAGCGAAGATCGGGTCGATGACCGACCGGTGGGCGACCTTCTGGACATCCACGGGCTTGATCTGCTTGTTCACCTTGCGGTGCAGTGCCATGACGCTCCTTCAGCTAGGTGGGGATCGGGGCCACGACCGGGCCGGGAGAGTCGGTGCGCTCGGGGAGGAGCAGGAACGCACCGATGAGAAAGCCGAGCGCCCCGGCAAACGTACCGAGGTTCACGAGCTCGGCGTGACGGGGCTGCCCGCTGTCCGGGACGATGTGCGCGGCCGCGGCGGAGACGCCGAACGCGATCGAGCCGCCCATGTTCAGCGCGGCGATCCACCATCCGCGCACGTGTGGACGCCACGAGATCCAGCGGTGCCCGATCTCGGCGAAGGCGAGCTCGCTCGCGATGAGGAAGCACACCGACCCGTACGCGTCCGGTCGCCAGACCAGGCGGTTCACCTGGGCCGCGTCGAGCGACGAGCTCATCGCCGCGAAGGTGCTGATGTTGAAGAAGAAGGTGCCGACGAGCTGCGACCGCGCTCGCCCACCAGTCGATGCGGTGGGGCTCCCACGTCAGGAGCCGCAAGCGCTTCCGTGACCCGTTGCCCCCGACGGGATCCGGCGTTCACCACCTCGAGGTACTGCAGCGCGGCGGCACTCGGTGAAGAAGAGGGAGCCGACGAAGAAGGTGATGTCGTCGGTCGTCGTACCGACCCAGTGGTCGTAGCCGGGGACCGCGCCGAGCGCGAAGCAGACCGAGCCCAGCATGAACAGCACGCCGATCCACCAGCCCACCGCACCCGGCGCCCACCACGTCGGGCCGCGGCTCCGATCGAGGCGGTTGTGGTGCTTGCGCTGCTCCCGCGACTCCCAGCGCACGAGCAGGCCGTCCGGCCGCCGGTACGTGATCCAGGTGACGAACGGACCGGCGCCGCGCCGCTCGACCTCCTGGCCGAGCTGCGGGAGGTCCAGGTGCGAGACGGCTTCGGTCACTCCACCGAGCCTGCCAAAGTCGCGGGCCGATGGGAATCATCCACATCGGGTGATCCCGTTACGCTCGCTCTGGTGGAGACGGCAGCACACACCCGGCGCCGGGTGATCGGGCGGGTCGCGTTCCTGGTCATCACGCTCATCGCCTTCTACTTCGTGCTGCCCGGCCTCCTGGCCACGTTCAACGCGCTCCCCCGGCTCCGGGACGTCTACCCGGCGTGGTTCGCCGTGGTCCTGCTGCTCGAAGGGGCGAGCTTCGTCGCGATCTGGGAGCTCCAGCGGATCGCCCTCGGTGCGAAGGGCTGGTTCGACGTCGCGTGCTCCCACACGGCGGGGAACGCGGTCGGCCGGGCGGTCCCCGGTGGCGTCGCCGCGGGCGGCGCGTCTGCAGCTCAAGATGCTGGCCCAGGCCGGGTTCGACATCCCCACGGCCACGACCGCGCTGGCCGCGTCCGGCCTCCTCTCCACCGGCATCCTGTTCGCGTTGCCGGTGCTCGCGCTCCCGGCGGTGCCGTTCCTCGCGATCAACCAGCAGCTCGTCGAGGGCGCGCTGCTCGCCGTCTTCCTGTTCTTCGTTCTGTTCGGCTTCGGCGCGTGGATGATCCGCTCGGACCGGGCGATCTCCGGGCTCGGCCGGGCCGTCGGCTGGATCGCCACCCGACTCCACATCGGCGACGGCGCCAGCGTCGGTGCGCGCGTGGTCGAGTCGCGCAACGTGATCCGCAATGAGCTGCGGTACTCGTGGAAGCGCGCGGTGCCGGCGGCCGTCGCGAACCAGCTCTTCGACTTCCTCGCGCTCGAGGCCAGCCTGCTCGCCGTCGGCGCATCGGTGGATCCGATCCTCGTGCTGCTCGCGTACGTGGCCGCGGCGACGCTCTCCATGATCCCGATCACCCCGGGCGGGCTCGGCTTCGTGGAGGCCGGCCTCGCGGGCGTGCTCACCCTGGCGGGCGCGTCGCCGGACGAGGCCGTGCTCGCGACGCTGCTGTACCGGCTCTTCTCGTACTGGCTGCCGCTGCCCCTCGGGCTCGGCGCGTCCGTCTGCGTTCTCGCGCCGGCACCGGACGGCGGCCGCCACCGCGGGTGAATCAGGCGGGAGCGAGCCGAGCCTCGAGGCGCCCACGTAGCTCGGCCGGCATCGGCGCGGACTCGTGGGTCGACGGGGTGACGCTC
Source organism: uncultured Acidimicrobiia bacterium (assembly GCA_963796755.1). Classification (GTDB taxonomy): domain Bacteria; phylum Actinomycetota; class Acidimicrobiia; order IMCC26256; family JAENVU01; genus Chersky-806. The sequence continues at coordinate 1,001,718 of CAWCMX010000002.1, forward strand.
ACGTAGGTGATGACGCCCGTGCACGCCGGCCGGCCCTCGACCGACGCCCGGTAGCGCAGGTCGAACGACTTCGTCCCGAGTCGGCTCGGCTCCACGACGATGTCCACCACGTCGTCGAAGCCCGCAGGCCCCACCCACTCGAGCACTGCCTTCACGATCATGAAGTCGAAGGCCTCGAAGAACGACTCCTTCGGGACGTAGCCGAGCACGTCGAAGAACCGGGTGCACGCGTCGTCGAAGTACGTCAGCCAGTGCGCGTTGAACACGACGCCCTGCTGATCGACCTCGGCGTACCGGGGCCGGATCCGGTGGCAGAACGGCACCGGCGCGGCGCCGCCGGCACCGGTCACCCGCGGAGCTCGGCGCCGTGCGCGGCGATCACCGCGTCGACGGCGGCCTGACGGAGCCCGGCGGTCTCCGCGTCGTTGAGCGTGCGGTCCGGGGCCCGGAACCGGAGCGCGAACGCCAGGCTCCGACGATCGGGGCCGAGCGCATCGCTGCGAAACTCGTCAAAGCTGCGCACGGCTTCGAGCAGCTCGCCCGCAGAGGCCCGCAGCGTCCGCTCGACGTCCGCCGCGGGCACCGAGTCGGGAAGGACGAACGCGAGATCGATGCTCGATGCCGGGAAGCGCGAGAGCGCGCGAAACGTCCGGTCCCGGCGGGTCCCGCCCATCAGCCCGTCGACGTCCAGCTCCAGCGCGATCCCGGCGGCCGGGATCCCGAAGCGCTCGAGGACCGAGCCGGCGAGAGCGCCCACGTGACCGATCACCGCGCCGTCGACGGTGATGTCCGCACCCCGAGCCGGATCGAACCCGGGCGCCGGTGCGGCGACGAGCCGGACGTCGGCCAGCTCCAGCGCCTCGACCACCGCGTCGAGGACCTCGACGACGTCGTACACGTCGACGGGACGGTCCGGCTCGATCGGCCCCCGGCTCACCGTGCCGGTGAGGAGCACGGCGAGGTGATCGCGCTCGTCCGGGAGCAGATCGCCGGGGCGCGGCGCGGCGAACACGTGGCCGAGCTCGAAGAGCTCGAGATCCGCAAGACCCTGGCTCGCGTTGTGGCCGCCGGACTTCAGCAGGCCGGGCAGGATCGCCGGTCGCAGGATCGGCTCGTCGGCTCGCAACGCGTTGGTGACCTCGACGGTGCCCTCGGACGAGAGCCCGAACCGCTCGAGGTCCGTGACCGCGATGAGCGGCACGGTCATCGCCTCCGACGCGCCCATCCCGACCAGCACGTCCTCGATCAGCCGGCGCTCGCGCTGGCGGACGGTGAGGCCGCCGGACACGCCCGTCGTGTCGGGCAGCGTGCGCGGGATCTCGTTGAAGCCGACCCGCCGCGCGACCTCTTCGACGATGTCGATCTCACGCTCGAGGTCAGGGCGGAACGTCGGCGGGATCGCGACGAACTCGTCGCCCCCGCCCGCGCCGACCTCCTCGATCTCGATCTCCAGCGGTTCCAGCGCGCTCCTTCACCCGCTCCGCACCGAGGGTCACGCCGAGCAGTGCTTCCACCCGCGGCACGCGGACCCTGATGCGGGCCGGGGTGATCGGCACCTGGTACTGATCGATCGGCGCGGGCGACGACGTGCGCACCCGCCACGAGCCGCAGCAGCTCGGCGGCGCGGTCCGATCCCGTCATCACGCCGTTCGGGTCCACGCCGCGCTCGAACCGTGCGCTCGACTCGGACCGCAGACCGAGCCGCTTCGACGAGCGGGAGATGCCCAGCGGCTGGAAGTAGGCGGCTTCGAGCAGGATCTCGGTCGTGGCGTCGTGCACCTCGGCTTCGCTGCCGCCCATGATCCCGGCGATCGCCTGGGGGCGACGCTCGGCGTCGCACACCAGCAGGTCCTCGGAGGTGAGCACGCGCTCCACGCCGTCGAGCGTGGTCATGCGCTCGCCGTCGCCGGCGAGCCGGACCACGAGGCCCGGGCCGCGCAACCGGTCGAGGTCGAACGCGTGCAGCGGCTGGCCGCGTTCGAGCAGGACGTAGTTCGTCACGTCGACGACGTTCGAGATCGGTCGCATGCCGGCGAGGGTGAGCCGGCGGGCGAGCCACGCGGGCGACTCGCCCATCGTCACGGCGATGCGCCGCGCCGTGAAGCGCGGGCACCGGTCCGGCGCTTCGATGCGCACCGTGACCGACGACGCGGTGGGCGCGCCGCCCTCGTCGATGAGCGGCGATGGAACCGTCAGCGGCAGCCCGAAGTGCGCGGCCAGCTCGCGGGCCACCCCCACCATCGACATCGCGTCCGGCCGGTTCGGGGTGATCTTGAGGTCGAAGACGGCGTCGTGCAGGTCGAGCACGTCGCGCACATCCGCACCGAGCTCGGCGTCCGCGTCCAGGGCGAGGATTCCGCCGTGGTCCTCGCCGAGCCCGAGCTCCTTGGGTGAGCAGAGCATCCCGTCGGAGATCACGCCGCGGATCTTCCGGCGCGTCAACGTGAAGCCCCCGGGCAGCGTGGACCCCGAAGGCGCGTACGGCACCACCATCCCCGCGGCGACGTTCGGCGCGCCGCAGACCACGGTCGTGGTGCCGGACCCGGTGTCGACCTCGACCAGGTTGAGCTTGTCGGCGTCCGGGTGCTTGGTGACCTCGAGGATCTTGGCGGTCATCACCCCGACGACCTCCCGGCCGGGGGCCTCGAGCGCTTCGACCTCGAACCCGAGGTTGTCGAGCGCGTCTGCGATCGCGACCGGATCGGCCTCGAGCGGCGTGAACTCACGGATCCAGGACAGCGGCGCGCGCACAGACGTTCCTTAGTACTGCGTGAGGAAGCGGATGTCGTTGTCGAAGAACGTCTTGATCGGCTCGACCCCGTAGCGCAGCATCGGCATGCGCTCGAGCCCGAAGCCGAACGCGAAGCCCGAGTACTCGTCGGGATCGATCCCGACCTGGCGGAGCACGTTCGGATCGACCATCCCGCAGCCGCCGAGCTCGATCCACCCGGTCTTCGAGCAGACCCGGCACCCCAAGCCGTCACAGAAGACGCACGTGATCGAGAACTCGGCCGACGGCTCGGTGAACGGGAAGAACGACGGCAGCAGCCGCGACTGCAGCTGCTTGCCGAAGTACGCGCTGGTGAACGCCTCGAGCGTGCCCGCGAGATCGCCGAACGTGATCCCGCGATCGACCGCGAGCCCCTCGATCTGGTGGAACACCGGCGAGTGGCGGGCGTCGAGGGTCTCGTTGCGGTACGTCCGGCCCGGCATGATCGAGAAGATCGGCGGCGGCTGTCGCTCCATGACCCGGATCTGCACGGGTGAGGTATGGGTGCGCAGCAGCACCTGCTCGGGCTCGCCGAGGTTCACGTACAGCGTGTCCTGCATCGCGCGTGCCGGGTGCCCGGGCGGGAAGTTCAGCGCCTCGAAGTTGTGCCAGTCGTCCTCGACCTCCGGCCCCTCCTCGACCCGGTACCCCAGGCTCACGAAGACGTCCTCGAGCTCGCGGCGGCACTGGGTGACGAGGTGCAGATGGCCCCGGCGGCGCCCGTGACCGCCCAGCGTGAGGTCGAGCACCGGTCCGGCATCCTCGACGGGAGCAAGGTCGGCACTGCGCGCGTCGATCGCCGCGGTCACGGCCGCGGTGAACTCGGAGACCGCCTTGCCCACGACCGGCTTCTGGTCGCCGGGGAGGTCCTTGATCGACTGCTTGACCCGCGCCGCGGCCGAGCTCTTGCCGGTCAGGCGCTTGCGGAGGTCGTCGAGCTCCTCGAGGGACCCGGCCGCGGTGACGGCCGCACGCGCGCCGTCGAGATCGAGCTCGGCGAGGAGGTCAGCAGACATGGCAACGAGGATGCATGGGCCCTGCGAGTCTAGAGAAGGCGCCCCGAGCCGCCCCGACTCTTTCCGGGCGCTCAGCCACGGCGCTGCCGTGCGGCTTCGAACGCGAGCACCGTCCCGGCCATCGCGACGTTGAGGCTCTCCGCCGATCCCGCCATCGGGATCGAGATCAGGCCGTCGACGTGGGCGACCACCGTGTCGGACAGGCCGTGCGCCTCGTTGCCGAGCACGAGCGCGACCGGGAACCGTGAGGTCGACGTCCGACGCAGGCACGCCACCGACCGTCGCGCCGTAGCGCTTCCGTCCCGCCGCACCGAGCGCGGTCGAGCACGTCGACCGGATCGTTCTCGGGTCCGCCGGGTCGGGACGCGACGATCGGGATGCCGAACACCGCGCCCGCCGACGCCCGCACGACCTTCGGGTTGTACACGTCGACCGACTCGCCGCAGCACACCACGCCGGCACATCCCGCCGCCTCCGCGCTGCGCAGCAGGGTGCCGAGGTTGCCCGGGTCGGAGACGCCCACCGCGACGATCACCGGGCCGTCACCGGACAACGCGCCGATCGTCGGCCGCGGTGGGATCGTCGCGACCGCGAGCACCGGCTGCGGGGTGCGGGTCGAGCCGAGCTTCTCCAGCACCCCTTCCTTCAGATCGAAGATCGGTGACGTCGGAGGCGTGCGGGAGCGCCAGCAGCTCGCGGAAGGACGTCCGCGCGTTCGGGCCCGAGGAAGATCGCGTCGAACACTGCGTCCCGGCGCAGCGCGTCCTCGACGATCCGCGGGCCCTCGAGGACGAACGCCGACTCCGCGGCGCACGCCGACGGATCGCGCAGCAACGACCGGAGCCGCTTGATCTCGGAGTGCTTCGAGCCGAGTGCTGCCGGCCCGCCGGTGGTCACGCCGCTTCGAGGGCCTCGCGCGCCGTGCGTGACGAGGGCGCCGAATGCGTCGGAGTCGCGCACCGCGAGGTCGGCGAGCACCTTGCGGTCGACCTCGACGTCGGCGGCCTTCAGCCCCGCGATGAACCGCGAGTAGCTGATGCCCTGCTGACGGCACGCGGCGTTGATCCGGACGATCCACAGCTTGCGGAAGTCGCCCTTGCGCGCCGCGACGGTCACGGAAGGCGTAGTTGCCCGAGTGCATGACCTGCTCGTTGGCCTTGCGGAAGTGACGACTCCGCGCCCCCGAGTATCCCTGGGCCTTCTCGAGGACGGCCCGGCGGTGCTTCTTGCCCTGGACTGCGCGCTTGACGCGTGCCATCGCTTGCTCACTTTCTTCCCAGATCCCGCTCGGCCCGGATGCGAGCCGAGGGTCGAACGACGGTCAGGCCCGTCCCAACATCCGCTCGACGTGCTTCTTGTCGCCGCCGGTGACCTCGGCGCCGCGGCCGAGCCGACGGGTGCGCCGGCTCGACTTCTTCTCCAACAGGTGCGAGCGGAACGCCTTGCGCCGCCGGATCTTGCCGGTACCGGTGACCTTGAAGCGCTTGGCGGCGCCCCGGTGCGTCTTGACCTTCGGCATCTCTCAGGCTCCCTGGGTGGGGGCGGGCTCGGTCGTCCGATCCTCGCCGCCGTCGTCGTCGTGGTTGTTGTTGGCTCTCTTGGACGGTGTCTTGGGCTTCTTGGTCGGGTGCAGCACCATCGTCATGTTCCGCCCGTCCTGGCGGGGGGAGGACTCGACGATGGCCATCTCCGCCACGTCTTCCGCGATCTTGTTCAGGATCTTCAGGCCGAGCTCGGGGTGGGCCATCTCACGTCCACGGAACATGATCGTGAGCTTGACCTTGTTGCCCTCGCCCAGGAACCGCTGGACGTGCTTCATCTTGGTCGTGTAGTCGTGGCCGTCGATCTTGGGCCGGAACTTCATCTCCTTGATGACGACGTTCGTGGCCTTCTTGCGTGACTCCTTGCGCCGTTGCTGCTGCTCGTACTGCCAGCGGCGGTAGTCCATGATCCGGCACACCGGCGGGTTCGCGTTGGGCGCGACCTCGACGAGGTCGAGCTCCTGCTCGCGTGCGATTGCCAACGCCTGCGGCAGCGGCCGCACCCCGAGCTGTTCGCCGTCAGCAGCGATCAGCAGCACTTCTCGGGCGCGGATGCGGTCGTTGATCCTTGCTTCGTCGGCGGCTGCGATGTTGGCATCACCTCTCGGGTTCGGGACCCGCCGGCACCGGAGCCGACGGCGGTCACTTCAAAGGAGAAGCGTCCGCCACGCGACCTGGGTGGGCCGAAGAGAGGACGACCCGGACTCGGTGGCACCGCACCTCAGGGCCTCGACGGCACCTCCGCACAGCTGCCCCGGCCGGGTGGGGCCACCGGCGCAAACGTGCTGCCGGAGCAGCTTTCCGCGCGATGTCCCACTTCCCAACTGGATTGCCGTGCGAGGATACCAGGGTGAGCAGCCTCTGGACACCTTACGGCGAGGACCCGGTACCGCCCGCCGGCTCCGGATCGCCGCCCCCCGGTGGCGGGATCGGCAGCGGGTCAGGTGCCGGGCCGGGTGGCGGACCACCCGACGACGGGTCACCGGACGACATCGACCCGGAGCAGATGCGCGAGATGCTGACCCGGCTGGCGGAGACGCCGGTCGAGGCCATCGTCACCCAATTCGCGGTCGAGCTCCAGGAGATCACGGTGCTGCACCTGGGCCTCGCCGCCGAACGGCCCGAGTCGCTCTCCCAGGCCGCGATCGCGCTCGACGCGATGGGTGCCCTGGTAGACGCGCTGGGTGACCGGCTCGGGCCGAACGCCGAGCCGTTGCGCCAGGCGGTGGCGGCGTTGCGACTCGGCTACGTCGAGGTCAGCTCCGAAGTCGGTCAGCCCGGGGAGGGCACGCCCGCTCCGTGACCCAGCTGATCGAGGACTACGCGCTCGATCGGGGACACGCAGACCGCGGCCCTCGTGGGCAAGAACGGCTCGATCGACTGGTTGTGCGTGCCCCGGTTCGACTCGGGCGCGGTGTTCGCCGCGCTCCTCGGTGATCGCAACAACGGGCGGTGGCAGCTCGCACCCGCCGGTGGCCTGCAGCGGGTCGAGCGGCGGTACCTCGAGAACACGTTGGTGCTCGAGACGACGTTCGTCACCGACGACGGCGTCGTGAAGGTCACCGACTGCATGCCGAACCGCGGCCGGACCGTCGACATCGTCCGCCTGGTCGAAGGCGTGTCCGGTCGGGTCCCGATGCACATGGACATGACCATCCGGTTCGACTACGGATCGATCGTGCCGTGGGTCGGCCGGTTCGAGGACGACAGCCTGAGGGCCGTCGCCGGTCCGGACGCGATCGTGCTGCGCACCCCGGTGCACACGCACGGTGCGGCGAAGGCGACCATCGCGGACTTCGTGGTCAACGCGGGCGAGAAGGTCCCGTTCGTCCTCGCGTACTACGCATCACACGAACCGCCACCCCGACCCGTCGACGCCGAGCGCGCGATCAAGGAGACCGCGCGGTGGTGGCGGCACTGGGCGAGCCAGTGCACCTATGACGGGGGGTGGAAGGAGGAGGTGATGCGCTCGCTCATCACCCTGAAGGCGCTCACGTACGCCCCTACGGGCGGGATCGTCGCCGCGCCCACCACCTCGTTGCCCGAGTGGCTCGGCAGCGTGCGCAACTGGGACTACCGGTACTGCTGGCTGCGGGACGCGACACTGACGCTGTCCTCACTCACGGTCGGCGGGTTCTCCGAGGAGGCACTCGCGTGGCGCGACTGGTTGCTGCGCGCCGCGGCCGGCGACCCGGAAGATCTCCAGATCATGTACGGCGCGGGCGGGGAACGCCGGCTCACCGAGTACCCGATCGACTGGCTCGACGGCTACCAGGACTCCACGCCCGTGCGCGTCGGCAACGCGGCGAGCGAGCAGTTCCAGCTCGACGTGTACGGCGAGGTCCTCGCGACGCTGTACCAGACCCGCCGGCTCCTGCCCGACGACGACCAGCACCGCCACTCGTGGGACCTCGAGCGCGCGCTGATCGGCGCGCTCGAGAACCTGTGGCGCCGGCCCGACGAGGGCATCTGGGAGGTGCGGGGGCCGCGGCAGCACTTCACGCACTCCAAGGTGATGGCCTGGCTCGCGTTCGACCGCGCGGTGCACAACGTCGAGGACTTCGGACTGGAGGGGCCGGCCGACCGCTGGCGAGCGATCCGCGACGAGATCCATGCGCAGGTGTGCACGGAGGCCTTCGACGCGGAGCTCGGCGCGTTCACCCAGGCCTACGGCTCGAAGAAGCTCGACGCAGCCGTGCTGATGATGCCGATGGTCGGCTTCCTGCCCGGCGCCGACGTGCGGGTCGTCGGTACCGTCACCGCGATCGAACGGACGCTGCTCAAGGAGGGTTTCGTCGCACGCTACGACACCAGCCCCGACGGCGCCGTGGACGGGCTCCCGGCCGGCGAGGGTGCGTTCCTCCCCTGCTCGTTCTGGCTCGCGGACAACCTCGCGCTCATCGGCCGCAAGGACGATGCGATCGCCCTGTTCGAGCGGCTCATCGGCCTGACCAACGACGTCGGTCTCCTCGCCGAGGAGTACGACGGCGGGGCCGGCCGCCAGCTCGGCAACTTCCCCCAGGCGTTCACGCACGTGTGCCTCGTGAACACCGCGAACCATCTCTCTCGCAACATCGACGGGGTGCCCGGCCCGAACGAGGGCCCGTTCTGAGGGGGGAGCGCGCATGACGAGCCGACTCGTCGAGATCATCGTGGACTGCACCGATGCCGAACGGCTGGCCGAGTTCTGGTGCAAGGTCCTCGACTGGGTCGTCGTCGAACGCGACGACCGCGACGTCGAGATCGGTGATGCGAGCGGCGGACCGACGGTGTTGTTCGCGCGGGTCCCGGAAGAGAAGACGGTGAAGAACCGGATCCACCTCGACCTGCGCGCGGCCGACGGGAACCAACGGGCGGAGGTCGAGCGCATCCTCAGGCTCGGCGCCCACCAGGTCGACGTCGGCCAGGGCAACGTCAGCTGGGTCGTGCTCGCGGATCCCGAAGGCAACGAGTTCTGCGTGCTGCGGGGCGCGCCGTAGCCGTCACCAGTCGGAGCGGAACTCGGCGATCCACGCTGCGTCGCGGGTGAGGTAGTCGGCGGGCAGCTGCTCCGGGGTGACACCGACGTCGAGGTCGACGAGGTGCACGAGGATCTCCCGCCGGCGCGACATGACGCCGTCGCGCACCGGACGGGTCCCGGCCCGCGCCCGGGTGAGCCGGTCCCAGCTGCCGTCGGCGACCCGGCTCCACGCATCGACCAGCGCGCGCTGGCTGTCGACGAGGTCCGCGAGCAGCTCGGCCACGGGACGGTCGGCACCGGCTTCGATGTCGCCGCGACGCTGCTGGTCGCCGCCGGGGTACTGGTCCGCCACCTCGTCGCGCAGGACGCCGTCGACCATCCGCCGCTGCCCGTCCGCGTTGCGGGACAGGTGCGTGAGCACGTGGCCGCGAGTCCAACCCGGCAACCGGCAGCCACCGCGGGCATCACCCTCGGTCAATCCGGCGACCGACCCGGCCAGCAGCTCGAACGCAGCGTCGACGTGGGCGAGGTCGTCGACCGGCCGCGCGCCCTCCGAGTCCGTCGCCACCACCCTGCGTCTCCCGTCGTTGTCGCCGCGACCTGGAGTGCCATCATGGTCCAGGCGCTCGAAGGACCCGGAGGGCAGATGGTCGAGCTGGCACTGACGGGCTGGACACCGACCCAACGCGAAGGGTTGGCGCTCCTCCTCGACGACGCGCAGATCTCGGCCCAATGGGGATCGAGCTCGGTCTCGGTGCCCGACGGGGCGCGGGACCAGACCCAGCGGTTCATCGACTTCCTCGCCGACACGACCGGCGACGTGAGGTTCGAGCACGTCGACGCGCCGCCCGCCCTCGACCCCGATCGGGTGCCCCGGCCGCCGGCGGGCCCGGATCGCGTCCCGCGGCCACCGCGGCGGCTGCCCTCGTCCGACGCCGGCGAGTTCTCCGATGTCGCGAGTCCCGGTCTGCGGCTCGGGGGCGCGCTCATCGACGGGCTCCTGCTGTCACTCGTCGGCGGGCTGCTGATCGCCGCGACCGGTCGCACCGGTGCGTGGATCCAGATCGTGCTCGTCGCCTGCTACCAGATCGGGATGGTCGGACTGCTGGGCCGGACGCTCGGGAACATGGCCGTGCGCACCCGCGTCGTCTCCGTCGAGGCGCGTGGGTTCCCGGGGTTGCGCGCCGGCTTCATCCGCTGGCTCGTCCCCCAGGCCGGACTGCTGCTCGCACTCGCGTTGACCTGGCCGCAGTCGTTCGGCTTCTTCTGGTCGGTCATCGTCTACGCCCCGATCCTGCGCCGCCCGAGCCACCGGGGCCTGCACGACCGGGCCGCCGGCGTCATGGTCCTCGACGACCGCCTCACTCCGAGCAAGGTCGCCGAGATCCCGGAGCGCGAGCCCGACCACCCGAGCTCGGACTAGAGAGCCGGATCAGGCGGGTGCCGGCTTGATGGCCGCCGCCTCCCACTGACCCAGCTGGCCCGCAACGACGTCGAACGCGACGGACGTGTTCACGCCGATCGTGCGCGAGCCGTCCGCGATGCGCGTGCAGTGGAACGGGAACTGCTTCCCGTCGGCGCCCTCGATGACCCCGAGGCCCCGCCGCTCGTCGAACGCCACCACCCGTCCCGTCATCGCTGCTGGGCTCAGTGGACGATCTTCGCGATCGGGAGCTCGATGATGTCGGTCGCGCCCGCGTCCTTCAATGCCGGGATCAGGATGTTGATCTGGGCCTTCGCGACGACGGTCTCGACCGCATACCCGTCCTCGCCGAACAGCTTCGACACCGTTGGCGACTTCAACGCCGGGAGCAACGCGATGACCGCGTCCAGCGCGGCCTCCTCGACGTTCAGCTTCATGAGCACGCGCCCGCGCGCTTCGAGCGCACCCGTGAGCAACGTCCGGATCTGCTCCATGGCCTTGCGCTTCGCCGGGTCGTCGAACGACTGCTGGTTGGCGATCAGCTCGGTGTACGAGATGAGGATGGTGTCGAGGACCTTGAGCCCCGCGGCCCGCAACGCGCGCCCCGTCTCGGTGATCTCGACCACCGCGTCGGCGATCTCCGGGATCTTCGCTTCGGTCGCGCCGTAGGAGAGCGTGATCTCCGCGTCGACGCCGGCCTTGGTGAAGAAGCGGCGGGTGAGCTCCGGGTACTCGGTGTGGACCCGCACCCCCGCCGGCAGGTCCTCGACCTTGCCGACCGGCGACTCCCCCGCAACGGCAACCACCATCCGGATCGGGCGCGCGGTCGCCTTCGAGTAGTGCAGCTCGCTGAGCGTGACGACCTCGGCCGACGTCTCCTCGATCCAGTCGCGGCCGGTGATCCCCACGTCGAAGAGCCCCGACTCGACGTACCGGGGGATCTCCTGGGGCCGCAGCACGGTCACGTCGATCACGCGGGGATCATCGATCGCACCGCGGTAGTCGACGTCCGAATCACGCTGGACCGTGAGGTCCGCGTCTTCGAAGAGCTGCAGGGTGGCCCGCTCGAGCGAGCCCTTGGGCAGGACGATGCGCAACATGTGGGAAGCGTTTCTACTCGGCGGTGGCCCTCGGGTCGCCCAGTTTGGCGAGCCGGCGCAGCAATTCGATCATCTCGAGGGCGGTGTTCGCCGCTTCCTCACCCTTGTGCCCCTCGGATCCGCCGACCCGGTCGAGCGCCTGCTGCAGCGTGTCCGTGGTCAGGACCCCGAACACGATCGGGATCCCCGTGGCCAGCGCCACCTCCTGCAACCCTCTCGCGGCTTCCCCGGCGACGTACTCGAAGTGCGGGGTCTCGCCCCGGATGACGGCGCCCAGGCACACGACGCTGTCGCACCAACCGGAGCTCGCGAGGTGCTTGGCCACCAACGGCAGCTCGAACGCACCCGGGACCCAGGCGACGGTGACGTCCTCGGGGGCGACGCCCGCGTCGCGCAACGCCCGCCGGGCACCCCCGAGCAGCTCACCCGTGATGTGCTGGTTGAACCGGGCGACGACGATTGCGACGCGCATCCCCCTGCCGTCGAACTCGTGGGCGGGAGCCGAGTAGTCACCCATGATGAAGTGCGCCCATCGCTCAGCTACCTCCGAGCTGCTCGTCCTCGATGTCGAGGAGGTGCCCCATCTTCTCCTGCTTCGTGCGCAGGTAGGCGATGTTCTCCTCGGTCGGCGGGATCGACACCGGCACCCGCTCGACGATCTCCAGACCGAAGCCCTCGAGGCCGCCGTACTTCGCGGGGTTGTTCGTCATCAGCCGCATGGTGGTGATGCCGAGGTCCACCAGGATCTGCGAGCCGATGCCGTACTCGCGGGAGTCCGCCGGGAACCCGAGGTCCTCGTTCGCCTCGACGGTGTCGCGGCCCTGGTCCTGGAGCGTGTACGCCCGCAGCTTGTGCCCGAGGCCGATCCCCCGACCTTCGTGGCCGCGCAGGTACACCACCGCACCCTGGCCCGCGGCCGCGACCTGCTCGAGGGCCCGGTCCAGCTGCAGCCCGCAGTCACAGCGCAGCGATCCGAACACGTCGCCCGTGAGGCACTCGGAGTGCACGCGCACGAGCACGTTCTCCTGGCCGGAGACGTCGCCGCGCACGAACGCCATGTGCTCGACCCCGTCGAGCAGGCTCTCGAACACGTAGGCGGTGAAGTCGCCGTACTTCGTCGGGATGCGGGCTTCCGACACCCGGCGGACGAGCTTCTCGCGGTGACGGCGGAACCGGATCAGGTCCGCGATCGTGATCAGCTGCAGCCCGTGCTCGGCCGCGAAGACCTCGAGCTGCGGCATGCGGGCCATCGTGCCGTCGTCGTTGACCACCTCCGCGAGCACACCCGCCGGCGCGAGCCCGGCGAGCCGGGCCAGGTCCACTGCCGCCTCGGTGTGGCCGGCCCGCTTCAGCACGCCGCCCTCGCGGTAGCGAAGCGGGAAGATGTGGCCGGGGCGCACGAAGTCCTCGGAGCCGGACTCGGGGTTCACCAACGTGCGGACCGTCGTGGCCCGGTCGACCGCGGAGATCCCGGTCGTCGTCTCGTGCTTCGCGTCCACCGAGACCGTGAACGCGGTGCGCTGGGACTCGGTGTTGTTCGACACCATCAGCGGGAGCTGCAGTTCGTCGAGGCGCTCGCCCATCATCGGCATGCAGATCACGCCGCTCGTGTGGCGCACCATGAAGCCCATCGCCTCGGACGTGATCTTCTCCGCGGCCACGATGAGGTCGCCCTCGTTCTCGCGGTCCTCGTCATCGACCACGATGACCACCTCGCCCCGGCCGATCGCCGCGATCGCGTTCTCGATGTGATCGAACGTCATGGCGTGCCTTCTCTCTGGTGGGATGCGCTCGGGGCCGGAAGGTCCGGTCCCCGGCTGGGTGCTCGCGGGTACTCCGAGGCGGCACCGGGTGTGAGCAGGCGCTCGACGTACTTCGCGAGCACGTCGACCTCCAAGTTCACCGGGTCACCGGGTTGCTTCGAGCCGAGGTTCGTCACCTCGAGCGTGTGCGGGATGACGGCGACATCGAAGCCGTCGTCGTGCACCGCGGCCACGGTGAGGCTGATGCCGTCCACCGTGATCGATCCCTTCTCCACGATGTAGCGGGTGAGGTGCGCCGGAAGCTGGAACCGCATGCGGGTCGAGCCGTCCGGCAACGGCGCGCGGTCGACGAGCTCGCCGACACCGTCGACGTGGCCCTGGACGAGATGACCGCCGAGCCGGTCGCTCAGCCGCAGCGGCCGCTCGAGGTTGACCGGATCCCCGACCGACAACGCGCCGAGGCTGGTGCGCACGAGCGTCTCGGTGACCGCGTCCGCGGCCCACCACCCGTCGGCGAGCTCGACCACCGTCAGGCAACAGCCGTTGACCGCGATCGACGCGCCGATCTCGGCGTCGCCGAGCACCGTGGCCGCGGTGATCTCGATCCGGGCACCCCCCTCGTCGGGGAGCAGCGCGCGCACCCGACCCAGCTCCTCGACGATGCCGGTGAACATCAGGCCACCGCCGATCGGTCGGGCGGGTCCAGGGTCAGCCGGACATCCGCGCCCAGCGTGGCCACGTCGCGGACAGCGCCAGCGCGTCGCGTCGGCCAGCGTGTCGGGGCCCGGGAAGCCGATCACCGGGTGCCCGCGCTCGCCGAGCAGCACCGGCGCCACGTACGCGACGAGCCGGTCGGCCAGGTGTTCGTCGACGAAGGCACCGTGGAGCCGGCCACCACCTTCGATCATCGCCTGGAGCACGCCGTGGCTCCGGGCGAGCAGCGTGAGCAGCCCCTCGAGGTCGACGCCGCGTCCCTGCGCGCCCGGGGCCAGCACCTCGACCTTCGCCCCGGCGGCCTGCCAGGCGTCGACTGCCGGGGGCGGCGCGGACTCGGTGGTCACCACCAACGTGGGAGCCAGGTGCTGGTCGAAGAGCGGGCCCTCGGCGGCGACCCGCCCGTGCGCGTCCAGCAGGACGCGCAACGGCTGGCGCTCGATCAGCCCGTCATGGTCGCGGACCGTGAGTCGCGGCCGATCCGCGCACGCGGTGCCGGGCCCGACCACCACCGCCTGGGACTCGGCCCGGATCCGGTGGGCGTCGGCGCGGGCCTCGCTCCCGGTGATCCACTGCGAGCTGCCGTCGGCCGCCGCCGTGCGCCCGTCGATGCTCATCGCGGTCTTCAGCAACGCGAACGCCCGACCGGTCGCCCGCTGGTGCAGGTACGGCGCGAGGGTCGCCTGGAGGGCGTTGGCACCGACGCCGACCGTGACGTCGATGCCCGCGTCCCGGAGCCGGGCGATCCCGGTCCCCCGGACCTGGCGGTCGGGATCCTCGAGTGCGACCACGACCCGGGCGACACCTGCCGCGATCAGCGCCTCGGTGCACGGCGGCGTCTTCCCGAAGTGGTTGCACGGCTCGAGCGTGATGTACGCGGTCGCCCCGGCAGCCCGGGCTCCGGCATCGCGCAGGGCCGCCACCTCGGCGTGGGCACCCCCGGGGTACGGACCGGTCCCCCCTCGTCCGACGATCTCGCCGTCGTGCACGACCACGCAGCCGACCCAGGGGTTGGGCGGGGTCACGAGGCGGGCGGACCGGGCCAACGTGGCCGCCGCCGCCATCAGCTCCTCGTCCGTTCCCTCACGCATGCCACACCTCCGACCATGGGGGTGCAGCGATCGACGACCAGGCACACGCGCAGCACGCCGGATTCGCCGTCGCCCTCTCCCATCCGGACTGTGACCGTCGGCCCGAGAGTCTCACTCGGTCGGCCCCCGGCTGGTTGCCGGAGGTTCGCGGGCTCCCCCCGTGGGGGTTACCGCCGGTCGGGACTTTCACCCGCACCCCGAGGACGTGTTCAGTTGGGTTCACCCGGCCCCTCCGGACCGGCCTGGCTCACTTGACTACCGGGTCAAGAATATCACCGCCGGACCAAAAATGGAACACGTTTCTATTTTGGATCCGGAACCCGGTGCCGGCGTCACGGGGAGGTGGGTCAGTGGGGGTGGCCGCCGGCGAGCAGGTCGAGGGCGTGCGCGATGACCGGGAGGATCACGTCGAGCGCCTCGACCGCCCCGCCCGACGAGCCCGGGGTGTTGCAGATCAGCGTCGCGCCCCGCGTGCCGCACACCGCCCGGGAGAGCATCCCGAACCCACGGTCGCCGGCGTCGCTCACCCGGCGGATCGCCTCGGCCAACCCGGGCGCCTCGCGCTCGATCACCGCACGGGTCCCCTCCGGCGTGAGATCGCGCGGGCCGAAGCCGGTGCCACCGGTCGTGACCACCAGTCCGGCGAAGCCGTCGGTCATCGAGCGCAGCACGTCGGCGACGACGTCCACGCCGTCGGCGCTCACCCGGTGGTCGGTCACCTCGAAGCCCGCTTCGGTCAACCGCGCGACGAGCGCACGGCCCGACGCGTCGTCGCGGACCCCGGCGCCGACGCCGTCCGAGACGGTGAGGACCTTCGCGCGCAGCACCGGCTACGTGGTGACGAGCTCGGGCCAGGCCGCAGCCCGAATCTCCGCCGCGGCAGCCAGAGGATCCTCGGCGTGGAAGATCGCGCTGCCGGACACAAGGATGTCGGCCCCAGCCTCGGCCGCGAAGTGGGCGGTCGCGACGTTGATCCCGCCGTCGATCTCGAGCTCCACCGCGAGCCCGCGCTCGTCGACGATCTGGCGCGCCGCGCGCAGCTTGTCGAGCACCTCGGGGATGAATGACTGGCCGCCGAAGCCGGGGTGGACGCTCATGAAGAGCAGGATGTCGATCTCTTCGAGGTACGGCAGCACCACCTCGAGCGGCGTCTCCGGGTTGTGCACGAGCCCGACCCGCATGCCGTGCGCGCGCATCCGGTCGAAGAGCGGGCGCGGGTCACCGAGCTCCACGTGCACCGTGCACGAGTCGGCGCCGGCCTTCGCGAAGTCGTCGAGCAGGTCGCCCGGGTTGTCGATCATCAGATGGCAGTCGAGGTAGAGATCCGTGCGCGGGCGCAGGCACTTCACCACTGGCGCGCCGATCGTGAGGTTCGGCACGAAGTGCCCGTCCATCACGTCGACGTGCAGGAGATCCGCCTGCGGCCGGATCCGGTCCACTTCCTTGGCCAGCTCGGCGAAGTCTGCCGAGAGAATCGACGGTGCGATCTTTCCCATGTTCTCGACCCTAGCGGGAGGGCTCCGGGGACCGGGTGAGCGTGAGCAGATACATCCCGTCGGTTCCCGCGACCTGCGGGAGCAGCAACGCACCTCTCCCCCACGCGCGCCACGGACCGGCCGGCGCGGGGTCGGCGACGAGCTCGGGGAGCGAGGTGCGGGCCCACTCGTCGACGTCGATCGTCTCGGCCCTCGTGAGGGTGCACACCGAGTACACGAGCCGCCCGCCCGGCCGCACCATCCCCGCCGCACTCGCCAGCAGGTCCCGTTGCAACGCCGCGAGCTCGTCGACCGCCGCGGGCTCGATCCGCCACCGGGCCTCCGCCCGGCGCCGGAGCACACCGAGGCCCGAGCACGGCGCGTCGAGCAGGACCCGGTCGAAGGATGCGGACGGGAACGGGAGCCGCCGCCCGTCGGCCGCGACGGGATGCACCGCGCGCAACCCGAGCCGGCGCGTCGCGCGTTGCACCAGCGCGAGCCGGCCGGGGTGGACGTCGACGGCCACCACCGCGCCGCGGTCGTCCATCGTCTCCGCGAGTGCAGTCGCCTTCCCGCCCGGCGCCGCGCCCACCTCCAGCACCCGGTCGCCGGCGCGGGCACCCACCGCGAACGCAACCGCCTGACTCCCCTGATCCTGCGGGGTCGCGCGCCCGTTGACCACCGCCGCGATCTGCCCGGGGTCGCCACCACCCCGCACGATCAGCGCGTCGGGCAGCAGCGCGCCACGCTCGACCCCGGCGCCCGCCGCAACGAGCTCCCCCTCGACGTCGGCCGCGTTCGCCCGCC
This sequence comes from uncultured Acidimicrobiia bacterium, assembly GCA_963796755.1. Taxonomy (GTDB): domain Bacteria; phylum Actinomycetota; class Acidimicrobiia; order IMCC26256; family JAENVU01; genus Chersky-806. The sequence continues at coordinate 1,018,878 of CAWCMX010000002.1, forward strand.
CTGGGTTGACCCGCAGCGTCACCGCCGGCGGCTCGTTCGCGATCTCCAGTGCCGCCCGACCGTCCTCGACGCCGAGGTCGGTGAACATCCGGTCGACGATCCAGTCGGGCATCGACGTGCGGACACCCACCGCGTGCACCGAGTCGCCGTCGGGCCACGGCCAGGGCGGTCCGAGGTCGGCCACCCGCCGCAGCACGGCGTTCACGAACCCCTTGGCGCGCGGCGCGACCCGGGCCAGCGCGCCGACGGTCTCCCCGACGGCGGCGTGGGGTGCAACCCCTTCGACGAGCTGGTACACCCCGAGTCGCAGCGCGGCGCGCACCGGCGGGTCCAGGTCGTCGAGATCGCGGTCGAGCACCGGCTCGAGCAGCGCGTCGAGCGAGCGGCGCCGCCGGAGGGTCCCGTAGACGAGCTCGGTCGTCTGGGCCCGCTCCCGCTGCTCCAACCCGGTCGTGCGCAACTGCCCGGGGAGCAGGACGTTCGCGTAGGCACCCTCCTCGACGCGCACCAGGGCCTCGAGCGCGACCTCGCGGGGCGTCGTGGTCACGCGAACGGTGCCGCGCCGCGGTGGCCCGTGCGCCACGCGGAATACGGCATCGGACGCTTTCCCTCGGGTTGCACCTCGTCGGGTACGAACCGTCCGTCCTCGATGTGCGCGCGCCACACCTTCAGCCGCTTGCCGTCGACGGGGATCCAGGCTCCGGGGCGGGGGTTCCCGGCCCGTACCGCGCGCACGAGCTCGGAGGGCGGCGCGCTCGGGTCGAGCTCGAACTCCTCGACGGTCAGCTTCTCGGCGTATGTCGGTTCGCCGACCTGCGGGCGGGGCTCGATGGTCGGGACGTCGGGGAGCGTCGCGAGCAGCAGGTCGGTGCCCATCCCCACCAGCCGCGCGTGCAGCTCACCCGCGGTCTCGGCCGTTTCGATCGGAGTCCGCGCTCGACGCGAACACCGGGCCGGTGTCGAGACCGGCTTCGATCGCCATGATGTCGACGCCCGTCTCCGCGTCGCCCGCGAGGATCGCCCGCTCGACCGGCGCGGCACCGCGCCAGCGCGGCAGCAACGAGAAGTGCACGTTGACGAAGCCGGACGGCAGGGACTCCAGCAGCGCGACGGGGAGGATCTGGCCGAAGGCCACGACCACACCGAGCTCCGCCCCGGTCGCCGTTACCTGGTCGACGACCTCGCGCGCGCGCTGGGGCGTGGCCACCGCCAGCTCGAGCGCCTCGGCCGCGGCCTTCACCGGGCTCGGGACGAGCGCGCCACCGCGACCGCGCTTGCGATCGGGCTGCGTGACGACGAGCGCGACGTCGTGGCCCGCGGCGTGGAGAGCCTCCAGCGGCGGGACCGCGTCACGCGGGGTGCCCAGGTAGACGACGCGCACGAGGCGGGAGCGCTCAGCCGAGGAGTCGGGCTGGAGCACCATCCGCGGCCAGGCTCATCTCCTGCTCGCGGATTGCCTTGAGCGCCTTCTTGCGCTCGTCGGGATCGACCCGGTCGATGGCGAGGATCCCGTCGAGATGATCGATCTCGTGCTGGAACATCCGGCCGAGGTAGTCGTCGGCCTCGATCAGGACCTCGTTGCCGTCGATGTCCACCGCACGCAGCGTGACGAGCTCGGGCCGCACGATCTCGAACCCGATGCCGGGGATGGACAGGCACCCCTCGGTCCACTCGACCTCACCCGACGAGTCGACGATCTCCGGGTTGATCGCGACCTGCGGGCCGTCCTCGGTCTTGTACACGAAGAACCGCCGCCCGATCCCCACCTGCGGCGCGGCCAGACCACCGCCGTCCGCCTCGAACATCGTCTCGTACATGGCGTCGATCGTGCGCGCGAGGGTGCCGTCGACATCCTCGACGTCCTTCGAGCGCTGCTTCAGCACGGGGTCGCCGAACTGGCGGATCTGATACGTCGGCACGGGACTCAGGATACCAGGATGACTGCGTTTCCCGGGACCTGCGGACGGCCACCGCCGACGGCTCGACCAGTCATTCGAACGCGGCTCCCAGGTCGCGGAGCATGTCCATCATCCGCGCCGGCGCATCGGGACCCGGCTCTCCGGGCGTGTAGGTGACCGCGTCGAGCTCACCCGTGTACGGGAACGGTCCGTGCTCCTCGTAGATCTCCCACGACACCGGCGACCGGCGGTCGATCCCGACGTCGATGCCCTCGAACGGCGCGATGCCGAACAGCATGGGGACGCCCGGCTGGGTGGCCCGCAGCGTGCCGTCGACCGAGAGCGTGAGCTCCCACTGCTGCCCACCGGTCGCGCGCAGGTCCGCCACGACCTCCGAGACCCCTTCGGCCATGACACCGCCGGACACCGTCAACATCGCGCCGCGGCCGTTGTTGTGGACGAAGAGCAGCTCGCCGCCGAGCACGTACAGCGCGTACCCCGCACCTTGGTCGCCGTGCGCGACGAGCATCCCTTCGTCGCCGGCGCGGTGATGGAGCTGCACGCGGATGTTCACCGACCGGAACCAGAGCAGCTGGACCGACCGCCACCGCTCGAGCGTCGGTGTCCCCCGCCGGATCGTGACGGGCTCCCCGTACACCGCGCTGCGCTCGGGCCGCTGCAGGTACTTGATGCTGCTGCCCTCGTCGAGCGGGTAGACGTAGTGCGCCCAGGCCAGCTCCTCCCACGCCGCGGCCATCTCCTGGACCCGCTCGGGCTCCTCGGCCGCGAGGTTGCGCAGCTCGGTCGGGTCCGTGGTCAGGTCGTACAGCTCCCACTCCGCGTCCGTGAACGGCGTGAGGGGCTGATGCAACGTCACCAGCTCCCAACCGTCGCGGTAGAGCCCCCGGTGTCCGTTGCACTCGAACACCTGCTGTGGATGCGTGCTCGGCGCGGCGGCGTCGGTGAGCGCGGCCGCGAAGCTCGCCCCTTCGAGCGGCGCGAGCGTGACGCCGTGGCGCGCGTCCGGCCGCTCGACGCCGATGAGCTCGAGCAGCGTCGGCAGCAGGTCGGTGACGTGCGCGTACTGGTTCCGGATCGCTCCCCGTTCCGCGAGCCCGGCCGGCCACGACAAGCAGAACGGGACCGAGTGCCCGCCCTGGTGCGTGTTGATCTTGTACAACCGGAACGGGGTGCCCGACGCCATCGCCCAACCCCGCGGGTAGTGCGGGGTGGTGCGGGGGCCCCCGATCTCGTCGAGGCGCGCGTAGTCGGCGTCCAGGTCGTCACCCTGCAGGAGGTGCACGTAGTACGCGGTCGTGCCCGTGACCTCGCCTTCGCGTGACGCGCCGTTGTCGGAGAGGAACACGATGATCGTGTTGTCGAGCTCGCCCAGCTCCTCCAGTGCCGCGACCAGCCGGCCCACGTTCTGGTCGATGCGATCGACCATCCCCGCGTAGACCTCCATGTGACGCGGCGAACAGCTCCCGCTCGCGCGCGTCGAGACCATCCCAAGGCTGCACGTCGTGGTTCGACTCGGTGTTGCGGGGCGGCAGCTCCAGCCCGAGCGCGACGATGCCGAGCTCCTGCTGGCGGGCGAACCGCTCGGCTCGCAGCTGGTCCCAGCCGCCGTCGTAGCGACCGTGGTACTTCTCGATGTCCGCGGCGGGCGCGTGCAGCGGGGCGTGGACCGCGCCGTGCGCGAAGTAGAGGAAGAACGGCTGCTCGGGGTTGCTCGCCTTGCGCTCGCGGATCATCGAGATCGCGTGGTCGGTGAGATCGTCGGTGAAGTAGTAGTCGTCGGGGTAGCGGTCGACCTCGACGAGGTGGTTGTCCTCCACGATGCGGTGCGGGTGGTGCTGGTTGGTGAACGCGTCGAGGATCCCGTAGAACCGCTCGAAGCCGCGCTGGCACGGCCACGAGTGCTGGGGGCCGGCCGCCGAGCAGTCGGAGTCCTTCGCGAGGTGCCACTTCCCGACCATCATCGTGGCGTAGCCCGCCTCGTCCCGGAGGATCTCCGCGATCGTCGCCGCGTCGGGGCCGAGCTCCATCGCGTAGCCCGGGAACCCCGGGTCGAGGTGGGCGACCGTGCCGAACCCGGCCCGGTGGGACTCGAGCCCGGTGAGCAGCGCGGCCCGGGTCGGCGAGCACAACGGCGCGGTGTGGAAGTTCGTGGAGCGGACCCCGCGCGACGCGAGCGCGTCGAGGTGTGGGGTGTCGATCTCCGAGCCGTAGCAACCGAGGTCGGCGAACCCGAGGTCGTCGGCGAGCATCACGACGACGTTCGGCGCGCCCGGGGGCGGGGTCGGGCGCGCCGGCCACGATCCCTGTGACCCCGCGAACGTGCGGCCGACGTGACCGTCGAAGTCGGGATAGGTGTGCGTCACGTTCGGTCCCCCGTTCACGGTGCGTCCGCCGTGGTGCCTATCAGACCTCAGACCCGGAGGGGATCCACCGCGATCCGCAGCCGGCCTTCGGCGCGCGCGCCGGGCGCGACCAGCGCCAGCGCGTCGCACAGCACCTCGACGTCGCCCGCGTGCAGCAGTGCCTGCAGCCCGGTCGCCGCGCTCGTCGGCCCGAAGACGTCGACGTCGTCCAGCTCCCCGAGCCCCGCGATCAACGTGCTGACGGCGTCGGCGTCCCCGCGCACCTCGGCCAGAGCACCGAACGGCGGGTAGCCGAGCTCCTTGCGTCGGGGCCGCTCCGCCGCGGCCACGACGGTCGGGTCGGCGCGGCGGGCCGCGTCGAGCACCTCGTGATCGGGCAGCCGGGTCTGGATGAGCAGGCGGCCCCCGCCCGCCCGCGGACCGACCCGGCGGGCCGCACGCGCCAGCAGGCCGAGGGCCTGCTCCGCGGCCCGGTAGCGCGGGGCGAGCAGCTCCTGGTCGAAGTCGAGGAACGCGGCCAGCAGCACCGGTGGTCCGGGGGGCAACCGGTGCAGCACCGCTTCGGTCCCGATGAACACCTGCCCGCCCGAGAGCGGCTCGGTCGACGCGTCGACTTCGACCACCTCCACGCGTGGCAAGAGCGCGGCGAGGTCCTCCCGCACCCGGGACACCCCGAGCCGGAGGCCCTTGAGCCGGGTCGCGTGGCAGTGCAGGCAGATGACCGGGCGCTCGAGGCCACAGCTCGCGGAGCGCAACGTCCCGGCATCGGTCTCCTCGACGAAGGCGCCGCACCGCTCGCACCGGGCGAGCTCGTTGCATGCCGCGGACGCGAGCAGGCGCGCGCGACCTCTGCGGTTGAGCAGGCAGACCGCGCGCCCGCCGTGATCGACCGCGTGGTGCAACGCCGTCGCCAGCGGCCCGGTCAGCAGTCCGGTCCCGGGCGGTTCCTCGCGGGGGTCGACCACCTCGACGATCGGCCAGCCGTCGCGCTCGATTCCGCGATCCGGGCGCTGCGGTGGTCCCGCGATCGCCTCGGCTTCCAGGCTCGGGGCCGCGGCGACCAGCGTCAGCGCGGCGTTCGATTGCGCCGCGCGCTCGACCGCGACGTCGCGGGCGTTCCAGGTCGGCGTGCGCTCCTCCTGGAGGGCTTCGTCCCCTTCGTCGAGCACGATGATCGCGGCCAGGTCCGGGACCGGCGCCCACACCGCGACCCGACCGCCGACGACGACGCAGCGTCCCCCGCGGGCGTCCGCCCACGCCCGGGTGCGGGCCGCGTCGGGCTCGGTGCCCCGCAGCTCCAGCATCCGGTGCCCGTCGCGCTCCAACCGCTTGCGCAAGGCGGCGAGGCGGCTGGTGTCGGCCACGATCACGAGCGTCGAGCCCGACGGCGAGACGAGCTGCGCGACCAGGTCGCGCCGGTCGCCGGCCGGCGGCCACGCCAGCAACGCGGGCGGCGGCGCCGGCGTGGCTTCGAGGAGCGGGTCCGGCTCGACCCGGGGCGCGCCACGGACCGCGTTCGGCGGCGAGGCAGCCCGCAGGAGGTGCGGGACCGGGCCCGCCCAGCGCCACGCGGCCCACTCGCACAGCTCGATGACCTCGGCGGGCGGTCCGGCGCCGACGACCTTCGCGAGGGGCAGGAGCCGATCGGTCTCGGGTGCGACGTCGTCGGCGACGACCCAGCCCCGGACCCGGCGCCCCGCCAAGGGCACGCGAACGATCGTCCCGACCGTGACGGCCGCGGCCATCGCCTCGGGCACGAGGTAGTCGAACGTCCGGTCGAGCGCGGGCACGTCGGGCCGGACCCGACACACCCGTCCGCCATCGGTTCTCGGCACGCTCAACCGGCTCAGGAGCGGTTCAACGTGCCGAGAGCGCGCGGTCGTCGCTCAGGCCAGGGATTCGGCGGCCTTGCGGAGGGCGTCCGCGTGGTCCGTGCGCTCCCAGGTGAAGTCCGGGTCCGGACGGCCGAAGTGGCCGTAGGCCGCGGTCTTCCGGTAGATCGGCCGGCGAAGGTCGAGGCGCTCGATGATCGCCGCGGGGCGCATGTCGAAGTGCTCGGCGATCAGGTCCGAGAGCTTCAGCGGGTCGATCTCGGAGGTCCCGAACGTCTCGACCATGATCGAGACCGGGTGGGCCCGCCCGATGGCGTACGCGACCTGGACCTCGCAGCGGCTCGCGATGCCGGCCGCCACGACGTTCTTGGCCACGTGGCGCGCCGCGTACGCGGCCGAGCGGTCCACCTTCGTGGGGTCCTTGCCGCTGAACGCCCCACCACCGTGGCGGGCCATGCCGCCGTAGGTGTCCACGATGATCTTGCGGCCGGTGAGCCCGCAGTCCGCGTGGGGACCGCCGAGCTCGAAGTTCCCGGTCGGGTTCACGAGGATCTCGAAGTCGTCGTCGGCGAACTGCTCGGGGAGCAGCGGCCGGATGACGTGCTCGGTCAGGTCGGGCTTGATCATCGTCTCGATGTCGATGCCCGGGCCGTGCTGGGTCGAGATGAGGACGGTGGTGAGCCGCTTCGGCTTGCCGTCCACGTACTCGACCGAGACCTGGGTCTTGCCGTCCGGGCGCAGGTACGGCACCACGCCGGACTTGCGGACCTCGGAGAGCCGGTGCGCGAGCCGGTGCGCGAGCCAGATCGGCATCGGCATCAGGTCCTCGGTCTCGTCACAGGCGTAGCCGAACATCATCCCCTGGTCGCCCGCGCCCACCTCGTCGTAGTGGTCGCCGGTCCCGGCCCGCTGCTCGACCGCCTTGTCGACGCCCATCGCGATGTCCGGCGACTGCTCGTCGATCGTGGTGATGACACCGCAGGTGTGGCCGTCGAAGCCGAACGACTCCCGGTCGTAGCCGATGGCGTTGACGGTGTCCCGCACGACGCGGGGGATGTCGATGTAGGCCTGGGTGCTGATCTCCCCCGCCACGACGACGAGACCCGTGGTGATCAGGCTCTCGCACGCCACGCGGCTGTTCGGGTCCTCCTCGAAGATCGCGTCGAGGACCGAGTCCGAGATCTGGTCACACATCTTGTCCGGGTGGCCTTCGGTGACCGACTCCGAAGTGAACAGGTACGAACTCACGTGCTCTCCCTTGTCGTGGTGTTCCCGGTCTCGGGTGGTCCTTGCGCCCCTCGGCCCATCCTGGCAGCGACGCGATCGAGGATGACCCCTGCCAATGCGGTCTTGCTGAGCAGCGGCGTTTCCTCGACGGCCCCGGAGGAGTGCAGGAGGATAGCCCGGTTCGTATCCACTTCGAACCCGGCGTCGGGGGCGCTGACGTCGTTCGCCACCATGAGGTCGACCCGCTTGGCGGCCAGCTTCTCGGCCGCGTGCTCCTGCACCCGCTCGGTCTCGGCCGCGAAGCCGACCAGCACCTGGGCGCCCTTGCCCGCGCCGAGCGCGCCGAGGATGTCCGGCGTCGGCTCGAGGACGATCTCGGGCAGGCCGTCGCGCTTCTTCAGCTTCTCCCCGGCCGTCGCCTTCGGCCGGAAGTCGGCGACCGCGGCCGCCATGACGACGACGTCGAGGTCCGGGAACCGCGTGAGCACCTCCTGGTACATGTCCTCGGCCGACTCGACCGGGACGACCGTGACGGCCGCCGACACGGGCCGCACCTGGGTGGCCACGAGCGTCACGGAGGCGCCCCGGCTCGCCGCGACCTCCGCCACCGCGTAGCCCATCTTCCCGGACGACCGGTTCCCCACGAAGCGCACCGGGTCGATCGCCTCCCGGGTGCCGCCGGCTGTGACCAGCACACGGACCCCCGCCAGGTCCCGACCTCGGCTGAGCAGGTCCGCGGCCGCGGCGACGATCCGCGCGCGGGTCGGCCAACCGGCCTTCGCCGACGTCGCCGCCCGCGAGCCGGCCGGACTCCGGGTCCACCACGTGGACCCCCCGGCGGCGCAGGGTGGCGAGGTTCTCCTGGACCGCGGGGTGCTCCCACATCTCGGTGTGCATCGCGGGTGCGACCAGGACCGGCGCCCGGGTGGCGAGCAACGTGGCGCTCAGCAGGTCGTCGGAGATGCCGGCGGCGTACTTGCCGAGCAGCCGGGCGGTGGCCGGAGCCACGATGACGAGGTCCGCGGACTGCCCGAGCTTGGTGTGTGGGATGGTCTCGGGCCCGCCGAACAGCGAGGTGCGAGCCGGCTCGGAGGCCAGCGCGGAGAACGTGAGCGCGCCGATGAAGCGGGTCGCGTCCTCGGTGAGCACCGGGCTCACCCAGGCGCCGGCGTCCACGAGCTGCCGGCAGATCTCCACGGCCTTGTACGCCGCGATGCCGCCCGCGACGCCCAGCACCACCCGTCGGCCCCGGAGCGCCCCCAGCTCCCCCGACATGCGACTGCTAGCCGGCGTCGTCGGCCGGGGTCTCGCCTGCGCCCTCGCCGTCGACCTCGACGACCTCGACCTCGACGACCTCGGCCCGGATGATCTTGCCGACCTCGATCTCCTCGAGCGCGATCGACAGCGGCTTGCGCGAGACCGACGTCACCTGGGGCGGGACGATCTTGCCGAGGCCCTCACCCAGCTGGTTGTAGTAGTCGTTGATCTCGCGGGCCCGCTTGGCCGCCAGCGTCACCAGCGTGAACTTGGAGTTCTCGCGGTCGAGCAGGCTCTCGATCCGAGGCTCCATGAGCGATGCGCGCCGTTCGGCCATGTGGTGGGTGCTCCCGGTTGCAGGGGGATCTCGCGGGACGTGATCGAGATCGAGTTTCGAGGGTCTCAGGCGCCGGCTTCGGGACCCTGGTCCCGGGCCGCGCGACGACCCGCAAGGATAGCAGCGACCTCGGAGACCGCAGCACTCGCATCATCGTTGATCACGATGGCGTCGAACCGGTCCGCGAGGGCCTCTTCGGCCTCCGCCTGGGCGATCCGGCGGGCCATCTGCTCGTCGTCGTCGGCCGCCCGCTCGCGGCAGCCGCTCGAGCTGGACCTCCCGCGACGGGGCCCGCAGGAAGACCAGCAGGGCGTCCGGTCGGGCCGCCCGGATCGCCATCGCGCCCTGGACGTCGACCTCCATCAGGACGTCCTGGCCGGCCCGGAGCCGGGCTTCGACCTGCTCCCGGGGCGTGCCCTTGAGCTGCCCGTAGACCTCGAACCACTCCAGGAGCCCGCCGGCGTCCCGGAGCGCCTCGAACTCGTCCCGGGTCAGGAAGCGGTAGTCGACGCCGTCGACCTCGCCCGGCCGGGGATCCCGGGTCGTGGCCGAGACGGACCACGCCAGGTCGGGGTCCCGCTCGAGGAGCTGCCGGCCGATCGTGCCCTTGCCGACCCCGGAGGGGCCCGCCAGGACGAGCAGGATCCCCTCCTGGCTGGGTCGCTCCGGTCTCCGCACTGGCATCCTGGGTCGCTCCGGCGTCCGCACCTCGTGCCCGCTCCCGCGCTCCGCTCGGTCGTGCCCGCTCCGACCTGCGCTCGCCCTACTGCTTCGGGAAGGCCTCGAGCAGCGCGGCACGCTGCTTGGTCCCGAGCCCGCGCAGACGCCGGCTCTCGCTGATGTCCAGCTCGGCCATGAGCCGGCGGGCCCGCACCTTGCCGACGCCGGGCAGCGACTCGAGCACGCTCACGACCTTGAGCTTGGCGAGCATGTCGTCCTCGTCGCTCTGGTCGAAGAGGTCGCGCAGGCTCAGCCGGTTCAGCTTGAGCCGGGCTTTCACCTCCGCCCGCACCCGGCGCGCTTCCGCAGCTTTCTGGAGCGCAGCCTGGCGCTGCTCGGGGGTGAGCGTCGGCGGAAGGGGCATGGGCGGGCATCCTCCGAGGGTGTCCGGACGCGTCCGAACACGAGGCTGACGAAGACGAGCGCCGAGTATAGGCAGGCGCTCGCGGCGCCGGTCGGGCCGGAGCCCGCTTCTCAGAAAGCGGAGAGTGCGTCCGCAACCTGGCCGGCTGCCGCGGCTGCGGCCGCCTCGGGATCCGCGGCCGCGGTGACGGCCCGCGCCACGACGATCCAATCGGCGCCCGCGGCGATCGCCGCACCCGGCGTCGCGATGCGCGCCTGGTCGTTGTCGTCGTCACCCGGCAACCGGATCCCGGGCACCATCGCGCGCAGTCCCACCGCGCCGGGTCGTGACGCTTCGTGCGCGCTGCACACGACACCGTCGCATCCCGCGGCGCGCGCGGCCTCGAGCCGCTCGTCGAACGCGCTCGCGTCGGGCTCCGACGTGAGCACCGTCACGGCGAGCGTCACCGGCACTGACCCGCCGATGTCGCTCGCACCTTCACGCGCGCCCGCGACGAACGCACGCAGCATCGCTTCGCCGCCGGCCGCGTGCGCGTTCATGAACTCGACTCCATGACGTGCGTGCACTCGCGCGGCGCGCTGGACGGTGTTGGGGATGTCGTGGAGCTTGAGGTCGCAGAAGACCCTGAACCCGAGCTCGTGCATCCGGTCGAACGCGACCGGTCCGGCCTCCGCGTAGAGCTCGTGACCGACCTTGACCACGCCGAACCAGGGCGCCACCCGGGCGGCCATCGCTCCGGCCTCGGCCAACCCGCCGACGTCCAGGCCCAGGACCATGCGGTCACGCACTTCCGCCGGTACCTCCGTGGTGATCATGTGTCCCTCTCCTCCAGTGCAGCCGTGAGATCCGCGACCCGGATGACGCCGTGCTCCCGGCACCAGGCTTCGAACTCGTCCAGGATCCGCAACATCGCCCGCGGCTCGCGGAACGTCACCGTGCCCACGCCCACCGCGCTCGCGCCGGCGAGCATCATCTCGACGACGTCCTCGCCCCGCTCGATGCCACCGGTGCCGATGATCGGGATGCCGGGGAACGCCCGCGCGACGTCGTGGACCGCGCGCAGCGCGACCGGCTTCAGCGGTGGACCCGAGAGCCCGCCGTTGCCCGCGCCGAGTCGCGCCCGGCGATGGGTCGCGTCGATGCCGAAGCCGATGAGGGTGTTCACGAGCGTGAGCCCGTGCGCGCCCCCCTCGAGCGCCGCGCCCGCCACGTCGACGATCTCGTACGTGTTCGGTGAGAGCTTCGCGAACACCGGGAGCCCGAGCTGCGCGTCCGCGCACCGCGCGCATGACCGCGTTCGTGCTCGCGGGCGAGTGCGCGAACATGCGCGCGCTGTCTTCGACGTTCGGACAGCTGACGTTGACCTCGACCCCGACGAGATCCGCGGCTGCAGGTTCGAGCATCTTTGCGGCGACCGCGAAGTCGTCGACGGTCCGGCCCCAGATCGACACGAAGACGCGCGCACCGAGCGCGCGCAGCTCCGGCAGCCCGCGTTCGATCCAGGGCTCGATGCCCGGGCCCTGCAGGCCGACCGAGTTCAGCATCCCGCCACCGGCACCGGGCGCGAGCCGCGGCGCGGGGTTGCCGGGCCAGTCGAAGGCCGCGAGCGACTTCACGGTCACCGCACCCAACCGGTCGGGCGGGCAGAGGCGCGCGACCTCGCCGCCGTAGCCGAACGTCCCCGACGCCGCGACGACCGGGTTGGGCAAGGCGACGTCGCCCAGCCGCACCGTGAGGTCGACGTTGACGTCCACGGTCAGACCTCGAGCCGGAGCTGGCCGTCGGCGTGGTACTCCTGCAGCGACCGCACCGTGGCCTCCCGGCTGGTCGACTCGGCGATGCCGGCCGCCGCCGCGAGGGCGGCCGCGGCGGTCGTGAGGCACGGGACCTGGTGGGCGGTCGCGGCCCGGCGGATGTGGTTCCCGTCGGCGCGGGGACCCCGGCCCCTGGGCGTGTTCACGACCAGATCGACCTTCCCGGACGAGATCAGGTCCACCGCGTCCATGCCCTGCTCGTCGCCGATCTTGGCCACGACGGCCTCGACCGGGATCCCTTCGGCCTCGCACGCGGCCGCGGTCCCGGTCGTCGCGACGATCCGGAACCCGAGGTCGGCGAAGCGGCGCGCGGCGGCGAGTCCACCGGCCTTGTCCCGGTCGGCGAGGGAGAGGAAGACGGTGCCCTGCTCGGGCAGCCGGCTCCCGGCCGCGGCCTGGCTCTTCGCGAACGCGAGCCCGAAGGAGCGGTCGATCCCCATCACTTCGCCGGTCGAGCGCATCTCCGGACCGAGGATCGTGTCGACGTCGGGGAAGCGGTTGAACGGGAGGACCGCCTCCTTCACCGAGACGTGCCCTCCCTCCGCGGGCGGCCGCACGAGCCCCTCCGCGCGGAGCTCGGCGAGCGTGGCCCCGACCATGATCCGGGACGCGACCTTCGCGAGCGGGACCCCCGTCGCCTTGCTCACGAACGGGACCGTGCGGCTCGCGCGGGTTCGCCTCGATGACGTAGACCCCACCGTCCTTCACCGCGTACTGGACGTTGAGGAGGCCGCGGACGTCGAGTGCCTCCGCGAGCCGGGCCGTGTACTCCTCGATCGTGGCGATGACCGCGGCAGTGAGCGTGGGTGGCGGGATCGCGCACGCGGAGTCGCCCGAGTGCACGCCGGCCGCCTCGATGTGCTCCATCACGCCGCCGATCAGGACCTCGCCGCGCGCGTCGCGCAGCGCGTCCACGTCGACTTCGACCGCATCCTCGATGAAGCGGTCGATCAGCGCAGGGCGTTCCGCCGACAGACCGCCTTCGCGGCCCAGGGTCCCGTGCACGGTCAGCTCGTCCATCGCGGACGCCAGCGCGTCGTCGTCGTAGACGATCTGCATGGCCCGGCCGCCCAGGACGTACGAGGGCCGGACCAGGACCGGGTAGCCGATGTCGTTCGCGATCTTCCGCGCCCCTTCGGGCGTCGTGGCCGTTCCACCCTCGGGCTGCGGGATCTCGAGCCGCTCGCAGAGCGCGTTGAACCGGTCGCGGTCTTCGGCCAGGTCGATCGAGTCGGGGCTGGTGCCGAGCACCGGGATCCCCGCCTGCTCCAGCGAGTGCGCGAGCTTGAGCGGCGTCTGGCCGCCGAGCGCGACCACGACCCCGGTCAGCTCACCGTCACGGCGCATCAACGAGTCGCAGACGTTGCGCACACCTTCGATCGTCAGCGGCTCGAAGAACAGGCGGTCGCTCGTGTCGTAGTCGGTCGAGACGGTCTCGGGGTTGCAGTTGACCATCACGGTCTCGAACCCGGCGTCGGAGAGCGCGAACGCCGCGTGCACGCAGCAGTAGTCGAACTCGACCCCCTGCCCGATCCGGTTCGGGCCGCTGCCCAGGATGACGACGGTGGGCCGCGTGCTCGGCGCGACCTCGTCCTCGTCCTCGTAGGTGCCGTAGTGGTACGGCGTGAGCGCGGCGAACTCGGCCGCGCAGGTGTCCACGGTCTTGTAGGTGATCGCGACGCCGGCCGCGAGCCGGGCCGCGCGCACCTCGCCGGGATCGGCACCCCAGAGCGCGCCGAGCTGGGCGTCGCCGAACCCGAGCTGCTTCGCCCGCTTCCAGTCCGCCTTCGAGAGTGCGCCCACCGAACCGAGCGCCTCGAGCCGGTCCTGCTCCTCGATGATCTGGTGCATCTGGTCGAGGAACCACGGGTCGATGCCCGTCATCTCGTGCAGCCGCTCGACGGTGACCCCGCGGTCGAGCGCGGCGGCCACGAGGAAGATGCGCTCCGGCGTCGGGACCGCGCTGCGGGCAACGAGATCCTCGGTGTCGATGCCCGCGAGCGGGGCGACCTCGGTGCCGAGGCTCTCGAGGTCCGGCGTCAGCCCCGGGTATCCGGTCTCCAGCGACCGGAGGCACTTCTGCAGCGACTCGGGGAACGTCCGGCCGATCGCCATGGCCTCGCCGACCGACTGCATCATCGTGCTCAGCACCGGTGACGCGCCGGGGAGCTTCTCGAAGGCCCAGCGCGGGATCTTGGTCACGACGTAGTCGATGGTCGGCTCGAAGCTCGCGGGCGTGACCCCGGTGATGTCGTTCCTGACCTCGTCGAGCCGGTATCCGACCGCGAGCTTGGCCGCGATCTTCGCGATCGGGAACCCGGTCGCCTTGCTCGCCAGCGCGCTCGAGCGCGACACCCGCGGGTTCATCTCGATGATGACCATCTCGCCGTCGACCGGGTTCACGCCGAACTGCACGTTCGATCCGCCGGTGTCGACGCCGATCCGCCGGATGCACGCGAACGCGGCGTCGCGCATGCGCTGGTAGTCGACGTCCGTCAGCGTTTGTGACGGGGCCACGGTGATCGAGTCGCCGGTGTGCACGCCCATCGGGTCGAAGTTCTCGATCGAGCAGATGACGACCACGTTGTCCGCGTGGTCGCGCATCACTTCGAGCTCGTACTCCTTCCACCCGACCACCGACTGCTCGAGCAGGATCTCGGAGACCGGGCTCGTCGCGAGACCGTGCGCGGCGACGAGGCGGAGGTCGTCCTCGTCGAAGGCGATCCCGGTACCACCACCGCCCATGATGAAGCTCGGGCGGCAGATCACCGGGTACCCGACCTCCTCCGCGACGGCCAGCGCCTCTTCGAGCGCGTACGCGAGGCCGGACTTCGGCACGTTGAGGCCGATCTCGATCATGGCAGCCTTGAACTTCGACCGGTCCTCGGCGGTGTGGATCGCCTCGACGCTCGCGCCGATCAGCTCCACGCCGAACTCCTCGAGCACCCCGGCTTCGTGCAGCTCGATCGCGAGGTTGAGCGCGGTCTGGCCCCCGAGGGTCGGGAGCAGCGCGTCCGGACGCTCGCGCTCGATGATCCGGCGCAAGCTCGCGACGTCGAGCGGCTCGACGTAGGTCGCGTCCGCGAACTCGGGTCCGTCATGATCGTGGCCGGGTTGGAGTTCACCAGCACGATGCGGAACCCCTCGGCCCGCAGCACGCGGCACGCCTGCGTGCCCGAGTAGTCGAACTCGCACGCCTGGCCGATGACGATCGGACCGCTGCCGATGATGAGGATCGACTCGATGTCGGTGCGGCGGGGCACGTCAGCGACTCTCGGCCATGAGGGTGGTGAACTCCTCGAACAGGTACGCGGCGTCGTGGGGCCCGGGGCCGGCTTCGGGATGGTGCTGGACGGAGAACACGGGCTCGCCGCGCACGGTCAGCCCTTCGCAGACGCCGTCGTTGAGGTTCACGTGGGTGATCTCGACGTCGTCGCCGAGCGCATCGGCGTCGACCGCGTAGTTGTGGTTCTGGCTGGTGATCTCGACCCGCCCGGTCGGCTCGTGGCGGACCGGATGGTTCGCGCCGTGGTGACCGAACGGCAGCTTCACGGTGCTCCCCCCGAGCGCGAGCCCGAGGATCTGATGGCCGAGGCAGATCCCGAACAGTGGGACCCCGGTGCCCAGGAGCCCGCGCACCGCGCCGATCGTCGCGTCGACCGCGGCGGGATCGCCGGGCCCGTTGGAGAGGAAGACGCCGTCGGGCTTGCGGTCGAGCACCTCCTGCATGGGAGTCCCGGCCGGGACGACCTCGACGTAGCACCCGGTGCCGGTGAGGTGGCGCAGGATCGTGCGCTTGATGCCGAGGTCGTAGGCGACGACGTGGAACGGCGCGTCGGGGTCGCCCACCGTGTACGCGAAGTCCGTGGTGACGGAGGCGGCGAGGTCGATGCCGTCGGTCGGGGCCGCTTCGGCCGCCGCGGCCCGCACGAGCACCTCGTCCGTGCCGAACGCGCCCGGGACCGCGCCCGTCGTCGCGCAGATGGCGGGTGAGGCGACGGGTGTCGATGCCGGCGATCCCAGGGACGCCGTGGCGCTCCAGGAAGTCGGGGAACGGCTCCGTGGACCGCCAGCTGCTCGGACGCCGCGCCAGCTCGCGCACCACGACCCCGCGACAGAACGGGCGCCGGCTCTCGTCGTCGTCGGGATTGGTGCCGTAGTTGCCGATGTGTGGATACGTGAACGTGATGATCTGGCCCGCGTAGCTCGGGTCGGTCACGATCTCCTGGTAGCCCGACAACGCGGTGTTGAACACCACTTCGCCGGTAGCGACGCTCCCGGCGTCGAGCGCGCCGATCGCCTCGCCCTCGAACACCTCCCCGTCCCGCAGGATCAGCACTGCTGCAGTCAAGTCGTCGCTCTCATCGTTGGGCCTCGGAGTCGAGGACGGTCGGTTGGCCGCGCAGGACGGTGTGACGGATCCGGCCGCTGAGCTTCCAACCGGCGAACGGGGTGTTGCGGGACCGGCTCGCGAGTCGGTGCGGATCGACGACCCACTGCTCGGCCGGGTCGAGCACGCACAGGTTCGCCGGCGTGCCGGCCGCGATCGGCAGCCCGTGGCCGAGCGCATCGAGCCCGGCGATGCGCGCCGGCTGCCACGAGAGCGCGGCGATGACCTGGTGCAGCGACATGACCCCGGTGTCGACCAGCTTCGTGATCGCCACCGCGAGCGCGGTCTCGACCCCGAGCATCCCGGGTGGGGCCTCTTCGAACGGACGCTCCTTGGTCTCCGGCGCGTGCGGCGCGTGGTCGGTCGCGATCGCGTCGATGGTTCCGTCGGCGATCGCCGCGGTGAGCGCGGCGACATCGGCATCGGAGCGCAGCGGCGGGTTCATCTTGAACACCGGGTCGAAGGAGGCGCACGCGGCGTCGGTGAGCGCGAGGTGCTGGGGTGAGACCTCGCACGTCACCCGGACGCCCTCGGCCTTGGCCGCGCGCACGAGCGCCGCGGACGCCGCGGTCGACATGTGCAGCACGTGGTAGCGACCGCCGGTGAGCCGCGCGAGCGCCAGGTCGCGGGCGACGATCGTCGACTCGGCCTCAGCCGGGCGACCGGGGATGCCGAGCTTGGCCGACCACTCCCCTTCGTGCATGTGCCCACCCGCGACGAGATCGGGATCCTCGGCGTGCTGCGCGATCACCGCACCGGGAAGCGCGAGCGCGTACTCGAAGGCCCGGCGCATCACGTTGGCGTCGGCCACGCAGTCCCCGTCGTCGGTGAAGACGCGCACGCCGAGGTCGTACAGCTCCCCGAGCGGCGCGAGCTCGTGGCCGGCCCGACCCTGGGTGATGCACCCCGCGACCGTCACCAGGCAGGACGCCTCGCGGCCCTTCTCGAGCACTGCGGCGACGACCTTCGCGTCATCGAGCGGGGGTGTCGTGTTCGGCATGGCGACCACCGCGGTGAACCCACCGAGCGCCGCGGCCCGGGCTCCGGTCTCGATGGTCTCCGCCTCCTCGCGCCCGGGCTCCCGGAAGTGCACCTGGATGTCGACCAGCCCCGGGGTGACCACGCACCCTTCGGCGTCGAGGACCGTCGCTCCCGTGGGGACGCCGAGGCCGGGCGCGACGTCGACGATCAACCCGTCGCGCACGAGCACGTCGGCGACCCGTTCCCCGCTCTCGTCGAGCACACGACCACCACGGACGATCAGCGCGTCAGGCAACCTGTCCTCCCGATCCGATCAGCGACCAGAGCACGGCCATCCGCACCGCGACGCCGTTGGTGACCTGCTCCCGGATCAGCGACCGCGGGCCGTCGGCCACCTCCGTCGCGATCTCCGGGCCGCGGATCATCGGACCGGGATGCATCACGAACGTGTCCGGCTTCATGCGTGCCGCGCGCTCGACCGTGAGCCCGTAGCGCGCGTAGTACTCGCGCAGGGTCGGGATGAGCGCCTGGCCGAGCCGTTCGGCCTGGACCCGGAGCACGTAGGCGACGTCGATCTCGCCCAGCACGTCGTCGAGGTCGTGGGAGACCGTGACCGGCCAGGCGTCGAGCCGTTCGGGGAGCAACGTCGGCGGCGCGACGAACGTGACTTCCGCGCCGAGCCGGGTGAACGCGAGCATCGTGCTGCGCGCGACCCGCGAGTTGCGGATGTCACCGACGATCGCGACCCGGCACCCGTCGAGCGACGGGCCGCGGTGACGCCGCAGGGTGAACGCGTCGAGCAGCGCCTGGGTCGGATGCTCGTGGCGGCCGTCACCCGCGTTGACGACCGACGCGTCGATCCACTGTGCGACCCGGTGGGGCGCACCGGCGGCGCTGTGGCGCACGACCATGGCGTCGATGCCCATCGCCTCGATGGTCTTCACCGTGTCGAGCAGGCTTTCGCCCTTCTTCACCGACGACGAGCCGACCGCGAACGACATCGTGTCGGCCGACAGGCGCTTCGCCGCGGTCTCGAACGAGAGCCGGGTGCGGGTCGACTCCTCGTAGAACAGCGACACCACCGTCTTGCCCCGGAGCGCGGGAACCTTGGGGATCTCGCGGGCCAGGACGTCGAGGAAGGCGTCCGACTGGTCCAGCATCTCCTCGAGTGCCGGCCGGTCGAGATCCTCGATGGAGAGCAAGTGCTTCATTGGTCGACCCCCGTCGCCTCCGGTGCCCACAGCTCGATCGCGTCCTCCGCCACGCCGTCGGTCTCGGCGAGCCGGACCCGCACGTCTTCGCCCACACCCGTCGGCAGGTTCTTCCCGACGAAGTCGGCGCGGATCGGCAGCTCCCGGTGACCGCGATCCACCAGCACCGCGAGCTGGATCGCCCGCGGCCGGCCGAGCTCCGTGACCGCGTCGAGCGCGGCCCGGATGGTGCGGCCGGTGAAGAGCACGTCGTCGACCAGCACCACGACCCGACCGGTCACGTCGACCGGCACCTCGGTGGGCCCGAGCGGTTGCACCGGGCGCAGCCCGATGTCGTCGCGGTAGAACGCGACGTCCAGCGTGCCGACCGGGACGTCGGTCTCCTCGAAGGACTCGATCGCCACCGCCAGGCGCCGGGCGATCGCCGGGCCGCGGGTGTGGAGCCCGATCAGGACGAGGTCGTCCGCACCGTGGTTGCGCTCGACGATCTCGTGCGCGATCCGGGTGTGGGCGCGCCGCAGGTCCGAGGCGTCCAGCACCCGGGTCCGGAACACGAAACGACCCCCGTGGGAGGGGGTCGCGGGATCGGATTCGGGTGTGGCGCGGCGCGCCTGGCTCTCGGCCATGCGTACTCCTCCGTGGGGCCCTCACAGGAGCCCCTTGACGGCGTCGTCCGAGAGTAGCAGCCGACCGGGCTCAGAACGCGAAGCGCGTCGCGGTCGTCGGGTAGTCCGCTTCGGTCCATGCGAGCGCGGTCCTCGGACGCAGGACGAACACACCGGCGGCCTCGCCCATCGAGCTGGGACGGACGTCGTACTTCACCTCGTAGCGGTCGTCGAAGGTTCCCAGGGCGTCCACGTCGGTCACCCGCTCGGCCCGCCCCTCGAGGATCGCGACCTCGTCGCCGCTCTCCAGGTGCACGACGACGTCGGGCCGGGCCAGCAGGTTCCGGCCCTTGATCGACGTCGGGTCGGTGGAGAACCACAGCGCGTCATCGGTCCAGAGGCCCCAGACCGGCATCGCGTGCGGACGTCCGTCCACCCGGGTGGTCGACACCCAGTAGTTGCGGGACGCGCTCAACCATTCGACGACGTGCGCCCACGGCAACGCCGAGCCGTCCGGCGCGGCGGCGAGGCCGTATCCCTCCGCGGTCTGCACCGGTCCCGGCGCGGGGTTGCTCATTCGTCTCCTCCGTCCATGCCGGTGTCGAGACCACTCAGGAGCTCGGCGACCAGCGAGCTCTGCAGCCAGCTCAACCAGCCCCACAGCTCGAGTCCGGCGCGCGCGGGTCCCCGGGCGCGAGCTCCGGCTCGTCCTCGGTCACCCCGAGCACGATCCCGAGCGCGAGCCGAAGATCGTTCAGCGCGCCGACCCACTGCTCGACCGCGGGTGGGGCGAGCGTGATCTCGAGGGTCCCCCGCCGGTTCTCGGTGCCGGTGTCGAGCGAATCGACCAGGGCCTCGACCGCCGCGCTCTTCTGACGCACGAGATCGTCGTGCACCGCGCCCTGCCACTCTCCCTCCGCGGCATCCTCGGTCGGGTCGAGGTAGGCCCGGGGGAACAGCCGGTCGCGCACCGGGTCGCCGCCCCGCTCCGGCACGCCGCCGCCGAGCACCGATTCGAGCTGGCCGGTCAGGTCCCGCAGGAGCTCCACCTCGGTGGGGTACAGCTTCAGGACGATCTCGTCACCGGACCGGTGCATGCGTTTGGCCACCGATCGATGATGGCACGACCCTGGGACAGCGACGTCCGGGCGCGGCCCCGATGCGTCAGTGCGACGGCGGCACCGGGGGAGGCGCCACGTCCACCGTTGGGCCCGGCGTGGCGGTCTCCGGGGGTGGGAGCTCGATCGACGGCGGCTGCGAGGGTGCCGGCTGTGGCTCCAAGCTCTCCGAGCACTGGTAGCCGGCGCCGGATCGAGCCAGCGGGCACCTGATGGTCTTCGTGGCGCCGTGGAGCACGATCGTGCTGACGACCTCGTCCGACGCGAGCGCCACGACGAAGGTCCGGCCCGTCGGCACCAACGTCTTCGTACCTCCACCCCGGAGGCGCAACGTGACCCGCCGAGCCTTGGGGGTCACCCGCCCGTAGAGCAGGGCCATGCCATTCGGCAGCGAGCTCGACGCGGCGTCGAGATCCTCGCCCGGAAGCACCGGCGCGGACCCGGCCGCCACCGGATGACCCCAGCACTCCTGGACCGGGCGCCCATGTTGCTTCGGGGCCGTCGACGCGATCGGGTCGCGCGGCTTCGTCTCGGTGGACCAGCACTCGCCGGACCGGGTCGGCGCCTCGTAGACCCGCCAGGTCGTCCCGTCGGCCCTGCCGCGGTGGATCAGCTTCCAGCTCCCGATCAGCTCGGTCGAGTTGTCGACCGCGACCTGGTCGGCCGGCGGCGTCGTGATCACGACCGGCGCGCCGAAGTCGAAGAACTCGTAGCGCGACGTCGAGTGGTCACCCGTCTCGTCGGACGATCGGTCCAGCCGACGCAGCCGGTGGTGCGCGTCGACCCAGAGATCGAACGTCCGGGTGTCGGGAAGCACCGACCGCATCACCTTCACCTCCGCCGGGATCTCGGATGGCGGGATCGTGAACCGGTCGTGCTCGGTCTCGACGCCGCGGACCTTCGCCACCCCGAGTCGCTCGGCGTGACCACCGTCGCGCTCGAGTGCCGTCGCCAACGCCGACACGTCACCGATGTCACCAAGCTGGAAGTTCGACGATCCGGTGTCGAACGGGGTCCGCGTCCAGCGCCGGCCTGCGCTCGGTGGCGTGAACCCTCCGAGCTGCTCGGGCACTCCCGGGAACGTATCCGGGCTGAGGTAGAGGAATTTGCCGATGGTGAGACTCCGGCTCACGGTGGTCTTGCCGTGGTCACGGATGCGGGTGACCGACGACGAGCTGCCGTGCCGGTAGTCCACCTCGCCCCGGGTCCGCGAGACACTCGGCTCGAGGTGCGAAAAGTAGAACGTGTCGGTGCCGACGAAGCGCGCGGTCCCGGCCGCAATCGTGCCGCGCATCACCGTCGCGATGCGGAAGCCGCTCGCACCCTTCGACCCTCCACTCGTGCACGCCGTCATCACCAGTGCGCCGACCAGCAGCAGGCCGACCATGCATCCGGTCCGTCGTCCCCAGCCCCGCACCGTGCACCCTGCCCGAGTCGGCTCCACCTTGGCCACGCGAAGCATTGCAGCATCTGCAGTGGTCCGGAAGCGGGCGGCGCTTGATCTCGTCAGTTGAACTTCGGTGGGTCCAGGTACCAGAGCGCCTGGAACGCGTGATCGAGATCGAGCCGCTCTCCGGCGCCCAGGTTCGGGATGATCGTGTCCGCGATCTCCTCGTTCGGAGCCGCATGCTCGTCGGGCTCGAGGAACACGCGCGGCGATGTGCTCCAGAGCGTCGACTCGCTTCGCCGCTGTGGCGCGTCGGGCTCGTCGACCAGCTCCGGGAGCTTCTCCGCCGCGGCATCGATCCTCCGCAGGATGGCTGCGATTGCCGCCGGGTCGCCGCGCACGGTCAGCGTTGCGGTCCCGTCCTCGGCGGTGTTGCACCAGACGCCCCGACGGCGGAGCTGCATCCTCCCTCGCTCGGGATCCACGTTGCGCTTGACGTTGCAGAAGCCGGCGACGATCCGGTCGACGTGCGACGCCGTGCCGTGGAACGCGACCGCGACGAGGTCCGCCTCACTCTTGGGTGTCGCCACCCGGGTCATCGCCCGGACCTTCGAGTACGACAGCTGACCGGCGCCAGGTGACCCGACAGCGTCAGGATCTCGGCCGCCAACCATTCGAGGGGCCGTCCCGCCGTGCCGTCCACGCCGGGTCGGAGCTCAGTGACCGTCATCGTCGCCTCTTCCATGAGCGGATCGAACGTATGTTTGGGAGCCTACCGACACCCTGGGCCAGTCACGCCGAGTGGTCGGGCACTCACCAGCGCCTCCCGCGTGGACGCCGTCCACAGCCCGAGGCGGTGGATCGAGCAATCTGTTCTCCATGACCGAACCGGGTGAGCCCTTCGCCGGACTCCCCTACGACTACGCATCGGTCGTCGGACCCGGCTCGGTCCTGTTCACCGCCGGCGCGTGCCCGCTCGACCGCGACGGGCGAGTGGTCGCGCCGGGCGATGTCGCCGCCCAGGCCGCCACCGCGCTCGCGAACCTCGAGGCCATCCTCCGGCTCCACGGTGCCGGCGTCGAGCACATCGTCCGCACCACGATCTACGTCGTCGGCGAACGCGCCGACCTCGTCACGGCCTGGAACGTGATCTCCGGAGGCTTCGAGCCTCACCGCCCACCCAGCACCCTCCTCGGCGTCACCGTCCTCGGGTACGAGCACCAGCTCGTCGAGATCGACGCCCTCGCCGCCCTCCCGACATAACTCACAACGAGACCAAGCCCTACAGCGCGCCAACAACCGGCCGAGGCGGTCTGAGCGGGTGTCGCTCCGCCGAGCGAGAGTGATACCGGATCCGATTGCCGGGGACCAGCAACTGGACGCTGAGAGAACGCGATCAGCCGGAGTCGCGCTCCATGGTCGCCCAGAGCCCGTGGGCGTGGAGGCGGGCCACGTCCATCTCGGCCTTCTCCCGCCCGCCGTGCGCGACCGCCGACTTCCCGTCGTTGTGCACCTCGAGCATGAGCTTCGTCGCCTTCTGACGCGAGTACCCGAACAGCTTCTGGAACACGTACACGACGTACTCCTGGAGGTTCACCGGGTCGTTCCACACGATGACCATCCACGGCCGGTCCGTCCCGACGAGCTCCTCGAGATCCGGATCGTCGACCCGGACGGGCGCTTCGATCGTCTCGGCCATCGACCGCACCCCGATCACGCCGACGGTGACGGCGTCCGCACCTGCTCGGCGATGCGCGCCAGGAGTCCGTTGACGAAGCGACCGGAGTCCTTCGTCGAGTACTGCTTCGCCAGGTCGACGGCCTCGCTGATCACGACCGCGGTCGGCACGTCCGGCTCGTGGGCCAGCTCGTAGCACCCGAGCCGCAGCACCGCGCGGTCCACCGCCGGCATCCGCTCGACGGCCCAGTGCTCGGAGTACTCCCGCAGCAGCTCGTCGAGGTCGTCGCAGTGCTCCTCGACCCCGGTCAGCAGCTCGAGCGCGTACGCGTCGGGCTCCACCGGCAGGTCGGCGAGCAGCTCGACCACGGTGATGTCGCGCACCTCGAGCTCGTAGCAGAGGCCCAGTGCTCGTTCTCGGGACTCCCGGCGAGGTGCCACGTCGTCTGCGCTACGCGCGCGTCAGATAGTCGCCGGTGCGCGTGTCGACCTTGAGCTTCTCACCGGTCTCGACGAACAACGGCACCTGGATGACGTAGCCGGTCTCGAGGGTCGCGTTCTTGCGCGCGCCGGACACCCGATCGCCCTGCACCCCGGGTTCGGTCTCGACGACCGTCAGCTCGACCGCCGCGGGGAGGTCCACGCCGAGCACCTCACCGTCGTAGATGGGCAGCACCGCGGCGTCGCCCTCCTTGAGGTACCGGACGGAGTCGCCGAGCCGCTCGGTGGGCACCGGCAGCTGGTCGTAGGACTCGTTGTCCATGAACACGTAGTCGTTGCCCTCGCGGTAGAGGAACTGCATCTCCCGCTTGTCGATCATCGCGTGCTCGACCTTCTCGTCGGCGCGGAACGTCTTGTCCACGACCGCGCCGGTGCGCACGTTCTTGAGCTTCGTGCGCACGAACGCGCCACCCTTGCCCGGCTTCACGTGCTGGAACTCGACGACCGTGAAGAGGCCGTCGGGCAGGTTCAACGACATGCCGTTCTTGAGGTCGTTCGTGGACATGCTCACAGCACAAGATCCTTCGGGAATTCGGTGAGGGCGACGGGCCCGTCAGCGGTGACGACCACGGTGTCCTCGATGCGCACCCCGCCCACACCCGGCAGGTACACCCCGGGCTCGACGGTCACCACGTGGCCGGAAGCGAGGGTACCACTCGCACTCGCGGCGACCCTCGGGTCCTCGTGGATCTCGAGCCCCACACCGTGGCCCGTGCCGTGCACGAACGCGTCACCCAGCCGGCGTCGTCGATGATGTCCCGACAGGCGCGATCGACCGCCGAGCACTCCACGCCGACGGCCACCGCGGCGCGGCCCGCCTCCTGCGAGAGCAGCACGGTGTCCCACAGGTGACGGGCGTCGGGCCCCGGGTCACCGACGCTCACCGTGCGGGTCATGTCCGAGCAGTACCCGTCGACGATGCAACCGAAGTCGATGACCACGAGCTCGTGGGGTGCGATCGTGCGCGCGGACGGACGGGCGTGCGGCTTGGCGCCGTTCGGGCCCGACGCGACGATCGCGTCGAAGCTGACGCCGCTCGCCCCCCGCCCCCGCATCGCGAACTCCAACCGGAGCGCGAAGTCCCGCTCACTCGGCGCGTCGTGCAGTGACGGGAGGACGTCGGCGAGTGCGTCGTCCGCGATCGCGCACGCGGCCCGCACCCGCGCGACCTCGCCCGGGTCCTTGACCATCCGGAAGTCCTCGACGAGGTGCTCGGTCGCCACCAGGTCCGCATCGGGGAACCAGTCACCGAACGCGCGCTGCTGGGCCCAGCTGACGCCGTGGGCCTCGAGCCCGAGCCGGGCGGTGCCGGCGGCGGCCTCACGGAGGATCTCGCTCTGGCGGGTCAACGTGGTGCCGACCGCGACGTCGCGCGTCGGCGCCGGACGCGGCGATCTGCTCGGCCGACTGGTCCTTGTACCGGCCGTCGGTCACGAGCAGCGCGTCCGTCGCGGTGACGAGCACCATCGCCGCGGACCCGGTGAATCCCGTGAGGTAGCGGACGTTCGGCAGGCGGGTCACCAGCAACGCGTCGATGCCGGCGTCGGCGAATCGCTCGCGCAGTCGGGGAAGCCGGCCCGCGACGTCCATCGCCGGGAGGGTCTCGAGCGTCGTGCTCACCATGGGCGTCCTCTCACAGCTTCGATGCCGCGGCCTCCACGGCCAAGCGGTACCCGGTGCGGCCGAACCCCGAAACGGTTCCGGTCACGTACGGCGCGACGACCGACTTGCGCCGCCACTCCTCGCGGGCGGACGGGTTCGAGAGGTGCAGCTCGACCTTCACCCCGTCGTACGCGGCCAGCGCGTCGGCCAGCGCGTAGGAGGAGTGGGTGAACGCGCCCGGGTTCATCACGATCGCGACGCAGCGCCCGCGGCGCGCGTGGATCTGGTCGATCAGGTCACCTTCGTGGTTCGACTGGAAGTGCTCGAGCTCGTAGCCCGCCGCGACCGCGGCCGCGCGCGCGTCGCCCACGCAGTCGTCGAGCGTGTCCGTCCCGTAGATGTCGGGCTCGCGCGTGCCGAGCAGGTTCAGGTTCGGTCCCGAGAGCAGCAGGATCGTGGCCATCGTCTCCCTACGCTCCTACACCGACGGACGTGAACGCGTACCGCAAGGCGTGCTCGGGGGGATCCTCGACCCGCTCGATGCCGTTCGGGCCGGGCAGCACGAACGTGAGCCCGCCGCTCGCCTTCTTGTCCCGGCGCATGAGCGCGAGCAGCTCCCCCGCATCCAGGTGATCGCCTCCCGGGACCTCGGTGAGCAGGCCGAGCGTCGCGGGCACGGCCTGGTAGCGGTCCACCACGTCCGGGCCGACCCGCTCACAACCGCCGGCCAGCGCGCCCGCGAACACGAGACCGATCGCCACCGCCTCGCCGTGGGACAGGCCGTATCCCCCGGCAGTCTCCAATGCGTGCGCGAACGTGTGGCCGAGGTTGAGCGTGGCCCGGACCCCGGTGCGCTCCTCCGGGTCGCGCGCGATGACATCGGCCTTGATCTGCACGCACCGCGTCACGAGGTCCCCGAGCACCGCCGGGTCGCGGGCCAGCACTTCGGTCGTGTGGAGCCGGAGCAGCTCGACCAGGCCCGACGGGTCCGCGGTGACATCGCCCATCAACGCGTACTTCGCCACCTCCCCGAGACCGGAGCGGTACTCCTGGTCCGGCAGCGAGACCAGGGTGTCCGTGTCGGCCAGCACCCCGACCGGCTGGTGGAACGCGCCGACGAGGTTCTTGCCCTCGGGGAGGTTCACCGCCGTCTTCCCACCGATCGCTGCGTCGACCATCGCCAGCAACGTGGTCGGCACCTGGAGCAGGGCGATGCCGCGGTGGTACGTCGCGGCCGCGAACCCGGCGGTGTCGCCGACGACTCCCCCACCGAGCGCCACGACCGCGTCGCCCCGCAACAGTCCCCACGCCGCGAAGCGACGGCAGAGATCCTCGACCGTGCCGAAGGTCTTCGCCTCCTCACCGTCCTCCATGAGGAAGACGTCGACCTCGGCGTCGAGACCCGCGCGGACCGCGTCGGCGTACCGGTCCGCAACCGCGGCCTGGCTCACGAGCGCGACCCGCCGGATCCCTTGCAGCATCGCGCCTGCTTCGTGCAACGCCCCCGGCGCGACCAGCACGTCGTAGGCGGCGTGACCTCGACCCGCACCGTGCTCACGAGATCTCCTCGGTGAAGACGGCGACGACGGCCGCGGCGACCTCGTCCTGGGTGAGGCCGTCGGTGTCGACGACGGCGTGCGCCGCGGCTTCGTAGGTGTCGGCCCGCAACCCGGCGAGCCGTTCGAGCGTGGCCGCGGCCGGCGTGCTGCCCGCGCCCGCGAGCAGGGGCCGCACTTCGCTCCCCTCCCGGCTGACTCGGCTGCTCAGCACCTCGGGTGCGGCGCGCAGCCACACCACGACCCCGGCCTCGCGCAGCCGGCGCCGATTGTCCGCGTCCAGGACCGCCCCACCACCACACGCGATGACGAGCGGCTCCGGCGACGCGCAGGCGTCGGCGACCGCGATCCGTTCCAGGTCGCGGAACGCCGCCTCACCCTGGGTCTCGAAGATCTCCGCCACCCGCATCCCGGTCGTCGATTCGATCAGGTCGTCCGTGTCCACGAACGCCCGCTGGAGCCGGGTCGCGCAGCGACGGCCGACCGTCGTCTTGCCGGCGCCCATCATCCCGATGAGCACCAGGTGTCGCTCGCTCACGACGATACAACGACGCGAGGTACCCCGCGTGGTTCCGCGACCAGCTCGTCCATGGAGTCGCCGCCGAACTTCCGGAGCGCCTCCACCGCGAGCACGAGCGCGACCATCGTCTCGCCGACCACGCCGGCCGCGGGCACCGCGGTGACATCCGTGCGCTCCTTGAACGAGACCGTCTCTTCCTTGGTCTCGACGTCGACGGTCTTGAGCACCGGACGGTTGAGGGTCGCGAGCGGCTTCATCGACGCACGGGCGACGAGCAGGTCGCCCGTCGTCATCCCGCCCTCGGTGCCGCCGGCGCGGTGCGACCCCCGCGAGTAGCGCTTCGTCTCCGCGTTCCAGAGGATCTCGTCGTGCGCGTCGCTGCCCGCGGCGCGCCGCGGTCGAGAACCCTTCGCCGAGCTCGACCGCCTTCATCGCCTGGATGCTCATCAGCGCCTGCGCGAGCAGGCCGTCGATCCGCCGGTCCCAGTGCACGTGCGAGCCGAGACCGGGCGGTACGCCGTAGCCGAGCACCTCGATGACGCCGCCGAGCGAGTCGCCGGCCTTCGCCGCACCCTCGATCTCGGCGATCATCGCGGCTTCCGCAGTCGGGTCGAAGCACCGCACCGACGACTCGTCGACCCGCTCGAGGTCGGCGGGCGTCGGCCGGAGCGCCTCCGGCGAGACGGTCGCGGCCCCCATCTGCACGACGTGGCTGATGACCGACGTCCCGAGGTGGCGACAGCAACGCCTTCGCGAGCGTGCCGGCCGCAACGCGCGCCGCGGTCTCCCGGGCCGAGGCGCGCTCGAGCACGTTGCGGGCGTCGTCGAAGCCGTACTTCTGCATCCCCACGAGATCCGCGTGGCCGGGCCGGGGCGCGGTCAGCGGCTTCTCGGTCACTCCGGGGCCCGGCGACATCTCTTCCTGCCACTTCGGCCACTCGGTGTTGTGGATCACGATCGAGACCGGGGACCCGAGGGTCGTGCCGTGGCGGACGCCGCCGAGCAGCTCGACGTCGTCGCGTTCGAAGCGCATGCGCGGCCCGCGGCCGAAGCCCAGGCGCCGGCGGGCCAGCTCGGCACCGATCTCGTCGATGGTGATGGGGAGGCCGGCGGGGAGCCCTTCGACGACGACCACCAGGGCCGGGCCGTGCGATTCCCCGGCAGTCAGGTAGCGCAACATGATCCGTCAGGGTACTTGGGCCCGCGGGGCGCTCAGGGGAAAAGCCGCCGTCGGCTACTTGATGACCTGCTCGCCCTCGCAGAGGCTGAAGGGTGAATCGCCGAACATGAACTGGCCGCAGGTTCCCGACAGCGACACGACCTTGTAGCTCGTCGCGAAGACCTGACCCGCCACCACCGTGTACTGCGTCGAGCCGACCTGGACGACGGCCGCGGTCCCGGTGCCCTGCTGGAAGACGTCGATCACCGCCACCGTGGTCCCGGCCGACGGGTTGGGGCTCGCCGGCGTGGTCGTCGTCGTGTCGGTGGAACCCGTCGGCGTCGTATCGGTGGGAGTCGACGTGCCTCCGGTCGTCCCGGAACCCGTGTCGCTCTCGGGCGTCACCTCGACCGCCGGCTCGAACGGGTTGCGGGTCGCGAACACGTCGAACTGCCCACTCGGCAGGTTGGGCTGGCCGGGCGTCGTGGTCGACGGCACGGTCTGGTCGCCGCCGTGGGGACCGTCGTCCGCGGTCTGGCTCGACGACGGCGCGAGCGTGGACTGGCTGCCGCTGCTCCCCCCACCGCCGCCGCTGAACAAGCTGAACGCGGCGAACAGCGCGATCACGACGCCGCCGATGGCGAGGATGATCGTGAGGTTGCGGCTGTTCGGTCCAGAGGCCATCAGGAGTTGGCTCCCGAGCTGGAGGCGGGCGGCGTCGTCGAGCTGGTCGAACCGCCCGGCGTCGTGCTGGGAGTCGTCGAGCCGATGCCGGGCGTGGTGCTGCCGCCGGCGACCGGTGCGGGCTCCGCGCCCGTGAACATACGCCCGGTCAAGGTGACGTTGAGGTCGGGGGCCCCACCTGACGAGGAGTCGCCGGTCGTGTCGCCGGTGCTCGTGCTGCCCGTCCCGCCAGTGGTTCCGGAGCTGCCGCTCGTCCCGGTGCCGCCGGTGGACGAGCCGGTTCCCGCGGCCGTGACGTTGATCGTGTCCACGATCACGACCCGCTCGATCCCCTCGAGCCGGTTCAGGTAGTCGAGCACCTGGAAGAAGCCGCCGCTGATCTGCATCGAGAGGGAGATCGTGCTGGTCGGGCCGGCGCCCACGGTGGCGGTGGGCGCCGAGGGTGAGATCGAGAGCCAGTCGATGCCGGACGCCGTCGCGATGTCGTTGGCCTGCAGGATGAACGCGCCGAGGTCCGGGGTGGGCGGGATGGCCGCCCGGAGCGTCCGGAGGCTCGCCTGCTGCTGCGCGGCGTTCGCGCTCAGCTCCTTCAGGCGGGCGATCGTGTTCTCCAGCGCCTGCTTCTGGCTCTGCTCGTCGGCCACCTGTTCTCGCGTGTCGCTGAGATCGCTGGACGTCGGCGAGAAGAGCACGAAGTACCAGAGCAGGATGACGACGAGCGCTCCCGCGATGACGCCGATCAGCACGCCGCGCTTCACTTGGCCGCTCGCTTGGCCTTGGCCAGGCGGTCCGAGCGCGCCGCGGCCGTGATGTTCGCGGTGGACGAGAAGTTCACGAAGTCGCGGCCACTGCCCGCCGACGTCTGTCCGCCCCGGCTCGCGTTGGGAACCCAGAGATCGCTGAACGACGGGATCTGGGTGCCGATGCGTTGGATCCACGCGGCGACGGAGCGGAAGTCGAGGCCGACGACCGAGAACGTCGCGGTGCCGCCGGCCGTCGTCGGCGCGGGGGGCGCGACCGGCGCCAGCGTCCCACTCGTGTCGCCGCTGCCGCTGCTGCTGGTCGTCGTCGTGGTCGACGACGTGGACGACGCGCCCGCCGCGGTGGTGGGCGTCGTCGTGGGGGTCGGGGTCAACGTCGAGGTGCCGCTCCCGGACGAGCCGGGCGCGTTCGCCGACGTCCCCTGGAACGCGGTCAACCACGTGTCGTTCGGGATGGTGCGTGCGATCTCCTGGAGCATGCGCGCCCACGAGATGTCCGTGGCGAGCACCGTCTCGACCTGGCCCTGGAGCTGGTCGACCTCGTTCTGGGTCGTCTCCGCGTCCGAGAGGCTCGCCTTCTCCTTGGTGAGCGACGCGATCTGGGTCTGGGCCTGGCTGAGCCGGTCCTTCTCCGTGTCGAGCGCGCTCTTGCGGATCCACCAGATCCCACCGAGGGCGAGCAGCAGCAGCACCCCGACCACCGCGGCGATGAGGATCATCTTCTGGCGGGCCGCGGCGGCGAGGCCCTCGCCCCCGACGAGGTTGATCCGGCGGCCGGTGGCGAGCCCACCGAGCGCGAGGCCGGCCGGCGTCGGGAGGTAGGGGTCGAGATCCTCCACCCGCTCCGTCGGGAACCCGATGTCGGCGATCGTGAACTGCTCGCGCGGGGTCGCCGACTCGACCGGCAGGCCGATGAGCTCGCGCAGCTGCCCGGCGAGGCCCGGGCGTGAGCGAAGCGCCGCCGGTGAGCGTGACCCGCAGCAACCGGGGCGCGCCGGGTTGCGCCCGGTAGTAGTCGAGCGATCCCCGGATCTGCTCGACGATGTCGCCGAGCGGGCGGGCCATCGCGGCGCGGGCCCGGTCCGCGACCTGGTCCGGCACCTGCTCGGTCTGGCGCTTCAGCGCCTCGGCCTGCTCGAACGGGATGTTCAGGTCCCGGGCGATCGCATCGGTCAGGAGCCGGCCACCGAGACCGAGCACGCGCACGAACCGCGGCAAGCCGGCTTCGTGCGCCACCATCACGGTGACGCCGCCGCCGATGCTGACGATCGCTTCGGCGCCCGGCCCGTTGTCGGAGACCCGGCGGCCGATCGCGCGGATCAGCGCGAGCGGCACGAGGTCCACGGCCGCGACGGTGAGCCCCGCCCCGCGCACCGCGGCAACGAGGCTGCCCACCAGGTCGCGATGCGCTGCGGCGAGCAGGACCCGCTGGATCTGCGCGGGCGGCGTGCCGTCGGCGGCCGGCTCGCCCACGGGGAGCTGCTCGAGCACCTGGAAGTCGAGGACGGCCTCCTCGAGCGGGATCGGGATGAGCTCCTGGGCCTGGAAGCGCAGCGCGCCGGCCA
This sequence comes from uncultured Acidimicrobiia bacterium, assembly GCA_963796755.1. GTDB lineage: Bacteria > Actinomycetota > Acidimicrobiia > IMCC26256 > JAENVU01 > Chersky-806. The sequence goes on from CAWCMX010000002.1 coordinate 1,050,428, forward strand.
GGTCCTCCTCCGACATCACCGGGAGGTCGACGGTGCGCACGAGCACGCGGGGGCTCGCGACGCCGACGCGCACCTCGCCCTTCTTGAGGCTCAGCTCCTTCCAGAGCCGCTGGATCGCCGCGGTGACGGCACCGACGTCGACGATCTCGCCTTCGCGCATCGCGTCGAGCGGGAGCGCGACCTGGCCGAAGGACGTGACGCGCGGCAGATCGCCGGCGGGCTCGAGCTCGACGACTCGAACCGCGTTCGTCCCGATGTCCAGGCCGATCAGGCGGCGGGCCACGTTCCGCCTTTCCTGCCCCGGTCGACCGGTACGGGCACGCGGCGCGCGTCCAGGAACTTCACGACGTCGCCGCCGCGGATGCGGAGGTGCTTCCCGACCCGGATCGCGGGCAGCTCGCCGGACTTGATGAGGCGATACACCGTCATCGTTGACACCCGCATGACCTCAGCAACCTCACGGGGAGTCAGGAGGTCATAAGGGACTGCCGACGCCACGCTCATCTCTCCTCAACTGATTCGGGCACAGTAAGGCTCAACGTCAACAATCGTCAACACGGACAACATTGTTGAGCGGTCGTTCGAAAAAAGCGCGACGCGCGCGTCTACCGGCGCAGGTAGAGGTCGAGCAACGGCTGGCCGAAGCAGATCGCCAGCACGGTTCCCGCGGCCAGGAACGGCCCGAAGGGCACGTGATCGCGCCGGGTGCGGATGCTCGTGGCGATGAGGAGCACGCCGATCACCGCGCCGAGCAGGAACCCGAGGAAGAGGCCGAGGAACACCGAGCCCCACGAGAGCCAGCCGAGCGCCAGGCCGAGCGAGAAGCTGAGCTTGACGTCGCCGAAGCCCATGCCGCGCGGTGCGATCAGGTGGACGGTGAGGAAGAAGGCGAAGGCCGCAAGGCCCCCCAGCAGCCCGCGCACGAGATCCGGCCCCGCATCGTCGAGGATCGCGGCAAGCCCGAACAGCACGACCAGCGTCACCGTGAGCGGGTAGACGATCCGGTCCGGGAGCAGGAACGTGTCGAAGTCGATGAGCGAGAGGGCGAGCAGGGCCGAGACCAGCACCAGGTAGGCGGGCAGCTCCCAGGTCGCACCGAAGCGGAGGCCCATCGCCACCCAGAGGCCCGCGCAGGCCACTTCCACGAGTGGGTAGCGGATCGAGATCGCCGCGCCGCAGTGCCGGCAGCGGCCGCGCAGGACGAGCCACGAGATCACCGGGATGTTGTCGTAGGGCGCGATCTCCGCGTCGCAGCTCGGGCAGTGCGAGGGCGGCGAGACGATCGACTCGCGGCACGGGACGCGCCAGATCACGACGTTCAGGAACGATCCGATCAACAGGCCGAACAGCCCGCAACCGGCCACGAGCAGCCCGGTCATCAGCGGCGACACTACGGCCGCGCCACCCGGCCGGCAGGGACCACCGGATCAGGGCCACTGGTCGGACCAGCCACTGGAGGGGTCGAACGCATCGGCCGTGCACGTTCCCGAATCGACCTCCTGGTACCGCGTCGTCGCGTTGGCGGGCTCCAGCAGCGCGAAGCAGCGACCCGACGCGGAGCGCGACGCGAGGATCACGTACGAGTCACCTGCGAGCGTGTCGACGCGCACCGAGACCTGGCTCTTGCTCGCGAACCCCTGGGTGTCGTGGGCGACGACGTGCAGGCTCGGCTCATCGGCCTGCACGCTCGCCGCGTCGCCGGTGCCGTTGATGTCCGCGGCCTTCGCGCTGACGAGGAGGTTCCGTACCAGCGTCTGCGTCGCGCGGTCGCTCGCCCGCCCGCGAGTCCCGACGAACGTCGGGATCGCGATCGCCATGAGGATCCCGATGATGGCCACCACCATCAGCAGCTCGATCATCGTGAAGCCCTGCCCGTCTCGCTTGGCCGCCTGCCGTAGGTCCATCACACGATCTCCGAGAACGAAGTCCGGGGCGGGTCTCCCCGCCCCGGAACCTCGTCTCATCAGTCCCGTCGTCGATTCACGGGAATCGCCGGTTTACGGGAAGCCGTCCGTGCCCAGGCCGGAACGCCGGTGGTGCACTGCCGGCGGCGCAGGTGCCCGTCGAGGTCGTTGAAGCTCGAACCGTTGCCCCTGGGTGTCGTCCTGCATCCAGAAGCACTTGCCCGACTTCGAGAGCGACGCCAGAACCATCTCGGTGATCGTTCGGTGTCGCCACCGAGACGTCCTTCGGTCCGGTCGAGGCGCGTTGTCGCCATCCTCGTAGGTGAGGCTGGGCTCCGGTCTGCTGGAGGCGTTCCGGTCGCTCCGGGCGTGGCCAGCGTGTAGTCCTCCTTGTCGGTGTAGATGGTCTTGGCGGCAGTCAGAGCGTTTCGAAGGCTCGACTGGGCCGCCTTGTCCTGTGCACGCTGCCGGGCACCGAGGAAGGTCGGAATGGCGATGGCAATCAAGATCGCAATGATGAGCACGACCACCATCAGCTCGATGAGAGTGAATCCACTCTCGTCGCCGTCCCTCCGGGCGCGCAGCTTCGCAATTACGTTCACTGCATTCCCCTTTGGTTCGTTGGTTTGTCAAAGGCCGGTCCGTATTGTCGGGAACCGACCAGTGCGGATATCGGCCACGCTCCGTGGCAACTTGAACGGAAAGTGGCAAATGACCCCGCGGGGTCTCGCGGGGTAAAGCCTTTGGGTTGGTCGGCGTCGCGGGGCAGACTGGGCGGCGTGCGACAGCGCGTCGTGGACCTCACCGTCTTCGTCGGGGAGTGGCTGCTCGACCGACTCGACCGGGTGGTGGCACGCGCGTCGAAGCTGGGCAACCCGGCGTTCTTCGCGAGCCGGGACTTCCCGTGGTCCTCCGAGCTCGAGGCCGACTGGGCGACCATCCGCACGGAGCTCGATACGGTGCTCGAGCACCGCGACGCGCTCCCGAACTTCCAGGACATCTCGACCGACCAGGAGTCGATCACCGACGACGACCGGTGGAAGACGTTCTTCCTCTACGGGTTCGGGTTCCGGTCAGACACCAACTGCGCCCTGTGCCCCGAGACGGCAAGGCTCGTCGAGTCGATCCCGGGGATGAAGACGGCGATGTTCTCGATCCTGGCCCCGCACAAGCACATCCCGGACCACTGCGGGCCCTACAAGGGCATCGTGCGGTACCACCTCGCGCTGAAGGTGCCCGAGCCCCGTGCCCGGTGCCGCATCCGGGTCGGCGACGAGATCGTCACCTGGGAAGAGGGCCGGAGCCTCATCTTCGACGACACCTACGAGCACGAGGTCTGGAACGACACCGACGGTGAGCGGGTCGTCCTGTTCGTCGACGTCGTGCGCCCGCTGCGCTTCCCGATGAACCTCGTGAACGCCACCGTCATCTGGGCGATCGCGCACTCACCGTTCATCCTCGATGCGAAGCGCCGCCACCTAGCTTGGGAGGAGCGCTTCGCCGCGGCTCGACGTGCCGGTCTGCCACAGCTCCCGCGCCGCCCCGCGGCGAAGCTTGCCACTGGTCGTGCGCGGGATGAATCCGGCCGGGACCAGCTCCACGACGTCCGCGGGTAGCCCCGCGTCGGCCAGCCGCGCCCGGAGCGCGAGCACCACCTCGCCGGCACGCGCGCTCTTGTAGCGCGACTCCGCGAGCAGCACCACGCGCTCCCCCTCCGGGCCGACGTCGCCGAACGCGATGACCCGGTCCGGCAGCACGCCCTCGGTGCCCTGGACTGCGAGCTCGAAGTCCGACGCCGCGACGCGCTGGCCGTTGCGGTTGATCATCTCCTTGAGCCGCCCGACGATGACGACCTCGCCGTCGACGATCTGGGCCACGTCTCCGGTGCGCAGCCACTCCCCGTCGAACGCGGCGGCAGTCGCTTCCGGGTCGTCGAGGTAGCCGGTCATGGCGGCCGGCGTGCGGGTGAGCAGCTCACTCGTCTCCGGGTCGAGCCGGATCTCGACGTCGGGCACCGGGCGCCCGCACGACACCCATTCGTGCAACCCGTCCCTGACCGTGACGAATCGCGTGCCGAGCGGCTTCGCGGTCACCGCGAGCGTCGCTTCGGCCAGGCCGTAGGTCGGGCAGAGCGCGTCCGGGGGCAGGCCGAGCGGCTCGAACACCTCCGCGAAGCCCGCGATCACCCCGGGCCGGATCGTCTCCGCGCCGACGAGCATCGTGTGGACCGACGAGAGGTCGGCCTCCCCACCCCGGCGGCGAAAGCGCCGGGCCACGAGCTCGAGCGCGAACGGTGGCGCGATCGCGAACGTCACCTGCAGCTCACCGAGGAGCTCGACCCACCGGCCCGGGCTGCGCAGGAAGCTCTCGGTCGGCCACTGGTAGAGCGTGCCCCCGCTCCAGAGCGCGTTGATGACGGTGCCGATGAGGCCCATGTCGTGGAACAACGGGAGCCAGGTCAAGCCACTGTCCGCCTCGGTGACCTGCCACTGCTCGCGGATGCTGTGCAGGTTCGCGAGCAGCGCGGCCTGCGAGATCACGATCCCCTTCGGTGCGCCGGTCGTGCCCGACGACGGCTGGATGAACGCGACCGGGCTCGGCCGGCCCGGCGCCACCGGGTTGCCGCGTGACCCGTCGATCCCGATGGCGCGGAGCTCCGGGATCACGGCGCTGAACGCCGCGGCACTGTCGTCGTCGGTCGCGATCGCGACGAGCCGCATCCGCTGGACCCGGTCGCGCAGCACCGCGCACCACGCGTCGGAGCCGGGGTGACCGGCGAGCCCGAGGGGCACCGGGATCCCGCCGAGGTGCTGCAGGCCGTAGAACGCGTCGCAGAACACCGCGCGGTCCTCCGCGAGGATCCCGACGTGCTCGCCGGGCCCGACCCCCGCGGCCGCGAGCTGCCCGGCCACGCGTGCGGCCCGCGCCGGGAGCGCGGCGAAGGTCCACTGCTCGCCCGTCGCGAGGTACCGGTAGAGGACGTTGCCGTCGAGCCGTCCCGCGCGCTCGTCCATGAGCTCGACGAGGCTGGTGATCGACCCGTCGCCGCTCATGCCGTGCCCGTGGCGGACTGCGCTTCGACCTCCAACGCGGCGATCAGCTGTCCGACGGTGGTCGCGCCTTCGAGTGACTCCTCGGGGAAGACGATCCCGAGCTCGTCCTCCGCGTCGTAGATCATCTCCATGATCTCGAGCGACGACAGACCCAGCGTCGCCAGCTCCAGGTCGTCGGTCACGAGCTCGGGCGCGACACCGAGCGCGGCTCGCGAGCCGGGGCCGCATGAACTCCGCGACATTCACGTGCGCACGACCCGGGCGTAGGTCTCGAGGCACCGGTCGACGTCGGCCTCCTCGTGCACCGAGGTGGTGCTGAGCCGGAGCAGAGCGTCGCCGCGGGGCACCGCGGGAAACACACCGACGTTCACGTATACGCCCGCGTCGAACAGCGCGCGCCAGGCGAGCGTCGCCTGCCACTCGTCGGGCATCCGCACACCGACGATCGCGCTGCCGGCGAACGAGACGTCGGCACCGAGGGCGCGCAGGCCGTCGGCCAGCCGGGTTGCGAGCGCGATCGTCTTCTCGCGCCGCCACGGTTCCCGGCGGCAGATCCGCAAGGCTTCCTGGGCCGACGCGACCGCCGCGGGAACGGCTGACGCGGTGAACACGAACGGCCGCGCGTGGATGCGCAGGTGCTCGATGACATCCGTGTCGCCGGCGATGACGCCACCGCACGATGCCAGCGACTTGCTGAAGGTGCCCATGACGAGGTCGGCGCCGGGATCGAGCCCGACCGACAGGCCACCCCCTTCGGGGCCGAACAACCCGAGCGAGTGTGCTTCGTCGACGAGGGTGCGCGCCCCGGCGGCGCGACTGATCTCGAGCAGCCTCGGCAGGTCGACGAGGTCGCCCTCCATCGAGAACACGGAGTCCCAGACGACGAGCGCGGCGCGGCCGTCCTGCGCGAGGCGACCGAGCTTGGCCTCGAGCTGGTCCAGGTCGTTGTGGCGGACGCGCACGACCCGCGCGCCCGAGAGCTGCGCTCCGTCCTCGATCGACGCGTGGTTCTTCGCGTCGGTGACGATCACGTCCTCGGGACCGCACAGCGTGGCGATCGTCGCGAGGTTGGCCAGGTAGCCCGCCGTGAAGACGAGCGCCGCCTCGCGTTGCATCCAGTCCGCGAGCTCGTGCTCCAGCTCCAGGTGCAGATCGAGCGTCCCGTTCATCAGCCGGGAGCCGGTGCAGCCACTGCCGTACCGGTCCACCGCGCGCTTCGCGGCGTCGGCGACGCGCGGGTCGTCGGCCAGGCCGAGGTAGTTGTTCGAGCCGAACATGAGCTTCGGCACCCCGTCGACCACGACCTCGCGACCGAGGGGCGACCCCACCGGGACGAAGTACGGGAAGGCGTGCGCCCGCGACGCGAGCTCGACGTCCGCCCGACGCGGATCGGCGCGCACCTTCCAGAAGAGATCCCGCTGGAGCTGCTCGAGCATCGTCGTCATGGCGCGCTCCGGAAGGTGAGCCGCGCGGCGCGGATCGTGGCACGGGTCGCCCGGTTGGCCCCTTCGAGCTCTTCGGGGATCCCGAGCGGCAACAGGTTGTCGAGCACGACGCGGCGCACGCCCACGTCGACGAACGGCTGGAGCTGCGCCACGATCTCGGCCGGCGTCCCGTGCACGACGAAGTGCGCGGCCCCCTCGACCGGGAGGTCGTTGGCCGCGTTGCGGATCGTGTCGGCCGGGACCCACTCGGGGATGTAGTCGCGCAGCCCCGCGAAGCCCGGGCCGAGCGGGTGCTCGAGGCCCGCTTGCGCGAACAGGTCGGCGTTGCCCGCGAGCGCCTGCACCCGGAGCAGCAGCCCTTCGAGTGCCTTCGCCGCGACGTCGTGGTCGTCGTGGATCACCGCGTAGAGGTAGAGGCCGGGGACGATCGCCGCCGGATCCCGGTCGGCCTCCTCGGCCGCGCGCTGGGCGACCGCGAGCCGTTGGGCGTAGTGGGCCGCGGTCGTCGGCAGGACCGGCAGCCAGCCGGTGCCGTAGCGGCCGACGAGCCCCAGCAGCGCGTCGGAGTGGCCGCCCAGCACGATCTCGACGGGCGCGGTGGTGGCGGTGCGGGAGCTGGCCATGCCCGGGGAGGCGGTCGAGGGTGAAGTGCTCACCGGCGAACGAGACCGGGCCGTCGGTGTCGAGCAGCCGGGTGATGACCTCGAGCGCCTCGCCGAGCCGGCTCACCGGCCGGGACCGCTCGATGCCGAGCGGGGCGGTGTTCAGGCCTTCGCCGGAGCCCAGCCCGAGCACGAAGCGGCCGGGCGCGAGCTCGCTCAGCGTGGCCGCAGCCTGCGCGATGGTGGCGGGGTGGCGACGGTACGTGTCCGTGACCGCGATGCCCACCCGGGGGCGCCGGGTGGCCATGAGCGCCACCGTGGCGGCGACGAAGGGGTCCGAGTAGGCATGCGGGTCGTCGACGATCTCGGCCAGGACTCCCCCCGCCTCCCGCCAGAGGGCCCGCGGGTGCCAGGCCATGAGGTGATCGGGGTACCAGAGCGCGTCGGCACCCTCCGCCTCGGCGAGCATCGCCGCGCCGGTGGCGATCGCTGCTCGCCCGGATACGGGAAGCCCATGGTGCCGATCTCGATCATGGTGTTTTCAGGCTAACCGTGACCTGAGCGCACACCCGGGACAGGACGGCGTTCGGCCGCGGCGGCTACTGGACATCGGCGCGGGCCCATGTGAAAATGGAACAGGTTTCATTTTTGGGTGGCGCCCGTCCGGGCGCCTGCGTGAGAAGCGCATGTCGGAAAGCGGAGGTCGCGTTCGATGGAGTTCGGACTGTTCATGGGCGGGTACGTCCACAAGGACCGATGGCGCGACGGACCCGGAGGCGGAGCACTCGCGGCTCATGAGCGAGGTCGCGCTCGCGAGGTCGGCGACCAGCACAACTGGAAGTACTCGTGGTGGACCGAGCACCACTTCCTCTGGGAGTACTCGCACATCTCGGCGAACGAGGTGATCATGCCGTTCGTCGCTCGCCCGCACCGAGCAGATGCACGTCGGCTCGGGGATCATCAACGTCACGCCGCCCGGTGAACCACCCGGCACGCGTCGCCGAGCGGGTCGCGATGCTGGACCACCTCTCCAAGGGCCGGTTCGAGTTCGGCACCGGCCGCGGTTCGTCGACGACCGAGCAGGCCGGGCTTCGGGATCACCGATCCCGAGCTCACCAAGGAGATGTACGACGAGGTCATCGGCGAGTTCAAGAAGATGTGGCGCGACGGCACCTATCCGTTCGACGGCACGCTTCTTCCGCATGCCCGAGCGCAACGTGCTGCCGAAGCCGTACGTGAAGCCGCACCCGCCGATGTGGGTCGCGGCCGGGAACCCGGGCACGTTCGAGAAGGCCGCGGAAGATGGGCCTCGGCGTCCTCTGCTTCACCGGTGGTTCGCCCGAGAAGATGGCGCCGCTGATCGAGCTCTACAAGAAGAGCATCGCTGGACGCCGAGCCGGTCGGCGAGTTCGTGAACGACAACGTCGCGGTCACGACGAGCTTCATGTGCCTCGAGGACCGCGACGAGGCGATCGACTGGGTCACCCGCTCGGGCAACGGCCGCCAGCAGAGCCTGGTGTTCCACTACCTCGACACGTTCCCGAAGCCGCCCGTGCATCCCGGACTGGCCGACCGAGATCCCCGACCCGACGCTCGAGCAGATCGTGGCCGGCCTCGAGACCGGTGCGAGCATCGTCGGCACCCCCGACGACTGCGCCGAGGCGCTGCAGAAGTGGGAGGACGTCGGGGTCGACCAGCTCATCATGGGCCCGTCGGGCAGCGTGTACTCCCACGAGCTGCTGCAGCACACCGTCTCGCTGTTCGGTGACGAGGTCATCCCCGGTTCGACAGGACCCCGAGCACTCCACGAGCCGGTACCGGGCAGCCGCGGCGGCCCGGCTCGCGGGCGTCTGAGCGGGGGGCGCGGACCGGGAACATGCCGCGGTCCGGGTTCGTTGAAAGGTCCTGGTGCCGGTCGAGACGTGGGACCCGCCCCCTGCCCCGGGGAACCCTGCGTCTCCCGGTACCGACTTCTCGGACCGGGCCATCGGCCCAGCGTTGGCGGGGCCGGATCGCCGGCTGGGGGCAGTGTGTGCGGGTGGGGGCGATGTGCTCTTCACCCGCCGGCCGGGCACACTGCAGCGATGACCACACGCCAGCGTCCGTCCACGCCGCGCACCCGTTCCGAGCAACGAGCCGAGGAACACGGGTTCTGGGAGCGTGACGTCGCGAACGGTGAAGCGCCCCGCAAGGCCACGTTCGCGGAGTCGGTCAGTGGCTACCGCCGCTGGCTCCGCGCCCGCCGCCGCCCGTAGATCGCCGCGGCCCGCTCGGCTCCGTTCAGGCGCGCTGCGGCGGACCGGTGCACGCATCGGCGCTTCAGGCGTCGCGTGCTCGAGCGCGCGGGCCAGCTCGTCGATCGCCCGGTGCGCGTGTTCGAAGTAGCGGTGCTGACGGCGTGGGGTCCACCGATCGGGCCGACGCCCCCGGGGACGCACGCGGATCTCGACCGTGTGCCGGGCCCACGGCGCGAGCTCGACGTCGACCCGCTCCGGCACGCGGCGCCCGGTGCGCAGGTCGGCCGGAGCCTCGCGCTCGATGGGTCCGCTCCCCCACAGGCCGACGATGGTCCGCCGTTCGAACGGCCCGGTCAACGTGAGGCCCGCGTAGTCGCCGTCGGTGAGTCCGGCGAGTGCCCGTTCGGCCAGGCTCGGCTCTCGGTCCACCCGACGGGAGAGGACGAACGTGTGCTGGGTCATCGGACTCCTCCTTCGTTGCGGGTACACGGACATGCTCGTCGCGCCGGGTTGCGACAGGAACGCCACCACGCAACGACACGACGACCAACGTGTGACATCTGGGTGAGTGACCGCCGTCACCGTGACGCGCGTCACACGGCGCAGCGGTCGAGCCGCGCGGATCGCGCTCCCTAGTCGTGCCGGTGTCGGTGGTGCACGTCGCTGACGTGCGGGTGGACATGGACCAACGGCTGGTGCTCGTGCGGGTGGCTATGGGGCGCGGTCGGGTCAACACCAGGTGGGTGGTCGTGCTGGTGGTGTTCGTCGTGCGTGTGTCGGTGGTCGTGCGAAATCGGGCTGTGGGTGTGTTCGTGCTCATGGTGGTCACCGATGAGCAGCACAACCCCCACGGCCATCGCCACCGCGGCGGCGATGTCTCCCGACGTCCACGTTTCAGCAAGAAGCGGAACCGCAAGCAGCGCGCCTGCGAACGGTGCGGTGGCGAACACTGCCGCCTCCCGAGCCGCTCCGAGCGCACGCAACACGTACACGTCCAGCAGGATGCTGACGCCGTAGGCGAAGGCGCCCAGCAGCAATGCACCGCAGAGGACGACCGCCGACGGCAGAGCCTCACCCCGCAGCAGCGCGAGGGCGATGTTCACCACCGCGGCGACGCCCGTCTTGACCGCGACGATTTGGAACGGGTCTCGCACCGAGAGCCGTTGGGTCAGGTTGTTGTCCACCGCCCAACCGAGACACGCACTCACGATGAGCGCCGCGCCCACAAGGTTGAGGTCTCCGCTGCCGCCTTGTAGCCCGATGAACGCCGAACCGATGAAGATGACAAACGCACCCAGCCCCGCGCCCGCCCGAGGAATTCGCGCAGCAACACGATTCCTACGACCAGCGTGAGCGGTCCCTCAAGGTTGAGCAGCAGCGAACCGGCAATGCCAGTCACCCGCTCGAGCCCCAACATGAGCAACACCGGTGCCGCGATGCCTCCGGTGACGATGATGCCGGTCAGCAGCGGAACGTCGGACCGCCGCAGACGTGCCTCGCTCCGCCCCTCACCGAACCGGACGAACGGCGCGACCGCGATGAACGCTCCGAGGTAGAGCAGCCCGGCGAGCATCTGCGGGCCGACGTCGTCGAGGAGCACCTTGGACACTGGTGCACTCGCGCCGAACAGCAGCGCCGCAATGAAGCCGATCGCGTAACCCGAGCGGAGCCGTCGCATACCGCGACCGTAGCGAGGTCAGGCTGGCTACTTGATGAGCTTGATGATGTTGAACATCGGGAGGTACAGCGAGATGATCATGCCGCCGACGATCACACCCATCAGGCAGATGAGCATGGGCTCGATCAGTGACGTCAGTGCGTCGACCGTCGCGGCGACCTCCTGGTCGTAGAAGTCCGCGATCTTGTCGAGCATCTCGTCGAGCGCGCCGGTCTCCTCGCCGACGGAGATCATCTGCACGACCATCGGTGGGAAGACCTCGTGTTGCTCGAGTGGGCGGACGAGCGTGTCGCCCCGCTTGACCGCGCCCTGGGTCTCGCGCACCGCCGACGCGATGACTTCGTTGCCGGCGGTCTCCGCGACGATGTCGAGCGCCTCGAGGATCCGGACACCGGCACGCGTGAGCGCGGAGAGCGTGCGCGAGAAGCGCGCGAGGGCGGCCTTCGTGTGAGCCGCCGAAGACGGGGACCCGGAGCTTGAACGCGTCCCGCTGGGCCGGCCCTGATCGGATCGCGTCCACTTCCAGAAGCCGAAGACCCGCGACGCCGAAGATGACGAAGATCGGGAAGAACGTCTTCATCAGGTCCGAGACGGCGATGAGGATCCGCGTCGGTAGCGGCAGCGTCCCACCCAGGCTCGCGTAGATTCTTGAACAGCGGGACGATGAACAAGAGCATTGCCGGTCGCGATGACCGCGCAGATCGTCAGTACGACGATCGGGTAGGTCATCGCGGACTTGATCTTCCGCCGCAGCTCGACCTGCTTCTCGATCGTGTCGGCCAGGCGCATCAGGACGGCGTCGAGGACACCGCCGGCCTCACCGGCCTTGACCATGGAGATGTAGAGCTGGTTGAACACCTTCGGATGCCTTGAGAGCGCGACCGACAGGGACGAGCCGCGCTCGACGTCGAGGCGGACATCCCCGCCACCTCCGCGCTGCGGGTCCTCGGTCTGCTCGGTCCAGGATCCCCAGCGCGCGTATCAGCGTGAGGCCGGAGTTGATCATCGTCGCGAACTGCCGCGAGAAGACGGCGATGCTCTTGAGCTTCACCGGCCGCCGAAGCCCGGATCTTGACGTCGGACGTCAGCGAGGTCGAGGACTTCTCCTCGATCGCCACCGGCGTGTACCCCATCTGGCGGAGCTTGCCGATGACGAGGGACTTGTCGTCCGCCTCCAGCGAACCTTCGACGATCTTGCCGCCCTGGTCCCGGACCTTGTAGGCGAAGTCGCGGTCATCAGGCGGCCCTGCCCGGGCTCTGCATCAGCCGCCGGAGGTCTTCCTCGTTGGTGCAGCGTTCGATCGCGGCCTCCGGGTGATCTGGCCGGCGTGGACCAGGACCGCGAGGGCCTGGTCCATCGTCTGCATGCCGAACTTCCCGCCGGCCTGCATAGCGAGTAGATCTGGTGGGTCTTGCCCTCGCGGATCAGGTTGCGGATCGCGGCGTTGCGACCAGCACCTCGGCCGCCACCGCCCGGCCCGGCCGTCCGCGGTCGTGCAGCAGCTGCTGGGTGCACGACGCCCTGGAGCGACGCGGCGAGCTGCACGCGGATCTGCTGCTGCTGGTGCGGCGGGAAGACGTCGATGATGCGGTCGATCGTCTGCGGCGGCGTCCTGGGTGTGCAGGGTCGCGAAGACGAGGTGGCCGGTCTCGGCCGCGGTGAGGGCGGTGGAGATCGTCTCGAGGTCGCGCATCTCGCCGACGAGGATGACGTCGGGGTCCTGGCGCAGCACGTGGCGCAGCGCTCGGCGAACGAGTCGTGTCCTCGCCGACCTCGCGCTGGTTGACGATCGACGCTTGTGGTGGTGGAGGAACTCGATCGGGTCCTCGACGGTCATGATGTGGAGCGGCCTTCGTGCGGTTGACGATGTCGACCAGCGAGGCCAGCGTCGTGACTTGCCCGAGCCGGTCGGGCCCGTGACGAGGACGAGGCCCGCGGCAGCGTCCGCGAACTGGCTCACCGACGCGGGCAGCCCGAGCTGGTCGAAGTCGACGATCTCGTACGGGATAGCCCGCAGCACCGCGCCGACGGAGTCCCGCTGCAGGAAGACGTTCACGCGGAACCGGCTCATGCCCGGCAGCGTGTAGAGCGAGTCGAGCTCGAGCTCCGTCTCGAAGCGCTCGCGCTGCTTCTGCGTGAGGATCGCGTAGATCATCTCGCGGATGTCCGAGCCGTTGATCGGATCGACACCCGGCACCGGACGCAGCTCGCCGTGCACCCGGATCACCGGCGGGCTGCCGGCCGTGAGGTGGAGGTCGGAGCCCTTCTGGTCGAGCAGCATGACGAGGAGCTCGTTGACGTGCAGGCCTTCCGGCTCCTCGGGGATGCCGAGGTCGGGCTCGTCGAGACTCCGGCGCACTGCTGCGATCGGGTCCATAGACCGAGTCGAGCACGTGCAGGATCTCGTAGCGGCTCGCCGCCGCGGGGATGATTTCGTAGCCGGTCACGGTGCCGACCGCTTGCACGGCGTCGTCGTCGCCCGGTCGGCGAACGCGACGACGAGCTTCGTCCCTTCGAAGCCGACCCCGACCGCGACCCGTCACGCGCCACGATCTCGGGGATCGTCGTCGCCGCGTCCGGGTGCATCGGGTACTCGGTGAAGTCGATGAACCGCAGGCCGACCGTCTCGGCGATGGCCGCGCTGAGGTCCTTCTCGCCGACCAGGCCGTTGCGGTGCAGCACGGCCGGGAGCGGGTCGCCGGTACGGCGGGACTGCACGGTAGCGATCGCGAGGTCGTCACGGGACAGCACGTGACGATCGATCAGGAACTCGCCGAGGACTCGTGACTGGCTCGAGAGCATGGAATGCCTCCTAAGCCCTGTATCGGCGCAA
>CAWCMX010000003.1:0-526528 GCA_963796755.1 uncultured Acidimicrobiia bacterium
CAGCGGCGTGCCCGGCCGGTCCCAAGGACGGCAGTGGGACAATGAGATGCAGACTGGACTTGATGGGACATGATCCAAAACCTGCGTCGCACTGACCAGGCACACTCCGCAGAGCCACGGACGCCACACGGACAGATCGCGGTTTCTACCCTGCGTGGAATGGAGTATTCGCAGGTCAGCGGCCATTCCGATGGGCCGGGATCGGCTCACTGTAAAACCGTCGGCTTAGCCTACGTTGGTTCGAACTCAACACCTGCCACTCAAAACCCCAGGTCAGACCCGGTGCCGGTGTTCCCGGATGCCGGGTCTGATGCGTGTCCGGGAGCGGTTCGGCAGACCGTTGCCCGGTAGCTGTGGGCCAGTGGTGGGCCAGATCTGGCCTGGTCGGCGGGGTGGGCGGGACGGGTGCCTAGGGTCGCCCGTCTGGGGCCACAATCCGTGGACCTGGTCTCGCAGGCCGGTATTTCCGCAGGTCAAAGGAATCTCACCGGAACTGGCCGGAGGTTTCAGGTCCAGTTGCGTCCCGTTGAGTCCAGCTGTGGCACGGACGCATGACGGACGAGATTCCTGGCGTCCACGTGGATTTTTGTGGGCCAGCCGGGGGCCAGCGGCTGGAGCGGAGGGCTTGCTCGATGTGCTGGCTGGCGATCTGGTCGCAGCCGGGTATGCCGTGGGCGTAGGTGCTGAGGAGGACATGCACGCTGTGCCCGGCGCGGGCAGCGACTTCGGCGGGCGGGGCGCCGGAGGCCAGCCACAGCGACAGCGCGGCATGGCGAAGGTCATAAGGGCGGCGCACCGACTGGGCGCCTGTCCCGTCTTCCAGCGTGGCTGCGGCGCGGGCCTGGTGCCAGACCCGGCCGTAGAGGCTTTCGCTGAGCGGCCCGCCGCCGCGGGCACCCCGGAACAGCCGCCCATCCTCGGCGCACCCGAAAGCCCGCATGTGCCAGCGGAGGCAACGGGAAGCTAAGAAGCCCGGGACCATCCTGCTGGCGCCTTCGGGGCGGTGTTTGAGGCTGCGCGGTTCGCGTGGGGTGCCGTTACTGGTCCAGGCACGCGCCGACCGGGGAAGGGATGCCGTGAGGGTCAGCCGCCCCCAGCCGCCTGAGGGGAGGATGCAGGAATCCGCGCGGAGCGCAACGGCTTCGGCGGGGCGCAGTGCCCCAGTAGTACAGGCAGCCGAAGAACGCGGTCAGCTCCGGGCGGATTCTCGGTGACCTCGGCCAGGATCGCCTGCACCTCGGCGGGGGTGGCAGCTGATCCCGGGTCCACCACGAAGGAGGATCTCGGGAGCTTCCATGTGATGCGGTCCAGTGGGTTAGCTTCCAGCAGCCCGAGTTCCGCGGCGTAGCCGAGGCAGCCGTGGAAAACAGCCCGCTTGCGGGTGATGGTGGCAGCTGCCGCCCGGGTCCCGTCGAGAGGCAGCGTCAGGGCATCAAGCGCGCGCCGGGTCACCTGCGGGCCCGCCAAGGCGGTCAGCGGCAGACAGTGATGCCAAGCCCAGGCCAGCACCGCGGTGGCCGCCGGGCCGGGTCAGTGCCGGCCCGGGCAGGGTTGAACGCTTGCCTGTAGAGCGCGGCACGCAACACCGCTGCTGGCGGGCCGCCCCGCCCGGGCGTGAGGAGAGCCGGAGTGATGGTCGCCAGCGCGTCAGCGATGCCGGCCCGGGTGTGCGCCGCCGCCAGGGGCCATTTCATCGCAGCGTAGGCGGCTGCGTGCTCCAGCCAGCTGATGGTGGCAGG
The DNA here is from genome assembly GCA_963796755.1 of uncultured Acidimicrobiia bacterium. GTDB lineage: Bacteria > Actinomycetota > Acidimicrobiia > IMCC26256 > JAENVU01 > Chersky-806. The sequence goes on from CAWCMX010000003.1 coordinate 1,740, forward strand.
CGCGCGGGTGGCCCAAGACGCCGGTTCCCCGGTTCCAGGGTTGAAGTCCAGGCCCTTGCGGGCAGCGCGGATGAGCTCGGCCCGGTAACTGTCCGCCAGGCCCCGGGTGATGAACGACCGTGACCAAGGCCGCCCCGCCGGCATGCCAGCGGACCTCGAACAGGCGCCGGCGGTCCGGACTGTGGCGGATCGCATGGATCCGGACATCAAACGCGTTCATGTTAGTGAATCCCCTCGGCCACCCAGGCGTATGCCAGCGCTCGCATGACCGGCAGGTCCGGTCCCCGGCTGGCCCGGGGAGCAGGCCTCCGGGTTAGGTGGCCATCAGGAAGGTGAACGCGATTACCGAGTGTCCGTGGCCGCGCAGAAGCACAGGAAGGCAGCCGCGCTGGCCAACTGCCGGCGAGCGGGATCCGGGAATTTGCGGCCACGGAGGGTGAGCACGGCTGCTCGAAGCCTGCGGGCTGATCACCCCTCTCGTCGGCGTGATCTTGGTGGCCAGGTTCCCGGCACTCTCGCGGCGGTACAGATCCCGCTCGCCCCCCGGGTTTGCGCTGAATCCAGCGTGGAAGATGGCAGCCACCAGATTGTGGCGTGTCAGGTGGCGAAGAGGAGTGGTCATGGGTGTCACGCGGCAGAGCGCGGGGCGAAGGCAGCCAAGAGCAAGACGAAGAAGATGCCGGCAAGGTTAAGCACAAGGCAAGAAAGCCAAGAACGCTGCGAAGCACTGACCATGCCGCCTGCTGAAAAGATCTGAGTTCCAGCAGGACAGGCCCGCCGGTCACCGAGCGCCACCGGCGAGGTATTTCCGGCCACAGGCGGGCGAAATCGTCACGCATGCTGAGCACCGTCCAGCCGTCTGCGGCGGCCGCGTTGAGGATCTGAGGACCGTCGTAGGCGTATTCGCGCACATCGTCGTCGTGATGAACCACCAGGGCGAAGCGGGCGGTCCGGAGCATGTCGATGTCTCCGGCTGCGTTGCCCGCCGCGGGCGCGGCTGGGCTCCGGTCCGGTCCCACAGGTGCACCGTCTTCCCCGGTCCGTCATCCACGGGGACCGGTATGGCGGTACCGGCACCCACCAGGCCGTCCACGGCCTGGATCTGGACCTCCGACCCGGCGCTGTCGGTGGGCGGCCAGGCTTGCATCGTCCGCTCGTGTCGTACTTTCTCGCGGCCAGTTTTGCGGTGGCAGGCCAGCAGCGTCTCAGGCGTAACTGGGGAAGATTCCGGTCCAGCGCCCGCGGGGGAGGAGTCGTGCCAGCGCGGCGAACCATGCCTGGTCAACCGGCTGGTCTCGTACCCGGCCAGCGTGGCGGCGCAGCACCGCGTTCTCGTGCCGGAGCACCAGCAGTTCAGCATCCTTCGCCAGGTCCTTACGGAACACCAGGACAGCTAGGCCGAGTAGCCGGCGAACCAGCAGGTAGACGATCTTGATCAGCACCCGGCCAGCCAACCATCACCGCGTCCTGGCTACTGGTGAAGGCACAGGCCAGCCGCTCAATCGAATATTCGAGCGGCACAAGGTCGGCGGACAGGTGCGGCAGAACGTCATCGGCCAGGTAGCGCCGCAGGCCATTGTCGGCCAGTAGCTCCGCTGCCGACGAGGGAGGTTGACCAGGACGCAGTCGGCAGCCGTCAGTGCTACAAGCCTGCAAGCCGAAGATCATCGCACGGCCTGGCCACGCCAGCATCGCCAGCAATGTGCCGGACACGGCACTGAGCCGCCGACTTCCAGTAGACGCATCTACCCAGGTGGCACAGGTTTTCGGCACGCACAGGACCAGCGGCCGGTGCCAGCGCAGCAGCGTATCCGGCATAACCACCGGTCATCCACAGCGGCCTGGGGAGCAGGCGGGTAAGGACAGCGAACCCCACGGGTTACGCCGGCCCCTCTTGTTGATATCGGCGGACTTGCCGACGATGGCCCCGTTCAGGATCACCGCGGAGACGCGGCGGAGGGCGCCGATGTCGTCCAGCGGGTTCCCTTTCTACGAGAAGCAGGTCGGCGTCATAGCCTGCGCGCAGGCGGCCCTTGTGTTTGCCCAGCCCGCAGCCTTGGGCCGCGCACCAGGTGGCGGTGGCCAGCGCGTCGGCGGCCGGTACGCCGCCGGCCACGAGATCCGCGACTGCCTCGGGCAGAACGCTGTGCGGCCTTCGCGGGCCGATGCCCCCGTCGCTGCCAGAGACCCGCCCCGCGCACCTCTGCCCTGTGCATCCGGGCCGCATGGGCCTGCCGCGCCTGCCACGTCATGCCGGTGCGCTGCATGATGGCAAGGAGCGCCGCTGGCGGCGTGGATCCGGCTGCCACGCCCAGCGTCGGACATACCACAGTTCCGCGGCAGGCCAGCCGTTCCAGCAACCGGTCGGCATCTGGATGCCCGAGGAGGTCAGGCAGGTGCAGTGCTCGATGCCGTCAACCTCGGCGTCCACGGCCTGCTCGACCGCGGGCAGGCCGTGCGCGTGAGCGGTCACCGGTAACCCGGCCGCATGCGCCTCCTCCACGACAACGCGTAACTCTGCTAGCTGGAACTGGCAGCGCAGCGCGTCTGAGCCCGGTGTCATGACTCCGCCACTGGCCATCACCTTGACCAGGTCGGCACCGCGCTCGACGCGGTCGCGCACCGCAGCCCGAAGCTGCTCCGGTCCGGTCGCCTCCCCGCCCATGTTGGCGCAGTGCCCGTTGTGGCTGGTGATGGGCGGGCCCGATGCCACGATCGTCGGCGCTGCTGCCCCCGGGCCGGTAAGCGTAATGGCGCGCCTCCGCCGGAGTCCAGCACCGCCGCCCGACGGTCACCCAGGTCGCGAACCGACGTCACGCCAGCAGCGGGCTGACCCGCTAACGAACTGCTGATCACCTCGGCCAGCCCGTCGTCGTCGTACTCGGGGAGCCGATCGAGGGCACCCGGCCAGCCATCACCGCAGAGATGGACGTGGGCGTCAACCAGCCCGGGAAGCACCGTGGCATCCGGGACACCGGCGACGTGCACATCTGCGGGCACGACCGTGGCATCCCGCCCCACCGCGATGATGCGTCCCTCGTCGCGCGAGAGCGACCACGCCTCCTCGCACGAGGCGCTCACCATCAAACGCGCGCTCCCGCCGATTGCCAGCATGCCTGGCCTCCACTGCAACCGGGCCGTGACCCCGCCCCGAGGCCGCCCACGAACGACAGTCAACCAAAACCCCACCCTAACGCCCGCATGGGCGCTGGAGCATCCCGGGTTTCATGCACACCTGGTTCTGTGTGACGCAGCTTCGCCAGGTGGCGGCGCGCTGCTGTGATGAGGTTACCGGACCCTGTGCCCGGGCCTGGATTTGTGTAATTCTTCTCCTTCTTCTGTTTATCGAACGGCGGGTCTCGCACCGAGAGCCGTTGGGTCAGGTTGTTGTCCACCGCCCAACCGAGACACGCACTCACGATGAGCGCCACGCCCACAAGGTTGAGGTCTCCGCTGCCGCCTTGTAGCCCGATGAACGCCGAACCGATGAAGATGACAAACGCACCCAGCCCCGCGCGCCGCCGAGGAATTCGCGCAGCAACACGATTCCTACGACCAGCGTGAGCGGTCCCTCAAGGTTGAGCAGCAGCGAACCGGCAATGCCAGTCACCCGCTCGAGCCCCAACATGAGCAACACCGGTGCCGCGATGCCTCCGGTGACGATGATGCCGGTCAGCAGCGGAACGTCGGACCGCCGCAGACGTGCCTCGCTCCGCCCCTCACCGAACCGGACGAACGGCGCGACCGCGATGAACGCTCCGAGGTAGAGCAGCCCGGCGAGCATCTGCGGGCCGACGTCGTCGAGGAGCACCTTGGACACTGGTGCACTCGCGCCGAACAGCAGCGCCGCAATGAAGCCGATCGCGTAACCCGAGCGGAGCCGTCGCATACCGCGACCGTAGCGAGGTCAGGCTGGCTACTTGATGAGCTTGATGATGTTGAACATCGGGAGGTACAGCGAGATGATCATGCCGCCGACGATCACACCCATCAGGCAGATGAGCATGGGCTCGATGAGTGACGTCAGTGCGTCGACCGTCGCGGAGACCTCCTGGTCGTAGAAGTCCGCGATCTTGTCGAGCATCTCGTCGAGCGCGCCGGTCTCCTCACCGACGGAGATCATCTGCACGACCATCGGCGGGAACACCTCGTGTTGCTCGAGTGGGCGCGAAGCGTGTCGCCCCGCTTGACCGCGCCCTGGGTCTCGCGCACCGCCGACGCGATGACTTCGTTGCCGGCGGTCTCCGCGACGATGTCGAGCGCCTCGAGGATCCCGACACCGGAACGCGTGAGCGCGGAGAGCGTCCGCGAGAAGCGCGCGAGGGCGGCCTTGCGTGTGAGCGCGCCGGCCACGGGAACCCGGAGCTTGAACGCGTCCCACTTGGGCCGGCCCTGATCGGATCGCGTCCACTTCCGGAAGCCGAAGAAGCCCGCGACGCCGAAGATGACGAAGATCGGGAAGAACGTCTTCAGCAGGTCCGAGACGGAGATGAGGATCCGCGTCGGTAGCGGCAGCGTCCCACCCAGGTCCGCGTAGATCGACTTGAACTGCGGGACGATGAGCAAGAGCATTGCCGTCGCGATGACCGAGCAGATCGTCAGTACGACGATCGGGTAGGTCATCGCGGACTTGATCTTCCGCCGCAGCTCGACCTGCTTCTCGATCGTGTCGGCCAGGCGCATCAGGACCGCGTCGAGGACACCGCCGGCCTCACCGGACTTCACCATGGCGATGTAGAGGTGGTTGAACACCTTCGGATGCCGTGACGAGCGCGACCGACAGCGACGAGCCCCGCTCGACGTCGAGGCGGACATCCCCCGCCACCTTCGCGAGCTGCGGGTCCTCGGTCTGCTCGGTGAGGATCGCGAGCGCGCGGATCAGCGAGAGGCCCGAGTTGATCATCGTCGCGAACTGACGCGAGAACACGGCGATGCTCTTGAGCTTCACCCGGCCGCCGAAGCCCGGGATCTTGACGTCGGACGTCAGCGAGGTCGAGGACTTCTCCTCGATCGCCACCGGCGTGTACCCCATCTGGCGGAGCTTGCCGATGACGAGGGACTTGTCGTCCGCCTCCAGCGAACCTTCGACGATCTTGCCGCCCTGGTCCCGGACCTTGTAGGCGAACGTCGTCGGGCATCAGGCGGCCCAGCTCGGCTCTGCATCAGCCGCCGGAGGTCTTCCTCGTTCGTGCAGCGTTCGATCGCGGCCTCGCGGGTGATCTGGCCGGCGTTGACCAGCCCGGCGAGGGTCTGGTCCATCGTGACCATGCCGAACTTCCCGCCGGCCTGCATCAGCGAGTAGATCTGGTAGATCTTCCCCTCACGGATGAGGTTGCGCACCGCGGGAGTCGCGACCAGCACCTCGGCCGCGACCGCCCGACCCGAGCCGTCCGCGGTCTTCAAGAGCTGCTGGGTGCAGATCCCCTGGAGCGACGACGCGAGCTGCACGCGGATCTGCTGCTGCTGGTGCGCCGGGAAGACGTCGATGATGCGATCGATGGACTGCGGCGCGTCCTGGGTGTGCAGCGTGGCGAAGACGAGGTGCCCGGTCTCCGCCGCGGTGAGGGCGGTGGAGATCGTCTCGAGGTCGCGCATCTCGCCGACGAGGATGACGTCGGGGTCCTGGCGCAGCACGTGGCGCAGTGCTTCGGCGAACGAGTGCGTGTCCTCGCCGACCTCGCGCTGGTTCACGACCGCGCGCTTGTGGTTGTGGAGGAACTCGATCGGGTCCTCGACCGTCATGATGTGGAGGGCCTTCGTGCGGTTCACGATGTCCACGAGCGAGGCCAGCGTCGTGCTCTTGCCCGAACCCGTCGGGCCCGGTGACGAGGACGAGCCCGCGCGGCAGGTCCGCGAACTGCTTCACCGACGCCGGGCAGCCCGAGCTGGTCGAAGTCGACGATCTCGTACGGGATCGCCCGGAGCACCGCGCCGACGGAGTCCCGCTGCAGGAAGACGTTCATGCGGAACCGGCTCTTGCCCGGCAGCGTGTACGAGCAGTCGAGCTCGAGGTCCGTCTCGAAGCGCTCGCGCTGCTTCTGCGTGAGGATCGCGTAGATCATCTCGCGGATGTCCGAGCCGTTGATCGGATCGACACCCAGCACCGGACGCAGCTCGCCGTGCACCCGGATCACCGGCGGGCTGCCGGCCGTGAGGTGGAGGTCGGAGCCCTTCTGGTCGAGCAGCATGACGAGGAGCTCGTTGACGTGCAGGCCTTCCGGCTCCTCGGGGATGCCGAGGTCGGGCTCGTCGAGACTCGGCGCACTGCTGCGATCGGGTCCGTAGACCGAGTCGAGCGCGTGCAGGATCTCGTAGCGGCTCGCCGCCGCGGGGATGATCTCGTAGCCGGTCGCGGTGCCGACCGCTTGCACGGCGTCGTCGTCGCCCGGGTCGGCGAACGCGACGACGAGCTTCGTCCCTTCGAAGCCGACCCCGACCGCGACCCGATCACGCGCCACGATCTCGGGGATCGTCGTCGCCGCGTCCGGGTGCATCGGGTACTCGGTGAAGTCGATGAACCGCAGGCCGACCGTCTCGGCGATGGCCGCGCTCGAGGTCCTTCTCGCCGACCAGGCCGTTGCGGTGCAGCACGGCCGGGAGCGGGTCGCCGGTACGGCGGGACTCCGCGGTCGCGATCGCGAGGTCGTCACGGGACAGCACGTGACGATCGATCAGGAACTCGCCGAGGACTCGTGACTGGCTCGAGAGCATGGAATGCCTCCTAAGCCCTGTATCGGCGCAACTGGGACGGGGCTGAAGCCGCGCGAAGATCACGTGACGACCCGGAAGATCTCTTCGAGGCTGGTCACGCCGGCGGCGACCTTGCGGAGCCCGTCGGAGCGCAGCGGGATCATCCCTTCCATGATGGCGACCTTCTTGAGGTCGTCGGTCGAGCGGCGCTCGATGATCAGCTTCTCGATCTCCTCCGTCACCAACATGACCTCGTGGAGCGCGAACCGGCCCCGGTAGCCGGTCTTGCCGCAGCCCTCCACAGCCGACGCTGCGGCAGAGGACCGGCCAGTCGGTCCCGTCGATCTGCTCCATCGGCCAGCCGGCTTCGAACAGCTCCGCCTCGGACGGCTGGTACTGCTCCTTGCACCGGTCGCAGAGCTTGCGGGCGAGCCGTTGCGCGAGCACGCAGTCGAGCGCGCTGGTCACGAGGAACGGTTCGACGCCCATCTCCACGAGCCGCTGCGGCGTCGACGCGGCGTCGTTGGTGTGCAGGGTCGTCAGGACGAGGTGACCGGTGAGCGACGCCTCGACCGCGATCGTCGCGGTGTCGCGGTCGCGGATCTCACCGACGAGCAGGACGTCGGGGTCGGCGCGCAGGATCGACCGGAGCGCGGCGGCGAATGAAAGGCCGGCGCGCGAGTTGATCTGCATCTGGTTGATGCCCGGGAGCCGGTACTCGACCGGGTCCTCGATGGTGATGATGTTGCGCGACACCTCGTTGAGGATGTTGAGGGTCGCGTACAGGGTCGTGGACTTCCCCGAGCCGGTCGGGCCGGTCACGAGGATCGTCCCGTAGGGCTTGCGGTAGGAGCTCTCGTAGCGCTCGAGCACGTCGGGCAGGAAGCCCTGGTCGTCCATGCTCAGCAGCGCCTGGCCCTTGTCCAGGATCCGCATGACGACCTTCTCGCCGAACACCGTCGGCAGGGTCGCGACGCGCAGGTCCACCGGCTTGCCGCCGACGGTCAGCGACATGCGGCCGTCCTGGGGCAGGCGCCGCTCGGCGATGTTGATCTCCGACATGACCTTGAGCCGGCTGATGACCCCGGCCTGGATCGACTTCGGCGAGTGCATGACCTCGTGCAGCACGCCGTCGATGCGGAACCGGATCCGGAGGTCCTTCTCGGCCGGCTCGACGTGGATGTCGGACGCGCGGTCCTGCACCGCCTGGGTGATCGAGCAGGTTGACGAACTTGACGATCGGCGCGTCCTCGATGACCTCACTGACGTTGGCGAGGTCGTCGCCGTCGCCCAGCTCGTCGGCGGCCTCCTGGGCCATCGTGTCGACTTCGCCGTCGAGGCGGTGGAACCGGTCGATCGCGTCCTGGAGCTGACCCGCGGTCGCGACGACGGTGTAGATGTCGGCGCCGGTCAGGGCCCGGATGTCGTCGACCGCGAACACGTTGGACGGGTCGCCCATCGCGACGACGAGCCGGCCGTCGTCGTCCCAGCCGATCGGCAGCGCCTGGTACTTGCGGGCCAGGTGCTCCGGGATGAGGCCGGCCACCGACGGGTCGATGGAGCGCTCGGAGAGGTCGGCGAACTCGAGGCCCACCTGCTCGGCGAGCGTGCGGACGAGATCGGTCTCGGAGATGTGGCCGTGCTCGATCAGGACGCGGCCGAGCGGCTTCCCACTCGTGGCTTGTTCGGCCAATGCGGCATCCAGCTGCGCCTGGGTGATGAGGCTTCGCTGGCACAGCAACGTGCCGAGTTGTGCGCCGTCCGACACCGAGATCCTCCGCGGGCGAGTCGGCGCTCGCCCTTTGTCGGGGGCTATCGGCGGGTTTGTCCGGTCCCTGTAGATCGAGTCGTGGGCTGGATCAGCCCTGGTCCCGCAGTCCGGAGAACAGCCGGAGCAGGGCACCCCGGTCGCTCGTGATCTCCGAGCCCGTCATCTCGGGCTCTTCGTCGGCGTCGACGGCCGCGGCCAGCCTCCGGCTCGGGGGCGGGCTCGGGCGTGGGGACGGGGCCCGGGTCGTCCAGCCCGGCCCGGGCGGCCAGGACCGCCCGCTCCCGGTCCAGGGCCTGGCCGTCGAGCTGGGCGGACGGGTCGGGAACGCTCGTGACCATCTCGATCGGATCGCCCCCGGGCTCGGGGGTCTCCTCCCGGGCGACGTGCACCGCGCCGGGCGCGAGGACGAGCTCGGGGACCGGGGCCGTCGGGGCGGTCGCCGGAGCCGATGCGCACGGCACCGTGCTCGATCAGGTCCTTCAGCACCGGACCCACCTCGACGACGCTGTTGCCCGCTTCCCGGGCGATCTGGCGCACGGTGCGCTCGCCGTCGATGAGCGTGAAGATCCTGAAGCCGGAGCGGCTCAGGGTCAGGGAGTCCTCGGGCAGCTCTTCGGCGAGCTCGGGGCGGACGTCGAAGCTCGGCAGCACCGCCTCGACCGCCGGCCAGGCACGGACGATGTGCTCGACGGTCTCGACGATCGGGCCGATGTCGGTCGCGCGCTCCGCGGTCCAGGGCGGGGCCACGTCCGCGGTGAACTCGAAGGAGCCGCCCGGCAGGCGCATCAGGTGGAAGCAGACGTCGATGAGGCGGACGTCGAGCGCGTGGCGGTCGTCGACCGGGCCCGAGTAGTCCGCGGCCTCGCCGGCACAGAAGCGGCCCGCCGCGGTGTAGAGCGCGCCGTGGGCGTCGGGGCTCTGGACGACGAGCGCGCCGGTGTGGCGCGCCCGTTCGATCAGACCGAGGATCTCGGCCAGCGAAAAGGTATCGAGCGTGCCCTGGAGACCCACGACTCCCCTGGTTCGGTGACTACCGACTGTGCGTGCCCAGGGGTTGTCGGCAATTTCGGGCCGATCATTGAGCGGCGGCTGCCCGCATCGCGGCCAGCGGCGCGGGGTGGCCGGTCATGGCTTCGAAGCCGAGCGCGGCCTGGTGCACGAGCATGCCCAGCCCACCGACCACCTCGGCGCCCCGCTCCCGGGCCGCGGCGAGGAACGGCGTCTCGGCCGGGTGGTAGATCAGGTCGACGGCCCACTGGCCGGCCCCCGGCGCCGGGATCGGCAGCGTCTCGCCGGCCATCCCGAGCGGGGTCGCGTTGAGCACGACGTCGAAGTCCCCGGGCCCGGCGGCATCGAACGCGGATCGCGGCGGCGCCGGGAGCCAACCGGGCCGCGGCTTGCGCCGCGTCCGACCGGCGGGCCGCGACGGTGAGCCGGGCCCCGGCCCGGCCGAGGGCCGAGGACCGCGGCGCGGGCAGCGCCCGCCGGCGCCGAGCACGAGCACCTTCAGGTCGTCGGGGACGAGGCCCGCATCGGCCAGGCTGCGCATGAGCCCCTCGCCGTCCGTCGAGCCGCCCCACAACGTCCCGTCGTCACGGGGCACGATCGTGTTGACGACCTCGAGCGCGGTGGCGTCCGCGCTCAGCTCGTCGCAGGCGCGGGCCGCGTCGGCCTTGTGCGGCATCGTGACGCTGAGGCCCTCGAGGCCGAGCACCGACATCGCCCGGACCGCGTCGTAACCCCGACCGTCCGGCACCTCCAGCGCGACGAAGACCCAGTCGATCCCGGTCGCCGCGTACGCCGCGTTGTGGATGGCCGGCGAGCGCGAGTGCCGGACCGGATCACCGATCACCGCGGCCAGCCGCGTCTCCCCCGTGACCCGGCGTTCCGCGGAGCTCATCCGAGGAGACCCTTCTTGCGGGCGGCTTCCACGTTCTTCTCGTGCTCCTGGTACGTCGTCGCGAACGCGTGCTTCCCGTTGGCGTTGCTCAGCACGTAGTACTTGTACGGCACGTCGGCCGGGTGGAGCGCGGCTTGGAGCGAGACCGTCGTCACCGTGGAGATCGGCGTCGGCGGCAGGCCCTTGTACTTGTAGGTGTTGTACGGCGAGTCCAGCTGGTAGTCCGCGTTGGTGATCGGACCCACCCGGCTGCCACGCGCGTAGAGGAGCGTCGCGTCGATCTGCAGCAGCATCTCGTCGCGCAGCCGGTTCTCGATCACCGCGGCGATGAGCGGGCGATCCACGTCGAGCTTGGCCTCGGTCTGGATCAACGACGCGATCGTCAGCGTCCGGTACGGATCGGCTGACGTCGCAAGACCGGCCTTGGTCGCCTGCTTGTCGAAGTTGGCGACGATCGTCTTGAGCACCGTCGTCTCGGTGTCCGCCTTGCTCACGTAGTACGTGTCGGGCCAGGTCAACCCCTCGAGCGACGTGACGTTCGCGGGCTCGAACTTGGACCGGACCGTGTTCGACCGCGGCAACGGCCAGGAACTTGTCGCGGCTCAGCCCGGGGATCTGGCCGACCCGGTCGGCGATCATGCCGAGGGTCAACCCGGGGATCAGGGCGAGCTTGCGGTAGGTGAGGGTGGCGGGGCGCTCGAGCACGCCCGCCGCCGGGCTCGAGCCCATGTGCTCGCGCAGCACGTGCGTGCCGGCCTGGAACGGTCCCGCACCGGACACCTTCACGTAGAGCCGGAACGCCAGGGCCGAGCCGATGACGTCGCGGTGCGCGAGCGCATCGGCGATCTGGCTGGTCCCCCAGCCCGGCTGGACGTCGACGGTGACCCGGCGTCCGGGATCGCCCGGCGGGTCGGTCTGGTACCAGAACCAGACACCCACGGCGATGACGACCAGCGCGAGCAGGCCGACCACCGCGGCGATGATCCGAGCCCGGCGGCGGCGCTTCGGTGGCGCGCCTGCGCGGTCGCGGGGGCGGGTCGAGCGAGGGTGCGTCGAGGTCGGTGCCGGTCGTCACGTCTGAGCCTCGAGGTAGGACTGGAGCATCACCGCGGCCGCCACCTTGTCGACGACCTTGCGGCGCGCGTCGCGGCGCATCCCGGACTCCACCAGGCTCCGCTGCGCGATCACCGTCGTGAACCGCTCGTCGTAGCAGTCGATGGCGATGTCATCCGGTGCCGCCGCCGCGCAGCGCGTCGATCTCCAATCGCGTGCTCTGCTCGGCCGGACCCACCTTGCCCGAGAGCGACCGGGGCAGGCCGACCACGATCCGGTCGGCCTCGTGCTCGCTGTGCGACGGCGATGATCGCCCGGTGCTCCTGCTTGCGGTCCCCCGAGCGCGCCAGGACCTCGAGCGGCGACGCGAGGGTGCCGGAGGGATCCGAGAGGGCGAGACCGATCCGACGGGTGCCGAGATCGACCCCGAGTATGCGGGCCAGAGGTCAGGAGCCTACGGCTGTCGTGGCCTGTTCCCGGGCCAGGGCGAGCGCGTCGTCGAGGCCGGCGACGTTCTGCCCGCCCCCCTGGACGAAGTCCGGGTTCTTGCCCGTTCCCCCGCCCAGCACCTTGGCCACCGGGCCCCCGATCGCCGCGGCCGAGACCCCGCGCTCGACGAGGTCCTTGCTCACGGCCACCGCGATCGCGGCCTTCGTGCCGTCGGGTGACGCGCCGAGGATCGCGACGACGCCGGAGCCGAGCGCGTCGCGCGCCGCGATCGTGATCCGGCGCAGGTCATCACCCGCCACGCCGTCGCGCCGCACGACGATCACACCGTCGACCGCTTCGGCCACCAGGTCACCGGCGTCGGCGACCGCCTGCTTCGCGCGCAGCCCGTTCACCTCGTCGCCGAGGGACTTCACCTGGGCGAGGAGACGCTCGATGCGCTCCGGCACCTCGGCCGGGCCGACGTTGAGGAGGCCCGCGGCCGTGCGCAGCCGCACCTCCTCCTCGTGGACGCGCTCCAGTGAGCCTTCGCCCGTGACCGCCTCGATCCGGCGCAGGTTCGCGCCGATGGAGCCCTCGCTGACGATCTTGATCGGGCCGATGAACCCGAGCGCGTGCACGTGGGTGCCGCCGCACAGCTCGAGCGAGTGCTCACCGGCTTCGAGCACGCGCACGATGTCGCCGTACTTGTCCCCGAAGAACGCGATCGCGCCCAGGCTCTCCGCGTGGGCCTTCGACGTCTCGTAGTGACGCACCTTGGCGTCGGAGATGATCTCGCGGTTGGCCATCGCCTCGATCTGGTCGAGCTCGTCCTGGGTCACGGCTTCGTGATGGCTGAAGTCGAACCGCAGGCGATCGGGACCGACGTAGGAGCCGGCCTGCTTCACGTGCGTGCCGAGCACCTCGCGCAACGCCCAGTGCAGGATGTGGGTCGCGGTGTGGTTCCGCCGGATCGCATCGCGGCGCGGACCGTCGATCGCCGCGACGACCTCGTCGCTCTCGGCCAGCTCGCCCTGCTCCACCCGGCCGCGGTGGAGGCTGAGCACCCCCGCGATCGCGTACTGGGTGTCGAGCACGCGCACGACCGTCGCGCCGTCGGCGGACGTGATCGTCCCGGTGTCGCCGACCTGGCCCCCGGACTCGGCGTAGAACGGCGTGCGGTCCAGGAAGACGTCGACCTCGTCGCCCGACGACCGCGCGCCCGATGCGCTCCCCGCCCGCGACGATCCCGAGGACCTTCGCACCCTTGGTCACGTACTCCTGGCGCCCGGTGAACTCGGTCGGGCCGTGGTCGTCGAGGATCTCGCGGTAGAGCTCGACGGGCGCGGCCGCCGCGCCGCCCTCGGCCTTCTGCGCGTCGCGCGCACGGGCGCGCTGCTCGTCCATCTGGATCTGGAAGCCGTCGACGTCGACGGCGCGGCCGCGCTCGGCGGCCACCTCGCGCGTGAGGTCGATCGGGTAGCCGAGCGTGTCGTGCAGGAAGAACGCACGCTCACCGGTGACGTCGCCGGCGCTGAGGATCTCGTCGAGCAGGTCTTCACCGCGCTGCAGCGTCGCCCGGAACCGCTCCTCTTCCCGCCGGATCACGTTCGTGACGAGCTCGCGGTGCGCCTCGAGCTCCGGGTACGCCGGGCCCATCACACCGATCGTCGCGTCCACGAGCGACGGGGTCACGAGGTCCCGCGCCCCGAGGCGGTACGCGTGGCGCACCGCGCGCCGGATGATCCGGCGCAGCACGTACCCGCGCTCGACGTTGCTCGGCACGACCCCGTCGGTGACGAGGAAGGTCATGGTGCGGGCGTGCTCGGCGAGGATGCGCAGGGAGACGTCCGCGTCGCCGCCCGGGAACCCCTGGTACGTGACGCCGGTCGCCCGCTCCGCCGCGGCGATGAGCGGCTGGAAGACGTCGATGTCCCAGATCGACTCGGCCCCCTGCAGGACCGCGAGGTTGCGCTCGAGGCCCGCGCCGGTGTCGATGCTCGGCCGGGGCAGCGGCACCAGGGTGCCGTCCGGCTGCGCGTCGAACGTCACGAAGACGAGGTTCCAGATCTCGACGTAGCGGTCCTCGCCGCCGTCCTTCGGGCCGCCGTCGGACCCGAACTCAGGCCCCAGATCCCAGAAGATCTCCGAGCTCGGGCCGCACGGGCCGGTGTCGGCCATGCGCCAGAAATTGTCGTCGCCCAGCCGCTGGATGCGTTCCCGGGGCACCCCGATCGTGTCGCGCCAGATCGCCTCGGCCTCGTCGTCGCTCTCGTGGACCGTGACCCAGAGCCGCTCGGTGTCGAGGCCGAGCACCTCGGTGTAGAGCTCCCAGGCGAACTGGATCGCCTCGAGCTTGAAGTAGTCACCGAACGAGAAGTTGCCGAGCATCTCGAAGAACGAGAAGTGGCGGTTGGTCCGGCCGATGTCGTCGAGGTCGTTGTGCTTGCCCCCGGCCCGCACGCACTTCTGCGACGACGTGGCCCGCGGGTACGGCGCCGGCTCCTCCCCCGTGAAGTAGGGCTTGAACGGCACCATGCCGGCCACCGTGAACAGGACCGTCTTGTCGTGCGGGATGAGGCTGGCACTCGGCACCAGCGTGTGGCCGCGCGCGACGAAGAAGTCCAGGAACGTGGAGCGGAGCTCGTCGGCCGTCATCGGAGTCATGGGACCCGCCAGGCTACCGAACCGCCGGGTTCGGACCGGCCGTCAATCAGCTGCGGCGGGCGGCGGCACGGGGCTGGCGCAGCTCCGCCTCGCGCTCGCGCATGGCGCTGCGACCTTCGGTGACCGCGGCCTTCACGTCCCGGGAGATCCCGCCGACCGTGTCCGTCACCCGACCGCTGAGACCCTCCGGGGTGTAGCGCCGGGCCGCGGCCTTCACCTTCCGGGCCGCGTACCAGGAGCTCCCGATCCCCGCGCCGTACCCCACGGTCAGCCAGAACACCCGCTTCGGGATCATCTCTCCCGCTCTCGACCCTGCGGGTCGGGCCGCTCGGGCCACGCTCCGCTCGTCCATCGGCTCGAGCCGCGCGATGTCCCCGCTGCGCTCACGACTTCACCTCGCGAGGTTCGTCGCCGGCGCGCATGCGGCGGACCGCCCGCTTGGTGCCGGTCCCGAGGGCCAGCACCTTCACGACCGGGTTCGTCACCGTCTTGGACACGATGCGCGACGCGGTGTCGATCCGATCGCCGACGGTCTCCGCCGCGGTGAGCAGCGCTCCCACCCGATCGACCTCGTTCTCGGCGTCGCGCAGGGCGACGCGCATCTCGTCGGCCAGGGCGATGCTCTGGTCCTGGAGCGCCCGGACCGTGGCCCGGAGGTCCCGCAGGGTCACGACGACGGAGCCGAGCGCGAACAGCAGGCCACCGAGCATGACCGCGAGCAGCACGGTCCCCGTTGCGACCAGCCAGTCACCCGCGCTCATCGCCATCCCCTCCCGGCTCTGGTCCCGTCGGTGCCGCCGTCCCGACCCCGGGTCGGCGATCGACGTCCGCCCCCCGACCGGTCGGCCGGTAGTACACCTGCTCGGCGATCTCCACCGGGCGGTACTCCTGGGGCACCCAGCCCTCGGGGGTGTCGTGAGGATAGACGTAGCCCTGCCCGTGCCCAAGGTGCTCCGCGCCCGGATAGTGCGAATCTCGCAGATGCGCCGGAACCGGACCGGTTCGGCGGTCGCGCACGTCCGCCATCGCCGCGCCGAGCGCCACGGTGGAGCTGTTCGACTTCGGTGCGCTCGCCAGGTAGACGACCGCGTGGGCGAGGTTCAGTGCCGCCTCGGGCAGTCCGACGTACTCGACGGCGTGGGCCGCGGCCGTGGCGAGCGGCAGCGCGAGCGGGTCGGCCATCCCGACGTCCTCGGACGCCAGGATCACGAGCCGGCGTGCGATGAAGCGCGCGTCCTCACCGGCCTCGAGCATGCGCGCGAGCCAGTACAGGCCGGAGTCGGGATCCGAGCCCCGGATGCTCTTGATGAACGCGGACACGACGTCATAGTGCTCGTCGTCGCCGTAGCGCAGCGCCCGCATCGCGAGCGCGGCCTCCGCGAACTCGAGCGTGATCGACGGCCGGCCGGCCTCGGCGGTCAGCGCGGCCGCGACCTCGAGGCTCGTCAGTGCGTGGCGGGCATCACCCTCGGACCGGTCCGCGATGTGCTCGAGCGCGTCCTCCTCGATCGTCAGGCCGTCCCCGCCGAGCCCGCGGGTCGGGTCCTGCAGTGCCCGCTCCATCAGCCTCCGGAGGTCTTCGGGCTCCAGCGGCTCGAGCCGGAACAGCGTCGACCGGCTGAGCAGCGCCGAGGTGAGCGAGAAGTACGGGTTCTCGGTCGTCGCCCCGACGAGCACGAGCAGCCCGTCCTCGACGTGCGGAAGGAGCGCATCCTGCTGGGTCTTGTTGAACCGGTGCACCTCGTCGAGGAACAGGATCGTCCCCTGGCCCCGTTCACCGAGCCGGTTCCGGGCGCGCTCCACGACCTCGCGCACGTCCTTCACGCCGGCGTTCACGGCGCTCATCGGCTCGAAGGCCTTGTCCGTGGCGCCCGCGATGAGCCGGGCGATCGTCGTCTTGCCGGTGCCGGGCGGACCCCAGAGGATCACGGAGGACAGCCGGTCGCCCTCGATCAGCGCCCGGAGGGGTCGACCCGGCGCGAGCAGGTCGCGCTGGCCCACCACCTCGTCGAGCGTTCGGGGCCGCAGCCGGGCCGCCAAGGGCGCCCGGGTCTGGAGTCGCTCCTCGGCCGCCGCCGCGAACAGGTCAGCCGCCATGACCCGACCCTACGCCCCCACCCCGTTTCCGACGGGGGTGAGCACCACCGGGAGGTGGCGGATGCTGGTGTGCTTGTTGCTGCGACCCCACTCGACCGGGCCTGCGAGCGCGAAGTCCGAGAACCGGTCCACCAGCTCCTCGAGCATGACCCGCACCTCGGTGCGCGCCAGCGCGGCACCGAGACAGTGGTGCAGGCCGCCGCCGAACGCGACGTGCGGGTTCGGGTCGCGGGCCACGTTGAATCGGAACGGGTCGGCGAACGCGGCATCGTCACGGTTCGCCGACGGGTACCAGTGGGTCGTCTTCTCCCCCGCCGCGATGCGCTGACCGCCGAGCTCCACGTCTCGGGTCGCGGTGCGCCGGTTGTACGCGGTGGCGCTCGTCCAACGCAGGATCTCCTCCACGGCCGACGGCACGAGCGAGCGGTCCGCGCGCAGCGCCCGCATCTGGTCCGGGTTCTCGATCAGTGCGAGGAGGCCACCGGCGATCGAGTTGCGCGTCGTCTCGCTGCCGGCCACGAAGAGCAAGCTGAAGAAGGCGGACAGCTCGGCCGCCGACAGCGCTTCGACGCTCCCGTCGTCGCCTTCGAGCGTCGCGTGCACCACCGCCGAGAGCATGTCGTCGGCCGGGCGCCGTCGCTTCTCGTCGATCAGCTCCCCGCCGTAGCCGACCATCCCCAGCGCCGCCGCTGCGAGCTCGTCGGTCGTGCCCTCGAGGTCCCGGTCCCGGAAGTCGAGGATCGTCGACGTCCAGGAGAACAGCTGGTGCGAGTCGGCCTCGGGGACGCCGAGGATCCGCGCGATCGTCTGGAGCGGGAGCTCGGCCGCGACGTCCACCAGGAAGTCGCAGGTCCCGCGGGCCGCCACCACGTCGAGGATCTGGGCCGTCCGCGCGCGGAGGAAGGGCACCAGGCGCTCGACCGGCTTGGGCGTGAAGTCGCGGCTCACCAGCCCGCGGATGCGGGTGTGCGCGGGTGGATCGCACATGTTCAGCATCACGCCGGGACCGACCCCGGCCGCGAGATCCTCGAGGATGGTGCCGCCCGCACCGTCGCGCCCCGGTCCGGTGTCCGAGGAGAACGTCGCCGGGTCGCGCACGACCCGCAGGAGATCGGCGTGCCCGGTGATGGCCCAGAACCCCTCGCCACCCGGCGTGTGCTCGGTCGGCTCCTGCCACCACACCGGTGCCTCGCGGCGCAAGGTGGTGAACATCTCGTGCGGGAAGCCGTCGGCGAACCGGTCCAGGTCGGTCAGGTCGATCGCGTCGAGGTCCATCGTCGCTCAGCTCGGGTCAGTGCTTCGGCGCGGGCCTCGGCTTCACGGTGAGCCCGAGCTCGGTGAGCTGCGCCGGGTCCAGCGGGCTCGGCGCGCCGGTCAGCGGGTCGGCGCCCTTCTGGGTCTTCGGGAACGCGATGACCTCGCGGATGTTCTCCTCGCCCGCGAGCAGCGCGGTGAGCCGGTCCACGCCGAACGCGAAGCCGGCGTGCGGCGGCGCGCCGTACTTGAACGCGTCGAGCAGGAACCCGAAGCGCGCCTGCGCCTCCTCCGGCTCGATGCCCAGGAACGAGAAGATCTTCTGCTGCACGACCGGCGAGTGGATTCGCACGCTGCCCGACCCGAGCTCCCAGCCATTGAGCACGAGGTCGTAAGCCTGCGAGCGCACCGCCAGCAGGTCCTCGCCCGACGACGAGTCGAGCAGCTCGAGGTCGTCGGGGTGCGGCATCGTGAACGGGTGGTGCGCCGGGACCGGCCGGCCGTCCGCGTCGAGGGCCTCGAAGAGCGGGAAGTCCACGACCCAGAGGAGCTGGAGCCCGCCCTCGTTCACCGGCGGCCGACCGAGGTCGAGTCGCAGGATGCCGAGCACGTGGTTGGTCGTGCGCCGCTCGCCCGCGACGATCAGCACGAGGTCGCCGGCCTCCGCTTCGAGCGTCGCGACGATCCCGCGCTGCTCGTCGTCGCTGAGGAACTTCAGGATCGGCGCGTCGAGCTCGCCGCCCTCCTTGACCCGCATCCAGACGAGCCCGGCCGCGCCGAGCAGCTTCGCCCGGTCCACCAGCTTGTCGACCGTCGAGCGGCTCACGTCGCCCATCGCGCGCACGCAGATCCCCTTGACCGCTTCGGCCTGGAACGCCCGGAACTCGGTCCCGGCGAACACCGCGCCGAGGTCGACGAGCTCCATGGCGAAGCGGGTGTCGGGCTTGTCGGTCCCGAACCGGTCCATCGCCTCGAGCCAGGTCATGCGCGGGACGGCGCCCGGCCGCGCCCCGGTGGCCGCCTCGATCGCCGCGCCGACCGCTTCGGTCACGACGCCCATGACGTCTTCCTGGTCCGCGAACGACATCTCCGCGTCGTACTGCATGAACTCGAACTGCCGATCGGCGCGCAGGTCCTCGTCCCGGAGGCAGCGCGCGATCTGGAAGTACCTGTCCAGCCCGCCGACCATCAGCAGCTGCTTGAACAGCTGGGGGCTCTGGGGCAGCGCGTAGAACGCGCCGGGCTGCAACCGCGACGGGACGACGAAGTCGCGCGCGCCTTCCGGAGTCGACGCGATGAGCATCGGCGTCTCCACCTCGACGAACCCCTGGCCGGCCATCGACGTGCGGAGCGCCGCGTTGACGGTGGCCCGCAGCCGGAGGTTGCGCTGCATCTGGGGCCGGCGCAGGTCGAGGTAGCGGTAGCGGAGCCGCAGCGTCTCGTCGACGTCGTCGGCCCGCTCGGCGAGCGGGAACGGCGGCGACTCCGCCTCGTTGAGCACCTCGAGCGTCGCCGCGCTGACCTCGACCGCACCGGTGGGGAGCTCGGCGTTGACCGTGCCCTCCGGACGGGCGCGCACGTCGCCAACGATGCGCAGCACCCACTCCCGTCCGAGCCGGTGCGCGGCGTCGCCGACGATCGAAGGGTCGGCCACGATCTGGACCAGGCCGGACGCGTCCCGAAGGTCGAGGAACACGACCCCGCCGTGGTCGCGCCGGGACGCGACCCAGCCGCAGAGCGCGACCGTCTTCCCGACGTCCTCGGCCCGGAGGGTGCCCACCATCTGCGTGCGCATCATCGGCCCGACCCCGATCCGAGCGCGCGCCGATCGTTCAGCCACGGAGCGAGACCCTTTTCCGGCACCTCTACCTGCTCTCCCGATTCCAGATCCTTGACCGCGACCGCGTCGCGGGCGGCTTCGTCCCGACCGAGCATCACGCCGAAGCGCGCGCCCGACCGGTCGGCCATCTTCCACTGCGCGGGAACGGAACGGCCGCCGTACGCGCGGTCCGCACCCAGCCCTTCCTCCCGCAGGTCGCTCACGAGGAGCGTGGCCCTGATGCTGCCCGCGTCCCCGAGACCGTTGATGACGAACGCGTCGAGGCCTCGCGTGGACGGCGCCGCCTCCGCCGCCTCGAGCGCGAGCACCAGGCGTTCGATCCCGGCGCCGAAGCCGATGCCCGGGGTCGACGGCCCGCCCATCTCCTCGGCCAGGCCGTCGTAGCGCCCGCCCCCGCCGAGCGCGTTCTGCGCCGCGTCGAGCGCGTCGCTCTGGAACTCGAACGTGGTGCGCGTGTAGTAGTCGAACCCGCGCACGAGCCGGGGCGCGAGCTCGTACGCGATCCCGAGCGCCTGCAGGCCCTCCTGGACCTGCTCGAAGTGCTCACGCGCGGCATCGGAGAGGTACTCGGGGAGCTGGGGCGCGCGCTCCACGACCTCCTGCCAGTCCGGAACCTTCGTGTCCAGGACGCGCATCGGGTTCGCTTCGACCCGCTCGAGGAACTCCGGGCCGAGCGCGGCCGCGTGACCGAGGAGGTACTCGCGCAGCGCGTCGAGGTACGCCGGGCGGCTCTGGGCGTCGCCCATCGAGTTGAGCGCGAGCGTGACGCCGGTCAGGCCGAGGTCGCGGTAGAAGCCGTCGAGCAACGCGATCACCTCGACGTCGAGCGCGGGGTCGTCGACGCCGAGCGCCTCCACCCCGAGCTGCCAGTGCTGGCGGTACCGGCCCTTCTGGGCCCGCTCGTAGCGGAAGTTCGGTGCGACGTACCAGACCTTCCAGGGAGGGGTCGGCCGGTGCTGGACGTAGGCCCGCACCACCGAGGCGGTGCCTTCGGGACGCAGCGCGAGCGTGCGGCCGCCCTTGTCCTCGAACTCGTACATCTCCTTGCTGACGACGTCCGTGTGCTCCCCCACCCGCTGGAACACCTCGATGTGCTCGAACACCGGGGAGACGATCAGTCCGTAGCCGAACCGGGCCGCCCGATCCGCGAAGCGCCCGACGAGGCCCGCCCAGGTCGCCGACTCCGGCGGCAGGACGTCGTGCACCCCCTTCGGGGCGCGAAACGCTTCAGCTGGCACTCGGGGCATCCGGTCGATGCTACCGGCCACCCTGCTCCGGACCCGGCCCTTAGAGGCCCGCCGGGACGCTGATCTCCCGCCAGACCGCGACCCCCCAGGCCGAGGCGACGGGATCGAGGAACTTCGGGGGTGAGAGGTACTTCAGCCGCTGGTCGTAGACGTAGCTCTTCGCGTAGCCGGTGACGACGGTCCCGCCGGTGTTCGTGCCGACGGGCCCCCGGAAGCGCTGCGCGATGGCGCCGGTGACCGACAGCGTGCCGAGCGTGTTGCCCCGCTGCCAGTACGGCACGGTGAAGCTGTGGTTCACCGCGAGGATCGCGGCGTTGATCGTCGGGTTGCTCTGGGCGCCGGTCAGGTTCTTCGAGCAGATGGTCTGCACGTACTTGCCCGCGCTGTTCTGGACGGCGTCGGTGCGGTCCCACGTCGGTGGGGTCGTGCACGACTTCGCGGTCGACTGCGCGGCGTAGGTCAACGTCTGGAGCTGCACCGGATGGCGCACCTGGACGAAGTTGTTGGCGACGAGCCCGAGCAGCGACGTACCCGTGGTGCCGCCGTTGTACGTCAGGTTCCCGGTGATGTTGATGTTGTTCGCCGACGCGATCGTGAGCTGCCCCTTGAGCTGGCCCTGGACGAACACGTCACCATCACGGCATGCGTACTGCGTCGCATCGTTCGCGATGATCAGCGAGGGGATGGGATACGCGGGGTTGCTGTACGGGCAGCCGTTCGTGTAGTTCGGGTCCGAGGTCGTCGACGGCACGCCCTGCACGTAGATCACCCCGTTCGAGGGCAGCGCGCCGGTGCCGTTCGCGATGCACGCGCCGTTCACCGTGTGCGAGAACGGGCTCGTCACGGTCATCGTGCCCGTCGAGTTGAGCGTGATGCTCGTCGGGCCGGTGAAGAGGCAGCCGCCCTTCCCCGCGGCCGTCTCCGCCTTGATCGACGAATTGCTCGGCGGCATGGCGAGGTTCGATTGGTACTTCGGATCACCCGGGGTCGCGAAGACCGGGTTGTTCCCGGAGCATGAGCTGTTGGTGCGGTACCGCGGTTGGGTCGCCTTGTTCCAGGCCGTCGAGGTGTTGCCGTTGAAGTGGGGCGCGCCGCAGACCAGGAACGAGTCGTTGCTGTGCAAAGGCCCGTTCACCGTGTCCGCGGTGATGAAGTTGATCTCGGTGCACCCGCTGCCACGCGTCGGCGTCGCGTAGGAGTAGGTCGTGCAGTTCGCCGTCGCCTGCGTCGGCGTGTACGTGGTGTCGCCGGTGAAGAGCGGTCCGGTGTAGAGCGCAGGATCGAGTGTCTCGAAGTCCGTGTAATAGAGGTAGTCGATGAAGGTGCGCCGGCGCAGCGTCGCCTGCACGGTGCGCTTCGTGGTGCCGACCTCACCGGTCGAGGTGATCAGGATCGTGCCGTCGACTGCGATCTTCGACGTGTCGGTCGAGTAGCGGAACGACGAGATCGTGTTCCCACCCGGCACCGGCACGTACTGCGTGAAGGCCTTGTTGCCGTCGGGCGGTGCGTTCGTCGCGCTGTACTGGAAGTAGTTCGAGTTCTCGTTGAGCCGGAACACGAAGTCGTCGATGCCCGCCTCGGCCGCAGAGAGCGAGGCGTTCCAGTTCTCGTCACGCCGGGAGAGCGTCTGGGAGCCGACGCCGTACTCGACCGCCGCCGCCGACAGCGCCAGGAGCGCGGTCAACGCGATCAGCACCGTGATCAGCGCGAAGCCGTGCTCACCGCGCGAGCGCCGGTCGATGGGAGCGAGGGCGCCGTTCATCCGCCGAGGGTCTGCTGGTAGTCGACGTTGGGAAGTCGCACGGTGTTCATCAGCGTCGTGCTCGAGATCGGGAATGTGGTCGACTGGCGGATCGAGAGCGTGATCTCGACGGAGTCCACGGCCAGCAGGTTCGCGGCCGACAGTGGAGCCGGCGTCAGCTCGACGCCGTTCGCGTCGAAGTAGCGGAAGATCGGCTCCGACGTCGGGTTCGCGACGTAGCGGCCGACGAAGCGGTTGGTCGGCACGCCGCTGTACGTGTACGCGGGAGCCACCGAGGTCGCGTCGGGCTTGGTGACCTGCTCGATGAGCTGAGCGTTCGCGTCGACGTAGATCCGCACCTTGCGCGGGCCGTTGTCGACCACGGAGCCACTCGAGCCGTTGTTGTTCAGGTTGGCGAAGAAGATCACCTCGCGCGCGTTCGCGAGCGTGAACGGCGAGGTCCCAGCCTGGAGCCGGGTCGCGGTCCGGACGTCCTTCGTCGTGACCGCCATCAGGGTGCGCGCCTCGTCGAGGTTCGCGAGGCGCTTCTCCGTGCCACCGATCGCGCGCGTGGCGGAGTCGATCCCGTCGTAGACCATGACGAGGACGATGCCGAGGAGCATCACCACGACGATCACCTCGAACAGCGTCTGGCCGCGTTCGTCCCGGGCGCGGCGGGCTCGCGTGGGACGCGACGGACCGGGTCGGCGGCGGCCGATCACAGCGAGTCCACCTGGACGACGGTGTTCCCCGAGACGCGGGGATCGAGCGGCACCGTGGGCCAGCTCCCGCTGTACGGGGTCCCGCCCGAGACCTGGAACGTCCAGGTGCCGTACGGGAGCGCGACCAGCGAGGTCGCCGGGCCGCTGAACGTCCCGATCGTGTACTGCAGGCCGGTGGGGCAGCCGTTGTCGGCGAGGTGCGTGGCGATGATGCTGTGCGTCCCGCTCGACACGGACGTGTCGCCGTAGTGCAGCTCGACGGTCGGCATGTTCACCGTTCCGGTGGTCGCGCCGCCGGGCGCAGTGTCGAACCCCGGGTCGCGGCTGGCCCCGGGCCAGAACGCGAGGCCGTTGCCGTCCTTGCCCTCAGGGTCCGCGTCGGCGCAGCTCCCGGCCCAGGCCTCGTAGCCGTCCGCGTACGGGTACAGGTTCCCGACCGTCCGGATCGCCCCGGACCCGGGGAACTCCTTCGACCCGGTGGGCACCAGCGCTGCGTTGCCGACCTCGACCGAGAGGTTCGACGGGAACGAGCCGCCGCCCGTCGAGCCCATCGTCAGGGTCAGCGCCGCCGCCCGGTCGTAGTCGAACGCGACCGAGCTGATCGCGCCCGAGGTGACGCCGGTGACCTGCGACGGACTCGCGCTGCCCTGGCGATCCACGTAGCCGACCGCGCCGAGGGTCACCGTGTAGCTCGCCGGCGGCACGAACGCGAAGAACGCGCAGCCGTCCGAGGTCGTGGTGAGGTTCCGGTTGAACCCGCTCGCGGTCACGGTGACCGGTACGCCCCCCAGCGGCGTCGCATCGCTGCCGAGCACCTTGACCGCGATGTGGCCGTTGTTCGGGTCGTACGAGCCCACCGGCGGGCTGAGGATCGTCGACGACTCGGCCGGTGAGACGCCGCGCATGTCGGCCCAGAAGACGCTGACCGTCACCGCGCAGGACCTGCGGAGTCCCGCTCGACGAGTCGCACGGGCCGGTCGTCGAGGCGTTGGCCACCCACTCCGACTCCCGCCGCACCGTGTACGGCACGCCGTCGACGGCCTGGGTGCGGTCGACCTGCCCGAGTGGGAGCGAGGTGAAGCTCGCGGACCGGACGTCGTCCATCTCCTGGCTCGCGAGGTTGGCCGCGACGCTGCGGTTCCGGTTGTTGCGCGCGAGGTTCAGGCCGCCCTCGATGGTGAGCGCGAGGCCCCCGGCCAGGATCGCGAAGACGCTGACGGCCACCACGAGCTCGATCATCGTGAGGCCGCGCTCGTCCCGTCCGGCTCGCTGGCCAGCTCCGCTTCCGGCTCGTCTGCGCACGGTCATTTCGGGACGTATCTCCTCGCTGCCGCCGTGTATCGGCAGCCGAGGACCCCCGCCTTGAGCCGGTCGCCGCGAACTGAGACGGGTTAGTTGTTGGCGTGGCCCGGGAGCACCCGGGAGACCTCGTAGATCGAGTCGACGCGCTTGATCGCGGTGATGATCGACTCGAGGTGGCCGGGGTCGGCGAGCTCGAAGTCGAACCGGAACCGGGCGACGCGATCGGTCGAGGTCTGGCTCGTGCAGGCGAGGATGTTCACGTGGTGGTCGGCCAGGGTGTTGGCGACGTCACGCAGCAGCCGGGACCGGTCGAGTGCCTCGACCTCGAGCGAGACCACATAGGTCGCCGGTGAGTCGTGGTCCCACTCGACCTCGATGAGCCGCTCGGACTGGGTGGCCAGTCCCCCGGCGTTCGCGCAGTCGGACCGGTGGACCGACACGCCCCGGCCCCGGGTCACGAACCCGATGATCTCGTCGCCCGGCACCGGGGTGCAGCAGCGCGAGAGCCGGACGAGCACGTCGTCGAGCCCTTCCACGTGCACACCCGCGGAGCGCCGCCGCGCGTTGCTGCGCGCCGGGCGGCGGGCGGTGATCGGGATCTGCTCTTCGCCCCCGGCCATGTCGCGACGCAGCCGCTGGGCGACCGCCTTGCCGGACACGTGACCTTCGCCGATCGCGGCCTGCAGGGCTTCGACGTCCGAGTAGTGCAACGTCTCGGCGATCTCCCGCAGCCGCTTGGATGCGGTCTGGATCGGCAGGCCCTCCTTGCGCAGGGCCTTGACCAGCTCCTCGCGGCCGGTGTCGATCGCGTCGACCCGGCGCTCGCGCGAGAACCAGTGGCGGATCTTGGTCCGGGCCCGCGGCGTCTGCGCGAACTGCAGCCAATCGCGGCTCGGCCCCGCACCCTCCACCTTGCTGGTGAAGATCTCGACCGTGTCGCCCGAGGCGAGCGTCGAGTCGAGGGGGACCAGCCGGCCGTTGACCCGCGCCCCGATGCACCGGTGGCCGACCTCGGTGTGGATCGCGTAGGCGAAGTCCACCGGGTTGGCACCGGTCGGCATGGTGACGACCCGGCCCTTCGGGGTGAAGACGAAGACCTCGTCCTGTTCGAGGTCGATCTTCAGGGACTGCATGAACTCGGCCGGGTCCTCGGTCTCCTGCTGCCAGTCGACCAGCCGCTGGAGCCACACGAGGTCGTCGGCCTTGTTCGTGCTCGGCTCGTCGCGCTCCTTGTATCCCCAGTGCGCGGCAATCCCGTACTCGGCGCGCCGGTGCATCTCCGTGGTGCGGATCTGCACTTCGACCAGGCGACCGCCGGGACCGATGACGGTCGTGTGCAGCGCCTGGTAGAGGTTGAACTTGGGCATCGCGATGTAGTCCTTGAACCGGCCCTGCACCGGCCGCCACCACGCGTGGATCGAGCCCAACGCGGCGTAGCAGTCCTTCACGGTGTCGACGACGACCCTGATGCCGACGAGGTCCTGGACCTCGTCGAACTCCTTGTTCTTGACGACCATCTTCTCGTAGATGGACCAGTAGTGCTTCGGCCGGCCGCGCACGTCCGCTTCGATCTTCAGCTCGACCAGCCGGTCGTGCAGCTCGAGCAGGAGGCCGTCGAGGTACTCCTGGCGCTCCGGCGTCTGCGTGTAGACGAGCTGCTCGATCTCCGCGTAGCGCTTGGGGTGCACGACCGCGAACGCGAGATCCTCGAGCTGCCACTTGACGTCGCCGATGCCGAGCCGGTGCGCGAGGGGCGCGTAGATGTCGAGCGTCTCCTGGGCGATGCGCAGCTGCTTGGCCTCGGGCAGCGACGCGATCGTGCGCATGTTGTGGAGCCGGTCCGCGAGCTTGATGAGCAGGACCCGGATGTCCTTGGCCATCGCCACCAGCATCTTGCGCAACGTCGCGGCCTGCTGGGCCTCCTTGGAGTTGAACTGGAGGCGGTCCAGCTTCGTGACCCCGTCGACGATCGCGGCGACGTCCGGACCGAAGTCCCGCTCGATGTCGTCGTGGGTCGTGGCGGTGTCCTCGACCGCGTCGTGGAGCAGGGCGGCGGCGATCGTCACGTCGTCGAGGCCCAGGTCGGCGAGGATCATCGCCACGCCGACCGGGTGCGAGATGTAGGGCTCACCCGAGCGGCGGACCTGCTCGGAGTGGGCCCGCCAGGCGACCCGGTACGCCCGTTCGATGAGATCCGTGTCCGCCTTGCGATGGCGCTCGAGGTACGCGTCGATCAGCGGGGCGACCGCCACGTCGACGTAGTGGCGCCGCCACGGGAGCACGGAACGCCGATCGACGGCCCGGGTCTCGGTGCGGGGGGGCTCGGTGATGGCCATGGGTACGCACCATTGTCGCGCACGAACCCGGAACCGCCCGACTCACTACTTGCGCTTGCGGCCCCGCTGCTGGCGCGGACGGGGGGTGATCACCGGCGCCGGACCGCCCGGGCGGCCGGTCGGGGCCGAGGTCGCGACGGGTGCGGTGCCGGCACCGGCCTTGGCTGCGGCGGCGACGGCTTCCGGCTCGCCCTGGTACTCGGGAGCCGCGGCCCGCTGGGCCGCGGGTCTCGACCCGGGCGGCGACGGCCCGGTGCTTGGGCTCGCGCTCCTTGAGCCAGGCGAGGATCGGCGTGGCCACGAAGATCGAGGAGTACGCACCGGTGAGCAGGCCGACGAACAGCGCGAGACCGAAGTCCCGCAGCGCGAGCGCGCCGTAGATCCACACGCCCACGACCAGGAGCGACGCGACCGGGAGCAGCGCGACGAACGAGGTGTTCAGCGAGCGCATCAGCACCTGGTTCAGCGAGGTGTTCGCCATGTCGGTGTACGACAGGTTGTTGGTCGTGCCGACCAGGCGTTCGTTCTCCCGGATCTTGTCGAACACGACGACGGTGTCGTACAGGGAGAACCCGAGGATCGTTAAGAACGCGATGACGGTCGCGGGGGTGACCTCGAAGCCGGTGATGGCGTACACACCGACGGTGATCAAGATGTCGTGGATCACCGCAATGATCGCGGCGGTCGCCATCTTGATGGTGAACCGCAGCGACAGGTAGAGCGCGATCACGAAGAAGAAGATGATCAGCGCGCGCAGCGCCTTGCTGCTGACCGTGGCGCCCCAGGTCGGGCCGACGCTGCTGACGCTGACCGACGTTCCGGGTGATCCCGCCGTACTGGGCCAGCGCTTCGGTGATCTTGTCCGTCTTGGCCTGGGAGAGATCCTGGCCCTGGGCGCGCACGCCCTTGGACCCGACGATCACGATCTTCGGGTCCTTGACCCCGAGGCCCTCCAAGCGTGGACCGCAGCTTCGCGGTGGATGGGGCCTGATGGGTCGTGAGCTCCCACACCGTCCCGCCGGTGAAGTCGATGCCGAGGTTCAGCCCGTTGACGAGGAACCCGGCCAGCCCGGCGAGCAGCACGATCGCCCGAGAGCAGCGCCCAACGCCACTTGCGGTGCAGGAAGTCGAAGTGGGTTCGCTCGTGGTAAAGGTCCTTGAGGGTGTGGTGCTTGCCGTCGGGGCGCATCAGGCCGTCACCCCCACCGCGTCGAGCCCGGCCGCGATCCCGACCTTCCTGGCCCGCACCAGCTCACCGCGCTGCACGAGGAAGTACACGAGCGGGTGCATGAAGAAGTAGGAGATCAACAGGTCGAGGATCGACCGAGATCCCGAGGAAGAACGCGAACCCTCGCACGGATCCGATCGCCAGCGCGTAGAGCACGACCGCGCCGATCAGCGACACGAAGTCGGCGGCCAGGATGGTGCGGAACGACTTCTCGAACGCGCGGTCGACCGACGAGCGCACCGTGCGGCCGGTGCGGACCTCGTCCTTCAATTTCTCGAAGTAGACGACGTACGAGTCGACGGTGACACCCACCGAGACGATGAGGCCGGTCACTCCCGCAAGGGTCAGGGTCAGGCCGATCGCCGATCCGAGGTACGAGATGATCGAGTAGATCGCCATCGCCGCGAGCGCGAGGCCGCTGATCACGACGAGCCCGAGCAGCCGGTAGAAGAGGAGCATGTAGATCGCGACGAGCGCGAGCCCGATGAGCCCCGGCCGCGATGCCCGCGTGGAGCTGGTCGGTGCCGAGGGTCGGCGACACGCTCTCGGCCGTCAGCTGCTTGAGCTGCACCGGCAGCGCGCCGTACTGCAGGACGGTCGCGAGGTCCTTGGCGTCGCCCTCGCTGAAGTTCCCGGAGATCTGCGACGTCGCCGCTGAAGTTGTCGGTCTGGAACGCGGGCGCGGACTGGACGACCCCGTCGAGCACGATCGCCACCGCGTTCTGCGGCGGCGGACTTCGGGTACGAGGTCTTCGCCAGCTGGTTGAAGAGCGCCTCGCCGGTGCTCTTCAGCGACAGGTCGACGGTCCAGCCCTGGCCCCCGCTGTCGAACTGGGCCTTCGCGCCGCTGACGTCCTTGCCGACGAGTGCGGCCGGACCGAGCTGGTACAGGAGCGCGTTCTTGCCCTTGTCACGGCCGGGCAGGATGACGGTCGCGTTGGCGGTGTCCTGCGCGGGCGTGGACTGCTTCGGGGTGTTCGCCGCAGTGGTCGTCGTCGTCGTTGCGTCCGTGCTCGACGAGGTCGCGCCCGCCGCGGCGGTCGTCTTGGACGTGGCCTTCTTGGTGGTGGTCGTCGTGCTCGTCGCGCTGGGTGCGGCAGTGATCCCCAGCACCGGCCGGAAGCGCAGCTCCGCGGTCTTGCCGACGAGGCGACGCGCCTTGGCGGTGTCCTTCACGCCGGGCAGGTCGATGATGACCGTGTGGCCCGCGCGGCTGATCTCGGGCTCGGCGACGCCGAGCGCGTCGACCCGGTTCCGAATGATGTCGACGGCCTTGTTGAGCGAGGCCTCGTTGCGGACCTTGCCGACCGGTGCGAGCACGACGGAGATGCCGCCCTGCAGGTCGAGACCCAGGATCGGCCGGTTGTCGGAGACGAGCGTCGCGACGAACGCGCCGACGATCAGCACCACCGTGATCGTCAGATACCAGAAGTTGCGACGCATCAGCCGTCCTCAGACCCGGGGCGTTCGCCCGGCCCGATGGGATCGGCGGAATCGTCCTCGGACCTGAGGTCGACGGCGTCGTCGACCGGGCTGTCAGCCGGCGCGACGGCGGGCGCGGGACGGGCGCTCACCGCTTCGCGGCGCCACCTTGAGGACCACTCCGGGCGCCACCTCGACCCGGAGGTCGGTGTCCGACATGTCCAGGATCGTGCCGAAGATGCCGCCGGCAGTGATCACTTCGTCGCCGATCTCGAGGCTCGCGATGAGGGCCCGCCGCGTCGCCATCTGCCGGCGCTGGGGGCGCACGATCAAGATGAAGAACGCCACGGCGAGCAGCGCGAGGTAGAGGAAGATGATGGCCATGAATTGCCCGCGATTCGAGGGAGGGAACCGACCGAGCACTGTAGCGCGAGGGTCGTCGCGCGGCGGGTCACTCCCCCGGGTCGAACAACCCGGGCGGAGCCCTTCGGAGGTCGGCACCTCGGGCGCCGGCGGGGCCAGGCCGAGGTGGCCGAATCCGGCCGCCGTCGCCACCCGACCACGCGGGGCGTGCGCATGAGCAGCCCCTGCTTCAGGAGGAACGGCTCGTACACCTCCTCGACCGTGTCCGGCTCCTCGCTCACCGCGACCGCCAGGGTCGTGAGCCCGACCGGCTGGCCCGCGAACGTGACGCACAGCGCGCGCAGCAGCGCCCGGTCCACCTTGTCGAGGCCGAGCTCGTCCACCTCGAAGACCGCGAGCGCGCGGCGGGCGGTCTCACCGTCCACGCTGCCGTCGCCCCGCACCTCGGCGTAGTCGCGGACCCGCTTCAGCAGCCGGTTCGCGATGCGGGGCGTGCCCCGGGCCCGACCGCTGATCTCCGCGCGCGCCCTCTGGCTCGAGCGGCACGCCGAGGATGCCGCGCGGCGCGGATCAGGATCGCCTCGAGCTCGACCGGCTCGTAGTAGTCCATGCGGGCCACGAAGCCGAACCGGTCCCGCAGCGGGCTCGTGATGAGCCCGGTCCGGGTGGTGGCGCCGACGAGGGTGAAGCGCGGGAGGTCGAGCCGGATGGAGCGGGCCGACGGGCCCTTGCCGATCACGATGTCGAGCTGGAAGTCCTCCATCGCGGGGTACAGGACCTCTTCGACCACGCGGGGGAGCCGATGGATCTCGTCGACGAAGAGCACGTCGCCGTCGTCGAGGTTGGTGAGGATCGCCGCGAGGTCGCCGGCCCGCTCGAGCGCGGGGCCGCTGGTGACCCGCAACGACACCTCCATCTCGGCCGCCACGATCCCCGCGAGGCTGGTCTTGCCGGTGCCGGGCGGGCCTGCGAACAGGAGGTGGTCCACGGCTTGCGCACGCTGGCGTGCCGCGCCCAGCAGGATGTCGAGGTGCTCCTTGAGCCGGGACTGACCGACGAACTCGTCGAGCCGGCGCGGCCGCAGCGTCGTCTCCTCCGCGGCCTCCACCGGATCCGCGCTCGCCCGCATCAGCTCATCCCTGCTCACGTGCGAAACCTCATGCCTTGACCGCCAGGCGTTTGAGGGCGGCGCGCAGGAGGTCGCCGATGGTGCCGTCGGCCGGGAGGTCGTTGAGCGCGGCGCGCACCTCGTCGGGGCCGTAGCCGAGCTCGGTCAGTGCGGCCCGCACCTCGGCGCGCGCCGTCGGGTGCGGTCTCGGCGCCGGGCTCGACGAGATCGAGGTCGGGGACGCCGAGGCGGTTCTTCAGCTCGATCATGAGCTTCTGGGCGGTCCGCTTGCCGACGCCGGGGACGAGGCACAGCGCGTCGACGTCGTCATCGGTGACGCAGCGGCGCAGCGAGCCCGGCGGCGTGCACCGAGAGCATCGCGAGCCCCAGCTTCGGGCCGACGCCGCTCGCGCTGATCAGCACCTCGAACGTGTCGCGCTCGTCGCGGGTCGGGAAGCCGTAGAGCGTCATCGCGTCCTCACGGACGTGGAGGTGCGTGAAGAGGAACGCGGGTCCCGCGGGGACGAGCCCGGGAACCGCGCCGAGCGGGACCAGGCACCGGTATCCCACCCCTCCGACCTCGACGAGCACCTCCCCCGTCGCGCTGCGCTCGATGACGGTGCCGCGCACGGAGCCGATCATCGGGTGCCCGCGTCCTTCGCCAGCGCGGTCGCGACAGCCTGCGCGTATCCGGTTGCGGGCTCACGTGCGGCGTCACGGGTCGCGTGGAGCTTGGCGCCCCACAGGTGGCAGAGGGCGAGCGCCAGCGCATCGGCCGCGTCCGGCGAGCCCGGCGGCCCGGGGAGGTTCAGCAGCCGGACCACCATCGCCTGGACCGCGCCCTTCTCGGCGTTCCCGTACCCGGCCACTGCGAGCTTCACCTCGTTCGGGCTGTACTGCGCGACCGGGATGCCGGCGCGCGCCGCGGTCGCGAGCGCGAGCCCGCTCGCCTGCCCCACGGACATCGCGGTCCGGACGTTGACCTGGAAGAGGACGCGCTCGACGGCCACCGCCGACGGGGCCAGCTCGTCGATCAGGGCTTCGAGCTCGCTCTGCAGCCGGCCGAGCCGCTCGGGCAGCGGAAGGTCGGCCGCGGTGCGGATGACCCCGAACGAGACCGCGCGGCATTCGGACCCGCGACCGGTCGCCGTTCGACCCGAGACCGCGCCGTAACCACAGCGCGAGACGCCCGGGTCGATCCCGAGCACCGGCCCCGTCGGATCGAACACGGGTTCGATGCTAGAGCTCCCGGACGGGCACGGCGCGGACCCCGGTCAGTGCCGGCGGCGGCGCAGGAGGGCCCGCACCACGAGGCCGGCCAGCACGATCCCGACCAGCGGGGCCAGGCGGCGCAGGATCGGGGTCCCGCCGATCTCGAGCAGGTCCACCGGCTCGGCCTCGGCCGAGTCGATCCGGCGCACCGCGGCACCGTTGCCGGAGGGCTCGGCCGCCGGCTCCGCGCCGGCGGCCACCGCTTCGGCGACGATCTCGTCGGACGTCTCCGCGGTCTCCTCGGGTGCGGCTTCGTCGGCCGTCTCGGGGGCGGTCAGGTCCACGACGTCCGGTCCCAGCACGTCGCGCTCGAGGTTGTCGACGAACTGCGCGAGGAGCTTCGTGGACACGTCCGCCATCACCCCGCGGCCGAACTGGGCCACCTTGCCGGTGATCGACAGGTCCGTGTCGACGTCCACCCGGGTGCCGGTGCCGTCGGGCAGCAGCGTCAGCTTGATCGTCGCGGACGCGTTGCCCTGGCCCCGGGTGTCGCGTCCGGAGCCGACGATGATCGCGGTGTGTGACGCGTCGTCGACCGACTCGAGCTTCGCGGTTCCCTTGTACTGCGCGGTGATGGGGCCGACCTTCACCTTCACGACGCCCCGGTACTCGTCGCCTTCGATCTCCTGGAGCTGCGCGCCCGGCAGGCACGGCGCGATGCGCTCGATGTCCAACAGGATCCGCCACGCTTCGTCGACCGGGACGTCGACCCGGAACGTATCGTCGATCTGCATCTAGCTCTCCATCTCCCGGTCCAGCGTTGCCTCGATCGCCCGGAGGTCCTCGAGCGTGTCGACGTCCTGCGGATCCCCGGTGCCGTCGCACACCACTTCCACGACCGGATGCGTCTGCATCAGCACCCGGGCGCCCTCGTCACCCCTGAGCTTTCGCGCCGCAGGCCAGAGGCTCCGAGCCAGGAGCACCGGGTTGGCGCGCGCACCGCCGTACGTGGCCACCGCGAGCGTCGCGCCGTCATCGTAGGCGGCCGCCAATCGACGGTAGGCGTCGGCACCGATCCGCGGCTGGTCCGCGAGACCGATGCACACCGCGCCGACCTGCGCCCACCCCTCGAGCGCGTCGAGCGCGGCACGCAGGCTCTGCGCGATCCCGGAGCGCCAGCCGCGCGCCCGCACCGACCGCGACCCCTTGCGGGACGACCCGTCCGACCTTCGCGCCCTGATAGCCGACGACGAGCACGGCGGGCCGCAGCCCCGAGTCCATCGCGGCATCCAGCGCCCAGCTCACGAGCGGCCGGCCCCGGAGCTCGAGCAGGGGCTTGGGCGTGTCGTCGGCACCCACGACGCGCGACCCGCGACCCGCCGCGAGGACGGCGAACGCGGTTGCGGTCAAGCGCCCGCGGCCTCGAGCGCGCGGCGGGTCAGCACGCGCGCCAGCTGCTCGCGGTACTCGACCCCGGCGTTGAGGTCCGCCGACGGCTCGGTGCCGTCGGCGGCACGCTGCACGGCGTCGGCAATCGACGCACCCGCCGCGATCGCGGCTTCGACGCCGCTCGCCCGCAGCGGGGTCTGGCCCATGTTCACCAGGGCGACACGGGTCGCGCCGTCCACCCGCACCGCGAGGGAACCGACGATCGCGTAGTCCTGGGCCCGCCGGTTGAACTTCTGGTACGAGAAGCCGTTCGGGCCGGTCTTCGGGACCCGGATCTCGGTCAGCAGCTCGTCGGGCGCCAGGGCGGTCTCGAGGAAGCCGGTGAAGAAGCTGCCCGCATCGATCTCGCGTCGACCACCAGGTCCCTGCGCCACGAACGTCGCGTCGAGCGCGAGAAGTGCCGCGGGCAGGTCCGACGCCGGGTCGCCGTGCGCGACCGAGCCACCGATCGTGCCGCGGTGGCGCACCTGGTTGTCGCCCACCTCGGCTGCCACCGCGCGCAACATCCCACAGGACTCGCGCAGCACCGCGCTCGTCTCGAGGTCCCGGTGCCGGGTGAGCGCACCGATCGCGACCTGGTCGCCGTCGTCGCGCACGTACGAGAGGTCCGTGAGCCGCCCGACGTCGACGAGCACGGTCGGCACCGCGAGCCGCAGCTTCATCAGCGGGAGCAGCGACATCCCGCCGGCGAGGAGCTTGGCGTCGTCGCCGTGCTGGGCGAGCAGCGCGACCGCGGCCTCGGCCGAGTCCGCGCGCTCGTAGTCGAACGCGGCCGGGATCACGCGCCGGCCTCCGCGGCCGCCAGCACCGAGCGCACGATGTTGTGGTAGCCGGTGCAGCGACAGAGGTTGCCCTCGAGCCCGAGCCGGACCTCGCGCTCGGTCGGGTGGGGGTTCTCCTCGAGCAGGGAGACCGCGGCGAGCACCATGCCCGCGGTGCAGAAGCCGCATTGCAGCCCGTGCTGCTCATGGAACGCCTGCTGGACCGGATGCAGCTTCCCGTCGCGCGCCAGGCCCTCGATCGTCGTGATCGACGCACCGTCGGCCTGGACCGCGAGCATGGTGCACGACTTGACCGACTCGCCGTCGACGAGCACCGTGCACGCACCACAGCTCGAGGTGTCGCAGCCGACCT
The DNA here is from genome assembly GCA_963796755.1 of uncultured Acidimicrobiia bacterium. Lineage (GTDB taxonomy): Bacteria > Actinomycetota > Acidimicrobiia > IMCC26256 > JAENVU01 > Chersky-806. Next base: position 36,702 of record CAWCMX010000003.1, read on the forward strand.
TCGTCCCCGTCAGTCCGGCGGCCTCGCGGAGGTACTGCACGAGCAACGTCCGGGGCTCGACGTCATGGTCCTGCTCAGAGCCGTTGACCGTCATCCCAACCCGCATGGGCGCATCTTGTCAGAGTCGCCACCAGTCGAGGCGAGTCGGCAGTCGCCGACGTCAGCCCGCGGACTCTGCGGCTAGACGGGGGGTGGTGCGACCTCGGGCAGCGTCTCGGTGAGCGGCTGGGGCCCGGCGAAGGACGGGTCGCCCGGAACGTCGGTCTCCCGGTTCTGGCGGCGGGCCCGCTTCTCGGCCTGCTTCTCGAGACGGGCGCGTTCCTTCTGAGTTTTGAGAAAGGTGGTACGGCGCTTCTTCGCCATTGGTTCCCTTCAGATGCAACCGTCGATCGTCAGAATCCGGTCGACGGACGACCCGAGCACGAGGCCCGAGCCGCCCGTCAAGCGGGACGTCTCAGATGGCGCGGACGTTCTGGGCCTCTTCACCCTTGCGACCGGGCGCAACGTCGAACTCGACGCGCTCGACCCTCTTCGAGCGAACGGTAACCATCGCCCTGGATCGCGGAGAAGTGAACGAAGACGTCGTCGCCGCCCTCACGCGAGATGAAGCCGAAACCCTTGTCGGCGTTGAACCACTTGACGGTGCCGGTTGTCACGATGTGCTCCTTGTGAGTGTTGCTGTGTATCCGTGCCGTTCCTGGCGCGGTTGGTGGCGCGGCATACGTGGCACTGCGCGCAAATCTTGAAAGGAAAGTTTGGTACGGGGCCGGCTCCTGGGGGTGCGGCACGACTGATGGCGGTGCGTTTCCCGTCATCCAGCGGGCACGGGGGCAGGTCTCACGGGCTTGGTGGCCCGAGCGGAGCGTTCGAACCTCGAGCACTCCGTGATGTTCCGAATCAGCATAGCCCGCTGGGCCGGAGCAGGGGGAACGCGCTATCCGCTGACGTTGGGGCCCGCTCGTTCGGGGCGGATCCGGATCAGCACCCGGGCGTCGCGCGTCATCGCGGCGCGGTAGTCGTCCCAATCGGGATGCTCCCCCGACAGCGACCGGTAGTAGTCGACGAGGGGCTCCATCGCGTCGGGCAACGACAGGATCGACGCCGGGCCTTCGAGCTGCATCCACTCGCCGTAGAAGCTGTCGTTGACCACGCAGAGGCTCGCGTAGGGATCGCGGCGCAGGTTCTTCACCTTCACCGCCGTCTCCCGGCTGCTGATCGCGACGAGGCCGCCGGCATCCACGTTCGCCACGATCGGTGACAGCTGTGGTCGTCCGTCGGCGCGCGTCGTCGCGAGCACCGCGTGGTGGTTCGCCCGCAGGAACTCGAGCGCGGTGTCGACGTCCACCTGCAACGAGCTCACACACCCGCCACGATCTTCGCGAGCGCGCCGGGCTTGTCCCAGGTGACCCCGATCGACGCGACCCGCTTGTGCCGCACGATCCCCTCGGCGTCGATCACGAACGTCGAGCGCTTCACCGCGATCGGGCCGAAGCCGCGCACGCCGTACGCGTCGATGACGGTCTTGTCCGTGTCCGCGAGGAGCGGGAACGGGAAGTCGCGCTTCTCGATCCACTTCGTGTGAGAGTCGACGTCCTGGGGCGAGATGCCGAGGAGGACCGCTTCGACCCCCTGGAACTCCTCGAAGTTGTCGCGGTACTGGCACATCTGCTTCGTGCACCCCGGGGTGAAGTCCCCCGGATAGAACGCGAGGACCACCTTGCGGCCCCGGTACTCGGACAGCGAGTAGTCCCGGCGCTCGGTTCCCTGCACCCCCGGCAACGTGAAGTCCGGTGCCTTCTCTCCTACTTCCACTGACATGCTCGCTTGCTCCCGTTCAGGCGACGACGGCGGAGAGTACGTCGTCGGGGATGTCAAAGTTTGCGTAGACGTTCTGGACGTCGTCGTGCTCCTCGAGCGCGTCGATCACCCGGAGCACCGACTTGGCGGCCGACGCGTCCGTCAGCGGGACGGTCTGGGACGGCAGCATCGTGAGATCGGTGCTCGTGAACGGGATGCCACCTTCCTCCAGCGCGCTGCGCACCACGTGGAGCTCGGTCGGGGGCGTCGTGATCTGCCAGGAATCGCCCTGGTCCTCGATGTCCTCGGCGCCCGCCTCGAGCGCCGCCAGCATGAGGTCGTCCTCGGTGCCGGCGGACTTGTCGAGCATGATCACGCCCTTGCGCTCGAACTGCCAGCTCACCGCGCCGGGCTCGGCCAGGGAGCCGCCGTTGCGGGAGAAGGCGTTCTTGACCTCGGATCCGGTGCGGTTGCGGTTGTCGGTGAGCGTCTCGACGTACACCGCGACCCCGTGGGGCGCGTAGCCCTCGTAGTTGACCTGCTCGTAGGTGACGCCGTCGAGCTCGCCGATCCCCCGCTTGATTGCCCGTTCGATGTTGTCCTTGGGCATCGAGGCGTCCCGCGCCTTCTGCACCATGGTGCGCAACGTCGGGTTGCCCTCGATGTCACCGCCACCCTGGCGCGCCGCGACCTCGATCTGGCGGGCCAACCGGGCGAAGACCTTGCCCCGGGCCGCGTCGGCGGCGCCCTTGGCGTGCTTGATCGAGTGCCACTTGGAATGACCGCTCATGACTTCGGCGCTTCGCTCATGCGCCCACCTCCTGGAGAAAGCGTTGATGCAGCCGCAGATCGCCGGACAGCTCGGGATGGAACGTCGCAGCCCACACCCGGCCCTGACGCACCAGCACCGGGTTCCCGTCGTGGGTCGCAAGGATCTCGACTCCGGGTCGGGTGGACTGGATCAGCGGCGCGCGGATGAACACACCCGGGAACGTACCCTCGATCCCCGCAACTCGCAGTGGCGCCTCGAACGAGTCGAGCTGGGTGCCGTAGCCGTTGCGCAGCACCGTGACCCCGAGCACACCGAACAGCGGTGCCTCGGGCGCGCCGTGCTGGTCGCGCCGGTCGTCGGCCAGGACGATGAGCCCCGCGCACGTCCCGAACACCGGTAGCCCGTCGACGAGCGCGGCCCGCACCGGCTCGACCAGGCCCGAGGTGTGCAGCAGCTTCGTGATGGTGGTCGACTCGCCGCCCGGCAGGACCAGCGCGTCGAGACCGCTCAGCTGCTCTGGGGTGCGCACCTCGACCGCGTCGACGCCCAGCGCGTCGAGCACCTCACGATGCTCGCGGAACGCTCCCTGCAGCGCGAGCACGCCGATTTTCACCTGGGGGCCGGCTGATCATCGGCTACCAACCGCGGCCGGCGAGCTTGACGTCGAGGCTCTCGATGCTCTCGCCCTTCATGGCCGGTCCGAGGCCCCGCGAAACCTTCGCGACGATCTCGGGATCGGCGTAGTGCGTGGTCGCCTCGACGATCGCCTTGGCCCGGGTCGCCGGCTCGTCGCTCTTGAAGATGCCCGAGCCCACGAACACCGCCTGCGCGCCGAGCTGCATCACGAGCGACGCATCGGCGGGCGTCGCGATGCCGCCGGCACAGAACAGCGGCACGGGCAGCTCGCCGCGCTCCGCGATCTCCTGGACCAGCGCGGCCGGCGCCATGAGCTCCTTCGCCCACGCGTAGAGCTCTTCGTCCTCGGCAACGGTCAGCTTCTTGATGTCGCCCAGGATCGTGCGCAGGTGGCGGACGGCCTCGACGATGTTGCCGGTGCCCGCCTCGCCCTTCGAACGGATCATGCAGGCGCCCTCGGAGATGCGCCGCAGCGCCTCACCGAGGTTGGTCGCGCCGCAGACGAAGGGCGCGGTGAACGCCCACTTGTCCACGTGGTGCGCCTCGTCGGCCGGGGTGAGCACCTCGGACTCGTCGATGTAGTCGACTCCGAGCGACTCGAGGACCTGCGCCTCGGCGAAGTGGCCGATCCGGCACTTGGCCATGACCGGGATCGTCACGGAGGCCTGGATGTCCTCGATCATCGCCGGGTCCGACATGCGGGCGACGCCACCGTCGCGCCGGATGTCGGCAGGCACGCGCTCGAGCGCCATGACCGCGGTGGCTCCGGCGTCCTCGGCGATTCGGGCCTGCTCGGCGTTGACGACGTCCATGATGACGCCGCCGCGCAGCATCTCGGCGAGGCCGCGCTTGACGCGTGCGGTTCCGGTGGACCTGGGATCAGACATGCACCCAGTCTACCGGCCGCCCCTGCGCCGCCCGGCAAGGAATACGGGCCTCTGGTTGCGAATCCTCACGGTGCGGTGGTGGACGCGCCGAGCGCAACCTTGGAGACGTCGATCGGGTACGAGACGTCGGGGAGCTCGACCCAGGTGCTCCCGGGGACCAGCTTGATCGGCGCCCCGGCGGCGTCGCGGAGCTGCATCGGCTTGGTCTTGTCGGGTCGCACCCACGTGCCGTCGGTCTCCGTGCCACCGCGCAGCACGATTGCCGTGCCCTGCCCGACCAGCTCGGCCTCGGCCCCGATCTCCCCCAGACCCCCCTGGTAGGTCACGGGCAGGATCACCACGTTCTTCGGCGCGATCTGGGTGCCGGACCGGGCGACGAACGGTCGACCGGCGCTCGAGCGCATCCACGCCCCTGACGCGGCGTTCCACGTGTACGTCACCGCGTACGCACCCTTGAAGCCGATCGCGACGGCCGAAACCGCGTTGCCGGGCGACGCCTGGCCGGCCTCGAGGTACTGGAAGAGTGGCGGTGGCGGCGCCGGCGTGCCACCGATCGCCCACAGCGCGTCGGGCTTGCCGAAGAGGTTGTGCGGGGCGGCGCGCGGTGCGGTCCCGGAACATCGCCGTCCCGGCCTTGTTCTCGTCGACGAGCGTGACCGGTGCGTCCTCGATCGCGTCGAGCGCGTACTTCGCTCCACCCGAGAACGCGAAGATCCCGCCGACCGGCCAGACGATGAGCGGATCGGTCAGGCGCACCGACCGGATCGGCCCGACGACGTCGGTCGACTTCGACTGGAACATCGCGAGCAGGCGCGTGATCTGGCCCTCGACGACCTCGTCCCAGACGATGTCCGCGTCCTCGATCCCCGACTGCGGCCGGGCCTCCGGTGTGTTCTCGACCTTCACGCTCAGCACGGGGCGCTTCTGCGCGACCCCGGTCGGGTCGGGCAGGCCGGTCAACGGCGCGACCGCCGCCGCGGCGGGCTTGGTCGTCGAGGTGGCGGCGGGCTTCTTGGCGGCTGCGTCACTGCCACCGCACGCGGCGGCGAGGACCGCGACCGCCAGTGCGGCCGCGAGGGCGGTCCGGCTCACATGGCCTTGAGGGCGGCGATGCGCTCGTCGAGCGGCGGGTGGGTGTCGAACGCGCGGTTGAGCCACGAACCCTTCGTCCCCTTCTTCTCCTGACCACGGTCGAGCGGCTGCTCGATCCACATCTGGGCGGTGGCCCGGGTCGCGTAGTGCACGACCGCCTGGTCCGCCTGCAGCTTCTCGAGCGCGGAGATGAGCCCCGGCGGGTACCGGGTCAGCTGCACCCCGGACGCATCCGCCAGCAGCTCGCGGCGGCGGCTCATGGCGAACTGCATGAGCTGGGCCGCGAACGGCGCGAGGAGCAGCAGCGCGAACGCGAGGATGACCAGGATCAGCCCGATGGGACCGGAGTCGTTGTTGTCCCGGCGGCCCGACCGCCCACCGAACCAGAGGAAGCGCATGCCGAGGTCCGCCATGAGCGCAACCGCGCCGACCGCGGTCACTGCAACCGTCGACACGAGGATGTCGTAGTTCTTCACGTGGCTCAGCTCGTGCGCGAGCACCCCTTCGAGCTCGACCCGGTTCATCTTCTCGAGCAGGCCGGTCGTCACCGCGAGCGCGGCGTGCTTGGGGTTCCGGCCGGTGGCGAACGCGTTCGGCGCGGGGTCATCGACGACGTAGAGCCGCGGCTTGGGCAGGCCCGCCGCGATGATCAGCCCCTCGACGAGGTTGTGGTAGCGGCGGTACTCGGGACCGTCGGCCGGCTTGGCCCGGCTCGCCGCGAGCGCGACCTTGTCCGAGTAGAAGTAGGACGTCCACGCCAGCGCGATGGCGATCACGATCGCGATCGGCACGATCGCGATGCCGGCCTGGAACAGGATCCCCAGTGCGACGGCGACGAGCGCGATCAGCAGCACGAATGCCGCGAGCATCACGACGGTGCGGCGCTTGTTGCGCGCGATCTGTTCGTACATCCCCATGACAGTGCCCTACGGACCCGAGGGTCCTAGAACTGGACCTTGACCGGGCCCGTTGCCTCGGGGTCACCCTCGAAGTACTCGCGCTTCTCGAAGTTGAACGTGCCGGCGATCAGGCTGGAGGGGAACGACTGGATGCGGTTGTTGTAGCCCAGCACGCTGTCGTTGTAGAACTGCCGCGCGTAGGCGATCCGGTCCTCCGTCGAGGTCAGCTCCTCCTGGAGGTTCAGGAAGTTCTGGTTGGCCTTGAGGTCCGGGTACGCCTCGGCCACCGCGAACAGCGACTTCAGCGTGCCGGTCAGCGCGTTCTCGGCCTGGGCCTGTTCGGCGGGCGAGCCACCCTCCTGCGCCTGGATCGCATTGGCGCGCGCGGCGGTGACGGCCTCGAACGTGGACTTCTCGTGGGCGGCGTAGCCCTTGACCGTCTCCACGAGGTTCGGGATCAGGTCGTAGCGCCGCTTCAGCTGCACGTCGATCTGCGAGTGGGCGTTGTCGATCTGATTGCGGGTGCGGACGAGCCGGTTGTACGCAAGGACCAGGTACAAGAGGATCAGCACCACGATCACGACGACGATGATGATGGCCAACACGATGGGGGCTCCTGGTTGGGAGGTCTCCGGGCCATCGTAGGCCCGGGACGGCAAATGGCGGGGTCAGTGACCCCGTGCTGCGGAGAACCACGACCCGAGATGGGTCATTCCCCGGTCGACCGCCTCGAGCAGGGCGGCGTGGAGCTCGGCGGACGCTGCGGCCAGGACCGCGAGCCCCTCGGCCCGGCCCGAGCCGACCGCCGGATGGGACGCGAGCGACCGCCCGTCGGCGTGGGTGATGACCCCGCCGGCCTCTTGCAGGATCAAGGTCGCAGCCGCGACGTCGTAGGGAAAGTTGGTGCAGACGTTCCCGTCCCCGACCGCCAGGAACGCGGGCTCGGTCTCGGGGAACTCGTCGAGGACGCGGCGGCCGACGTCGACGTAGGCATCGAGCTGGCCCGTCACGATCCGGGTGATGTTGAAGGTGGCGGAGCCGAGATCGAAGTAGCCGCCCCGCATCCCCGACCGGTCGACGAGCTCCTCGAGGACCACGGTCATCGGCAGGGACGGCCGCCCCCGCAGCCCGGCCGTCCAGAACAGCGCGTCGAGATCGGTGTTGGCCGAGAGCGAGATCGGGATCGGCGTGCCGTCGGCTTCCACCGCGGCTCGCGCCGGCGTCCCGCTCGGCAACGAACCGCTGACCGGTCTTCAGCTCGGAGATGACTCCGAACGAGACCTCACCCAACGTCGCGTTCTCGTCGGGCGGCACGACCGCGACGGACACGCAGCACGACTCGAGGCCGGCCGCCGCCGGGCGGGTCCCGTCGACCGGATCGATCACGAGGATGGCGCGCGGGTCCCCGTACCGGACCAGGCCCTGGTCCTCCGAGTAGAACCCGATGTCGCCCTCCGCCTCGAGGACATCACGGACGACGGTCTCCGCGACCTCGTCGATCGCGAGGGTCGCGTCACCGCCGGGCGCGTCACCGACCTTCTCGCGCGCCTCGAACGTGCCGAGGTGCGGCGCGACCGCGTCGTGCACCCGCGTCGCGACCTCGACCGCCAGCTCGTGGGGGTGCATCGCGCTCAGGTCCCGACGGCGATCGCGGTCTCGTACACGGGGATGTACCGCTCGGCCAGCCGGGTCAGCGAGAACTCCGAGACCCGGCGCTCCCCCGCCTCGACGAGGTCGCTGCGCAGCCCGTCGGCATCGAGCAGGCGCCGCAGGCCACCGCGCAGCGCCTCGGGGTCGCCGGGTGGGACGAGCAGGGCTTCCTGGTCGCGCCGGGCCACGTTCGCGTACCCGGGGATGTCCGACGCGAGCACCGCAGTCCCCGCGGCCATCGCTTCGAGCAGCACGATGCCGAAGGACTCCTGACCGAGCGCCGGCGCGCAGAACACGGTCGAGGCCTTGAGCCGCGCCGCCTTCTGGTGGTCGGTGATGCGGCCGAGCCATTCGACGTTCGGCGTCCGCCGGTCGCGCAGCGCCTTCGTCTCGGGGCCGTCACTCGCGACCCAGAGGACCGCGTCCCGATCGAGCCCGGCCCACGCGTCGAGCAGGATGCTCAGCCCCTTGCGGGGCTCGTGACGACCCAGGAAGAAGACGGCGGGGCGCTTGGTCGGGACCGGGTCCGCCTTCGCGAACAGGTCCAGGTCCACGCCGTTCGGCAACACGATGTACGAGCCACCGAGCGCCTCCTCGGCCATGCGGCAGCGCGTCCGCGGAGACCGCGGTGCGGATCGTCAGCTGGCAGCGCCGCGCTCACGGCCACCTTCTTCAACGCGCGGTACGCGGGATGCCCCTCGTCGCCCGCGGCGTGGAACGTCCCGACCTTCGCCGCAGTCGCGCCGAGCAGTGCCGCACCGGTCGGGCCGGGGACCAACGGCTCGTGCAGGTGCACGACGTCCGGCCGGAAGCTGCGCAGCACGTCCAGCGTCCGCTCCGACGCGAGCTTCTGGGCTTGCGCCATCGGCGAGATCGAGCCGTTGCTCTCGTAGCGCACGCTCGGGCCGACCGAGGTGACCCCCGGCTCGGGCGGCGGCCCGTCGCAGGGCCCGATCACGCGGCGTCCACGCCGAGCGTCCGCAGCGCGCGGGCGAGCCCCAGGACCTGGCCCTGCACGCCGCCGGGCGCCGACAACGAGTACGGCGAGATGATCGAGACCTTCATGCGGACGCGTCCGCACGAGCGTCAGGTCGATCGGACGGCCAGTTGGGTTGCATCAGGTGCCATTGCTCGGGGGCCAAGCGGATGAGCTCCTCGAAGCGACGGGCGAGCTCCTGGGTGACTCGAGCGACATCGTCGCGCAGGCGGCCCTCGCGCTGCACGGTCATCGGCGGCCCGATCCGGGCGAAGTGCCCACCGTGCGGGCGGAAGTAGACGGCTGCAGGGACCAGCGGCGCGCCGGTCCGGAGGGCGAGCAACGCCGGGCCCCCGGGCATCGTCGTGCGCTCCCCGAAGAACTCCACCTCCACCCCGTCGCCCGCCAGGTCGCGGTCGCAGAGCAGGCAGATGATCCGATTGTCCTTCAGCGCCCGCAGCATCACCTTCCCCGCGTCGGGCCCGAGGGGCACCACCTCGATGCCGATCGCCTCCCGCACGCCCGCGAACCACTCGAAGAGCTCCGGGGGCTCCACCGGCTCGACGACCACCGTGGGCCCCACGCCGCGCTCGGTGAGCCAGGCCCCCGCGAAGTCGAAGCCACCGAGGTGGGGCAGGGCGAGGATCAGCCCCGACCCGTCGGCCATCGCCGCGGCGATGTGCTCCCACCCGTCGGCGTCGAAGCGGGGCTCCAACGACTGCCGCACGTCACGCGGGAGCCGGAACAGCTCGAGCCAGTAGCGCCCGTACGACGCGAACGTGTTCGACACCGCCCGCTGCAGCGCCTGGCCCTGCAGCCGGCCATCGGTGGCGCGCCCCAGGTTGCGCGCCACGATCTCCCGCCGGCCCGCCATCATCAGGGCCAGAGCGCGGCCGGCACCTTCGGCGATCGGCATCCCGAACCGCAGCGGCACCGCGTTCGCGAGCGCAGCGGCGCCACGGTACGCGAAGTAGGACGCACGGTCGGTCAGGCGGGGCCGGGCCGACGAGTGAACCGCGCTCAGGGTCGGCTGCGGCGCGCGGCGCGCGCCTGGCGCCGCGCCTCACGACGGGCGTCCGGGCCGCGCTGCTCGCGCCAGCGGGCCAGCATCGGCACACGGTCTTCCGCACTGCCCGGCGCACCGTTCACCCGCCGATGGCGAGCCTCGAAGAGCTTGGGCCGGGCGGGGAGGTCCGACGCCTGCCGCCAGACCTTGATGAACCGCTGCACCGCGGTGATCGACGTGAGGACGATCATCAGCCAGAGCGCGGGGACGAGCAGGTGGAAGAAGAGGCCGATCCCGAGCAGCACCATGCGCTCGGCCCGTTCCATGAGGCCGCCCTTCGCGTCGTAGCCGAGCCCCTCGGCGCGCGCCCGCTCGTAGGAGACGAGCATCGAGAGCCCGGCGGCGGCGAACGCGAGCAGCGAGAGGTAGCGACCCTCGCCCGCGAGGTACCACGCGACACCGCCGAGCACGACCGCATCGGAGACGCGGTCGGTGACGGAGTCGAAGAACACGCCACGCGGGCTGGCCTGGCCGGTCCGGCGGGCGACGGCGCCGTCGAGCAGGTCGACGAAGCCGCTGGCGATGAGGCCGAGCACGGCCCAGCGCAGCTCGCCGGCACCGATGAGGATCGCGGTGACGACCGAGAAGCCGAGTCCGATGCCGGTGAGGAGGTTGGCGCTGATCCCCGCCCGCTCCAGTCCCTTCCCGATGGGGGCGAGACCTTGCGAGACGCGGGACCGCAGGCGCTTGTCGAGCATGCCTGGCGCGCTCCTTTTCGTCCGATCTGCGGGCCCGGGGATCCGTGCTCGGGAGGGCCGTCGTGGGTGCTTCCCGCGACCGCTCCGCGCGCTCGCGACTGTTGAACAAAGTACCACGCACCCCTCCGGGTTCCCGGACACTTCGGCCCCCGGCGAGATGGTCCTGGTCGTACCCGCCGGCCCACTCGTACAATCACCACGCCGTCAGCACGGCCCTCGGGACCGTCAGGACGGGCCGAAACGAGCGGGGGGTCGCGAGTGAAGACGTTTCCGACCGCGAAGATCCGCAACGTGGCGCTCGTCGGCCACGGCGGCGCCGGCAAGACGACCTTGGCCGAAGCGCTGCTGTTCGCCGCCGGAGCGATCCCGCGGGTCGGCCGGGTCGAGGACGGCACCACCGTCTGCGACTTCGACCCCGAGGAGGCCCGACGGCGGATCTCGGTGTCCCTGGCGCTCGCGCCGTTCGAGGTCGACGGCCACAAGGTGAACCTCATCGACACCCCGGGCTACGCGGACTTCATCGGCGACGTCGCGGCGGCACTGCGCGCGGTGGACCTCGTCGTCTGCGTCGTCTCCGCGGTCGAGGGCGTCGAGGTGCAGACCGAGGTGGCGTGGAAGATGGCGGAGGCGCGCGGGATCCCACGCGTGATCTTCGTCAACAAGCTGGACCGGGAGCGGGCGTCGTTCGACCGCACCTTGGAGCAGCTGAAGGACCGCTTCGGTGCCGGCGTCGCGCCGCTCGAGCTCCCGATCGGCGAGGAGGGCGAGTTCCGCGGCGTCATCGACCTGCTCACCGACACCGCGATGCTCTACGACGGCTCGTCGCCCGAAGGCACCAAGGGCCCCGTGCCGGCCGAGCTCGCGGACGTCGAGCACTCCGTGCACGACGCGCTGATCGAGGGCATCGTCGTGGCCGACGACGACCTCATGGAGCGCTACCTCGCGGACGAGAGCATCGATCCCACCGAGCTCGCGCACGCGCTCGCCAGCGGCATCGACCAGGCGACGGTCTTCCCCGTCCTCTGCGGCAGTGCGGCCCAGCTCATCGGCGTGGACCGGCTCGCCCGCTTCATCGTGGAGGAGGGACCCGCGCCGCACCTCAGCGCGGGCGAGGCACCCCCGGCCGCGTTCATCTTCAAGACGCTCGTCGATCCCTACGTCGGGCGGGTCAACCTGTTCAAGGTCCTGCAGGGCACCGTGAAGTCGGACGCCAGCCTGCTCAACGGGCGCACTGTCACCGACGAGCGACTCCATCAGATCACGACGATGCGGGGCAAGGACCAGGAACCGGTGAGCGAGGTGCCGGCCGGTGACATCGCCGCCGTCGCGAAGCTGAGTGACACGACCACCGGCGACGTCCTCGCGGTGCGCGGCACCCAGATCGACGTCGAGCCGCTCGCGATGCCGACGCCCGTGCTCTCCACCGCGATCCTGGCGAAGTCGAAGGGTGACGAGGACAAGCTCGCGAACGCGCTGCACCGCCTCGAGGACGAGGACCCCGTGCTCCGGCTCGAGCGCAATCCGGAGACGCACCAGACATTGCTCTCGGGCATGGGTGAGACCCACCTGTCGATCGCGCTCGAGCGCCTGGCCCGCAAGTTCGGCGTCGAGGTCGAGACCGAACCGGTCAAGGTCCCCTACCGCGAGACCATCACCGGCACCGCCGAGGCCGAGGGCAAGCTCAAGAAGCAGACCGGCGGGCACGGGCAGTTCGCCATCGCGTGGCTGCGGGTGGCGCCGACCGAGCGCGGGTCCGGATTCGAGTTCGTGGACGCGATCGTCGGTGGTGTGATCCCGCGCCAGTACATCCCCGCGGTCGAGAAGGGCATTCAGGAGACCCTCGAGCACGGCGGCGCGCTCGGCTACCCCGTCGTCGACGTCAAGGTCACCTGCTTCGACGGCAAGCACCACCCGGTCGACAGCTCGGAGATGGCGTTCAAGACCGCGGCGTCACACGGGTTCAAGGAGGCGCTCGCCGACGCCGGCCCGATCCTGCTCGAGCCGATCAGCGAGCTCGTCGTCACGGTGCCCGAGGCGAGCCAGGGCGACATCATGGGCGACCTCAACGCGAAGCGCGGCCGCATCCAGGGCAGCGCGTCCGTCGGCTCGGGCGAGGTCGAGATCGTCGCGATGGTGCCGACGTCCGAGATCCTGCGCTACGCGATCGACCTGCGCTCGATGACCCACGGGCGGGGGACGTTCAGCGTCACCCACTCGCACTACGACCCGGTGCCCGCGCACGTCACCGACAAGATCACCGCGGGCGCGAGCGCGTAAGCGATCAGCCGGGTGCGGGGCCCTCGGCTTCGCTCCCGTCAGCACCGGCGTCCGACTCCGGGTCGGGGGTGGTGGCGTCCAATCCGAACTCGGACCAGTCCTCGGGGTTGCTCTCGGTGTACTCACCGATGACGTGGCCGTCGACGCCGTCGCACTCGACCAGTCCGCGCAGGCTGGGAGGCTCGTCCGCGCTGTAGAGCAGGATGCGCCACGCGGGTCGGCTCCGCAGCCCGTACCAGGCGAGCTGCGCGGAGGCGTGGCCGACCGGGAACCCGACGGTGCGCGTCGCGATGACGAGACCTTCGGTCTCGTCGATCTTGAGCTGCCACCCGGCGAGGAAGTGGTAGCCACCGATCAGCGCGAGCAGCACCCCGACCGCCAGCACACCCTCGTTCGAGCTCTGGGTCCACTGGGCGAGGCACGTCACCGCGAGGACGAGGTAGATCGTGCCCGCGACGCGGCGCTTGGCGACGTCGGGAAAGACGGTCGGCCCGACGAAGTTGGTGACGTCCAGGTCCTCGGGCAGCGCGTCGGCGTGCGGCTCGCCCGGCTCGTCCGGCATCGGTGGTGCGGAGTCCTCGCTCACGGCGTCGACCCTAGACGGGCCACGCGGCGCGGAGCTTGTCGTAGCTCGCCCGCAGGGCTTCGGGGAGCACCCGGGCGTCGGCGACGGCGGTCATGAAGTTCGTGTCGCCGTCCCAGCGGGGCAGCGCGTGCACGTGGACGTGACCGGGGACACCGGCGCCGGCCGCGCGCCCGATGTTCGCCCCGACGTTGATCCCCCCGGGCCGGTACGCGGCGTCCAACGCCTGGTTCGCCCGCCGGATCGCGTCCATCAGCTCCGCCGACTCCCCCGGCTCCAGCCCGACCAGGGTGGCCTCGTGGCGCAGCGGCGCGATGAGCACGTGCCCGGAGGTGTACGGGTAGGCGTTCATGAGCGTGAACGTCGTGGCCGTGCGCTCGAGGATCATCGCTTCGACATCGTCGAGGCGCTGGAGCGCGCACAGGAAGCATTCGTCCGACGGCGGCTTCGCCGTGACGCCGGCGATGTACTCCGAGCGCCAGCCGGCCCACAGGTGGTCGAGGTTGGTCACGCGGTGCGGGTCACACGCGCTCGACCGCAACGACTCGCAGCCGTTCGATGAGCTCGTCGACCTTGACGCCGCGCTCCGGCCGCTCCGCGCCGCGCGCGTTCACGCCGACGGTCCCGTCGTCCGCGTCCTCGTCACCGACGACGAGCACGTACGGGATCTTCTCGGTCTTCGCGCGCCGGACCCGGTTGCCCAACGTGTCGTTGTGGGCATCGAGGATCTCGGCCCGGAAGCCCTCGGCCTTCAGCCGGTCGGCGAGCCGGAACGCGTACGCATGGTGGCGGTCGGCCACCGGGAGGACGCTCACCTGCACCGGCGCGAGCCAGAGCGGGAACGCGCCCGCGTAGTGCTCGAGCAGCACCGCGAAGAACCGCTCGATCGTCCCGAACAGCGCGCGGTGGATCATGATCGGCTGGTGGCGTGCGTTGTCCGCGCCGATGTACTGCATGTCGAAGCGCTGCGGCATCTGGAAGTCGAGCTGGATGGTCGACATCTGCCAGGTCCGGCCGATCGCGTCCTTGGCCTGCACCGAGATCTTCGGCCCGTAGAACGCACCCCCTCCCTCGTCCATGACGAGCTCGAGGTCCATCTCCAGCGCGGCGAGGCGCAACGCCTCGGTGGCCTCGGTCCACTCGGCGTCGGTGCCGACCGCCTTCCCCTCGGGCTTGGTCGACAGCTCGAGGTAGAAGTCCGAGAGGCCGTAGTCGCGGAGGACGTCGAGCACGAATCGCAGCGTCGAGCGCAGCTCGTCGTCCATCATCTCCTTGGTGCAGAAGATGTGCGCGTCGTCCTGGGTCATGCCCCGCACGCGGGTCAGACCGTGCACGACGCCCGACTTCTCGTAGCGGTACACGGTGCCGAACTCGAAGAGCCGCAGCGGGAGCTCGCGGTACGAGCGGGTCCGGCTCTTGTAGATCAGGATGTGGAACGGGCAGTTCATCGGCTTGAGGTAGTACTCCGTGCCGCCGTCGAGCTCCATCGGCGGGTACATGCCCTCGGCGAACCAGTCGAGGTGGCCGGAGACCTCAAAGAGGTGCGACTTCGTGATGTGCGGGGTGTTGACGAACTCGTAACCGGCTTCCGCGTGACGCTTCCGGCTGTAGTCCTCCATGACCCGGCGGACGGTGCCGCCCTTCGGGTGGAAGACCGCGAGCCCGGAGCCGATCTCGTCCGGGAACGAGAAGAGGTCGAGCTCGACGCCGAGCTTGCGATGGTCGCGGCGCTCCGCCTCCTCGAGCCGGTGCAGGTAGTCCTTGAGCGCCTTGTCGTTCTCCCACGCGGTGCCGTAGATCCGCTGGAGCATCGGGCGCTTCTCGTCGCCCCGCCAGTACGCGCCGGCGACCTTCGTCAGCTTGAACGCGCCGAGCTTGCCGGTCGACGGGACGTGCGGACCGCGGCAGAGATCGACGTACGCGACGGTGCCGTCCGCGTGCAGGTTCTTGTAGACGCCGACCGTGCCGTCACCGGTGACCTCACCCTCGTCGTCCTCGTCGGCCGCACCGGCGCTGACGTTGCGGATGATCTCCTGCTTGAACGGCTGATCCGAGAACAGCTCGAGGCCGCGGTCGAAGTCGTACTCCTCGCGCACGAACGGCTCGTCCTCGGCCACGATCTCGCGCATGCGCGCCTCGATGCGCTCGAGGTCCGCGTCGTTGAACCGCTGGCCGGCCGGCAGCTCGAAGTCGTAGTAGAAGCCGTCGGCGATCGCCGGGCCGATGGCGTACTTCGCCCCCGGGAACAGGTCGAACACCGCCTGGGCCATCAGGTGCGACGTCGAATGGCGCAGGACCTCCCGGCCCGCGTCCGAGTTTGCCGTGACGATCGCGACCGAGGCGTCGTGGTCGATCGGGCGGTCGAGGTCCACCTCGACCCCGTCGACGACCGCGGCCACGGCCGCCTTGGCCAGGCCCTTGCCGATCGACGCCGCGACCTCGCCACCCGTCGTGCCCTCGGGCAGCTCCTTCGCGGACCCGTCCGGCAGCGTGATCGTGACCTTCCCGGCTGCACTCATACCGAGGTGAGGTTACCGGCGGGGTGCGGAGCGCCTTTGCTTATTCAGGCCTTGTAGCTCGAGACCGGCACCGTGAGGTTGATGCCGAGGAGGGCGCTGAGCTCCCGCAGGACGTCCGGCGCGGTCTCGTTGCTCCCACCCGAGAGCACTGCGTCGGCGAGCTCGCCGAGCGCCTCGAGCGCCTTGGGTGCATCCAGGTCGTAGTCGATGGCCGCGCGCACCCGGCGCGGCGAACGGCTCCGGGTCGGGACCACTCGTCCGCTGCGCCGCCGCGACCAGGCGGCGTAGCAGCGCGTTGCCGTCCTGGATGTCGGTGTCGTGCCACTCGAAGCCGGACCGGTAGTGGTGATGCATCAGCGCGAGCCGGATCGCGCGGGGGTCGGCCACCTTCAGCAGGTCGCTGATGAAGACGAGGTTGCCGAGCGACTTGCTCATCTTCTCGCCCTCGTACGCGACCATCGCCGAGTGCAGCCAGTGGCGCACGAACGGCTTGTTGGTCAGCGCCTCGCTCTGCGCGACCTCGCACTCGTGGTGCGGGAAGATCAGGTCGGTGCCTCCGCCGTGGAGGTCGAGCGTCGGGCCGAGCTCCTGCATCGACATGGCCGAGCACTCGATGTGCCAGCCGGGGCGACCGACGCCGAAGGGGGCACGCCAGGCCGGCTCGTCCGCCAGCGACGGCTGCCAGAGGACGAAGTCCAGAGGGTCGCGGCGGTGCGGGTCATCCGGGATTGCCGCCCCGCGCCCGCGCCAGCCGCACCATCTGCTCATGCGAGTACTGCGACAGCGCACCGAACCTCGGCGACGACGAGACGTCGAAGTACGCGGTGCCGTGGGTCAGGTACGCGTGACCGGAGTCGAGCAGTCGTTCGACGATCGAGACGATCTCGTCGATCGTCTCCGTGGCCCGTGGCTCCGCGATGGGCGGGCGCATGCCGAGCGCGTCCATGTCCGAGCGGAACCGCTTGATCTCGGACTCCGCGAGCTCGAGGTACGGGACGCCGAGCTCGCGGGCCTTGGGGAGGATGGAATCGTCGACGTCGGTGATGTTGCGGACCATCCGCACCTCATGGCCGAGCTCCTCGAGCCGGCGCGTGAGGATGTCGTAGGTCAGGTACGTCGCCGCGTGCCCGAGGTGGGTCGAGTCGTAGGGCGTGATCCCGCAGACGTACATCCGCACGACGTGGTCCGGTCCGAACGGGACGATCGCCCGGCGCGAGGTGTCGTACAGCTGGATCGTCGACACTAAATTCCGCTGAGCCGGAGACCGGCCCGAACCTTGTGCCGGATGTTGATCGTGAGCAGCACCGCGGCGAACGTCTCCATCCCGATCGCGTTCTCGAGCGAGCCACCGTCGAACGCGCGGAGGTCCGGGATGCTCTCGATGATCGTCATGAGCGTGGCGCGGGCAGCATCGTCGTCGCCGCAGGCCACGACGTCGCTCTCCATCTTGTGGTCCAGGTCCGCGAACTCGGCCGCGGGCACGAGATGAAACGCCGTGACGATCTGGGAGCGCCAGAGCATCGCCTGCATCTCCTTCGCGAGCGACCCGTGGGGCGGCAGCACGGCGTTGAACTCCGTGCCGTTGCGCACGAGGTGGTTCGCCATCGAGACGACGATCTTGCCGTCGAGCTCGTCGGCGAAGTACTTGGCGGTCGCCAGCGCGGCGTCGGCGTGCACGGCGAGGACCACGACATCGGCGCCGCAGGCCGCCTGGTTGTTGGCCGCCGTGATCCCGGCGACACGATCGCCCCAGCGCTCGCGCAGCTCGTCGACGACGACCTCGGCCTTGGCCCGCTCCCGCGATCCCGCCAGCACCTCGTAGCCGACATCGGCCAGTCGGGCCGCCAAACCCTTGCCCGCCGGGCCCGTTGCTCCTAGCACCCCAATCTTCACGGCCTGATCCTGTCACGGACCGGCGGCGCGCCTGAAACCTCGGGGCCGGACCGACCGCTGCGCCTAACGTTCAGGAGCCATGAGCCCGCGCTACGACGTGATCGGCGCCACCTACACCGCGACGCGCCGGGCCGATCCCCGCATCGAGGCGCAGATCCGCGTCGCGCTCGGTGATGCCGGACGGATCGTGAACGTCGGCGGCGGCACCGGCTCGTACGAGACGGCCGGTCCCGTCGTCGCCGCGGTCGATCCGTCGCCGGTCATGCTCGCGCAGCGATCGGGGGGCGCCGCGCCGGCCGCGCTCGGCGTCGCCGAGCACCTCCCGTTCCGCGACCGGGCCTTCGACGCTGCGCTCGCCATCTTCACGATCCACCACTGGACGGACTGGCGGGCCGGGATTTCCGAGGTGCAGCGCGCCGCGGGGCGGATCGTGATGCTGACCTGGGATCCGGCGGTGCAAGGGCTCTTCTGGCTCACCGACGAGTACCTCCCCGAGTCGTTGACCGACGAGCAGTTCGCCGGACCGACGTTCGCGGAGCTCGACGCGGCGCTCGGCGGCATCCGCGTGGAACCGGTCCCGGTCCCCGCCGACTGCCAGGACGGGTTCTTCGCCGCGTACTGGGCCCGGCCCGAGGCCTACCTCGACCCGACGGTGCGCGCCGGCATCTCCTGCTGCTCGCTGCTGGACCAGACGCTCGTCGAGGCAACGGATCACCCGGCTCGCCGACGACCTCGCCTCCGGCGCCTGGGACGAGCGGCACCCGGGGCTGCGCGACCAGGCCGCGCTCGACGTCGGCTACCGCCTGGTGATCAGCGCCTGAGCGGTCTCGGGCGCCAGGATGCAGTCGGCGCCGAGCAGGACCCGGAGCTCGGCGAACAAGCCGTTGCGGTCCGACACGAGGTGGTCGTCGCCCAACGACACGACCGTCGTCTTCTCGGCACCCTCGATGTAGACGAGCACCGGACTGTCCCCCGGGTGTTGGAGGAGCACCTCCTTCAACCGCGCGACCTTCGGGTCGCTCGAGCGCGCCGGGGCGGGTCCGGATGCGCACCGGCTGGCCGCCGTCGATCACGAGCGGCGGCTGTGTGATCTCCATCGCGATCAGCTTCGGGGCATCCTCACGCATGTCGATGCGCGCCTTCACACAGACGATCGCGTCCTCGGTCAGGAGCTCGCCGTAGTTCGCCATCGTCTTGGGGAAGACCATGACCTCGACGGCTCCACCGAGATCCTCGAGCACGAACGTGGCCATGAGGTCGCCGCGCTTCGTGTACTTGCGGGCCAGCGCCGTCACCACCCCGCCGACGGTGCGCATCTCGCCTTCGCGCATCTCCTTGAGCTCGGTGAGCGTCGTGTCCGCGAACCGGCGCAGCGCGGCCTCGGCTCCCATCAGCGGGTGGTCCGAGACGTAGAGGCCGAGCATCTCCTTCTCGAACGCGAGCCGCTGGGTCTTCGAGAACTCCTGGTCCGGGATCGGCGGCCGGTCGAAGCTCGCCGCGACGTCGTCGCCACCCGACGTCGCGTCACCGAAGAGGCTCATGATCCCGGCGTCGCGCTCGCGGCGCCGGGCCAGGATCACGTCGACGATCTCCTCGTAGACCAGGAACAGGCCCTGGCGGAGGTGCCCGAGCGAGTCGAACGCGCCGGCCTTGATCAGTGACTCCACCGTGCGCTTGTTCAGGGCCGACGGATCGACCCGCTCGCACACGTCGTAGAAGTCCACGAACGGGCCGCCCTCGTCGCGGGCCTCGAGGATCTTGGCGACCACGCCCTCACCGACGTTGCGCACCGCGGAGAGGCCGAAGCGGATGGCGTCGACCTCGATCGGGTCGCCGTCGGGCGTGCTGCCCGTGACGGTCCGGCGCACGACGAAGTCCATCGCGGACTCGTTGACGTCCGGGACGAGGACCGGGATCTCCATCTGCCGGCACTCGTTCAGGTAGATCGCGGACTTGTCCTTGTCGCCCTTCACGCTGGTGAGGAGCGCGGCGAGGTACTGGTGCGGGTGGTTCGCCTTCAGGTACGCGGTCTGGAACGTGACGAGGCCGTACCCGACCGTGTGCGACTTGTTGAACGAGTAGTCGGCGAACGGCTCGATCGTGTCGAACATCTGCTCACCGAACGCGCGCTCATGACCCTGGGCGACGCAACCGTCGACGAACTTCGAGCGCTCCTTCACGATGAGCTCGCGGATCTTCTTGCCGGTCGCCTTGCGCAGGTTCTCCGCGTCCTCGAGGGAGTAGCCCGCGAGCTGCTGGCTCAGGCGCATCAGCTGCTCCTGGTACACCATCAGCCCGTACGTGGGAGCGAGCAGCTCTTCGAGCACCGGGTGCGGGTAGCTGATCGGCTTGCGCCCGTTCTTGCGGTCCGCGTACTCGTTGTGCCAGTTCTGGGCCATCGGCCCCGGCCGGTAGAGCGCGATCACCGCGGAGACGTCCTCGAAGCTGTCCGGCGCGACCGAGCGGATCAGCGCGCGCATCGGCCCGCCTTCCAGCTGGAACACGCCGATCGTGTCGCCCGCGCGCAGCAGCTCGAAGGTCTTCAGGTCGTCGAGGGGGACGTTGTCGATGTCGGGCCGGATGCCGGTGGACTGCTCGACGAGCTCGAGCGTGATCTCGATGACGTCGAGGTTGCGCAGGCCGAGGAAGTCCATCTTGAGCAGGCCGAGGTCCTCGACCCCGTGCATCTCGTACTGGGTGACGACCGGGGCGTCCTCGATCGTGCCGCCCGGCTCGGGCTTGCGCTGGACCGGCAGGTACTCGGTGAGCGGCTCCCGGGTGATCACGACCGCAGCCGCGTGGATGCCGTCCTGGCGGCGCAGGCCCTCCAGGCCCTTGGCGACGTCGATCACGCGCTTGCCGTCGGGATCCGAGTCGTAGAACTCCCGGAGGTCCGCCGCCATCTTGTAGCCGTCCTCGAACTTCGGGTTCTTCTCGAAGCAGGCGTTGAGCGGCGTGTCCCGACCCATGATCAGCGGCGGCATGAGCTTGGCGATCTTGTCCCCGAGGCCATACGGGTAGTCGAGGACGCGCGCCGCGTCGCGCACGGCGGCGCGCGCCTTGATGGTGGAGAACGTGACGATCTGTGCCACGTGATCCGCGCCGTAGCGCTGCGAGACGTACTTGATCATCTCGGCGCGGTAGCGGGAGTCGAAGTCCATGTCGATGTCGGGCATCTGCTTGCGGCCCGGGTTCAGGAATCGCTCGAACAGCAGGTCGTACCTGATCGGGTCGATGTCGACGATGCGCAGGCAGAACGCGACGCACGAGCCCGCTGCGCTCCCCCGGCCGGGACCGACCCGGATGCCCTGCGACTTGGCGTAGTGGACGATGTCCCACACGATGAGGAAGTACGCGGAGAAGCCCATCGACTCGATGACGTTGAGCTCGTGCTCGAGTCGCTGGACGACCTCGGCCGACGGCGAGTGGCCGTAGCGGTCCTTGGCGCCCTCCATCGTGAGCTCGCGGCAGGTAGGTCTTCTCGGTGTGGCCCTCGGGCACCGGGAAGCTGGGCAGGACCGGGTTGCCGAACTCGAGCTCGACGTCCGCGCGCTCGGCGATCCACAACGTGCTGTCGCACGCCTCGGGCACCTCGTCGAACAGGCTGCGCATCTCGACCGCGCTCTTCAGGTAGTGCTGGTCCCCGTGGAACCGGAACCGGTTCTCCTCGTGGATCTTCGCGTTCGTCTGCACGCACAGCAGCGCGTCGTGGGCCATCGCGTCGCCCTGGTGCGTGTAGTGGCTGTCATTCGTCGCGAGCAGCGGCGCGTTGATCGCCCGCGCGATCTCCATGAGCTTCGGGTTCGTCCGGTGCTGGTCCGCGATGCCGTGGTCCTGGAGCTCGACGAAGAGGCTGTCGCGCCCGAAGATGTCCTGGAGCCGGCCCGCGACCGCGAGCGCACCCGCGTCGTCGTCCTTGAGCAGCGCCTGGAGCACCTGGCCCCCGAGGCAGCCGGTGGTCGCGATGATCCCTTCGTGGTGGTCCTGGAGCAGCTCCCAGTCCACCTTGGGCTTCTGGTAGTAGCCCTCGAGGTACGCGCGGCTCGAGAGCTGGATGAGGTTGCGGTAGCCGGTCAGCGTCTCCGCCAGCGCGGTCAGGTGGTAGTACGCCTTGCGCCCGCCCTCGACCTCGCCCCCGGAGTCGTCGACCTTGCTGTTGCGACGCGCCGGGCGCTCGGTGCGGTGCTCGTAGGCCTGGTAGAGCTCGGTCCCGATGATCGGGATGATCCCGACCTCGCGGGCGGCCTGGTACATGTCGAGGACGCCGTACATGTTGCCGTGGTCCGTGATGCCGAGCGCGGGCTGGCCGTCCGCCGCCGCGGCCGCGACCACGTCGCCGATCCGCGAGGCACCGTCGAGCATCGAGTACTCGGTGTGCACGTGGAGATGGACGAACGACTTGCTCACAGCCCTGTGGACACCTGTGGACAGACTTGTGGACGAATCACACTGCTGTAACTCAGGGTAGACGAGGTGCTCCCGCGCGAACCAGAGGTGATTTCTCCCCGCTCCTCAGGAGGCCCGGCCACGGGCCGCGATCAGGGGCACGAACATCTCGTCGGCGGTGAGCGAGCCGTGTGCGCCCACCAGGTTGGCCTCGTTGGGCAGGTCCGGGTCCACGAAGGCGCTGGTGCCCCGGGGAGCCAGGATCACGTCCCCGACCCGGCGCCGGATCGAGGCGATGACGGAACCGGGCCCGAGCCACCCCTCGTCGAGCAGCTGGTCCCGGGAGAAGACCCAGGCCTGGTCCCCGAACTCGTCGCGCGCGGCTTCGAGCAGCTCGGCCGCCGCGCCCTTGTTCGCGTACAGGTAGCGGAACCGTCCCTCCCCCGCGCAGTACTTGAACATCTCGCGCAGCGGATGGAGCGGGACCCAGTTGTCGCCGACGTGCACCTGCCCGTGGTCCGCGGTCACGACGAGGGTGGCGTGGGCCGGGAGCACGTCGAGCACGCGGCCGACCAGCTCGTCGGTGAACGCCAGCTCCGCGAGGTAGTACTCGTCGTGCAGGCCGAACTCGTGCGCGACGGTGTCGATCCCCGGGTAGTACGCGTAGACGAACCGTTCGTCGTGGCCGACCAGGCGCCGGCAGTGCTCGACCAGGACGGACACCGCGCTCCAGCCGAAGAACCGGCTGCCGCGCAGATGGGCCTCGGTGAAGCCGGTCTTGCGGAACTCCTTCTTCGTGATCACGGGGACCGGGCGCCCGAGGAAGGCGGTGTGCCGCTGCACCGAGAACGGCTCCGGCGCCCGGCGCCCGTACGGAACCTGCCACCGCAGGACGTTGAGGACCGCGTCGTCGACCCGCATGCGGAACCCGACGATGCCGTGGTCGGCCGGAGCCATCCCGGTTGCGAGCGACGTCAGTGCCGCGGCCGTCGTGGACGGGGTGACGGTCGTGACCGCGCCGCCCGTCATCGAGGCGAGCTCGGGCACCCGGCTGCGGTGGGCCTCGAGCTGGGCCCATCCGAGCCCGTCGAGGACGAGCAGCACGACCGAGGTCGCACCTTGCACCGGCTCGGGGATCCACGCGTCGGCGCGACCGTGCAGCAGCGACGGGACGATCTGATCGAGGGATCCGGCTCCGTAGGCAGCCTTCACCGGCTCCACTACCGGGTCCATCGGGCGAACGTACTCCCGTATGCGACCATGGGTGGGTGAAGGTCTCGACTCGTGGTGACTACGCGGCCCGCGCGCTGCTCTCGCTCGCGCTGCACGAGTCGGACCGTCCGACGTCGGTCAAAGAGATCGCGGAGCGCACCAATCTCCCCCAGCCCTACCTCGAGCAGATCCTCCTCGCGGTGAAGGGCGCGGGGCTCGTCCGATCGAAGCGCGGCGTCGGCGGCGGCTACGTGCTCGCGCGCCCGCCGACGGAGATCACGGTCGCGGAGATCCTCGCCGCGGTCGACGGCCCGCTCACCACCCTCATGGGTGAGCACGACCACTGCGAGGGGCACTGCGTCCTGCAGGAGGTCTGGGTCGGGATGTCCGAGGAGATGGGCAAGCTCCTCGCGGGCTACACGCTCGCCGAGCTCGTGGACCGGACCCGGATCGGCCACCCCGAGGTCGCGCCCGATCCCGCACCGGCTCGCGACCGCAAGCCGAGCCGAGCTACCTCGGCCTGAGCACCGCGCGGGCGGCCAGGCCCCCCTCGGGCGACTGGTCGAGCTCGACGGTGCCGCCGTCGGCGGTCACGAGTCGCTGCACGATCGCGAGCCCGAGCCCGGAGCCGCCGTCGCCGTCCGAGCCCTGCGGCCGCCAGAAGCGGTCGAACGCGCGCGCCCGCTGGTCCGGGGTCATTCCCGGTCCGGCATCGAGCACCGCGAGCTCGATGCGGTCCCCGGTACGACGCCCCGTGATGCGCACCGCGGTGCCGGAGGGCGCGACCTCCAGAGCGTTGCTCAAGAGGTTGTCGAGCACCTGCTCGAGTCGCCCCGGACCCGATCGCACGACGAGGTCGTCGTCGAGCTCGGCGCGCAGCGTGACGTTTCGCTCTGCAGCCAGCGCGGACCACGCCTCGACCCGACCGTCGACGAGTGGGCCGAGCTCGAGCAACGTCGACGGGTCCGAGCTGCGCTCGGCGTGGGCCAGCTCGAGCAACCCGTCGACGAGGCGCGACAGGCGCGCCACCTCGGCGAGCGATCCCCCGACGTCTTCGCGCGCCGGCTCCGATGCGGTGTCCATCTCGCGTTCGAGGTTCTCGAGGCGCAGCCGGAGCGCCGCCAGCGGGGTCCGCAGCTGGTGCGACGCGTCGGCCACGAACGCCTGCTGCGACGAGACGAGCTCCTGCAGCCGGCCCGCGGTGCGATTGAACGACTCCGCGAGCTCGCGGATCTCCTCGGGGCTCGACGGTACGGCGGAGCGGGCGTCCAGATCACCCTGACCGAGCCGCCGGGCCGCACGCTCGAGGTCGTCGAGTGGCCGGGTCACCTCGCGGGCCAGCTTCAGGCTGACCAGGAACACGACGGCGAGGATGATCGCCCCCACGCCCGCCAGCACGAACCAGGTGCGGCGGATGCGCGCGTCGACGAACGACGTCGGGTACGTCACCCGGAGCGCACCGACCGGCGCGTTCCCTTCGACGATCGGTACCGCGAAGAACTGCAGCGTCTCCTTCAAGGTGTTGGAGTGGCGAGTGCCGCTGTTCTCCTTTCCCGCCAGCGCGGCCTTGAACTCGGGTCGGCTCGAGAAGTTCCGAGGACCGGCTCGAAGCGGGTCCGAGTCTGCAACCAGGGCACCGTCCTTCCCCACCACGACGACGCGACCGCCGGTGGTGCGCTGGTAGTCGTCGACCACGGCTTGCAGCCGAGCGAGGTTGTGGCTCTCGAGCGCATCCTCGGCCCGGATCGACAACGCGAGCGCGTCATGCTGCACCGCGGCAGTCAGCCGCCGACGCTCCGATTGCGCGTAGGCGAAGCCCAACGGGATCTCGAGGACGAGCAGCACGAAGACCGTGATCGACAGGTAGCTGATGAGCAGACGCCGGCGCACGGACGGTCTGGACCGCTAGGACTCGGCTGACGACTCGGGCGCAGGCTCCGACTGCTCCACCAATCGGAACCCGACGCCGCGCACCGTCTCGATCCACGCGGCGTCACCGAGCTTCTTGCGCAGCGCGGCGACGTGCACGTCGAGGGTCTTCGTGGGCCCGTACCAGTGCGCGTCCCACACCTCCTCGAGGATCTGGGCGCGGGAGAAGACGGTGCCCGGGTCCTCCGCAAGGAGCGCGAGCAGATCGAACTCCTTCGGCGTGAGCGCGAGCAGCTGGTCGGCGAGAGTCACCTGGTGCGTGCGGCGGTCGATGGTCAGTGAGCCCACGGTCCGCGGCGCGAGGTCTTCGGGCCGTGCCTGCGCCCGCCGGGTGACCGCGCGGATGCGCGCCAGCAGCTCGCGGAAGCCGAACGGCTTCACGATGTAGTCGTCGGCGCCCAGCTCGAGGCCGACGACGCGGTCGACCTCGTCGCCCCGTGCCGTCACGACGATGATCGGCACGTCGGAGCCGGCGCGGAGTCGCCGGCACACTTCGAACCCGTCGACGTCGGGAAGCCCGAGGTCGAGCAGCACGACGTCGTAGTCCTGCGCGGCCAGCGCCTCGGCGCCGTTCGCCGCCCGCGCCACCTCGCAGACCCTCCCGCTCGAGCCCGCGGGCCAGCGGGACGGCAATGGAGTCGTCGTCCTCGACCATCAGCACTCGCACGACGACCACCCTCGCACACCACCCGGTACGCCAGCAGGGACTCTTGACCCAATCTTGGAAGTCCACAGGACCCTGCTTGGGGCGTCGATCTCTACGGTGGCACCACGACGTTCGAGACCAACGCCGAGACGAAGGAACGACCCATGGACCGACGGAAGACCCTGGCCACGGTGGGAGCGATCTCGCTGACCGCCTCCGCGGCAGTCGTCGCACTCGGCTCGAGCATGGGCCTGTTCGGCCTCGCGGACACGAGCTCGAGGGTCGGCAAGCTCAGCCCCATCGACGTGAGCCGCCCCGCCCGGACCACCACCAAGACGATCATCGTCACCGACCCCGCGCCCGCTGTCCGACTCCACCGCGCCCGGTACCGGGGCGGCCGAGCCGGAGGCCACCAACCCTCGCGCCGACGACCACCGGGACGTCCCCACCCGGAGCGGGACCACCTCCCCGTCCGGCGGGAGCTCCAGCTCGGCGGGCACCGTCAGCCCGGGTTCCCCCACCTCCCCGACGGTGGCCCCGACCCACCACGACGACGACTCCCCCCACGGCACTGCGACCCCGGGCGCGGACCACGACGATGACTGACCCGGACCTCGCGCGTCGTGCCGCGGCGCTCGCCGGTCGTTCCACCCCGGCACCGAAGAAGAAGGGGCGACGCCACGCGGCGTCCACGAGCCGGATCGTCGTCGCCGGCCTCAGCGGGACCGCCCTGTTCAGCCTGATCGCGGCGCTCAATCTCACCGCGCCGACGACCACGGCGCCGGTGAGCCAGCCGGTCGTCGCGACCACGCCACCGACGAAGCAGGTCGTCGTCATCATCCACCAGCCGGCTCCGGCTCCCGTTGCGACCGGTCCCGCTCCCGGGTCCGGCGCGGCGACGTCGGGCGGCTCCGGCAGCTCGAGCACGTCGACCCGCTCAGTGGCGACCCGCAGCTCGGCCCCGGTCGCGTCGGCCCCGGTGGCGACGGCGCCGGTTGCGTCGGCGCCCGCACCCGCCCCGGCGCCCGCACCCCGGCCGGTGCCGGTGACGACGACGAAGACGAGCTGACCGACCGATGCTGACGGCACCCGCGAAGGCTTCGGCGCGCTTCCGTGCGATGGGGAGCGACGTCCACGTGATCGTGGTGGGTGGCCCGCCCGGTCTCGACCGCGACGCCGAGACCCGGATCGACGAGCTCGAACGACGCTGGAGCCGCTTCCTGCCCGACAGCGAGCTGAGCCGGCTCAACCGGGCCGAGGGCCGCCCGGTGCTGGTGTCGAACGACACCCGCATGGCCGTCGCGGCTGCGGTCGAGGCGTGGCGCACGACCGGCGGCCGATTCGATCCGACCGTCCTGGCCGCCCTGGTCGCGTCCGGCTACGACCGCGACTTCGCGACGCTCGACCCGGCCTCACTCGAGCCGGCACACGGCGACCCGATGCCCGCGCCCGGATGCCGGGGGATCGAGATCGATCCCATCGTGGGAGCCATCACGCTGCCGGCGGGCCTCGGACTGGATCTCGGCGGCATCGGGAAGGGACTCGCCGCCGACGTCGTCGTCGACGAGCTCATCGCAGCCGGAGCCGAGGGTGCCTGCGTGAACGTCGGCGGCGACGTGCGCGTCGGGGGGCTGACGCCGTCGGGCGACGGTTGGGTCATGGACGTCGAGCCGATGCCCGGGCTCCGGCTCGCGCTCGCGGACGGTGCGGTCGCGACGAGCTCGACCACGAAGCGCAGGTGGCTCCGCGACGGCAAGCCCGTCCACCACCTCCTCGATCCGCGCGACGGCCAACCGGTCGGCGCGGGCCTGGTCGCGGTCACGGTCATCGCCGGCCGCGCCGCGACCGCCGAGATGCTGACGAAGGCCGCGTTCGTCGCGGGTGCACCCGGCGCCGCCGCCGCGATCGAGGAGCTCGGGGCGACCGGGCTGCTCCTGACGGATTCGGGCGACGTCGTGCACCTCCCTCACGTCGAGGAGTACCTCCGATGAGCCCGCAGTTCTGGTGGTACACCGCGCGCGCGGGCGGCCTCGTCGCCTGGGGCCTCGCGACCGCTTCGGTGGTGTGGGGCCTGCTCCTGTCGGGACGGCTCGCGCGCCGGCCCAAGCCGGCGTGGGTGCTCGACCTCCATCGCTTTCTCGGTGGGCTCACGGTGGTGTTCGTCGCCGTGCACGTCCTGGCGATCTGGCTCGACTCGTTCGTGCACTTCGGTCCGGCCGAGCTCTTCGTCCCGCTCGCATCGAGCTGGAAGCCGGGCGCCGTGGCGTGGGGTGTCGTCGGGCTCTACCTGCTCATCGCCATCGAGGTCACCTCGTTGCTCCAGCGCCGGATCCCCCGCCGGGTCTGGCACGCGATCCACCTGAGCAGCTTCGGGCTCTTCGCGGGTCGCGACCATCCATGCCCTCACCGCGGGCACGGATTCGGGCAGCACCCCGGTCCTCTGGTTCGCCATCTTCTCGACGCTGCTGGTCGTGAACCTCACCGTGCTCCGGGTGGTCAGCACCCGACCCGGTCGAGTACCCGTTGCAGCTCCGGAGGGAGCGGCGACGCGAACCGCTGCGGCTCGCCGGTCACCGGATGCGCGAATCCCAACGTCGCGGCATGCAGAAACGGTCGGGCAATCTCGAGTCCGGCGCGAATCCCCCCGTACGCGGGATCGCCGACGACCGGATGCTGGATCGCGGCGAGGTGCACGCGGATCTGATGCGTGCGACCGGTCTCGAGGGAGCAGCGCAGCAGACTGACCTCGGGATCCGTGAACGTGCGCTCGACCGAGTACCGGGTCCGCGCCTGGCGCCCGCCGTCGCGCACCGCCATCCGGGTCGGGCGGCGGATGGAGCGCCCGATCGGCGCATCGATCAGGCCACTCGCCGCGTCCGGCTTGCCCCACACCAGCGCGAGGTAGCCGCGCTCGACCGTGCGGGCGGCGAGCGCGTCGACGAGCGCGTCGTAGGCGGCCGGCGTGCGGGCGACCGCGAGCAGGCCGCTCGTGTTGCCGTCGAGCCGGTGCACGATCCCCGGCCGATGCGGATCCCCGACCTCGGCCAGCTCGGGATACCGCTGCAGGAGTCCGTTCACGAGCGTCCCGTCCGGGTGGCCCGCGCCCGGATGGACGATGAGCCCCGCAGGCTTGTCGACGACGATCACGTCGGCGTCCTCGTGCACCACCACGATCGGGATGTCCTGGGCCTGCGGGACGCCGACCGGCTCGGGCTCGGCGAGGAGGTCGACGACGTCACCCTCGACGAGCCGGCGGCTCTTGATCACCGACTTCCCGTCGACGAGCACCGAGCCGGCGTCGATCAGGACCTGCACCTCGGCGCGCGACCAGCCGGTGAGCAGCGCCACCGCCCGGTCGACCCGCTCCCCCGCCAACGCCGCCGGCACCACGAGGGATTCGAGCGGTGCGGGTGTCCCCGTTGCGCTCACGCGGGGTGCTCGTCGGACACGTGGGCGGACTCACGGAAGGCGGCGATGACGAGGAGGATCGCCCCGATCGTGATGGAGGAGTCGGCGACGTTGAAGCTCGGGAACGAGCCGACGTGCACGAAGTCCACGACTTCGCCGCGCAGGAACCCGGGGCTCCGAGTCAGGCGGTCCATGAGGTTGCCGAGCGCGCCGGCGAGCACGAGCGAGAGCGCGACGACGGTCAGACGGTCGCGCGCCCGTTGCACCGCGCGCACGAGGACGACCGACAGCGCGATGGCCAGCAGCGCGAGCACGAGCGTCGCGTTCGTGAAGAGGCTGAACGCGCCGCCGCTGTTGCGCACCAGGTGGAGCTCGACGTCGCTCCCGACGATCGACAGCGGCCCGTCGCTCAGTGACGCGACCACCCAGATCTTGGTGAGCTGATCGAGGACGACGACCCCGACGACGATCGACGGGGCCAGCCAGACGCGGGACCGGGCGCGTGGCGCTAGCGGCGCGGCCGCTCGACACGCTGCTTGCAATCCACGCAGAACTCGGCCCACGGAATCGCCTCGAGGCGGGCGACGACGATGCGCCGCCCGGCCGGGACGCAGACGCCGTAGGTGCCGTTGTCCATCCGCTCCAGTGCCCGATCGATCTCGTCCACCGCCTGGCGGGCATTCGCGGAGAGCATCAGGTCCCGTTCGCGCTCGACCGAGATGGTGTCGCCCTCGCCCGACTCCTCGTCGAACTGCGTGTCGCCCTGCTCGCGCTCGTTCACGAGCAGGTCGGCGTCGGCCTGCAGCTCCACGGCCTGGTGGAGATGGCGGGCCCGCTCCTCGATCAGGAGCTCGCGCAGCTTCTCCATCGTCTTGGGCGCGATGTTCGGCGCCTGCTTCGGGACGAAGATCCCCGAGAGCGGGCAGATCTTGCCCGCGGGCTGCTTCTTGGGCTTCGGCGCCGGCTTCGCCTTGACCGGGACGGCCTTCTTGACCACGGCCTTGGCCGCGGCCTTCTTTGCCGGGGCGGCCTTCTTCGTGGTCTTCGCCGGGCTCTTCGTCACGGTCTTCTTCGCGGGGGTCGCCTTCTTCGTCGCGGCGGACTTCTTGGTCAGGGTCTTGGTCGTCGTCCTGGTCGCCTTGTTCGTGGTCGCCTTCTTCGCGGTTGACTTCGGGGCCGGCTTCTTCTTGGCCGGAGGGGTCTGCCGGGACGCCACGCGGCGCGTGGCCGGCTTCACCGGCTTCTTCGCGACGGACGTCCGCTTCGCGGCTTTCGCCGGGCTGGCCTTCCGGGCGGCCGCCGGCTTCTTCGTGCCCGCGGCCTTCGCCGGGGCCTTCTTCGCGGCTGCCACGGGTGCCTTTCGTGCGCTGGCGGACTTGCCGGTGGCCTTCGCCATCGGTCGTTCCCTTCGTTCGTCGCGCTGCCCCGGACGGGGAAAGCGGGGAATGTTAGGCGCCCTGAGCTCTCAGGGCAATGGCGCAGCTACGGTGAACCCCGCGGACCCCGTCGGAGATTCCCGCCGTCGGTCCGGGCGGCCGAGATCGCGAGCTCGAGGGCACTCGCGGTCTCGGGACCGTCGACGCCGTCGATCCGCACCCGCTTGGTCCGGGACGACGCGCCGCTGACCAACGAGACCGCCGCATCCTTCACCCCGAGGGTCCGGGCGAGCAGCGCGCAGGTTGCGTCGTTCGCGCGACCTCGGGCCGGCGGCGCCGCGACCCTGAGCTTGAGCGCGGTGCCGTGGCGACCCACCACCGCGGTCCGCCCGGCGCCGGGCTGGACGTGCACGTCGACCACCACGTAGCCGTCGTGCGCTTGAAAGAGATCGGAGACATCGGACACCGCCGTTTATCGTACGGCCCGTGCCCTTCGGACCTGTCGATACCCAGCTGGACCTCGTCGCACTCGAAAACCGTGTGTTGGCGGCCTGGAAGCACGACGATGTCTTCGCCGAGAGCGTCCGGCGCCGGGAGGGTGCGCCGGAATGGGTCTTCTACGAAGGGCCGCCGACTGCCAACGGCCGGCCCGGGATCCACCACGTGTGGGCCCGGCTCTTCAAGGACATCTACCCGCGCTTCCACACGATGCGGGGCCGGTACGTGCCCCGCAAGGCCGGCTGGGACTGCCACGGGCTCCCGGTGGAGGTCGAGGTCGAGAAGGAGCTGGGCTTCGCCGGGAAGCCCGAGATCGAAGAGTTCGGCATCGAGGCGTTCAACCAGCGGTGCCGGGAGTCGGTCCAGCGCTACGTGGAGGACTGGTCCGCGCTGACGGGTCGGATCGGCATGTGGCTCGACATGTCCGACGCGTACTGGACGATGAACAACTCCTACATCGAGAGCGTGTGGTGGCTCTTCCGTCAGATGTGGGACGCCGAGCAGCTCTACGAGGGCTTCAAGGTCGTGCCCTACTGCGGGCGCTGCGGCACCGCGCTCTCGAGCCACGAGCTGGGCCAGCCCGGCGCGTACCGCGACGTCACCGAGGACTCGGTCTACGTCCGGTTCCCGGTGACGGATCGCGACTACGACCTGGTCGTCTGGACCACCACACCCTGGACGCTCGTGTCGAACGTCGGCGCCGCGATCGGCCCGGACATCGAGTACGTCCGGGTCCGGTCGCGGGAGCCCGAGGGACGCGATCTCGTGATGGCGCGATCCCGGGTGCGCCGCGGTCCTCGGTGAGACGGCCGAGATCGTGGAGCCGGTGGCGGTCAAGGACCTGGTCGGCGCGCACTACGAGCGGCCGTTCGACTGGTTGCCCGTCGAGGGCGACGGTTGGCGGGTCGTCGCGGCCGACTTCGTCACCACCGAGGACGGCAGCGGGATCGTGCACCTCGCCCCGGCCTTCGGCGAGATCGACCGCGAGGTCGCCGCCGCGGAGCACCTCCCGATCCTCAACCCCGTCAACGGCGCCGCCCGCTTCACCGACGCGGTCCCGCACTTCGAGAACCAGTTCGTCAAGGACGCTGACGCCGGCCTCATCGCCACCCTCGAGGCGTCCGGCCGGCTGGTGCGGGTCGAGCCGTACCTCCACTCGTACCCGCACTGCTGGCGCTGTGGCACCCCGCTCATCTACTGGGGGAAGCCGACGTGGTTCGCGCGCACGTCATCGGTCAAGGCGGCGATGCTGCGCGAGAACGAGACCATCGGGTGGCATCCCGAGCACATCAAGCACGGCCGCTTCGGGGACTGGCTCGAGAACAACGTGGACTGGGCACTTTCCCGGGACCGGTTCTGGGGCACCCCGATCCCGGTGTGGCGGTGTCGCGACTGCGGCCACGACACCTGCGTCGGATCCGTCGCCGAGCTCTCGCAGCTGGCGGGCCAGCCGCTCACCGATCTGGACCTCCACCGCCCGTACGTCGACGACGTGGTGCTCGACTGCCCCGCGTGCGAGGCCGGGCGCGCGTGGCGGGTCGAGCCGGTGCTCGACGCGTGGTTCGACTCCGGATCGATGCCGACCGCTTCGCTGCACTACCCGTTCGAGAACGCCGAGGTCTTCGAGCGCCGGTTCCCCGCCGACTTCATCTGCGAGGCGATCGACCAGACCCGCGGTTGGTTCTACTCACTGCTCGCGATCAACACGCTCGTGTTCGACCGCACGCCGTACCGCGACGTCGTCTGCCTCGCACTGCTCCTCGACCAGGACGGCCAGAAGATGTCGAAGAGCCGCGGCAACGTCACCGACCCGTGGACCGTGCTCCAGGACCGTGGTGCGGACGCGCTGCGTTGGAACTTCGTCTCGGCCAGCTCGCCGTGGATGCCGAAGCGGGTGTCGCTCGAGAGCATCGACGAGACCACCAACCGCTTCCTGCTCACGCTGTGGAACACCTACAGCTTCTTCTCGACCTACGCGAACCTCGACGGCTGGACCTCGGGCGCGGGCCCGGTGCGGGAGCCGGGCCAGGTGCTCGATCGCTGGATCCGCTCGCGGCTGCACTCGACGGTCGCGGAGGTCGGTGACGCGCTCGAAGCCTTCGACGCGCTGCGCGGCGCGCAGGCACTCGAGCGCCTGGTCGACGATCTCTCCAACTGGTACGTGCGCCGATCGCGTCCGCGCTTCTGGAACGCCGATGATCCCGACGCGCACGCGGTGCTCCACGAGTGCCTCCTGCTCACGACGCAGCTGCTCGCGCCGTTCTGCCCGTTCGTGTCGGACGCGCTCTACCAGGACCTGGCCCAGACGAAGGAGTCCGTGCACCTGAGCGACTGGCCGGTGGCGGACACCGCGGCGATCGATCCCGCGCTCGAGGCCGACATGGCTCTCGCGCGCCAGGTCGTCTCGCTCGGCCTCGCGGCTCGCACCGAAGCGCGGCTGAAGGTTCGTCAACCACTGGCGCGCGCGCTGGTGTTGTTGCCGGGCGCGACGACGTTGCCCGCGTCGGTCGAAGCCGAGATCGCGGACGCGCTGAACGTGAAGCGGCTCGAGTCCGTCACGAGCCTCGAAGGCCTGCTCGAGTACGCGGTGGTCCCGAACTTCCGCCGGCTCGGTCCGAAGGTCGGCAAGCTCATGCCGAAGGTCAAGGAGCTGCTCGCCGAGGCCGACGGCGCGACGATCCGGCACGCGTTGGAGACCGACGGCGTGTACGACCTCCACGTCGACGGCACGACGATCCGACTCGAACCCGACGACGTGGAAGTGCGAGCGACGTCCCACGAGGAGTACGCGCTCACCGAGGACGGCGGGATCGCGGTGGCGCTCGACACGCGCGTCGATCACGACCTCACGCTCGAGGGGCTCGCCCGCCAGGTCATCCGGGTGCTCAACGACCGGCGCAAGGCCATCGGTCTCGAGATCTCGGACCGCATCACCGTCCGCCTGCGCGCCGATGGTGACCTGGCCGAAGCTGTGACCCGCCACCGCGACTGGATCGCCCGCGAGGTCCTCGCGGTCGACCTGCAGCTCGAGTCGGAGAGCCCCGGAAACGCTGCGGACTACGAGCCGATGGCCGTCGGTGAGGCCACCGTCGGGGTCTGGATCGAGACGGTCTGAGCCCGGTTCAGCGCCGGCGGCGGAACAGCCCCGACTTCGCGTCGTCGTCCTCGTAGGTCCCGGTCGAGTCCGGGATCTCGTCACGCGGCCCGAGCGGCGCCTGGTCGCTCACGGCTTCGCGCAGGCTCGCGAAGAACGCCTCGTCATCGAGCGGCTCGGCATCGGCCTCGGCCGAGAACAGCGGTGCGCGCGGCGCGGGCGCCGCCGGTGGATCGGCCGTCGCACTCGCGGGCTCGCGCACCGCCGGCGTCGCCGACGCGGTCGGACCGTTGCTCGCGGCGGGCGGTGCCTCGGGGGAACGCGCCGGGAGATCCCAGCTGCCCACCGCGCGGATCTCGGCGGTCGGCGGGCCGGCATCGGTCGATGGCGGCTGGGGCGTCTGCGGTGATGCCGACGCGCCGACGGGCGGCGCGCGACGACGGCGGCGCGCTCGACGGTGCGGACGTGGTCTCCGTCGTCGTGTTGTTCACACCCGACGTCGGGACCTCGACCTCGTGGATCGGCGGACGAGCGGACGGCGCGGCCGGACCCTGGCCCGCGAGCGACTCGAGATCGGCTTCCAGGGCACGACGCAGCCGCACGCGGTACTCGGACTCGAACTTCTCGAGACCGTCCACGTCGGCGAGCAGCGCCTCGCGCCGGGAACCGAGCTCCATGACCTCGCTCTCGAGCCGCCGGCGCTCCGTGTCCACCTGGCGGCGGGCCGCCGATTCGGCTTCGGCGAGCTGGGCACGGGACTTGGTCTCGGCGTCGTCGAGGATCTGGCGCGCCTTGAACTGCGCCTCCGCCACGGCCTCGTCGGCCGCGCGCTGGGCGAGCAGGAGCGTGCGGTGGAGCATGTCCTCGGTCTCGCGCGATTGGCCCTGCTGACCCTCGGCCGAGCTCACCTGCTCGGTGAGGTGGCGCATGCGCTCGTTGAGGCCCTCGATCGTCGCGGCGGCCCGTTCGAGCAGCTCGTCCACGTCGTCGCGGTTGTACCCGCGAAAGCCTTCGCGGATGTCGATGTCACGGAGCTCGCGGGGCGTCACGTCCATGGGTTCATGGTAGGACGCGCGACCCGCGCAATGTAGGGACGCTGGGGAAAAATCTCACACTCGTCGCATGCGTCACATGGCGGCGTAGATGAGCCCCCGGAGGATCACAAGACCGAAGAACGCCACCATGAAGGACAAGTCGAACATCCCCACCGGTGGGATGACGCGACGCAGCGGCGCGAGCACCGGCTCGGTGAGGTCCATCAGCAGACGGTTGATGGTGGCGAGACCGCCGCTCGAGGACGTGGGCGGGAACCAGGAGAGCACCGCGTGGGCACCCATGATGACGAGGTAGACGGTGACGAACGCGCCCAGGAGCTCCAGCACAGATGCAGTGTGTCAGGCGCGAAAGAGCCCGCGAGCCTGCAAGCGCTCTTTCTCCTCTTGGGAGACCTCGACGTTGCTCGGCGTCAGCAGGAAGACCTGGTCGGCGACCCGCGACATGCTCCCGCCGACCGCGTAGGTGAGCCCGCTCGAGAAGTCGATCATGCGGCGCTGCAGGTCGCGGCTCAGGCCCTGGAGGTTGATGATGACGGGCTGATCGGCCTTGAGCCGGTCCCCCACCTCCTGCGCGTCGTTGAAGCCGTGGGGCTCGACGACGTGCACCCGGGCGGAGCTCGCCGGCATCGGCCGGATCTGGGGGGTCGCGGCGTCGCGCACCGGCGAGACCTCGTCGACCGGGACCGCGCGCACCCGGGGCTGCGCGACGACGGCGGCTACCGGCTCACGCATCCGCGGGGGTGGCGCGGCCTCGACGCGCTCCGGGCGCTCGTAGCGCTCATACGCGGGGTCGACCGGCTCCTCGTCGAGCGCGAGCTCGTCGTAGTCGTACTCGTATCCCTCTTCGTCGTCCTTGAGTCCGAGGTACACCATCGTCTTTTGCCACATACCCGGCATGCGAGTCTCCTCCCGTCTGCCACCCTACCGTCGGGCCTGGTTCGATCCGCGGATCACGCTGCGTGCTCGTAGGGCCCCGATCGGCTCATCGGGACCGATCACCAAAGATCGCGCGACCGACGCGCACCATGGTGGCACCCTCCTCGATCGCGGCTTCGAAATCATCGCTCATCCCCATCGACAATTCGCGCAATTCGAGTGATGTCGCGAGCTCACGGAGAGCGGCGAACCAGGCCCGGCGCTCCCCGGCCTGCGGGGCCACGGTCATGAGGCCCGCCACGTCGAGGTCCAGGCCCCGCAGCGCCTCCACCAGGGCCGGGGTCTCGGCAGGCGCGCAACCACCCTTGCGGGGCTCGTCGCCGAGGTTGACCTCGACCAGGATCCGGGCCCCGGGCGCCCGCCGGGCGATGGCCTCCCCCAGGGGGAGCGGTCGACCGAATGCCAGCACGTGACCCAGGGCACCAGCCCCGCCACCTTGTTGCGCTGGAGCTGGCCCACGAAGTGCCAGGTGGGTGGGGCAGCCCGCCCGGCCAGGACCGGCGCCTTCGCCAGCAGCTCCTGGGCCCGGTTCTCGCCGAGATCCGTCAGACCCGCGTCGAGCGCGTCGCCGAGCGCCTCGACGGGCATCGTCTTCGACGCGCCGATGAGCAGGACCTCCTCGGGGTCGCGGCCCGCCCGGGTCGCGGCGGCGGCGATCCGGGCGCGCACCTCGGCCAGCGCCTCGGCGATCACCGGGCCGCTCACGGCTGCTTGACCACGACGACCGCCTGGCGCCCGGTGCGGTGATCGCGCCGGTAGGAGAAGTGGTCCGCGGACTCGAAGGTGCAACACCGGGTGTCGGTGATCTCGTCGACGCCCGCGTCCTCGAGCGCGAGCTGCAGGGCGCGCGGCAGGTCGAACGCGGGACGGCCGTCAGCGGTCGTTCCCGCGACCGAGTCGCCGAACCGGGCGACGATCAGCGCGAGCGCGTCCGCGCCGAACTCGTAGTGACGCACACAGATGCACGGACCGATCGCGGCCCGCACCGGGCCGTGCCCGAGCCGGCGCACCGCCGCGACACCGGCCTCCACCACGCCGCCCGAGCGCGCCGCGCCACCCGGCGTGGATCGCCGCGACCGCGGTGTCGCTCGCGAGCGCGATCGGTGCGCAGTCCGCGCCCATCGCCACGAGGGGAAGCCCCGCGACATTCGTCGCGCTCCCGTCCGCGTCGACGGTCCCGACCGGCGCGGCCGACACCTCGAGCACGTCGGTGCCGTGCACGTGGAACGGTCGCACCCACGTCGCGGGATCGGGGAGCGAGAGGCTCGATGCGAGCCGCCCGTAGCTCTCGGCGACCGCGACGGGATCGTCGTCGACGTGACCGGCGAGGTTCATCGAGTCGTACGGCGCGACGGACGCGCCGCCGTGGCGATCGGTGAAGACGACCCGCGCGCAACCGAGCGTGAGCTCGATCACGCGGCGAGGGCTGCGGTCAGCGCAGGAACTCCGGAACGTCGAAGTCGTCGTCGCCGGAGTCCAGCCCGTCGTCGACGTCGTCACCCGACTCGGAGGCGAGTGCGCGCTCCTCGGCCATGAGACCGAGCGGCGACTCGGGGCGCCGCTCGCCTTCGAAGCGGTCGAAGCCCGCGGCGATCACCGTGATGCGCACCTCGTCGCCGAGGGCGTCGTCCACCACCGCGCCGAAGATGATGTTGGCGTCGGGGTGCGCGGCCTGGGCGATGATCTCCGCCGCCTCGTTGACCTCGAAGAGGCCGAGGTCGGACGGGCCCGAGATGTTGAGCAGGATGCCGCGGGCGCCCTCGATGCTGGCCTCGAGCAGCGGGCTCGAGATGGCGGCGCGCGCCGCGGTGACCGAACGGCCGTCACCCGACGCGTACCCGATGCCCATGAGCGCGGAGCCGGCATTGGTCATGATCATCTTCACGTCGGCGAAGTCGGTGTTGATCAGCCCCGGCGTCGTGATGAGGTCCGTGATGCCCTGCACGCCCTGGAGCAGGACCTCGTCGGCCATCTTGAACGCGTTGAGCATCGACGTCTTCTCGTCCGAGACCTGCAGCAGCCGGTCGTTCGGGATGATGATCAGCGTGTCGACCTTTTCCTTGAGGTGCTGGATCCCCTGCTCGGCCTGCACCGAGCGGCGCCGGCCCTCGAACGTGAACGGCCGGGTCACGACGCCGATGGTCAGAGCGCCGGCGGCCTTCGCCATCTCCGCGATGATCGGCGCGCCACCGGTGCCGGTGCCACCGCCCTTGCCCGCGGTGATGAACACCATGTCGGCGCCCTTCAGCACCTCCTCGATCTCCTCGCGGTGCTCCTCGGCGGCCTGGCGACCCACTTCGGGGTCCGAGCCGGCGCCGAGGCCGCGTGTGAGCTGACGGCCGAGGTCGAGCTTCACGTCGGCATCGCTCATCAGCAGCGCCTGCGCGTCGGTGTTGACCGCGATGAACTCCACACCCTTGAGTCCGGCGTCGATCATGCGGTTCACGGCGTTGCCGCCGCCACCGCCCACGCCGACGACCTTGATCACGGCGAGATAGTTCTGCGGTGAACCCAGCATCGTGGACGATCTCCCTCGCTCATTTCGGTGGGACGGGTCGGGGGCCACGGGTCGTTCGGGGAAACGTGGCGCTCTTGCAGGGAATCTTGGAGGCACACAGGCCGGAAAGCGGGGATGCTCGGCAACTCTCGACCTCTGCTTGAGGTTGAGAGTTATGTCAACCTGTGGTTGTGGTGGAGACTCTAACGGACCCGACGCGGCCATTCAATCATCTGGTCGCCGGCGCTCCGGGAACGCGCACGTCGATGTAGTGGACGTCCTCGCCGTCCGCCGCGAGCTGGTCGAGCACCGCGAGCGCGGCCGCACCCTTCGCGCTGACGTCCTCGAGATCGCCGAGCCGCACCTCCCCCGCCGCGGGGATCGCGCCACCCGACACGGCCGCGAGCTTCAGGACCGCCTGGTCGTGGTCCAGGGTCAGCGACGCGGTCTGGGCCCGCAGCGCGTCGGGGAGCTGGGCCAGAGCCGCGGCGGGCGCGGCCGGCTCGATGGTGCCGCCGCGTCCGGGGACCCGGGTCATCCCGATCAGCTCGGGGAAGCCCGGCGGGGCCGCGGCGGCTGCGCTGAGCACCCGGCCCGAGCGATCGACGAGGACCACGGCACCCAGCGTGCCGCGCGGTGAGCCCTTCGGCACCGCCTGGCGGGCCCACGCGACCGGTGCGCGCTCCACGACGGTGATCGTGAGGTCGTTCGGCAGCCCGCGGTCCACCTTCGCCGACGCGACCCAGGGCAGCGCTTCGACCCGGCGCGCGACCGCGCCGGTGTCGACGAAGAGCAGCGCCGCGCCCGTGTGGACCCCGGCGGCAGCCCGCACCGCGGCCTGGCTCTCCTGGGTCGTGCCGCGCACGTTGATCGTGTCCACCGCCAGCAACGGCGACTGGACCACGAGCCACGCGATGCCGATCGCCGACGCGACGCACACCGCCGTGAGCAGGATCCGCAGGCGCCGCCGGCCTTCGGCCCGGGTGACGGCCACCCGCCGTTCCCGGATGCGCGGATCGATCCAGCTCGGAACCGCCGGGTCCGCGGCGTCGGCACGCGGGTCGCGCTCGATGCCGGCCCCGTCCGCGGCTTCCTGGCGCTCGGCTTCCACCAGGTCGATCTCGATGTCCGGCGCGTCCGCGTCGACCTCCGCCGGATCGACGTCGGGCCCATCGACGTCGGGGAGGACCACTCCGGCCTGGCGCGCCGCGGCGCGCAGGTCGGCGACCGAGAGCTCCTTCGTCTCGACCCCGGCCTGGGGATCCGCCGACGGGTCGGGAGCCACGGGTGGTGTCGCGTCGGGCGCGACGGGCGGCGCGGACGCCGGCACCGCGTCGCCGAACGGCCCGCGGCGCCGGGGGCGGAGCCGCGACCGGCGCCGGGCCCTCCGCCGTGCGGACCGCGGGCGCTCCCGGCGACCCGGGTCGGGTCGGGTCGTTCACGGCCCGACCTCGTCGTCCTCGGCGAACCCGACGAAGTGCAGCTCGGGCTGGAGCTCGATGCCGGTCGCGTCACGGACCCGGCGCTGCACCTCGGCCACGAGCGCGCGGACGTCGGCCGCGGTCGCGCCGGGCTCCGCCTGGATGAAGTTGGCGTGCTTGGCCGAGACGAACGCGCCGCCGATCCGGAAGTCCTTGAGGCCGCACTGCTCGATGAGGCCACCCGCGCTGTCGCCGGGTGGGTTGCGGAACACGGATCCCGCGTTCGCGCCGCCGGGCTGGTGCTCCCGGCGCCAC
Organism: uncultured Acidimicrobiia bacterium; assembly: GCA_963796755.1. Lineage (GTDB taxonomy): Bacteria > Actinomycetota > Acidimicrobiia > IMCC26256 > JAENVU01 > Chersky-806. Next base: position 77,220 of record CAWCMX010000003.1, read on the forward strand.
CGGACGATCTCGGTGATGCGTGCCTCGCAGGCGGCGGGCGTGTCGGCCTCGACCCGGAACGTCGCGCCGGCGACCACCTCGCTGGGACCGATCGACGACGTCCGGTACCCGAGCGCGAGATCGTCCACGGTGTGATCGACACCGAGCCCGTCGCCGAGGAGGTCGACGACCCGCGCCGAGATGAGGACCTCACGCGTCTCGCGGCCGTGCCCACCCGCGTTCATCCGCACCGCGCCACCGACGGTACCGGGGATCCCGACGTAGAACTCCAACCCGCTGAGCCCCGCGGCCGCCGCCTGGCGGGCGAGGACGGGCAGCCCCACCGCACCGCCGGCGCGCACCGTCCCCTCACCGGGGGTGATCTCCTCGAACTCGCCCTCGAGCAGCAGCGCCAGCCCGGGGAACCCTCGATCGGCGATCAGCAGGTTGGAGCCCCGGCCGACGATGAGCAGCGGGGGGTGGTGGCGGCGCAACGCGGCCGCGACCACCGCGAGGTCACCCTCGCGCCGGGCCCGGACGAGCACCGCGGCGGGACCTCCGACCCGGTACGTCGTCAGCCCGGCCAGGGGCGCGTCGAGCTCCACCCGGCCGGGCAGCGCGGGTTCGAGCGCGGCCGCGAGCTCGTCGGCCCGGAGCGGGCTCGAGTCGGTCACGATCACTCCCCCGCCCCGCGCGCGTGCGCTTCGGCGAGCAGGTCGTCCGCGAGCGTCGTGATGTCGCCGCCGCCGAGCGTCAGCACGAGATCACCCGCGCGGGCGTAGCCGGGGATGACCTTCACGAGCTCCGCCCGGTGCGGGAAGTACGCGACCGGGAGCTCGGGGTGCGCGTCGAGCACCGCGTTCAGGACGAGGTGGCCCGTCACGCCGGGGATCGGCTGCTCGTGGAAGCCGCAGACGTCCGTGAGGATGACCTGGTCGGCGCCGACGAACGCGTCCGCGAACTCGCGCCACATCAGCTCGGTGCGCGCGTACCGGAACGGCTGGAACACCGCGATGATCCGGCCCCAGTCGCCCTCGCCGGCCGCGCGGATGGTGGCCTGGATCTCGGGCGGCAGGAGCGCGTAGTCGTCGATCATCGTCACGCCGTCGAGCTCGCCCCGGTGCTGGAAGCGCCGCGCCACACCGCCGAAGCCGGCGAGCGCGTTCTGCACGGCCTCGAAGCTCACGCCGAGCTCGAGCGTCATCGCCGCGGCCCCCGCCGCGTTCTGCGCGTTGTGCCGGCCGACGATCGGCAATCGGATCGATCCGAGCAGCTCACCGTCGTGCTCGAGCACGAACGAGCAGCCACCGCGGCCGCCCTGGTAGCCCGAGGCGCGGTACCGGGCGTCGTCCGCCCATCCGTACGTGATCGCGTCGGGACGCGTCGCCGCGAGGCGCCGGGTGTTGGGATCGTCGGCGCACAGGACCACCGGCCCGTCGACCCCGTCCACGAACCGGCGGAACGCGTCCTCGAGCCGGTCCATGTCGCCCCAGTACCAGAGATGGTCCTCTTCGATGTTCGTGACGATCGCGGCGTCGAGCGCGAGCCGCAGGAACGTGCCGTCGCTCTCGTCGGCCTCGACGATCAGCCACTCCCCCGAGTCGAGCCCGGCGTTCGTGCCGACCTCGTTCAGCTCGCTGCCGACGAGGAAGCTCGGGTGCAGGTCCGCGGCCCGCATGATCAACGCGATCATCGACGTGGTCGTCGTCTTGCCGTGGGTGCCGGCCACGCCGAGCCCGCGTCGTGCATCCACGATGCCGGCGAGCGCGTCGGCACGCGCGAGCACCGGGATCCCCGCCGCCTCCGCGGCGCGCACCTCGACGTTCGTGCGCGGCACCGCGGAGCTGATGACGATCGCGTCCGCGTCGGCCGGCACGTTCCCCGCGACCTGCGGGACGAGGCACTCCACCCCGAGCAACCGGAGGCGGTCGATGCGCGGGTGCTCGTGGAGATCGGACCCGCTCACCCGGTGGCCCATCTCGGCGAGGATCGCCGCGTAGGCGCTCATCCCCGCACCGCCGACGCCGACCACGTGGATGCGCCGGACCTCCGTGAGGTCGAGCACCGGACCGGGCTCAGGCGCGGGCACGGGCGGTCTCCTCGACGAGCTCGGCCAGGCGGTCGGCGGCGTCGGGACGGGCGAGCGCGCGGGCGGCAGCGGACATCGAGGTGAGGCGATCGGGGTCGAGGAGCAGCTCGCGCGCCACGGCATCCAGGTGCGCGCCGTCCGCCTGGGCGTCCGGGAGGAGCACCGCGGCGCCCGCCCGCTCCATGACCCGCGCGTTGTCCGTCTGGTGGTCGCCCGCCGCGCCCGGCCACGGCACCAGCACCGACGGCACTCCCGCCGCCGCGAGCTCGGCCACGGTGATCGCGCCCGACCGGCAGACCGCCAAGGAAGTGCGCCCGTAGAAGTGGTCCATCTGGTCCTCGTACGGCACCAGCTCGTACTCGAGCGTGTCCTGGGTCCGGTGGAGGAGATCCAGCCGGGCCCGGCAGTCGTCGTAGTGGCGGGTCCCGGCGATGTGGCGCACCTGCACGTCGCCGCGCTCGCGCCACCGGTCGTACAGGTCGAGCGCAGCGTCGTTGAGCCGGGGCGAGCCGAGGCTGCCGCCGACGACACCGAGCAGCGGGCGCGCGGCATCCGGCGAGCGCACGAGGGTCGCGAGCGACGCGCGCACCGGGTTGCCGATCACCGTCGCGCCGGGCAGGTCGGTGTCGGCGAACGACACCGCGACGCGGGCGCCGAGCCGGGCCGCGATCTTGTTCGCGAGACCGGGGACCGCGTTCTGCTCGTGGATGACGACCGGGATCCGCAGGACGCGAGCGGCGAGCACGCCCGGGAGCGACGCGTAGCCGCCGACTCCGACGACGACGCGCGGCCGGAGTCGGCGGACGATCCCGACCGCGCGCACCACCGCGATCGTCATCGCCCCGACCATGCGGACGTTGTCCACCAGGTGCTGAGGCGAGATCCCCCGTTGGAAGCCGCGTGCCGGGAGCAGGTCGATCTCGTAGCCCGCGTCCGGCACCGCACGTGCCTCGAGGCCGCGGCTCGCGCCGAGGAAGCGGACCGACGTGCGGTCGTGGCCGCGCGCGACGAGCGCGTCGGCCAGCGCGAGCGCCGGATACACGTGACCGCCCGTCCCGCCGCCGGCAACCAGCGCGTACACCGCGGCTCGCGCCGGTTTCACCGCCCACCCTGCCGGGCGACGTTGCCCAGCAGCCCGGCCGCGATCATCGTGAACACGAGCGCGGTCCCACCGAACGACACGAACGGCAACGGGATCCCGGACACGGGCAGCAGGCCGACGACCGCGCCGATGTTGATGACCGCCTGCCCGACGATCCACGCGGTGACACCACCGGCGAGCAGCATGCCGAAGCGGTCGGGCGCCCGCAGCGCGGTGCGCACCCCGAGGTACGCCAGCGCGGCGAAGAGGCCGACGACGAGGATGCAGCCGAACAGCCCGAGCTCCTCGCCGACGATCGCGAAGATGAAGTCGGTGTGGGCGGCGGGCAGGAACCGCCACTTCGCCCGGCTCTGGCCCAGCCCGACACCGGTCCAGCCACCACTGCCGAGCGCGATGAGCGACTGCGTGACCTGGTAGCCGGTGTTCGACTTGTCGTGCCACGGGTCGAGGAACGTGAGCAGGCGGGCCCGCCGCCAGGGGACGAGCGATCGCGAAGAGCGGCGACAGGTCCCGACCGCAGCACCACCGATGGCCGCGAGGTGGCGGGCCCGGATCCCGCCGACGACGAGCAGCGCCCCCAGGATCACGGTGAGGACCATGGTCGACGCGAGGTCCGGCTCCTTCATGATCAGCGCCGCGAAGAGGAGGAACACCAACATCACCGGGCGCAGCGCCTTGCGCCAGTCGCCCACCTTCAGCTCCTGGCGGGTGAGCACGTCCGCCCCGTAGACGAGCAGCGCAAGCTTCGCGATCTCCGACGGCTGCACGCGCCACGACCCGAACCCGATCCAGCGGCGCGACCCGTCGACCCAGATGCCGATCCCGGGGACGAGCACGATCACGAGCAGGAACGTCGCCAATGGCGAGGAACGGGACCGTGTACTTGCGCCAGCTGCGGTAGTCCACGCGCGACGCGATCGCGAAGCCCGCGACGCCGAGGCCGGTCCAGAGCAGCTGTCGCTCGAAGAACCACCACGCGGTGCCCTTGCTGTCGAGCGACTGCACCGACGAGGCCGACAGCACCATCACGACGCCGATCACGTTCAGCACCGCGACGACCATGAGCAGCAGCAGGTACGTCGTCGTGCGCTGCGTGCCGGCATTCGTCCAGCCGCGTCGGATCCCGTTCAGGCGTTCCGGGAACCCGAATCCCCGGGAGCCGGCTGGCCGTGGTGCTCACGCGCGGACGTTCTCCTCGGCGATGAGGCGGCGGACCTCCTGCTGGAAGTCGTCACCTCGTTGCTCGTAGCTCTCGTACCAGTCGAACGACGCGCAGGCGGGCGAGAGCAGCACCGTGTCCCCCGGGTGCGCCAGCTCCGCCGCGGCGTCGACCGCGGCGGCCATCGAGCCGGCACGCACGGTCCGGACGAGACCACCCAGCGCGCGCTCCACCTCTTCGGGGGTGTCGCCGATGGCCACGACGCCGGCCAGCCGCGGCCGGGCCTGGGCCAGGACCCCGAGGTCCACGCCCTTGCTGTCGCCCCCGGCGAGCAGGACCACGCGCTCGAACCCGGCGAGCGCGCTCAGCGTGGCGTGGGGGTTCGTTGCCTTCGAATCGTCGAAGTACTCCACCCCGGAAGCCTTACCGACCGGCTCCACCCGGTGGTGGAGCCTCGGCGAATTCACCAACGTCTCGCGCGCTCGCGTCCACGCTGCCACCCACCGCGAGGGCGGCCGCGGTGGCGGCCAGGGCGTTGGTCAGGTCGTGCGGCAGGCGCGACGGCAGGGCCGCGACCTCCACGATCGGCTGACCCGCCGGCGTCACGAGGGACCCGCCCGCGGTCGTGTACGCACCTGCGGTCGCCGCCAACGTCACGCCGATCGTGCGGGCCGGCGCGGTGGCGGCGAGGTCGCGCACGATCGGGTCGTCGAGGTTCGCGACCAGCAGATCGTCGTCGCGTTGGTGCTCGAAGACCCGGGCCTTGACCGCGGTGTACTCGGCGAACGACCCGTGCCAGTCGATGTGGTCCTCGGCGACGTTGAGCAGCACCGCCACCGTGGGCCGGAACGCCGCGGTCGTCGTGTGCAGCTGGAACGACGAGATCTCCGCGACGATCACGTCCCAGGGCTCCTCGACCACGTCGAGCAACGGCCGGCCGATGTTGCCGGCCGCCGCGGTCCGCACGCCGGACCCGTTCAGGATCGCGGTGATCAGCGTGGTGACGGTGCTCTTGCCGTTGGTGCCGGTGACGGCGACGACCGGCACCCGCGCGGCTTCCAGGCCGAGGTCGATGTCACCGCGCACCGGGATGCCCGCGGCGATCGCGGCGACGAACGCGGGGTGCTGGGGGCGGACGCCGGGGCTCGGCACCATCAGGTCGGCACCGGCGACGAGGTCGGTCCACGCTTCGGGGTCGGGACGCTCGACGATCGTCGCACCGAGCTCGCGCGCCTCGGCCACGCGGGATGCGTACGCCCGCCGACCCGGATCGTCTTCGACGACGGTGACGGTGTCGCCGCGCCGCGCTGGCGGCGCGGACGACCGCGGCACCGGTCGCCCGCAACCCGACGATCAGGACTCGTCGGCTCACTCGATGATGCCCGGGATGCGGATGAAGTCGGCGTAGAAGAAGCCGAGGCCGAGCGCCATGGCCAACCCGGCCAGGATCCAGAACCGCACGATGATCGTCGACTCGGGCCAACCGAGGATCTCGAAGTGGTGGTGGATCGGTGACATCCGCAGGATGCGCCGGCCGAAGCCCCGGAACGAGATCACCTGGGCGATGACGCTGCAGGTCTCGAGCACGTAGAGCCCGCCGATGATCGGCAACAGCAGGTCCGTCTTGGTGAGCAGGCCCATGCCGGCCATCGCGCCACCGAGCGCGAGCGCGCCGGTATCGCCCATGAAGACGCGCGCAGGTGGCGCGTTCCACCAGAGGAAGCCCACGCACGCGCCCATGAGCGCGGCCGCCACCACCGCGACGTCGATCGATCCCGCGGCGATGAGGTGGTACGCGTGCGGGTGACGGAACTGCGTGAACGCGATGACGACGAACGCGGCGAAGACCAGCGCGGCAGAACCGGCGACGAGCCCGTCGAGCCCGTCGGTGATGTTGACCGCGTTGGCCGTCGCGTAGACGACCGCGGTCGCCCAGAGAAACCAACCGATCGTGCCGAGGTCGACGCCGATGGGCCGGGTGAACGACAGGTGGGTCGAGACCTGGACGAACTGCAGCGCGAGCAGCGCGAACCCGACCGTGACGATGAGGATCCCCCCGGTCTTCCCCCGCTTCCGCAGCCCGAGGTTCCGCGCCCGGCGCACCCCGAGGTAGTCGTCGAGCCAGCCGACGAATCCGAGCCCGAGGATCAGGAACCAGAGCGCGATGGCGGCATCGCCGAACTTGATCGCCTCGGTGCGGATGTGCGCGGCGACGTAGCCGAGGAAGGCGGCGACGATGATCGCGATGCCGCCCATCGTCGGAGTGCCTGCCTTGCGCTCGTGCGGGTGGGCGATGGGGCCGTCGTCGCGGATCTGCTGGCCGATGTTGCGCGCCCGCAGGATCCGGATGAGGAACGGGGTGCCGAGCACGCTCACCATGAAGGCGACCGAGATGGCGATCAGGACGGCGATCATGAGGTGACCTCTCCGTTCTGGACCAGCGCCGCCGCGACGCGCTCGAGCCCGACGAGGCGGCTGGCCTTCACGAGCACCGCGTCGCCCGGCTCGACCAGGACGCTGACGACCACCGCTGCCGCCGCGCCGTCGGCGACCCGGTGGACCTCCACGCCGCGCGCCCGCGCCGCGGCGGCGAGCTCGTCGGTGCCCGGACCCACGGTGACGAGGACACCGACGTCCGCAGTCGCGACGAGCGCACCGACCGTGTCGTGCTCGGCCGAGGCGATCGCGCCGAGCTCCCGCATCTCGCCGAGCACCGCGATGCGCCGACCGCGCACCGGCAGGCGGCCGAACGTCTCGAGGGCGGCCCGCATCGAGGTCGGGCTCGCGTTGTACGCGTCGTTGAGCACGACGATTCCGTCCGCCGACGTGCTGAGCTCCATGCGCCAGGTCGCGCTCGTCGCGCTCGCCAACGCCGTCACCACCGTCGTGATCGGAACCCCCAGGTGCAACGCCACGGCTGCAGCCTGGGCCGCGTTGGTCACCTGATGCACACCGCGGACCGCCAGCCGGAGGTCCGGTTCGCTCCCCCACGGCGAGTCCAGCCGGAACGTCGCCCGGAGCTCGGCGTCGAGCCGGACGTCCGACGTGCGGACCTCGGCGCCCGCACCGAAGCCCACGGTCAGCACCGGGGCCGGGCTGCGGCGCCGGAGCGTCCCGACGTACCGGCAGTCGGCGTTCAGCACGGCCAGACCGTCGACCGGCAGCGACGTCGAGGAGCTCGCCCTTGACCGCGGCGATGCCGTCGGGACCCCCGAGGTGCTCGGCGTGCGCCAGCCCGATGTGGGTGATCACGCCGATCGACGGGCGGGCAGATCGCGCCGAGCTGCACGGATGTTCCCCGCGAAGCGGGCACCCATCTCCAGCACCACCGCGCCGGTGTCGGCGGGCGCGTCGAGCAGGGTGATCGGCAGCCCGATCTCGTTGTTGAACGATGCGACGCTCGCGTGCACGACGAACGCGGAGGCGAGCGCGGCTGCCGTCAGGTCCTTCGTCGACGTCTTGCCCGCCGAACCGGTGACGCCGATGACCGCGGCGCCCTCCAGCCGGCGGCGCGCCTCCACTCCGAGCGCGCGGAGTGCGGCGTACGAGTCGTCGACCACCACGAGCGGGCCGTCCACCCCGTCGGGCACGCGCTCCACGACCGCCAGGCTCGCGCCGTGGGTGAAGGCATCGGCGACGAACTCGTGACCGTCGCGCTCGGCCCGGAGCGCGACGAACCCCACGCCGGGATCGATCGTGCGGGAGTCGAAGCCGAACCCGCGCGCGACCGCGGCGGGCCCGAACCGCGCGCCCACCCGTGATCGTGGCGATCTCGTCCCGGGTCAGGTCCACGCGAGCGACTCCAGCTCTTGCCGGGCCACGACCCGGTCGTCGAACGGCGTGATGACGCCCGCGACATCCTGCCCCGACTCGTGGCCCTTGCCCGCGATGACGACGACGTCGTTCGCCTTCGCGGCACCGAGCGCGTCACGGATGGCGGTCCGGCGGTCGAGCTCGACCCGGTAGCTCGCGCCCCGATCGCGCAGTCCGACCTCGGCTGCGGCCGCGATCGCCGCGGGATCTTCCGAGCGTGGGTTGTCCGAGGTCAGGATCACGAAATCGGCATCCGCCGCCGCCGCGCCCATCGGCGCGCGCTTCATCGGGTCGCGATCACCGCCGCACCCGAACACCATCAGCACCCGATGGCCGGCGGCGAGCCGCCGCGCCTCCTCGACCAGCCGGGTCGAGCGCGTCGGGCGTGTGCGCGTAGTCGACGAGGACCGTGAACGGCTGTCCCGCGGCCACCCGCTCCATCCGGCCGGGCACGACGAGCCCGGCCTGCAGCCCCGCGAGGACCACGTCGAGCGGAAGGCCGGCGACGAGTGCCGTGGCGGCCGCGGCGAGCGCGTTCTGCACGTTGAACCGGCCGACGAGCGTGACCCGGACCGTCTCGGCCGCGGCCCCGTCCAGCTCGATGCGCACCGTCGAACCGTCCGCGTCGAGCTGCACCACCGACCCGCGCACCGCAGCCGACGGGGTCGAGCCCGTACGTCAGCACTTCGAGGCCCCGGCGTTGCGCTCGACCTGCGAGCTCGATCCCCCACGGGTCGTCGATCCGCGATCGCGGCCCGACCCGAGAACTCCGGGGTGAACAGGCGTGCCTTGGCATCGAAGTAGTCCTCGATCGTTCCGTGCTCGTCGAGGTGGTCCTGCGAGAGGTTCGTGAAGCAGACGGCGGCGAACCGGATGCCGTCGACCCGCTCGTACGCGAGCGCGTGCGAGCTCACCTCCATGGCCACGGTGTCGACGCCCGCTCGGTGCATCCGAGCCAGCAGCTCCTGGAGCTGTGGCGCCTCGGGTGTCGTGAGCTCGACCGGCTCCGCGACGCCGTCGATGCTGGCGCCCGTGGTGCCGATGATCCCGACCGGCTCCCCCGCCGCCCGCGCGATCGCCTCGAGCAGGTAGGTCGTCGTCGTCTTGCCGTTCGTCCCGGTCACGCCGAGCACGCGCATCGAGTGCGACGGGTCGCCGAAGAACCGGGCCGCCACCGGTCCGAGGGCCCGCCGCACGGCCGGGCACGCGTGCCTGGGTCACCGCGACCGCGACCGGGCGATCGACGAGCAGCGCCACCGCGCCCCGCTCGACCGCCGCGGCGGCGTGGTCGTGGCCATCGGCGACCGCGCCGCGGATGCAGCAGAACAGAGCACCTCGGGTCGCGCGGCGACTGTCGTGCACGATGTCGGAGACGTCGACCTGCGAGTCCCCGGTCAGCTCGAGCAGGTCCACGGCATCGAGGAGGTCGTGCAGGCGCACGGGATCCTCTCCGTCAACGAACGGGCTGGGAAACGATACCGGCCACGCCCGTCGGGCCCGGAGCCGGACCGGCCGCGGTGAGGCTCGATCCCGAGCTCTTCGACGAGGATCCGTCCCCGTTTCGGCGGGGCCCGGGCTCGTCGGCGTCGGCACTCATCGTGGTGGTCGGCGGGACGTGCTCGAGGCGCAGGGCGTACTGCATGATCCGCGAGAAGAGCGGCGCGGCCACGGCACCACCGAAGTACTGGTCGTTGCTCGTGCCGGGCTGGTCGATCACGACGATCGCGGCGAGCCGGGGCGACTCGGCCGGGGCGAACCCGGCGAAGCTGGCCATGTACTGCGGTGGCGAGTTCGTCCCGGTCCCCGGCTTGCGCGAGGTCCCGGTCTTGCCCGCCACCGTGTAGCCCGAGACCTGGGCACCCGTGCCCGTTCCACCCGTGACCACGCCCCGCAACATGAGGTTGAGCTCGGCCGCGGTGTTCTCGCTGACGATGCGCCGGCCGGCCTTGACCGGCTCGCTCGTGGCGGGTCCCGTCCGAGCCGATGGTCGCGTCGACGAGCCGCGGCGGTCGGGTGCTTCCACCGTTCGCCACGGTTGCGAAGACGTCGAGCATCTGCATGGGCGTCACGGCGGTCGTGTAGCCGATGGGCACGCTGCCCATGTCGCTCGGACCGAAGTCCGCGACGTTCTTCATGAGCCCTGCGGACTCCCCGGGGAAGTTGATCGCGGTCTTGGTACCGAAGCCGAAGGCGCGCTGGTACTGGTCGAGCCGCTCCTTGCCGAGCTCCGCTGCGATCTTGATGACGCCGATGTTCGACGACTCGCGCACGATGTCGCTCACCGACCAGCTCTCGACGTTGTGCTGCTCGGCATCACTGAAGAGCCGGTCGGCGATCTGCAGCCGCCACGGAACCTGGAACATCGTGTCCGGCTTGACGACCCCGGTCTGCAGCGCCGCGCCGACGGTGACCACCTTCGCCGTCGAGCCCGGCTCGTACACCGAGGTCAATGGACGGTTCGACTCGCTCGGGGACGCAGCCGCGCCGGCCCGTGCGCGTCACTGCCGTCGACCGAGGCCATCGCGAGCACGTCGCCGGTCTTGACATCCTCGATGATCGCGATGCCGCCGCGTGCGTTCGCGCTGCTCACCTGGGCGCACGAGCTGCTTCTCCACCTCGTACTGCAGCGACTGGTCGAGCGTGAGCACCAGGTCGCCGCCGCGCTTCGCCGGGTCGTCGACGCGCTGGGTGGCCGGGATCTCGCGCCCGTTCGGGTCCTCTTCCGCCACGAGCCGGCCGGGCCGGCCCTTGAGCGTGTTCTCGTAGCTCGCCTCGAGCCCACCGAGACCGCCGTTGTCGGTCCCGACGAAGCCGAGGACCGGACCGGCAAGGTTGCCACCCGGATAGAAGCGCTTCGACTCCGGCACCGTGCCGACGCCCGCCAGCCCGAGCTTCTTCACCTTCGCCGCCGTCGCGTCATCGACCTTCCGGGCGACGTAGACGAACTCGGTCTTCGGCTGGGCGAGCCGGGCCCGGAGATCCGCCCGATCGACGTGCACGATCGGGGCCAGCTCTCGGGCGTAGCGGGTCGGGTCCTTCACGACGCGCGGGTCGGCGTAGATGGTGTGCTGCGGCACCGACAGCGCGAGGTCGTTGCCGTTGCGGTCGAAGATGCTCCCGCGCTCGGCGGCCAGGGTGATCGAGTGGACGCGCTGGGCGAACGCCATCGCCTCGTAGTGACTGCCCTCGACGCCCTGCACGTCGACGAGCCGGACCAGGATCACGCCGAGCGCGAGCGTCATGATCACGAACAGCGCGATCAGGCGCTTGTGCGGAGCGACTGCGGTGAAGACTCGCTTCGCGGTGGGCGCGGTACGGGCTGGGCGACTTCCGGACCGGGGGCTTTCGTGCCGGTGTCCTGCGGACTGGGGCGCGTGCGGGCCTGCGGCGCGCGCGTCGTGGCCTTCGCGCGCGGTCGTTGCGTCGTGGGCTTCCTCGCGGCAGGGCGCTTGGCGACGGGCTGCTTCGCCCGCGTCGGCTGCGCCTTCGCCCGCGGCCGATGCGACGTACTCTTCGACGGCGCGGTGCGGGTCCCCGGTATCTTGGCGCGACCGCGCTTCGCGGCGGGAGCCTTGGCCGACGCGGACCGGGTTCGTGCGGGTCGGGCGGGCTACCGCGCCCGTGCGTGCCGGCACGGCCGCGCGTTCGAGCGGCGGCGGCGCCGGGTGCGGCAGCCTTCCGCCGGGGCGCAGTGCCCGCGCCCGCTCGACCCCGCTGCGGGCGTCCCCTTCGTCCCGGCACTCCGTTGTCCATCACGGCTGCTGCGACAAGGTGCTTCTTCACCTTCTCCCAATCCCGGGCGAGGCTGGGTGCCGTCGCGCCTGCAGCGGCGTCCGCGGTTTCGGTCGCGCTCAGACCCGGCACGGTGATGTAGCGGAGGCTCGTGGCCGGGATCATGCCCGAGGTTCGTGGCGCGCTTGACGATGGCCTGCGGCGCGCTGCGGTCCGCGAACGTCAGGCGCAGCGACTCGTACGCGCTGCTGCTCGACCGAAGTCCGGCGATCGAGCCGCTCGAGCTGGAGCTGGCCCTCCGCCATCACCACGTGGAACCCGACGACGATGAGCACCGCGGCGACGACGGACGCGATCGGCGAGTCGCACGCCGATGTCGGGCCCGCCGCTCGCGCTTGCGCTGCGCGGGATCGACGACGGCGAGGTGCCGAGGCGCGCCTCGGGCGACGGCGCGGACGAGAACGCGGCGCCCGTACGGGCGCGGTGGCCACTCTCATGAAGTGAGCCGCTCCGCCGCACGCAGTCGCACGCTCGAGGCGCGGGGGTTGTCCGCGAGCTCGGCGTCACTCGGGTACATCGGCTTGCGCGTGAGTCAGGCGCACGAGCGGAGCCGGGACGCTCGGGTGCGGGCAGGCCGCGCGGGGTGTGCTCGGTGCGCGGTGCGGTGCCGGACCACTCGGCGAACTGCTGCTTCACGATCCGGTCCTCGAGCGAGTGGTAGGCGAGCACGAGCACCCGTCCACCCGGGGTGAGGAGGTGCACGGAGTCCTCGAGGCCTTCGCCGAGGTTCGGCAGCTCGCGGTTGACCTCCATGCGGACGGCTTGGAACGTGCGCCGGGCCGGGTGACCACCGGTGCGCACGCGCGGGCGCCGGGATCGCGGCCTTGATCGCATCGACCAGCTCACCGGTCGTCGTCAACGGACGGCGGCGCAGGATCTCACGGGCGATGCGCCGCGCGAACCGCTCTTCGCCGTTGCGCCGGATGACCCGCACCAGCTCCGCCTCGTCGTACCCGTTGACCACGTCCGCGGCGGTCCGGGTCTGGTTGGAGTCCATGCGCATGTCGAGTGGCGCATCGGACCAGTACGAGAAGCCGCGTTCGGCCCGGTCCAGCTGTGGGCTGCTCACACCCAGGTCGAACAGCACTCCCACGATGTTCCCCTCGCTCTCGGATTCTGCGATCTCGGCCAGGTGCTCGAAGCCGCCGTGCACGACCCGGGCCCGATCACCGAAGCGATCGAGTGCCTCCTGTGCCGCCACCACCGCCACCGGATCCCGGTCGATGCCGAGGAGCCGGAGGTCGGGTCGAGCGTCGAGCAGGAGCCCGGCATGCCCACCGCCGCCGGCAGTGGCGTCGATGACCGTGCCGGGAGGAACGGGCAAGAGCAGGTCCACCACTTCCCGGCCCATGACCGGACGATGGACGAACGCCGCACTCACCTGGTGCTCCCCCGTGTCGTCGGGAGCGGACACCGGGTCTGCCACCGGCCCCCCGGTCGGACGATGCCGATCCGGATTTCTCCCCGAAAGCGACTCGGTCAAAAGCGGGCGGAGTAAGGGCCTTCAACCGCGCCAACCGGGGGGCTGGTGGCGGACCCGATGGCCGGGTCCCGCCTGTCAATGTCGGCACTTCGTTGTGCCGGGCGTGCTGTCTCGAGCTCACGCGTCGTTGCGCCTGACCTTGCGTGGAAGAACCGTTAGATGAATCCGACGTCGGAGAGGCCCTCGCCGGACGCGATGTCCGCCTGACCCTGGGCCTCGTGCTCGCGCCACCGCACCGGGTTCCAGAGCTCGACCCGGTTGTCGACCCCGAGCACCATCACGTCGCGCTCGAGGCCGGAGTACTCGCGCAGGGTCTGCGGGATCGCGACGCGCCCCTGCTTGTCCGGAGTGAACGGCCGGGCGGCGCTGAACCACGACCGGGCGGCGCGGCGCTCCCGCTCCCCCCGTCGTGCGCTCTCCCGGACCCGCTCCGCCATCTCTTCGAACCCCTCCCGGCTGTACACCGCCAGACAGCCGTCCAACACCTTGGTGAGCACCGCTCCATTGGCGAGCGGCTCCCGGAACTCCGCCGGGAGGATCACCCGCCCCTTGGCGTCCAGCGCGTGCTGGTACTCGCCAAGAAACCCGAGCGACATTCCCGACCCCTCATTCGCGGCCGATCCGAGCTTTCGGACCGGAACTTGCTCCCCTCACCCCACCAGGAGCACCCTAAGGCACCACTAGGTGCCCTGTCAACCCACATCGCGCCACTTCGCGCCACCATCCTTCGAAGATCTCTGGAGGGCGACTGCCGGACCGCGACCGAACGGCGCCCTCCAGCGGTCTTTCGCTGCGGCACGACGCGGCCGCAAGCGCGGGCGGAACGCACCACGCGTTTCGACCGCTACTGCCAACGGCGCGCCCGGTTCAGGTCGCGATCGGGCTACTGCGGGTCAGGAGCGGAGGAGCGAGCGGGCACGAAGTGCGAGCGCTCGGGGCGACCCAGAAAGGGAGGGTGCGAGCGCTCGGAGCGACCCAGATTTACGCGGGGACGGACTCCAACGCCGGGAGGAAGGGGGCCCAGGCGGGATCGATCGATCCGGCGGTGGCGATCACCCAGAGGGTCGCGTGCGGGGCGACCGGGCGGCGGTGCAGCCGGAGGTCGGTGTCCGCGAGCATCCGGTTCTCCTTGCGCGCGTTGCACGGTCGGCAGGAGGCCACCACGTTCTCCCACGTGTGCTCGCCCCCGCGCGACCGGGGGATGACGTGGTCGATGTTCTCCGCCGGCCGGCTGCAGTACTGGCAGCGCTGGCCGTCACGGCGCGAACACGGCCCGCCGGGAGAGCGGCACCCGCGACCGGTACGGGACCCGGACGAAGTGGGTCAACCGGATGACGGTCGGGACCGGGAACGCGATGCGCTCGGAATGCAGCTCGGCCTCGTCGCGCGCGACCACGACGGCCTTCTCCTTCAGGACCAGCACCACCGCCCGCCGAACCGACACGACGCAGAGCGGCTCGAAGCTGGCGTTGAGCATCAGCGCTCTTCCCAAGCCTCGAGACCTCCTTCGATCGAACCGTCCCCGAAGTCCCCGGAAGTCTATGCAAGCCGGATCAGCGATGAACCTGCTTGCACCAGCGGAGGTAGACCACCAGGTCCTCGGGTTCGGGGGTGCCGGCGGCGCCGTACTGGGTGTCGAGACGGAACCGCACGTAGGCCGGGTCCGGGAGCGGGAGGAACGGCGCCCGCCGCCACCACCCCCGGCGAGCGAGCCGGCCGGCCTGGCCAAGCGCGGTCGGCCAGAGCCCCGGCTCCCGCGCCAGCGCGGCGCCGGCCTGCACCCAGAATTTCGCCCCGACTTCCTGTCCGTCCACCGGGAGGGACGATACCGGTCGGCCCGCAGAGAGCCTTCGCGTCTCGCGGACCGTACTCCGAGGTGATCCCGTACACTCACACCCGTCCGCCGGCAGCCCGATCGCGGGGGAAGGGGCAAGGTGGCACAGCCCGAACCGAGCCGGCCGGCACTCAGCCCGCTCGAACCCGCAAGCGACGACCGCACCCTCGACCGCGCGGGTCGAGCCCCTGTTCCGGGCACTGGTCGACAACGTCGAGCAGGTGATCCAGGGCAAGCGCGAAGCCGTCCATCTCGCCCTCGTGTGCCTGCTCGCGTCGGGCCACCTGCTGATCGAGGACGTCCCGGGCGTCGGCAAGACCTCGCTGGCCAAGGCGATCGCCCGCTCGATCGGCGGCACCTGGCACCGGGTGCAGTTCACCCCGGACCTCCTCCCGTCGGACGTCACCGGGGTGTCCGTCTGGAACCGGCTCACGGGTGAGTTCGAGTTCCGTCCCGGGGGCGTGTTCGCCAACATCGTCCTCGCCGACGAGATCAACCGCGCGTCACCCAAGACGCAGTCGGCACTGCTCGAGGCGATGGAGGAACGCCAGGTGACCGTCGACGGCGTCACCTATCCCCTCGACGCGCCGTTCATGGTGATCGCCACCCAGAACCCGATCGAGCTCGAAGGCACCTACCCGTTGCCCGAGGCGCAGCTGGACCGGTTCCTCATGCGGATCGAGATGGGATACCCGGATCGGTCCGCGGAGGTCGCGATCCTCGAGTCCCAGACCAGCCACCTCGCGGTCGAAGAGCTGGTGCCGGTGGTCAGCGCGGAGGAGATCACCGCGGTGGCCGACGCGATCGAGACCGTCCACGTCGCGGCCTCGCTGCGCAACTACATCGTCGACCTCGCGGACGCGACCCGTCGTCACCACGACCTCGCGCTCGGCGCGAGCCCGCGCGGCGCCCTCGCGCTCCAGCGCGCGGCGCGGGCGCTGGCCGCGAGCATCGGGACGCGAGTACGTGATGCCCGACGACGTGAAGCGGGTCGCCCCGGTGGTCCTCGAGCACCGGTTGCTGCTCACCCCCGACGCCGAGCTGCGCGGCCTCTCCCCTGCGGACGTCCTCGGCGACGTCCTCGCATCGGTGGCGGTGCCCGGGGCCACCGGCCTGACGTAGTGACCTCGTCGGCCGCGGCGCTGACCCGGCGGGGCTGGACCCTCACCGGTGCCGCGTCGGGGCTGTTGCTGGCCGGACGGCTGCTCGGCGCGCTCGAGCTCACGATCCTCGGCGTCATCACGTTCAGCCTGCTCCTGCTCGCGTGGCTCTGGGTCCGGAGCCGCACCCGGGTGGTGCGGGTGGAACGCCGGGTCCGCCCGACCCGGGTGCACGTCGGGGGCGACGCGCGGGTCGACCTCGAGGTCGACGACCCCGGGTCGGCGGACTCGCCCCAGCTCCTCCTGACCGACGTGTTCGACGGCGGTCGGCGGGCCGCACGGTTCCTCGTCCCCGCGCTCCGGCGGGGTCAGACGGCACGCGCCGCGTACCGCGTGCCGACGAACCAGCGCGGCCGATACGCGCTCGGGCCGATCACGCTCACCGTCACCGACCCGTTCGGGCTCGCGCGCCGCAGCTGGACCGCGGGCACCGCCGACGAGGTGACGATCTGCCCGCGCGTGCACGAGCTGCGGATGCCACCGGGCGCGCCGGGCCGGTTGCGCAACGCATCGCCGTTCGCGGTGCGGTTCCACGCCCCGGCCGTCGACGGCGAGGAGTTCCTGACCCTGCCGCGAGTACGAGGTCGGCGACGACCTCCGGCGCATCCACTGGCGTTCCACCGCCCGCACCGGCGAGCTCGTCGTGCGCGAGGACGAAGCCCAGTGGCAGCCGCACGCGGTGGTGCTGCTCGACACCCGGCCCGGCGCCCACGACGACGCGTCGTTCGAGGCCGCGGTCGAAGCCACCGCGTCCATCGTCGCCCGCCTCGTCCGCAGCGCGCTGCCGGTCGAGGTCATCACCACCGACGGGCGCACCCTCGGCCTGACGGGGGCCGGGCGTCGCCACGGCGTCGGCATCGAGGCATTCATCATGGACCAGCTCGCGGTCGTGGCCCGCGGCGGGCCGGACAACCTGGCGGCCGTCGCCCGGCCCCTGCGCGCCGCACAACGCCGCGGGCTGCTCGTCGCGGTGATGGGCGCGCTCTCCAAGCCGCAGCTCGACACGATCGCCGCGCTCGGCGCGCCCGGCGCGCCGCTCGTCCTCGTGATGACGAACAGTCGCGGTGGCGCGTCCGCCCGATCGTCGGCCGGTGTCGTCACCGTCGACGGCGCGATGGGCGCCTTCGCGCCGGCGTGGGACGCCGCGATGGTCCGGCGGGCCCGTGCCACGGGCCGGGTGACCCGCCGATGACCGTCAACCGGTCCGCGCTCTACGCGGCAGCCGCGCTGGCGGCACTGACGATCGCGGCCGCGCTCGGGCTGGGCCGTGTGTTCGCCGACGGCTCCTTCGCGCTGCCGATCATCGGGGCCGCCCTGGTCCCCCACGTCATCGGGGGCTACGCGCGCGCCCGGCGCTGGCCCGGGTACGTCCTCACCCTGGTCTCCATCGCGCTGGTGATCGCGTACCTCGCGCTCGTGATCGCCCCGGGGACCACGACCTACGGCATCCCGGGCTCGGGCAGCGTCGTGGCGCTCGCGCACCGGCTGGCCGACGGATGGCACGTCTTCCGCACCGGGCACGCTCCGGTACCGGTCACCCACGGTGTCCTGCTGCTCTGCATGGTCCTCACCGCACTCGTCGCCGCATCGGCCGACGCGCTCGCATTCCGTTCCGAGGCCACGCTCGCCGCCGTCGTGCCGTCGCTGTTGCTCTTCGTGTTCGCGTCGACGCTCGGCACGACCGAGCTCCGCACCGCGACGACGATCGGCTACTCGCTCGTCGCGCTCGTCTTCTTGATGCTCCAGCACCAGGCGCTGCTCGAGCAGCATCGATCGTGGGCCAGCGGGCGCCGGCTCGGTTCGCACGCGACGCTCGTCAACGCGGCCGCGTTCGTCGGCGGTGTCGCGCTGCTCGCGGGCCTGGTGATCGCCCCCGCACTGCCGGGCTCGGGCGACGGCCCGCTGCTCGACTACCGCAGCGTCGGCGGGTCGAGCGGCCAGTCGTCGGGCAACTTCCGCACCCTGAGCCCGCTCGTCGACCTCCGCGCCCGGCTCACTGACCAACCGGACATCGAGCTGTTCACGGTCGACGCCCCGACCCGGCTCTACTGGCGGATCGCCGCGCTCGACCGGTTCGACGGGACGGTCTGGGGCATCGAGAGCCAGGCCCAGGACGTGAGCACCGCGCTGGCCCGGCGCCGGCCGCCGGGCACCGTCCGCCAGGAGTTCACGATCACCGCGCTCGACGACCAGTGGCTGCCGGCGGCGTACCAGCCGCGCGCCACGGACCTCCAGGACGCGGCGCGTGGTCTCCGACTCCGGGACGCTGCTCGCACCGAACCGCCAGATCACCGGGCTCAGCTACCGGGTGGACTCACGGATCGCTTCGCCGCCCACCGCGCGCCAGATCGCCGCCACCCGGGCGCGCGTCCCCGCGAGCCTGGACTCCTCCCTGGCCCTCCCCGACTCGTTCCCCGCGTCGGTGCGGGCGAAGGCGCGTCGAGATCGTCGCGGGCACGACGAACCCGTACGAACAGGCGCTGCGGCTCCAGAGCTTCTTCTTGAACGGGTCCTTCACCTACGACCTGCGGGGGCCGTCGGGCAGCAGCTCCGACGCGATCACGAACTTCCTGCGCTCGCGCCACGGCTTCTGCGAGCAGTTCGCCGGGGCCTACGCCGCGATGGCCCGCTCGATCGGGCTGCCCGCGCGTGTCGCGGTCGGCTTCGCCCCCGGAACCTACGAACCGAGCCGCGGCGTGTTCTCCGTGCGCGCCCGTGACGCGCACGCCTGGCCCGAGGTCTGGCTCGCCGGACTGGGCTGGACCCAGTTCGAGCCCACGCCCGCCGGCAACGCACCGGGCCAGGCGGACGGCACGGTCGGCCAGCCCGCCGCGCCGAACGCATCCACCGTCACGACGCCGCCGACGACCGCCGCGTCGACGCCGCCTTCGAGCAACGCCCGCACCAACCCGTTCCCGCGCGGCGAGTCCGAGGTGCAGGCCGGCTCACCGTCCGCGACGACGAGCGGCGGCTCGAGCAATCACTGGCTGATCCTCGCGGCCATCGCCGCGCTCGCGCTCCTCGTCGCACTCGGATGGTTCGTCGCGCGGATCTCGCGCAAGATCCGCCGCCGCACCCGGCGGCGCAAGAGCACCATTCCCGCGCACTCGGTCGCGGGCGCGTGGCAGGACGCGCTCGAGCGGCTCGCCGACGCGGGGCTTCCACCATCGGTGACGCTCACACCCCACGAGCAGGCGTACGGCTACGCGTACTCGCGGCGCACCGCCCGACGCGACGACGTCGTTGGAGGACCTCGCCGAGCTCTACTCGAGTGCGGGCTGGTCGTTGCGCGAACCGACCGACGAGGACGTCGCGCGGGCGTGGGCCGATGCGGACTCGGTTCGGGATGCGCTCTCCGAGGGCGTCACGCCCCGCGAGAAGGTGCGCCGCGCGCTACGGCTCTGAGGACGCCCGGAGCCCCTCGACGAACTCCCGGCGCTCGGCGTCGAAGCTGCGCACCTCCGCGTCGACCTCCTGTGCGTACGCATCGACGGCGACGAACAGGGCCATCTGACCGCGGCGCAGCGCGTCGAGGATCTGCCCGTCGTCGCGGCACGCCCAGACGCGATCGCCGTCGGTCACGAGCCGCAGCCCGGCGATGTCCTCGCCGGACGCCACGAGGTGGCGCACGGCCTGGCGCACCCGGCCGAGCGCGAGCCCGGCCTCGAGCAGGGACGCGACGACCCGCAGCGCGACCAGGTCACGGAAGCTGTAGTCGCCTCCCTGCGGCGCGACGAGGCCGATCCGCTCCCAGTACGACAGCTGCGCTTCGGAGCACCCGGTGAGCCGAGCGGCTTGCCAGCGCGGAGTACGCCAACGCGGGTGCCGTCAGCTGTTCTCGTCGCGGTGCCAGCGCTCACGCCACCGGCGCGACGTGCTGCCGAGCAACCCGCCGAGTGAACCACCGCGCAACGAACCCGTCAGGTTCTGCATGCCGGCCTTCCCGAGCTTGCGGACGTTGCGCTCGATCACGAGCAGGCACGCCAGCATCACGAGGAAGCCGACGACGCCGAGGAAGAGCACTTGGGTGAAGGTGAAGAGCAGGAGCACCAAGCCGGCGACGAAGCCCACCACCGCCCACTTGATCGCCCGGGCGGCGTGTCGGTACAGCGTCGTTTCCGAGACCTGCTGCACGAGACCAGGATCGGTCGCGGTCAGGTTGGCCTCGATCTCTTGGAGTATCCGCTGCTCTTCCTCGGAAAGCGGCATCAGCCAATCTTCGCGCGTCGACACCCGCCTCTCAACGCAGGGCCTCCCGGATCGGCGCGAATCGTTGGGTCTCACCACCCGCCGCGGCCGATCGGTAGGCCCCGTCGACGACCTCGTGGGCGGCGAGGGCATCGTCCACCCCCGGCATGCCGCGGGCCGCGTCCCCCTCCGCGACCAGGGCATCCAGGAACGCTTTGCTCGGTTCTGCGTACTGGGCCAGCGGCTTGGCCAGGACCTCCGGGACCGTGAACCGGTCGATCCACGCCGGCGGATCGCCTGCGATCGTCTCGACCCCCGCGGAGGTCTCGATGTGGAGCGGACCGAGATAATCGTCCTCGGTCCAGAGGAACGCGTCCTCGCAGAACAGCTCGAGGCGACGGGTCGAGGGCCGGGTCGTGACCTGGTGCCACACGCTGACCAGCGTCGCGGTCGCGCCACCGGGGTACACCAGGCGCAGCGCAGCGGAGTCGTCGATCCCCGGGTACCCGAAGATGGACGCGGTGTGGGCGGACACCGACTCGGCGGGGCCGAGGACCCAGTTGATGACGTCGAGATCGTGGATCGAGTGCTCGATCAGCGTCCCGCCCCCGGCTTTGTCCACGTCACGGCGCCACGTCGAGCCGTACATGCCCTGGATCGGGAAGTACTGGTCGTCGCGCAGCACGAGCGCCATCGGCTTGCCGTGGCGCCCGGAGTGCACGATCTCGGCGAGGTTCCTGAACACGGGGGCGTGGCGCAGGACGAGCCCGACCTGGTGCGGGACCTGACCGAGCAGCTCGGCGATGCGCCGGCAGTCCGGCAGGGTCGGGGCCAGCGGCTTCTCGCAGAACACCGGGAGCCCGCGGGCCACGGCGGCCTCGACCGCCGGGAGGTGGCCCGCGGTCCAGGTGCAGATCCAGGCGACGTCCACGGTGTCAAGCAGCGCATCGAGGGTCTCGGCCGCGTCGGCGTGGTTGGGCTCGGCGAGCTTGCGGGCCCGCTCCGGATCCGTGTCGAAGGTCGCGGTGATGTCCGCGTCGATCAGGCCCGCGTCGGCGAGCTGGCGGAGCGCGAAGGAGTGGACAGTGCCGATGTGGCCGCAGCCGATCAACCCGATGCGCAGCATCAGTGCGATTCCTCCTCGTCGTGGTCCGGGCGGTCGTCGTCGGGGCCCCACAGGCTGGCACGCCGGCCGGTGCGGAGCCGGCCCCGGTCGACGAACGCCGCGGATCCCACCGCATCGTTGCCGAAGCGCGCCCGCACCGTCTCCATGGCGGCTTCGAGGGCCCGACGGTCGTCGGTGGTCGCGGCCGGCGCGCCGTCGAGGTCGAGCCGCCCCTGCACGCCGACACCCTCCTCGAGCTGCTGCACGGACACGCCGAGCAGACGGATGCCGTCACCGAGGTCGACCGCGCGCAGCAAGGTGCGCGCGGTGTCGCCGATCTCGGCCGCGAGGTCGGTCGGCGTCGGCAGCGTGTGGGACCGGGTGATGGTCCGGAAGTCGCTGAACCGCAGCTTCAGCTGCACGGTCCGCGCGGTCTTGGCCGTCCCCCGCAGCCGCGTGGCGACGGCATCCGCCATGCGCAGCGCGTCGCGCTCGAGCCCGTCGAGGTCCGTGCGGTCCTGGGCGAACGTCTCCTCGTGCCCGATCGACTTCAGGACCCGGTCGGGCTCGACCGCCCGGTCGTCGCGGTTCCAGGCCAGCGCGTGCAGGTGCGCGCCGGCCGACGCGCCGAGGCTGCGCACGAGCGTGGACTCCGGGAGCTTCGCCAGGTCGCCGACGGTCTCGACCCCGTACCGTTCGAGCCGCTTGCGGGTGGCGGGGCCGACGCCCCAGAGCCGCGTCACGGGTAGCGGGTGCAGGAACTCGAGCTCGGTGCCGGGCTCCACCACGAGGATGCCGTCGGGCTTGGCGAGGTCGCTCGCGAGCTTGGCGAGGAGCTTCGTGGTTGCGGCGCCGACGGACGCGGTCAGCCCGGTCCCGGCCCGGATGCGCGACCGGAGCAGGGCACCGATCTCCGGGCCGGTGCCCAACGACTTGCGCGCACCCTCGACGTCGAGGAACGCCTCGTCGAGCGAGATGGGCTCCACGAGCGGCGTCACGTCGCGCAGGACGGCCATCACCTGCTGGCTCGCGTCCGAGTACGCGTCGAACCGGGGTGACGAGGAACACCGCGTCCGGACAGGCGTGTCGCGGCGCGGGCCATCGGCATCGCGGAGTGGATGCCGAACCGGCGGGCTTCGTAGCTCGCGGCGGCGACGAC
Organism: uncultured Acidimicrobiia bacterium; assembly: GCA_963796755.1. Classification (GTDB taxonomy): domain Bacteria; phylum Actinomycetota; class Acidimicrobiia; order IMCC26256; family JAENVU01; genus Chersky-806. The sequence continues at coordinate 100,083 of CAWCMX010000003.1, forward strand.
CCCACGGTTGCCGAGCCCGCCGACGACGACCGGCCGGCCCCGGATCGCCGGGTCCGCGAGCTGCTCCACCGACGCAAAGAACGCGTCAAGGTCGAGATGGAGGATCGATGGCGCCTCAGCGCGCATCACGAGTCGAGGGTGCGGATGACCTCGAGGGAGTCGAGCGCGGTGCCGCGGACGTCGTAGCTGAACCCGCGTCGCTGGGCGGGGTCCCACCGCTGCGTCCAACCACTCCGCGAGCGGTTCCCGCACCCAGTGGAAGCAGGCTTCGAGCCGGTCCTGCACCTCCGCGACCGGGAAGAACGCGGCGTCCACGACGATGCCGTCCGGGTCGTCGACGCGCAGCTCCCCCTCGAACGAGAGCGCCCGGTGCACCTCGCAGTGCATCACCCAGCCGAGGTCGAGCGCGACCATCGTCACCTCGTAGAGCGGACCTTCCCACTCCCGCACGATGAGGCCCGGTCTCTTCCTCGACCTCGCGGGCGAGCCCGTCCAGGACCGAGGCATCCGTCGCATCGATCACGCCCCCGGGCGTGCTCCAGTCGAGCGAGCCGTTCCGGCGCTGGTTGCAGACGAGCAACAGACCGTCGCCCTGCTCCAACACCGCGCCGGCGACCGTCCACTCATGGGTGGGCCGAGCCATGCGGCCAGTGTGGCACGGGGAACTCGGCGGTCCGGCCCGCGGTCCCGGAGGTCGTAACCTCCGCAACGGTGACCGAAGCAGAGGAGCAGCCGGCGTTCGACACGGGTCCCGGGCCGCCCGCGGGCGCGTTCCTGCTCGCGTACCTCGGCGTCGTGCTCGCCGGACTGTTCGGCGGCGCCATCGGCTACGGCCTCGTCAACGTCAGCAGCACCGGAGGCACCGCGGTCGAGAAGGCGATCGGGGCGCTCGTCGGCGCGATCGTCGCCGCGGTCGGCGTCGGCATCGTCGCGGTGCTGGCGCTCCGGGCGATGGCCGAGTGGCGACGGCCGCCCGGTGCCGGCGCGAACGACCGCCGCCCCGCCCGTAGCGTTCGTCACCTCGACGCTCGGCGCCCGATCAGTCGCTGAAGGTCAGCCGCCGGAAGCCTTCCGCGTAGCGCACCCCCGCCTGGCGGCCGTCGTGCTCGGCCCGCTGCCGCAGGAACTGGCGGAACGCCTCCCCTGTCTCCTGCAGCTGGCTCTGGTGGCAGAACAACGCGTCGATCTTGCGTTCGATGTGATCGGAGATGTCCACCCAGCAGTTCGGCTCGAGGGTCCCCGACAGGTAGACCTCGCGCACGTGGTGCACGGTCAAGCCTTCGGCGATCTGCTCCGCGAAGTAGTGCGGGAGCCCGGCAGCCGGTGCGATCGCATCGAGCGTCGCCCATCCTGTGACCCGGTGGTCGCGATGGTTGAAGTACCCGTCCCCGAAGAACACCGCTGTCGGATCGGGGCAGAGCACGGCCTCCGGCCGGAGCTCGCGCACGACGCGACAGATCTCCCCGCGCAGCGTTCGGTCGTCCTCGAGGTCGCCGTCGCCGTGGTGCAGGTGACGATGGCCGGCGAGCCCGAGGAGCTCCACCGAGCTCGCGGTCTCCCCCACCCGGACCTCGGCGAGGACATCGGGGTCGACGTTCGGGTCGCTCGTCCCCTTGTCGCCACGCGTCGTGACCAGGACCCACACCTCGCAACCCTCGGCCGCCCATCGCGCCAGGGTCCCGCCGGCCGAGACCTCGGGGTCGTCGGGATGCGCGTAGACCGCGAGGGCGCGACGAGGGGTCGGCGGTTCCGTCGTCGTCACCAGTCGAGCTCGAGCGTCTCTCGCATGGTGGCCTCGAACGTCGCGTCGTCCATCTGTGCGCGCGCGCGAGCACCATCACGGCGTCATCGCCCACCGGGTTGCGGAACGCCGGGGCGTCGGACTCGGCGATGTCGGCGATCGTGAACGCCACCGCCTCCGGGCCCGGACCGGCCTCGGCCCCGCCCCGCAGGCGTGCGGCCGCCTCCGACCAGGCCCGCTCGAGATCGGTCGTACGGTGCGACGTCGAGACCCACGCGGTGCGCGTTGTCCGAGAACGTCGTCGAGAAGAAGCCGGGTTCGACGAGCGCGACGTTGATCCCGAAGTGACCGACCTCACGCATCAGCGCCTCGGTGAGGCCCTCGAGCGCGAACTTCGTACCCGCGTACATGCCGTCGAGCGGAGGTGCGACCCGACCGGCGACGGAGGTGACGTTGATGATCGTGCCGCGGCCCCGCTCGCGGATCTGGGGGAGCACTGCCTGCATCATGCGCAACGCGCCGAAGAAGTTCGTCTCGAACAACCGCTTGCCGGCGTCGATGGGCAGGTGCTCGACCGGCCCGATGATCCCCCAACCCCGCGTTGTTCACCAGGACGTCCACCCGGCCCGCGGCCGCGACGGCCGCTTCGACCGACGCATCGGAGTCGACATCGAGCGCCAGGCGCTCGGCGACGTCGAGCTCGTCGAGCACCTCCGGCCGCGCGCGTGGTCGCGATCACCTCGTGGCCGCGCTTGGTCAGCTCGACTGCGGCACCCCGTCCGAACCCGCTCGAGCATCCCGTGATCAGCACTCGCACGGTCTCACCGTCCCACTCGTGGCCTGAGGCTCGGAGGCTACCGCCGGACCCATCCCCATCGAGGGGCGAGGGTGATGGCTCAGCTGGTCGTGAGCAGGAAGCGTTCGCGGGTGTGGGCGTCGAGCGGTGGTGGTTGATAGGGCGTGACGGGTTGAGGCTCCGGTGGGCGGAACTGGAGGGTTCGGGCTTGGCTGGGACGTCCGCAGATTTGCCAGTGCTCTTCGTGGACGAGGCGGTGGTGTCGGTTGCACAGCAGGACGAGGTTGTCGAGATCGGTGGGGCCGCCATCGGCCCAGTGGATGATGTGGTGGCCGTGCAGGCCGAGGGTCCGGGTGCATCCGGGGGCCCGGCAGTGCCGATCGTGGTGCTTCAACAGCCGGAAGAGGTGCTTGGGGACGGTCCGGGTGCGCCGGCCGAGCTTGAGTGGGACCCCGCGGGAGTCTTCGACGACGGTTTGGCGGATCGCGTCGCAGGCGAGCCGTCGGGTGGTGTCGTTGGCGATGGGGATGCCCGTCTCGCCCGTGTCGAGGTACGCGCCCGGCTCGTCGGAGTCTTCGTGCAGCGATGCTTCGGGCGTGTGGACCATCAGTCCCGCCCGCGCGGCTTCACTGTCGTCGGGTTGCTCAGCGGTGAGCGCGGCGACGAACACGTCCGCGGACCGCACCGGATACGGCTCCCACTGGCCGTACTCGTCGCGGCCAGCCTTCTCGGCGCCGCGTTCGAACGCAGCGGCGACGCCCGCGCCGTCCGCGTCGGGGATGCGACCCCAGAACCGCAGCTCCCCGCGTGCCTCGTCCCACCTGTAGCCGAGCTTCCGCTGCCGATTCCGTTCCACCGCTTCGTTGCGTGTGACGGTCCGCTGGTTGCGCGCCGCGGCGTGCAGGGACGTCGCGGTCCAACCGGGCGTGTCGGCGGCCCAGCCTTCATCGGTTTCCGTCGTCGCGACCTGCACCACCGCTTCGAGCTGCTCCCCCGAAAGTCGACCCTCGAGCGCGACTGCGGCGATCGTGGGCAGGTCCGGCAACAAACGTGCAGTCTCCACCAGCGCACGGGCTCGACCCTTCGTCACTCGCGCGGTCCAGGTCACCCACCCGACAGTGTCCAAGGTGCCGTCATCGCGACCCACCTCGCGTTCGTCGAGCTCACTCAACACCAACAGCTTGTACGCACTGGTCGCGTTCTCCAGGCGGTCCAGCGCTCGGAATGTGGCTTCCAGCTCAGGGGTGGGCACGTCTCGCAACCGGGCCAGCACAGCCGCCGCGTCGAGGGGCTCCGGGCCGTCCAGCGGGTTGAGTTCGCCTTTCTGGATCGAACACATGTTCGCATCATAACGGACAGGGCGACCGAACGCAACGACCAATCGGCGAGATCTCTGTGGCCTGGGCAAGCGATCACCTTTCGGCGTGATCTCGCGTTGTCATAGCCACGCGTAGTCACGCCGAAACGAGATCGCCGCGTCCAAGTGGCGTCATTCACGCACACTGGCCTGGCCGAGCGAGCCGGCTCAGGCCGAGAGCTCCGCTGGGCGCTCGGCCGGATCCTTGTTGATCGGCGCGGTCCAGCGCTCGCCGGGCAGGTTCGTCCCGATCACGAGCCGGGTCTGCGTGCCCGCCAGGGTGCGGTGCAGCCATCCTGCGGGTGCCCGGAGCCGGCATCCCGGCGCAACCGTGGTCACATTGCCGTCTTCGTTGGCGAACGATCCCGTGCCGGAGATCACCCAAGTGACCCCCTCGAACTCGTGCCAGTGCAGGGTCTCGTCCTCGTCGTGGACGTCGTCGAACGCCAACCCGTGCAACCCCATGGCCGCGACCTGCTCGAGCGCTTCCTCTTCGGTGATCGGTGTCCCCGTCGTGAACTCGTATTCCATGCCCTGCCATCCAATCGTCATGCCCTTGGCGGCGCGGCGGGAGCCACATCGTCGGCCGAATCGTAGACCTGGTCGTCCACCGCGCCAACCGCCATCCGCGGTGGACAAGTCCATGCCTTTGGAGCGGGTCCCGCGGAGCCGCGGTCCGGCCTGCTGACGTCATTCATGAACCGTGGCCTGGAGCAGCGAGCCCACTCCAGATCGGGCATTCTTTCCGCATGTTCCGTGAGGCTCAATCGGCCGACTTCAACGACATCATCCGGCTCTACCGGCAACTACATCCTCAGGAATCGATCCCCCAGGACGGGTCAGTCGAGCAGTCGTTCGAGCAGATCCTGACAACGCCCGGGTTGCGACTCTACGTACTTGAACTCGACGGACTCGTCGTCGCTACGACGTACCTGAACGTGATCCCCAATCTCACCCGTTCTGCGTCCCCCTATGCCGTCATCGAGAACGTCGTCGTCGAAGAGTCCCGACGTGGCACAGGTCTCGGCAAGCGGATCATGAAGGGAACGCTCGAAGCAGCATGGGCCGAGGGCTGCTACAAGACGATGCTGATGACGGGTTCGCGCACACCCTCTACCCACAGCTTCTATCGAGCGTGCGGGTTCTCGCCCGATGCAAAGACTGCTTACCTCGCCCGCCCTCGCTGATCGGCGACCGGCCGCGGGCCTGCTGGCGTCATTGACGCACACTGGCCTGGTCAAGTGGGTCGGCCCCCTCGAACTTGGGCCATGCTCGGTGGACCGGCTCGCTGCCTGGTCCGGGCCATGCTCTCGGCTCGCTCTATCTTCAACGGCATGCCTGCCACGTTCAAAGATCTTTGCGTTGACGCGTTGGATCATCAGTTCTTGGCAGATTGGTGGTGTCGAGCCTTCGGCTACCAGCGCCGCGATCCCGATCGAGAACCTGCCTGGCCAGTACCCGTCATCGATCCCAACGGGGTCGGCCCGCTCATCTGGATCAACCCAGTACCAGAGCTCAAGACGGTGAAGAATCGACTTCACATCGACGTGTACGGCCGAGTCGAGGAGCTGTTGGCATTGGGGGCCACGGTGGTTCGTGCACCCGACCCGCACGATGCCGACGACGATATCGAGTGGACGATCATGGCCGATCCCGAAGGCAATGAGTTCTGCGTCTTTCCGCCCACATCACCACCGTCCACGCCGAGCTGACCGACCTACCCGACTCCCGCTTGCGGGCGTCAATGGCCCATCCCGGCCTGACGGCCTGCGACGTGCCACAGGCGGCGTCATTGACGCACACTGGCCTGGGACGTGGGGGTATCCCCGAACGGCCTCGCAGGAAGACGTTCTCGACCGGAACGCTCCAGTTCGGCACGTCCTCTGCCCGACCCACAAGGCGACGCGAACCCTCGTTGCGATGAGTTTCGGGGGGCGCGGCCGTCCAACTGACCGTAAGCGCCGGCTCGGGGCTACGGGGTTGCCGAAGGAGGGGTCGACCATGAACTCGATGGCACGACGGATGTTCGAGCTGGTCGAGCCGATCGGCGTCATCCCCTACTCGGCCGACGAACCCAACGAGGCGATGTTCGCACTGGGGTTCACCAACTACTGGGACACCTACTTCGCCGGACGGGCGGCGCCCTTGGGCCTCGCTCCGGCGGAGGTGGTGGACGCGCTCTTCTACAACTTCGCTCCCGGTGAAGTGGCTCGCCACATTCCGAAGGTGTGGCACACCACCACGCCAGAAGCGGCGATCGCCGCTCGCCAGGTGGGCTGTGTGAAGGCGTTGCGGCGGATCCTGGGCGATCACGTCGACTCTCCCGCGTTCGCACGCGGGGCTGACCTGTTGCTCAAGGCAGCGACCAGCGCGCCGTTCGAGGGTCGGCCGATGTACGCCGCGCTGCGCACGATCCCGAACCCCGATGACGTGGTGGCCCGTCTCTTCCATGCGGCTTCCTTGCTGCGCGAGCACCGTGGCGACGGGCACATCGCGGCCCTGATGATCGAGAGTGTTGGCGGCCTCGAGGCTCACGTCCTGTTCGCCCTCGACATGGGCATGCCCGCGGGGAGCTTCGGACGCATCCACCACCTCCCCGGAACGCAGCTCGCCGCCGTGATCGACGGGATGCGCGATCGCGGCCTGATCGGCGACGACGGTTGGCTGAGCGAACCGGGTCGCGCCGTCAAAGCGCGCGTCGAGGCGCTCACCGACGACCTCGCGGCGAAGCCCTACGAGAGCCTCGAGCCCGGCGAGCTCGATGAGCTGGTGGCACGGCTCGAACCGCTGGCCACGCGACTCCTCGCCGCCCAAGACTCGTAGACGCAGGAGCGACGCTCCTGTTCGCGGCCTTGTCAACGGGCGCTCACCCGCTCGGGACGGGGCCAGCTCCGTAACAACGATGGCGACAGCACGCGCCGCAACGTCGCCGCTCCGGCCTCAAGGTTGTGGGTAGTGTCCGTTCTGCCTGGCCGACGACGTCCTCGCGCTGTCTCCCGTAGCTCAGCTCGACGAGAGGACGCCCAATGCGACCCTTGGCCTACGAACGTTCGAAGTTGTTCGACCGGGAAGCCGAGCGCTACGACCGGTGTCGGCCGACGTACCCCGATGCATTGATCGATGAGCTGCTCGGTCCGGAACCGGCAAGCCTGGCCGTTCTCGACGTGGGTTGCGGCACCGGGATCGCGTCGAGGCCGATGGCCGAACGGGGCGCGAGGGTGCTCGGAGTCGAAGTCGCTCCGCGAATGGCCGAGATCGCCCGCAGCCACGGAATCGAAGTGGAGCTCAGTGCATTCGAGGACTGGGACGCTGCTGGCCGCACCTTCGACCGCGTCACCTCGGCGCAAGCCTGGCATTGGCTCGATCTGCCTCTCGCCACCTCGAAGGCCGCTTCCTTGCTGCGACCGGGGGGCAGGCTGTGCCTGATCTGGAACGCCGGGTGTCCGCCCGATGATCTGGCCGACGCCCTGGAGGAGGTGTACGCGAGTGTGGTGCCCAACGGCGGCCACCGTGTCTTCCGGGGGTATGCGGCCAACCGGTCAGCTGATGTGCGGACCGGTTTGGACTCGGAAATGGATGCCGTCTCAGCGGTGTCCGATTTCGGTGCGCCGACAATGGAGTGGTTCCCGTGGACTCGGGCCTTTCAGCGGGACGAGTGGCTGGACCAGCTTCTCTCTCGGAGCGACCACACTGCCCTCGAGCCCGAGGTCCTCGATCGTCTGTTGGAAGGAATCGGCGCGGCCATCGACGACCATGGCGGCTCATTCGTCATGAGCTTCGAGACCGTCCTGATCACCGCGACTCGGCTGGGGTAGTCGCGGGACGGCGAACGACTGGCAGCGCGAGTCACTCGGCACCTGGCAGGTTCTGAACATGGCGGTCGAGCGCGCGCACGAGGTCAAGGACTGGAACATCGCCGGTGGGGTCGTTCACCAGTCGGCCGAGAATGACGTTGGCTTCCTGAACTGCGTCGATGCCTTGACGCACACTTGCCGCGCGAGCGTGCCCGGTCTCGGCGCGAGCGCGGGGAGAGCGACTCAGGGCTGGGGCGACTCTTCGGTCGGCCAGGTGGTGCGCCGGGACTCGACGGCTTCCAGCGCGAGTGCATCGAACGCCGCGATCGTCCGGTCCACGTCCGAGTCGTCGATGTCCTTGTGGGTGCACAGGCGGATGGTGTCCGCGTCGATCGTGCCGGCCCGGATGCCCCGCCCCTCCAGGACGCTGAGGAAGCTGGCGGGGAGCCGGTCGGCCCGCGCGCAGATGATGTTCGTGCGCACCGCGTCGGGATCGATCGAGCCCGGGAAGCGATCGGCGAGCGCCAGCGCGAGGCGCTGCGCGCGGGCGTGATCGTCGGGCAGCCGCTCGGGCATCGTCTCGATCGCCATGATCGCCCCGGCCGCGAGCATCCCTGCCTGCCGCCAGCCGCCGCCGAAGCGCTGGCGCTGCTCCCGGGCCTCGTCGATGACGGCCGTCCGGCCGCACAGGAGCGAGCCGACGGGTGCGCCGAGGCCCTTCGAGACGCAGAACATCACCGTGTCGGGCGGGGCCGCGAGTGCGTGCACGGTCGTGCCCAGCGCGACCGCCGCGTTGAACAGCCGGGCACCGTCGCAGTGCAGCGGCAACGCGTGGGCTGCGGCGGCCCAGGCGATGTCGGCCACCTCGCTCGCCGACGCGGGCCGACCACTCGCCGGCATGTGCGTGTTCTCGATCGACACGAGTGAGACGGGCGGGAAGTGGTGACGGGCGCTCTCGAGCGCCGCCGAGATCTGGTGCGGCGACACGACGCCGTTCTCGTCGGGCAACGGCCGCACCTGCACGCCGGAGTTGGACGCTACAGCCGCGGCTTCGTACCGGTACACGTGCGCGCGCTCGGGGCTCAGCATCTCCGTGCCCGGCCGCGTGTGGACGTGGATCGCGAGCTGGTTCGCGAGCGTGCCGGTCGCCGTGTAGATCGCGGCTTCCTTCCCCAGCGTCTCGGCCGCGAGCTCTTCGAGACGGTTGACGGTCGGGTCCTCCCGGTAGACGTCGTCGCCGACGGGCGCGCGCGCCATCGCGATCCGCATCTCGGGCGTGGGTGTCGTGACGGTGTCCGAGCGCAGGTCCACCCGGCCGTCGGTTGAAGGCATCGTCGTCCCCCTCTAGGTGCGCCGGAGCGGACGCATGAGCCCCTCCTGGATCACGGTCACCGCGAGGGTGCCGTCGATCGTGAAGATCGAGCCTTCCGCGATGCCGCGCGCACCACTCGCGGACTGGCTCCGCTGGTGGTACAGCAGCCACGAGTCGGCCCGGAACGGGCGATGGAACCACATCGCGTGGTCGAGGCTCGCGATCTGGAACTCGTCCTCGCGATACGAGTTGCCGTGCGGCAGCATGGCGGTGTCGAGGATCGTGAGGTCCGACGCGTAGACGACGATGCAGACGTGGAGCAGCGGGTCGTCGGGCAGCATCCCGTTCGCCTTGATCCACACGTCCTGGCGCGGCTCGCGCGGCCCCGGGTCCATCCAGCTCGGCAGCTCGGTCGGGCGCTGGTCGATCGGGCGCTCCCGCTGGAGCCACTCGATCATGTCCGGGGAGAAGCGGTCCCGGTGTTGGGCCATCTGCTCCTGGAACGTGGGCAGCTCCTCGGGCATCTGGACGTCGGGCATCGGGTCCTGATGGTCCGGACCCGTCTCCACGACGTGGAACGACGCCTGGAGGTTGAAGATCGCGCGCCCGTGCTGGATGCCCACCACGCGCCGGGTCGTGAAGCTCTTGCCGTCGCGGATGCGGTCGACCTCGTAGACGATCGGGACGGTCGGGTCACCCGGGCGCAGGAAGTACGCGTGCAGCGAGTTCACGGGCCGGCCGGGCTCGACGGTGCGGCCCGCCGCCACCAGTGCCTGCCCCGCGACCTGACCCCCGAACACCCGCTGCTGGTCCTCCTTCGGCGAGACGCCGCGAAACAGGTTCACTTCCAGGGGTTCGAGGTCCAGCAGCGCGATCAGGTCGTCGAGCGCAGTTCCCATCTCGCCGCACGCTAGCCAAAGAAGATGCTGGCAACGTCGTACAGCGCGGGATCGACGAGCTTCAGCTCCCGCACCGCGTCGTCGATCGGCACCCGGACGATCTGGCCGCACTGGAGCGCGACCATCGTGCCGAACGCGCCCGCCTCCGCCGCGTCGATCGCGGCGATCCCGAACCGGGTCGCCAACACGCGGTCGAACGCGGTCGGCGTCCCACCGCGCAGGACATGGCCGAGGATCGTCACCCGCGCGTCATAGCCGGTGCGGGCACTGATCTCCTCCGTGACCCGGTTGGCCACTCCCCCGAGCCGCACGTGCCCGAACTCGTCGGGCTCACCCGACTGCAGGGTCATGGTGCCTTCGATCGGCGTCGCCCCCTCGGCCACGACGACGATCGAGAAGTTGTCGCCGCCGCGATGGCGATGCTCGATCCGCTCGCACACGTCGCCGATGTCGAACGGCAGCTCCGGGATCAGGATGATGTCGGCCCCGCCGGCCAGCCCGGAGTGCAACGCGATCCATCCGGCGTGGCGACCCATCACCTCGACGACCATGACCCGGTCGTGCGACTCCGCGGTGGTGTGGAGCCGGTCGATGGCATCCGTCGCGGTCTGCACCGCGGTGTCGAACCCGAACGTCACCTCGGTCGCGGACAGGTCGTTGTCGATCGTCTTGGGCACCCCGATGACGTGGGCACCGTCGGCGCCGAGCTTGGCCGCGACCCCGAGGGTGTCCTCACCCCCGATCGCGATCAACGCGTCGATCCGCTCGCGGCGGATCGTGTCCAGGACGCGGGTGACACCGTCGTCCGTCTTGTACGGGTTCGTGCGGCTCGAGCCGAGGATCGTGCCGCCGCGCGGGAGGAGCCCGCGGGTTGTCGCGGTGGTCAGCGCGACCGTCTCGCACTCGGCCACGCCCCGCCAGCCGTGACGGAAGCCGACGATGCTGTGCCCGTAGACGTCCTCGCCCTTGCGCACGATGGCCCGGATCACGGCGTTCAGGCCCGGGCAGTCACCGCCCCCGGTCAAGCACTCCGATGCGCATGTCGCTCCCCTTCTCCCCTCGCCATCCTGCCGCAGGCCGCAACCCCCGAATAGCCTGCGAGCCGTGAAAGCCCGCGACCGAGTCGAAGAAGCCGCACGCTGGCGGCTGGAGATCGGCGAGCCGCTCCTCGCGGGTGGCTTCGCGTGGATCGCGTTCCCGCGACCGCAGGTCTCGACCGTCGTGCTCGCGCGCCGGCCCCACCTCGTCGGGATGACCGATCGCCGGCTCCTGATCTGGGCCCGGCCCCACGAGGTCCGGCCCGCCGAGGACAAGGACCTCCTCCTCGACTCCCCGCTCGGCGACGTCACCCTCGACGGGGTGCGCACGTTCGCGCCGATGCTGCAGGTGCGCCTCACCACCGCGTCCGGCCGCAAGCTGGTGCTCGAGTTCCGGCCGCGGGACCGGCGCCTCGGTCACCGGCTGGTGGAGGCCCTGCGCGGAGAGACCCCGGCGCCACCCACCACCGAGGTCCCCGCCACCACCACCTGATGTCGGTCGTCCTCAGCATCGACGCCGGCACGTCGGGGATCCGCACGCTCGCGATCGACGAGACCGGCCGGGTGGTGCGCAGCGCGAAGCGAGAGTTCCCGCAGTACTTCCCGCAGCCGGGCTGGGTCGAGCACGATGCGGACGAGATCTGGGACGCGACCCTCGCGACCTTGGGCGAGGTCGCGCGCGAGACCGCAGCGGCGGGTGAGTCGATCGCGTGCATCGGCATCGCGAACCAGCGCGAGACGGTCGTCGTCTGGAGCCGGCGGACGGGCCGACCGCTGCACCGCGCGATCGTCTGGCAGGACCGCCGCACCGCGGAGGACTGCGACGAACGACGCGCGGCCGGGCTCGAGCCACTGGTCCGCGAACGCACCGGGCTCGTGCTCGATCCGTACTTCTCCGCGTCGAAGCTGGCGTGGCTCCTGCACGAGGGCGGCGTCGAGGCGTCGCCCGATCTCGCCTTCGGCACCGTCGACGCGTGGCTGCTGCACCGGCTCACCGGAGGTCGCGAGCATGCGACCGATCCCTCGAACGCGAGCCGCACGATGCTCTTCGACATCGGCACGTTGCAGTGGTCCGCCGAGCTCTGCGAGCTCTTCGGCGTCCCCGCGAGCTGCCTCCCGGAGGTCCGCCCGAGCAGCGGACGGTTCGGCGTCACGGACCCCGAAGCCGCGGCCGGGCTCTCGGTGCCGGTCAGCGGGATCGCGGGTGACCAGCAGGCCGCGCTGTTCGGCCAGGCGTGCTTCGAGCCGGGCATGGCGAAGAACACCTACGGCACCGGCTCGTTCGTGCTGGTGAACCTCGGTGCGACCCGGCCCGAGCCCGCGGAGGGACTGTTGACGACCGTCGCCTGGCAGGTCGGAACCGCGCCCACCGTGTACGCGATGGAGGGTGCGATCTTCGTGACCGGCGCCGCGATCCAGTGGATGCGCGACGGTCTCGGCATCATCACCGACGCCGCGGAGACCGGGCCGCTCGCGGCCAGCGTGCCGGACAGCGGTGGCGTCATGTTCGTCCCCGCGTTCACCGGCCTCGGGTCCCCGTACTGGGATCCCTACGCGCGCGGGACCATCCTCGGGCTCACCCGCGGCACCGGCCGGGCCCAGATCGCGCGCGCGGTCGTCGAGTCGATGGCGTACCAGACCCGCGACGTCGTGGACGCGGTGACCGCAGCCACGGGCACCCGGCTCGCCGAGCTCCGGATCGACGGTGGCGCGAGCGTGATGGACCTGCTGGGCCAGCTGCAGGCCGACCTGCTCGGCGTCACCGTTCGTCGACCCGCGGTGCAGGAGACGACCGCGCTCGGTGCCGCGTACCTCGCGGGCCTCGCCGAGGGCGTGTGGGCGAGCCCGGCCGAAGCCGCCGACGCGTGGATCGAGGAAGCGAGCTTCACCCCCGCGATGCCCGACGCAGTGGTGGACGCGGGGCTCGCGACCTGGCACCGCGCGGTCGAGCGGTCACGCGACTGGGCCCACGACTGAGCCGACGCACGCCCTAGCTGGCGAGTCGTTGCAGGACCGCGGGATTCGGCACCAGCTCGGGCTGGTCCGTCTCTTCGCGCTTCTTGGTCATGTACGAGTCGACGTACTCGTAGCCACTGAGCTCGCGGATCTCGTACATCAGCTCGTCCGCGACCTGGCGCAGGACCAGTCGGTCGTGGTCCCGGCCCGCGTAGTGCTCGAGCGGCAACGGGGTGCCGAATCGGATCCACACGGTGCGGAAGAGGCGCGGGAGCTTCTTGTCGGTGGGCTGGCATTCGTCGGTGGCGACGAGCCCGACGGGAACGATCGGCGCACCCGTCGCGAGCGCGAGCCGCGCCACGCCGGTATGGCCGCGGTGGAGGTACCCGTCGCGCGTGCGCGTCCCCTCGGGGTAGATGCCGAAGACGCCGCCGCGCTCGAGGACGTCGGTCGCCGCGGCGAGGGCACCTTCGGCCGCGCTGCCGCCCTCGCGCCGGATCGGGATCTGACCCACGGCGCGGAAGAACCACGCGGTCTTCGGGTCGTCGAAGTACTCGGCCTTCGCGACGAACGTCACCCGTCGGCGCATCACGAGCGGCAGGAAGATGGAGTCGAGGAAGGAGCGGTGGTTCGCGGCCAGGATGACCGGTCCGCGCGTCGGCACGTGCTCGGAGCCTTCGACCCGCACCCGGTAGAACAGGCGCAGCACCGGCGTCAGGATCGCCTTGAGGACCCAGTAGGCCACGTTCCCCCCTCGCACCGGCTCACGTCGGCGCGGGCCAACACTAAACCGCGGCGCCGCGCGGCGGGTGCAGTGCGAGGGGCGGGCGGGTCAGGCGGCGTGGGGCACGTGCGCCGGCTCGATCGTCGCCATCCGTAGCGCGAGCTGGTCGACCGCGTGGCGGGCCGCCGCGGCCCGCGCCAGCTCCTCCACCACGTTGGCGAGAGCGCCCTCGTTGCCGAGTGCGCTCACTGCGGTACGGAGACGGGCGATCAGCTGCACCATGGGGTACCTCCGGGGGGTCACCGACATCGTGAACCACCCGGGTTTCGCTGGACCCACACGTGCGTGTCCAGCGCGCGAACCTGCGCTGACGATCACCTGAACCGGCTCCCGGGGTCGCGCTGATTGACCGGTCGGTCAAGGCGCCCGTAGCGTGACGCGATGTCGCGGAAGCTGACGCAGCGTGGTCGGGATCGCCGTTCGCAGATCCTGCGCGAGGCCGCCCGCCTGTTCTCCGAGCGGGGCTACCACCCCACCTCCGTGGCCGACATCGTCGCGAGCCTGCACGTCGGCAAGGGCGTCTTCTACTGGTACTTCCCGAGCAAGGAGGAGCTGTTCGTCGAGCTGCTCCGGGGCGCGCACCAGGACCTGCGCCGCCGCCAACAGGCCGCGATCGGTGACGAACCGGACCCGGTGACCCGGATCGAGCTCGGGATCCGCGCGTCGATGGTCTGGTTCCACGAGCACCGCAGCTCGTTCAACCTCGTGCAGTTCGCGGCCACCGAGGAGCGGTTCGCGATCGTGGTGCGCCAGAACCGCGAGGTCGCGATCGCGGATGCGGTGCGCCACATCAAGGACGGGATCGTCGAGGGCCGGATCGCCGACCAGGACCCCGAAGTGCTCGCGGAGGCGGTCGTCGGGGTGACCGAGCGGCTCGCGCAGACCTATCTGCTCGAGCGCGACGACCCCGTCGACCAGGTCGCCGACGCCGCGGTCGCGTTCTGCCTCCGCGGCCTCATGGGCTGACCGAGCCCGGGCGAACCGGGAACGTTCGCTAGCCCAGCTTCACGAGAGCCTTGCGGATGCCCCGCAACGCCTGACCGATCCGCTGCTCGTTCTCCACCAGCGCGAACCGCACGAAGCCTTCGCCGCCCGGCCCGAACCCCACCCCCGGTGAGACGGCGACCTTCGCGTCCTTGACGAGCATCTTGGCGAACTCGAGGCTGCCGAGCTCCTCGTAGGCCTCCGGCAGCGGCGCCCAGACGAACATCGTCCCCTTGGGCTTCTCGATGTGCCATCCGATGCGGGCGAGACCGTCCACCAGCGCGTCGCGACGGCCGAGGTAGATCTGGTTGACCTCGCGTGGATAGTCCGGTGCTTCGTTCATCGCGACGATCGACGCGATCTGGATCGGTTGGAACGTGCCGTAGTCCAGGTAGCTCTTCAGTCGCGCGAGTGCTGCGACCACCTCCGGGTTGCCGAGCATGAACCCGACCCTCCACCCGGCCATCGAGAAGCTCTTCGTCAGGCTGTAGATCTCGACCGCGACGTCCTTCGCGCCCGGCACCTGCAACAGCGACGGCGGCTCGTAGCCGTCGAAGCCGAGCTCGGCGTAGGCGAAGTCGTGCACGAGCAGCACGTCGTGCTCGCGGGCGAAGTCGACCATGCGGGTCATGAACTCGAGGTCCACGCACGTCCCCGTCGGGTTGTGCGGGAACGACATCACGACGAACGCGCGGCCGCGGCCACGCCTGCTCCCACGCCGCGTGCAGGTTCGCGAAGAAGTCCTGCTCCGGGCCGAGCCGCACGTAGTGCACCCCCGCGCCCGCGAGGATCGGGCCCCAGATGTGGATCGGGTACGACGGGCTCGGGACGAGCGCGGTGTCACCCGGACCGAGCAGGACCCACATGAGGTGCGAGAAGCCCTCCTTCGCACCGATGGTCACGCACGCCTCGGTCTCGGGATCGAGCTCCACCCCGAACCGGCGGCGGTAGAGGTCCGTGATCGCGAGGCGCAGGCGGGGCACGCCGCGGGTCTGGGAGTACCGGTGGTTGCGCGGGTTCTTGGCCGCCTCGGCCAGCTTCTCGACCGCGATCGCCGGCGACGGGATGTCCGGGTTGCCGAACCCCAGGTCGATCACGTCGACATCCGAACGGCGGGCCGCCATCTTCAACGCGTCGATCTCGGCGAAGGCGTACGGCGGAAGCGCGTGGATGCGACGGAATTCCATGCGTCGAGGGTAGCGCCGGCGGGCCCGGGAACCCGACCGCTTTGTTCGGCGCGTCGGGGCCCTCGCTGAGGGCCTCAGCCGCAGGCGGCGGGTGCGCAGGTGTCGTGCGCGTCGGCCGGCTGCCAAACCCGGACGTCGTCCCACTCGATGGTCCGCTTCGGGAACATCGTCGAGCTGAAGAGGTTCGCGTCGAACGGCTTGACCGCTTCCTTGGTCCAGTCGAACTCGAACGCGTTGTTGCCCAGCGCCAGGTTCAAGATGAGGTGGCTGTAGTACTTCGCGATGTCCGCCCCGGCCGGTGACGTCCACCGCTTGACCCCGTCGAGGTAGAGCTCGTACTTCGTTGCGGTCCAGTTCAGGCCGATCGTGTGGTACCCCGCCGAGAGGTCGATGCCATCCGCGAGGGAGCAGCTGGACGGGCTCGACGAGGTGGGCGGGACCGGCACGTCCTGCCGGCACGGCGAACCGTCCGCCGCGATGCCGACGTCGCCGCCGTCGTTCTCGGTGCTGTGGCTGCTGCCGTCACCCCACCAGTAGCTCGTGCGCAACACGCCGCGCGCTGCGGTCGAATCCTTCGAACGCGTCGATCTCGTAGTTCCAACCGCGCCAGTCGCGCAGCCAGAGCGCGGGCCAGAGCCCGAAGCCCTTCGGCATCTTCACCCGGGCTTCCACGTAGCCGTACTTGAAGCCGAAGCTCTTCGAGTTGTTGAGCATGCCGGACGTGAAGCGGTACGGCACCTCGGTGAGGTTCGTGTTCGACGCGGAGGTCGAGTTGTTCACGCTCGGGTCGTAGTACGACGCGCACTTCGAGGGCGGGTAGATCCGGCTGAGCGTGCGGACGGTGTAGTGCTCGCTCGGGACGGTCTGCTGCTGCAGCGTCTGGCGGAGCACCCCGATCTGGCCGAAGCCGTCGTTGTCGGTGGTGACCACCGAGTTCGCAGGTTGGTACCACTCCAGCTCGCCGTTGCTCTCGAGCGTCTGCGCGCCGGTGCGCATCCCGGTGCTCCACTTCGAGGCGGTCACCGCGGCGTCGTTGAACTCGTCGTCGAACATCAGGTCCCACTGCGCACCCGCCGTGACGCCGGTCGGCGGCAGCAACGTCGCCGGCGACGACGGTGAGCTCGGGGCGGCCGCCACCGGGGTCGTCACCGTCGAGCCACTCGGGCACGCGGCGCTGTTGGGTGGCGGTGTGGGAGCCGTCGTCCCACCGGCCTTGATCGTCGCGGTGCCGGTGCCCAGGGTGGCGACCGTCGTGCCGGCCTCGATCGAGAACGTCTCCGCCGGTTCCGGCGCGGCGTTCGGCGCGGTGGCCACCGGCACCTTGATCGGACCCTTCGATCCGGCGGGGAACGTGATCGCGGTGTTGATGGCGGTGAAGTCCGCCGGTGCCCTCGCGGTGCCGTTGACCGTTCGCGCGCTCAGCGTCAGGCCCTCGTAGTACGGCTGCGCGAGCTTGGCCTTGAAGACCGCGTTCTTGCCCGGGTTGACCGTCACGGGCTTGATGACGACGGCGGGCAGCTCGTCGTTCTCGATCTCGACCTTCTCCTTCGCGTTGCCGAGCGTCGCGCCGACCGGCTTCGACAGCTTGACCCGGAACATCTCGGTGTCCTCGAGCTTGGTGTCACCGTTGATCCGAACGGTGATCTGTTGGCTCACGACCCCGGCCGGGAACGTGAGCGTCCCGGTCGCCGCGACGTAGTCCCCGTCGCCGGCCTTCGCCGTCGCGTCGACGGTCGCGTACGCGACCTGCACCGCGGTGGGCGAAGGTGCGGCGAGCGTCGCGGTGAGCACCACCGGCGTGGTGCCGGCCGTGCCTTCGACCACGTTGATCCCCGCGGTCGGCAGGCTGACCGTCGGCGCCGTGGCGCCACCCGCGCCGTGCGATCCGACCGCGACGACGGCCACGCCGGCCAGCGCGCAACCTGCGATCAGCGTGCCCAGCCGTGCGCGCCGCATCCGCTCCCCCCGCGTGTCCCGGTGCCGGCAACCCCCCGAAGACTAGATCGGAAATGCCCAAGTCGGAACAGATGGGTCGAATAGCTCACATGGTATGAAGCGCGGGCCGCGCTCAGGCGCGGGGGCGCGGGTGCCGACGTCGAGAGCCGGCGCGAGAAGGACTGGGTGATGGAGCTGAGGCGAACCCCCAACGTGTGGTGGCTCGCCGCGCTCGCGCTCGCGCTCGTCGCCCCGGCGTGCAGCTCGGGCTCGAGCACCGCCGCCGCGAACCCGGGTCCCACGGCGAGGACGGGGACGCCCTCCGCCCACTCCGGGACGGCCGCGACCGGGTTCGAGACGGGCACCCTCGGACCGTTCGCCGAGAGCGAGCGCGCCCGGGTCACCCACGCCGCCGCCAAGAACGGCGACTTCGGGCTCGACGTCCACGCGACCGGGGCCGACGCCTACGCGAGCTGGGACGGGGGCGACAACGGCGGATGGTGGTCGTTCCGGGCGTGGATGCGGGTCATCTCCTGGACCCCGGGCCAGAGCGTCGACCTCTTCACGGTGCGCAACCAGCCGGCCAAGAACAACTTCGACTTCTTCGTCGACACGCCGGTGCGGACCTTCCGGTGGGACCTCTACCGGGGCGACACCGCCATCGAACCCGGTCCGATCACCCTCGGGCAGTGGCACCTCGTGGAGGCCAAGGGCTCGTTCGCCTCCACGACCTACGTCGCCGACGTCCGGGTCGACGGGGTCCCGCAGGCGTCCATCACGTCGACCGGCCAGGTGCCCAGCTCGGTGCGCGACCTCGTGCTCGGCCCGGGCGGCACCACCAAGACGAACGAGGTGCAGTTCGACGACGTCCGGATCGCGGTCGGATCGGCCCCGATCGCCTTCCTCGGACCGCCGCGGGCGACGTCGTGAGCCGGGCCGCGAGCCCGATCGGCGACCCGTCCCCGCCCGGGTCGCGCGGGGATGGAGTGCGCGAGTTGCTCGGAATGGGGTGTATAGGTAGTGAGGGGCAGGAAGGTTACAATCGCGACGTGCCCGGCTCTGCGACCAAGGACGGGTGGGCTGCACCGCCGCTCTCGGAGCTGATCGTCCGATCGCACGCTGGTGGCGAAGCCCATCCCGGACTCCCCCACGAGGAATCGAACGGTCATGGCCGCGTGGTGGCCGAGCTCCTGGCCGTGCGCGGCCCCGCCGGCCACTTCCTGGTGCCGGCCTCGTCGCGACGGGCGGCCGCCCGCTCGGTGCTGGCCTACAACCGGTTGCGGCCGCTCAAGGTCCGGGTGGCCCGCGGGGTGATCGGCGCCGCGCTGTGGTCCGGGGCGGCCGGCCGGATCTCCGAGTCCCGCGAGATCGTGGCGGCACCCGACGCCGCGGTCCTGCTGGACCACCTGGCCGCGGTGCTCGGCGAGCCCCGGGTCGTGTTCGCGGGGACCGAGAAGGGCGGATCGGGCTTCGTGACGCCCGTCCTCCAGCTGTTCTCCCCCGACGGCCGTTCGATCGGCTTCGCCAAGATCGGCTGGGACCCGGTGACGACGGCGATGATCCACGCCGAGGCCGATGCCCTCGAGCTCGCCGGTCGCGCGGGTTGGGATCGCGTCCGCGTGCCCGAGGTCGCGTGGCGTGGGTCGTGGGAGGGCCTCGAGCTCCTCGTCACCGCGCCGATGCCGAGCGCCGCGCGCCGGCTGCGCTCCGCCGAGCTGCCCCCGATCGAGCCGCTGCTCGACGTCGCCGGCCTCGACGGCCCGGTGACCCGCCACAAGGTGACGGCGTCGACCTACTGGGCCGAGGCCGTGGCGACCGCCGAGATCGCGATCCGCTCCGGCCGGTCGCAGCTGCTCGACCACCTCGAAGCCGTCGAGCGCGACCACGGCGACGCGGAGCTCACGTTCGGACGCTGGCACGGCGACTGGGTCGAGTGGAACCTGGCCGTGGCCGGCGGCGACCTGTGGGCGTGGGACTGGGCGTACAGCGCGGCCGACGTCCCCTTCGGTCTCGACCTCCTCCAGTTCTTCCACCTCCGTCACCTCGTGCTGCGCGAGGAAGCTGCCGATGTCGCGCTCACCTACGCCGCGGCCGATGCCCAGCCCGGGCTCGCGCGCCTGGGCATCCCCGTCGACGAGCGGCGTGCGGTCGTCGCGCTTCACCACACCGAGGTCCTCCTGCGCGAAGAGCGCGCCCGCCAGGCCCGCAGTGGCGCCGACGCGACGCGTGGGGTGACGCGATGACCGACACCACTCACGACGCGACCAGCGACACCCTCTCCGAGGCGGAAGACCACCTCGAGACGCAGAGCCACGTGCGCCAGGTCGCGCGCGGCGGCGCGCTGAACATCGTCGGCTCGATCATCTACGGCGTCGCGAGCTTCCTGCTGCTCGTCGTGCTCACCCGCGAGCTCGGCGCGACGAAGGCCGGATCCGTCATCGTCGTGATCGCGGTGTTCACCGTGATGAGCCGGTTCGCCGAGCTCGGCGGCAGCACCGGGCTCGTCCGGATGATCAGCCGGGACCGCGCGCTCGGACGCGAGGAACGCATCCGCCCGACGGTCATCGCCGCGGTCGTGCCCGTGCTCCTGCTCGGCATCGTCTTCTCCGTCATCCTCTGGTACAGCGCGGCGGGCCTGGCCCGGCTCTTCAGCGGCGGCGAGGACACGAAGCTCATCGCGGACCTCATCCGCCTGCTCACCCCGTTCCTCCCCTTCTCGGCCGCGTACTCGGTGCTGGTCCTGGGCAGCCGCGGCTTCGGCACGATGAAGGTGCAGGTCTGGGTCGAGAAGATCGTCCGCGCGCTCGCCATGCCGATCGCCGCGTACGTCGTCATCGCCGCCGGTGGCGGGCCGGTCGCGGTGATGGTCTCGTGGGCACTCACCACGTTCATCGCCGCGCTCGTCACCGTGTTCCTCTACGTCCGGCTCATCCGGAAGGAGGAGGCACGACTCCCGCCGAAGGCCGACCGGCTCCCCGCACCGTTCGTGCCCCTCCTCCGCACCTTCTGGATCTTCACCCTCCCCCGCGCGTTCGGTCAGGCGTTCAACGTCGTCGTGCTCTGGTTCGACACGCTCTTCGTCTCCGCGCTGATCGGCGCGACCGCCGGCGGCATCTATGCCGCGGGCACACGGTACCTCCTCGTCGGTGCGTTCATCGCCGAGGCCTTCATGCAGGCGGTCGGGCCCAAGGTCAGCGGCCTGCTCACCATCGGTCGCATCAACGACGCGAAGAAGGTCGTGGCCCAGACCACGACGTGGCAGGTCGCGATCATCTGGCCGACCTACCTGATCGTGGGCTCGTTCGCCGCGGTGCTGCTCCGGGTGTTCGGACCGGCCTACGTCCAGGCCGAGGCCGCGCTGATCTTCCTCTCGATCGGCATGATGCTGGCGTGCCTCGGCGGGCCGTGCGACAGCGTCATCCTCATGAGCGGCCGGAGCCGCCAGAGCCTGTTCAACTCGGCCGCGGCACTCAGCGTGAACGTGATCGGCAACCTCATCCTCGTGCCGATGTACGGCATCGGCGCGGCGGGCTTCGTGTGGGGCCTCACGCTCATCGTCGCCGACGGGCTGCCCGCGCTGCAGGCCTCCCGCCGGATGGGCATCCACCCCTGGTCCATGCCCATGGTCCGCACGATCGCGCTGTCGCTCGGCACCGTCGGCCTGGCCTGCCTCGGCGCCCGGTTGGCGTTCGGCGACAGCTGGGCCGGCCTCTTCGTGGCCACCCTCGTCGGCGGCACCGCGTATTCAGTGCTCACGTGGCGGCTCCGCCGGTCGATACACCTCCAGGAGCTGCTCGACAGCTTCCGGCGCGAACCGCCCAGAGTGATCGTTGCCCCCAGCCCCACCTAGGAGACCCTGATGCCCCAGGAACGCGAGTCGATGTCGCTGGGCGACTACGCCGCGATCATCAAGCGGCGCTGGCGAGTCGTCGTCGCGAGCGCGCTCGTCTTCATGGTGCTCGGTGGCCTGTACACCTTCAAGAAGGGCGTGACCTACACCAGCAATTCGTCCGTCGTGATCCGTCCGATCCTCTCCGACCCCTTCGCGGACAACCGGATCGAGGACGTCGGCGCCGACACCCAGGCCAAGGTCCTCGACTCGACCGTCGTCGCGAACACGGTCGCCAAGCGGCTCAAGCTCGACAAGGACCCGAAGGACCTCGTCAACCGGCTCACGGTCGACAACCCGGTCGGCACACTGATCCTGAACATCGCGTTCGCGGCAAGCACCCCCGAGCGGGCCCAGGCCGGCGCGCAGGCGTTCGCCCAGGCCTACCTCGACTACCGGCGCACGAACGCCGAGGAGACCCAGAAGCGCACCATCGCCGAGCTCACCGACCAGCAGGCGGCGATCAACCGGAACCTGGCGGACGCCGCCGCCACCATCGCCGCCAACCCGGCCGGCAGCGACGCGGCCACGCAGGCCCAGGCCCGGCGCAGCGCGCTCATCGCCCAGCTGAGCGACCTCGAGACGCAGGCTGCAGCCACGTCGTCCATCGACACGGAACCGGGCGAGATCATCCGCCCCGCGGACCTTCCCAGCCCGGCGAGCAAGAGCTCCCTGATCATCACCATCTTCGCCACCGGCGTGCTCGGGACGCTGATCGGCCTCGGCCTCGCGCTGGTGCGGGACCGCACCGACCGGGGGATCCGGAGCCGCCACGACCTCGTCGAGGTCTCGGGCCGCGAGCCGCTCGCGGAGATCCCCCGGCCGCGCAACAACACGCCCGGCCGGCTGCCGTCGTTGGTGGACCCCGCCGGCGACGAAGCCAGCGCCTACCGCGGGTTGCGGGTACGGCTCTGGCCCCGCCGCGGCACGGGCCCGCGCCGCTTGCTCATCGCCGGCGTCGCCGCCGGGCCCGCGGCCGATGCCGTCGGCGCGAACCTCGCGGTGACGATCGCGTCGTCGGGTTGGAGCACGCTCCTCGCCTGGCCGAACAAGACGGACCTCGCGGAGTACTTCGCCGTCGAGGCCGCGCCGAACGTCGAGGTGCTCGTAGGCGACCGCCCGATCGAGCGGCTCCTCGTCGAGCCGCTCGACGTCCACGGTCTGACGCTGATGCCGGCGCTCGCCCGCTCCGGATCCGGCGCGCTCGCGGTCGAGACCGGCACCACCGCGGAGACGCGGCTCGCGGAGCTCGGCTCGCGCTTCGACACGGAGATCATCGTCGGCGCGCCGGTGCTGACGTCCGCCGAGTCGCTCGAGCTCTGCCCGTTGGTGGACTCCGTGATCGTCGTCTTCGACCCCTCGAACAGCACGCGCGAGCAGCTGGTCCGCACCCTCGAGCTGTTCTCGGCCGTCGGCACCGAGGTCCTCGGAATCGTGACGTACCGAATTCCGACCGGCTGGTAGCCATGGCGACGCGCACCGCGACGAGCGCTCCCCGCACGACGCGGGGCGGTCGGCGCCGCCCCTGGTGGTTGCCGGGCCGCGCCCCGCGGGCCGTCGCGCCCGGCGCGGCGCTACCGCGTCCTGCTCGTCTGCTCGTCGGGCGGTCACCTCGCGCAGCTGATGCTGCTGCGACCGTGGTGGAGCGAGCACGAGCGCAGCTGGGCGTGCTTCCAGCTCCCCGACGCCGAAAGCCGGCTGGAGGGCGAGCAGGTGACGTGGGTGTACCACCCGACCACCCGCAACGTCGTCAACCTGGTGCGCAACCTCGTGCTGTCCGTGCGCGTCCTGCGGCGCGAGCGGCCCGACGTCATCATCTCGACCGGAGCCGGCGTCGCGGTCCCCTTCTTCTGGGTCGGCCGGCTGCTGGGCGCACACACCGTGTACCTCGAGGTCTACGACCGCATCGACTCCGCGACGATGACCGGCCGGCTCTGTCGACCCGTCACCGATCTCTTCCTGGTCCAGTGGCCGGAGCAGGAGCAGCTGTACCGCGACACCGTGACCGCCGGTCCGGTGTACTGATCGTGGCCCCCGACTCCGGTCCGCTCGTCTTCGCGACGGTCGGCACCGACCACCACCGCTTCGAGCGGCTCATGGACTGGATCGACGCGTGGGGAGAGCAGCACCCGAGCGCGCGCCTCGTCGTCCAGCACGGCAACGCGCGCGCGGTCGACCGGGCCGAGTCCATCCCGTTCCTCTCCCCGGAGCGCTTCCGCGAGCTGCTGCGCGAAGCATCGGCAGTGGTGTGCCCCGGCGGGCCCGGCGCGATCATGGAAGCACGCGCCGCGGGCCGGCGCCCGATCGTCGTCCCCCGACGGGGCGACCTCGGCGAGCACGTGGACAACCACCAGCTGGCGTTCTCCCGCTTCCTCGGCGGCCGCGACCTGGTCACCCTGGCCGAGGACCGCCCGGACCTGTTCGCGGCGCTCGATCGCGTGCTGGAGGACGCCGAGGCCTACGCGATCCCGGCCACGGTCGGATCTCCCCCGGGCATCGCCGGAGTGGCGTCGCTCGTGGACGACCTGGTCTGGGGCGTCCGATGACGGCAGTCGTCCCCGAGCTCGTCGACCCGGTCGAGGAGCCGCTCCCGCAGGTCCAGGAGCAGAAGCGCCCGCTGCTCGACCCCATCTGGCCGATGCTCCTGCTCACCGTCTGGATGCCCGTCGCCTACTTCCTGGGCATCGCCGCGATCGTCTGGGTCATCCCGGCGTTCGTGTTCGGCATCCCGATGATCCAGCGGCGCACCCTGCGCGTCCCGGGATCGATCCTCCCGCTCGTCGCGCTCGTGCTCTGGATCCCGATCACGGCCCTGAACCTGCCGAACCTCAACTCCGCCGGCGTGTTCACGTACCGGTGGCTGATCTGGGTCTCCACGGTCGTGGCGATGCTCTGGCTCTGCAACACGTCCACGCGGCGCGTCCCGACCAAGCGCATCGTCGACCTGCTCGCCGCGCTGTGGATCGTCCTGATCTTCTTCGGCTACCTCGCGCTCCTGTTCCCCTCGACCGTGCAGCCGTCGCTCCTGCAGCGGGTGGTGCCCCAGGGAGTGCTCAACAACCAGTTCATCTACGACCTGACCGTGGTCCGGTTCGCCGAGCTGCAGACGTTCGTCGGCGGATCCGTCCCCCGTCCCGCCGCTCCGATGGAGGCGACGAACGGCTGGGGGTCGACCCTCGGCCTGCTCACGCCGTTCTTCATCTTGTCGTGGCTGCTCGCACCGTCGGCCCGCCGGCGCACGATCGGGTGGACGATCGCGGCGTTCGCGCTCGTCCCGCTGGTGATCTCGACCAACCGCGGCGCGTGGCTCGAGCATCGCGGTGGCGCTCATCTACTTCGCGGGCCGCCGCGCGTTCCGAGGTGACGCGCGACCGCTGTTCGCGATCGTCATGCTGGGCACGCTGGTCTTCGCGCTCGTCCTCTTCACTCCGCTCGCGGGAGTGGTGTCGACGCGCCTGGACCAGTCCGACGTCAGCAACGAGGACCGCGGCAACCTCTACAGCATGGCGTTCGAGAAGACCCAGCAGTCCCCGCTCGTCGGGTACGGCGCGCCCCAATCCGAGGACACCGGGTTCCCGATCGGCACGCACGGCCTCTTCTGGTACGTGATGTTCTCGCACGGGTTCGTCGGGCTGGCCCTCCTGCTCATCGCGATGGTGACGCTCACCCTGGCGACCGCGCGCGCCCGAACGCCGACATCCATGTGGGCACACATCTGCATCGTCATCGCGCTCACCCAGGTCCCGTACTACGGACTGCTGCCCCAATTCGTCCTCGTCGGAGTCGCGGCCGGGATCTGTTGGCGCGAAGACCATCCGCAGCTCGCCGCGATCGAGCTCCAGTGAAGGCGAACCCAATGCACGCGACGACCGACGCGGCGACGAGCCCGCACCCACCGAACGTCAAGCCGGCTCCGAGCTACGAGACGCTGCCGCCCCCGCGGTTCGCCGCGGAGGCGTTCGGGCGCGAGGCCGCCAAGCGCGCGCTCCGCGGGTACGGCATGGCGACCGCGGATCTCCGTCCGCTCCCCGACTTCCTCCTCGTCGGAGCGAAGCGCGGTGGCACCACGTCGATGTGGCGCTACCTCGCCGAGCACGACGGCGTGCTCAACCTCTTCCCGCGGCCCGAGAACATCAAGGGGACCTACTACTTCGACGAGAACTTCGCGCGCGGCGAGCGCTGGTACCGCTCACACTTCCCGACCATCGCAGCGCGCCGGCTCGCGGCACGCCGGCTCGGTCACCGGGTGGTGGCCGGCGAGTCGACGCCGTACTACCTGTACCACCCACTCGCGCCGCGCCGAGCCCGCGCCCTCGTCCCCGACGCACTGATCGTCGTCGTGCTGCGCGATCCCGTCGAGCGCGCGTTCTCCCACTTCAAGGAGCGGCGCAGCAACGGAACGGAGTCGTTGACGTTCGCCGAGGCGATCGAGCTCGAGCCCACACGGCTCGCGGGCGAGGAAGCGCGCATCCTCGTGGACGACGGCTACGTCAGCTTCGGCCACCGCCACTCCTCGTACGTGGACCAGGGCCGGTACGCACCGATGCTCGAGCGCTGGTTCGACGCGTTCGGCCGGGACCAGGTCCTGGTCGAGATCAGCGAGGAGATGTACGCGAACCCCCAGGCCAGCGTCGACCGGGTCACCGACCGGCTCGACCTGCCCCGCCGGGCGCTCCGCCACCCGGAGCAGCACAACGCCGAGCCGGACGAGAGCTTGGACCCCGAAACCCGGGCTCGCCTGGCGACCGAGCTCGGCCCGGACATCGCCGCGGTCGAAGCGATCCTGGACCGGAAGCTTCCCTGGGGGATTTAGGAAGAACGACCTATATCCCAACCCCCAATCCCATATAGTCTCCCCTCAGCCACTTTGTGGCGTCCGCGGGGGCGCGGGCACGAACCGGACGGGAAGGCTGGGCAGTGAGCAAGCTTGGGAAGCTGGGGGTCGCGCTCGTCGCGGCATTGACGTTCGTCGGCGTGGCGGGAATGCCATCGGCAGCACCCGCGCCGATCGTGTTCAGCCCGACGCCGGTCGCGGGTTGGAGCACCAACGGCATCGTGAAGGCGGTGCTCGTGGTCGGCAACACCGTGTACGCGGGGGGTGCGTTCACCTCGGTCCAGTCCCCGGACGGATCCCAGACGTTGGCGCGCGCCAACCTCGCCGCGTTCGACATCACCACCGGCGCGATCCGCACCGGGTTCTCGGCGGACACCAACGGCCGGGTCCTGTCGCTCGCGACCGACGGCACGCATCTCTTCGTCGGCGGTGACTACACCACCATCGGCGGCAAGAGCCGCACCCGGCTCGCGTCCCTCGATCCCGCCACCGGCGCGGTGAGCAGCACGTTCACCGGCGGCGCCACGTCGAACGTCTACGCGCTGCGGGTCAGCGGCTCGCGCCTCTACGTCGGCGGTTCGTTCGGGACGCTCAACGGCGTCACCCGCGCGCACCTCGGTGCCGTCGACACCACGACGGGTGCGGTCGACCCGAACTTCAACCCGGCTCCGGACAACACGGTGCACAGCGTCGTCACCTCGCCCGACGGCAACACCGTCTACGTCGGCGGCGACTTCGTGAACATCGGCGGCGCGGCGCACTCCTACCTCGCCGCGGTCACGGCCGCGACGGGAGCCGCGACCTCGGTCACGTTCCAGTACCCGCTCGTGTTCGACCCGACCCAACCGCCGTCCGTCGAGGACGTCGACATCTCACCGTCGGGCGACCGGGTCTTCGCCGCGCTCGCCGGCCTCGAGAACCAGGCCGCGAGCTGGAGCACGATCACGGGCCAGAAGCAGTGGTCCTACGTGGTCGACGGGGACACCCAAGCGGTGCGCTACTACCAGGGCAACGTGTACTTCGGGTTCCACGAGGGAGCGATCGGCGACGGCACCGTCCGGCTCCTGTCGGTCGACGCCGCCACTGGCGCACTCAACAGCTTGCGCCCGACCGTGAACAGCTTCTACGGCACCTGGGACATCGACGTCTCGCCCGCGCACCAACACGCTCGTCGTCGGCGGCGAGTTCACCAACTTCAACGGCGTGAACACCCACGGCGTCGCGCTCCTGCCGCCGGCCTCGACCGACACCGTGCCGCCGACTGCGCCGGGCACGCCGAGCGTCACGGCCTCCAGCGGCACGTCGCTGACGCTCTCGTGGGCGCCCGGCACCGACAACCAGGGAGTCGCCGGCTACCGGGTGCTCCGCAACGGCATCGAAGTCGGCTACCCGACCACGACGACCTTCACCGACACGTACCTCACACCGGGGACCGACTACACGTACACGATCCAGACGGTGGACGCCGCCGCCAACCTCTCCCCGCCGAGTGCACCGATCGTGGGCCGCACGGGCGTGATACTCCTGAACCCAGGTTCGACCTGGCGGTACCTGGACAACGGAACCAACCAGGGCACTGCCTGGCGGGCCGGCACGTTCGACGACTCGACGTGGAAGACCGGCGTCGGCCGAGCTGGGCTACGGCGACGGTGACGAGGCCACGGTCGTCGGCTACGGCCCGACGCGAATCACAAGTACCCGACGACGTACTTCCGCCAGCAGTTCACGGTCGCGAACGCCGCCGACATGGGTGCGCTCACGCTGCGTCTGGTCCGTGACGACGGTGCGGTCGTGTACCTCAACGGGACCGAGGTCTTGCGCTCGAACATGCCGAACGGGACGATCACCAGCAGCACGTTCGCGGTCAACAACATCGAAGGCACCGACGAGAGCACGTGGTTAACGTGTTCAACGTCAGTCCGGCGTTGCTCGTCACCGGCACCAACACCATTTCGGTGGAGATCCACCAGCAGTGGGCCGGGAAGCTCGGACATCAGCTTCAACCTTGCACTCGAGGCGGCCCGGCAGCAGGGTCCGTCGGCGCCGACGAACCTGCACACGACGGCCGTCACCGGCACCTCGGCGTCGCTCGCATGGACCGCTCCGAGCGGCCCGGTCACGAGCTACAACGTGTACCGCAACGGCACGCTCGTCGGCTCGCCCACGACGAACTCGTTCACGGACCCGGGCCTGACGAGTGCCCAGAGCTACAGCTACACGGTCACCGCCGTGGGCAACAACGTGGAGTCGCTCGCGACCGCGGCGCTCCCCGTCACGACCCCGGACGTCGTCGCGCCGAGCACACCCGATGGGCTCACCGCCCCCGTGGTCGGCGCGGCCCACGTCGTCGTCTCGTGGAACGCGGCGACGGACAACGTCGGCGTCACCGGCTACGACCTCGTCCGCAACGGCGTCGTGGTGGCCAGCACCACCACGCAGACCACGGCGAACGACACCACCGTCGCGCCGAACACCAGCTACAGCTACACGGTGCGGGCGAAGGACGCCGCGGGCAACACGTCCCTCGACTCCACGCCGTTGCCGGTCACCACGCCCGACGGCACGGACCTCACCCCGCCGTCGGTCCCGCAGAACCTCCGGACCACCGCCCGGAGCACCACGCAGATCGGCCTGGCCTGGGACCCGTCGACCGACGACACCGGGGTCGCCAGCTACATCGTGACCCGCAACGGCGTCGACCTGCCGGCGACGACCCAGACCACGTTCACCGACACGGGGCTCACCCCGGGCACCACGTACACGTATACGGTGCGCGCGACGGACGCGGCGCTCAACGCCTCCAACCCGTCGACCGCGCTGGTGGTCGCGACCCACGCCACGACCGAGACGCTCGTCGCGGCGAAGTCCGTCTGGAAGTACACCGATGACGGCGTGGACCGCGGCACCGCGTGGCGTGCGCTGAACTACGACGACTCGCTCTGGAAGAGCGGCGCCGGGATCCTCGGGTACAACCAGGGCGACGAGACGACGGTGCTGTACAACGGTGGCGCGGTGCAGAACCTGCGGTACGTCAGCCACTACTTCCGCAAGAGCATCACCGTCTCGGACACCTCGCAGATCACCGGGCTCACGCTCTCGCTGCTGCGCACCGACGGCGCGGTCGTCTACGTCAACGGCGTCGAAGCGTTCCGCGACAACATGCCGACCGGAACCATCAACTTCGACACGTACGCGGTCAACGTTCTGAGCAGCGCCGAACGGGCCCAGGAGATCTACCACCCGTTCACGATCCCGGCCTCGATGCTCCACGACGGGACCAACGTGATCGCGGTCTCCGTCCACCACGGGTGGCGCGGTGGCACCGACCCGCTCAGCTTCGACGTGCGGCTGACCGCGACGTACCAGTAGGGATGGCCCAGAACCGTCGCGAAACGGTCAAAGAGCCCCTACAGTCGGGGTAGCATTTGTCCGAATTCATAAGAGAGCGCGGGCACCCGAGGAGGAGCGACATCGTGGGCATGGCGAAGACCGAGGACTTCCTCGCGGAGCGTCCCAAGGAAGCGCACTGGCACGTCAACCCGGTGACGCGGGCCGTCTACGACCGGGCCGAGGCCATCGCGGACCAGCTCCTCGTCGGCAACGCCGAGCGCAAGGTGCTCGACGTCGGCTGCGGGCTGCAGTCGAGCGTCATGATCCCGGGCACGACCCACCTCGTCGGCATCGACCTCGACGAAGAGGGTCTCTCCGGCAACCTGAGCCTCGACGAGAGCTACCTGGTCGGGGTCGAGGACATGGACTTCCCGCCCGAGAGCTTCGACGGGATCGTCAGCGTCTACGCGCTCGAGCACATCAGCGAGCCCGATGTCGCCCTCGGTGACATGGCCCGCCTGCTGCGCCCCGGCGGCGTGCTCATCGCGGTGTTCCCGAACGTCCACTCGGCCAAGGCCATGCTCACCAAGGCCACGCCGACGAAGTTCCACGTGTGGGCCTACCGCCACGTGCTCGACCGCAAGGCCGTGCACACCGACGACGACGAGCACGGCGGGCCGTTCCCCACGGTGCTCGACGGGACCCTCCAGCGCGACCGCCTCGAGCGACTCCTGCGCGCGCTCGGACTCGAAGTCGCGTACGTCGAGCGCTTCGAGGACAACAAGCAGCGCTACGCGCGAGAAGGTCGGGCTGACCGGATCCAAGTGGAAGACGCTCCGCAAGCTCGTCTGCGGCGTGCTCGGCGACGACTACGACCCGGGGCTCACCGAGTTCATCGTCGTCGCCCAACGCCCCGCGTCTGAGTCCGCGGTTTATGCGTTTTTCGCGACAATCCCGTTAACCGGGCTGTTTCTCCGATATCGGGGTTTACGTCGGGATTAGTCTCACCCAGGACGAGGCGGAGCGCGACTCCGAGGACCAGGCTGGGATCGTCAGGGCACGAAGGCCGGACCACGGACCGCGCTCGTCGCGACAGACGCGACAGCGAGGCTGGGGATCGACCATGGGGCAATCGGGCGAGGTCTGCGGGCGGGGTTGGGCACGGGGGCGGCGAGCCACCGGTGTGCTGGTGGGCATCATCGCCCTGGTCGCCACGAGCGTGGTCGGGATCGCCGCACCGGCGAGCACGGCGAGCGCCGCGGGCGTCCCGGGCGTGGCGCGCAACGGCCAGACCGAGACGTCGGCCGCGCCGAGCTGCTGGTCGGTGAAGCAGAGCTACCCGGCGAGCGCGGACGGGGTCTACTGGCTGTGGACGCCGAAGCTGGTCGACCCCCAGCAGGTCTACTGCGACATGACCACCGACGGCGGTGGCTGGGAGCTCATCGGGCGCGGGCGTGAGGCCTGGACCTTCCCCTACTGGGGCCAGGGTTCGCCGTCGACGTTGCGCGCGAACGTCACCGGGCCCGACGCGTTCGCCCCGAGCACGCTTCCGACGCCGACCGTCGACGGTCTGATGAACGGCGGTCGGATGGACGCGCTCCCCGACGGGATCCGCCTGCGCCGCGCCACGAACCCCACGGGCACCACGTGGCAAGAGGTCCGGATGAAGGTGAAGACCTTCGGGTCGTGGTCGTGGGCGTTCGGCGGAGGGATCCCGCTCAGCTCGATCACGTTCGACGCGACCACCACGAGCCTCGGGACGTCGTGGTATCAGTCGAACACCACCGCGAACGTCCAAGTGGGCAACGACACGCGGCGGGTGACGACGTATCCGATCACGAGCCACAACAGCGAGGCCGGGTTCTCCTTCGGGAGCAACGTGACGAACGGCAGCAACGACCCGAACAGCTACCTGTGGGAGTTCGCGAACGAGAACAGCGCGATCCCGTTCACCCAGGTCTTCATCCGCCCGGAGATCACGGACGCGGACATCGCGGCCGCCGGCGTCTCGTACGCGCCCGACAGCGGGCTCTCGGGATCGACGGTGCGCCCGATGCTGGACCGCACGCCGGTCTCGCAGGGTTGGGCCGTCACCGGCATCAACGTCGGCACCGCGGTCTCGAACATGAACGACTACGTCAAGACGTTCGCCCAGATCGGCAACACCCTGTACATGGGCGGCAAGTTCCTCCAGGTCCAGCACGGCATCGGCGGACCGACGTTCACCCAGTCGTACCTCGCCGCGTTCGACGTGAACACCGGCGAGTGGATCCCGACCTTCAACCCGGTCATCGACGCGCCCGTGTGGAAGATCATGGCATCGCCCGACGGCACCAAGCTGTTCGTCGGCGGTGAGTTCACCAGCGTGAACGGTCAGCCGAACACCACCGCGCTCGCCGCGCTCGACCCCACCACCGGCGCGGTCGTCCCATCAACGACCTGGTCCGCGTACGCCTCCCGGCCGACCGGCTCCTACGACATCCGCGCGATGTCGATCCAGGGCCCGTGGCTCTACCTCGGCGGCAACTTCACCAAGATCACCGGCGGCACCGGCAGCGACGTCGTCGGCCCGCTCACCCTGAGCCGGCTGGCGCGGGTGCGCCTGACCGATGGCCGCCCCGACTGGAACTGGGAGCCAGCGCTCAACACCGCGCCGGCGGACATCAACGCGAGCCCGCAGGGTGACCGGCTGTACGCGGTCGGCACGTTCACGACGTTGAACGGCACCGCGCTCGCCTCGCCCCACGAGACTGCCGTCGACACCACGACCGGCGCGCTGGTGCCCGGGCTCCAGCCCTGGGTGCAGACCCAGCCCGGCGTCACCGAGCCGAGCAACGCGATCCTCGAGGTGGGCGACCACGTCTACCAGGGCGGCTCGCAGCACTACCTCCACTCCTACGCGCGCAGCAACTACGCGTTCGAGAAGGGCTACATCACCCAGAACAACGGGGGTGACTACCAGGCCCTTGCCTACAAGGACGGGATCCTCTACGGCTCCTGCCACTGCGTCACCGACTACCAGTTCCAGGACACCACCAACTTCTCTTCGCCCACGGGGTACAGCCGGGTCGACCCGATCAACCTGATCGGCGCCTACGACATGAACGACAACCTGTCGGCGCTGCCGGAGTTCAACCCGACCCAGCTCAAGCTGCAGGGCGCCGGGGGTGAGGGCCCGTGGGCGCTCTTCTTCGACAGCAACGGCTGCATGTGGGCCGGTGGTGACCTGGTCCGCCAGGGCGCATCCGCCAGCCCGTACTACG
Source organism: uncultured Acidimicrobiia bacterium (assembly GCA_963796755.1). Classification (GTDB taxonomy): domain Bacteria; phylum Actinomycetota; class Acidimicrobiia; order IMCC26256; family JAENVU01; genus Chersky-806. The sequence continues at coordinate 133,181 of CAWCMX010000003.1, forward strand.
GCGGCTACGAGAAGTTCTGCGACCGCGACACCACTCCCCCGACGACCCCGACGAACGTCCAGACGTCGATCGCGGGCAACGACGTGACACTGAGCTGGACGCCGTCGACCGACAACAGCGCCGACCCGATCCAGTACGAGATCCTCAAGGACGACCCGACCTTCGGCACCGTCGTCGTCGGCACCACGTTCGACCGGAGCTTCACCGACACCGGCGTGACCGGCACCGCGCGCTACTTCGTGCGGGCCCTCGACGACGACCGGCAACCGCTCCGCGACGACATCCGTGGTCTCGGTGACCCCGCCGCCGCCCGCCGCCGCGACCCTCGTGGCCCACGGCGACACGTGGTCCTACCGCGCGGACGGCCAGGACCTCGGCACCGCGTGGAGCCAGCCCGGCTACGACTCGTCCACCTGGCCGACCGGCGTCTCCCAGCTGGGTTGGGGCGGCAAGGGTGAGGACACGACGATCCCCAGCGGCCCGATCACCGACTACTTCGTCAAGCACTTCACGATCCCGAGCGCGGGGCTGTACCAGACGGTGACCGTGCGGCTGAAGCGCGACGACGGCGCGGTCGTGTACGTCAACGGTGTCCCCGTGGTACGTGACAACCTCCCCGACGGCGCGATCACCGCAAGCACACCGGCGAGCTCGTTCGTCTCGGGTGCCGGAGAGTCGACCTGGTTCGAGTACCAGGTGCCCGCGAGCCTCTTCCACGACGGTGACAACACCATCGCGGCTGAGCTGCACCAGGCGGATCTCAACAACGCCGACGGCGTCTTCGATCTCGAGCTCGTCGCCCGCACTGCGACCGAGGCCAACCCGCCGACGACCCCCGCGCCGACGGTCGTCGGCACCTCGTTCAGCACGGTCACGCTCGCCTGGTCGCCGTCGACCGACGACCAGAGCGTGGTGGGCTACCTGGTGCGCCGCAACAACCAGCCCGTCCTCTTCACGACCAGCACCAGCTTCGTCGACACGGGCCTCACACCGAGCACGACGTACGCCTACGACGTCCTCGCGGTCGACAGCTCGGGGAACGCGTCGGCTCCCGGAAGCGTCAACGCGACGACCTCGGACAACCTCACCCTCGTCAAGTCCGGTGACCCGTGGTCGTACCTGGCCACCAACACCGACCCGGGCACCGCGTGGCGCCAGCCCGGATTCGACAGCTCGTCGTGGCCCTCCGGCCCGTCGCAGCTCGGCTGGGGCAACCGGGGCGAGACCACGACGGTCCCGACCGGCACCCTGACCCAGTACTACGTGCACCACCTGAACGTGCCCGATCCCTCGTCGATCCCACAGCTCGAGCTGCGCCTCAAGCGCGACGACGGCGCCGCCGTGTACATCAACGGTCTCGAGGTCGTGCGCAACAACCTCCCGACCGGGACCCTGACCGCGGGCACCTACTCGAGCACCCGTGTGACCGCGGCCGACGGCACCACCTGGTACGACTTCACCGTTCCCGGAAGCCTCCTCGTCGCCGGTGACAACGTCATCGCGGCCGAGGTCCACCAGGACTCCAAGTCCGACACCCGCGGCGTGTTCGACCTCGAGCTCGTGCGAGCAACCCCGGCCGAGACGAACCCGCCGACCCGTCCCGGCCCCAGCGTGACCAACGTGACCGGGACGTCGGTCTCGCTCAGCTGGACCGCGTCGACCGACGACGCGGGCATCCTCGGCTACGTCGTGCTCCGGAACGGAGCGCCGATCGCCTACACGACCGCCACCACGCTCACCGACGGTGCGCTCGTCGCGGCCACGGACTACGGCTACCAGATCATCGCCGTCGACACGTCCGGCAACGAGTCCACTCCCGGCTCGATCGCGGTGTCGACGACGGGGAGCAGTGCGCTCGTCCAGTCCGGAGACGTCTGGCGGTACAAGTCCGATGCCACCGATCCCGGGACTGCGTGGCGCCAGCCGGGCTTCGACGCGTCGTCGTGGGCCTCCGGGCCGTCGCAGCTCGGCTGGGGCAACCGGGGGGAGACGACGACCGTCCCCTCGGGCACGCTGACCCAGTACTACCTACGTCACGTGACCATCGCCGACCCGTCCTCGATGCAGCAGCTCACGCTCCGGCTCAAGCGTGACGACGGCGCCGCCGTCTACATCAACGGCAGCGAGATCGTGCGCGACAACCTCCCGACCGGCACGCTCACGGCCGGCACCTACTCCAGCACGCGGGTGACCGCAGCCGACGGCACCACCTGGCACGAGTTCACCGTCCCCGGCACCGCGCTGGTCGCCGGTGACAACGTGATCGCGGCCGAGGTCCACCAGGACTCGCACTCCGACACGCGGTCGGTCTTCGACCTCGAGCTGAGCGCCGCGGGTCCCGTCGCCCCGGTCGTGACGATCACGAGCCCGGCCGACGGCGGGTTCGCGCCGGCGCCGACGTCCATCTCCGGCCTCTGCACCGCAGCCGCGGGAACCGTCACCGTCAACGTCACCGGCACGCAGTCGGGCATCCTCACCACGCCGTGCACCGCGAACGAGTGGTCAGCGTCGACGTCGCTGCCCGACGGGACGTACAACGCGACCGCGACCCAGACGAGCGGGAGCACCACGGGGACCAGCGCGACCGTCGCGTTCAGCGTCGACAGCGTCGCTCCCGTCGTCACGCTCGACCAGCCGGTGGCGGGAGCTCTCGTCGGCGCGCCCCAGGTCTTCACCGGGACGTGCACGACCTCGGACGGCGCGGTCCGCGCCACGATCACGGGAACCGCAGCTGCATCGCTCACCGCGACCTGCGCCGCCGGCACCTGGTCGGCCTCCACGTCGGTGCTCGTGTCCGGCACGTACTCGGCCACCGCGAGCCAGACGGACGCGGCGGGCAACACCGGCGCGGCGCCCGCCGCGGCCTTCGGCGTCGACGTCACGCCGCCGACGACATCCGACGACACCGCCTCGATCGGCAACGCGTGGCACACGTCGGCCACCGTCCACCTGACCGCGGTCGACTCCGGCGGTGCCGGCGTCGCACAGACCTTCTACACGACCGACGGATCCGCACCGACCGCTGCGTCGGCCACGGGATCCACCATCGACCTCGATGCCGACGGCGTGTACGTCATCCGCTACTTCTCGGTCGACACCCTCGGGAACGCGGAACCGATCAAGAACGCCAACACCCAGATCCGCATCGACCAGAGCGGCACCGCTCCGGTCACGACGTTCCCGGCCGACGGGAGCCGGTACAACGCGGCCGCCTGGAACGCGGGGTGCCCGACCGCGGGCGTCTGCGGCACCGCGGCCGACGCGGGCTCGGGCATCGCGAGCGTCGCCGTCACCGTCCAGCGCCAGAGCGACAACCAGTACTGGAACGGCACGGCCTGGCAGGCGACGAGCGCGACGCTGCCCGCCACGGGGACGACGAGCTGGAGCCGTGCGCTCCCGACGAGCGCGCTCTCCAACGGCGTCGCCTACACGGTGAGCGCCGTGGCCACCGACGGCCTGGGCAACCAGTCCCCGCCGACCGTCAGCGCGTTCACCTATGACACGAGCGGGCCGACGACGTCGGGGGCGAACCTCGTCCCGACCAACAAGAACGGTGCCGTCGAGGTGGACGACAGCTTCTCGGTGACGTTCAACGAGGCGATCAACCCTGCGTCGGTCCCGGCCACCGCGACCTTGACCCTGTCGCGGGCCACCGGGAACACGTCCTACGGGATCAGCGGCCTGACGAACGGGCTCCGGTCCACGGGCACGAACGGCTACCTGACGTCGTCGTTCAGGACGCAGACCGTCACCTTCGCGGGGACGCTCGCGCTGAGCAGCGACGCCCGGACGGTGACGTTCACCGTCACGGGTGCCTGCGCCGGGACGTGCAGCGCGCTCGCGCCGACGCCGCGCTCGGGCGCGTTCCAGTTCGTGGCGGCCCCGACCCTGCGCGACCTCGCCGGAAACGCCCCGTCGACGAGCACGGTCACCGCGTCGTCGCAGGTCATGTTCTGACCCGACCTGCCGCGCCGCTTTCGCGGGTTTTGTCCGAACTACCGGACTTGGGCAAGAGGTCCGCGCGCGTTCAGAGGTGAATGTGTAGAACATCCCTCTACCTTCGCGAACATCTCATCATTATCGTCCGTTCCGATGTATTCCACCGCGTGCGCGCGGGTTGGGCAGCTTCGGAAGTAGGGGTGGGAGTGCGGAGATTCGGGAGACTCGGGAGTGTTCTCGTCGCGGCCCTGTTGGCCGTCGGCACGCTGGCTCCGATTTCGAGCGTCGAAGCCGCGCCGATCGCGTTCTCGCCCACGCCCGTCAACGGCTGGAGCACGAACGGGCCGGTGTGGGCGGTGCTCACCGTCGGCAACACGGTGTACGTGGGTGGGAACTTCAGTCGCGTGACCGGACCGGGCGGCAGCCCGAGCGCGAACCGGGCGAACCTCGCCGCGTTCGACCGCACCACCGGCGCCGTGCTGTCGGGCTTCACCGCCGACACCAACGGCGTGGTGCGCGAGCTCGTCACCGACGGAACGCGCCTCTTCGTCGGCGGGACGTTCTCGACGATCAAGGGCGTGACCCGCCAGAACGTCGCTGCGGTGAACTTCACCACCGGCGCCGTGGCCACCGGGTTCACCGCCAACACGAACTCCGGGGTCTACGCGCTCGCCATCGGTGGGAGCCGGCTGTACGTCGGCGGCGCGTTCTCCTCCCTCGGGGGCAGCTCGCACAACCGCTTCGCCGCGGTGTCCACCAGCACCGGCGCGGTCGACTCGAGCTTCAACCCACCGGGCCCCAACGACACCGTCCACGCGATCGTGCAGTCCCCGGACGGCACGCGCGTCTACGCGGGCGGCGACTTCACCACGGTCGGGGGCACCTCGCACCGCTCGGTCGCCGCGTTCGCCGCCTCGAACGGCGCGCTCCAGTCGCTCAACTTCTACTTCCCGTCGGACTCGCAGATCATCGACCTCGACATCTCGCCGGCCGGCGACCAGCTCTTCGCCGGCGTCGGCGGCACCGGGAACCAGGCGCTGGCGCTCAGCACCTCGACCGGGGGCCGCCTGTGGTCCCACACCGTCGACGGTGACGTGCAGGCGATCCGGTACTTCGGCGGCAACGTCTACTTCGGCTTCCACGAGGGCGACATCGGCGACGGGACCGTGCGCCTCCTCGTGGCCGACGCGGGCAGCGGGGCGATCGACCCGACCTACCGCCTCCCGATGACCGGCTTCTGGGGCGTGCGGGCCATCAGCGTCAACGCGGATGCGCTCGTCATCGGCGGCGAGTTCACGAGCGTCAGCGGGGTCTCCCTCACGGGCGTCGCGATCCTGCCGGGCACCGGGGGGACGACGACCACGACGTCGAGCACGACGACCACGTCGACATCGACCACCACCACGTCGACCTCCACCACGACCACTACGACGACGACGAAACCGACGGGGCCCCCGGGGACCACGACGCTGGTCGCGGCCGGATCGGTCTGGCGCTACCTCGACAACGGCAGCGACCAGGGCACCGCGTGGCGGGCCACGGGCTTCAGCGACACCTCGTGGAAGCAGGGCCCGGCGCAGCTCGGGTACGGCGACGGCGACGAGGCCACCGTGATCTCCTACGGGCCGGATCCGAACAACAAGTACGTGACGAGCTACTTCCGGCGCCAGATCACGGTCGACCCCTCCACGCTCGGGACCGTCACGCTGCAGCTCAAGCGCGACGACGGTGCCATCGTCTACCTCAACGGCACGGAGATCGTCCGCAGCAACATGCGCAGCGGCACGATCACGTACTCCATGCTCGGAGAGGACGCCGGCGACACCGAGAACACCTTCTTCTCCTACGCGGTGCCCAAGTCCGCCTTCGTCAACGGCACCAACACGTTGGCGGTCGAGGTGCACCAGGGTGCCCGGACCAGCTCGGACGTGAGCTTCGACCTGTCGCTGACGTCGGTCATCCCGTAGCGCCGGAGCGGTCGGGCCCGGGGAGACGCCTCGGGCCTCAGCCCCGGAGACCGTGCTCGCCGACCGGGCCCACCTTCAGCCGCCGGTCGGCGAACGAGCCCGCCAGCAGCGACAGCCCGCCGATCGTCGACCGCCAGGCGCCGGGATCCGAGGTGCAGTCCGAGTCGTGGAGGAGCACCGTCCCGCCGTCGAGGTAGCCGCCGAGCACGTCGGCCTGCACCGACTCGGGCGTCGCCTCGGCCCGCCAGTCGCGACCCCAGGTGGTCCAGAGCACCGACCGCATCCCGAGCTTCCGGGCGGCGAGCTTGCCCTCGAGTGACAGCGCCCCGTGCGGCGGTCGGTACCACTTCGGCTCGACGCCGGACGCGTGCGCGACGGCGTCGTACGCGCGCTGGACGTCGGCGCGGATCGCCCGGGGCCCCATCATCTTCTGGCTCCGATGCGCGTCGGCGTGGACCGCGACCTCGTGGCCCTCCGCCGCGACCTCGGCCGCGAGCCCGGGCGCGGCCCGGACCATGTCACCGAGCATGAAGAAGGTGGCGTGCCAGCCGAGCTCGTCGAGGAGGCTGAGGAAGGCCGGCGTCGAGGCCGGATCCGGCCCGTCGTCGAAGGTCAGCGCGACGTGGCCCTTCGTGCCGACGCCCGCGAGCCCGGGTGAGACGTAGCGCCCGACGGGCGAGAACGCGAGCGTGGACGGCACGGTGTGCACGACCATGCACCGTTCGAGGAGCTTCTGGCCCGCGCCCACCTAGATGCCCCGGCCCCGCTTGTTGAGCTGGCGGACGACCGGATCCGGTCCGACGATCCCCGTCGCCACGGCCCCGGCCAGGTACGCCCGGGGCTCGCGCCAGCTCTGGCCGAGCGTGGCGCGGATCTCGAGCCAGGCGTCGCGGCGCTTGCCGAGGGCCGCGAGCGCGAACGAGCGCTGGCCCCGGATGCGGGCGAGCCCCCGCGGCGCCGAGCGGAACTCCGGATAGGCGGCCACGAGGTAGTCGAGGGCATCCGCGATGACCTGCCACTTGGAGGCGAAGAACGACTCCGCGTGCCACTCCACGATGACCAGCGGCTCGGTCACCACCGCGATCGGATGGGACCGCGCCGCGCGCAGCACCCACTCGTAGTCCTCGGCGTAGCCCCCCGGGATGTGCTCGTCCGCGGGGCCGATCCGGTCGAGGAAGGCCGCCCGCCGGACCATCGCGGTGCAGAAGTTGACCTCCATCAGCCGGTCGTCCAGGAGATCGGTGAAGGTCACCTCGCTCCGGGTCAGCGCCCGGTCCACCGACTCACCGTCCATCTCGATCCGGACCCCCGAGACCACAACGTCTACTTGAGGTTGAGACTTCAGCAGCTCGTACTGGAGGACTGCCTTCTCCGGGAACCAGATGTCGTCGTCGTCACAGAAGGCCACGATCGGCGCGGATGCGAGGTCCACCCCGGCATTCCGGCCTCCGGGGAGGCCCGGGGTGTGGTTGTTCCGGGTCACCCGGACCGGCCGGGGACCGTCGGCGACCTCGAGGGAGGGGTCCGGATCGCTCCGATCGAAGACCACGACGGTCTCGATGATCCCGGAGAACGTCTGGGTCCGGATCGCCTCCAGAGCCCGGCGGAGCAGCACCGGGCGGTCGCGCGTGCAGATGATCACGGAAATGTCGGGGAGCATGGTGAGAATCCTCTCACAATGCCCTCTAGGCCGTGTGCACCATTTATCGGTATTTGTTGGCTTTCTAGGTCAGAAACCGTTATCTTGCCCTTCCAGGGCGATGAGCCAACAAAAAGGGCACTGGAACCGAACGCCACCCCAATGACGTTCGGACCCCATATCGGAGGCAACCCCCCGGCGACACGCCCCAACGTGGCGCAGGGATGAGGGCGGAGGAAACGTGAAGGTTCGTGGACGTACTTCTGGCGGCTTTCGCCACCTGAGCCGCAAGGCGATCTCGATGCTGGCGGTCGTCAGCCTGCTCGGGCTCGGCGCCATCGGTGCCGTGACCGCTACGGCGGCGCCCGCGAGCGCGACGACCGTGGCCAAGGACGGGCTCACGTCGCAGACCGCATCGCCGAGCTGCTGGTCCATCAAGCAGAGCTACCCGGCGAGCACCGACGGCATCTACTGGCTGTGGACGCCGAAGCTCGTCACCCCGCAGCAGTTCTACTGCGACATGACCACCGACGGCGGTGGCTGGGTGCTCATCGGCCGCGGCCGCGAGGCCTGGACCTTCCCGTACTGGGGCCAGGGCTCCCCGTCCGACGTGCGCACCAACGTGACCGGCCCGGCCGCGTTCGCACCGGCCACCCTCCCCACCCCGACCGTCGACGGCCTCCTCAACGGCGGCCGTCCCGACGCGCTGCCCGACGGCATCCGCCTCCGCCGGGCGACGAACACCACCGGCACCACCTGGCAGGAGGTCCGCATGAACCTGCGGACCCTCTCTTCGTGGTCGTGGGCCTTCGGCGCCGGGTTCCAGCTCAACTCGATCACGTTCGACGGCGCGACCACGAGCTTCACCGCCGCGAACTCCACCTACGAGACCAACACCACCGCCAACGTCCAGGTGGACAACACGTTCAAGCGGGTCACCTCCTACGACGTCACTGCCCACAACAGCGAGGCCGGCTTCGCGTACGGCAGCAGCGTCACCAACGGCACCAACGACCCGAACAACTACCTCTGGGAGTTCGCGAACGAGAACAGCGCGATCCCCTTCACCCAGATGTGGATCCGGCCCAAGACCACCGATGCCGACCTCGTCGCCGCCGGGGTCTCGTACGCGCCGGACAGCGGCACCGCGGCATCAACGGTGCGCCCGATGCTCGACCGCACCCCGGTCTCACAGGGTTGGGCCGTCACCGGCATCAACGTCGGCACTGCGATCTCCAACATGAACGACTACGTGAAGACGTTCGCCCAGATCGGCAACGTCCTCTACATGGGCGGCAAGTTCCTCCAGGTGCAGCACGGCATCGGCGGGCCGACGTTCACCCAGTCCTACCTCGCGGCGTTCGACGTGAACACCGGCGAGTGGATCCCGACCTTCAACCCCGTCATCAACGCGCCGGTGTGGAAGATCATGGCGTCGCCCGACGGCACCAAGCTGTTCGTCGGCGGTGAGTTCACCAGCGTGAACGGCCAGGCCAACACCACCGCGCTGGCCGCGCTCGACCCCACGACCGGTGCGGTCGTCCCCTCCACCAGCTGGCAGGCGTACGCCTCCCGGCCGACCGGCTCCTACGACATCCGTGCGATGTCGATCCAGGGCCCGTGGCTCTACCTCGGCGGCAACTTCACCAAGATCACCGGCGGCACCGGCTTCAACACGGCCGGCCCGCTGAACGTCAGCCGCATGGCCAGGGTCGCCCTGACCAACGGCCAGCCCGACTGGAAGTGGGCGCCGGCGCTCGACACCGCACCGATGGACATCAACGCCAGCGCGCAGGGTGACCGCTCTACGCCGTCGGCACGTTCACGACGCTCAACGGCACCGCGCTTGGCGTCGCCGCACGAGACCGCGATGGACACCACGACCGGCGCACTGGTGCCCGGGCTGCAGCCGTGGGTCCAGACCCAGCCCGGCGTCACCGAGCCGAGCAACACGATCCTCGAGGTGGGCGACCACGTCTACCAGGGCGGCTCGCAGCACTACCTGCACTCGTACGCCCGCAGCAACTACGCGTTCGAGAAGGGCTACATCGCCCAGAACAACGGGGGTGACTATCAGGCCCTCGCGTACAAGGACGGGATCCTCTACGGCTCCTGCCACTGCGTCACCGACTACCAGTTCCAGGACACGACCAACTTCACGACGCCCACCGGCTACACCCGGGCGGACCCGATCAACCTGATCGGCGCCTACGACACGACCAACAACATGTCGGCACTCCCGGAGTTCAACCCGACCCAGCTCAAGCTCAAGGGGTCCGGGGGCGAGGGCCCGTGGGCACTCTTCTTCGACAGCAACGGCTGCATGTGGGCCGGTGGTGACCTGGTCCGCCAGGGTGCATCCGCCAGCCCGTACTACGGCGGCTACGAGAAGTTCTGCGACCGGGACACCACTCCCCCGTCGACGCCGACGAACGTCCAGACGTCGATCACGGGCAACAACGTCACGCTGAGCTGGACGCCGTCGACCGACAACGCGACGACGCCGATCCAGTACGAGATCCTGAAGGACGACCCGACGTTCGGCACGATCGTCGTCGGCACCACGTTCGACCGGAACTGGACCGACACCGGCGTGACCGGGACCGCGCGCTACTTCGTACGGGCCGAGGACAACACCGGCAACCGCTCCGCCAGCACCTCCGTCATCTCGGTGACCCCGCCGCCGCCCGCCGCCGCGACCCTCGTGGCCCACGGCGACACGTGGTCCTATCAGGACAACGGCCAGGATCTCGGCAGCGCGTGGCGCCAGCCGGGCTTCGACTCCTCAGGGTGGTCCACCGGTGCGTCCCAGCTCGGTTGGGGCTCGAAGGGTGAGACGACCACGATCGGGAGCTCGCCGATCACCGACTACTTCGTCAAGCACGTCAACATCCCGAGCCCGAGCATCTACGGCACCGTGACGGTGCGCCTGAAGGCGGACGACGGCGCCGTCGTCTACATCAACGGCGTCGAGGCGGTGCGGTCCAACCTGCCCGCCGGCCCGCTGACGGCGAGCACACTGGCCAGCTCGTTCATCTCCGGCAACCAGGAGACCACCTGGAACGAGTACCAGGTGCCCGCCAGCATGTTCGCCAACGGGGACAACACCATCGCGGTCGAGCTGCACCAGGCGACCGCCGCCAACAACGACGGGATCTTCGACCTCGAGCTCGTCGCCCGCACCTCGACCGAGGCCAACCCGCCGACCACGCCGGCACCCTCGGTCTCGAACGTGACGTACAGCGCCGCGACCGTGAGCTGGGCCCCGTCGACCGACGACGCGGCCGTCATCGGCTACCTCGTGCGGCGCAACGGCACGCCGGTGGCGTTCACCACCTCGACGTCGTTCATCGACTCCGGCCTGACACCGACCACGAACTACAGCTACGACGTCCTCGCCTACGACACGTCCGGCAACGCCTCGGCCGCCGGCACCGTGGGCACCACGACGCTGGGCAACCCGACGATCGTGAAGTCGGGCGACACGTGGTCGTACCTGGCCACCAACACCGACCCCGGCACCACGTGGCGTCAGCCCGGCTTCAACGCTTCGTCGTGGGCCACCGGCCCGTCGCAGCTCGGCTGGGGCGGACGGGGCGAGCTCACCACGGTCCCGACCGGCACGCTGACCCAGTACTACGTGCACCACTTCAACGTCGCCGACCCGGGCTCGATCCCGCAGCTGAAGCTGCGGCTGAAGCGGGACGACGGCGCGGCCGTGTACCTCAACGGCATCGAGGTCGTGCGCAACAACCTCCCGACCGGGCCGCTGACCGCCGGCACCTTCTCCAGCACCAAGGTCACGGCCGCCGACGGCGTCACGTGGTACGAGTTCACCGTCCCGGGCAACCTGCTCGTGACCGGTGACAACGTGGTCGCCGCGGAGGTCCACCAGGACTCCAAGAGCGACACCCGCGGCGTGTTCGACCTCGAGCTGGTGCGTTCGACGCCGGCCGAGACCAACCCGCCGACCCGCCCGGTCGTGAGCCTGACCGGCACCACCGACAGCTCGCTGTCCATCAGCTGGACGGCATCGACCGACGACTCCGGCATCCTCGGCTACGTCGTGCGCCGCGATGGTGCTGTCATCGCCTACACGACGGGCACGAGCCTGACCGACAGCCCGCTGAACGGGAACTCGACCTACGGCTACCAGGTCGTGGCGATCGACACCTCGGGCAACGCGTCGACCACGGGTTCGCTCGCGGCCACGACGACCGGCACCACCACGGTGGTCAAGTCCGGTGACACGTGGTCGTACCTGGCCACCAACACCGACCCGGGCACTGCATGGCGCCAGCCCGGCTTCGACTCCTCGTCGTGGTCGTCCGGCCCGTCGCAGCTCGGCTGGGGCGGACGGGGCGAGCTCACCACGCTCCCGACCGGCACGCTGACGCAGTACTTCGTGCGCCACGTCAACGTCACCGACCCGTCGACGCTCCAGACGCTCGCACTGAGCCTCAAGCGCGACGACGGCGCGGCGGTCTACATCAACGGCACCGAGGTGCTGCGGGACAACCTGCCCGCCGGCACCCTCACCGCCGCCACCTACTCGAGCACCAAGGTCACCGCGGCCGACGGGGTCACCTGGAAGCAGTTCACCGTCCCCGGCACCGCGCTGGTCGCCGGTGACAACGTGATCGCGGCCGAGCTCCACCAGGACTCGAAGTCCGACACGCGCGGCGTGTTCGACCTCGAGCTCAAGGCCACCGTGGTCTCGACCGCACCGGTCGTCACGCTGACCGCACCGGCCAACACCGCCAACGTCTCGGCGCCGACCACGTTCTCCGGTCTGTGCACGACCTCGGCGGGCACCGTCACGGTGAACGTCACCGGCGCAACTCCGGCGATCCTCACGGCACCGTGCGTCGCCAACGAGTGGAGCACCAGCAGCACGCTCCCGGACGGTGGCTACGCGGCAGTGGCGTCGCAGACCGCCGGCACCTCGACGGGCACCAGCTCCACCACCAACTTCACGGTGGACAGCACCGCTCCGGTGGTCACGCTCGACTCGCCGGTCACCGGCACGGTGCTCGCGTCCACGCCGACGTTCTCCGGCACCTGCAGCACGACCGACGGCAACGTGACGGTGACCCTCTCCGGCAGCGGTGCGGCCACGCTCACCACGCCGTGCACCGCCGGCGCCTGGTCGGTCACGAGCTCTCCGCTCGGGACCGGCGGGTACACGGCCGTCGCATCGCAGACGGACCTGGCCGGCAACGTCGGCTCGGGCACCACGAACATCCAGATCGACGCCACTGCGCCGACCACCACCGACAACACCGGCACCATCGGGAACGCGTGGCGCACCACGGCCGCGACGATCACGCTGACGCCGACGGACATCGGTGCGGCCGGCGTCGGCCAGACGTACTACACGACGGACGGCTCCACGCCGACCACGGCGTCGTCGCAGGGCACCACCATCACCTTGAGCGCGGACGGCGTCTACACCATCAAGTACTTCTCCGTGGACACCGTCGGCAACGCCGAGCCGGTCAAGACTGCAGCGACGCAGATCCGGGTCGACCTCAACCCGCCGGTGACGACCGACAACACGGCGTCGTTCTCGAGCTGGACCAACCAGAACGTCACTGTCACGCTCACGCCCACCGACACGGGCTCCGGCGTCGCGGCGACGTACTACACCACCAACGGCACGACGCCGACCACCGCATCGACGAAGGGCACCTCGATCGCCCTGACCGCGGCCGGGACCTACAACATCCAGTACTTCTCGGTCGACAACAGCGGCAACGCCGAGCCGGTCAAGACCGCCACCAACCCGATCCGCATCGACAAGACGCTGCCGACGGTCACGGACAACACGTCCACGATCGGCAACGCCTGGAAGAGCACGCCGCAGACGGTGACGCTCACGCCGGTCGACACCGGAGGGTCGGGCATCGCGGCCACGTACTACACGACCGACGGATCGACGCCGACCACGGCATCGGCCCAGGGCACCTCGATCGTGCTGGCCACGACGGGCACGTACTCCATCAAGTACTTCACGGTGGATGCAGCGGGGAACGCGGCGGCGGTCAAGACGGCCGGCACGCAGATCCGCATCGACACCACGGCACCGACGAACGTGATGACGTTCCCGGTCAACGGTGGCACGTACAACGCCACCAAGTGGAGTGCCGGCTGCTCGACGTCGTCCCGCATCTGCGGTACGGCGGCCGACACCGGCGGATCCGGCCTCTCGAGCGTGAAGCTCACCATCCAGCGCTCGAGCGACAGCCGCTTCTGGACCGGCAGCACCTGGTCGACGACCTCGACCACGCTCTCGGCCACCGGCACCACAACGTGGACCTACTCGATGAACTCGAGCAACTTCACCAGCGGCGTCAGCTACACCGTGTCGTCGTGGTCGGTCGACGGCGCCGGCGGTCTGTCGGCGAACTCGGTCTCCACGTTCCTCTACGACAGCACGGCACCGACGACGTCGGCGGCGGGCCTCGTGACCACGAACAAGAACGGCGCCATCGACGTCGGTGACACCTTCTCGGTCACGTTCAACGAGGCCATGAACCCGGCGACGCTGCCGGCCACGGGGACGCTCACGCTCTCCCGGTCGAACAGCACCACGTCGTACGGGATCAGCGGGCTCACGAACGGGCTGCGCAGCACCGGCGGCACCGGCTACCTCACGAGCAGCATCAGCACCCGGACCGTCACCTTCGCCGGGACCCAGACGATCAGCGCGGACAACAAGACGCTGACGTTCACGGTCACCGGAGCCTGTGCCGGAACCTGCACCGCCCTGGCCACGACGCCGTCGAACGGCGCCTTCCAGTACGTGCCGGCCACCGCGCTGCAGGACATCGCCGGGAACGCGGCATCGACCAGCACGATCACCGCATCGTCGCAGGTGATCTTCTAAGCGGGAGCCGCTCCCGGCGTGCCCCTTCGGGGCGCGCCGGGACGGCCTCCGCCCGATGGATCTCGTCGAACCCGTCGCTCGCTGCGGCGGGTTCGACCGCGTCCGGACGTCGAGCCGCCAACCGGCGGAGATCACTCGGGGGTGAGTTGCACCCCCTCTGGGGGGTCCAAGTCACCCGAAGCACCGCTCAGTCGCGCGGGCCACCGTGGAGCAGCACGCTTCCGAGCGAGCTCGGACCGGCCGCGGCTTGTCCTCCAGCCGGTCGCTCAGCGACGGACGCGACCGCGGCGGGACTGGTCGCGCCGCGTGCGCCGGTGCTGGCGCGAGGGCAGCAGGTCGTCGGGGCCGAAGTTGAACGACAGCCGCGAGAGCGTGGCGACGACGCCGTAGCGCCGGGCCGTCATGACCAGGCCGGCACCCACGGCGAGCGCGAGCCCGCCGACGAGCCCGTTGATCGCGGTGGCCGAGCCCGTGTACGCGAAGCCCGCGGGTTGCGGATCCGTCGGGCTCGCGGCCGGTGGCGCGAACGGGGTCGCGGCGGGCGCGGGCGCAGCGGTGCCCGGCGCCGCGACGACGACCGTGCCGGAGACGCCGGGCACCTGCACCACCGAGTACGAGACGGTGCGGGGCTGGGTGAACGCGAACTGGAACCGCTCGCCGTCCGACAGAGAACCCGAGTCGAAGCTCGCGTCACTCGCCAGGATCGACCGTGCCGCGCCCGCGTCGTTGACCCAGACGACGGTCGCTCCGGGTGCCACGTTCACGGTCGCGGGCTCGATGCTGGACGGGAGGATCCGGACCGTGACCGACTTCGGCGCCGCGAGCGGGGCGGAGACCGGCTCGGCCCGGTCCGCGGTCGCCGCGGGTGCGCCTGCGACCATCGGCACCAGCGCCGCGGCGCCGATGAAGCCCACGCCGAAGCTCACGAGGGCGCAACGAAACACGCCGCGACCGGATCTTCTCCGTTCGGCCCGCTCCGCCAAGCCCACTGGGGCCAGGATCGCACCGGTACCCCAAGGTGGGCAAACCCGACGCGCGCGGCGGGCGGGTCAACCGGAGCTGACCCGCCCGCATCGCATGGCCTTCCTCGGCGGCACCGCTTCCGGCGCCGGCCGGCTACGGCTGCCAGACCTTCGCGTAGTCCACCTGCATCGCACCCGGCAGGTCCGCCACCAGGTTGCCGTTGTTGTACCCACCGCCCGACTCACCGCCGGTGTAGCCGTGGTCGGAGGACTGCGGTCCGGCACCGCCCATCGCCAGGTTCAAGATGATGCTGTGCTCGTAGCCGAGCGCCGCGACGTCGGCCGCGGACTTCGCGGTGTAGGTCCGCACCAGCGTGCCGTCGATGAACCACTGCAGCTGGTTGGCGGTCCAGTTGATGCCGTACGTGTGCCAGTCGTTGGTCGCACCGGCGACGAAGGCGTTCGGCGGGTTGATGTTGATGCCGTTGCTGTCCGACGCCAGGTTGCCCACGTTGCTGTTCAGGGCGCCGATGTTGCCGTCGGCCTTGTGGAAGTTGCTCTCGCTGATGTCCGGCTTCGAGCCGTAGATCTCCGTGACGTCGATCTCGCCGTAGTCGGGCCAGCCCGGGCTGGAGCCGTCGCCCGCTCCGACGAGCCAGAAGGCGGGCCAGTAGAGGTTGCCGCGGGGCACCCGCATGCGGACCTCGGCGTAGCCCTGGCGGAACTTGAACTTCAGCCCACCGCCCTGGGCCCGGGTCGTGACCATGCCCGAGGTGAAGAAGTAGTTGTTCCCACCATCGGGGTTGCTCCCGCAGTCGGACACCGTCTCACGCTTGCCGGTGAGGTTCAGTGCGCCATTGGCCACCGTGGTGTTGGCGGCCATGTAGCACTCGTCCTCGTTGTTGCCCGAGCCGTAGTTGCTCTGGTCCTGGACGTTCCAGTTGGCGGTGTTGACGCTCGTGCCGTCGAAGTTGTCGTCGAAGATCGACTTCCACTGCGCCCCACCGGTCACTGCGGCCGGCGGTTGGCCGGTGTCCGCGGGGGGCGTCACCGGCGGGATCGTCGGCGTGGTGACCGGCGGAACGGTCGGCGTCGTCACGGGCGGGATCGTCGGCGTGGTGACCGGTGGGACGGTCGGGACCGTCACCACCGGGGCGACCAACGGTGCCCCGTTCGAGCTGACCGAGAGCACGGGCCGGTTGGCCGCGCTGCGCGCGTCGGCCGTCGCGATGTTCACCTGGGTCAGCTGCCCGCCGGTCTTCGGCGCGGGCTGGTCGAGGCGCAGGCGGAGCGTGAACCAGCCCGGCGTCGTCATCGACGACAGCTCGTCGGTCACGTCCACCGCGACGCGCCCTTCGACCGGGACCAGCGTCGTGACCTGGGTCCCGGTGCGGGCGTACGCCGCCTTGGTCAGCGCCTCGGTGTTGTTGAAGGACTCGATGACCACCTGGCGGGCGCCGAGGTTGTCGGCCCGCCACACCTTCATGGCGACGTTCGCGCTGCCACCGTTGTGGACCGCGTCGAGGGCGTCGCTCGAGACCTTGAACGGGATGACGAGCCGGAGGTCGCTCCCGTCACCGGGCTGCTCGCCGACCGAGAGCGCTTCGTTCGTGATCCCGTACTGCGCGTAGTCGCCGACGCCATCACGATTGAGGTCGACGAGACCGGAGTCGTCCTTGCTCGCCACTTGTTTGATCGTCACGCTGTCCGCTCCCGCGGACGGCAGGAACTGCAGCGCACCGGCAACGAGCGCGAAGCGAGGCCGCGCCCGCGATCAGGCGCACGGGGCGCCGGAGCTTCAGGCTCGGGAACTTCGGCAGCGGGGTCTTCAGGGAGGAGGAACGGGACGTCCTCGGCACAGTCAGGCTCCATGGCAGGGGTCGGGGCGTCGTGGTGCCGCGTGAACATGCCCACGGCAAAACCACTCAATGCAGCGAAGTTCGAGGGACGAATGCTGCATACGTACGGTATCGACATCTACCCGACGAGACTTGATCTACCTGACTTACATATTCAATTGCCCGGAATCGCGCGTACCGCGCGCGCATGACCACAGCCCGAGAACATTGAGCGAACCGGTCCGGAAGTGCCCGAGGGCGCCATATGGCCGCGACATCAGCCCGCGTCGAACGGATTAGGTGTAGCTACTCTCCGTGGTCACTTCCAGCGCAGGTGCGACCTCCGCCTTCGGCATTGACGAGCTCGAGTGCCACGCGAACCTCAGCAATACGCTCTGCAACGTCGCGAGCAGAATCGCCAGATCGAAGCCCACCGACCAGTTGTCGACGTAGAAGAGATCGAGCCGGCGGTAGACGTCGAAGGCCGGGTTCTCCCGCCCTTCGACCTGCCACAGGCCGGTGATCCCGGGCAGCACCCGGTGACGTCCGCGCAGCTCCTCGTCGAACTGCGCGACCTCGTGCGGCAGCGCCGGGCGCGGCCCGACCAGGCTCATCTCACCGCGCAGGACGTTGAACAGCTGGGGCAGCTCGTCGAGGCTCGTGCGCTCGAGGATCTTGCCGACCTTGGTCCGGCGGGGGTCCTGGGTCAGCTTGAACAGCGGGCCGTCCTGGCGCTCGTTCGCGAACGTGAGGTCGACGAGACGCTCTTCGGCGTCCGGGACCATCGTGCGCAGCTTGAACAGCTGGAAGAGGCGACCGTCCTGGCCGACGCGGGTCTGGTGGAACAGCACCGATCCGCCGTCACCGAGCTTCACCGCGATGGCCGCCACGAGGAGCACCGGTGCGGCGAGCACGAGGACGATGCTCGCCAGTGCGACGTCCATCACGCGCTTGGTCATGAGCTGCCAGCGCGAGAGCGAGGCCGGCTCCAGGTAGAAGAGCGGCTCGTGGGCGAGCGGCTGCGAGCGCAGCCGGCGCTGGTCGATGCCGCGCAGGCCGCTCGAGAGCTGGACGTGGATCCCGTCGGCCAGCAGCTGACGGGTCAGGAAGTTGAGGTCGTCCGGGCCGAGATCGCTGACCGCGACGATCACGCCGTTGGCCCCGGCGTCCTCGACCGCGGCGGCGGCCTCGCGGATGTCACCGAGCCACTCGACGTCACCGCTCCAGCCGGCCAGGGTGTGGCGGGGACCGATGACGCCGGCCACCCGCAGCCCGAGCTCAGGGTGAAGGTCGACCAGACGGTACAGCTCGTAGCCCTCGAGGCCGGTGCCCACGACGACCACGGGCCGGCAGAACCGGTCGGCCGCCCGGGCCCGGCGGAGCCAGGCCGTGTACAGGCCCCGGAACAGGCTGAGCAGGAACCACGTGACGACGGCTGCGGCGATCGCCTCCTCCAGCCCGAAGGCGAGGTTTGTGGCCGAGGCGAGGAGCAGCGCAGCCACGCTCGAGATCGCGGCAGCCCGCCCGAGCCGGGCTGTCTCGACTGCCCGGACGGCGCACACCCGGGACCGGTAGAGGCCTTGCGTCAGGATCATGAACATGGTCGCGAGCACGCCGACGAGCATGATGAGGAGGACCTGGGCGAGGTGCGGTGCGGTGTCCCCCGACACCAGGGCCGGGACACCGACCGCGAGGACCCAGCCGAGGGTCGCGGCGGCGACATCGGCGCCGACGAGGATGGCCCGCAGGCGCGACCCGCCCTTCGACAGCTCCGGTGCGGCGATCGACTCGAGGGCCGGTGCGTCGTCCAGCTCGAGGAGCGGTGCCACCGGTGCCGGGCGAACCTCGCGGGGGCGGCGCGGCGCATGCGCGCGCGGGCCGACCCGCCGATGTTCGCTCGCCGAGGCGCTCGACGCCTCGTCCCGGCTACGCATGGTGACCCTTCCCACTCAGCGCGCGTTGACCAAATGTGTGCATTACTGCCCCTGCCCGGCCAAGCCCGTCCTGACCGGGGCAAAGCGTAACGCAGGGCTGTCTCCGGGCACAATGGTCCGAACGGACGATTTATCCTCCCGAAACGTGCCGAACGTCACCGGGGTTCCCACGAGGCGCGCGCGCAGGCCGAATCCGGCTGCGGGGAGTGGTGCGACGTGAGGGTCGAAGGCCGGTTTCGTACCCCAGTAGACCGTTGGACCTATTGACCCCTCTTCACACTCCGGGGCACACTGCCCACTTTACGGGCGAAATGGGAGCAACTTGTGAATTCCGGGCGATCACGCGCGTTCCGAACGCTGACCTCCGTCATTGCCGGCGCGCTCATGACGGCGGGGTTGATCGGCATCGTCGAGGTCGCACCGGCCTCCGCGCTCGGCCCCCCGCCCGCAGCAGTGGTCCCGGACCAGGGCCTCAGCGCGGTCGGCTCCCCGATCTGGCAGACCAACAACTCGGTGGAGGCCCTCGGCGTCGCCAACGGCGTGGTGTACGCCGGTGGTGCGTTCACCTCCGTGCGCCCTCCGGGGGCCGCGCTCGGCACGAGTGAGACCGTCCGGAACCACCTGGCCGCCTTCAGCACCAGCACCGGTGCACTCGTCACCTCGTTCAACCCGAACGTGAACGGTGAGGTCTACGCCCTCAACGTCTCGACGGACGGCACCAAGCTCTACGTCGCCGGGAACTTCACGACCGTCGGCGGTACGACCCGCCAGCGGATCGCCCGGCTGAACCTGCCCAGCGGCACCGTGGACACGGCGTGGACCGCGAACGCGAACGCGATCGTCGCGACGGTCACCTCGAACGCCAACTCGGTCTACGTGGGCGGCGACTTCACGAACATCAAGAACACGGCTCGCCAGCGCGTGGCGAAGCTCAACACGACGAACGGCGACGTCGTCACCGCGTTCACCGCCAGCTCCGACAAGCGGATCGCGGCCAGCGCGATCGCCCCGGACGGCAGCCGCGTGCTCATCGGCGGCGAGAACGACGTGATCAACGGGCAGCCCCAGGCGGCAATCGCGTCGCTGAACCCGACCACCGGCGCGCTGATGCCGTGGGCGGCGACCGGCATCGTGCCCCGGCCGGCCAACGGCGGGTGCACCGGGCAGACCTCCGACATCATCGTGCAGGGCACCACTGCCTACGTGACCGCGTCGAGCGTCGAGCCCGGCTGCTGGGAGGGCTACTACGCGGCCAACATCTCCGACGGCTCGGTCATCTACAACGAGGCCTGCCTCGGTGGCTCGGTGTCCCTCGCGATCGTCAACGGCTGGATGTACCGCGGCTCGCACAACCACGACTGCTCGAAGAACCCCAACGGCTACGTGGGACCCAACAACGCGAACAACTTCGTCTGGTACCGGCTCGAGACGCATCAGCTCTCGACCGGTCGACTCGGGCACTGGACCCCGAAGATGAACGGTGGCAGCCCGAACACGGCGACCACGGTGGGCCCGCTGGTCATGGCCACGGACGGCACGCAGCTGTTCGTCGGCGGCGACGAGAGCGACCTCAACGGCGCAGGTCAGGAGGGGCTGGCCCGCTTCGGCCCGACGGGCGTCAACTCCGCTCCGGACGTTCCCACCGCGCCCCGGGTGACCCCGACCGCCGCCGGCACGCTGTCGGTCAGCGCCGAGGGCGTCTCGGACAACAACAACGGCGTGCTGACCTACGCGCTCTACCGTGACGGCGGCTCGACGCCGATCGCCACCACGAGCGACGAGTCGTGGCCGTGGTCGAAGCCGGTGCTCCGGTTCATCGACTCCGGACTGACGGCCGGCACGTCACACACGTACCAGCTCACCGCCAGCGACGGAACCGCGACGAGCGTCCGCGGCCCGGCGAGCCTGCCGGTCACCGTCGGCTGGCAGAACCCGCCGGCCTACCCGGCCGCGGTCAGCACGGTCGGCTCGACCGTGCACTGGCAGCTCGACGGCGCCACCAGCCCGTTGGCCGACAGCTCGGGCAACGGCAACACCGGCACCATCGTCGGCGGGGTGACCACGGGTCAGCCCGGCGCGGAGCTCGGCAACGCGGCGATCGCGACCGACGGCTCGACCGGCTACGTCACCTCGTCGGCGCCGATCACTCCGACGGCGGCGTTCACCCAGTCGGTGTGGTTCAACACCACCACCGAACGCGGCGGCGCCATCATGGGCTTCTCGAACACCCAGACCGGTGTGACCGGCACCAACGAGAACCGCGCCATCTGGATGGACGACGACGGCAAGGTCGTCTTCGGCATCCGGGCCGGTCGCGGCACCAACCCGGGCACCACCTTCTCCCGGAGCCTGGGGACGTACAACGACGGCAAGTGGCACCAGGCCGTCGGCGTCTACAACGGGACCAACAACATCTCGCTCTACCTGGACGGCCAGCTGGTCGGCACCACGGCCGTGACCCAGACCCAGGTGCTCGCGCCCACTGCGGGCTACCTGCGGGTCGGGTACATGGACCTCACCAGCTTCTACACGGTGTTCGGCACGAACTTCGCCCACACCCCGGCCGTCATGAGCTACTTCTGGCAGGGGAGCATCGACGAGGCGACCCTGCACCCGACGGCGCTGACCGCCGACCAGGTCGCGGCGCTCTACGCGTCCGGCTCGGCCCACGGAGCACCGCTCCCGCCGGAGCAGCCGCAGCCCCCGCCGCCGCCTCCCCCGCCGCCGCCCAGCGCGTACCCGACCACGGTGCTCGCCGACGCGCCAACGAGCTACTGGCACCTGGGTGAGGCTGCGGGAACGCTGCCAATGGCCGACGCGTCCGGCAACAACCACTCCGGCACCTACCGCAGCGGTCTCTCCTTCGGCGCCGCCGGCGCGCTCACCGGCGGCTCGGACACCGCGGTCAGCAGCCCCGGATCTTCGGGCATCGCCTACACCAACCAGTCGGCCGCAGGCCCGACGGTGTTCTCGCTCGAGGCGTTCCTGAAGACGAGCTCCTTCAACGGCGGGAAGATCATCGGCCTCGAGAACGTGCAGACCGGTTGGGGCACCACGTACGACCGCCAGCTGTACATGACCAACAACGGTCGCATCGCCTACGGCATCCTGTCCGGCGGCGTGCAGCAGACGATCATCACCACGGCCAGCTACAACAACAACGTCTTCCACCACATCGTCGCCACCCAGGGCGCCGGCGGCATGGCGCTCTACGTCGACGGCGTGCTCGTGGGGACGAACCCCACGGTGACCCCGGACGCCGCCACCGGCTACTGGCGGCTCGGCGGGGGAAACCTCACCGGCTGGCCGAGCGCTCCGGCATCGAGTGCGCTCAGCGGCACCTTCGATGAGATCGCGGTCTACCCGACGGCGCTCAGCGCCGCCCGGGTGGCTGCACACTTCGCCGCGGCTTCGAGCTGATTGGGGAACAGCGAGAAGCATGCGCCGCGCTCGACGCGGTGCCGTCGTGCCACCCGGTTCACCGGCCACGGCGGCGCCGCATCGAGCGTGATCTTGCTCCTGGAAGCGTGCGTCAGTCAGGCCTGGTGTTGCCGACCACCCACATCGAGAAGAACTGCGAGCCACCGCCGTACGCGTGGCCGAGCGCCTTACCGGTCTTGAGCGGCACCTGGTAGTCGCCGGCCCGCTCCCGGACCTGCTGGGCCACCTCACCGAACCGGATCATCCCGGAGGCGCCGATCGGGTTCGACGACAGCACGCCGCCCGACGGGTTCCACGGGATGTCGCCGTCGGCGGCGGTCGCGCCGGCCTCGGTGAGCTTCCAGCCGTCACCCTCGGCGCAGAACCCGAGGTTCTCGAGCCACATCGGCTCGTACCAGGAGAACGGCACGTAGACCTCGGCGCAGTCGAAGTCCTCGCGCGGGTTCGTGATGCCGGCCTGCTTGTACACGTCCGCCGCGCACTCCTTGCCGGCGAGCGGGTTCACCTGGTCGCGACCGGCGAACATCGTCGGCTCGCTGCGCATCGCGGTGCCGTGGATCCAGGCCACCGGCCCGGGGGCCGCGGCCGCGGCGGCTTCACTGCCGATGACCATCGCCATCGCGCCGTCGGAGCTCGGGCAGACGTCGAGCAGGCGCAGCGGCGCCCAGAGCAGCATCGACTCCTGCACCGTCTTGAGGTCGATGTCGGGCAGGTGCAGCTGCGCCTTCGGGTTCCGCAGGGCGTTGAGCCGGTCCTTCACCGAGACCAGGTGTCCGATGTACTCCGGCGCACCGGAACGGCGGATGTAGGCCCGGATGATCGGCGCGAAGTAGCCGCCGGCCCCCGCGACGAGCGGCGCCTGGAACGGCATCGCCACCGAGAGGCCCCAGGTCGCGTTGCTCTCGGACTGCTTCTCGAACGCGACGGTCAGGACCCGCTCGTGCACCCCCGCCATCACGAGCTTGGCCGCGACGATCGCGGTCGACCCGCCCACGCTGCCGGCGGTGTGGACCCGGATCATCGGCTTGTTCGTGGCCCCGAGCGCGTCGGCCAGGTACAGCTCCGGCATCACGACGCCCTCGAACATGTCGGGGGCCTTGCCGATCACGACCGCGTCGATGTCGGCCCAGTCGAGGCCGGCGTCGTCGAGCGCCTCCTGGGCCGCCTCGCGCACGAGCCCGGCCATCGACACGTCGTGACGGGCGGAGACGTGCCGGGTCTGGCCGACTCCGATGACTGCAGTTCTCTCTGCCCCCATCAGTTGCTTCCCTCCAGGACGCACACGAGGTTCTGTTGCAGGCACGGCCCCTGGGCCGCGTGGGCGATGCCCCGGCCCGCGCGCCCGTCGATGATCCGGTTCGCCACCTCGCCGATGCGCACCAGGCCGGCCGCCATCATCGGGTTGGAGGTGAGCGCGCCGCCGGACGGGTTCACGTCGACGCCGTCGCCGATGCCCATGGCCTCGCGGAGGATGAGCTCCTCGTGGCTGAACTGGGCGTGGATCTCGGCGACGTCGATGGCCCCGTCGTGCACCCCGGCCTTCTCGGCCGCGAGGGTGGCGGACGGAGCCGTCGCGAGATCGCGCAGGCCGAGGTGCTGCGGGTCGACCCGGTGCTCGATCCCGCGGATCCAGGCCGGCCGCTCGCAATGCTGCGTGGCGACCTCGGACGCGGCGATCACGATGGCGGCGGCGCCGTCGGTGATAGGTGCGACGTCGCTGTCCCGCAGGGGACGGTGGGTCACCGGCCGGCCGAGCAGGTCGTCGACGCTCACGTCCTCTGCCGCCACCGCGTGCGGGTTGGCCTGCGCGCTCCGCAGGCTCCGCGCCGCGACCTCGGCGAGGTCGCGGTCCGTGCGACCCGACGACGTCATGTAGGCGTCCGCCTGCAGCGCGGCCATGTCGACCATGGACGGCCACAGGGTCGCCACCGTGTACGGGTCCGTTTGCAGGGTCCAGACCTCGTGCAGGTCGCCGAGCGATGCCTTGCCGAAGCCGTAGATGATGGCGCTGTCCACGTCGCCGGTCTGGATCGCGACCCAGGCCTCGTACAGCGCCCACGCCGCGTCCATCTCGACGTGGCTCTCCTTCACGGGCGGCCACGCGCCCACACCGTCGAGCCCCATCACGAACGTGAAGGGACCGCCCGCGAGGTAGTCACACGACCCCGAGATCGTGAAGCCGATGTCGCGGCGCTTCATGCCCGACCGCTCGATCGCCTCCCGGACCACGGGGATGACGAACTCGACCTCGTTGCGCTCGCGGTCCTTGACCGCGGTCTCCTGCGCGAAGCCAATGACAGCTACATCTCTCAAGTTCTCTGCTCCTCCGCCTCGAAGATCTCTGCTCCCTGGGCGAGCGGCTGCTCGTCGGTCTGCCCCCCGGTCGCAGCGGTTCTTGCCACCACGTGGGTGATCGCAGCGGTCTTCATGCGTAGGCCTTGTAGGTGTCGTAGTCGGCGTCGGGTTCGCCGGTGGGCTCGAACCACTTGATGTTGCTGGCGTCGGCCTTGAGCTCCTCGGCCCAGATCGCGTGCACCCGCATGCCCATCCGGACCTCTTCCGCGGGCAGGCCCTGGATGAGCCCGAACCACGGCGTGTTGCCCCCGTCGAGGAGTATCTGCGCGCAGACGTACGGGATCTCCGGCGCACTGTCCGACAGGCCCGGGATGTTGACCACGCAGAACGTCGTCACCGTGCCGGTGTCCGCCACCTCGACCTCGATGGGCGTCGGCGCCCCCGTGGTCGGGTCCGAGCCGCGGGGCGGCACGTAGACCTGGTCGGAGTCCTCCGCCCGGGCCCCGAGGATCTTGTGGTCGGCCAGCCCCAGCAGGTACTTGCCCGCCGCGCGCCCGGCGTTGATCTCGTAGTCGAGCCGGATCGGCGTGTTGATCCCGGTGACCGGGTCGTCGGTGGCGCCGTCGCCCTGGTTGGCCGGTGCCGGGTCGGGCTCGGCCCCGTCCGCGAGGGGGATCCAGGCGTCCAGGTCCGTGATGTAGCCGACCCGCTCGGCGCGCCACCGCGGCTGCACCCGCATGCCGACCGCGATCGAGTCCCGGGGCGCGTCGACCACGTGCACCATGGCGGTGTCGGCGCCGTCGGGCCGTACCAGACGCGAACGCGAACGGCTGGCCGAGGTGGTGCTTGCCGGGCCGGGGCTCGTCCACCCAGGTCCAGGCGGTGACCGTCCCCGCCGGCCCGACCTCGACGTAGTCGTCGATCGCCGCGGCCGTGATCGGGTCGTACTCGGTCGGGGGCACCATGACCCGCCCGTCGGCGAGCCGGACCCCCACGATCGTGCCATCGCGCAGGCCCCCGAAGTACCGCGACAGCGCGGGGCCGATCGAGCGCGTGTAGCCACCCGGGTACTCCAGGACGTGATGCTCGACGAGCGGTGCGGTGGTCACAGAGCTCTCTCCAGTCTTTCGATCAGGGCGTCCGTCACCACGGTCAGATCGCGGTCTGGCGGTCGGCCCAGTACGGGTCCCGCAGCGTGCGCTTCAACAGCTTGCCGGTCGGCTCGCGCGGCAGCTGGTCCATGAAGTCGATGGTGCGCGGCCACTTGAACTTGGCCAGCCGACCCGAGAGGTGGTCCATGATCGACGCCCGGAGCGCGTCGTCCGCGGTCACGCCCTCACGAACCTCGACGACCGCTTTGATCTGCTCGCCCATGTCGTCGTCGGGCACGCCGAACACGGCGACGTCGGCGACCTGCGGGTGGGCCAGGATCTCGCCCTCGATCTCGGCCGGGTAGATGTTCACTCCCCCGGCGATGATCATGTCGCTCTTGCGGTCGCAGAGGAACAGGAAGCCGTCTTCGTTGAGGTAGCCGACGTCGCCGACCGTGAAGAAGCCGTCGGCGTCGTGGTTGTCGTCGGTCTTGCCCCGGTCGCCCTTGTACTCGAAGTCCTGGCCGCCCATCCGCATCCACACGATGCCGGGCTCGCCCGGGCCACACTCCTTGCCGGACTCGTCGTCGACGATCTTCAGCTCCGAGATCGGCCACACGTTGCCCACGGTGCCGGGGTACTTCAGCCAGTCCTCGGGGGTGGCGGTCGTGCCGCCGCCCTCGGTCGCGCCGTAGTACTCCCAGATCACGGGACCCCACCAGTCCAGCATCTGGCGCTTGACGTCGACCGGGCACGGGGCGGCGGCGTGGATGGCCCAGCGCATGGACGAGACGTCGTAGCGCTGCTTCACGTCGTCCGGGAGCTGCAGCATCCGGTTGAACTGCGTCGGCACCATGTGGGTGTGGGTGCAGCGGTAGCGCTCGATCTTGGCCAGCGTCTGCTCGGGATCCCACTTGTCCATGAAGACGACGGCGTGGCCCGAGTTCAGGGCGTTGCCGGCGAAGGTCGTGACCGCGGTGTGGTAGTTCGGCGACGTGCACAGGTGGACGTTGCCGTCCCGGGGCGGGATGCCGAACAGCCCGAAGAACGCGGTGAACAGCTCCGCCGCGAGGTCGGCGTCCAACCCGGTGAGCTTCCGCTTCACGCCCTTGGGGCGACCGGTGGTGCCCGAGGTGTAGTGCATGGCCGCCCCGGCGGTGCGGTCCGCCGGCACGCCCGCGGGCTGGCGGGCCAGGAAGGCGTCGAAGTCGGCGAAGCCGGGCACGGTGCCGATCGCGAACCGCGCGGCCGCGGGGATGCCGGCCTCGTCCGCCGCGGCCACCGCGAGCTCGGCGTGCCGCTCGTGGGAGATGAAGGCCTTCGCGTCGCTGTCCGAGAGGATGTAGGCCACCTCGGGCGCCGAGAGCCGGTAGTTGACGGGGACGTAGTAGAGGCCCGACTCCAGCGCCGCGAGGTACACGGTGACCGGGTTGATGCCGTTGGGCAGGACCGCGGCGACGGTGTCGCCGACCCCCAGGCCCAGCGAGCGGAGCCCGTGCACCATCCGGTGGCTGCGCTCCGAGACCTCGGCGGCGCTGTACTCCGTGCCGTCGGGATCGACCACCGCGAGGGCAGCAGGATCCTCCAGCGCGTAGTTCCAGAACCCACCGGCCATGCGGAGCTCCCCCCTCATTGGAAATGACGCGCGAAGTAGAACACGTTCTCCGCGGGCTCGCAAGGCACGCCGGACCCCTCATGGAGGCGCCCGCATCGCCGCGACGAACCGTTTGGACGTGCCCTCGCCCACGATCCGCAGGTCTGCGGCGTGCTTCAGATCGTGGTGGTGATGACAGACCCGGTTGAGGTTCTCGATCTCGGTCCGCCCACCCTCGGCGACCGGCGTGTCGTGATCGATCTCGAGGTGACGATCAACGTGGCAGCCCACGATCACGCACTCGGGCTGCAGCTCCTCGAGCGCGGTTCGCAACCGAGCCGGGATGGTCCGGCCGAGGTGGCTCACGCTCCGCACGTCGGTGCCGTCCGTGACGAGTGCCTTGAGGACCGCGTCAGCGGCGAGCTTCCGGACCTCGGACACCGGCACCGGCCCGATCCCGACGATCTCGCACACCTCACCCGGCTCGGTCGCACCGCGGGTGAAGGCAGCATGATCGACCCGGCACACGACCGTCGCCGGCGCCCGGCGCCCACTGGACTCGGCCGCCACCGTCGCCGAGTCGTCCGCCATCTGCGCCAGCGCATCGAAGGCCAGCGCCTCGGGCAGCTCGCGCCGATCCGAGGATCGGGCCTGATCGAACAGATCGCTCTCGATCGGACCGAGCGCGGCCATCACGCGGGCCGTCACGTCGATCGGCCCGCGCATCTCGATCAGGCCCTCCACGTCGGAGATCCGCCGGTTCCGGAGGTACCGCCCCACACGGGCGCGCTCGTACCGCTCCGCCTGGTCCTTCGACGCCGCCGCCTCGACGCGCGCGCAGACCTGCTGCAGGCCCTTGACACCCTGGGTCGCCGCCGCGTGCAACAGCGATCCCTCGGCGCGCGGATCTGCGGTTGCCGCCGAAGTGATCGCGTCGACCTGCGCCTCGGACAGCGACCCCGAGCGCAGCGCCGCGCTGGTCTCGGGCAACGAACCCAGTCGCTGCGCCGTCTCGATCGTCGCCCGGGCCCGCCCGACCGACGTCCCGGCGACATGTGCCATCCACACGCCGACCTCGCGAAATGCGCCGTCCTCTCCCACCCAGGCGCCGGTCTGGGCGACCCGGCCGGCCGCGAGCATCTCCCCCGCGCTCGCGAGCCGCCTGAGCTCCGCGAACTCCTCGACCAGTCGCTTCGCCGCGGCACCGGAGAGCGTCGCGGGATCCAACGACCCCAGCACGCCACGCGCCCGCGCCACCAGCTCACCGACGATCTCCGACACACGCGCTCCCAACGGTCGTGCAGCACAACGGACGAGGGAAGCGTCACCGGGAAGGTCCGATCACGCTATCCGAACGTACGTTCGTGTGTCAAGCGCTACTTGCGGAGGACCGCCTGGGGGGTGTCGAAGTCGGGACCGGAGTCAGCGGCCCGGCCGTCGCGAACGGACTCGTCTACGTCGGCGCCGCTGACGGCAAGGTGCACGCCTACGACACCAACGGCGTCTCGAGGTGGACGGCGAGCGTCGGCAGCCCGGTGGGATCCGTCGAGGTGTGGGACGGACGGGTGTACGTGGGCGCCGACGGCCGCGTGCAGGTCTTCGCCCTCGCCCCGTAGCCAGAGGTGCGTCAACCACCCCACACGTCGTAGAGCAGCTCGCCGATCTCTCCGAAGACCGTCGGCGCGACATCGTCGGGCCGGCAGGCGAAGTCCGTCTGCTCCATGGCCATGGCCGCGACGATCCACGACGCCGCATCAGTCTCGAAGAGGCCGGAGTCGATGAAGTTCCCCGCGCCGTTCCCGGTCTTGTTGAAGACGCGCACCGGCATCGTGATCCCCACGTCGATTGCGTGCGACATGTGCGGCAACCGCCGCGGCAGCCCGATCAGGTTCTGTTGTCGGTACAGGATCTCGCGGCGCCTTCGTCGAGCTGCGTGTAGACCTCGGCGAGATCGCGGGCTCGACGTCGAGAACGGCTCGCCCTCCATCGCCGTCTCGAGCGTGATCGTCTCGTTCAGCCGCGCCGTCGGGTAGCCGAGGTCGCGCATCGCGGCGTTCACCTCGGCCGGCCCACCGATCGTCTGCATCAACATCGCCGTCGCGGTGTTGTCCGAGACGATGATCATGAGCCACGCGAGATCGTCGAGCGTCGGCTCGAGCCCGTCGTCGAGGAAGCGCAGCACGCCGGTGCCGATGTAGCGACTCTCGTCGTCGAGGCACACCCGGGTCGTCGGGTCCACCACTCCGGACGCGACGAGCTGCGAGTAGTACACGAGCACGAACACCTTGGCCGTGCTCTCCGCGGAGAAGACCCGGTCGGCGTTGATCGCGATGGTCTCGTCGGTGCCGAGGTTCCGGGCGTAGACCCCGAACACCCCCGGCTGGCCTGCAACTGCGGCCTCGACCTGCTCCCCCAGCCCCATGCAATCGCTCAGCCTACGGGGGCACAGGGCCAGTGTCATGATGACGGTCGGTCGAGGTCCGGGGGGACCGATGCGGCGACTCATGGTCCTGGTGATCGGAAGCGCGATGGCGGCGCTCGTCCTGACGCCGGGAATCGCGGATGCAGCGGTCCGCCACGGCGTGGGGTCGATGACCGGGCCGGGCGGGGTCACTCCGCGCTGCGACGGGATCCCGACCGGGACGTACGAGGTCAGCGGCAGCGGCAGCTTCGTCGCCAAGAACATCGGCATCGGTGGATACAACTTCCACGGCTGCCTCACCCAGCTCCCCGCCGGCGGCTGGGACGTCGTCGGCACCGCGAGCTTCTCCATGAGGTCCGGCGCCACGATCGGCGGCACCATCGACGAGACGATCCCGGCCGGCAGCCCCACCTTCACGGTCACGGTCACGAACGGAACCAAGCGCTACAAGCGCGCCCGTGGCACCCTCACGATGGGCCCGCTCACGCAGAGCAACTTCAACACCTGCGACCCGGCGACCGGAGACTGTTACGGCTGGACCGACACCGGTCCGTTCTCCGGCACGCTCACCCACGTCCCGCCGCGCCGCTGACGACGGCTACGAGCCGATCTTCGAGCCCGGGGTGAAGGTGACGGGCATGTGCTTGATCCCGTTGATGAAGTTCGACCGCAGGCGGGAGACGTCGCCGGCGAGCTGCAGGTTGTCCAAGCGCGTGAGCACCTGGACGAACAGCTTGTTGATCTCCGACCGGGCGAGGTTGGCACCGAGGCAGAAGTGTGGCCCGCGACCCCGAACGCGATGTGCTCGTTCGGCGTGCGGCCCACCCGGAACTCCTGGGGCGCATCGAAGTGGGCCTCGTCCCGGTTGGCACTGATGTACCAGAGCACCAACGGGTCGCCCTCCTTGATCTCCTTGCCGCCGAGCATGGTGTCCGCGGGTCGCGGTGCGGCGGAAGTACATCACCGGCGCGCAGTAGCGCAGCATCTCCTCGGTCGCGCTGTCCATGAGTGACGGGTCGTTGCGCAGCTTCGCGAACTGGTCCGGGTGTTGGAACAGCGCGTGCATGCCGTT
Source organism: uncultured Acidimicrobiia bacterium (assembly GCA_963796755.1). Classification (GTDB taxonomy): domain Bacteria; phylum Actinomycetota; class Acidimicrobiia; order IMCC26256; family JAENVU01; genus Chersky-806. Next base: position 164,264 of record CAWCMX010000003.1, read on the forward strand.
CGCGGTCAGGTTCCGGGTGGTCTCGTTGCCGGCCACCGACAGGAGCAGGAAGAAGAGGTCGATCTCGAGCTCGGAGAGAACGTCGCCCTCGAGCTCGGCCTGGGTCAGCGCGGTGATGATGTCCTCGCGCGGGTTCGCGCGGCGTTCCTCCACCAGGGCGTGGCTGTAGGCGAACAGCTCGGCCATCGCGGTCTCGGCGTCGCCCTCCTCGGTCGCGAACTCCGGGTCCTCGCTGCCGATCATCTTGTTCGACCAGTCGAAGATCAGCTTCCGGTCCGGCTGGGGCACGCCCATCATCTCGGCGATCACCTGCAACGGGAGCTCCGCCGCGAGATCGGTGACGAAGTCGCACTCTCCCCGCTCGATCACGTTGTCGACGATCTCCGTCGCGGTGCGGTCGATGTACTCCTCGAGCGCACGGATGTTGCGGGGGGTGAACGCCCGGCTGACGAGGAGGCGGTACCGCGTGTGGCGCGGCGGGTCCATCATCAGCATCAGCATGTTCTGCTGCGCCAACATCTCCTCTTCCATCTCGAACATGAACACGCCGCCGCGCTCGTTCGAGAAGAGCTGGCCGTCGCGGCTCGCGAGCACCACGTCGTCGTAGTTCGTCACCGACCAGTAGCTGTGGCCCTCGGGGTGCTTGGTGAGGTGCACCGGGTCCGTGGCCCGCCAGTCCGCGAACGTCTCGTGCGGGACTCCCCGGACGAAGACATCGGGGTCGTTGAGGTCTGCCAGCGCTGCCGGGGTGTCGATGGTCATCGTCGATCTCCTGTGCAAGCGGGAGGGCCGGGCGCCGGACCGGCGCCTCGTGAGAATCTATTCTAGAATACGTTCTCACCCGATGTCGAAGCCATACTGAGACCGACGTCACGTCGAGCAGGGAGCACGAGCAGTGGGCAGCCGGACCCTTCTGATCCCCACGGTCCTGTCGGACGAGCAGTCGGGGCGGCGCGATCTCGTGGTCCAGGCCGCGACCGAGCTGGCCGAGGCGGGCGGCTACGACGCGGTCGTCATGAAGGAGGTGGCCGACCGATCCGGGGTCGCGCTCGCCACCATCTACCGCTGGTTCGCCTCCAAGGACCAGCTCCTCACCGAGGTCCTGCTCGTCTGGGGCGCCCAGCTCTCGGAATCCCTCGCCGCCGATCCGCCCGCGAGGCGCGCCCGCGGACCGGGTCGCCGCCGCGCTCGGACGGGTCATCGACGTCGCCGGCTCGCGCCCGCTGCTCGCGTCCGCGGTGGTCGACGCGGTGCTGTCCGTCGAGCGCGGGCCGCTCGACGCGCAGGGCGACTTCCACAGCCTGATGACCAGCTGGATCGACGCCGCGCTCGGCAACGACGAGGTGGCGGAACGCGATGCGGTGATCGAAGTTCTCGAGCACGTCTGCTTCTCGACGATCATCGCGTTCGCGACGGGACGCCAGGACGCGGACTACGCAAAGGCGCAGCTCGCAAGCGCGGCGCGCCTCCTGCTCGGTCGCTGACACGCGGCTACGACTCGGGGGTGTACCGCACGGGCAGGTGCTTGATCCCCGCGATGAGCGTGGACCGGAGCCGCTCGGGCTCCCCCGCCAGCGCCATGTCGGGCAGCCGGCCCAGGATCTCCTCGAACATGACCCGGATCTCCAGCTTCGCGAGGCTCGCGCCGAGGCAGAAGTGCGGACCGCGGCCGCCGAACGCAAGGTGCTCGTTCGGCGTGCGGCCGACGTCGAAGGACTGCGGGTTCTCGAAGATCTCCTCGTCACGGTTCGCCGCGCCGTACCAGATCGTCACCTTGTCCCCGGCGGCGATCGGCACCCCGCGCAGCTCCGTGTCCTCGGTCGCGGTGCGCCGGAAGTACTGCACGGGGCTCACGTAGCGCAGCATCTCGTCGACCGCCGTCGGCATCAGACCGTCGAGGTCCGCGGCGAGCCGCTCCTGCTGCTCCGGGTTCTCCATCAGCGAGAGCATCCCGCCGCTGATCAGGTTGCGGGTCGTCTCGTTGCCCGCGACCGACAGGAGCAGCACGAAGACGTTGAACTCGATGTCGGAGAGCTTCTCGCCGTCGAGCTCCGCGGTCACGAGCGTCGTCACGATGTCGTCCATCGGACGGGCGCGCCGGTCGTCGGCCAGGCTCTGCGCGTACGCGTACAGCTCCATCGACGCCTGCATGCCCGCGTCCGCACCGATGCCCGCGTACTCCGGGTCGTTGGCACCGATGAGCCGGTTCGACCACTCGAACACCTTGTGCCGGTCCTCGTACGGGATGCCGAGCAGCTCGGCGATGACGACGAGCGGCAGCTCGGCCGCGAGGTTCGGGACGAAGTCGATGACCTCGTCGCGGCGTCGCGACCCGGTCGACGATCAGCCGGGCCGCCTCCCGGATGTGCGGCTCCATCCCCTTGATCACCTTGGGCGTGAAGCCACGCGCGACCAGGTTGCGCAGGCGGGTGTGCTGCGGCGGGTCCTGGTTGAGCATCATCAGCTCGGTGCCTTCGCCCTGGTCGTCGAGCAGCGCGCCGCCGCACGCCGACGAGAACGTCTTCGCGTCGCGCTCGATGCCGATCACGTCCTGGTACTTGGTGCACACCCAGAAGCCCGGCGGGTTGAAGTCGCTCTCGTGCCAGTACACCGGTTGCTCGTTGCGCAGCCGGGTGAAGTAGTCGTGCGGGACCCCGGCGGCCAGGGTGTCGGGGTTCGAGAGGTCAATGTCGGCGATGCGCGCCACGGCGTCCCCCAGATGGGAAGTAGAACAGGTTCTAACCTGTCGCCGAGGGTAGCCGATGCGACCCCGAATCCTGCCCGCCGTCACCATCAGTCCCACGGCCCGAACGACCTGGAGTGAGCGTGCCCGAGACCCTGCCCATGACCACGAAGCACTGCACCGTCGAGCGCGAGGGCAACGTCGTGATCTTCACGATGAACCGGCCCGAAGCGCGCAACGCGCTGAGTCCCGACATGCTCGTCGGCCTCGCGGACGGCTACCAGTACGTCGACGACACGCCCGAGATCCGCTGCGCCATCCTGACCGGCGCGGGCGGCCACTTCTCCTCCGGCGCGGACCTCAAGGCGATGGGCACGCCGTCGGACAGCGAGCACGTCCGCAACCGGATGGCCGAGACGCCGAACCTCCACTGGAAGGCACTGCTGCGCGACTACCGGCTCTCGAAGCCGCTCATCGCCGCGGTCGAGGGGTACGCAGTCGCAGGTGGCACCGAGATGCTGCAGGGCACGGACATCCGCGTCGCCGGCGAGGGCGCGATCTTCGGTGTGTGGGAGGGCAAGCGCGGCCTGTTCCCGCTCGGTGGGTCCGCGATCCGGCTGCCGCGCCAGATCCCGTACACGATCGCGATGGACATCCTGTTGAGCTCGAAGCCCGTCAGCGCGCTCGAGGCAAAGGAGATCGGTCTCATCGGCCGGGTCGTGCCCGACGGCACCGCGCTCGACGCCGCGCTCGCGGTCGCCGAGCAGGTCGCCGCGTGTGGTCCGCTCTCGACGCAGGCCATCCTGCGGGCGTGGCGCGAGACCGAGTACATGACCGAAGCCGAGGCCATGCCGATCCAGGACACGATCGGGTGGGAGGTCTTCGCATCGGAGGACGCGCAGGAAGGGCCCCGCGCGTTCGCCGAGAAGCGCAAGCCCGAGTACAAGGGCCGGTAAGGGGATGTCCGAGAGCCATCCGTTCGTCTCGGAGCAGCGCGAGCGCCTCGCCGAGGCGGTGCGGCACGTGATCGACGCGGTGCTGACCGTCGAGGACGCGACCGAGGAGCAGCTCGGCACCGCCGCGGACATGACCGAGGCGGTCGCCCGCCACCTCGGCCGCGAGCCGTACGCCGACGACACGCCGCGCAGCGCCCGGGCGCGCGGCGTGCGTGGACGACGCGGAGGCCGATCACAACGACTACCTCCCCCGCTCGCCGCTCGTCGGCGAGGTGTCCCCCATCGCGCCGCCGATCGAGTGGGACCTCGTCGACGGCCGGATCGTCGGCCACGGGACGTACCACGCCGCGTACGAGGGACCCCCGGGCTACGTGCACGGTGGCTGGGTCGCGCTGACCTTCGACGAGTTCCTCGGCATGGCGAACATCGCGAGCGGCCACCCCGGGATGACCGCGACGCTCAAGGTCCGCTACCTGCGTCCGACCCCGCTGCACCGCCGCGTGGACCTCGAAGGGTGGACCGAACGCGTCGAAGGACGGCGGATCGTCGCCAAGGGCCGGATGACCGTGGACGGCGAGACGACGGCCGAGGCCGAGGGACTCTTCGTCACGATCAACCCCGAGCTCGCGGCGCGGTACTTCAACCAGGCAACCGGCGAGGCCGCGGCCGCGGGGGTGCCCGCCTCGGAGCTGTGAGGCACGATGGCCGGGTGATGCGCCGGGTCGCCGTCATCGGATCGGGGGGTGCGGGCAAGTCCATGCTCGCCCGCCAGATCGGCGCGGTCACAGGGCTGCCGGTCATCCACCTCGACCATCACTACTGGTCCCCGGGTTGGGTCCCGACGCCCGACCCGGAGTGGTTCGCGACCCAACGCGAGCTGCTCGCGGGCGAGTCGTGGGTCGTCGACGGGAACTACGGCGGCACCCTCGAGCTGCGGGCCGAGCTCGCCGACACGATCATCTTCCTCGACCTCCCGCGCCACGTGTGCCTCGCCCGGGCCATCCGCCGGTTCCGGTCGCCGATCCTCCAGGCCCCCGGGTGCCCGCAGAAGGTGGACGCCGAGTTCCTGCGCTGGATCTGGGACTTTCCCCATCGGACCCGCCCGCGCCTGCTCGCGAGCCTCGGCACCTACGCGGCCACGACCCGCCTCGTGCACCTGCGGTCGGCGACGGAGGTCCGGACGTTCCTCGCGGCGCTGCGCGACCCGCCAGTGCGTCCCCTCGACGACCATCGGCGATGATGGGGCGGTGAAACGGATCGGGCTCGTCCTCGGCGCCGGTGGCCTCACCGGCCAGGCGTTCCACGCCGGCGTCCTGTCGGCGCTGACCGAGGCGACGGAATGGGACCCTCGTGACGCGTCCGTGATCGTGGGCACGTCGGCCGGCGCGGGCGTCGGCGCCTACCTGCGCCGGGGCCTGAGCGCACCGGACCTCGCGGCGATGCTGTCGACCGAGTCACTCTCCGAGGCGGGCGCGGAGCTCATCGGCCGGCTCGGCGAGACCGGTGACTGGACCACGCCGATCGGTCCGCGCACCTGGCCCAAGCCGCCCCATCCCCGTCTCGTGGCCCGGGCCATCACCCGGCCGCTCAAGATCCGGCCGGAGGCGGTGCTCGGTGTGACCTTCCCCGCCGGTCGGATACCGGTCGAGAGCTGGACCAGCGCGCTGCGGGCGCTCACGGGCCCGGGCTGGCCCGCGGACCCGCTGTGGATCTGCGCGGTCCGCATGGACGACGCCCGCCGCGTCGTGTTCGGTCGCGAGGGCGCACCGGAGACCGACGTCGCCACCGCGGTCGGCGCGTCGGCCGCGATCCCGGGGTACTTCCAACCGGTCGAGATCGACGGTCGGCTCTACGTCGACGGTGGGGTGCACTCCCCCACCAACGCCGACGTCCTGCGCACCGAGGACCTCGACCTCGTCCTGGTGTCGTCGCCGATGTCCACCTCGCGCAACGCACCGATCCTCACCCTCAGCCAACCGGTGCGTCGGCACTTCCGGCTCCGCCTGCAACAGGAAGTCCGGCGACTGCGCCGGCGCGGGATCCCCGTCGTCGTGTTCCAGCCCAGCGCCGCCGACCAGGAAGCGATGGGGATGAACGCGATGGACCCGGAACGCAACGCCACGGTCGTGCGCGCCGCACGCGAGACCACGTTGCGGCGCCTGAAGCACGGACGTCACGCCGACCGACTCGCGATGCTCGCGGCCTGACGAGACCAACGAACGGGGCGCTACGCGCTCGGTGACCCGTGCGAGACGCTCGCTCGCGGTGACGTACTCGTCCACGAGATCGAACATCACGTCGCGCACCGGGCGCACCGCGTTCATCTGACCGACGATCTGACCGACCGGCGCGCCGATGAGGTCGCGGTCCTGCGAGCGGTTGATGCGTCCGTAGGCGTCGCTCACGAGCATGAACTGCAACGGCATGGGGAGGTAGCCCGGGGAGTCCTCGCGCTCGAACGCGTCCGTCCACGCGGTGCGCAGCTGGCGGGCCGGCTTGCCGGTGAGCGAGCGGGAGCGGACCGTGTCCCGGGACGTCGCGGCGAGGAGCTTCTCGGTGACCAGCGGCGCCATGTCGCTCTCGGCGACGGTCAACCAGATCGAGCCGGTCCACGCACCTTGCGCACCCATCGCGATCGCCGCCGCGATCTGGCTCCCCCGGCCGATGCCACCCGCCGCGAGCACCGCGGTGTCGGGCCCGACCGCGTCGATCACCTCGGGCCAGAGCACCACCGACGAGATGTCACCCGTGTGGCCACCGGCCTCGGTGCCCTGGGCGACGATGATGTCGACCCCGTTCTCCTTGTGCTTCAGCGCGTGGCGCGGGCTGCTCGCCAGCGCGGCCACCGCGATGCCGCGCTCGTGCGCGGTCTGCACCACCTCCGCCGGCGGCGGCCCGAGCGCGTTCACGAGCAATGACACCGGGTGCTCGAGCGCGACGTCCATCTGCGCGAGCCCGGTGGTGTCCGTCCAGCCGAGCAGGTGGTGCGGGTGCGCCTCCTCCGGCAACGGGGCGATGTTGTGCTCGGCGAGCACCTTCTCCACGAAGTCGCGGTTCGCCTGCGGGATCATCGCCTCGAGCTGGCGCTCCAGCTCCGCCGGGTCGCTGTCCGCGCCCCGGGCCTCCTCGAGCAGCGTCGCGGGCATCACGAGGTCCACGCCGTACGGACGGCCGTCCACGTGCTCGTCGATCCAGTTGAGCTCGATCTCGAGCTCCTCGGGCGTGAAGTACAGCGCGCCGAGCACCCCCATCCCGCCGGCCTTGCTCACCGCGGCAACGACGTCGCGGCAGTGGCTGAAGGCGAAGATCGGGAACTCGATGCCGAAGCGGTCACAGATGGGGGTATGCATGCCGCGGAGTGTACCTAGAACGCGTTCTCGTTGTCCGGCCGCATCCTGGCTAGGGTGACCGCTCGTGAGGCGATCACGGGCGGGGCAGGCGTGACCCGACAGGACGCGTCGCCGCCGTCTCCGGCGACGGCTCCACCGACCGCGCGGGCCGCCGAGACCGCGGCGCGCCGACGCCGGCTGCTCGAGGCTGCAATCGAGCTCGCGGCCGAGGGTGGGTACGACGCGGTGCAGATGCGTGACGTCGCGGCGCGGGCCCAGGTCGCGCTCGGCACGCTCTACCGCCACTACTCCTCGAAGGACCAGCTGCTGCTGGCCGCGCTCGCGGACCAGGCGAGCACGCTGCGCACGCGCCTCGCGCTGCGACCGGCCCAGGGTGAGCAACCCGGTGAGCGGGTGGCCGACGTGCTGCGCCGTGCGACGCGCGCGCTGACCCGCGACCCGCGCATCACCGGCGCCATGGTCACCGCGCTCTCGGCGCCGGAGTCTGAAGCGGTCTCGGCCAAGCGCGAGGTCTACGACATCCTCCGCACGATCATCAGCGGGGCGACCGACGGCGCGGAGGTCCCGGATCTCGACGGCATCGTGCGCGTGCTCGGCTACGTCTGGCTCGCAACGCTGAACGCGTGGGTCGGCGGGATGATCGACGCCGACGGCATGGCCGCGGACCTCGCCCTCGCCGCCCACCTCCTGCTCGACTAGGTCAGCAGCGGGAGGACGGACTCGCCGAGGATCGCGGCGTTGTCCGGATCCGACGAGTCGATCGGGCCGACCATGAGCCAGCGGGCACCGGCCACGACGTAGCCCTGCAGGGCCTCGGCCACGCGCTCGGGCCCGCCGACGAGCACGTTCGGCCCGAGCTCGTACCGCCGGCGCTTCGCCTCGGCCGCGGCCTCGTTGTGGCCGAGCAGCACCAACCCACCCCACGACGGCGTGAACCGGCTCGGGTCGCGTCCGAGCCGGTCGACCAGGGAGCGCACCTCCGCCGCTTCGCGCGGCGAAACGCGGGGGTGCTGCTCCCCCACCGGTTCCAACCGTCCGCGCCCTCGGCCGCGACCAGCCCGATGTGCCGGGCCCGCCCACCGACCCAGATCGGGTAGCCACGGTCGCGCAGCTTGCGGACCGTCTGGCGCAACGCCATCACCCGGTCGACCTCGGAGCCGAACGGCAAGCCGAACGTCTCCATCTCCGCGCGACTCTCCTCGTCGCCCGCGCCCAGCCCGACGAGCAGCCGCGGCCCGGCGATCCGCAGCACGGTGTCCAGCGCCGCGGCCAACGTCGCGGGCGGGCGCAGCGTGGCGCGGCGACGAGGGGTCCGATCGCGATGCGGTGCGTCTCCGCCGCGACCGCGCCCAGCAGGCCCGCGGACTCGAGCGCCGGCCGCATCTCACCCGACGCGGTCGTGCGGAAGAGGTGGTCGTACACGAAGACGCCGTGGAGACCGGATGCCTCCGCGACCCGGGCCACGGCGAGCGGCACCTCCGGGTCCTCGACGAAGGACGGCAGCGTCAGCGCGAGCCGCATCAGGACCGGAGCGGCGCCGGGTAGCGGTCCAGTGCGAGCAGCCCGGCACCGATCACGCCGGCGTGCTCCCCGGTCGTCGCCGGGACGATCTCGGGGGTCGTGCGGTAGGTCGCGCCCTCGATGTGACCGAGGAAGTGGCTCCGCATGGGGGCGAGGAACAGCTCGCCGTCGTTCACGAGCCCGCCCGCGATCGCGATGACGGCCGGATCGAAGATGTTGGCCAGCCCGACGAGCCCGATGGCGACGTTGAAGCTGTACTGATCCACGAGTGCGACCGCGTCGGGCGCGCCCGCTCGCGCGGCTTCGCTGACGTGATCACCCTGGATCGCGTCGACGTCGCCGCCCGCGAGCTTCAGGATGCTCGGCGCGTCACCTGCGGCCGCGAGCTCGCGGGCCATCCGTCCGAGCGCGTTGCCGGACGCCATCGCCTCCCAGTGCCCGATCTCGCCACAGGCGCACAACGGGCCGGCCGGGTCGATCTGGAAGTGCCCGATCTCCGCGGCAAAGCCGTTCGCGCCCCGCAGCACCCGGCCGCCGATGATGACCCCACCACCGATGCCCGTGCCCAGCGTGATGACGAGCGCATCGCTCAACCCCCGTGCCGCACCGACCTTGATCTCGGCGTACGCCGCCGTGTTCGCGTCGTTGTCGACGACCGTCGGGAGCCCGGTCGCGTCGCCGAACGCGGCCTGCACCGGCACCTTGCGGAACCCGGGCACGTTCGGCGCGTAGTGGATCATGCCGTCGAGGTCGACCATCCCCGCGGCGCCGACGCCGACCGCCGCGACGTCGGCACCGATGCGCAGCTCTTCGATCACGCCCACGATCGCGTCGCGGATGTCCGGCCACGGGCCCGGAGACGGGACGCGATGCTCGCGCAGCACCGCGCCCGTCTCGTCGACGAGCGCGCCGAGGACCTTGGTGCCGCCGATGTCGACACCGACGGCAACGCGCGGAGTGCTCACCCGAGATCGATCCTCCGCACGCCCGAGCTCGGTGACGCCGGTGGTGGCTCGTCGGGGGAAGCGAACGGGTCGAACGCGCGGCGGTCGTACCCACGGTCGTCGGAGGGGTCCCGCGGTGCATCCGCGGCAGCTCGCGACGCCGCGAGCACCGCCTCGGTGGCATCGACCACGGTCTTCACCGCGAGCACAAGCTCGTGGGCCGCGGCGATCAGGTGCTCGGTGGCCTCCGGCTGGGCGCCCTGCAGCGCGTCGACCAGGGCCGCGAGGGTGCCGAGCGGGTCGGCGGCACCGCCGGCCGGCCAGCCTTCCGGCCCGAGCGGCAGCTCGGGCCCGAGGCCGTCGGCGTCGACGGTGGGCTCGTCCGGCAGGTCACCGAGCTCGGCGTCGGGTCCATGGTCGAAGAACGGGTTCCGTCCCGGCGTTCCGGGATCGCGCATGGCCATCAGACCTCCACGAAGTCCACGACGAGTCGGTCACCGTCGAGCCGGGCGCCGCCGACCTCGCGGCGCGCCAGGCTGTCCGGCAGCACGATGGCCCGGCGGTGGGGCCCGACCGCCACCAACAGCTCGCCGTTGCGGCGCCCCAGCTCGACTTCGTGCTTCTCGGTGAACGGGAGGTGCATCGAGAGCACCAGCGCGGTCCCGTCCGCCTCGACCCGGAACGGCTCGGTGTCGGTGCGGCGCGGCGGCGGGATCCGACACGCCGTAGACGGCAGTCGCGAACACCTCGAGCCGATCCGGGCCGAGGAGCTCTTCGGCGGCGAGCTCCGCGGTGAGGACGGGCACCGGCGCGAACGCGGCTTCGATCTCCTCCAGCTGCTCGGCCTGGAGCTCCTTCCACCCCTTGAACCACGGGTCGACCACTTCGGCGGGCAGCAGCCGGTTCGCGATCACCGCGTCGACGTGGTAGCCGAACAACGAGAGGTACGTGTACGTGCGGCGGGCTTCCGCGACGACCATGCGCTCCGCGTTGACGACGAGCCGCGCGCTCGTGACCGACCCGTCGGTGAGCAGCTCGCGCACGCCGTCGAGGCGGGCGTAGAACTCGCGCACCGCGTCGAACACCCCGTCGCCGGCGAGTGGCATGTTCACGACGCGCGCCAGAAGCGGGCGGATCGCCCGGGTGAGGTTGCGCTGCGCGGGGAAGATCCGCTGCATGTACCAGCCGAGCACGTCGGGCAGGGAGAGCAGCCGGAGCGTCTCGGCGGTCGGTGCGCAGTCGACCACCACCAGGTCGTAGTCCCCCGAGTCGGCGAACGCCTTGATGTCGGCGAGCGCGAACACCTCGTCGAGCCCCGGGATCACGGCCAGCTCCTCGGCCTCGACGGTGCCCGCCCCCGCCCAGTCGAGGAGGGCCACCAGGTACTCGCGCACCGAGCCCCACGACTCCTCGAGCCGCCGCCGGGCATCGAGCTGCACGCCATCCAGGCCCGGACCGATCGGCACCACGGCGTCACCCAGCGGAGTGGAGAACACGTCCGCGAGCGAGTGCGCGGGATCGGTCGAGCAGATCACCGTGCGCAGGCCGAGCCGGCTGGCGCGCACGGCCGTGGCCGCCGCGACCGTCGTCTTGCCGACGCCGCCTTTGCCGGTGAAGAGAAGTATCCGCATGAAGCCCGCGAGGCTACTGCGTGCCATTCCGGGTCGCTCCGGGCGTCGAGCGCGCCGGTGCCGGCGGCGTTTACGCCTCGCGGGTCTCCACTGCCTTCTTGAGCTCCTTCAGCGCGGTGCCCATGATCATCCCGGCCGCGCGCCGCTTGATCAGCCCCGGCAGCGGGATCGCGATGTCGACGACGAGCTCGTAGTGCACGCGGGTCGAATCGTCCTCGGGCTCGAACCGGTACGAACCGTCGAGCCGGCGGAGGCCCTCACCCTCGACGAGCTCCCAGGAGAACGCGGTGGGCAGCTCGGAGTAGTCGTACGCGAGCGTGTACCGGAAGCTCTTGCCGAGCCCCGCGGCGCGGAACTCGACCCGCGAGCCGCGCCCCTCGGAATCACGCTCGAGGATCGTGACCTGCTTCACGTCACGGGCCCAGTCGGGGTAGCGCTCGAAGTCGAGCACGACCTCGAGGCACCGCTCACGCGGCGCGTCGATCCGGATCCGCTCGCTCGCCTGCTCCGCCACTCGTCCTCCTAGCGCTCTGATGGTCGCTGCGGCCGCCGCGCCGAGCCCCGTTGGGGTCGGAGCGGCCGGACCTCAGGCTCGAAGCCGGGACGGATCTTGAACACACCGTGCTTCGCGCCCCAGAGCCCGATGAGCCCGACCGGCAGCATAGGGACCAGAACACCGAAGGGGTTCGCCGACGCGGTCACCGCGGTGATCGCGAGGCACACCCCGACGGACCAGAAGAGCTGTTTGCGGACCCCGGGCGGGACGTCACCCTCGAAGAGGAACAGGTTCCCGACGGCGATGTCGTCGCCGCGCGAGCTCCGGACGACCGCGACCCCGAACGCCCACACCCACACCCCGAGCGACACCGCGAACAGCGCGAGGGCCATGCCGACGGCCAGCGGCTCGAGCGCCCCGACCCCGAGCGCGAACGGCGCGGCGGAAAGCGCGAAGAGGACGTTGACGATCCACGAGCTCCGAATGATCCGCACGCCCGGCACGGGCCCGAGCGTAAACCCCGGTCGCGGCCGGTCGGCATCTCAGAGCGGCTGGAGGACGCCGAGGTCGCCGGCGGCCAGCGGCGCGAGCAGGGCGACGCGGGCGTCGTAGGAGCATTCGACGGCCCACACCCGGGCCGCGACACCCATCCGCTTGCGCAGCGCGGGATCGACGAGCAGACGCTCGAGGCTCTGCGAAAGCAGCATCACGTCATCGGGGTTGATGACGAAGCCCGTCTCCCCGTCGACCACGGCTTCGTGCGAACCACCGCTGCGGCCGGCGATCGACGGGACCCCGCACGCGGCCGCCTCGAGGAAGACGATCCCGAACCCCTCGGCTTCGAGGCCGCCCCACCGCTCCCGGCACATCATCACGAACGCGTCGCCCGCCCGGTAGACCGCGGGCAGCGCCGCGTCCGGCACCCGGCCGAGGAACCGGACCCGGTCGTCGAGACCGAGCCGGTGGGCACGGGCCTCGAGCCGCTTCCGGTCCCGGCCAGCGCCCGCGATGGCGAGCTGCACGTCGATCTCGAGGATCGAGACGGCGTCCAGCAGCACGTCGAACCCCTTGCGTGGCACGAGCCGACTGATCGCCACCACCGTCGGGCGATCCGGATCCAGTCCCAGCTCGCTTCGCGCCCCGCGCACCGCCTCGGACGACCCGGCCGGCGTGAACCGCTCGACATCCACCCCCGGAGGGATCACGAGCCCGAGCAGGTCGGCGCGCGCCGCGCGCACTGCTTCGCGCGCGGGATACGCCGCCGGCGGCGACGATGCCGGCGGCGTCGCGCAACACGTTGACGAGCACGCGCCGGCTCCCGGGCAGGCGCCCCGGCACGGTCACCTCGGCCCCGTGGAGCACCGCCACCCACGGCGCCGCTTCGAGACGCGGCCCGAGCAGGCCGAGCGGGAGCGCGGGATCCAGGAAGATCACGTCCGCGCCGACCTCGCGGGCCAGCTCGTCGATGCGCCGGGCCAGCATCGGCGTGGGCAGCAACACCGGCTCCCGGGTGCGCTCGACCCGGAACGACTGGGCCGCGTCCCACTCCCGAGCGCCGGCATGGGGCGTCGTGAGCACCGTGGTCGCCTCCGGCGGCAGCCGGCGCCACAGCTCGTAGAGATACGACTGGATGCCACCGAACTTGGGCGGGAAGTCGTTGGTCACGAGCAGGGAAGGCACGAACCGTCGACTCTAGGTGCCGCAGGTTCGGGGTCTGGCTCAGGTCCCCGGTTCGGGCTCCGGCATCTCGTCGTACGCGTGCACCGCCACCGGCGGCCGCCGGGCCCGGGGGTCGATCCCGGCCCAGAGCAACGCGAGGCCCGCGAGGGCCAGCAACGACCCGGCGAGGAAGCCGCCCTGGTCGCTCGTCACGGCCGCGGCGCCACCCAGGATGAGCGCGCCGAGCCCCTGGGACAGGTCGAAGAACGTGCTCACCGTCCCGACGACCGACGCGCGCTGGGAGTCGTCGATGCCCGTGAGCGCCAGGGTCAGCATCGCCGGGTACATCAGCGACATCCCGGCCGCGAAGAGGATCGTGCCGAGGATCAGCCCGGCGACCGACGCCCATGCCGCCATCACCGCGAGACCCGATGCGCCACCGATGAACGCGAGGGTCCCCGCCCGCCGCGGCCCGAGCCGGTCGGGCACCTTCGCGCCGACGATCCGCACGACCAGGATGAGGCAGCCGTAGAGCAGGAACACGAGTCGCGAGTCACTCGAGCCCGATGTCCGTGACGTAGAGGGGCACCAGCTCGGTGAAGCCGGCCAGGCCGCACAGACCGAGGAAGAGGATGACCGACGGCGCGAGGGCACTGCGGTTCAACAGCGGCTGGCGCTCCTCGAGCGCGAGGTACGCAGCGCGCGCCTCGTCGGTCAGCGTCTCGGTGATGAACAGCGCCAGCAGACCCGCTCCGGACGCGAGCAGCGCCGAGACGATCCACACGCTGTCGTAGCTCGACGCGTCGAGCACCACCTCGCCGAGGAACGGGCCGAACGCGAGCCCGCTGTAGACCGCGACCGACCAGTAGGAGATCGCCTCGCCCCGCCGCTCGACCGGCGCGAGGTCGGCGATCATCGTCCCGGCCCCGACGAAGAACGCCGCCTCCCCCAGCCCGCCGAGGATCCGCACCGCGACGAGGATCACGAGGTTGGACGCGAGCGGGTACAGCGCGGCCGATGTCGCGACGACGAACGCGCCGACGATGACCAGCATGCGCCGGCCGTAGCGATCGCCGAGCCGTCCGGCGTAGGGCCGGAGCAACACGGCCCCGACCGCGAATGCCCCCACCGCGATGCCGACCCCGAGCGTGTCTCCGCCGAGCTGGTGCTCCACGAACTGCGGCAGCACCGGCAGCAGCATTCCGAGCGAGAGGAAGTAGAGCGCACCCGCGGCGGTGACCGTCAGGAATTGCCGCGTCAGCAGGCGCGCCCGTTGCTCCGGCATCGAGGGATGGTCGCGCTCAGCCGGCGGCGGCCGCGGCGAATTCGAGCGCCGCGGCGAACGTGGCGCGCTCGGCGATCATCCGCCGGTACTGCATCACGCGGCGCGCCTCCGAGAAGCCGAGCACCCCCGAGACCCGGCCGCCCCGCTCGAAGATGGCCACGAAGCGCGGGTCCTCGAGCGATCCGTGCACGACCTCCATCCGGTCCTGACCGGAGAAGCGACCCGCGATCTGGATCTTCACGTCGTACTGGTCCGACCACACGAACGGGATCGGCGCGAACGGCTGCGGCGCCGACGCCGCGTCGTCGTGCAGCAGCCGCTGACCGACGTAGACGCCCTGCTCGGCCGCGTTGGTCCAGTGCTCGACCCGCATGACCTCGCCGTCGAACGCCGGGTTCGGCCAGCGCGCGACGTCACCCGCGGCCACGATGCCGGGGGCGGCCAGCAGCGTCTCGTCGCACACGACCCCGTCGTCGAGCACGAGACCCGAGCCTTCGAGCCAGCGGGTCTCCGGACCGACGCCGACCGCCACCAGCAGGACGTCGCAGTCGACCCGCTCGCCGCCCGCGAGGCGAACGTGCTCGACCTGATCCGTGCCTTCGATGGACTCCATCGTCACGCCGCAGCGGAGGTCGACGCCATGATCGCGGTGCAGACCGTGCGAGCACCGCGCCGAGCTCCATGCCGACCCCGCGGACCATCGGCTGCGGCAGGGCTTCGAGCACCGTCACGTCGAGGCCGCGCTTGCGGCACGTCGCCGCGACCTCCGCGCCGATGAACCCGGCACCGATCACGCAGACGCGCGCGCCGGCATCGAGCCGGTCGCGGATCGCGTGGCAGTCGTCGATCGTCCGCAGCGTGAACACGCCGGCGAGCGCCGGCTGTCCGGGCAGCGTGCGGGGCGTGGACCCGGTGGCGATGACCAACCCGTCGAATTCGAGCTCCGTGCCGCCGGCCAGCGTCACGGTGCGGGTGCTCACGTTCAGCGCGGTCGCCGAGACACCGAGCCGGAGCTCGAGGTCCAGGTCCTCGTACGGGACCTTCCGCAGCACGACCTGATCGTGCTCCCAGTCCCCGGCCAGCAGCTCCTTGGACAGCGGCGGACGGTCGTACGGCAGGTGAGGCTCCGCGCCGACGAGCGTCAGTCGCCCGTCGAAGCCCTCGCGCCGCAACGTCTCGACCGCCCGCAGCCCGGCGAGCGACGCGCCGACGACGACGATCGACTTCATCGGGACGCGGGAGCCGACGGCGGTCGGTCCGTCCGCGGCAGGGCGGCCAGGACCGCGCTATCCCTCGATCGAGATGGCGCCGGTTGGGCACATCCGCACGGCCTCTTCCATCTTCGGCCGGAGCGCCTCGGGCGGCTCCTCCTGGAGGACGTAGAGGAAGTTGTCGTCGCGCACCTCGAACACCTCCGGCGCGATGCCCATGCACACGGCGTTGCTGTTGCACTTGTCGAAGTCGACCACGATCTTCATGGAGCGCTCCTTCCCGACGGCGTTGCGCGGGACCCTACCGCCCGATCCGCCGGCGGCGTCGGCTACGGCGGCGTGATCTCCCGGCAGGACCCGTTGCCGCTCCGGGGTCCGGCCAGCCGGATGGCCCCGTAGTAGAGGTCCGGCTTGAAGCCACCGCGCGCATCGGAGTCCTCATCGAAGAACACGGTGTCGATCACCGTGCAGTCGACCTCGAACTGCGGGTCGTAGCGGGCAGACATCGAGCCGTCGTACTGGTAGTCGACGTTCGTCGGCGGGAACACGATGACCGGGCTCCACGCGGGCATGGAACCGACGCGCGCCAGGTACGCCGGGTGGATGTTGACGTCGTGGCCGAGCAGGGCCCAGCGACCATCACCATGGGCGTAGACCCCCGGCGCGTGGGCAAAGACGTTCGGATCGTCCGCGGCCCAGCCGGTCGCGGTCTTCACCCGCATCCGCACCCGCTCGTCCGGCGCGCCGACGTTGCCGGAGAGGTAGAGGACCATCGGCTCGTCGGTCGCGTCCACTGCGATGCTCGGGCTCTGGTCTCCCCCGCCGTTCGAGAGGACCGCGGGCGCTCCGGATGCCACGACCTCCGGGACGCTCCAGTGGCCGGTCGCATCGCGGATCGCGTACCGGATCTCGTGCTCACCCTCGAGCCACGCCGCGTGCAACCGGTTCTGCCGGTCGAACGTGATCGCCGGATGCAACGACGAGACCGTCGACAGGTCGCCGTCCTCGACCCACGCGCCGCCGGCCAGCCGGAAGCCGCGCACCCCGGCCGCACCGGCGAACAGGATGAACGGCGTCCCGTCGCGGGCCAGCGCGATCGCGTTCACCGCGGCCCGCGCGCGCCCCGTACGACGTGTTGCCGGTCAGCGAGCCGTAGTGCGACACCAGGACCGCCGGCCCCCAGGTGTTCGTGATCGTCGAGAACGTCTGGTACATCGTCGCGTGCGTGTCGGTGCGGTAGTAGACGACGTGAATGACGCCGGCGCGGTCCAGGCGCGCGTCACCACCGGACATCGTTCCCGGTGGCTCGACGCGCGGAGAGTGGGCGGCGTCGGCCACCGCGAACCTGGTCGGGATCCCGGTGGTCGTCGCCCGGTACATGCGCAGGATCGTCGGGGTCGTGAACCCGTTGCGGATCGCCCCGTCATCATCGGGCGCGGCGATGTAGACCCGGCCGTCGAGCGTCCGGACCACCTGGCGGATCGAGCTCTCCACCGCGCCGGGCCCGACCGACACGCGGTCGGCCGGCACCCCTTCGGGTCCCGGCGCGGCCACCGAGCTGCTCGTCGGGGTCGAGGTCCGGGACGGCGGGTCGTTGCCCCGCATCGCCAGGGCGATGACGACGGCCGCCACCACGACCAGGATCCCCCCGGCCGTCACGACCCACCCCAGCCGCCGAACGCTCGAGGACGGTTCGGCCGACGTCACGGGGGCACCCTACGCGTCTCGGCGCGCGGGCCGGACCAGATGCGAACCTGACTCCGGCGTCATACTGGAGAGTCCGTCAACATCGACCCCTGGAGCCGCGTGCCCATGGTCAAGACCACGAAGTCCCGACCGCCGATCGACGTCTCGGGTCGCCCGCTGGAGCTGCGCGACGTCGACCTCGACGCCTTCCTGCACCCGAAGACGATCGCCCTGATCGGCGCGTCCGAGCAGTCGCGCAAGCCCAACACGGCGATGACGAGGAAGTTCGACGCCTGGGCGAAGGCGAACGGCGCGACCTTCTACCCGGTGCACCCGACGTACGAGACGGTGCTCGGCCACAAGGTCTACCCGTCCATCTTCGACATCCCCGGCGACATCGACCTCGCGATCATCCTCACCGGCAAGGCCGTCGACACGTTCGAAGAGGTCCTGGCACGGAAGGCCAAGTTCGCGGTGATCTTCGCGGCCGGGTTCTCCGAGACCGGCAAGGACGGCGAGAAGCTCGAGGCCCGGCTCACCGACCTCGTGCAGAGCGGCGACGTTCGCCTCCTCGGACCCAACACGAACCTCAACGCGTTCGAGAATTTCCGTGACGACCTCGAAGGACCGTCGATCGCGCTCGTGACGCAGTCCGGCCATCAGGGTCGTCCGGTGTTCCAGGGCCAGGAGATCGGCATCCGCCTCACCCACTGGGCGCCGACCGGCAACGAGGTCGACCTCGAGTTCGCCGACTTCACCCGGTACTTCGCGGACCAGGACGAGGTCGGCGTCGTCGCCTGCTACATCGAGGGCTTCAAGGACGGCCGCACGCTGATGCTCGCGGCTGATCACGCGGCGAAGCTGCACAAGCCGATCGTCATGGTCAAGGTCGGCCGCACCGAGACCGGCAGCTCCATGGCCCAGAGCCACACCGGCCACCTCACCGGCTCCGACGCCATCACGGACGCGGTGTTCCGCCAGCTCGGCGTGACCCGGGTCGACGGCCTCGACGAGCTCCTCGAGGTGAGTGCCTCCTTCGCCCGGACCCAGCCCACGAAGCCACCGGCGTGGGCGAAGAAGAAGGGTGAGCCGGGGGTCTGCGTCTACGCGATCTCGGGCGGGACCGGCGCGCACATGGCCGACATGCTCGCGGCCGCGGACCTGCGCCTCCCGCCGCTCGCGAAGGAGACGCAGCGCGTCCTGCACGACGGGCTCATCCCCGCGTACCTGCGGGTCAGCAACCCGGTCGACAGCGGTGGCCCTCCGGTCGCCGACGCCCGCGGTCGCCAGATCCTCGACGCGATCGTCGCCGACCCCAAGGTCGACATCATCGTGGTGCCCATCACCGGCGTGGTGGCGATCTTCAGCGAACCGTTCACCCGCGACCTGATCGATGTCGCGAAGACGACCGAGAAGCCGATCTTCGTCGTATGGGGATCGCCTCCGGGGACCGACGACACCTATTACAAGAAGCTGCTCGACGGTGGGCTGCCGGTGTTCCGCACGTTCGGCAACGTCACCAGGGCCGTCCGCAGCTACGTCGACTACTGGAAGTTCGCGGCGCGCTACACGTCTGCGTTCGATGACGCGCCGACCACGCCGCTCCCTGCAGCGAAGCGGGCGCGCGCCATCCTCGAAGAGGCCGCGCCGGGCGAAGCGCTCTCGGAGCACGCGTCGAAGCGGCTCCTCGCGACCTACGGCATCAAGACGTCGAAGGACATCCTCGTCGGGAGCGCGCCCGCCGCGGTGAAGGCGGCCGGCAGCCTCGGCTACCCGGTGGTGATGAAGGTCTCCTCCCCCGACCTGCTCCACAAGAGCGACCTCGGGCTCGTCCGGGTCGGCGTCACCTCGGCCAAGGAAGCGCGCGTCGCGTTCACCGAGCTCATGGCCAAGGTGAAGCGGGCCGGGGGCAAGGGGGCGCGGATAGAAGGCGTGCTCGTGTGCGAGATGGTCACGGGCGGGGTCGAGACCGTGGTCGGCGTCTCCCGGGACCCGCTGTTCGGACCCGTCGTCATGGCGGGCCTGGGCGGGATCTTCGTCGAGGTGCTCGAGGACGTGACGTTCCGCGTCCCGCCCTTCAGCCGCGACGAAGCGGAGCGGATGCTCCACGAGCTCGCGGGCTTCAAGATGCTCGAAGGCGTGCGCGGGGCGAAGCCGGCCGACGTCGACGCGCTCGTCGACGTGATCATGAAGGTGTCACGCCTGGCGCTCGATCTCTCCGACGAGATCGCCGAGCTCGACATCAACCCTCTGGTGGTCCGCCCCCGTGGCGCGGTCGCCCTCGATGCATTGGTGGTGCGCAGCAAGTGAGCGATACGACGAACGTCGACGAGGAGCTCCTCGCCACGCTGGAGCACGGCGTGTTGTGGCTCACGATCAACCGGGCCGACTCGAGCAACGCGATCCCGTTCTACGTACGAGACCGGCTCATCCAGCACTTCCAGGAGGCCAGCACGAACCTCTCGGTGCGCGTCGTCGTGCTGACGGGCGCGGGCGAGCGACACTTCTGCACCGGCTCCGACCTGCGCATCCGCCCACCGATGCCGGAGAAGCCCGAGGGGGCCCCGGACATGGTGGTGGGCTCGGCCTTCCACATGATGCGCACCGGCTTCCAACGGCTGATGGAGTCGATCCAGGACTGCCAGAAGCCGGTGATCGCGGCGCTCAACGGCACCGCGGCGGGGGGCGGGGCGATGCTCGCGCTCGCCGCCGACCTCGTCATCGCGTCGGAGACGGCCCGCTACGTCGACGTGTTCGGCAAGCAGGCGCTGATCCCGGACGGCGGGTTCCTCTACCTGCTCCCCCGGCTCGTCGGCATGCACAAGGCCAAGGAGATCGTGTTCTTCGGTGAGCAGCTCAGTGCGAAGGAGGCGATGGACCTCGGCATCGTCAACCGCGTCGTCGCGCCGCTCGAGCTCGAGACGGCGACGCGCGCGTGGGCGGAGCAGCTGGCGACCAAGCCCACCAAGGTGCTCGGCTGGTCGAAGAAGCTGCTCCACGACGCGACGGAGCTCCCCCGCACCCACGTGCTCGAGGAGGAGGCGGCGTTCATCGAGCTCAACCTCGGGACTGCGGACGGCAAGGAGCGGATGGCCGCGATGATGGAGAAGCGCGCGCCCGAGTGGAAGGGCTGGTAGCAGCACCGGCGGCAACGCCCGGTCGAGCAACCCATGCCCGAGCCCTTCTCGATCAAGGACCGCACGGCGGTCGTCGGCATCGGCCAGACCTCGTTCGCCAAGGGACTGGAGGACAGCGAGCTGTCGCTCGCGTGCCAGGCGATCTCGATGGCGATCGACGACGCCGGTCTCGCCCCGGCCGACGTCGACGGCCTCGCGATGTACTCGATGGAGGAAGGGCGCGAGGTCGACGTCGCCCGCAACGTCGGCCTCGGCGACGTCACCTGGTTCTCGGAGGTCGGCTTCGGCGGCGGTGCCGGTTGTGGCGTCGTCGGCCAGGCCGCGATGGCGGTCGCCACCGGCCAGTGCCAGGTCGCGGTCGCGTGGCGGGCGCGCAAGCGCGCGGCGAAGGCGAGCCGCCCGTGGGCCCAGGTCGCGGACCGGCTCGCAGGGCACCAGCAGTGGAGCCGGCCGTTCGGGCTCCTGCGCCCGGTCGACGAGATCGCGATGCTGACCCGCCGGGCCATGCACCAGTACGGCTACACCCGCGACCACCTGGCCAACGTCGCGCTCGCCTTCCGCAAGCACGCGCAGCGGAACCCCAACGCGACGATGGGCCACAAGCCCATGACCCGCGAGCAGTACATGGAGGCGCGTTGGATCTCCGAGCCGCTGTGCCTCTTCGACAACTGCCTCGAGACCGACGGCGCGCTCGCCGTCGTGATCACGAGCGCCGAGCGGGCCCGGGACCTGCCCCAGCCGCCCGCGTACATCCATGCGTTCGCCCAGAGCATCCCGCAGCAGCACCAGGTGATGACCAACTACTTCAACGAGGACCCGCTGCTCGGTCCGGCGTGGGCCTGCGCGCGGCTGCTGTGGGAGAAGTCGGACTTCCAGCCCGCCGACGTCCCGGTCGCGCAGCTGTACGACGCGTTCAGCCCGCTCGTCCCACTCTCACTCGAGGGCTACGGCTTCTGCGAGCGCGGCGAGGGCGGCGCGTTCACCGACGACGGCAACCTCGAGTGGCCGAACGGCCGGCTCCCCACGAACACGGCGGGGGGCGGGATGTCGGAGGCCTACGTCCACGGCTTCAACCTGGTGCTCGAAGGTGTGCGCCAGTGCCGCGGGACCTCGACGGCCCAGGTCGACGGGGCGGAGTCCTGCCTCGTGACCAGTGGCGAGGGCGTCCCCACGAGCGCGGTGCTGTTCCGGCGATGACCACCGACGCGACCTGGCTGCTGCCCGATCTCGACGACGAGACGTCCGCGCCGTTCTGGGCCGGGACCGCGCGCGGTGAGCTGCTCGTCCAGACCTGTGCGAGCTGCGGCCGGCGGCGCATGCCCCCGCGCCCGATGTGCCCGTACTGCCGGTCGCTCGACCACGACTGGGTCCCGTCGAGTGGGCGCGGGACGATCTGGTCGTTCACGGTCCCCCACCCGCCGCTGCTCCCGGCCTACGCAGAGCTCGCGCCCTACAACGTGATCGTCGTCGCGCTCGAGGAGGAGCCGACGATCCGCTTCGTCGGCAACCTGCTCGCACCGCGCCGGTGGGCCGATCAACGAGATCGATCCCGCGACCATCGAGATCGGCGAGCCCGTGCGCGTGACCTTCACCGAGGTCGACGACGTCACCCTCCCCCGCTGGCTGAGGGCGTAGCGGGGAACGGGAAAGACCGCCTGCGGCCACCGGGTCATCCGCGGCCCGGCGATCGGCCGCAGGAGATCTTGGAACGAAAGCCGCAGGAGATCTTGAGAGAACAGCAAGCGACGCCGTCGCTGCGACGGTCGACGGGGGGAGTCGACCGGAGTGACGGCGTCGATGCGGTGGGATCGGATCGATCCCACGGTGGAGCGCTCGGGTCAGGCGGCGCGCTGCTCGCGGGTCTCGGACCGCTCGTTGCGGAGGGTGCCGAGGGTGCGCTCCCAGCGGAGCTGACGCTCGATCCAGGTCTTGGCTTCCTTGGCCTCGGACCTGACCTGGCGGCCCGGCTTCAGCTCGGTGGTGGTGGCTGTGCTCACCGGGACCTCCTCTAGACTTGAAGTCATGACACTGAGAGTAAACACTCTCAAGGTATTCACTGTCAACCTTTGTGCCCAGCGTCACAAGCCCTCGCCGGACCGGAGCTCGCGGTGACCGAGATCCGCATCGACGAGCTGGCCCGCCGGGCCGGGCTGACCGTCGACACGATCCGCTTCTACCAGCGCGAGGGCCTGCTCCCCCCGGCCGAGCGGTCCGGCCGGGCCAAGGTCTACGGGCAGGACCACCTGGCCCGCCTGGCCCAGATCCGCGACCTCCAGGCCCGCCGCTTCTCGCTCGCCGCGATCCGGGCGCTGCTCGAGTCCGAGCGCCCCGAGCTCGTCGACGGGATCTTCTCCGGTGAGGGCTCGCTCTCCTACTCCCTGGCCGACCTGGTCGAGCGCAGCGGCGGGTCCGCCGAGCTCGCGGCGCGGCTGCGGGATGCCGGGCTGCTGCGCGACCCGGCCGAGTTCGGGCGCGACACCTACGACGCCACGGATCTGGACGTCCTGCGCGCGGTCGTCGAGCTCGAACGCCTGGGTCTCCCCGACGACGTGATCGTCGAGCTCGCGTCGATCTACGTCACGGGGGTCGAGCAGATGCAGGTCGAGGTGCTCGCGCTCTTCTCCGGCCAGCGCGGGCCCGCGTGGCAGCCCGAGGACCTCAAGTCCTTCCAGGCCCGCACCGCGTCGGCCGCGGGCCAGCTGCTCCCGCTCGTCACCCGCATCGTCGAGTACGTGCACCAGCGGACGCTGCAACGACTCACCCTCGGCGCGATCGAGCGGGAGGCGCAGGACTGAGCCCTCGCGGTTCGGTCAGCCGAGGTCGAGGTTCCAGACCCGGGCCGCGTTGCCGCCGACGATCAATGCCTTCTCGGCCGCGGGGATCCCGTTCATCGTCTCTTCGATGACCTTGCGCGAGTACGGCCAGTCGTTGCCGTGGTGTGGGTAGTCGCTCGACCACATGATGTTGTTGATCCCGGCCTGGTGACGCAGCGCGATCCCGGTCCGGTCGCTGATGAAGCTCGCCGCGTTGTTCTGGTACCAGTAGTACGAGGGCGGCTGCTGGATGGGGAGCCGGCCCCACGCGCGGTTGCGCCAGTACCGGTCGTCGAGGCACTCGATGAAGTGCGGCAGCCAACCGACCCCGATCTCGATCCATGCGACCTGCAGCTCGGGGAAGCGGTCGTACACGCCGGTGAAGATCATCGACGTGATGTTGCCGGCCGCCATCGAGAACACGTGGCTCATCCCACCGATGGCCTTCGCCCGGGCCGCTTCGGTGGTCATGTCGTAGAGCGCGTTCCCGCGCTTCGCCGCGGCCTTGCGGCCCGCGGCGCGCTGCTGCCGGCTGATGATGTTGATGTGGATCGCGACGGGCAGGCCCTCGTCCACCGCGGCGGCCCAGAACGGGTCGTCCTCGGTCGACAGACTCGCTCCCCCCGACGGCCAATTGGAGATCAGCACGCCCTTCGCGCCGCGCGCCTTGGCCTTGCGGAGCGCGTCGATCGACGTGTCGATCCCGAGTGACGGGATCTGCGCGACGCCGACGAGCCGCTTCGGGTCCGGGGCGCAGAACTCCTCGAACAGGAAGTTGTTGTACGCCTCGACGCCCGCGAGCACGAAGTCGTCATCGTCGTCGCCGAGGAAGTGGCTCATGGTGCGCTGCGGCGGGTAGATCAGCTCCGCGTGCACACCGTCGGTGTCCATGTCCTCGAGCCGGGCCGCGCCGTTGTAGCAACCGGTGCGCGCCTCCTCGTAGGTGACGCCGAACCAACGGAACTCGTCGAACGGCATCCCCGGCGTCGCGACCAGGCCGATCGGGTCGGGCTCTCCCCCTACCGCAGTGAGCCACGCGTCCCCACCCTGGGAGTCCTTCACCAGCTTCGGCGCCTTGTCCGCGTACCGCTCGGGCAGCCAGTTCGTCCAGATGTCCGGCGGCTCGAGGATGTGACAGTCGGCGTCGACGATGCGCGGCTCGGACATCCGCTTCCCCTCCTGATCGGGCGTGGTCGCAGCGTAGACTGACGCCGACGTCAGGGAACAGGAGCGCCGGTCTTGGAGCACGAACATCCGGGAGAACGCCTGCTCGACGGGGTGCGCGTGGTCGACCTGGCCGGGGAGCCTGTGGCGATGGCGGGGCGCATCCTGGCCGACCTCGGCGCCGAGGTCATCCTCGCCGAACCGTCGGGCGGCCATCCGCTGCGTGCGGTCCCGGACCGCTGGGACGCGTGGGGCGCGGGCAAGCAGTCGATCGTGGTCGACAGCGCCGAGGACGGGATGTTCCTCGAGCTGCTGCGGACCGCGGACATCGTGATCGACACGCCCGGATTCCCCGGCGCGTGGGCCCTCGACCCCGTGCTCGCGCCGGACGCGGTGTGGGTCAGCGTGACGCCGTTCGGCCTGACCGGTCCCCGCGCCGGCTGGCGCGCGTCGGACCTCGGGGTCATGGCGGCGAGCGGCAACATGTACTGCACGGGTGACCCGGACCGGGAGCCGGTTCGCTGCACCGAGCCGTCGGGGTACGCGCACGTCGGCGCCGAGACCGCGTTCGCCGCGCTCACCGGCCTGGCGAGCGGACGGCCGCAGCGCGTCGACGTCTCGATGCAGGAAGTCGTGTTCATCGCGAACATGGCGACACCGGCCCGCTTTCCCCAGACCGGGTTCCGCGGCGTGCGCCGCGGCGCGAACATCGGTCGGACGCGCGAGATCTGGTCGACGCGCGACGGCTTCGTGAGCTTCGGCCTGCGCGGCGGCAAGGCGCGGGTTCCGAGCCTCGAGACCCTCACCCGGCTCGTCGACACCCCGACCCTGCGGGCCATGGACTGGTCGACGTTCTCGCCCAACACCGCGGACGACGAGACCCTGCGCGCGATCGAGGTGGACGTCGCCGCCTTCTTCGCCCGGCACACGATGCAGGAGCTCTACGACATCGCATGCGAGACGAACCTCATGCTCGCCCCCATCAACTCCCCGCGCGAGATCCTCGCGAGCGCGCAGCTCGCCGCCCGCCACTTCTTCGGTCCGCTCGGTAGCTATGAGAAGTTCCCCGCGTCGTTCGTCACGATCGAGTCCGGCGACGGTCACGCGGCCCGGTCCCGGCCGTCGACGCCGGCGCCACGGCTCGGGGACGCGACGCTGCGCTCCCGCACGACCCGGCCGGCCACCCCGGCGCTGCCCTCCCCCGGTGGCGCATGGGCCGGGACGAACATCCTGGAGTTCGGGTCCGGCGCGGCCGGGCCCATCGGCACGCGCTACTTCGTCGAGCACGGCGCCACGGTGCTGCGGGTCGAGTCGAAAGGCCGTCCTGACTTCCTCCGGGTCTACGCCCTCGGACCGAAGAACCCGCACGGCCTCGAAGGCGCACCGATGTTCGACGGGTTGAACGTCGGCAAGCAGGACGTCACGTTCAACCTGAAGCACCCCCGCGCCGTCGAGCTCGTGCGGCAGCTGATCGTCGAGTGGGCCGACGCGGTCGCCGAGAACTTCGCGCCGCGCGCGATGCGCGGCTTCGGGCTCGACTACGCGTCACTGATCGCGGAGAAGCCCGATCTCGTCATGGTCAGCGCGTGCCTGAACGGCCAGACCGGTCCACACCGCGACTACCCCGGGTTCGGCGGGCAGGGCTCCGCGCTCGCGGGCTACAACTTCCTGACCGGCTGGCCGGACCGCGAGCCCGTCGGCCCGCACGGGACGATCACCGACTCGCTCGCGCCGCGCTTCGTGGCGACCGGCCTGGCCGCGGGCCTGCTCTACCGCCGCCGCACCGGGCGGGGCGTCCACCTCGACGTGTCGCAGGTCGAAGCCGCGATCTACTCCCTGTCGCCCTGGCTGCTCGACTTCCAGACGTCCGGCGTCGCGCGGTCGCGGGCCGGGAACAGCAACGACCGGGCTCGGTTCCACGGCGCGCTCGCCTGCGTCCCCGAGGAGGTGGACGGCTCGACCGTCGACGACCGCTGGGTCGCGGTCGCGGCGTGGACCGACGGTGAGCTCGCCCGGCTGATGGAGATCACGGGCGGCGACCCCGCGGACTACGCGGCCACCCGGACCCGGCTCGAGGTCGCGGAGACGCTGCAGGCCGCGGGGATCGAGGCGGTGCCGGTCGAGGACTTCGGCGACGTCCACGCCGATCCGCAGGTCGCGCACCGCGGCCACTTCATCCCGCTGACCCACCCGTTCATGGGCGACGGACTCTACGAGCGCAACGGCTTCCGGCTCTCCGACGCGGCGGGCGGCTACGACCGGGCCGGCCCGACGCTGGGCCAGGACCAGGACTGGGTCTTGTCCGAGCTCCTCGGCCTCAGTGCGGACGAGCGCGCCAAGCTCGAAGCCGACGGCGTGTTCGACTAGGAGAGGTACGATTTGGGACGTGCATGGAAGCGTCCTCGACGATCTGAGCGTCATCGAGCTGGAGGTCATCGACCTGACCGATCCCGGCCACCGGGGTGCGGGCGTGGTCACCGACCGCCGGAGCTTCGAGGAGCAGTACGCGACGCTGGCCTTCGGTCTGGGCACCGTCCCCCGCCGCCAGCACACGGACGACGCGCTGTGGCAGCGCCCGGCGGGTCTGCTGCTCGGCGTCACCTTCGTGCTCACCTTCCTCGCGCTGCTGAGCACGTCCCACTAGCGCGGCGTCGGCGCGCTCCGGGCGGCGCGAGCGAGCTCGCACCGGAACGGGCAACCTGTGCGTCGTGGCGAAGCGTTCGAGGACCGCGCAGGGTGTGTTGGCCGAACGCTCGGTGTTGACCGAGATGGGGGTGCTGTCCGATCCACTCGCGCGGACGATGCTCTCCCCGGCCTGGACGGCGTTCGCGTGGACTGTCCGACGCTGGCCGTCCGCGAAGAAACCTTGGTCGGTGGCTCGGGCCGGTCTCGCCGCGCGTGTGCTGTGGTACGACGCCCAAGTCACGCGTGCAATCGATGAAGGTGTCGAACAGGTCGCGGTCATCGGCGCCGGGTACGACAGCCGGGCGTGGCGGCTCGCCCGCGATGGCGTGCGCTTCTACGAGCTCGATCATCCTGCAACGCAGCGCGACAAGGTGCGCCGCGCGCCCGCAGGTGGCCCGACCTACGTCGAGTGCGATCTCGGGACCCAGAACGTGGCGCAGGCACTCCACCGCGATGGGCTCGACCCGACCCGGCCGGCGCTGTTCGTCCTCGAAGGGCTCACCATGTATCTCAGCGAAGATCTCATGCGACGTCAGCTGCGTGATCTGGCGGCATCAAGCGCAACCGGAAGCCGAATCGCTACGGACTTCTCCCCGCCCCCTGGCGCCGGAACCTCGCGAGATCGCCGGCAGATGGGCTACCAACGACTGGCCCACGCGGGGAGCGGCGAAGACCTCAAGCTGCTCGTCACGGGTCCCCACGCCGTCAACCTCGTCGAGGCCTCGGGCTGGGAAGTCACCGAGCTCACAACCATGAAGGACGCCGCACGAACGCTGGTCCGCTCCGACGCCGGCCTCCCCGTCGACGCAGTCAATGAACACAAGTCCCTGGTCGCAGGGCAGCGATCCACGAGATGACTCCGAGCTTGCCGATCTGTTCGGGTGACCTTGGCGCACACTGGCCTGGTCGACCGGTGGCTCCGGTTGCTCGGATCTGCCCGTGTCCCCTGCTGATGGGGGGTCAATCGGGTGGGGTGCGAGTGGCGAACCACCACCGGTGGCCTTCGGGGTCTCGCGCGCCGTACTCCCGTTGGCCGTACTCCTGATCGGTAGGAGGCGAATCAATGATCGCGCCGGCATCCGAGGCGTGACGATGGTGCGCATCGACATCGTCGACGAACACGACGAGCCCGGAGCTCGCGGTCGACAGCGCCCGTGGTGACGAGAGCTCGTGTCGGGGTGAGACCGCGTGGAGCCAGATCGCCCCGTCACCAGTTCGCACCTCGCCGTGGACCGGACGACCTTCGCCGTCGCACTGGACGCCGCCGGGCTCAAAACCGAAGACCTCAACCAGGAAGTCGTGGGTCGAGGCGATGTCTTCGCAGACGAGCAGGGGGATGATGCGCTGCGGCGTCAGAGACATCGGTTCGATGCTATGAGCCAACAACCTTCCGCTCAAGGGAGCGCCTGGTTGCCCTGTCCGGACGGTCGAGCGGAATCACGGGTCAGCTTCCGGCTCCGACGAGTCGCGGCTGGTTGACCGGGTCGTCGCAGCCGGTGCCGTCTGCGAGTCGGGTCCCGTCCGGTATGCAGCTGGCGATGTACGCCTTGCGGACGCGTCGCGTCGTGTTCGGGCCGGTCGCGTGAGGAAGGAGCGACGAGAACGCGACGACGTCGCCACGGTGAAGCTCCACCGGGACACCACCCTCGGCGTCGTCGTCGCAGACGAGGTACCCACCCGGGTTCCGCCAGTGCGGACGCGGGCCCTCCAGGTGTCCCCCGGGCTGGAATCGGATCGTCCCGTTGGCGACCGTGGTGTCGGTGACGGCAAACCAGAAGGTCGGGGAGTCAGCTGGATCCTTCGGGTTGTAACCGTTGTCCTGATGCCACGGCACCACTTGCGCGCACTCCGGCTTCTTGTAGACGGCTTGGTCGAAGTACAGACGGACGGCAGGACCAACGACCTGCGTCCTGAGCTCCACGAGCGCAACGGACGCGAGCATCTCGAGCAGCACCGGCTCCGCGCCGGCCAGTCGAGCGGTGAACGTGACCTCACCGGCATGGGAGATCCACGAGCGCCCATCGGGCAAGCGGCGCAGCTGTCGTTCCCACGATCGTTCGTGCGCGTCGAGCACGCGCTCGGCCTCATCGAGGAGTCGAACGGGCACCGCATTCGGCAACACGGCGTAGCCGTATCTGCGGTAGTGCTGGACCGCGGAAGCGGCTTCCACGCCGGACACACACAAATCGTGTGGCCCCGGCCCGAAGGAGTCAAGGGCGCCGCGCGCTGGGCAGCTCGAGGACGCGGTTGCCGCGGCGAGCGCGTCGCCGATCCAACGTCCGTAGCGTTCGGACTTCACCCAGATCTGCACGACCGGGCTCGACGTGGCCAAGATCGAGCCTGGTTGCTGCTGGAGCGGTGCAGGCTCGACATCCGATCGACCTGTTGCGCGTCGCGGTCGACGAGCTCGCGGAGCTCGATCCCGTGCAGCTCTCCGACCCGGCCCTCGGCAACGACCTGATCGCGCTCCGTCGGCAGATGGATCGGCAGGAGGCCGCGTTCGCGCCGGCTGGCGCACGCAGCGAAGGCCCGTGGAATCGGAGGTGCGGACGGGGCGGCGTCGACCGCGGCCTGGCTGCGACACCGGGCGGGCATGCGAGAGGGCGACGCGAAGGCCGCGATCGACTGCGGCGCGGTGTTCGAGATCCTCACCGAGACCGGCCGGGCCTGGCGCGTGGGCGAGGTCTCCACGGGTGCGGCGCGCACCATATCGGCCGCACGGGTCGAAGGGCACGATGACGAGCTTGCCGCGTGCGAGCCGGAGCTTCTCGACCTCGCGCGTCGCAATGACCTCCGCAGCCTCCGGGTCGTGACTGCGCACTTCCGCAAGCTCGCGCTCGGCGACGGCGCGGCCCCGGGCGAGCAGGACGGGCTCTACGTGTCACGCCTCTACGAGGTCGCACCGTCGTCTCGGGTGAGCTCGGGGACGCCGCGACGGAGACGGTGGTCACCGCGCTGCACGCGTACACCGACGCGCCCTCAGCCCACGACACCCGCACGACCGCCCAACGAAGAGCTGCCGCGCTCGTCCGGATCTGCGAGGTGGCAATCGCCCAAACCGGCGACGTGAGCCGGCCTCGGGCCCACTTCTCGTTCGTGCTCGACTGGGCGACGTTCCGGGAAGGGAGCCCCGGGCGGGCCGATGGTGCGTTCACCGGACCGATCCATCGTCAGGACATCGAGCGGCTGCTCTGCGAATGCTCGGTGAGCCGGATCGTCACGGACCCGACGCACTCCCCCTCGATGTCGGCCGAACGCGCCGGAGCGTCCCACCCGCCCTGCGCCGCGCGCTCGTCATCCGGGACGGCGGCTGTCGGTTCCCGGGCTGCAACCGACCTCACCTCGACCCTGGTCGTGACCTTCACAAAGCCCAAGCAACTGATCGAGCGGCACGAACGAATGTGGGTCCACCGAGCGAGTTCGTGAGCGCCCTTTGCGAGCGACTGTTCGAGCGAATGGACCCAGCGTTCGTTCGTGGCCGCGGGGACCCAGCAGTTGCGTCAGGCCGGCATGCAGGAGCCGCCGTCGACGCAGAGGGTCTGGCCGGTGACGAGCTCGGCGTCGTCGGACGCGAAGAACACCGCGGTGCCGGTCAGGTGCTCGGCCTCGAGGGGGCGCTTCATCGCGCTCATCATCGGGAGCATGCCGATGTACTCCTCGGGCACGATCTTCTTCGTGGCCTCGGTCATCGTCACGCCGGGAGCGATGCAGTTCACGGTCACGTTGTACTGACCGAGCTGGCTCGCGAGGAACTTCGTGAGCCCGATGATGCTCCACTTCGTCTGGCTGTAGGTGAACGCGCTGACGCCGTGGAAGTCGCCCATCGGGACCATGTTGTAGAGGTACGCGGCACCCGAGGACTGGTTGACGATGCGGCCCCAGTGCTGGTCGACCATCGCCGGCGCGCAGGCCTTCGACATCAGCCAGGCGCCGTGCAGGTTCACCGAGAACACCTTCTGGAGGTACTCGTAGTCGTTCCGGTCGTTGTCGATGTCGTAGTACAGCGCCGCGTTGTTCATCAGGATGTCGATCGTCCCGAACCGCTCGATCGTGGCGGCGGCGCAATCCAGGGTCGACTGCTCGTTCGAGATGTCGGTGAGCTGGAACGTCGCCTCACCCTTGCCCTCGAGCTGCTTCATCGCGGAGGCCGCACGCTCTTCGTTGATCTCGGCGACGACGACCTTCGCCCCTTCGGCCAGGAAGCGCTCGGCGTAGGCCAAGCCGATGCCCTGGCCCGCGCCGGTGATGATCGCGACCTTGCCCTGAAGTCGACCCATGCGAGTGGTGCTCCGTTTCCGTCGAGGTGCAGGTACCGGTGGACTACTTCTTCAGCCGGGCGATCAAGTTGAACTGCTCGGTGACCACCGGGACGCCGGAGTCGGCGTCCTTCCACTCCGTCTGCATGACCACGAAGGTCATGTGCGCAGCGTCGGTCTCCTTCTCGTAGAGATCCTTGATCTTGCCCTCGCCGACGAGCACGTCGCCGACCTCGACCGGGCGGTGGTATTCGAACTCCTGCTCGCCGTGCAGCACCAGCGCACCCTTCGCGAACAGGTCGCCCATGATCGTGTGCATCGGGTTCTGCCCGCCGGTCGGATCCGGCGGCTGGTCCTCGACGAACGAGCCCCAGAACGGCATCGCGAACGTGAAGGTCGGCGGCGCGGGGATGTGCTCGAAGCCGGCGTCGCGTGCCGCCCTCACGTCCCGGTAGATCGGATTGTTGTCCTGGAGCGCGGCCGCGAAGTTGCTGACCGGACCCCGCTCGACGGTGACCTTCCACGCCCCCGTCGTCTTGCCGATGGCACTCGTGTCGACGGTCATGTGGCGTTGCTCCCCACTGCGTTCGTCTTGGCGGTTTCGTGATGTGCCGCGCTAGCGTGACACCAACGTCAGTTTTCAGTGTCGGGGAAGGAACGCGGAAATGGGCATGCTCGACGGCAAGGTCGCGATCGTCACCGGAGCCGGAAACGGGGTCGGCCGGGGCGAGGCAGTGATGCTCGCGTCCCACGGCGCGAGGGTCGTGGTCAACGACCTCGGCGGTTCGCTGAGCGGTGAGGGATCCGACTCCCGGGTGGCCGACGAAGTGGTCAAGGTCATCCAGAAGAACGGCGGCGAGGCCGTCGCGAACTACGACAGCGTGGCCGAGTCCGACAGCGCGGCGGCGATCATCAAGACGGCGATCGACTCGTTCGGCCGGCTCGACGTCCTGGTGAACAACGCCGGTGTCCTGCGGGACAAGATGATGTTCTCGATGTCCCCGGAGGACTTCGACACCGTCGTCAAGGTCCACATGTACGGCGCGTTCAACACGATGGCGGCCGCCTCGAAGTACTGGCGCAACGAGTCCAAGGAGGGCCGTCAGCCGAGCGCGTCGATCGTCAACACCGTCTCGAGCGCCGGCCTCCAGGGCCAGGCGAGCCAGATCAACTACGGCGCGGCCAAGGCCGGGATCGCCGCGATGACGATCATCGCCAGCCTCGAGCTCGGCCGCTACGGCGTGCGGGCCAACTGCATCGGCCCCGGCGGCT
Source organism: uncultured Acidimicrobiia bacterium (assembly GCA_963796755.1). GTDB lineage: Bacteria > Actinomycetota > Acidimicrobiia > IMCC26256 > JAENVU01 > Chersky-806. The sequence continues at coordinate 197,013 of CAWCMX010000003.1, forward strand.
TCACCCGCATGGTCGGCGTCGCCCGCCCGGACATCGAGATCAAGCAGCCCGACGAGTACGAGGAGTTCACCCCCATGAACCCCGGGAACTCGGCCCCTGCGGTCGTGTTCCTGGCCTCGGACGACTCGAAGCCGCTCACCGGCCAGGTGCTGCGCATGGTCGGCAACTCGCTGTGCGTCTACAAGCCGTGGGAGATGGGCGAGGAGTTCTTCGCCAAGGACAAGGAAGGGAACCCCACCCAGTGGGACCCGGCCGACATCGGGCGCATCCTCGGCCGCTACCACTTCAAGACGATGAACCCCGGCATCGACGCCCAGCGTCGCGCCTGATCCATCCGTGGCCTTCGACCCCAGCTTCGAGACGCTCCTGTACGAGGAGCGTGAAGGCGTCGCGTTCGTCACGTTGAACCGCCCCGGCCAGCTCAACGCGTTCAACTCCGTGATGCAGCGGGAGCTGCGCGCGCTGTGGCGCGGGCTGCGCCGGCACGACGACGTGCGTTGCGTCGTGCTCACCGGCGCGGGCGAGAAGGCGTTCTGCACCGGCATCGACCGCATGGAGCAGATGGGCGGCGAGGGTGAGATCACCTTCGACGAGGGCGACGCCATCGGTTCCGGCTCGACGCCGTTCATGTTCAACGACCCGGGCGACAACATCGGGCCGAAGAGCTGCGACCTCTGGAAGCCGGTGATCGCGGCGGTCAACGGGATGGCCTGCGGCGGCGCGTTCTACATGCTCGGCGAGGTCGAGTTCATCATCGCCGCCGAGACCGCGGCGTTCTTCGACCCGCACGTCACCTACGGCATGGTCGCGGCGTACGAGCCGATCCACATGTCGGGGATCATGCCGTTCGGCGAGATCATGCGACTCTCGCTCATGGGCAACTACGAGCGACTCTCGGCGCAGCGCGGCGTACGAGATCGGCATGGTCTCGGAGATCGCGCCGGCCGGTGAGCTGCTCGATCGGGCCGGCGCGGCAGCCACCGCGATCGCATCGCAGCCCGCGCTGGCCATCGAAGGCACGGTCCGCGCGCTCTGGGGAGCACGTGAGATGGGTGGCCGGCAGGCATTGAAGCTGGGATACGCGTACGTCGCGATGGGCACGCAACCAAGATTCGATCGCCGAAGGTCAGAAGACCTTCGAGTCCGGGAAACGCATCGACTGGAAGCTCCGCTAACTATGACGGGTCGAGTAGCAATCGTTGGTGCCGCGCTGTCCGATTGCGGGCGCGTCGACACCAAGTCCCCCTTCGAGCTCCACTACCAGGGCGCCAAGCGCGCGCTCGACGACGCGGGGCTGACCAAGGCCGACGTCGACGGGTTCGGCTCCAACGGCATGGGCCTGCTCGCACCGGTCGAGATCGCCGAGTACCTCGGCCTGCGCCCGACCTGGATCGACGGGACGGGCGTCGGCGGTGCGACCTGGGTCGTCATGGCCGAGCACGCGGTCGAGGCGATCCTCGCCGGGCACGCCGAGACCATCGTGCTCGCCTACGGGTCGACGACGCGCTGCCGACCTCAAGTCGAAGCGCCGCCGGGCCAACCTCGCGTTCGGCACCCGGGGCCCGATCCAGTTCGACGCCCCGTACGGCCACGCACTGATCGCCAAGTACGCGATGGCGACCCGTCGGCACATGTACGAGTACGGCACGACGATCGAGCAGCTCGCCGAGATCGCGGTCTCGGCGCGCTACAACGCGGGGTTCAACCCCGACGCCTACTACCGGGACCCGATCACGATCGAGGACGTGCAGTCCTCGGCGATGATCGCCGACCCACTCACGAAGCTGCACTGCTGCATCCGCTCGGACGGTGGCGGCGCGATCGTGCTCACGTCGGAGGAGCGGGCCAAGGACCTCAAGCGGCCGCCGGTCTGGGTGCTGGGTTCGGGCGAGACCTCGAGCCACACCACGATGAGCGAGTGGGAGGACTTCACCGAGGCCCCCGCGATCCGTTCCGGCAAGCTCGCGTTCGAGCGGGCCGGCATCACCCCGGCGGACGTCGACACCTGCCAGATCTACGACGCGTTCACCTCGATGGTCCTGATGTCGCTCGAGGCGCTCGGCTTCTGCGGCAAGGGCGAAGGGGGTGCGTTCGTCGAGGACGGCCGGCTCCGGGTCGGCGGGGCGCTCCCGACGAACACCGACGGCGGCGGGCTCTCGTCCTGCCACCCCGGGATGCGTGGGATGTTCCTCATGGTCGAAGCGGTGAAGCAGCTGCGCGGCGAGGCCGGCGACCGCCAGGTCCCCGATGCGCGCGCGTCGCCTGCGTCAACGGCACCGGCGGCTGGTTCTCCTCGGCCGCCACGCTGCTGCTCGGCCTCGACTGAGCCCCGCCGACCGTGGGTCAGGCGGCGGCGGTGGCGCCGAAGAACCCGCGGTGGATCAGGCGGGTGAGCGACGTGAGCATCTCGTCGTCGTCGAAGCCGAGGTCACGCGACGAGATCGCGTAGCTGAACCGCTCGAGCAGGGCCATGAGCGCCGCGACCGACGCGGTCGAGTCCTCCGGCCGCACCGCCCCGGTCTCGGCCATGCGGCGCCCGAGCGCATTGGCGATGTGCGTGAACGCGCGGACCCCGAGCCGGTCGACCTCGCGGTCGCTGACCTGGTCCTCCATCCACGCCCTGATCACCACGCCGTAGCGCCGGTAGGTGGTGACGAAGCGGCTCAGGAACTCCCGCAGCTTCTCGAAGCCGTCGTCGCTGCCGTCGATGGGTTCGATCTCGCCCGCGAGCGCCTCCATCTCCTGCGCGCAGTCCACCGCGAGGGCGCGCAGGAGGTCTTCCTTGTTCGCGAAGTAGAGGTAGAAGGTCCCGTGGGACGTGCGCGCGGCACGGACGATGTCGTCCACCCGGCTCTGGTGGTAGCCCCGCTCGGCGAAGACCCGCATCCCGGCGTCGGAGAGGCGGCGCATGGTCTTGCGGCCCTGCGCGCGGAGCTCGCGTTGACGCGCCGGCGTGCCTGCCGCCCGTGCGCGCTTCGGTGCTGCGGAGTTGTGCGATCCTGAGCCCATGCTCCCTCAGACGACGCGCGAGGCGGCCCGCCGGTTCGGCGATGCTACTGCCTACGTCACCGAACCGGGCCGGCCGATCTCGTACACCGAGGTCGACCGGACGTCCGACGAGGTCGCCGCGGGGCTCGCGGCCCGCGGCGTCGGTCCCGGTGACGTCGTGGCGCTGATCCTGCCGCCCGGGCCCGAGTACCTCTTCGCGTACCTCGCGGCCGCCAAGCTCGGCGCGATCACGACCGGCGTGAACGATCGCCTGTCGGCGGCCGAGCGGGAGGTTGTCCTCGACCGCGCCGCCCGCGCCTCGTGCTCGCGGCACCCGGAGTCGAGCCCGACCGGACCGAAGCCGAGGTCGTCACGGTCGCGGTCGGCCAGGAGGATCCCGACGCGCCCGTGCTCGCCGACCTCCGCCGTGACGGGCCCCTCCCCGAGCTCCCGGACGACCCCGACCGGCCGGTCGCGATCATCTTCACGTCCGGGACGACCGGCGCGCCGAAGGGGGCGCTGTACACGAACCGCCAGCTCGCGTTCATCACCCAGACCGACGTCGGCGACACCTGGGGTGGTGGCACACGTAGCTTCACGGGCACGTCGTTCGCGCACCTCGGGTTCATGACGAAGCTTCCCGGCAACCTCAAGCGCGGTGGAACGAGCTTCATCATGTCGCGGTGGCGCGCGGACACGTCGCTGCGGCTCGTCGAACGCGAGCGCATGGCGGTGGTGGCCGGCGTCCCGACCCAGCTCGCGCTCATGCTCGCCCGACCCGACTTCGACGTGTACGACCTCGAGAGCGTCAAGTACCTCATCGTCGGCGGCGGGCCCGTGACCCCGGGACTCGCCGAGGAAGCGCGCGCCCGCTTCGGCGCCGCGCTCGCGACCCGGTACTCGTGCACCGAGGCGGGCATCGGCCTCGGCACCGCGTTCGACGATCCCGACGAGGACGCCGTGGTGAGCGTCGGCCGTCCGCACGCCGCGGTCGACCTCGCGGTGCTCGACGAGTCCGATGTCGCGGTGACTCAGGGCGAGGTCGGGCGCGTCTGCCTGCGCTCCCCCGCCGCGATGGCCGGCTACTGGCGCGACCCCGACGGCACGCGCGACGCGTTCACTGCCGACGGGTTCGTCCGCACCGGTGACCTCGGCTGGGTCGACGACCGGGGCCGGCTCCGGCTCGTCGGCCGCAGCAAGGAGATGTACGTCCGCGGCGGCTACAACGTCTACCCGGTCGAGGTCGAGGGGGTGCTCTCGGCCCATCCCGGCATCACCGCGGTGGCGGTGGTCCCCCGGCCCGATCCGGTGATGGGCGAGATCGGCGTCGCGGCGGTCGTCCCGCGCGATGCCGCGCACCCGCCCACGCTCGACGAGCTGCGGGACTTCGCGCGCCCCGACTGGCGGCCTACAAGCTGCCCGAGGCGCTGGCGATCGTGGACGCGCTCCCCCTCACCCCGATGGAGAAGCTCGACCGCACCGCCCTGGCCCGGACCGTCACCCCCGACCTGACCGCTGGTGACCGCACCGTGGCGGGTGGCGGGGCTGACGCGTGCGTCAGGTAACGTGCGCCCGGCATGGAGCTGGACTTCACCGCCGATCAGGAAGAGCTGCAGGCCACGGTGCGCACCGTGCTCGCCGAGCAGTGCTCCCCCGCGGTCGTGCGGGAGATCGTCGAGGCGCGCACCGCGGGCAAGCCGGCCGGCGCCGACGGGCTCTGGGGCCACATGGTGGAGCTGGGCTGGCCCGCGCTCACGGTGCCCGAGTCGGCCGGCGGGCTGGGGCTCGGCGCGGTCGAGCTGGCCGTCGTGGTCGAAGAGCTCGGCCGCGCACTCGCGCCCGGGCCGCTGCTGCCGACGATCAGCCAGTTCGTCCCCGCGGTGCGCGCGCTCGGGACCCCCGAGCAGCAGCTGCGGTTCCTCGAGCCCGTCGCCACCGCGGGGTCGGCCGGGACGATCGCGATCGCGGAGGAGACCGGGAGCTTCGAGCCCGGCGCGGTCACGGCGACCGCGACCGCGGCGAGCGACGGGGCCTACCGGTTGGCGGGCGTGAAGCACGGCGTGTTCGAAGCGCCCGCGGCCAGCGAGATCGTCGTCGTGGCGCGCGTCGACGGCACCGCGGGCGACGACGGGGTCGGCGCGTTCGTCGTCGCGGCCGATGCGCTGGACATCGCGCCGATCGCGTCGCTGGACCAGAGCCGCGTGCTCGCCACCGTCAGCCTGGCCGACGTGGACGTCCCGGCGGACCGGGTGCTCGGATCACCGGGACCCACCACCGCGGCCGCCCTGCGCATCGTGGTGCAGGAGGCGACCATGGCGCTCGCCCTCGAGTGCGTCGGCACCGCGCAGCAGGCCTTCGACATCTCGGTCGAGTACGCCAAGCAACGGGAGCAGTTCGGCGTCCCGATCGGCTCGTTCCAGGCCACCAAGCACAAGCTCGCCGATCTGCTGATCCTGCTCGAACGGGCCCGCGCGCTCGGCTACTTCGCGGCGTTGACGATCGCCGAAGCCGACGAGCGCGCCGCCATCTCCACGTCCATGGCGAAGGCGGCGGCGGGCGACGCGGCGCAGCGGATCGCCCGGGAGGGCATCCAGATCCACGGCGGCATCGGCTACACGTGGGAGCACGACATGCACCTGTACGCGCGCCGCCTGCAGTCGAGCACCGCCCTCTTCGGCGGGCCCGGTCACCACCGCCAGCTCGTGGCCGACGGACTCGGGCTCTAGCGCACCGGGCGCAGAGCTGACTGCTACCGGGCGAGCACCAGCGAGAACAGGAACAGCCACACGACCGCGAGCACGAAGCCGGTGATGATCGCGTTCTTGTGGGAGTCGTACAGCACGTTCGTGCCGCCAGGCTTCGTCCCACCGATCACGCCGATCGCGTTGAGCTCGAGCACGATCCAGAGGACCAGCGTGATGCCCCAGTACAGGGCCCGCTTGCTGCCGTCGGGGGGCAGGATCTGGTTGTACGGGAAGTGGGCGGTGCCGACCATGAAGACCAGGAGTGGCAACGAGAAGATCGTGTTCATCCGCGAGGCGAGAAACGCCTTGCGCCCGGCACCGGCGGCGGCCGGGTCGGCCTCGCCGCCGGCCTGCACGTTGCGGGCGTTGGCGATGACGATCTTCTGGTTGCGCCAGATGATCCCCCACACGTTCACGAACATCGTCAGACCGAACAGGATGCCGGTGGCGATGCTGATCCCCTGCAGAGACTTGAAGTAGTCCATGTTCGAGAGCTGCGAGCTCCCATTCGATGTCTGCTGCAATCCGAGCAGCAGGAGGCCCGTGACGACGGTCGCGACCGCGGCCCAGCGGAACCACCACAACGCCCGGGACGCGAGCTTGTCGATCGCGTTGTTGCGGGCCGCGGCCTCCATCTCGGCGAAGGCGGGCACCTGCACGAAGTTGAAGTAGTACAGCAACCCGATCCAGCAGATGCCGACCACGACGTGGAGGTACCGCGTGAGGAAGGCGTATCCACTGCGCGAGAAGATGTCGAGCACCGCGGCAACCATGTATGTGTCCACCCCCGTGGGAACGTGCCCCACCGTTACTGACGTGTCGGCGCGGAACGTAGCACCGCGTCAGCGGATCGTCAGGGACTCTTCGTCCACACCTCGTCGGCGGAACTGGTTCCGGGCCGACCCGCGGCCTCCCACTCCGCGTAGAAGTCGAAGAACGGCGCACCGAACGGGTCCTCGCCCCGCAGCGGCAGCGAACCACGCCGGATCGTCCAGTCCATCGGCGCCAGCTCGTACGCCGCGGCGAAGTGACGGTCGGCGGCCTCCTGCTTCCCCTCGCGGGCCAGGTGCGCGCCGACCCGGCGCTCGAGCCGGGCCAGCTGCTCGGTTTCGGTGGGTTCGTGCAGCAGCTCGCGCACGCCCGCGTCGTCCTCGGGAAGCTCGTCATCGCGCACCCAGCGGCGCAGCTGGTCGTGGTGCACGGTCGAGTCGATGTTGGTGAAGTCCTTGAACTGGTCGTCCCCCGGCGCGATGACCGGCGCCCGGACGATGTGGTCGTCCTCGTCGATCCACACCACCGACGGGACGTTGGTGATGCCGTACAGCTCGCTCAGCAGGTGCTCGCGGTCGTAGAGCACCGGGAACGTCGGCGCCGGCTCGGCCCGGTCGACCCATTCCTTCGCGGCGGCCGCGCTGTCGTCCATCGCCACCGACACGATGTCGAGCCCCTGCGGCCCGAGCTCCTCCGAGAGCTGCTGCCAGGCGGGCAGGTCGTAGCGGCACCCGCACCACGACGCCCAGGTGACGACGACTTTCTTGCGCTTCCCGATCGACGAGTACCGGAAGGGCTGGTCCTCCACGTCCGGCAGCTCGAAGTCCGGGGCCTCGAGCGACTCCATCGCCGCGACCCGCTCCGCCGCCGGCACCCCGATCGCGACCACCCCGACCGACGCGTCGACGACGGCCTGACGGTGCAGCGCGGCGGCGAACGCGGCGACGTCGATCGCTCCGTCGACCACGAGCGCGTCCCGGTCGCGCACCGGCACACAGACGGGGCCGCGGCAGAGGCCTTCCGGCTTCAGGACCCACCCCGTCTCCATCTCTAGGGCCTCCGGGGTGATGAGCACCCGGTCCCCCACGATCTGCGCCGCGACCTCGTGGGCCCCGTGCTCGGCATCGATCAACGTCGCCGTCGAAGCGGTCATGCGTTGCAATCTAGATCTCTTGCCCGTCGGCCTACGCTCCTCCACTCCGGGTCGCTTCGGCCTCGACGCCCGCCTGCTCCAGATCGCGAGCGGCCTACGCTCCTCCACATGACTGACGCCGCGCAGGTCGAAGGGCTCACCGAACAGCTGATCCGGGACTACGACCCCACGAACCGACTCGAGTTCCGCGGCGCGCAGTACGACCTCGGGCTCGCGTGGGTGCACTTCCCCGTCGGCTTCGGTGGGCTCGGCGTCGATCCCGCGCTCCAACGCACCGTCGAGTCCCGGCTGCGGGAGGAGAAGATCGAGTTCGCCGAGACGGGATGGAACGGCTTCGGCCTCTTCCTCGCGGCGCCCACGATCGTGAAGCACGCGGACGAGGCCACCCGGGCACGGCTGCTGCGCCCGCTCTTCACCGGTGAAGAGGTCTGGTGCCAGCTGTTCAGCGAGCCGGGCGCGGGCTCGGACCTCGCGTCGCTGGCGACCCGGGCCGTGCGCGACGGCGACGAGTGGCTCGTGAACGGGCAGAAGGTCTGGAACACGCTCGCCCACATGGCCGACCGGGGCATGCTCGTCGCCCGCACCGACCCGGACGTCCCGAAGCACAAGGGCCTCACGTACTTCGCGCTCGACATGCACGCGCCGGGCGTCGAGGTCCGGCCGCTCGTGCAGATCACGGGGGAAGCGGAGTTCAACGAGGTCTACATGACCGACGTGCGCGTGCCCGACACCGATCGCATCGGCGACATCGGCGACGGTTGGCGGGTCTCGATGACGACGCTGATGAACGAGCGCGTGACCATCGGTGGCGCGATCGCGCAACGCGAGTCGGGCCCGATCGGTGACCTCATGCGGCTCTGGCGCTCGCTCCCGGACGAACGGCGCGCCGACCCGGTGTCACGCGACAAGGTCGCGGCGATGTGGACGGACGCCGAGGTCCTGCGGCTCACCAACCTGCGCGCGACGCAGAACCGCAAGGCGGGCATCGCCGGACCGGAGGGCAGCGTGAGCAAGCTCGCGTTCGCCGAGGTGAACAAGCGCATCTACGAGCTCGCGGTCAACCTGATGGGCCCGGACGGCACGCTCATCGACACCTACGAGTTCGTCCGGCCCGAAGCCGCGCAGCTGACCGGCGGCGGCGATCCCCGCAAGATGTTCCTGCGGTCGCGGGCCAACTCGATCGAGGGCGGCACCTCCGAGATCCTGCGCAACATCCTGGGTGAGCGCGTGCTCGGCCTCCCGGGCGAGCCGCGCGTGGACAAGGAGCTGCCCTGGACGCAGGTCCCCCGCAGCTGACCGGCGCGAGCGCGCGCCGGGTCAGGCGGACACCCGCACGTAGTCGACGAGCATCTCGGACGGCAGGGTCACAGGGCCCGATGTCGTCGAGGAGAGCCCCAGGTTCAGGACCACGAACATCGGCGCCGACGTGATCCCCTGCGTGATCCGCCCGACCTGCACCCCGTCGTAGAAGTAGGTGACGACCCCGGCCCGCCAGTCCGCGGCGTAGGTGTGCCAGCCCGCGGGGTTCACGCCGGCCGCGCAGCCACCGGGCGCCCCGCTCGAGGAGTGGAAGTGCCAGCACGCGCGGCCCGCGATGCCTTCGACGACGTCCATCTCGCCGGTCTTGGGATGCACGCCCGTGCCGTCGGTCCAGAACGCGGGCCAGTTCTGGATCGCGCCCGATCCGGGTGGCATCCAGATCCGCGCTTCGACCCGTCCGTAGGTGAACGTGAAGTGGTCCTTGGTCTGCACCAGCCCGGACGCGTACGGGTACGTGACGCCGTTCGTCCCGGTGCACGCACGCGCGACGGCGTCGAGGTGCAGGTAGCCGCCGGACTCCGAGACCTGCTGCGGGTCGTAGCAACCCTGCTCCGTCGTGTTGACCGGCTTCGAGATCGCCGCGTCGGTCTTGCCGACCCAGTTCGGCCGCCACTTGCTCAGGTCGAGCGACGTACCGGTGAACTCGTCACTGAAGAGCAGGATCGGGGGCGAGCTCGGGATCGCGAACGTCGACGCACCCCCGGCCCCGGTGAACATGAGCTTCTTCAGACCGGCTCTGGCCGAGCACGGTGCGATGCCCAAGGCGTCGTTCAGGATGCTCGCGGCGGCGGTCCCCTGCGCGTAGGAACCGGAGATCAACGACGACGAGGCCGCGTACGTCTTCGCGACCCGCGGCGACGTCGTGTTCGCTCCGCCGGTCCACAGCACGTAGGTCGGGTTGACCTTCCCGCCCGTCGCCGACCACTTGATCGTCGCGTTCAGCCGGGGAAGTGCCGCGGTCGTGCAGCTCAGCGTCGCGGCCACGCTCGTGGCCACGATGCGACCGGTCTTCACGGTGACGTTCGCGTTGCCGGTGGTTCCCGTCGTGCACGTCAGCGTGGCCTTGAGCACCTGGACGACGCCAGCCGTCGCGGCGGTCCTCAGCGCCGGCTTGCTGGCCTGCACCCCCGACATCGTGCAGCGCACGGAGCCGTAGGCATTGAACCCAGCGGTGGCGCCCGACGACGCGACACCCAGGCCCAGACCCGCGGCCACGGCCCCGACGGTGATCACCGTTCCCAGCGCGAGCCGGCGACGCAGTGGAGATCGGCGCATCTTCGTCCCTTACCTCCGTGTAATGGGAGCTCACTCGCGCCCAACCCGCGCGAGTGATGGAGGTGGCGGCGGGAATCGAACCCGCGTACGGGGCTTTGCAGGCCCTTGCCTGAACCACTCGGCTACGCCACCGGCGAGCCGCGAGGTTACCCGCCGACTCCAAGCGGTCCGGAGTGTCCGAAATCGCCACTAATCTCGGGGCGCGTGGACGACCCTGTGATCGAGCTCGTCGGCGTGACGCGGCGGTTCGGTGACGTGGTCGCGTTGGACGGGCTCTCACTGACGGTCCGGCCCGGTGAGGTCACGGTCCTGCTCGGCCCCAACGGTGCCGGCAAGACCACCGCGGTCCGGGTGGTGACCGGGGTGATCGCCACCGAGCTCGGCACCGTCCGGGTGTTCGGCCACGATCCGACCCGCCGCGGGGGTCAGGCGATCCGGGCTCGCTGCGGGGTCGTCCCGGCCCGGCCCGCGCTCTACGACCGCCTCGACGGCTACGAGAACCTGCGCTACGCGGCCGAGCTCTACGCGGTCACCGACGTCGCCGGCCGCATCGACCGGGCCGCGACCCGGTTCGGGATCGCCGACGCACTCGGCCAGCGCGTCGGCGGGTACTCGACCGGGATGCGCGCCCGCCTCGCGCTCGCCCGCGCCGTCCTGCACGATCCCGACCTGCTGCTCCTCGACGAGCCGACCGCGGGCCTCGACCCGGAGTCCGCGCGCGTGGTGCTCGGCCTCATCGACGAGATGGCCGAGAACGGCAAGGCCGTCGTGATGTGCACCCACCTGCTGCTCGAGGCCGAGGGCCTCGCCGACCAGGTCGTGGTGATGGACCGGGGGCGCACCCTCGTCGCGGGCACGGCCCGTGACCTCACGCGGGAGCTGTGGCCGTCGGTCACCGTCCTGGTGGACGCCGAGGACCCGGCGATGCTCGACCGCTGCGCGGGGTTCCCCTTCGTGCGCTCGTACGAGCGCAACGGCTCCGCGGTCGTCGAGCTCGACGACCGGGAGCACGTCGCGGACCTCGTCGACACGCTCGTCGCCGGAGGGGTCCGGCTGCTGCGGGTGGAGCCCCGCACCCCGACCCTCGAAGAGCTCTACTTCACCGTGCGGAAGCGCCAGTGAACCGCGGCCGGGTGATCGCGGTCGCGCGGGCGGACCTCCGCCAGCTCCGCGCGAGCAGGGACTTCTGGGTGCCGCTCGCGGTCATCGCGCTCTTCATGTTCGTCCTGGTGCCGGCCGTGATGCTCTACGTCATCTCGACCGTGCAGGACCCGCGGCTCCTGGCGAAGCTCGTGGACGTCGTCGGTCGCCTGCCGGCCCCGCTGCGAGCCCAGCTCCGCGGCACCGCGCCCCAGATCAAGGCCTCCTACACGCTCGCCATCTACTTCTTCGCCCCGTTGGTGACGTTGGTGCCGCTCACGATCTCATCGTCCATCAGCGCGAACACGTTCGTCGGCGAGCGTGAGCGCGGGAGCGGCGAGTTCCTCGCGCACTCCCCCGCGTCGACCGAGGACATCTACCTCGGCAAGCTCATCGCCGCACTCATCCCCGGCTACATCACCGCGATCGGGGGTCTCGTCGTCTACTCGGCGGTGGTGAACCTGATCGTCTCGACCCGGACCAACGGCGTGCTCTTCCCTACGGGGAACTGGTGGGTGTTCGTGATCTGGGTCATGCCGCCGCTGATCGCGATGGCGATCGCATTCATCGTCTCGATCTCGTCGCGCGTCACGAGCGGCGCCGCCGCGCAGCAGGCCTCGTCGCTGATCGCGCTGCCGATCGTGATCCTCGCCTACGGCGTCTCCGAGGCGTCGCTGTTCGGCTCCGGCGACGCCGGCATGGATCGTCGGCGCGGTCGCCTGGGCCGGGGCCGCGTTCGCGGTCTGGCGCGGCGCCACGTCGCTGCCGCGCGAGCGGCTCCTCGGCATCGGGAGCTGACACCCACCGTCTCGGCGGCACCGTGGGCCCCGAACCGGGGACGCGCGGCCTGGGTCGTTCGGCCCATGTTTGCCGCGCTGCGTGACGTGGCATCCTCTCGTCCGTGTGGGGGGAAACGGGGGGAATTCGGCGCGGCAGCCCGCGCTCGACGGCCTGCGCGGCCTGGCCGTGGCCGGCGTCCTGCTGTTCCACGCCGGCTTCGGCTGGGCGGGCGGTGGCTTCCTCGGTGTCAGCATCTTCTTCACCCTCTCGGGCTTCCTCATCACCTCGCTGCTCCTCCAGGAGCGTGACAAGACCGGCCGGATCGCGCTCGGGCACTTCTGGTCCCGCCGGGCGCGCCGCATCCTGCCGGCCGCGCTCGTCGCGCTCGCGGGGATCGCGCTCTACGGCCTGACCGTCGCCGACGCCCACCAGGCGGCGCGCCTGCCCGGAGACGGGCTCAGCGCGCTCGGCGAGGTCGCGAACTGGCGGTTCGTGCTCGGCGACCAGTCCTATGCGTCGTTGTTCTCCGCACCGTCACCCGTGCAGCACTTCTGGTCGTTGGCGATCGAGGAGCAGTTCTACCTCGTCTTCCCGCTGCTCCTCGTCGGCATGACGCTCTGGACGCGACGGTCGCGGCGCGGGCTCGCGATCCTCGTCACGTCGCTGGCGGTCGGCTCCGCGGTGCTCGCGGCGCTGCTCTTCTCCCCCGGCCACGACCCTTCCCGCGTCTACTACGGCACCGACACCCGGGCAGTGGAGCTCCTCGTGGGCGCACTGCTCGCGATCGCGCTCACCGGCCGGCGGCGCCTCGAGGGACCGCGGGTGCGCGTGGCGCTCGCGGCCGGCGGCGTGGTCGCGCTCGGCGCGCTCGTCGCCGCGTGGGTCGTCGTGAAGCAGAGCGACGACTTCCTCTACCGCGGTGGTCTCCCACTGCACGCGCTGCTCGTCGCCCTCGTGATCGCCGCGGTGCTCGTGCCGGGCCCGGCGCGGCGCGCGCTCGCTACGAAGCCACTGTGCGCGCTCGGGCTCATCAGCTACGGCGTCTACCTGTACCACTGGCCGATCTTCCTCTGGCTGAGCCCGGCGCGGACCGGGCTCGACGGCGCGGCGCTCTTCGGCGAGCGGATCGCGTTGACGCTCGCCGTCGCGGTCGCGTCCTACTTCTGGATCGAGCAGCCGATCCGCCACGGTCGCCGCATCACCGGCTGGCGGCCCGCGGTCGTCGCGCCGTCGCTCGCGGCGGGCGTCGCAGTGTTGTTCGTCAGCGTTCCGAGCTCGACGAGCGCGCCGCAGCTCGTGTTCAGCGCGGTCCACTCCCCCGCCCGGGCGATCGCCGCCGCACCCAAGGTCGACTCGAACTCGGTGACCGTGGCGTCCACCAGCTCGGCGGCTCCGAGCGCGCCGACCTTGCCGGTCACGGGCCCCGGGGCACCGCCGGCCGCGCCGCCGGCACCCGTCGTCACGTACCCCGCGCCACCGGTGCACCGCATCCTGCTGCTCGGGGACTCGGTCGCCCAGACGCTCGGGCGCGGCCTCGAGCGTTGGGGGCCGACCGCTGGCGTGCGCGTCGTCAACGCGGCGCGCTTCTACTGCGGCATCGCGCGCGGCGGACGGCTGGCCATGGCCTTCGGCCATGACCAGAGCACCTGCGGCGACTGGTCCCGCCAATGGCCTCCCCTCCTTGACCGCTTCCACCCCGATCTCGTCGTCGTGCTCTCGACCATCTGGGATGTCGGGGGGCGCCAACGCGCCGCGTGGGGACCCGGATTCGTCGATGAGGGTGACCCTCGCTTCGACCAGTTCATCGAGGGCGAGTGGCGCCAAGCCGAGACACTGCTCGCGTCGAGCGGTGCCCGGGTCGTGTGGCTGACCGATCCGTGCGCGTCGTCGCCGTCGCTCACCGGTCGTCTGACCTACGCGAACAACACGTTCCTCCCCGCGCTGCGCCGCACCACCGGCGTGGTCACCGTGGACCTGTTCTCCCACGTCTGTCCGGGCGGGCAGTTCTCGAACCAGCTCGGTCCGGTCGCGAACGGCCGTCCCGACGGCATGCACTTCTCGGATCCGGGGGCCGACTGGGTCGCGCAATGGCTCGGTCCGGCTCTGACCGATCGGGCGCTGATCAGCCCGGTCGCCGCCCCCGCGAACGTCATCTCGCCCTGAGAGCGGGGCGATCACTGACGCTAGAGTCAGGTTTGTGAGCGAACCTGTGCGCATCCTCGCGGTCGGCGCGGCCGCGCCGAGCCTCCGCCTCTCCGCCCGCGACGCCGGCGCCGCCTGGGGCCGCGCCGGCGGCAAGGGCCAGGCCGGCGTCTGTGCTCCGGACGAAGACGTCCTGACCCTCGCGGTCGAGGCCGGCCTCGGGGCGCTCGACGCCGCGGGCATCGACGCCACCGGGGTCGACGGCCTGTGGTGGGGCACCACCCGCCCGCCGTTCGCCGAAGGCCCCAGCCACGCGGTCCTCGCATCCGCGCTCGGCCTCTCGCACCAGTCCGGTGGCGCGCTCGCCGCCGGTTCGCCGCACTCGGGGATGGACGCGCTGCTCGGCGCCGCTGACGCGATCGCGGCCGGTTCGGCACGGGTCGCGCTCGTCATCACGTCGGACGCGCTGGTCCCGGGGCTCGGGTCCAGCTTCGAAGCCCGGTGCGGTGCGGGCGCGGCGGCCATCGTGCTCGCGACCGAGGGTGGCACCGCGGCGATCACCGCGCGGGTCACGCGCACCCAACCGCTGCTCGACCGTTACCGGGGCGACGGCGAGTCCGCGACCCGCGACCTCTACGACCCGCGGCTCTTCCGCGAAGAGATGTTCCTGCCGGTCGTGCGCGAGGTCGGCGAGCACCTCGCCGCGTTCGACGTGCGCGCCTGGTCGATCCCCGACCCCGACGGGCGGCTCGGTGCCAGCGTCGCCAAGTCACTCGGCGTCACCACGGTCGCCTCCCCCGCGGTCTACGCCGCGGTCGGCGACACCGCGGCGGCCGCACCACTGCTCGGTGGGATCGGCGCCCTCGACGCGGCCGGTGCCGTGGCCGTGCTCGGCAGCGGCGGCGGTCGCACCACCGGCGTCATCATCACCGCCGAGGCACCGGTGCCCGGCGCGGCCGGCGTCGCGGACACGCTGTCCGGCGGGCGCGCCGCGACCTACGCCGAGGTGCTGCGGGCCCGCGGCCAGCTCACGCCGGCGGGCGAGATGATCCCGATGGGTGTCCCGCCCGAGAGCGCGATGTTCGCCCGCGGCGCCGAGGAGATGCTCCAGATGCTCGGCGGCCGGTGCACGGACTGCGGAACGATCAACACCCCACCGTCGATCCACCCCGCGTGCATCGCCTGTGGAGGCACGAAGCTCGAGCCCGTCCCGCTCGCGCGGCGGGGCGTGGTGCACACGTTCATCATCAATCAGACGATGCCCGCACCATTCGTCGCGCCCCTGCCGATCGCGGTCATCGACCTCGAGGACGGCGCCCGCATCATGTTGCAGGTCGTCGGCGACGGTGCCGGGCTCGAGATCGGCACGGACGTCGAGCTGGTCCTGCGCCGGTACGCGCACGAGCGCGGCGTCCCGGTCTACGGGTGGAAGGCGCGGGCCCTGCCGACCGCGATCACCACGGAGGATGTGCAGTGAGCTGGAACCGGGTAGCGGTCGTCGGTGCCGGGCTGATCAAGTTCGGTGAGCTCTTCGACCAGTCCTACGAGACGATGGCCGCGGGGGCGTTCCGCGCCGCGTGCGACGCCGTCGACAAGGGCTTCGACCCCAAGACGATCGACGCCGCGTTCGTCGCGACCCAACGGGGAACGCTCTGGGGCCAGGAGGGCATCGCCGGCAACACGGTGCCCACCGCGCTCGGGCTCGCGGGCATCGCGTGCACGCGCATCGAGAACGCGTGCCCCTCGGGCTCCGACGCGTTCCGTGTCGGTGCGATGGCGGTCGCCAGTGGCGTGCACGACGTCGTGCTCGTGATCGGCGTCGAGAAGATGCGCGACAAGTCCGCCGAGGAAGGGCTCCTGTCCCGGGCCGCGGCCGGGCACCCGATCCTCACCCGGGGCGAGACCGCGCCGGTGCTCTTCGCGCCGTTCGCCACCCGCCACATGCACGAGTTCGGCACGACCCGCGAGATGCTCGCGTCGGTCGCAGTCAAGAACCATCACAATGGCGCGCTCGATCCCTACGCGCACTTCCAGAACGAGATCACGGTCGAGCAGGCGCTGGCCGCGCCGGCGGTCTGCTCCCCGTTGCACCTGCTCGACTGCTGCCCGCAGACCGACGGCGCGGCCGCCACCCTCCTGGTGTCGGCGGAGCGTGCCCACGAGTTCACGGACAACCCGGTCTACGTGGCCGGCTTCGGCGTCGCGACCGACCACCCGTACCTCCACGAGAAGACGAGCTTCGTCGGCATGGACGCGACCGTCCTCGCATCACAGCGCGCGTACGCGATGGCCGGCGTCGGGCCCGCGGACATCGACATGGCCGAGGTGCACGACTGCTTCACGATCACCGAGATCCTGGACATCGAGGACCTCGGGTTCGTCGACAAGGGCAAGGGCGGGATCGCGTCACTCGAAGGTGAGACGTCGCTCACCGGCCGCATCCCGGTCAACCCTTCGGGTGGTCTGCTGGCCAAGGGCCACCCCATCGGGGCGACCGGCATCGCGCAGATGACCGAGTGCTGGTGGCAGCTGCGGGGCCAGGCCGAGGGCCGGCAGGTCGAGATCCGCAACGGGTACGCGCTCCAGCACAACGTCGGCGGGCGCGGCTCCGGGGTCAGCGTCGTGAACATCCTCACCAACCGGGCCTGAGCATCACGTCGTGACCGTCAACGTCGAGACCACGAGCGCCGGGGTGTGCGTCATCACCCTCGATCGCCCCGAGGCCAAGCACGCGCTCACCGTCGAGATGCGCGACCTGATCACCGACGCGCTGCGGGCCGGCCGGGCCGACCCGGCGGTGCGGTCCTTCCTCATCACCTCCACCGGCGACGCGTTCTGCGCCGGGATGGACCTCTCGGCGTCGACCGTCTCCCAGGCGGGCCGACCCGGGTTCGACCCGCGCACGACCGCGGAGGCACTCCGGGTCGGCGTCCAGGCGTTCATCCGTGAGCTCTGGGAGCTGGACAAGCCGACGGTGGCGGCGGTCAACGGCGCGGCAGTCGGCCCCGGCGCGCACCTCGCGCTCGCGTGCGACTTCGTGCTCGTCCACCCGCGCTCGCGGTTCCTCTGGTCGTTCCACAAGTGGGGCCTCGTCGTCGACGCCGGTGGGGCGTATCTGCTGCCGCGCCTGGTCGGGCTCCCGAAGGCGAAGGCCATGATCCTGCTCGGCGAAGGCGCGACGGGCGAGGAAGCCGTGGCGCTCGGCCTCGCCTACCGCTGCGTCGAGGACCCCGAGCAGCTCGGGGGCGACGCGCTCGAGCTCGCGACGCGGCTCGCAGCGGGCCCGACCCGCGCGCTCGGCCTCTCGAAGCGCCTGCTCAACGCGAGCTTCGAGACCGACCTCTCGTCGTTGCTCGAGCTCGAAGGCGCGTACCAGTCGCTCGCGACGGCTTCGAGCGATCTCGTCGAGGGCATGGCCGCCTTCCGCGAGAAGCGCGACGCGAAGTTCACCGGCACCTGACCGGGCGGGATGCGCCGAATCGGGGCGCGCCGATAGTGTCTGACGTCCACGTCAGTTTTCGTCCGAGGGGGGTCCATGGGTCAGCTCGATGGAAAGGTCGCGATCGTCACCGGTGCGGGTCGCGGGATCGGGCGGGCCGAGGCGCTGCTGCTCGCCGCGGAGGGTGCCGCGGTCGTCGTCAACGACCTCGGGGGCGAGTCCAGCGGTGAGGGCGCGGACCAGCGTCCGGCCCAGCAGGTCGCGGACGAGATCGTCGCCGGGGGCGGCCGGGCCGTCGCGAACTTCGACAACATCGCCTCCTGGGACGGAGGGCAGGCGCTGGTGTCGCAGGCGGTCGACGAGCTCGGCGGGCTGCACGTGCTCATCAACAACGCGGGGATCCTGCGGGACAAGATGAGCTTCAACATGACCGAGGACGAGTGGGACGCGGTCATCAACGTGCACCTGAAGGGCCACTTCGTCACGAGCCGGTTCGCCGCCGCGTACTGGCGGCAGCAGAGCAAGGACACCGGTGTCCCGGTCGAGGCGGCGATCGTCAACACCGCGTCGGAGTCCGGGCTCTACGGCAATGCCGGCCAGGTGAACTACGCCGCGGCCAAGGCCGGGATCGCGTCGATGACGATCGTCATGGCGCGCGAGCTGGAGCGCATCGGCGTGCGCGTGAACGCGATCGCGCCGGTTGCGCGCGCACGCGCCTCACCGAAGCGGTCGCCGGCGACTTCATGAACGCGAAGGAAGGCGAGTTCGACCGCTTCGCGCCCGAGAACCCGGCGGCCATCGCGGTGTGGCTCGCGTCGCCGCTCGCGGCGGGCATCAGCGGTCAGGTGGTCAAGGTCCAGGGCGGCCAGACGCAGCTGCTGCGCGGCTGGCGGCCGGTCACCGAGGCCACGTCCGACGCGGTGTGGACGCTCGACTCGATCGAGGCCAGCCGGGGCGCGCTGATCGGTGACGCCGACACCGGTGTCCCGCCGTTCATGCCCGCGGTCGAAGGCTGAACCGGAGCGCCCGGAGTGCACCTCGCGTGGGGGGAAGCGGAGGAGGCGTTTCGCGCCGAGCTCCTCGCGTTCCTCGACGAGCACGCGCCGCCCGAGGCACGCGTGCGTCGGGACTTCGCCGGTGACGTGCGCAGCGGCGGCGACGGCTCGCTGATCCCGCAGTGGGCGCGGGACTGGCAAGCCACGCTCTTCGACCACGGCTGGATGATCCCGGGCTACCCACCCGAGCTCGGCGGTCGGAACGCGACCCCGGTGCAGACCCTCGTCTACCTCGAGGAGATGGCGCGCCTCGGTGTGCCGCGCTCCGTGCACTTCCCGGGGTACGCGATCGTCGCGCCGACGCTGCTCGAGTTCGGCACGCCCTCGCAGCGGGCGCTCGCGCCGGCCGCGATCCGGGGCGACACGGTGTGGTGCATCGGGATGAGCGAGCCGAACGCGGGCTCGGACCTCGCGGGCCTGCAGACCCGGGCGGAGCTCGACGGCGACAACTTCGTGATCAACGGGCAGAAGGTGTGGACGTCGTACGCGATGGATGCGCAGCTCTGCTGCTGCTACGTGCGGACCGACCCGGACGCGGCGAAGCACAAGGGCATCTCGTTGCTCATCGTCGACATGAGCACGCCGGGCATCGAGGTGCGCCCGCTGCGCCACCTCACCGGTGCGGCCGACTTCGCCGAGGTGTTCTTCACCGACGCGGTGGTGCCGCGCTCGAACCTGGTCGGCGACCTCCACGACGGGTGGCGCCTGACCCAGGGCTCGCTCGCGCACGAGCGGGCCGGGCTCTGGGTCGAGAGCGTGGCCCGGCTCGAGCAGAGCATCACCGGGCTGATCGAGCTCGCCCGGAAGGTGGGCGTGGCCGACGACCCCGTCATCCGGCGCCGGATCGGCGAGGTGGCCCAGCGCGCGGCGACGCCTGCGTTCGCTCGGGTACAAGGGATTCACATCGTTCGCGCAGGGATCCTCAGCACCGGAGCACTCGTACCTGAAGCTCGCGTCGTCGGAGCTGGGCAAGGCCCTGTTCGAGCTCGGCATGGAGATCCAGGGGCCGTACGGACCGGTGATCGACGAGCAGCGCAGCCCGGATCACGGTCGGTGGGTGCTCGGGATGTTCGTGAGCTTCGCGAACACGATCGCCGGCGGCTCGAGCGAGATCCAGCGCAACATCATCGCCCAGCGGGTCCTCGGACTTCCCCGCGGATGAAGGACGGGCTGTGGACTTCGCGCTGACCAGTGAGCAGGAGCTGCTGCGCGACTCGGCGCGTGCGTTGCTGGCGGCCGAGTGCCCCACCACGTTGGTGCGCGCGCACATGGACTCGTTGGCGGCCGCGGCCCCGCTGTGGGCCCACCTCGCGGAGTTCAGCGCGTTGGGCGTCGGTCCGGTGGTCGATCTCTGCATCTTCATGGAGGAGCTCGGGTACGTGTGCGCGCCGTCGCCGTTCTTCGGTTCGGCGGTGCTCGCGCTCCCGGTGTTGGAAGCGGTGGGCTCGGACCTCGTCGAGTCGGTGATGACCGGGGCGTCGACCGCGACGCTGGCCCTCGCGGGCCCCGAAGGCATCTGGGTGCTGAACGACGGGCCCTTCAAGAGCTTCGTGCCCGACGCCGAGATCGCGGACGTCGTGCTCGCGGTGGACGGGTCCGGGGTGGTCTCGCGGCTCGAGGCGCCCGAGCTGCACCGGCTGGAGACGATCGACCCGAGCCGGCCGCTGTACGACGTGCGCACCGACGGTGTCGCCTCGGTGGTCGGGCCCGTCGCTCCGGCTGCGCTCGAGCGCGTCGATCGCGGCGCGCGACCGTCACGCTCGCGGCCGAGCAGGTGGGCACCGCGCGCCGGCTCTTCACGATGGCGCTCGAGTACGCGAAGAGCCGGGTGCAGTTCGGTGTGCCCATCGGATCGTTCCAGGCCATCCAGCACAAGCTGGCCGACATCAGCCTCGACGTGGAGCGCGGCGTGGAGCGCGGTGTACTACGCGGCCATGACCCTCGATGCGGACGACGCCGACCGCGGTCGCGCGGTCCACGTCGCGAAGGCCGCGGCCGGTGAAGCCGCGAAGCACTCGGCCAAGGACGGCATCCAGATCCACGGTGGGATCGGGTACACCTGGGAGCACGACCTCCACCTCTTCATGCGCCGCGCGTTCGGGACCGAAGCGCTGCTCGGCACCACCGGTTGGCACCACGACCGGTTGGCCGACGTCTTGATGCGCTGATCGCATCCCAGCGGCGTCCGCGTCGGCTCGTCAGATCGGGCGCACGAGGCTCGGGTGGTCGAAGTCCGTGTTGTCGATGACGACCTCCACGAGCGCCAACGGATCGACCTCCTCGAGGTAGAGCAGCTCGGACGCGAGGTAGCGGTCGCGGTGGAGCGCTGCGGCCTGCGCTCGGCCGCCCTCCCGCTGTGCGTCGCGGTCGGTCCCCCGTCGGACGGAGAGCTCGGGCTCGATGTCGACCCAGACCCGGAGATCCCACGCGTCGTCGAGCTCGGGCCGGCACGCGAAGACCCCGTCGACGATGAGGACGCCGTCGCTTGGGATCTGCGTCGTGAGCGCGGCGTGGTCGACCTGGGTCAGCGGGTCGACGCTGCACAGCGCGACGCGGCCGTCGCCGGTCGGGGCTGCGGGGTCCAGGAGCAACGTTCGGACTCTGGGCAGGTCGAACGCATTGCGGTAGTAGCCCTCCCCGGAGATCCGGTCGTACTGGTTGGCCTGATGCCATGGCCGCTTGAAGTCGTCGAGCGAGGCACGGAAGGTGAATCGGCCTCGCCGCGCGAGTTCGCGGGCGAGCTCGTGCCCGAGGCTGGTCTTGCCCGACGCGGTCAGGCCGTCGATCGCGATCCGCAGCCGGTGTGGGCCCAGCGAGTCAATCTTCTCGACGACGGTCTCGAGCACGCTCGCCCGTTCGGCGCCGGGCTCGGGCGGCACCGGTTGCTGCCAAGTCGAGACCGAGTACTCGACGTCCATCCCACCATCATCGCGTCCGGGGCAACGCACGATCCGACCTCCATCGATACGCTCCGACAGGTGGAGGGACCGCCGATCGAGCTCGTGCTGTTCGACCTGGGTGGTGTGCTCATCGAGTTCGCGGGGGTCGAATCGATGCGGGAGCTCACCGGGATCGAGAGCGACGACGAGCTGTGGCGCCGGTGGCTCGGCTGCCCATGGGTGAGGCGCTTCGAACGCGGAGACTGCTCAGCGGAGGACTTCGCCGCCGGAATGGTCGAGGAGTGGCAGCTGCCGGTGGGACCGGCGGTGTTCCTCGATGCCTTCGGGACCTGGGCGCGCGGGCCGCTGCCCGGCGCGGACGCCCTCCTCGCGGCCGTGCGATCCTCGATGCCCGTGGGCTGCTTGAGCAACGCGAACGCCCTGCACTGGGAGCGCAACCTCGGTCGTTGGCCGATCCTCGACGCGTTCGACTACCGGTTCCTGTCGTTCGAGCTCGGGGTGCTGAAGCCCGACCGTGAGGTGTTCGACCGGGTCGCGGACCGCCTTCCTGCACCTCGCGATCGCGTCCTGTTCCTGGACGACAACGCGATCAACGTCGACGCGGCGAGCGACGCGGGGTTCGCCGCCTTGACGGTGCGCGGCGTCGAGGAGGCGCAGCCCGCGCTGGAAACGACCGGAGTCCTGAGTCCCTCGGAATTCCTGCGTTGCAGTGTTGACACCCGAACGTATGTTCGATACCGTGTCCGCACTCTCCCTTCACCGATCTTCCCCGGCTGAGTCTTTCTCCGGAGCGGAGTGCGTCGTGTTCGAGGTGGTGCGTGAGTCGGTCGAGTCGCTGCGATCACTCGTTGCCGTGCTCGAACCGGCCGCGCTGAACGGCGAGCAGGCGAAGCAGCTGGTCGTCGACAGCGCGGAGCTCGAGCGCCTCGCGGGGGCGGTGCGCACGCTCGCCGCGGGACGGGTGGCCGAGACCGGTGCGTGGGCGAACGATGGGCCGTTCCGCGACGCCGGTGCGTGGATGGCGAGCGTGGCCGGTACGACGGTGGGCCGCGCGAAGGCGACGATCGAGACGGCAGGCCGGCTCTCGACCCTGCCGGAGACCGCGGCTGCCTTCCGGGCCGGGTCGCTCTCGGAAGTCCAGGTCGACGCGATCACGACCGCGGCGGTCGCGGATCCCGCGCCGAGAAGATGCTGCTGCGGTCGGCGTCCACCGAGGGGATCCGTGGACTGAAGAACGCGTGCGCACGAGTGGAAGCCGCGGCGTCGACCGATCAGGACGAGCGCTACGAGACGGCGCGGGTGCGGCGGCACCTGCGACACCGGGCACTGTCCGACGTCGAGGGGCTCATCGAGATGCGGGGACCGATCGACGAGACCGCCGCGGTCATGGCGGCGCTGCAGCCGATCGAGAAGGAGCACTTCGGGCGGGCGCGTGACGCCGACGAACGCGAGCTGCCCGAGGCGCTGGCGTTCGACGCGATGAAGCAGATGGCCGACGACTCCGCCGTGGCCGCATTTGCCGCGGACGGACGCCGGGCGCCCGCGACCCTCGTGATGCGGGTCGACCATTCGTCCTTCACCCGCGGTGGGACCGAACCGGGCGAGATCTGCGAGATCGTCGGGGTCGGACCGATCCCGGTGAGCGTGGCGCGCCGGCTCTCCCATGACGTGATCCTCAAGGCTCTGATCATCGACGGCACGGACGTCCGAGCGGTGAGCCACGTCGGTCGCAGGATTCCGGCCCGGGTGCGGACCGCGCTCGAGGAGCTCCAGCCGGAATGCGTGATCGCGGGGTGCCACGTCGACCGCCACCTCGAGATCGACCACAACGACCCGGTGGAGGCGGGCGGCGTCACCGCGATCTGGAACCTCAACCGGGTCTGCCACCACCATCATCGGGTCAAGACGGCCGGCGACCTTCGGATCGTGGGCGAGGGCAGCAAGAGAGTCCTCGTGCCCGGACCTCGACCACCGCCCGATCCGTGACCGACCAACGCCGCCCTGCGAGCGGGCACCCCGTCATCCGCGGGAGGCGACGGTGTAGATTTTCTGTGACACAGGCGTCAGGTTTTTGGGCGCCGTGGAAGGGGGGTCAGAGATGACCGACGTAGATCTCGTGCAGCTGGCCGGCAGCCGGGGCCGGCTGAGCGTGGAACCAACCGTGGACCAGGTCACCGCCGAGGTGATCCGGGGCGCGATGGAGACCATCTGCTTCGAGATGGCCGTCTACGTCTCGCGCACCGCCACGACACCGATCCTGAACCAGAGCAACGAGCGCAACGCGACGATCCTGGACGCGCAGGGCCGGCTGGCCGCGCTGTCGGTCGGCATCCCGCAGTTCATGCTCACCTCCACCCTGCCGGTGCGGTTCGCGCTCCAGCTGCTCGGGCCGGAGGAGTTCCGCGAGGGCGACGTCTTCGTCGCGAACGACCCGTACCACGGCGGTGGGCACCTCCCCGACTACAACGTCTTCGCGCCGATCTACGCGGACGACCCCGCGGCACCCGGCGGAAGGCGCATGGTGCTGATCGCGAGCATCCAGTGCCACCACGGCGACACGGGCGGCGGCGTGCCGGGCGGCTACAACGTCACGGCCGGCGACATCTGGGGCGAGGGCGTCCGGTGGCCGGCGGTGAAGGTCGTCGACCGCGGCGTCGAGCGCCGGGACATCCTCTACGCACTGCAGGTCAACAACCGGATCCCGAGCTACATCGGCGACCTGCGGGCCCAGATCGGGGCGGCGCAGCTCGCGGCGCAGCGGCTCGGTGACGTCATGGACCGGTACGGCGCGGGCACCGTCGAGGAATCGGTCGACTACATGATCGACTACGCGGCTCGCCGGTTCCGTGAGGAGGTCACGACCTGGCCCGACGGCGTGTACGAGGCCGACGCGTACGTGGACCACGACCCGCTCGGCAACCCGGACGTGCACCTGCACGTCAAGATCACCGTCGAGGGCGAGCACCTCGCGATCGACTACACGGGCAGCGACACGCGGCCCGAGCTCCAGGCCTGGTCCACGTTCGGGAACACCCGCGGGTACACCGTCGGCCAGATCGCCTCGATGATGGATCCGGAGATCCCCAAGAACGAGGGCTTCTTCGACCAGATCAAGCTCGTGGTCCCGGAGGGCTGCGTGCTCAACCCGCCGCCGGGCAAGCCCGTGAGCGCGGGGACGCACCACCCGGGCGCGGACGTCGGCGAGGTCATCGCGGTCGCGATGCAGCACGTGCTCCCGGACAAGGCCGTGCCCCAGACCTACAAGACCGGGATCCCGACGATCATCGTCGGCGTGGACCCGGTGACCGGCGCGTCGTTCACCGACCACTCGGCCGAGGTGTACGCAGGCTGGTGCAACGCGGGCAAGGGCATGGACGCCTGGGGCGCGCAGAACGCGAGCTTCGGAAACCTGTGGAAGGCGACGGCCGAGATCAACGAGAGCCTCTACCCCCACGTGCAGTGGGACCGGGACTACCGCACCGACTCGGGTGGGCCCGGCCAGTGGCGCGGCCTGTGCGGCAGCCACTACGAGAAGGAGGTGCTCGTCGACGCGAAGGTCTACACGTACGTCGTCGGCATGAAGTACCCGATGCCGGGGATCTGCGGTGGCATGCCGGGCGAGCCCAACCAGATGATCATCCGCTACGGCTCCGACGATCCGTTCGTGGTGAAGCACACCGCGGACTGGGTGCCGATCGCGGCCGGGCAACGGGTCATGTACAACTACGGCGGCGGGGGCGGGTGGGGCGATCCGCTCGACCGCGATCCGCACCTGGTGCTCGACGACGTGCTCGACGAGTACGTGAGTCCCGAAGGTGCGACCCGCGACTACGGCGTGGTGCTCACCGGCTCACTCGCCGATCTCACGCTCGCGGTCGACCACGCGGCGACGGAGCAGCTGCCGCGCGCAGCGGCGAAGCACGGTCGAGGGAGCCGGCTGACGTGGGCTACCGGATCGGCGTCGACGTCGGCGGCACGTTCACCGACGTCATCTGCGTCACCCCCGCGGGCGAGGTGCTGCTCGACAAGACCCCGTCGACCCTCGACGACCAGTCGACCGGGGTGATGAACGGCATCGCGCTCGTGGCGGAGCGCTTCGGCATCAGCCTGCACGACCTGTGCGCGCAGCTCGACATCGTCGTGCACGGCACGACCACCGCGGACAACACGATGATCGAGATGGACGGCGCGGCCACGGGGCTGCTCGTCACCCGCGGGCACCGCGACGAGATCGAGATGCGACGGGTCCACAAGGAGGAGATCTGGGACCCGACCTACCCCGCACCGATCCCGATCGCCCGCCGGCGGGCCCGCATCCCCATCCCCGAGCGCATGGACCATCACGGCAACGTGATGCTCCCGCTGGACGAGGACGCGGTCCGGGACGGCGTCCGGCGCCTGCGGCGGCTCGGTGTCACGTCGATCGCGGTCATGTTCCTGTTCTCGTTCGTGAACCCCGAGCACGAGCGCCGGGCCGCCGAGATCATCCGCGAGGAGTTCCCGGACGTCGAGCACATCTCGTTGTCGCACGAAGTGATGGCGCGCGGCCCCGAGTTCGAGCGGGTCTCGACCACGCTCGTCAACGCGTACGTCGCCCCACGGATCGCGTCGTACGTCGAGCACCTGCAGGAGAAGCTGCGCGGCGCGGGCTACGCGGGCCAGCTGCTGATCATGCAGGCCACCGGTGGCGTGATGCCGCCCGACTACGTCGCGCGGCGGGCGGTCACCCTGCTCGCGAGCGGCCCGACCGGCGGTGTGATGGGCGCGGCGCTCGCGGCCGGACGCGCCGGCGTGGACGACTTCGTCGCGGTCGACATGGGCGGGACGAGCTTCGACCTGTGCCTGGTGCGCGGCGGCCGGCCCGAGATCAAGACGGACTGGAACTGGCGCTACCGGTACTACATCGGCCTACCCATGGTGGACGTGCAGAGCGTCGGCGCCGGCGGCGGTTCGATCGCCCGCGTGCGCCAGGGCGCGCTGCTCGTCGGCCCGGAGAGCGCGGGCTCCTCCCCCGGCCCCGTCTGCTACGGCCGCGGCGGCGATCGCCCGACGGTGACCGACGCGGACGCGGTGCTGGGCTACCTGCCTGAGGACGGCTTCGCGGGCGGGCGCATGACGCTCGACATCGCGGCCGCACGCGCGGCCATCGAGCGCGAGGTCAGCGAGCCGCTCGGCATCGATGCGGTGGAAGCAGCGTGGGGCATCGAGCGGATCGTCAACGCGAACATGGCGAACGCGACCCGCCGGGTCCTGGCCGGGCACGGCGCCGACCACCGGCGGCTGTCACTGATCGCGTACGGCGGCAACGGCGCGGTGCACGCGTGGGCGATTGCGGCGGAGCTCGGCATGGACCGGATCCTGGTGCCCAAGGCGGCGCCCGCGTTCTCCGCCCTCGGCGTGCTGGTCGCCGACTACGTGGTGGATCTCGTGCGGGCGTACGTGGTGCCGTTGTCGCAGGTGGATCTCGGCCGGCTGCGCGAGCTGATGCACGAGGTGTCCGACGAGGCACACAAGGAGATGGAGCCGACCGGGCTCGCAGAGGCGCAGACCGAGGTCACGCTCTTCACCCAGATGTGCTACCCGGGCCAGAACTTCGACATGAGCGTGCCGGTGCCGGAAGGTGAGCGCCTCGACGAGGTCGGCCTCCTCGATCTGGCCGAGCGGTTCCACGATCAGCACGAGGCCGAGCGCGGCTTCTGCTTCCGCAACCAGCAGCCACTGGTCCGCGGGGTTCGGTTCGTGGCTCGGGGCACGACGCCGAAGCCGGAACGGTTCGCGGAGCTCGGCACGGTCACCGACGCGGCCCAGGCCCGGAAGGGCAACCGGCTCGCGTACTTCGGGGTCGACTTCGTGGACACCCCGGTCTACGACGGCCCCGCGCTGGGACCGGGGGCGCAGATCGAGGGCCCGGCGTTGATCGAGGAGCCCTTCACGGTGGTCGTCGTCCCGCCCGGGGCGAAGGTCCGCCTGGACGACCTCGGCAACTACGACCTGACCCTCTGACCCACGCGCGGCTCTCCTGCTCGGACCCGGGCATGGCATTGTCCTGGGCATGGGTGCATCGATGACCGAAGCGGAAGTGCGCGCGTTCCTCGCCGGCGACCCGCCGCACACCGGCAAGCTGGCCACGACCCGCAAGGACGGCAGCCCACATGTCGCGCCGGTGTGGTTCGCGCTCGACGACGACGGCAGCATCATGTTCAACACCGGCGCCGAGACGGTGAAGGGCCGGACCCTGCGCCGCGACCCGCGCTGCTCGATGTGCGTCGACGACGAGCGGGCGCCGTTCTCGTTCGTCATCGTGTCGGGCACCGCCGAGCTGATCGACGACCCGGACCAGGTCCGCGAGTGGGCTGGGATCATCGGCGGCCGCTACATGGGCGCGGACCAGGCCGAGGCCTACGGCGAGCGCAACGGCGTGCCCGGCGAGCTGCTCGTCCGGCTCCGGCCCCAGCGCGTCGTCTCCGAGAAGGACCTCGCCGACTGACACCGGCCGGTCCGGGGAGAGGTCGATGGGCCCGACGCGCCCCGGGGCGGGCACGTCGAGCCCATCGGGTGGAACGGCCGCGCGCTCCTCGAGCTCAGCAGCCGATCGGGATACGCACGAGAGCGCGGCAGGGATTGCGCCTCGTGCCGGGCAGCTCGTGCGGGCGGGGCAGGACCGGGGCCGGCACCTGACACCGACGTCAGGTGGTCAGTAGGCTCGCCATCCCGTGCCTCCCTCCCGTCCGCCTTCCTCCAGACCGGCCCCCTCCGGTTCGCCTCCACCGGGATCGAGCCCGCCGCCGTACCTGGCGCCGGCGGAGCACGCGGTGCTCGAGGCGGCCTGCGAGCGGCTGATCCCCGCGGTGGACGGGCATCCGGGGGCCACCGCGCTCGGCGTCGCCGACTACATCGAGGGCCTGCTCGGCGCCTTCCTCGTCGACCCGCCCCGCGTCTACGCCGGCGGCCCGTTCTCCGGCCGGTTCGGTGGCGACGCCCGGTTCGCCGACTTCACGCCGCTCGGCCGGCTCGAGGAGCTGGCCTGGCGCACCCGCATCGAAGGCTCCCAGGGGATCGCCGAGCGCGAGTTCAACGGCCCGGTGCCTGGCCTGCAGGCCGACTACCGCGCCGGCATCGCCGGGCTGGGGGCCGACTTCCTCACCGTCGATGGCGACGAGCAGGACCGCAGGCTCGACGCGGACCCGGAGTTCAAGGAGCTGCTCTACGGGCACGCGTGCGAAGGCGCGTACGGCGCGCCCGAGTACGGCGGCAACCGCGACGGGTTGGGTTGGGCCGCGATCCAGTTCCCCGGCGACGTCCAGCCCCGCGGCTACACCGACCTGGAGGTCTCCGGCCGTGACTGACTGCGACGCGGTGATCGTCGGCAGCGGCCCGGCGGGCGCGACCGCGGCCGACGTGCTGACCGCAGCCGGATGGTCGGTGATCGTCCTCGAAAAGGGCCGCAACCACCTGCTCGAGCTCGATCCCCCGTTTGCACCGGCCGGCGCGGTCTCGAACGACGAGATCAAATTCAGCCGCCGCCACTTCCTCGGCCCGGACCCGTTGCTCGAGCCCCGGACCTACCGCAACCACCCCGACGAGGGCGACGACGTCGACGTCGGCGAGGTGAACAACCTGCCGTCGACGGTCGGGGGCGGCGGCTTCCACGCCGACGGCAAGCTGCCCCGCTTCCGCGAGGACGACTTCGCCCCGCTGAGCGCGGCGGGGCCGGTCGAGGGGGCCGACCTCGTCGACTGGCCGGTCGACTACGACGAGATGGAGCCGTACTACGCAGCGGCCGAGCGGACCGTCGGCGTCGCGGGTGAGGCCGGCGCCAACCCCTTCGCCGCGTGGCGCGCGGACCCGTACCCGATGCCGCCGGGCCCGGACATGTTCTGCGCGGTCGTGACGGGCGAGGCCGCCACCCGGCTGGGCTACCACCCCTACCGCGCGCCGACCGGCGTGAACAGCGTCGAGTTCGACGGCCGGCCCGCGTGCAACAACTGCGGCTTCTGTGGCTACTACGGCTGCCCGATCGACGCGAAGGGCGATCCGGTTGCGCCGCTGCGCCGCGCGCTGCGCACCGGCCGCTGCGAGATCCGGCCGGAGTCGTACGTGACCGACGTGCTGCGCGACGGCTCGGGTCGCCGGGCCCGGGGCGTGCGCTACCTGGACCACGACCTGGTCGGAAACGAGGTGTCCGCGGACCACGTGATCCTCGCCGCCGGCGCGTTCGAGACGCCGCGGCTGCTGCTGCGCACCGAGCTCGGGAACCCCGACGTCGTGGGCCGCTTCCTGCAGTACCACTTCCAGACGTTCGTGCTCGGCATCTTCCCGTACCGCCTCCACGGCCACCGCGGCCGGTCCGTGACCCACCTCATGGACGACCCGATCGTTCCCGATGCGCTCGCGCTCGCCGCCGCGCGCGACGCGGGGCTGCCCTTCATCCGGGGCGGCATCGTGGAGCACGGCGCCGCCGGGCACCCGGTCCAGGAGGCGGTGTACTCACCGTCCGGCCCCTGGCACGCCCGCACGATGCTCGACTCACCGATGCGCGACCGCATGGCCGTCTTCACCATGCAGGGCGAGGACCTCCCCCAGGCCACGAACCGCATCGAGCTCGACCCGCACGTCAAGGACGTGTTCGGCGCGCCCGCCGGTCGGGTCACCTACTCGCCGCACCGCCACGAGATCGTGTGCGCGCAGCACTGGGCGCCGCGACTCGAGGCGGTCATGAAGGACGCGGGCGCCGACAACGCGTTCTGGGCCACCTCCCCGCCGATCCCGGGATCGTTCGGCGACAAGCCCGGTTCGCGTGCACCGATGTCGCGCCACATCATGGGTGGCGCGCGCATGGGCGACGACCCGGCGACCAGCGTGTTCGACCGGTGGCAACGGCTGCACGAGATGGAGAACGTGCTGTGCACGGACTCGTCGGTGTTCCCGACGTCGACGGGCTACGGCCCGACGTTGACGATCGTCGCGCTCGCAATCCGCGCGTCGCGCGCGTTGGCCGGACTCGACCCCCTCACGTCGAGCCGGCCCTCGTCGTCCTGAACCGCTCCGGACGGAGTGGGTTCAGTCGGTGGGGGGCTTGCGCCCGAACGTGTCCTTCATCTTGGCGCCGACGTCCGCGACCTTGTCGCCCACCTTCTCGCCGACGTCGCCGAAGGTCACGTTCATCGCCTCGCCCATCGAGTTCAGGGCGTCGGTGAGGTCGTCGCGCACCTCGGGATCCTTGACCGCGCCACTGAGCGAGCTGACCGCCTGGTTGACGGCCTTGCCCAGCGTGTTCAGCGCGTCGACCACCGCGGCCTGATCCGGGCCGTCGTCGGTCGAGCCCTTGGTCGCCTCACCGGCCGCCTTCGCGTGCGTGCGGAGCTTGTCGCCCGCGGCGGCGAAGTGCAGACCGACCTTCATCCACGCTTGCTTGCTGTCATCGTCCATGCGGGAAGCCTGCCACGCGCGCGGCCCCGGCGAGACGACGCCTAGACGGTCTCGAGCTCTCGCTCGGCTGGAGGCTCCGGCTCGGCCTCGGGGAAGAGGACGCGCGCCGGCGGGACCTTCATGTCCTTCACGATCCCGACCCAGCTCATCGCCTTGAGCACGTAGTACGTGGGGTCGATCTCCCACCAGAAGAACCCCTGGCGGGCGGACGCCTGGTAGTGGTGGTGGTTGTTGTGCCACCCCTCGCCGCCGGTGAGGAGCGCGATCACGAGGGAGTTCCGGCTCGTGTCGTCGGTCTCGTACCGGCGCTTGCCGAACACGTGGGCGGCCGAGTTCACCAGGAATGTGCTGTGCCACAGCAGGACCGTCGACCAGAAGAACCCGACGACGAGACCGGACCAGCCGCCGATGAGGAACGCCGCGAGGCCGAACGTCCACGGCGCGATCCAGTCGTGCTTGTTGATGAACCGCAGCTCGGGGAACTTGTTGAAGTCCTTGATGCCGTCGTAGTTCGTCGCCTTGTACTTGTCGGCGAGGATCCAGCCGACGTGGCTCCACCAGAAGCCCTTGCGCGGCGAGTGGAGGTCCAGGTCGGTGTCGGAGTAGCGGTGGTGGTGGCGGTGGTTCGACGCCCACCACAGCACGCCCTTCTGCGCGGTCGCCTCGGCCATGAAGCCGAAGACGAACTGCCAGAAGCGATTGAGCTTGAAGCTCTTGTGCGAGAAGTACCGGTGGTACCCCGCGGTCACGAAGAACGCCCGCCCGAAGAACATCACCGCGAACAGCACCAGCGCCGTCGTGGTGATCCCCGTGAAGATGAAGGCGAAGCACAGGAGGTGCACGGCGAAGAACGGGATCGAGTGGGCCCAGTTGACCCGTTCGTCGTCGGCGCGCCGGAGGGAGTTGATCGAATTCGACATCGGAGCCAGCCTACCTACCAGTAGGTAGGCTGGCTCGGCCGGGCCGGAAAACGTCGCTGACCTGCGAACCTGGCAGGATCCGCGGCGAGCCGCCGCCCGTGGGAGGAGCCGCCGCGTGAACGATCACGAGCACGAGCACGAGGACGAGGACGTGAAGGTGCACGAGGACGAGCACCAGCCGTTCCAGACCCTCACCGTCGACCGGGAGGACGGGATCGTGTGGGTGACGATCTCGCACCCGCCGGTCAACCTGCTCGACGTCCCGATGCTCATGGACCTCTCCCGGCTCGTCGGCGAGCTGGCCGCGGCCGACGCGAGCCGGCCGGACGCGACCCGCGTGGTGGTCCTGCGCAGCGCGGACCCCGAGTTCTTCATCGCGCACGCGGACCTCGAGATGATCAAGGCGCTGCCGCGCGAGCCGCAGCCCTACCCCACCGAGCTCGGCTTCTTCCACGCGTTCGTCGAACGGTGGCGCACGCTGCCCCAGGTGACGATCGCGCAGATCGAGGGTCGGGCACGTGGCGGTGGGAGCGAGCTCGCACTCTCGCTCGACCTGCGCTTCGCGGCGATCGGCCGCGCGGTGCTCGCCCAGCCCGAGGTCGCGATCGGGATCATCCCCGGCGGGAGCGGCACGCAGCGCCTGGGCCGGCTGCTCGGCCGGGGGCGCGCGCTCGAGGCGATCCTCGGCTGCGCG
This sequence comes from uncultured Acidimicrobiia bacterium, assembly GCA_963796755.1. GTDB lineage: Bacteria > Actinomycetota > Acidimicrobiia > IMCC26256 > JAENVU01 > Chersky-806. The sequence goes on from CAWCMX010000003.1 coordinate 229,763, forward strand.
GACTTCGACGCGGTGACCGCCGAGCGCTACGGCTGGGTCAACCGCGCCCTGCCCGACGACGAGATCGGCCCGTTCGTCGACCAGCTCGCACGCCGCATCGCGTCGTTCCCGCCGGCCGCCGTCCGGCTCGCGAAGCAGGCCGTCGACGCCGCGCTCCCGCCCCCGCACGACGGGTTGCTCGCCGAAGCCCACGCGTTCAACCAGACCCTGACCGACCCCGAGCTCGACGCGCGCTTCGACGCCGCGCTCGCGGCCGGGGCCCAGACCCGCGCCGGCGGTCGAGCTCGACCTCCTCGCCCTCCTCCAGCCCCCCGCCTGACCCCACCCCGTTCTGGCGTCACTTACCCCCCGCATACGTGGGTAAATGACGCCAAAATCGAACGGGGAGCGGGGTCAGCCTCGTACGCTTCCGATCCATGGACGGAGACGGGAGCTCGTGACCGCCACGAAGGCGGTGCTGTTCGACTTCTACGGCACCGTCGCGCGGGCCACGAGCTGGGTCTCCGCCGACGAGGTGCTCGCCGAGCACGGTTACCGGCTCGAGTCCGAGCTCTTCGATCGCTGGTACAACGACGGCATCGACGGGATCGTCCACGACGAGCACTCCCGGAGCCGGGAGACGTACGTCGCGTGGCAGCGGCAGCGAACCCTCTCGATGCTGGCGGAGACCGACGTGCACCCCGGCGAGTACGAGGAGATCCTGGAGAAGCTCCGCGCCGGGAGCTCCACCCGCACGATCGAGGCGTACGACGAGGCGCCGGCCGTCCTCGACGCCTTGCGCAGCGCGCGGCCTGCGCCTGGTCATCTGCTCGAACTGGGACTGGGACCTGCGGGAGGCGATCGAGGAGTCCGGCCTCACCGCGCACTTCGACGCCGTCGTCTCCTCCGCGTGGGTCGGCGCCCGCAAGCCCCATCCCCGCATCTACGCCACGGCCCTGGCCGAGGCGGACGTCGAGCCGGCCGAGGCCTGCTTCGTCGGCGACACCTGGGGCCCCGACGTGATCGGTCCCCTCGCCGCGGGCATCCCGGCCGTCTACCTCCGGCGTGACGGGCACTGGCCCGACGGCACCCGTCCTCCGGACGAGCCGGGCGCGAGCGGTGTGCCGGTCTTCGCGGACCTGCGCGGCCTTCTCGACCTCGTGGAAGGCGCGGCCGTACCCTAGGGGCCATGACGAACGTTGTTGGCCCCCGCGTCGACGGCTCCCCCGCCGACCTCGTCAAGCGTCTGCGTGCGACCTTCGACGGGGGCCGGACCCGCCCGGTCGAATGGCGCAAGGCCCAGCTGCACGCACTCAAGACGCTGCTCACCGAGGGTGAGCAGGAGCTGTTGGCGGCCCTCGCGCTCGACCTCGGCAAGTCCGGGGTCGAAGCGTTCCTGACCGAGATCGCGCTCGTGCGCGCGGAGATCGACTACGCGCTGCACCACCTCGACGCGTGGCTGCGCCCGGAGAAGGTGCACGTCCCGGTCAAGCAGCAGCCCGCGACGGCGCGGATCCACCGCGACCCGCTCGGCGTCGTGCTGATCATCGGGCCGTGGAACTACCCGGTCCAGCTCGTCCTCGCGCCACTGGTCGGCGCGCTCGCGGCCGGCAACGCCGCGGTCCTCAAGCCGTCCGAGCTCTCCGCGCGCGTCTCGCACGCGCTGGCCGGTCTCGTGGCGCGTCACCTCGACGCGGATGCCGTCACGGTGGTGGAAGGCGGCGTTCCCGAGACCACCGCGCTGCTGGCCGAGCACTGGGACCACATCTTCTACACGGGCAACGGCGCCGTCGGCCGCGTCGTGATGACCGCGGCGGCCCAGCACCTGACGCCGGTGACGCTCGAGCTCGGCGGCAAGAGCCCGACGATCGTCGACCGCAGCGCGAACCTCGACGTCACCGCGCGCCGGATCGCGTGGGGCAAGTACATCAACGCGGGCCAGACCTGCGTCGCCCCCGACTACGTGCTCGTGGACCGGCGGGTCGAGGGTCCGCTGATGGCCCGGCTGCGGGATGCGGTGCGCCAGTTCTACGGCGCCGATCCCCGGACCAGCGCCGACTTCGGGCGCATCGTCAACGACCGCCACTTCGAACGCTTGTCGAGGTTGCTCGACGAGGACGGCGCGGGCGAGATCGTCTACGGCGGTGATCGCGACGAAGCCGAGCGCTACTTCGCGCCCACCGCGGTGCGCGGTCCGGAGCCGAGCGCCGCGCTGATGCAGGAGGAGATCTTCGGACCGATCCTCCCGCTCATCGCAGTGGACGACATCGACGCGGCGATCGACTTCGTCAACGCACGCGAGAAGCCGCTCGCGCTCTACGTCTTCGCCGAGGACCGGACCGTCGCCGACCGGGTGGTCGGCAACACCACGGCGGGCGGCGTCTGCGTGAACGCACCGCTGTACCACCTCGCCGTCCCCGGCCTGCCGTTCGGCGGCGTCGGCGAGAGCGGCATGGGCGCCTATCACGGCCGCGCGAGCTTCGAGACGTTCAGCCACGCGAAGAGCGTCCTCATCAAGCCCACGTCCATCGATCCGAGCATCGCCTACCCGCCGTACCGCGGGATCAAGGCGAAGCTCCTGCGGAGGTTGCTGTGAAGCCGGTCGGGATCCACCACGTCAACCTGATGTTCGAGGACATCGACGTCGCGCGCCGGTTCTACGGCGAGACGCTCGGCTTCGAGGAGCTCGAACGACCGGACTTCGGGTTCCCCGGGCTCTGGTTCCAGATGGGCGAGCACCAGCTCCACATGCAGCCGGGCACCGCGCCGGTGACGTTCCAGCACTTCGCGCTCGAGGTCGAGGACCTCAACTCGATCCTCGCGGAGCTCGCCGAGCAGGGGCTCGAGGTCACGGCGAGCCCGACCGTCGACGGCGCGGGGCTCCAGGCGTTCTTCAAGGACCCGACCGGCAACATCATCGAGCTGAACCAACCCGGCTGAGCCCGCGGTGGGAGCACTCGAGCACGGGTGGTCTCGCGAGACCCCGGAGACCGACTCGGTGCTGCGGAGCTACGTCGTCGGGTTCGCGGAGCTCCTGACCGGGATCGGCGCGGCGATCGACGGGCGGGTGCTGGACGACGATGACGTGGTCGCGCTCGACATCGGGTCGGACTTCTTCCTGGCCAACGGCGCGGTGCTCCGGCGGCCGGTCCGCGACGCGGAGCTCCCCGGGATCGTCGACCGGTTGCACCGGTTCTACGCCGACGGTCCCGGCGTGGGCTGGATGCTGCTGTCGGCCTGGCCGATCCCGCCGATCGACGGCATGAGCCTCATCGGGCACCCGCCGTTCATGGTCCGGTCGCCCGGCGGTGCTGCGCCGCCGCCTCCACCGGGGCTCGTCGTGCGCGAGGCCCGCGACGAAGCATGCCTCCGCGACTTCAGCCCGCGCGCTCGAGGGCTATCCCGCTTCGGGAGCCGAGGTGTTCGCGGACGCCCGCCTCCTCGACGTCCCGGGGCTGCGCATCTGGGTCGGCTACCTCGACGACCGCCCAGTCGCGTGCGCGGGCGCGCACGTCACCGAGGGTTGCGTGGACGTGGAGTACGTCGCGACCCACCCCGACGTCCGGGGGCGGGGCTTCGGGGCCGCGGTCACGTGGTCGGCCACGCTCGCGGACCCGTCCAAGCCGGCGGTGCTGATCGCGAGCGACCCGGGCCAGCCCGTCTACGAGGCCATGGGCTACCTGCGGTTGCTCCGGATGACGATGTGGGCCGGCCCGCCCGCCTGAGCGCCTAGATGGAGTTGCGCTGGCGCTCGCGGTAGGCGCGGGCCTTGTTCCGGTTGCCGCACACCGCCATGACGCACCACTGGGCCGAGCGGTTGCGCGACCGGTCGTAGAACGCCCACTGGCACTCGTCCTCGCGGCACGCCTTGAGCCGAGTCCACGTGCCCTCGGCGACGGACTGCACCACCACCGCGAGCAGCTGGCCCAGCGCGCCGTCGAGCCCCCCACTGCGTGCGGTGACGCCGATCGTGCCGCCGGCGTCGAAGCTCGCCGCGAGCGGCGCCCGTTCGGCGAATCGGTTGAGCACGTCGACGGCGTCGGAGTCCAAGGGCACGCCGTTGTTCGCGAGGAGCAGCGCGCGCAGGGCTTCGCGCAGCTCGACGACGCGCCGCTGATCGGCCGCGGTCAGCCGGGCCCGAGCATCGAGCAGCCCGCGCGCCACGAGCCATGCCTTCACACCGCGCGCGTCGGCGAGCTCGTCCTCGCCCGTCTCCACGTCCAAGGTATTGACGAACGTGCGCACGAGCTCGAGCGGGTCCGGGGCCGGCGGGCGCGAGGCCTCCGCGGTGGCCGGGACGGGGCGCGGGTATTGCTCACGGGACCAGGGTATCGCAGATCACCAGTCAATGCACTTGACTGGTGACGTCACCGGTGTCATGCTGTTGTGGGTTACCCCACGAGATGCCCGGCATCGGGAGGCCGCCATGCACCCCTGGATCACCGGACGGATCATCGAGACCATGCAGCACGATGCCCGGGCCCGCGGCGAGCGCGAGCGGCTCGGTCACGCCGCGGCCCAAAGCCGGCCGATCGCGCCCGCCGCGTCGCGAGGCCCGGAGGGAACGGGTCGGGCTCGCGGTCGCCCGGGTCGGCCTGCGCCTCGCGGGCCGCGACACCTCTCCCCTCACCGCCTCTCACCTCACCGCCACGTCTCGCGCCCCCGCCCTCGCGGGCCGGAAGCAGTGACGCCCACCGCGAGAGCATCGGGGCGCGACGGCCGGCACGACTTCGAGATCGCCGCACTGACAGCTGACCGCTGGCCCGACCTCGAACAGCTCTTCGGCGCGCGCGGCGCGTCAAGCGGGTGCTGGTGCATGTGGTGGCGCATCGGGGCGAAGGAGTGGGAGCAGGAAGCCGGCGCCGGCAACCGGGAGTCGTTCTGTCGCGTCGTGACGAACGGGCCCGCGCCCGGGCTGCTCGCGTACCACCAGGCCCGGCCGGTGGGTTGGGTCGCGGTGGGGCCGCGGACCGAGTACCCCCGCCTGAACCGCTCGCCGAAGCTGAAGCCGGTGGACGACGCCCCGGTGTGGTCCGTCACCTGCTTCTACATCGATCGCCTGTTCCGCGGCACCGGGGTGGCCGGTGCCCTGCTCGCGGCGGCCGTCGAGCACGCGCGCGGCGCCGGGGCGACCCTGCTCGAGGGGTATCCGATCGACCCGGGCACCGGCACGGTGACGAACGCGTCCGCCTACACCGGCGTGCTCGACATGTTCCGGGCCGCCGGCTTCGACGAGATCGCGCGCCGCGGCGGCCGTCCGATCCTGCGCCGCGCGCTCTAGCCCGGTCAGCCCCAGTCAGCCCTTCTCGGTACGTTCAGGCACGCCAGACGTGCTCCAGCGTGCCGAGAACGTGCGGGTCAGCGCGGGAGGCCGAGGATGCGGTCGCCGATGATGCTGCGCTGCACCTCCGAGGTGCCGCCTGCGATCGACGCGGCCTTCGACCACAGCCACTGCCGGGACCACTTCCCGTCCAGCGGTGACGACGCGCCCACCACCGCGAGCGCGGTCTCCGCGAGGTGCTGGCTCATGTCGCTCCACACGAGCTTCGTCACGCTCGACTCCGGGCCGGGCTCGATGCCCTGCGCGAGGCGCGAGAGCGTGCGCCAGTTGTTGAGCCGGAGGATCCGCAGCTCGACGAACGACTGGGCGAGCGCGTCGGAGACCTCGATGTCGTCCAGGACCCCGCGCTCCGCCGCCAGCGCGTAGAGCTCGTCGAGGAACACCTCGTGCACGACCTGCTCCTTGAACGGGAACGCGGTGCCCCGCTCGTGCGCCAACGTCGTGCTCGCGACGGCCCAGCCCTCGTGCAGCCCGCCGATCAGATGGTCTTCGGGAACGAACGTGCCGTCGAAGAAGACCTCGTTGAACTCCGCCTCCCCGGTGATCTGCACCAGTGGCCGGATCTCGATGCCCGGCGCCTGCATGTCCACGACGACGTACGAGATCCCCCGGTGCTTCGAGGCTTCGGGATCGGTGCGGACGAGCGCGATCCCCCACCGCGCGTACTGCGCGTAGCTGGTCCAGACCTTCTGGCCCTCCAGGTTCCAGCCGCCGGGTGCGGGAACCGCGCGGGTGCGCAACGACGCCAGGTCGGACCCGGCCTCGGGCTCGCTGAACAGCTGGCACCAGATCTCGCTCGCGTCCAGGATCGTCGGCAGCCAACGCGCCTTCTGCGCGTCCGTGCCGTGCGTGAGCAGCGTGGGCCCGGCGAGGTTGATGCCGACACGGTTCACCGGCTGCAGCGCGCGTGACCGCGAGTACTCCATGTTGTAGATCGCGACCTCGACCGGCGAGGCGCTGCGCCCGCCGTACTCGGCCGGCCAGTGGATGCCCACCCAGCGGTCGGCCGCGAGCTTGGCCTGCCAGGCCCGGCCCCACGCGATCTGCTCGTCGAGCGAGTCGAAGCCGGGCGGGAGCTCGAGGTTCGCTTCGAGCCAGCTCCGGATCTCCTCGGCGAAGGCCCGTTCGGCCGCGGTGAAGCTGAGGTCCATCAGAGGTCCCAGAACCGGTCGCGGCCTGCGGCGCTGAACGCGGCGCGCAGCTCCTGCTCGCCGGCTTCGGTGAACGGGCGATAGACGTCCTCACCGCGGCCCCGGACGAAGATGGCATCTCCGGCGACCCGATCGGCGCGGAACTTCTGGTGCACGAGCGTGCGCTTCACGATCTTGTTCGTCCCCGTCGTGGGCGGGTCGCGCAGCAGCCGGAGGTACCGCGGCCGCCACTTCGGCCCGATGTCGTCGAGCCCGTCCACCCACCGGGCGAACTCGGCGGCGTCGAACCCGGCCCCGTCGCGCAGGACGAGGCTCGCCATCACCTGGTCCCCCGCGTCGGCGTCGGGCACGCCGTAGACCGCGCTGAGCACGACGTCGGGATGGTGGCGGATCGCGTCCTCGATCGGCCCGGCCGGGAAGTTCTCGCCGTCCACCCGGATCCAGTCGGCGTTGCGGCCCGCGAAGAACAGGTAGCCGTCGGCGTCGATGTACCCGAGGTCGCCGGACCAGTACCAGCCGAAGCGCGTTGTCTTCTCCGTCGCGTCCGGGTTGTTGTAGTAGCCCTCGAACGGACCGACGCCGGCGGTGTTGACGATCTCGCCGACGCACTCGTCCGCGTTCGCCAGGCGACCTGAACCGTCGAACCGGGCGCGGGGCTTCTCGGTGCCGTCCTCGTCGACGACCTTCACCCCACCGGTCACGAGTCCCAGCGCGCCGGCGCGCTCCTCCGCGTCACGGTTGACCGCGACCCCGCCCTCGGTCGCGCCGTACGCGTCGATGACCTCCACGCCGAACCGGCGGGAGAACTCGTCGACGACCTGCGGTGAGCCCTCGTTACCGAACGCGACCCGCAACGGGTTGTCCGCGTCGTCGGGGCGTTCCGGCTGCGCGAGCAGGTAGCCCAACGGCTTCCCGGTGTAGTTGAAGTACGTGGCGCCGTAGTGGCGGACGTCGTCCAGCCAGCGCGAACGCGGAGAACTTGCGGGCCAACCCGACGCTCGCGCCGTAGACGACCGACGGGGCCCAACCGACCTGCACCGCGTTCGAGTGGAACAGCGGCATGCAGACGTAGCCCACGTCGTCCGGGCCGAGGTCCATGATGATGCCCATGCGGTTGCCGGTGACCATGAGCCGGCGCTGTGAGCACACGACGGCCTTCGGCGAATCCGACGTCCCACTCGTGAAGATCAGGGCCCAGATCGTGTCGACCGACGGCTCGAGCCCGGGATCGGTCGTGTCGTAGTCCGCGAGCGCGGCCTCGAGCGTCGAGCCCACCTCGAGCACCGGAGGGAGCCGGGCCGCGATCGGCGCGAGCAGCTCGCGGTGCTTCGGCTCGGTGATCACCAGCCCGCAGTGGGTGTGCTCGATGTCGCGCAGGAGGTGCTCGCCCCGCCGGGTGTGGTTGAGCCCGACCACTGCGGCGCCCGACAACGCCGCGCCACCGAACGCGAAGAGGTATTCGGGCAGGTTGTCGAGGAGCACCGCGACGTGCGGCGGTCGCCCGGTGGGGAGCCGGTCCAGGAAGAGGTTGGCCCACCGGCACGACTCCGCCACGTACTCCCCGTGGGTGACGACGCGGTCCTCGAAGCGGACCGCGGGGCGGGCCGCGATCGTCGGGATCGGCCGCGTTGCGCGCGCAGGAGCGCGGCCGCGTTCTCGGCCGGCAGCGGGGCCTGCCCGGGGGCCGGCGCGGCCCGGCGCGGCCGGGAGATCGAACCTGACATCGGCGTCACTCTACGCGGCGCCGCCCCGGCTACGGTCGTCCGATGCTCGGCGCCTCGTCTCCCGGCGACATCACGTTCGACGGGCTGCTCGTCGTGATGGTCATGGCCGTCGTCATCCCCCTCGCGCTCGGGCTGTTCCCGAGGCTGCCGCTGCCCGGAGCCGTCGTCGAGATCCTGGCCGGCATCATCATCGGCCCGGCCGTCCTGGGCTGGGTGACCCCGGACCGGGCCATCCAGGTGCTCGCGAAGCTGGGCGTCGCGTTCCTGCTGTTCCTGGCCGGGCTCGAGCTGGACTTCGACCGGTTGCGGGGCCGGCCGCTGCAGTTCGGGCTCATCGGCTTCGGCGCCTCGATCATCCTCGGGCTCGCCGTCACGATCCCGCTGGGGCTGACGGACGTCGTCATCGACCCCTTGCTCGTCACGATCATCCTGTGCGCCACCTCGCTCGGCATCGTCATGCCGGTGCTCAAGGACGCGGAGCAAGCGACGACCCGGCTCGGCACCCTCGTCATCGCGGCCTGCTCGGTCGCGGAGTTCGGCGCGATCGTGCTGCTGTCGATGTTCTTCTCGGGCACCGGTGCACCCCACCCGCTCCAGACCATCGGCAAGCTCGTCGTGCTGGCGCTCACCGTCGCCGTCATCGCGCTCGTCGCCGCACGCGCGGACCGGTGGCACCGGCTGCACGACGCGGTCGCGCGCCTCCAGGACACCAGCGCGCAGATCCGCATCCGCATCGCGGTCCTGGCCCTGCTCGCCATCCTGGTGCTGAGCGAGCAGCTCAAGTTCGACGCGATCCTGGGCGCGTTCATGGCCGGCGCGTTGCTCTCGGCGCTCACCGACGAGGCGCGCGACGAGGAGCTCGGTGGCTTCCGCCACAAGCTGGACGCGATCGGGTTCGGCTTCTTCATCCCGGTGTTCTTCGTCGCGACCGGGCTCAGCTTCCCGCTCAGTGCCCTGTTCTCCAACGCGTCGGCCGTGCTACGGATCCCCCTGTTCCTCGTGCTGCTGCTCCTGGTGCGCGGCCTTCCCGCGCTCCTGCTGCGCCACGACGGCTTCACGACACCCGACATCGCGGCGGCCGGGCTCATGCAGGCAACCTCCCTCTCCTTCGTCGTCGTGGCCACCGAGGTCGGCGTCGCGGTCGGCGACCTGCGCCCGGTCAACGCCGCCTCCCTGGTCGCGGCCGGGATGATCTCCGTCCTCATCTTCCCCATGACCGCGCTTGCGTTCCTTCGCCGCCCGTCCGCGATCGCGCCGACGGCGTGACCGGACCGCGCCCACACCGCGTGATCCTCACCGACCGCTACGACCACGCACTCGCGTACGCCCGCCACCTGCATCGTGACCAGGTCCGCAAGGGCGCGGGGACGCCGTACATCTCACACCTCATGAGCGTCAGCGCGATGGTGCTCGAGATGGACGGCGACGAGGATGCCGCGATCGCCGCGCTCCTGCACGACGCGGTGGAGGACCAGGAGGCGACGTTCGAGGGCATCGAGCAGCGGTTCGGTCCGGTGGTGCGCGAGATCGTCGAGCTGGCCACGGACTCCACCGAGCAGCCGAAGGCCGGGTGGTCGAGCCGCAAGATCACCTACCTGCGCCGGCTCGACGAGAAGGCCGACGACTCGTTTCGCTACGGCGGCTACCTGCGGGTCACGCTCGCCGACAAGCTCCACAACGCCCGTTCCATCCGCGCCGACATGTGGAACGACGGCGACGACCGGGTCTTCGACCTCTTCCGCGGCGCGGGCTACGACCGCGCCGAGCGCCGGGCCCGGACGCTCGCGTACTACTCCGACGCGGTCCGCATCCTCGCCCGGGTCGACCTCCCGAGCCCCGGGTTCCGCTGGTACCGGTCGGAGCTCACGCGCGTCGTCACCGAGATCGGCGGCGGCGACACCACGAGCCTGCTCAGATGATGGCGCCGGCGGCGCGGAGCTCGGCGAGCTTCGCGTCGTCGTAGCCGAGGACGGCCCGCAGCACCATGTCGGTGTGCTCGCCGACCTCGGGCGCCTTCGTGGGCACGAGCGGCTCCTCCCCCGCGACCTTGACGGGGAACGGCAGCTGGTCCGCGCCGAGCACGTCGGCGGGGAACCAGCTCAGGCGGTCCTGGAACTGGGGGTCGTCGTGCACGGTGTGCGGCGTGTTCACCGGGGCGATCGGGACATCCGTCTCGATCCCGAATTCGACCCACTCGGCAGTCGTCCGGGCGCGGAAGATCGCAGTGAGCTCGGTCTGCATCTCGGTGTTGCCCCGAGCGTGGTCGCCGTACTGCGAGCCGGGCCAGCGCTCGAACAGCTCGGGGCGGCCGACCGCCTCGGTGAACTTCTTCCAGAAGTGCTGCTCGCTCGCCATGAACAGCACGTTGCCGTCCGACGACTCGTAGACCTGGTAGCGCACCCCGCCGCGCATGCCCGCGATCGCGGGCTCGCGACGTGCGTAGTCGTCGGACTTGTTGCCGGTGACCTCGGACTCCGGGCGCTCGTACGCGCGGTACGTCTCGCTGCGGTACCAGTCGAACGCGACGGCCGCGTCGGACTGCGCGAGCTCGAGCTCCGCACCCTGGCCGGTCGCCCGCGCGCCGGATGATCGCGGCGAGGATCCCCAACGCGCCGAACAGGGGGCCGGCGTTGATGCCGATCGAGACGTGGTCGGGAATGCCGCGGGTGGCCGTTGGCGTCGGCCTCGGGGGCGAAGATGCCGGCCCACGCGTCGTAGGCGATGCCGTGGCTGGCGAGGTTCCGGTACGGCCCCGTCGCGCCGTAGCCCGAGATCGTGCACTGCACGATCCGCGGGTTGACCTCCTGCATGCGCTCGAAGGTGAGGCCGCGCCGAGCGAGCCCGCCCGGGCGCATCGCCTCGACCACGACGTCGGACTCGCGCACGAGGTCCAGGAACAGCGCGACGCCCTCCTCGGTGCGCAGGTCGATGACGACGCTGTGCTTCCCCCGGTTCACGTGGAGGTGCATCAGCGAGACGCCCTCGACGATCGGCCACGTCATCTGGCGCACGTAGTCGCCGGCCGGCGTCTCCACCTTGATCACCTCGGCGCCCAGGTCGGCCAGGGCCGTCGTGATCGCGGCCGGACCCAGCATCGAGACCTCGACGATCCGCACGCCGTCGAGCAGTCCATTCGTGGTCGTCATCTTCACCTCAGGTTTGAGCAAAACTGGCCCCGGACACTACCCAAGTGGCTTACGGTTCCGGCTCTCAGACGGCGGGCGGCGCATGGCGGGGACAGCGACAGCAGGAGACGGGACGCCCGACCACGCCCCCGCGTCCCGCGGCGCCACGATCCCGAGGGTCCGGGCGCTCGACGGGCTCCGGGGCGCGGCCGTGGCCGGCGTCCTGCTGTTCCACGGCGGCCACCTGCGCGGCGGCTACCTCGGCGTCGACCTGTTCTTCGTCCTCTCCGGGTTCCTCATCACCTCGTTGCTCCTCGTCGAGGCGGGCACCCGGGGGACGGTGGGGCTCGGCCACTTCTGGGCCCGCCGGGCGCGCCGGCTGCTTCCCGCGCTCGCGCTGCTCATGGTCGGCATCGCGCTGTACTGCACCGTGATCGCCAGCCGAACCGAGCTGGCCCAGATCCGTGGCGATGCGCTCGCGACGCTCGCGTACGTCGCGAACTGGCGGGCGGTCGGCGCGAGCCAGAACTACTGGGCGCTGTTCAGCGCGCCTTCGCCGTTGCAGCACACGTGGAGCCTGGCGATCGAGGAGCAGTTCTACCTGGTCTGGCCGCTCGTGTTCGTCGGACTCCTGGTCTGGTGGAAGCACGCGGCCGCGAAGGCCGTGTTGGTGACCGCGCTCGTCGGCGCGGCGATCTCGAGCTTGCTCATGGTGGTGTTCTACGACCCGGCGAACACGAACCGCTCCTACTACGGCACCGATACGCGCGGTGCCGCGATCCTCCTCGGCGTCGCGCTCGCGGCCACGTTGGCGGTCTGGGGCCCGATCCGCGGCCGCGTCGGGAGGGTCGTGCTCGAGGTCGTGGGCGTCGCGGGCGTGATCGTGCTCGCCGTCGCCTGGATCCGACTGTCCGGGGAGTCGGCCACGCTCTACCGCGGCGGCTTCCTCGCGTGCGGGCTCGCGACCATCGCCGTGATTGCCGCGGCCGCCCACCCCGAAGCGGGGCCGATCTCGCGGGCGCTCTCGTTCCGCCCGCTCTGCCTGCTGGGTCTCATCTCGTACGGCGTGTACCTCTTCCATTGGCCGATCTACGTCGCCGTCACCGAGACGAGCACCGGCATCACCGGCTGGCCGCTCGTCGCCGTCCGCGTCGCCCTCACGCTCGCGGTCGCAATCGCGTCCTACCTGATCGTCGAGCAGCCGATCCGCCACGGCGCGCTCAGCGCGCACACCTGGCGGATCGCGACTCCTGCCATCGCCGTCGTGCTCGTCGCGATGGTGCTGGTGGTCACGAGCGGCGCGCAACCGACCTCGTCGTTCGCCGACGCCCATCCCGACTCCGCCACACTCGCGGTCCGCAAGGGCCGGGACCACCCGCAGGCGACGCGGGTCATGGTCGTCGGCAACTCGACGGCCTACACGCTCGGGGTCGGGCTCAAGCAGCTCCACACGAACCCACCGATCGTCGTCCTCAACGACGGTGTCGTCGCGTGCGCGTTCCCCTGGGGAGTCCCCGGGCCGGCCGGCCACCCCGACGCCCAGCCCACCGGCCAGGGTCTGGCCGGCCTGACGCAGTTCCCACACTGCGACGGGTCCTGGAAGGCCGCGGTCGACGCGTTCCGGCCCCAGGTCGTGCTCGTCGTCCTCCAGTGCTGCTCGAGCCCCTACACCTTCGGGAGCCGGCGCCTCGCCGCGTGTGACCCGGGCTACGCCGCGATGTTCCGGCAGGACTACGACCGGGCCGTCTCGACGCTCTCGGCCCGGGGCGCCCGCGTGATCCTCACGACCGCGCCCTACACGCTCGCGGAGATGTACAGCAGCCAGGCTCGCGCCAACCTCCAGTGCTCGAATGTCCTGCGCACCTCGGTCGCGCAGCAGCTCGGGCTGCAGCTCATCGATCTCCACAAGTGGACGTGCCCGGACGGGCTCCCCTGCCGCGAGAAGCAGGACGGCGTCGTCCTGCGGCCCGACGAGGTGCACTTCACCGGCGCCGGCGCCCGCATCGCCGGCCAGTGGCTCCTGCAACAGGCCCATCTCGTCCCCACGTCACGCGCCATGGCCTCCGCGGCTCCCTCCGGCTAGCCGCGCGGGCAGCTGCCGGGACAGCACGATGCCGGCGACGGCGACCGTTCCCGTGATGCCCGCCCCGAGCAGCAGGCTGGTCGACTCGAACCAGCCGAGAACCTCACCCAGCGCCACCGCGGCGCCGGCGACGCCGGTGCCCAGCGCGAAGCCGAGCTGGTCCGACAGCTGCAGCGCCGCGCTCGCCGCACCCTCCCGACCGGGCTCGGCGGCGTCCAGCATCACGAGCGACAACGGCGCGTAGGCGAATCCCATCCCCGCCGCTCCGATGCTCCAGCTCACGACGACGGTCCAGACCGGCACCGAGGAGGAGAGGCTCGCCGCCACCCCGACGATCCCTGCCGCGATGCAACAGAAGCCGAGCCGCACGAAGAAGCGCGGCCCCAGGCGGTGGACGTAGTGCTGCTGCACCCACGCGAACGCGGTCCACGACAGCGTCGACGCCGTCAGGACGAAGCCGGTGTAGGTCACCGACTCGTGGCGGACGTTCTGGATCGCAAGCGGGATGAACGCGTCCGTCCCGAAGAAGGCGAACGTGAGCACGCCGCGCGCGAGCACGTCCGCGGGAAGCCCGGCCCGAGCCCGCAGCGTCCCGGTCGGCACCAGCCGGATGAACGGCGGGACGCCGAGGAGGATCCCGGCCGCGATGAGCAGGGGCATCAGCCACGGGATGTCGCTCGCGGTCAGCCCACCGATCACGAGGCCGGCGCCGACCGCGACCAGGACCGCGTCGCTCGTCTTCGCCGCCGCGGGAACGTCGGGCGGGCCGGCCGGAGGGCCCCACGCATCGTCGGTCCGGTGGTCGCCCTCCGGAGATCGTGAAGGGTCCGCGTCCGGGTCGAGCTGCGGCGCGGCGCCGATCCGGAACAGCGCGGGCAGCGTCATCACCGCGGCGATCGCGACGAGCGGCAGGAGGCCCAGGAACACCCAACGCCAGCCGAGTCCACGCGCGACCACACCGGCGAGTGCCGGGCCGACCAGCGCGGGCACCACCCATGCCGTGGAGAGCACCGCGAACATGCGCGGCCGCGCGGACGCGGGATACGAGCGCCCGATGCAGGCGTACGCCACGGCCGGCACGGTGCCCGCGCCCAGCCCCTGGACGACGCGCGCCACCACGAGCAGCGGCATCGTCGGCGCGAGGCCGGCGCCGACGAGGCCGAGCGCGAACAGGAGGCAGCCGACGGCGAACGGCGGGCCGGGCCCGCGGCGATCGGCCTCGCGTCCGGCAACGACGGTGCCGACCAGGCTGGCGAGCAGGTACGCGCTCGAAGACCCAGCCGTAGAGCGCGAGGTCGCCGAGGTCGCGCTCGACGACCGGCAGCACGGTCGCGACCGCCAACGCCTCGAACCCGACCAGCGTGATCGTGAGGACGAGACCGGCCGTGAGGGCCCGCCGCGCGGGTGCGAAGACTCCTCCCGCGTCAGGTGCTTCCGCCGCCGTCGCCATCCGTCGATCATCGCACCGCGCCCCGCTCCAGCCGTCGGATCGGGCGGGCCGCGCGCGGGCCGTAGGATCGATCCGGTGGAAGATCGCACGTCGGCCGGCCTGTACCTGGAGATGACCGACGCGCCGATCGCGGCCTACGCCGAGCAGCGCGTCCCCGAGGTGCTGGCCACGTCCGGGGCGCGCCAGCGCGACGTGGTGGGAGAACTGCGTGCGGGCCCGCACCGATCTTCCCCGCAAGCTCCCGGAGTTCTCGCACCTGGGCGTCTACGAGGTCGACGACACCTTCCGCGCGCCGCCCGTGCCGGACGGCGTCACCGGTCACCACTTCCGACGCACCGGACGGCCGGGGCAGGGACGCCTGACCGCGAAGCCGACGATCGGGCTGTCGCTCGTGCTCATCTCCCCCCGGTCACCGGAGGGCGCCCGGTCGCTCCGGGACTGGGCGGACTTCGTCCACATCCGCCACATCGCCGAGGTGAGCGTGCCCGGATACTCGATGATCACGCCGTACGAGCACGCCGCCGGGGGCGACCCGCGATTCCTGCACTTCTACGAGATGGACACCGATGACCCCGAAGCCTCGTTCCAGGCCATGACCCCGCTCGTGGCCCAGCTGCTCGGCGAGCCGGGCACGCCTGCGTTCGACCACTGGGCGACCCATCCGGAGCTCCGGATCATGTACGTCAACAGCTTCCGCCGGCTCGGGAAGCAGACGCGGTGAGCGCGGGCCCCGACTTCTTCGCCGTCGCGCGCGCCCAGCGCGCGCACCGGAGCTTCACCGACGACCCGGTGTCCGACGAGCTCATCGGTCGCGTGCTCGACGCCGCGACCTACGCGCCCAGCGCCGAGAACCGCCAACCGTGGGAGTTCGTCGTCGTCCGGGACCCGGCCGTGCGCAAGCAGATCGGCGACCTCACGCGCCGGGCCTGGGAGCAACACGGCCGCGCGCATTCAGAAGGCCGGCTCTCACCCGAGCTGCTCGCCGAGGTCGAGCGCGGCGCCACCGGGTCCATCAGCGCAGCCCCCGTGCTCATCGTGGTCGCGGCCGACACGTCCCGCTGCCTCCCGGTGACGGTCCCGTCGTCGATCTTCCCCGCGCTGCAGAACCTGCTGCTCGCGGCCGGCGCGCTCGGGCTGGGCTCCGCGCTCACCACGATCGCGACCGCGTTCGCCGGCGAGCTGCGCGACGCGGTCGGGCTCCCGGAGTCGGTGGTGCCCGTTGCAGTCGTGCCGCTCGGCGTCCCCGCCACGCCGCTCGGCCCGTCCCGGCGCGAGCCGTTCTCGGCCCACACCCACCGCGACCGCTACGGCTCCCCCTGGGCCACCTGATCCAGCGTTCGTTCGGGCCACGAGGTTCGCAGGGGAACCGATCGGTGCAGACGGCGGAGGGTCGGGACGGTTCAGTAGCCCTCGTCCGGGTTGACGACGTCCTCGAGCGGCTCGCCCGCGATGCGCCGGCGCAGGTTGGCGGTGAAGAGGTCCACCGTGCTCCCCATGCCGAGGTGCGAGGCCCACGAGATGTGCGCGCTCAGGCGCACCTTCGGATGGTCGTAGAGCCAGTGGCCGGCGGGAAGCGGCTCGGGATCGACGGTGTCGAGCGTGGCCATCGCGACGCGGCCGTCGTCGAGCGCGACCCGCAGCGCGTCCTGGTCCACGAGTCGGCCGCGGGCGATGTTCACAAGGTGGACGCCCGGCTTCACCTTCGCGAACGCGTCGGCATCGAGGAGGTGCTCGGTGCGCGGGGTGAGCGGCACCGCGAGGACGAGATGGTCCGACGCCTCGAGCAGCGCGTCGAGTGACGAGAGCAGCTCGACGCCGCCGACGGGGCTCGGCGCGTCCGTGCGGCGCAACCCGAGCACGCGCATGTCGAACGGGAGCGCCCGCTGCGCGACCGCGACTCCGATCCCACCCAGCCCGACGATGCCGACGGTGCGTCCCGAGAGCCCACCGAGCTTGTCGAGGTTCCAGTGCTCCGGCGGCTCGTGCAGCCAGACCTCCGGGAACCGCTTCTCGAACACGAGCATCGCGCCGAGCACGAACTCCGAGATCGGCACCGCGCTCGCCCCCCGTGCGCACGTGACGATCCGCCCGACGAGCATCTCGTGCGGCACCCGGTCGACGCCGGTGCCACCCATCTGGACCCACGGGACGACCTGCGCGTACTCGAAGCTGTGGGGCGCCCACCCGCCGAACAGCACGTCGGCGGTCAAGCCGTCCGCCGGCGGCTCGGGCCCGACCTCGATGACCTCGACGCCCGGCACCGCCGCCCGGATCTGCTCGCCGATCTTGGCGCCGAGCTCGTTGAGGACGCGCAGCGTCATCGCACCTACTTCTTGAACTCCATGCCGCCCGGCATCGACATGCCGACGTGCTGCATGTGCTGGCCGAGGATGCTGTCGAAGTTGTCGACGACCCCGTCGACATCCCAGCCGCCGTCACGCCACATGAAGCCGATCTGCTTCGGCGTCTGGTAGATCGTGTACACGAAGTCCGTGCGCCCGACGATCTGGCCGTTCACGTGCGCCGCACCCTCGGACGCGAGGAACGTGACGATCGGCGCGTTCGAGCGCGGGGTTCGACTCGGGCGGCGGCTCGGTGCCGGTTCGCTCGAACAGGCTCGCGGTCATCCGGGTCGCGCCGGCCGGTGACATCGCGTTCACCGTGATGCCGTACTTGCCGAGCTCGATCGCCCACACGAACGTCATGCCCATGATCGCGGCCTTGGCCGCGCCGTAGTTCGTCTGGCCGAAGTTGCCGCGCAGGCCGGCCTGGGACGTGACGTTGATGATCCGACCGTATCCCGCGTCCTTCATGTGCGGCGCGGCGTGGCGGGCGCAGTTGAACGTGCCCTTCATGTGCACCGCGACAACGGCGTCGAAGTCCTCTTCGCTCATCTTGACGAGCGAGCGGTCGCGGACGATCCCGGCGTTGTTCACCAGGATGTCGATCTTGCCGAACTCGTTGACGGCGGTGTCGATGATCCGCTTCGCGCCTTCGAAGTCACTCACCGAGTCGTAGTTCGGCACCGCCCGCGCGCCGAGCGCCTCGATGTCCTTGCAGGTCTGCGCGGCGGGGTCGTCCTCGGTCCCCTGCCCGTCGAGGCTCACGCCCACGTCGTTGATCACGACGCTCGCGCCCTCGTTGGCCATGCTCAGCGCGAACTCGCGCCCGATGCCCCGACCCGACCCGGTGACGACCGCCACCCGTCCGTCCAAGATCCCCATGTGAGTTGCTCAGCTCCTCGTCGACTCGATGGTGTCGTTGCTACTGGTCGACGGCCGCGGTGGCCGTGCCGGTCAGCTTCTCCTCGCCGTCCTGGTTCCTGGCCGACAGCGCGAGCTCGACCAGACCACCCGCGCCGGCCGGCTCGAGGCCCGTCACCGACGCGCTGAACGTCAGCGTCTCACCCGGCCAGACCTGCTTGGCGAATCGCACGTTGATCTTCCGGATCGACTCCGGGCCGAGCCAGTCCTTGACCACCCGGGCCATCAGCCCCGCGGTCAGCATGCCGTGGCCGAACACCGACGGGTTGCCGACCTGCGCGGCGATCGTGTCGTCGTGGTGCATCGGGTTGAAGTCGCCGCTGGCTCCGGCGTAGCGCACGAAGTGCGTGCGGCTGAGGTTCTCGATCACGAGCGGCGGCGCGTCCTGGCCGACGGTGAGATCGGCGAACCGGGGGGTGGTCGGGGTGCTCGTGGTCGGGCTCACGCGCGTCTCCTCGGCAAGCTGGTGGTCGCGGGCCGCCGAGACTATCCGAGGCCGCCAGAAAGGTGACACGGGTGTCAACTCCGCCTAGCCTGCCGGGATGCCGCGCCGTCGCCAGACAGCCGCTGCGGCGCCGCGACGGGAGCTCCGGGCACGGGGGCAGCGCACCAGACAGCGCCTGCTCGACGCAGGCGTCGAGGTGTTCGCCAAGCGGGGCTACCACTCGGCCCGGGTGGACGACATCGTGAAGGTCGCGAAGACCTCGCACGGGACGTTCTACCTGTACTTCGCGAACAAGGAGGACCTCTTCCGGGCGCTCGCCGAAGAGGTCGCGAGCGAGATGCGGACCCTCGCGGACTCCCTGCCCCCGGTGACCCCGGACACCGCCGGCTCGAAGGCCCTCCGGGTCTGGCTGGGCTCCTTCGCCGACGTCTACGAGCACTACGGGCCGGTGATCCGGGCGTGGACCGAGGCCGAGATCGGCGCGAGCGAGTTCGGCCGGATGGGCACCGACGTCCTCACCGAGTTCACGCGGGTCCTGCTCGACCGGGTGCGCCAGGCGTCACCGGTCGACCTCGACCCGGTCATCGCGTCGATCGCGCTCGTCGCGATGATCGAGCGCTGCAACTACTACGTGCTCTCGAACCAGGTGCAGATCTCACGCGAGAAGATGATCGACACGCTCGCCACCGTCACCCACGCCGCCCTGTTCGGTGCGCCGGTTCCCGTAGCCCGCCGCTGAATCAGCCCGGGGTGGGGAGCAGCCAGTCCGAGAGGTCGCCGAGGTCGTCGGTCGGGCCGCGGAACGCGACCGTGCCCTTCGTCAGCACTGCGACCTCATCGGCGATCTGCAACGCGTGGCCCACGTACTGCTCGACGAGCAGGAGCGTGGTGCCCGCGTCGCGGACCGCGGCGAGGTTGCGATAGCACTCGTCGACGATGATCGGCGCGAGCCCGAGCGAGAGCTCGTCGGCGATGAGCAGCCGCGGCGGGTGCACCAGCACCCGGGCCAGCGAGAGCATGCGCTGCTCGCCGCCCGAGAGCGTCCCCGCGACCTGCTTGCGCCGCTCGCCGAGCCGAGGGAAGAGCTCGTAGGCCCGGGCGAGCGCGTTCGCCACGCCCCGGCGGCCGAACTCCCGCCGGAACGAGAGCGTGAGGTTCTCCTCCACCGACAGCGACGCGAACACGGACCGACCCTCGGGCGCGTGGACGATCCCGAGCCGGGCGATGCGGTACGGCCGGAGCTTGTCGATGCGGACACCCTCGAAGTACACCTCGCCGCTCGTCGGGTGGACGAGGCCCGACGCGACCCGGGCGATCGTGGTCTTGCCCGCGCCGTTCGAGCCGAGCAGCGCGAGCACCTTGCCCTCGGGGATCTCGAGCGACACGTCGAAGATGGCGCGGAACGGGCCGTAGCCCGCGCTCACGTTCCGCAGCTCGAGCAGCGGCGCCACGGCCGGCGCCGACGGCACGGGCGTCATACGAGCTCTCCGAGGTAGGCGCGGCGCACCGCGTCGTCCGCCAGCACCTCGGTGGTCGGACCGGCGGCGATCAGGTGGCCGAAGTCGAGCACCGAGAGCCGGGTCGAGAAGCTCCGCACGAATTCGACGTCGTGCTCTACCAGCAGCACCGCGGTCCCCCGTTCGGCCTGCACGGCGCGCAGCGTCTCGGCCAGCGCCTCGGTCTCGCGGCCGTCGAGCCCGGACGAGGGCTCGTCGAGGAGCAGCAGCTTCGGCTCGGTCATGAGCGCCCGGCCGACCTCGACGAGCCGGGCCCGCCCGAGGCTCAGCGCCTCGACCGGGCTCTCGGCGACGTCGTCGAGGCCGAGCAGTACCAGGGTCCGGTCGGTGCGGTCGTTCTCGTCGCTCGTCGGCTTGGAGAGGTTGAGCACGTCCTTCCAGAACCGCCCGGTGCCGAGCCGGGCCGCGTTCGGCGACGAGCAGGTGGTCACGGACAGACATGCCCGCGAACAGCTCGATGCGTTGGAAGGTGCGGGCGAACCCGAGCCGGGCCCGGCGGTACACCGGGAGCCGGGTGATGTCCTTGCCCGCGAGCTCGACCCGGCCCGCCTCCGGGCGGAGCAGCCCGAGCAGGCAGTTGAAGAACGTCGTCTTCCCCGCGCCGTTCGGCCCGATGAGGCCGACGGCCTCACCCTCCTCGACCGTGATCGAGACGTCGTCGAGCGCGGTGATGCCCGAGAACCGCTTCGTGATCCCCTGCGCGTCCAGCAAGCTCATCGGTCCCGCTCTCGGGCCTGCGGCCCGGGCCGCCGCTCGCGAGGTTCACCCGAGCCGCTACTGCATCGGCCGCAGGCGCGCGGTGTCGCCGCTGCGCTCACGACTCCGCTCCCGCGGGCACCGGCGTGCTGGTCGTCGGCGTGCCGTCACCGGACGCGCCGCCGGACGACTTCGAGCGTCGCGCCGCGAGCCGGTCGACCTGACGCTGGAAGAAAGCCATCGACACGCGCTTCCCGTTCTCCAGGGTTC
Source organism: uncultured Acidimicrobiia bacterium (assembly GCA_963796755.1). Lineage (GTDB taxonomy): Bacteria > Actinomycetota > Acidimicrobiia > IMCC26256 > JAENVU01 > Chersky-806. The sequence goes on from CAWCMX010000003.1 coordinate 250,807, forward strand.
CTTCCGGGTGGCGGGCGTACTGGATCGCGCCGAACCCGAACAGGACGAAGGCCCAGGTCTGGGAGATGCCGAACCAGTCCGAGAGGACGACGGGAAGGATCACGAACGCGATGCCCGCGTTGATGGCGCCCTCGACCGTGCGCGCGGCGGTGGACACGACGATCACCACGTAGACGAAGCCGAGCAGATAGCTGTAGTCCGCGGGCTGGGCGATCCCCTTCTGCATCGCGAGCAGACCGCCCCCGAGCCCCGCAATCCCCGCCGAGAGCGCGAACGCGACGACCTTGGCCTTCGAGGGGTTGATCCCGATCGACTGGGCCGCGGTCTCGCTTCCTCGCAGCGCATCGAGGTAGTGCCCCGTGGTCCCGCGCCGGACGAAGATCACGAGCACGCTCACGATCGCGAGCACGATCAGGCAGAACACGAAGAACGACTTGTCGTTCGAGAGGTCGAACGGGCCGATCAGCGGGCGCGGCACGCGCACCGGCGTGACCCCGCCGCCGATCCAGCCGACGGGCACGAGCACGTTCTCGAACATCAGCGCGAACGCGAGCGTCGCGAGCGAGAGGTAGATGCCGGCCAGGCGCAGCGACCGGGATCGCGAGGAGCGCCCCGACGACCGCGGCGATGACGGCACCCGACGATCATGCCGAAGAGCACGTTCGACCCGAGGGCCGACACGAGCTGCGCGGTCGAGAACGCGCCGATTCCCGCGAACGTCGCCTGGCACAGCGAGATCTGGCCGCCCATCCCGGTGATGACGGTGATCGAGAGGAAGATCACCGAGTACACGAGCGTGAGCGTCAGCAGCGACAGCCAGTAGGCGTCCGCCCGGCCCAGCGCGATGTAGACCATCGCGCCCACGAACAGGACGCCCAGGATGTGCGTGGAGCGGGAGAACATGACGCTGCGGGTCGCCGAGGCGAGGGACGGCGGTGGCGGGTCCGCGCCCGAGAGCGGGTCGGTCGTCTCCCGCCGGTTGCGCAGTCCCGGCCAGAACAGCAGCAGCAGGAACAGGACCGCGAACGGCAGCGAGGGCTTCAGCCCCTGGGCGAGCAGGCTCGCCGGCGGCAGGTACCCGGCCAGGAGCGCCTGCGTGATCCCGAGCAGGATCCCGCCCAGCAGCGCGAGCGGGATGTTGACGAGCCGCGCGAACGCGGCGGCCGCGATCGCCGAGATCAGCAGCGTCGTGAAGTCGCTCACGTTGAGCGAGGCCGAGAACGGGGCCAGGAGCACGCCCGCGAGCCCGGCCATCGCACTCGAGAGCATCCAGGCCGCGGAGCTGGCCCGGTCCGCGTTGACGCCCGCGAGCTCGGTGAGCCTCGGGCTCTCGACCACCGCCCGCATCTGCAGCCCGATCGCGGTCCAGCGGAACAGCGCGACCAGCAGGAGCACGACGACCGCGACACTGACGAGGATCGCCATCTGGCGGCCGTCGAGCGTGTAGCTGCCGATGTGGTACAGCGCGTTGTCGTCCCACCAGATGCCCTTGATCCCGAAGAGCTGGTTGGGGCCGAGCCAGACGTCGATGATCCGCGGCAGCGCCACGAGCAGGCCGAGCGCGGACACGAGCTTGCCGATCGGCGAGACGCCGCGCAGGAACCGGAACACGAGCCGGTCGAGCAGGAACCCGACGAACGGCGAGACCACCAGCACCACGAAGACGAACGCCGGGATGATCGGCCAACCGTGCCGGACGTGGACGTCGTAGTAGACGGCCGCCCCCAGGTACGCCTGCGCCGCGAACGCGAGGTTGAACACCCCCGACGTCTTGTACGTGAGCACCAGGCTCACGGCCACCAGACCGAAGACGCAGCCCACGGGGATCCCGAGGATCACGTACCGGATGAGATCCTGCACGGCGGCTACCTGGACACGTTCGAGATCAGGAGCACGGGGTCGGTTACTTGTAGGTGGCGGAGGTCGGGAGCGTCGCGGGCTGGTCCTGCATGCACTGGAACGGCTTGCCCGGCTGGTTGAACGTCGGCACGAACTTCCCGTTCACGATCTTCACCCAGGCGGTGCAGCTCAGCGGGTTGTTGTGGGTGATGTTGTGCTCCTTGGTCCAGTTCCGCGGCGGGATGAGCCCGTCGGCGGTGAGGTCCGTCATCTTGTTCAGGGCGTCGATCACCTTCTGGCGGGTGAAGCCCGGCCCGGCTGCCTTGATCCCGGCCCAGAGCTGGAACGCCGAGATCCAGCCCTGCATCGCGGTCTCGTTCTTGGTGTAGTGGGCCGTGTCCATCCACTTGTTGAACTCGACGAGCCCCGGAGGCTGCGGCTTGAACTCGAACGGGGTGAACGAGACCCCGACGTAGTCGCCGTCGAAGAACTCCTTGTTGGCGCCGACGAGCTTGGCGTCGTAGCCGTTGGGGAGGTACTGGATGGCCTTCAGATCCTGCTTGCGCATCTCCTTGGCCAGGTTCAGCACCGCGGTCGTGTCCATGCAGGTCATGACCATGTCGACGCCCTTGTCCTTCATCTGGCCGACCTCGACGCTGAAGTCGGTCGCCCCGAAGGACAGGCTCTTGGTCAGGAAGACGATCTTGGCCGTGGGGTATCGGTCGAACGACTTCTTGTACCCGTCGACGCACTGGGCCGAGTTGGCGACGTTGTAGGCGAGGACGCCGATCTTCTTCTTGTGCAGCTGCTTGGCGAGATACGGCGCATACGTGCCGACGCAGCCGTTGCACAGCGCGCCCGAGTTGCTGCCGAACATGTTCGGGTGCCCGGTGTACTCGTCGTTGATGTTCCAACCGAACGTCGGGATCTTCTGGTCGACCAACGTCTGGGCGCCGCTGAACGAGAAGATCGTCGCGATCGGTGCCACGGCGAAGACGTTGTCCTGGTCGAGGAGCGCCTGGACCTGCTCCTGGTTGTTCGAGATCTGGTCGTCACGGGCGGAGACGAGCTCCAGCTTCTTGCCGTAGATCCCGCCGCCACTGTCGACCATGTTGAAGAAGGCCCGCACCCCGTCGAACGCGGAGCCGTACGGCCCGTTCAGAGGGTTGGTCACCGAGGCCACCCCGCCCACCCGGATCGTGTCCTTGGTGACGCCCGGCTGGCTCACCGCGGCGCTCGAGCCGCCGGATCCCCCCGCCGTCGTGCTGGACGTCCCGCTTGACGACTTCCCGCTCGATGACGCGTTGCTGCACGCCATCGCGACGAGTGTCAGCACCGCCAACACCACGATCAGTCGAGCTCGCATCAAATAACCCCCCGGTTCGAATGCGACCTGACTCTAACGTCAGGTTCTCGTACCCACCAGACATGCAGATCATGTCCGGCTTTCCGCATTCATTCCGCGCGGGTAGACATGCCGGCATGCCCGGCACCCTCGTCGCCTTCCACGCGCACCCCGACGACGAGGTGATCACCACGGGCGGATCCATGGCCCGGGCTGCCGCCGACGGGCACCGGGTGGTGCTGGTGCTCGGCACGGGTGGCGAGCTCGGTGAGGTCGCGGACGGCTTCCTCGACGACGGCGAAGCCCTCGCGGCGCGTCGGGCGATCGAGGTCGAGCGCGCCGGCGAGATCCTCGGCGTCTCGCGGATCGCGTTCCTCGGGTATCACGACTCGGGCATGGCCGGCGAGGCAACGAACTCCGCACCGGGGGCCTTCGCCGCGGCGCCGGTCGACGAGGCAGCCGAGCGGCTCGCGGCGATCCTGCGCGAGGAAGACGCGGAAGTCCTGACCATCTACGACGAGAACGGCAATTACGGTCATCCCGACCACATCCAGGTGCACCGGGTCGGCGCGCGCGCCGGCGAGCTGGCCGGGACGCCGCGCGTCTACGAGGCCACCTTGAACCGCGACTACGTGCTCGAGCTGATGCGGCGCCGGTCGGGCGAGATGGAGGGCATCACCGATGCGCCGAACCCGGACGACTTCGACATGGGCATGCCCGCGTCCGTGATCACGACGACGGTGGACGTCCGCGACTTCGTCGACCAGAAGCGCGCCGCCATGCAGGCGCACGCCAGTCAGATCCCGGACGACTCCTTCTTCCTGCAGCTCCCACCGGACGCCTTCCGCGAGACGTTCGGGAACGAATGGTTCATCCGCCGGGGCGACGCACCCGGCCATGATGAGACCTGGCTGTTCGACACCTAGCTCGCGGTTGCTCGGGGGAACCATGCACACCTCACGACGGTTCGGCGCGCTCGTCGCCGTCCTCATCGCCACGATCACGGTCACGGGAACGGTGGCCGTGCCGCCCGCCGGCGCGGCCGCCAGGAAGCCGGTGGCGGTCTTCTCCAAGCACGGCCCCTACGCGGTGGGCGTCAGGACGGTGACCATCGGCGACCGCAAGGCAGAGATCTGGTACCCCGCGTCACCGGCCTCGGTGAAGGGCAAGCACCGCGACGTGTACGAGATCGCGCGCTGGCTGCCCCAGGGCCTCCAGGACCTGCTGGCGTCCAAGCACGTCACGGCACCGTTCACGACGGACGCGTACCGCGGCGTGCCCGCGAGCACGAAGGGGCCGTTCCCGCTGGTGCTGTTCAGTCACGGCTTCGGCGGCTGGCGGGACCAGTCGACGTTCCTCACCACCCACCTCGCGTCCTGGGGGTTCGTGGTGGCCTCGCCCGACTTCCTCGAGCGCGGCCTCGCGGCGCAGCTCGGCTCGCCGCCCAAGACGCCGCGCACCGAGAACGACGTGCTCGGCGCCACCATCGCCGCGACACGGAAGGCGTTCCCCAAGACGGTGCGGAAGGGCAAGATCGCGATCGTCGGTCACTCGGCCGGGGGCGGCACCGCCATCGCCTACTCGCACAACCCGAACGTGCTCACGTACATCGCGCTGTCGGCAGCACCGTTCAGCGTCAACGGCGCGGCTCCGACCGAGCCGGCTGCGAAGCCGTCGATGTACATCAGTGGGCGCCAGGACGGTGTAGCGAGCTTCGACCGGGTGAGCACCGCGTACAAGGCCGTTCCGCCACCGAAGCGCTTCGTGGCGATCGACGGCTCCGGTCACTTGAACGGGATGAGTGACATCTGCGAGATCGGCAAGGGTGGCGGTGGCGTGGTCGCGCTCGCGCAGCGGGCCGGCATCCCGGTCCCCGCGAACCTCGTGAAGCTCGGCACCGACGGCTGCTTCCCGCCCGAGCTCCCGTCCCGCGAGGTCTGGCCGGTCACCGACCACTTCGTCACGGCCCAGCTGCGGTACGCGTTCAAGCTCGACAAGACGCCGATCGGGCTGCAGCCGGGCGTCGTGAAGGCGTTCCTTCCCGTGAAGGTGACCTACACCCAGACGCTGAAGCAGTAGTCCTCCACGTGGGCGATGACGCGGCCGACCTCTGCTACACGGGCGCGCGACGAGCAGGCGCGACTGATCCGCGACCGCGCCGTCTCGGCGCGAGAGCTGCTCGACGCCACACTCGAACGCATCGCGATCCTGAACCCCAGGCTCAACGCCTACCGGGTGGTCCTCACCGAACCGGCGCGAGACGAAGCGGACCGGGCAGACGCGCTCGTCGCCGCGGGGAGCTCAAGGCGCTGCTCGGTGTCCCGGTCGCGATCAAGGACACCGTCGATGTCGCCGGCGAAGTCACGACCTGGGGCGCCGGCGGCAACGCGGTTGTCGCCCGAGCCGACGCCCCGATCGTCGCCGCGCTCCGCCGGGCGGGAGCCATCATCATCGGGAAGTCGACGTGCTCCGAGCTCGCCGCCTGGCCCTTCACCGAGACGCCGGCGTGGGGCGCCACCCGCAACCCATGGAACCCCGGGTACAGCCCGGGCGGGTCGAGCGGGGGGTCGGCCGTCGCCGTTGCCGCCGGGCTGTGCGGACTCGCCCTCGGCTCCGACGGTCTGGGATCCATCCGGACGCCGGCCGGCTTCACCGGCGTCTTCGGCCTCAAGCCGCAACGCGGTCGGGTCTGGCACGGACCCTCGGACTGGAACGGCCTGGCCGTGAACGGACCGATCACGCGGACCGTGGCCGACGCAGCGCTCTTCCTCGACGCCACCGCCGAGCCCCACGCCGAACGGTTCACGAACGCGCTGGCGTCCGAGCCGGGCCCGCTCCGGGTCGCGGTCGCGTGGAAGTCGCTCGCCAAGTTCCCGGTGTCCGCCCGCCTCGCCGATGAGCCGCGCCGAGCAGTCGACGCCACCGTCGAGCTCCTGCGAGGGCTCGGGCACACCGTCGTCGAGCGCGAGCTCGAGTTCTCGCGTCACGCATCGAGCAACCTGATCGTCCGGTACCTCGCGGGCGTGACCCAGAGCCTCGACAGGGTCGAGCACCCTGACCAGCTCTCATCGCGAACCCGGCGCATCGCCGGCTACGGCCGGCTGGTCTCTGCCCGTCGGCTCCGCCGCGGACGCGAACAGGAGGCGACGATCGCGCGCCGCGATGAACCGGATCTTCGAAGACGTCGATGTCGTGCTCACGCCCGGCGCGATCCAGCTACCGCTCCGGATCGGTCAGCTGGATCGCCAGGGCGCGCTGCGGACCTTCATCGCGTCGGGACGGCTGATTCCCCACTACGGACCATGGAACGTGATCGGGCAGCCGGCGGTCTCCGTACCCGCAGGGTTCAGCGGTTCGGGGCTTCCGCTCTCGGTCCAGCTCGCCGGCCGCGCCCACGACGAGGCAACGCTGCTCGCACTCTCGGCGCAGCTCGAGTCGGTTCGGCCGTGGGCGAACCCGCGCCCGGACCTCGATCAGCTCTGAGCGGTCGGGGCTGCGTCGCGGGCGAGCTTCACGAGCTCCGCGAGCGCCTCGGGGACCTCGGACGCCAGCCGCCAGAGGTCCGGCACCGCTTCCCGGCACGCCATGAACCCGATGTCGACCCGGGACTGGTAGCTCAACGCGGTCACGTTGAGGCCGGCGCCGTCGAAGACCGGGCCCATCGGGTACAGGTCCACGATCCTGGACCCCGCCATGAAGAGCGGGAACTGCGGGCCGGGAACGTTCGAGACCACGAGGTTGTGGATCGGTGGGTGCCGGTCCGCGAGCCGGAGCTGGCTGTAGAGGCGCGCGCCGCGTGCGAGCATCGCGGGGGCCGCGAGCTCGGCCCACTCCTCCAGCGTGTTGCCGCCGATGTCCTCGTGCACCTGCTTGGCCCCGGTCATCGTCGACTGCACGGCCTGGAGCCGTTCGAGCGGCTCGTCGAGGTCGGTCGAGAGCTGCGTGAACATCGCGGAGACACGGTTGCCCAGCTGCTTCTCGTCCATGGCGCGCACCGAGGTGGGGATCACCGCGACGAGCGGCTTGTCGGGAAGCTCGTCGCGCTCGTCGAGGTAGCGGCGGAACGCGCCGGACAGCACCGCGAGCACGACGTCGTTCACGGTGGCGCCGAACGCGTCCTTCACGGCCTTCACGTCCTCGAGCGACATCCCACTGAAGGCGACCTGGCGGTGCGGGGTGATCATCACGTTCCAGCTGAGCCGCGGCGCGGTGAAGGGGACGCCCGCGTGCACGTCCTCGTTGCGCATGCGCGTGACGAGGCGCGCCAGCGACTTTCCGAGGTGCACCGTCGCCTTTGCCATCCGCACCGGCTGGCGCGCGATCGATACCATCGACGCGCCGATCATCTCGACGTCGCTCGGGACGCGGTCGGCTTCCCACGGCTCCTCGCTCACCACCGTCTCCGGGACGGGCGTCGGCTCGAGGTCGACGAGCGACGCGAGCACCTCGACGCCGGACGCGCCGTCGACCGCCGCGTGGTGCACCTTGGCGACGAGCGCGACGTGCCCGTGCTCGAGGCCCTCCACGACCCACATCTGCCACAGCGGCCGGTCGCGGTCGAGCGGCCAGCCCGCGACCTCGCCGACGAACGCCGCGAGCTCGTGCTCACCGCCGGGCGCCGGCACCGCGACCTGGCGCACGTGGAAGTCCAGGTCGAATCCGGGATCCTCGATCCACAGCGGGTGGTGGAGACCGAACGGGACCCGCACGACCCGGCGCCGGAACGGCGGCAACCGGTCGATCCGCTGCTCGATCAGCCGCTTCATCGTGGCGGCGGTGAACCCGCCCGGCACGTCCGTGGGGTCGAGCACCGCCACCAGGATGAGGTGCATGTGATTGCTCGGGGTCTCGAGCGAGAGGAAGGCGGCGTCGAGTCCGGTGAGGCGTTCCACGCTCCGGATCGTACCCCGGCAGCCGTCCTGTCAGAATGGAGGGCGTGCCCTGGGTCTTCCTCGCCGTCAGCCTGATCGGCGCCTGGTTCACGCTCAACGCGTTCCGGCCGTCGTCGCGCTGGCAGTTCATCGGGACGAGCTTCTTCGCCGCGTGGCTGACCGGTGAGCTCGCGGTGTGGAACATCGTCTGGCAGGCCGTCGCCACCGCGGTCTTCATCGCGCTCGGCGCGCTGGATGCGTGGCCCGGCTGGCTCGGGCCTCGTCATCACCCTGGCGTCGTGGGTGGGCCTCGTCGTCATCGCCCTGATCTCCCGGCGCTCGGGCGGCGTGTTCGAGAGCGCGTTGACCGACGGGCTCGGGCTCGGTCCGTCCGATCCGCGCGACCGCCAAGTGGAGCCAGGCCGTCTTCCCGTTCCTGCTGCACGACCGTCACGTCGAGCGCATCAAGAACCTCGAGTACGGCCCGTACGGCAAGCGCAACCAGCTCGACATCTACCGGGCCCGCGATCAGGGCACCGGCACGGCTCACCCGCGCCCGTCCTCTTCCAGATCCACGGCGGCGGGTGGGTCATCGGCGACAAGAGCCAGCAGGGGCTGCCGTTGATGCTGCAGCTGGCCGCCGACGGCTGGGTGTGCGTCGCGATCAACTACCGGCTCAGCCCGAAGGCCACGTGGCCCGAGCACCTCGTCGACTGCAAGCGCGCGCTCGCCTGGGTGCGCGAGCACATCGCCGAGTACGGCGGTGACCCCGAGCATGATCTGCGTCACCGGCGGGTCCGCCGGCGGTCACCTCGCGGCGATGGTCGGGACTCACCGCCAACGAGCCGCGGTACCAGCCGGAGTTCGAGTCGGCCGACACGTCGGTCGCCGCGTGCGTGCCGTTCTACGGCGTCTACGACTTCGTCTCGATGTTCGCCGGCGAGCGGGCGAAGGACCGCGCTGGCGCGGCTGCTCGCCCGGTGGGTGATGAAGGCGACGCCCGAGGAGGATCCCGAGGCGTTCGCGGATGCGTCGCCGGTGCAACCACGTCCGCGCCGACGCTCCGCCCTTCTTCGTGATCCACGGCACCCACGACAACCTCGCACCCGTCGCCCAGGCCCGGGAGTTCGTCGAGCAGCTCCGCGCGAGTCTCGGACGAGCCGGTCCTCTACGCCGAGGTTCCGGGCGCGTCACACGCGTTCGACGTGTTCCACTCCACCCGCACGGCGAACGCGGTCAGCGCGGTCGACCGCTTTCTCGCGTGGATCGTGGGCCGGCCGCGCCCAGAGACGCCCGACCAGGACCCCGGAGGATGTCGGGCTCGCGCCGGCGCTCGAGCCGGTCCCGGGCACCGACCGCTAGAAGGGCGACTCGAAGTCGCCGCCGCGGCGGATGATCCGGACCCGGAACGGGATCGAGCGGTCCGACGACCAGGGCGCGTAGGGCGCGACGAGCAGGCCCGCGAGCATCACGAGCGGGATGTCGTAGTTCACCCGCCACCCCGCGAAGTCGCGCCAGGCCTGGTCGCGGTCGGCCACGAGCGGGACGCCGACTGCCTCGAGCTCGCGACACGCCGCTTCCCATTCGTCGCGGCCGATGCTGATCGGGTCGTCCGGCGCCGGGTCCTCCGGGTGCGGCATCCGGAAGAACCGCGCGATCGACTCGCAGCGCGTTGTAGCCGGAGCGGATGCAGAGGCTCGCCATCGGCTGGTTCGGCAGCGCGATCGTCGAGTTGACCATCGCGGCGGCGTCGAGGACGGCACCCGAAGCGGTGATCCACGACCGGGCGGGCTCGGGCGAACGGAAGAAGTTGACGAACGGCAGCGACGTATGGGTCTCCTGCAGCTCCGCGAACCAGAGCTGCCAGTCGACCCAGAGGTCGTCGAGGTTGTCGAGCCGGCCGATCAGGTGCGCGCGGCGCAGGAGGTCCACCGCGCTCGGCGGCGTGCCCGCGCGCGCCGACATGTGCGCGACGAGCACCTCGCGCCTTGAGAACGCCCCGTAGATCGTCGGGAGGTACGCGATCAGGAGCGCCAGCACCCCGAGCCCGATGCCCGCCTCGACGAACCCGAGCGTCGCGGCGGCGAAGCCGAACGGTGGTTCGAATCCCAGCGTGAACATCGACGACCCGCTCTGGATGAACCCTTCCCGCCAGCCCACCTGCTCGACACCGACGAAGATCATCATGAAACCGGTCAGGACCATGACCATCCAGAGGATGACGAGCGCGAACATCGCGACCGGCCCGTAGAGCGCCATGGCCCGGTCCCGACCCTCGTAGGTCTTGGCCCAGCGGGTCGGGATGTCGAAGAGCTTGCGCACGATGACGCTCACGAGCCGGGTCGAGGCGCACGATCGCCCCCCGTGGGAGGACGAACGTCCGCAGCGCCGAGTCGAGCACGATCACCACCAGCGCGCCGCCGACGACGCAGAGCGCGATGTCCCGAGCGGTGTCCATGCGGCCTAGTCCTCCATCGGGTCGGCCTCGGGAGCGCTTCCGCTCGGATTGCCGGCGCTTCTCCTCCAACCGCTTCTCCTTGGCCGACCGCCCGACGCGGGTGGGCACCCGCGGCCGCTCCATCGCCAAGGCGGCCGCGAGGCGCTCCCGCAGGCGCTCGATCGCGACCTCGCGGTTGCGGTGCTGGGAGCGTGAATCCGACGCCACGACCCGGACCACCGGCCCGAGCTTCTCGATCAGCCGGGCCCGCTGGCGCGGGCCGAGCGACGGCGAGCCGGCGATGTCGAAGCGGACCTCGACCCGGGTGTTGGAGGTGTTGGCGTGCTGGCCGCCGGGGCCGCCGGAGCCGCTGAAGCGCCACTCGAGCTCGTCGAGGCCGATGACGCACGACCCGCTGATGCGCAAACGATCCCCGGGCACTCGTCGAGCGTATGCCCGGAGCGAGGGGCCGCCGGGCGACCCGCGCGGCGCTTCCGTTGGTGACACTGTGGTGGCCGAGTGTGGTTGACAATGGTTGGCGCGCTTCTTAGGTTGCGGACCACAGACACCACGTCAGCAACAACCGTCAGTTCAGCAGCGAGTCGGGTCACAGCCCGGCCACACGGGGGGACCATCGTGCGACACAGCCTGCGACCGCGTCGTCGGACGCTCACCTTCTTGGCGCTCGTCGCCATCCTCGCGATCGTTGCGGCGGCGTGCGGCGGCGGAGGCTCGAGCTCCAGCTCGAGCAGCACGACCAGCGCCGCCGACGAGGGCAAGCCCACTCCCGGCGGCACCCTCACCTACGGCCTCGAGGGCAAGACGACGGACTTCTGCATCCCGTCGGCGCAGCTCGCGATCTCCGGGATCATGGTGGTCGAGCGCGGTCTACGACACGCTCGCCGCGCCGACGCAGGACCCCAACGTGTACGCCCCGTACCTGGCGAAGAGCATCAGCCACAACGCGGACTACACGCAGTGGACGATCGGCCTGCGCTCGGGCATCACGTTCCAGAACGGTGAGCCTCTCAACGCCGCGGCGGTCAAGCAGAACATCGACGCCTGGCGCAAGGGCACGCTCCTGCAGTTCGTGTACTCGAACATCGCCGACACGACGACGCCCGACGACATGACCGTCGTCGTGACGATGAAGACCCCCTGGGTCGCGTTCCCGGCCTACCTCTGGGCCAGCGGTCGGGTCGGCATCGCCGCACCGGCGCAGCTGAACGACACCCCGTCCGGCTGCAGCACCCACCTGATCGGCACCGGGCCGTTCAAGGTGACGAACTTCAACGCCTCGACGGGTGACGTCACCACGGTCAAGAACCCCGACTACTGGCGCAAGGGCTTCCCCTACCTGGACGGCCTCGACTTCAAGATCCAGGAGTCCGGCGACCAGCGCGTGAACGGCCTGCAGGGCGGTCAGTTCGACATCATCCACGACGACAACGGCGTCAACTACGACACCGTCAAGGGCTTCGGCAGCGGGTTCAGCACCCTGGTGGAGCCCCCGGGCCGGCGTGAGCTCGCCCAGGCGCTGCTCAACGTGACCCGCCCGCCGCTCAACGACATCAACATCCGCAAGGCGATCGCCGAGGGCACCGACAAGAACGCCCTGAACGAGATCGCGAACAAGGGCAACTTCACGCTCGCGGACCAGGTCATGGACAGCGACGTCATGGGCTACCTGAAGAGCTCCCCGATCGCCGAAGTACAACCCCACCGACGCCAAGAAGCTCGTCAACGCCTGGAAGGCCGCGAACGGCGGCAAGTCGCCGACCTTCGCCCTGCAGTCCACGTTCGACGAGCAGACCAAGGCCCTGGCCCAGGAGACCAAGCGCCAGATGGCCCTCATCGGGATCAAGGTGACGCTGCCGGCCCCGGTGGACCAGGCCACGATCATCAACCAGGCCATCGGCAGCCAGGTCGACTCGTTCCTCTGGCGCAACTACCTCGGCCAGGACCCGGACACGCTCTACGTCTGGTTCTACGGGGGCTCGCCGGTGAACTTCAACCACATCAACGACCCGCAGATCAACGCGGACCTCGACAAGGGCCGCTCCACTCCCAACGGGCCGACCCGCACGGGCTACTACACCGACTTCAACAAGCGGATGGAAAGCCAGGTGTACAACATCTGGACGTGGTACGAGAACTGGTACATCGCGTCGAAGAGCACGGTGAAGGGCATCCTCGGCCCGAACCTGCCGACGACCAGCGGCGCGGTCGGAACCCAGAAGCCGGTCGACGTGCTGGCGGGCTACCACCAGCTCCTCGGCCTCTGGGTCCAGAAGTAACGTCGCGACCGATGAGCGACGACGACGCGCCGGAGCAGTGAGATGGGCGGTCTGCGCGGCTTCGCGCTCAAGCTGCTCCGGCTCGTCGCCGTCGTCATCGTCGTCACGTTCCTGACCTTCTGGCTCACCAAGCTCTCGCCCGGCGACCCGGTCTCCAAGGTCAAGCCGTTCGCGCCGCCCGCGGAGCGGGCCCAGATCACCCAGGAGCTCGGCCTCAACAACGGCTTCTTCGACCAGTACGCAACCTGGCTGGGTGACTTCACCACCGGCAACTTCGGCAAGCTCTACGACTCCGGCACCCCGGTGCGCGACGTCGTGGACCAGCGGCTGCCGGTCTCGCTCGAGCTGATGATCTACGCGCAGCTGCTCTCGCTGCTCATTGCGATCCCCCTCGGCGTCTACACCGCCTACAAGCAGGGCTCGCGGTTCGACGGCATCAGCAACACGCTGATGTTCGCCCTCCTCGCGCTCCCCACCTTCGTGCTCGCGCCTGCTCCTGCAGATCTACGTCGGCGCGAAATGGGACTTGTTACCGACCCAGAGCACGGTGACAGGAACCTTCCCGCTCAGCCCGATCGACAACTGGCAGCTCATGCTCATGCCGGTCGATCGCGCTCGCGGCCGGGCAGATCGCCGTCTACATGCGACTGCTGCGCTCGGACATGATCGCGACCCTGCAGGAAGACTTCATCACCACCGCGAAGGCGAAGGGCATCAAGCCCAACCGCGTGCTCTTCCGCCACGCGCTCCGGCCGTCGAGCCTGACCCTGCTCACCGTCGCCGGGCTCAACGTCGGCGCACTGATCGGTGGCGCGATCGTCGTCGAGACCATCTTCGGGCTCCCCGGCATGGGCGACGCCGCTGTACCGGGCGATCCTGGCCCAGCAGTACCCGGCCGAGCTCTCGTTCGTGGCGATCATCGCCATCATCTACGTGTTGTTCAACTTCCTCGTGGATATCCTCTACTCCGTCCTCGACCCCCGGATCCGGCATGCCCGAGCACTCGCCTAAGCCATTCGCCGAGGAGCTCGTCAGCGACGAGCAGCGGTCGGGGATCCCCCTCGCCCCCCAGCAGGTCGGCTTCTCCGCGATCGAAGCCGGGGACGAGGGCCACGCCGCCAAGGGCAAGCACCTCGGCTTCGCCGCGTGGGCCTCGATCACGTTCCTCGCGATCGTCGTCGGGTCGGCCATCCTCGCTCCCATCCTCCCGATCCCGGACCCGAACAACGACGTGTTCCCCGGTCTGAACCGCGCCGGGCCGTCGATCGACCACCTCTTCGGCGTCGACGCGAACGGTCGCGACGTGCTGTCCCGGGTGATCTGGGGCGGTCGCAACTCGCTGGCGATCGGCCTGTTCGCGATCATCATCGGGTTCATCATCGGCGGGATCTTCGGCCTGCTCGCCGGCTACTTCCGGGGCAAGACCGGCACCGCGCTCGGGTCGGTCACCGACGTGCTCCTCGCCTTCCCGCCGCTGGTCCTCGCGCTCGCCATCACGACGAACCTGGAGCGCACGCTCTTCTACGTGACGCTCGCCCTGGCCATCGTCTCGGTCCCGGTCCTGGCGCGCATCGCGCGGGCGTCCACCCTCAGCTGGTCCGAACGGGAGTTCGTGCTGGCCGCCCGCGCCCAAGGCGCGAAGCACGGGCGGACGATGATCCGCGAGGTCCTGCCCAACATCCTCCCCGCCATGTTCTCCATCGCGCTGCTCGGCATCGCGGTCGTCATCGTCGCCGAAGCCGGCCTCGCGATCCTCGGGGCCGGGGTGAAGCCCGAGGTCGTGACCTGGGGCAACATGATCAGCGCGGGCCGCACCGACCTGCGCGACGCGCCGCAGCTGGTCCTCGCTCCCTCGCTCGTCATCTTCGGCGTGGTGCTCTCGCTCAACTACCTCGGCGACGTCGTCCGGGCCCGGCTCGAAGTCCGCGAAAGCGCCCTGTGAGCCCTCGCCGCGGCAGGAAGAGCGCGCCCGAGACCCGGTTCGAGCCCGCGCCACTCGACGGCCCGCTGCTCGACGTCACGGACCTGCACACCCACTTCGCCACCGCACGCGGCAGCGCCCGCGCGGTCGACGGGGTGTCGATCTCGCTCGAGCGGGGCAAGACGCTCGGCGTCGTCGGCGAGTCCGGGTCGGGCAAGACCGTGCTCTCACGCTCGATCATGGGCCTGCTCCCGAAGCAGGGCGTCGAACGCTCCGGCAGCATCCTGTTCGAGGGCCACGAGCTGATCGACGCGTCCGTCCGAGGACCTCCGCCACCTCTGGGGATCCCAGATGGCCATGGTCTTCCAGGACCCGATGACCTCGCTCAACCCGGTCATGAAGATCGGGAACCAGATCACCGAGGGCCTGCTCTTCCACCTCGACGTGACGAAGAAGTACGCGAACGAGCTCGCCCTCGCCCTGCTCGAGTCGGTCGGGATCCCCGAGGCCGAGCAGCGGCTCAAGGAGTACCCCCACCAGCTGTCGGGCGGCATGCGCCAGCGGGTGATGATCGCCCTCGCGATCGCGTGCGGCCCGAAGCTGCTGTTCGCGGACGAGCCGACCACCGCACTCGACGTCACGGTGCAGGCCCAGATCCTGGACCTGCTCCAGGAGCAGCAGCGCGAGCGGTTCATGGCGATGATCCTCGTGACCCACGACCTCGGCGTCGTCGCCGGCCGCACCGACGACATCGCCGTCATGTACGCAGGCCGCATCGTCGAGAAGGCGCCGACCCGCACGCTGTTCGCGGAGACCCGGCACCCCTACACCGAGGCGCTGCTGCGCTCGATCCCGAAGCTCAACGCGCCGAGCCACTCGCGCCTCGCGACGATCACCGGCCGGCCCCCGGACATCGTGGCGCCGCCGCCCGGCTGCAAGTTCGCGCCCCGCTGCCCGTACGTGCAGACCAAGTGCGTCGAGGAGGAGCCACCGTTGCTCGACGCGGAGACACCCGGACACGAGTACCGCTGCTGGATCCCGGTGGGAACGCCGGAGAACCGGGCGGCGCTCGAAGCGAACCAGCAGGCCGGCGTCACGTCGGCGATGGCAATGATCGGGAGCGTCTGACGTGGCCGGGAGCGGAACCGCACACCTTCGCCCGGCCGGCGAGACGCTCCTGCGCATCGAGGACCTCGTCGTCGAGTTCCCGGTCGGGCGCGCGGGGCTGAAGGTCAACGCGGTCTCGAAGGTGAGCCTGGACGTCAAGGAGGGCGAGACCCTCGGGCTCGTCGGTGAGTCCGGCTGCGGCAAGAGCACCACCGGCCGCGCCGTCATGCAGCTCGTCCACCCGACGAGCGGCCACGTGCAGTTCGACGGCAACGACCTCACCGAGCTGCACGGCGAGGCCCTGCGCCAGACCCGGCCCAAGCTGCAGATGATCTTCCAGGACCCGATCTCGTCGCTGAACCCCCGGCGCCGGATCCGCAAGATCGTGCGCGAGGGGCTCGACATCTGGAAGATCGGCGACGAGGCGAGCCGTGACGCCAAGGTCCGCGAGGTGCTCGAGACCGTCGGCATCGACCCGGAGACCGCGGGGCCGAAGCGCGCGCACGAGTTCTCGGGCGGCCAGTGCCAGCGCATCTCGATCGCGCGGGCCGTCGCGACCGACCCGAAGCTCATCATCTGCGACGAGCCGGTCTCGGCCCTCGACGTCTCGGTCCAGGCCCAGATCCTGAACCTGCTCCAGGACATGAAGGTCCGGTACGGCCTCACGCTCATCTTCATCGCCCACGACCTCGCGGTCGTCAAGAACGTCAGCGACCGCGTCGCCGTCATGTACCTCGGCAAGATCTGCGAGGTCTCCGCGCCCGACGAGCTCTACGAGGCCCCTGCGCACCCGTACACCGCGGCGCTGCTCTCGGCGATCCCGATCCCCGACCCGACCATCATGCTCGCCGAGCGGTCGGTCGTCCGGGGCGAGATCCCGTCGCCGGTCGCACCGCCGAGCGGGTGCCGCTTCCGCACCCGGTGCCCGAAGGCCCAGGACATCTGCGCGAGCCAGGAGCCCGAGATCCGCGCGATCCGGCCCGACCACTTCGTCGCCTGCCACTTCCCGCTCGAGATCGGCGAGACCCTCCCCGGCGCCGCGGTGGCGCCGAACGGCTCCGCGCCTCCTTCTTCCTGAGGTTCCCTGGAGCCCGATCGCCGGACCACGATCACTCGGCGGGCTCCAGCGGCCCGCCTGACCAAGACTGCGCTTTTGGCGTCACTTACCCCCCGTATACGTGGGTAAATGACGCCAAAACGGTGGGGGTGGGGTGGGTCAGAGGGTGATGGTCCTCGTGATCCGGACGGTCTCGAGCAGGCGGCGGTCGTGGCTGACGAGCAGCACGGTGCCGTCGTAGCCGTCGAGGGCGAGCTCGAGCTGCTCGATCGCCGCGAGGTCCAGGTGGTTGGTCGGCTCGTCGAGGATCAGGCAGTTGACGCCGCCGGCCATGAGGCCCGCGAGGATCGCACGGCTCCGCTCCCCCGGTGAGAGCTCGGCACCGACCCGCTCGACGTGTGCGGCGCCGAGCCCGAACTTGGCGAGCAGCGAGCGCGCCTCGGACCGCCCCATCCCCGTCGCGGCGCGGAACCCGTCGATCAGGGGCTCGTCGACCGGCAGCTGCGCGCGGGACTGGTCCATCTCGCCGACCTGGACGCCGGGACCGATCCAGCGCCGGCCCGAGGTGAGCGGGATCTCGCCCGAGCAGCGCCCGCAGCAACGTCGTCTTGCCGCTGCCGTTCGGGCCCAGGATCGCGATCCGCTCCTGCCACCCGATCTCGAGGTCGATCGGTCCCAGCCGGAAACCGCCGCGGGTCACGACAGCCTGCTCGAGCCGGACGACGACGTCGCCACTCCGGGCCGACGGCGCGAGCTGGAGTCGCAGCTCCCAGCCCTCCCACGGCTTCTCCACCACCTCGAGCCGTTCCATCGCCCGCTCGGTGATCTTGGCCTTCGACGCCTGCTTCTCGCTGCGCTGCGTCTCGCGGAACCGGATGCTCTTGTCCCTCTCGGTGCTCTTCTTCACCGCGCGCTTGCCCTGCTCGGACCAGGCCTTCTGCGTGCGCGACCGCTCGAGCAGTGCGGACCGCTTGGCGGTGAACTCGCCGTAGCGCGCGTACTGCTGGCTCCGCGCCAGGTCGCGCGCCGCGACGTAGTCGCTCCACGAGCCTGCGTACTCCACCGCGCGGCGGCTCTCCTCCTGCAGCTCGAGCATCCGGTGCACGGTCCCGTCGAGGAAGGCGCGGTCGTGGGACACGACGACGACCGCGCCGGGCGCGTCGTGCACGAACTGCTCGAGCCGGTCGAGGCCGGCGAAGTCCAGGTTGTTGGTGGGCTCGTCGAGCAGCAGGACGTCGAACCGGCTCAGCAGGATGGCGGCGAGCGCGGCGCGGGCCGCCTGCCCGCCCGAGAGCACCGCGACCTCCACGTCCAGCCGGTCCGCGGCGAGGCCGAGGTCCGCGCCGACGGCGCCGATCGCGCGCGTCCAGGTCGTCGCCACCGAGCGCGAGAAACCGCTCGAGCGCGTCCGTGTACGCCCCGGTCGCGTCCGGGTCGGTCGCGAGTGCGTCCGTCAGTCGGTCCAGCTCGGCGCCCGCGTCGGCCACGCCGGTACGGCGCCCGAGGTACTCGCGCAGCGTCTCGCCCGGCCGGGCGTCGGTCTCCTGGGGCAGGAAGCCGACGGTGAGCGACGCCGGCGCCCGCTCGACCGCGCCCGCGTCGAGCGCCACCCGGCCCGCGAGCGCGCGCAGCAGCGTCGTCTTGCCGATCCCGTTCGGTCCGACGATGCCGAGCCGGTCCCCCGGCCGCGACCGAAACGGAGACCTCGTTCAGCACCAGCCGCCCGCCGAGCGACACGGTCACGCCCTTGGCCGACAACATGCCCGCGACCCTAGAAGGCCCGGGCAGAGCGTGAGCGACCGTCGATTGTGACGGACGAAGAGCTCGACACCGCGGTGGCACGGCCGCCTCGTCGTGGCCGGGTGCGTCGCGGCGGCCGAGGAGGCCGCCGAGCTCGTTGCCGCGGCGCCCGACCCGCTCGACGCTCGAGCAATGGTTGCAGCGGCGGGAACAGGGCGAGCCGTCGGGCTGGATCACCGGCCGGGTCGAGTTCTGCGGCAAGGACGCTGCACCTCGATCCCGGCGTCTACGTCCCGCGCCGCCAGAGCGAGGAGCTCGCAGGTCGCGCCGCCGCGGCTCCTGCCGAGCACGGGCGGGGCGATCGATCTCTGCACCGGCGCCGGGCGCGATCGCATCACATCTGCAGGCCGAGATGCCGACCGCGTTCGTCGTCGGCGTCGACCTGGACCCCGCCGCGGCCGCATGCGCGCGACCGCAACGGTGTGCCTGCGGTCGTCGCCGACCTCGCGGCGCCGCCTGCACGGCGCGCGGGACGTTCGACGTCGTCACTGCCGTCGCGCCGTACGTCCCGACCAGCCGAGCTCCGGCTGCTTCCGGCGGACGTGCAGCGCCACGAGCCCCGCGGCGCGCTCGACGGCGGCGCCGACGGGCTCAGGCTCGTCCGACGGGTGATCGCGACCGCGGCGCGCCTGCTGCGGCCGGGCGGTTGGTTGCTCACGGAGGTCGGCGGCGAGCAGGACGGCGAGCTCGGCGAGACGTTCGCCGACCCACGGCTTCGATGTCGTCATGCCGTGGTCCGACGACGACGGCGACCTCCGCGGCATCGAGGCGCGCCCCGGACAGCAACCGGCCCGTGACCGAGAGGCCACGGGCCGGATGCCGGGGGGATTGCTGGTGATCGCGGTGCCTAGGCCGCGATGACCGGCTGCCGGACCGGGACCGGCTCCAGCGCCCAGTCGAGGACCTGGGTGACGTCCTCGGCCAGGTGGAAGGTCATCTGCTCCCGCACGGACTCGGGGACATCCTCGAGATCCGGGCCGTTGCGAGCCGGCAGCACGACGGTCGTGAGACCGGCTCGCTGGGCGGCGAGCACCTTCTGCTTGAGCCCGCCGATCGGCAGCACCCGACCCTGGAGCGTGACCTCGCCGGTCATCCCGACGTCGGCCCGCACCGGGCGCCCAGTGAGCCGTGACACCAGTGCGGTGGTCATCGTGACGCCCGCGGACGGTCCGTCCTTGGGCACCGCGCCGGCCGGCACGTGCACGTGGAAGCGCCGCTTGTCCAGCGCGTCCGCCTCGACACCGAGGGCGTCGGAGTTCGCCCGGATGTAGCTCATGGCGATCTCCGCCGACTCCTTCATGACGTCGCCGAGCTGACCGGTCAGGGTCAGACCGGGCTCACCGGGGAGGCTGGTCGCCTCCACGAAGAGCACGTCGCCACCCGTGCCGGTGACCGCCAGACCCGTGGCGACTCCCGCCGCGGACGTGCGCTCGCGCACCTCCTCGGCGAAGAAGCGCTGCCGCCCGAGGAGGGTGGGGACGTCGTCCGCACCGATCTCGACGGGCGGCACCGACTCGCCGCTGGCGATCTTCGCCGCGGTCTTGCGCAACAGCTTGCCGAGCTCGCGCTCGAGGTTCCGGACGCCCGCTTCCCGGGTGTAGTCCGCCACCACGGTCCGCAAGGCATCGTCGTCCACCGTCACCTCGTCCTCGCCCAAACCGTTGCGCTCACGCTGGCGGGCCAGCAGGTGGTCACGGGCGATGACGACCTTCTCGTCCTCGGTGTAGCCGTCGAGCCGCACGATCTCCAAGCGGTCGAGCAGCGGTCCGGGAATCGTCTCCATGACGTTCGCGGTCGCCAGGAACAGCACGCCCGAGAGGTCGAGGTCGACGTCCAGGTAGTGGTCGCGGAACGTGTGGTTCTGCGCCGGGTCCAGGACCTCGAGCAACGCGCTCGACGGGTCGCCCCGCCAGTCCGCACCCAGCTTGTCCACCTCGTCCAGCAGGATGACCGGGTTCATCGTCCCGGCCTCCTTGAACGCGCGGGCGATGCGACCGGGCAGCGCGCCGACGTAGGTGCGCCGGTGACCCCGGATCTCCGCCTCGTCCCGCACGCCGCCGAGCGCCACCCGGACGAACTCGCGTCCGGTCGCGCGCGCCACGGACTCACCGAGCGAGGTCTTGCCGACGCCCGGCGGACCGACCAACGCGAGGATCAGGCCACTGCCGCGTCGAGCGGACTCGTGCGCGTCGTCGAGGCCCCGGTCCGCGCGCAGCTTGCGCACGGCCAGGTACTCCACGATCCGGTCCTTCACGTCACCCAGACCGGTGTGGTCCTCGTCCAGGATGCGCCGCGCTTCGACCACGTCCATCCGCTCCTCGGAGCGGTTGCCCCAGGGGAGCTCGAGGATCGTGTCGATCCACGTGCGGATCCACCCGTGCTCGGGGCTCTGCTCGGACGTGCGCTCGAGCTTGTCGATCTCCTTCGAGACCGCGACGCTCACCGACTCCGGCAGGTCCGCCTCGGCGACCTTCTCCCGCAGCTCCTCGATGGTGTTGCCGTCGTCGGCACCCTCACCGAGCTCCTTGCGGATGGCCTGGAGCTGCTGGCGCAGCAGGAACTCCCGCTGCTGCTTCTCCATGCCCTCGCCCACCTCCTGGCGGATCTTCTCGGCCACCTCGTGCTCGGCCAGCGCGTCACGCGCCCACTCGAGCGCGCGCTCGACGCGGCTCTCCGTGTCGAGGGCCTCGAGCAGCTCGACCTTGCGCTCGGTCGGCATGTCGGACCATGCGCCGAAGCCGTCCGCGAGCGCGCCCGGCTCCGTGGTCGTCCGCAGCAGCTCGGGGAGCCGGCGCGACCGGCGCCGCTCGGCGAGCACCGACAGGACGGCCCGCAGCTCGCGACCGAGCTCCTCGGCCCGGGGGGAGGCCGGGTGCTCCTCGATCTCGTGGGCCTCGACCCACAGCGCGGTCCCGGTCCCGGCGACGCCGGTGCCGAGGGTCGCGCGGTGGAGGCCACGGATGATCGCGGCGGCGAGGCCGTTGGGCAGCTCGCCCGACTCCTCGACGATCGCGACGGTGCCGACGCGGGCGTAGCGCCCGTCGATGCGGGGCACGAGGAGGAGACGGCCGTCTCCGTCGTTGGCCGCGGCGACGGCCGCACGGGCCTCGTCGGTCTCGAGGGTCAGCGTCGCCACCGTGTTCGGGAGCACCACCCCAGTCGCGAGGGGAAGCACCGGCAGCGCTTGGGTCTCCGTGAGCTCGGGCACTGGTTCTCCGATCGTGATTACAGGATTACGCGATCGGTGGAACCCGGCCCCCGGGCCTCCTATTCCCGACTCGGACACCCGGGATTCACCCGGGGGCCGCACCGCTCAGCTGGGGAGGCCGGCCTCGATGGCCGAGACGAGCGCCGGGTCCTCGGGGGTCACGGTCGGGTTGAAGCGACCGACCACCTCGCCGTCGGCGGACACCAGGAACTTCTCGAAGTTCCAGCGGATGTCGCCGGTGTAGCCCTCCCCGTCGGCGACCGCGTTGAGCTGCGCGTACAGGGGGTGCTGGTGCTCGCCGTTGACCTCGATCTTCGCGAACAGCGGGAACTGCACGCCGTAGTTCGTGGTGCAGAACTCCGCGATCTCCTCGGGGGTGCCGGGCTCCTGCTCGAGGAACTGGTTGCAGGGGAAGCCGAGCACCTCGAAGCCCTTCGAACCGTAGGTCTCGTGCAGCTTCTCGAGGCCCTCGTACTGGGGCGTCAGGCCGCAGAACGACGCCACGTTCACGATCAGCACTTCCTTGCCCTTGTAGTCACTCAGCGAGGCCGGGGTGCCGTCGAGCTGGTTGACCTTCACGTCGTAGATCGCCATCCGGGTTGCCTGCTTTCTGGGGAGTCGGGCCCGTCCGGGCCAAGTGGAGGCAGTCTACGGATGCGCGACCTTTCGCACCTCCCGGTCCATGAGCCGGTACGCGATCGGGGCGACCAGGCCGCCGCCCCTGGCCAGCATGGCGGTCTGGGGATCGAACGTGATGACGTGGCGGTCCCGTTCGATCCCGCGCACCAGGCCCGCCCCGATCTCCTCGGCCAGCTTGGGCTTGATCCCCGCCGAGACCGCCGCGGTCTCGGCCGGCTTGATGAGGTTCTCCGTCTCGAACCCAGGGGTCAGGGTGTCGGGAGGGAACGCGCACGCGACGAAGACGCCACGACCCTCGACCTCCGCCCGCAGTGCGTCCATCAGCCCGCGCACCGCGTACTTCGACGGCGCGTACGCGCCGAAGCCGAAGACGCCGACGAGCCCCGCCGACGACGAGATGCCGACGATCGTGCCGCTCCCCCGCGCCAGCATCGAGCCGAGCACCGCCCGGATCGGCAGCAGCGTCCCGAAGTAGTTGAGGTCCATCTGCGCGCGGAAGTGCTCGATCTCGAGCTGCTCGAAGTAGCCGGGGTGAGACGCGCCCGCCGCGGTGACGAGGAGATCGCACGGCCCCTGGGCGGCGACGAGGTCGCTGACCGCCGCGGTCACCGCCTCGTGGTCGGTGACGTCCGCCGACGCGACGGCGGTCCCAGGGCCGACCGCGGCCGCCGCGTCGTCGAGCCGCGGCGCATCGCGCGCGATGAGCGAGACCCGGGCGCCGCGTGAGGCCAGGATGCGCGCGGTGGCCAACCCGATCCCCTGCGAGCCGCCCGTGACGATCGCGTGAGCGTTGCTGATCCGCATGTCGAGATCCTGCCACCTGTCCCGCGCGGCCGCGGCGCGCGGGCTACTTGGGCGCGATCATCTCCTCGGGCTTCACCGCGGCGTCGAACTCCTCCGCGGTCAGGTGGCCCGACGCGATCGCCGCCTCGCGCAACGTCGTCTTCTCCTGGTGCGCCTTCTTGGCGATCTCACCGGCCTTGTCGTACCCGATGACGGGGTTGAGCGCGGTGACGACCATGAGCGAATCCCGGACGTACTCCGCGATCTGGTCGAGGTTCGGCTCCAGCCCCTCGATGCAGAAGCGCCGGAAGTTGCTCAGCGCGTCGGTGAGCAGGTCAACCGAGTGCAGGTAGTTGAAGATCATCACCGGCTTGAACACGTTGAGCTCGAAGTTGCCCATGGACCCGGCGATCGAGGTGGCGGTGTCGTTGCCGAGCACCTGCACGCAGACCATGGTCAGCGCCTCGGACTGGGTCGGGTTCACCTTCCCCGGCATGATCGACGAGCCGGGTTCGTTCTCCGGCAGGATCAGCTCGCCGAGACCGGCGCGCGGCCCGGAGCCGAGCCAGCGAATGTCGTTCGCGATCTTCATGCAGCTCACGGCGAGGGTTCGGATCGCGCCACTCGCGAAGACGAGGTCGTCGTGGGACGCGAGCGCGGCGAACTTGTTGCGGGCGGACGTGAACGGCAGGCCCGTGATCTCGCGCGATCTTCGCCGCGGCGCGCTCGGCGAACTCCGGGTGCGTGTTGAGGCCGGTGCCGACCGCGGTGCCGCCGATCGCGAGCTCGAACAGGCCCTTCGTCGCGAGCTCGATGCGCTCGATGTCCGCGTCGAGCTGGGCGACGTAGCCCGAGAACTCCTGGCCGAGCGTCAACGGGACCGCGTCCTGCAGGTGCGTGCGGCCGATCTTCACGATGGCCGCGAAGTCCTCGGACCGCTTCGCGAGCGTGTCGCGCAGCGCGCGCACCGAGGGGAGCAGCCGGTTCGTCGACCTCTTCGACGGCCGCGATGTTCATCGCGGTCGGGAAGGTGTCGTTCGAGGACTGCGACATGTTGACGTCGTCGTTCGGGTGGATCGGGGTCTTGCTCCCCCGCTCCCCGCCGGCGATCTCGATCGCGCGGTTGGAGATCACCTCGTTGACGTTCATGTTCGTCTGGGTGCCGGATCCGGTCTGCCAGACGTAGAGCGGGAAGTGGTCGTCGAGCTTGCCCGCGATGATCTCGTCGGCCGCCTGGGCGATCAGCGCCGCGTGCTCGTCGGACATCTTCCCGAGGTCGCGGTTGACCTCCGCCGCGGCCTTCTTCAGCACGGCCATCGACCGGATCACCGCGTCGGGCATCCGGTCGTCGGCAACCGAGAAGTGGTGCAACGACCGCTGGGTCTGCGCGCCCCAGTACCGGTCGGCGCCGACCTCGATCGGGCCCATGCTGTCGCGCTCGGTGCGGGTTGTCTTCTCGGCCATTTCCCCTCCTCGACGGCCGGACGGTAGCGCGCGGCCCCGTCGTTGCGAGCACCCGGGAAATAGGATCGGCCGGACCCCCGGAGGAGCTTGCCGTGCCTGCACCGAACGAACGCGCCGTCGCCGAGATCGCCGACCACTACGTCGAGCGCCATGGGGCGATCGACCCCGTCGGCGCCACCCTCGAAGGCATCGCGGACCACGACACGGAGATGACGGACTACTCGCCCGACGGCGCCGAGGAGCGGATGGAGCTCGACCGCTCCACCCTGCGCGCGCTGGCCGCGGTGACCCCGGCAACCGAGCAGGAGCGGGTCGCCGCGGAGATGATGGGCGACCGGCTGTCCATCAACGTCGCGCTCTACGAGCTCGGGGAGCACCTCCGGGACCTGAACATCCTCGGCTCGCCGGTGCAGGGCATCCGGATGGTCTTCGACCAGATGCCGACCGAGACCGAGCACGACTGGGAGAACATCGCGACGCGAGCCGGACTCGTACGCGAGGGGCTCTCGAGCCTCCAGGCCGCGTACGACGAAGGCAAGGCCCAGGGTCTGGTGGCCGCGCGGCGCCAGGTGGTCGGCTGCGTGCAGCAGGCCGAGGTCTGGTCGGGCACCGACGACGCCCGGTCAACTCCGTTCTTCCAGGGCCTGGTCGAGCGCTTCGACGCCTCGGGGATCAGCTCCCCCAACCTGCGGGCCACGCTGGTCGAGCAGGCCGACGACGCCACCGCCGCGCTCGCATCGTTCGCGCGATACCTCGTGGACGAGTACTCGCCGTCCGCGACCGAGACGGACCCGGTCGGTGCGGAGCGCTACGCGGTCTGGGCCCGCGTCTTCAACGGCACGGAGCTCGACCTCCTCGAGACCTACGCGTGGGGTTGGGACGAGCTGCACCGCATCGAGTCCGCGATGCGGTCGGTCGGCGAGCGCATCCTTCCGGGCGAGTCACTCGGTGAGGTGATCGACCTCCTCGAGTCCGACCCGGCGCGCGCCATCGAGGGCGAGGACAACCTCCGGGCCTGGTTGCAGGACCTCATGGACACGACGATCGCGGAGCTCAACGGCGTCCACTTCGACATCCCCGTGCCGGTGCAGCGGGTCGAGGCGATGATCGCGGAGCCCGGTGGCGCGGCGGCGATGTACTACACCGGCCCGTCGGAGGACTTCTCCCGGCCGGGGCGCACGTGGTACCCGACGCTCGGCAAGACCCGCTTCCCACTCTGGGGCGAGGTGTCGATCTGCTACCACGAGGGCGTCCCCGGCCATCACCTCCAGGTCGCGCAGGTGCGCTACCTGGCGGACCAGCTCAACCGTTACCAGCGCACGCTCGGCTGGGTGTCGGGCCACGGCGAGGGATGGGCGCTCTACGCGGAGCGGCTCATGGGCGAGCTCGGCTACCTCGACAACCCGGACTACGAGCTCGGCATGCTGCGGGCGCAGGCGATGCGCGCGATGCGCGTCGTCGTCGACATCGGCATGCACCTCGAGCTGCCGATTCCCGAACACGAGCGCTACCACCCCGGCGAGCGGTGGACGCCGGAGCTCGCGTTGCCGTTCGTCATCGAGCGCAGCATGTTCCCCGAGGACTTCATGCGCAGCGAGGTGGACCGCTACCTCGGGCTGCCCGGCCAGGCGATCTCGTACAAGGTCGGCGAGCGGGTGTGGCTCGAGTCCCGCGACGACGCCAAGCGCCGTCACGGCGACGGCTTCGACCTCAAGGCCTGGCACCGGTTCGGCCTCGACCTCGGCAGCATGGGCCTCGACCAGCTCAAAGCGGAACTGGCCCGCTTCTAGCTCTCAGGGTTTGAGGGGGCGGTTGGTCCAGGTGTTGTCGGCGCGGCGGAACCAGCCGCCGGCCGCGAGGCTGCCGCCGTCGGCGTGGATCGTGGTGCCGGTGACGAACGCGGCGAGGTCCGACGCGAGGAAGAGCGCGGCGCCGGCGATGTCGTCGGGGGTGCCGAAGCGGCCGACCGGCACCCACTGCGGGATGAGGGCCCGTTGCTCCTCAGGCACCCAGCGCGAGTACGGCACCTGGATGGTCTCGGTGAGGTCCGGCGCGATCGCGTTCACGCGCACGCCGTCGTTGCCGAGCTCGACCGCGAGGCTCTTCGTGAACTGTGTGACCGCACCCTTGAATGCGCTGTAGACGGGTCGGCGCGGGATCGCCCGGAACGCTTCGACGCTCGAGATGTTGATCACGCTCCCCCGGTGCCGCTCGACCATGCCGGGCACGAACGCTCGGGTGCACAGGAAGACGTGCTCGAGGTTCACTCGGTACAGCGCGCGCCACTCGTCGGACGTGCTGGTGAGGAAGTCGCCGTCACCGGGAAGGTAGTGGCCGACGTTGTTCACCAGGATGTCGACGGGTCCCGTCACCTCTGCGAGATCGGTCACCGCGGCCTCGTCGCCGACGTCCACGATCTCGCCCACCGCGTCACCGCCGGCGGCCGTGATCGCGTCGACGGTCTCCTCGGCCCGCTCGGGGTTGATCTCCGCGATCACGACGCGCGCGCCGTGCGCCGCGAACGTCTCGGCGATGGCGCGCCCGATCCCGCCCCCGCCCCCGGTCACCAGGGCCACCCGACCGGACAGGAGCGGTCCCGGCGCGTGCGTCACGGGGCGGGGATGGTGACGCGACCGGTGGCCAGCGCCGCGACCTCGGCCGCCTCGAGCTGCTGCTCGATGATGTTCAGGCCGCCGTCCCAGAACGCCGGATCGGCCAGGTCCACGCCGACGATCTTCCCGAGCTCCTCGGGCGGCAGCGACCCACCCCGGGCCAGCAGCTCCAGGTACGAGCCGACGAAGCCTTCGCCCTGCTCCTGGTACTGGCGGTACACGGAGAGCGCGAGCAGCTGGCCGTAGGCGTACGCGTAGACGTAGCCGGGCGTCCCGATGAAGTGCGGCACGTACGACCACCAGGTGCCGTAGCCCTCGGTGAGCTCGACCGAGCTCGCCGAGCATCGCGGCCTGGCTGTCGGTCCAGTGCCGGTTGAAGTCGTCGACGCTGAGCTCGCCCTGTTCCCGCCGCGCGGTGTGCACCGCGTTCTCGAACCGGTTCATCGCGATCTGGCGGAACACCGTCGCGATCTGACCTTCCAGGCTCTCCGCCAGCAGGGTCAGCCGCGCCTCCGGCTCGTCGGTCGCCTCGAGCAGCCGACCGAACGTGACGGTCTCCCCGAACACCGACGCGGTCTCCGCGAGGGTCAACGGTGTGCCCTGGTGGAACACACCCTGCTCGCCGCGCGAGGTATGCGTGCAGGCCGTGACCCATCTCGTGGGCGAGCGTCAGCACGTCACGCCGGCGTGACGTCCAGTTCAGGAGCAGGAAGGGGTGCTGCGACGGGACCGTGTACGCGCAGAACGCGCCCGGCCGCTTTCCCGGCCGCACCGGTGCGTCGATCCAGCTCTCGGTGAAGAACCGTTGGGCGACGTCCGCGAGCTGCGGCGAGAACGATGCGTACGCGTCGAGCACGAGCTCGCGAGCCTCGTCCCACCCGAACTCGGCGTCAGTCGTCGCGACGGACGCCATCCGGTCGTAGTCGGCGAGCCGGTCGAGCCCGAGCAGCTGCGCCTTGAGCGAGTACCAGCGCTGGGGGATGTCGTTGCGGCCCTGCACCGCGTCGACGAGGGCCTGGACCGACTCGTCGCTCGCCTCGTTGGCGAGGTTGCGGCTCGCGATCCACCCGGAGAAGGAGCGCAGCCGGTCGTCGGTGGCCTTGTCCGCGAGCAGCGTGTTGAACACGAACGCCCGGGTGCGCAGTCCCGGTGCGAGCCCTGCGGTCACCGCGGCGGCCGCGCGCTGGCGCACCGAGCGGTCCGGCGATGCGAGCAGCGACAAGCCCTGTTCGAGCCCGACGGTCTCGCCGTTGAGGTCGATCGTGATCGTGGACGTCAGCTCGTCGAACAGGCGCGACCACGCGCTCGAACCGGTGACGTCCTTCTCCGCGAGGATCTTCTCTTCCGGCTCGGAGAGCAGATGCGGGCGGTAGCGCCGCGCGGAGCGGAGGTAGTGGCGTACGAACGCGAGCCGGTCGTCGGCGAGCAGCTCGTCCACCCGCTCGTCCGACAGCGCGGCCCACTCCAGCTCGAAGAAGAGCACCCGCGTGTTGATCGCGGTGCCGCGCTCCTCGACCCGCTGCATGAGCGCGCCGAGCTCGGGATCCGTCGTGTCCACCGCGAAGCGCAGGCCGGCGTACGACCCGGCCTTGCCGATCAGCTCGGCGAGCGACGCCATCTCCTGCATGACCTCGGTCAGGCCCGCGGCGTCGAGCTCCACGATGGTGCCGCGCCGGGACTCGATGCTCGTGGCCAGCGCGTCGGCCGCGTCGAGCGCCGCATCGACGCCGGCGACGCCCCGGCCGTCGACCAGCGGCTCGAGATCCCATGCGACGTCGGCCGCGGTGAAGTCGGTGTTCTCCGTTGTCGTCATGGCCTGGAGCGTAGGGCGTGAGCCGCAATCGACCGCGGCCGAGGCCAGCCCGGAGCGACCCAGCCCGGAGAGCCTACGGACGCGGGCTCTAGGACGCGAGTGCCTCGGGGAGACCTTCCGAGTGGACCACGGTGAGGGTCTGGGTGGCACGGGTGAGCGTCACGTAGAGCAGCCGGAGCCCGGCGGAGTCGGGGGTCACCAGCCGGGCGGGCTCCACGACCACCACGTGGTCGAACTCGAGGCCCTTGGCGTCGGTCGCGACGAGCACCCCGATCGGCGCGTCCAGCGCATCGGCCACGTCGGCCACCGCGCCGGCGTCGGCCAGGGACGCGACGAGGTCGGCGTGCAGCTCCAGCGGTGCGATCACCGCGACGGTCCCCCCGGCGGTGATCGCCTCGCGGGCCGCCGCGGCCGCGCCGGCGACGAGGTCGTCGACCCGGGTGAACCGGGGCGGCTCGACCGGTCCGGCGCACGGACTGGGTGGGGGCGACCCCGGACGCGGCCACGACGAGCAACCGGTTCGCGAGGTCCATGATCTCGGCCGGGGTCCGGTAGTTCACCGTGAGGGTGACCGTGCGGGGCGCGTCATGGCTCGGCAGGAGCGCGAGCACCTCGTCCCAACCGCTCGGCGCGCCGGGCCGGCTCGCCTGGCCGAAGTCGCCCACGATGGTCATCGAACCGCTCGGGCAGCCGGCGGGCGAGCATCCGCCACTGCATCGGGGTGAGGTCCTGCGCCTCGTCGACCAGGACGTGGCCGAACGTCCGCAGCTCGGGGATCGACTCGTCGGAGCGACCGGAGGTGTCGCCGTAGCGCTCGGCGAGCGCCGACGCCGTGGTGTAGCCCCCGAGGTTGAGCTCGCGGACCACGCTCTGCGCGGCTTCGACGGCCTGGCGGTCCTCGTCCGTGCGCCCGCGGCTGCGGCGCGGGCGCGCAGCCTCGACCGGCCCGAGCAGCGCGTCGGCCTCGTCCACCAGCGCGACGTCGGACTCGGTCCAGGGCACCTCGCGGACGCTCTCCGAGCGCGGCCGGTAGAGCCGGTGCCTGCTCCTCACGGGTCAACACGCCCTCGGACGCCGACCGGATGAGCGCCGGGAAGCTGAACAGGTCGTGCACGAGCTCGGGCCCGGACAGCACCGGCCACATGCGCTCGAGCAGCTTGCGCACCTCGGGGTGACGCCGCAGGCGGCCGTTGAGCTCGCGCTCCCACTCCCGCGGCGGCGGCTCACCGCGCGCGAGCGACGCCGCGACCTGCGCGTCGATAGCTCGCTTCGTCGTCCATGTACTGCAAGTCGAGGACTTCGCGGTGGCGTGCGCGCCGAGCGCGGCGCGGTACTGCGCGACGAGCCGGTCCAGCAGCATGCGCTCGATGAGCGGACGGTGGGAGTTGTGCGGTCGCACGGCGACGCTTCACCCGTTCGAGGACCCGACGGCACTCGCGGCGCGTGAGCCGGAGCCGGAGCCCGTCGATGGGGATGTCGACGTCGGCGCGCGGCGGCCGCTCCCGGTCGCCGAGCGCGCGCTTGAGCACGGTGGCCATCCTGACGTCGGCTTTCACCGTGGCCGTGGCGGGCTCGTCGGGCAGGAGCGCGCGCAGGGCGGGCTTCAGTCCCGTGACGGTGGCCAGCTGCACCTCGTGCTCCCCGAGCGACGGCAGCACCTGCTCGATGTAGCGCAGGAACACGGTGCTGGGGCCGACGAGCAGGACGCCCTGGTTCCCGAGCCGGCGGCGGAACGTGTACAGCAGGTACGCGGCGCGGTGCAGCGCGACCGCGGTCTTGCCCGTGCCCGGGCCGCCCGCGACGACGAGGACGCCGGGCAGGTCGGCGCGCACCGCGGAGTCCTGCTCGGCCTGGATCGTCGCGACGATGTCGCCCATGCGGCCGGTGCGGTTGCGCTCGAGCGCGGAGAGCAGCGCACCCTCGCCGAGCACCGTGAGCCCGGCCTCTTCGACCGCTTCGGTGTCGAAGACCTCGTCGTCGAGGCCGATGACCTCGCGCCCGTGGCGCGTGAGCAGGTGACGGCGGCGCAGCACCCCCATCGGCTCCAGCGCGGTCGCCCGGTAGAACGGCTCCGCGACCGGGGCCCGCCAGTCGATCACCAGCGGCGTGCGGTCCTCGTCGTCGACCGCGAGCCGACCGACGTAGAACTGGGTGTCGTCCACCCGGTCGATCCGGCCGAAGCACAACGGGGTGTCGCCGATGTCCAACGCCGCGAGCCGGCGGTGGGTGGTCTCGACCGCGATGTCCCGTTCGAGCCGCGCCTGGTGGGTGCCGCCGGCGCGCACGTCCCCGTACGCGGCCGCGCACACGCTCCGCGGCTGCCCGCATGGCGTCGAGTCGGTCATAGACCGCGTCGAGGTACGCCTGCTCGGCAGCGAGTTCGGGATCGGAACGGTCGGACAACGCGGCTCCGAGCATCGGGGGACCAGACATTCTAGGGGATGGGGAAACCGCCCCGCCCGGGACCGGCACGGACCTCCGCGGGCGTGACCGCCGGAGGGCGGGCGCGATCGCGGCCCGGGGGTCGCCCTCCGGGGATCTTCGAATGACGATTCAAATCTGGCGGGGGATGGTGACCTCGACGTCATCGGGGTCGACGAGCATGAGCACGTCGCCGAGCTCCATTCCGTCCGCGCCCCAGAGGACCTCGCGCCCACCGAGGTTCGGGATCCGCAGCCACTCGACCTCGAGGTGGCGCTCGACCGCACCGATCACCCCGCCGTGGGTCACGACGAGGACCGTCTGACCGGCGGCGGTCCCGGCGATCGCCCCCAGCGCCTCGAGCGCCCGGGCGAGCAGGTGCTCATGGGTCTCGAAGCCGGGCGGGCGGCGGTGCTCGGTCAGGTAGTCGGGCCAGGCGGCGCCGATCTCCTCCCGGGTCATCCCCGTCCACTCGCCGGCGTCGACCTCCTGCAGCCGGGGATCGGTCTCGACCCCGAGCCCGAGACCGGCGCCGATGATCTCGGCCGTGCGATGGGCCCGCACCAGCGGCGAGGCCCAGATGCGGTCGATCGTCAGGCCGGCGGCCGCCCGATGCCGCAGCACCGTCACCGCGTCCTCGGCTTGACGCTCCCCCAGCTCGGAGAGCGGCGGATCGGCGCGGCCCTGCCAGCGGCCGTCGGCGTTCCAGGTGGACTGGCCGTGCCGGGCGAGGAGGATCCGGGACGGCTGCTCAGGATCTCCGGAGGGCGATCGCCGGACCGTCGGGCGCGCGACCCCCTTCGGCGGTGAGGTTCCGGGCGCCACGCGGCTCAGTCGGAGGCGTCGACGAGATCGAACTCGCCGTTGCGGTAGACGAGCCCGGCCGGCCGGCCTTCGAGAGGGGGCCGCAGCCCGCCGCGCGCCGGGTCCATGTAGACCCGCACCGTCCGCTTGCCGGCGGAGGTGGGCAGGGTCACCCGGTCCGCGGCCGGCCACTTCACCGACGCGGGCGGAAAGACCAGCGACTGGTAGGTGCCGAACTTCTGGCGGGTCAGGGAGGCCTCGACCCGGGCCACCGCCGGCGCGACGAACGCGGCCGGCAGCTTGAACCGGTCCAGCTCCTCCTTGACGACGGTCCGCAACGCCGCCTTCCCCTCGACGTGCTCCTCGAGCGCGCGCGTGCGGGCCAGGTTCGACGCCTTGTTGACCCGCTCGAGGGTCGCGGCGAGCAGGTCGTGGAGGTCCGGATCGGGCAGGAGTCGAACGGAGATCGGGGCAGCCATCGCCCAACGAGCGTGCCAGATCCGCCCCGGTCGGGGCGAGCCTTAACCTGACGCCATGACCCGTGAGCTCGCCGACCAGGTCGCCATCGTCACCGGGGCGAGTCGGGGCATCGGTGCTGCGATCGCCGTCCGACTGGCCGCCGAGGGCGCCGCGGTGGCCCTGGTGGGCCGCACCGCGATCTCCGGCGACAGCAACAATCCCGGCTCGTTGCGGGAGACGGCCCGGCAGATCGAGGCCGGTGGAGGCCGCGCCCACGTGATCGTGGCCGACCTCTCCGATCGAGCGCTCGACCGGGCGGCGATCGTCGCCGACGCGCGAGGCGCGCTCGGGGAGATCGACATCCTCGTGAACAATGCCGCCGCCTGCTTCTACCTGCCCTACGACCAGGTGAGCGACCGCCGCTACGCGGTGATGTTCGAGGTCAACGTGCACGCACCCTGGGACCTGAGCCGGGCTGCGCTTCCCGACATGACCCGTCGGGGTCGGGGCGCGATCCTCAACATCTCGTCCGGTGTCGCCGCGCACCCGGACGGCCCGCCGTACTCCGCGTTCCACGCCGAGAACGGCGCCACGCTCTACGGCACGAGCAAGGCCGCGCTCGACCGGTTCACGACCGGTCTCGCCGCCGAGGTCTTCGCAGCCGGGGTGGCGGTGAACTCGCTGTCGCCGGTGTGGGCGGTCGCGACCCCGGGCGTGATCGCGATGGGGTTGACGCCCGAGGACCCCGACCACGTCGAACCGGTCGAGCAGATGGCCGAAGCCGCACTCGCGTTGTGCTCCGTCGGCGCCGGGCACATGACCGGGCGCGTCACGACGAGCGCGGCAGTGCTCGAGGAGCTCGACCGGCCGATCCGCACCCTCGACGGCGGGGCGCTCCTCCGTCGCTAGGGTGCACCGACGCCGGACGAGGGGGACCCCAATGGGTGAGCACACACGGGACGAGATCGAGCAGGCGTACGCGCACTACCGCGCGACCGCGGCCGCGGCCGGCGCCTCGGGACAGTGGGACGCGTGGGCCGACCTGTTCACCGAGGACGCCGAGTACATCGAGCACCTCTACGGGACGTTCCAGGGCCGCGAGACGATCCGCGCATGGATCAGCACGACGATGGCCGAGCCGCTGAACCGCGAGATGACCGACTTCCCGGCGGAGTGGTGGGTCATCGACGAAGACCGGGGCTGGGTCGTCTCCGCGGTCTGGAACCGGATGCAGGACATCGGCGACGGGAACGTCCACCAGGCGATCAACTGGTCTCTGCTGAAGTACGCGGGCAACAACCAGTGGTCCTACGAAGAGGACATCTACAACGTCAGCGAGTTCGCCGACATGATGAAGGGGTACATCGTGGCGAAGAAGGCCGCACCCGCCTGACGCTCAGGACTTGATGTCCTTGCGGTGGAACCACCACCACGCGATGCCGCAGAACACGATCACGTACGGGATCTGCAACAGGATGCTCCGCCACATGTCGTCGGTGAAGGTGTTGCGGACGAACAGGTCGGTCCACGAGTCGTAGTACGCGACCGGCATCCCCCAGCGGATCGAGCCCAGCGACGAGATCTGGCCGAGGATGAGCGACACGATGTAGAGCCCGACCGCGCCGAAGATCGCGCCGGCCGCGGAGTCCGTCATCGTCGACAGCATGAACGCGAACGCGACGATCGCCGCGAGCCCCCACGTGATCAGCACGACCGCGAGCACGAGGTTGCCGAGGATCTGCCCCGTCGTCTGGGACAGCCCGCCGAACGGGATCGTGATCGGGTGCCATCCGAACGCGATCACTCCGGCGACCAGGCCCGACAGCGCGACCAGCCCGGTGGCGAGCAGCCCGAACAACGCGGCCACGATCAGCTTCGCAGTGAGGAGACGGCCCCGGCCGACCGGCCGCACCAGCAGGTACCGCAGGTTCCCCCAGCCGGCTTCGCTGGCGATCGCGTCGCCCGCGAAGATGGCGATGACGACGACGAGGAAGAAGCCGCTCGTCACCCGGAGGGCCGCGACGGGCAGGAAGAGCCCGCTCTGGGTCGCCAGGTAGAAGTAGCGGGGGCCGTTCCCCGGACCCGAGAGGTCCGGCGGGTTCAGCTTCAGCGCCACCGCGATGATGATCGGCACGATGACGAGGAAGCCCAGTGCGACCCACGTGCGCGGGCGCAACACCTGCTTGGTGAGCTCGGTCCGGATCAGTCGCAGCATCAGGCGCCCCGCCCGACGTGGCGTTCGGTGTGACGGCCGACGAGCCCGAGGAACGCGTCCTCGAGCTGGTGGCGTGCGGTGACCGTCTCGACCGCGACGCCCGCGTTGACGAGTGCGGCAACGAGCGAGGCGCGGCGTCGCGCCATCGAGCTCGACGGAGAGGCCGGGCGACTCGGCAGTCACCCGCGTGACGCCCGGCGCGCTCGACAGGACCCGCCGCGCGATCTCGGTGTCGTCGACCTCGAAGTACGCCGACGTGCTGGCCGAAAGGAGGTCGCGGACGGTCCCGGTCGTCACCAGCTGGCCCTTGTCCATGACGACGACGTGGCTGCAGATCTGCTCGATCTCGGCGAGGAGGTGGCTCGAGAGCAACACCGTCGTGCCTCCGCCCGACAGCTTGCGCAACAGCTCGCGCACCGCCCGCATCTCCTGGGGATCCAGACCGTTGGTCGGCTCGTCGAGGAGCAGCAGCTCGGGCCGGCCGAGCAGGACCCGGGCGAGCCCGAGGCGCTGGCGCATCCCCTGCGAGTAGGTCTTCACCCGGCGTTGGATCGCGTCACCGAGCCCGGCGACCTCGAGCGCGCCGTCGAGGTCCGCGTCGGCCCACGACGCGCCGCCCGCCTCCCACCACAGCCGCAGGTTCCGCATCCCCGACAGGTGCGGGACGAACGCGGCCTGCTCGATCATCGTGCCGACCTTCGCCAGCCCGGGGGCGCCCGGGCGCACGACCTGATCGAAGAGGCGCGCTTCGCCCGCGGTCGGCTGGATCAGCCCGACGAGCATCCGCAGGGCCGTGGTCTTCCCCGCGCCGTTCGGGCCGAGGAGCCCGCACACCTGGCCGCGCCGCACCTCGAAGTCGAGGCCGGCGACCGCCTGCACGCGGCCGTAGCGCTTGGTGAGGCCGCGCACTGCGACCACCGAGGTCTCGGACATCGCTCGACCCTACGCCGCGTGTCGATGGGTTCCCGCGCGCGGAGATGATGAGAATCCTGTGAGGTGACGTCCCCCGGTAGGTTGGGAGCATGAGCACCGAGCAAGAGCGGTTCGAACGCTGGGCCAGGTCGGCGGAAGGCGCCGAACCGGTGCCGATCGTCGCCGCGGCCACCGTCATCCTGCTGCGTGACACGCCGAGTGGTCTCGAGACCTTGATGTTGCGCCGCGACTCACGCCTCGCGTTCGCGGGCGGGATGTGGGTGTTCCCCGGCGGCCGGGTCGATCCCGGGGACTGGCCCGCAGACGACGCGACCGACGTCGCCACCGCCGGCCGCAACGCCGCGGTGCGCGAGGCCGCGGAAGAAGCCGGGCTCGTCGTCGACGGCGCGTCGCTCGTCCCGTTCTCGCACTGGACACCGCCGCCCGAGGCCCCGAAGCGGTTCTCCACACAGTTCTTCGTCGCGCCCGCGCCACCCGGTGCCGTCACGATCGACGACGGCGAGATCCGCGATCACATGTGGGTCTCGCCCGCCGCGGCGATGCGCCGACGCGACGCGCTCGAGATCGAGCTCGCGCCGCCGACGTGGGTCACGCTCCACACGCTCGCCGAGCACGCGACCGTCGCGGCGGCGATCGACGCGGCGCGGGCGGGCGAGCCGGAGCACTTCACGACGAAGGCGGCGATGACCGACGAGGGCCTCGCCGTCCTATGGCACGGCGACGCGGGCGTACGACGACGGCGACGCGAACCGCCCCGGTCCCCGCCACCGGCTCTGGATGGTCGACACCGGCTGGCGCTACGAGCGCAGCCAGCCCGCGAGCCCGCCGGGCGCGCCCGACGGCACGAACGCCGCACGAACGCAATGAGGAGAGGCCATGCGGCCTCCCCTCATCGACGAGCGCTGCGCCCTGCCGGCGCGGTGGTGACTACTTGCCGCCGAGCACCGCGTCCTTGAAGCCCTTCAACGGGGTGATCTTCGCGGCCTTCTTGGCCGGGATCTTGATGGGCTCGCCGGTCGCTGGGTTGCGGCCCATGCGCGCGGTCGTCTCCCGCCGGTAGAACTTGGCGAAGCCGGTGATGGCCACCGGGTCACCTGACGCCACCGTCTCGGTGACGACCTCGGTAAAAGCGGCCAGGAACGCATCGGCTGACTTCTTGTCGGATTCGGTGCGCTCGGCGATCGCCGTGACCAGATCTCTGCGGTTCACTGAGACTCCTTCGAAGAACGGACTGGGTTGATGGGGTCAGCCTTGCACGGCCGGGCTCCGAAACTGCGGATTTTCCTGGGGTTTTCGCGCGATCGGGCCGTCATTTCCTCCGAATTCCCCGAATTCAGCGCCCGAACGGCCCCACCCCGGTGCCGAGAGGCGACGCCAGTCCCTGGCCCAGCGGCCACCTAGCCTCCCCCTCGCGAGGAGCGAGGGATGAGCGGCACCGGAACCACCCCAGGCCCGAGATCCACCCCCGAGAACCGGGGTCTGGACGCGCCCACGGTCCTGAGCGCCGCCGTGGCCGCGCTCGGCGGCGACGAGCGGCCCGGCCAGCAGCGCCTCACCGCGGCGGTCGGCGCCGCCTTCGCGACCGGTCACCACCTCGTCGCGGAAGCTCCCACCGGCTCCGGCAAGGGGCTCGCCTACCTGGTGCCGGCCGTCGTCTCGGGGCTCAAGGTCGTCGTGTCGACCGCGACGCTGACCCTCCAGGACCAGCTCTGGAACAAGGATCTCCCCCACCTGCGCGAGCACGGTGGCGTGCCGTTTCGCGCCGCGCTGATGAAGGGGCGCTCGCAGTACCTGTGCCGGGCGAAGCTGCGCGTCCTCCTCGGCGACGACCCACTGCTCGACGAGCGTCCGGGCCCGACGTTCAACCGTGACCTGGAGCGGCTCGAGGAGTTCGTCGCGACCTCGGTGAGCGGGGATCTCGCCGACGTGGACATCGCCGACTCGGCCCGGCGCGCCGCGAGCTGCGCGCCGCGGGAGTGTCCCGGCGCGGGCAAGTGCAGCGACGGCGAGACCTGCTTCGCGGAGAAGGCGCAGGCGAGCGGGCCGCCACGGCCGACGTGCTGGTCGTGAACCACGCGCTCTACTGCGCGCACCTGGCGTCGTCGGGCAACGTCCTGCCCGAGCACGATGTCGTCGTGTTCGACGAGGCCCACGCGCTCCCCGATGTCGCCACCGGCGCGTTCGGCCTCGACGTCAACCCGATGGGGCTCCGCCAGCTCGCGTCGCGGCTCGCAACGGTGGGTGTCAGCCGCGGGGACACGGACCTCGTCCACGCGGCGGCGGACGCGCTCGAGCGGGCGCTGGACGCACTCGAGGGCCGGGTGGACCCGACCCAGGGCGCGCTCGCCGCGGCGCTGGCGGCCGCGGCCGAGCGGCTCGCCACCGCGAGCTCGGCCATCGACGCGTCCGAGGACGCCAACGCCGCCGCCCAGGTCGCCCAGCTCGGCGCGTCGCGGCTCGATGCCCTCCGCCGGTTGCAGGCCCCCCGCCGCGACGAGGTCGCGTGGCGGGAGGGCCCGATGCTGCACCTCGCGCCGATCAGCGTGGCCGAGGCGCTCGCGGACCGGCTCTTCCGCCACCTCCCCGTGGTGCTGGTGTCGGCGACGCTCGGGGGCGGCGCGCGGTTCGCCCCGTTCGCGCGCCGGCTCGGTCTCGACCCGACCGCCGAGCTCGGGCCGGTGCGCATCCCCGACGGCCCCGACGGCGGCGCCGACGACCCCGAAGACGAGTTCGGGCCCGGCTTCGGCTACGCCGACCTCGAGGTCGAGTCGCCGTTCGACTTCCGGGAGCAGGCGATCCTGTACGTGGCCAAGCACCTGCCCGAACCGAAGGACGCGGCGTGGGCCGACGCCGCGGCCCGGGAGGTCCAGGGGCTGGTGGGCGCGGCGGGCGGCCGGGCCCTCGTGCTGTGCACCTCGCGTGCGGCCGTCACCCGGTTGAGCGTCATGCTGCGCGACCAGGGCGACCATCCGATCCTCGTGCAGGGCGAGGGCTCACGCTCCGCGCTGCTCCAGCAGTTCGGCGCCGACGAGCGGTCGGTCCTCGTCGCGACGCGGCAGCTTCTGGATGGGCGTCGACGTCCCCGGGCCGAGCTGCGTGCTCGTCGTCATCGACCGCCTGCCGTTCAGCCGGCCCGACGATCCGCTCGCGCAGGCCCGGCGGGAAGCCGCAGAGCGCACCGGCGGCTCGGGCTTTCGCGACGTCGACCTTCCCGCGGCCGCGCTCACGCTCGCGCAGGGTGCGGGCCGGCTCATCCGCAGCCGGAAGGATCGGGGGGTCGTGGCCGTGCTCGACCGCCGCCTCGCGACCGTGGGCTACCGCGACACGCTGCTCGACGCGCTCCCGCCGATGCGACGCGTCGTCGACCCCGACGTCGTGCACGCATTCCTCGCCGATGTCACCGCGATCGCGCCGGAGCCGGCCACCTAGACGAGGTAGCGCGAGACCGTGTCGACCACTGCGGCCGGCTTCTCGGAGCCTTCGAGCTCGACCGTGATCCGGATGACGGCCTGGACCCCACCCGGCACCTCGGTCACCGAGACGACCTCGCCGTGGCCCCGGACCCGCGAGCCTGCCGGGACCGGCGCGATGAACCGGGCCTTGTCGATCCCGTAGTTGATCCCCATCGAGATGCCCGAGACGCTCGCGAGCTGGCCGAGGAAGTGCGCGCACAGCGACAGGGTGAGGTATCCGTGGGCGATCGTCCCGCCGAACGGGCCCTGCTTCGCCTTCTCGACTTCCACGTGGATCCACTGGTGGTCCTCGGTGGCATCCGCGAACTGGTTGATCCGATCCTGCGAGATCGTGAGCCACTCGGTGGTGCCGAGCTCCCGGCCCGCCGCGGCGAGCATCTCCTGGGTCGATGCGAACGAAGTCGTCATGGTCGGCGTTCTACCACTCCACGCCGAGGGGACGGCCTAACCTTCGCCGAGATCGCCAGCCAGGGGGGAAACGTGCGGATTCGTCAGGTCGCGGTCGCGGGGGCAGTCATGCTGGCGGTGCTCGCGGGATGCAGCAGCAGCAGCTCGAAGAGCTCCGGGCCGGCGACGACGTCGACCACCGCGAAGGCCCGGGACCTCAACATCCTCGTCTCGAACGACGACGGCTACTCGGCCGCGGGCATCGACGCGCTGGTCCAGGCCCTGCGCAAGC
Source organism: uncultured Acidimicrobiia bacterium (assembly GCA_963796755.1). Lineage (GTDB taxonomy): Bacteria > Actinomycetota > Acidimicrobiia > IMCC26256 > JAENVU01 > Chersky-806. Next base: position 290,984 of record CAWCMX010000003.1, read on the forward strand.
TCCCGAACGTGAACATCACCGTGTCGGCCCCGGCCACCAACAAGAGCGGTACCGGGAGCGCGACGACACCGGGTGCGCTGACCGCGACGCAGCAGCACACGATGAGCGGTTACCCCGCGACTGCGGTCAACGGATACCCGGCGGACGCCGTCAACTACGGGTTGGCGCACGTGGTGAAGGTGAAGCCCGACGTCGTGGTGACCGGAGTGAACCAGGGCCAGAACCTCGGCCCGGTCGCCGCGCTCTCGGGCACGGTCGGTGCGGCGAAGGCCGGCGCGGCGGCCGGGATCCCGGCGCTCGCCTCGAGTGCGGGCGGCGCCAGCCCGCTCGACTATGCGGGCACGGCGAAGCTCGCAGTGGACTGGGTGACCGCGCACCGCGAGGGCCTGCTCGACCACCGCGCGACCGTCGGCGTCGTGAACCTGAACGTGCCGACGTGCTTCAGCGGGACCCTGCGGGGCCTGAAGCAGGAGCCGCTCAGCCCCAAGTCATCCATGGGTGCGGCCATCTCCGATGCGGGGATCGACTGCGCGTCGACGGCCACGAGCTTCACGGGTGACGTCGAGGCGTTCAACGCCGGGTTCGCCACCGTGACCCAGCTCACCCCGACCGGGGAGACGGTGACGACCAGCACCACCTGGCCCGCCGGCTGACCGCACCGACTGCATCACGATGACCGACCATCCGCTCGTCGTCCTGATGGGCGTCGCGGGGTGCGGGAAGTCGACCGTCGGACCCCGCCTCGCGGACGCGCTCGGCGTTCCGTTCGTCGACGGCGACGACGTGCACACCGCGGCCGCGAAGGCGCAGATGGCCGCGGGCGAACCCCTCGACGACACGGCGCGCGGCCCCTGGCTCGACCGGCTCCACGAGATCCTGGTCGACCACGCCGGCGGCGGGGTCGTGCTCGCGTGCTCGGCGCTCAAAGACTCGTACCGCCGGCGACTGGTCGGTGACCTGGCCGGCGTGCGGTTCGTCGCGCTCGTCGCCCCGCCGGCAGTGCTCGAGGCCCGCCTGCGCGAGCGACCGGGTCACTTCGCGGGCCCGGAGCTGCTCCCCTCCCAGCTCGAGCACCTCGAGCTCGGCCCGGACGTCGTCGTGGTCGACAGCACGCAACCGCTCGACGCGGTCACGCGCGCGGCGGTGGCGACGGTGCGCGACCCGTAGGAGCCCGGTTCCCGGCCCGGATCGGCCCGGTCGTAGTACCCGGAGGAACACTCCACTTCCGCCGGAGGCGCCTCTCCCATGCGCAGTGCCGCACTCCTGGCCGGTCGGCTCGTGCTCGGCGGGTACCTCGCCGTGCACGGCGCCCAGAAGCTCTTCGGCGCGTTCGATGGCCACGGCCTCGACGCCACCGCCGCCGGGTTCCAACGCCTGGGCCTCACCCCGAGCCGCGAGATGGCCACCCTCGCCGGTGCAGGCGAACGGCGCGCGGCATGACAGGCGCACGCCGTGGCGCGCGGTCACGTGGCGCGGGTCAGTCGCGGGTGGCGGCCTGCACCCGATCGAGCAGCGCGTCGTTGAAGCGGCCGAGGAGCTCGGCGAACGTGCGCTGGTCCTCCGCCGTCCACCCCGCGACGAGTCCGCCGATCCGGTCCTCGCGTGCCGCCTGGACCTCGCGCATCTTCCGCGCGCCGCGCGAGGTGAGCTCGATGAGCCGGACCCGGCCGTCGGCGGGGTCCGTGCGCCGCTCGACCAGCCCGGTGGCCTCCATCGTCGCGACCTGGCGCGTCACGGTGGTCGCGTCGAGCCCGAGCCCGGCCGCGAGGCCGCCGATGCTCGTCGGGCCCTCGGTCGAGAGCGTGCGGGCGATGAGGTAGCTGGCCCGGTCCAGCTCCCGGTGGATCTCCGAGCGCCGGCTCAGCCCCTCCAGGGTGCGGGTCAGCACCGCGAGCTCGGTCTCCAGGCCGGAGAGTGATTTCGATGCGCGGCTCATTGGATGTATCCTACATGGAAGTTACCTGTATGACACAGGTATTCGGGATCCCCTCCCCTCGATGCGTTCGTGAAGGAGGTTGCGGTGACGGCCACCACCACCGTGCCTACCGGCAACCCGGAGCAGTCGGACCGCTACAAGTGGACGGCGCTCTCGAACACCACCCTCGGCGTGTTCATGGCGTCGCTCGACTCCTCGATCGTCCTGATCTCGCTCCCCGCGATCTTCCGCGGCATCCACCTGGACCCGCTGCAGCCGTCCAACATCAGCTACCTGCTCTGGATGCTGATGGGATACCTGGTCGTGACCGCGGTGCTCGTCGTGACGTTCGGCCGCCTGGGCGACATGTACGGCCGCGTGCGGATGTACAACGCCGGGTTCGCGGTCTTCAGCGTGGCGTCACTCGCGCTCTCGCTCTGTCCGTGGACCGGGTCACAAGGTGCGATGTGGCTCATCGCGTGGCGCGTCGTGCAGGGCGTCGGCGGCGCGCTCCTCATGGCCAACTCGGCGGCGATCCTGACGGACGCGTTCAAGGCGAACCAGCGCGGCTTCGCGATCGGCGTCAGCGTGATCGCGGGCATGGCGGGTGCGTTCATCGGCCTGGTCGTCGGCGGCATCCTGGCCGACATCGACTGGCGGGCGGTCTTCTGGATCAACGTCCCGATCGGTGTCTTCGGCACGATCTGGGCGTACACCAAGCTTCGCGAGGTCGGGTCGCGCAAGAAGGCGCGCGATCGACTGGTGGGGCAACATCACGTTCGGCGCGGGCCTCGTCCTCGTGTTGATGGGCCTCACCTACGGCCTGCTCCCCCACAACGGCGCGTCGATGGGTTGGACCGGTCCGTGGGTGCTGCTCGAGCTCATCGGCGGCGCGGCGCTGCTCGCCGTGTTCTGTGTGATCGAGACCCGGGTCGAAGACCCGATGTTCAACCTCGCGCTCTTCAAGATCCGCGCGTTCGCCGCCGGCAACATCGCCGGGCTGCTCGCAGCCGTCGGGCGCGGTGGGTTGCAGTTCGTCCTCATCATCTGGCTCCAGGGGATCTGGCTGCCGCTGCACGGCTACAGCTTCGAGCGCACACCGTTGTGGGCCGGCATCTACATGCTCCCGCTGACCGGCGGGTTCCTGCTCGCCGGTCCCGTGTGCGGATGGCTCTCCGACCGGTGGGGGGCCCGCTGGTTCACCACCGGCGGCATGCTGATCGCGGCCGCATCCTTCGGGCTGCTGATGACGCTGCCGACCAACTTCGGCTTCCCGGTGTTCGGCGCGCTGCTGCTGCTGAACGGCATCGGCACGGGCATGTTCTCCGCGCCGAACATGACCGGCATCATGAACAGCGCGCCGCCGGAGCAGCGCGGCGCCGCGTCCGGCATGCGCGCGACCTTCCAGAACACCGGCATGGTGCTCTCCATCGGCGTGTTCTTCTCGCTGATGATCGTCGGCCTCTCCGCGTCGCTCCCCGGTCGCATGGCCACCCAGCTCAAGGCGAACGCGGTGCCGGCCGCCACGGCCGAGCGCGTCGCGCACCTGCCCGCGGTCGGCAGCCTCTTCGCCGCGTTCCTCGGCTACAACCCGATGGAGAAGCTGTTGGGCGCGCCCGGTGCCCACGGCGGTCCGAGCGTGCTGTCCCAGCTCCCCAAGGCGAAGGCCGCCCACCTCACGGGCAAGGAGTTCTTCCCCCACCTCATCTCGGGCCCGTTCAAGGACGGCCTCGTCATCGCGTTCTCCGTCGCGATGATCATGTGCCTCATCGCCGCCGCCGCGTCGTGGATGCGGGGCGGGAAGTACGTGCACGGCCAGCGGGGTGACGACGACGACGAGACCGGTGCGTTCGGCGCGCCGGCCGAGGCCGACCCGTCACTCGCCGAGGCTCCCGAGCCCGAGGAGTGGGTCCCCGCCTGAGCTCGTCCCCACCGGGATCGGACGCTGCCCCGCCCGGCCACGACGTGCTTGGTACCGTCAGATCCCCGGCCCCCGCCGGCGGAGCTCGATCCTTCTGACCGCGCGAACCCCGGGTGACTCACACGATGCGTCGAATCAGCTCGATGGGGCGCGCGCAGTGGCTCGTCGTCCTGGTCGCCGCCGCGATGCTCGTCCCGCTCGGCGTCAGCGTCGTCCACGTCCTCGCCTACCCGCAGAGGTTCGGTGGCGACCACGCCCTGCTCCAGATCCGTGTGAGTGACGTCTTCACGTCGCACACCCCGTTGGTGGGGTCGTATCAGCGGTTCGGCTGGAACCAACCGGGGCCGGCCTACCTCTACCTGCTCGCGATCCCTTACCGGCTGTTCGGCTCGAGCTACGCCGCGCTCCAGATCGGCGCCCTGGTCTTCAACGGGCTGGCCATCGGCGGGGCGCTCCTCGTCGCGCACAAGCGCGGCGGCCTGGGGTTGTACCTCTGGACGGCTGCGCTCCTCGCGGTCGTCATGCACGCGATGGAACCGACGTCGCTCGCGAGCTTCTGGGAGCCGGACGTCAGCGTGCTGGCACTCGTGCTCATGGTGTTCGTCGTCCTCGATGTCGCGATGGGGCGAGCGTGGACCATCCCGGTCGCGGTGGTCCTTGCGGTCCTGCTCGTGCAGGGGTGGGCGACCACCGCGCCGATCGCCCTCGCCCTGCTGGTGTGGGGACTCGTGGCGTTCGCGTTCCGCTGGTTCGCGCCACGTGACGCGACGAGCGGGACCCGGGCCGCGCGTCAGTCGTGGCTTGCGCCGGCGATGGTCTCGGCCGCCGTCGTCGTCGTGCTGTGGATCCCACCCGTCTTCCAGCAGCTGCGCCCCGGCACGGGCAACTTCGGTCTGATCCTGCGGTTCTTCCACACGCCACACACCGTGCTGGGCCTCACCGACGCCTACAAGCTGACGTCGTTGCAGCTCGGGACGCGACCGCCGTGGGCCGGTGCCGGCCTCCCCTTGCAGCCGTTCGAGTCCGTCGTGTCGACCAGCTCCGCGCCGGCGGTGCCGATCCTGCTCCTCCTGCTCGTCGCGGCCGTGATCTTCGCGGCGATGCGGCGCGACCGATCGCTGGCCCTCGGCGCGACGGTCATCGTCGGAATCGCCGCCGAGATCGTCTCGCTGTCGCGCCTGATCGGGCCGGTCTTCGTCGAGATCATGCAGCCGACCTGGGTGTGCGGCGTCGGCGCCGCGCTCGCCGCCGGCTGGTGCTTCTTCTCGCCACTGCGTGGCGGGGCTCGTCGCGCCGTCGCCCGGGTCGGCGTTCCCGTGCTGACGATCGCGGTGCTCGGCTTCGGCGTCGCGAACACCATCCAAGCCGGACAAGGTCTTGCGGCGCCGCCGGCCCCGGACCAGGTGCTCGAGCACCTCGCCGACCGGGCGGTCCCGATCGCGCGTGGCGCGCGGGGTCCCGTGCTGGTGCAGTCGAACAGTCGGGCGCCCGGTGGGGCCATCGACAGCCTGGGCCCGGAGGTCCTCGCGGCCACGTTGCACCAGGCGGGCGTCGACGTCGTCGTGAACCAGGAGGTGGCCAACCGGTACGGAGACTTCCGCGCCCATCCGGCGACCGCGGTGCTCGAGCTCCGGCTCTCCGTCGCGGCCGACCGCCCGACCGGCGACGGATGGCGCGTCGTCGCCACCCTCGACCCGCTCACCGCGGCGCAGCGGGCGACCCGGGACCGGCTCAAGGCCCAGCTCGACGCGCGCATCGGGGTCACGACCTCGCAGAAGGAGCTGATCACCCGGCTCGCCTCGCACCCGGAGCTCCGGGGCTTGGCCCGCCGGTACTCGGCGCTCATCGAGCGGCCGGCGATGGTGCTGTCGGCCCGGCCGATCACCCCCGCCGCTTGACTTCGAGCGCGCTCGAAGTCATACCGTCGCGGCAGTGACCAGCCTCTCGATCGCCGCCACCGCCGAGCGCACCGGGGTCTCCGCCCACACGCTGCGCTACTACGAGCGGATCGGGCTCATCGACCCGGTCGGGCGCGACGAGAGCGGCCGCCGGCTGTACAGCGACGCCGACCTCGCCCGCGTGGACTTCCTCCGCAAGCTCCGCTCCACCGGGATGCCGATCGTGCGCATGCAGGAGTACGTGGACCTCGTGCGGGCGGGACCGAGCACCGAACCGGCTCGCCTGGCCCTGCTCGAGGACCACCGCCGGCGCGTGCTGGGCGACCTCGAGCACCTCAACGACTGCCTCGGCGCCATCAACCACAAGATCGACCTCTACCGAAGGACCTCCCCATGACCGCTCCCACCCCCACCCGCGCGCTCGGTCGCGCCGGACTCACCGTCTCCGCCGAGGGCCTCGGCTGCATGGGGATGAGCGACTTCTACGGCGCGCACGACGACGAGGAGTCGCTCACGACCATCCGCCGGGCGCTCGACCTCGGGGTCACCTTCCTCGACACGTCCGACATGTACGGACCGTTCACCAACGAGCGGCTGGTGGGGCGGGCGATCTCGGGTCGGCGCGACGAGGTCACCGTCGCGACGAAGTTCGGCATCGAGCGCTCGGCCGACGACCCCTCCAGGCGTTCGGTGCGCGGCGACGCCGCGTACGTCCAGCAGGCCTGCGACGCCTCGCTCGAGCGGCTCGGCATCGACACCATCGACCTGTACTACGCGCACCGCACCGACCCGAAGACCCCGATCGAGGAGACCGTCGGCGCGATGGCCGAGCTCGTGCGCGCCGGCAAGGTGCGCCATCTCGGCCTGTCCGAGGCCGCGGCCGACACGCTGCGCCGCGCGAACGCCGAGCACCCGATCTCCGCGCTGCAGAGCGAGTGGTCGCTGTGGAGCCGCGACCTCGAGACCGAGATGGTGCCCCTCGCCCGCGAGCTGGGCGTCGGCATCGTCCCCTACAGCCCCCTGGGGCGCGGCTTCCTGACCGGGCAGATCACCTCGATCGACGACTTCGCCGCCGACGACTTCCGCCGGTTCAACCCGCGGTTCATGGGCGACAACTTCGCCAAGAACCTCGACCTCGTCGAGCAGGTGCGGAAGCTCGCCGCCGACAAGGGCTGCACGCCCGGGCAGCTCGCGCTCGCGTGGGTGCTGGCCCAGGGCGACGACGTCGCGCCGATTCCCGGCACGAAGCGCGTCAGCTACCTCGAAGAGAACGTCGGCGCGCTCTCCGTCGCGTTGACCACCGACGAGCTGGCCACCATCGACGCGACGTTTCCGAACGACGCGGCCGCCGGCGCCCGCTACCCCGACATGAGCCCGATCGAGCCGCTCACACCGTCGCGCTGAGCACCCGTTCGTCGCTTCCCACCACCCCGAAGGATCCCCATGAAGATCGGACTGCACGTCGTCAGCTTCACCTGGCCGGACACCCCGGCATCGATCGCGCCCACGCTCGCGGGCGTGGCCACCGCGGCCGAGGAAGCCGGCATCAGCCACCTCAGCGTCATGGACCACTGGTTCCAGATGGAAGCGATGGCACCGGCGACCGACCCGATGATGGAGGGCTACACGACCCTCGGCTTCCTCGCCGCGCACACGTCGACCATTCGCCTCGGCCTGCTCGTCACCGGTGTGACCTACCGCCATCCCGGTCTGCTCGCGAAGACGGTCGCGACCCTCGACGTGCTGTCGGAAGGTCGAGGTGAGCTCGGCATCGGCGCGGCCTGGTACGACCGCGAGCACGCCGGGCTCGGTGTCCCGTTCCCCCCGGTGTCCGAACGGTTCGAACGGCTCGAGGAGACGCTGCAGATCTGCTTCCAGATGTGGAGCGACGACGAGGGGCCGTACACGGGCAAGCACTACCAGCTGGCCGAGACGATCTGCCAGCCGCCCCCGATCAGCCGCCCGCGACCACCGGTGATGATCGGTGGGAGTGGTGAGCGCAAGACGTTGCGCCTCGTCGCGCGCTACGCCGACGCGTGCAACCTCTTCGAGACCCCGCCCGCGGAGGTCACGCACAAGCTGGACGTGCTCCGGAGCCACTGCGCCGACGAAGCGCGCGACTACGACACCATCGAGAAGACGATGCTGACCCGAGCGGATGCCTTCACCGACACCGACGCGTTCGTCGAGGACATGCGGGTCTACGCCGACCTCGGCATCGACACCGTGATCTTCGTCCCCCACGGCGATCCGGTGGAGTTCACGAAGCGGCTCGGACCCGTCGGCGAACGGCTGGCCGACCTGTAGCGCGCACGCCAGGCTCCACCCGAGATGACGGTCGCCACACCGACCCCGGCCGACACGCGGCAACATGAGGTGTCCGAGCGTCAACCCGACGAGGGGATCCATCACGTGGTCGCGGCCGTGCGGACCGAGCACCTGTCGAAGCACTACGGGCCGACCGTCGCGCTCGACGCGCTCGACCTCGAGATCGAAGCCGGCGAGGTCTTCGGCTACCTCGGCCCGAACGGCGCCGGGAAGTCGACGACGATCGCGCTCCTGCTCGGCCTGATCCGCGCCACCGCGGGCCGCGCGACGCATCTTCGATCTCGACGCGTGGCACGACGCGCCCGCGATCCACCGGCGGCTCGCGTACGTGCCGAGCGAGGCGAACCTCTGGCCGTCGCTGACCGGCGCGGAGGCGCTGCGGTTCCTCGGCGCGATCCACGGCTCGGTCGACGACGCGTACCGCGCCGAGCTCATCGAGCGGTTCGCGCTCGACGCCGGACAAGAAGGTCCGCGCGTACAGCCACGGCAACCGCCAGAAGGTGCTGCTGGTCGCCGCGTTCGCGAGCCGCGCCGACCTGCTCCTGCTCGACGAGCCGACGACGGGCCTCGACCCGATCATGGAGCAGGTGTTCCGCGAGTGCGTGCGCGAGGCGCGCGACCGCGGGCAGACGGTGCTGCTGTCGTCGCACATCCTGAGCGAGGTCGAAGCGGTGTGCGACCGGGTCGCGATGCTCCGCGCCGGGCGCATCATCGAGACCGGCCAGCCTCGACGTGCTCCGGGGCTTGGCCGCGGTCCGCGTCCGCGGTGGCTGGCAGCGGGCTCGCGCCCGATCTCTCGGCGGTCGACGGGCGTCGAGCAACGTCGTCGTCGACGGCCACGACGCGTCGAGTGCGACGTGACGGGCTCGATGGACCCGCTGCTCGCCGCCCTCGCTGCACGCCGGCATCGAGCACATGACGACGCGCGAGCCGTCGCTCGAGGAGCTGTTCATGTCGCACTACGGCGACGAGTGCGACCGGGCCGCACGCCCCGCAGCTGACCACGACCGTCGCGCCGCCGGATCCGGCCGCCCGACGCCGCGAGCGCGCCCGCGCCGGCGCGGCGGTGGCCCGCCGCAGCTTCGGGCAGCTGTGGATCGGCGCGTCCGTCTGCGCGGCTCGCGTTCGGCGGCGACCGCGGCGTCGTCGGCGCTGTCCTACGTCAGGCTTCGTTCCCGACCGACGCGAGCCGGCACCAGCTCGTCGCCGACCACCAGCACGCGACCGGGGCCTCGCGGTCCTGCTCGGGCCGGTCGTCGGCGATCGACACGGTCGGCGGGTACACGGTCTACAAGGGCTTCGTCTTCCTCACGACGATCGGCGCGATCTGGGCGCTGCTCGCGGCGACCACGCGTGCTGCGCGGCGAGGAGGACACCGGCCGGTGGCAGCTCGTGCTGGCGGGGAGCACCCGGGCCTCGCGGGCCACCGCAGCCGATCCTCGGCGCGCTCGCCGCCGCGGTCGGCGTGATCTTCGCCGGCACGACCGCTGATCACGCTCGCTGGCCGGCTCGCAACCCGATGTCGGCTTCGGCACCGGCGCCGACCGCTGCTGTACGGCTTGAGCATCGCGATGCCCGCGGCCTGGTCTTCGCCGCGGTCGGCGCGGTCACGTCGCAGCTCGAGCCGCACCCGGCGCACCGCCGACGGCCTCGGCGATGGCGGTCTTCGGCGTCGCGTTCGTGTGCGCATGGTGGCCGACTCCGGCGCGGGCACGCACTGGCTGCGCTGGGCGACGCCGTTCGGTTGGACCGAGCTCGATGCGCCGTTCAGCCGCGAACGACCTCTGGCCGCTGCGTCCCGGCGCGCGGCCAGCGGTCGTCGCGCTCGGTTCGGTCGCCGTGATGCTCGCGTCGCGGCGCGACGTCGGCGACGGGCTGCTGGCGTCCGCGCGACGTCGCGCGGCCTCCGCCCGTTCGGGCTCGGTTCCGCGTTCGGGCATCGACGGTGCGGCTCGAGCTCCCGGTGCTCGCGGCGTGGTGCGCGCGGCGCGCTCGCGAGCGGGCCTGATGCTCGGCGTCATCGTGAAGGTCACCACGGCGAAGCATCCCGGACTCGTTCGACGACACGCTCGAAAAGTTCGGCGTGCACGGCAGCTTCGCCACGCAGTACCTCGGGGTCGCGTTCCTGCTCGTCGCCACGGTGGTGGCGTTGCTTCCCGCCGGCCAGATCGGCGCCGCGGGCGACGGAAGAGACGTCGGGACAGGCTGCGTGCACGTCCTCACCAGCCCACGACTCGGCGCGGACGCTGGTTCGCCGGCCGGCTCGCGCTCAGCGGCGCCGCGATCGTGATCGCCGGCGCTGCTCGCCGGGTTCGGCGCGTGGCTCGGCGCGGAGAGCCAGGGCGTCGACCTCGACCTCACGCACGATGCTCGGCGCCGGGCTCAACGTCGTGCCCGACCGCGCTGGTCGCGCTCGGCATCGGCGCCGTCGTGCTCGCCGATCGCAGCCCGAGCTGCCGCGGTGGCCGTCTACGGCGTGATCATCTGGTCGTTGCTCGTCGACCTCCTGGCGTCGATCGGTCACGGGCGTGAGCTCCCTCGAGCACCTGTCGCTGTTCCACTACATGGCCCTCGCCCCGGCGCAGGACCCGGCGCCCGCGACGATCGTGATCACCACGGGCATCGCACTCGGACTCGGTGGGCTGGCGACGGCACTCTTCGACCGCCGGGACGTGCACTGATGAAGGCATGGGTCGTCGACGAGCCCGGACCGATCGACGATCACCCGCTCGCGCTCGTCGAGCGACCGATCCCGACCCCCGGGCCCGGCCAGGTCCGCGTTGCGCGTGCTGACGTGCGGCGTCTGCCGCACCGACCTGCACCTCGCCGAAGGTGACCTGCTCCCGCATCGGGACCGGGTCACGCCGGGCCACGAGGTCGTCGGAATCGTCGACGCGCTCGGCGACGGCGCGGGCCATCTGACGGAAGGGCAGCGGGTCGGCGTGCCGTGGCTGGCGCACACCTGTGGCGTGTGCCCGTTCTGCACGACCGCACGGGAGAACCTCTGCGTCGCACCGAGGTTCACCGGATGGGATGTGGACGGCGGCTACGCCGAGTACCTCGTCGTGGACGCGGCGTACGTGTACCCGCTTCCGGAGGACTTCTCCGACCTCGAGGCCGCTCCCCTCCTCTGCGCCGGGATCATCGGCTACCGCTCGTTGCGCCAATCCCACTGCCCACCGGACGGCCGCCTCGGCATCTACGGGTTCGGGGCATCCGCGCACCTGATCGCCCAGGTCGCGATCGCCGAGGGTCTGCGGGTGCACGTCATGACCCGCGCGGGGGAGGCCCGCGCGCTCGCGCTCGAGCTGGGCGCTGCGAGCGCGACCGGCGCCGCGGACCCGCCGCCCGAGCCCCTTGATGCCGCGATCCTGTTCGCGCCGGTCGGGACGTCGGTGCCGCCCGCGCTGGAGGCGCTCGACCGGGGCGGGACGCTGGCGATCGCGGGCATCCACCTGACGGACATCCCGCCGCTCAGCTACGAGCAGCACCTCTTCGAGGAGCGCGTGCTGCGCAGCGTGACTGCGAACACGCGCGACGACGGCCGGATGCTGCTCCAGACCGCCGCCCGGATCCACATCCACGTGTCGGCGACGCCGTACCCGTTCGCCGCGGCGAACGACGCGCTCGCGGGACCTCGCGCACGACCGGGTCACCGGTGCCGCGGTGCTGGTCATAGCCGACGACTGACCGACTCGGCGCGCGCTCAGAACCGGCGGAAGTGGCCCCCACCCCAGAGGTGATCGACTCCGGGGGGCCAGTGGCCCTGCGGTCCCGGGACCGGGTGCGGGAAGTGGGGCGGCGAGCAGCAGGGCGGCCGACTGGCCGGTGGCGCGAGCTCGAGGACCTGTTGGAACGTCGGGCGGTTCACCGCGCGCATCGTGTCGGGGATGAGCCCGGGCGTGAAGCCGGTGCGCTGCGACGCGGTCCGCCACGCGTCGGGATTCGGCCCTTGGGCCGCCGCAAGGCTCGCGGCCACGTGGTCGACGGCCGCCCAGAGCGACGCCCGGCACGCGTCGAGCGAGCCGTTGCCGCAGTACCGCAGGTTGAAGCGGCCGCGCACGGGGTCGTGGAGCAGCGTGCGGAGGTCCTTGTCGACGTAGGACTCCCCCGAGAGGCTTCCGAGCCCGCGGATGTCGTCCAGCGCGCCGGTGAGGTCACCGAACACCGGATGCATGACCGCGGTGGCAATCGGCGTCCAGAGCGCGTTCATGACCGTCGGGGCCGGCGTCGTCGTCCTGGCCGTTGTTGTCCGCGTCCAGCACCGGCGCGTCGCGTCGCACCCAGTCGTCGAGGAGGCTGACGACCCGCGCGTCGAGCTGGTTCGGCGCGGGCCCGGTGTGGAGGACCTGGCTGACGACGGGCCAGACCGGCGCGCGGACGTCCTCGGTGGCGGCGCGGTTCATCACGCTCACGTCGTTGGCCAGGGTGACCCGGGCCGGGAACTGGTTGAACAGCTCGACCCGGTGCACCGATCCGAAGGGCGTGTCGTCGCCGTGCATGAAGCCCGGGGCCGACTGGTTGTTCCAGTTCAGCAGCAAGCCGTTCGGTCCTGCCTCACTGTGCGGGTGCTGCCATTCGTCGAGGAAGCCCCGCCACTCGTAGGCCCCGGTCCCGTCCGTGGGCAACCGGCGGTCCAGGCCCGGCGCACGCACGGGCAGCAGACCGGAGGAGAAGTACGCGGTCTCGGTGCGAGACGCGTAGCCCCAGTTGAACGTGAAGCCGAACTCGTTGGCGATCGACCAGAAGCGCTGCGGCGTCGTGGCCTGGTCCTCGGTCATGTCCTTGAGCGCCGCGAGGTTCAGGCCGTCGCGCCCGAAGGTGGAGCGCTCCCGGGTCAGCGCGACGGGCTGGCCGTTCGACGTCGCGGTGCCGATCACGGGACCGTGCACCGACGTCGGATAGACGACCGGCGTGCCGTTGAGCGTGCCCGCGTCGAACGTCTGGAACGGCCGGCACACACCCTGGAACCGGTAGTGGTCCGACGCCCGGGTCGGCGGGGTGCCGTCGGGGTTGCAGAGCCGCTCCACGAACACGTCGCGGACGTCCTGGTCCGCGGACGTCAAGCTCCACGCGTAGTCCGGGGTCCGGCCGATGAGGAGGTACATCGCGGCACCCGGCACCGCGATCCCCTGGGCCTCGATGCCCGGGCCGCTGAGGTGGATCTGCTCCACGATCTCCGGGTAGTAGTAGCCGAGCTGCGGGCCCATCACCGCGAGCGTCTTCGCGCTCGCCGACCGGGTCGGGTCCACGATGAGGAAGTTCGACGCCTGCTTCGCCGGCACCGGGCCGGCCGCGGGGTACGTCGGCTGATCGGCCGCCGTCGGCGCCGGCGTGGAGAGCGACGCCGACGCGGCGACGGGGGTCGACGTGAGCGACGCGGCCCGAGTCGACGCCGTCGGAGCCGGCGCCGCCGCAGCCGCGCTCGCGGTCGGGTCGAGCGACACGATCGAGCCGGCGTCGATCCCCACCGATCCGGTCACCGGGCCACCCGTGTCGATGCCGTAGTTGAACGGCTGCTTGATCGTCGTCGGCGCCTCGGGGTCGCCGAACAACATCGCGTCCTCCCAGGCCTCGCGACCCTTGACCGGCCCCAGCTCGCCCTGCAGCTTCGAAAGGAACTCCGCGTTCGACGCCTCTGCGCCTCCACCCGCGCCGAAGATCGACCCGATGAAGGCGGTCACCGCGATCACGTCGTTGACGGTGACCGGCGGCTGGTTGATGTCGTGCGCCTTGAAGTAGGCGGTGATGCCGTCGGCTTCCGCCTGCATGTCGGCGATCATCTCCCGACCCTTGGCGCCGTAGGTCTTGACGATGAGGTTCGCCTGGTCGGTGAGGAGCTGCTCGGTCTGCGCGCTCGGCACGAACGACTGACCACTCGTGACGAGCCCGAACGCATTGATGCCCGGGACATCCGCGACGGCTGCGCGGGCCGGACCGCGGCCGAGCTGGAGGAGGAGGCCGCGGTCACGTGCGGTCACCCAGCCCGCGCCGAAGGCCAGGTCCGCCCGCGTCTTGCCGGAGACGTGCGGGACGCCGTACGAGTCGTAGACGATCGTGGTCCCCGGGTGGCCGGTCGGCTCGACGTGGGTGGCCCCTACGGGCTTGAAGTCCTCGGGGATGAAGTGCGAGTCGATGTCTGCGTCGGTGACGTTGCCGCGCAACGGCGTGAGACCGTCGTACAGCGGGAGCTGGTCGCGCGACTGGTCCGTCGTGGGAAAGCCGCCGTAGTTCCCGGGCGGGAGGATGTACCGGGCCCGATCACCGCTCGCCGGCGGCGTCGCCGTGTGCGCACCCGCCGGCGTCGCGACCAGCGTGGCCGCCAGGAGCCCGACGGCAGCGATGACGACGGCGGATCGACGAAGGCTGACGTCCATGTTGGGCCCCCCACACTGAACGAATGCTGAACGGGACCGTAATCGATCCGGCCGATCAACCGTCGGGAAGGACCCACGCGCCCGCACGCCGAAGCGCAGTCTCCGCGCGGCCCCCGGATCAGTCGGGGGCGGCGACGGGGACGAGCACGCCGTCGTCACGGCGACCGAAGAGGCCGTGCTCGAGGCACTCGCGGGTCGGCCACCGGTGGCCGTCGACGTCGACGCCGACGGGGTCCGCCGGGTCGCTGATCAACGGCGCCTGGCACACGGGGCACAAGTCGTAGGCCACGCCGGTGAGCCTACGACGACCCCGGGCGTGGAGATTGCAACCGGTCAGGCCACACGTGTGAGGATGGAACCACCTTGAGGACCCATCGTCTGCTGCCCGACGCGCCGATCCGCACCTACGAGGAGTACGAGAGCGGACGCGAGGGTGGCGCCGGGCTCCGCGCCGCTCGCACCATGGGCCCGGACGCGGTCGTCGAAGCCCTGACCGCGTCAGGGTTGCGCGGGCGCGGCGGTGCCGGCTTCCCCACCGGGCGCAAGTGGGAGTCGATCCGGGCGGGCGGACTGGACGTGGGCGATCGGTACGTCGTCGCGAACGGGGCCGAGGGCGAGCCGGGGAGCTTCAAGGACCGGGCGCTGCTGGCCCGCAACCCGTACCAGGTCCTCGAGGGTCTGCAGATCGCCGCCGAGACGATCGGCGCGGTGCGAGCGTTCGTCGCGGTGAAGCGATCGTTCGTCCCGCAGATCGACGCGTTGGAACGCGCGTCGCACGAGATGACCGAGCGCGGCCTGCTGGGTTCGGTGCCAATCACGATCGTCAGCGGACCGGACGAGTACCTGTACGGCGAGGAGACGGGTCTGCTCGAGTTCATCGAGAGCGGGGAGCCGCTGCCCCGCACCGTGCCGCCGTACCTCCTGGGTCTGTTCGCGACGACGCCGCCCGTCGGCTGGTCCTCCGGCGCGAGCGTGAGCGAGGACAGCGCCGTCGTCGGCAGCAACCCCACGCTGGTGTCGAACGTCGAGACCTTCGCCAACGTCCCGCTGATCACGTCACACGGAGCCGAGTGGTACCGGTCGATGGGCACCTCGGAGTCGCCGGGCACCGCGATCGCGACCGTGGTCGGCGACGTGCGCCGCGCGGGCGTCGCCGAGTTCGAGCTCGGGACATCACTCTCGGAGGTGATCGTCGAGATCGGCGGCGGCACGCGACCCGACCGCCGGGTCAAGGCCGTGCTGTCCGGCGTCGCCAACCCGGTGCTGACCGCGGACGAGATCGAGACGCCGCTCACGTACGAGGCGATGCTCGCCGCGGGGTCCGGGATGGGTGCGTGCGGGTTCATCGTCTACGACGACACGGCAGACATGGCCACGGTCGCCCGGATGGTGAGCCGGTTCCTGTACGTCGAGTCGTGCGGTCAGTGCCCGGCCTGCAAGTTCGGCACGGGTGAGGTCACGGCGCACCTCGAGAACATCGCCGCCGGCACGGGTGACGAGTACGACATCGAGCTCATCGGCGCCCGGCTCCTGACCGTGACCGACGCGAACCGGTGCTACCTCGGAGCGCAGGAACGCCGCGTGATCTCCAGCCTGCTGCGCCGGTTCCCGGAGGACTTCGTCGCCCACCTCGAGGGCGCCCCACCCACACCGATCGTGCCCGTGCCGAAGCTGACGGACATCAGCGACGGGGTCGCCGTGTACGACCGCGCGTCAGGAGCTCAAGCGCCCCGACTGGACCTACGCGTAGCGCTCAGAGCCGGTAGAGCGCGGTGCCGTTGCCACCGAGGATCTTGCGCTGCGCGGTCTCGGACAGCGCCGCCATGTTGCGCGCCGCGGTCTCGAGCGGGTTCGGGAAGAGGCACGTCGGGTGCGGGAAGTCGGTCTCGAACAGGATCTTGTCCTCGCCGACGGCGGCCACGACCTGCGCGATGTCGGTCCGCTCGAACCACATCGTGGCGTAGATGTTGCGCTGGAAGTACTCCTTCGGCGTCAGCGAGAGGCTCTGCTTGAGCCCCGGCGCGTTCTCCTCCATCTCGTACTCGAGTGCCTCGAGGATGAACGGGACCCAGCCCGCGCCGCTCTCGACCGAGACGATCTTCAGCTCGGGGAACCGGTCGAGCATGCCCGAGCAGATGATGTTCACGACGACGCGCGCGTTGCCGATGAAGAGCAGCGTTCCGCCGATCGCGAGCTTGGTGTCCTCGTCGTGGGACGGCCACGGATACGTCCCGAAGTAGCTCATCGTCGTGAGGCTCGCGCCGATGTGGAAGTGCACGGGGAGGCCGAGCGAGCTGCACGCGTCCCACACCGGGTCCCACGCGGGACTGGCGAGGTCCGGTGCGCCGAGGTCCTGGGGGTCCGAGGTCAGGTTGACGCCGCGCAAGCCGAGGTCCGAGATCCGCTGGGCCTCGCGGACGCACGCGTCGACGTCCCAGGCCGGGAGCAGTCCCATGGGGAGCAGGCGGTTGCCCGACTCCGCCTGGATCTCCGCGCTCGCCTCGTTGAAGATCTCGAGGCAGGTCGTGCGCAGTGCGACGTCCTTCACGACGTCGGCCAGCCCCTGGCCGCCGAGCCCCACCACCCCCGGGAACACGACGTGCGCGTGGACGCCGAGCTGGTCCATCAGCTGGACGCGCGCGACGGGGTCGTAGGACGCGACGTGCGCCTTGTCGATCTCCCACTCGAAGAGCCCCTCGAACGAACGGCCCTTGTTGCCCTCGTTGTCGACCACCCCGCCGGCGCCGGCGCGACCGAGGATCTCGCCGTCGACGCACCAGCAGGCCACGCCGTCGAGCCGTGAGACCTGGGGCACCCGGTCCTGCAGCGAGGCGGGGGCCCGGCTCGTCCAGAGGTCGTGCTGCTCGGTGATGTGCGTGTCGGCGTCGACCACCTTCACATCATCGAGTCGCAACCCCATTGCCGGTCCCCCTTGCAGTCGCAGTTTCCACACTCTCGCGTTCCTGGCCACCGGTGCTCCCGCTCCGACCGGCCGGTACAGTCGCCCGCATGCCCACGACGGAGATCGAGGGGACGCGGATCGCCTACGAGCTCGTCGGAAGCGACGGCCCGGCCTGGGTCGTCACCCCCGGCGGTCGGTTCGGCATGGACGCTCCCGGCATCCGCCAGCTCGCCGAGTCGATCGCCGCGCGAGGGGCAGCGCGTGTTGATCTGGGACCGACCGAACTGTGGCGCTTCGGACGTGTGCTTCGACGGAGCATCCGAGTCGGAGATGCAGGCCGACGCGCTCGACCGGGCTGCTCCGCACCCTTGACCTCGCGCCGGCGGTCGTGATGGGCGGCTCGGGCGGCTCGCGGGTGTCACTGCTCACCGCGGTCCGGCACCCGGAGGTCGTGGACCGGCTCGCGCTCGTCTGGATCTCGGGTGGCGTGTACGGGCTCCTGCTCCTCGCGACCCACTACTGCGGTGAGTCCATCCGCGCCGCGTGGCAGGGCGGCATGGAAGCGGTCGCCGCGCTGCCCGAATGGGCCGAGGTCATCGAGAAGAACCCGCGCAACCGCGCCCGGTTCCTCGCGCTCGACCCGCGCCGGTTCATCGAGACGTTGGAACGCTGGATGCTCGTGTACTGCCCGGCGCCCGACTCGACCATTCCGGGCCTGCGCGACGACGAGCTCTCGAAGCTCGACGTGCCGACGCTCATCTTCCGCAGCGGCGCGAGCGACCCCCACCACACGCGCGTTACGTCCGAGACGCTGCACGATCTGATCCCGGGATCCCGTCTCGTCGAACCGCCGTGGCCCGACGACGAGTGGAAGCAACGCGGCGAGGCGCCCGCGCGATGGCACCGGTCACCTCTTCAACCACTGGCCGCTCCTCGCGCCCCAGCTCCTCGAGTTCGCCCGGTAGCCTCCCGACCGCATGGACGACGAGCTCTTCGGCTGGGGCCCCGCGCTCGAGGAGGTCGAACGCCGCAAGCGCGAAGCGCACGGCATGGGCGGCGAGGCGCGCCTCGTCCGCCAGCGCGACCGGGGCCGGCTGAACGCCGGGAGCGACTGGCGCGCCTCTTCGACCCGGGGACGTTCTTCGAGATCGGCAGCCTGGTGGGGACGACCGACGAGCCGCCGGCCCCAGGTGACGCCTTCGTCGCCGGCGCCGGTCGGATCGACGGCCGGCCCGTGCTCGCCGGGGCCGAAGACTTCACCGTGCTCGGCGGATCGATCGGGAGTCGGCGCGGCCGACAAGCGCTTCCGGCTCTGCCAGCTCGCCGCCAGGAGCGGATGCCGCTCGTCATTCATGCTCGACGGCGCGGGCCACCGCCTCACCAACACGGGTTCGGGTCGGCGACCCGAACGACCTGCAGGCGCTCGCCGAGCTGTCGGGCGTCGTGCCGATCGTCACGCTCGTGCTCGGGCCCGCCGGCGGGCACGGCGCGCTGTCCGGGCCGCTCTGCCGACTTCATGGTGATGACGGAACGGGCGTCGATGTTCTCCGCCGGCCCGCCGCTCGTGAAGTCGGCGACCGGTGAGGACGTGACGAAGGAGGAGCTCGGCGGTCCGCAGGTCCACGTCGACGGCGGGCGTCGCGCACAACGTCGTCGAGGACGACAGCGACGCCCTCGCACTCGCCGCCGGTACCTCGTACTTCCCGCTCAACGCCTGGGCGCCGACGCCGGCGCGCGACGGACCGGACGCCGGTCCCCGCCGGCTCGACGAGCTGCTGACCTCGTCCCGCCCGACCATCGCAGGCCGTACTCCATCCGGCCGGTGATCGAGGCGTCGTGGACGGCGGTGCGCTGCTCGAGATCCAGCCGCGCTTCGGGCGCTCGATCGTCACGACGCTGGCGCGCCTCGGCGGACGCAGCGTGGCGCTCGTGGCCAACGATCCCGAGCGTCCGGGCCGGCAGCAGTCGACACCGACGCGGCGGAGAAGGCGACGCACTTCCTCGACGTCGCCGACGCGTTCCACCTCCCCGTCGTGTTCCTCGCCGACAACCCAGGGGTGCTCGCGGGCACGAAGGCCGAGCAGCAGGGCAGCCTGCGCCACGCGGCCGCGCATGTTCGCGGCGCAGCACCGGCTGACGGTCCCGAAGCTGCACGTCACGCTGCGCAAGGCGTTCGGCTTCGGCTCTCGGTCATGGCGATGAACCCCTACGACGACCAGACGATACGCTACGCGTTCCCGGCGTGACCCTCGGGGCGATGCCGGCGGAGTCGGCGGGCGCTCGCCAAGCTCGACGACCCGACGCAAGCCGAGGTGGCCGCGAGCAGGCCGCGGGCCGTCGGACCGCAGGCGCACGGCATGGGCTACGACGACGTCATCGACCCGCCGACCTGCGCAACGCACTCCTCGCCGGTCTTGCGCTGGCCGAAGGCCGCGACACCGCCGCGCCCCGACCGCCCACGACGGGAATCCTTCCCTGAGCGGCTCGGTCGACGGAGCTACCGGGCCCCGCGATGGACCGAGCGGGTCAGCACGCCGTCGAGGTCGGCTTCCCACGCCGCGCCGCACCCCGGGCACCGCAGCAACACCTTGGGAAGCCCGAGCTTCCGGCGCCGCAGGTACCAGCCGGCCGAGTCGACGGGCGAGACGGTGAGGACGAGAGTCGTCCCGCAATCAGTGCAGTCGGGATACGCCATCTGGGGGGTCAGCCTTTCCCCACCCCTGCACGGTGCACGCTAGTTCGGCCCGCGCCCTCGCACCGGTCGGTGGACATCGAGGTTCGGGGCGCGGCGGTCAGCACGTTGTCGGCGTACCCGTCGTCGAACGTGATGGCGACGCGTGGGCGGCCGCGACTCGGAGCTCCCACGAGCTCGGTGAGGCGACCCACACATTTCAGAACGGTGAGAGCGGTTCTCACCAACTCCTCATCGAACGGCTCGACACGCGTGTCCGTCAGCGCCCGGTTCTCATCGACTTCACATCAATCCTTCATCGTCATCGAAGAAGCTCCTCCGTACCGTGCCGGCATGGAGGAGCGCACGCGATGACGGCGATCGCGCAACGACAGCGAGCGGCTCGAGCTCTCGAGTTGCAACCGGGTCAGTCGGATCGCGCCGACGGGCGCGCCCGAACCCGCCTCTGGCTCATCGCCTGCGTCCTGACCGGCGCGACGCTGAGGCTCTGGGATCTGGGATCGTCGCGGCTGAACTACGACGAGTCGTTCACCGCAATGGCCGGGCGGCTCCCGGTCGGGAAGCTGTTCGACTTCCTCGGCGCGCGCGACTCGCACCCTCCGCTCGACTACCTCGTGCGCCTTCCACTGGCGCGGGCCGGTGTGAGCGAGCTGTGGTTCCGGCTTCCCTCCGTCGCGTTCTCGCTCGGAGCACTCGTGCTGTTCGCCTGCTGGATGCGGTCCCGAGGGCGGGTCGGCGTCATCGCAACCGCCCTGATGGCCATCGACGCCTTCCAGGTGGCCCACGGACGCGAAGCGCGGATGTACGCGGAGATGGAGCTCGTCGGGGTCGCCGTGGCGGTCGTGGCGGCCGGCTGGCTCGAGCGTCCCCGCCGTTGGCACGCACCCCTGGTGGGCTTCCTCGTCCTCGCCGGGCTGCTCACGCACGTCTCGATGTTCCTGCTCGCCGGCGGGCTCTTCGTGCTGCCGGGCCGAAGGCGCGACCGTGATGCCTGGACGTGGCGGGCCGCGATCGGGCTCGGTGTCCTCGGCTGGCTGATCCTCTGGGGCCCGATCTTCGTGACCCAGGCCGGTGGTGGCCACTCGAGCTGGATCGCACCCACGACCCCGATCGGTCTCGCGACCGCGCTCGCCCGACTCGTCACGTTCGATCCGGCGCTCGCGGTCCCGGCCGCGGCGCTCATCGCAGCCGGAGGCCTGGTGATCTGGCGGAGCGACCGGGTCCTCGGCCGGGTGTGGGTGTGCTGCTGGGTCGTCCCCGTCGGGATCGCCGCGGTGGTCGGTCGCGTCGAGCCGGTGGTGTTGGACCGCACCTTCACGGTCGTGGCCTGGGCACCGTTGCTCGCCGTCGCGTACGTGCTCGAGCGGTTGATCCGGCGAACCCGCATCGTTGGCGCGCTCGCCGCCGTCGCGTTGCTCGCCCTCCTCGTGCCCTCGGTCGTCACCGTGATCACGCAGCCCACCGGCCCGGACGCGCCGCTTCGCCGGCTCGAGCAGGTGGTGCGCCCCGGCGACGTCGTCGCCGTGCGCCCGGTGAGCAAGGCCCCGGAGCTCCAGTGGTCCCTGGGGGTGCGCAGTCGATTCGAGACGCACCGGGTCCGAGTGCCCGACGTTCCCGGAGCCTCGGGGCTCGCGGTGGGAGCAGGGCGACCGAGCGGGCGACTCTGGCTGCTCGACTGGCGGACCTTCCGCGCGCCGCTCCCGGTGAGGACGGAGCCCTGCGCCCGACATTGGTCGTGGGGCCACACTCGCATCCGGTGTCTGCGACTTCGTCCCACGGCCCGGCCGGCCTGATCCCGCGAGCTATTCGGCGGGTATCGAGACTCGTACCTCGGCGCCGCCGCCTTCTCGGTTCGACACCGCCGCATCACCACCGTGCTGCTTCGCCACGGCTCGCACGATGGCCAGTCCGAGACCACTTCCTCCGTCCGCTCGCGACCGTGATGCATCGGCGCGCCGGAACCGCTCGAACGCATGGGGCAGGAAGTCCGGAGGGAAGCCCGGGCCTCGATCCCGCACGATGATCACGACCAGCGCACCGGTTCGCCGCGCTTCGACCTCCACCGCCGAGCCCGCGGGCGCGAACCGGAGCGCGTTGTCGAGCAGGTTGTCGACCGCACGCCGGAGATCGGGACCGTCGACGACACCGACGAGGTCGAGCGGCAACGCGCCGCGCAGCTCGACACCTCGAGCCTGAGCTCGGCCCCTCGCGGCCTCGACGCTCCGGTCGAGCAACGGGTGCAGGGGCTGCAGCTCACGACGGTCCTGGTTCATGCGCTCGTCCTGACGGGCGAGGAAGAGCAGCTCCTCGGCCAGGAGCGAGAGCCGGTCGGTCTCGGCCCCGCGTCCTCGACCGCCTGGCGGAGCTCGCCCTCGTCACGTCCCGGACGAGCCGCGAGCTCGAGCTCGGTGCGCAGGATCGACAGCGGAGTGCGGAGCTCATGGCCGGCATCCGCGACGAAGGCCCGTTGCTGGGCGAGTGCACCCTGCAGGCGACCAAGCAGCTCGTTCATCGTGTGACCGAGCTCCGCGATCTCATCCCCCGTCTCGGGGACCGCGAGGCGCGTGCTCGCGTCATGCTCGGAGATCGCCGCGGCCTCCCGCCGCATGCGGTCCACCGGTCGAAGCGCCGAGAGAAGCAAGGAACCACGCGCCGATTGCTGCGACCAGCACCGTGACGCCACCGCCGACCAGGATTCCCGTCCGCACGCGGTCGACGGCTTCGTCGGCGGATTCGAGCGAGCTGCCGACGATGACGACGCGCGGCCCATCGGGACTCC
Source organism: uncultured Acidimicrobiia bacterium (assembly GCA_963796755.1). Taxonomy (GTDB): domain Bacteria; phylum Actinomycetota; class Acidimicrobiia; order IMCC26256; family JAENVU01; genus Chersky-806. The sequence continues at coordinate 313,796 of CAWCMX010000003.1, forward strand.
TCGCCTGCGTCGCCAGATAGCGGACGGCCTGGGTCTCGAGCGGGATGCGGCCCTTGCGGTAGACGGGGTGCGAGCTCGGCCTCGCGGATCACCGATCGGGGCAGCAAGCGCTCCCGGCCCCGCCTCCTCGGAGTGCTCGATCACGCGGCCACTGCTGGTCAGGATCTGCGCGATCGCCTCCTTCGAGGGAAGCAACGGCGTCGGGAGCGCGTCGGTTCTCTCGACGTGCGAGCTCTTCACCGTCTCGACGACCGCGTCCGCACGCGCCCGCAGGGACGCATCGAGGGAGTCGTGCAGGCCGTGCTGCAGCTGGCGAACGAAGATCCAGCCGCCGACCGAGACAAGCGCGAGCGCACCGAGCGCCGCGAGCAGTGAGAGGCGCAGCCGAATCGGCACTGCTACTCCGACCCGTCGCGCAGCCGATATCCGACCCCGCGCACGGTGCGGAGATCGTCGCGCCCGTAGGGCTTGTCGATCTTCTTGCGGAGATACGAGACGTATTGATCCACGACGTTCGAAAGGCCGTCGTACGCGAAGTCCCAGACGTGATCCAGGATCTGGGTGCGGGTGATCACCTCGTTCGGTCGGCGCATGAAGAGCTCGAGCAGCGCCATCTCCTTGGGTGACAGCGTGAGCTCGAGCCCCGCTCGCCAGGCGCGCCGCTGCGCGGGGTCGAGGCGAAGGTCACCGACCTCGATCACGACCGGTCGCGGCTCGCCGCCGCGCCGGACGAGTGCCCGTACCCGAGCGCTCAGCTCCGCGAAGCTGAACGGCTTCGCGAGGTAGTCGTCCGCACCGACGTCAAGACCGCTGACCCGATCGTCAACGGCATCGCGTGCCGTCAGCATGAGGATCGGCGCCCACCGGTCCGCGGCTCGGAGCTCCCGACACACCGAGAAGCCGTCCATGCCTGGCAGCATCACGTCCAGGACGATCGCGTCGTAGTCGTGCTCGGTCGCGTGCCAGAGCCCGTCGGGACCGTTCGTGGCGACATCGGTCGCGTACCCCTCCTCGGAGAAGCCGCTCGCCAGCAGCCGGGCCATCCGGGGTTCATCCTCGACGACGAGCAACCGCATCGCCGGCACCGTAGTGAGAGGGAGATGTGAGATTGATGTGAGCGCCGGCCGGCTGCCGAATCCGGGCTGGGGGCCACGCTCACACGATTCGCTCATGCGCCACTGTCTACGGTGGCACCCTCCACTCCAAGCCGGTGCCTGCCTCCGAAGCGACGCCGGGTGGTGGCGTCGTGAGACCCTGACTCGGTTCAGCCCTGGGGTCGGGGTCTCGACGCGTCGTGGCCCGCGCCGGTGCATGCGACCGTAGAGAGGAAGGTGATGAGCATCCTCGAAGACATGGATGCGCGCCTCGCTCGCATCGAGACGAGCTCGGACTACATCGTCGGCATGGCTCATGATGCCGCGTTCGGGCGGTTCCTCAGCGACGCGATCGGTGACCTCGCAGCATGCGTTGCCGACCTTGCGATCGAGGTGAAGCGCCTCCAGGCCCGGGTCACCGAACTCGAGCAGAGCGAGGTGCCCGAGGTGAGCGGGTCCGCATCGCCGTGACGGGAACCACCATCGGCGTCCCGCGCGGCCTGGCGGGGAAGATCGCGGCGCCGATGCTCGCGGTCGCGGTCGCGGCCGCGGCGATGGGACTCGGCTGGCACGGCGTCGACTGGCCCGCGCAGCTCTACCGGGTGCACCTCTTTCAGAGCAACGGATGGGTGAGCTTCGACACCGGTTGGTACGGCGGCAACGTTCCCGCGGCGTACAGCACGCTGTACCCGCCCGTGGCGGCGCTCCTGGGAGTGGGATTCGTCGTCGTGTCGAGCACCGCGGCGGCGGCGTGGGCGTTCGACCGCTTGGCCACCGCCGAGCTCGGCGCGCCGGCCCGGGTAGGGTTCGCTCTGCTTCGCCGCCGGGATGGTGGTTCAGGTCGTCATCGGCCAGCTTTCGTTCCTTCTCGGGATGGCGCTCGGCCTCGTCGCGCTCGTGGCACTGCGCGGCCGTCGAACGCGACGGCCTCGCTGCTCGCCTGGCGTGTGCGCTGGCCAGCTTCGTCGCCGCGCTCTTCCTCGTGCTTGCCGCGCTCTCGATCTGGGCCACCGCCCCTCGGGCCTCGCGGGCGACTGCGGCCGTCGTCGACAGGGTCGGCTGCGGCGCCAGTCCTGATCGTCGCGCTCTGCGTATCGCCAAGCCGGACGCTTCCCGTTCCCGGCCACCACGCTCGCCGCGGTCCTCATCGCGTGCGTCGGCGGCGTGCTCGTGATTCCGGTCGCGCACCGCACGCTTCAACTCGGCGTCTTCGCCTATGCCGCGATGTCGGCCGTGCTGTTCCTGTTCCAAACTCCGATCGGCGCCAACGACGCCCGCCTCGCCACCACGATGGCGGTCCCGCTGCTGCTCGCCGCCGGGCGCCGCCGGCAGTCGTGGTTGCCGGCCTCGTCGCATTCCTCGTCGCCTGGGAGGTGGCGCCCGCGCTGGGCGCGATCAACATCGACGAGCGTGACGCTTCGACGAGCCCCACCTACTACGCGTCCCTGATCGCCGAGATGCACCGGGTCGCTCCCGGGCCGACCCGGCTCGAGATTCCGCTGACCCACGAACACTGGGAGACGGCCTGGGTCGCACCGACGGTCCCATCGGCGTGCGGGCTGGGAGCGCCAGCTCGACATCGCCGACAATCCGCTCTTCTACCGGTCCGGTTCGCTCAACCGTTCGACGTACCACTCCTGGCTCACGGCGAATGGCGTCAGCTGGGTCGCGTTGCCGAGTGCGCCGCTCGACTACTCCGCTCGATCCGAAGCCAGGCTGCTCCGAGCGGGGACGCAGTATCTCAAGCCCGTCTGGCGCGACCGGGACTGGATCCTCTGGAAGGTGGAGGGCACGACCGGTCTGGTCAGTGGTCCAGCCCAGCTCACCCAGCTCGGCCCGGACGAGTTCACGATTGCGGCCCGTGCCGCCGGCACGGACGTCGTCCGCATCCGCTACTCCCCGACCTGGTCGATCGTCGACCCCGACGGTGGAAGCTGCCTCACCCGGGCCCGCGGCTCGTGGACGCGCGTGCAGGTCCGGCATCCGGGGCTCATCCGCGTTGTGGCCGAGGTCCTGCCCCGGGCTGCGGACGAATGTTGATCGACCGGCTCCGCGGGTCGTTCACACGGTCTTCTCAACGACGCTTCCCTACCCTGCTCGAGTGGACGACCTCACGACCCGGCTGGCCGAGATGTGGCACTCGCCCCGCCTGCCCGCCCGCCTTCTCGTCGTCCTCGTGGCGCTCGTGGCGATCGCCATCACCGGAACGCTCATCTACTCGTTCCTGCTGCCGGTCACCGGATGATGAGCGGAAGATGTGAGAGCCGGGCAGCAACACAGGTGAGACACAGATCAACGGGTTAGTCACTGGATCGTTCGACGTGTCGGTGGTCGATGGAGAGCAGATGATCGAAGCCCAGGGCTTGAGCAAGCGGTACGGGTCGACGGTGGCGGTGGACGACCTGAGCTTCGCCGTGGGCGACGGCCGGGTCACCGGCTTCCTCGGCCCGAACGGCGCGGGGAAGTCCACCACGATGCGGATGATCGTGGGCCTCGATGCTCCGTCGGCGGGGCGCATCACGGTCAACGGCAGACCGTACGCGCGACCGGCGCTTCCCGTTGCACGAAGTGGGTGCGCTGCTCGAGGCCAAAGCGATTCATCCGGGTCGGAGCGCGCGGAACCATCTGCGCTGGCTCGCTGATTCGAACGGGATCAGTCCGGTCGCGCGTCGATGAGGTCCTGGACCAGGTGGGTCTCAGCGCCGTGGCCCGAAAGCGTTCCGGAACGTTCTCGCTCGGGATGGGTCAGCGCCTGGGAATCGCGGCCGCGCTGTTGGGCGATCCCGAAGTGCTGCTGCTCGACGAACCGGTGAACGGACTCGACCCGGAAGGGATCCAGTGGGTGCGCCGCCTGCTGCGCTCCCTCGCGTCCGAGGGTCGGACCATCTTCGTCTCCAGCCACCTGATGAGCGAGATGGCGCTCACCGCCGACCACCTGATCGTGATCGGCAAGGGTCGGCTCATCGCGGACGCCAGCGTCAGTGAGGTGATCGCACAAGCCTCGGCCAACCACGTCAAGGTCGTCTCCCCCCAGATGCCGGACCTGCGCGCAGCACTGGAAGCGGCGGGCGCCGGCGTCGAGGTGGACGGTCGACGACGCGCTCGTCGTGACCGGGCTCGAGTGTCGGGACGTCGGGATCCTGGCCGCCAACGCCGGGATCACGCTCTACGAGCTGTCTCGCCAAGAAGCATCACTCGAGGAAGCGTTCATGGAGATGACCCGAGAGAGCGTCGACTACGTCGGCCGACTCCGGTGCCGCAGGAGGTGTGGCATGAGCACCGCCGCGACCGTCCACGCGGCACGCACGGCGCCGCCGGAACCATCGCGTGCACGTCAGTTCGGCGCGCTCGTTCGGTCGGAGTGGACCAAGCTCTGGTCCGTTCGGTCGACGCTGTGGTCGCTGCTGGTCACCGTCGCCATCATCATCGGACTCGGGGCGCTCTTCTGTGCCGCGCGGGTTGCGCGGTGCCGATCGACTCGATCCCCGCGAGCTCCGCAGCTTCGACCCGACCGGCTTCAGCCTCAACGGCATCTTCCTGGCGCAGCTGGCTGTCGGCGTCCTGGGCGTCCTGGTCATGTCCTCGGAGTATGCGACCGGTCAGATTCGAGCGACGTTCGGTGCGACGCCGCAGCGGCACGTCGTCCTGGCCGCCAAGGTCGTGGTCTTCATGCTCGTCGTGTTCGTCGTGGGACTCGTCGCCTGCTTCGCCGCCTTCTTCATCGGCCAGAGCATCCTCAGCGCCAAGTTCCATCAGGCCTCCCTCGGAGACCCGGGCGTGTTGCGTGCGGTGGTCGGGCGGTGCCGTCTACCTCGCCGTCCTGGGGGCACTCGGGATCGGCTTGGGCACCATCCTGCGCCGCACGGCCGGAGCGATCGCCGCCCTCGTCGGCCTCCTCCTCATCCTTCCCGTGCTGGTCAACTTCCTGCCCTCGCCCTGGAACACCGACATCAGCAAGTACCTCCCGCTCCAAGCCGGCAACGCCCTGTTCCACACCGCGGCGCTGCCCAGCACCGACCTCTCGCTCTGGGCCGGGTTCGCCGTGTTCTGCGCCTACGCCGTCGTGTCGCTCGCGGTCGGAGCCGTCCTGCTCAGCCGCCGCGACGCCTGAGCATCTGCACCGACGATCACGACCCGTCGGTAGCCGGGCCACTTCCCCTGGCCACGGAACGCGCCGTACGCGGCGAAGCCGTCCACTCCCCCGTCGTCCTCGGCGACGAGCACCGGCCAGCCTTCACGGGTCTGGTGCTCGAACCAGCTCCGGCGTTGCTCGAGCGTCTCGTGCACCTCGGTCCAGGCGACGGTCGTCGTCTCGATCAAGGCGTTGTAGACGTCACGGATCGCGGGAAGGTCGTCGCCGGTCGCGTCGCGCACGATCACGGTTACCGGATGGTGCCGAAGCCCGGGATGAGCGGAAGGTCGAGCGCGGTGACCCAGCCCGCGGGCAGGTCGTTGACCGCCGGCACCGCGTTGAGCGCGCGCAGGCCCGTGGCCAGACATCCGGCGACTGCAGGGGCGCGGCCGCTGCCGTCGGTGAACCGGAACGCGGTCTCCTGGGTGATCGACGGCGTGCCTTCGATCTCGACCCGGTAGATGTCATCCTGGGTTCCTCGCGGCCAGTCCGGCGCGGCGTCGGTGCCCACGCGGTTGACGTGCTGGAGCTGGATGCGGGTCTCACCGTTGTAGGCGCCGTTGATCGTGAAGTTGATGGCCGCGACCTGGCCGGCTTCGATGACGCCCTTGGCCGTCGTGATCGGCGTGTCCGTCACCCACTTGTCCCACGTGGTCGTGATGTCGTCGAGCTCGATGCCGACCGCGTGCGCCATCATCGGGACGGTCGCACCCCACGCCATGATGAGGATGTCGGGGTGCTCCAGCAGCGGGCGGTAGTCGGGAGCCCGACCGATCCCCATCTCGTCCTCGTAGTCACCCTCGTAGCTGAGGTAGTCGAGGATCTCCAGCGCGCGCACCACGCGCACCTCGGAGCACAACCCCATGAGCGTCATGGGGAACAGGTCGTTGGCGAAGCCGGGATCGATCCCGGTCGTGAAGCACGAGGCGCCGCCAGCCTCGCACGCCTCTGTGATCGGCTCGATCCAGCTCGGCGGGTTCTGCTGCATGGCCGGCCACACCCACGGGGTCATCGCGGTGGAGGAGACGTCGATCCCGGCGCGGAGGAACGCACTGATGTCCCGGATGTTGTCCTGGGGGTGCGCGGCGGTCGGTCCGTAGTGGACCAGCGCGTCCGGCGCGAGGGCGACGAGCGCGTCGAGGTCGTCGGTCGCCGTGATCCCGATGGGCGCGGTGCCGCAGATGTCACCGACGTCGCGGCCGACCTTGTCCGGATTGCTCACCCCGACCCCGACCAGCTCGAACGCGGGATGGCGCACGACCTCGGGGATCACCATCTTCCCGACGACCCCGGTCCCCCACACGACGACTCGCTTGGTCACGGCGACTTCACCTTCCCTTGGTTGGCTCCGAGCGCTCGTACGCGCTCGGCGGATCAGCGCATCATCTCGCCCGCGTTCACCATGAGGTGCTGCCCGGTGACGGCCTTCGCGAGGTCGGACGCGAAGAACATGGCGACGTCCGCGACCTCGCCGTCCTCGGTCATGCGGGCGAGGGGGAAGTCACCGACGATGTCGTTCAGCGCCTCGTCGACCGAGATGCCCTTCTGCTTGGCCGTGCCTTCGACGAACATCTGCACGGGTGGGCCCCACATCCACGAGGGCACCACCATGTTGCAGCGGATGTTGTCGGCACCCAGCTCGTCGGCGAGGTAGTACATCGTGCTCAACAGCGCGCCCTTGGACGCGGCGTACCCGGCCTGCGGCAGTGACGGCTTGAACATCGACTGCGAGCCGATGAGCACGACCGCACCACCACCGCTCTCCTTCATTGCGACCGCCACGGGTCGGAGCACGGTCAGGGCGCCGAGCACGTTGGTCTCGAACGCGGTCCGCCAGTCATCGAGCTTCGTCTCGTGCAGCCCGCCGAAGACGTACTCGAACGCGGCGACCTGGATCAGCGCGTCGACCGACCCGAACCGTTCCTGCGCCCGGGCGACGAGCGCGGCGCAGTCGTCCGCGTCGGTGATGTCCGCGGGCACCGCCTCGACGTGCTCGCCGGACGGATCGACCTCCGCCGCGGTCGCCTCGAGCGTCTCCCGGGTGCGCGCCGCCATCACGACGTTCGCGCCCTCGCGCAACGCCGCCGTCGCGCACTCCCGGCCCAGGCCACTGCCCACCCCGGTCACGATCACGGTCTTGTCCTGCAGCATCATGGGACCTGTCTAGCCAAAACTAGAACACGTTTCAATCCCGGCCCTCAGAGGTCCACCTCGACCACGGTCGCGTCCGGGTCCCCCGCGCGGCGGGAGACGGCGAAGCGGTGGCGCCCGGCCGCCGGCCGCCACGCCCGCCGGTCGGGATCCCAGGTGGCGAGCCGGTCCGTCGGGAGCGCGATCTCGAAGGGGACCGCTGCGTGGGCCGGCACCTCGACGCGTGCGAACCCGACGAGGCGCGCGGGTGCGTCCGGGTCCGGCAGCTCGACGTACACCTGCACGACGTCCGCTCCATCGCGTCCGCCCGTGTTCTGCACCACCCCGCGTACCGTCACGACGTCGCCGCCGGCCGTCACCTCGACGTCGGTGAGGGTGAAGGTGGTGTACGACAAGCCGAACCCGAACGGGAAGGCCGGCGTCGTCCCCTCGCGGGCGAGGTGCCACCAGCCGTGCCAGCGGTCGTAGCGGAACCGGGTCGCGTCGCGGTCGAACGGCGGCAGGTCGGCTTCGTCGACCGGAACGCTGAACGGGAGGCGCGCCGAGGGGTTCACGGCTCCGAGCAGGACGTCGGCGAGTCCGGGCCCGGCCTGGCAGCCGCCGTACCACGCCTGCACGACCGCGGGCACCGCGTCGACCCACTCGGAGACGATGACCGCGCTCCCGGCCTGGATGACGACAACGGTGCGGCGGTTGGCCGCGGCGACGGCGCGGATCAGCGCGACGTCCGCCGGCGGGAGTCGCAACGACTCGCGATCGCCGCCGGTGCTGAACGCTTCGCCGCGAGCGGAGACGCGCGGCGGCTTCGTGGTCGTCGGCAGCTCGGCCAGCCCGGCTTCGAAGCGCGCGACGACTTCCGGCTCGTCCCCGCTCGGGAACAGCGCGGGCAGCGACGGGTCGGTCGCACCGATGTACTCGCCCTCGTCCAGGTAGGTGTACCCGACGACCACGACCGCGACGTCTGCCGCGCCGGCCACCGCCGCGGCGCGCTCCAGGTCGGTCCCGTCGTCGTGGACGACGTCGCCGACGGCGGCGCGAAGACCGTCGAGCACCGTGAGGCAGTCGAGGTCCCACACATCACTCGAGCCACCGTCGCCGAGGTTGACCGTGTCGGCGAGTCGGCCGAGCACCGCGACGTGCATGCCATCAGGCACGCCGAACGGCAGGACCGGGACGCCCGCGACGGGCTCGTTGCGGAGCAGGACAACCGATCGGGCCGCAACTTCGCGGGCGAGCGCGCGGTGCGCGGGCGAACCGAGCACGTCCGGCGAAGGAGCCGGCGCGGTCAGGACGTCGTCGAAGCGCAGGAGGGTGGCCACGATCCGCTCGACGGCGCGGTCGACGTCATCCCATGATGCGTCACCGCGCTCGAGTGCGGCGGGAAGGTGCTGGGCCCGCACCATGCGGTACGGCATCTCGATGTCGAGGCCGGCGGTGACGGACGCCGCCGCGTCGCGCAGCCCGAAGATCCAGTCGCTGATGACGAAGCCCTCGAATCCCCACTCGTCTCGGAGCACGCCGGTGAGGAGGTCGCGGTTCTGCCCGCACCACTCGCCGTTGACGCTGTTGTAGGCCGACATGACGGACGCGGCACCGGCGTCGACGATCCGGCGGAACTGCGGGAGGTACACCTCGTGGAGGGCAACGTCGTCGACCTCGATGTCGACGGAGAACCGGGCGTTCTCCATGGAGTTGCACGCGAAGTGCTTCACGGACGCCAGCACGTGGCGCTGCAGCCCCCGGGTCGAGCGCGGCACCGAGCTCGCCGACGTGGTGTGGGTCCTCGCCGTAGGTCTCCTGCGCCCTCCCCCACGCGGGATGCCGCAGCAGGTTGACGCACACCGCCCCGGTGAGGTTCGCACCGACGGCGCGCAGCTCGGCACCGATCGCGTCGCCGACCCGCTCCTCGAGATCCGGGTCCCACGTCGCGCCACGCGCCATCGACACCGGGAAGCAGGTCGCGTTGCCCACCACCGCTCCACGCGGGCCGTCGCTGAACCTGATGCCGGGCAGTCCGACGCGCTCGACCTCGGCCCCGACGAACGGAGCGTGGTGGTACCCGTCCTGGCTCAGGAAGGTGAGGCCGACCCAGGTCGGCGCGTCGCCGTCGAGACACCACAGCCGCTCGTCGGGAGTGAGGGAGGCCACGAGCGATCGGGCGACGTCGTCGACCGGCTCGCCGGCCGCCACCGCGCGGCTGGCCTCGTCGAACGTCCCGATGCTCACGAGTCGGCCTCCTCTGGTGCGGTCGGCACGCCACCGACCGATCGGTAGGTACGCAGGCTTGCGTCCTGCGGGTCCGCACCGCCAATCCGTCGATGGAAGACTCCCCGCCTGATGGCAACGCGGCTCTGGGGGCTCTCGCGACGACAGACCATCGTCGCGCTCGGCGTCGCCGTGCTGATCGGCGTGGTACTCGCGTTCGCCCTGCCCCGCGGTGACCATTCGTCACCGAGTCGCCACCCGTCGCACTCGCTCTGGGCGTTCGGGTTCGCCACCGCGCGGATCAACCCGGAGACGCTCCAGCCTTCGCCACACCCCTTGCCGCAGGGCTTCGGCTCGGTGCTCTCCACGCCCGGCGCCGTGTACCTGTTCGAGCCGGTGGACGGGCGAGTCGGGCTCCTCGACGCGGCGCGCAACACGCTCGAGGTCATCGGCCGGATCCCGCCGGGAGGGCAGGCGCCCGGGACGGTGGACCCGTTGATCGCCACGTCGTCGAGCGGTCTCTGGTTGGTCAGCACGCCGGGCACGTTGACGAGGTTCGATCTTGGGCGGCGACGCGCCGGCGGATCCGTCCGGCTCGGTGCCACGGGCCGGACTGCGCCACCGACCACGACGCGGGTCGTCACCAGCGGAGACTCGGTGATCGCGGTCTCCGAGGTTGCGGGTGGCTACGCGGTGGACCGGATCAGCGCGTCGGGTCGAACCGTCGCGAAGGCCGGCATCATCGCGGGTCGCGGTCCGATCACCGGTCTCGCCGCGGACGGTCGATCCGTGTGGATCGCGACGGCGAGCGTCGCGATGCAGGTCAACGCCCGGACGTTGCGGGTCACCGGCGAGATCGGCATCCCGGTGATGCCGTCCCAAGCCTCGAGAGGGCTCGCGGTCACCCACGGCGGGCTGTGGACGCTCGGCGGGAACGGTTCGACCCTGGTCCGGGTCGATCTGGTGACGCACCACACGGACGTGGCGCTCCACCTGCTCCCGGCCGAACCATCGAGCTTCCGAGAGCCCGCGTCGCTGGTCACCGACGATGGGCACGTCTGGGTGATGGTGCAGCGCACGGACGATGCGCAGGACCACAGCGTCCGCATCGCGGGCGTGACGCTCGCCGGCCGGGCCACGAAGGCGGCCGACCTGCCGACCGAGCTCTTCATCGGCGCGATCGCCGTCACCTAGCCCACCACCGACCCGGCTCAACGGAGCTCCGGGTCGACCTCGATGAGCACCTTGCCGCAGTCGGTCGAGGTCCGGAGGAAGGCCAGCGCCTGGTCGAACTCCGCGAGTGGGTAGCGGTGCGTCAGCAACCGCGACAGGTCGCGGCGCGCCAGCAGGTCGATGGCATCGTCGAAGCGGGCCGGGTACTCGATCGAGCCGCGAATGGTGAGCTCCTTCATCAGCACCATGAGGTAGCTCGTGGGCACCGGGTCGTAGTGCAGCGCGACCACCGAGAGCCGGGCGCCGACCGCGGCATGGTCGATCACGTCGCCGATGACCCGGTCGGCACCGGAGGCCTCGATGAACGCGGCGGTGGCCGGGGTCGGCCCGAACATGAAGGGCGCGGTCCCGTGGAGGCGGGCGAGCTCGGCCCAGACGTCGGAGGTGGTCGGGTCGAAGGCGGCCTGCGCGCCGAGCGCTCAGGGCGAGCTCGAGGCGGGCGGGGCTGAGGTCGACGGCCACGACCCGGTCGTGGCCCCGGTCGACGAGCGTGGCGATGGCGGCCAGGCCGATCGGGCCGCAACCGAAGACGCACACCCCGTCGCCCGGGCGCACGTCGGCCTGCTCGGCGGCGTGCATGCCCACCGCGAGCGGCTCGGCGAAGGCCGCCACGTCGAGGGGCAGATCGTCGGGCACGTGATGCAGCCGGCCCCGGTCGACCTCGGTGACCAGCAGCAGCGGGGTCAGCCCGCCTTCGGGCGCGCCGTTGCCGATCCGGCCCAGCTCGTCGTCGCCGGGCTGCACGACGACCCGCTCGCCGACTCGCACGCGCGTGACGTCGGCGCCGACCCAGTCGACCGTCCCGGCGATCTCGTGGCCGAGGCACATCGGGGCGCCGCCGGGCCCGGCCAGACCGCCGAGGCGGATGTAGGACAGGTCGCTGCCGCAGATGCCACAGGCCGCGACCCGCACCACGGCGTCGCGGGGCCCGGGATCCGGGTCCGGGACGTCGTCGACGCGCGCGTCGCCCGGGCCGTGCACTCGCACCTGCAGCATCGAACGTTCCTCAGGCCTCGCCGGGATCGGGCTGGAACAAGAAGGCCATGTCGTCGCGCATCGTCGCATCGACGAGCTCGAAGCGCACACCGAGCTCGTCATCGCGGTGGTAGGCGAACGAGAGCGGCGCAACGTCGCGATCGCGACCGCACAGCTGCAGCGGGCAACCTGCGTCGGCGAGACCCGTGCTGTCGCCCGGCAGGTCGTTGCTCCAGAATGCCGACGTGGTGGAGGTTCGAGTGCTCGTTGCACTCCCACACCGTCCCCGGCATCGCTGCGATGAGCTCGAGGCAGGGTTGTTCGACGGAGTAGCAGAGGGTGGTGGGCAGGATCAGGTCCGCGCCCGACCCGTCGCGGTACGCGACGTCGTCGAGATGGAGGATCGGTCCCCACGTGAGGCCGAGCTGCTCGGTGAGCCTGGCGCGCGCGGCAACGACGTCCGGGACCACGATGCCCACGTGGTAGTGAGGAGGAAGGGTCGGCATGATCAGACCGTGAGGTAGCCGCCGTCGACGGCCATGGTCGCGCCGGTGATGTAGGCCGCGCCCGAGCTGGCGAGGAACAGGACCGTCGACCGCGACCTCTTCTGGGGTGCCGAAGCGCCCCATCGGGGTGTGGGCCAGCTCGGCGTCGCGCAGCTCGGGCAGCGCGTCGAGCGGCGCCGTCATCGGGGTCGTCGATGACGCCCGGGGCCACGGCGTTCACCCGGATCCCGTCGCCGACCCACTGCCGGGCCAGGTTGCGGGTGAGGGCGACGAGTCCGGCCTTCGCGGCGGCGTAGCCGGGAACGAGGGGGACGGCGCGGAACGCCGCCATCGACACGACGCTGATGACGCATCCCCCGCCGTCGAGGTCGCTGGCGCGCAGCAGTCGCCGGCAGCCGGTGGTGAGGCGCATCGGGCCGTTGAGGTTGAGGTCCATCGCGGTCGCGAAGGTGTCGGGCTCCCACTCGTCGCGCCCGCCCGGGAAGTTCGCGCCCGGCGTTGTTGACCAGCACGTCGAGCGCGTCGAGCGACATCGGCCAGCCGTTCGATCGACCCGGGGTCGGTCATCTCCAGCCTGCCGGTACGAGAGCCCGCGGAGGTCGGTCTCGTAGTCCGCCGGCGGCACCACGCGTGCCGGTGACGGTGACGGACGCGCCGGCCGCGGCGAACGCGGTGGCGATCGCGTGGCCGATGCCGCTCGTCCCGCCGGTGACCAGCACCGACGTGCCGCGATAGTCGAAGCTGACCTGGTTCACCGGCCGGCCTCGAGCTTCTCGATCGAGCGGCGCAGCCATGCGGCCTCCCAGAAGTTCGCGCTGGCGTCGAGCAGGACGCGGGTGGCCGTCGGCCGCCGAGCGCGCCGTGCCGCGCCGTGGTCGGGCTCGACGGCCAGCACGAGATCGGTGAGGTGCAGCGCCTCAACCGGCCGGTGGGCGTCGAGGTGCGCTCGCGCCGCGGCGAGCAGCGCGTCCGCGCCGGCCGCGGCAACGACATCGCCGGCGACGCCGACGCCGGCACGGCGTACAGCTCGGTGGTGGACCGGTGGTGGAACCAGCCGGCGTAGTTCTCCCAGATGGCCCGCACGTTCCAGCTCGTCTTGCCGTAGCCCTCGCCGACGTCGAGGTGTCCGGGCACGGTGATCTCGCGCATGAGGCGGTGGACGTCGCGGCCCGCGTTCATCCCGTCGACGGTGCGGTCGTGCACCCAGATGCATGGCGTCCCGCAGCGCCGAGAGCTCCTCCGCGATGCGGTCGGCGCCGTCGATGGGATCGAAGTGCCCGGTGATCAGCCGGTCGGGCTGCAACGCCAGCACTCGTTCGACCGACGACGACGTAGGCCAGCGCGTCGCGGTAGCGGTCGCCCCGGATCGTGACGAGGTTCGGGACGTGGCCGAACAGCGGGCCGAAGATGTTCCCGGTGAAGCGCGGTGCGGGACTCGGGCAGCCAGATGACGAGCGAGTCGGTGGTCTCGCCGCCCGGGCACCGACAGCAGCTCCAGCCGGCGGCCACCGATGTCGAGCTCGAGGCGGTCGTCGAACGTCGTCGTGGGCTCCGGACGGGCCTGGGCGGTCGCCCCGACGCCGAGTGACTCCGCGTACTCCATGGCCGCGACGATCGCGTCCATCCACGCGAACGCGGCGTTGCGGGCGCGGAACGTCTCGAGCCGCTCGTTGTCGGACCGCCACGTCGTCGAAGTTCGCCTGGGCGACGACTCGGTGTCGTCGTCGCGCAGCACGTCGACGCCGCCGACGTGGTCGTAGTGGCCCTGGGTGAGGATGATCGCGCGCGGTCGGCCCGTCGTCCGACGCCCGTCGTACGCGCGTCGGTGCAGCGGACCCTCGAAGCCCATGCCGGTGTTGACGATCACCCGGCCGTCGTCGGTCGGGAGCAGGTAGCTGTTCGACAGGCCCGGCGACATCCAGATGCCGTCGCCGAGGTCGACCGCCGGCGTCGCCCGTGCGCGGCGGCGATGGCGTCGGCGCCGGGCCGCTCCCGGTGGATGCCGGGCATCAGCGCACCTCCGTGCGGATCTGGGGGAACGCCTCGAAGTAGAACGCGAACCGCTCGTGGAGCGCGGCGGGCTCGAGCCCGAAGTCGCCCCGCAGGTCGTAGACGCACCCGGCCGTCCTTGCCCCGCGGGTTGCCGGCCAGGTACGCCTCGAGCGCGTCGCGCGCCGGGTCGGTGAGCTCGAGGCCCGCGACGTCGAGGATCCGCGCGGCCATGGCCAGGTCGTCGGCCATGAACTCGCCGAACTCGACGTCGACCCGCTGACGCTCGGGGATCAGATGGGCGTCGCGCACCGCGGCGCGCAGCAGCCGTTCGATGCGGTCGATCCAGTAGGCGGCCAGCTCGTCGGCATCGATCGCGGACGCGGCGCAGCCGGTCGCCGTAGGCGAGCATCGTGATCGCCGACTGGAGCACCGCCACCGGGTCGCGCAGCGTGAACGCGATGGTGGCGTCGGGGAACGTCGTCGAGCAGGGGGCCGAGCTGCTCGAGGTGCTGCGGGGTCTTGAGCACCCACCGGTTCGGGCCCCGCAGGTAGCTGAGCACCTGCAGCTCCGTGCGCAGGAACGCGTAGTGCGGCGCGCTGGTCGAGGCCCAGGTAGTAGTCGCGCCACGACGGGCACCCGGGCGTGCCACTCGAGCGTGTACGAGCAGAGGTCGAGGTCGACCAGCTCGCAGTCCTCCTCGATGCTCCACGGCGGGCGGTCGTGCATGAGCGCGGTGAGCGGGGCCGTCTGCCTTGGTCAGCTCCCAGGTCGGCATGGCAACGGAGGTAGCGCGGATCGATCCCGTCCGGTCCGGGACCGTCGCCGAGCACCGGGGTGGGCTCCGCGCACCTCCCACCACGGCATCGAGCGGAACCGTGAGTCGGCGGCGAGCAGGTTCACCAGGTGGGTGGTGCCGGAGCGCGGGAGCCCGACCACGATGACCGGCGGCTCGAGCTCGACCGTCGAGCGCCTCGGGGTAGCGGCGCACGAAGTCCTCGAACCGCAGCCGCGCCCGCAGGAGCCCGACCAGCCGTTCGCGCGACGATGTAGCCGACCGAGGCCCGGACAGCCCCGGTCGGCCTCGATCGCCGCGACCTGCGCGGCCAGCCGGTCGAGCAGGGTGCGTCGCCGAAGTCGTGCAGGCCGGTCTCGGCGCGGGCACGGCCGACCAGCGTGCTCGGGGTCGAGATCGACCTCCATCGCGCAACGCGAAGTCGAAGAACGACTGCTCGTCCGGGGTCCGCTGCGGCTCGCGCAGGTCGGCGATCCGCACCTCTCTCACCGGTTGCGTCTCAGATCCGGGTCAGCTCGGCGACGAGCGCGGTGCATTCCGGCGACCATGGCCCCAGAGCCTAGGTCGACCGATCCCGGGACGACCCGCCCGCTCGCATCGGCTTCCGTCGTGCACGGCGGCCGGGCGGGTGGCGGCGAGGTTGCACCCGGGTGAACGTTGCGGTGCGAGCATGGTGCTCGTCCTGAGCAGGCCGATATCCTCCGCGTTGCCGCTCGCATCCACTCCCTGGTTCGCGTTCGGCGTTGACGCCGAGGTCCTGTCTGCTCGCGACCCCCGTCGGGACAGGACCCTCGGCGTCGTCTCGGATCGGGACCTGGCGCGCCGGGGTCTGAGGCCCGAGGGGCCGCTCGTCCCCGACGCGCGGTCTCGCCTCTCGCGAAGCGTCCTGCCACTGACAACCGCGAGATGAACGTACGCGCCGCACACCCCGGGCGGGGAGTTTGTTCACCTGTTCGTTACCCAGAATGGGCTCGACGGCTCATGCCCCGAAACCCGCCCACCGATATGTTCTCCGTTGTCGCGCTCGGCCCCGACGGTCGGGGCATCCACGTCGAGGTCGAACGCCACAACATCGCCGCCGGTCTCCCTACTGCCCGGGACTCGGTGTGTGAGCGTCACGCAGGCTCCGATGCGGTTCTGCCTCGGAGCCTTCGACGCGCGCAGACCGCTCCCCGAGAACCTAGAGGTCCCAGAAGCGCTCGCGCTGGTAGGTCGCGAACGACCGGCGGAGCGCCACTTCCTCCTCGGGCCCGAGCTCGCGGTACTCGGTGTCGCCACGACCGCGGACGAACACGACGTCGCCTCCGACCCGGTTCGCGGCGCCACTTCTGGTGGACGAGCGTCCGCTTCACGATCTTGTTCGTGCCCGTCGTCGGCGGGTCATGCAGGATGCGCACATAGCGCGGCCGCCACTTCGGCCCGATCGCTTCCTGCGCGTCGATCCACCCGGCGAACGCGGCCGGTGCGAACACCGCACCGTCTCGGAGGACGAGGCCCGCCATCACCTGGTCGCCGGCCTGGTCGTCCGGAACTCCGTAGACGACGGCGATCACGACGTCGGGATGACGCCCGATCGTTGTCTCGATCGGCTGGGCCGGGAAGTTCTCGCCGTCGACCCGGAGCCAGTCCGCGTTGCGGCCCGCGAAGTACAGGTAGCGGTCGGCATCGATGTACCCGAGGTCGCCGCTCCAGTACCAGCCGAAGCGCAGCGTCTTCTCGTTGGCCGCGTCGTTGTTGTAGTACCCCTCGAAGGGGCCCGCGCCCGCCGTGTTGACGATCTCACCGACGCACTCGTCCGCGTTCTCGAGCCGACCATCGGCGTCGAACCGGGCGACGGCGAGCGGCTCGCCTTCGCCATCGACCACCTTGACGTCCGCGCTGACCTGGCCCAGCGCGCCGGCGCGACCTTCGACGTCGCGATTCACGGCGATGCCACCTTCGGTCGCACCGTAGGCGTCGATGACCTCGAGCTCGAAGCGACGCGCGAACCGGTCCACGACGTCGGGCGATCCCTCGTTGCCGAACGCCACGCGCAGCGTGTTCTCGGCGTCGTCGGGCCGCTCCGGCGTCGAGAGGATGTACGCGAGCGGCTTGCCGGTGTAGTTGGTGTACGTCGCGCGGTAGCGCCGCACGTCGTCGAGCCAACCCGAGGCACTGAACCGGCGCGCCAGCCCGACCGACGCGCCGTAGACGAGCGACGGCGCCCAGCCGACCATCGAGCGCGCTGGAGTGGAAGAGCGGCATGCAGACGTAGCCGGTGTCGTCCGCGCCGAGACCCATGATCATCCCCATGCGGTTCCCGGTCACGAGGAGCCGGCGCTGCGTGCAGATGACCGCCTTCGGTGCGTCCGACGTCCCGGACGTGAAGATCAGCCCCCAGAGGGTGTCGGGACCCGGCTCGATCCCGGCGTCGCCGGCGCCGACACCGGCGAGCGCGGCGTCGAGGTCGGCGCCGATGCCGACGACCGGATCGGACTCGTCGGGGTAGCGGTTCGAGATGAGCAGCTCGGGGAGCCCGCCGGCGATGGGTTCGAGCAGTGGTACGTGACGCGGCTCGCTGATCACCACGTCGCACTCCGTGTGCCGGAGATCGCGGCAGCAGGTGCTCCTCCCGCCGCGTGTGGTTGATGCCGACGACCGCGGCGCCGGCGAGCGCGGCGCCACCGAGCGCGAACAGGTACTCCGGGGTGTTGTCGAGCAGGACGCCGACGTGCACCGCCCGCGCCCGGCCCGCGGGCCGAGCGCGCCCGCAGGAGGTTCGAGAAGCGGTGGCACTCGCCCACGAGCTCGGCATGGCTCCAGATCCGGTCACCGAACCGGAGCGCGGGGCGATCCCGGACCTCGGGATCGGACGCGTTCCTGCGCAGCAGCGCCGCCGCGTCCGCCGCGGGCATGGGCGCCGCTCCGGGAGCCGGGGCCGAGCGGACCTGGCGGTCCCACGCCCCTGCGGACCGACGGACGGTTGCGCTCATCCGGTCGCCTCCCTGAATGCCGCGACCAGCTCCGAGTAGACGTCCCGCGCGCCGTCGTACGAATCCGGGACCTTGACGTGGACGAGGAAGTCGGTGACGCCGGCGGCGGCGAGCGCGGGCACCCGGTCCATGCTCGCCCCAAGATCGATCGATCGGTCCGGCCGGCGCGCCAACGGCAGTGGAGCGAGGACGGCCAAGGACGGACCGTCACCGCCGGCCCGGTCGACCGCGGTGCGGAGGCGCGGGATGCTGGCCACCGGGTCGGCGGCGTCGTCTCCCCACGGGATCCAGCCGCTCCCGAAGCGGGCCAGGCGTTGCGCGACGCGCTCGTTGCCGCGCCCACTGACCCAGATCGGGACGCCGCCGGCCTGGATGGGCTTGGGCATCGAGTGGATCCCGTCGAACTGGAGGTCGGGCGACGAGAAGCTCGCGCGCCGGTCCCGCCACAGCGTCCGGCAGACCTCGAGCGACTGGTCGAGCAGGCGCCCACGCGCCCGGAAGTCGAGACCGGCCGCCTCGTACTCCTCGCGCTGCCAGCCGATGCCGACGCCGAGATCGACGCGACCGCCGGACAGGACGTCGAGCGTGGCCAGCTGCTTGGCCAGGACCGCCGGCCGGCGCAGTGCCGCCAACAGGATGTAGGTGCCGAGCCGCACCCGGTCCGTCTGGGCCGCGACGGCGGTGAGGACCGTCAGCGGCTCGAGCCAGTGACCGTCCGGGCCAGTGGGCTGGCGCCCACCCTCGACTCCCCCGGTCTCGGGATTCGCGTAGGCGTCCAGGTGCTCGCCGAACACCACGTGGTCGGAGACGACGACCCGGTCGACGCCGCTCAGGTCCGCGGCCCGCGCGACGTCGAAGACGTGGTCCCAGGTACCGGGATCCTCCGCCGCGTACGTCGAGAGGAAGACGGTGAGCCGCTCGCCGGTCACGAGCGCGGGAACCGGTAGAACGCGCGGGCGTTCTCCTCGGCGATGCGCGCGGCCTCGTCGTCCGGGACGTCGGCGAGCGCATCCGTGAGCACCTTGCGGCTGTCCGGCCAATTCGAGTCGTTGTGCGGGAAGTCGGCCTCCCACATGATCTTGTCCACCCCGATCAGGTCGCGGTTCCGGATCGCATACTCGTCCGAGATCATGCACACCCACACGTGATCCGCGAAGACCTCGGTCGGCGGCCGGGTGTTCGCGAGGCCCTCGTAGCGAGTTCGCTTCCACGTGTAGTCGAGCCGTTCGAGCACGTACGGCACCCAGCCCGCGCCGCCTTCGGAGAGCGCGACGCGGCAGCTCGGCAAGCCGTTGAACACCCCGCCGAAGATCATGTCGCCGAGCGCGCTCATCGAGTTGATGCCACAGAGCGCGATGCCGACGGACGGGTTCGTCTCCGGTGACGGCCGGATGAGGCCGGACGACGTGCCGATGTGCATCGACAGCGGCAGCCCGGTCGCGTTGCAGGCCTCGAACACCGGACGCCAGTGGCCGGTCGGGAACGACGGCAGGCCGAGCGGGTACGGGTTCTCGACGAAGAGCACCGCGCGCGACCCCTTGTCGGCGCAGCGCTCGATCTCCGAGACCGATGCCGTCACGTCCCAGAGCGGGATCAGCGTCTGCGGGATGAACCGGTCGGGGTACGCCGCGCACCACTCGTCGATCATCCAGTCGTTCCAGGCCCGCACCATCGCGAGCGCGAGGTCCTTGTCGACGCCCTGCAGGAACTGCGTCCCACCGAAGCGCGGAAACGTCGGGAACAGCAGCTCCGCCCGGACGCCGTCGTCGTCCATCGCCCGGACCCGCTCGTGCACGTCGAACGCGGCCGGGATCATGTCCTCGTAGCGGCGGGCGTAGAGGTCGTCGCCCCGGCCCGCTTCGCCGGGCCGGAAGCGGCGCGTGTTCGCGTTGCCCTGGAAGGTCAGCGGGTAGAAGCGCTCCTCCCAGAGCCAACCCTGCGCTCCGTCCTGCTCGACGATGCGGGGCGCACGGTCGCGGAACCGTGGCTCGATGTGATCGATGAAGACGTGGGGAGGCTCGACGACGTGGTCGTCGACCGAGACCGGTTGGACGTCAGCCCGGAGCATCGCAGTCCCTCCCGCTCGTCACGGCGTTCGAAATCGAAGTGGCAGGTGCTTGATCGAGCCGTTGACGATCGAGCTCAACCGCTCCACGGCTCCCGCAACCTCGAACCATTCCAGGCGCGCGAGCAGATGACGGAAGATCGTCTCGAGCTCCACGCGAGCGACGAGCGCGCCCATGCAGAAGTGCTCGCCGAATCCGAACGCGAGGTGCGGGTTCGGGCGCCGGTCGACGCGGAACGCGAAGGGATCATCGAAGACCTCCTCGTCGCGGTTCGCCGACGCAAAGTACAGCGCCAGCTGCTGTCCCGCCTCGATCCTCGTCCCGCGCACCTCGCAGTCCTCGGTCGCGGTGCGGGTGAAATGGCTGATGGGACTCGACCAGCGCAGGATCTCCTCCACCGCGTCGGCCAACAGCTCCGGACGCTCCTTGAGCCTCTCCCACTCGTTGCGATGCTCGCCGAAGGCCAGCAGGCCCCCGGTGATCGCGTTGCGGGTCGTCTCGTTGCCCGCCTCCACCAGGAGCTCGCAGTACGCGACGAGCTGGCCGTCGGTGAGCGGCGTGCCCTTGATCTCGCCGCGGATCAGCTCGCTCACCAGGTCGTCCTGCGGCTCCGCTCGGCGTTGGTCGATGAGGCGCCGGAAGTAGACGTGCACCTCACCTCGCGCGCGCTTGATCGTCTGGCCGGCGGTCTCCCCGTCACGCCGGTACTCCGGATCGTCCTTGCCGATCACCTCGTTGGTCCAGCGGAACAGCAGTGGCCAGTCCTCGCTCGGCACGCCGAGGATCCACGCGATCACCGCCAGCGGGAACGGGGCGGCGATGCGCTCGACGAAGTCGAGGTCCCGCTCGGAGCCGGCGGGTGCGGCATCGTCCAGGATCTCGACCGCGATGCGATCGATGTCGTCACTGCGCGCGCGCACGGCCCGAGGGGTGAAGCGACCGTTCGCGACCTTGCGCACCGGACCGTGCTCGGGTGGATCGAGCATGACCACCATGTCCGACGAGTGGACCGGGGCGCCGGCACGGCGCAGCGTGATCCCCGCCGCGCTCGAGAACCGGAGTGGCTGCTTGGAGATCTCCAGGATGTCGGCGTGCTTCGTGATCGCCCAGAACGGCTCGAAGCCCGGCGGGGCGAAGTACGCCACCGGCTCCTCCGCGCGCAGGCGGGTCCAGAGCTCGTGCGGGTAGCCCTCGCGCGCGTACCGCGCGCGGGGTCGACGATGTCGCGTGCGTCCGCGTCGGTGGTCATCGTCGGGTCGGCTCTCTCGGCAGACCGAGGAGTCGCTCGCCGATGATGTTGCGCTGGATCTCGCTCGTGCCGCCCATGATCGACGTTGGCGCGCGACGCCAGGAACCCGAGCACCCAGGCCCCGTCGTCGACCGCGTCGTCGTCGGCCGGCAGGAGCAGGGCATCGCTCCCCAGCACCGCGAGCGCGGTCTCGTACAGCCGCTGGCTCATCCCCGCCCAGAACAGCTTGACCAGGCTCGACTCCGGGCCGAGCTCGTCGCCCCGCTCGAGCCGAGCGAGCGTCCGCTGGTTGTGGAGGCGGAAGATCTCGACGTCGATCCAGGCTGCCGCCAGCCGTTGCCGAGCGCGCGGGTCGGCCGGCCCGCCGCGCGACCTGCAGGTCGTGGTCAGCCGCTCGATCGCCACCTGATGGAGCACCTGCTCCTTCCAGACGAACGACGCGCCCCGCTCGTTGGCCAGCGTCGTGTTCGCCACGCGCCAACCCTCGTGCTCCGGACCGACGACGTTGCCGACCGGGACCTCGACGTCGTCGAGGAAGACCTCGTTGAACTCGCACTCACCGGTGATCTGGCGCAGCGGGCGGACCTCGACGCCGGGCGCGTCCATGGGGACCGCCAGCATCGAGATCCCCTTGTGGTTGGGCGCGGCCGGATCGGTCCGGACGAGCGCGATGCCCCAGTCGGCAAAGCGTGCGTACGACGACCACACCTTCTGCCCGGACACTCGGTAGACGTCGCCACACTTCTCGGCGCGCGTCGTGAGGCGCGGCGAGGTCGCTCCCGGCGTCAGGCTCGCTGAAGAGCTGGCACCACACGTCGTCTCCGGAGAGGATCCTCGACATCCACCGCCGGCGCTGCTCCTCGGTCCCGTGCGCCATCAGGGTCGGACCCACCAGGCTGATCCCCGACGCGGCCCAGCAGCGGCGGCGCGTCCGCGCGCGCGAGCTCCTCGTTGTACACCGCGACCTGCGCCAGCGAGGCGCCCCGTCCGCCGTATTCGACCGGCCAGTGGATGCCGACCCACCTCGCCGCGTGCATCGTCCGCTGCCACTCGCGCAGCGCCTCCGCTTCCTCGGCGGTTGTCGCGACGGCAACCCCGGGCGGAGGGTGCCCGGCCAGCCACGTGCGCAGCTCGTCCCGGAGCTCCTGATCGGGCGCCGGCATCCCGGCTCCGGGCTCACCGCGTCGCTCGTCGAGCAACGTGATCACGTCCTGGTGGCCGGTGGGGTCAGCGGTGTGAACTCGACCTGGAGCTGCTCGAGGCCGCGGAGCATGTAGATCGGGCGTGTACTCGTAGCGCCGGGCCCCGGCTCGGGCCGTGCGCGGATTCCGAGATCGTGATGTCGCCCAAGCGGTCGAGGACGCGCTCGAAGGTCACGGAGGCCTCCGCCGCGCGCGAGCGGCGCGCCGGCACAGGTGTGGATGCCGAATCCGAAGCCGAGGTGCTGACGACCGTTGACCCGGTCGAGGCGCAGCTCGTCCGGGTGCTCGAACTCGCGCGGATCGCGGTTCGCCGCGCCGTTCACCAGCATCAACGTGGTGCCGGCGGGCAGGTCGACCCCGCCGACGGTCGCGGGCACGCGCGACAGCCGGAACTCCCCCTGGATCGGGCTCTCGAGGCGCAGGGCCTCCTCGACGAGGCTCGCGATCCGGCTCCGGTCGTCCCGGAGCAGGTCCTGGAGCTCGGGGCGCTCCGCCACGAGCCGGAGCATCTGACCGAGGAGGCGAGCCGTGGTCTCCTGGCCGGCCGCGAACAGGTTGCCCGCGATCAGCATCACGTCGTTGATCTCGGGCAGCGAGCCGTCGGGGAACGTCGCGGTGGCGAGCTCGGTCATCACGTCGTCGCGCGGCTCGCGCCGGCACTCCTCGATGTAGGCAGTGAACCGCTCGTACAGGAACTCCAACGGCTTGTGCGCCATCGCCGCGCCGGCCTTCCCGCGCTGCCGGGTCGGACGCTCCTTGCCCTGCAGCTCCTCGCGGAACGATGCGTGGTCCGCCTCGGGCACGCCGAGCAGGTCGGCGATGACGAGCAGGGTGAACGGGTTCGCGTAGTCGTGGATGAACTCGCACTCACCGCGGGCGAGGAACTCGTCGATCTGCAGATCGGCGAGCCGCCACATGAACTCCTCGTTCTCCTTCAGGCGCTTCGGCGTGATGAGCCGCATGAGCAACCCGCGGTGCTCGGTGTGCCGGGGAGGGTCGAACGTGGGCAGCTGGTCGCTGAACGGCAGCTCGTCGCGGTACTCCTCGATGAGCGCGCTGACGTCGTCGCCGACGAGCGGAACCGGGAACCCGGGGAACGGCCCGCTCACCGTGTTGCACGACGAGAACGTCGCGGAGTCCCGGTACACCGACATGGCTTCCTGGTATCCGGTGACCATGACGACGCCGTGATGCGGCTCGCGCCACACCGGGCCCTGGTCCCGCAGGTACTCGTAGTACGGGTACGGGTCCTGATAGAGGGACTTGGCGCGGAAGAAGTCGACCGCGTCGAACTCGGAGCCACTCACCCTGTGCTCCTTCCGGAAGGCTCGAGACCGAACAGCCCCCGCTCGATGATGAGCGCGGCGGCGTCGGTCTCGGCGGCCGATCGCCGGCGCGCGCCGAAGACCCCGAGCAGCGCCACCATGACCACGGCTTCGATGTCGACATCGCCGAAGCCCCGCTGACCCAGGTACCGCGACATCCGTCGTCGGCCCCAGTCGAGCAACGGCGCGGACTCGACCCGGATCGCCGGGTCGGCCAGCGCGGCGTCGATCCACACGCGGCAACATCGCCGCCTGGTGCACGTGCTCGGCGTGGTACCGGCGCAACCAGCGACGCATGACCCCCTTGCCGGTCGACGCTCGGAGCGTGAACAACGCCGGGATCTCGGTCACCACCGTGCCGACTGCCCGCACCCCGCGCACGGTGAGGATCCGTGCGAGCTCCTCCTTGTTGCGGAAGTACCGGTAGAAGGCGCCGTGCGACACCCCCGCGGCCGAGACGAGGTCGTCGACCCGGGTGGCCTGGTAGCCCCGCTCGACGAACACGTCCCGCCCCGCGGCCAGCAGCGCGACGAGGGCGGCGTTTCCCGAACCGTCGGAGCCGGTGGTCCCGTCATCACGGAGCAGCTCGACCAGCTCGGGGCCGAACGCGAGCTCCGGTGGCGGCGGACCATCGGGCGCGTGGACGTTGACGTCGAGGTCGAGCCCGAACAACGTGCGGTGGAGGACATCGGTGAGTGCGAGCTCCACACGGTCACCCGGGTACGCCGTGGACTCGGTGGAGCGCAGGATGCCGCTGACGTCCAACGTGTGGTTCACCGTTTCGAGGAGCAGACGGATCACCGGGTCGAGCTGTCGGGGCGGCAGCGTTGCGGTCACCAGTCGTGCGTGGATCCGGGTGACGGTCTCGTCACCGGTGTGGCGCGCCACGCTCGCCAACGCCTTGTCACCCTCGAGCGAGTGGAAGACCGGCTCGTAGCGGGCGTGGATCGCGGCGTAGCGCGCCACCCACGCGCGCATCGCCGTCCCATCCCGACGCGTCGGCGGTGAGCGGATCCAACGCCTCGGTAGACGCGCCCACCTGCCGGGCGACCTGCCCGGCGAGCTGTCGGAACACGTCCTCCTTGTTCGCGAAGTACTGGTAGAAGGACACCCGCGAGCACCGCGCGAGCTTTGTGATCCGGTCGATGCTGCACGCCTCGTAGCCCTCGTCGCCGAAGGCTCGGAGCGCGGCGTCGAGGATGCGCTGTTGCGCGCGCTGGCCCCGGGCACCGACCCGGGGGTTGTCGGAGAACGGAGCCCGGCGCACCACGGCCACGGTGTCCGGCGGGCCGTCTCGCTCTTCGTCGGGCATCTGGCCTCCTCCACCGACCCGACACGTCCACACTCGCGGCGTCCAGGTCGTAGTGACACTAGCGTTAGCAGACTGCCATCGTCACCCCTGCGACCCTGGGCGATTCGACCGGCCCGGTGCTACGGTGCGATGACACCGCTGTTAGTTCCAGTGCCACGCGTGCGACTCCGTCGCGGAAAGGACCACCACGTGGAGCTTCGACCATTCGGACGGACAGGGCTCGAGGTGTCGGCCATCGGCTTCGGGTGCTGGGAGGTCGGCGGCGGCTACGGGGACGTCGACGAGTCCGAGTTCGGACGGGCCGTCGGTCGTGCCCTCGATCTCGGCGTCAACTGCTTCGACACCGCCGAAGGCTACGGCACCTCGGAACGGGCACTCGGCGAGGCCCTGGGACGCCGGCGCGACGAGGCGATCGTGGTCACCAAGTTCGGCATGGGCTACCGCGACAAGCCGAACCTTCGCGACAGCAGCCGCGAGCGCGTCATGGCCTCGATCGACAAGAGCCTGAAGCAGCTCGGTACCGACTACGTCGACGTCTACATCGTGCACTGGCCCGACCGGCTGACTCCCTTCGAAGAGACGATGGAAGCGCTCCAGGACGTCGTCGACGCGGGCAAGGCGCGCTTCATCGGTGTGTCCAACTTCAAGCGGGAGGACATCGAAGCCTGCATGCGCGTCCGGCGCGTCGACGTTGCGCAGTACGGCTGGCACATGTTCGATCGCCGGATGCAGGCCGACGTCTTCCCGTACTGCGAGGAGCAGGGCATCGGGGTCATGGCGTACGGGTCGCTCGCGTTCGGGCTGCTGACGGGGACGTTCAGCGAAGACATGGACTTCGGCACGCAGGACTGGCGGGCCCGCCAGGGGAAGATGGGCTCGATCAAGCTCTTCGACTCCCTCTTCGGCCCGGAGTCGTTCCCGAAGAACGTCCGCGCGGTGGAGGAGCTGAAGGGCATCGCGGCCAGGTACGACCGGAGCCTGCCGCAGCTCGCGCTGCGGTGGACGACGTCGCACCCGGCGATCAGCACAGCGCTCGTCGGGTGCCGCACCGTCGCCGAGGTGGAGGACAACGTCGGCGCGATCGGCTGGACGATCGACGACGAGGACCTCGCCGAGATGGATGCGATCTTCGCTCGTCACGGCGTCGAGACCGTCCCCGACTACTGGATCGAGGATGACTGATCCGGAGCTGGCCGGGAAGGTGGCGATCGTCACCGGCGGCGCCGGCGGCCTCGGCCAGGCCACGGTGGAGCTCTTCGTCGCCGAAGGCGCCAAGGTCGTCATCGCCGACGCCGACGCCGGGCGCGGCGAAGCGATCGCGTCCGAGCTCGGTGACGACGGTCGCGTTCCGGCGCACCGATGTCGCCGACCGCGACGAGGTCGGGGCGCTCGTCGACTTCGCCGTCGCGCACTTCGGCGGGGTGCACATCATGTTCAACAACGCCGGCATCTCCGGCCGGTCGCGCCGCTTCCTCGACGACGACCTGACGGACTTCCAGCGGGTGATGGACGTCAACCTTCTCGGCACGGTCGTCGGCAGTCAGTGCGCGGCACGCCACATGGCCGAGCACGGCGGCGGTTCGATCATCAACACCACGTCGATCGCCGGGATCAACGCCGGGCGCGGCTCGATGGCCTACCGGTCGTCGAAGGCCGCCATCATCCAGTTCACCCGGTCGATCGCGATCGACCTCGCCGAACATGGGATCCGGGTGAACTGCATCGCGCCGGCGCACATCGCCACCAGCATCAACACGAGCTACGACATCGGCGAGATCGTCCGGCTCATGCAACCGCTCCAGCGTCAAGGCCTACCGAGTGACGTCGCGAACGCAGTCCTGTTCCTCGCGAGCGACCGCGCCGCGCAGATCACCGGGATCGTGCTGCCGGTGGACGGCGGGACGACCGCCGGTCCGCCGGCCAACCAGCTCCGCAACGTGCTGGGGAAGGGAGCGACGCGATGCCTGAGATCGTCATCCGCGGGGGAACGGTGATCGACGGCACCGGCGCG
Source organism: uncultured Acidimicrobiia bacterium (assembly GCA_963796755.1). GTDB lineage: Bacteria > Actinomycetota > Acidimicrobiia > IMCC26256 > JAENVU01 > Chersky-806. Next base: position 341,015 of record CAWCMX010000003.1, read on the forward strand.
CCGGGCCGCGTCGCGGACGTGACGATCTCGGGTGGAGTGATCGAGGAGATCGGCCCGAACCTGCAGGGCGAGCGCGAGCTCGACGCATCCGGCTGCTCCGTCACGCCGGGCTTCATCGACATCCACACCCACTACGACGCGCAGGTCTTCTGGGACCCGGCGCTGCGGCCCACCTCGTATCACGGGGTCACCACGGTCGTCGCCGGCAACTGCGGGTTCGCCATCGCGCCCGACCCGCCCCGAGCACCACGACATGATCGTGCACACGCTCGAGAACGTCGAGGACATGGATCCGGCGACCCTGACCGAGGGGATCGCCTGGGAGTTCGAGACGTTCCCGGAGTACCTGGATCTGGTCCGCAGCCGCGGGACAGTGCTCAACTTCACCGCCTACGTCGGCCACTCCCCTGTGCGGCTCTACGTGATGGGGGACGCGGCGTACGAGCGGACCGCGACTCCCGACGAGGTCGCGCGGATGAGCCAGCTCGTGCGCGAGGCGATCGAGCAGGGCGCGGCCGGGTTCTCGACCAGCTTCTCGTACGCCCACCGCGGGGTCGACGGCAAGCCGGTGCCCAGCCGCTTCGCCGACCGCGACGAGGTGCACTCCCTGTTCGCCGCCGCGGGCGACGCCGGCAAGGGCGTCGTGCTCATCACCCCGGGTGACCAGTGCACCTACGCAGACGTGTACGAGTGGCAGCCCCGCATCGGGCGACCGTTCACGTACCCGATGTTCGCGAGCCCGGGCGGCAAGCACCTCGAACCGCTCGCGCTGCACGAACAGGGCATCGCGGCCGGCGCGTCGGTCTGGCCCCAGGTCACTCCCCGCCCGCTGACGATGCAGTTCACGCTGGCCGACCCGTACAGCCTCAACACCGGCAAGGTGTTCGGCGAGCTCTTGCAGGGTGACCGGGACGGCGCGCATCGCCGCCTACCGCGATCCGTCATGGCGCGCCCGCGCGGCCGCGGACCTCGAGCTGTCGCCCATGAAGCCGCGCTGGGAGACGTTCGAGGTGTCGGAGTCGTCGCGGTACCCCGAGCTGCAGGGTCGGCGCGTCACCGAGCTCGCCACGGAGCGCGGGTCGAGCCCTCTGGACGTGATGTGCGAGATCGCGGTCGCCGAGGACCTGACGACGCGCTTCCGGGCCTACATCGCCAACGACGACATCGACGCGGTGGGACACCTGCTCAACCACGAGAGCGTGGCCCTCGGCCTGTCGGACACGGGCGCGCACATCGACCAGCTCTGCGACGCGCCGCTGCCCACCGACCTGCTCGGGACCTGGGTGCGCGACCGTCGGGTGATGCCGCTCGAGGCCGCAGTGCGCAAGCTCACCGGCGAGCCGGCGGACATCTTCGGCTTCGTCCGGCGCGGCTACCTGCGCGAAGGCTGCTGGGCAGACGTGTGCGTCTTCGATCCCAAGACCGTGGGAACCGGCCCGACGCGGCGAGTGCGCGACTTCCCCGCCGACGCGGAGCGACTCACCGCCGAGGAGCCCACGGGCGTCCGGCACGTGCTCGTCAACGGGACGCCCATCCGGACCGACGAGACCCAGCTCGACGAGCCCGCGCGGCGACCGGGCATGCAACCCGAGCTCCGTTGACGTGCGCTTCGTCCTGATCCACGGCGGGTTCCACGGTGCCTGGTGCTGGTCCACGACGGTTCCCGAGCTGCAGCGCCTGGGCCACGAGGCGGTCGCCATCGACATGCCCGGTCACGGCGAGCGCATCCACGACGAGTCGACCGCGGCCAGCCGGCTCGACGCGGTGGTGTCGGTGCTGCAGCCCGGCGACGTCCTCGTCGGGCACTCGGGCGGCGGGTTCGACATCACCATCGCCGCGGACGCCGCCCCCGACCTCGTGCGCCACGTCATCTACCTCGCCGCCGCACTCCCGCGCGAAGGACGGACGTACCCGGAGGCGCTCACCCAGCGCGACGGCGACGTCGACTCCGCCGCCGCGGTCGACGAGGTGACCGGGATGCTGCAGCACCTGACCTTCGACGCGGACGGCGGGATGCGTTGGGTGGACGTCAGCGGCGCCCGGGAGCTCTTCTACAACGACTGCGACGAGGCGACCGCGCAGTGGGCGTTCGACCGCTTGTGCCCCGAGCACGTCGGCGACACCGCGTCGCGGGCCGTGTCCGTCCCTCGCTTCTGGGCCGCCGACCTCCCCCGGAGCTTCATCCGCTGCGGGCAGGACCACGCGCAACCGCGCTGGCTGGCCGACCTCGTCGCCCAGCGCCTCGGCGTCGAGCCGCTCACCATCGACGCGTCACACTCGCCGTTCCTCAGCCGCCCCCGCGAGCTCGCCGAGCTCCTCGTCCACGCGACCACGACGACACCGACGGGCCCGCTCATCCCCGAGTAGCCCCAACCGCGTTTCGGCGTGAGTTCGCGTGGCCAGAGCGACGCGAACTCACGCCGAAACGGGAGTGGCGCGTGAGTCAGGCGGGGCCGTAGGCGTCGGGGCGGCCTTCGAGGATCACGGTCTTGGTCTCCAGGAACGGCAGCAGGCCCTCCTTGCCGCCCTCACGACCGATGCCGGACTGCTTGAACCCACCGAACGCCATGCCGAAGTCGGTGCGGAACGCGTTGTGGCCGACGGTGCCGGACCGCAGCTCGCGCGCCACCGCGCGGGCCCGGTCGACGTCGTCCGTGAACACCGAGGCGTTCAGCCCGTAGATCGAGTCGTTCGCGATCCGCACTGCGTCGTCCTCGTCGGCCGCCTTGATGACCGCGAGGACGGGACCGAAGATCTCCTCCCGCCCGATCGTCGAACCGTTGTCGACGTTCCCGAAGACCGTCGGCTCCACGAAGAAGCCGCGGTCGAGACCGTCGGGGCGACCACCACCGGTCGCGAGGGTCGCACCCTCGTCCACACCCTTGGCCATGTAGCCGAGGACCCGCTCGCGCTGACGGTCCGACACCAGCGGCCCGAGCTGCGACGCCTCGTCGAACGGATCGCCGACGCGCGTCTTTCCGAAGGTCGCGGCGAGCGCGTCCACGAGCTCGTCGTGACGACTCTTCGTCACGATGACCCGCGTGAGCGAGGAGCACACCTGGCCGTTGAGCCCGCACTCGGCACGCGCGAGCGTCGTGGCCGCGGTCTCGAGATCGATGTCGTCGAGAACGACCGCGGCCGACTTCCCGCCGAGCTCGAGCGTGCACCGGGCGATCCGCTCGCCGCAGAGCGACGCGATGCGCCGGCCGGCCGCGGTCGATCCCGTGAACGTGATCTTGTCCACGCGTGGGTCGCGCACGAGCAGCTCCGACACCTCGCGGTCCGCGGTCACCACGTTCAGCACGCCGGCGGGAAGCCCGATCTGCTCGGCCGCCTCGGCGAACACGTAGCCCTCGCCGGGTGCCTCCGGGGCCGACTTCAGCACGACGGTGCAGCCGGCGAGGAGTGCCGGGCCGATCTTGTGACAGATGAGCGCCACCGGCGCGTTCCACGGGATGATCGCGCCGACCACACCGACCGGCTCCCGCACGAGCAGGCCGAACGCGCCACCACCGGTAGGTGGGCACTCCTCCTCGAACGGGAACGTGTCGGCCAGCGCGGCGTACGACGCCAGCGCACCCGAGCCGATCCGTCCGGCGTACTGCGACACCTTGTAGAGGACCCCCGACTCGCGCGGCCACAGCTGGCTGAGCACGTCGCCGCGCTCCTGGAGCGCCCCGGCCAGCGCGCGCAGGTAGTCCGCCCGCTCCGCATGGGTCAGCCGCGACCACGGTCCTTCGTCGAAGGCGAGTCGCGCCGCCGCGACCGCTCGGGACATGTCGTCGGGAGCAGCTGCCGCGATCGCGTAGTACGGCTCTTCGGTCCCCGAGTCGATCACGTCGAACGTCGCGTCGGATGACGGCCTGACCCACTCGCCGCCGATGAAGAATCGGTCGGCGTGGCGCACCGGTGTCGTCGTAGACCTGGCAGTGTTCATCTCACTTCTCCGTTTCCTTGGTGTCCTTCGACGCAGTCCGGACGACGCGCCTCGTGCTCATGACGTGAAGGTCGGCAGGGTCTCCCACCCGCGCACGGTCGACGTCGGCGACAGCCGGGCGTGGTCCCAGTCCACCTCCCACTCGGGGAACCGCTCGAGCACCTCTTCGAGCGCGATGCGCCCCTCGAGCCGGGCCAGCGCGGCACCCAGGCAGAAGTGGATGCCGAACCCGAAGCTGAGGTGCGGGCCGATGTTCCGGCGGATGTCGAACGTGTCCCCGTCGGGATGGCGCCGGTCGTCACGATTCGCCGATCCGACGAGGAAGAGCATGACGTTGCCCTCCCGCACCGTCTGGCCGTGCAGCTCCACGTCGCGGGCCACGTAGCGGGCCACGTGGGGCGCCGGGGGCTCGAACCGCAGGAGCTCCTCGATGGCGTTCGGGACGAGCGACGCATCCGCGACGAGCTCCCGCCGCTGGTCCGGGTGCTCCGCCAGCACCTTCCCGCTCCAGCCGATCAGGCGCGTGGTGGTCTCGTTGCCGGCCCCGGCGATGACCGTCAGGTACGTGAGGATCTCGTCGCGCGTCAGGCGCCGGGTCGTTCCGGTCTCGTCCTCGAACTCGGCGTTGATCATCTCCGTCATCAGGTCGTCCGACGGGTGATCGGCTCGCCAGTCGATGTAGTCCGCGAACATCTCACCGCCGAGGAAGTCGTCCTGCGAGACCTCCATGGGCTCGCCGGCCTCGGTGCGCAACGACGCGTCGACATGGTGGCGAATCGCGTCCTGGTCCTGCTCCGGGATCCCCATGAGCATGCCGATCACACGCATCGGCATCTGCGCGCCGAGATCGGCCACGAAGTCGAACCGGCCCGTGCCCATCAGCGGGTCGAGGCTCGCCGCGCAGAGCTCGCGGATCTTCGGCTCGAGCGCGTTCATCTTCTTCGGCGTGAACACCCGCGACAGCAACCCGCGATGGAGGGTGTGCACCGGGGGGTCCTCGAAGATGACGACGCCCGACGGCATCTCCATGTTCGCCCGGATCAGCTCGAGGATCGCGCCACGCCCGGAGATGAAGGTCTCGCGGTCGGCGAGGCCGCGCTCGACGTCCTCGTAGCGGCTGAGCGCGAAGAAGTCGTGCTCCGCGTTGTAGTACAGCGGCGCCTCCTCCCGCAGGCGGCGGAACGCGGGATAGGGATCCCGATTGATCTCGACGTCGTAGGGGTCGTACCGGACGTCGGTCGCGCCGGTGGTCGTCATCTCGAGTCTCCTCCGTCGGAAACGGCGGTGCGCCCGTCGAGCAGCGCCACGATCCGGGCCGGGCCGAGCGGTAGGCGCGTCACGGTCACGCCGAAGGGCGAGATCGCGTCGGCGACGGCGTTGACGACCGCGGGCGGGGCGCCGATCGCACCACCCTCGCCGACCCCCTTGAACCCACCGGGGCCCGGACTCGGCGTCTCGATGTGCCCGTACTCGATCATCGGCACGTCGGTCGCCGTGGGCAAGAGGTAGTCCATGAACGTCGTCGCGAGCGGGTTGCCGTCCTCGTCGTACGCGAGGTGCTCGAGGAGGACACCACCGATGCCCTGCACGACGCCGCCCGCGATCTGGCCCTCGACGACGTTCGGGTTGATCATGGGGCCGCAGTCCTCGCTCACGATGTAGCGGAGGAGCTGCACCTGGCCGGTGGTCACGTCGACCTCGCACGTGCACACGTGGGTCGCGTTCACCCAGATCGAGGGGTGGGAGGCGGTGTAGCGCGCGCTCGCCTCCAGACCGGCCTCGACGCCCGGTGGCAACCGGTACGGGTCGAAGTAGGCCATCGCGGCGACCTCGCGCAGCGAGACGCCGATCGAAGGCGTGCCGCGGACCGTCGCTCTGCTGTCAGCCAGCTCGACGTCGTCGATCGAGGCTTCGAGCTGATGCGCCGCGATGGCGACGACGCGTCGCCCGGAGCAGTGCCGCGGTCTCCCGCACCGCGCCTGCCGTCATCGACGCGCTCCGGCTCCCCGCCGCGCCCGCGCCGAACCCCGTGACCGCGGTGTCGCCCTGGATCGTGTTGACGTCCTCGATGTTGACGCCGAGCGCGTCGGCCGCGAGCTGCACGACTGTCGTCTCGAGGCTGTTCCCCGTGGAGCCGCCGGCGATGTACACGTTGACGGCGCCCGACGGCTCGATGCGGATCGTCGCGGCCTCCGTCGCGTACGTGCCGAAGCCGGGAGTCGACGGCTCGACGTAGTTCGACAGGCCGACGCCCAAGTACCGACCGGCCGCGCGCGCGTCGGCCTGCTCGGCCCGGAACGCCTCGTAGTCGAGCATCTCCAGCGCCTGCTCGAACGTCTCGAGCGGGGAGATGTTGTCGTACGTCATCCCGTTGGGATTCGCGTACGGGAGCTCGTCGCGACGGAGGAGGTTGCGACGCCGGAGCTCCATGGGGTCCATCCCCATCTGGCGCGCCGAGATGTCGAGCATCATCTCCCGGGCCAGCGATTCGAACTGCCACGGGCCGCGATACGCCGTCCGCCCAACGGTGTTCGTATAGATGCTCTTCACCGCGAAGCCGGCGAGCGGCACGCGGTACGGCCCGGGAAACAGCGCGCCGACGGCCGCGGCCGGCATCACCGGCCATGGGGTGGGGTACGCACCGCAGTCGGCGACGAAGTCGATGTGGGATGCGAGGATCGCGCCGTCGGCGTCGAACGCCATCGTCACCGACGCGTGCTCGTGGCGGGACTGGCCGGCGGCCAGCAGGTTCTCGCGCCGGTCCTCGACCCACTTCACCGCAACACCGATCTTCGGCGCGGCGAGCATCAGGCACATCTCGTCGCGCTGGACCATCACCTTCTGGCCGAAGCCGCCGCCGGTGTCGCGCATGACGACCCGGATGCGGTGCTCGGGCATCCCGAGCAGGCGGGAGCAGAAGAGGCGCACTTCGTGGGGCGACTGCGTGGCCGCGTGGATCGTCAGCTCGCCGGTTGTCGGCGCGTAGTCGACGACGAGCCCGCGTCCCTCCAGGGGGACGGGCGCATAGGCCTGTTGGAAGATGGTCTCGCTCGTCACGTGCGCGGCGGCTGCGAGCTGGTCCTCGAGCGCGGAGAGCGGGAGGCCCGCCAGCCCACCCGCGACGTTGGAGCCGTGAGGCTCGTGCACGAGCTCGGTGGCGTCCTCCGCGACGGTGTAGTCGATGATCGGGACGAGCGGCTCGTAGTCGACCTCCACCAGCTCAGCTGCGTCCTCGGCGAGGTACCGGCTCTCGGCCACGACAAGTGCGACCGGGTCGCCCACGAAGCGGACCTCGCCCTCGGCGAGCGGCGGTCGCGGGGTGTCCGGACCGGGGCCGATCGCGGTGTGCCACTGCTCCTTGACGTCGGGGTTCAGGTCCGCGGCGGTGAACACGAACCGGACCCCGGGACTCGCGAGGGCGGCCGCGACATCGATGCCCCGGATCAGCGCGCGGGGATACGGGCTGCGGACGAAGGACGCGTGCAGCATCCCCGGCGCCGCAACGTCGTCGACGTACGTCCCGTGGCCGGTCAGGAGCCGGGCGTCCTCGACGCGGTTGACGCGCGCGCCGACGTACCGACCTGCGCCCACGGAGCCGGGTTGCGTCACGACGGCGCTCCCCCACCGGCGCGCGCCGCCTGGCGCACTGCCGCGACGATGCCCTGGTAGCCCGTGCAACGACAGAGGTTGCCGGACAACGCCTCGCGGATCTCGGGATCGGTCGGGTCCGGGTTCTCGCGCAGGAACGCCGTCACGGACACCACGAATCCCGGAGTGCAGAAGCCGCACTGCAGCCCGTGGCAGTCACGAAACGCCGACTGCACCGGCGAGAGGTCACCGTCCGACGAGCCGATGCCCTCGATGGTCGTGACCTCGGTGTCGTCGGCCTGCACCGCGAACATCAGGCACGCGCGCACGGCAGCACCGTCGACGAGCACCGTGCACGCGCCACAGACGCCGTGCTCGCAGCCGAGGTGCGTCCCGGTGAGCCGGCACTGCTCGCGGAGGAAGTCGGCCAGCGTCACCCGCGCCTCGACGGTCGCGACCTGTTCGCGGCCGTTGATCCTGAGTCGCACCGGCATCTCACCCATCGCGGGCTTCCGTCGTCGCCGTCGTCCAGGCGCTGCGCCACCATCGCGGCACCGACTCGCCTGCGGTACTCGGAGGAGCCGTGCTGGTCGGCGGGGACCGACGTCCGGCCGGCCAGGGCCAGGCGGCCGACGAGGTCGGGCTCGACCTCGCGGACCGCGCGACCCAGCAGCTCGGCTTCCGCGTCTTCGGCGCGCTCGGGGGTCGACCCCAAGCCGATCAGACCGATCGCGCAGCGGCGGATCCGGTCGTCGTCGTCGAGCTCGATGGCGAGCGTCGCGCCCGCGATCGCGAAGTCGCCGTGGCGCCGCGCGAGCTCCTCGACCGCGAAGCCGGCCCGGCCCCGCCAGATCGGGAACCGCACCCCGACGAGCAGCTCGTCGGGCTGTATGCTCGTGCTCCAGAGGCCGTCGAAGAAGTCGCGCGCCGCGATTGTGCGCGGTCCCGCCGGCGAGACCACCTCCATGGTGGCGTCAAGGGTGAGCGCGACTGCCGGGTACTCGGCCGCGGGGTCGGCGTGGGCGATCGATCCTCCGAGGGTGCCACGGCTGCGGATCTGGAAGTGCCCGATGAACCGCGTCGCCTTGGCGAGCAGCGGCACCGCCGTGCCGACCGCGGCACTGCGCTCGACCTCCGCCTGGGTGGTCAGCGCACCGATCCAGAGGTTGTCGTCGTGACGCTCGATGCCCTGCAGCTCGGCGATGCGTCCGATGTCGACGAGGTGCTCGAAGACCGCGAGCCGCAGCGCCAGCATCGGAACGAGGCTCTGACCACCCGCGAGCACCTTGACCTCGTCGCCGAGCTCGGCGAGCAGGTCAACGGCTTCCCCGACCGTGGCCGGGGCGTGGTATTGGAACGGGGCGGGCTTCACGGGTGCACGGTCTCCGATGCCGACAGCTCAGGCGAGCTTGGCGGCCCACCCACCGTCGACGGGGATGACGGCACCGGTGACGAACGATGCCCGGTCCGACGCGAGGAAGGCCGCGACCTCGGCGACCTCGTGCGGCTGGCCGCCGCGGTTCAGCGCCGCCTTCTCCAGGATCCCGGGAATGGCGTCGGCGTTGGCCCCCATGATCTCGGTGTGGATGAAGCCGGGGCAGATGGCGTTCACCCGGATGCCCCGCGGGCCGTATTCGACTGCCGCGGACTTGGTGACGGCCACGACTCCGGCCTTCGCGGCCGAATAGACGCTCGTGAACGGCGAGCCGTTGAGACCGCCGACCGACGACCAGTTGACGATGGCGCCGCCGTCGCCGTGTCGCAGCATCGCCCGGATGCCGTGCTTCATGCCGAGGATCACGCCCCGCAGGTCGACGTCCATCAACCGGTCGTAGTGCTCCATCGTCACGTCGGCGGTCATCATGGCGTCGGCGATGCCGGCGACGTTGAGCACGACGTCCACGCGGCCGAACTCTTCGAGCGCGGCACCGATCATCGCCTCGACGTCCGCTTCCCGGGTCACGTCGCAGTGGACCGGCAGGACGCCCTCGCCCACCTCCGTCGCGGTGTCCTTCTCCGCGCCGCTGAAGTCCGCGGCCACGACCTTGGCGCCCTCACGCACGAAGATCTTCACGGACGCCTTGGCCATCCCGGACCCTGCGCCCGTGATGACCGCCACCTTCCCGTCCAGCACACCCATCATCGGTCTCCCGTCGTCTCGCGCACGGTCGCGAAGAACGCCCGCACGTCGTCGGTGAACAGCTCCGGCTGCTCCATCGCGGCGAAGTGGCCACCGCGCGGCATCTCGGCCCAGTGCGTGACCTGGTACTGACGCTCGATCCAGGGGCGGGGAAGCGCAGCGGCTCCTTGGGGTAGCGCGCGACGCCGGTGGGCACGTCGACGAAGTCCGGCAGCCCGCCGGCGGCACCGGCGTGCTGCCGCTCCCAGTAGAGGCGCATGGACGACGTGATCGTCCCGGTCACCCAGTACACGGTCACGTTGGTGAGCAGCTGGTCGCGGGTGAAGCGTGCTCGGGGTCGCCGTCGCAGTCGCTCCAGCTGCGGAACTTCTCGACGATCCACGCGAGCAACCCGGCCGGAGAGTCGTTGAGGGCGGCGCCGAGCGTCTGTGGCTTCGTCCCCTGCTCGAGCGCGTACGCCGACTCCTCGAGCCGGAATCGCTGGAGGGACTCCAGATCGGCCTGGTCCTGCTCGCTCAGCTCCACCGGGTCCTTCGGCGGGTCGGCCAAGGGCATGTTGAGGTGGATGCCCGCGCAGTGCTCGGCGTCCGACGCCCCGATGCGGGTCGTGACCTGCGCACCCCAGTCGCCCCCCTGCGCGCCGTAGCGGTCGTACCCGAGCCGCGCCATGAGCGTGGCGAAGGCACGGGCGATCCGGGAGACGTCCCAGCCGCGCGTGCGCGTCGGCTCCGAGAAGCCGTAGCCGGGCAGCGAAGGCGCGACGACGTGGAACGCGTCCTTCGCCTCACCGCCGAACGCCTCCGGCGTCGTGAGCCGGGGGATGACGTCGAGGAACTCCACCACGGAGCCCGGCCACCCGTGGGTGAGGAGCAGCGGCAACGCACCGGCGTGCTCCGAGCGCGCGTGGACGAAGTGGATCGACTGCCCGTCGACCGTGGTGCGGAAGTGCTCCAGCTGGTTGAGGCGGGCCTCCTGCGCGCGCCAGTCGTACTCGTCGCGCCAGGAGGCGACGAGCACGCGCAGGTAGTCGGTCGGGATGCCGTACTCCCAGCCGGTGTCCTCGATCTGGTCCGGGAGGCGCGCCTGGTCGAGCCGCCGGCGCAGGTCACCCAGGACGGAGTCGTCGACCCGGATGTCGAAGCGCTCGATGCCGTCGTCCACCAGAGTCAGCTCGGGCTGGTGGGCATCAGACGCTCGGCGACGTCGCCGAGTCCGGACGCAGAACCGTCGTACATCACCTCGCCGTGCTGGAGGAGCACCACGGAGTCGGCGATCCGGAGCGCATGACCCACGTACTGCTCGATGAGGAGCAGCGTCGTTCCCTCCCGGCGCACCTGGTCGAGCGTCGCGTACACGTCGTCGATGGCAATGGGCGCGAGACCGAGCGACAGCTCGTCGACGACCAGCAGGCGCGGCGGCCGGACGAGCACCCGAGCCAGCGACAGCATCCGCTGCTCGCCTCCGGAGAGGTTGCCCGCGATCTGCTTGCGCCGTTCGCCGAGCCGCGGGAAGAGCTCGTAGGCCCGCTCGAGGCCCGGCCCGACACCGCGCCGGCCCAGGTTGCGCCGGAAGTCGAGGGTGAGGTTCTCCTCGACGGTCAGCGTGCTGAACACCGAACGGCCTTCGGGGGCCTGCACGATCCCGAGTGGTGCGATCCGCCACGGCTTCATGCCCGTGATGTCGACGCCGTCGAACCGCACGGAACCCGCAGTGATCGGGATCAGGCCCGACACGAGGCGCGCGACGGTGGTCTTGCCGGCCCCGTTCCCACCGAGCAGCGCGACCACGTGGCCGGCGGGAATGGAGAACGACACGCCGAAGAGCGCCCGGAACGGGCCGTACCCGGCGTCGACGTCGCGCAGCTCGAGCACGGGCGCCACGGGTCCGGGCGCGGCTTCCTCGTTGGTGCGGACCGCGGTCGCCTGCACCGCGGGTGCGACGCCGTCGACGTGGTCGATCTCGCCGAGATAGGCCTTGCGCACCGCGTCGTCGCTCATCACCTCTGCGGTGGCGCCTTGCGCGATGAGCGTGCCGAAGTCCAGCACGAAGACCCGGTCGGTGAACCCGCGGACCATCTCGACGTCGTGCTCGACGAGGAGGACCGCGGTGCCCCGCTCGCGTTGGACGTCCCGGAGCGTGCGGACCAGGTCCCGGGTCTCCTGCTGGTCGAGCCCCGAGGACGGCTCGTCCAGGAGGAGCAACCGCGGCTCGGTCATCAGGGCGCGTCCGAGCTCCACGAGGCGGGTGCGGCCGAGGCTCAGTGACTCGACCGGGTGGTCGGCGACGTCCTCGAGCCCCAGCAGCCCCAGCGTGGTCTCCGTCGCGTCCAGCTCGTCCGCGGTGGGTCGGCGCGAGGTTGAGGCAGTCCTTCCAGAGGCGGCCGGTGCCGAGTCGCGATCGTCCCGCGACGATGAGATGGTCCCGCACGGTCATGCCGCCGAACAGCTCGATCCGTTGGAACGTGCGGCCGAGCCCGAGGCGCGCCCGCCGGTACAGGGGGTACCGAGAGATGTCGGTGCCGTCGAACATGACGCTTCCCTGGTCCGGGTGCAGCATGCCGAGCAGGCAATTGAAGAACGTGGTCTTGCCGGCGCCGTTCGGTCCGATGAGCCCGACCGCCTCCCCAGCCTCCACGTCGACCGAGACGTCGTCGAGCGCGTTGATGCCGGCGAAGCGCTTCGAGATGCCGCGTGCGTCCAGCAGCGTCATGGCGTCGCGCGCTTCGTGGTCGCCGCGGCCTCGGGTGTCGCCAGGTCGACCCGGCCCGGCCGCGGGCTCTCGGTGCCGGCCTCCGACCGGTTGCGCCGGTCGATGCGGCGCTGGATCGCCGCGATGGCCTGGCGCTTCTGCGCCTCGAGGATCCCCTCCGGGTGCCGCGCGTAGGTCGAGCGCGCCGAGGCCGAAGAGCACGTACTGCCACTCGAGCGAGATGCCGACCTGCTTCAGCAGCTCCGGGAACAGGGCGAGCGCGAAGCCGGCGACCACCGCACCTTCCACCGTGCGCACGCTGATCGTGACGACGAGCACGAGCCACACGAGCCCGAAGAACGGTGAGTAGTTGGCGGCGTAGTTGGCCTGGGTGTCGAGCATCGCGAGGAGGCCGCCGCCGAGACCGGCGATGCCGGCGGAGAGGGCGAACGCGAGCACCCGGCTGCGGGCCGGGTTGATGCCGATCGCGCCCGCAGCCGTCTCGCTGCCCCGCAGCGCGTCGAGGAACCTCCCGGTCGTTCCTCGCCGCACGAGCATGACCAGCACTCCGGCGACCGCCAGCACCGCCACGCTGAACAGGAAGAACGCATGGTCTCCGTTGAAGAGCTCGGGACGCGGGACGTCGACCGGGATCGTCCCGCCGCTGACCCACCCGAGCGGCACGAAGATGCTGTCGAACATCGGCGCGAACGCGAAGGTGGCGAGCGCGAGGAAGATCCCGCCGAGCCGCAACGCCGGGATCGCCAGCAGGGCGCCGACCGCCGCTGCGAGCACCACGCCGATCAGCATCGTCAGGAGCACGGGAAGGCTCCACGCGTGCACGAGCTGCGCGGTCGCGAACCCCCCGACCGCGGCGAAGGTCGCCTGGCACAACGAGATCTGGCCGGCCATGCCGGTGATCACGGTGATCGACAGGAAGATCACTCCGAAGACGACCGCCTTGGTCACGATCAGGAGCCAGAACGTGTCGAGCGAGAACAGGCTGATCAGGAGGAACGCAACGACGATCGCCGCACCGAGCGCGTAGGTGGCGATGGTCAGGCCGCGCCCACGCGCCTGCGCGGCGAGTCCCGGTGGTGGCGGGTCGACGCCGGCGAGCGGATCCGCGGCCTCCCGCTGCTGACGCAGTCCCGGCCAGAACAGCAACAGCAGGAACAGGAGCACGAAGGGCAACGACGGTCGGAGCCCGTTGGCGATGACGCTGTTCAACGGGAGGTAGCCCGCGAGGATCCCCTGCAGGATGCCGAGCAGCAGACCTCCGAGGAGCGCCATCGGGATGCTCGTGAGCCGCGCGAACGCGGCCGCCGCGATCGCCGCGACGAGCAGGATCGTGAAGTTGTTGGCCGACAGCTGCGTGAAGAGCGGCGCCATCAGCACCCCGGCGAGGCCGGCGAACAAGCTGGAGAGCATCCAGGAGAACACGCTGACCCGGTCGGAGTTGATGCCCGCGAGCGCGGTCATGCGGGGGCTCTCGACCACGGCCCGCATCCGCAGGCCGATGCTCGAGTAGCGGAACAGCAGGGTCAGCGCCACCACCGAGACGACCGTGGCGATGACGGTCGCGGCCTCGTTGCCGTCGATCGCGTAGTCACCCCACCGGTAGATCCCGAACTGGTTGGGCCAGATCGTCGGCACGCCGTACTTGGCTTCCGAGCCGATCCACAGGTTCACGATCTCGGGCAGTGCCACCAGCAGCCCCAACGAGGCGACGAGCTTGGCGACGGCCGGCGCGGTGCGTAGATGACGGAAGATCAGACGTTCGAGGACCAGGCCGAGCAGCGGCGCGACGACCACCACTGCGACGAGGAACGCCGGGACGTTCGGCCAGCCGTCCTCGATCCGGAGCTGGTAGTACACCGCCGCCGACACGAACGCCTGCGCGGCGAAGGCGAGGTTGAACACCCCCGACGTCTTGTAGGTCAGGACGAGGCCTATCGCGACCAGCGCGAACACGCAGCCGAACGGGATGCCCCGGATGACGTAACCGATCAGATCGGTCACGTCACCCGGCTCCCGTTCGATGGTGCAAGAAGGATCAACGCACGACCGCTAGCTGCTGACCTGAGGGTTCGTCGGCATCTTCTTGAGGTTGGGAGGGAGGCACACGAACGGCTTGCCCGGCTTGCCGAACACCGGCTTGAACCCTCCGTCGACCACCTTCTCGACCGCGAAGCACGAGACATCGGTATGGTGGGCCGTCGTCCAGTTGATCGACGGGATGATCCCGCCGGCCGTGTACTTCGTGAGCGCGTTCGTCGCGGCGATGACCTTCGCCCGGGTGAAGTTCGGGCCCGCGGCCTTGAGGCCCGTGGAGAACTCGTCCGCGTTGATCCAGCCGACCAACGAGTTCTCGTTGAGCTTGCCGCCGCTCTTCTTCATCCACTTCTGGTAGTTCTTCATGCCCGTGCTCTGGGGCTTCGCCTCGAACGGCGCGTACGTGGTGAAGAGGTAGCTCCCGTCGAGCACCTCGGCGTTCTTCTTGATGAGGTCGTGGTTGTAGGAGTTCGGCAGGATCTGCACCGCGTTCAGACCCTGCTTCTTCATCTCACGGGCGAGCGAGGCCGCACCGTTCCCGTCCACGCATGAGATGACGAGGTTGACGCCCTTGTCCTTCATCTGCGCGACCTGGGCGCTGTAGTCCGGGTTGCCGAACGTGAGGCTCTTGTCGAGGAACACGATCTTTGCAGTCGGGTACTTCTTGAAGCTCTTCTCCAGCCCTTCGGCGCACGACGTCGACTGCGCGACGTCGAACGCGAGCACGCCGACCTTGTGAAGGTTCAGCTTCTTCGGCAACCAGGTCTGAACCGACGGCGCCGCACACGTGAAGCAGTGGTAGCCGCCGATCTGCGTGAAGAAGTTCGCCGGGCCGGGATTGTGGTTCTCCGAGCCCCACTCCTCGTTGATGTCCCAGCCGTAGGTCGGGATCTTCGCCTTGGCGAGCAGGTCGGAGCCCGTGAAGAGCTGCACCGCGAGCGGAGCGCGGCGAAGACGTCGTCCTTCGTCAGCAGCCCCTGGACCTCGGCGCGGTTGTTGGCCAGGGCGTCGTCACGCTTGGAGTCGAGGACGAGCTTGCGCCCGTAGATCCCGCCCTTGCTGTTGATGTACGCGAAGTACGCCTTCGTTCCGTCGAACGCCGACCCGAGCGACCCGCCTGTCGGGTCGTTCGAGATCGACGCGATCCCCCCGACCTTGATCTCCTTGGCCGTGACGCCGGGCTGGTTGACCGCCGGAGAGGTCGTGGCCGCTCCCGCAACGCCTGCCGTCAGCACCGCGACGAGCGACACGGCGACCAGCACCGCGACTCCACGCCAGGCGCGCACCCGAGACCGTGACATACGTACCCCCCGATACGACCGCTCGTCAGCCGACGCTCGTGCGCCGGCCGTCGCCTCCTCGACTGAGGATGACCCTCTATTTAACATCTGTGTCGCTCCTCCGCCAGGTCAACCCAGCAAGTTATGCTTCATTACGGTGCCTTGATCGACGTATCAGTCGTAGGTTCTCTAACAGTGGTGTCATCTTCCGGGGGGTAAGGCACGTGCGAGCAGTCGTCGTGGGCGCTTCGAGCGGACTCGGCCGGTGCATCGGGACCGGCCTCGCGCAACGGGGCGCTGCAGTCGCGCTCCTCGCCCGTCGACGGGCGAGGCTCGAAGATGCGGCGAAGGAGGCCGGCCCCGGAACCCTGGTGGTCGAATGCGACGTCACGGACGAGCCGTCCTGCCGGTCCGCGATCGCGGAAGCCGCGGCCGGGCTCGGCGGCATCGATGCGCTCGTCTACGCACCGGGGATCGGCCCACTCGCTCGCCTCGTCGACACGGACGCTGCGACGTGGCGTGCCGCGTTCGACACCAACGTCACGGGTGCGGCGATCGTGACGAGTGCCGCGATCCCCCATCTGACCGCCTCGGGCGGCACGGCCGCGTACCTCTCCTCGGTCAGTGCCTCGCTCACACCCCCATGGCCGGGACTCGGTGCGTACGCGGTGAGCAAGGCGGCGCTGGACAAGCTGGTCGAGGCATGGCGGGCCGAGCACCCGAGCGTGGGCTTCACGCGCGTCGTCGTCGGTGACTGCGCAGGAGGCGAAGGTGACTCCATGACCGAGTTCCCGATGCAGTGGGACCCGGACCTGGCCACCGAGCTCGGCACGGAGTGGTTGAACCGCGGCTACCTGAGCGGGACCCTGATCGACGTCGACCACCTGGTGACCCTGGTCGACGCGGTGCTGCGCGGCGGTGCGACGCTCTCGGTCCCGTCGGTCACGCTGGCGCCGCGCCCCACCCACCTGTCGTAGCCCGCCGACGCGCGCAACCCTCATCCCGGCCCCTCGAGCTGCTCCCGACCGAGGAGCAGGTTGACGATGAAGGACGCGCCGGGGAACGAACCCGTCATCCCGGCGCTGAAGTAGCCGGAGTCGGTGATCATCGTCGTACCGGTGATCGCCACCGCCGCATCGCTGCACAGGAACACCAGCGGGTACGCCTGCTCGAGCGGGGTCGCGGCGTCGACGCCGACCTCGGCGCGGTAGTCGGAGCCGAATCCCAGCCACATGTCCCGGTTCGCCTGCGCGAGCGGGGTGTCGGTCGGGCCCGGGCAGATGGCGTTGATGCGGATGCCCTGCTTCAGCAACGGCGTCGCCTCGCGCGCCACGTAGGCACAGATCGCCTGCTTGCTCCACATGTAGTCGGCCTTGCCGTGGTCCTGCGCCCACGTTCGCGGCGGCATCGAAGTCGGAGATGTCGAGGTACTCGTTCAGGAGCGGGAGGTTCGGCTCCCACCCGAGTCCGGCCGCGGACGAGATGAACCCGATCGCGGCGCCGCGGCCGAGCATGCCGCCGGCGAGGAGGCGGTCGATCAGGTGCCGGTGTCCGATGAAGTTGATCTTCTCGATGTTCGGGGTGCCGTCCGCGACGCCGGCGCACGAGAAGAGCGCGTGCACGGGGCCGCCACACTCGTCGACCGCCGCTTCGATCGATCCCGGGTCGGCCAGGTTGACGTGCACCGCCGCGCACGCCGGGCACCGTGATCTCGGCGAAGTCCATCGCGACGACCTCGGCTCCCGCGTCCGCAACGAGCTCTGCGACCGCGGCACCCATCCCGCTGGCGCCACCGACGACCAGGACCCGCTTGCCGTCGTAGCGAAAGGCGCTGAACACCGACATCTCCGCTTTCCCCCGTATCCCTCAGCCGAGCCTCGTGAGCAACATCGCCCCGGCGACCGGCCCGCCGCCGTTGGCCACGACCGCGACCTCGGGCTCACCGGGAACCTGCCGGTCCCCACCTGCACCTCTCAGCTGGACGACAGCCTCGTGCAGAAATCCGAAGCCGTGCAGTCGCCCGGCCGACAATTGACCACCGTGCGTGTTCACCGGCAGCTCACCGTCGAGCGCGATCCGCTTGCCCCCCTCGATGAACGGTCCGCTCTCACCGGGCCCACAGAAGCCCAGCGCCTCGATCCACGCCATCGTGAGCCAGCTGAAGCCGTCGTAGAGCTCGGCGACGTCGACGTCCTCGGGCCGGAGCTCGGTGCGGGACCACAGCTGGGCCGCGACATCGCGTGCCGGCATGGAGGTCATGTCGTCCCACTGATCCCACGACGGCCGGCCCGCCAGCGCGGTCCCGACCGCTTCGACCCGCGCCACGGGATGGTCGACCGCGTCGGCGTGCTCGGTCGCGGACACGACGACCGCGGTGGAGCCGTCGACGGGGACGTCGCAGTCGAAGAGGCAGAACGGGGTCGTGATCATGCGCGCCGCGAAGTAGTCGTCCATGGACATCGGCTCGCGGAAGATCGCGTTCGGATTCAGCCCGGCGTTGCGCCGTGCGTTCAGCGCGATCTGCGCCATCTGCTCGCGCGTGGTGCCGAACTCGTCGAAGTGGCGCTGCGCGTTCATCGCGAGCCAGTTGGCGGCCGAGTACGCCCGGAACGGGATCGACCATTGCATGACGCCGCCGATGCCCTCGGTCCCGACGCCGATGCCGGCGCGCCCGCCACTGCCCTCCGCGGTCGACTCGGTGACGGTCCGGTAGACCAGCACGTGTCGCGCCAGCCCCATCGACACCGCCATCACCGCGTTGATGACGGCCTGGATCTGCGCAGGGCCCTCGATCCCGCCGCTGTGCCAGCGCAACGAGAGCCGCATCGCATCCTGCACCGCCGGCGTTCCCGGTCCCGAGAACCCGCTCGAGTCGCCCATCACGCCGCCCGGGTACGCGGCCAGGCCGTCGATGTCCGCGACGGTCAGGCCCGCGTCCGCGATCGCGACGAGCGCGGCTTCGATCGTGAGGTCGAGCGCGTCGCGACCGGTCTTGCGCCCGATGGCCGACTGCCCGATCCCGGAGATCACGGCGCGGCGCTCCGCCGCGCTCACGAGGCGACCGGCCGGAAGAGCGGGATGAAGACCGGCGCGTGGTCCTCGAAGACCACTTCGACCGGCAGGCCGGCGCGCACGTCGGTCGGATCGATGTCGACGATGTTGGTCGTCAGCCGGACGTCCGGCTGCTCGTCGATCTCGACGAGGCCGATGACGTAGACGTCGCCGGCGCCGTCCCACGCCTGATGGTTCACGGTGAACGAGTGCACGGTGGCCCGACCGCTCACCTCCGCGGGCGCGGCATCGCGGCCCTGGCACTTCGGGCAGAACGGCGCGGGCGGATGGATGAGGTACGCGCACGCACTGCAGCGGAGGAAGCGCAGCTTGCCGTCCGCGCCGGACGTCCAGAAGAACGCGCTCGGCTCGTCGAGGGTCGGCAGGACCCGGAACACGGGATCGGTCATCGGACCGCTCCGGCACGGCTCCGGGGCCCCGCCGGGGTGATCGGTGGCAGGTCCGTCGTCGTCAGGATGCCCGGCGCGGCCGCGCACACGTAGGGAACCGCGTTCACGGGTCGGTTCGCGGTGTAGCCCGGCGTGAACGATCCGAGGTCCTCGAGCGGGACGGGGAACTCCAGGGCGACGTCGAGCGGCGCGTCACCGTGCACGCGCACCCGCCAGCCCGTGGGGCGCAGATCCCACGCCGGTTCCACATCGGCGGTGCAGTACCAGCTCGCCGTGAATTGCACGACGCTCGCGCCGTCGCACGTCCCGACGATGGTGGTCCGCTGCGCCGCGACCGTTCCGGCCGGGAGCTCGCCCGCGGCCAGCTGCGTCGTGTGGCGCGCCGCGGCGACCTCACCCGTGACGGTCCAGCCGTCGACCTCCCGGCCCACCGCGGACTGCCAGCTGTGCCAGCGCCGGCGTGAACTCCGCCAGCAGGTGCTGCGACCGGTTCGGGTCGAACGACCCGGGCGGTCGCCCGAACCCCATCTGCTTGAACAACAGGTGCGGCGAGTCGCGCCGCGACAGGTCGGCGAACTCGTCGATCTCCACCGAGTCCACCCGACGCTGCAACGAGAGCAGCGCGAGGGGCAGCGCGTCCGTGATGAACCCGGGGCTGCTGCCGGTGGCGTAGATCGACGAGCTCCCCCGCTCGCACGCCGCGGCGATCCGGGCCCGACCTAGGGCACCGAGCGGTTCGCCGGCACCGAAGAGCTCGCCGCGGGTCGTGACGACGTTCGTTCCCGTTTCGAGCAACGCGACGACGTCGTCGAGATCGAAGACGCGCGGCATGTAGAGCACGCAGTCCGCACCGAGCTCGCGGATCGCCTGGCGATCGGCCGTCGCGACGATGCCCACCGCGTCCTCTCCGCAGAGCGGGCCCGCGTCGGTGCCCGCCTTCTCGGGGTCGTAGACGAGGACACCGGCGAGCTCGAGGTCCGGGTGACGGATCACCTCGCGCAGCGCGCGGCTGCCGATGTTCCCGGTCGCCCACTGGACGACCCGATAGGGGCGTTCACTCACGAGGCAGGCTCCGCGAACGTCTTGCGCTCGAGGAACTCGTCGAGGCCGGCGGTGCCCATCTCCCGTCCGATCCCTGACTGCTTGTAGCCGCCGAACGGCGCGTCGGGCCCGTAGTACAGACCGCCGTTGACGCTCATCGTCCCGCAGCGGATCCGTCGGCCGACGGCCAGCGCGCGCTCACGGTCGGCGCTCAGCACCGAGCCCGAGAGCCCGAAGATCGAGTTGTTCGCGATGCGGACCGCGTCGTCGTCGCCGTCGTGGGGCAGCACGACGAGCACCGGGCCGAAGAGCTCGTCCTGGGCGACCTCGGAATTCTCGTCCGCACCGACGAGCAGGGTCGGCTCGTAGAAGTAGCCACGCGGGAGATGCTCGGGGATCCGGCCCCCGACCACCGCCTTCGCCCCGTCGGCCACCGCGCGATCGACGTAGCCGGCGACCTTCTCGCGCTGGCGGGCGTTGATGAGCGGGCCCATCATGTTCGCCGGATCGGTGGGATCGCCGTACGGCGCGTCAGCGAGCATCGTCCGGGCGACGTCGACGGCCTCGTCATAGCGCGCACGCGGCACGACGAGGCGGGACGTGATCGCACATCCCTGGCCGGAGTGCGAGATCGACGCGTACGAGCAGAAGAGCGCCGCCATCGTCACGTCACCGTCGTCGAGCATCACGAATGCGGACTTGCCACCGAGCTCCAGGAACACGCGCTTCACCGTGGCGCTGGCGGCCGCCATGATCTGGCGCCCCACCGGCGTCGAGCCCGTGAACGACACGACGTCGACATCAGGGTTCGTCGTCATCTCGACCCCGACGTCCGCGCTCGACGAGCTCAGCACGTTCACGACCCCCGCCGGGATCTCCGTCGCGTCGGCGATCAACCGGCCGAGGGCGAGCGTCGCCCACGGCGTGTCGGGCGCGCCCTTCAGCACCACCGTGCACCCGGCCGCGAGTGCCGGCGCCAGCTTCGCGAGTGCGAGCTGGATCGGGTAGTTGTACGCCGCGATCGCGCTGACGACGCCCGCGGCTTCCTTCTCCACCCACCGGGAGTGCCGGCCGGCGAACGTGTCGCGCTCACCGAGGTCCTCGACGAAGTCGTATCCCTCGAGCAGGTCCGCGTACCAACCCACGACGTCGATCGGACCCTGCAGCTGGGGACCGCTGGTGCTCGACACCGGCGCGCCGACTTCGCGCACGAGGATGTCCTGGAGCCCATCGAAGTTGTCGAGGAGCGCTTGGTGCAGCTGACGCAGGCCGCGGCACGCGCCGCGCATGGTCACGGGACCACTCCGTGGTGTCGAACGCCCGACGCGCGGCCGCGATCGCCCGCTGGGCGTCGGCCACGGTGGCATCGGCGGCGACACCGAGCACTTCCTCGGTCGCGGGATTGACGGTCTCGAAGGTCGCACCGCCCGCTGCGGGTACCAGCGCGCCGTCGATCAGGAGTCGCTCTTCGGGCCAGGTCGTCACGCGTCACACTCCCCCCGTTATTGTACCGACCGGTCGGACCGCACCGCACGCTAGCTCGATACGGGCGTTACGCTAGGCGAGAATTGCTCTCTCGCCAAGAGCATGTGGGGTTCTCGAACGGGGGTCGGATGCAGCAGCCGGGAGGTGTTCGGCCGATCGCCGACTTCCGCTCGGCCCTGCACTCGTGGCTCGACGCGCACCACGACGAGCTGGCCCCCCGCTACGACCCGCCGGGGACGCTGGACGAGCAGGTCGACCAGATGCAGCGCATCAAGTCGATCCTGTTCGATGCCGGTTGGATGCGCTACGGCTGGCCCGAGCGGGTCGGTGGGCTCGGCTCGTCACCGCTGCTGCGCACCGAGCTCGGCGCGGCGCTCGCGGCCCGCGATCTGACGGATCCGGGACTCTTCTCGCTCATCGAGGTGCTGGCGCCGACGCTCATCGACTTCGCGTCGCCCGAGCTCGCGGCCGAGGTGGTCCCGCGCCTCCTGTCAGGCGCCGAGATGTGGTGCCAGGGGTTCTCCGAGCCGGGTTCCGGCAGCGACCTGGCCGGGCTCCGGTGTCGTGCCGTGCCCGACGGCGATGCCGGCAGCGCGTCGACCTGGGTCATCAACGGCCAGAAGGTCTGGACCAGTCTCGCCCAGTACTCGGATCGTTGCGTTCTGCTGACCCGCACCGGTCCGGCGGATTCGCGTCACCGCGGCATCACCGCGTTCTTCGTCGACATGGACTCGCCGGGGATCACGGTCGCGCCGCTCGAGATGCTGAACGGCGTGCGGGAGTTCGCGGAGGTCTTCTTCGACGACGTGGTCGTCCCGGCCGACCGGATCCTCGGTGAGGTGGATCACGGGTGGGAGGTCGCGATGAGCATCCTCCCGTACGAGCGGTCGTCCTGCTTCTGGCAACGCATCGCGTACCTCTACCGCCGGCTCGAGGAGGTCGTCGAGGCCGCGCCCGACGACGATCGGTCGGCCGCGGTCCTCGGCGATGCGTTCATCCAGCTCCACACGCTCCGAGCCCGTTCGCGCGCCACCCAGCACCGACTCGCCGCCGGGGAGACCCTCGGGGCGGAGACATCGATCGACAAGGTGCTGGTCGCGACCGCAGAGCAGGTCACCTACGACGCAGCACGTCGCCTGCTCCCGGGGATCGTGGAGATGGACGACAGCGCTCGCGGCGCCGCCTGGCGCGCCGAGTACCTCTATTCGCGCGCCGCCACGATCTACGGCGGCACCGCGGAGGTCCAGCGCAACATCATCGCCCGGCGGCTCCTGGACCTCGGGGCCGAGCCGTGATGGACGCGGCCGACCGGGAGCTGCTGACTGCGTCGGTCGACGACGCCCTGACCGCCGCGACCGGGCCCGCCGAGGTCGACGCCGCGCTCACCCAGCTGGGTTGGCTCGAGATGCTGGCGACCGGGTCGCGCGAGGCCGTCGACATCGTGTTCACCGCGCTCGGGCGCACCAACCGTGCCGCATCGGCGCTCGACGACGTCGTGGTGTCCGCACTGGGCTTGACACCACGGCCGGACCTCGCGGTGCTCTTGCCGCAGTTCGGCACCTGGCAGGTGCCCGGGCACGTCGGCGCCGAGCGATGTCTCGCGCTCGGGCTCGCGACTGCGCGCGCGGCAGTGGCCAGTGAGATCCTCGTGGTGTGCAAGGTCGGTTCGGGCACGGGCGGGGTCACGGTGTCGAGCTCGACCGCGGCGATCCGCACCGTGCAGGGCATCGACCCGGAAGCCGGCTTCCACGTCGTCCGCGTCGAGCTCGGTGCCGTGGTCGAGACGAGCATCGATCTCCGTGCATGGGACTCGGCGGTCGCGGCGGGCCGCGGCGCCGTCGCGCGTCAGATTGCCGGAGGCTGCCGCACCATGCTCGACCTGGCGCGGACCCACGCACTCGACCGGGTCCAGTTCGGTCGCCCGATCGCGTCGTTCCAGGCGGTCCGACACCGGTTGGCCGACACCCTGGTGGCAGTCGAGGCCCTCGAGGCGACGCTGCGCGCGGCCGACGACGCACCGGGAACGCTCACCGCGGCCCTGGCCAAGGCCACCGCCGGGCGCACGGCCCGGGCGGTCGCGGCCCATTGCCAGCAGGTGCTCGCCGGGATCGGCTTCACCACCGATCACGAGCTCCATCGGTACCTCAAGCGAACGATGGCCCTCGAAGGGCTGTTCGGCTCGGCCGACGAGATCGCGCTCGACCTGGGGCGGCACCTGCTCGACACCCGCCGAGTCCCGACGCTCATCGACCTGTGACACCCGACGACGAGGAGGATGCGATGCCCGGCAAGGACGTCATCGACTTCGACGGCACCGACTTCTTCGTCGACCACGCGTTCGTCGCCGACCCGTATCCCTACTTCGAGTTCCTGCGATCGGAGTGCCCCGTGCGGCGCGAGCCGCATCAGAACGTCGTCATGGTCACCGGGTACGACGAGGCGATCTCGGTCCTCCACGACACCGAGACGTTCTCCTCGTGCAATTCGGTGACGGGACCGTTTCCCGGGTTCCCGGTCCCCCTCGTGGGTGACGACGTCGGCCCGCTCATCGAGCAGCATCGCGACGAGCTGCCCATGAGCGATCAGCTCCCGACGCTCGACCCGCCCGTGCACACCGCGCATCGCGCGCTGCTCATGCGTCTGATCACGCCCAAGCGCCTGAGCGAGAACGAGCAGTTCATCTGGCGACTCGCGGATCGGCAGCTCGACGAGTTCGTGGCGAACGGCCGGTGTGAGCTCATCAGCGAGTTCGCGAGCCCGTTCGCGATGCTGGTCGTCGCGGATCTGCTCGGCGTGCCCGAAGCCGACCACGAGATGTTTCGGGCCGAGCTGGCGGCGAAGCGCCCCGGCACCGCCGTCGGGAGCAGCCAGCAACCGCTGCGGCACAACCCGCTGGAGTTCCTCTACGCGCAGTTCACCGAGTACATCGAGGACCGGCGCGCGCACCCGTCCGACGACGTGCTGACCGGCCTGGCGATGGCGACCTTCCCCGACGGGTCCTTGCCCGACGTCATCGATGTCGTGCGCATCGCGGCCAACCTGTTCGCGGCCGGCCAGGAGACCACGGTCCGCCTCCTCGCCGGCTCACTGCTGTTGCTGGGGGAGCGTCCGGAGCTCCAGGTGCTGCTCCGGGCCGAGCCCGATCGCATTCCGAGCTTCGTCGAGGAGACCTTGCGGTTCGAGAGCCCGGTCAAGGGCGACTTCCGGCTGTCACGCGTCGCGACGACCATCGGCGGGGTCGACATCCCCGCCGGCACCACGGTGATGGTCGTCGCCGGCGCGGCGAACCGGGACCCGCGTCGGTTCGAACGTCCCGACGAGTTCCAGCCCGATCGGGTCAATGCGCGCCAGCACCTCGCGTTCGGACACGGTGTCCACACCTGTCCGGGGGCGCCGCTGGCCCGGGCCGAGGCGCGCGTCAGCATCGAGCGGATCCTCGACCGCATGAGGGACATCCGGATCTCGGAGGCGGAGCACGGCCCTCCCGGCGCCCGCCGCTACGAGTACGCGCCCACGTACATCCTTCGAGGTCTGACCCGCCTGCACCTCGAGTTCACCGCAGTCGACTAACGCCCCAGGAAGCGATCCACGTTCGCGCGCAGCTCCGGGGTGTCGAACGACTCCGTCTCCGACGCCATCGCGAAGTCGATCGTGGCCAGCACGGCGCGCTCGACGTGCAGGTTGAGGACCCGCTTCGTCGCTTCGACGGCTTGGCGCGGCTGGGCGGCGATCTTGTGCGCGGCCTCCACCGCCGCGGACAGCACGTCGCCGTCCGGGCACACGTGGTTCGCCAACCCGATCTCCGCGGCCCGCGACGCGGTGATCCGGTCTCCGGTGAACGCGAACTCCTTCGCGAGCAGCAGGCTCGTGTGCAGCGGCCAGATGAGTGGTCCGCCGTCAGCCGCGACGAGTCCCACCGTCACGTGCGGGTCCGACAGGTAGGCCGACTCGGCGATGTACACGACATCGGAGAGCGCGATGACGCTGCAGCCGAGCCCGACCGCGGGCCCGTTGACCGCGGCGACGACGGGGATACGGCACCGGACCATGTTGAGCACGAGCTCCCGGCCCTCGGCGATCACGTCGCGCCGCAGCGCGCGGTCCTTGGTCATGCGGTCGAGCAGGTCGAAGTCGCCCCCGGCCGAGAACGCGCGGCCCTCGCCGGTGATGACGGCGACGCGCGCATCGCCGTCGGCGCTGAGCTGTGGGAACAGCCGGGTCAGGCCGAGGTGGAGCTCGTCGTTGATCGCGTTGAGCTGCTCCGGGCGTGCGAGTCGCACGATCCGCACCGGGCCGTCTGACTCGACCCGGATGACGTCGGGGAGGTCGTACTCCATCGGAGCTCCTTTGCTCGCGCCACGCGCTCAGGTCGTCGGGAGTCCGAGGATCCGAGTCGCGACGATGTTCTTCTGGATCTGTGAGGTGCCGCCCATGACGCTCTGCGCACGGCTGTACAGATAGACCTTGAACGCATCATCGTCGACGTCGGTCGCCGCGCCCGCGCCGGACACGGCCAGCGCGGCACTCCCCACGGTCTGCTCGACCCACGTCATCAACAGCTTGTCGATGGAGCCACCCGGACCGTGGTCGACACCGTCGAGCCGCTCCGAGAGCCGGCGGCGCACGTGCAATCGCAACATCTCCGTCTGCACGTACGCCCACGCCACCGCTTCGCGCCGGCTGCTCCGAAGCTCCGACGGATCTGCGCGCACCACGCGTTCGAGCTCCTGGACGGTCTTCGCATAGCGCGCGACGTACCCGAGCTCGCCCGGCTCGCGTTCGTGACTGACGATCGTCATGGCCAGACGCCAACCCTCGCCCGGCACTCCGACCATGTTCTCCGCGGGGACCCGGGCGCCGGCGAACCGCACCTGGCCGAACTCGTTCGTGATCCCGTTCATCATGCGCAGCGGCCGCTGCTCGATGCCCGGCTGGTCCATGGCGACCACGAAGGCTGACAGGCCCTTGTGCTTCGGCACGTCAGGGTCGGTGCGAGCCAGGAGCAGGCACCAGTCGGCGACGTCCGAGTAGCTGGTCCAGATCTTGTGACCCTCGATCACGTACTCGTCGCCGTCGCGGGTCGCGGTCGTCCGGAGCGACGCGAGGTCCGATCCGGCGTCGGGCTCACTGAACCCCTGGCACCAGCGCTCGCGCCCGCTGATCAACCCCGGCAGGAAGCGCGCCTGGATCGCATCGTCGCCGTGCGCGGAGAGGCCCTGCACCAGGTACCCGAGGCTCGGGCGCGGCGGTGCGCCGGCCGCGGCGAGCTCGTCGTCGAGGATGACGTCGAACACCGTCGGCAGGTCGTGACCGCCGAACCGTGACGGCCAGCTCAGCCCGAAGAACCCCGCGTCGTAGAGCGCCGTGTGCCATTCGGCTTGGCGGGCCCAGTACTCGTCGTCGGTCGACGATGACGGGAGACCCGGGTTGTGCCCGGAGAGCCACGCCCGCAGGCGGTCGCGGAACTCCGCTTCGGCGGGTGAGTCACGAAAGTCCATCGGTGTCCCCCAGTCGCTCACGCTGGATCTCGAGCAGCTGATCCGCGTCGTCGCCGAACCACTCGGTCGAGAGCAAGGCCCGGCGCAGGTAGATGTGCACGATGCACTCCCACGTGTTGCCGATGCCCCCGTGCACCTGCACTGCGGTCTCGCACACCGTGCGCGCGGCGCGGGCGCAGTACGCCTTCGCGACCCGACCCGCGGCTCGCGCCTCGCCGGCCTCGAGGTTGTCGACGGCCCAGGACGCGTGCAACGAGACGCTGAGCGAACCCTCCATGAGGCACCACGACTCGGCGAGCAGGTGCTGCACCGCCTGGAACGACCCGACCGGGACGCCGTACTGGCGCCGCTGCGTCGCGTAGGCAACGGTGACGTCGAGCACGCCCCGCATGACGCCGACCAGGTCGGCGCTGGTCAGGGCCAGTCCCAGAGCAGTCCACCGCGCGAGATCGTCAGCAAAGAGGAGCCGGACGGGTTCGGCGATCGGGTGCACCGGCGTCCCGGGAGGGATCAGTCGGACCCTCCGGGTCAGATCGGCACCGCTCGCAGCCGGCGCGGCCGTACCGTCAACACGTGCCAGGCGGAAGGCGGCGGCCTCGGGCACCAGCACGTACGCCTGGTCCTGGTCGACCCGCCCGTCGACGGCGTAGATCGGCGCCGTCGTCGCGGCGCCGGGCACGACCGCCGGTCCGCGGAGATCCGGCGAGAGTGCGACCACGAGACCATCGACGTCCGTCGCTCCCGCGCGACGAGCGAGATCGCGCGCGAGCACCGGGCCGGTGAACGCGACGTCGGCCACCGACGCGCCGAGCGCGTCCGCGACGATCGCCGCCTCCACACCTCCGGCGAGCGGCGCGCCGCCTCCCCCGTCGTCGCGCAGCTCGAGCCACCCGGCGTCGGCGACGGCACGGGCCAGCCTCGTGGCGCGTGACTCGTCGTCGAGCGCGACCACCGTCGCGGGCGCGAGCTCGCGCGCGAGCTGCCGGGCCGACCGCCGGAGCTCCGCCTGCTCGGGGGTGTCACGAGTATCCATCGTCAGCCCGCCGCGTCAGGTGGAGAGGATCGACACGCCGGCGGTGCCGGGCGCGCCGTAGAGCTGCGTGTATCCGACCTTCGGGTTCCCGGGCACCTGCCGCTCCCCCGCCTGCCCGCGCAGCTGGAGCACGACCTCGTGCACCTGCCGCAGGCCCGACGCGCCGATCGGCTCGCCGTTCGCGATGAGCCCGCCGTCGGTGTTGACCGGCAGGCGACCGCCGATCTCGAGCGCGCCGTCGGCGACCAGCGCCTCCTGCTCGCCGTCGGCGCAGAAGCCGTTCTCGGCGAGGTGGATGACCTCCGCGCCCGGCGTCGGTGTCCTGGAGCTGGATCACGTCGACGTCCTCCGGCCCGATGCCCGGCCATCTCGTATGCGGCACTGCGACGCGTCGACGGTCGCGCCCACGGTCTCCTCGATCGGGAGCCACGGGCTGTGCACCTCGAACGCACCGAGCCGGCGTGTCCGCACGGTCGGTGGCGCGCAGGTAGATCGGCGTGTCGCGTGTAGCGGTGCGCGTCCTCGGCCCGGCACAGCACGACCGCCGCGGCACCCTCGTCGGGGCTGCAGAACATGTACTGCGTGAGCGGGTAGTTGAGCATCGGCGACGCGAGGATCTCCTCCTCGGACAGCGGCTTGCGCCGGAACGCGTTCGGGTTCAACACGCCGTTGCGGTAGTTCTTGGCCGCGACCCTGGCCAGCGTCTCGTGCGAGATCCCGTGGTCGTGCATGTACTTGTTGATCTTCATGCCGAAGAACTTCGTCGTCATGAACTGGCCGACCTCGCCGTACCACGACGGGCACGCGTACAGCGCGGGGATCGGCGCTGAACGCGCCAGGCAGGTGCTTGTCCATCCCGACCGCGATGCCGAGCTCGTGGTCGCCGAGCCGGATCGTGTTGGCGGCGAGCGTCAGCGCACTCGCCGCGGTCGCGCACCCGTTGTACACGTCGGTGAACGGGATGCCGGTGAGCCCGAGCAGCGCGACGACCGCGTCGGGGTTGTCGACCTCGTAGCTGCCGCGCGAACGCGAACTGGATGTCGCTTCCACTCGACCCCGGCATCGGCCAGCGCCCGGCGGATCGCGATCGCGCCCATGTCGATCGCCGGTCACGCCCGGGAAGCGGCCGAACGGGATGCAACCCCACGCCCGACGATCGCCACGTCGTCCATACCCTGACTCCTCTCTGCTCAGCCGACGGGCCGGAACGCGAACGTCACGACCTCGTTGCCGTCGTCGTCGGTGCGGAACGGCACGAGCACCAGCTCCATCTCCATGCCGTGCGCGAGCGCCTCGGGATCGGATTCGGTCAGGCGTGACTCGACCTTCACCTCGCCGGCCAGCTCGACGTAGCCGACACCGAACGGCACGAAGTCGCGCCCGGTCGGCCCCGCGTAGGGCGGTGACGGTGGCGGGAACGTCCTGCGTCGTCCACGCCCAGAGCCGGCCGCGCCGCGCGAGCAGGTGCTCGGCCATGTCGGTCGCCGCGCAGCGCGGGCACGAGTCCTGCGCGGGGAAGGTGACGATGCCGCACGCGGCGCACCGGCTCCCGATCAGCTGCGGGCTCGTCGGCCGGCCAGGTGAAGATGCCTTCGGCGACCGGGATCTGGGCCATCACGCGCTCCGTCGCGACTCGGGTCCGCAGCTCGTCCTTCACGACCTTGCCGGTCGCGTTCACCGGCAGCGCGTCGAGGAACTCGACCGACGCGCGGCACCTTGAAGTTCGCCATCTCGGCGCGCGCCCACTCGATGATCGCCGCCGCCTCGATCGGAGCGCCGGGTGTCAGCACGACGAACGCCCTGGCGACCTCGCCGAGGCGCTCGTCGGGCACCCCGATCACCGCGACCTGCGCGATCCGCGGGTGGCGCAAGCAGGAGGTTCTCGATCTCGGCCGGGTACGCGTTGAACCCGCCGACGATGAACATGTCCTTGATGCGCCCGACGATGCGCAGGTAGCCCGTCGGCGTCGATGGTGCCGAGGTCGCCGGTGTGCAGCCAGCCGTCGCGCGTCGATCGCCGCGGCGGTCGCCTCGGGGTCGTCGAGATAGCCGCGGGTCACGGTCTCGCCGCGCACCACGACCTCGCCCGGTTCCCCCGCCGCGACCTCGCCGCCCGACTCGTGCCACGATCCGCACCTCGAAGCCGGGCCACGGCGACGCCGACGGTCGTCGCGATGTGCTCGAAGTCGTCGTCGGGTCGACAGCCGGTGACGGTGCCGGCCTCGGTCAGCCCGTATCCGGTGAGGATGCGCTCGAACGGCAGCTCCTCGCGCACGCGCCGGATGAGCTCGACCGGGATGTCGGCCGCGCCGGTCACCCCGACGCGCAGGCTCGAGATGTCGCGGCGCGCGCAATCGGGATGGTCGAGCAACGAGTGGTAGATCGTCGGCGGTCCCGGGAGCACGGAGATCCGCTCGCGTTCGACGATCTCGAGCACCACGCCGGCGTCGAACACCGCGAGTGGGAAGATCGTCGCCCCGCGCATGAGGCACGCGAGGCAGCCCGCCTTGTAGCCGAAGATGTGGAAGAACGGATTCGCGATCAGGTAGCGGTCGCCCGCGCGGAGGTCGGCCCAGTCGCACCAGTCGAGATACGCACGCAGCGTCTGGCCGTGCGTCATCACGACGCCCTTCGGGCTCCCGGTGGTCCCGGACGTGAACACGACGTCGCTGGGATCGTCGGGACCGATCGAAGCGACCCGAGCGTCGAGCTCTGCATCCGGCACCGCGTCGCCCGGTGGCGACGAACTCGTCCCAGCCGATCGCGGCGTCATCGGGCGCACCGGCGAGCAGGACCGTGCGCTCGAGCGCGGGGAGGTCGACTCCGGCGGTCGCGAGCAGCGCCGGGTAGTCGGTGTCGAGGAACCCGCGCACCGTGAAGAGCGCTCGCGCCGCACTGCGTTCGAGGACGAACGACGCTTCGGCACCACGGAACCGCGTGTTGACCGGCACCAGCGCGGCCCCGGCGGTGGTCACGCCGAGGGCGGCGACGATCCACTCGAGGGAGTTCGGCGCCCAGACGGCCACCCGGTCGCCCCGCTCGATGCCGGACGCCACGAGTCGCGCGTGCCGCTTCGTCGACCATGCTTTGCAGCCCCGCGAAGTCGACGCGTCGGGCACCGTCCACCACTGCCTCGGCCTCGCCCGCGCGCCTCGCCGCATCGCGGAGCATCGCAGGAATCGTCGGCCAGGTGACCTCGCTGCGCACGCTCACGTCGGGACGTCTCCCGCCAGGCTGATGCGGTGCATCGTCCGGGTGTAGCCGTGGTAGTCGTTGATCGGGTTGTGCATCGCGCAGCGGTTGTCCCAGAGCGCGACCGATCCGACCCGCCACTGGAACCGGCACGTGAACTCGGGCCGGGTCGAGTGCTCGAACAGGATACTGCAGCAGCGGCCGGCTCTCCTCTTCGGTCATGCCCGTCGAACCGCACCGTGTGCGCGACGTTGACGTACAACGCCTTGCGCCCGGTCTCCGGGTGCGTGCGCACGACCGGATGCTCGGCGACGTACTCACGATCGTCGACGTCGCCGCTGTCGCGGATGCGGTCCTCGCGCGTCTTCGAGACGTCGGCGAGCGCGGAGCTGTTGACCGCCCGCAGGTTCGTCGAGCAGGTCGCTGCATCCCCGGCGAGAGCGCGTCGTACGCGGCGTACATGTTCGCGCACATGCGTGTCGCCGCCGATACGGCGGGACCTCGCGGGCCACGAGCATCGTCGCCATCGGAGGTCGCTCGAGGTACACGGTGTCGCTGTGCCAGATCCCGCCGAAGTTCACCGTCTCGTGCGGGAGCTTCGAGACCGCGATGATCTCGGGGAACCCCTCGATCCCCTTCACGAACGGATACTCCACCGGCTCGCCCATCCGCTGTGCGAACGCGAGGAGCTGCGCCGGCGCCGAGGGTCTGGTCGCGGAAGAAGACGACGAGGTGCTGCGAGCCACGCGCGGCGGATCTCCGCCACCGTCTCGGCCACCAGGTCCGTCGCGAGGTCGACGCCGTCGATCTCGGCGCCGAGCGCGCCGGCGATCGGCGTCACCGTGATGGACCGGTACCCGTCGCCCGTCGTCATGATCGGGCCACCGTGTCGGCATCACAGGCGCGCAGCTGCCGGCGGAGGTCGACCTTGCGCACCTTGCCGGTCGCGGTGCGGGGGAAGTCGTCCACGATCACCAGCTCCTCGGGCCACTTCTGCCGGGCGAGGCCGATCCGCTCGAGCTCGTCGGTGATGTCGGACAGCTCGATCGAGGCCGCCCGCGTCCCGGGCGCGAGCCGCACCACGGCGCAAGCGTGCTCGCCGAGCCGAGCGTCGGGCGCGGCCACCACCGCGACCTCGGCCACGGTCGGCATCGTCGCGATCGCCTCCTCGATCTCCGCCGCGGAGATGTTCTCGCCCCCGCGAATGATGACGTCCTTCACCCGGTCGGTGATCGTGAGGAACCCGTCCGCATCGAGGACACCCATGTCGCCGCTGCGGTACCAGCCGCCGCCGTCGAACATCTCCGCGGTCATCGTCGCGTCGGTGTAGCCGAGACACAGATCCGGGCCCCGCGACCAGATCTCACCCGCGGTCCCGGTGGCGACCGGTGCGCCGTCGTCATCGAGCAGACGGATCTCGACGCCGGTCATCGGAGCGCCGTCGGTCGCGTGCCGCTTGGCCGCGGGATCGTCGAAGCTGGAACCGGTGACCGACGGGTGCTCGGTCGACCCGTACGCCCGCACCATCGCGATCCCGTGCGCCGCCGCCTGCTCTCCCAGCGCGGCCGGCACCGGTGCGCCACCGAGCCCGACGCGATGGATGCGGCGCGCGTGCTCGGGCGTGAACCCGGGGTGGTCGAGGATGCTCGCGAGGAAGACGGACGCGCCCGTGCCGGCACCGACGTCGGCCTCCAGCATGATCTCGAGAACGCGGTCCGGATCCCACCGGTCGATGAGATGGATGTCCTCGCCCAGCTCCATCGGGGCCAGGACCGCGCCGAGCATCCCGGTGGCGTGCGTCACGGGCGAGCCCATGAGGTTCGGCGCCCCGGGTGTGATCCACCCGCGGATGTGCACCACCTCGGCCAGCAGCGTGCGGTGGCTGTGCAGCACCCCCTTCGGATCGCTCGTCGTGCCCGACGTGTACGCGAGCACGCTCGCGTCGTCGCAGGCGGCAGTGCCGACCTCGGTTGCGAGCGGTGCCGCTCGGACGACGTCCCACGGGACGCGCCGGACGCGGGAGTGCAGCGAGCCCTCGGCCGAACCGACCACGAGATGCAGCTCCAGGTCCGGCAGCTCGCCCGGGGCCGCACCATCGACGATGTCGAGGTAGTCCACGTGTCCGTGGCGATCGGCGGAGATGTAGGCGCGTGCACCGCTCTGGCCGAGGATGAAGCGCACTTCCTTCGGTCCGTAGATGTGCACGATCGGTACGAGGACGTAGCCGCCCAGCGCGAGGCCGTAGAACGCGACGACCGCTTCGCTCCAGTTCGGCAGCTGGAACGCAATGGCGTCGCCAGGCTCGAAGCCGGCGTCGGCCAGCACGGTGACCAGACGGCGCGCGTCGGCATGGACATCGGCGTAGGTGCCGTGCCAGGGGTGCAGCTCGGACCAGACGTGGATCTCGGCATCCGGCGCGGCGCGCAGGCTCCGTTCGACCAGGCCACCGAGGGTCTCGTCGCGCCACCAGCCCTCGGCGAGGTACCGCGCCCGGAGCTCGGCCGGGACCGGACGCTGCGGCCATCGCTCGTCGTTCGTCATGCGCAATCCCCCGACCCCCAACCGAGAACCACACTAGCGGCCAGTGAGAGTGCAGTTATCATTTCGTCGTGCACCCCACTCCGGACTCGCTGTTGATCCGCCTCGAGCGCCGGAAGCACACGATCCCGTACGTGGCCGGCGACACCGTGCTCGAGGCCGCGCGCCGCGGCGGCCTGCGCCCGCCGTTCTCGTGCGAGCAGGGGAACTGCGCGACGTGCATGGCGCACCTCGACGAAGGGTCTGTCGCGATGCGGGCTAACAACGTGCTGTCCACCGACGAGCTCGAAGAAGGGTGGATCCTCACGTGCCAGTCGGTGCCGACGAGCGCCACGCTGGCCGTCGACTACGACGCCTGAGCAGTGCCGGCTCAGAGCTCGGGACACAGCGAGGCCAGGAGCTCGAGCGTCCGTTGCTTCGACTCGATCCGCGCGTCGCGATCGGCACCCAGCGGCAGCACCCGGACCGCGAGGTCGGTCACGCCGGCGTCGCGAAAGCTACGGAGGCGATCGACGACCGCCGCCTCGTCCCCCGCGGCGAGGATGTCCCCCACGTCCGTGGCATCGCCGTGCTCGAGCAGGCGCAGGTAGTTCGGCGAGTACTCGGCGTGGCCGAGCGCCCGGTTCGCCCAGGCGCGCGCGTCGTCCACCTCGTCGTTGCGGCACAGGGCAACCGGCACCCCCGCGACGACGCGCGGCGCCGGACGACCGGCCGAAGCGGCGGCGTCCGTGATGCGCGGGACCACGTGCCCGCGAATGGCGCGCTCGTCGGCCATCCACAGGATGGTGCCGGACGCGAGCTCTCCGGCAACGCGCAGCATCATCGGCGCGAGCGCGGCCACGAGGATGGGCATCGGGACGGTGTCCGCGACGTCGAGCGGGTTGTGCACGTGGAAGTCGTCGTTGTCGACGTCCACCGGGCCCGGCCCCGCGAAGGCGGCGTTCAGGACCTCGAGGTAGCTGCGGACGAGACGGGCCGGCCGCTCGTACGGGAGGCCGAGCATGCCCGTGACGATCCAATGGTGCGACGGGCCGAGGCCCAGGGTGAAGCGGCCTTCGCACACCAGCTGGTTCGACAGGGCCTGCTGCGCCATCGCCACGGGGTGCCGGGTCTGGATCGGCATCACCGCGGTCCCGAGCTCGATGCGCGAGGTGACCTCGCCCATCAGCGCGATCGCGGTCAGGCCGTCGAAGTCGTCGGGGACCTGCGGCACCCAGATCGACGTGAAGCCCGCCACCTCTGCGGCCGCGGCGTCAGCCCGGAGCTTCGCCACCTTGTCGCGGTACTGGCCCCGCTCGGGGCCGATCATGAGGCCGATCCGCACCTGGTGCTCCTTCCGAGCGCCGTCGCCACCCGACCCTACCGACGCCCCACCAGGGTGGCAATGCCATTCTCGCCTGACGAGAGTGTGCTTGCGCACAATTTGGAGATGGGCCAGACTCAGGCAACGCAGTCGTCCGAGGGGGACACGATGAGCCGGGTGGCCGTGATCACCGGCGCCGCATCAGGCATGGGCCTCGCCGTGGCCCGACGCCTCGCCACCGACGGAAACCGCGTCGCGCTGCTCGACCTCGACGCGCCTGCGGTCGAACGGGCCGCCGCCGAGCTGCGGACGGCCGGCGCAAGGGCGATCGCGATCCGGGCCGACGTCACCGACCGGGGCGCGGTCGATGCCGCGATGGCGACCGTGCGCGGCGAGCTCGGCCCCGTCGAGATCATGGTCACTAGCGCCGGGTTCGACGAGTTCGTCACGTTCACCGACATGACGATCGAGGCGTGGGAGCGCATGCTCTCGATCAACCTCACCGGGACGTTCCACTGCCTGCAGTCGGCGATTCCCGACATGGTGGCTGCCGGATGGGGGCGCATCGTGACGATCTCCTCATCGAGCGCGCAGTCGGGTGCGGCGCGCATGGCCCACTACGTCGCGTCGAAAGGCGGCGTCATCGGTCTCACGAAGGCCCTGGCGCTCGAGTACGCGCCACACGGCATCACGGTGAACAGCATCCCGCCCGGGTTCATCGACACACCGATGATCCGCCGGGCCGAGGCCCGCGGTGACGTGCCGAGCGTCGACGCGGTCGTGGCCCGCACTCCCGTCCGCCGGGCCGGGACGCCCGAAGACATCGCCGCGGCGTGCGCGTTCGTCTGCTCGGAGGACGCGGGCTACATCACCGGTCAGCTGATCGGCGTCAACGGTGGCTGGTACCTGTGAGTGACGACACCGAGCCCGCGCGCCTCGCACCGCTCCCGCGGGACCAGTGGGGCGACGACGTTCGCCGGGCCTTCTCGACCGCGTTCTCGGAGGACGTCGCGACGCGGTTCTTCAGCTCGGGACCGGACGCGATCCCGATGCCGAACGCCCTCGCCACGTTGATGCACCACCCCGCGCTCGCCGGCCCGTTCCTTGCGTACAACAACGTGCTGCTCCAGTCCCCCGCGCTCGATCCCCGTCACCGCGAGCTGTTGGTCCTTCGGGTCGCGTGGAGCACTCGCGCGCCCTACGAATGGGCACAGCACGTTCGACTGGCCGCGAGGGTGGGCATCACCCCGGAGGAGATCGAGGCGATCGCGGTCGGTGGCGACGCGGAGACCTGGAGCCCGCTCGAAGCCGACCTCCTCGTCGCCGCGGACCAGCTGATCGACCGCTACCGGATCGACGACGACACCTGGGGCCGGTTGGCGAAGCAGCTCGACGACCGCCAGCTCGTCGAGCTCGTGTTCGTCGTCGGCACCTACACCGCGCTGGCGATGGCGTTCAACAGCTTCGGCCTGCAGCTCGACCCGGAGCTGCGGGAGATCGCGATCCCGCCCCTTTCCGAGCCCGAGGAGTAAGGAATGTTCAAGTTCGAAAAGCCGGCCGAGGGCAGCTGGACGGCGCACTACCCCGACCTCGGCACCGAGCCCGTGTCCTACGAGGACTCGATCTCACCCGAGATCTACCAGCTCGAGCGCGAGGCGATCTTCAAGCGCGCGTGGCTGAACGTGGGGCGGGTCGAGCAGCTGAAGCGCAAGGGGAGCTACTTCACCAAGGAGCTCGGCGTCGCCAACACCTCCGTCATCATCGTGCGCGACATGGACGGGCAGGTGCGTGCGTTCCACAACATCTGCCGGCACCGCGGCAACAAGCTCGTCTGGACGGACTTCCCGCGGGAGGAGTCGAGCGGCAATGCCCGCCAGTTCGTGTGCAAGTACCACGGCTGGAAGTACGAGCTCGACGGCGCGTGCGCGTTCGTACAGCAGGAAGGCGAGTTCTTCGACTTCGACAAGGACGACTACGGGCTCGTGCCCGTGCACTGCGACGTCTGGTCCGGGTTCATCTTCGTGAACCTCTCGGCCGAGCCGAGCCAGACGCTGACCGAGTTCCTCGGACCGATGGTCACCGCGATCGACGGCTATCCGTTCGACCAGATGACCGAACGCTTCTCGTACCGTGCGACCGTCGGGAGCAACTGGAAGCTCTTCATCGACGCGTTCCAGGAGTTCTACCACGCACCTGTTCTGCACGCGAAGCAGACGCCGGCGATCATCTCGGTGCCCGCGCAGGAAGCCGGCTTCGAGGGTCTGCACTACGAGATCGACGGCCCGCACCGCATGGTCACGACCTACGGCGGGCGCGGATGGAAGATGCCGGCCGAGATGCTCAAGCCGATGGAGATCGTGACGAGAAGCGGCCTCTTCGGGCCCTGGGACCCGCCGGACCTCGCGCTCGACTCACTGCCCGACGGCATCAACCCGGGGAACAAGAAGCCGTGGGGGCTCGACTCGTTCCAGATCTGGCCCAACTTCGTGATCCTCGTCTGGGAGCGCGGCTGGTACCTCACGTACCACTACTGGCCGACCTCCCATAACACCCACGTCTTCGAGAGCACGCTCTACTTCGTGCCGGCGAAGGACGCGCGTGAGCGGGTCGCCCACGAGATGGCTGCAGTCACGTTCAAGGAGTACGGGTTGCAGGACGCCAACACGCTCGAGGCGACCCAGCTGATGCTCGAGTCGCGCGTGGT
Source organism: uncultured Acidimicrobiia bacterium (assembly GCA_963796755.1). Classification (GTDB taxonomy): domain Bacteria; phylum Actinomycetota; class Acidimicrobiia; order IMCC26256; family JAENVU01; genus Chersky-806. Next base: position 378,958 of record CAWCMX010000003.1, read on the forward strand.
GACCTCGTTCCCACTCAACGACCAGGAGGTCCTCTGCCGTCATCTGCACAAGGTGGCCGCGGACTGGGTCGAGGACTACACGCGCGAGCACGTGGAGGTCGCTCGATGAACCGCGCGCTCCTGCCCACCGAGTTCTCCGAGCTCGAGCCCTTCGCGACGACGTGGTGCCTCCCCACCGAGCACGAGCGGTTCGCCCAGCGGATGGCGAGCTCGATGGAGGACATCCAGGCGTTCTACGACGCGTTCTGCCCCCGGGCCGAGGAGGCCATCGCGTACTGCGAGCCGCTCCCGCTCGACGACATGCCCGAGGACGCGCAGCGGCTGCTCCAGCTCGTGTACTCGCTCATCATGGTGTCGTTCCCGGTCGAGTCGTGGCGGCAGCCCCACGTCCCGGATTCCGGCGCGGCGTACCTCGACCTCCTGATCGAGCCCATCCCGTGAGCACCGTCCTGCGCGCGGCCCGCTGGGTCGACGTCGACGCCGGGGAGCTGCGGGGACCGGTGGCGATCGTCGTCGACGGTGAGCGCATCACCGCGGTCGATCCCACCTCGCGGCCCGCCGACGCCACGGAGATCGACCTCGACGACGTCACGCTGCTCCCGGGGCTCATGGACATGGAGCTCAACATGGTCCTCGGTGGACCGAGCGGCGGGAACAAGCGCAGCGACGTCCAGGACGACCCCGCGTTCCGCACCCTGCGCGCCACGCTGAACTGCCGCACCACCCTGCTCGCGGGCTTCACGACCGCACGCAACCTGGGGCTGTTCGTGAAGACCGGCGGCTCGCTGCTCGACGTCGCGCTCGCGCGCGCGATCGACAACGGCTGGATCGACGGCCCGCGGCTCGTGCCCGCGGGGCACGCGATCACTCCCACCGGCGGCCATCTCGACCCGACGATGTTCCAGCGCCTCGCGCCCGGCATCATGCCGCTCAGCGTCGAGGAGGGCATCGCGAACGGCGTCTCCGAGGTGCGCAAGGCGGTCCGCTACCAGATCAAGTACGGCGCCCGGCTCATCAAGATCTCCGCGTCCGGCGGCGTGATGTCGCACAGCGGCCTGGCCGGCGCGCAGCAGTACTCCGACGAAGAGCTCGACGCGATCGTCGACGAAGCGCATCGCGCCGGTCTGAAGGTCGCGGCGCACGCCCACGGCGACGCCGGCATCCGCGCGTGCATCCGGGTGGGCGTCGACTGCATCGAGCACGGCTCCCTCGCGAGCGACGAGACCATCCAGATGATGGTCGAGCACGGGACGTTCCTCGTGCCGACGAGCTACCTCTCGGAAGGGCTCGACGTGTCGCGCGCGGCGCCGGAGCTGCAGGCCAAAGCCGCCGAGGTGTTCCCCAAGGCCCGTGCGATGCTCGGCAAGGCGATCGCCGCCGGCGTCAAGATCGCGTGCGGCACCGATGCACCCGCGATCCCCCATGGCGACAACGCCAAGGAGCTGTGGGCGATGGTGGACCGCGGCATGACGCCCATGCAGGCACTGCAAGCGGCCACGGTCGTGAGCGCGGAGCTCATCGACGTCGACGACCGCGGCCGCCTCGCGCCGGGGCTCCTCGCCGACATCATCGCGGTGCCGGGCGACCCGTCCCAGGACATCACGATGACCCAGGACGTGCGCTTCGTGATGAAGGGCGGACGGATCTACAAGGACGTCTGAGCCTCGTGCGAGAATGCCGTTCTCCCGCAAATGCGCTGGTACCGTCTCCAAGTGTGAAGGCGATTTCCTGAGATGACCGAGCTCGAAGCCACCGAAGGCGGGAACGAGCCGGCCTGGCGGGCGCGGGCGGTCTCGCGCAGCCTGAACACGGCCCGCTCGCGCGCCGAGCAGCGGGTCCAGCGCTTCCTGGACGCCGCGTTCTCGCTCATCGACGAGAAGGGCACGACCGAGTTCACGATCCAGGAGGTCATCGACCGCTCGAAGCAGTCCCTGCGCGGCTTCTACCAGTACTTCGAAGGCAAGGACGAGCTCCTGCTCGCACTGTTCGAGGAGACGGTCGGAGAGGCGACCGAGGACCTGCGCCGCGTCGTCGAGTCGTCGAACGAGCCTCTCGAAGGTCTCCGGGCGTTCACGATCCGGCTCCACGAGTGGTGTGACCCCTCGGAGAAGCCGCGGAAGCGCTCCGCACACAACCGGCGACCGATCATGGAGTTCGCCGTGCACCTCACCGTCGACCACTCCGACCGGGTCGAGGCGGCGATGGCACCGATCTCGCGGATGATGCTCGAGCTGGTCGACGCCGCGAACGCGGCCGGCGACATCAACGTGGCCGACACGCATCGGGCCTCGGCGCTCATGCAGCAGACGGTGATGTACAGCTGGTTCGGCAACCGCATCGCCAAGAGCGCGAGGAAGCGGCTCAGCGCCGAGGCGACCTGGGACTTCTGCCTGCACGGCCTGGGCGGCTGACCGGCCCGCACCCGGCCGGTTCAGACGCGGTCGAGATCGAGCATCCGGATCGCGTTGCCGCGCAAGACCTTGTAGCGCTGCGCGTCCGTCAGCGACGCGGTCATCCGCTCGGCCTCCTCACGGGCGAAGGGCCACGTCGTATCGGTGTGCGGGTAGTCGGTCTCGAAGCAGATGTTGTCCTCTCCGACCTGCTCGATGGACTCCACCCCGTGGACGTCGTTCGTGAAGCAGCCGAAGATCCGCCCGCGGTAGTACGTGGACGGGGGCTCCGGGATCGTCTCCTTCGAGCCGGTCCAGTTCGAGTGGTACTTCCACGTGTTGTCGGCTCGTTCGAGCGCGTACGGGATCCACCCGATCTGGCCCTCGGAGTACGCGAGCTTCAGGCCCGGGAAGCGCACCAGCACCCCGGAGAAGAGGAAGTCGGCGAGCGACGCCATCGAGTTGTTGCACGACAGCATGATGTCGGTCGAAGGCGGCGCATCGGGCGACGCCGACGGCATCTTCGACGACGATCCGATGTGCATGCAGATCGCGGTGCGGGTCGCCTCGCAGGTCGCGAAGAGCGGATCCCAGTACCCGGTGTGGATGCTCGGAAGGCCGAGGTGGGTCGGGATCTCACTGAAGCAGATCGCCCGTGCGCCCCGGGCCGCGTTGCGCTCGACCTCGGCGACGGCGAGGTCGACGTCCCACAGCGGGATGAGGCAGAGCGGGATCAGGTGGCCGTCGGAGTCCGCGCACCAGTCCTCGATCATCCAGTCGTTGTACGCACGGACGCACTCCAAGCCGAGCTCGTGATCGCTGCCCTCCAGGAACGTCTGCCCGCAGAACCGTGGGAACGTGGGAAAGGCCAACGAACCGTCGACCCCGGCGAGCGCGAGGTCGTCGATGCGGGCCTTCGGCTCGTAGCAGCCCGGTCGCATCTCGTCGTAGGTCATCGCGGCGATGTACATCTTCGTGGGATCGAAGCGGCGCACGTCGCCGTCGGGCGTCGCGTCGAGCGGGATCGCGACGTGCCGCTTGTGCACGTAGATGAGCCGATCCTCGTACAACCAGTAGTCGCCCCACCGCCCGTCGTCCGTCATCTCCTGCTTGTAGCTCGCTCCGACGTCCAGGGAGAAGTCCCCCCATCGCGCCCGCTCGACGCGCGGTCCCAGTGCCCGCAGGCGCGCGGGGAGCCGCTCCTGCCAGAGGTAGGCCGGCTCGACCACGTGGTCGTCGACGCTGATGATCTTCGGCAGCTCACCCATCGTGCGCCCTTCAGCTCTTGTCCGCGAGCGGATCGTGTTGCACGCCGGAATCGAACCCACCGTGCTTGCGCATGAACGTGGTCGACCGGCGGCGGATGCGCCAGCCGTCCGCGGTGCGCGCGTACTCGTCGCGGTACCAGCCGAGCCGCATCGCGTGGGTCTGCTGGTCGATGAACACGAAGTGCTGCATGCCGGTCGCCCGGTCGCCGTCGAGCTCGACCACGGGCATGTTCCCGATGAACTGCCCGCGCGGTGCCGCTTCGAGCAACGCCGGGAAGCGATCCAACGTGTACGGCGTGCCGAACGCGCGGTACTCCACGTCGGGCGTGAACACCTCCAGCCACCGGTCCTCGACGAATTGGCTCGTCAATGCCATGTAGCGGGAGCAGAGCTGGTGCAGCTCCACGAGGTCCGACGTGCGTTGTTGCGCTTCGGTCATTCCGCGCCCCGCAAGTGTGGAAGTCGAATACTCAGGAATTGAGAATCAGATTATCATCCGGCCCATGCACGAGGTCGAGGTGCTCGTCGTCACCGGCGCCGGTGGGATGGGTCAGGCGGTGGCCCGTCGGCTCGGGAGTGGGCGCGTGGTCGTGCTCGCGGACTCGAGCGAGACGCAGCTCGCGACGCTCACGTCCGAGCTCGAGAACGAGGGCTACGACGTCCACGGCATCCGTACCGATGTGTCAGCACGCGGTGACGTCGCCGCGCTCGCACGTGCGGCCGGCGATCTCGGTCGGCTCCGCGCCGTCGTGCACACCGCGGGCGTTTCCCCCGTCCACACGACCACGGAGGAGATCGTCGCCGTCGACGTGGTCGGGACCGCGCGGGTGCTCGACGAGTTCGAGCCCTACGTGCAGCCGGGGACGGTCGCGGTGTGCATCGCGAGCATGGCGGGGTCGATGACCGACCTCCCGCGCGAGGTCCTGGACCGGTTCGCGGTGACCCCGACCGACGAGCTGACGGCGCTGGCCGAGCTCGACCCGGCTGCACTGGACCCGGGGACCGCCTACGGAATCGCCAAGCGGGCCAACCAGGTGCGGGTCGAGGCCGCCTCGGTCGCCTGGGGCCGACGCGGTGGACGCGTCGCGTCGATCAGTCCGGGCATCATCGCCACGACGATGGGCCAGGCCGAGCTGGCGGGACCCTTCGGGGACGCGATGCGCGCAATGCTCGAGATGTCGGCGTCCGGGAGGCTCGGAACGGCGGATGACATCGCGGCCACCGTCGAGTTCCTCGTGAGCCCGTCGGCGTCGTTCATCACGGGCATCGATGTTCGCGTCGACGGCGGCGTCGTTGCCGCCGTGCGCGCCGCGGGCGCATCCGGTGCGCGGTGACGCGGCTGCGGGAGGTCGATCCCGAGATCGCCGGGTTGATCGAGCCGGTCGCCTGGATGACGTACTCGGACGAGACAGTCGCGGAGATGCGGGCCCTCCTGACCGTGCAGCCTCCGACGTCCTCATCGACCGTCGAGCGCTTCGATCGGGTCCTCTCGGACGATCCGCCCGTCGCGGTCCGGGTCCACCGACCGACGAACGCCAGCGGCCGCGTGCCGGCGATCCTCGGCATGCACGGCGGCGGGTACGTCATCGGCAACCGGAGCCTGGACGACCACCGCTTCGAGCACTGGTGCACACACCTCGGGTGCGTCGGAGTCTCGGTCGAGTACCGGCTCGCACCGCAGGGCCAGTACCCGGCTGCGCTCGACGACTGCCATCACGCGCTCCTTTGGCTGTTCGAGCATGCCGACGAGCTCGGGGTGGACGTCGAGCGCATCGGCGTAGCCGGCCTGAGCGCCGGCGGTGGCCTCGCGGCCACGCTCGCGCTCCGCGTGCGGGACCGCGGCGAGCTCCGCCTGCGGTTCCAGGTCCTGGAGGCCCCGATGCTCGACGACCGGCAGGTGACGGCGTCGAGTCGCCGACCCGGAATGCCGATGTGGAGCACCGAGGCCAACACGTACGGGTGGCAGCGCTATCTGGGCGACCGCTACGGAGCTGCCGACGTGCCCGGGTACGCGGCCGCGGCCCGAGCCCTCGACGTCTCCGGTCTTCCTCCGACCTTCGTCTCGTTGGGGACGGTCGACGGTCTCCGGGACGAGGGCATCGAGTACGCGCGCCGTCTCACCCACGCCGACGTCCCGACGGAGCTCCACCTGTACTCCGGCGCGCCGCACGGCTTCCAGATGTTCGCGGGCACCACGCTCGCCGATCGGGCGAACCGGGACCTCGACGAGTGGCTGCGGGGCGTGCTCGGGCTCGACCGCCAGGAGAATCCTGCTCTCTGAGATCGGTGAGATAATTCTTTTCTGATGGCACTCGTTGCGGATAGCAGTATTCTCTGGCCACCCCGCCCCGGCGTGATGGCTCACCCCCCAGGGCGACACGTCCTTCGAGCCGGACCGCCGGGCGGGGCGATCTCGCACGCGTGGGTGCGCCGCGGCGCCAACTACCGTTCCACGGAGTGAAAGCAGTGCCCGACATGGCCGCAACCGATGCTCCACCCACCGGCAGCCCACCGGCCTGGCGGGAGCGGGCGATGTCCCGCAGCCTCGACGCCGCCCGCTCGCGCGCCGAGGTCCGGGTGCAGCGCTACCTCGATGCCGCCTTCGCGCTGATCGACGAGAAGGGCACGACCGAGTTCACGATCCAGGAGGTCGTCGAGCGGTCCAAGCAGTCCCTGCGCGGCTTCTACGAGTACTTCGACGGCAAGGACGAGCTCGTGCTCGCCCTGCTCGAGGAGACCGTGCGCGAGGCCGGCGAGGACATCCGCAGGACCGTCGAGGCCGAGTCCGATCCCGTCGATCGGCTCCGCGCCTTCCTCGTCTGCCTGCACGAGTGGTGCGATCCGGTCGAGCCGACCCGCAAGCGGGGCAGCCACAACCGCCGCCCGATCTCGGAGTTCTCGCTGCGGCTCGTGGCCAACCACTCCGAGCGGGTCCGGGCGACGCTGGGCCCGGAGTCCCACCTGTTGGTCGAGCTCCTCGACGCCGCGGTTGCGGCCGGTGCCATCGAGGTCGCCGAGACCCGCCGCGCCGCCGCCATCATCCAGCAGACGGTGATGTGCAGCTGGTTCGGGAACCGGCTGGTGGAGAACCCCCGCCAGCGCCTCACCGCCGAGGAGACCGCCGAGTTCTGCCTCCGCGCCCTCGGCGCCTGACCCGCGAGAACGCCATTTCCGCGTAGGGTGCAACATTCTCGAAAACATGAGTGACACGTGAGGCAAACGCCGTTACGCTGCTCGGAGCCACGGGGGGTGGCGGACAGGGATCGGGCCCGGCAGCCGTTCGAGGTCCGACGTCTTCGAGCCAGGGGGGTTTCCACATGTCAAGGCGGTTCATCTCGGTCGGTGCAGTGCTGGCACTGACCCTCACCACGGGCGTCGTCTCGGCGACCGGGGCGTGGGCAGCGAGCGGGCCCGCAGGAAAGACGACCTGCACCACCGTCAACGGAACGTCGACCGGCACGGTCCAGATCAGCGGATGCCTCGACGCCAAGGGTGCCAACACCGGCGGAGGGAGCATCCCGCTCCCGACCGGGGTGCTGGCGGCCGGCGGGACCGTCACCTGGCTCAGCGGGAAGACCACCACCGTGGGCACTCCGGCACTCGCCGCAACGAATGCCAAGAAGTGCCCGGGGTACGTGAAGCCGGTGAGGGGCCAGCCCGCGCCCAACAATCCGATCGCGTTCAAGACGCTTACGGCGGTGACGTCCGACACGGCCGGATTCAAGGTTCCCGGAAAGCTCAAGGGTGCGGTGTGCGTCAGCACCACGGGGAACGTCACCGACTTGAAGCCGTTCAAGATCAACTGATCATCCCCGCCTGAGCGGTAGGCGATTCAACGAGGGACGGGCCTCCGGGCCCGTCCCTCGTCGCGTCCGGACGCCGCGTTCGGGGCCGAGGCGATCAGGCGGTGACGACGGGGAGCGACTCCCAGCCGCGCACGGTCGAGGTGCGGGCCTGGACCGCGTGATCCCAGTCGACCTCCCACTCCGGGAATCGCCGGAGCACCTCGTCGAGCGCGACCCGTCCCTCGAGCCGGGCCAGCGCGGCGCCGAGGCAGAAGTGGATGCCGTAGCCGAACGTGAGGTTGTGCGAGATCTTGCGGTGGATGTCGAAGCGGTCGGCGTCGGGGAACTGGTTCCCGTCCCGGTTGGCCGCCGCGACCAGCAGCAACATCGCGCTCCCCTCCGGGACCGTGTGGCCGTGGTGCTCGGTGTCGCGCGTGACGTAGCGGCCCTGCACGGGTGAGGGCGCTTCGTAGCGGAGGAGCTCCTCGATCGCCTGCGGCACGAGCGTGCGGTCCTGCGCGATCTCGCGGCGCTGGTCCGGGTGGTCCGCGAGGACCCTGCCGGTGAATCCGATCAGGCGGGTCGTCGTCTCGTTGCCGGCGCCCGCGATCAGGTTCACGATCATGAGCACCTCTTCACGCGTGAGCGTGCGCGTCGTCCCGGTCTCGTCGACGAACTCGGCGTTGAGCAGCTGGGTCATGAGGTCGTCGGAGGGATGCTCCGCCCGCCAGTCGATGTAGTGCTCGAACACCTCCCCGGTGATCTCCGGGACGACCATCTCCTCGCCCTCCCCGAGGTGGAGACCCTCGTCGAGCGTGTCGCGGATCGCCTCCTGGTCGCTCTCGGGGATCCCGAGCAGGTACCCGATCGTGCGCATCGGCATCTGTGCGCCGAGGTCCTTGACGAAGTCGAACCGTCCCTCCGCGACCAGAGGATCGAGGCAGCGCGCGCAGAACTCGCGCACCTTCCCTTCGAGCTCGTTCATCCTCTTGGGCGTGAAGACGCGCGACAGGAGGCCACGGTGGATGTCGTGGATCGGCGGGTCCTCGAAGAGGATGATCCCGGACGGGAGCTCGACGTTCGCCTTGATGAGCTCGAGGATGTCGCTGCGACCCGAGCTGAAGGTCTCCCAGTCGATCAAGCCGCGCTCGACGTCTTCGAAGCGGCTCAACGCGTAGAAGTCGTACTTCTCGTTGTAGTAGAGCGGCACCTCGTCGCGCATGCGGGTCCACACGGGATACGGGTCGGCGTCGATCTCGAAGTCGTACGGGTCGTAGTAGACGTCGCTGTTGCTCGTGAGGGTCACGGTCGGACTCCGATCGGCTCAGACTCGATCGAGCTCGAGCATGCGGATCGCATTGCCGCGCAGCACCTTGTAGGTCGTCGCCTCGTCGAGCTTCGAGTCCACGACCATCGCCTCGACGTACTCCTTCGAGCTCGGCCACGTCGTGTCCGTGTGCGGGTAGTCCGTCTCGAAGCAGATGTTGTCCGCGCCGACGAGGTCGAGGTTCGCGAGGCCGACCCGGTCCGCGGTGAAGCAGCCGAAGATCCGTCCGTAGTAGTAGGTGGACGGCGGCTCGGGGATCAGCTCCTTCGAGTGCTGCCACGCGTCATGGTGCTCCCACACGGTGTCGGCGCGCTCGAGTGCGTACGGGATCCAGCCGATCTGGCCCTCCGAGTACGCAAGCTTGAGCTTCGGGAACTCGATGAGCTTGCCCGAGAACAGGTAGTCCGCCAACGACGCCATCGAGTTGTTGAACGCCAGCGTCCCGCCGACGCCGCCCGGGGAGTCCGGCGAGGCCACGGGATCGCTCGACGACGAGCCGATGTGCATGCACAGCGTCACACCGGTGTCGTTGCAGACCGAGAAGACCGGGTCCCAGTGGCCGGTGTGGATGCTGGGCAGCTTCAGGCGGGTCGGGAGCTCGCTGAAGCAGAACGCCCGCACGCCGCGCTCCGCGTTGCGACGGATCTCCTCGACCGCGAGGTCGACGTCCCACAGCGGCATGAGGCACAGCGGGATGTTCACACCGCCGGACGGCGCGCACCACTCCTCCACCATCCAGTCGTTGTAAGCCTTGACGCACACGAGCGCGAGCTCCTTGTCACTCGCCTCGTAGAACGTCTGGCCGCAGAAGCGGGGGAAGGTCGGGAACGGCAGTGAGCCGTCGCACCAGTTGAGGGCGAAGTCCTTGACGCGCGCGTCGCGGTCGTAGCAGCCGTCGCGCATCCCGTCGTAGGTGACCGCGGTCATGACCATCGTGGTGCGGTCGAACTTGCTCACGTCACCGCCGGGCGTGGCTTCGTTCGGGATCGCCACGAACTTCTTGTGCACGTAGATGACCTTGTCCTCGTAGATCCACGCGCTGCCCCAGTCGCCCTCGGGGTCCTCGGGGTTCGAGTACTTCGCCCCCGGGAAGAGGCGGAAGTCGCCGAAGCGGCGCTCCTCCACCCGTGGCCCCCGCTCGCGGAGCTTCGCGGGAAGCCACGTCTGCCAGACGTGGCGCGGCTCGACGACGTGATCGTCGACACTGATGATCTTCGGGATCTCCACGTCGCGCACAGCTCCAGTTCCTTCGGGTCGCACGCCCCCCGGACGCGTCAACCTGATACTAGTCTCAGTTCCTTGCGAGGCGGGCCCGTCGTCACGTCACGAACGCGGCCGTTCGACGACGGAACCGCCAGACACCGTCGTCGTGATGCAGCGTGTCCTCGTACCGACCGACGACTTCGATCCCCCACCCGGCCTCGCCCTGCAGCAGGAAGACCACGTCGCTGATCGCGGTGGCGTCGCGGTCGGTCCACTCCGTGACGAGCGTGTTGACGACGAGGTGGCGTTGCGGCCGCCGTGGCGTCCATCGCGCGTAGGCCGCGCGCAGCGCGTCATGGCCTTCGTGGGTCCCCATCCCCGGGATCTCGCAGACACCGTCGGGGCAGAAGGTCGCGACGACGTCGTCGGTCCGGCCGTCGTCGAGGGCCTGGGTGTAGGCCGCGATCGTGGCGCGGACGCCCTCCACGACCTCGGCGTACGTCGTCGTGCTCACAGACCGAGGTCGACGATCGGCATCTCGAGCGGGTTCACGTTGACCGCGCGCAGCGCCGGCAGCAGCTGCTCGTACGGCCGGCCGGCCAGGAAGCCGTCGACAGTCCGTTCGAAGTTCGAGATGTGTCCCTCGGCCCGTTCCGACAGCCGCATGTACTCGAAGCCCCGCTCGTGCAGACCCTGCTGTTGCCTCGGGAGGTTCGAGAAGTCCTGCGCGGGGATCGGCGGCCACCGGGGATCGTCGCTCTCCCAGACCTCGGGCGGCGGGAGCGGCTCCGGATCGCGACCCTCGGGGAACCGGGCGAGCGACCAGATCTCCATCAGCGTCTCCTCCGGGCCGAGTGGACGGAAGCGGTACGAGGACGCGCTGCTGTACATCGGCAACAGGAAGAAGTGCGGGAAGCAGTAGCCCATCGGCTCGTTGATGCCCTTGGTCTCGAGCTCGTTCAGGTCGGGAATGGCGCACCCCTCGGCCCGGTACCAGCTCACGATCGCGTCGTTGAGCGCTCGCTGCCAGGCCGCGATCGCGGGCACCGGATCGGCGGGCAGGTCGATGTCCCTGAGGCTCTCCGCGATCCGCACGTCGTTCGCGTGCACCATCCCGTCCATGCCGTCGCTCATCACGTGGAGGTAGTGGATCTCCGCGTCCACGAACCGCCTCGGGTCAAACGTCGCGCCATCTCGGGGCGGGAGCCTCCCGGGGATGACGAGCTCGGGATGCGTCTCCACGACGTGGTACTGCTCGACGAACGCCTCCTGAGCGAGCTTCCAGTTCACGGGAAGGCGGCAGGCGTACCACTTCTCGGCCCGCAGCGACTCCATCTGCCACGCGTCGGCGATGGACGCGAACGGCTCGATGCACTGGCGCAGCGGTGGTGCGTCGTCGTCGAGGTTGATCCACACGCAACCGCCCCACACCTCGCAGCGCACGGGCGTGAGGTTGATGTCCTCGGGCGCCAGGTTGTGCTCGGCGAACGTCTTGCGCTGCGTGACGTGGGTGTTCATGCCGTCGAGGCCGTAGCACCACCCGTGGAACGGGCAGGTGAACCCGCTCTCGCACGTCCCGCGCCCCTCGACGACCTTCACGCCCCGGTGGCGGCACGCGTTCTGGAACGCGCGCACCTCCAGCTCGTCCGAGCGGACCACGATGATCGACTGGTCGAGGATCTCGTACTCGACGAAGTCGCGCGCCGACGGGATCTCCTCGAGCCGGCAGGCCATCTGCCAGACCCGGGGCCAGAGCAGCTCGCACTCCATGGCGTAGAAGTCCGGGTCGAAGTAGCGCTCCTTGGGCGCCCGGTCCGGGACCTCCATCGCGTAGGGCACCGGCAGCGCCGACCACTTCCGATCCACGATCGCCACGCAGCCCCTCCCCCTCGGAGTGCCCTGCCGTGGTCGGTATGCTAACCCGACCGGTCGGTACAATGCGTTCCCGCGCCGTGGAAGGGCACCGGTCGTCCCGGAGAAGAACGTGAGCGAAGCAACCGCGCGTGGGGTCGTCACGGATGTCGACGTGCTGGTCGTCGGCGCGGGCATCACCGGCATCTACCAGCTGTACCGAGCCCGCGAAGCGGGCTTCTCCGTGGCGCTGCTCGAGGCCGGCGGCGGGGTCGGGGGCACCTGGTATTGGAACCGCTACCCCGGGGCCCGCTTCGACTCCGAGAGCTACACCTACGCGTACCTGTTCTCGAAGGAGCTCTTCGAGGAGTGGGAGTGGCAGGAGCACTTCGCGGAGCAACCGGAGACCGAGCGCTACCTCAACCATGTGGTCGACCGCTTCGACCTGCGCCGGCACATGCAGTTCGACGCGCCGGTCACCTCGGCCGTCTACGACGAGGCGTCCGCGACGTGGACCGTGGTGGTCCGCGACGGCACGATGTTCCGAACCCGGTTCTTCGTCGCCGCGACCGGCGTCCTCTCGGTGCCGTACCTCCCGGATGTGGCGGGGCGCGAAGACTTTCGGGGCGAGCAGCACCACACCGGTCGGTGGCCGGCCACGCCCGTCGAGCTCGCGGGCCGGCGCGTCGCGGTCATCGGCACCGGCTCGAGCGGGGTCCAGCTGATCCCGGCCATCGCCGACGAGGTCGCCTCGTTGACCGTGTACCAGCGCTCCGCCAACTGGTGCACGCCGCTCAACAACGCGCCGATCACCGCGGCGGAGCAGGCACAGCTCCGAGCCGACTTCGAGGCGATGCGCGAAGTGCTGAACACGTCCGTCGCCGGCTTCCTCCACCCCGCGCACGATCGCGCGACCTTCGACGACACCGAAGCCGAGCGGCAGGCGTTCTTCGAGAAGATGTGGACGAGCCCCGGCTTCTCGAAGCTCTCCAGCAACTACACCGACCTGCTGTTCGATCCGGCGGCGAACGCCGAGTGGTGCGAGTTCATCGCCGCGAAGGTGCGCGGCATCGTCGACGATCCGGCGATCGCGGAGCAGCTCATCCCCAAGGACCATCGGTACGCGGAGAAGCGGCCACCCTTCGTCACGGGCTACTACGAGACGTTCAACCGCCCGAACGTCGCGCTCGTCGACCTGCAGCAGACGCCGATCCTGCGCATGACCGAACATGGGATCGAGACCGCCGACGGTGAGCAGGAGCTCGACGTCGTCATCTGGGCGACCGGCTTCGACTTCGGGACCGGCGCGCTCGCGCGGATGGGGATCCGCGGCCGGGACGGGGTCGCACTCGTGGACCACTGGGCGGACGGTCCGAGGACGTTCCTCGGCGTCCAGACCACCGGCTTCCCGAACCTGTTCTTCCCCGGCGGTCCGCACGCGGCGGCCGGCAACAACCCGCGGTACAACGGCGATCAGGTCGACTTCATCACCGACGCGCTCACGTTCGTGCGCGACCACGGCTACGACGCGATCGAGGTCGACCCGGCGGCCGAGGACGCGTGGACCGCCATGATCGACCGCGGCGCGGTGATGTCACCGTTCGGTGAGAGCAGCTACTTCTTCGGGACCAACATCCCCGGGAAGCCGCGCAAGTACCTGCTGAACTCGGGCGGCCGGCCCAAGCTCTTCACGGAGATCGCCAACGTCGTCGAGAGCGGCTACAAGGCGTTCCGCCTGTCGCGTTCGTCGTGAAGATCTCCGGAGCGCGATCTCCGGGCCAGGAGAGGGCTGGTGCGCTCCGGCAGTCGTCAGACGGTGGCGACCGGCGTGACGGGTGAGCCCACCACCCCGGGCATCCGCAGCGGCGGCGCGGTGAGGAGGAAGCGGCTCCGGTCGTGCTCGCGCAGCCAGCGTCGCGAGCTCGTGCAGGTACCACATCTCCCCGAGCGGGACACCGAGCTTGAAGAGGCAGAGATGGTGGATCGGGAGGAACGAGTGCCGTTCCGGGTCCCGGTCCTTGCCGAGCAGGCCTTCGACCGCGTAGTTGTCGGCCACGAGCGCGGAGATCTGCGACTCGGCGATCCACTCGAGCAACGACTCGTCACGCGCGTCGAGGTACGTGCACATCGTGTGGATCTTCACCGGGTCCGGCTCGCGGTTCATTGCCAGGATCTCGGTGGCGAAGCCGGTGTGCAACAGGAGCATGTCGCCCGGCTCGATGACGACGCGGTCCGCCGCCATGATCTCCTCGAGCGTCGCGCGGTCGACCCCACGCCAGTCGTGACCGAGGTGGTGCGCCAGGTCGACGAGGACACCGCGTCCCTGCACGCCGTGGAAGGCCATGTGCTCGAGGCCGAGGTGATGGGCGAACGCGCGATGATCTCCCCCGTCGCCCGCGGCGTCGGGCTGCGGCCCGACGAGGTCGACGCCGGCGCGGTAGCCGTTGTAGTAGACGGCCTCCTCGATCCCGTCGCCGTCGGCGTCGAACTCCGCGCCGACGTGGGCGAGCGAGTCCCATTGCGTCGAGTACTGCAGTGACAGCGTCACCACGTCGTCGGCCCACACGTCGACGTAGCGGGGGTCGCCCCACGCGTCCATCTCGCTCATGTGGACGTTGTAGAAGGTCGCAGGGTTGCCCTCCATGTCCTCGGTCGGCGCGACCACCGGGGGATGGCGCCGCTGGTTCAGCGCGGTCCCGCCCGGGTAGTCGAGCGGCAGGCTGAGACAGAAGCTGACGCCGGCCTCGACCTCGCGCACGCCCTCGAGGACCTTCTCGGGGGTGAGCAGGTTGACGCGGCCGAGCTCGTCGTCGTCGCCCCAGTCGCCCCACGTCGAGCCGGGCGGGCGGTGCTTCCAGCGGTTCGTCACGGCTGCTCCCTTGGTCCGTCTGGCGCAGTCCCCGGACGCCGGGGACGGCGCCGAGCATTGTATGTACCGACCGGTCGGGTTAGCCTCGGCGCGTGGACCAGGACTTCGTCGTCTCGGCCGACGGGCACCTGCTCGAGCCCATCGATCTGTTCAAGACCCGCCTCCCGAAGCACCTGCGCGACCGTGCCGTCTGGGAGGAGGACTTCGAGATCGAGCCCTTCGTCGAGAACGGCGCCCGGATCTTCCGCCGGCTGCACACGCCGGGCTACGAGGGCTGGACGATCTCCCGCTACCGCCAGACCGGTGGGCGCATGCCGGAGGGCGACCCCGAGCACATCCTCGAGGACATGGACCTCGACGGGGTCGACGTGCAGGTGATGCACCCGAACCTGTCGCTGTTCGGGCTCTACTCCGACGACCACGAGCTCTCGATGGCGCATGCGCGCGTCTACAACGACTATGTCGTCGAGCGCTTCACCCCGTACTTCGATCGACTCGCTCCGACCGCACCCGTGCCCCTCACCGACATCGGCGACGCGGTCGTCGAGATCGAGCGGGTCGCGGCGGCCGGCTTCCGGGCGATCCTCCTGCCCGCGACTCCGCCGCTGCCGTACTACTCGCGCGACCTCGACCCGGTGTGGGCCGCGGCCCAGGCCAGCGGCGTGCACGTGTTCATCCACACGCAGACCGGCGGCGTGAAGGTCAACGACCCGGAGGCGACGACGCTCAAGGTGGTCATGGAGTCGGCCGCGCAGGTCAACCAGCCGATGACCGAGAAGTCCGCGTCGAAGCGGATGATCACGCAATGCGTCTACGGCCCGATCGTCCCGCAACAGGTCATCTGCCAGCTGATCGGCGGCGGCGTGCCCGAGCGCTATCCAGACCTGCACTTCGCGTTGATCGAGTTCAACGCCCACTGGCTGGCGTCGTTGGTGGGCAGCATGGACAAGTGCTGGGTCACCGGCACCGGCCAGGACGCCGACTGGTGGCTCGGGGTCTGGGACGACACGCGTCCCACCGACGACCAGCCGAGCATGGCCCAGCTGTTCCGCCTGAACGAGAAGTGGCCCTACCCGCTCGCGCCGAGCGAGTACGTCCGGCGCCAGTTCCACGTCTCGTTCCAGGACGACCCCGTCGCGGTCGCGTGCCGGCACGTCACCGGGTTGTCCACGATCGTCTGGGGCAACGACTACCCGCACGCCGAAGGGACATTCCGCGGGAGCCGCGAGCTCCTCGCGCGCGCAGCTCGGCCACCTCCCCGCCGCCGAGCGGGCCGCACTCGTCGGCGGGACGTTGGGCGGGCTCCTGGGCTTCGAGCCGAAGGTGACCGCGTAGCGCTTCGTCCTACGAGCCGCCGGAGGGCGCCAGGCCGATTGCGTCCGCAGCGGTTGCCCGCCGGGGGTCTTCGGTCAGGAGGACGCGATTCCTCGGATGAAGATCTCGGCGAACGGCTTCGCCACGTCACGCGCCGACACGCGGCCGCCCGCCTTGAGCCACAGGTACGTGTAGTTGTGCATCCCGAGCCACGCGAACGCGGTGAGCCGCGCGTCGATGTCCCGGAACTCCCCGGCATCGATCCCGGCCTGCAGCACGGCCTCGACCCGGCGCTCGTACTCCCGGCGGCGCACGCGGAACTGCTCGGCGCGCTCGTCGGTCAGGGCCGGGAACTCGTGGAGGAAGACCCAGACGTGATCGGGATAGCGGTGGATGACGTCGAGCAGCTCGTCGCCCAGCATCGCCAGCTGCTCGGATGGCGACCCGTCCGCTTCCGTCACCCGATCCGCGCCGAGCAGCACCTCGTCCATCACCCGGTCATGGATCGCGGCCAGGAGCTCTTCCTTCGACTGGATGTAGTAGTAGAAGGCGCCCTTGCCGAGGCCGTTGACCTCGCACAGCTCGGCGATGCCCGTGGCGTGATAGCCGCGCTTCGCGAAGACCACGGCCGAGGTGTCGACGATCACGTCGCGACGCGCCTTCCAGTTCTCGCTGCGTCGGGGCTCGTCGGTCGCTGCGGGTCGCGGCATCGGCTGCGACCGTACCTCGGGGCGCGCGCCGATCAGCGGCCTTGCCACTGGGCCGGGCGCTTCTCGGCGAAGGCGAGCAGACCCTCGCTCGCGTCTTCCGATGCGAGCAGCTCGTCCAGCAGGGCCCTCGAGACCTGCCGGAGCCGGTCGTCCGGCTCGGTCGCGGCCGCGAGGACCACACTGCGGCTGGCCCGAACGGCGAGCGGAGCCGAGGTTGCGATCTGCTGCGCGACGCGCTGCGCCTCGGCTTCCGCATCGCCGGGTTCGACCAGCCGGCTGACGAGACCGAGGTCGAACGCGCGGCGCGCGTCGATCGGCTCGCCGGTGAGGATCGCGTCCATCGCCGTCGCCCGCCCGATCGCACGCGGGAGCCGGAACAGCCCTCCGGCCGCGGCGATCAGGTTGCGACGGACCTCCGCGAGCCCGAACGCCGATCGCGTGGTGGCGACGACGATGTCCGCCGCGAGGACGATCTCCAGGCCCCCCGCAGTTGCGAGCCCGTCGACCGCGACCACGATCGGCTTGGTGCGCTCGCGGAACACGAAGCCGCCGAAGCCGCCCCGCTCGGTGTCGAGCGTTGCGGCGGAACCGGTCTCCCTGATGACCTTCAGGTCGGCGCCGGCGCAGAAGACCGGGCGCCCCTGGTCCGCGGTGTTGGCGCACAGCACACCGACCCGGATGTCGGGATCGTCCTCCACGCGATCGACGGCCGCTTCGAGGCCGAGCGCCAGGTCCCGGTCGACTGCGTTGCGCGCCTCGGGCCGGTTCAGCGTGATGACGCCGACGTGATCAGCGGACGAGTAGAGGACGGCGGACACCAGCGCTCCCGCGTCGAGGTACGTAGGCCAAAACTATAGTGACTGGTCGGTACAACGGCGGCGGAGAGGTTCCGGGTGGAGAAGCACAGCTTCGAGGGACGCGTCGCGGCCGTCACCGGCGCGGGGCGCGGGATCGGCCGGGCCTACGCGCGCCTGCTGGCCGAGCGGGGCGCGGCGGTCGTGGTCAACGATCTCGGCGGCTCGATGCAGGGCGACGGCGCGGACGCGGGGCCGGCCGCGTCGGTCGCGGACGAGATCGTCGCGGCGGGCGGCGCCGCGGTCGCGGACACCAGTGACGTGGCCGCGACCGCCGGCGCGCAGACGCTCGTCGATGCCGCCATCGAGCGGTTCGGACGCCTCGACATCCTGGTCAACAACGCCGGCATCATGCGATGGGCCGGCTTTCCCGAGGCCGACGCCGACAACCTCCAGCGGCACTTCGCCGTCCACGTTGCCGGCTCGTTCAACACCGCCCGCGCCGCGTGGCCGCACATGGTCGAACAGGGCTACGGCCGCATCGTCATGACGACCTCGACCGGGATGTTCGGGCTCCCCAACAACATCTCGTACGCGGCCGCCAAGGCGGGTGTCATCGGCCTCACGCGGAGCCTGACGGTTGCCGGCGCCGCGCACGGCATCAAGGTCAACCTCATCGCGCCCGCGGCGCTCACCCGCATGGCGGGCCCGCGGGAGGACGCCGCAAGCGGCCGCGCCGCGACGCAGATGGCGCCGGAGCTCGTCGCACCGATGGTCGCGTTCCTGGCCCACGAGGATTGCCCGGTCAGCGGCGAGATGTACGCGGCCGGTGCGGGTCGGTTCGCCGCGCATGTTCATCGCATCCACGCCCGGCTACCTCCAGGCGCAGGGCGAGCCGACGATCGAGGACGTCGCGCAGAACTGGGCCACGATCAATGACGAGACCGGGTACTCCGTGCCGGTCGACCTCATGGACTGGTCGGCCACGTTCATGGCGCACCTGGGCTCAGGATGACCGATCGCGGAGGTCTCGCTTCAGGACCTTGCCCGACGGGTTCCTCGGCAGCGCGTCGACGAGGACCACTTCCTTCGGGACCTTGAAGCGCGCGAGCTGCCCGCGGCAGTGCTGGATGAGCTCGCCCGGAGTCGTCGTCGCAGCCGAGGTCACGACGACGTAGGCGACCGGCACCTCGCCCCATCGCTCGTCCGGACGCCCGACGACGGCCGCTTCGACCACCGCCTCGTGCTCGTAGAGCACGCGCTCGATCTCGGAGCTGGCGATGTTCTCGCCGCCGGACACGATCATGTCCTTGAGCCGATCGACGATGAAGAGGTACCCGTCCTCGTCCACCACGCCGATGTCCCCGGTGTGGAACCAGCCGCCGGCGAACGCTGCGCTCGTCGCGTCGGGATCGCGCCAGTAGCCCTTGAACACCTTGGGACCGCGCAGCACGACCTCCCCGCGTTCGCCGGCAGGCACCGAGGTCCCGTCGTCGTCCCAGACGTCGAGCTCGAGGTAGAGGCACGGACGGCCGACGCTGCCGAGCTTGCTCACGAGGCTGTCCCGGTCGAGGAAGGTGTCGCCGGAGACCGTCTCGGTGAGACCGTACGCGTCGGCGAACCACGCCGACGGGAACGTCCGTTGGATCCGCTCGATGAGCGGGATCGGCATCTTCTCGCCGCCGTTGATGACCAGCCGCACCGACGAGAGGTCGCGCGCTTCGATGTCGGGCAACGCCATGATCGCGTTCACCATCGCGGGCGCGAGCCACACCGTGGTGACCCGCGACCGCTCGATCTCGTCGACGACCTCGGCGGCGTCGAACACCCGGTGGATGATCGTGGTCGCACCCACGGCGATGAGTGACGTCGTCGTGAGGTCGAGCGCGCCGACGTGGTACAGCGGCCCGCAGGCCAGCCCGAGATCGGCGCTGGTGAAGCCGAACTCGACGATGTGCGCGAGGTTCTTCCACGCCAGGTTGGCGTGGGTGATCATGACGCCCTTCGGTCGGCCCGTGGTGCCCGAGGTGTACATCAGCCGGTGCACGTCGTCGCCGCTCGCGGGAACCCGCGCCGGGCCCGCAGCCGCCGCCCGCAGGTCGGCGAGCGCGGACCACCCTCGGGGCGCAGTGCGGCCGATGCACACGCGGCTGATGCGTCGGCCCATCTCCGTCATCGCTTCGTCGGCGAGACCGACCAGCGACTCGTCGCACACGAGGGCACGGGCTTCGGAGTGGTCGAGGATGTAGCGCAGCTCCGCCGCGGCCAGCCGCCAGTTGATCGGCATCGCGATCGCACCCAGGAAGTTCGCGGCGAAGATCGTCTCCAGGAACTCGGTGCAGTTGTACGACGAGCACGCCCACGACGTCGCCGACGCGCGACCCCGCGTTCGTGCAGTCCTGCCGCCAGTCGCGGCCACGCGCGTCGCCATCTCGCCGTAGGTGACGGTCTCGTCGCCGAAGATCGCGAGCGGCTGGTTCGGCACAGTGCGGGCATGGTGCTCGAGCACTCCGACCCAGCTCATGTCCGGACCGGTCGTCGGCGGTTGCCCCACGGAGCTCACTACGGCGCCGAGTAGCCGCCGTCGACCACGATCGCCGACCCGGTCGTCCAGCGCGCCGCGTCGCTCGCGAGGTACGAGTAGGCGCCGACCAGGTCGGCCGCCGATCCCAGCCCGAGCGGGTGCTTCGCCGCGATCGCGTCGAGCGCCTCCGGCGGGAGGTCGTCGTGGATCGCCGGAACGGAAGGTCCCGGGGCAGACGCAGTTGACGCGAATCCCGTCGCGCGCGTACTCGACCGCGGCGACCTTCGCGAGCTGGATCACGGCCGCCTTCGTCGCGCAGTACGGCGCCGCGTGCGACCACGCGGTGAAACCGGCGACCGAGGCCGTGAGGATGATCGACCCGGATTGCTGCGGCCGCATCACGGACACCGCGGCCCGGACGCCGTTGACGGCACCCAGGACGTTCACGCGCAGCGAGCGCTCCCAGTCCTCGGTCGCTCAGGTTGTGGATCCGACCGTTCGGCGCGCAGCACTCCCGCGTTGCTGATCAGCACGTCGAGTCGGCCGAAATGCTCCACGGCCCGGCCGACGACGGCTTCGACGTCGGCGAGCTCGCCCACGTCGGCCGGCAACGTCTCGACCCCGCCCCGCGACTCCGGCAAGCCGGCCACCGTGGCGTCGAGCGAGCCGGCGCTGACGTCGCTCAGCACGACATCCGTGTCGGGTTCGCCGGCGAACCGGCTGCGAGAGCGCGGCGCCGAGGGTCCCGCCGGCTCCGGTGATCGCGATCACCCGCCGCGTCGTCAGTCATACGAGCAGGTATCCGCCGTCGACGTTGAGCACCGTGCCGGTGACGAACGCCGACGCGTCCGAGGCGAGGAATTGGTACGCGCCGGCCAGGTCGGTGGACGCCACCCCAGCGCCGTTGCGCGGTGTGGCCGAGCACGCCGGCGCCGAGCGCGGGGCTGTTCTTCCACCGCTCGGCCAACGGCGAGTCGAACCATCCCGGGGCGACGACGTTCACGGTGATGCCCTCTGCCGCGAGATCGAGCGCCAGACCCTTCGCCAGGCCGACGAGGCCCGCCTTCGAAGCGCTGTACGCCGCGAGACCCTCGCGCGGCCGCTCCCCGAGGACCGAGCCGGTGAAGATGAGCCGTCCGCCCTCCCCCATCACCCGGGCCGCCGCGCGCGCCCCGAGGAACGCGCCCGTGAGGTTCACCTCGAGGATCTGACGCCAGACCGCCGGATCGGTCTCGCGCGGTCCCGCCATCACGGGCGAGATCCCGGCGTTGCAGATCCACACGTCGACGCCGCCCCATTCGGCGACGGTGGCATCGGCGACCGCCTCGTTGAACTCCGCGTCGGTCACGTCGCCGCTGAGCACGAGGGACGGCCCCGGGAGGTCGGCGGCGACCGCCTTGAGGTCGGCCTCCGTCCGCGCGGCGAGCGCGACCCGGGCGCCACCCTGCGAGAACGCGTGCGCGAGCAGGCGGCCGAGCCCCCGGCTGGCGCCGGTGATCACGACCCGCTTCCCGGCCACGTCCGCACCACCGGCGAAGGACGCGGGGATGTCCATCTGCTCCGGCATGGCCCTTCTCCCACGTTCCCCGTCCGCCGACCAAACAGCCCACTGGCCCCGGCGGCCGGCGGCGGCCCCTTCCCGGTTTTGTACCGACCAGTACAATACACCGGTCCATGGTCAACGACGCCGACCTCCTCGAGCTGCATCGGCGGATGCTCGTGATCCGCGGGTTCGAGGAGCGGGTCGCGGCGCTGTACCGCGACGGCGAGGTGCCGGGCTTCGTGCACCTGTCGATCGGCCAGGAGGCGTCGGCCGTGGGCGCGTGCTGGCCGCTGCTGCCGACGGACGTGATCACGTCCACCCATCGCGGTCACGGCCATTGCCTCGCGAAGGGTCTGGACCCGCTCGGGATGTTCGCCGAGCTGATGGGCAAGGAGCAGGGCACGAACCGCGGGCGCGGCGGGCTCGATGCACATCGCGGACCCGTCGATCGGCATCTTCGGCGCCAACGGGATCGTGGGGGCCGGCCTGCCCGATCGCGGTCGGTGCCGCGACCGCGGCGCAGCTGCGGCGCGACGGCAGCGTCGCGGTGGCGTTCTTCGGTGACGGTGCCGTGGCGCACGGCAACTTCCACGAAGCGATCAACCTCGCCGCCGTCTGGCAGCTGCCGGTGATCTTCTTCTGCGAGAACAACGGGTACGCCGAGTTCTCGCCCGCGTCGGCTCAGCACGCGGCGCCGCTCGAACGGCGCGCCGCCGGCTACGGCGTGGACTACGTCGCGGTCGACGGCAACGACGTCGTCGCGACGGCAGACGGCATGACCTCGGCGGTCGAGGCGACGCGTGCCGGACGGGGCCCCGTCGTCGTCGAGGCCACCACCTACCGTTGGCACGGTCACTACGAGGGCGACCCGGAGCGGTACCGATCGCCCGACGAGGTTCGGGAGTGGGAAGCCCGCGACCCGCTGCTCGTCGAGCGCGCGCCGACTCCGCTCGGCCGGCGTCCAGCGACGACGTGCTCGAAGCCCTGCAGTCGTCGGTCGGGCACGAGCTCGACGCAGCCGTCGACGCCGCGCGGCGACTGGTCGCGCCCGCGCCGGCCACGCTGTACGACTTCGTCACCCGCCCGAGGCCCGAACGCGCCGAGCCGCCGGCACCGGCGGACGACGCGCCCGTGTTCCGCACCATGGACGCGATCCGGACCGCCCTCGAAGCCGAGCTCGAGGGCGACGAGCGCGTGTTCGTCGCCGGGATCGACGTCGCCGCGGGAGGCAACGTGTTCGGCCTGACGCGCGGCCTCCACGACCGCTTCGGCGATCGCGTCCGCGACACTCCCATCTCCGAGAGCGCGATCGTCGGCCTCGGCGTCGGCGCCGCGATGGCCGGCATGCGCCCTGTCGTCGAGCTGATGTACCTCGACTTCATCGGCGTCTGTCTCGACCAGCTGCTCAACCAGGCTGCGAAGCTGCCGTTCATGACCGGCGGCAACGCGCAGATGGCGCTCACCGTCCGGACCCAGTTCGGCGCCGGACGCTCCTCGGGCAGCCAGCACTCGCAGAGCCTCGAGGCGCTGCTCGCGCACATCCCCGGGCTGAGCGTCGTCATGCCGTCGACCCCGGCCGACACGTACGGGCTGCTCCGCGCGGCGATCCAGGATCCGAACCCGGTGGTCTTCATCGAGAACCGGCTGCTCTACGGCATGAAGGGGCCGCAGCCGCCGGCCGAGCACGTCGTCCCGATCGGCAAGTCGGCGGTCGTGCGCGCGGGAAGCGACATCACCGTCGTCTCGGTCTCACGGATGGTGCACGAGGCGCTCGCCGCCGCCGAGTGCCTCGCGAGCCGAAGGGCATCTCGGTCGAGGTGATCGACCTGCGCACCGTCGCTCCGCTCGACGTCGGCCCGATCCTCGACTCGGTGCACAAGACGAGCCGGCTGCTCATCGCGCACGAGGCCGTCGTGCCGTTCGGCATCGGGGCCGAGATCGCCGCCACGGTCGCGCGTGAGGGCTTCTGGGACCTCGATGCGCCGATCGAACGGATCGGCGCGGCGCCGACTCCCCCGCCCTATGCGCCCGACCTCGAACGCGCGTGGCTGCCCGGACCGCGACGACATCGCCGAGGCGATCCGCCGCCTGGCGCGGGTGTGAGGCCACCCTCCCCGTCGTACGAGGCACCGAGCTCAGCAGCCGAGTGCGCGTGCGATCACGAGGTGCTGGATCTCGTTCGTTCCCTCACCGATCTCGAGCACCTTCGCGTCGCAGTAGAAGCGCGCCACCGGTGACTCCAGCATGTACCCGAGGCCACCGTGGATCTGCACCGCCTCCGACGCCGCCCACACCGCGAGGCGACTGGCCTTCAGCTTCGCCATCGACGCCTCCTTGAGGAACGGCTGCCCCGTGTCGCGCAGGTACGCGGCGCGATAGGTGAGCCAACGCGCCGCCTCGAGCTCCGTGGCGATGTCGGCGAGCTTGAACTGGATCGCCTGGAACTTCGAGATCGGCTGGCCGAACTGCTCACGCTGCTGAGCATGGTGCAGCGCCAGGTCGAGCACGGCCTGGGTCAGGCTGAGGGACAACGCGGCGATCGAGATGCGCCCGACCTCGAGCGTGCTCAGGAACTGGCTGAGTCCCATCGCCGGGTCGCCGACGAGGTGGTCGTCGGGAACCCACACGTCGTCGAAGAACAGGTCGCTCGTGTCGAGACCGCGCCAACCGATCCCGCGCATCTTCGGGCCCATGGTGAAGCCCGGCGTGTCCCTCTCGACGACGAAGCTCGCGAACACCGGCCGGCCCCCGTCGTCGGACTCGGTCCGCGCCAGCAGCGTCACGCCGAACGACATGTCGGTCCCGGCGTTGGAGATGAACGTCTTGCTGCCGTTGATCAGCCAGCCACCGTCGCGCCGTTCCGCACGCGTGCGGATTCCGCCGCGCGTCCGATCCCGCCTCGGGCTCGGTCAGGCCAAAGGCACCGAGGGCGCGGCCCTCGGCCAGCGGTCGCAGCCAACGCTCCCGTTGCGCGTCGGTGCCGAAGCGGTACAGCGGCAGCGAGCCGATCGTCACGTGCGCCTGCCACGCGGCCGCGACGGACTGGTCAGCGAGACCGATCTGCTCCATCGCGGCGACGAAGCCGACCGTTGACATCCCGATGCCGCCCCACTCCTCGGGGACCAGCATCCCGAGCAGGCCCAGCCCACCCATCTCCCGGAGCAGATCGGTGGGACACCGCGCCTGCTCCCACGCCGACGGGGCCCGAACCGCGATCTCCTGCTGCGCGAACTCGCGACACAGGCCGACCAGATCGCGTTCCGTCTCCGTGAGCGAGAGGTCCATCGCCGAATCCTATTGGACCGATCGGTACACGACTGCTAACGATGGGGCCGCGCCCGACCGTGCCGAGGAGTGAAGCGATGGCCATCGACCGTCAGAAGTCGCCCTACCGCCGCGGCAACCGCTACGAGCAGATGCCGATCCCGATGGTCGCCGAGCACTGCATCCCCGTCGACGCCGGCGCGGTCCAGCTGGTCGTGGAGTCCCGCCGGCTGACGAACGAGATCCTCCAGCAGACCTACGGCGGCGCGACCGGTTCCGACATCCACTTCGACGACTTCGGGGCGACGCTGCACGTCTGCGGCACCGCGGACGGGCTCGAGCACCTGCGCTTCGACTGCTTCGAGAACGAGCCGCACTACCACTACATCGAGCAGGCGGCCGGCGCCAACGTCGTCGTGCGCATCGACGAGCTCGCAGTCGGCGACCCGGTCGAGTTCTCGCTCGCGTGCATCGAGCACCACCTCCCTGACATGCTCCGCCACTGCGGCGTCGCCGATCTGGCTGACGAGGTCGCGGCGCAGCCCGATGCCGTGCACGCCGCCGTCGACCAGGTGCGCGAGCTGATGACGAAGGCGCACGCTCGAGGAAGGTGAACGGGAGACGCTGATGGCATTCCGCGTGGTGCAATGGACGACCGGGAACGTCGGGAAGCGGTCGGTGCGCGCGGTCGCAGCGGATCCCGACCTCGAGCTCGTCGGGTGCTACGCCTGGTCGGCCGACAAGGTCGGGAAGGATGCCGGCGAGCTGTGCGGCATCGAACCGCTGGGAGTCGCGGCGACGAACGACGTCGAGGCACTGCTCGCACTCGAGCCTGATGTCGTCGTCTACAACCCGATGTGGCCGAGCACGGACGAGGTCGTGCGCATCCTCGCGGCCGGCGTCAACGTCGTCACAACCGCGGCGTTCATCAATGGCCGCGGCAATCTCGCCGAACGCGAACGCATCCTCGGCGCGTGTGAGCAGGGCGGTGCGACGATCTTCGGGACCGGCATCAGCCCGGGCTTCGTCGAGCTCGTCGGCATCGCGACCGCCAACGTCTGCGACCGCATCGACAAGATCACGATCGACGAGGGCTCCGACACCACCCTCTACGACTCCCCCGCCACGGAGCTGCCGTGCGGCTTCGGGCGTCACATGGACGACCCCGAGCTCCCCGGAATGGCGGCGCAGGGCACCGCGGTGTTCGGCGAGGCCGTGGCCCTCGTGGCCGATGCCCTCGGCCTCGAGCTCGACGACATCGTCTGCGAGGCCGAGTACGCCCGGGCCACCGAGGACGTCGTCATGGACTCCTGGACCATCGGCGCCGGACACGTCGCCGGCGTGTACGCGAGCTGGCAGGGTCGCGTCGCCGACCGCACCGTCATCGAGCTCAACGTGCGGTGGCGCAAGGGCCAGGCCCTCGATCCCGACTGGCCCATCAAGGAAGGGCACGTGATCCGCGTCGACGGGCGGCCCACTGTGACCGTCACGCTCGAGTACCTGCCGCCGCCGGACTTCGAAGCGACCACCTTCGCCGACTTCATGGTCCTCGGCATGATCATGACGGCGATGCCGGCCATCAACGCGATTCCACACGTGGTGGCGGCGCCGCCCGGCATCGCCGCCTACACCGACCTGCCGTTGCCGCTGCCTCGGGGGCGCGTGGCCGGCTGACGCGCCGCGTCAGTCGGTCCGACCCGCGCCCGATGATCGTTCGAGCGCCGCGATGGTGCGCTCGACGAACGCGATCGTCGTGTCGTGTCCGGTGCTGACACCGAGCGAGTCTTCGAGGGCCAGCACCTGGGAGAGACCCGTCATCATGAGCACGGCGACGATCGGCGGCAGCTGGTCCTCGGCGATGCCGTGGCGTTCGAGCACGACGCGGAACGCTTCGACCTGCGCGGCACGGAACCGCTCCGCGTAGTGCGCGACCTCGGCGCGGATCGCCTTGTGGTGGTTCGCCAGCGCGACGAACTCCATCGTGAACGCGACGCCCCGGGGATCGACGTTGAGCTCCCAGAGCGTCCGCAAGGACGCGCCGTCCGTGATCGCCCGTTCGAAGCGGGCCAGGTTCTCCTCGGCCCGACGCCGGAAGACCTCGAGGAAGAGGTCGTCCATCGTGCGGAAGTAGTAGTGCACCAGCTGCGGCTTCAGGTCGGCCCGGGCCGCGACCCGCCGCGACGTGACCGCGGCGTAGCCCTCCTCGCGCAGCAGGAGCTCGGCCGCGTCCACGAGCTGGGCGCGGGTCTTGGAGTCCTGCGCGCCGATCCGGCGAGACGAGGGCACGGTTGCCACGCCGACACCTTGCCACGTCGCCGGGCCGGGTGCTAAGCAACTGCACAGCATTGCTGAGCAATCGCACAGCACCCGAGGAGGACCCGGTGCCCGACTGGGAGACGATCGACTTCTTCACCGACGAGTCGTTGGTCGAGGATCCGTACCCGTACTTCGACGAGCTGCGCGCGGCGGGCCCGGTGCTCCCGCTCCCCCACCTCGGCGTCGTCGCGGTCACGGGCTACGACGAGCTGAACGAGGTGTACCACGACCCCGACACGTTCTCGTCGTGCAACTCGGTCGTCGGCCCGTACGCGATGTTCCCGGTGCCGCTGGAGGGCGACGACGTGCACGACATCGTCGCGGCGCACCGGGACCAGCTGCCGATGCACGAGCACATGGTCACGATGGACCCGCCCGACCACACCAACGAGCGGGCACTCCTGATGCGCCTGATCACGCCGAAGCGGCTCAAGGACAACGAAGCGTTCATGTGGCGCCTCGCCGACCAGCAGCTCGACGAGTTCATCGCCGAGGGCCACTGCGAGTTCATCAGCGCCTACACCCAACCGTTCGCGATGCTGGCCGTGGCCGACCTCCTGGGCGTGCCGGAGTCCGATCACGGCGAGTTCCGTGAGGGGTTCGGTCTGATCGGCCGGGTGGGCGAGGTCGGCGCCGGGCGCGAGGGCAGCCCCGGCGAGAACCCGCTGTCGTGGCTCGATCAGAAGTTCACCGAGTACATCGAGGACCGGCGGCGCCGCGCCACGCAAGGACGTCCTCACCGACCTCGCGCTCGCGACCTATCCCGACGGGAGCACGCCGGACGTGACGTCGGTCGTGCGCACGGCCACGTTCCTGTTCGCCGCGGGCCAGGAGACCAGCGCGCGCCTGCTGGCCGGGGCGCTCGAAGCAGCTCGCCGAGCACCCCGAGATGCAGGACCAGCTACGAGCGAACCGCGAGGCGATCCCCGGCTTCCTGGAAGAGGTGCTGCGGCTCGAGAGCCCCGTGAAGTGCGACTTCCGGCTCGCGATGCGATCGACGACGGTCGGCGGGGTCGACATCCCGGCCGGGACGCCGGTGATGCTGCTGAACGGCGCGGCGAACCGCGACGCCCGACGGTTCGAGTGCCCCGCGGAGTTCGACCGCGACCGCGACAACTCCCGGACCCACATGGCCTTCGGGCGCGGTCCCCACGCCTGCCCCGGCGCCCCCCTCGCCCGGGCCGAGGGCCGCATCAGCCTCGAGCGCATCCTCGACCGGACACGCGACATCCGGCTCGACGAGGCGCAGCACGGGCCACCGGGTGATCACCGCTTCCGCTACGAGCCGACGTGGATCCTGCGCGGCCTGACGCGGCTGCACCTCGAGTTCGAGCCGGTCGAGGCCCCCCGATGAGCCGGGTCGCGGTCGTCACCGGTGGTGCCTCCGGCATCGGGCTCGGCGCCGCCCACCGGCTCGCGGCCGACGGCTTCCAGATCGCGCTGCTCGACCGCAACGCGCGGGGGCCGAGACCGCGGCCGGCGAGCTGCGCGCGCACGGTGCGACGGTCGTGGCGGTGGAGGTCGATGTCGCCGACCGCGGATCGGTCGACGCCGCGTTCGCCCGGGTCCGCTCCGAGCTGGGTCCGATCGAGATCCTCGTCACCAGCGCGGGCATCGAGTCCTTCGATCCGGTGCTCGACATCACACGCGAGAAGTGGGACACGATCATCGCGGTCAACCTCACCGGCACGTTCGCGTGCGTGCAGGCCGCGCTTCCCGACATGCTCGCCGCCCGGTGGGGGCGCATCGTCACCATCGCCTCCTCCAGCGCCCAGTCCGGCGCGCCCAACATGGCGCACTACGCGGCGTCGAAGGGCGGCGTGATCTCGCTCACCAAGGCGTTGGCAGTGGAGCTCGCGCGCAGCAACATCACCGCGAACGCCATCACCCCGAGCCTCGTCGATACGCCGATGGCCCGGCAGGCCGAAGCCGACGGCGACTTCCCCGGCGTCGACGTGGTCGCGCCCATGGTCCCGTTGGGTCGCGCCGGTACCCCCGCCGACATCGCGGCTGCCTGCTCCTACCTCTGTGGGGACGGCGGCAGCTACATCACCGGGCAGGTCATCGGCGTGAACGGCGGCATGTACATCTAGCTCCGACGCCCGGGAAGGACCGCGACATGATCTTCATCGTCACCAAGAACCGGGTCCGCCGTCGGTACGCCGACGACTGGGTCTCGCTCGTCGAACCGTTCACGACGGCGACCCGGGCCGAGCCGGGCAACCTCTTCTTCGACTGGTATCGCAGCGTCGACGACCCGACCGTCTACGTGCTCGTGGAGGCGTTCCGGGACAGTGCCGCGGGTGAGGCCCATGTGAGCTCGGACCACTTCAAGGCGGCGACGGTGCAGCTCTCGGAGCTGCTCGCGGCCGTACCGGAGATCGTCAACGTCGAGGTGGCCGACGGGTGGTCACGCGTGGCGGAGGGACCCGTCGACGGCTAACTGATACTAGTCTCAGTTCCATGGACGTGGCTGGGACGACCCGCATGCTCGACGCGGTCACCGCC
The DNA here is from genome assembly GCA_963796755.1 of uncultured Acidimicrobiia bacterium. Classification (GTDB taxonomy): domain Bacteria; phylum Actinomycetota; class Acidimicrobiia; order IMCC26256; family JAENVU01; genus Chersky-806. The sequence goes on from CAWCMX010000003.1 coordinate 408,624, forward strand.
GAGGTCATCCGCTCCGCGATGGAGACGGTCTGCTTCGAGATGGCGACGTTCGTGTCGCGCACCGCGACGACACCGATCCTGAACCAGTCGCAACGAGCGCAACGCCACCATCCTCGACAGCCGGGGCCGGCTCGCCGCGCTCTCGGTCGGGATCCCGCAGTTCATGCTCTCGTCGACGTTGCCGGTGCAGCTTCGCCATCGAGTTCTTCGAGGGCGAGCTCTACCCCGGCGACGTGATCGTCGCCAACGACCCGTATCACGGCGGTGGGCACCTCCCCGACTTCAACGTCTTCTCGCCGGTCTTCGACGCCCGACGGCGAGCTGCTGCTGATCGCCTCGATCCAGTGCCACCACGGCGACACCGGCGGCGCGATGGCGGGCGGCTACAACGTGTTCGCGAAGGACATCTGGTCGGAGGGCACGCGGTACCCGCTGCTGAAGATCATCGAGCGGCGGCGCGAGCGACGCGACGTGGTCCTGACCATGCGTGCGAACAACCGACTCGCCGGGCTTCATCGGTGACCTGCGCGGCCCAGGTCGGCGCGGCGCAGCTCGGCGTCGGCCCGTCTCGACGAGATCATGGCCAGCTACGGGGCCGACGCGGTGCGCAACGCGGTCGACTGGACGATCGCCGACACCCAGCGCCGGTTCCGCGACGAGATCGCCGGGTGGCCGGACGGCACCTACGAGGCGGACGTGTACGTCGACTCGGATCCGGCCGGCAACACGCGACATCCACGTGCACGTCGCGATCACCGATCGAGCGGCGAGCAGCTCATCGTCGACTTCGCCGGCTCCGACGAGCGACCCGAGATCAACGCCTGGTCGACGTTCGGCAACACGCGCGGCTACACGATCGCCCAGCTCGCGTAGCCTGGTGGACCCGATCGATCCCGAAGAACGAGGGGTTCTTCGACTGCATCGACCTGCGGGTGCCGCGAGGGCTCCTGCGTGAACCCGACGTCGGCAAGCCGGTGTCGAGCGGCACGCACCATCCCGGCGTCGAGGTCGGCGACGCGATCGCCGTCGCGATGAGCGCAGATCATCCCCGACCGCTGCGCGCCGCAGACCTACAAGTACGGCAGCCCCCGCCAGATGTGGGGCGACCGAGGATCCGCGCACCGGCGCGTCGTTCTTCGACCACGGCGGCGAGGTCAACGCGGGCTGGGTGAACGCCGTGCGCGACGTCGACGGGTGGGGTGCGCTCGTCGCGTCGAACGGCAACCTGATCAAGGCGTCGGCCGAGATCAACGAGGCGCTCTTTCCCGCACATCCTGCGCGGCCGCAACTACCGCACCGACTCCGGTGGCGCGGGCCAGTGGCGCGGTGGGTGCGGCAGCCACTTCGTGAAGGAGGTGCGCACGCCGACGCTTCGTCAACCAGTACGTCGTGAACCAGCACCACGTGCACCCGGGCATCGCCGGCGGCGCGACGGGACTCGCCCGACCGCTGCACGTCAGCGAAGGCGACGGACCGCGCGCCGCAGGTCGTCTCGCCCTCGTTGGCGGGGGTGCGCATGGAGACCGGCGAGCGGCTCGTCTACGACTTCGGCGGCGGCGGCGGTTGGGGCGACCCGCTCGATCGCGACCCGCGAGGCCGTGCTCGAGGACGTCTGGGACGAGTACGTCTCGATCGGCGCGGCACGCGACCAGTACGGCGTGGTCGTCACCGGCTCGCTCGAGGACATGACCCTCGCCCTCGACCCGGGCGCGACGGAGGCTCTGCGGGCGGAACGCCGGGCGCGACCATGAACGACCGATCCACCGTGACGTACCGGATCGGCGTCGACGTCGGCGGGACGTTCACCGACTGTCGTCGCTGATTCGCTCCGACGGTGTGGTCGTGCTCGAGAAGACGCCGACGACGCCGAGCGACCAGTCGGACGGGCGTGCTCGCGGGCATCGGGAGGATCGCGGCCGCCGAGGGCCACGACTCGACCGGGGCGGCTGCTGGCGTCGACGACGTCGATCGTGCACGGCACGACCACCGGCGACAACACGATGATCCAGATGTCGGGCGCGCCGACGGGGCTGCTCGTCACCGCGGGGTTCCGCGACGAGATCGAGATCCGCCGCTGCTACAAGGAGGACATCTGGGACCCGGCCCTCGGACCGCCCGAGCCGATCGCCAAACGACGGGTCCGGCTCGAGGTCGACGAGCGCATGACCGCCGAGGGCGAGGTCGAGACCCCGCTCGACGAGGACGGCGTGCGACACGCCGACGCGGCGGCTCGCAGGCTTCGGCGTCACCTCGATCGCGATCGTGTTCCTCCACTCCTACCTGAACCCGGCGCACGAGCTGCGCGCCCGCGAGCTGGTGCTCGAGGAGTACCCCGAGGTCGAGCTCGTCTCGCTCTCGCACGAGGTGTACCCGAAGCCGCCCGAGTTCGAGCGCACGTCGACGACGCTCGTGAACGCGTACGTCGGCCCGCCGATCGTGCGCTACCTCGACGACTCGAGCAACGGCTGCGCGACGCCGGCTACCTCGGCGAGCTGCTGATCGCCACTTCGGCCGGCGGAGTCGCCACGCCTGACGGTGATCGGCCGGCTGCGCGGTGGCGACGATCGGCTCGGGCCCGACCGGCGGTGTCGTGGCCGCGAGCCGCGCGAGCGTCGCCGCGGAGCTCGGCGACGTCGTGAGCGTCGACATGGGCGGCACGAGCTACGACGTGTGCCTCATCCGCGATGGACGACCCGAGCTGCGCAGCGACTGGAACTGGCGGCACCGCTACTGCATCGCGCTCCCGATGGTCGACATCCACGCCATCGGCGCGGGCGGCGGCTCGGTCGTGCAGCCCGACGGCACTGCGCTCCGGGTCGGGCCGGAGTCGGCCGGCTCGCAGCCCGGGCCGGTCTGCTACGGCCGCGGCGGGACGCGCCGCGACGGTCACCGACGCGGACCTCGTGCTCGGGCCGTCTCGACCCCGAAGCCTTCTGGGGCGGCCGTTCGCGGCTCGACGCGACGAAGGCCCGCGCCGCGCTCGGAAGCCGTCGGCCGGGAGCTCGGTCTCGGTGCCGAGGAGACCGCGATCGCGGCGGTGCGGGTCGTCGACGCCCACATGACCGACGCGGTGCGACGCGTGCTCTCGTCCGCCGGGGTCGACCCGCGCCAGGTCGACCTCTTCGCGTTCGGCGGCATGGGTCCGCTCCACGCGACGGCACAAGCCGCCGCGCTCGGCGTTCGACGCGTGCTCATCCCGCGCGGCCCCCGGCTTCTCCGCACTGGGCCTCGTCGCCGCGGACCACGTCGTCGACGTCTCCCGGGGCCTCATCGCCGACTGGCGGGTCGTCGACGTCGACCGCCTGCAGGCCATCGCCGGCGAGCTCGAGGCGAATGCGCGCGAGCAGCTCGATCGGGCCGACGTCCCCCGCGATCGACAGGTCCTCGACTTCGCCCTCAACCTCGTCTACCCCGGTCAGACGTTCGACCACGCGATCCCGATTGCCTTCTCGGCGAGCGAGCCCCTCACCCCGGCGGACATCGAGGCTTCCGTCGAGCAGTTCCACCGGGAGAACGAGGCCGCTCGACTGATCGAGGCGCGCGCCCAGGAACCGATGGTGCGCGGCATCCGGCTCACCGCGACGGGTCTGGTCGACCGCCCGACGCCGGCGTGCTTCGAAGCGATCGGCGAGCTTCCACCCGCGAAGGCGCGCCGGCGGGTCCACACCGGCGACGCGTGGCACGACGACGTCGCCGTCTATGACGCCGCCACCCTCGCGCCCGGCCCGGCCGTCGTCGGTCCCGCCCTCGTCGAGTACCCGTTCACCACCCTGCTCCTGCGCCCGGGCGACACGGCGACGATGCCGCGCGAACGGCGACGTGCTCGTGACGATCGCCTGACCCATGGACGAGCGCGGGCAGCGAGCGCAGCGGATCGCCGACACCCGGAAGCGGGTCGCCGACGCGGCCCTCGACCTGTTCGTGGCGAACGGCTTCGTCGCGACGACCGTCGAGCAGATCTGCGCGGCCGGCGACATCAGCCGCGCCTCCTTCTTCCGCTACTTCGACAGCAAGGAAGCCGTGCTCTCCGCCGAGATCGAGCCGACCCAGGAGTGGCTGCTCGAGCAGGTGCGCGACCGCCCCGACGGCGAACCTCCGATCGCGAGCATCGTCGCCGTCTGCACCGCCGGAGACTGGCCCGAGCTCGACCGCGCGCAGCTCCGGAAGGTTCGGAAGGTCGTCCAAGCCGAGGCCACGCTCGAAGACGCGCAGCGGTTGCGGGCGATGAACGCCTTCGGTGCGCAACTCGAAGCGTGCCTTCAGGAGCGAGACCCGAGCCTTCCGCTGATCGAGATCCGTCTGGCCACCGACCTGGCCGTGAGCTGGATCCAATGGGCGATCACCAGTCACCTCCGTGATCGCCGACCGATCTCGCAGCACTTCGCCGAGGTGTTCGCGACGACGCGCGAGCTGGTCCGTCAGCTCGACGAAGCAACGCGCGCGAGCCGGTGAGGAACGCTCAGCCCTTGATGAGCGACGGCTCGGCGAATGCGAGCAGCGCGGCCCGATCCCCCGCGAGCGCGAAGCCCGCCTTGATGGTCGAGTCGACGTGGGCCTTGTAGCGCTTCAGGTACTCGGCGCGCGATGAGTACAGCTCCTTGAGCCGCGCGGCCGAGAACGGCTTCGTCGAGCCGAGCAACAGGCAGATCGTCGAAGGGTTCGGCCCGGGCACGCCCGAGAGCGTGGCCACCGGCACGTCGACCGGGGGCGTGCGGATGCCGCCGAGTGCGATCCCGTCGGCATTGCGACGGATCTGCGGGCTGGCGCCCGGTTCCACGTCGATGCGAGGCGCCTTCACCGGTGCCTTGCCAGTCGTCACCCAGGTCGTGAGCGCGCGCAGCGCGGCCTTTGCGACGATGTGCATCGCCCCGTTGTTGATCGGCACGCCGCAATCGATGGCCTTGACGCCCGGCCCGACCAGGTGCTTGTCGGCGTGTGCGGTGCCCGGCACCTCCCAGAGTCGGAAGTGCTTGTTGTCGGGTTGACGCGCCGCGTACGAGTTGAGGACGCTCGTCAGATCGGTCTCCGTCTGGATGTCGATCATCGGCACGGTCTGATCCGTGCGGAAGATGGTCGCCGAACCGCCGATCGACCCGCTGATGTCGGCGTAGGCACCCGGGGCGACGAGCGGAAGGCCGGCCGCGCCGCGGCTGTGCACGAAGTACGCGTCGTAGGCATGCGCAAGTGGCTGGACCCCGTCGAAGTACGAGACCAGTGCGAACGCCGACTGCGATTCACCCGCCGCGATCAGCCGCTTGGGGTGCAAGCCGCTGAGACCCGCGCCGCGGCGAAGCGCGCGGGCGACCTGGGTGTAGATGTCGAACGAGAAGCCGTCACCCGGGTGCTGGAGCGAGCTGTAGCGGGCCGGATCGATGCCCTTGAGGCCCTTCCCCTGATCTTCGGCGCCGGCAACTCCCTCGACTTTCACGAGCACCGGTCCGCCTTCGACGCCGATCCGCTGGGCGGACACGCCGACCCACGCGTCGCCGGCTCGCACGATCTCCTCGCGGAGGCTGACCCACTCGGGATCGGCGTCCGCACCACCGCTGACGTTGAGCCACTCGACCACGACGTTGCCGCTGAACGCCGAGGGCTTCGCCGGCGCGCGCACGAGCACCCGGGTGTTGTAGTGCGCACTCGCGTCGGGCGTGAGGCTCCACCGGCCGTCGGGCGTCAGCGCGCCGGCCGCTTTGTACGACGTCGCCGTGCCGGCGGCGGCGTACTCGTGTTGGACGTAGCCGATCCGCTTCAGGTTCGTGGTGGTCCCCTCGGCGATGAACGCGCCTTTCCCACCGGTCATCGCGGTCAGTGCGGCTTCGGGCCCGGACGGGTGCCGCGCCGCCGCCAGCTCCGGAGCGCTCGCGCCCGACTGCGATTGCGACCCGGTGTCGCTCTCCGAACAGGCCGCCACACCGAGCAACGCGACACAGATGACGATGACCGCGGCGTGCCGGGGCCCCCACCCCGACCGCCGGCGACGTTCGACGGTCCTCATGCACATGCCCCCGGCTGAAGATTCGTGCGACAGGTACGACCTCGGCAGATCATGCCACGTGCGACATGACTTGACAGGTCCAGGGGCCGGGCCGCCTAGGCTGGCCACTGCTGCGCCAAGCTCCCGGCCGTCCGGAGCCGGAGACGGCACCAGCCCATGGAGGACGGACTTGGCCGCCGAGTCGCTGGCCCGACAGCTGAGGGCGAAGCGCTCCGAGATGATGCTCTCGGAGGTGGAGTCGGTCGCCCTGGAGCTCTTCGAGCAGCGCGGCTTCGACGTCACCGTGGACGAGATCGCGGCAGAGGCGCACATCTCGACCCGGACCTTCTACCGCTACTTTCCCGCGAAGGAGGACGTCCTGCAGCTGAGGATCGAACGCCGCAGCGAACGCCTCCGGGACGCGCTGGCCAGCGCGTCCGACCGACGAGCCGCCGTTGCACTCGCTGCGTCTCGCGCTGCACGACGTGGTCTCGGCGGAAGACGAAGCGCTCGTTCGGCGCTGGTGCGCGGTGATCGCGAACACTCCGAGCGTGTTGCGGGGCGTCCTGGGCGGCATCCAGATGAAGAGCCACGCGGTGATCGCCGAGTTCCTCGGGGCTCGACTGGGGGTGCCGAGTGACACGGTCATGCCGACGATGCTGGCCGCGGCGGTGGGAGGGGTCGTGCAGGCAGCGCAGACGCGGTGGTACGTGCTGGGCGGGGATCTGGCGAGCGCGATCTCCGACGGCATCGAGGTGCTGGAGAAGGGCATCGGCCCGGATCCGAGCACCTGGCCCGCCGGCAACGGGTAGCCGCCGCGCCGCTTCAGTCGGCGAGACCCAAGAGCTCCCGGGAGAGCCCCAGGAGGCGCGCTCGGAGCGTCGCGTCGTCGAGGTCGATGACGAGCGGATGCATGACCGCACCGCCGATCGCCGCCGACACCATCGCGGCTCGCACCCTCGCGTCCGCGCCGGTGTCGCCGCCGGTCAGCGCGACCGACAGGCGATCCATCAGCTGCCGGAACGGCTCGTGGTTCCCGAGGAACCTGACGACCACCGGATCGTTCTGGACCGCGCTCACCATGCGGCGGCGCTCCACCGCGAGGTCGATCACCTGGGTGAGCACCAGCTCGCGCCCACGGGGTGAGAGCCCATCCGCTTCGGCGGCCTCGAGGGCCGCCTCCACCTTCACCATCTCGACTTCGATGGCCGCGAAGACGATCTCGTCCTTGGTCTTGAACTGGTGGTAGATCGCGGCCTTCGTGACGCCGATCGCGTCGGCGATCATCTGGAGTGACGTCCCGTTGACTCCGTGCTCGGCGAACAGGTCCAGCGCCGCGTTGATGATCCGGGACTGCGCGGCGGAGCGCGGGACGGAACCCAGTCGGGCGACGGTCGCAGGCTCGGCGAGGCTCACGCGGCGAGGGTAGCCGATCGGCTTGCGTTGCCTAGCCGATCGGCTAGGTTTTGGCCTAGCCGATCGGCTAGGTAGAACGAGGGGGACGACATGGCAGACCAGCTCGACCAGAACCTCCAGGAGTTCCTCGAGGTGCGCCAGCCGGGCGTCGACTACGAGGCGCACAAGCGCGATGAGTTCGCGCTGCAGATCGGCGTCGACCTCCAGCACTACAAGAAGTTCCCGCGCGTCGACGACACCGTGACCTACAAGAAGGTGGGCCGCGACGTCCGCGGCGACGTCGCGATCGATCCGAACGTCGATCTTCCCGACTACAGCGGTCCGTTCAAGGCGGATCTCAGGTTCTCCGACTTCTCAGGAGAGCAGCTCGTCCGGATGCTCTCGATGAGCCACGAGTACTACGTGCTGCTCGTCGAGGCGTGGGCCGCGGAGATCAGGACTCGCAAGGGCGACGACGCGATGCAGGATCTCCAGACGTCGGCGTGGACCAATGGCATCCTCCCCCACGTCCCGCGCATCACCGAGGAGTGGACGGCCTTCGACGACGCCGACCGGATGCCCGAGCTGGGAACCGGCGTCGTGACGTTCAGCCCGTTCACGCCGGATGCGAGGTACTCCGAGTGCGACAAGGAGCGGCTCGTCAACCTGCTCCTCGGGAGTCACGAGTTCCTCCTGCTGGTCATCGAGTCGTGGGCCGCCGAGGTGGTCGTGCGCTACTCGCTCGACGAGATGTTCGAGATCCAGTGGGCGCTCTGGAGCGCGAAGGTGCTGCCGGAGGTGCGACGCATCAAGGGCAAGTGGATGAACATCACGAGCAACGACGTCGCGGCGTTCATGAAGGACATCCAGATCGACGCCACGTCGTATCCGGGCAAGGCCTTCGAGCTGATCTTCGAGATGCCGGAGGATGACGTCGGCATCATGACGTTCAACAAGTGTTGTGCACCGGATCAGTGGGAAGCGCTCGGACGGCCGGACATCCTCGAGAAGAACTGCCACTCCACCTGTCCCGCGTCGCTGATCGAGACCGCGAAGATGTACAACCCGAACATGAAGGTCGACATCCTCGCGATCCCGCCGCGCATCGACGACGGCGACGTCTGCTGCAAGTGGAAGCTCAGCATGAGGACCGAGGACGACCCTGAGTACGTTCCGGTCGAGCTGACGACGAAGCCTGATCCTTCGCAGGGTTGAGGGCTGCGTGACCCGGGTTCGGACCAACGTGTGGAGAGGTGTCGCCCTCTGCGCTGCGCTCACCGTCGTGGTCGCGCTCAGCGCCCCGGCTGCGGGCTCGGCACCCGCGTATCCGGCCGTCCACCAGTCGGGCGTGTCGGCGCGGGAGATCAAGGTCGGCGGCATCGTGACCCAGTCGAACGACCCGACGGGCGCATCGCTCGATACCACCTTCGACGGGGTCCAGGCCTATTTCGACTACGTCAACCACAACGGTGGCGTCTACGGACGCAAGCTCGTGCTCAGCTCGAAACGTGACGACGCACTGGCGAACAACCGGTCCGAGGTCCAGGCGCTGCTGTCCGAAGACCACGTGTTCGCGGCCCTGCCGATCGCGGTCGACCTGTTCACGGGCGCCACGCTGCTCGCCAAGAGTGGCATCCCGACCTTCGGTTGGCTGATCAACCCGGAGTGGGGATCCGAGAAGGTCGACCCCGGCCCGGCGAGCTTCTTCGGTGAGGCCGGTTCGTTCGTCTGCTTCTCGTGCGCCACGGCATCCCCGACGGCATGGCTGCCCGAGAAGCTCCATCGCCAGCGCGTCGGTGTCGTCGCCTACGACGTGGACCAGTCAGCCGGGTGCGCGGAGGGGGCGAAGAAGAGCTTCGAGAGGTACCACACGGCGAAGCTCGTGTTCCTCGACAAGAGCCTCACGTTCGGCTCCCCCGACTTCAGCGCGCAGGTCGCGCGGATGAAGAAGGCCAAGGCCAATCTCGTCATCACCTGCCTCGACGGCAACGGCACCGTCAACCTCGGGCGGGAGATCAAGAAGCAGGGCCTGGACGCCGTGCAGGTCTCGGCGAACCTCTACAACCACGACCTCGTGAAGCACAACGCCGCGGTCCTCGACGGGAGCTACCTCTACACGGTGTTCACGCCGTTCGAGGTGAAGCCTCAGCCGCCGGGGACGAAGCGGTACTTCACCTGGATCAAGAAGGCCGGAGGGGCGACAACCGAGAACTCACTGGTCGGGTGGCTCAACGCGGACCTCTTCGTGACCGGCCTCCGGGCCGCCGGCCCTACGTTCACACGGGCGAAGGTCGTCAGCGCGATCAATGCGCTGACGAGCTACGACGCCGATGGATTGGTGCCACCGGTCGACTGGCGGATCGCGGACCGGAAGGAACCCAGCTGCTTCGCAGTGTCCAAGATCGTCAAGGGCGCGTTCACGCCCGTCTACGGCAAGCCGGGCCGACCGTTCGTCTGCTTCTCCGACGACGCGAAGCGCCTGCCCGAGAACCCGGTCCTCAGCGGCTAGCCCTCGGCGCCCACCGCACTCCCCCGCTGCGGGCGACGGATCGAGCGAGATGACGATGTCGCAATCCAGGCCGTGCCGTCGGCGGGAAAGAAGTTGCAGTCGTACCCGCCGAAGTAGACGCGGCCGTCTCCGAACGGCGAGGGCGCGATCGTTCGGATCGACACGAACGCCTGGCCGGCGCGGATGGGGGACGTCGTGGGCGTGGGCCTGAAGTCCGGCCCGCTGAGGCACTGCAGCCCGTACGTCGGCTCGCGTCCGAGGTCTTCGCGCACTCCGAAGCAGGCCGCCGCGTCGAAGACCGTGGCGCCGAGCGCCCTCGGCCCACAGTGCCGCGTCGGTGGACACGCTCCTTGGTATCCCCATTCGAACCCGAACGCGTGGTCAACGGCGCCGGCAACATTGAGCGGCTCGAAGTTGTTGTACGCCGCGATCACGTAGACGATGGATCCCCGCCCCGTGGCCGGAAGCGTCGTGCCCTGGGCTGCGAGCATCGACCGGATCGCGGGCACCGGTGAGAACTCCAGCGTCGGCGTCAGGCGACCACGAGTGCCCGGTGCGGGGGCGCCATCGAGCCGACCATCCGGGAGGTGGTCGAACCGATACACGTCGCCGTCGCCCTCGGTCGAAGCCACCAGTGCGGGCGAGCCGCGGTGCGTGACGCAGGTCAAGCCACGCAGTCCACTGTTGAACGCGCCGACCGGCCGCTCCTGGTACACGAGCACCCACCGTGGGACACCTGCCGGCAGGGAGCCGTCGTTGCGGCGGAAGAGCCTCGTGTTGATCGTCACGTAGAGCGCGCCGCCGCAGTCGGCGAACGCCGTGACCTTCTGGGTCTTCAGGCCCGGTGATCCCGGAGGCGCGGCCACGAGCTCGGGCTTCGGATCGAACACGAGGGTGTGCTTCGCGGGCGACCAGGTACCCCGAAGGATCCCGGTCGGCTCGACCCCGGCGTAGACTGCCCAGACTCCCCCGGACTCGTGAGCCCCGAACGACCGGACTGCAGCCGCGGTCGTCGGGAGCGCGTACGAATCGCTCAGCGCGAACGATCCCCCGCGATCGAGCAGCCATTGCACCCTGGACCGGCCGTGCACGATTGCCTGGGTCACGAGCAACGAATGGCCCCCGCCGCGCCACTGGTCACGGGGGATGGGAAACGAGTCCAACGCCTGCACCCGGAGGGACTGCGTGCGTTCGAAGACGGTCCAGGGGCTCGCGCCGGACCGCTTGACGAGCACTTGGCCGTGCGCCGCCGGCCCGGGGTATTCCCACTGGTCGGTCGCGGCGAAGAGACGACCCGACTGCGGGGCAAGCGCCATGACCTCGTTGTCGTGCGCGACCGGCGAGCCGCGGCTCGTCGCGAGGTGCTCACGGACTGCCGGTACCTGGACCGAGCCGGACGAGGGTACGGCCGGGCGCGCGGCCGCGCCGGAACCGGGGCTCGTGAATCCCCGGGAACCGAGCACGATGCCAACGACCGCGAGACCGAGGCCGAGACCGGCGATCACATGGAAGCGCGGCGAAGCGCCGCGACGCGCTGCCGGTGCTCCGTCCATGAGCCCGAGTATTGAGGCCCAGTGCTAGAATGTCAATCATGGTTGTCAATAGTCGGTGGCGTCCGTGAGCCGGAACGCGTCCAGCGGTGGCCTAGGTCCCGCGCTCCGGCGGGCGTGGGTCGGCTACCAGCAGCGGCTCGACGAGGGGATGGCGGAGGCCGGCTTCGGCGACCGCAAGCTCCCCGACGGCCGCGTGCTGCGGATGTGCCGTGATGCCGAGGGGACGACGATCTCCCAGATCGGGCGCGAGCTGGGCATCTCCCGGCAGGGCTCCGGCAAGATCGTGGCGGGCCTGGTCGAACGGGGCTTCGTGGTGGTGACACCGTCCGCCACGAACGGCCGGGAGAAGGTCGTGACCCTCACCCCGCGCGCCCACGAGTACCTCGCCGCGCACCGGAAGGTCGCCCGCAGCATCGAACGCCGACTGCGGGCCGACCTGGGGCCAGAGGCGTTCACCGGGCTGGACCGCCTGCTCGACGCGCTGGGCGGCGACGAGGACATCCGCATGCGCGACTACCTGCGAAGGGTGGGCGTCCGGGAGGTCTGAGGCCAGCGGATCCGTTGACAACCATGGTTGGCAATCAGTATCGGGACCTGCCATGCTTCGGCAATGACTCGGCGGCATTCGAGGACGGCACTGACCGGGCTCGCGGCATTGGTCGTCGCCTCGGCGCTCGTGCTCGGAGGGCCGGCGATCGCGGTGGGCGCGAGCACGCGATCCCGCGCCGCAGCTTCGACCAAGCGTCCGAACATCGTCTTCGTGCTGACCGACGACCTCTCGTGGAACCTCATCAACGAGCAGTTCGCGCCGCACATCATGCAGCTCGCGCGCAGAGGTGAGTCGTTCAAGAACTACTTCGTGGCGGACTCGCTGTGCTGCCCGTCCCGGTCGACGATCTTCACCGGCCTGTTCCCGCACGACACGAAGGTCGTGCGCAACATGCCTCCGGATGGCGGGTTCCAGAAGTTCCAGTCCCAGGGCCTGGACCAGCGGACGTTCGCGGTCGCGACCCAGAAGGCGGGCTACTCGACGTCGATGCTCGGCAAGTACCTGAACGGATACGGCGACCCGCTGAACCCCACGACGGCTCCGGTCCCGCCCGGTTGGTCGGACTGGCACGTCAGCAACAGCTCGGGGTACGCCGAGTTCAACTTCGTGCTGAACGACAACGGCACGTTCAACACCTACAACGGTCCCACAGAACTACGGCGTCGACGTGCTCAACCGGAAGGCGCAGTCGTTCATCACGAGCAACGCGAGCAAGCCGTTCCTGATGGAGGTGGCAACGTTCGCGCCGCACGCCCCGTACACGCCGGCACCCCGCAACGCGAACGACTTCCCCGGCCTCAAGGAGCCGCGTGACCCGTCGTTCAACACCAACAACGTGAACCCGCCGTCATGGCTCGGGCAGCGCAGGCCGCTGGGTCCCCGGCAGGTGACCAGGATCGACACCAGCTACCGCAAGCGCGCGCAGGCCGTCGAGGCCGTCGACAAGCTGGTCGCCGACACGGAGGCGACCCTCGCCGCCCACCACCTCACCAACAAGACCTACTTCGTGTTCAGCTCCGACAACGGGTACCACCTCGGCCAGCACCGGCTCGCCCGCGGCAAGCAGACCGCGTTCGACACCGACATCCACGTGCCGTTGATCGTCGCCGGCCCCGGAGTCCCCCACAACCGCAGCGTGTCGCAGGTCGCGCAGAACGTCGACCTGTACCCCACCTTCGTGCAGCTCGCGGGCGCGAAGCCGGCAACGCCCGTCGACGGTCACAGCCTGGTCCCCCTCCTTCACCCTCCGAAGTCCGCACCCGCGTGGCGCAGCGTCGCCCTGGTCGAGCACCAGAAGAGCAACAACGCGGCGGATCCGGACTTCGAAGGTGGCGGCAGCAACCCGACGACCTATGAAGCGATCCGCGTGGTGGCCAAGCATCTCCCCGCGTTCCGTGGACCGGTCGATGCCGTCTGGGTCGAATACCAGGACGCGGAACACGAGACCGAGTACTACGACATCAAGAAGGACCCGTACGAGCGCCGCAACATCGCGTCCCAGCTGACCGCGGCCCAGCGAAAGGAGCTGCACAAGACCCTCGTGCGGCTCCAGACCTGCCACCAGGCAACCACCTGCTGGTCCGCGGCATCACCGAGCTAGCCGAGCGTGTGCTCGGCGGCTCCGCCGATCGGTACGACGTCTTGGCGGATTCGTCATTCGTCCATCACATACCAGCCGTACCTTGCAGGCACGGCTCGGGTTGGAGGCCGCCGGTCGCGGAGGCGTTGGCATGACGATGAACATGAACGGTGCGCACGGCATCCTCTCGGTACCCTCGGAGCACGTGCCCGGGCTGGCCGCGCTCGGTGCTGCTGCCGCTCCTGGTCTGGCTCGCCGTGCGAGTCACACGATGGGTCGCACACCGTGGCATCGGATGGGCGGACGCTCTCGATCGCAGCCTGCGTTCACGTTCCACCGTCGAGAGGATGTCGCTCTTCGCGGTCGCAGTCGGCGCGGCCGTGCACGCCGCCCTGGTCCCCACCCACTGGGGTGACGAGCGGACGGTGGCAACGCTCTTCATCGCCGACGTGCTGGGCTTCGTCCTGGTCGGGATCTGGATGCTCGCGCGCTGGCGGTTCGCGCGGCCGGCCGTCGGGCTGATGCTCGCAGGAACGGCAGCCGTCTACCTGCTCTACATCCTGCGCGGCTGGGAGGCCGCCGACGCGGTCGGCATCATGACGACCGCCATCGAGCTGGCGGGCGTCCTTGTCCTCGTTGTTCCCGCTCGCGGACTCGTGCGGCCGGGGCAGCAGCGCCTGACCGTCGCGCTCTCTCTGCCCGTGGCGGTCGTCGCGCTCGTCAGCGCCTCCGTGCTCGCAACCCCCGCGGCCGCGACGGTTCCCGCCGGCCGATCGACCGTCGCGGCGCCGAGTGCCAACGATGGGATGGCGGGGATGGCCAAGCCCGTCGACTCCCCCAAGCTCTCCCTTGCGACGGACTCGCCGGCGGGCGCGATCAGCTGGCCCGACTCGATGGGAGCCATGGCGCCGGGGATGGCGATGGTCACCCCTGACTGCTCGGCACCACCGACCCGAGCGGAGCAGAACGCTGCGGTCAGCTTGGTCGACCGGACAACGGCCGCGGTGGCTCCGTACAAGATCCTGGCTGCAGCTCGAGCCTCCGGGTACGTGCCGGTGACGCCTTCCGGCCGGCGGGTCGTGCACTACATCAACTACTCCGTCGCCGCTCACGCGTCGCCGCTCGATCCCGACGCCATCCCGGTGCTCGTCTACGTCAACACGCGACACGGCGCGGTCCTGAGTGCGGCGATGTACCTCGCACGCGTGGCCGATGCCGGACGGCCCCCACAACCGGGTGGTTGCCTGACGCAGTGGCATCTCCACCGCGACCTGTGCTTCAGCGGTAGCTCCGTCGTGGGCAACGACGAGCATGGTGGCTGCACCGCAGGTTCCGACAACAAGTCGACGATGCCGATGATGCACGTCTGGGTCGCCCCGGTGTCGGGTGGTCCGCTCGCGCCGGACCCGCCCGCCGTCTCCGAGGTCGTCGCCGCGGCGCAGCTCCCACTGCTTCCGACCCCGAACGCTCAGGCCTGAGGAGACGGGCGCCAGCTCCCTCGCGCGGCTCGCGAGACGCGCGGTATCAGTGCTCGTCAGTGAGACCGAAGAGCTCCGCGAGGTTGGTGATCTCGAAGATGCGTTTGGCCTGCTTCGGCACCGACGTGAGCTCGAACGAGATGTCGCGCTGCAACGCCCGGTGTTGGGCGGCTACCAGCGTCGCGAGGCCCGAGCTGTCGAGGAACGTCACGCGGGCGAGGTCCACCGTGACGCTCGAGACGCCGCGCTCGACAATGAGCACCAAGTAGCGCAACAGGTGGGGTGCGTTCTCCAGGTCGAGCTCGCCCCGCACCGCGACCCGGGCCCGGTCGCCTGCGTACGACACATCGCAACGGAACTGTGGGGGCTGTCGCTGATGAGTGATGGTCATGCCGGCTGTGCCTCCGGGGACTGGAGAGGCCCTGCCCTGATCGCCATGACCTTGGCGCGTGTCACCGTCCCCGTACAAGGGGTCGGCCACGCAGCGCGACGAGTGTGGTCGCCGGGTGGAGGTCGGACCGCCCACATGCGGCGCACCAACGGCGGAGGCCCCGACCTGATGGTCGGGACCTCCGCTCGATGCGCTCTCGTGCCTAGCGACAGAGCCCGGATGGCTGACTCGTGCCACACAGGTTCGGCCGAAGGACGTTGCCCGTTCCCGTCCCGTCCCACACGATGTCGGTGGCGTTGCGGGTGATCACGTTGCCCTGAACGCGGTTGTTGAGCGGAGCGGTGCCGCCCATGCCGGTCATCACGAGGACGCCACCACTCGCGATGCTCGGACCAGTCGGCTGGTTGTCCAGGATCGCGTTGCCGAAGACCTTCACGTCGTGAGCTCCGAAGATGAACACGCCGACTCCGGATGCGGGCGGACCATCATCTGAAGCCGGGCAGGCCTTGTCGTTGCGACTGATGCTGTTCCCGACAACTTGGAACGCGCCGTCGGGGCCCGGAGAGTCGGCGAGGAACAGGACGCCGACGCAGTTGTCGTGCGAGCGGTTGGCCGCGAGCGTGCCGTGCTGCGCGTCACGGATGAAGAAGCCGAACAGGTTGCCGGAGGACTGGTTGGCGACGAGCGTCGCGTTGGCCTGCGGCGAGTCACCGATGTAGAAGCCGGCCTCTGCGCTGTTGGTCGCCGTGTTCAACAGCTCGGTCGTCCCGGTCGAGTCGAACGCGGCGATCCCGTACTCGCCGTTGTTCCTCGCGTTGATCCCGATGAACCGCGAGCCCTGGCCGCCGATCTGGATGATCCCGGAACCCGCGAAGCCGGCAACGGTGAGCCCGGTGATCCTCACGTCCTGCACGTAACGGGAGACGGTCACCGCACCCGTGTTCGCGTCCGTGGTGAAGACCCCCGCGATGCAGATGCCGTCGTCAGCCGGGTCCGGAGCCGAACACGGCGTCGGCGTCCCCGAGGTCGCGGGAGGCGCCAGCGTCGCACCCCATCCGATGATGTGGACACCCTTGGTGATCAACAGGTGCTCCGAGTAGGTGCCGGGCCGCACCAAGATCGTGTCGCCCGGATTCGCCGCGTCGATCGCCGCTTGGATCGACTGGCCCGGCCGAACGACAGCAGTACCGCCGCCACCCCACGCGCTCGCGGGGCCTGCGCCCGCCACGAGCATTCCGGTCATGAGCGCGACCGCACTCATGACTCCGATGAGTCGTCTCATCTCAGCTCCTCCCATTTGGTTGCCTGGAACCCGCCCGAGAACTGTGCCCTTGACCCATTTGGTACCCCCGCGCGACGGGCCCGTCAACTGGAGACGTGACCCATGTCCGCCATCTCTGCGGGGGCGGCGCCGTATCTGGCGGTGGGAGCGGGGGACGACTGATCCGGCCTGTGACGCCACCGAGAGGAATGCTGACGACTTCAGCGAGCTGCACGCGCCGGGCAAGCAGCTGGTCTGGTTCGAGAGCTCGGCCAACACACCCATCTCGACGAACCCCGGAAGTTCCGAGATCTCCTGATCCGGACGCGGGACCGCCCGACGCGCGACGGGCCCCCTGAGGTCGCGCTCGATCCGAGAGTGTGACACTGGGTCGATGCATGTGGGCGTGAGAGCGGCACCGCGATGACACTGCTCGCCGACCTCGTCGCGACCTCGTCAACGCTCACGGAGACATCGTCGCGGCGCCGCCAAGGTCGCGGCGCTCGCCGATCTCCTCCGGGTGCTCGACCCCGACGAGATCGTCGTGGCGGTCGCGTGGCTCACCGGTGCGCCACGCCAAGGTCGGATCGGCGTCGCGTGGGCCCGCGCGTCCACGCTGACCGGACGGGCGGGCGCGCCGGTGCTGGAGATCGGCGACCTCGACGACACGCTCACCCGACTGGAGGCCTGCGCCGGGCCCGGCTCGGAGGCCGAGCGCGCCGCGATCATCAGCGAGCTCGGTGACGAACTCACCACGGAGGAGGCGGCGTTCGTCCGGGCCCTGCTGACCGGCGGGCTCCGCCAGGGCGCGCTGGCGGGACTCATGACCGACGCGGTCGCCGCCGCCGCGAACGTCGCCGCCGACCTCGTGCGCCGCGCCGCGATGCTCAGTGGCGACCTCCCCGAGACCGCCCGCCGCGCGCTGACCTGCGGCACCGCGGCGCTGGAAGCAGGTGCACCTCTCTGTCGGCGTCGCGGTCCAGCCGATGCTGGCCGCGACCGCGACCGACGTCGCCGAGGCACTCAGCACCACGGGACCCGCGTCGGTCGAGTGGAAGCTCGACGGCGTGCGGATCCAGGCGCACCGGCTCGGCGACGCGGTGCATCTCTACACGCGCAACCTCAATGACGTGACCGATCGCATGCCGTCGGTGGCCGACGAGCTCCGTGCGCTCCCGGTCGAGTCACTGGTGCTCGACGGTGAGGTCATCGGCGTGACGGAGGAGGGCGGGCCCGAAGCGTTCCAGGACTCGGCGAGCACGTTCGGGCGGCGTACCGGTCCCGGGCCGGTGACGCTGGACGCATCGTGGTTCGACATCCTCCACCTCGAAGGCCGCGATCTGATCGACGAAGCCCTGGAGACTCGGCTCGCGGCGATGGACACGATCTCCGCGTTGCGCCGCATCCCGTCGGTGCGCACCGACGACGCCGAAGTCGCGCAGCGCCTGCTCGACGACGCGCTCGCGGCCGGCCACGAAGGCGCGATGGTCAAGTCGCTCACGTCGACCTACGCCGCAGGGCGGCGAGGCCGCGCCTGGCGCAAGGTCAAGCCGGTCCACACGCTCGACCTCGTGGTCCTCGCCGTTGAATGGGGGTCGGGGCGGCGCCGCGGGCTCCTGTCGAACCTGCACCTGGGTGCGCTCGGGCCCGACGGCGTTCCCGTGATGATCGGCAAGACGTTCAAAGGACTCACCGACGAGCTGCTCGCCTGGCAGACGGATCGGTTCCTCGGGCTGGAGACGCACCGCGACGGGCACGTCGTCTTCGTCCGGCCGGAGCAGGTCGTCGAGATCGCGCTCGATGGTGCGCAGGTCTCGACGCGCTATCCCGGCGGCCTCGCGCTGCGCTTTGCACGGGTGCGGCGGTACCGCGACGACAAGGCGTCGACCGACGCCGACACCCTCGACGCCGTCCGTGCGCTGCTCCCCCGCGCACGACGCTGAAGCGAAGGTCACCGCCCGGGTGCTGTCACAAGGTCCGCGAAGTGCGCCAGGACGGTGTCGGCTCGCGCGAACGACGGGCGCGCGAACCCGGGGTCGTCGACGAGGAAGAACCCCAGGCTCGACTCTCGGTCGAGCCCGCCATGGGTGCCGGCAAGGTGCCCGCCGCGCACCCATGCACCGACGACCGCCGAATGCCAGCCGCCGGCCCAGGCGGGCCCGAGCGAGAACAAGACGCTGGCCCGGCTCTGGATCCGGTCACCGGTCAACGCCCGGGCGAGCCGGCGAAGCGCGTCCGGGAAGTAGCCCGCCGCGCTCACCCGGAGCCACTCGTCGTCGGCGGCATATCCGTCGACGTCGAGCAGTCCGTCGGCTTCGAGCTGCTGGCGAGGCGCGTGCACAGCGCAGCGGGTCACCGCCGAGATCCTCGTACGCATACCGTGGCGTCTCGGTCGGCCCACGCCACCGGATGCGGGCCCGACCCGAACCGGAGACGACCTCCACCGAGCGCGATTCGGGCGAGAACGCAGCCAGGTCGACCGCCTCATGACGCGCGATCGCTTCGGCGGCATCGCGGGCCCGATCGATGTCCTGCAGGAACAGCGCGCCGTAGTTGACCAACCCGAACTTCGGCGCGACCACGTCGGCCGGCGCCTCGAGCTGCTCGACGACGGTCAGGCCTGCCGCCCGGAGCAGGTGGTCGAAGCCGTCCGCGTGATGAACCTTGGCACTTCCACAACCGTGGTCGGAGAACAGCACGATCCGAAGCGGTCGGTTCCTCGCCCGCCGGTGTCGCTCGCGGAGCACGGCGAGCCGACGGTCGAGCTCGATGAGCAGGTCGACCATGTGCAGATCGCCATAGATGTGCATGAGACCGTCCGTCGCACCGACGTACGCCATGAACAGGTCGAGCGGCGAGGCGAGCACCTCGCGTTCGATCTCGTCCATCGCGTGGAGGGCGGCACCACGCGGGGAGACGTAGTTCGAGAGCTCGGCCGCCAAGCTCCGGTGCGGCAGGTCGAAGAGCTCGAACCACGGCGGAAGGGCGCTCCCGTAGTCGAAGACTCCACCCCCCACGGTCGCGTTCGCCTCGGTATCGAAGTGACGGAGCTCGTAGCCCTGCGACGGCGGCACACCGAACGGTTCGAAGAGTGACGCGAACGCGACGTGGGTCACCGTCGGGAACGGCGCGACCACGGCGGTGGGCGGCGCCCACCCCGCGAACGCACCGCGCCGTCGGGCTTCCGAGACGACGCGGAAGGGCACCGCGTCGAGCGCCACCATCAGCGTCCTCGGGCCCTCGTCGGTGCCCTCGGGTGGCATGTCCGCAGCGTAGGCGAGGTGGCGAGGCCCGGAACCGGCAACGACCGGCGCGCCGTGCCATCCTCGACGCATGGCGAACGCTGCGGATCGATGCTCCGACGCGGCTCGAGGCGTTGGTCCCGCCTGGTATCGGAGTCTCACGCGGCGAGTTCGTGCGGTGACGAACGCGTCCGCGCGGGTGACCCTGCTCGTCGGCCCGACCCTGAGCAATCGGCCGGCGGCACCGGAGCTCACGGTGCTGTGTGCCAACCTGTGGCACGACTGGCCGCGCCACTCACGACTCGCCGAGCGGCTCGAAGCCTTCGCGCGGCTGGTCGAAACCGTCGACGCCGACATCCTGTTGCTCCAGGAGGTCGCTCGCACGAAGACGCTCCGCGCCGACACCTGGCTCGCGCAGCGACTGGGGCTCGCCATGGCGTCCGCGCGAGCGAACGGCGACGCGGCGGAATTCGGCTTCGAGGAGGGTCCCGCAATTCTCAGCCGCTTCCCGATCGGCGGCGTCCAGAGCCGCCGGCTCAGCCACGGTGCCAACCCCATCGTTCGTCGCGTGGCACTTGCCGCGCACGTCGAGACCGCGCACGGGAGGTTGCTGCTCGTGTCGGCGCACCTCGGGCTGGTCCAGCGTCACAACGCCGGGCAGATCCGCCGACTGCGGTCCTGGGTGAACGGCATGGCGCGCGGCGATGCCGCTGTCATCGGTGGTGACTTCAATGCCCCCGAGCACATGCCCGAGATCACGAGGACGGGACGGGAGTGGACC
This sequence comes from uncultured Acidimicrobiia bacterium, assembly GCA_963796755.1. Classification (GTDB taxonomy): domain Bacteria; phylum Actinomycetota; class Acidimicrobiia; order IMCC26256; family JAENVU01; genus Chersky-806. Next base: position 429,337 of record CAWCMX010000003.1, read on the forward strand.
GACACCTTCCGCGACGCGCACCCTCACGCCGATGCGACGACGCATTCACGCTCGCGCCCATTCAGCCGCGTCCTGCACCGGAGGCTCGACTACGTCTACGTCCAGCAACCGGCAACCGCCGGTCCGTGGCACGTCCTCGCATGCCGGCACCTGGACGCGCCCGGCGGTCCGCACTCCGATCATCGGGCCGTGCTGGTCCGGCTCTCCCCGTCGGCACCGCCCGGTCCGACACCCACGCCCCGCAACGCGGAGCACGCCTGAGCCGGCGTCAGGTGCGCCGCTTCATCGAGGTGAGCGTCCACGTTCCCTGCTCGGAGTAGGTCACCTCGTTGAGGGGAGCGGGAGCCGAAGACACCACGGTGATCCGACGCTGCTCCCGCAACGGCAGCCCATTCGTCGCGGCGATCCACAGCTCCTCGTGCTGTGACCCCTTCTGCCCGCCGGTCAAGGTGAGGTTCTGTGAGAAGTGCAACGCCGGCACCCGCGACCCTCCGACGGTGATCGCCGACGGACCGACGAAGGTCAGCACGCCCCGTTGGCTCGACGTGGTCTTCGTGGTCTGCGAACGGCCGACGCACCGCACCGGCTGACGGTCACCGCGACGACTCGTCGGGTCCGTGAGCGTGATGGCGGGACGACACACGGTCGCGGTGTGCTCGCTCTGGCTCAACGCGCCGAAGTCGAACTTCTGGTCCACGGTGTTCCCCTGCTCGACCAACCGGTGATCGACTTCGCAGTAGCGCCAGGTCTGGCGATGAAACGAGTTGTACTCGATCCCGAAGGTCCAACATCCGTTCGACCCGCGCCTCACGGTGGCCGGGAGGAGACCGTCCTCTGACTGATGGGTGGCCAGGAAGGAGAGCTTCTCTTCTCCTGTCCCGGCATAGATGTAGACGCCCGGTGCCGGCTGGAGCGTCGCGGCGCCCTTGCCCGACGCCGCATCGGATCGGAAGCGATTGACGGCCTGTCCGATCGACGGTCGCGAAGGCCCGCGGCTGTTCCACCACGCGAGCCCACCGCCGACGACGGCCACGACCAGGCCGATCGCGACGAGCGGCACGATCCACCGCCTTCGGTGACGCCGGTGCGATTGGGTCCCCGACTCGGTCTCCTCCAGCGTGCTCGTTCCGGTGCTCATTCCGGGCTCGCTACGCGCGTGGTGATCGGGGCGTGCAGGACGGGGGTGGCGATCCGCGCGGCGTCTTCCTTCGACGGGATGCCCCAGCCCGGCTCGTAGCCGAAGACATCCCGCGCCCCGCGCGTCCCGAAGCGGTCGTCCACGAGCTCGAGGTGATCCAGCGTGACGAGTGCAGGGTGGGCGACACCACAGGCATGGCTGAGCTGCAGCAGCTCCTTGCGCATCTGGACGATGTAGTTCGCGGCGCGCACCGACTTGACCGCCGGGTCCAGGCCCCGCTGGAGCCACGCGTTGTTCGTCGTCACACCGGTCGGGCACCGGTTCGTGTGGCACCGCTGAGCCTGGATGCACCCGATGGCGAGCATCGCCTCGCGACCGACGTTCACCGTGTCGCAACCGAGCGCGAACGCGAGCAGCGCGTTCTCGGGGAGTCCGAGCTTCCCGCCGCCGGTGAACACGATGTCCTCGTGGAGGCCGGCCTCCGCGAACACGCGGTAGACGCGCGAGAAGCCGACCTTGAACGGGAGGGCGACGTGATCCGTGAACACCAGGGGCCCGGCACCCGTGCCGCCCTCACCACCATCGATGTTGATGAAGTCGACGCCGCGGGCATCGAGGGTCATGAGCGCCGCGAGGTCGTGAAACAGATCCAGCTGACCCACAGCAGACTTGATGCCGACCGGGAGGCCGCTCTCCGCGGCGAGGAGCTCCACGAAGTCGAGCAGGCTGTCGGCGTCGTTGAACGCGGTGTGGGCCGACGGGCTCCAGCAGTCGACGCCCTCGGGGATCCCCCGCATCGCCGCGATCTCCGGGGTGACCTTCGCCGCGGGGAGCAACCCGCCGAGCCCCGGCTTGGCGCCCTGGCTCAGCTTGATCTCCACCATGCGGATCTCAGGGTGCGCGGCGATCACGTCGCGAAATCCGGAGAGGTCGAAGCGGCCGTCGGCGTCGCGGCACCCGAAGTACGCGGTGCCGATCTGCCAGACGAGCTCGCCGCCGTACTGGTGAAACGGGCTGACGCCCCCCTCACCCGTTCCCTGCCAGCATCCCGCCCGTGCGGCGCCACGATTGAGCGACTCGACGGCCTTCGCGCCGAGCGAGCCGTAGCTCATGTTGGAGATGTTGACCACGGACGGCGCCGGCATCGCCTTCGCCCGTCCGCGCGCGCCACCGAACACCTTGGCAGCAGGGAGCGGGTACGTGGCGTCGAATCCCGGCGTGCCGGGGTGGGGCTCCGCCAGAGGGAACGACGACTGCTTGATGATCAGGTACCCCGGCGTTCCCTCGAGATCGTTGTCCGTGCCGAATCCGAAGTAGGCGTTCCGCTGCTTCGACGCGGTGTAGATCCATCGTCGCTGATCGCGTGAGAACGGCTTCTCCGCGTCGTTGTCGACGACGATGTACTGGCGCAACTCGGGCCCCACCCCTTCGAGCAGGTAGCGAAAGTGCCCGATGACGGGATAGTTCCGCAGCAGTGCATGACGACGTTGGCTCAGGTCGTACACGACGAGGCCCACGATCAGCACTCCCACCGCGATCAGGCACCACACCCACCACGCCACGTTGCGTCCTCTCTCCTGAGTCGGGGCTCGCCCTTGGTGACCGGCGGGGTCAGCCCGTCGGTTGCGATCGCTGGCGATCGAGCTCGCGTTCGATGTCCGCTTCCGTGATCGGGCCCCGGAAGTAGTCCCACAGACCGAGGGCCAACCCGATGCCCCATGCCCCCAGCACCCAACCCGGCCAGAAGTATCCCGCGCCGGTGACCGCCCAGACCCCGACGAGGAAGGCATTGACCACGACGTACGCCACCACCCCGCCCTGGAGGTTGCGGCGCTTCTGGATCCGCTTCCGAGCCTGGTCCCGCCGGGGGTCGGCCGCTGCAGTCTCGGGTGCTTCACTCATGGCTCACCGCCCTTTCCGTCTGCACGACCTCGCAGGCGAAGTAGACAACGCGCAGACCCACACGAGTAGGGCCATCGGACCCGGATTCCGGAGGCGACACCCAGGACTTTGGGCCCTGGCGCCCCTCAACCCGGCTCGTGTTAGGTGGGTACGATCCCAGATCTCGAGCGTGAGGCTGTCTTCACATGTTCGACGACCGATCGGGCAGCTCGACGGAGCTGTCCAGCACGGAGAGCTTGCGCCCGGAGGCTGAGCGCGTGGACGAGTTCGAGGAGCTGGACACCGCCATCACGGATGCTCGTGCGGCCAGGGACCGTCACCGCGCCGAAGTGAAGCGCCGCCACGACGCAGAGGTCGATTTCCATCGACGCTTTCGTGAATGGGCGGAGACGATCGCGGCGCCGACGCTCGAAGCCGTCGCCGACCATGTCCGGAGTGCTTACGAATACAGCTCGTTGCACGTTCACCATCCCGACCAGGGAGCCGGCAATCGGGAGAGCGTCGAGCTCAATGTCGACTTGATGGGCAAGTACATCCAGCTGACGTTTCGAGCGCTCGTTCCAGAGCTCGCCGTCGGCGTCTCGGAGAATCGCGGCGGCGACGTGGCCGAGCCGCTCGACTCCCTCACCGCCGACGAGGTTCGGCGACGCGCGATCGGCCTGGTCATCCAAGCGATCTCGAATGTCGGTCAGCCCCAAGCGGAGGCGTGACCGACTCGGTTCACTCACCGACCAACCGAGCGTTGCTGTTGAGCCCGACGATTCCGTAGGCGTCGAGCTGGATCAGTCGCGACGATCAGCCCGTGACGCTCGTCTGCACCGGGTTCAGAGCTTGGGTGTTGAAGCTCGCGGCGGTCCCTGGCGAGAGGTTCGGGCCACTGAAGTAGCGGAACCGAGACGTGGTGAAGGTGGCCGGAGTGGCACTCAGCGTCGGGTCGGTCACCGGAACGTTGTTCACCGGTGAGGTGACGTTCTCACCGTTCTGGCCCCAGGCCGCGGCGTCGCCCGTGCATTGGGCGGGGGACGCGGGGTTGAGGTCCTGGTACACGGTCGTGACGTTGAGCCCGGTGATGCTCGTGTCGAGCTTGCGCACCGTGACGATCGAGCCCTGCGCTCCGGTCACGAGCTGCCACATCGCCGGCGCGGTGTTCCCGGACGTGTACGCGATCGGAGCCACGGAGTCCGCCTTGCCGTCGATCGGGACCGCGATGTTGGCCGGGTCCGAGTACGTCAGGCCGGTCATCGAGGTGGTGAAGTCGTCCGCGGCGCCATAGCCGGGCAGGCCCGCGTGCCCCCGCAGCTCGGTGACCGTGTCCTGCCGGCCGGGATAGAAGACGTCGGTGTTGACCGTCCACTTGTAGCTGTTCGCACCGATGTACGACCGGATGGCGCGGACCGGCCCGGAGATGTTCGCGACGAACGCGCCTTCGCCCGGGTTGTCGGCGCCACCGTCGAACGTGTCCTCACTCCGCGCGCAGCCTGCGGTCGCGTAGTAATGGGCGCGGTCGAGGACGTCCACACCCGTCGCCCCGCCCGTCGTCATTCGCAGTCCGTCGTTGAGCCAACGGTCGGCGAAGGTCTCTTTGTACGACGGCGTCGTCACCGTCGAGTGCTCCGGATTGAACCCCCAGGTGTTGTTCGGCGCGAGGGAGCCGGTGCCCATCTTGTACGTCGAGGTGTAGGCGCCGGAGTCGAGGCTGAACGTGTACTGCACGCCGTCGGTCCCGGCTCCACCTCCGGTGAGCGTGCCGCTGTGGAACAGGTAGACGTAGCCGACGTGCGACGGCGCGAACGGATCGGTCGTCTTCACCACCTCGCGCGTCGAGCCGTCGACGCCGGCCGGGTTCGCGTCCGATGCGCCCACCGGCTCGCCGGTGTCACTCACGAGGAACGAGAGCTCGTCGTTCGCGTCGAAGCTCGGATCCGAGTCGCTCGGGGTGTACGTGGAGCTCCATGAGTAGCCGGGTGCCGCGCTGGCGGGCGGGGTGTACACCGGGATCAGGTACGGGGTTGTGGTGCCGAAGAGGGTGGGGTAGCTCGCGGCCGGCAGGTGGTAGATCACGCCCGGGCTGACCATGTCACGCTCGTCGACCTGGACCGGGATCTGGTGCCACGCACTGCCGTCCCAGGCAAACCCCACGATGTGGCTCGGCGCGCCGCCCGTGAGCTTGGGCAGATTCGCGCCGGTGAGCACCACCGGATCGGACGGCCGCAGCACCGTGGCGCCGTACCGGGTGGTGCACCCCGCCAGCGCGAGCAGTGCGGGAAGGGCGACGAGGGCCACGAACCGACGAGAGCGCTGCATGGGATCTCCCCCCTGGGACCACCGAACGTGGCAGCAACATACCGACAACGGCGGCCGTCGAATCCTCGGGGCGACGATGCGGGATCCGGCCGCCGCCGGTCGACGCACGGTGCCCGTTAGCCTCCCTCAGCGTGACCGTGCCGGGCGAAGGGACACCCCCGCCATTGCTCGGGCCGGAGGGGGGCGCCCGCACGACCGCTGCAGAACCGGAGCGGGCGGTCGAACCGACGGCTTCGGCTTCGCCCGATCGCTGGGCGTCGTGGGTCACGGTCGGGCTCGTCCTGCTGCCGCTCGTGGTCTCCGCTGCAGTCCTGCTGCTCCGGGTTGGCCCAGGCTTTCACGCCCTCAGCGACAACGCCCAGAACGAGATCCTCACCCGCGACGTCGGCCGTCACCTCGTGCTGTTGGGCCCCTACTCGCGTGATGGCTGGAACCACCTCGGGCCCGCGATGTACTACCTGCTGGCCCTCCCGTACCGGCTCACCGGGAGCAACTCGGTCGGGATGTACATCGGCGCATTGCTGATCAACGCGGTCGCGGTCGCCGGGATCGTGATCATCGGGCGGCGACGGGGCGGTCTGCCCGTGCTCCTGCTCACGGCCCTCGGGGTCACCGTCGTGATGCAAAACCTCGGTGGCGACTTCCTGCGCGACCCGTGGAACCCGTACGTCACGGTCCTGCCGTTCGGATTGTTCGTCTTCCTCGTCTGGGAGCTCGCGGCGGGGACTGCGTGGGCACTTCCCGTCGCCGCCGCGGTCGGGACCTTCCTGGTCCAGACGCACGTCGGATATGTGCCCCTGGCGGTTCCGCTGCTCCTCGGAGGCGCGGTGTGGCTCGTGGTCATCGCGCGACGCTCGCCGAACCGCGGCGTCGCCTGGCCACGCGTGATCCGGGCGGGGATCGTGTCCGCAGTCATCCTTCTCGTGATGTGGACTCCACCTTTGGTCGGGGTGGTCCAGAACACCCCGGGCAACCTCCGCACCGCGGCCCACTTCTTCCTCAGCGGCCAGGCGCATCACAGCCTGCTCGACGGCTACCGCGTCGTGGCCGAGCAGTTCTCGGCCCGACCCGAGTGGCTCACCGGTGGGCACACGCCCGATCCCTTCACGGCGGAGCCCGACTTCATCCGCACGACCGCGGTGCCCTGGTTGATCCTCCCGTTCGTCCTGGCGGTCTGGGTGCTGTGGCGGCGCCGCGTCGGCGAAGCGCTGCGACTCGCCGCGATCGTCGCGGTCACGTCGGTCCTCGGCGTCCTCGCCGTCTCCCGCACCGTCGGACCGGTGTTCACGTATCGCCTGCGCTGGACCTGGTTGCTCGGGATGTTCGCGATCGTCCTGGTCGGGTGGGCCCTCTGGGTCCTTGCGTCGCGGTCTGCCTGGCCGAGACGAAAGGGTGTGTTGCTCGTACCGATCGTCCTGGCGATCGTCGGGTTCACGGTGGCGAACACGGCGACCGCGGCCCGCTCTTCAACGCCGCAGACGCCGGAGTCGCTCGTCCTGGCCGATCTCTATCCGCAGCTCCTGAAGGCGTTGCCCCACCGCAGGGGCGTCGTCGTGGTGCTGGGAACGTCGTACTCGGGCAGCGGGTACAAGGCCGGGACGATCCTGTGGCTCGAGCACGATGGCATCGCGGCCCGCACGTTCGACACCGCCGATGCCGAGCAGGGCTTCGGATCGAGCCGCATCTACCACCATGGCCCGATCCGTGCGATCGTCACGTTCGGCTCCGACAGTGCGCTCGACGGGCTGGCAAATGATCCTCGACAGCACCTCGTCGCCTATCAAGGCAAGGTCCCGCCCGGCCGGCGCGCGCGCCTCGTCGCGGAACTGGCCGCGCTCAACCGGCAGCAGAAGGCAGGCCTGATCTCGAAAGCCGAGCTCCTCGCCCGCAGCATCGCGCTGTCACGACAGCTCGGTCACACGACCGGCGCATTCTTGCGGAAGCCGTGACCCTGCTGCTCTACAAGGCACGTGACCATCACCGAACGCGCGCGACCTCTCAACCGGCTCCGCGCTTGAGACCGTCGGGCATGCACTGGTCATGCCCGTCCTGTCCCGTGCGAGAAGTGACGGTCCAGCTCGTTCGCGTAGCGGATGCCGAGCACGCTGCCGTGCGCGGCGAGCCAATCTGACAGTGCCGCGGGACCGGTAGCGGGACCATCCGTGTCGGCCAGGCCTGCAGCCATCGCCCGGTATTCGTCGCCTGTAAGGAGCACATCACGAAGAGCGATCCCGAGCAGCCGCGCGAGCAGCGGGACGGCCGCTCCGGGCATGTGGACGATGCGTGCACGACTTCCGACGACGTCTCGGATGGTGGTGACCAGCTCCAGGAACGTCGGCCGCTCCGGTCCGACCGCGTCGCTCACGCTGTCAGCGTGCTCGGCGCCTTTCTCGATGCAGAGGCGGGCCAGGTCGTCCACGTGGATGCCCCGGACCCGGTACTCGCCGCGCCCTCCGACCGCGAACACGGGGAGATGGCGCAGCAGCCAGGCGATGTTGTTGAGCAGCACACCGTCCCCGCCAAAGAGGATGGCCGGCCGGAGGATGGCGTAGGGAACCTCGCCTTCCACGAGGAAGCGCTCGACGAGCGCCTTGCCCCGGAAGTACGGAAACGGTGAGTCGACGCTGGGGTGGGTGATGCTGACGTGCACGATCCGCTGGACCCCGGCGTCCCGGGCCGCGCGGAAGAGGATCCGGGAATTCTCGACCGCGAGGTCGTGGTCGGTGAGGTCATGGGCGAAGCGCACCCAATACGTGTTGTACAACGTCGTCGTGCCTTCGAGCGCGGAGACGAGCCCGACCGGGTCATCGAAGTCGAATGGCCGAACATCGATCGGCGAACCGCTCGGCGCCCGCTCCGGATGTCCGGTCACGGTGCGCACACGCCGACCCGACGCGATCAGCTCCGCGGCAATGGCGCTCCCGGAGTAGCTGAACGCACCGGTAACGAGATCGAGGCCGGTGTCGGTGACCACTTCGTTCGTCGGGCGGTCGTGACGCTCGGCGGGCGGGTTCACAGCGCCGCCCGACGGCCTGTCCCCTGTGGATCCGAGCGGCCCGTGACCTGCGCTCCGATCCAACGTCGGTCCGCGCTTCGTGCGGTCAGCACGCGCCCGAGACCGGCCGCGGCCGTCCCGACGCCCGTCGCGATGCTGGGCTGCGCGCCGTCGAGGAGGTCGTTCCACATGACCGACCAACCGCCGGCCAGTGCGCGGCCGACGCCGGGTGCGGTCAGCCCGCGGGTGAGCGCGGCCACGAGCTTCGGCCTGCGCAGAAGTGACCGGTGGACGGGCGCCGTCGTCGAAAGGTACGGCCCGTACGTGCACGCCACGTGCGCGCGGTACCGATCGGACGCTTGATCGATGCCGCCGAGGATTGCTTCGGCGGCGGCCCGGCCGCTGTCCATTGCTTGCGCGATCCCTTCGCCCTGGAGCGGGTTCACCAAGCCGGAGGCGTCACCGACCAGGAGGACGCGATCCCGTGCCGGCATCGTACCCACGAGTCCCATCTTGAGCCATGCACCGAGCGGTTGAACCGGCGATCGCGTTGGCGTGCGCGCGCCGAAAACACCGACGCGCGACGCGTGCTCGAGGAACGCGTCGAGGTCCCGCGCGGCTCGACGCCCCGCGGTGCGATCAGCGAGCACGCCGACGCCGAGGCCGACGTTCACCCGCCCCCCACCCGCGGGAAACACCCACCCGTACCCCGGGAACGCGGCCCCCGGAACCGGTGTCCACAACATGATGTGCGGGTCATCGACCGCCTCGTCGAGATAGGTACGAACCGCGAACCCCCAGAGCACTCGGCCCGGATCCACAAGCCGCGCGACCTCGGCGACCCGACTGGTCGCGCCGTCGGCGCCGACGACCACGTCGGCGCGCACCCCGGTCGTCGACGACAGCGAGAAGCCGCTGAGTCGACCCTCGTCGCCGATGGGGTCGTGGGCGCGCCCCTCGATCAGCTCCGCACCGGCCGAGACCGCGGCGAGCCGCAGCGCCGCGTCGAACTGCGACCGCTGCACGACGATCCCGTAGCCGGGATAGGTGCGCCCGGGCGACGCGGGCAGTCGCACGCGATTGCCGGTCGGTCCGACGACGATCATGTCGCTGACTCGAGTGGTGTGGGGAACGTCGAGCTCCAGGTCGCGCAGGAGCTGAACACCCCGAGGCCCGATCAGGTCTCCGCAGGCCTTGTCACGCGGGAACGCGGCCTTGTCGACGAGCGCCACCCGTGCGCCCGCCCGCGCCAAGACCAGGGCGGCGATGCTCCCCGCCGGGCCCGATCCGACGACGAGCACGTCGAACGACGCGTCGATCATCACCCTTTCCTCATGCGACTCCGAACTGTACGGTCAGGATTCGAGGAGGACCCGTGCCGACAACCCTGGCTGATCCGAACCGCTTCGCTCAGGACCTGTTCCGGCCGCTCCCCCGTCACTATGACGTGCTCGAAGAAGTGCTCTCGTTCGGACAGAACGGACGTTGGCGACGAGAGATGGTCGCCCACGTCGAGAACGGCGGCCCGAGCGCCATTCTCGACGTCGCCACCGGGACCGCAGGCGTTGCGCTCGCACTCACCCGCCGTACCGACGCCCACATCACGGGCATCGACATCACCGAGGCGATGCTGCGACAAGGACACGCGGCGTGTCGAGCGCGCCGGAGCGGCGGGCCGGGTGCGGCTCACCGTCGGGCAAGCCGAACGGCTTCCCTTTCCCGACTGCTCGTTCGACGCGCTGACGTTCACCTATCTGTTGCGCTACGTCGCCGACCCCGCCGCAACGCTGCGCGAGCTGCGCGCGTGTCCTCAAACCCGGCGCGGCGATCGCCAGCCTGGAGTTCTCGGTCCCTCCGAACGGATTCTGGCGGTTCTGGTGGTGGCTGTACACGCGGGGTGTGTTGCCAGTCGCGGGTTACCTGACCGGCGGTCGTGAGTGGAGCCGGGTAGGACGCTTTCTCGGACCCAACATCTCGGCGCACTACGAGCGCTACCCCGTGCCCTGGACCATCCGAGCGTGGCAGGAGGCAGGACTCGCAGACGTCGGCGTCCGCTCGATGAGCCGCGGTGGTGGACTGGTGATGTGGGCTCGGAAGCCGGACCACTGAGCATGGCGCGGCCGGCGTACTACGCGGCGCGCCCGGGGGGCTGGCGCGATTGGTGGACACTCCTTCACCCGCCGTACACGTCGTGGCACCTCTCGTACGTCGTCATCGGCGCGACACTTGCACCGCACACCGACGGCGTACGCCTTGTCGGAACGCTGCTCGCGTTCTTCTTCGCCGTCGGCGTCGCGGCCCACGCACTCGACGAGCTGCACGGCCGGCCGCTGCACACCACGATTCCGACGGGATGGCTCGTCGGGCTCGGACTAGGTGGTCTGCTGATCGCGTGCGCGCTCGGCTGCGTCGGCGTCGCTCGGGTCGGGCCCGGATTGCTCGTGTTCATCGTGATCGGTCCGTTGCTCGTGTTGGGCTACAACCTCGAGCTGTTCGGCGGTTGGATCCACACCGACCTCGGGTTCGCGGCCGCATGGGGGGCGTTCCCGGTGCTCGTCGCCTACTTCGTGCAGGCGGAGCGGCTCGATCTCACGGCCGCGCTCGCAGCAATCGCGGCCTTCGGTCTCTCGCTCGCGCAGCGGTCGTTGAGCACACCGGCACGCGCCCTCCGTCGCCAAGTGGCGCGCGTTGACGGCAGCGTCACGTTGCACGACGGAGCTGTGCACGAGCTCGACGCGCCGCTGCTGCTCAAGCCCCTCGAACGCGCGCTGAGCTCGATGTCGTGGGCCATGATCGCGCTCGCGCTCGCGCTCATCGTCGATCGGGTCCTCTAAGCGGGCCAACCACAGGCCCAGAACGCCGTGGGTCGAGAGTGCGTCGCGGAGGAACGAAGCGCTACCAAGTTCAGATGCGTCCCGACGAGCTTCGAGGCCTCCCACCTCGGCGCCCCAAAGCGCAAGCGTGCCCGATGCCGAAGGGACAGAATACGGCGAGTGGGGCTGACTGTCCGCCTCCAATTGGCTCGCGGCCGCTACCCGGAGGTGTCTCCCGTGCGCAAGCTGGATCCCAAGGTCATTCATCACCCGGCCGTCGTCGAACAGTTCGACCGGCGGGCCGCGAGTGAGCAACTGCGCGTGGCCGACGCGATCACCGCGTTCGCAGGCTCCATGAACTTCGTGTACCTCCACATCGTTCTCTTCGCGCTGTGGATGATCGTCTTCGAGAAGAGCCCGTGGCCGACGCTGACCCTCATCGTGTCGCTCGAAGCGATCTTCCTCTCGACGTTCGTCATGATCGGACAGAACCGCCAGGCGGCATTTCAACAGGCGAAGTCAGATCGCGACTATCAGGACGTCAACACCCTCCTCGTCGAGAACACGAGGCTCACTCGCCTGATCAACCAGATGACCGAGGAGCTTCATCAGCATCTGCTGGGCGGCGGGGCGTCGACGCCGTCGACGACATGACCCGCATGCTGCCGTCCCCGATCAAGATCCGAATCGCCGCCCGTCGAAATCAGATCGCGGCACCCGCATGAGCGCCGAAGAGGGACCGGAAGGCAACGGTGTCGTCAGTCGCGCGGCGACGGGGTCGGTCTCAGAGGTGCTCAACCGACTCATCACCACCTTGAGCGCGCGAGGAGTCAAGGTGTTCGCGATCATCGATCACAGCGGCGAGGCTGCAGGCGTCGGGCAGGCGCTTCGGGACACGAAGCTGGTGGTCTTCGGCAACCCGGAGGGCGGCACGCCGCTGATGAGGGCCGCTCCACTCGTCGCGCTCGATCTTCCGCTCAAGATCCTCGTCTGGCAACAAGCGGATGGCCAGACGGTCGTGACCTACAACACCCCGTCCTACCTCGCCGAGCGCTACGGCCTCACCGACGACGGCCTTCGCGTGCTCTCAGCTGTCAGCACGCTCGCCGACGCGATTCTCCAACCGGACCTCGACGAGCAGCAGGGCGCCTGAGCGCCGACCCGCGGTGTTGGAGCCTGGTGCGGTAGTCCAATCCCCTGGGTTTGCACAGGTCGAATCCTGCTGAAACTCACGTGCGGGATCACCCTGAAGCTGGGATGCATCTTGCTCCTTACGGGCATCGAGTTCAGCGATCGCGGCGCCCATGAACTCAAGGGCGTCCCGGATGTCTGGCAGCTGTACGCGGTGGTTGGGTAGCCCAACTGCGACTGCACGACCCGTCACGCCGAGAGGCACTGCCCGAAATCGGCAGTGCCTCTCGAGATGACGACGCATCCGTTCCGACTGCAGGCGCATGCAAGTCAGGCTGCAACCTGCGTGCAACTCGACATTACGAGCAGCCGCTCGTTGCCCCGCAGGACGGGCAGGCGTGGCAGGAGCCGGCGCGCTGCATGATGTCGCCGCAGACGTAGCAGAGGACGGTCTCGCGCTCACGGGCCGGAGCCGACGGCGTGGCCGCCTTCGGGATCGGCGTGACCGGCGGGACCACCTCTGCGTCCTGGATCGCATCACCCGGGGCGCGGTCCTCGAGCGGGAGCAGCTCCATGACCGGCTCGGCCGCCGCGGCGGCCTCCTCGACCCCGGGCAGCGTCGGCTGCAGGCGCTCCCCCACGGTGAGGATGCCCATGTCGCGGCGCTTGTCCTCGGGCATGTACTCGACCGCCAGACGACGGAAGATGTAGTCGACGAGGCTGGTCGCGAACCGGATGTCCGGGTCGTCGGTCATGCCCGCCGGCTCGAAGCGCATGTTCGTGAACATCTCGCAGAACGCCTCGATCGGCACGCCGTACTGCAGGCCGTGGCTCACCGAGATCGCGAACGCATCCATGATCCCGGCGAGGGTCGAGCCCTGCTTCGCGACCCGGAGGAACACCTCACCCGGCCGACCGTCCTCGAACTCGCCCACGGTCACGTAGCCGTGGCAGTCCGCGACCCGGAACGAGAAGGTCTTCGACGCCCGGACCCGCGACATCTTGCGCCGGACCGGCTCCTGCACGATCACGTGCTCGACGATCCGCTCGACGATCCGCTCGCCGGTGCCCTCACCCGCGATGCCTTCCGCCGTGATCTGGGCGTCCGACTTCTGCGTGCTGAGCGGCTGACCGACCTTGCAGTTGTCGCGGTAGATCGCCACCGACTTCAGGCCCAGCCTCCACGACTCGATGTGGAGCTGCTCGACGTCCTCGACCGACACCTCTTCGGGCATGTTCACGGTCTTGGAGATCGCGCCCGACAGGAACGGCTGCACCGCACCCATCATCGTGACGTGGCCCATGTAGTGGATCGGGTTGTCGCCCATCGAGCAGGCGAACACCGGCAAGTGCTCGGGGTTGAACCCGGGCGCACCAATGATGGTCTTGTGCTCGTCGATGAAGTCGACGATCGCCGTCACCTGCTCGTCGGAGTACCCGAGGTTGCGCAACGAGCGCGGGATCGCCTGGTTGACGATGAACATCGTGCCGCCACCGACGAGCTTCTTCGCCTTGGTGAGCGCGAGGTCGGGCTCGATGCCGGTGGTGTCGCAGTCCATCATCAGGCCGATCGTGCCGGTCGGTGCGAGCACCGTGGCCTGCGAGTTGCGCACGCCGTAGCGCTCGCCGAGCTCGACCGCGTCGTCCCACGACCGCTGCGCGGCCGAGAGCAGCTCCGGCGGGACGAGCTCCTCGTCGATCTTGGCCGCCTCGGCCCGGTGCATCCGCAGGACGTTCAGCATCGCGTCCTCGTTCTTGGCGTACCCGGCGAACGGGCCCATGCGGCCCGCGGTGCGGGCACTCGTCGCGTAGGCGTGACCCGTCATCGAGCGCGGTGAGCGACGCGGCCCAGGCGCGGCCGGCCGGCGAGTCGTAGGGAAGGCCCTGGGACATCAGGAGCGCGCCGAGGTTCGCGTAGCCGAGGCCGAGCTGACGGAACTGCCGGCTCGTCTCGCCGATCGCCTCCGTCGGGTAGTCCGCGTTGCCGACCAGGATCTCCTGCGCGGTGAACATCACCTCGACGGTGTGCTGGTACGAGCTGACGTCGAACGCGCCACCCTCGTCGATGTACTTGAGCAGGTTGATGCTGGCGAGGTTGCAGGCCGAGTTGTCCAGGTGCATGTACTCGCTGCACGGGTTCGACGCGTTGATCCGGCCCGTGTTGGGCGCGGTGTGCCACTTGTTGATCGTCGTGTCGAACTGCATCCCCGGGTCCGCGCACTGCCACGTGGCGTCGGAGATCTGGCGCATGAGGTCGCGGGCCTTGACCGTCTTGATCGTGTCGCCGCTGAGGACGGCCTTGAGCGCCCAGTCCTTGTCCTCCACCACCGCGCGCATGAAGTCGTCGGTGACCCGCACCGAGTTGTTCGCGTTCTGGTACTGGATCGAGTGGCTGTCCTTGCCGTCCAGGTCCATGTCGAAGCCGGCGTCACGCAGGGCCCGGGCCTTGCGCTCCTCGGTCGCCTTGCACCAGATGAACTCCTCGACGTCGGGGTGATCGGCATTGAGGATGACCATCTTGGCGGCGCGCCGGGTCTTGCCGCCCGACTTGATCGTGCCGGCCGACGCGTCCGCGCCGCGCATGAAGCTGACCGGCCCGCTCGCGGTGCCGCCGCCCTTGAGCCCCTCGGAGCTCGAGCGGATGTTGCTCAGGTTGATGCCCGAGCCGGAGCCGCCCTTGAAGATCGTTCCCTCTTCGCGGTACCAGTTGAGGATCCCGCTCATCGTGTCCTCGACCGCGAGGATGAAGCACGCGCTCGGCCTGCTGGGGAGTGTTCTTCACGCCGATGTTGAACCAGACCGGCGAGTTGAACGCGGCGCGCTGGTGCACGAGCACGTACTTCAGCTCGGCGTTGAACGCGTCGGCCTCCTCGTCGTCGACGAAGTAGCCGTCACGCCGACCCCAGTCCGTGATCGTGTCGCGCGACCCGGTCGATCACCTGGCGCAGCGACCACTCGCGCTCGGTCGGTGCCGAGGGTGCCCCGGAAGTACTTCTGGGCGACGATGTTCGTGGCGTTCTGGGACCACGTGACGGGGAACTCGACGTCGGGCTGGAAGAAGGCGTCGGTCCCGTCCTTGTAGTTCTGGATGCGCGCTTCGCGGCGCTCCCACTCCACGGTCGCGTAGGGGTCTGACCCCGGCTCCGTGAAGACCCGACGGATCCCGATTCCAACTTGCTCCGGCGCCATGGCCATGGGCCTGCTCCCCTTTCCCGCCCGCGGGCGGAACCGACTTCGAGTCTCTCCGGTGGTGTCTCTTCCGAGACGTCCGTGCTGTGCGCGTTGCTGGTGTTGCCGCTGAGGACTGCCGCCCCTGTCCCGGCCACACAGTGACGCAGTGACCACAACATCTTGTGGTCACTGCGCCCAGCGACGCGAGATGGAGGTGAATTACAACACTGGAGTTCCATGCTTGTCAACGGGTAGCGCTGGTTTGCCCCTGACCTGCACCGACGCCGCGCAACCCCGACGGCGGCGGAGCCGCTCCGCCCGAGGTGACCGGGAACGCGCTCAGGAACGGGCGCGGGTCGGCCGCTTGGGCGCGGTCGTCTTCTGCAGCGCGACCACTTCGGCCTCGAAGTCCGCAATGTCGGTGAAGTCCTTGTACACCGACGCGAACCGCAGGTACGAGACCGGGTCGAGCGCCCGCAGCCGTTCGAGCACCGCGAGCCCCACCGCCTCGCTCGGGACCTCGGGACCGAGCTCGCGCAGCTGCTCCTCGAGCGCCTCTGCCATCTCGTCGACCGCCCCGTCGGGGATGGGCCGGCCGCCGACCGCCTGCGCGATCCCCCGGGCCAGCTTGGCCCGGTCGAACGGCTCCTTGACCCCCGAGCGCTTCGTGACCGTGAGCGGGAGCGGGTCGATGCGCTCGTAGGTGGTGAACCGCCGCCCGCAGCCGATGCACTCTCGCCGGCGCCGGATCGCGGCGCCGTCCGCGGTCTCACGTGAGTCGACGACCTTGTCGTCCACCTCTCGGCAGTAGGGACAGCGCACGTCGTCACGCTAGCAACCTCCTTCGCGCGCCCTCCCGCAGGATCAGCGCTGCCACACCACGGTCTCGCCGACCAGCAACGGGCTGTCGTGCCGGGCCTGGGCGAGCGCGTCCACCACCGGGCGCGGGTCCTCGGTCGGCGCGACCTGGTGGGCGACCGTCCAGAGCGAGTCGCCCGGCCGGACGACGTAGCGGACGACCGACGGGGGGCGCCCGGGAGCCGCGAGGGGTGAGCTCCCGAGCGCCGCGCCCGCCTGACCCGCCACGAGCACCAGGACCACCGCGCCCAGCAGGACGGCGAGACGCCGACGCCAGTACGTGGTGGCCGAGACCCGCGGCGGACGCCCGAGGCCCGCCGGGGGCATCGGCACCAAGGTGAGGTGCGACCGGCCGGAGGTCTTCCTCAGCCGGGTACCTCAGATCAGATCTCGGGGTGGTCATGACGGCGGCCATCTGGTTCCTCCATCTCCTGCGTGCGGCGGGGGAAGTTGCGGGGTTGGAAGTGGCTCAGCGGTCCGTCGCTGCAGGTTCTGATCGAACCACGGGGGTGGGACACCTACGCCTGGCGTCGGGGAGTACCAGGCGCCGGTGCCCCAGAAGGTGGGACGGACGAACGTCCGTTCGCTACCCCGTCACCCAAGCACGAACGCCCGTTCGGAGTCAAGGAAAAGTTACGAACAGGTGTTTGCCACGAACGCGTGATCGTGTTACCTTCCCCGGCATGGCCGAAGCAGCACCGCTCACCGCCCGTCAGCAGCAGGTCCTGGAGTTCATCGACGTCGAGGTCCGACGCCGCGGATATCCCCCGAGCGTGCGGGAGATCGGCGAGGCCGTGGGCCTCTCCTCCAGCTCCACGGTGCACGCGCACCTCGGCGCCCTGCAGGACAAGGGCTACCTGCGCCGGGACCCCACCAAGCCCCGGGCCATCGAGATCTGCTACGAGCCCGACTCGGGCGCGATCGTCGACCGCCGCCCGGTGCGCCACGTCCCGCTCATCGGTGACGTCGCCGCCGGCACCGGCACGCTGGCCGCCCAGAACATCGAAGAGACCATGCCCCTGCCCGAGGACCTCACCGGCGACGGGCAGCTCTTCATGCTCCGGGTCCGCGGCGAGTCCATGATCGACGCCGGCATCTTCGACCGCGACTACGTCGTCGTGCGCCAGCAGGACACCGCGGAGAACGGAGACATCGTCGTGGCCGGCATCCCGGGTGAGGAAGCGACGGTCAAGACCTTCCTCAGCAAGCGGGGCAAGATCATCCTGCGGCCCGCGAACGCGGTGCTCGAGGACATGGTCTTCGACCCGTCGGAGATCACGGTCTACGGCAAGGTCGTGACCGTGCTGCGCCGCCTCTAGATCAGGCGCCTGGAGCTCCGCACTTCGGAACCCGGCTCAGGCCACGCCGAGGAAGCGGCCGAGCACCGCGTAGCAACCGTCGAGCGAGTCGCGGGTCACGTGCTCGTCCTTCGTGTGCGCGATCTCCGGGTCGCCCGGCCCGAAGTTCAGCGCCGGCACCCCGTGCGCGGCGAAGCGGGCGACGTCGGTCCACCCGAGCTTCGGGCCGTACCCCCAGGTCGAACGTGCCGGTCAGCTCGGCGACCAGCGGGTTCCACAGGTTGGGCGGCGCGGCCGGCGACGCGTTGATCACGTCGATCTCGTCGGCCCCGTCGAGCAGGGCCTCCACCTGGGCCGTCGCCTCGGCCACCGTGTACGCGGGGGCGAAGCGCCGGTTGACCACGATCGAGCACTCGTCCGGCACCACGTTGTTCGCGACGCCTCCCTCGATGCGCACGACCTGCAGCTGACTCCCGGTAGTCCAGGCCGTCGACGTCGACCGTGTCCGCCTCGTAGGCCGCGAGCCGGGCCAGCACCTCGGAGGCCCGGTGGATCGCATTCGTCCCCATCCACGGCCGGGCCGAGTGGGCCCGGGCGCCCCGGAACGTCGCCCGCACGTGCAGCGTCCCCTGGCACCCGGCCTCCATCCACCCACCGGTCGGCTCGAGCAGGACCGCGAGGTCGCCGGCGACGAGATCGGGCCGCTCGGCGAAGAGCCGGCGCAGCCCGTTGAACTCCTCCGCGATCTCCTCGGCCTCGTAGAACACCAGGGTCGCGTCGAAACGGGCCTTCGCCGCGTTCGACGACAGGGCGTCGGCGAGCGTGAGCATCACCGCGAGGCCGCCTTTCATGTCCGCGGCGCCGAGACCGTGGAGCGTGTCCCCGTCGCGCCGCGGCACCTCGTTGCCGTTCGCGGGCACCGTGTCCAGATGGCCGCCGAGCACGATCCGCCGGTCGTGGCCGAAGTTCGTCCGCACGATGACGTTGTCGCCGACCCGATCGACGGCCAGGTTCGGCGCGCGCTCCCCCATCCGCGCCTCCACGACGTCCGCGAGCAACGTCTCGTGTCGACTCACCGACGGGATCGCGATCAGCTCCTCGGTCAAGCCGAAGAGATCCACCGCTCAGTCGGCTCACGTGCTGACGCCGCGCTCGCGCAGGATCTCGTTGAGCTTGGACTTGTCGTGGCGTTCGCCCTCGGTCAGGCGCTTGACCACCAGCACGCACGGCAACCCGAACTCACCGCCGGGGAAGGTGCGGGGCCGCATCGCCGCGACCGCCACGCACCAGTCGGGGACGACGCCCCGGCTGAGCTCCTCACCGGTCTCGGCATCGATCACGGGGATCGAGCTGGTGAGCACGGATCCTGCGCCCAGCACGACGCCGTTGCCGACCCGCGCGCCGCTGGCGACGATGCAGCGCGACCCGATCATCGTGTCGTCGCCGATGACGATCGGCGCGGCCTCGGGCGGTTCGAGCACGCCACCGATCCCGACCCCACCCGAGAGGTGCACCCGCGCGCCGATCTGCGCGCACGATCCGACGGTGGCCCACGTGTCGACCATCGTGTCCTCGCCGACGTGCGCGCCGATGTTCACGTAGCTCGGCATCATCACGACGCCGGGCGCGAGGTACGCGCCCCATCGGGCCTGGGCTCCGGGGACGACCCGGACTCCGGCCTGCTCGTAGTTGTGCTTCAACGGGATCTTGTCCCGGAACTCGAACGGACCCAGCTCGGTGACGCCCATGTTGGTGAGCCGGAAGAGCAGCAGGATCGCCTGCTTGAGCCACTGGTGGACGACGATCTCGTCGTCGACGACCTCCGCCACGCGGGCCTCGCCCTTGTCGAGCAGATCGATCGCCTCGCGCACGCGCGCCGCGGCCTCGGGCTCGGGCATCAGCGCCGCGATGTCGTCGCGATGCTCCCAGAGCTCCGTGATCTGCTTCTGCAGGTCCGACATCTGACGCAGCCTCCTCAGGCTTCGGGCGGCGGGTTCACGTGGGCCGGGACGACTCCGCGAGCCGGTGCAGCACCAGCTCGAGCCGGTCGTCGGTCTGGGTGAGCGCCAGGCGGACGTGGTCGGCGCCCGCGGGCCCGTACAGGCTGCCCGGCGCCACCAGCGTGCCTGTCTCCGCGAGGACGCGCCGCGATCTCCCAACCGTCGTCGGCCGCATCGGCCGCGCGCAGCCAGAGGTAGAAGGTCGCGGGTCCGCCGTCGTGGATCAGACCGTCGCGCGGCCAGCCCGTCGAGCATGAGCTCCCGGCGGCGTTGGTAGCGATCCCGCTGCACGAAGACGTGCTCGTCGTCGTTGAGCGCGGCGGTCGCCGCGGCCTGGACCGGGGTCGCCACGATGAGGCCGGCGTGCTTGCGGGTCTCCCCGAGGTAGTGGACGAGCTCCGGATCACCGGCCACGAAGCCGACCCGCATGCCGGCCATGTTCGACCGCTTCGACAGGGAGTGGAGCGCGAGCACGCCATCACTGCCGCTCAGCAACGCGGTCCCCGCAGGGATCTCCTCACCGGTGAACTCCGCGTAGCACTCGTCCGCGGCCACGATCACGCCGCGCGCCCGGGCCCACTCGACCTGGCGGTCCGTGGCCTCGCCCCCCGAGACGGACGCGGTGGGGTTGCCGGGATCGTTGGTCCAGAGCACGAGCGCGCGCGCCGCATCCTCGTCACTCACCCGGTTCAGGTCGAGCTGCCACGCGTCGTCGAGCGGGACCGGAACCGCGCGGAGGCCCGCGAGCTCGGCGCCCATCGCGTAGGTCGGGTAGGAGATCGCCGGGTACAGCACCGTGTCGCGCGACGGGTCGCGGAGGTGGAGCAGGTGCGGCAGGGCCGCGACCAGCTCCTTGGTCCCCACGCAGGCGATCACCTCGGCCGGGTCGAGCTGGAGGCCGAAGCGCCGCTGGATCCACTCGGCCGCGGCCGTCCGCAGCTCCACCGTGCCGATCGACGGTGGGTAGGAGGTCGCGGTGGGCGCCGCGGCCGCGAGCGCGTGGAGCGCGACCTCCGGGATCGGGTCCACCGGGTTGCCGATCGAGCAGTCCACCACGCCGCCCGGGAGCGCGTCGGCGAGACGGCGGAGGGCGTCGAGCCGATCGTGCGGATAGGGCGGCGGAATGAACCCGTCGGGGGGCGCGGCCATGACGGGCGAGACTATCCGGGCACCGGTGCGACGAAGTCGACGTAACGACCCGTCACCGTCTGCGGCAGGCGCGCCCGGACCCGCGTCCCACCCTCCTCGTGCACCTCGACGAGCACCTCACCGTCCCGATGGAGCGCGGCGAGCACGTCGCCGCGGTCGTACGGCACGCGCAGCTCGATGACGTTCTCGAGCGCCCGCAACCGGTCGCCGATCACCCGCGGCAGGTCCTCGACCCCCTCACCCGTGCGGCCCGACACTGCGAGCGCGCCCGGATGGGACGCAACGAGCTGGTCCACGGTCTCGCGGTCCACCGTGTCGGTCTTGGTGAAGACGAGCTGCTCCGGGACGTTCGCCGCGCCGATCTCGCCCAGCACCGAACGCACGGCCGCCAGGCGCGGCTCGAGGTCTCCTGTGGCTGCGTCGACGAGGTGCACGAGCAGATCGGCGCTGGCCACCTCTTCGAGCGTGGAGCGGAACGACTCCACCAGCTGGTGCGGCAGGCGGCGCACGAACCCGACGGTGTCGGAGAGCAGGACCATCTCGCCGCCGGGAAGGCGCAGCCGCCGGGTGCTCGGGTCCAGCGTGGAGAACAACCGGTCCTCGACCAGCACGTCGGCCTGGGTGAGCCGGTTGAGCAGCGTCGACTTCCCCGCGTTCGTGTACCCGACGAGCGCGACGGTCGTGAGCGAGCGCCGATTCCGGGACTTGCGCTGGGTCGCGCGCGTGCGGGCGAGCTGCACGAGGTCGCGCTCGAGCTTCGTGATCTTGGTCTGGATCCGGCGGCGATCGACTTCGAGCTGGGTCTCACCGGGACCACGGGTGCCGATGCCACCGCCCTGCTGCGAGAGCTCGGTGCCCCGACCCCGCAGGCGCGGCAGCCGGTAGCGCAGCTGCGCGAGCTCGACCTGCACCATGCCCTCCTGGCTCACCGCGTGCTGGGCGAAGATGTCGAGGATCAACGCGACGCGATCGACCACGTCGACCTTGAACAGCTTCTCCAGGTTGCGTTGCTGCGCGGGCGAGAGCTCGTCGTCGAAGATGATCACGTCGAGGTCGAGCGACTCCGCCATCTCGGCGAGCTCGGCGGCCTTGCCCTTGCCGACGTACGTGGCGGAGTCCGGGCGGTCGCGCCGCTGGAACTCCGTCGCCACGACCTCGGCGCCCGCGGTGTCGGCGAGCAGCGCGAGCTCCTCCAGGTCGGCTTCGGCCTCGGTCATGTCGCGGGCATTCACGCCGGTGCCGACGAGGAGGGCCCGTTGCTGGACGACGCCGAGATCGACCTCGGTCGCGGTGAGCCGTCGGCGCTGCCGGCCCTCGTGGCGTTGCGTCACGCGCGGAGCTCGTCCAGGTCGAGGGCGACGTCGAAGACGTGCCGGACCGGGCCACCGAGCCGGAGCGTGGTGCCGAGGTCCACGGTGAGATCACCACCGGGAACGTGCACGACGACGCGGTCCCCCACGAGGCCGCGGTGATGCGCCACCGCGGCCGACGCGCACGCGCCGGTCCCGCACGACAACGTCTCCCCCACGCCCCGTTCCCAGACCCGCATCGTCAGCGCGTCGGACGTCGCCCGGGCTGAGCGCGATGAACTCGACGTTCGTGCGGTTCGGGAACCGCTCGTCGTGCTCGAGCCGGGGACCGTGCTGGGTCACGCGCTGGTCGCGGGATCGTCGACCCAGAGCACGAGGTGCGGGTTCCCCACCCCGGCCGCGTCACCGCGGTACGTGGTGCCGTGGAACGTCGCTTCGAGGTCGAACGGGCTCGGCGCGTCCAACGGGATCTCGGCCGGGTCGAACGTGACCGGGCCCATGTCGACGGTCGCGCGTGCGACGGCATCCGTCGCGGGGTCGAGCTCGAGGTCGATCTCGCGCCGGCCGCCGCCGGTGTCCACGATCAGCCGCTTGCCGTCGCCGATGCCGGCCCGGTGCGCGACCCACGCGAGGGCACGCGCGCCGTTGCCACTCATCTCCGCCAAGCCGCCGTCCGCGTTGCGCAGCACCATGGTGGCGTCCGCGCCGTCGGTGCCCGGCTCGATCGTGATCAGCCCGTCCGCGCCGATGCCGCGGTGGCGGTTGCAGAGCGCGACGACGTCCGCAGGCGCGATCGACGGGATCGTCCCGTCCAGCGGCCACGTGGACCAGGAAGTCGTTGCCCGTGGCCTCGAGCTTGGCGAGCTGGAGCGGTTGCTTCACGTACACCACCATGCCAGCAGTGCGGGCAGGACCTCGCACGAATTCCGCTCGACGTCGAACCAGGTGATGCGGGGATCCCGCCGGAACCAGACCCGCTGGCGCCGGGCGAAGGACCGCGTGCGCCGGACGGCGGTCTCCACGGCCCCGTCCAGGCTCGGTTCCTCGCCGTCGAGGTGGGCCAGGATCTCCTTGTAGCCGATCGCCTGGCGGGCGGTCCGGGACCAGCCCCGGGGGTCGGCGGCGAGCCCGCGCACCTCGTCGACCAGCCCCGCCGCCAGCATCGCGTCGAACCGATCGGTGATCCGGGTCCGCAGCACCGGGCTCGGCATCCGGACCCCCGCCATCGCGACCGGGAACACGGTCGCGTCCGTACTCCTGGAGCCCGGGGCCGAACGAGGAGAACGGCTGCCCGGTCGACTCGATGACTTCGAGCGCCCGGACGATCCGGCGCGTGTTGGTCGGCTCGATCCGCGCCGCCGCGTCCGGGTCGCGTCTGCTCGAGCTCCTGGTACGCGGCCGCGAGCCCATCGGGGCCCGCGGCGCGCGCGGTGAGCTCCGCGCGCAGCTCGAGGTCCTCGCCGGGGAACCGGAGGTCGTCGACCACCGCCTGCACGTACAGCCCGGTGCCGCCGAGCAACAGCGCACGCTTGCCGCGCGACTCGATGTCGGCGACGGCCCGGCGCGCCTCGACCTGGAACCGCGCGACCGACCAGTCCTCCCACGGCTCGGCGACGTCGACCAGGTGATGGGGCACGAGCGCGCGCTCCGCGCTCGACGGCGTCGCGGTGCCGATGTCCATGCCCCGGTAGATCTGCATGGAGTCGACGGACACGATCTCGACGTCGCCGAGGGCCCGGGCGGCCTCCAGGCCGAGCGCGGACTTCCCCGACGCCGTGGGGCCGACGAGCGCGAGGTGCGTGACGCGTCCGGGTTCCGTCGTCCCTACCCCGCGGTGACCGGGATGCGGACGCGGCGTGTCGGCGCCGGCGCGGTGACGGCGAGCAGCTCGCCCCGGAGCCAGTGATCGGCCGCCGTGGTGATGCGCACGTCGGCGAACGTCCCCGGCGTCAGCGTCCCCTCCGCCGGCGCCGCCACGTGGACGAGCTTGTTCTGGCGGGTCCGGCCCGACACGACGTTGGGGTCCTTCTTGGACGGCCCCTCGACCAGGATCTCCTCGATCCGGCCGACCCGGGCGGCGTGATGCTCCTCGGAGTGGCGGTTGACCAGCGTCTCGAGCCGGGCGAACCGCTCCTTCACGACCTCCGCGGGCACGAACTCGTCGACCATCTCCGCGGCCGCGGTGCCCGGACGGGGTGAGAACACGAACGTGTAGGCGGCGTCGTAGCTCGCCGCGTCGACGACCTCGAGCGTGCGTTCGAAGTCCTCGTCGGTCTCCCCGGGGAAGCCGACGATGAGGTCCGTG
The DNA here is from genome assembly GCA_963796755.1 of uncultured Acidimicrobiia bacterium. Taxonomy (GTDB): domain Bacteria; phylum Actinomycetota; class Acidimicrobiia; order IMCC26256; family JAENVU01; genus Chersky-806. The sequence continues at coordinate 453,711 of CAWCMX010000003.1, forward strand.
GTCACCGCGAGGTCGGGGATCGCGGCGCGCGCGTCAGCGAGTCGGGCGAGGTAGCGCTCGGCGGTGTAGCCGCGCCGCATGCGGGCGAGCGTGCGGTCGCTCCCGGACTGGAGCGGCAGGTGCAGGTGCTCGCAGACGGAGTCGAGCTCGGCCATCGCCGCGACGGTGTCCGGCCGTTGGTCCTTCGGGTGCGGCGACGTGTACCGGACCCGGCGGATCCCGTCGATGTCGTCGACCGCGCGCAGCAGGTCCGCGAACTGCGGGCGCCACTGACCCGCGCCGAGGTCCCGCCCGTAGGAGTTCACGTTCTGGCCGAGCAGGGTGATCTCGACCACGCCGTCGGCGACGAGATCCTGCACCTCGCGCACGACGTCACCCATGCGCCGGCTGACCTCCGCACCGCGCACGCTCGGCACGATGCAGAACGCGCACGAGTTGTCGCAGCCGATCTGGATCGTGACCCAGGCCCGGTGGTCCACCTCGCGCCGGGCCGGCAGGGCCGACGGGTACGCCTCGTGCTCCTCGAGGATCTCGACGACCGGCTCGCCCCGGCGGGCGGACTCCGCCAGCAGCGCGGGTGCGTGGGCGAGGTTGTGGGTGCCGAACACGACGTCCACGTGGCCGGCCCGCTCGACGATGAGGTCCCGGTCCTTCTGGGCCAGGCAGCCCCCGACCGCGATCTGCAGGCCCGGGCGCTGCGCCTTGAGCGTCTTCAGCCGGCCCAGGTGCCCGTAGAGCTTGTTGTCGGCGTTCTCCCGGATGCAGCAGGTGTTGAGGACGACGATGTCCGCATCCTCGAGCCCGGCGGCCGGCTCGTAGCCCTCGTCCGCGAGCACCCCGGCGATGCGCTGGGAGTCGTGCTCGTTCATCTGGCACCCGTAGGTGCTCACGTAGAAGCGGCGAGGCATCAGGGCTCCAGTCTACGAGGCCGCCAAATCGGGCCTGAGCGCTCTCCGTGGTCAATCGCTACCCACGAGAAAGGGGGAGGCGGCCTGAGCCGCCTCCCCCTTCTCGTGCGCTCCGGTCCTCCGGTCGTCAGCTCTCGGCGTCGACCCGGGGCTCGACGGTCGCCTCCGGGTCGTCCGTGAGGTCGGCCTCGGGGTCGGCGTCGGGGTCGCCGTCGATCCCGGCCGCCACCCGGATCTTCTCGCTGATCTCCATCATGAGCTCGACGTTCTCGGTGAGGTACTGCTTCGAGTTCTCCCGGCCCTGACCGAGCTGCTCACCTTCGTAGGTGAACCAGGCGCCGGACTTCTTCACGATGCCGAGGTCCACCCCGACGTCGAGCAGCGAGCCCTCGCGGCTGATCCCCTTGCCGTACATGATGTCGAACTCCGCCTGCTTGAACGGCGGCGCGCACTTGTTCTTGACGACCTTCACCCGGGTCCGGTTGCCGATGACCTCGGTGCCGTCCTTGATCGCCTCGATGCGGCGGATGTCCAACCGGACCGACGAGTAGAACTTCAGCGCCCGGCCGCCCGGCGTGGTCTCCGGCGAGCCGAACATCACGCCGATCTTCTCCCGGAGCTGGTTGATGAAGACGGCGATGGTGCGGCTCTTGTTCAGGTTGCCGGTGAGCTTGCGCAGCGCCTGGCTCATGAGCCGGGCCTGCAGGCCCATGTGGCTGTCGCCCATCTCGCCTTCGATCTCGGCCCGGGGCACCAGCGCCGCGACCGAGTCGATCACGAGCACGTCCAGCGCGCCCGAGCGGATGAGCATGTCGGCGATCTCGAGCGCCTGCTCCCCCGTGTCGGGCTGGGAGATGAGGAGGTCGTCCACGTTCACGCCGATGGCGGCGGCGTACACCGGGTCCATCGCGTGCTCGGCGTCGATGTAGGCACAGACGCCACCGTTGCGCTGGGCCTCGGCGACCACGTGGGTGGCCAGGGTCGACTTGCCCGAGGACTCCGGGCCGTAGATCTCGACGATCCGGCCCCGCGGGAGCCCGCCGATGCCGAGGGCGAGGTCCAACGCGAGGGCGCCCGTCGGCACCGCCTCGATCCCGACGTTGCCACGTTCGCCGAGCCGCATGATCGCGCCCTTGCCGAACTGCTTCTCGATCTGGCCGAGGGTCATGTCGAGCGACTTGTCACGATCCACCGTGGATCCTCCTGAATGGGGAGACGCTGTGCGTCAGGGTCGGGGGAAGTTGCCGTTGCGACGACCCTACGGCGAGGGTGGGACATTGATCACACGCTTGAAGTTCCATGCGTGTGGTGCACTCTAGAGCGAACACCCGTTCGACACAAGGACCCGGCGACCCGGGGCCGCGGAACCACGTGGCCGGGGGCTCCGCGAGACTGTCGGCTCCTTGCGCACCCTCCGGCTCCTGGCTGTCCCACTCCTGCTCGTCGTCGCGCTCGCCGCCTGCACCGATGGCGGGAGCACCACCGCGCCCCGACGCCCGAGCCGGACCACGAGACCCTCCACGAGCACCGCACCGGCCACCCCGGCCCCGACCGCGCCCGGCCCCCGGCGGTTCACCATCACCGGGTCCCGGGCCGGGTTCGCCCACGGCTTCGAGCTCGTGCGGCGCGAGTCGCCGGCGGACGTCGAGGCCGACCTCGACCTCATGGCGTCGACCGGCGCCCAGTGGCTGCGGGCGTCGATCACCTGGGGCAGCATCGAGGTCTCCCCGGGCGTCTACAACTGGACCGGCACCGACCGCGTCGTGCAGGGCGCGCTCGATCGCGGCCTGTCGGTGGTCGCGGTCATCAGCTCCGCGCCCGGCTGGGACCGCAAGCCGGGGTGCCAGACCGACGAGTGCGCGCCGAACGACCCCGCGCCGTACGCCGCGTTCGTGCGCGTCGCGGTGCAGCGGTACGCGCCGCTCGGCGTGCACACGTGGGAGATCTGGAACGAGCCGAACCACGTCGCGTTCTGGGGCCCGCGCCCCGACCCGGTCGCGTACACCGATCTCCTCGAGCGGGCGTCGAGCGCGATCCACGAGGTCGATCCCGGCGCCACCGTCATGAACGGCGGCCTCGCGCCGGCCCCCGACCGCGGCGGCGAGATCTCGCCGCTCACGTTCCTCCGGCGCATCTACGAGCTCGGCGGCGGGCCGTACATGGACGCGGTCGCGCACCACCCGTACCAGTTCCCCGATCCACCGACAACGCCCGAGCCGTCGAACGCCTTCCTGCAGACCGCGCAACTCCACGACCTCATGGTCTCGTTCGGCGACGGCGCGAAGAAGATCTGGGGCACCGAGGTCGGCGCTCCGACGCGCGGCCCGGACTCGGTGAGCGAGACCGACCAGGCGCTGTGGCTGCGCGAGTACTACGACATCTGGAACGGCTGGGCGTTCACCGGCCCGCTCTTCTGGTACAGCGCGCGCGACACCGGCAACGCGAACACGCTCGAGGACAGCTACGGGCTGGTGCACCACAACCGGACACCGAAGCCCGCGCTCGCCGCGTTCAAGGCCATGGTCGCGTCCAGCGCGGTCGCACCGACGACCACGATCCCCCACAGCTGAGCCGCGAGCGTCACCCGCCCAGGGTGAACCGGCCCTGCTCGGCGTAGACCGCCCCCTGGCGCCGGGTCTCGCTCTCGAGCAGGACCAGCTCCGTGACGGTCCAGGGAACGCCGACGAGCGCGCCCGCGAGCACGTCGACCTCGGGGGTGAGGTCGGTCGCGCGCTTGAGCCGCGCGAGCGTCAGGTGCGGGAGCAACGCGATGCGATCGCGCCGTTCGATGAACGTCCGGGTGGCCGCGGCGACCGTGGCGTGCAGATCGATCAGCGGGTCCGCGCCGCCGACGCCGAGCCAGAACACGCGCCCGCTCTTCGGGTTCGGGAACGCGCCGCCGCCTTCGATCCGGAGCTCGAACGGGTCCCACGCCGCGGCCGCGGCGCGGATGCCCTCCATCAGGTTCCCGATGTCGGCGACGCGCCCGTAGAACTGCAGCGTGATGTGCCACTGGTCGCGGCGGGTCCAGACGAACCGCGACGACTTCGGTCGCTCGAGCAGTGCGTCGATCGCGTCGAGCACCTCCTCCGGCGGCACCACCGCGAGGAACGCGCGCTTCAGGCCCGCTCCACTCATGTCAGGGGAGGGCGTCGAGGCGCATCCGCAGGATGTTGAGCAGGGAGATCGTGGAGAACTGCCGCACGCGCTCGCGATCACCCGGCAGGCGGGTCGAGACCGCCTCGACCGGCAGGCCCGGCAGCGCGAGCGCGAACCAGACGGTGCCGACCGGCTGCCCCTCCTGCTCGTCGGGTCCGGCCACCCCGGTCGCGGCGATGCCGACGTCCGCGCCGAGCACGCGCTGCGCACCCTCGGCCATCTGCTCCGCGGCCTCCTGGCTCACGACGCGCTCGGCGGTCACGCCCAGGACGGAGCGCTTCACCTCGGACGCGTACGACGCGATCGACCCCCGGAACGTCCGGCTCGCGCCCGGCACGTTCGCGATGCGCGCGCCGATCAGCCCACCGGTGAGCGACTCCGCGACCCCGAGCGACCAACCGCGCGCCTCGAGCCGCTGCAGCACCGCGTGCTCCATCGTCTCGTCGTCGATGGCGAACACGAGGTCACCCAGGATCTTGCGCAGCTTCGCCTCTTCAGGCTCGATGAGCGCCCACGCGGCTTCGGTGGTCGCGGCCTTCGCGGTGAGGCGCACGACGATGCCTTCGATCCCACGCGCGAGGAACGCGATCGTCGGGTTCTCCTGGGTGTCGACCCGGTCCGCGATCATCTCTGCGAGCCCGGACTCCGACTGCCCCCAGGTCTTCAGCGACCGGCTGACGATGACCGCGGCCTCACCCGAGCGCGCCAGCAGGTCCGGGAGCACGTGCTCCTTCACCATCAGCTGCATCTCGTACGGGACGCCCGGGACCGCGTAGATGACCTTGTCCCCCACCTCGGCCCGGATGCCCGGCGCGGTGCCGATCGGGTTGGGGATCACGCCCGCGCCGCGCGGCACGTCCGCCTGGCGCAGGTTGTTCTGCGGCATGTCGCGGCCGCGGGTGCCGAAGAGCGACGCGATGTGCTCGACGAGCTCTTCGCGGCGCTCCAGCTCGACGCCCATGACCTCCGCGATCGCGTCGCGGGTCACGTCGTCCTGGGTGGGCCCGATGCCACCACACACGACGACCGCATCGGCCGACGCGAGCATCTCGCGCATCGCCCCGACCATCCGGCCGAGGTTGTCGCCCACCTTCCGGTGCTCCATCGTGTCGATCCCGACCGCGGCGAGCTGCTCACCGATCCAGGAGGAGTTCGTGTCGACGATCTGGCCGAGCAGCAGCTCGGTGCCGATCGCCAGGACGTCAGCTCGCACTCGTGGACTCCCGCCAGCCGCGCCGGACGATGTCGATGCCCGAGACGATCGTGAACGCGACCGCGAGCCAGAGGATGCCGAGCTTGAGCGCGTTCATGTCCTGCACCGGTGGGAGCACGTACGCCCCGACGGCCAGCATCTGGAGCACGGCCTTCCACTTCCCGAGCTGGCGCGCCGGCAGCGAGATGCCGCGCCGCGCCGCCGCGGACCGGTAGACGGAGACGAAGATCTCCCGGGCCGCGATGAGCGCGACGGGCACCCAGAAGATGTCACCGCGCGCCAGCAACGCGAGGAAGCCACCGATGGTGAGGACCTTGTCCGCGAGCGGGTCGAGGAATGCGCCCGAGCGGGTGGTGCCGTCGCGCCGGGCGATCCAACCGTCGACGCCGTCGGTGCACGACAGCACGAACCAGAGCGAGACCGTGAGCCAGGTCGCGCCCTCGCGGGCGATGAGGATCAACGTCGGGATGGCGAAGAGGAGCCGGAAGATCGTGATGAAGTTCGCCGGCGTCGCGACCGCCTCCGGCCCGAACCGCTTCGTGCGGGCGGTCGGCGCGCTCACGACGCCTCGCGGGTGGCGACCGCCGCGGTGGCGTGCGCGACCAGATCCGGGCCCTCGGCATCCGTGACGAGCGCGGAGACCAGCGCGCCCGGACGGGCGAACGCGTCCCCGGTGACGTGCACGAGCCCGTCGATCTCCGGGGCTTCCCGATGCGTGCGCCCGATCAGGGCACCCGTCTCGGGATCGACCCCGTCGACGAGCACCTCGATCGTCCGGCCGACCAACGCGTCGCGCGAGGCCTGGGTGATCGGGTCCTGGAGCTCGCTGCACTCGCGCAGTCGCTCGGCCGCGAGCTCGTCGGGGATCTGCTCGTCGTGCGTCGCCGCGGGCGTGCCGTCCTCGGCCGAGAACGGGAAGAAGCCGGCCCAGTCGAGGCGTACCGTGCGCAGGAAGGTGAGCAGCTCGTCGTGGTCGGCCTCGGTCTCGCCGGGGAACCCGACGATGAAGGAGGAACGGAACGCCGCCTCCGACTCGCTCGCGCGGATGCGATCGATGAGGTCGACGAAGCGGTCGCCACTCCCCCAGCGCTTCATGCTGCGCAGCAACGGCGCGGACGCGTGCTGCAACGAGAGGTCGAAGTAGGGGACGACGGTCTCGAGCTCGAGCATCGTCGACAGCAACGGGTCGCGGACTTCGCTCGGGTACAGGTACAGCAACCGGACCCTCGCGAGTCCACGTCGGCGCGAGGAGGTCGAGCCGGCGCAGCAGCGGCGCGAGCGAGCCCGGCTCGCCGGTGTCGCGTCCGTACCAGGCCAGGTCCTGGGCGACGAGGACGATCTCCGCGACACCCCCGTCGACGAGCGCGCGCACCTCGGCCTCGATCGAGTCGATGGACCGCGAGCGCTGCTTGCCGCGGAACGACGGGATCGCGCAGAACGCGCAGGCCCGGTCGCAGCCCTCCGCCACCTTGACGTACGCCCACGGCGTCGTCGGCGCGGGCCGGGGCAGCTCGAGCAGGTCCCGGACCCCCGAGGGCTTGCGGCCCATGAGGACCACCTGCGAGAGGCTCCCCTCACCCGCGAAGCCGACCACCGAGTCGGCCTCGGGCAGGGCCTCGGCGAGCTCGGTGCCGTAGCGCTCGGCCATGCAGCCGGTGACGACCAGTCGGGCTCCGGGCCGCTTGACGTCGGCCAGCGCCAGGGCAGTGTCGATCGACTCCTGCCGGGCCGCCTCGACGAACGCACACGTGTTGACCACGATCAGATCGGCGTCCTCGGCTCGCTCGACGGGCGCCAACCCGTCGGCGAGGAGCGAGGCGACGACCTTGTCGGAGTCGACGGCGTTCTTCGGGCAGCCCAAGGTCTCGACGAAGAACCGGGGGGCCACGGACGAATCCTACCGGTCAACCTCCATAGACTCCCGCCCGTGATCGCAGGGCTCGTCGAGCCGGGGTTCGGTGGCGTCGCCGACGCGTTGACCGCCAACCTGGAACGGCGGGGTGACGTCGGCGCCGCGTGCTGCGTGTACGTCGACGGCCGGCCGGTCGTGGACATCTGGGCCGGCATCGCCGACGTGGCCGGCCACCGACCCTGGGCCGAGGACACCCTCGTGCTCGTCTTCTCGACCACCAAGGGCGCGACCGCGATCTGCGCCAACCTCCTCATCGAGCGCGGGCTGATCTCACCCGACACGCTCGTCGCCGACGTGTGGCCCGAGTTCGGGGCGAACGGCAAGGACGACATCCCCCTGCGCGCGGTGCTCTCCCACCGGGCGGGGCTGCCGGTGGTCGAGGGCGACTTCACGCTCGAGTCCGCGTTGGCGTGGTTCCCCGTGGTGGACCAGCCGCGACGCAGGCGCCGCGCTCGGGACTGGCACGAGCCGACTCCGGGATACCACGTGCGCTCCTACGGCTGGATCACCGGTGAGATCGTGCGGCGGGTGACGGGTCGCACGATCGGCCGGTTCTTCGCCGACGAGGTCGCGCGCCCGCTCGGGCTCGACTGGTGGATCGGGTTGCCCGAAGCGCTCGAGCCGCGCGTGTCGCGACGTTGCTGCCACCGCCGCCGCCGGATGATCCCGCGATCCGCGAGCTCATCGAGGCGTTCACCGCGCCCGGCACGATGGCGGGCGACGCGATGGCCGGACCGTCGAACCTGTTCCATTACGACGAGATGTGGAACACACGCGCGCTGCACGCTGCCCGAGCTGCCGTCGTCGAACGGGATCACGTCGGCGCGCGGAGTCGCGCGACTCTACGCGGCGACCGTCGGAGAGGTCGACGGGCACCGCGTGCTGGCGGCGGAGACGGTCGCGGCGCGCGACCCGGATCGAGTCCGATGGCCCCGACCGTGTCATCGGGATCCCGGAGCAGTTCGGCCTCGGCTTCTCGCTCGATCCGGGATCCCGCCCGCGTGCGTGGACCGAACGTGTTCGGTCATCCCGGTGCGGGGGGCTCACTCGGGTTCGCGGACCCGGACGCGCGCGTCGGCTTCGGTTACGTGATGAACCAGATGCAGCTCGGCGTGGACGCGCGCAGTGAGCAGCTGGTCCGGGCGGTGTACGCGGCGATCGGGAGGTAACCCCCACGCCGGGTGCCGAGTCAGAGGTTCGGTTCCATCGCCGCCAACGACGTCGGCGAGGCCGCGGGAGCGGGGCGCCTTCCTGGGGGGAGGCGCCCGCTTCGCGCCTGGCCGCCGCCTGCGTCAGAGCTCGAGCGCGGTGAGGTCGTCCCCCAGCACGATCGGGCCCGCGAAGTGCTCCGCGGCCTTCGCCTTCCACTCGGGCTCCTGTCCCGGCGCGAGGCCCGGGATGTAGTGGGTCAGGACGAGGGTCCCGACGCCGGCCTTCGTCGCCGTGCGCGCCGCGTCCTCGACGCTCGAGTGGTAGTCGAGGATGTCCTGGAACCGCGCGTTGGGCACCATGCGGACGATGTCTTCGCGCAACACGGTCTGCACGTAGGCGCCCGCGCCCCGGCAGAGCTCGTCGAGCCCGGCGCACGGGACACCGTCGCCACCCAGCACGACGGACGCGCCCGCCGGATCCTCGATGCGGTACGCGACGGTCGGCTCGACCGGTCGATGGTCTGTCGCCCCGACCCTGACCCGCGTGGAGCCGAGCGTGAGCTCGTCGCCCGGCCCGACCTCGGTGACCTCGACGACCGGCGCCCAGTTCAGGTCGGCGTGGTGCGCGAGCCGGTAGCTGATGTCGGGCGCCAACATGGCGAGCAGGCCGTCGACCACCTCCTGCAGGCGCGGTGGACCGTAGAGCTTCAGCGGCGTGGGCTCCGGGCTCATGACCCAGTGCGTCGTGATGACGTCGTTGAGGTCCGTGAGGTGATCGCTGTGGAGGTGGGTGACGAGCACCGCGCTCAACATCGGCGGCAGCAGGCCCGCCGCGGTGAGTCGCAGCAGCACGCCCCGACCGCAGTCGACCAGCACGGACGCATCGTCCGTCTGGACGAGGGTCGAAGGACCGGCCCGGTTCGGATCCGGGATCGGGCTTCCGGTGCCGAGCAGCGTGATCTTCATCGGTCGAGCTCCTTCACGAGTGTGGCGACCACGTCGGCCACCTGGTCGCGCGCGTCCGGGTCGGCGACCAGGCCATCCTCGCCGACGTTCGCGTGGAGGACCGGGATGTGCGCGCACGCCGAGTCGATGATGCGGGTCCCGGCGTAGGTCAGGACGGTGCGGAGCGACCCGTACGCCTTGACCGCGCCGGTGGGCGAGGTGGCCACGTTGATCCACGCGACCGGCTTCTCGTAGATCTCCCCACCCCCGATCGTCCAGTCCAGGAGGTTCAGGAACGAGCCCGGCAGCGCGCCGGCGTACTCCGGGGTCGAGAACATGACCGCGTCCGCGTCGGCGATCGACCGGCGCAGCTCGGCCACCGCCGGCGGCAGCGGCTCGACGTCGTCGTCCGGGTTGAAGTGGGGCAGGTCGCCGAGGCCCGTGTAGACGGTGGCCTCCACCCCGGCGGGCGCGACGGCGGCCGCGGTCTGCAGCACGGCCGCGTTCGTCGACCCCGCCCGCATGCTCCCCGAGACCAGCAAGATCCGCTTCACCGCCACGGCACCGCAGGCTACGCGCGCTCCAGCACCTCGTTTCGGCGTGGATCGCGGCGGCCAGGGCAACGCAAAGTCACGCCGAAACGTGAAAGAGACGACGAGCTAGACGCGTTGTTCCATGGCTTCGAGCTCTTCGATGGTCATGAGCACCGCACGGGCCTTCGAGCCCTCGGAGGGACCGACGACACCCTTGCGCTCGAGCAGGTCCATGAGCCGACCGGCGCGGGAGAAGCCGACGCGCAGCTTGCGCTGCAGCATGCTCGTGGAGCCGAAGCCGCTGCGCACGACGAGGTCCATCGCCTCACCGAGCAGGTCGTCGCTGTCGTCCGGGTCGTCGCCGCCACGACCCGCTCCGGGCTTGTCCGAGCCCTGCAGGCCGTCGATGTACTGCGGTTGCACAACCTGCCGGCGCCAGTGGGCCACGACCTTGCGCACGCACTCCTCGTCGACCCACGCGCCCTGGATGCGCTGCGCGGCGAGCTCGACGCCGTCGACAGCAGCATGTCGCCGTGACCGATCAGCTTCTCGGCGCCGGGCTGGTCGAGGATGACGCGTGAGTCGGCGAGCGTGCTCACCGAGAACGCGAGCCGGCTCGGGACGTTCGCCTTGATCACACCGGTGATGACATCGACCGAGGGGCGCTGCGTCGCGATCACCAGGTGGATGCCGACGGCGCGAGCCATCTGCGCGATGCGGCAGATGCTCTGCTCGACGTCGCGGGCCGCGACCATCATGAGGTCGTTGAGCTCGTCGATCACGATCACGATGAAGCTCATGCGCTCGTAGCTCTTGTCGCCGTGCGGGTCCGGGTTCTCGGCGGTCGGGAGGTCACCGCGGTCGTACATCGCGTTGAATCCGGTGATGTCGCGAACGCCGACGTCGGCGAGGAGGTCGTAGCGCATCTCCATCTCGCGCACGGCCCACTCGAGCGCGTTCGCGGCCTTCTTCGGACTGGTGACGACCTCGGTGAGCAGGTGCGGCAGGCCGTTGTACTGACCGAGCTCGACCCGCTTCGGGTCCACGAGGATCAGGCGCACCTGCTCGGGCGTGCAGCGCATCAGGATCGACGTGATGAGGCTGTTGATGCAGCTCGACTTGCCCGCGCCGGTCTGGCCGGCGATGAGCAGGTGCGGCATCTCGGAGAGGTTGAGCATGAACGAGCGGCCGGCGATGTCGCGACCGAGCCCGACCTGCAGCGGATGGGTCGCCTGCTTGGCCTCGGTCGACACGAGGATGTCCCCGAGGGTGACGAGCTGGCGCTGCTTGTTCGGCACCTCGACCCCGATCGCGCTGCGGCCGGGGATCGGAGCGAGGATGCGGACGTCCGAGCTGGCCATCGCGTACGCGATGTCGTGGTTGAGCGCGGTGACCCGGTTGACCTTGACGCCCGGTGCGAGCTCGAGCTCGTAGCGGGTGACGGTCGGGCCGATCGTCATCCCGATGAGCTTGGCGTCGACGCCGAAGTCACGCATCGTCGCTTCGAGGACCGCACCCCCCTGCTCCACGAGCCGGTGGTCGACCTCCTTCTCGACGCTGCGCTTCAGGATCTCGCGCGCCGGCAGCCTCCACTCACCGTGCGCGGTGAGGTCGATCGCCATCTGGCCCTCGTCATCCTCGACGACCGCGATCTCGGACGGCTCGGGCTCGGGTTCGGGGGGCGTGGAGACGATGACGGGCTTGAGCGCGACCATCGGCTCCGGTTCGGGCTCCGGCTCCGGCTCCGGCTCGGGATCTTCGACCGGCACCGCGTCGAGCGTCGCCCGGCGGGTGCGGGGCGTGGCCTCCGGTTCCGGCTCGCCGTCGGACTCGCTCGCCTCCGGCGTCTCGGTGAGCGCCTTGAAGACCTGGATCGAGCCGTCGCGCAGCTTCGTGAGGCCGGTGCCCGTGAGCTCGAACACCCGCGGCAACGAGAGGCCCGACGCGAGCAGGCCGCCCAGCACGAGGAACGCGATCAGGACGATCGACGCGCCGGCGGGGCCGACGCCCGAGATCAACGGCAGGCCGACGCCGCCGCCGACGTACCCGCCGGCGGTGCGCAGCGAGTCGACCGGGTCCGAGAGGTTGGGTGCTCCCCCGAAGACGTGGCACAGACCCGCGACGGAGAGCACGATGAGGACGACGCCGAGCCCGATGCGGATCGGTGCCGCAGTCTCTTCCTCGGATCGGCGCCAGAGCAGCAGCCCGGCGAACGCGAACATCGCCAGCGGCACGAGGAAGGCCGCGTTGCCGAGGAGGGCGGTGATGCCGGAGCTGAGCGCGTGACCGAGGGGTCCGGCCAGGTCGGTCGCGAGCGCGAGGCCGCTCAGCGCGCCGAGGGCGACGAGGCAGAGCGCGACGGCGTCGGTCCCGTGCCCGTGGAGCTGGGTCCGGGCCGCCACCCGCAGCGCGGACGGCTTCTTGATCGTCTTCTTGGCGCCGGCCTTGCCGGTCGGACGCGACGAGCGCGAGCGAGCGGGGGGCCGGCGGCGGGATTTCGTCGTCGCCACGGAGGCACCGTAACACCGGCAACACCGGCAACAGCGGTTCTCTCCAACCCCAGAAGTAGCGGCTTATGGGCCTTCCAGGGCCTTGACGAACCAGTCGTGGCGCTCGTGGACCCGCATCCCGGCCTCTTCGTAGAGCCGGATCGCGGCCGGGGCGGCGTCCGCGTCGACCGAGACCAGGACCCGCATCTGGCCCCGCTCCCGCAGCGCCGCGAACGCGTCCGCCACGAGGGCCTGGGCCACCCCCTGGCCCCGCCAGGCCCGCCGGACCCCCACGTTGCTCAGGTACCCGGTCTCCCCGACGTCGTAGACGAGCGTCGCCCCGACGACCGTGCCGTCGCACTCCGCCACCCGCCACAGCCCGGGATCGAACGCCGGGTGGCGCAGCCGCAGCTCGAGCCACTCGTCCAGCCGGCGCGGGGTGTACTGACGATGACCCTCGAACGCCTCGGCCATCGTCTCGCGCACCGCGTCGGCGTCCTCCGCCGCGTACTGCCGCAGCACGATCCCCTCCGGCGGGTCGACTGTCTCCGGTGAACGGTTCGCGAGGTCGATCTTGAACCGCAACACGGTGTTCGACGAGTGGAAGCCGCGCCGATCGAGCAGCTCGCGCTTGCCCGCGTTGGCGTGCGATGCGTACAAACCGAGCGTGACGGTGCTCGCGCCGGCCAGCTCACGCGTCCGGTTCTCCATCAGCTCGAGCAACAGCGTGCCGAGGCCGCGGCCCGAGTACTCGGGCAGCACGAACGCGTCGCCTTCCACCTCGGCGCCGGGTTGCGCCTCCCACACGAACGCGTACGCGACGATGCGACCGGTCGGCCCGCTCACCACCCACGCGTCGCGAGCCAACGTGAAGCGCGGGCGCGCCCAGTCGTCGATCAGGTCGTCCTCGGTGAAGTCCGGCTCACCGAAGTCGGCGATGTCGCCCGCGACCACGACCTCGGCGATCGGCGCCGAGTCGCGCGCCCGCGGCGCGCGCACGACGTATCCGGTGGGCAGCTCGACCGAGCGCTCCTCCGGGTCAGAGCGCCGGGGCATAGCCGCCGTCGACCGGGTACACCTGGCCGGTGATCCACGACCCGGCGTCGCTGCAGAGCAGGACCGCGAGTGGTGCCGCGTCGTCGACCTCGCCGATCCGGCCCGCGGGATACGCCTTCGCGAGCTTGGGTTCGAGATCCGGGTTGCCCGCGATCGCGTCGGCCAGCGCGCCGTGGCGCATGGTGCCGAGCGCGATGCAGTTGACGGTCACGCCGTCGCGACCGACCTCGGCCGCGAGGCCGCGCGAGAAGCCCATCGCCGCGGCCTTGGCCGCGCCGTAGACCGCCTGCTTGCGCTCACCCCGCCGTCCCGCGTCGGAGACGATCGTCAGGATCCGGCCCCAGTGCTGCTCGAGCATCGCGGGGAGGTACGCGCGGGTCACACCGAGCACCGCCGCGAGGTTCAGGCGGATCAGCGGGTCCCAGTCGGACGGACCGGTGTCGACGAACGACTTGATGACGATGCCCTCCGGCGGGATCCCCGCGTTGTTCACGAGGATGTCGACCGGACCCGTCTCCTCGAACATGCGCGCGACCTCGTCGCGGTCACACACGTCGGCGACGATCGGGGTCGCGACGCCGCCTTCCTCCTCGATCTCGCGACACACCTTCTCGGCCCGCTCTAGGTGGAGGTCGTTGATGCGGAGCTCGGCGCCGGCGCGGGCCATCTGGATCGCGATCGCCCGGCCCACTCCACCGCCCGACCCGGTGACGAGCGCGGTCCGGCCCGCGATGAAGTTGGACCAGTCCCGGATCACGTCAGACCTCCATGACGACGGGAATCACCGCCGGGCGGCGCTTGGTCCGCTCGTGGATGAACCGGCCGAGCGCGCGCCGGGCGAGCCGGCGGATGGCTTCGAAGTCCGTGGTGCCGTCCGCCGCGGCCGAGGTCAGGGCGTCGCGCACCTCGTTCTTGGCCTCCTCGAGCAGCTCCTCGGCCTCGGGGGCGTAGACCCAGCCCTTCGTGACGATCTCGGGCCCGGTGACGATCTCGCCGGTGCGCTGGTCCACAGTGAGGATCACCACGACAACGCCTTCCTCCGCGAGCTGCTTGCGGTCGCGCAGCACGCCCTGGCCGATGTCGCCGACGATGCCGTCGACGTACAGGTAGCCGGACGGGACGGCCTGGCGATCGGTGACGAGACCGTCGTCCTCGAGCGTGACGACGTCGCCGTCCTCGCACACGTAGATCTTGTCGGGGTCGATGCCGCTCAGCTCGGCGAGGTCCGCGTGGTGGACCATGTGCCGGTACTCACCGTGCACCGGGATGAACCACTCCGGCCGGAGCAGGTTCATCATGAACTTCAGCTCCTCCTGCGACGCGTGACCGGAGACGTGCACCGGCGCGTTCCCACCGTGCACGACTTCGGCGCCCGCGTGGTACAGCGAGTTGATGATGCGGGTGACGCTCGTCTCGTTGCCCGGGATCGCGTGCGCAGAGATCACCACGACGTCGTCCTCGCTGATCTTCACCCACTTGTGCTCGTGAGCGGCCATGAGCGAGAGCGCGCTCATCGGCTCGCCCTGCGACCCGGTGCAGATGATGCACACCTCACCGGGTGGGAAGCGCGGCGACTCCTCGATGTCGATCACGCGGTTCGAAGGGACCTTGAGCAGCCCCATCTCGCGCGAGAGCGTCACGTTGTTCACCATCGACCGGCCGACGAACGCGAGCTGCCGGCCACTCGCCAGCGCGGCCTCGGCCACCTGCTGCACCCGGTGCAGGTGCGACGCGAAGCTCGCGACGATGAACCGCTTGTCGGGGTTGTCGCGGAACAAGGTGCGCATCGCGGAGCCCACGGTGGTCTCGGACTCCGTGAAGCCCGGACGTTCCGCGTTCGTGGAGTCCGAGAGCAGCAGGCGCACGCCGGCGAACCTGCCGTCCTCGCGCGTGGACGGCCGCTGCGCGATCTCGCCGAGGCGGGCGAGGTCCGTGCGCCGGCCGTCGACGGGTGTGAGGTCGATCTTGAAGTCGCCGGTGTGCAGGATCGTGCCCTGCGGCGTGTGGTACGCCGCCGCGAACGCGTGCGGGACGGAGTGCGTCACCGGGATGAACTCGACGTCGAACGGACCGATCTGGCGCCGCTCACCGTCGAACACCGGGATCAGCTCGGTGTGCCCGAGCATCCCGGCTTCCTCGATGCGGTTCCGGGCGAGCCCGAGCGACAGCGGCGATCCGTAGATCGGGCACTGGACGTCGCGCAGGAAGAACGCGAGCCCGCCGGCGTGGTCCTCGTGCGCGTGGGTCAGGACGACGCCCTCGACCCGATCCGCGTTGTTCCGCAGGTAGGTGAAGTCGGGCAGGACGAGATCGACGCCCGGCATGTCCACATCCGGGAACATGATCCCGCAGTCGACGACGAGGATGCGGTTGGCGACCTCGATGCAGAAGCAGTTGCGGCCGATCTCGCCGAGCCCGCCGAGGAAGACGATCCGCACCTGGTCGTTGTTGCGTCGGGGCTTGGCCATCGAGCCGAGGCTACTCGCCACTTCGCGAGCGTCTCCTTGAGCAACGTGGAGTCGAGAACGAAGCGGGGAGCAACCGCGGTCAGTGCCGATGAGCAAGCGAAGTGTGGCCCAGCGGCCCGACCCGAAGGGTCGAGAGCGGAATTACGCGGCGTCGCGGTCCTTGGCGACCTCGTCGAGGTCCGAGTACTCCTCGGTCGTGTCGGTCCAGTCCTCGAACTGGATCACGCCGAGGTCCGTGAAGCGGTCCCGCAGCCAGCCGTCGCCGGCGTCGAGCAGACCCAGCTTCTTGCAGTTCGGCACGATCTTGGAGAACAGCATCGACTGGAACATCGCCCGGGTGTCGTCCTCGAGCACGAGCGTCAGCGCGTCCTTGACGTCGACACCCATCTTCTCGAAGACCTCCTGCTGGAGGAACCGGTCGCGCATGCGCACGGCCGCCTCGAACGCGAACTCCTGGCGCTCGCGGATCTCCTTGGAGTCGAGCTCCTTGTAGAACTCCTGCAGGGAGAGCACACCGAACGCGACGTGGCGAGCCTCGTCGGCCATCACGTACCGGAGCAGCTTCTTGAGCAGCGGCTCGGTGGTCAGCTGGTGGATGAAGCCGAACGCGGCGAGCGCGAGGCCCTCCACCATGATCTGCATGCCGAGGTAGGTCATGTCCCAGCGGTTGTCGCTGATGATGTCGTCCAGGAGCATCTTCAGGTGGGCGTTGATCGGGTAGTGGCCGCTCAGCTTCTCGTCCAGGTACTTGGCGAACACCTCGACGTGGCGGGCCTCGTCCATCACCTGGGTCGCGGCGTAGTACTTCGCGTCGATCCACGGGACGGTCTCCACGATCTGCGCGGTGCAGATGAGGGCACCCTGCTCCCCGTGGAGGAACTGCGACAGCGTCCAGTTCTGGGACTCGATGCCCATCTGGACCCACTGGTCGTCGGTCCAGGACTCGAACGGCGTGCCGGTGAGGTCGACGCTCTCGCCGAACCCGTTGGGGATGTTCGCGGCCTGGTTGGCCATGACGACGGCTTCCTGGTCGACCGGGATCGACCAGTCGAGGTCCGTGGTGACGTTCCACTGCGACGTCTTCGCCTTCTCGTAGAGCTTGACGAGGGCGGGGCGAGACCGCTCGTAGTCCCAGCTGAAGAGCGCGTCCGACTCCGCCTTGACGGTGTGGAGCACCTCGTCGACGTCGCTGTTGCTGATCGAAAGGATCGCTTCGAGGTCGTTGATGTCTTCGCGACCGATCATCTCTTGGTTCGTAGCCATTGCAGTTACCCCCGGTTGGGTTGGGACGCCGGGGCGCTGAGCGCCGGGGCGACGAAATCGTGGACGAGCGCGCGCACCTCGTGCGCGTCGGTCATGGTCACGGGGCTGTTCTCGGCCCCGAGGTAGGCGAGGAAGACCCGGGTGCTCCACTGCGCGGCGCGGTTCGCGTCGGCGGCGGGGAGGTAGCGGGCGAAGGTCGGAGCGAGCGCGGCTCCGGCGAGCGCGAGGAAGCGGTCGGCCCCGTCGAAGGTGATCCACGGGAGGACCAGCTCCGGCTCGTGGGCGAGGACGAACTGCAGCGCGTCGTGCTCGAGCACCGCGTGCGCGGCGGTGGTGCCCATCGCGACGAGCGCGTCGTCGAGCGAGGACTCCGCCTGCGCTGCCGTGTCGATCGCGGTGAGGACGCGCGCGGTCTCGTGGGCGATGACCGCGTCGAGCAGCTGCTGCTTGCCCCCGAAGTAGCGGTAGACCGTGGCGCGGGCGCAGCCGGCTTCCTTCGCCACGTCCTCCAGCGTCGTCTTGGCCACGCCGTAGCGGGCGAGTGAGACGAGGGTGGCGGTCAGGATGCGCTCGCGAGCGGCAGGGAAACCGGCCCCAGCTCTCGTTCCCATCTCGCGCTCCGTGGTCACTCGTGAGACAGTAAGGCGAAGACTGTCTCATGGTCAACGTGTCGCGGGTCACAAGGGAACCGCCGGCCTGCCGGCAGGTGGTTCGGCGGGTTCGGGCCCGCACTTGAACGGGTTCCCCGACCGCCGGGGCGGGTCAGACCCCGGGGAAGCAGGCCTGGCGGCCCAGCCGGGCCAGCCCCCGCAGGTCGCCGTCGGCGTAGTCCCGCACGTTGAACTGGGCCTCCGAGAACATGATCTGGGTCCGGTCGCTCGTGTGGTCGAGCCCGATGAGGTGACCGAACTCGTGGCGCACGATCGCGCCGGCCTGGCCCCGATCGGCGAGCTGGGCCGTCGACAGCTGCTGCGCGTCCAGGACGATCTGGCCGGTGACGTACACGAGCCGCCCGTTCGGCGCGTAGACGGCCTGGGGCGAGCCGACGCCGGCGACGTAGCCCGCGAGCTCCGGGTACGACGCTTCGTCGGCCCATGCGATCAGGACCGGTGCCCAGCGGGACTTCCCGTAGCGCCCGGGCTGGAACGGCTCACGATCCTTGTCGGGGCCCTCGGTCACGAGCCCGTCGTAGACGAACCGGAGCCCGGTCGCGGTGCTGACGCGCGCAACCGCGTTCTGGACCAACGCGAGACCATCACTCGGCGCGCCCGCATTGTTGACCACGTAGTGGACCGGCCGGCACGGGTCGAACGCGACCGGTGTCGCCGGGTCGTTGCGCTGGTGCTCGAGGAACTCGTACTGGCCGCTCCCGGTCGGCACCGGCGCCGGCGTGCCCAGTGGTCGCGCGGCTTCCTCCGTCGACGGCGGTGGCGCGTCCTTCGACGGCTGGGTCGCGGTGCTCGAGCTGTCGCCCGAGACGCGGTTCAGCAGCTTCGGCAGTCCCCAGGTCGCCGCCACCAGGACCACGAGGATCACGATCGGCAGGACGACGCGCCGGCGGTGCTCCGCCTGCGGCGCCTCGCCCGGTTCCTGCGTCACGACGGTGTGCCGGCCGAGCGGCTTCTCGGTGGTGCCCCACCGCTTCCCGTCGAAGTAGCGCTCCCCGTCGCCGGTCGCGCTCCACGGGTCCGGGTACCAACCCGGCGCGACCGGATCCTCGTCTCGTCGATCGCCGCCCCCCACCACGCCCGGAGTCTACGAACGCCGATCCCGCGACGAGAAGTCCCCCGCTCGACCGTTTCGGCGTGAGTTCGCGTGGCCAGGACGACGCGAAGTCACGCCGAAAGGGGGAGGGGGTCGCTCGGGGGCGGGTCAGGGGGCGGCGAGGGCCTCGGGCGTGAGGACGCCGACGAGGAGCTGGTCGCGCACGAGGCGGCGGAGCGCGACGGGATCGTCGAGGTCCTCACTGTCCGAGCCGATCAACGAGAGCAGCATCCGCGCCACGAAGTCCGCGGCGCGGGCCTGGTCGAGACCGGGGAGGAGACGACCGGCGCGGTCTTCACGCTCGAGGAACGGCATGAGGTACCCGGTGATGAACTCGAGTGGCCGGTGCTGCTCGGTGGTGAGCAGCGGCAGGAGGCGCTCGGGCTCGGTGACCATGATCTTCTGGAGGACGACGTGCTCTCCCACCGCCCGGTGCGCGAAGACGAGTCCGTCCTCGACCAGGCTCGCGAAGTCCGGCGCACCGACGACCGCCTCGGCCAGGGAGCCGAAGAAGCGGCCCATCTCCCAGGCCACCACCTCGCGCAGGAGCTGGTCCTTGCCGCCGGGAAACACCCGGTAGACCGTCGCGCGCGACACCCCGGACTCCTTCACGACGTCCTCGACCGTCGTCTTGCCGAGGCCGAAGCGGGCGAAGCACTCGTAGGCAGCTTCGAGGATCCGCTCGCGCAGGGCCGGGTCGGGCGCGCGCCCCGCTCCCGTCATGGGACTAGGTGTCGAGCAGCGCGTCGAGACCGACGGTCAGGCTCGGGAGGCCCGCAACCTTGCGCACCGCGAGCAGCACCCCCGGCATGAACGACGACCGGTCGTAGGAGTCGTGGCGGATCGTCAGCGTCTCCCCCATCGTGCCGAGGATGACCTCCTGGTGCGCCAACATCCCCCGCATCCGCACCGAGTGCACCCGGATCGCGCCGTCGACGAGACCGCCGCGCGCGCCCTCGACCACCACGGTCCTGGTCGGGTCGGCCGCCCACTGCTGCGACGACGCCGCCATCCGTTCGGCGGTCCGCATCGCGGTGCCCGAGGGCGCGTCGACCTTCTGGTCGTGGTGCAGCTCGATGATCTCGGCGGTCTCGAACCACGGCGCGGCCTGTTCCGCGAACCGCATCATCAGGACCGCGCCGATCGCGAAATTCGGTGCGATGAACGCGTTGGCCGCGCTGTCACCGAAGAGGTTCGCCATCTCGTCGAGGTCGTCCTCGGTGAACCCGGTCGTGCCGACGACCGCGTGCACGTCGTGCGCGGCGCACCACCGGAGGTTCTCGCGCGCCGCGGCGACGACGGTGAAGTCCACGCTGACGTCCGTCGCGGCCTCGACGAGCGCCGTCGGCTCGCCCGCGATGACGAGGTCCGTTCCCTCGACCGGCTCCCCGGCGTGCTGCGGGTCGACGGCCGCGACGAGCTCGCAGTCGTCGGCGCCGAGCACGGCGGCGCAGACCGTGGCGCCCATGCGCCCGCCCGCACCGAACACCCCGACTCGGATCACGCTCCGACCTTACCGGCCGTCTCCCTCTCCTGGCCGCGATGAAGACCGCGTCGGTAGGGTTCCGGCATGGTGGAACAGCCGGCACTCGGATGTGCGTTCTTCGACCAGCTGGAGCACCGGCGACTCGAGGTCGACGGCGAGCCGGCCGTCGAGTTCGACGTCACGGACGACCTGCGCGGTCCGGCGGGATCGCTGCACGGCGGGCTCGTCGCGACGATCGTCGACGTGGCCGGCGCGTCCTGCCTGTTCCGCCAGACCGGTCGCCCGGTCGCGACGGCCTCGACGTCGATCCAGTACCTGTCGGCGGGTCGGGTCGGTCCGATCCGCGCGACCGCGACCGTCCTGCGGGCGACGGACACCCTCGGCGTCGTCGAGGTCCGGGTCGTCGACGTCGGCAAGGACGAGCGGCTCATGGCGGTCGCGCACGTGACGCTCAAGCTGCTCGCGGGCGAGGGCTACGTCCGCCAGACGACGTAGACCGACTCAGGCGAAGTCGTCGGCGTCGAACGGGCCGACGACAGCAAGGACCCGCGGCTCGTCCGCGAACACCCGCTTGATCACGCGGTCGGCATCCTCGACCGTGATCGCGTCGATCTCCGCGACGAGCTCGTCGACCGTCGGCACCTCGTTGGTCGTCAGCTCGCTGCGACCGAGCCGGTGCATCCGGCTCGAGCTCGTCTCGAGCGCCAGCGCCGTCGAGCCCTTGAGGTGACCCTTGGCCGCCGCGAGCTCGTCTTCGGGAAGACCGTCCGCGACGAGACGGTCGAGCTCACCGCGGATCACCGTCAACGTCTCTTGCGCGCGTTCCGGGCTCGTGCCCGCGTAGACGCCGAGTGCGCCCGTGCCGTCGAAAGCGACGCGGTACGAGTAGACCGAGTACGCGAGGCCGCGCTTCTCGCGCACCTCCTGGAACAGTCGGGACGACATCCCGCCGCCGAGCACCTGGTTGACGACCGAGAGGGCGTAGCGATCCGGATCGTCGCGAGCCAGCGCGCGGACCCCGAGGACGAGGTGGGCCTGCTCGGTCGCGCGCCGTTCGGTGAGGATCGCCTCGGGCGGTGCGAAGGAGGGATCGATCCGTGCCGGGCGCGCCCGTCCTCGACGTCGAGCCCGGCACCGATCAACTCGACCATCTTTCGGTGCTCGAGGTTCCCGGCCGCGGCAACGACGACGTTGGCGGGCCGGTAGTGGTCGTGGTGGTACGCCGCGATCGCGTCGCGTTCGGCGGCGACGATCGAGTCATGGGTGCCGAGCACCGAGCGGCCGAGCGGGTGCTTCGGGTACAGCGCGCCGGCGAAGAGCTCGTGGACGATGTCGTCCGGCGTGTCGTCGCGCATGCGGATCTCTTCGAGGATGACCTGACGCTCGGAGTCGACCTCGTCGGGTCGGAACGCCGGCGCCCACACCACCGCGGAGAGGATGTCCGCCGCGACCTCGAGGTGGTCGTCGGGGACGCGGACGTAGAACGCCGTGTACTCCTGGGTGGTGAACGCGTTCATGTCCCCGCCGACGGACTCGATCGCGTTCGCGATCTCGGACGCGCTGCGGGTCTCGGTGCCCTTGAAGAGCAGGTGCTCGAGGAAGTGGCTGGCGCCGAGCAGGTTGTCGGGCTCGTCGATCGCGCCGGTGCCGACCCAGAAGCCGATCGCCACCGAGCGGAGCTCGGGCATGGACTCGGTGAGCACCCGCAGCCCCGAAGGGAGCCGCGTCCGCTCGATCCCCGAAATCCCCGTCCCGTCAGCTCCGCTCATGGTGGCGTATCGACGTTCCCGTAACTGGTCTGAAGGAGCTATCGCCGGCGCCGGCGGGGACCGCGGTCACGGTCGCCACCGCTGCGGCTCGGTGCCTCGGCCGGACCGAGGTCACCGAACTCCTTCTTGGCCTCCTCGTCCCACGCGGCATCGAAAGACGCAACGTCCTTCGGCGGCCCGGTGTTGCTGCTCCGGTCGCCGCGGTCGCTTTCACCACGCGTGGCCCGCTCGCGGTGCCCGCTCGGGCCGGTCGCCGTCACCGGAACCGCCGTCCTCGCCCTCTTCGCCCACGAGGGACAGCGAGAGCTTGCCGGAGTTGTCGATGTCGTCGACCCGGACGGTGACCTCGTCGCCGAGGTCGAGCACGTCCTCCACCCGGTCGATGCGCTTGCCCCGACCGAGCTTCGAGATGTGCAGCAGGCCGTCACGGCCGGGCAGGACGTTCACGAACGCACCGAACTTGGTGATGTTCACGACGCGGCCCTTGTACTCCGCGCCGAGCTCGGCGGTCGGCGGGTCGAGGATCAGCTCGATGCGGCGGCGGGCCTCTTCGACCTTCTCGCCTTCCTTCGAGCCGATGCTCACCGTGCCGACCATGCCGTCGTCGCTGACCGCGATGTCGGCACCGGTCTCCTGCTGGATCGTGTTGATGACCTTGCCCTTGGGCCCGATGACCTCGCCGATCTTGTCGATCGGGATCTCGAAGCTGACGATCTTCGGGGCGGTCGGCCGAACGTCCGAGCGTGGCTCGGCGATCGCGTCGTGCATGACGTCGAGGATCGCCAGCCGGGCGACCTTCGCCTGCTCGAGTGCCTTGAGCAGCACGTCGGCGGGCAGGCCGTCGATCTTCGTGTCGAGCTGCAGCGCCGTCACGAACTCGGATGTCCCGGCGACCTTGAAGTCCATGTCGCCGAACGCGTCCTCCGCACCGAGGATGTCGGTCAGAGTCGTGTACTTGCCGTCGTGGAAGACGAGGCCCATCGCGATGCCGGCGACGGGGGCCTTGAGCGGGACACCCGCGTCCATCATCGAGAGCGTCGAGCCACACACCGACGCCATGGAGGTGGAGCCGTTCGACGCGAGCACGTCGGAGACGACGCGCAGGGTGTAGGGCCACTCTTCCTTGCTCGGCACGACCGGCAGCAACGCCCGCTCGGCGAGCGCACCGTGACCGATCTCGCGGCGCTTCGGCGAACCGACGCGACCCGTCTCACCGGTGGAGAACGGCGGGAAGTTGTAGTGGTGCATGTAGCGCTTGCGGTCGTCGAGCCCGAGGGTGTCGACGATCTGCTCCATGCGGGACATGCCGAGCGTGAGCACCGACAGGACCTGGGTCTCGCCCCGCTGGAAGAGGCCCGAGCCGTGCACCGCGTTGAGGATGCCGACCTCGGCGGAGAGCGGACGGAGATCCGTCACGCCCCGACCGTCGATGCGGACGCCCTCGTTCACGATGCGCTCGCGCACGACCTGCTTCTGCAGCGACCGGAACGCCTTCTTGATCTCACCCTCGCGGCCCGCGAACCCACCGACCTCGTCCGAGGTGCTCGCCAGCGCGAGCAGCAGGCCTTCGAGGATCTCGTCGAGCCGGTTGTTGCGCTCGGTCTTGTCCGCGATCGCCATGGCCTCGGCGGTGTTCGACTTCGCCTCGTCCGTCACGGCCGCGAGCACGTCGTCCTGGTAGTCGACCCGGCGCTCGAACGGCTTCTCGACGATCGGACCATGGGCGAGGATGACCGCGGCGACGAGCTCCTGCTGGAGGTCGATGGCCTTGCCGATCCACTCCTTGGCGACGTCGAGACCCTCGGCGATCACCGCTTCGGTCACCTTCGGGGCGCCGGCCTCGTAGAGGGCCCAGCTGTTCTCTGTGCCACCGGCCTCGACCATCATGACGGCGATCTCACCGGCCTCGGTCCGGCGTCCCGCCACGACGAGCTGGAACGTGGACTCGTTGCCCTGCTCGTAGGTCGGGTGGGCGATCCACTGACCCTCGTGGTGCGCCATGCGCACCGCGCCGATCGGGCCGTTGAACGGGATGCCGGAGATCATCAGCGCGGCGGACGCACCGTTGATCGAGATGATGTCGTGCGGGTTCTTCTGGTCCGAGCCCATGATCGTGGCGATCACCTGGGTCTCGTCCCGGAAGCCCTCGGGGAAGCTCGGCCGCAGCGGGCGGTCGGTGAGCCGGCAGGTCAGGATCGCCGCCTCACCCGGACGACCTTCCCGGCGGAAGAACGAGCCGGGGATCTTGCCGGCCGCGTACATCCGCTCCTCGACGTCCACCGTCAGGGGGAAGAAGTCGATGCCCTCACGGGGCTTGCTCGTGGCGACCGTCGACAGGACGACGGTGTCGCCCACCGTCAGCAGCACCGCGCCGTCGGCGAGGTTCGCCAGACGACCGGTCTCGATGGTCAGCTCCAGTCCGTCAGCGTTGATCGGACCACTTACTCGAATCGCGTCTCCCATGGGAACGCGCTCCTCTCTCGCCGCCCGCTTGGGGGACAGCACTTGTGCGAGGGGCGGTGATTCCCAGTTGTCGGCGCTCGGGGCTGGCCCTGAGCAACGGCGACTGACAACCTCCGTCACGCTCGCGTTGGTTTCAAAACGCGAAGCGGGAGCGGCATTGGCCGCTCCCACGATCCGCTACCGGCGGAGACCCAGCTTCGCGATGAGTGCTCGATACCGCTCGATGTCGTTGCGCCGGAGGTAGTCCAGCAGGCGACGACGCTGACCCACGAGCATCAGCAAACCGCGGCGCGAGTGATGATCCTTCTTGTGGATCTTCAGGTGCTCCGTGAGGTGGTTGATGCGCCCCGTGAGGAGCGCTACCTGAACCTCCGGCGACCCGGTGTCGGTGTCGTGGAGGCGGTGCTCGGCGATCGTTGCAGTGGTATCGGGCATGCGCGGAGAGAGATTCTTTCGGTTGCGGAAGCGTTCAGAGTAACACGGGCCGGAAATCCAGGCCCGGCACGGACCTCACGAGCCGACCAGGCGCCGGGTCGCCTCGACGTCTTTTCCCATTTGCTCCACCAGGGCCTCGACGCTCTCGAAGCGTTGCTCGCCCCGGAGCCGCTCGACGAACCGGACCGCCGCGGGCTGCCCGTAGAGGTCCCCGTCGAAGTCCAGGAGATAGGCCTCGAGGAGCGAGTGCTCGGCGTCCTCGTAGAACGTCGGCCGCCGGCCCAGCGAGATCGCGGCCGGACGCCAGACTCCGTCGGGGCCGCTGTAGGACCCTGCGTAGATCCCGTCCGCGGGCAGGCAGATCTCCTCGGGCACCGCCACGTTGGCGGTCGGGAACCCCAGCTCCCGGCCCCGCTGGTCGCCCCGGACGACGGTGCCGCGCACCTCGTGGGGGTGGCCCAGCAGCCGGGCCGCGATCGCCACGTCACCGTTGGCGAGCGCACCCCGGACCCGGGTCGACGAGAACGGCTCGTGGTCGCCCTGCGGGGCCACCAACCCGAGCCCGACCACCTCGAAGCCGAGGTCCTTGCCCATCTGCTCGAGCAGGGCGACGTTGCCGCCGCGCCGGTGCCCGAAGTGGAAGTCGGCCCCGACGACGACGACCCGCGCCCGCAGCAGGCCCACCAGCACCTCGCGCACGAACTCCTCGGCGGTCTCGTGGCTCCGGTCCTCGTCGAAGTGCAGGACGCAGACGACGTCCACGAGCTCGAGCGCGGTCAGCAGCTCCAGCTTCTGGTCGAGCGAGCTCAGCAGCTTCGGGGCGGAGTCGGGCCGCACGACCTGGGCGGGATGGCGGTCGAAGGTGACGAGCGCGGCGTCGAGGTGACGGGCGTCGGCGAGCTCGCGCACGAGGCGGAGCACCTTCTTGTGGCCCTCGTGGACCCCGTCGTAGGCACCGATCGTCACGACGCTGCCGTCGCTCAGCGGCGCGAGGCCGTCGACCTGATGGACGACTCGGGTGGTGGTCACGCGGCCATTGTGCCGGTCACGAGCCCGTCACCTCGGCTGGAGGCAGGACCACGGCCGGCTTGAGGCCCGCGCCCGGCGCTCGTAGACCGCGAGCAGTACGCCGGATTCGTCGACGACGGCGTAGGGACCGGGGCCGGAGACCTCGAACGCCCCGACGGAGAACACGGTGCCGTGGGCGACCGCGCGCGCCGACTCCGCGTCGACCGTGGCCCGCTCGAGCGCGCGCATCGCCTCGACCGGGCTCACGAGCGCGGCCGGGGCATCGGCTTCGATGACGTCGAGCGGATGGGACTCCTCGATCGTGAACGACCCGACCCGCAGGCGTCGCAACGACGCGAGGTGCGCGGGACCACCGAGCGCGGCACCGAGGTCGGCCGCGAGCGACCGGATGTAGGTCCCACTCGAGCAGTCGACGAGCACCGTCGCCGTCGGGAACGGACCCGGCTCGAAGCTCTCGACGTCGAACCGGTCGATGCGCACCGATCGGGGCTTGCGCTCGACCTCCTCCCCCGCCCGCGAGCTCGTGCAGCCGCCGGCCCCCGACCTTCAGCGCGGAGACCATCGGCGGCACCTGCTGCAGGTCACCGAGGAAGCGACGCGACGCGGTGACCACCTCGGCCTCGGTCACCGGCATCGGCCGGCGTTCGAGCACCGCGCCCGCGGCGTCGAGCGTGTCGGTCGCGACGCCGAACGCGATCGTGCCGCGGTAGGTCTTGGCCGTCTCCTGCAGGAACCGCAGCAGCCGCGTGACCCGCCCGAGCCCGACGAGCAGCACCCCGGTCGCATCCGGGTCCAACGTCCCCGCGTGCCCGACCCGCTTCTGCCCGTACGCCTTGCGCAGCTTCGCGACGATGTCGTGGGACGTGAAGCCCGCCGGCTTGTCGACCACCACCAACCCGTCGTGCACGAAGACTGCGCCCGACTCAGAGTGCGGCGCGGATGCGGTCGACCGTCTCGGCGATCCCGGCGTCCGACGTGAACCCGGCGGCGAACCGGTGCCCACCACCGCCGTGCGCGGCCGCGACGTGGCGGACGTCAGCGGCGCCGACCGACCGGAGGCTCACCTTCACCGTGCCGTTCGCCTCTTCCTTCAGCACGCACGCGACGTCCGCCTCGGCCGTGCGCCGGATGATGTCGATGAGCCCCTCGACCTCTTCGAGCGAGACGTCGTGGCGGGCGAGCATGTCCTGGGTGACCGCGGCCCAGACGAAGGACTGCTCGCGCACCAGCTCCGCGTTGGCGACCGCTTCGGCGAGCAGCTGCAGGTAGGCGAAGCGGTGCTCCTCGAACAGCGTCCGGCTCAGGCGGCTCACGGGAACGTCGTACGTGA
The DNA here is from genome assembly GCA_963796755.1 of uncultured Acidimicrobiia bacterium. Classification (GTDB taxonomy): domain Bacteria; phylum Actinomycetota; class Acidimicrobiia; order IMCC26256; family JAENVU01; genus Chersky-806. The sequence goes on from CAWCMX010000003.1 coordinate 481,084, forward strand.
CGAGCTCACCCGCAAGTGCGAACACGTCGGGACAGGTCGTCTCGTACTGGAACCGACCGGTGTCGCAGATCAACGCGGCGTAGAGGCAGACGGCCGCGGCGTCGTTGAGCGGCAGGCCCAGCCGGTCGATGAGGCGGCGCACCAGCACCCCGCTCGCGGCAGCGGCGGGGTCGATCACGTTGATGCTGCCGTAACGGTCGTTCGAGACGTGGTGGTCGACGACGATCAGCTCCCGCGCGGCCTCCGCCGCGGGCCGGAGCCCGCCGAGGCGGTCCAGCGAGCCGCAGTCGAACGTCGCCATCAGCTCAGGACGACCGGGAAACTCCTCGGGACGCGTCGAGCAGCTCGAGACCAGGAAGGTCCCGGTAGTGCGGCGCGACCCGGAACGGGCTGGGGAACGAGGCGATGCTGTGCTTCCCCGCCGCGAGGAGCACGTGGTGCAACGCGAGCACCGAGCCGAGCGCGTCGCCGTCGGGTGTGACGTGACACGCGAGCGCGACCACGTCGGCGCCGTCGATCGCCTTGGCGGCGCGGCTCAGCGCTTCGTCCACGCTCTCGAGATCCCCGGTCACGAGCGTCCCTCTTCGTCCGGCACGATGGCGCCGTCGTGGATCGAACGGATGACCTCTTCGATCCGCTGGCCTTGCGCGATCGCAGGATCTTCGCGGAATCGGAGCTCCGGCACGAATTTCGAGCCGGACCTGCTTGCCCAGCACCGCCCGCAGGCGGGGGCTCGCGGACCGCAGGGCGTTGGAGCTGTCGATCCGCTCCTCGGGGCTGCCGAGCACGGAGTAGTAGACGTCGGCGTAGCGGATGTCCGGGCTGACCTCGACGCCGGTCAGCGTGACGAAGCCCAGGCGCGGGTCCGACATCCGCTCCAGCTCGTCGGCCAGCGTCTCGCGCACGACCTCGTTCACCCGCGCCGCGCGCGGGTACTGGCGTGGCGCCTGGCGGCGGCTCACGGTCGGCTCACGGCTCGAGCCAGGCGGTCTCGGTCTCGAGCAGATCGAGGTCAGGCGCCGTTGCGACGAATCGCTCCACGGATGCCATCACCTCCTCGAGGTGCGCGGCACTGCCATCGACGAGCGCGACGCCGATCGCGGCAGCGCTGCCACTGATCCTGGTAGTCGACCTCGGCGACGGAGATCTTGAACCGGTGCCGGAGGCCGTCGACCACGGGCCGGATCGCCGCTCGCTTGGCTTTCAGCGACCGGCTGGCCGGCACGTGGAGATCGAATCGAACCGCGGCCGCGTGCACAGCCTCACACCCGCGCGATCTCGCGCTCCTCGTAGGTCTCGATGACGTCGCCCGCCTTGAGGTCCTGGAAGTTCTCGAGCCCGATGCCGCACTCGAATCCTTCGCGCACCTCACGGACGTCATCCTTGAACCGACGCAGCGTCGCGATCGAGCCCTTCCAGATGATCGTGCCCTCGCGCAGGAAGCGGACCTTCGAGCCCCGGGTGATGACCCCGTTGAGCACGTAGCAACCCGCCACCTTGCCGAGGCGAGGCACGCCGAAGATCTCGCGCACCTCGGCGTCGCCCGTGACGACTTCCTCGTACTCGGGCTTGAGCATCCCGATGAGCGCCTTGCTGACGTCGTCGAGCACCTCGTAGATGACCTCGTACAGGCGCATGTCCACCTGCTCGGCCTCCGCGAGCGCCCGCGCCTGACGGTCGGGGCGCACGTTGAAGCCGATGACGGTGGCGTTGGCGACCGCGGCGAGGTTGATGTCCGACTCGGTGATCCCGCCGACCGCGCGGTGCACGAACGACAACCGCACCTCGTCGTGGGCCTGGTCGAGCTTGCGCAGCGCGTCGGTGAGCGCCTCGAGCGAGCCGTGCACGTCCGCCTTGAGCACGAGACCCAGCGTCGCGGTCTCGCCGCGCTGCACCATCGCGAAGATGTCCTCGAGTCGTGCGCCACCGGCGAGCGTCATCGGGTGGGTGAGGTTCGCGGCGCGGCGGCGGTAGGAACGGGCCTCCGCGACCGCGCGTGCGACCTTCTCGTTCGGCGCGACCCGGAGCTCGTCGCCCGCGAGTGGCACGTCGTCGAGGCCGAGCACCTCGACCGGAGTCGACGGCCCCGCTTCGCTGACCTGCTTGCCCTCTTCGTCGAACATGGCCCGGACCTTGCCCCAGCCACCGCCGGCGACCACCGGGTCGCCGACGCGCAGCGTCCCCCGGTCGACGATCACCGTGGCGACGGGGCCGCGGCCCTGGTCGAGGTTCGACTCGAGCACGAACGCGCGCGGCCGGCACCTTCGGGTTCGCCGCGAGCGGCGGGTCGTAGAGGTCGGCGAGCAGCAGGATGGACTCGAGCAGCTCGTCGATGCCGAGGCCCTGGTTCGCCGCGACCTCGTTGACGATGGTGTCGCCACCCCACTCCTCGGGCACGAGCTGCTGCTCCACGAGCTGCTGCTTGACCCGGGTGACGTCGGCGTTGTCGCGGTCGACCTTGGTGATCGCCACGACCATCGGCACGTCCGCGGCGCGGGCGTGGCTGATCGCCTCGATCGTCTGGGGCATGACGCCGTCGTCCGCGGCCACGACGAGCACCACGACGTCGGTGGCTTCCGCACCACGGGCCCGCATCGCGGTGAACGCCTCGTGGCCCGGGGTGTCGATGAACGTGATCGGACGGTCGTTCTTGACCACCTGGTACGCGCCGATGTGCTGCGTGATGCCGCCGGCCTCACCCGCGACGACGTTCGCCTCGCGGATCCGGTCGAGCAGCGTCGTCTTGCCGTGGTCGACGTGACCCATGACGGTGACGACCGGCGCGCGCGGCTCGAGCAGCGCCTCGTCCTCGTCGTCATCGTCGTCACCCAGCATCGCCTGCAGCTCGAGCTCGGCCTCCTGGCCGGGCTCGACGAGCAGGATCTCCGCGCCCAGCTCCTGCGCGATGAGCTCGATCATCTCGTCGGCGAGCGACTGGGTGCCGGTGACCATCTCGCCGGCATCGAACAGGATGCGCACGAGGTCGGCGCTGGTGCGGTTGAACTTGGGCGCCAGCTCCTGGATCGTGATCCCGCGCGGGATCATGATCTCGCCCTCGGGGACCGGGGCGTCCGCCGGGGTCAGCGACGGCGCCGACTGCGGCCCGAGCTCCTCGAGCCCGCGACGACGGCGCTTCTTGCGCCGCGGCCGCTGGTTCGGGCCACCGGGGCGACCGCGGTTGAACCCACCGGGACCGCCACCGCCGCCGGGGCGGCCGGCGCCCGCGCCGGGAGGACCGCCACGGTTGAAGCCGCCGGGCGCGCCACCGGGACCACCGCCACCGGGAGGACCACTGCGGTTGAAGCCGCCCGGGGCGCCACCACCGCGCGGCGGACCTCCGGTCGAACGGCCGGGGGCGGATGGTGAGCGCTGGCCCGGCGGGGGCGGCGTGAGCCGCTGGCCCGGCGGGGGCGGGATCGTCTTGCCGGTCGAGCTGCGCAACGGGTTCGGCGGCGGCGGGGTGGCCGGCGCCTCGTCGGTCGCCGGGGCTGCCGGAGCCGCGGACGCGGCCGCGGCGGGCGCGACCGGAGCCGCGGGGCGGGCCGGAGCCGGGGTGGGCGCCGGCGGGGGTGGCACGGGGGCCGCGGCCGGCGCGGGGATGCCACCGGTCGAGCGGACGACGCGATGGACCGGGCGCACCGGCTCGGGCTCGGCCACGACAGCCGGCGCGGCAGTGTCCACCGCGACCGCGGCGACGGGCTCGGGCTCGGCGGGCTTCGGCTTGCCCCGACCGCGGGCGCCGGTGGTCTCGGCGGGCTTCGCCTTGGGCTCGTCCACGATGGGCTCGCCGCGGAGCTCGCGGGAGTCCGCCAGGCGCCGGACGCGATCGGCCGACGGGTCGTCGATGCTCGACGAGTGGCTCTTCACCCCGATCTTGAGCTCTTCGGCGAGATCCAGGACTACCTGGTTGTCGACGCCGAGCTCTCGGGCAAGCTCGTAGACCCTGATCTTCTTGGTGGCCAAAGCCAGATCCGTCCTTATTGCTTCCCGGCCCCAGAAGGGGGCCGCTGCTGCGCCCCGTGCGGGGCGGCTCCATACAGTCTCGCACGGAGTCTCTCGATGTCGGTGTTCGTTACGGGACGGCGGAACGACCGTTCCAGCGCTTTGCGGCGGATCGCCTGGTCGAAGCACGCCATCGCGCCCGAGCAGATCCAGGCGCCACGACCCGGCTCCCGCCGGCCGACGGCCAGACTTCCGTCCGGTCGCCGGGCGATCCGATCGAGCTCCTCGGGCGCCGCCTTCCGGCCGCACCCGACGCAGCTGCGCTCGGTCTGTCCGTTCACTGACGGTCCGCGTTAACTGACGGTCCCTTCCTTCTCTTCGATCTTTCTGGTCGCCAACGGCGCTCCGTCGGCGTCGGGCTGGGGTGATGGCGCCGTTGGCTCCTCTACCCCTTCCGCCGGTGCGGATTCGGCGACGGGTGCGGGCGGCGCGCTCGGGGGCGCGGGCGGAGCCGGGGGGCTGGGCTTGTCGCCGAGGCTCGTCGGGTCCATCGGGGGCTTGACCTCACCCTCGGCCTTCTCCCCCACCGCGGCGCCGAGATCCGGCGACGCGTAGCCCGCCTCGGCGGCGGAGATCGTCTCCCCACCTTCGGCCGGCTGCCACACGAGCTCACCCGACGGGTTCTCGACCCACTCCCCCTCGGCGTACTCGACCCCGCCGCCGGACTCTTCCTCCGCGAGCTGGCTCTCGCTCTTGATGTCGACGCGCCAGCCACTGAGCCGCGCCGCGAGGCGCGGCGTTCTGGCCTTCCTTGCCGATCGCGAGCGACAGCTGGAAGTCCGGGACGATGACCTCGGCGATGCCGGTGTCGGGGTGGATGCGCACCTCGCGCACGCGTGCCGGAGCGAGCGCCTTCATGACGAACTCGGCGGGGTCGTCGGTGTACGGGACGATGTCGACCTTCTCCCCGCGCACCTCGTTGACGACCATCCGGACGCGTGAGCCCCGGGCGCCGACGCACGCACCGACCGGGTCCACGTTCTGGTCGTTCGACGCGACCGCGATCTTCGTGCGGTGACCCGGCTCGCGGGCGACGGCCTTGAGCTCCACGACGCCGTCGAGCAGCTCCGGGACCTCGAGCTCGAAGAGCCGCTTGACCAGGCCGGGGTGGGTGCGGCTGACGACGATCTGGGGGCCCTTGGCGGTCTTGCGGACCTCGACGATGTACGCCTTGAGCCGGCTGCCGTGCTCGTAGCGCTCGTTCTGGACCTGCTCGGCCTGCGGGAGCAGCGCCTCGACCTTGCCCAGGTCGAGCAGGGTGTAGCGCTGGTCCGTCTGCTGGATGATGCCGGTGACGATGTCGCCCTCGCGACCCGCGTACTCCTCGTACTTCATCTCGCGCTCCGCCTCACGGATGCGCTGGAGGATCACCTGCTTCGCGGTCTGCGCGGCGATGCGGCCGAAGTCGTTCGGCGTGTCGTCCCACTCCTTGACGACCTGACCCTCTTCGTCGAGCTCCTGGGCGATGACGTGGATGTCGCCGGTTTCGATGTCGATCTCGACGAGCGCCTCGTCGGCCGCGTCGGGCATGCGCTTGTAGGCGGTCACCAACGCGTTGGCGAGCGCCTCCAGCATGATCTCGACCGAGATCCCCTTCTCGCGCTCGATCGTGTAGAGCGCTTCCATCATTTCGCTGTTCATGCGACCGCTTCCTTCTTGGCGCGGCCGGGCTTGGAGCCTTTGCCCGGCTTCGGCGCAGGAGACCAGTCGAAGACCGTGCGAGCCTGGTCGATCGCATCGATCGCGATCTCCCGGTCGCCGTCCTCGAGACGGATGGTGATGGTGTTCGGGTCCGCGGCGGTGAGCACGCCGTGCAGCCGCTCCATGGCGCCGTCCTCACCGCGAGCCTTGACGGAGACCTGCTCGCCGATCGCGGTGATGAAGTGCTCGGGGGTGCGGAGCCGGCGCTCCACGCCGGGGCTGCTGACCTCGATCGTGAACGGGCCCGCCAGGTCATCCATTCCCTCGAGGAGCGGCGCGACGGCGCGGCTCGCGGCCTCGAGGGTGTCGATGTCCACTCCACCGGGGCGATCGAGGACCAGGCGGACGACGATACCGTCCAGGATCAGGTCGTAGATCCGGAGGTCGAGCGGTGCGAGGACCGGCTCCACCACGCTTCTGATGGTCTCCATCCGGTCGGGCACCACGCTCACCTCCTCCTTGTGCGCCTCGTGAAGTCAATAAACAGCGTGGGCACAAGGCCCACGCTGGCCTGGCCCACTGGGGGCCGACACATCCGTACGAGAACCCGTGGAGAATACCAGACGCCACCCCCGTTTCCCATGGCGTACGGCCACGGATTCGCTCGACCGGCGCCGGGTGATCGCTACGGTCACACGATGGCTCCGTCCCCGTTCGTCGAGCTCGACGTCTCCGGCCACACCGTCAAGGTGACGAACCCTGACAAGGTGTTCTTCCCCGCTCGGGGCGAGACGAAGCTCGATCTCGCGCGGTACTTCGTGGCCGTCGGTGAGGGAGTCCTGCGGGGCGTCCGGGAGCGGCCGACAGTCCTGAAGCGCTACCCGCACGGCGCCACCGGGGAGCCGTTCTTCCAGAAGCGGGTGCCCCCGCAGCGACCCGAGTGGATCGAGACGGTCCGGGTCACGTTCCCGAGCGGACGCCACGCCGACGAGCTCTGCCCCGTCGACGTCGCGCACGTCGTGTGGGCCGGGAACCTCGGCTGCATCGACCTCAACCCGTGGGCGGTCCGGCGTGCCGACGTCGACCATCCCGACGAGCTGCGGGTGGACCTCGACCCCCAGCCCGCGGTGACCTACGGCGACGTCCAGGTCGTCGCCGGCATGATCCACGAGGTGCTCGAGGAGCACGGGCTCGTCGGCTACCCGAAGACGTCGGGCTCGCGCGGGATCCACGTGAACGTCCGCATCGAGCCCCGCTGGGACTTCACCGAGATGCGGCGCGCCGCGCTCGCGCTCGCCCGCGAGGTCGAGCGCCGGATGCCGGGCCGCGCGACCACCAAGTGGTGGAAGGAGGAGCGGGGCGACGACACCGTCTTCATCGACTACAACCAGAACGCCCGCGACCGCACCGTCGCGTCCGCGTACTCCGTGCGCGCGAACGCGGAGGGCCGGGTCAGCTGCCCGCTGACCTGGGACGAGATCATGGAAGCGGATCCCGGCGACCTCACGATCGCGACGGTCCCGGCGCGCTACGCATCCGTCGGCGACCCGTCGGCCGCGATCGACGACGTCGCGTTCTCGCTCCAGCCGCTCCTCGACCTCGCGGCCCGCGACGAGCGCGACGGCCTCGGCGACGAGGCCTGGCCCCCGAACTTCCCCAAGGCCGTCGGCGAGCCCAAGCGGGTCGCCCCCAGCCGGGCCAAGAAGCCCGCCAAGAAGCCCGAGCCCTGACCCCGTTTTGGCGTCGGGAGTCCACCCCTACGGTGAACTTGCGCCGCCAAAAGGTGGGGGGCTAGCTGCCGAAGACCTGCTCGAGCTCCATGGGGACCGGGACCTCGAGCTGCTCGTAGGTGCAGGAGGACGGCTCGCGGTCGGGGCGCCAGCGCTGGAACCGGGTCGTGTGACGGAACCGGTCGCGCTGCATGTGCTCGTAGGCGACCTCGGCGACGAGGCCGATGCGCAGCGGCTCCCAGGTCATGTCCTTCTTCGCGTTCCACCGGCTCGGCGCGCCGGGCATGCGGGCGGCGCCGTCCTCGGTGTGGTCCTCAGCACCACCCCACTCCGCCCAGGGGTGACCTTCGAGGCTGTCGACGCGATACGGCGCGAGCTCCGCGACCAGCTCCTTGCGGCGCGCCGCGTTGAAGCTCGACGCGACCCCGACGTGCTGCAACCGGCCCTCGTCGTTGTAGAGGCCGAGCAGCAACGAGCCGACCCCCTTGCCGTCCTTGTGCGTCCGGAACCCCGCGACCACGCAGTCGGCGGTGCGCAGGTGCTTGACCTTGAGCCAGCCCCGCTCACCTTCCTTGTACTCACCGGTCACATCCTTCGCGACGACGCCGTCGAGCCCGGCGCCCTCGAACGTGTCGAACCACTCGCGCGCCCGCTCCGGGTCGCGGGTGATCGGCGTGAGGTGGACCTGCGGCACCGCATCACCGACCATCGCCTCGAGCCGGGCCCGGCGTTCCCCGAACGGCACCTCGCGCAGATCCGTCGAGCCCTCGGCGAGCAGGTCGAACGCGACGAAGGCCGCGGGGGTCTCCGCCGCGAGCATCGCGACGCGGCTGGCGGCGGGATGGATCCGCAGCGAGAGCAGGTCGAAGTCCAGCCCCGCGTCGGTCTTGATCACGATCTCGCCGTCGACCACCGCACCGTCGGGCAGCGCCGCGAGGAGGGGCTCGACGAGGTCCGGGAAGTAGCGGGTGAGCGGTCGTTCGTTCCGGCTGCCGAGCTCGATCTCGTCGCCGTCGCGGAACACGATGCAGCGGAACCCGTCCCACTTCGGCTCGTAGGCCCACTGGTCCCCGACGGGCATCTCGCGCGCCAGCTTCGCCAGCATCGGCGAGACCGGCGACGGCACCGAGAGGGTCACGCAGCGCCCGCGATCGTGGCCACTGCCTCGGCCCGGGGGATCTCGTCGCGCTCCCCCGTCGCCCGCACCTTGCGCTCGACGATGCCCCGGGCGATGCCCTTGGCCCCCACGATGACCTGCACCGGCATGCCGATGAGATCCGCGTCGGCGAACTTCACACCGGGTCGCCCCTCGCGGTCGTCGTAGAGCACGTCGAGGCCCGCGGCGCTCAGCTCCGCGCAGAGCTTCTCGGCCTCCGCCGCGGACTCGTCGCCGGGCATGGCGATCACGTGGACGTCGAACGGGGCGAGCGCGGCCGGCCACGCGATGCCGTTGTCGTCGTGGTGCTCCTCGACGACCGCCGCGATGATCCGGCTGACCCCGATCCCGTAGCAACCCATGACCATCGTGTGCTGCTCGCCGTTCTCATCGGTGTAGAGCGCGCCGAGCGCGTCGGTGTACTTCGTGCCCAGCTGGAAGACATGGCCCACCTCGATGCCGCGGTCGATGCGCAGGGGGAGCCCGCACTTCGGGCACGCGTCACCCGGCTCGACGACGGCGACCTCGGCCCACACGGTCGGCGTGAAGTCGCGACCGAGCACCGATCCCTTCACATGGTGGTCGAGCTCGTTCGCGCCCGTGATCCAGGGATGCGGCGCGCGCACCGAGGAGTCGGCGACGACGTACCTCGCGCCGTCGAAGTCGGGCCCGATGTAGCCCTTCGGCAGGTCCGGGCGCGCCGCGAAGTCGGCGTCGGTCAGGAGCCGCACCTCGCCGTCGAAGAGCTGGTCCAGCACGAACTCGTTGACCTCACGGTCGCCGGGGACGATCGCGAGCCCGAGGTCGCCGTCGACCTCGAACGCGATCGCCTTCAGCAGCCGGTTCGGCTTCGTGCCCAGGTGCTTCGCGACGCCGTCGATCCCGGGCAGGTCGGGGGTGTGCAGCTTCTCCCGTGCCGGGGCGTCGGCCGGTGCGGGGGTCTCGGCCAACTCCTGCTTGGTGGCCGCTTCGGTGTTTGCCGCGTAGTCACAGCTCTCACACCAGACGAATGCGTCCTCGCCCACGGCCGCGACCGCCATGAACTCCTGGCTCGTGTCGCCGCCGATCTCCCCCGACTGCGCCTTCACGGACCGGAAGGTCAACCCGCAGCGCGTGAAGATCTTCGCGTAGGCGGCGTACATCGCCTCGTACGACTGCTGGAGCCCTTCGAGGTCGCGGTCGAAGGAGTACGCGTCCTTCATCAGGAACTCCCGCGCCCGCAGCACCCCGAAGCGGGGCCGCAGCTCGTCGCGGTACTTCCAGTTGATCTGGTAGAGGTTCACGGGCAGGTCGCGGTACGACGAGTACTCGGCCGCGACCAGGGTCGTCACGACTTCTTCGGCCGTGGGCGACAAGCAGAACCTCGTCTCCTTGCGATCCTGCAGCCGGAACATCATCGGCCCGTACGCGGCATCGCGCCCGCTGCGCTCCCAGAGCTCGAGCGGCTGGATGATCGGCAGGACCGTCTCCTGGGCCCCGGCCGCGTCCATCTCCTCGCGGACGATCTGCTCGACGGCCCGCAGCACCCGGTTGCCCAACGGCAGCCAGGAGTAGACGCCCGACGCGACCCGGCGGATGAACCCACCCCGCACCAGGAGCCGGTGGCTGTCCAGCTCCGCGTCGGCCGGGTCGTCGCGCAGGGTGCGCAAGAAGAGCTCGGACATCCGCGTCGTACGACCAGCAGGCATGTCGAGAGAGTACCGAGGCGCCGTTCGCCGGCTGCGCCCAAAGGCTGCGCGTCACACCCTGGTGGCCGCAGCTCCGATGCGAATATCCTCCCGGCCCATGGGCGGGGAGCCTCTGCTGCGCATCTTCACGGCGTTTCCGCCGGCGCCGACGTGGCGCCAGCGGGCGCGGCAGGTGCTCTGGGGCATCCTCCACGTCATCCAGGACGACCCGAAGCCGGCGATCTTCGCGGTCAACCCCGCCGGGTACGGGAAGCTCCTCTTCACCACGGCGACCGTCGCCGAGGCGAACGAGAAGGGAGACCGGGTCGCCCGCGAGCTCGACGAGCTCGGGCTGCAGGCGTGGTGCGAGCGCTACCGGGTGCCCCTCAGCTTCGTGGAGGCACTCGCGCCCCCGGAGGGGGTCACCGGGCTCCGCCGGTTCCAGCCGCTCCTCTGATTCGAGCCGGCGCCGGGCTCCAGTGTGGCTTCCGGCCGGGCCCGGAATCATTGGCCCGATACAATCTCGATAAGTTCGGTCGGATTTATTCCCGACCAGAACGCTGGTATTTCGAGCCGCACATCGTTACTGTTCTCCTCGTGATCCGGTCCCACGGCGCCGCCAGCATCGCCCAAGGTCGCACCCCTCACGAGGTGCAGGACGAGTTGTGTCAGCGCGCGGGCCTGGGTCGCGCGTAAACCGCGCGCCCACTCCCTCGGTCTCGCACCCGGAGTCGCCGCGCATCGCGCCGCCCATCCAGTTCGGGGCCGTCCCACGACCCGTTCAGAGGATCTGCCGTGGCAATCAATCTCGATGAGCTCAGAGCCCGCCCCCTCGACCCCGAGGTGGCCGACGAGATCGACAAGTTCGAGACCGCGATCGAGCAGTACCTCGCGGGCGACCTCCCGGAGGAGGTCTTCCGGGTCATGCGCCTCAACCAGGGCATCTACGGTCAGCGCCAGGGCGGCACCAACCAGATGGTCCGGGTGAAGATCCCCCACGGCCGGGTCACGCCCGAGCAGCTCGAGGTCCTCGGCACCATCGCCACCACCTACTCCCGCGGCTGGGGCCACCTCACGACCCGCCAGAACGTCCAGTTCCACTTCGTCGCGCTGCGCGACGTCCCGGAGGTGCTGCGGCTCCTGGGGTCGGTCGGCATGACGAGTCGGGAAGCCTGCGGCGACACCGTGCGCAACGTGGCCGGTTGCCACCTCGCCGGCGCCTGCCCCTTCGAGGTGCTCGACATCACCCCGTGGGCCCAGGCCGTCACCGACCTCTTCCTGCGCAACCCGATCGCGCAGCGCCTCCCCCGCAAGTTCAAGGTCAACTTCTCCGGCTGCGCCACCGACTGCGGCCAGGCGATGTTCAACGACGTGGGCATCATCGCCCTCACCCGGCCCCGCGCCGACGGCTCGCTCGAGCCCGGCTTCAAGGTCTTCCTGGCCGGCGGCCTCGGCACGACCCCCCACCCGGCCCTCGCGCTCGAGGACTTCACCACCCGCGAGGACCTGCTCGCGACCGTCGAGGCCTGCCTCCGGACGTTCGACCACTACGGCAACCGCGACAACAAGCTGCGGGCCCGCATGAAGTGGCTGGTCGACACGATGGGCATCGAGGAGCTGCGCGAGCGGATCATCAAGGAGCGCAAGTTCCTGCGCGCGTCCGCGACCTACCCGGGCGGCGTTCCCGCCATCGTCGAGGAGCGGGGCGACGCGCCCGCCGGCATCGGCACCGCGGTCTCGGCCGACGGTGGCGTCCCGGTAGAGCTGCGGGGACTCGACGACTACCGCCGCTGGGACATGGCCAACGTCGTGCGCGGCCGCGCGAACGGCACCGTCAGCGCCTACGCGTACTGCAACCTCGGTGACATCACGACGGACCAGTTCCGTGGGCTCGCGCAGATCCAGCGCGACTTCGGCGTCGACATCCGCATCACCAACCGCCAGAACTTCGTGCTCCGTGGCCTCGCCGAGGAGCAGCTCCCCGAGCTCCATGGCCGCCTCGCTGAGTACGACATGGAGAAGCCGGGCGTCGAGCTCGCTCGGGACGTCGTCAGCTGCCCCGGCGCGGACACCTGCAACATCGCGGTGACGCAGTCCCGCGGCCTCGCCTCCGACATCGGGCGCGCGCTCGACGAGGCCGGCCTCGCGGAGGTCGGTGGCGTGCGGATCAACATCTCCGGATGCACGAACTCGTGCGGCCAGCACCACATCTCCGACATCGGCTTCCTCGGCATCGAGCGCCGCGCGCACGGCAAGTCGGCGCCCGGCTACCAGATGCTGCTCGGCGGTCACCTCGGCAACATGGAGATCGCCTTCGGCGAGAAGGCCTCGAAGCTGCCGGCGAAGGCCGCGGCCGAGGGTGTCGTGCGGGTCGTCGGGAAGTTCGCTTCGGAGCGCACCGCCGGCGAGACGTTCTCGGACTGGCTCGGACGGTCCGGCGGCGCGGCCGGCGTCGGCACCCTGCTCAAGGACCTCGACGTCTTCCCGACCCCGGAAGAGAAGCCCGAATTCTACGTCGACTTCGACGAGACTGGGCCGTACGTGGCAGAAGTGGGTGACAGCGAGTGCGCGACATGAGCATCACCACCGGTGTGGACTTCGGCGTGCGTAGCTCGGCGAACCCCACCTTTCCCCCGACGGTCGCCGAGCCCGGTGCGCATCCGGTGCCGAATGGCGTCGCGACGCCGGTCGAGCTCCTCCCCCAGCTCACGGAGCTGGCGGAGATCTCGCGGTCGTTCGAGTCGAAGCCCGCGTCGTCGGTCGTCAAGTGGGCGGCGGAGCGCTTCAACACCGGCCTCGTCCTCGCGGCATCGTTCCAGGACTGCGTGCTCATCGACGTCGCGGTGCAGGCCGTGCCCGACATCGAAGTCGTGTTCCTCGACACGCAGTACCACTTCGCCGAGACGCTCTGGTTCGTCGAGCAGGTGCGCGCTCGCTACAACCTGAACCTCATGGTGATGCGGCCCAAGGCCGCGGCGGACGACCTCTGGCACAGCGACCCGGACCAGTGCTGCCGGGTGCGCAAGGTCGAGCCGCTCGAGCGGGCGTTGCGCGGCCGGGCCGCGTGGATGACCGGGCTGCGGCGGGACGAGGCGGCCAGCCGCGCGTCGGCGCCGATCGTCTCCTACGACCAGAGCCGCGGCCTCGTCAAGGTCAACCCGCTCGCGACGTGGAGCGACCTCGACGTCTCCGGCTACATCAAGGACCGCAACATCCCGGTGCACCCGCTCGCCGAGCGCGGCTACACCTCGATCGGCTGCTGGCCGTGCACCCGCCCCGTCGGCGACGGCGAGGACGCCCGCGCCGGACGCTGGGCCGGGCTGGACAAGACGGAGTGCGGCCTCCACGACTGAGCCCGCCAGAGGCCCGGGCGTGCGTGCGATCATGGCCCGATGCCGGTCCACGAAGTCGCCGCCACCGGGTTCGACAAGGGCGCCGAGGTCTACGAGCAGGCCCGCCCGAGCTATCCGCCCGACGCGGTGGCGTGGCTGGTCGAGCACCTTCGGATCGGTCCGGGCGTGCGCGTCGCCGACATCGCGGCGGGCACCGGCAAGCTCACCCGCCTCCTGAGCCCGACCGGCGCCGACCTCCTCGGCGCGGAGCCGGTCGAGGGCATGCGCGCGGGCTTCGTCGCGATGTGCCCCGGCGTACCGATCGTCGCGGCGACCGCCGAGCAGCTGCCGATCGCGGGCGCAGCCCTCGACGCGATCACGGTGGCGCAGGCGTTCCACTGGTTCGATGCGCCGATCGCGCTCGACGAATTCGCGCGGGTGCTGCGGTCCCGCGGGCGGCTCGCGCTCATCTGGAACGCACGCGACCGCAGCAACGACCTCGTGGACCAGCTCTGGTCGATCATGGACCGCATCGAGAAGCGGGCGCCGTGGCGGGTGCACGAGGAGTGGAGCGACTCCGCGTTCGTCGCGCACCGCGAGTTCGGCGACCTGGTGGAGGCGACGTTCCACCACGAACAGCACCTCACCCGCGAGCAGGTCCTGGACCGCTTCCGGTCCGTGAGCCACATCGCGGTCATGGCGCCGGTCGAGCAGGAGCGCGCGCTCGACGAGTTCCGCCACGTGCTCGACACGCATCCGTTGGCGGTCGGGCAGGAGCTCGTCGCGATCTCGTACCGCGTCGACGCCTACTGGTGCGAGCGGCGGTGACGGCACTTCGCGGCGCAGCTCGCGTTCGACCGCGGGCCGAGCCGCCGGATGGGCATCACGGATCACGGGCCGGGGCGCAGGAACCCAGGTCAGTGGCCGCGTCATGCTCGGCATCGAGCCCGACCTCCTCGCCGACGTGGTGGGCGCGCGCCGTGTCGCGCTCGTCTCCGCGACGAACGGCAAGACCACGACGACCCGCCTCCTCGCGGAAGCGCTGCGGGCGAACGGCACGGCGGTCGCCACGAACCACACCGGCGCCAACATGCCGGCGGGCATCGCGGCGGCTCTCGCGCGCGAGCCCGACACCGATGTCGCCGTGATCGAGGTCGACGAGCGCTGGCTGCCGAAGGTGGTCGACCCCCTCGACGCGGAGCTGCTCGTGCTCGGCAACCTCACGCGCGACCAGCTCGACCGGTTCGGTGAGGTGCGCGCGATCGCCGAGCGCTGGCGCGACGTCTGCACGACACATCCGGACATCGACGTCATCGCGAACTCGTCGGACCCGCACGTCGTCTGGGCCGCGGCGCCGGCGAACCCGACCTGGGTCGCGCTCGGCGCGCCGTGGCGCAGCGACGCGGCAACCTGCCCGAGCTGCGCCGGCCTGCTCACGTGGTCGGCGGACCGCTTCGACTGCCCGAGCTGTGGCTTCGCGCAACCGGACTCGCCGAACCGGCTCGACGGCGACGTGCTCGTCCTCAGCGCCGAGCGCATCCCGATGCAGCTGCGCATCCCCGGCGCGTGGAACCGCATGAACGCCGCGCTCGCGCTGGCGGCCGCGGTGCTGCACTTCGAGGCGCCGATCGAGCGCGCGGTCGCCGGACTCGCGTCGGTCGAGGTCGTGTCGGGGCGGTTCTCGACCCGCAGTCTCCCCGACGGCCGCGACGCCCGGGTCCTGCTCGCGAAGAACCCGGCCGGTTGGACCGAGGTGCTGCGCTGGCTCGAGGGCAGTGACGCGGGCGTCGTGCTCGCGGTCAACGCGCACGTCGCCGATGGTCGGGACCCGTCCTGGCTCTGGGACGTGCCCTACGAGCTGCTGCGCGGCGTGCCCGTCGCGGCGAGCGGGGAGCGGGCCCTCGACGTCGCGGTGCGGCTGGACTATGGCGGCGTCGACTGCTTCGTCGAACCCGACCCACTGGCCGCCGCGGCGCGCCTCCCCGGCTCCGGTGTCGACATCATCGCCTCGTACACGCAGTTCACCCACCTGACGAAGCGGTCGTGGTGACGACCCCGTCGACCGTGCGGGTCGGGCTCGTGTTCCCCGAGCTGCTCGGCACCTACGGGGACCGCGGCAACGCGATCGTCCTGGTCGAGCGGTGCCGGCGCCGGGGCATCGACGCGGAGATGGTCGAGGTGGCGGCGGGCACACCGATCCCCGACTCGCTCGACGTCTACCTGTTCGGGGGCGGGGAGGACGATCCCCAGGTGATGGCCGCGGCCGGCATGCGTGCGTCGCGCGGCGCGATCGACCGGGCCCGGTCCGCCGGCGCGGTCATCTTCGCGGTCTGCGCCGGCTTCCAGCTGCTCGGGCACACCTACGAAGCCCGCGACGGCGAGCACCTCGACGGCCTCGGGCTGGTGGACATGACCACCGCGGCCGGACCGTCCCGCCTGATCGGCGAGGTCGTCGTCGAGCCCGACCCGAGCCTCGCGCTGCCGACCCTGACCGGCTTCGAGAACCACGGCGGCCGCACCCGGCTCGGGCCGGCCGAGCGCCCTCTGGGCCGGGTGCTGGCCGGTGGCGGCAACGGCATCGGCGCGGTGGACGGAGTCCTGCGCGAGCGGCTCGTCGGCACGTACCTCCACGGTCCCGCGCTCCCCCGCAACCCGGCGCTCGCGGACCGGCTGCTCAGCTGGGTCGTCGGCCGGGAGCTCGAACCGCTCGAAGACCGGCTCGTCGATGAGCTGCGCCGCGAGCGCCTCGCCGCCGGGAGCGCGACGGGCTGGCGCGCCCGGCTCCAGGACCTCCGGCTCAACCGGGGCTGAGCAGCTCCGGTTCGTCCGGTGCGCGGTGGGCGTGGGTCACCCGGTCGATCAACGCGGCGCACCCGAGCACGATCGCCATGCCGGCCGCGACGCCGCCGACCGCGTCCAGCGGAAGGTGCTTGTCCGACGCGATTACCGCGAGCGCGGTCAGCGTCGTGAGCGCGCCGAGTACGAGCGCGAGCGCGAGGCGCAGGCCGGGCCGGCGGATCAGGGGCACCGCGAGGAGCCAGACGAGCGTCGTCCACGCGGCGACCCCGGCCGCGGTCCCCGACGGGTAGTAGAGGACGTCGTGCCATGCGTCGCGCCGATCGACCAGCGGCTTGAGCACCGCCTCGACGATGATGACGGCGCCGGGCACCGTCGCGCACGCGATCAGGATCGGCCAGCTCCGCCGCGCGATCGCCCAGGCCGCGAGTGCGATCACCACGGCGGCGAAGAACACCGGTGAGCCGAGCGCGAGCCCGAACCGCCAGAGCCGGTACGGAACGTCGGCGTGGCGGAGCGTGGTCATGATCCGCTGCTCGAACGGGAACGGACCGACTTCATTGCTCGTCAGTGCTGCGAACACGGCGACGATCGCGGTCAGGACCCCGAGGATCCACCCGATCCACCGCCACAGGAAGTCCGGGATCAGGGGCGCGCCGCGCCGGATCCGTGCCGGTGTGGGCGTCGCCGGTGCCGTCGCCCGCATCAGACCGAACGGAGCTCCACGGGCGTCGATTCCGGCTCCGCGATGCCGCGGATGCGATCGATCTTCTCGCCCGAGTGGTTCACGTCGGTGCCCTGCTCGGCGAGCAGCTCGGCCCGGGCCGCTTCCGCCTGGGCCGCAGCGGTGGGATCGGCCGACGCGATCACCGCTTCGATGCCGTCTTCCATGATGCGCTCGGCCTCCGCGACGAGCGCGTCGACCATGTCCGCCTCGGGCACGACCCGCACGACGTGGCCTTTCACGAAGAGGTGGCCGCGGCCGCGTCCGGCCGCGATGCCGAGGTCGGCCTCACGGGCCTCGCCGGGGCCGTTCACGACGCAGCCCATCACCGCGACCTGCAACGGGATGTTGCGGTCCGCCAGTGCGGCCATCGCGTCGCTCGCGACCTTGATCACGTCGACCTCGGCTCGCCCGCAGCTCGGACACGCGATGAGGTCCAGGCCCTTGCGCTCGCGCAGCCCGAGCGACTCCAGCAACGTGCGACCGGCGCGGGCTTCCTCGACCGGGTCCGCGGTGAGGGAGTAGCGGATGGTGTCGCCGATGCCCTCGGAGAGCAACGTGCCGATGCCCGCGGTGGACTTCACCAGCCCGGCGGGCGGCGGCCCGGCTTCGGTCACGCCGAGGTGCAGCGGGTAGTCGACCGTCTCGGAGAGCAACCGGTACGCGTTGATCATGGTGGCGACGTTGCTCGCCTTCACCGAGATCTTGCAGTCCTCGAAGTCCACCTCGCGGAAGTACGCGAGCTCGCGCTGGGCCGAGGCCACGAGCGCCTCGGGCGTCGCGCCGCCGTACTGCTCGAAGATGTCCGGGTCGAGGCTGCCGCCGTTCACGCCGATGCGGATCGGCAGCCCGCGGTCCTTCGCCTCGCGCGCCACGACCTTGATGTGCTCGGGCTTGCGGATGTTGCCGGGGTTCAGCCGGAGACCCTGCACGCCGGCTTCCATCGCGGCGAGCGCGAGCCGGTACTGGAAGTGGATGTCCGCGATGATCGGCACCGGCGAGCGGGGCACGATCTGCGCGAGACCTTCGGCCGCGGCCTCCTCGTTGCAGGTGCAGCGCACGATGTCGCAACCCGCCGAGGCCAGCGCGTAGATCTGGGCCAGCGTCGCGTCCACGTCCGCGGTCTTCGTCGTCGTCATCGACTGGACCGAGATCGGGGCGTCACCACCGACGGCGACGCTCGGCCCGGGAGGGCGGCCGACGAGGACCTGGCGGGTGGCACGACGCTCGAACATGCGCCAATCAGCCTAAGCCGTGGACCGGGCGGGGACCGCTACGTGCCTGTGATGATCTGGCGCACATCCAGGTACATGGTCGACAGGCCCAGCGCCAGCACGACCACCAGCACCGCCGCGGTGATCGGCATCAGTCGCTTGTAATCGACCTGCACGGACCGTCCGGTGAGCCTCGAGGCGAAGTACTCGTAGATCGCGACGGCCGCATGACCCCCGTCGAAGGGCAGCAGGGGGATCAGGTTGAACAGCGCCAGGAAGAGGTTGATGGTCGCGAGCAGGACGAGCAGCACCCAGACGCTGCCGCCGACGATGCTCCCGCCGTCCGCGACGATGCCGACGATCGAGCGCGGTCGTTGGTCGTTCGTGAACGAGCCCTTCGACCCGGGCGCGGTCACGGTCTTGCTGTACTTCGCGACCCCCGACGGTGAGAACACCTTCGCGAGCCCGCCGACGGTTGCGGCCGTCGCTGCGCCACATCCAGTTGAACGACTGCGGCACCGCGGCGATCACCGAGTAGGTCTGGCGCACGCTGTTCGGGTAGACGCCGAGCTTTCCTTCGCCCGCGACCTTCTCCGGCGTCGCCGTCACGGTGATCGGCGCACCGTGGCGGAGCGCGGTGACCGAGATCTGCTCGCCCGCGTGCGGGCGGACGTTGGCGCCGAGGTCGTCCCAGTTCTTGATCCGCACCCCGTTGATCGCCACGATCTTGTCGCCGGCCTTCAGCCCGGCGGCCGCGGCCGGGCTGCGCTTCTGGATCTGGTCGATCGACGTCCCGGGCTTGAACTCGCCGTTCCCGACGATGACGATGAAGAACAGGATGTAGGCGATGAGCAGGTTGACGGTGACGCCCGCGAGGATGGTCTTGAGCTTCTTGCTCGTCGACGCCTTGCGGTAGGTGCGGGGCTCGTCCTCGGGGTCGACTTCCTCGATGTTGCTCATGCCGATGATGCGCACGTAGCCGCCGGCCGGGATCGCCTTCACGCCGTACTCCGTCTCGCCCTTGCGGAACGACCAGATGCGCGGGCCGAAGCCGACGAAGAACTCCGTGACCTTCATGCCCGAGCGCTTGGCCACGATCATGTGGCCCGCCTCGTGCAGCATGATCGTGAGGACCAGGCCGATGACGATCGAGATCGTCACCCACGCGGACGGCCGGGCCAGGACGAGCAGCGCGATGCCCACCAGGATGACCACGATGCCGGTGACGGCCTTCTTGGTCTCGACCGGGGGCGAATCGTCCAGCGGATCTTTCACAGGGACCTCATGCGGCAGCTCGGTTGGCGATGGACTTCCGGGCGCGCTCGCGCGCGACCCGGTCCGTTTCGAGAACGTCTGAGACGTCATCGACGTTCCCGGTTCCGGCCTGGAGCACCTCGTCCACGGTTTCGGCGATGCCCAGCCAGGGGATCGCCCCGGCCAGAAACGCCTCCACCGCTACCTCGTTCGCCCCGCTGAGCACCGCGGGCGCACCCCCACCGGCCCGGCCCGCCGCGTAGGCGAGGCCCAGGCCCGGGAACGCCTCGAGGTCGGGCAGCTCGAAGGTGAGCGAGCTCAGCGTGGTCCAGTCGATGGCGCCGAAGGCCTGGTCGAGGCGCTGCGGGCACGCCGAGGGCCAAGCCGATCGGGAGCTTCATGTCGGGCATCGAGAGCTGGGCGATCGTGGCCCCGTCGCGGAACTCGACCATCCCGTGCACGACGGACTGCGGGTGCACCACGACCTGGATCTGGTCGAAGTCGACCCCGAACAGCTCGTGGGCCTCGATCACCTCGAGGCCCTTGTTGATGAGCGTCGACGAGTCCACCGTGATCTTGGGACCCATGGCCCAGGTCGGATGCTTCAGCGCGTCCGCGACGGACACCGAGGCGAGCTCGGCCCGGCTCCTGCCCCGGAACGGTCCCCCGCTCGCGGTGAGGATGACCTTCGCCACCTCGTTCGGCGCGCCGGACCGCAGCGCCTGGTACACCGCGGAGTGCTCGGAGTCCACCGGCACGATGTGGCCACCGCCCGCGACGCGCGCCTTGGCCACGACCGGCCCGCCCGCGATCAGGCTCTCCTTGTTCGCGAGCGCGAGCCGCTTGCCCTGCGTGAGCGCGGCGAGCGTGGCCGGGAGCCCGGCGAACCCCACGACCGCGTTCAGCACGACGTCCGCCTCGGGCAGCGCCGCGAGCTCGGAGAGCACCTCGGGCGCGTCGCCCGCGAGCAACGCACGGTCGGCGGGGACCCCGAGCGCCGCGGCCTGCGCGTCGAGCGCGGCCCGGTTCGATCCCGCGGCCAACGCGACGACGCGGTAGTCGTCGGGATGGTCCCGGATGACCTCGATCGCCTGGGTGCCGACCGACCCCGTCGACCCCAGGAGGACGACGTTGATGGGCTCGGCCATCAGCCGATGGTCAGCGCGCGAGCGAGGTAGTAGACCGCGGGCAGGCAGAACAGGATCGCGTCGAACCGGTCCAGGATGCCGCCGTGGCCGGGCAGGATCGTGCCGAAGTCCTTGACTCCGAGGTCCCGCTTGAGCATCGACTCGCACAGGTCACCGAGCGGCGCCATGACCGCCACGGTGATGCCGAGGGCGAGGGCGTCGGTGAGGTCGTTCCACGGGGTGATCCGGTTCACGATGACCACGGCCACGACGATCGAGGCCGCCATCCCGCCGACCAGGCCCTCGACGGTCTTGTTGGGCGAGATCGCCGGTGCGAGACGGGTCTTGCCGAACTGCGAGCCGATGACGTAGCCGACGATGTCGTAGCCCACGACGCACAGGACCACGCCGAGGATGAGGCCGACGCCGTTCTGGTAGCTGAGCAGCAGGCCCGCGAACCCGCCGAGGACACCGACGTAGACGAATCCCATCACCGTCACCGCGACGTTGACCGTCGGGCGGGTCTTCACGACCTCGAACAGGTACCAGAGCAACGTGAAGATCATGACGATCGCCAGCGTGAACGGGAACGCGAACTCGCCCCGCTTGAACGCGATCGGCACGATCGCGATCGAAGCGAGCACGGCGAGGATCGTGGCCGGGCGGAAGCCCCGGCGCTGGAGACCCGAGAACAGCTCGAGCGAGGCGAGCCCGACGATCGCGGTCGCCAGGACCGCGGTGGCGTCCCGGCCGAGCTTCAGGCAGATCAGCGCGAGCACCGCGATCCCGACCCCGGTGATGATCCGAGTCGTCAGGTCGGGCTCGTTGCCCGTCACGGCGCGCTCGTCGTCGGGCGGACGCGGCGTGCGGCGGGCCGCGGTCCCCACCCGCGCCGCCGGCTCGGCCCGGCTGCGGATCTTGCGGCGCGCCGCGACCTCACGGTCGAACGCGGTGTCGTCGTCCTCGGGGGCGCTGGCCAGCGCGCCGACGTTGGTGTCGTCGTCGCCGAGCGCGTCGATCGACTCGTACTCCTCCTGGGCCCAGTCCCCCACTCCGGTGAGGAAGCGGGGTCCGCCGGCGGTGCTCGCGGCGGCGGTGTAGGCGTCGAGGCTCTCCTCGCCCGTGAGGTCCACCGGCTCGGCCTCGGGAAGCAGCAGCGGCATCTCGCCGGTCGGCGGCTCGCTCCAGTGCGGCAGGGTCGCCGACGGCGCCGCGTCGCCATCCGTGACCTCGACGAGCACGTCCTCATCGGCCGCTTCGTCGCCGCTCGAGGAGTCCGCGACGCCGCCGATCGCGACAACCTCGTCGATGACCTCGACGTCGTCGGGCTCGGCCTCGATCAGGTCGTCCTCCGCCAGGTCGTCGATGCGCACGACGACATCGATCCCTTCGGGGGGCTCACCCGTGCCGGGCCCCTCGTCTCCGAGCAGGGAGATCCCGCGCTCGAACTCGGCGTCGGTGCCGTCGTCGCCCGCGTGATCGCCCGTGTCGTCCTCCACGCTGGCGCGCGGCACGACGTCGGGGTCGGGCTGGTCGGCCGATCGGGGGAACCGGACCGAGGGTCGGATGGCGGGATCGGGCCGGGCCGGGACGTCGCCGTACCGCGTGTCCTGGTCCCCCAACCGGCGCCCCACCGTGCCCGCGTCCATCGCCGCCTGGGCCTCTTCGGCGCCGAGGATCCGGACGCCTTCGGGCGACGTGCGCGCCGGCGCGACCGGGTTCTCGGTCTGTCCCTCTTCCAATTCATCGTCGCGACGGTCAGTCACGGCATCCTCCGGGTGGCCCGCGGTCAAGGCTAGACCTCGAGCAGCTCGTGCTCCTTGTGGGTGACCATCTCGTCGATCTCGGCGATGACCTCGGCGACCGCCTTCTCGAGGTCCTTCTCCACCCGTTCCAGCTCGTCCCGGGAGATGTCGCCGGCCTTCTCGATGGCCTCGAGCTCCTTACGGGCATCCCTGCGCACGTTCCGTACCGAAACCCGGCCATCCTCGGCCCGGTTCTTCACCACCTTCACGAGCTCCTTGCGGCGCTCCTCGGTCAGCTGGGGGAACGTCAGCCGGATGACCTGGCCGTCGTTGCCCGGGTTGATCCCGAGGTCGCTCTGCTGGATCGCCTTCTCGATGGCCTTCATCGCCCCCTTGTCGTAGGGCTGGACCACGAGCACCCGGGCCTCGGGGACGCTGAAGCCCGCGAGCTGCTGCAGCGGCGTCTGGGCGCCGTAGTAGTCGACCATGATCTTCTCGACCTGGGCCGAGCTGGCCCGTCCGGTGCGGATGCCGCCGAACTCCTCCCGGAGGTGGCTGACGGCCTTCTTCATCCGCTCCTTGGTCTCTGCGGTGATCTCTTTCGACGTGGCCACTCGCTATCCCTCCCTCGTGCTGACGAGCGTTCCGATCGCCTCGCCGAGGAGCGCCCGGCGGATGTTCCCGGGTGCAGTCACGTCGAAGACGATGATCGGCAGCTCGTTGTCCATGCAGAACGTGATCGCCGTCGAGTCCATGACCTTCAGGCCGCGGTTGAGCACCTCGAAGTGGCTGATCTCGGTGAGCTTCACCGCGGTCGGGTCGAGCCGGGGATCTGCGCTGTAGACGCCGTCCACCCCGGAGTGCGTGCCCTTCAGGATCGCCTCCGCGCCGATCTCGGCGCCCCGCAGCGCGGCGGTGGTGTCCGTCGTGAAGTACGGGTTCCCGGTGCCGGCGGCGAAGACCACGATGCGGCCCTTCTCCAGGTGCCGGGTCGCGCGCAGCGGGATGTAGGGCTCGGCGATCTGGGCCATCGTGATCGCGGTCTGGACCCGGGTGGGCTGGCCGACGCCCTCGAGCGCGTCCTGGAGCGCCAGCGCGTTGATCACGGTGGCCAGCATCCCCATGTAGTCCGCGCGGGCCCGGTCCATGCCCCGGGTCGCG
Organism: uncultured Acidimicrobiia bacterium; assembly: GCA_963796755.1. GTDB lineage: Bacteria > Actinomycetota > Acidimicrobiia > IMCC26256 > JAENVU01 > Chersky-806. The sequence continues at coordinate 504,633 of CAWCMX010000003.1, forward strand.
CCGACCATGCCCCGGAAGATGTTGCCGCCGCCGACGACGATCGCGATCTCGACGCCGAGCTCGGCGCGCGCCTCGGCGACCTCTTCGGCGATCCGCTGGACCACGACCGCGTCGATGCCGAACGAGATGCTCGTGTCGGCAAAGGCCTCGCCCGAGAGCTTCAGCACCACTCGGCGGAACCGGCTCTCGCTCATCGGCACTCCCGGGTTCGCGTCAGGACGGACCCTATTCCTCGCCCACCTTGACACGGGTGAACCGCCGGACCTCGGCCTTCGGGGCGAGGCTCTCGATCAGCTGCGCCGACGGTGACCTTCGGGTCCCGCACGAAGCCCTGCTCGAGCAGCACGTAGTCCTTGTAGAAGCCGTTGAGGCGACCCTCGACGATCTTGCCGATCGCCGCTTCGGGCTTGCCCTCGTTGCGCGTGAGCTCGGTGAGCACCTCGCGCTCCTTCTCGATGGCATCCGGTGAGACGTCCTCGCGACGGACGTAGCGCGGCGCGGCGCTGGCGATGTGGAGCGCCAGGTCGTGGGCGAGCTCCTTGGCCTTCAGGTCCGAGCGGTCGACCCCGCCGACCTCGACCAGGACGCCGATCGTCCCGCGCTCGTTCTGGATGTGCTTGTAGCCGTCGAGCAGGCCGTCGTCGGTCTCGTAGCGGACGACCCGGCCGAGCTCGATCTTCTCGCCGAGCGTGGCGACGAGCAGCCCGATGGTCTCGGCCACCGTCGAGTCCTGGAACGGCTGGTCGGCCAGGCCCTCCTCGCCCGTGTCGGCGACGAGCTGAGCCAGCGCGCCGACGGTGGCGACGAAGTCCTTGCCCTTCGCCACGAAGTCGGTCTCGCAGGTGAGCTCGACGAGCGCGGCCACGTTGTCCTCGAGGACGACGTCCACCGTGCCCTGCTCGGCGCTGCGGCCCGCGCGCTTGGAGGCACCGAGGCCCTGCTTGCGCAGCCAGTCGACTGCGGCCTCCTGGTCGCCGTCGCACTCGACCAGCGCCTTCTTGCAGTCCATCATCCCCGCGCCGGTGACCTTGCGCAGCGCGGCGACGTCCTTCGCGCCGACCTCAGCCACGGTCGCTCTCCTGCACCTCGGTGCGAGCTGCCTCCGCGTCGACGGTCGGGTCCTCGGTACGGGGCGGGATGATCTTCTCCTGCTTCTTCGACTCGGCCAGGCGCGCCTCGCGGGCCGCCTGGTCCGCAGCGGCCTGGTTGCGGGCCGCAGCCTGCTCCTCGGCGCGCTTGCGTTGCTCCTCGGGGCTCAACGCCTTCGGGGCGACGACCTCGGCCTTGGTGCCGGGACGGGCACCGCGCTTCTGCGCGAGGTGGCGACCCTCCTCGACGGCATCGGCGATCACCCGGCACATGAGGTTCGACGCGCGGATCGCGTCGTCGTTGCCGGGGATGACGAAGTCGATGATGTCGGGATCGCAGTTCGTGTCGACGACGGCCACGACGGGGATGCCGAGCCGGTTCGCCTCGGTCACCGCGATGTGCTCCTTCTTCGTGTCGATGACGAACACGATGCTCGGGAGCTTCTCGAGGTTCCGGATCCCGCCCAGGTTGCGGTTGAGCTTGACCAGGTCGCGCTTGACCTTGAGCCCTTCCTTCTTGATCATCTGGTCGACCTCGCCGGTCGTGACCAGACGCTCGAGCTCACGCATCTTCGCAACGCGGGCGTGCACGGTCTGGAAGTTCGTGAGCATGCCGCCGAGCCAGCGGAAGTTCACGTACGGCATGCCGCTGCGCAGGGCCTGGCTCTCGACCGGCTCCTGGGCCTGCTTCTTCGTGCCGACGAACATCACCGTGCCGCCGTCGGCGACGGTGCTGCGGACGAACCGGTACGCGGTGTCGATCCGTTCCAGCGTCTGCTGCAGGTCGATGATGTAGATGCCGTTGCGCTCACCGAAGATGAATCGCTTCATCTTCGGGTTCCAACGGCGCGTCTGGTGACCGAAGTGAACTCCGGCCTCCAGCAGCTGCTTCATGGTGACGACAGCCACGCGGAGATTCCTTCCCTCGGGTTCGTGTGCCTTCCGCCCGAGCCACACCCCCTCGCTCAGTGACCTGAGCCGGGGGCGACCTTTGGATGCCGGGCGTGCAAAATCCCGAGCCGAATGCTCGGGTTGCCGGGCACTCTAGCCGAGACCTCACCGGCGGCTCCGCGCCGTCGCGACGAGCCGATCGGCGTCGAACGCCTGCACCGCGTGGCGCTCGACGAGCCGTTGCGCGATGACCACGACCCGCCCGGCGAGGGCCAGACCGACCGGCAGCCCGGCCGGTCGGCGCCGGGCCCGGACGGCGCCGGTCGCCCGGTCCAGGGTCACGACCTCGCCGGCCTCGTTCCAGACGACGATGGCGTCGTCGACCCGCAGCGGCCGGACGTACACCTCCAGGGCCCGGGTGCTCGTCGCCCACCTGCGGGTCCCGTCGGCCAGATCCAGGCGGGTGATGTCGCCCAGCTGATCCACGACGTAGAGGTCATCGCCGTCCACGAGCGGCACGAGATCGGGTTGGAACGGTGCGCCGACCGGGACCCGCCAGCGCGGCGACCCGTCGGCCAGGGCGAAGGCCCGCACCTCGCTGCCGTGCCGGCCCGCGCCGGCACCCACGGCCACGATCCCCGGCGCGACGACCGCCGAGCCGGCCATCACCGCGATCGGCTGTTCCCACCGCAACGTCCCCGTGGCGCCGTCGATGACCCGGAGCCGGCTCTCGGGCCCATCGCCCTGCCACACCGTGGCGATCGTCCCGGACGCGGGGTCGACCGCAGGGGTGCCCTTCATCGCGCCGGTGAACCGCACCGACCAGCGCTGATGGCCGGTGCCGACGTCCAGACCGACGAGTCCGCCCTCCTCCGTCGAGATCACCGCGATCGGCGGCGTCCCCGGCGGCCCGACGAGCGCGACGGGACCCGGGGACTCGGGGGTGTCCAGCTGCCACCGGACCTTCCCGGTCGTCCGGTCGAGCGCGACGAACGAGTGCTCGGTCGCGAGCAGCACGGTGTCGCGGCCAAGCGCGCCGAGGGGCTGCACCCCCGCCAGCGGGGTCTCCCATCGTCGGGTGCCGGTTCTCAGGACCACCGACGTGACCCATAGGTCGCCGACCACGATCCCCGCGCCGCCGCCGTCGCTGAGCAACGTCCCCGCCCAGCTGCGCAGCGTGCGGGACCAGACCGGCGGCACCACGGTCGGGTGCGCCCGATCCCGGGCCTGGGGCCGCGCCGCGGGCCGGGTCGCGGCCTTCGCCGGGGTCTCGCCCCCGGCGCGGACGACCGAGACGACCACGGCGGCGAGCACGATCGCGGCGATCACGACCAGCGCCCGCCGCTTCCGGCGCGATCGATGCCGCGACGGCCGCAGCCGTTGTGGCATCCGGAACCTCGGCGCCGCGAACGGCGCGTCCTGCCAGAAGGTCATGGTGTTCCTCCGTCTCCGGGCAACGAGTCCGAGGCGTGCCCCGCGGCGGCGCCGACGGCGCCCGCCGTGTGCTCGGCCCGGCTGATGAGCACTGGTTCGATCGCTCCCCGCACGCCGGCCGCGATCCCGACGCACGGCAACGGACGGTCTTCCAGGGCCAACCGTGCGGCGTCGAGCGCCGCGGGGTCGTGGATGATCGACGTGTGGTCGGTGATGCCCGCCGGATCGACGGTGACCGACCGCGCACCCGGCAGCCCGATGTGGTCGGCCGGCACGATCACGTCGTCGGCACCGCCGATGGACGTGAGGTCGATCTGCTCCGGGAGCGGCCTGCTGAGCCCGCGGATGAACGACGATCCTTCGGCGAGCTGGCGGGTCGAGGTCCCGGACGTGGGTGGGATCGCGCCCCCGGCCAGCTGATCGACGCCGTCGAGCACGGTCCGGCCGCTCGCGGTGCCGCGCACGCGCCTCACCGCGGACGCAGCGGGCGCGCCCTGGAGGGGTGAGGACAGGGTCACGACCGAGCCGAGCGGCGGGAAGGCCGGATCGGCGGCGGCGTAGACGTGGGCGAGGAAGTCCGCCACGACGACCCCACCCTGCGAGTGCGCGATCAGGTCCACCTCGCGGCCGGGCTCGCGCCGCTGCTGGGCGCGGAGCTGCGCGCCCAGACCGCGCGCCGCCGCCCGCAGCGTCGACCAGGTCTGCTCGCGCGTGTAGGCACCTCCGGTCGGCGAATAGGAGTACGAACGCACCTCGCCGGCCCGGTACCCGAGGCGCTCGGTGTCCAGCGCCAGCGCGGTCCCGGTGTCGGGGTCCGTCGCGCTGTCGATCCCCGCGACCGTCATCGCGAGGTGCCCGGATCCCCCGCCACTCGGGCCCGGCTCCGGGTCCTCGGTGCAGTCGAGGCGGGACCGAGCCCACGCGACAAGCCGCTCCGCCATCGCGGTCCCGTCCGCGACGACCGGCGCCGCGAGCGAGCTCCGCCACAACCAACCCGCCGCCCGGCCGAGCACCTCGAGCTGGTCCCGGGCCGGGGCGCTGAGCGTGGACGCGGCACGGCTGACGTCCGCCCACGCGTCCCCGATCGCGTCGAACGGGCCCGACCCGGCGCCGGTGTCCTCGCCCGGCGCGACGCCCCGCGGGAGGTGCAGCGACTCCGCGAGCGACCGGGCCTCGACCGCGGGCGGGTCGAACCCCGCCTGCTCGGGCTGGTCGGCTGGAACCAGGCGGATCAGCCGGCTGAGGTCCGTCGGCGCGAACAGCACCATCGGGTCGACGTAGCGGTCCCCGACCCGGAGCCCGAAGTGCAGGACGCCGGCGTGATCTCCGGCACCCCCGCCCGCGGTCCCGAGGACGGCGCCGCGCGCAACCGTCTGACCCCGACGGACGGCGACGGTCGCGACGAAGGAGTACGACGTGCGCAAGCCGCCCGGGTGGGCGACGACGACGTGCAACGAGCCGGCGACACTCCCGGCGAACGTGACCTCACCCGCGTTGGCGGCGCGCACCGGCGTTCCCGCCGCCGCGACGAAGTCCACGCCCCGGTGACCGGGGCCGTAGCGCGAGCGCGGGGCGACGAACGGTGCGGCGACGGCACCGGGCACCGGACGCACCCAGGCTCCGGGCGCGACCGGTGCTGCCGCGGCCGCGGCCGACGTTGCGGCGTGGACCGGCACGACGAACCCGATCGCGAGCGCGACTGCAAGCGCGCGAGACCGTGCGGAAGGGGAACGTGACCCCATCGGCGACTCCCGTCAGAAGATGACGCGGGAGGGGGAAGCCGAACGGGGGAAGTGCGGGGCCGACGTGACCCGGCGACGTGGAACCTACTGCAGGGGTGTGACGCGCACCAGGGTCGCGCGGACCGCGGTGCCGATCAGGGGAGGCGTTCGGACGCCGGCTCGACGAGGCGTGAGCGCAGCTGGAGGATCGCCTTGGTGTGGATCTGGCAGACGCGGCTCTCGGTGACGCCGAGGACCTCACCGATCTCTGCGAGCGTCAGGCCCTCGTAGTAGTAGAGCGTCAGCACGAGTCGCTCGCGATCCGGCATGCGGTTGATCGCGTCGGCGAGCACGTGCTTCATCTCGTCGACCTCGAAGGCGGCGACCGGGTCGTTCACGCGGTCCGCCACGGTGTCGCCGACCGTGGTGCCGCCACCGCGGTCGCCTGCGCTCAGGAGCTCGTCGAGCGCGACGAGGCCGACGAAGCTGATCTGCGAGAGCGTCTGGGCAAGCTCGCCCTCGGTCACGCCGAGCTCGGCCGCGACCTCGCCCTCCTGGGGCGTGCGCAGCAGCTCGTTCTCGAGCTTCGAGTACGCGCGCTCGATCGAACGGGCCTTGGACCGCACCGACCGGGGCACCCAGTCGATCGACCGGAGCTCGTCGATGATGGCGCCCTTGATCCGGGAGATCGCGTAGGTCTCGAACTTGAAGCCACGCGCCGGATCGAACTTGTCGATCGCGTCGATGAGCCCGAAGATCCCGTAGCTCACGAGGTCGGCCTGCTCGATGTTCTGCGGCAACCCCGCCGCGACCCGGCCGGCCACGAACTTCACCAGCGGCGAGTAGTGGAGGATCAGGCGCTCGCGCGCGTCGCGGCCACCGTCACCCTCCTTGTAGTCGCGCCACAGCCCGGCGACGACCTCAGCGGCGTCGGCTTGGGCGGAGACGGTGGTCGTGTCGTCAGGCACGGGGATGAGTGGCCTCGTAGACCGCCCGAAGGCGTTCGCGGGTGAGATGGGTGTAGATCTGGGTGGTGGCGAGGTCCGCATGGCCGAGCAGCTCCTGCACGGCCCGCAGATCAGCCCCACCTTCGAGCAAGTGCGTAGCGTAGGCGTGCCGGAGGACGTGTGGGTGCAAGGTGTGCCCATCGGGCATCGGATGGCGGTCCACGATGCGCCGGGCGTCCCTCGGGCCGAGGCGGTGGCCCCGCCGGTTGAGGAACACCGCGTCGGGTGGGCTGTCCGGTCCGGCGAGCGCCGGCCGACCCAGCTCGAGCCAGTCCCGCAGGGCATCCTGGGCCGGTTTTCCTAGGGGAACGCGCCGGACCTTGGCGCCCTTGCCGAGCACGGTGAGTGACCCGTGGACCAGGTCGCAGTCCCGCGGGGTCAGTCCGCAGCACTCCGAGACCCGCAGCCCGGTCCCGTAGAGGACCTCGAGGACGGCGAGATCCTGGAGCGCGAGCGCCCGGGCCACCGGATCGTCGCCCGGATCGACGTTCGCGGCCCGGTCGATGAGGGCGCCCGCCTCCGCCGAGCTCGGGACCCGGGGCAGTCGGGCGGGGCCCTTGGGGGCCCGCAGCGACCGCCCGGAGTCGGTGACGAGCACCCCGCTGCGCTTCAGGTACCGGAGGAAGGACCGGATCGCGGCCGCCTTGCGGGCGATCGTGCGCTTGGCCAGGCGCTGCGTGCCGAGGTACGCGAGGTACCGGCGCAACGTGGCGTGATCGAGATCCTCGGGGTCCACGCAGCCGCCGCGGTCGGCCCATTCGGCGAACTGGCGGGCGTCCCGCTCGTAGGCCTCGCGAGTGTGGGGGCTGGCCGCCGTCAGGGAGGCGACGTACCCGTCGACGTCCCAGGGCATCCCCTCCAGGATACCGCCCCCGGCTCAGGACCGATGGACCTCGAACACCTCGATCGACTCGTTGAACCCCTTGAGGACGGGCGCGCCGATCGGCTCGAACCGGAAGCCGTCGACGGCGTCGCGCAGCTCGGCGGAGGCCACGACCGCCCCCGGCGCCGCGATCCTGATCACCCGCGACGCGAGGTTGACCACCGGACCGAAGTAGTCACCGTCGCGGCTGAGCACCGGGCCGAACGTGAGCCCACCGCGCACCGGCGGCAGGCGCGGGTGGTTCGAGAGACGATCGGCGAGCTCGAGCGCGATCTCACACGCCGCGTGCGGATCCGTCGCGACGTACATGACCTCGTCGCCGATGAGCTTGACGACGCGCCCTCCTCCGTCCACGACGACGTCCGAGACCAGCTCGTCGAACTCGGTCAATGCCACGCCGAGCTCACGCGGTGACAGTCGACGAGTCAACGCAGTCGAACCCACGAGGTCCGCGAATCCGACCGCGAGCCGTTGGGTGCGCGGGTCGTCCATGGCGACCGGACGTTGCATCTGCGCCACGTGGCGCCGGAAGATCAGGTCCATCGCGCCCGCGGACTGACGGATGATCCCCACCCCCACCGTGTTCGCCTTGGCCAGCTCGAGCCCGCCCGGGTCCTCTTGCAGCGCGGGACCCCCGACGTTCACGAGGAACGCCGAGATCGCCGCGTCCGCGACGCGGGCCATCGACGACCCGATCACGCGCACGACCTGGACCACCGTCTCCTCGCCCAGCCACTCGACGGCCGCCCGGAAGACGCGCAGCGCCTCGATGTCCTCATCCGTGTAGACGCGCGCGTCCGGCCCCGGGTCGGGAAACCCCGCGGCGCGCCACAGCCGGGCCGACATCTCGACCGGGACGCCCGCGGCCTGCGACATCTCCAGCTCCGTGTAGCGATCACCCGCGCCGAGGAGCCCGCGCGGGACGCGACCACCGCCAGGTCCGGAGCGGCCTCGACGAGCTCCTCGACCGTCGCACCGAGCTCGAAGAGGTACTCGATGAGCGCGAGGCGCTCGGTGGCCAGCTCGCCGTCCGGGTCGTGGATCCCGAGCGCGGCCAGCTCCTCCGGCGTGTGTTCCACGTTCGCACGCTACCGACCGCTCCGAAGGCTGTCCCACCCTCCGGTTAGGTTGCCCCGTACCGTCGAGGCGCCGCGGTCACGGCCCTCCCGTCCGTTCATCGGTTCCCGGGAGGATCACGTGCTCGCCTCGATACCCGAGCGCGACGCTGCTCGGCGTCGACGGTCAACCGGTCTGGGTCGAGGTGCACGTCAGCGACGGGCTGCCCGGCTACCACGTCGTCGGCCTGCCCGACGCCGCCGGGCGCGAGTCACGCGAGCGGGTCCGCGCCGCGCTCCTCTCCTCCGGCATGGACTTCCCCCTCAAGCGCATCACCGTCAACCTCGCGCCCGGCAACGTGCGCAAGACCGGCGCCGGGCTCGAGCTCGCCATCGCGCTCGCGCTGATGCTCGCCCAGTCGCACCTGCCCGAAGGATGCCTCGACGGGACCGGCGTGCTCGGCGAGCTCGGGCTGGACGGTTCCGTCCGACCGGTGCCCGGCACGCTGGTTCTGGCCGACGCGCTCCGGCGCACCGGGGTCGAGTCCCTCGTCGTGCCGGTGCACAACGCCCACGAAGCCGGCCTCCTCTCCGACCTGAAGGTCCGCAGCGCGCGCACGCTGGCCGAGCTGCGCGAGTGCTTCACGGGCGAGCTGCCGTGGCCCGATGCCGACCCGCCGTTGTCGGACCCGGACGAGCACGCCTTCGACCGTGACCCGTTGGATCTCGTCGACGTGCGCGGGCTCGCGACCGCGCGCGTCGCGCTCGAGGTCGCGGCCGCAGGATCGCACCACCTCATCTACGCCGGCCCACCGGGGACCGGCAAGACGATGCTCGCCCGCCGCCTCTCGACGATCCTGCCCCCACTCGATGCGGACGAGTCGTTCGAGGTCACCCGCATCGCTTCGGCTGCCGGCGGCGAACCACCCCGCCGGCTCGCGACGGACCGACCGTTCCGCGCCCCGCACCACACCGCGTCGACCGCCGCGCTCGTCGGCGGTGGGTCGGCCCGCCCCCGCCCGGGCGAGGTCACGATGGCGCACCGTGGCGTGCTGTTCCTGGACGAGCTCGGGGAGTTCCCACCCGCCGCGCTCGACGCGCTCCGCCAACCGCTCGAGGAGCGGGTCGTCCGCATCTCCCGCCAGGCCCAGAGCCTCGAGCTGCCGGCGGAGTTCCTCCTGATCGCGTGCACGAACCCGTGCCCGTGCGGGCTCGAAGCCGCCTCCTGCCGCTGCAGCGACTCGCAACGCGCCCGGTACCGGCGCCGCCTGTCCGCACCATTGCTCGACCGGTTCGATCTGCGCCTGCGGGTCGCGGGCCCCCAGCCCGGCGACGGACCCGGAGAGTCGTCCGAGGTCGTCGCCGCCCGCGTGCTCGCCGCCGTCGAGCGCCAACGGATCCGCCTGCGCGGCACTCCGTGGCGCCGCAACGCGCACGTCCCCGCGGGTGCGCTCGGCCGGTACGTGGAGCTGGCCGAGGACGCCGCCGACATGTGGCGCATCGTCGTCGAGGAGCACACGTTGACCGGTCGCGGCGCAGCACGCGTCCGTCGCGTCGCCCGCACCCTCGCGGACCTGGACGACGCCGCCGACATCTCCGCCGAGCACATCGTCCTGGCGGCTTCACTCCGAGGAGAGGTCCCGTGAGCCTGGCCGACGAGATCACCGACGAGATCGCGGCCGCGACCCTCGCCGCGCTCCCCCGCACCACGCCCGCACGCCTGCTCCGCACGTTGACCCACTGGCCGACCCCCTCGGCCGCGCTCGTGGCGGTGCGAGCCGGGAGCGCGGGAGCCGCGCTCGGGTCGGAGGAGCTGCGCAGCACCGAGGTGGCCCGGACGTGGGCGGCTGCGGCCGACACGACCCTCGGCGCGATCGGGCCGGTGCTCACCCGGCGAGGCACGCGCGTGCTGTACGTCGGCGGACCGGGCTACCCGATCGACGACGGCATCGACGACCGCCCCGCGGTCCTGTTCGCCGAGGGCGAGCGCGTGGACGTCTTCGAACGCCCCCGGGTCGCGGTGGTCGGCACGCGCGCGGCGACGCCGCACGGCCTCGCCGACGCCCGCGAGCTCGGCGCCGCGCTGGCCCGGGCGGGGGTCGTCGTGGTGAGCGGGCTCGCCATCGGCATCGACGGCGCCGCGCACGAGGGGGCACTCGACGCGGGTGGCGCGGTCATCGGCGTGCAGGCGACCGGGCTCGACGTCGTGTACCCGCGTCGCCACGGTGTGCTCCACGAGCGGGTGAAGACGTACGGCCTGCTCGTCAGCGAGCAGCCGTTCGGCGTCGGCCCGCATCCGGCGCGCTTCCCGGTGCGGAACCGGATCATCGCGGCGTTGGCGGACGTCACGATCGTCGTCGAGGCCACGCAGCGGGGCGGCGCGCGCATCACCGCTCGTCACGCGCTCGACTACGGCCGCGCCGTGCTCGCGATCCCCGGGTCCCGGCGGAACCCGTCCGCCCGGGGTTGCAACGAGCTCCTCGCCGAAGGCGCCCAGCCCCTGCTCGACCCGGCCGACGTCGCGGTCGCGCTGGAGCTGAGTCCCGGGAGCCGGCGCCACCCCGCCCGGGGCCACGCCGGCCTCGCCGGCGCCACGGACGAGGAGCGAGCGGTGTTCCGGGCCCTGGGCGGGGAGCCGGCCACCGCCGATGAGCTGGTCGGGCGCACCGGGCTGAGCCCCGGTGTCGTGGCGGTCGCGGTCGCGGGCCTGGTCCGGGCGGGCCGCGCCTCCCGGGCGCACGGCTTGGTCTGGCCGCAGTGATGGTCCGAACGGCGAGGAAATCCGGGCGTTTCGGTGTGGAGGCCGCGGGCGCCGAAAAGTAGTCGCACGTGTAAGTCAAGTATTTCGGCAAGCGGGCCGACACATGGAATGTGAACCTGCACCGGTGTCCCTATGACGGAACCCCGATCGAGGCCGAGGCGTACTCGGGTGGCTCCTTCCTGCTCTCCTGCACCTCCTGCGGCGCCGAGTGGGAAGCGCACAACTCGCTCGTGCTGCGGGTCACCGCGCCCGACTGGGACGCGGTCCGCAAGGCCAAGGTCGAAGGTCCGCCGGTCAGCACCGATCAGGTGGCGCCGACCTAGCGTCCGGTGAACGTCGGGGCGCGCTTCTCGACGAATGCCGACAGCGCTTCGGCGGTGTCACCGGACTGGAAGTTCATGACCTGAGCGACGTCCTCGAACTCGAGCGCTTCGGCCATCGACACCGAGAGGCTCTGGTTCAACAGGCGCTTGCTCACCGACAGCTGCACCGGCGGGAGCGCCGCGAGCCGGCGCGCGAGATCACGCGCGGCATCGAGCAGCTCCGCGTGCGGGACGATGCGGTTCACCAGGCCGATGCGCTCCGCCTCCGTGGCGTCGACGATGTCGGCGAGGAACACCAGCTCCTTCGCGCGGTGCAGACCGATCAGGCGGGGCAGTATCCACGAGCCGCCGAAGTCCACGCTCAGGCCGCGCTTGGAGAAGATCTCCGAGAACCGCGCCCGGTCGGATGCCACCACGAGGTCGCACCCGAGCGCGAGGTTGCACCCGGCACCCGCCGCCACGCCGTTGACCGCCGCGATCGTCGGGATGGGGATCTCGTGGAGCCGCAGTGCGGCCCGACCCACCATCCGCATCATGCGCAGCGAGCCACCGGTCCCCTCGGCCAGGGTGCCCGAGTTGCCGGCATCGGTCAGATCCGCACCGGAGCAGAACCCGTCGCCGGCGCCCGTGACCACCAGCACCCGCGTGTCCGACGATCGGTCGATCTCGTCGCAGACCTCGATCAGCTCCCGCCACATCTGCCCGTTCATCGCGTTCTTCTTCTCGGGCCGGTTCAGGGTGACGGTCATCACACCGTCCGCGCGCGCAACGAGCAGGGTCTCCACGGGTCGCTACGGTAGCGCTGTGGGTTTCAACCCGTTCCGAGAGCAGGTCAAGCACCGCAGCGACATCTTCCTCGTCGCGGCCGCGTTCGTCGTCGTGATCGCGTTGGTGATCTGGGCCCTGTTCGGATGAGCCCGTACCGGTTGGACCCGGACGGGCCGGTCGAAGTCCGCCACGTGCAGCCGTATCAAGCGGTGAAGCCGTACCGCTGCCCCGGCTGCGACCACGAGATCGCGGTCGGGCTCGGCCACGAGGTGGTCGTGCCCAAGCTCGAGCCCGAGCTCCGCCGGCACTGGCACACCGGCTGCTGGTTCCGCGAGCAGAAGCGCCGCGAGCGCGCGGCGCGCTAGAACGCGGCTTCGAGGACCTCGATCACCGGCTCGGTGCCGCGCTCGATCATCACGGACGCGACGTCGAAGCGCAGGTCCCCGCCACCGAGGGTGCTCTCCCCCAGCCACCGGGCCGCGAGCGCGCGGATCCGAAGCTGTTTCACCCGGGTGATCGCCTCGATCGGCGCCCCGAAGCGACGGCTCGACCGGGTCTTGACCTCACAGAAGACGATCGAACGGCCCCGGCGCAGGATCAGGTCGAGCTCGCCCTCGCGCCGGCGCCAGTTGCGGTCGAGGATCTCGTAGCCGGCGCGCTCGTACCAGGCCGCGACCAGTGCCTCGCCCCGCTGTCCGAGGGCCCGGCGTGGGTTCGGCGCCGCGGGATCGCGCGGCGCCGGCGTCACAGGTCCTTGCCGGCGAGCTCCTCGATGTTGACGTCCTTGAACGTCACGACGCGAACGTTGGCGACGAAGCGCGCCGGGCGGTACATGTCCCACACCCAGGCATCCTGCAGCTCGAGCTCGAAGTAGACCCGGCCCTGCTCGTTGCGGACTTCCATCTTCACGCCGTTGGTCAGGTAGAAGCGTCGTTCGGTCTCGACGACGTACGCGAACATCGGCAGGACGTCGCGGTACTCCTTGTACAGCTGGAGCTCGATCTCGGTCTCATATCGCTCGAGATCTTCAGCGCTCACCCGCAACCCCCGTCGGTTCCGACTGGCTGCAGTCTAGGCCGCGGCAAACCGCGATCAGACTCGCTTCTCCTTGATCTTCGCGGCCTTCCCGATGCGGTCGCGCTGGTAGTAGAGCTTCGCCCGGCGCACGTCGCCCACGGTCTGGCGCTCGATCTTGGCGATGATCGGCGAGTGCACCGGAAAGGTCCGCTCGACGCCGACGCCGAAGCTCACCTTGCGCACCGTGAAGGTCTCCCGCAGGCCCGAGCCCTGGCGCCGGATGACCGCGCCCTGGAACACCTGCACCCGCTCCCGGTTGCCTTCCACCACCCGCACGTGCACCTTCACGTTGTCCCCCGGAGAGAACGCCGGGATGTCGTCACGAAGTGATGCGCGGTCGACCAGATCGGTGGGGTTCATGGCGCGAGCGTTCCTCGGATCGAGTGAATCGGGCGCAGATCGGGACCGACCTGGCGCAGGTGGACCCCCGATGTTAGCGACCCGGGGGCTCCGGCGGGAACTCGTCGAGGCAAGCCTGGTCCTCGGCGGTGAGCGCCCGGGCCCCGTCCAGCAGGTCCGGACGGCGTTCGAGCGTCCGGCGCAACGCGGCCGCCCGGCGCCACCGGGCCACCCGGGCATGGTCCCCAGACCGCAGGACCTCCGGCACCGACCAGCCGCGGAACTCGCTCGGTCGGGTGTACTGCGGGTACTCGAGCCGCCCGCCCGTGAACGACTCCTCGGCCACCGACTCCTCGTTGCCGAGCACCCCCGGGACCAGGCGGCTCACGGCCTCGATCATCACGAGCGCCGCGGCCTCCCCACCCGCGAGGACGAAGTCGCCGACGCTCACCTCGCCGTCGCAGAGATGATCCGCGATGCGCTGGTCGACGCCCTCGTACCGACCGCAGATCAACGAGAACCCCGGCCCCGCCGCGAGCTCGGCGGCCATCGCCTGATCGAACCTGCGTCCGCTCGCCGAGAGCAACAGGAGCGGCCGCGGCAGGTCCGCGGCCTCCACGGTGGCGAACAGCGGCTCCGGCATCATGACCATGCCCGCCCCACCGCCGAACGGGGTGTCGTCGACGCTGCGGTGCCGATCCGTCGCGTGCTCCCGCGGATCGTGGAAGCGCACGTCGAGCAGACCCAGCTCGCGCGCCCGGCCGAGCAACGAGAGCCCGAGCGCGCCGTCGAGGTACTCGGGGAAGATCGTGACAACGTCGATGCGCACTGTCGCGTCAGTCCCGCCGGTTGACGTCGAGCAGGCCCTCGGGCGGATCCACCACGACGAACCCGGGCCCCCGCTCGACCACGAACGTGATCGGGACCAGCACATCACCGTCGAGCACGAGCAGGTCGCTGGCCGGGTTCGCCTCGACGGCCCGCACCGGACCGAGCTCGCGGCCGGCGCGGTCCCGCACGGCAGCTCCGATGAGCTCGTGGATCCAGAGCTCGTCGTCCTCGCTCGGCAGCGCCTCGCCGGTGAGGACCAGGCCGAGGAGGCTCTCGGCGTCCGTGCGATCCGTCACGCCTTCGAAGCACACGAGCCAACGCCCCGAGTGCGGGCGCGCGCTCGCGACGACCAGGCGCCGACCCTCGGCATCGAGCGCGGAGCCGGCGGCCAAGCGTTCGAGGCGGTCGGAGCTGAGCGTGACGCTGACCTCGCCGCGCAGACCGTGCGCCCGACCGATGCGGCCGACCTCGAGCCGCGAGGTACCGGACACCCAACCCCTACTCGATGATGTCGACGGAGACCTTGATGCCTTCGGCGGCACCCGCGGCGCGCGTCACCTGGCGCAGCGCCTGCACGACCCGGCCCCGCTTGCCGATCAGCCGACCCATGTCGCTCGGGTCCGCGTGCACCAGCAGCGCGACTTCGTCGCGACGTTCGACGAGCTCGACCTCGACCGCGTCGGGCTCCTCCGCGATGGCGCGCGTCACGTGCTCGACGACGGCCTTCGCGTCGGCCACCGACGATGCGGTTGCCCTCGCCCCCGACCTCGTCCTCGAAGTCGTCGTCGCGCGACTCGTCGTCGCTCACTCGGCTGCCTCGTCCGTCGTGGTGTCCTCGGCCGACGCCGCCGCTTCTGCATCGGCGGCTTCCTGTGCGGCCGCCGCGTCCTTCGCGGCCGCCGCGGCTTCCGCCGCCTCGGCATCCGCCGCAGCCTTGGCCGCCGCGTCGCGCTCGGTCTTCGCGGCGGCAGCGCCCTTCGCCTGGGCGGCGGCGGTGCGCACGGCACGCGACTGCTGCTTGCGGTCGGTCTCGTACTGGTCCCAGATGCCCGCGTTCACGAGCAGACGGTGGACCTGGCCCGTGGGCTGCGCGCCCTGGCGGAGCCAGCCGAGCACCTTCTCGTCGTCCACGGTGAAGAACGTGGGCTCTTCACGGGGCCGGTACTGGCCCAGGATCTCGATGTAGCGACCATCTCGGGGGGAGCGGCCGTCGGCGACGACGACGCGATACGTGGGCTGCTTCTTCTTGCCCATGCGCATGAGGCGGATCTTTACGGACACCGGTGGATTTCCTCTCGGTACTCGGGGAGCGCTCCAGGGTAGCGGGAGCGGGGGCTCGGGCGCCTACAGGCTGTTCTGCAGACCTTCGAGCCCGCCCGCGGGCATGCGCATCCGCTTGCCCCCGGTCATCGACTTCATCATCTGCTGGACCTGCTTGAACTGCTTCAGCATCGCGTTGACCTCTTGGGTGCTGGTGCCGCTGCCCTTCGCGATCCGCACCCGCCGCGACCCGTTGATCAGCGTCGGATCACGCCGCTCCGCCGGGGTCATCGAGCAGATGATCGCCTCGACCCGGCCCAGCTCGCCCTCGTCGATCTCGGCCTTCCGGAGCTCCTTGGGCATCCCCGGCATCATCTTCATGAGGTTGCCGATCGGGCCCATCTTGCGCACCTGGCGCATCTGGTCCAGGAAGTCCTCGAGGGTGAACTGGCCCTTGCGCAGCTTCTCCTCGGCGACCGCGGCCTCGTCCTCGTCGAACGCCGCCTCGGCCTTCTCGATGAGCGTGAGGACGTCACCCATGCCGAGGATCCGGCTCGCCATGCGGTCCGGGTGGAACGCCTCGAAGTCCTCGAGCTTCTCTCCGGTGCCGACGAAGAGGATGGGCTTGCCGACGACGTCCTTGACCGAGAGCGCCGCACCACCACGGGCGTCACCGTCGATCTTGGTGAGGATCACCCCGTCGAGGCCGACGGCGTCGTCGAACGCGGTCGCGACGTTCACGGCCTCCTGGCCGGTCATCGCGTCGACGACGAGCAGCGTGTCGGTCGGGTTCACGGCCGTCGCGCACGTGGCGCAGCTCGTCCATGAGGTCGGTGTCGACCTGGAGGCGACCGGCGGTGTCCACGATGATCAGGTTCTTGCCGAGCCGCGCCGCCTCGTGCAGCGACGTGCGGGCCACCTCGATCGGATCCTTCGTCCCGCCCTCGGGACCCGACCACACCGGGAGGTCGAGCTGGCGACCGAGGACCCGGAGCTGCTCGACCGCGGCCGGGCGCTGGAGGTCGGCGGCCGACGAGCAGGACGCCGAGGCCCTGGCTCTTGAGCAGGCGCGCGAGCTTCCCGGCGGCGGTCGTCTTGCCGGAGCCCTGGAGGCCGGCGAGCATCACGACCGTCGGTGGCTTCGAGCTCATCTCGAGCTTGCCGGTGACCCCGCCGAGGGTGTTGACCAGCTCCTCGTGCACGATCTTGATGACCTGCTGCGCGGGGCTCAGGCTCTTCTGGACGTCCGCGCCGTTCGCCCGCTCCTTGACCCGGGCGATGAACTGCTTGACGACCTTGACGTTGACGTCGGCCTCGAGCAGCGCCAGCCGGATCTCCCGCGCGATCTCGTCGACGTCCTTCTCGTTCAGCCGGCCCCGGCTGCGCAGGCGCGTGAAGATGCCGTCGAAACGGTCGGAAAGGGCGTCGAACATCGCAGCGAGTGTACTGAGCGGGTCAGTCGAACAACGCGTCGACGAACTCGGTCGGGATCGAAGACCACCAGGTCATCGGCACCTTCGCCGATGCCCACGACCTTGACCGGGAGCCCGATCTCGGACTGGATCGCGAGGACGATGCCGCCCTTCGCGGTGCCGTCCAGCTTGGTGAGCACGACGCCGGTGACCTCGACGGCATCGGCGAACTGACGGGCCTGCGCCAGGCCGTTCTGCCCCGTGGTCGCGTCCACCACGAGCAGCACCTCCTTGAGCGCGCCGGGGGTGCGGTCGACGATGCGGCGGAGCTTCTTCAGCTCCTCCATCAGGTTGACCTTGGTGTGCAGGCGCCCGGCGGTGTCGACGAGGACGAGATCCGCGCCGCGCGTGCGTGGCGGCGCTCATCGCGTCGAACACGACCGAGCCCGGGATCGGCGCCGTCCTGACCCCGCACGAGGCCGGCGCCCGCGCGCTCGGCCCAGAGCCCGAGCTGGTCGGCCGCCGCGGCGCGGAACGTGTCGGCCGCCGCGAGCACGACGTTGTGGCCCTCGTCGACCTCGCGCTGCGCGAGCTTGGCGATCGTCGTGGTCTTGCCGACGCCGTTGACGCCGACGAACATCCAGACGTTCAGCTCGCCCGGGTTCACCTTGAGCGAGCGGTCCCCCGGCTCGAGCAGCAGGGTGAGCTCCGCCTTGAGCAGGGCGAGCACCGCGTCCGAGTCGGACGCCTTCTCCTCGGCCACGCGCGCCTTGACGTCCGTCGAGGATGCGCTGGGTCGTGGGCATGCCGACATCGGCGAGGAGCAACGCCTCCTCGAGCTCGTCCCAGGTCTCCGGGTCGATCTTGCCCCGCCGGGTGATGGCACCGGTGAACGCGGCGCGGGTCTTGCCGAGGCGGTCGCGCAGCCGCGGCCTCTCACGGGCCGGGGCCGGCGCCTCGACCTCGGGCGCCTCGACCTCCGGTTCGACGAGCTCCGGCTCCCGGTGGGCTCCGCGCTGGGCGCCGGTGCCGCGGGTGCCTCGGGCGGGCGGGCGTCGGACGCTTGGGCGGAGCCTCGGGCGGCGCTTCGGTGCGTGAGCCGCGGCGGCTGAGGAACAGGCCACCCGCGATGAGCACCACCGCGAGCACGACGATGAGGAGGAGGACGAGGAGGTCGGACATCGGGCGCCGATGCTAACGGTCGCGTGCGGGAGGGCTGCCTTCGACGCGATACGTGATGACCGACTCCGACGACGGGCCGATGCCCGCGTCGTCGAGCGCGGCCTTCAGCCGAGCCCGCAACGCCCGCGCCACCTTCCACTGCTCGAGTGGCACCGTCTTGACCGCGAGCCGGATGAGCACGTGATCGGCTTCGACCTGCTCGATCCCCCAGACCTCCGGGTCATCGGTGATCAGCGAACCGACCTCGCGATCGGCCGCCGTCGCCTCGGCCGCGCCCCGGATCACGTACGTCGCCCGCTCGATGTCCGCGTCATAGGCGACGGCCACGTCGAGGATCACCCGCGACCACTGCTGGCTCTTGTTGCCGACCCTGCGGATCTCGCCGTTCGGCACGTGCCAGACCGTGCCCTCGGCGTCGCGGACGCGGGTGGTGCGCAGGCTCACGCCTTCCACCGTGCCCGTCGCCACGCCGGTGTCGATGACGTCACCGACCCCGTACTGGTCCTCGATGAGCATGAAGATCCCGGAGAGGAAGTCGCGCACGAGCGCCTGCGAACCGAAGCCGATCGCGACGCCGATGATGGACGCGCCGATGCCGATCGCGGCGAGGTTGACCCCGAGGTCCTCGAGGATCATCAGCAGCGCGGTGGCCCAGATCAGCGCGCTGACGATGCTGCGCAGGACCGCGCCGATGGTCTCGGCCCGCAGCGCCCGCCGCACGCTCGGCACCGGTGAGGTGTCGAGCAGCGAGAGACCGGTGCGGTGCTTGATCTTCGAGATGCGCTCGCCGGTCTGCTCGCGCTGCAGGTTCCGGACGACCCGTCGCACGATGACGCGCGTGATGCGCACCAGGATGTACGCGATCAGCACGATCACGAGGACGCGCAGCAGCGGCGCGAGGTCGTCGCCCACCTCCGCCGCGCGCTGGGACTTCGTCAGGTCGTAGACCGTCGAGCAGAGCCACGCCTGCTTGCCCGGCGGACCGCACGCCGAGACCTTCTCCAGCTGCTCGGCCGCCGTGGCAGCCAACAAGCTCAAGTCAGGACGACCTCGCCCCGCATCCGCTGACTGACCACGCGGCTCGACGCCCGCCGGGCGCCATCGAGACCCCGTAGAGGCAGTCCCCCGCCTCCATCGTGCGCTTCTGGTGGGAGACGATCAGCAGCTGGGCCTCGTTGCGGAACTCGTGCACGAGGTCGAGGAAGCGGTGCAGGTTCACGTCGTCGAGCGCGGCCTCCACCTCGTCGAGCAGGTAGAACGGCGAGGGCCGGGCGCGGAAGACCGCGAACAGGAACGCCATCGCGGTGAGCGAGCGCTCACCACCGGAGAGCAACGAGAGCCGCCGGGTGTTCTTGCCCGACGGCCGCGCCTCCATCTCGATGCCGGTGTTCAGCAGGTCCTCGGGGTCGGTGAGGAAGATCCGCCCCGACCCACCCGGGAACAACGTGGTGAACAGCGTGCCGAAGTTCTCCTGCACGTCGGCGAACGCGGTCTCGAAGACGGTGACGATCTCCTTGTCGACGGCCTTGATGACGCGTTGCAGCTCGCGCCGGCTGTTCTTCACGTCCTCCAGCTGCTGCTGCAGGAAGTCGTGGCGTTCGAGCAGCGCGTCGTACTCCTCGAGCGCGAGCGGGTTGATCGGGCCCATGAGCCGCAGCTCGCGATCGAGGTCACGCGCGCGGGCGCGCCATCGTCGTGCCCTCGATCGGCTCGGGCGCGGGCGCGTCCAGGCGCGACGGCCGGCTCGCAGTCGAAGTCGGTGCGGATCTTCTCGACGACCGCCTCGAGCCGCATGCGGTTCTCGGCTTCCTCGACGTCGCGCCGCTGCTGGCGCTCGCGGGTCCCGGCGAGCTCGTGCTCGAGCCCGGACCGCTCCTGACGCAGGGTGTCGAGCTGGCCCCCGGCGAGGCTCGCCCGCTCGGCCTGGCGCCGCCGCTCCGCCCGCAGCCGCTCGAGCACCGCGTCGATGCGGCCGTTCTGCTCGTCGAGGCGATCGGCCACCTCGCCGTAAGACTGCTCCTTCGCGACGAGCGCGCTGCGGTACCGCTCGGCCGCGGCCTTGGCCTCCGGATCCCTGGCGAGGCGGTCCTCGACGCCGGCGAGCCGCCGGGTCAGGACGTCGCGACGCTCGTCGAGCGTGCGCGGCACGCATCTCGAGCTCGCGCCGCACGCTCGAGGCCGCCGCGGCCTGACGGCGCTCCTCGTCGACCGCGATGCGCGCCGCGGCGACGGCCGCCTCGGCCGCGGTGCGGGCGTCGGCCGCGAGCACGGCCCGGTCTTCCGCCTCCTGGAGCGCGGCCGCGCGTGATGCCGGACACCTGCTCGCCCCCCAGGCGCCAGAGCCCCCGGCCGCCGAACCGGTCGCCCGACGGGGTCATCACCGTCAGGTCCGGGTTCTCGATCGCCAGGTCCAGGGCGGAACGCCAGTCGCCATCGGCCAGCACGACGCCCGCGAGCAACCGGGTCAACGTCGCCTGCAGACCGGGCAGCGGTGCCCGCACGCAGGCCGCGAGCGCCTTGGCCCCCTCGGGCGCAAGCGTCGCGCCCATCGTCACCGCGTTGTCGCGCGCGTCGAGCACGAGCAGCAACGCCTGTGCGTCACCGCTGGCGATGCGCTGCACCGCCTGGCGCGCCGCGTCGTCGCCCTCGACGACGATCGCGTGCATCGCCTCTCCGAGCGCGGCGGCGACTGCGGCTTCGGCCCCCGCTTCGATCTCGAGGTAGTCGACCAGGCTGCCGGCGATCCCCTCGATGCCTGCGAGCACGGACACGTCGACCGCGGCGCGCACCGAGTCCAGCGCCTGCGCGAGTGCTTCGGCGCGCGCGTGCCAGCGACCCGCATCGTTCTCGCACTCCCGCCACTGGCGCTCGGCCTCGGCCAGCGCCGTCTCCACGTCCGCCAGCGCGGCCGGGTCGGTCGGGGTGCCCTGCGATTCGACCTCGCGCCGGCGCTGCGTCCAGCCGCGCGGCATCCTGTTCGACCGCGGCGAGCTCGGCCCGCAGCGCGCCCGCATCCGCCACCAGCGTCTCGACGACGCCCTCGTCGGCCGCGGCCGCGAGCTCGCGCTCGAGCCCGCGCCGCTTCTCGGCGAGCAGCGCCTGGAGGCCGCGGGCCCGCTCCCGCATCGACTCCACCCGCACCAGCGCGTCCGCGACGTCGCCGTGGCCGGCGTCGGTCGAGCGCGCGCTCGGCGTCCAGCACCGCGATGTCCAGCTCGCGCAGCCGGGCCTGGACGACCGCTTCGCTGCGTGACAGCTCAGTCGCCTGGTCCCGGAGCCGCTCGGTCTTGGCCTGGAGCCCCGCCAGCTCGTGGCCGACGAGGTGCAACCGGATCGACCGGAGCTCCGCGACCAGACCGTCGTGGCGGCGGGCGGCGTCGGCCTGCTTCTGGAGCGGTGCGAGCCCCCGCCGGACCTCCCGCAGGAGGTCGTTGAGCCGCAGCAGGTTGCCTTCGGTCGACTCCAGCCGACGCTCGGCCCGTTCGCGGCGCTTCCGGTACTTGAGGACGCCGGCCGCCTCTTCGATGACCGCGCGCCGGTCCTCCGGCCGCGAGTTCAAGACCGCGTCGAGCTGGCCCTGACCGACGATCACGTGCTGTTGACGACCGATGCCGGTGTCCGAGAGGAGCTCCTGGATGTCGAGGAGCCGGCACGGCGCAGTGTTGATCGCGTACTCGGAGTCACCGTTGCGGAACAGGGTGCGGGTGATCGTCACCTCGGAGAACTCGATCGGCAGCATCGCCCGACGAGTTGTCGATCGTCAGCGACACCTCCGCCCGGCCGAGCGCGGGCCGGTCGGGGGTCCCGGCGAAGATGACGTCGTCCATCTTGCCGCCGCGCAGGGTGCGCGGGCCCTGCGCGCCG
>CAWCMX010000004.1:0-6970 GCA_963796755.1 uncultured Acidimicrobiia bacterium
GCCGGCGCCGAGGCACAGCAGCGCCCAGCCGCCGGGTCGCAGCACGCGGTGCACCTCGGCGAAGACCATCGCGTGGTCGGCGCGCGGGACGTGGATGATCGCGTAGTACGAGACGAGGCCGTCGAAGCTCGCGCTCAGGAACGGCAGGCTCGCGAGATCGCCCTGTACGAGCTCGGCCTCCGGGACCAGGGGCCGCGCGAGCTCGAGCTGCCGGATCGAGCAGTCGAGCCCGACGGTCGCGAGCCCGGCGCCGGCGAGCCTCGGCATGACCGGAACCCCCGCGCCGCATCCGGCGTCGAGGACGCGCGCGCCGCGTGGCAGTCGCGCCAGCAGCTCGTCGAGCGCGGCGATGTCGGCTCCGTCGCCGGTCCGCTCGGCGAGGTAGCTCTCCGCGACTGCGTCGTATCCGCGGCGCACGACCGCGCGCCGTTCGTCGGTCATGGCGCAGAGTCTCGGGGCCGCGGACGGCACGGTCGAGCGATTTTCGATCAGCCGAGGCCGAGTGAGCGCTCCAGCTCGGCGAGCCGGACGGGGATGCGGTCGCGCTCCGTGCCCGCGAGCCAGGCCAGGAGGTCCATGACGATGTCGGCCGTGAGGCCGTAGATGTCGAAGCCGTCCGCGTCGAGCACGTCGTTCTCGTACGTGTGCCCGTCGATCCGCGCGACGTCGACGCGGTGCGCTTCGGGTCGGGCGATGCGCTCGAGCGGAGTGAGGAAGACCCGCTCGACCTCGGCGCTCGTCGGGCTGAGCGCGCCGAGATCGGCGCGGTACCAGCCGACGACGGGGACGACGTGGTTCTCGGCCTTGCTCCACGCCTCGTCGAGTCGTCCCGAGAGCTCGACCGCGGGCGCGTCGACGCCGACCTCCTCGGCCGCCTCGCGCACGGCCGCCTGCTCGGGCGTCTCACCCGGTTCGATGCGACCGCCGGGGAGCGCGATCTCGCCCGAGTGGGCGCGCATCCGGGTGGACCGCTCGCTGAGCACGATGCACGGCTCGCCCTCGTGGCATCCCACGAGCAGGAGCACCGCGGCGCGCCGGAAGTGGTCGGGCACCGACTCGGGTGGCAGGGGAGCGGAGACCCGTTCGCTCAGCCCCTCCAGCCGCGCTCGCGTCGCTTCGCAGTCCATCCCTGCACCCTGCCAGATCTCGCAAAGCCGCGCCCCGCTCCACGACGCGCGGCCAGAGTGGAGGGATGCATCGCTACGAGGCCGTGCTCTTCGACTGGATGCTGACGCTCGCTCACTACCCGGACGACCGCGAGCTACTGGAGATCGCGCACGAACGACTTGGTCGTGAGATCGCGTCGGCGGACGTTGATGCCGCGGTGCAGCTGCTCGGGCAAGCGGGACATGACGAAGCGGTGGTGGCGTTGACGGGGAAAGCGGACTGCTCGTACGAACAACACCGGCGTGCGACGATGCTGCTCTTCGACCGTGCCCAGATCGATGCGGAGCTCGCCGACACGATGTACGCGCTGCTCTGCGACCCGTCCTCCTTTCCGGTGTACGACGAATCCGCGGCGGTGCTCGGCGCGCTGGCGGATCAGGGTGTGCGAGTCGCGGTAGTGAGCGACATTCACATCGACCTTCGTGCGTACGCCACACGTTGCGGCATCGGCGAATTCGTCGACGAGTGGGTCCTGTCGTTCGAGCACGGAGTGCAGAAGCCGGATCCGGCGATCTTCCGGCTCGCGCTCGACGGGCTGGGCGTGGAGCCGAGCGCGGCGCTCATGGTCGGCGACCGTCCCTCACACGACGGTGCGGCGGCCTCCATCGGCATCGACACGCTTATCCTTCCGGTGCGGTCTGCGACCACGGCGGTGCGTTCGCCGCGGCTCGATGTCGTCCTGCAGATTGTTGGCGAGACGTCCCCGCACTGATCCAGCCCGTTCGCCGAAGCACCTGTTCCGGCTGCTGAAGCACCGCGATCGGCACTGCCGAGCCCCTGGGTGCACGCGGACGATCGGGCTGCACGCGCATCACCTCGTGCACTGGGCGGACGGTGGCGCGACGGACCTCGACAACCTGATCCTGTTGTGCAGCCGACACCATCGCCTCCTGCACGAGGAGCACTGGTGCGTCACCGGTCATCCTCGAGAACCGGAGTCCATCCGGTTCCACCGACCGGAGCGTCGCCCGATCGCGCCGCATCAACCGCCGCCGCTCGACGTCCGACTTCGCGAACGATTCCTCGTGACGACTAGCTGACTCGCGGGTTGCCACCGGTCTCTGACGCGCGCGTGACGAATCGTGGGAATCGGCCTAGTGTCCCGGGCATGCGCCTCAGGGTGCTCGCGCTGATCGCAGGGGTCGCGGTTGCGCTGGCAGGGTTGGCAGGGACCCCGATCGTCGAAGCGGCTTCCGCCGCGCCGGGAGGTACGTCGTCGGTGTCGTCGGCTGTGCCGGTCGGCGCGTTCGACAACGTCTCGGCGCGCTTCGACGGGATCGAGGTGGTCTCGGGCTGGGCGGCGCTCCGAGACGCGCCCAGCTTCCAAGTTCGCGGTGCGCTTCTACCTGGGTGCGCACTTCGTCGCGGAGGTTCGCACCGGCGACCCTCGTCCCGACGTCACGGCCGCGCTCGGCGTCGGAACGGTCGACCCCGGGTGGCACTCCTCGTTCTCCGACGCAGTGCTCGCGAGCGCCCATTCGGGCAACGTCCTGTGCGCCTACGGGATCAATCCCGATGCCGGGCCCAACGCGTTGCTGGGGTGCAAGCAGCTGCCGGTCTCCGGGAACGGCCCGAACAACCCGATCGGCTCGCTCGACGCGGCGACCCCATCGCCGGGGCTCATCCAGCTGAGCGGCTGGGCCGGTGATCCGGACGGTGACCGCACGACGCAGTACCGCGTGTACTTCGACGGATCGCTGATGCTGCAGCGCACCGCGGCTCAAGCGCGCCCGGACGTGCAGGCGGTGTTCCCTGCGGTCGGCCCAACGACGGGGTTCGGATCGCTGCTGCCCGTGCAGCCGGGCACGCACTTCATCTGCGTGTACGCGCAGAACACCGGGGTGGCCGGGTTGCAGAACTCCACCGTCGGCTGCGTGACTCGCACGATCCCCGGGCCGACTGCACCCGGCCCCCACGATCCCCGGGGCCGCTTCGACTCGATCGTGACGACTCCTGGTGGAGGCCACCTGACGTACTCGGCCGTGGGTTGGGCCTACGACCCCGATTCGGGTGGGCCGGTCAACGTCGTGTTCCGCACCTTCTCCGACGACTTCGGGATCGCGCCGTCGAACCTCCTACAGGGGGCGACGATCCCGACCGGGGTCGCCCGGCCCGACGTCCAGGCCGCCTTCCCGGCGGCCGGACCGAACGCGGGGTTCGACGGGACGATCGCGACCACGACGCAGGCCCGGCTGCGGTACAGCTGCGCCTACGCCGTGAACACCGGCGCGGGCGTCGATCGGTTCCTCGGCTGTCAGACCCAGCCCTTCTGACGCCGCGGGCGCCTAGCGCGCCGCGGTGCGATACGCGAGCGCAGCGCGCGCGTAGGTCTCGTGGTTCTTGTGCCAGTCGTCGACCGCGTCGATGTCCCAGTATCGGGCGTCGAGCGTCTCGTGCGAGAGCGTCGGCTCGCCTGGAGCAACCGCGCAGAGGTACAGGATGCCGACGGTGCCGTGCGGCCCGTTGAGCGCCGAGGCGGATCGGCCGAACACGTCGACCAGCGCCTCGATCGTCGCGTCGAGGCCCACCTCCTCGCGGACCTCGCGCACGATGGTGCCGGCGGGTGACTCGCCGGCGTCGACGTAGCCGCTGACCAGCCCCCAGCATCCGTCGTCGGACCGCTTGATCAGCAGGATCCGATCGCGCGCGATCGAAGATCGCGGCTTCGGCCCCGACCTTCGCCGTCACGTACCCGAGGTCGCGGGCGAGCCGCTCACGGATCTCGGCGGCGGGGAGCGCGAGCGCCTCGGCGTAGCCGTCGACGGCCACGGTGAGGAGCCGCTCGTAGCGCTCGCGATCGTACGGATCGGTCGAGTACGCCAGTCCGGTGCGCGCGATCGCCTGCAGCTCGTCGAGGACGTGGAGGAAGTCGATCCGGAGACCGTAGGTGACCCCGTGCAACCATCGCGGGGTGAGCAGGTCAACGGCAGGGGGGAGTGGACGGGGACCCCGGGTCATCGCCGGTGACGCCGGCGGGCTCCGGCTGACCGCCCCCAAGGGGACCCGGACCCGCCCGACCGCCGACCGGGTCAAGGAATCGCTGTTCGCCACCCTCGGGCCGGACCGCCTGCTCGGCGCCGCCGTCCTCGACCTCTACGCCGGCTCGGGCGCGCTGGCCATCGAGGCGCTCTCGCGCGGGGCCGCGAGCGCCCTGCTGGTGGACCGGGACCCCCTCGCGGTGGACGCGATCCGCCGCAACCTGAGCACCACGAAGCTGGGCGACCGGGCGCGGGTCCTGCACCGCGGGGTCGGCGCGGTCGTCCGGGGCGCCGCGCCGTCGGGCGCACCCTTCGACCTGGTCTTCTGCGACCCGCCCTACGACCAGCCGGCGGGGAAGCTGGCCGGAGTCCTGGCGGCGCTCGCCGAGCCCGGGTGGATCTCTTCGGACGGCACGGTGGTGGTCGAGCGGGCTGCGTCGGCGGGACCCCCGTTGCTCGCCCCGGGGTGGGGAGTCACGTGGTCACGGGTGTACGGCGATACGCTCGTCGTGCTCGTCGCCCCCGCGACCGATCACTGATTGCAACCAGGAGCAACCCCGCGTGGCCACCGCACTTTGCCCGGGATCGTTCGATCCGGTGACCCTGGGTCACCTCGACATCATCGAGCGGACCGCGCGGCACTTCGACGATGTGATCGTTGCGGTCATCCGCAACCCGCAGAAGTCGCAGTCGCTGTTCACCCTCGAGGAACGCCAGGAGATGCTGGGTGAGGTCACGGCGCACCTCCCGAACATCCGCATCGAGTTCTTCAAGGGCCTGCTGGTGGACTTCGCCAAGGACCACGGCGCGGCGGCCATCGTGAAGGGGCTGCGCGCCATCTCGGACTTCGACTACGAGCTGCAGATGGCGCAGATGAACCAGCGCCTCTCGGGCATCGACACCTTCTTCATCTCCACCAGCCCCAGCACTCCTTCCTCTCGTCGAGCCTCGTGCGGGAGGTGGCCAAGTTCGGCGGCGACGTCTCGAGCATGGTGCCCGCCGATCGTGGCGAAGCGGCTGGTCGAGCGGTTCGGCGAGCCGAAGGACCGCAGGTGACCGACGTCCACGAGCCCTACGACCCGCCCGACACCGAGGAGCTGCTCCTCCGGGCGCGGGACCAGCTCGAGACGCGCGGCTCGGTGCCGATGTCCGCCTCGGTCATGGTCAACCGCGACGACTTGCTCGGCGCTCGTCGACGACGCGATCGCCGGCCTGCCCGAGGAGCTGCGCCAGGCCCGCTGGCTCCTGAAGGAGCGCGAGGAGTTCCTGGCCAAGGCCCGACGGGAGGCCGAGGACATCATCGACGCCGGCCGGTCGCAGGCCGAGCGGATGGTGGAGCGGACCGAGGTCGTGCGCGAGGCCCGGCCGCCGGCGCCCAGCAGGTGGTCGACGACGCCGAGGCGACGGCGCGCAACCTGAAGCACGAGGCCGAGGACTACATCGACCAGAAGCTGGCCTCCTTCGAGGTGGTGCTCGACCGCACGATGCAGGCGGTCCAGAAGGGCCGGGAGCGGCTCCAGGTCGTGGTCGGACCTGCCCGAGGCCGAGGTGGTGCCCGGAGGAGGACGAGGGCGGGTTCTTCGACCAGGACGAGGGCTGACCCAGGCTCGCTGGCAAGACCTGGAAAATGCTCGCCCTGCTACAATTGCAGGTCACGCCCCTTTCGGGGCCGATTCCAATTACTCGACCGGGTTGAAACAGCCATGAGCGCCCTCCGCTGCAACGTCGCGGACCTGCTGCACCACCCGGCCGCCCGTCGTCCAGTGCACTTCGAGACCGATGCCACCGAGCTGGGTGGCGTCGGGGGTGCACGCCTCGACGACCAGCCACTGTTCGTGGAAGCAGTGCTGGAGCGCGTGCCGGACGGGGTGGTGGTCCAAGGCACCATCCGTGGCTTCTACGCCGCGCAGTGCAGCCGTTGCCTGCGTCCCGTGCACCGAGAGGTCGTCACCGCGGTGCGCGCGAGCTGTTCGAGGTCGAGCCGATCGAAGGCCAGACCTATCCGCTCGTCGGCGAGGAGATCGACCTCGAGCTGCCGGTGCGCGACGCGCTGCTGCTCGACCTCCCGCCGCCCCGTTGTGTCGCGACGACTGTGCCGGTCTGTGCCCGTCGTGTGGGATCGACCAGAACCAGTTCACGTGCGAGTGCGACATGACCATTCCCGATCCGCGGTGGGACGCCTTGCGCGAGCTCACCTTCGACAACTGACCAGGAGCTCCGATGGCCGTCCCCAAGCGCAAGACCCCACGGTCCAAGACTCGAATGCGCCGCGCATCGAGCTGGCGGCTCGGACGCGCCACCGCGCTCGCTCTGCCCCAACTGCGCGGCGGTGAAGCTCCCGCACACCGTCTGTGGCAACTGCGGGTGGTACCGCGGCCGCCAGATGCTCGACGTCGACTGAGCTCCGGCCGGAGCGGAGCCTCACGATGAGGATCGCGGTCGACGCGATGGGGGGCGACCGGGCACCGGGCGAGATCGTCGCCGGTGCGCTGGACGCGGTGGATCAGCTGGGCGTCGAGGTCCTGCTGTTCGGGGTCGAGGACGCCGTGCGGGCCGAGCTGCCCGGCGGCGCGACGCCGGCGGGCGTGGAGTTCATCGCCTGCTCGCAGGTGATCGAGATGCACGACGAGCCCGGGCGTCTCCGTGCGCACGAAGAAGGACGCGTCCGTCGGTGCGCGCGGCCGAGTCGGTGCGCGACGGCCTCGCGGACGCGATGGTCGGCGCGGGCAACACGGGCGCGACCATGGCGAGCGCGCTGCTGCGCTTCGGCCGGATCCGCGGCGCCGCGCCGTCCCGCGGTCGCGGTCCCGATCCCGGTGCCGTTC
>CAWCMX010000005.1:0-927403 GCA_963796755.1 uncultured Acidimicrobiia bacterium
CACACACACCGAAGACTCCGGAGAGTGGACGGGACACGACCGGTGGCGCTCCTCCTTCCGAGCTGCACCGCGTGCCACGGTGTGGGAGGGCCGGACCTGCACGCGGTCGCGCCCAGGTCACCCTGGCTCCGAGAGCGCGCGCCCTGGTCCCGGCGACGACGAGATGAGCACCACTGCGGCCCCGGATCGCCGGGCGGTCGAGATCGTCGAGCGCGACGCGCGCGAGCTCCTGGCGCGGCCGGAGATCGCCGATCGACCACGACCCGGGGTCGACCGCCCGGTCGACGAGGCCGCCCCGACTACCGGGACCGCTACCTCTCCGGCGCGCTCCCCGCCGCTCACCGACGAGGACGTCGAGCTCGCCGCACCACCGCATCGGCGGTTTCGGCGCGTTGACCCGGCCGCCGGAAGACCCGGAGGTCGAGGAGATCTGGATCAACGACCGTCCCGGGTGTTCGTCGCCCGGCGCGGCGAACACGAGCTACGACGGTGGTGCTGAGCCCTCCGACGGCGAGGACCTCGTCGAGCGGATGCTCGCGGCGCGCGGCCGGCGCCTCGACGGTCCAGCCCTTCGTCGACGCGCGGCTGCCCGAGGGCAGCCGGTCCACGTCGTATCCCGCCGATCACCGACACTGGGCGTCAACATCCGCAAGTTCGTCGGGCTCCAGCGAGCGCTCGACGAGCTGGTGGCCCTCGGGCGTGCTCGAGGCCCGCGGCCGGGCGTTCCTCGACGCGGCGGTGCGCGCCGGGCCTCGATCGTCGTGGCCGGCGCGGCGGCGCCGGAAAGACGACGCTGTTGAATGCCTGGCCTCGGCGATCCCCGCGTGCGAGCGGATCGTCACCTGCGAGGAGGTCTTCGAGCTGCGCATCGCGGGGCCCGACGTCGTGGCGATGCAGTGCCGGCAGACCAACCTCGAGGGCGAGGGCGCGCGTGACCCTGCGGGAGCTGGTGCGCGAGAGCCTCCGGATGCGACCGGACCGCATCGTCGTCGGCGAAGTGCGCGGCGCGGAGACGCTGGACATGTTGCTGGCGCTCAACAGCGGCGCCGCGGGGATGACCCCCGCGTCCACGCCAACTCGGCGCGCGAGGCCCTCCGCAAGCTCACGACGCTCCCCTGCTGGCGGTGGAGAACCTGGACAGGCGCTTCGTCGCGTCGACCGTGGCCGCCTGCGTGGACCTCGTGGTGTTCTGCCGTCGCGCCGATGGTGCCCGGGCGATCACCGAGACCCTCGCGGTCTCCTCGCAGGTGGGAGACGGGGACAGAACCCACGACCGGGAACCGTGTTCGCAGGTGCGGGCGAGACGCTGCGTTGGACCGGCGAGATGCCAGGAGGGCCCGAGCGCTTCGACGAACGGGGCATCGACCTCATGGCGGTGCTCCGTTGAACGTCGTCCTGGCACTCCTCCTGGGCCTCGGGGTGTTCCTCGTGTTCGACGCGTGCACCTCGCCCCCGCCGAGAGCGCTCCGGTGCTGGACCGGGCTCGTTGGTGCTCGCGGGGCTGGCTCGCCGCCGGCGGGTTCGGGCGCGTCTCACCGGCTGAGTTCGACGGCGGCGTGCCTCGGCTTCGGGCTCGCGTCGGCGGCGTCGTGGTGGTCCTGATCGGGTCGACGACGGTGGCGCTCGTCGGGTTCTGCGCGGGGCCTACGCGCCCGTCGCGTACGACCGCTCGTGGGCGAGAGCCGCGCCGGGCTGCGAGCAGTCTGGCCCGAGGCGATCGAGCTGCTCGCCGGCGCGGCGCGCGCGCGGATACCCCCTGCCGACCGCGGTGGCCCTGGTGGCGGAACGGGGTCCGGCGCCGCTGCGGTCGCCGTTTCGGGCCGTTGTCGCCGACCATCGGGTCTCTGGTGATTTCGTCGGGCGCGTCGGAGCGGCTCGGCGCCGCGCTCGCCGAGCCCACCGTGCACCGTGTTGTCGCGACGCTGGTGATCGCGACGGTGTCGGCGGCCCGAGCGGGCCAGGTGCTGCGAACCCTCGGCGGGTTCCTCCGTGAGGACCTCGCGGTCCGCAAGAGATCGTCGCCCGCCAGTCCTGGACCCTCGTCGCCGCTCGTGTGGCGGCGGCGGCGCCGTGGCTGGTGCTCGTGCTCGTCGCCAGCCGGCCTCAGGGTGCCCACGCCTCGACTCCGTGACCGGGCTCGTCGTGCTCGCCGCGGTGCCGCGGCCACGCTGCTCGGCTACCGGCTGATGGTGGCGATCGGGCGCCTTCCCGAAGAACCCCGGGTGCTCGTCAGCCTCGACGCGCCGGTGCTCGAGCGGGCCCGATGAGCGTCCTGCGCGCGGTCTTCGTGGTGGGAATCGGTCTGTTCGGAGCCACGACGTTGATCGGCCGCCTGCCGCGGTTCCGCCGGCCGTCGCTCGTGCAGCAGCTCGCGCCGTACCTCGGCGCGCTCGGCCCCCGCCGCTCGCGCCTGCTCTCGATCGAAGGGACGCCGCGACACGGGGTCGCGGGCGCGTTCGAACCTTGCTCGAAGACCTGGGCGCACGGTTGCAACGCCTGTTCGGTGACGACGGCCGCGACCTGCCGGCCCGCCTCGCAGCCGCGGGTTCGAAGCTCACACCGTCGGGGTTTCGCGCCGAACAGGCGACCTGGGGGGTCGGGGGCTTCGTCGGAGGCGTCGCGTTGACCGTCGCGCTCACGGTCAGTGGTCGCACCATCTCACCGGTCGCCGCGCTCCTGGTCGCGGTCGCGTTCGGGGCGATCGGGATCGTGGCCCGCGACCGTTCGTTGACGCGGGCAGTCGACGCTCGGCGGGAGCGGGCCCGATCGGAGTTCCCGACGGTGGTCGACATGGTCTGCCTGGCCGTCACCGCCGGAGAGAGCCTGCGGGGCGCACTCGAGCTCGTGGCCACGGCCGGGAGCGGACCCTTGGCGTCGGAGCTGCGGGCCGCGCTCCGGATCTCGCGCGGCGGCGCGCCGCTGGCCGAGGCGCTCGAAGCGCGGGCCAAGCTGCTCGGGCTCCCACCGTTCGATCGATTCGTCGGCGCGGTGGTGGCCGCACAGGAGCCGCGGGATGCCGCTCGGCGAAGCCTTGCGGGCCATGGCGTTCGACGTCCGCGAGTCGGAGAAGCGTGACGTGATCGAAGCCGCGGGACGGAAGCAGGTGTCGATGCTGATACCCGTCGTCGGGCTCATCCTCCCGGTGGCGATCCTCTTCGCCTTCTATCCCGGTGTGGTCGCAATCAGGACGTTGGCACGATGAAGGGAGCACGGATGCGAACCAGGTGCAACGGCGAGCGAGGATCGATCCCGGAGTGGGTGATGTTGCTCGTGATGGGCATTGGGATCGTCATGGCCCTCTGGGCGGTGGTGCAGCCCGATCTCACGGCCATCGTCACGGATGCCCTCGACAAGCTGCGCGGGTAGGTCGGGATCCCGCGGTGCCGCGGGGTCGACCATGATCGAATTCCTGGCGGTGACGATCCTCACCGTGATGTGCCTCCTCGCGGTCGCGCAGTTCGCGGTCTGGGTCTGGGCCCGGAACGTCGCGGTGAGCGCCGTGGCCGAGGGCGCCGGACCGCGGCGGAGACCGGGCGACCGCTCGGGGACGGCGTCGTGCGCACCCGGACGTTGCTGCACGACGGGCTCGGGGGAAGCGGCCAGCGCTTTGCCGTGGAAGCCGAGGAGCAGGATGGGACGGTCGCGGTCCGTGCCCGCGGCACGGCGCCGGTGATCCTCCCGTTCCTTCCGCACTTCGACATCCAGGCGCAGGCCACCGCGTTCGACGAGGACGAGGTGCTGCGGTGAACGAGCGCGAGCGGGGGAGCTCGATCGTCGAGTTCGCGCTGCTCGGGAGCCTGATCTTCGGCGTGCTCGTCCAGACGATCGTGCTCTTCGGCGTGCTCCATCGGGCCACGCTGGCCACGAGCGCGGCGGCGCCGGGAGTACGGGCGGGCGATCGTGGTCGCCGACTCGCCCGATCAGGCCGAGCGGCGCGGCACGCTCGTGGTCGAGCAGGCGGCGCCGCAACCATGGGCTCGCCGACGGGGTCGCTGCAGGCTTCGGTGGAGGGCCGCCGCGGCCCGGGGCGAGCTGCTGCGGGTGCACGTGCGGACCGACGTGGCCGTGTTCCGCATCCCGTTCCTCGGCGACGTCTTCACGTCGGTCTCGGTCCCCGTCGAGGCGACCCACGTCGTGCAGATCGACCGGTATCGCAGCGGGTCATGACGAGCCGATCGTGTGAGTCCGGCCAGGCCTCGGTCGTTCTCGTCGGGCGCTGGTGATCTGCCTCGCGTTCACCGGGCTGGCCGTCGACGGTGCGCGCCTGTTCACGGCCCGCCGCGACCTGCAGAACGTCGCCGACTCCGCCGCGCTCGCCGGGCGCGTCCGCGATCGACGAGGGCCACTTCCGGGCCACGGCCGGGAGCGAGGTCCGGCTCGACCCGACCGCGGCGCGGGTGGCGGCCGATCGCGTGTTGCAGGAGTCCGGATCTGCCCGCCGCGACCGAGGTCGAGGTGACGGTCGAACCCGACCGCGTCGTCGTGCACATCCGGCGACCGGTAGAGATGACGTTCCTGCGGATCGCGGGTCTGCGCGCGGAGGACATCGGCGCGTCCGCGACCGCGGGTCCGCAGACGGGCTGACGCGCGTGTCACCGCGCGTGAACTGAGACGCGCGCTTTCGTGACGCTGAGAAGTTCCAACTTCTCGTAGCAATCCACGCGTGGTGCTGGTACTGAATTCGAAGGCAACCTCCGGGCCGGGGCACGGAAGCCTCAGGGAGGGTGGCACGAACCGAGGACGGCAACGCGCGGGCGTTCTCCGTCGTCGCGGCCGGCACCCGGAGCGAACCGATCGAACCTCGTCCGGCGTCCGTCGAAGGACCGACGGACGTCGTTTGGACCGACGCCGCGGCGGGCAATGTGCTCTCGCCCGACGCGAGTCGGACCAGCGACGCGAGTGGGCGACGCCCCGCCTACGACCAAGTCGCGACGCGAGCGTCGTGGGCCCCGGCCATGGATGGTCGGGGCTCACGACACCTTCTCGCTCGACGCAATCGCTAACCTGCACCCGGGCGGACGACGATCAGGTGTCCATGGAGAGACCGGGGCGAACCATGGGCCGTTCGACGGCAGGTGCTGGCACGAGCGACCGGACCGCGATCGTGGTCGTCATCGCGTTGATCGCGGCGCTGTGCGTGATCGCGTCGCCGCGGGGGCGGCGAGGGAGCGCACGTCACCCTGCACACGCTCGCGGTCGTCGAGGGCTCCGGGGGCAAGTCCTCCACGGGCACGACGAACGCGTTCACCGTCTCGTACGGCAATGCCGGCGGCTCGGACTTCCGGGTCGGCTTCAGCGAGGACGAGGTCGCCGGCAGCGGCGAGCAGTGGCAGGCCGCGGGCTGGAACGCCGCTGCCGTCGCCACGCTGCTGAACGGCGCGCCGCTCTCCGAGCGTGCAGGTCGACTTCGACATCAACGGCCAGCATCGACGGCCCGAGCGCCGGCGCGCTGATGACCGTCGGCGCTCCTCTCGCTCATGCGCGGCGACAAGATCAAGCCCGGCATCACGATGACCGGGACGATCAACCCCGACGGCACCGTCGGCCCGGTCGGCGGCATCCCCTACAAGGTGGACGGCGCCAAGCGGCGCACGCCAAGACGATGCTCATCCCGCTGGGCCAGCGCAACAGCGCGGACGACAGCGGCAAGCTCGTCGACGTCGTGGACATCGGCGACCAGAAGGGCGTCCCGTCAAGGAGGTCGGCGACATCTACGACGGCCTACAAGGCGTTCACCGGCAAGGACGCTCCCACGCCCCAGGGCGGCAACGAACGTCGCCCTCTCCGGCGAGCGACTACCGAAGATCAAGGCCAAGGTGAAGTCCCAGCTGGCCGACTTCCACGGCCTCGGCGAGCGACTTCGACAGCCTCGACCCGGCGATCCAGAACGACCTCGGATCGATCACGCTCGACCGCGAACGACGTCGCACACCCAGGCCGCAGAAGCTGACCGACGAGGGCCTCCAGGCCGGCGCGTACAACCAGGCGCTCGCGGCCGCGGCGTACGCGAACGCGGCGGTGAAGACCGGCCAGCTCCTCCAGGTGTACCTGACGCAGGGCGCGCGGCCGCGTTCGCGGAGCAGGTCAAGGCGAGCACCGCGATCGACGGGAAGATCGAAGCGCCTCGTCGACCAGCTGAAGGCGTTCAAGCCGAAGACGGTCAGCGACGTCGTCGGACCTCGTCGACGCCTACAGCAAGACGATCGACGCGATCAGCATCAGCACCTACGCGGACAACCTGCTGACCGCGGCCGGGTCCGAGACCAACCCGACCCAGGCGCTCACCAAGGCGATCCTCGGCGCGGTGTTCTACGAGCTCGCGGGCACGCAGGTGCAGGGCACGAACGACGTCTTCGAGATCGGCAAGAAGGCCGGGGGCGCCAAGCTCGCGAAGGTCGAACGTCGCGCCCGTCGCCGCGTTCTTCCGGAAAGCGGCCGAGGCCAACCTCGACGCGTTCGACTCGCTGATCGTGGATCCGCAGGCCCAGCAGGCGGGCGTGAGTGCGGAGACCGCGAAGCAGGCGTTCTCGAGCGACGACTTCGACTACGCACTAGCCCAGTCCTCCCTGGGCGTGCTCAACGGGGGTCTGGACAAGTACTTCGGGAGTGCGAAGACGGCGAGCTACGCCAAGCTCGGTGGCGCGGTCGCGCTCTACACGCGCACGGCGCAGCTGCTGTCGAAGTACTACTCACTCGGCGAGGTCGACAGTGACCTCGAGGTCACGGGCATCTCGAACGACCAGGCGATGCAGAGCGCGCTCGACCTCGGTCGGAGCCAGGTGCAGCGCGGGGTCGGGGTCCTGCGGTCCAAGAAGGTGTCGCCGGTGCTCGTCGTCGGTGCGTACGAGATCGCGGGGGTCGACGCCCAGGGTGGCGCGTCCGACAAGCTGGACGCGCTCGGTGAGTACCTCTCGGCGTTCGTCGGTTCCCGGGTCCTCGCCTACCTCGGCGGCTTCCCGACCACCGGCACCAGGTAGCCCGTGGAGTGGGCTAACGGGGTGGGGCGCGGAGGGGCACGTACGGGTTCGGCCCGTCCGGCGGGTGCTTGCGCACGTAGCGCTTGAGGTAGCCGCGGGTGGCCGCGATCACGGTGTCGCCGACCGGCCGGAACCCGCCGTCGGCGGCCATCTCCCGGACCGCGTCCGACGTGACGATGGTCGGGATCTTGCTGACCTGCGGGTGCTGGATCCGGTAGACGTTCGCCCACGAGTAGCCCGCGGGTGGGGTGAACGCGGCGACCGGGATCAACCCGACCTCCTTGCCGTGCTGGTCGAGCCAGGTGGCCAACGCCCGCGGGCCGAAGCGGTGCGGACCGCTCAGCACCAGGTAGTCGGCGTGCCGCAGCGACTTCGCGAGTGGTCCGCGCGGCAGCGCGCGGTAGTCCCGGCGGGTGGCGTCGATCCAGACCTGGGGTGGCAGCGGCGGGCGCTTGACCGGGTTGTCGAACGTCAGCGGCACGAGCGTGGCGTCGCCCTCGACGCGGGCCCAGACCTCCGCCTTGAACCGGAACGTGGTGAGCACGACGGGATGGCCCGGCCGCGCGGTGATCCACTGGGCCAGGTCGGCGTCGAGGTCCGTCTCCGCGGCCTCGATCTTCGTGCGGTCCTGGGTGAGGACGACCGGCACCACCGCGATCAGACCGATCACGACGGCCAGCGCGACCACGACCTTGGCCGCGCCACGCGGGGTGCGCCGGAGCGCGGCGGTCAGCACGTCGGCCGCGGCGACCCCGAGCGCGATGCACGAGAGCAGTGCGAGGGGGACGAACTGGCGGATCGCGAACCCGGCGTTCCACGCGATGACGCTGGCGGGGATGAACGCCACCCCGGCGAGGACCAGGATCCGGGCGCGTGGGTCGTGCCGCCGGCCGATCGCGACGACGAGCCAGGCCGCGACGCACAGCGCGATCAGCAGCTGGGCCGAGAGGTTGAGGGTGAAGCCGCGGGGGATGTTGCGGCTCGTCGCCTGGCGCATGCCCTGGAGCGGGAAGATCTCGCCTGCGATCACGAGCACGGTCACGAACCACCACGCGACGGTGACCACGAACCCGATGAGGTACCGGGTGGCCAGCCGGCGCCACTCGGCCCGCGGCATGGTGCCGAGGTACGCGAGCGGCAGGATCACGATCGGCGCGGACGTCTCCTTGATGAGGAGCGTGAGGCCCGCGAGCACGCCGCCGATCAGCATGCGCCGCGGCGTCGGCGTGTCCACGACGAGCAGGACGACCATCAGCGAGCAGATGAGCGCCACGTCCACCCGGGTCGATTGGACCGTGGTCCAGATCACCGGGGCGGCGAGGATGGCGAGCGCGGTCGCGACGGCCCCGACGCCGCGGGCGACCCGGGAAGCGAACACGACCGCGAGCACGAGCGCGAGGGTGGCGAGCGTCCAGCCGAGCGCGCGGGGCCCCGCGAACGGATCGCCGCCGACGAGCCGGGACGCGCCGCCGACCATGAGCGGGTACACCCAGGACCGGATCGTGAAGACCGTCCCGTCGATCCCCAGTGGCTCGCGCAGGTCCCAGAGCGCCCGTCCGACCCCGATGTAGGCCGCGTCGTCGGGAGCGACCGAGATGAAGCCCTGGGCCGCGACGCGGACCGCCGAGACGGTGACGACCGACGCGATCGAGACGACGAGTGCGGCCAGATCCCAACGCCGGGGACGCCGCGGCTCGGTCTGCATCGGGCTCAGACTTGCAGAGGTCCTCCGTCCGGTGGAGGCACTCCGGGCTCACCTGGGAGTCCCGGACCGGGCGCCGGTATCCTGCGGCCATGGACGAGACGCCGCGCCAGACGGACTCGGGGATCGAGATCAAGCCGCTCTACACGGCTGAGGATCTCGCCCGGTTCGACCCCGAGACCCGGCTCGGTCGGCCGGGGAAGCCGCCGTACACGCGGGGCATCTACGAGCAGATGTACCGGACCCGCCCGTGGACGATGCGCCAGTACTCCGGCTTCGGCAGCGCCGCGGAGACGAACCAGCGCTTCCACTTCCTCCTCGGCGCGGGCCAGACCGGCCTGAGCTGCGCCTTCGACCTGCCGACCCAGATGGGCTACGACTCGGACCACCCGCGCTCGGAGGGTGAGGTCGGCAAGGTCGGCGTCGCGATCGACTCGCTCGAGGACATGGAGCTGCTGCTCCACGGGCTCCCGCTCGACACCGTCACCACGTCGATGACGATCAACTCGACCGCCGCGGTCCTGCTCTGCCTCTACGAGCTCGTCGCCGAGGGCCAGGGCGTGTCGAGCCGGGAGATCGGCGGGACGATCCAGAACGACCTGCTCAAGGAGTACGTCGCACGGGGCACGTACATCTACCCGCCGCGTCAGTCGATGCGGATCATCACCGACATCTTCGCCTACTGCCGCGACAACGTCCCGAAGTGGAACACGATCTCGGTGTCCGGCTACCACATCCGCGAAGCCGGCAGCACCGCGGTCCAGGAGATCGCGTTCACGCTCTCCAACGGCATCGCGTACGTGCAGGCCGCGATCGACGCGGGCCTGGACGTCGACGAGTTCGCGCCGCGCCTCTCGTTCTTCTGGAACGGCCACAACGACTTCTTCGAGGAGATCGCGAAGTTCCGGGCCGTCGCGGCGCATGTGGTACCGGATCATGAGCGAGCGGTTCGGCGCGAAGGAGGAGCGCTCCAAGCTCCTGCGCTTCCACACGCAGACCGCGGGCTCGATGCTGACCGCGCAGCAGCCCGAGAACAACATCGTGCGCGTGTCGTTGCAGGCGCTGGCGGCCGTGATGGGCGGGACGCAGAGCCTGCACACCAACGGGTTCGACGAGGCCCTGGGACTGCCGACGGAGCGGGCGGCGACGATCGCGCTGCGGACCCAGCAGATCATCGCGTTCGAGTCGGGCGTCACCGGGACCCCGGACCCGCTCGCGGGCTCGTACTTCGTGGAGTCCCTCACCGACGAGGTCGAGGCCGGCGCGTGGAAGTACATCGAGAAGATCGACGAGCTGGGCGGGGCCGTCGCGGCGATCGAGGCCGGCTACATGCAGGACGAGATCGAACGGGCGGCCTTCGACTGGACGACCGCGGTCGACGCGGAGAAGAAGGTCATCGTCGGGCTCAACCGCTACGCGACCGACACCGACGCGGAGCCCGACGTCTTCCCGATCGACCCGCAGCTCGAGCGCGAGCAGACCGCGCGGCTGGCGGCGCTGCGGGCCAAGCGTGACGACGCCGCGGTGAAGGCCGCGCTCGAGGAGCTGCGCGCCGCGGCGCACGGGACCCAGAACCTGCTGCCGCCGATGAAGGAGGCGCTGCGCCGCTACGCCACCCTCGGCGAGGTCAGCGACGTCCTGCGCGACGAGTTCGGGGTCTACCAACCCGCTCGGTAGCCGCGTCGGCCGGTCGCGGGCGGGCACGGGGAGCGCCGCTACTTCGCAGAGTCCTTGAGGTGCGTCTCTTTCAGCTCGGCCAGGACGTCGGGCGCGATGTCGGGGCGGGTGGCGCTGGCGATCTTGCACTTCGTGACCGTGCGCATCGTCGCGGTGCGCCGCCCGTGGCTCTCGACCAGCGCGCGCTCGCCGAGGACGGCGCCGGGCCCGAACTCGGCCACCACCTCGCCGTCGATGTCGATCTCGACGACGCCGTCGAGCACGAGGAACAGCTCCGTGCCCGGGTCGCCCTGGTTGACGATCGTCTTGCCCTTGGCCACGTTCCGGATGTTGGGGGAGACGCCGCTGCGCATGATCTGGAACGACAGCTTGCGCTCCAGCGCGCTCTCGACCGCGGTGGCGAAGGCGGGGGACTCCTCGTCACCCCAGGGCGAGTGCTTGCCGAACGCCTTGCGGTACCACGACTTGAACTCGATGAGCCCGGACTTCTCGACCAGCTTGCGGTTGTGGTCGTAGATCCAGTGCCGCGGGAACGGGCTGCAACCGGTGAGCTTCCCGGCGCTGGTGCCGTCGGCGTTCATCGTCAGCTCGAGCGTCGTCCACGCGGTCGGTGCCGACACCTTCACGAACGGCGGCCGGCTGACCCGGCGAGGTGCCGGCGCGCCGGTCTGGCCGCCCGCGGTCTGCACGAAGCGGACCGACTCGGGGCCGAGCTCCGGCTCCGGCTGCAGGTCGTCGAACGCGGTGGCCGCCAGGGTCATGTCGTGGGCGCCGAGCCGCAGCTTGGTGGACCCGATCTGGCCGCCGCCCATGTGCCCGTAGCCCACGATCTGGCCGTCCTCGACCTCGATCCAGGCCCGGAGCTCGTTGGCGAACCGGAACCGGTCCGCCGCCTGCATCGCGGCGAGGTCCTCGATCTCGTCCGGCGGGGGGTCGTCGTAGTGCGCGACGCCGAACGCGAACGGGAGCTTGGTCGTCCCGCTGATCGCCTCGGACGGGATCCACGAGATCGACGTGACCGACGACTCAATGCGCATCCTGATGCCCTCCTCCGTTCGCCGCCTGTCCCCAGCGGCACACGCTACCGACCAACCCAGTGTGATGGCACGGCCGGCGCCCGCCCAGGTTGCCTCCACGCCAACTCCGGGAGGGGTAGCCCCACCCGGGACCACGGCGAGCGCGGTGGTCCGCCGAGGGTCAGGGCGGCGCGGCGAACGGTCGGGTC
The DNA here is from genome assembly GCA_963796755.1 of uncultured Acidimicrobiia bacterium. GTDB lineage: Bacteria > Actinomycetota > Acidimicrobiia > IMCC26256 > JAENVU01 > Chersky-806. The sequence continues at coordinate 11,582 of CAWCMX010000005.1, forward strand.
AGCTCGCGCGGGACAGCACGCGGCCGAGCTCGTTCGGCTCGGGGGGCTGGGCCGCAGCGAGCCGCCGACGCGCCTCTTCGATGCCCTTGCGACCCACCTGGCGGGTGCGGGCATCGAGGTGGCGAGTGCGCTGGCCGCCGTCGAGGAGGAGGAGCTGCGTGGTCATGTCATGAGTATCACCTGAGGGTGGGACATCTATTCCTGGCTCCTACACTCGGGCCCGTGCCGGCGTACCTCGACCACGCGGCGAGCACGCCGATGCGGCCCGAAGCCGTCGCGGCGATGCTGCCCTTCCTCTCGGACCACCCGGGGAACCCCTCGGGCGGTCATGCGGTCGCGCGCGTCGCCAAGACCGCGCTCGAGGAGGCCCGCGAGTCGGTCGCGGCGATCCTCGGTTGTGCTCCCGGTGAGATCGTGTTCACCGGCGGTGGCACCGAGGCCGACAACCTCGCGGTGAAGGGTGCGGCGCGGGCCCGGCGCGCCGCGGGCCGGGACGGCGTCGTGACCTCCGCAATCGAGCACAAGGGGGTCCTCGCGGCGGCGCAGCGGCTGGGGACCGAGGGATTCCGGGTCGCGACGATCGGGGTGGGCCCCGGCGGGGTCATCGACCTGGACCGGCTCGAGGCCGCCTTGGACGAGCGCACCGCGGTCGTGTCGGTGATGCTCGTGAACAACGAGGTGGGCACCATCCAGCCCCTCGCCGAGGTCGCGGCGCGGGTGCGGTCCCGCGCCCCGCACGCGGTGCTCCACACCGACGCGGTCCAGGCGGTGCCCTGGCTGGACGTCGCCGAGCCCGTCGCCGGGTTCGATCTCGTCGCCATCTCGGGGCACAAGTTCGGGGGCCCCAAGGGCGTCGGCGTGCTCGTCGTCCGCAACGGCGTGACCCTCCAGCCCGAGATCGAGGGCGGCGGCCAGGAGCGCGGCCTGCGGGCCGGCACGGTCAACGTCGCCGGCGCGGTCGCGCTCGCCACCGCGCTGCGCGTCACGCACGATCGACGCCGGATGGATGTCGAGCGCGTCCGCGTGCTGCGCGACCGGCTGCAGCGCGGCCTGGCTGACGCGGTTCCCTCCCTGTTCTTCAACGGCGAGGCCGACCAGAAGGTGGCCGGGAACCTGCACATCGGCTTCACCGGCGTCGAGTCCGAGGCGCTCCTGCTCACGCTCGACGCCGCCGGGGTCTACGCCGCGGCCGGATCTTCGTGCTCGTCGGGCGCGACCGAGCCCTCGCACGTGCTCGAAGCGATGGGCCTCTCGCGCCGATGCTCTCGCGTCCGTCCGGTTCAGCCTCGGCTACGCGTCGACGAACTCGGACGTCGCGACGGCGCTCGACGTCATCCCGCGTGCCGTCGCGCGCCTGCGTTCGGTCGCGGCATGACCGAGCGGGTGCTCGTGGCGATGAGCGGGGGCGTGGACTCGTCCGTGGCGGCCGCGCTCCTCGTCGAGGCCGGCCACGACGTGACCGGGGTGACGCTCAAGCTCTGGGGCGGCGAGTCGGACTCCGGGTGCTGCTCCGTCGCGGACGTCGAGGACGCCCGCCGGGTGGCCGCGCAGCTCGGCATCCCGCACTACGTCTTCAACTTCACCGAGGACTTCGATGCCAACGTCGTCACGCCCTACACCGACGCGTACGCCGCCGGACGCACCCCGAACCCCTGCGTCGAGTGCAACCGGACGATGAAGTTCGGTCGGCTCCTGGACCGCGGGATGGCCATGGGCTTCGACGCGGTCGCGACCGGCCACCACGCGCGCATCGCCGCGCGACGAACACGGTCGTCCGGTGCTGGCCCGGGGGGCCGACGCCGCCAAGGACCAGTCCTACGTGCTCTACATGCTGCGTCAGGACGCGCTGGAGCGGGTGCGGCTGCCGGTGGGTGAGCTGACCAAGCCCGAGGTGCGCGACCACGCGCGCCGTCTGGGTCTGCGCACCGCGGACAAGGCCGAGAGCATGGACGTCTGCTTCATCACGCGTGGGGGCAAGGAGGCGTTCCTCGGCGCGCGCATCCGCCGGTCCCCGGGCAAGCTGGTCACGACGGACGGCCGCGTCGTGGGGGCGCACTCCGGGGTCGACGCGTTCACCGTGGGTCAGCGCCGGGGGATCGGCGTGGCCCTGGGGGAGCGGCGCTACGTCGTGGACGTCGACGCGCGGACCAGCACCGTGACGTTGGGCGGCCGGGACGATCTCCTCCGGGACGAGCTGCTGGTCGGCGCCAGCACGTTCGTCGCGGATCCGCCGAGCGCCGGTGAGGAGCTCCTCGTGCAGGTGCGCGCCCACGCGGTGCCGTTCGTCGGCACCTGGCACGGTGACCGGGTGGTCTGCACCTCGCCGCAGCCGCGGGTCGCGCCCGGCCAGGTGGTCGCGCTCTACCGCGGCGACGTCCTGCTCGGCGGGGGGATCGCCGCCTAGGACACGTCCGGGTGGGCGTCGAGGTACTCCTGCGGCGGCCCGATCGTCGATGCCTCGGGCCCGAACCGCTCGACGTAGGCCGGATGGATCTGGGCCCACGTCTCGACCGGGACCTCGGCGGGATCGGTCGCCTCGACCCCGCGAGGTGCTCGAGGCACTCGTGCCAACCGGCGCCGTCCCGGGCGGCCCGTCCGTGCTCCGAGAGCAGCACCGTCAACGTCAGCTCGGTGCCCGTTGCGATCTCGTCGAGCGCGAAGCGCAGGACGTCCGGCCCCCAGCGGAACTCCAACCGGTGCGGCTCGGCGACGTCGATCACCTCGCCGTCGAACGGGTCGGCCTCGAAGTCCTTGGCCTCGAACCGCAGCCGCGATCCCACGACGAGCTCGCCCACGACCGAGAAGGGGAACCACTGGTCGACGAGGTCGGGCTCGACGAACGCCCGCCAGACGGTCGCCGGCGGCTTCGGGAGCTGCCGCACGTAGCGCAGCTGCCAGCCCTCGGGGGTCTCGACGAGCGTGCCGAGGCGGTCGATGGTGGAAGGAGATGGGCTCATGGTCGTCTCCGGTTCAGTCGGCGAGGGAGCGCACGACGTGCTCGAGCGCATCCAGGCGGTCGGCCCACATCGCGCGGTACGGCGCGAGCCACTCGTCCAGCTCGCGCAGCGGTTCGGGTCGTACCCGGTAGAGGCGGAGCTGCGCGGCGGCCCGGACGTCGACCAGTCCCGCGTCACGGAGGACGCGGAGGTGCTTCGAGACGGTGGGCTGCGCGATGTCGAGTGCCTGGACGAGGTCGCCCACCGGGCGCTCCCCGTCCCGGAGCAGATCGAGGATCCGGCGCCGGTTCGGCTCCGCGAGCACTTCGAGCACGGTCATCCGTGCATATTGCCTTCTAGATATATACTTGTCAAGCGATGGAAGGGGTCACCCGGACTCGGAGCGCACCGTGATGCGTCGCGCCGCCGCGAGCTCCAGCAGCTCGACAGTCGCGACCGGCGCAACGAAGAGGAGATGGGTGCGCACGCCGCGGCCCGCACCCCGGGCCCGGCGGTAGACGTCGGCATCCTCGTCGAGCAGGAGCGCCAGCGAGCCGTGGGCCGCGCCGAGCCGGAGGTCCGTGGCCTCCTCGGGCGGGCGGATCCGGGGGTTGGCCGGGCCGAGGCCCACGATGTGCTCTCGCACGAACAGGACGGGGTCGGTGAGCGTCATCGGGTCGGCGATCACGAAGCCGGCGGGCACCAGGATCGCCCAGCGCCGGGACAGCAGGTGGAGCGACCGCAGCAGCGCCGCGGCGATCGGCCACCCGAGGAGCAGGGCGACGATGCCGATCCCGAGGTTGCCGTCGGCGATGAGCAGGGGCCCGGCCGCGATTCCCGCGCCGACGGCGAGGACGGCGATCGGGAGCACCCCGATGAAGAGCGCCGGGGGCACTTTGAGAGGGAACCGCTGCTCGTCGCCGTATGCTGCTCCCTGCGCGCAGGAACGCGCGAACGACGGGGTCGCGAGGAACACGACGCAGAGGGTCGTAGCGGCGAGGGCAGCGATGGACGCAATGGCAGATGCACGACCGGTCGCGACCGCGATCAACGTCGCGATGAGCGCGAGCGGTGCGCCGGTGCGCGCGGCGGTGAGTCCAATTGGTCGCGGCGCGAGCAGTGCGACGAGCACCACCAACCACGCGACCCACAACAGCACCTCCGCGGTCGCGCGCGTTGACGATGACCACGGTCGCAGCGCGTCGGCCGCGACGGAACCGGTGGTGACAGGAAGCGTGATCCACACGATGCGGAGCAACAGGATGTTCACATCATCAGTGCGCGCCGGCTTCGAAGTTCGAGCCGCGCGCGTTCATATACTACGAACCTCATGTTGACGAGCCCGCACGCTGGCGCCCTGACTCCCGGGCTCGCGACCGGCATCGGCAGCTTGCCGCACCGGGACGCGCGTGAAGCCGCCGCGCTGACGCTGCGAGTGCACCCCACGCTGCCGGCCGTTCCGCAGCTCCCGGAGCTGGACCCGCGCGAAGGACTGATCGCGCAGTGGGCCGGCGCGCTCCCCGAGGTGACGGTCGCGCGCGACGCCTCGTTGCAGATCGATCGCGAGCGGGTCGGCGAGCCGATTGCCCCCGAGTTCTGCGCGACGACGCACGCCGGTCTCTTCGCGTTCCTCGAAGCCGCCGAGGTCCTGGACCCCGCGCCTCCGCACATGAAGGTGCAGATCGTCGGACCGCTGACCCTCGGAGTCGCGCTCGAGGCCGCGGGCCTGCCGAAGGAGATCGCGTTCGAGCGCGCGGGCGCGGCCGTGCGCACGTGGGTGCGCACGTTCGACGAGCTGCTCACCGTGCGCATGCCGCAGACCCCGGTGCTGATGTTCCTCGACGAGCCCGCGCTGGTCCTGTGGAGTCGCAACGTCGCGCCGCTGGAGCGCGAGCACGCGGTGGACCTGCTGTCGGCGAGCCTCGCGGCAACATCGGGCATGACCGGCGTCCACGTCTGCGGAAACGGCGATCTGCGGCTCGCGTTCGAAGCGGGCCCGGGTGTGCTCGGCGTGCCCGTCTCCGACGCGTTGATCGCGGACGCGGACGTGCTCGCGCGCCACATCGATGCCGACGGTTGGGTGGCCTGGGGCGCGGTGCCGACGGATCGCCCCATCGGCGACTCGGCCGACGCACTCTGGCGCCGGCTGGTGGGGGTCTGGTGTGAGCTCACGCGCCGCGGCTGCGATCCGGTGCGGCTGCGCACCCGCGGTGTGATCACTCCCGCGTGCGGGCTCGCCGGTCACGGCCTCACGCAGGCGGACCGCGCGCTGCGGTTCGCGGCGGACATCGCGGGCCGCGTCGGTGACCAGGCCGTCGCCGCCCGCCTCACCGTCGGGGCGTAGGCCGAAGCGCACCATCGCCGGATGGGGTGTGTCTCACCCCATCGGTAGGCTCGGCGCCATGGCGGTTCCGGAGGAGATCGTGCAACGCGCGGAGGAGCTGCGCGAGACGATCCGGTATCACGACGAGCGGTACTACGGGCAGGACGAGCCGGAGGTCTCCGACGCCGAGTACGACGCGCTCATGCGCGAGCTCGTCGTCCTCGAGGCCGAGTACCCGGAGCTCGTGACCCCCGATTCCCCGACCCAGGGGCCCGGGGCGGCGTCGGTCCCGACCCCGTTCTCGGAGGTCCGGCACATCCAGCCGATGTTCTCGCTCGACAACGCGTTCTCGCGCGAAGAGCTGGAGGCGTGGGGGCAGCGCATCGCGCGGCTGGTCACCGATCCGATCGCGTACGTCGGCGAGCCGAAGCTCGACGGCCTCGCGATCTCGCTGCTCTACGAGGACGGGAAGCTGGTGCGCGCCGCGACCCGCGGCAACGGCGAGACCGGCGAGGACGTGACCGCGAACGTGCGCACGATAAGCGATGTCCCCGAGCGGTTCACGGGGAAGGATCTCCCGAGCCAGCTGGAGGTGCGCGGTGAGGTCTTCATGCCGCTGGCCTCGTTCGAGGAGCTCAACCGGCGCCAGGAGGAGGCCGAGCTGCGCCTCTTCGCCAACCCGCGCAACGCGGCCGCCGGCGCGCTGCGCCAGATCGACCCGGCGGTCACCGCGAGCCGTCAGCTCGCGCTGTTCTGCTACCAGCCCGGCGCCAAGAAGGGTGGGCCGCGCCTGCGCACGCACCACCAGACCCTGGAGTGGCTCCAGGCGCTCGGGTTCCCGGTGAACCCGCACATCGAGCAGCTGGCGGATCTCGAGTCCGTGTTCCGCTTCTGCACGCAGATGGAGGAGAACCGCCACTCGCTCGGCTACGAGATCGACGGTGCGGTGGTGAAGGTCGACAGCATCGCCCAGCGCGAGGAGATGGGCACCACGAGCCGCGCGCCGCGGTGGGCGATCGCGTACAAGTTCCCGCCCGAGGAGAAGAGCACGCGCCTGAACGACATCATGGTGAGCATCGGGCGCACCGGCCGGGCGACGCCGTTCGCGGTGCTCGAGCCGGTGTTCGTCGGCGGCTCCACGGTGGGGCTGGCGACCCTGCACAACGAGGACGAGGTCGCGCGCAAGGACGTGCGGGTGGGCGACACCGTCATCGTGCGCAAGGCGGGCGACGTCATCCCGGAGGTCGTCGGCCCGGTGATCGTGAAGGGCAAGCGCCGAGGCCGGAAGTGGAAGTTCCCGGCGACCTGCCCGTGCGAGCTGCACCAACCGCTGGTGCGCCTCGACGGTGAAGCCAACCATCGGTGTGTCAGCGCGGACTGCCCCGTGCAGCGCGAGCAGAAGATCATCTACTTCGCGAGTCGTGGCGCCATGGACATCGAAGGACTCGGTGAGGAGCGGGTGCACCAGCTCGTTGCCGCGGGCCTCGTCGAGGACGCCGCGGACCTGTACTCGGTCACCCACGATCAGCTCATCGCACTCGAACGGATGGGTGAGATCTCCGCCCGCAACCTCCTGAACGGGATCGAGGCGTCGAAGCAGCAGTCGCTGTCCCGCGTGCTGGTCGCGCTCGGCATCCTTCACGTCGGCCCGACCGCGGCGCGCGCCCTCGCGGTCGCGCTCGGCCACCTCGACCGGATCGTCGAGGCGACCGACGAGGAGCTCGCGGCCATCGACGGCGTCGGCCCGGTCATCGTGCAGAGCATCCGCGCCTGGTTCACGATCCCGACCAACCGCGCGCTCATCGAGAAGCTGCGCGCCGCGGGAGTGAACCTCACCGGGCCGGCCCGAGCCGATGGGCCGACCGAGGAGCAGACGCTCACCGGACGGACCTTCGTGCTGACCGGCGGGCTCGAGGGCTTCACGCGCGACGAGGCCGCGGCGGCGGTCACCGCGCGGGGCGGCAAGATCACCGGCAGCGTGTCGAAGAAGACGAGCTTCGTGGTCGTCGGCGAGAACCCCGGTTCGAAGCTGCCGCGCGCCGAGGAGCTGGGCGTCACCCTGCTCGATGAGGAAGGCTTCCGTCGGTTGCTCGACGAAGGGCCGCCGGAGCCGCCGGAGCCCGAAGCCAAGCCGGCGAAGGCGACGAAGACGACGAAGGCAAAGACCAAGAAGCCCAAGAAGTCCAAGGAGGACTGATGGTCGACACGAGCGCAGTCGGGATCACCGACGACCCATTTCCGATGACGGTCGAGCGGGGCAAGATCCGCGAGTTCGCCCGGGCCACGATGTCGTCGAACCCGGAGTACCTCGACGACCCGGTACCCCCGATCGAGCCGACGTTCCTGACGTCGGTCGCGTTCTGGAGCCCGCCGGGCGCGTCGGTGTACTCGAAGGTGAAGCTGGACCTCAAACGGGTGCTGCACGGCGGGCAGGAGTACATCTTCCACGGACCGCCGCCGCGCGCGGGCGACGAGCTCACCGTCCAGACGCGGGTGGCCGAGGTCTACGAGAAGGAAGGCAAGCGCGGCGGGTCGATGACGTTCGTGGTGACGGTCGCCGAGTTCCGCGACAAGACCGGCAAGCTCCGGGTCGAGGCGCGCTCGACGGCGATCCAGACCGGCCGTCCGGCGACCGCGAAGGAAGGTGCGTGATGGCGCCGAGCTGGGACGACCTCGACGTCGGTGCCGCGCCGGCGCCGCGCACCGTCGGTCCGCTGAACCGCACCGACTTCGTCCGCTACCAGGGCGCGTCGGGCGACTTCAACCCGATCCATCACGACGAGGAGTTCGCGCGGGCGGCCGGGTACCCGTCCGTGTTCTCGGTCGGCATGCTCCAGGCCGGCATCCTCGCGAGCTACGCGACGGACTGGCTCGGCGCGGACAACGTGCGCAGCTTCGGCGTGCAGTTCCGTGAGCAGGTCTGGCCGGGCGACCAGCTCGTCTGCTCGGGCTCGGTCGTCGAGCGCTCGGACGCCGGCGATGGCGACGGCGACGAGCGGACCGTGAAGCTCGATCTCGTCGTCGAGCGCGTCGGCGGTGGCACCGCGATCAAGGGCTGGGCCACCTTTGCGGTCGCCTAGGACTTGGAGATGAACGACCAGCTGTAGGTGCCGTTGTCCCGAGCCGGGTCGGCCTGCGAGCGGTACGCCACCTTGACCGTGTTCTGGCCCGGTTCGTAGGCCTCGACGTCCTGGCCCGGCCCCGGTCGGTAGGTGAGCTGGCCGAGCGCCGCGACGAACTCGACCTGGTCGGCCGGCAGCGGCGTGCAGGTGCCCGACGGCCCGCAGAGCTGGAGGTCGGCAGTCAGGTCGTCGCGCAGGTCCACGGTGATCTGCTCCTCCGGCGGCACGATCGTGCCCGGCTTGGGGGACACGGACTGCACCTGGCTGGGCAGCGTCGTGCGCCGGTCCTTGGTGTCCGCGCCGGAGATCGCGGCGGCCGCGAGCAGCACGACGAGGGTCATGCCGCCGGCGAAGACCGCGAAACGACCCGGGTGCTTGATCGCCTTGCGGCGGGGGGCCGGGAGTGCCTTCGGAGCAGTCATCGCGCTGCGACGGTACCGCCGCGGGGCCCCGGTTGCGCATCGGGTGCCCCGGAGAACGACACCCGGACCGGTACCGTGGATTCGATGGCCAGCAGCGCGATGGCCGACCTCACCGGCCGAGTCCTTGCCGGCCGCTACCGCCTGCTCGGTTCGATCGGTGCAGGCGCGGGCGGTCGGGTGTACGCCGCGGACGACGTCCGGCTGCGTCGACGCGTCGCGGTCAAGGTCCTGCACGCGGGTCTTTCGGACGACATGGGCTTTCTGCGGAGGTTCCGCACGGAAGCCCAGCTCGCGGCCTCGCTGCACCACCCGAACGTGATGGCGGTCTACGACTGGGGTGAGGACGACGGCATCCCCTTCATGGTGCTCGAGCTCCTCGAAGGTGGCTCGCTGCGCGGGATGCTCGACGCCGGCATCCGGCTGACGCCCTCACAGGCCACCCACGTCGGCCGCCAGGTCGCCGCTGCGCTCGAATACGCCCACGGGCGGGGCCTGGTCCACCGGGACATCAAGCCGGCCAACCTCCTCTTCGACGAGCACGGCATCGTGCGCGTCGCCGACTTCGGGCTGGCCCGCGCGCTCGCCGAAGCGAGCTGGACCGAGCCCGCGGGCACCGTCCTCGGGACCGCGCGGTACGCCTCGCCCGAGCAGGGCACCGCCGGCCGCCTCGACGGACGCGCGGATCTGTACGCGCTCAGCCTCGTGCTCGTCGAGTCGGTCACCGGCAACGTCCCGCTCACCGCCGAGACGCCGCTCGGCACCTTGTCGATTCGCACGCAGGAGGCGATCACCGCCCCCGCGTCGCTGCGCGCGCTGGGCCCCGTGCTCGAGCGCGCGGGCCAGGTGGACCCCGACGACCGGTACCCGGACGTGCCGACGATGGCCGCGGCGCTCGACGACGTCGCCCGCGTGCTGCCGCCACCGGGCCCGTTCACGCTGGTCGGTCTGGGCGAGACGGTGCCCGACCCGCACCCGACCCAGGTGGTCAGCCAGACCCGGGACGCGGTCTTCGACCAGGACGAGAGCAAGGCGAAGAAGCCGGTCATGGCGCCGACGCGCGCCGCGGCGGCGGACGCCGATCGGCCCCGGACCATCGCGCCCTTCATCCTCGGCGCGGTGCTGATCATCGCCATCGCCGGCGCGGTGTTCGCGCTGACCCGGCCCCAGAGCGGAGCAACCGTCACGGTCCCGAACCTCAAGGGCCTGACCGAGCAGACCGCGCAGAACCAGGCCAACCGGTCCCGGCTGCTGGTCAGCTTCTCGCACCGGAACGCGGATGATCCCAAGGGAACGGTCATGGGCCAGCACCCCGACGCCGGTTTCTTCCTCGGCCGCGGCGGCACGGTGAACCTGGTCATCTCGGAGGGACCCAAGCCGGTGGCGCTCCCGGCCGTCGCGGGCATGCCCGCCCCGCAGGCCGAGGCCGCGCTCGCGCAGGCGCTGTTCGTGCCGGTCGTCCAGCACGCGTTCAACGAGACGGTGCCCAAGGACGCGGTCGTCAGCACGAGCCCTGCGGGCAAGGCGCCGCCGGACTCCAAGGTGACGCTCGTCGTGTCCGACGGCCCGGCGCCGGTGACCGTCCCGAACGTGGCGAAGAAGAGCTACGCGGACGCCGCCGCCCAGATCCAGGCCGCCCGGCTCGTGCCCCAGCGCAGCGACCAGTACAGCGACACGGTGCCGGTGGGCCAGGTCATCGGCACGACCCCCGCGGCCGGCTCGAAGGCCCCGCGGGACTCCGCGGTCACCGTCATCGTGAGCAAGGGCACGGACGTGATCCTCGTCCCGAACGTCACCGGGAAGACGATCGACGTGGCCACCGCACTCGCCCAGGCGCAAGGCCTCACCGTCGCGGTCCAGGGCGTGTACACGCCGGGCAAGCCGGTGAAGTCGCAGTCGCCCGCGGCCGGGCTGCCGGACCGGCGCGGCCAGGTCCTCACGCTGATCTTCTAGCGCGCCGTCCCGGGCCGCCGACGACGGGCATTCCGAGGCCGGGCTCGCTTGAGTCCCCCGTCGCGCCCGCGCCTACCATTCGCCCGGACCGAAATCAGACGTCCGACGAAACCACGAGATCGGGAGATTGACCAACATGGGTGCACTCGACGGCCGGGTTGCCATCATCACCGGCGCAGGACGCGGCCTCGGCCGCGAGCACGCGCTCCTCTTCGCGTCCGAGGGCGCCAAGGTGGTCGTGAACGACCTCGGCGGCGACATCGACGGGACGGGTGACGACCGTGCGCCCGCCCAGCAGGTCGTCGACGAGATCAAGGCCATGGGCGGCGAGGCGGTCGCCAACGTTGACAACGTGGCCGACTGGGAGGGTGCGCAGAAGCTCATCCAGACCGCGGTCGACACGTTCGGTGGGCTGCACGTGCTGGTCAACAACGCCGGCATCCTGCGGGACCGGGTCATCGTGAACATGACCGAGACCGAGTGGGACTCCGTCATCCACGTCCACCTCAAGGGCCACTTCTGCCCGACCCGTTTCGCGGCCTCGTACTGGCGCGAGCAGAGCAAGGCCGGCACTCCGGTCAAGGCGTCGATCATCCACACGTCGTCGACGTCCGGGCTGCTCGGCAACCCCGGCCAGGCCAACTACGGCGCCGCGAAGAGCGGCATCGCCACGTTCTCGCAGATCTGCTCGATGGAGCTCAGCCGCTACGGCGTGCGCTCGAACGCGATCGCCCCGGCGGCGCGGACCCGGCTCACGGAGCAGACGCCCGGCCTCAGCGAGGTCGTGAAGGTGCCCGAGAACGCCGCGACCTTCGACGCGTGGGACCCGGCGAACGTGTCGCCGTTCGTGGCGTACCTCGCGACCGAGGACTGCGCGATCAGTGGCGAGGCGTTCCTCGTCCAGGGTGGGGTCGTGCAGCGCTTCGCGCCGTGGACGCTCTCCGAGAAGATCGACAAGGGCGACCGTTGGACCGTGGCCGAGCTGGCCGCCCAGGCGGACAAGCTTTCCCCGAAGAAGTAGCGCTACGCGCGTGAGGTCGCGCCCATCGTGGGGAGCTCTCCCACGGTGGGCGCGCAGCGCGTCTGGCGTCCGATTTCCTCCGGGAACGCCGCTCCTGACCTGGTCAAAGCGGTATGAATGCCGCGCACGCTGCGTGAACTTCCTGAAATTGGGTCTTGTGAACCCCCCATCTCCGCACGATAATCAACACGGAGAGTGGCAAGGACACCGCCGGGTGAACGGGGGTGCGGGCTGACTCAGGAGGCAGGAATGCGCAGACCAGCACGGGGGGGTACAACCCGTCCGCTGAACGCGCGTCCCGGCAACGGCTATGGCCGTCCGGTCCGTCCGGAGCCCGAGCGCAGCCTCACGCCGCGCCCCTGGTTGGACCCGGACTGGTGGAGCGCCATCGTGCTCGAGCCGGAGACCCGGGCCGAGGCCCACGCCGACCACTAGGTCGTCGCTAGTCGGCTCCGACCGCGACGAGATCGCAGTACCAGGCCAGACCCGCGGCCACGACCGCGCCGACGAGCATCACCACCGTGATGCTCGTCACCCCGACGAGGGCGCCGCCGGCCAACACGCCGAGTGGCACCACCCCGCCGAACGCCATGATCCAGAGCGCCATGATCCGGCCGCGGATCGCGTCGTCGAGGTGCTGTTGCAGCGAGATCGACAGCGCCGTGATGACCATGAAGTAGAAGAAGCCGAGCACGAACGCGAACAGGGAACGCGAGCGCCGCGCTGCGCACCAACGCGAAGGTCGCCAGCACGACGGCGAAGGCGACGAGCGACCGGCGGGCGATCATCGCCTTGGAGTGGTGGGCCAGGTAGGACCCGACGCTGACGGCACCGAGCGCCGCACCGAGCCCGAAGGTCGCGTAGAGGAAGCCGTAGACGATGCTCTTGGGCCCGATGCCGAAGTTGGCGTCGGCGATCTCCGGCATCAGGCCGACGAAGGTCAGCGAGAAGAACGAGAACACGGTCATCGTGACGAGGATCCGGCGGATCAGGGGGTCGGCCGTGGCGATCCTGAAGCCGGAGAGGAAGCGGGACAGGCCGGTCTCGGCGGCCGATCGGACGACCCTCGCCGGGTACTTGGCCACCAGCAGGCTCGCGATCGCGAACACGTAGGTCAGCGCGTTGAGGCCGAACACGGTGCCGATGCCGAACACCGCGTAGAGCGGTGCACCGATCGCGGGACCGATGACCCGGGACAGGTTCATCTGGACCGATTGCAGCGACACCGCGCCCGAGAGGTCCTCCCGGGGCACGAGGGTCGGCAGGAGGGCGCTGATCGCCGGCCCGCTCAGCGCGTTGCCGATCCCGATCAGCAGCACGCAGGCGAAGATCGCCCACTGGTTGGGGTGCGGCGCGACCGCGAGGACCGCCAGCACGACCGAGAACACGACCTGCTCGAGCTGCATCCAGATGAGCAGCTTCCGGCGGTCGAGGATGTCGGCGAGGATCCCGCCGAGGGGGGCGAGGAACAGGAGCGGCCCGAGCTGGGCGAAGTAGACGAGCCCGACGTACGAGGCGTCGTGGGTCAGCTTGTAGGCGAACGCGCCGAGCAGCACGTTCTGCATCCAGGTGCCGATGTTCGACGCGAACGTGCCGGCCCAGACGACCCGGAAGTCCCGGTGCCGGAGCGCCGCAGCGGCAGTTCCGGTGGCGAGGGGTCGGTCGCCGTCGACCAGCGCGTCGGTGGCTTCCTCGGCGCTCGGGTCGTGCTCGCGGCGGAAGGACATGGCCGGCCCAGGCTAGGAGCCGCCGCCCGGACGGCCCCAATGCCCACGGTCGCGCGGTCGTGGCGGATCAGCCCTCGGCGAGTGCGAACACCGGGTGCTTCGGCGCGATCCGGCGCAGCTCGTCCTCGGAGGAGTCCGGGCCGACCCCGTCGAAGAAGACACCGACCTCGGCCTTCCAGCGCTTGAGGTACGCACGCATGATGTCGATCTTCTCGTCGCCCTCGACCTCGGTCGCGGTCCAGTGCGTACGGCGCTTGCCGACCAGGAGGTCGAGGCGACCGTCGTTGGCGCGCACGTTGCGCACCCACTGGCCTTCGCCCCGCGGCGACACCAGGTACTGACGGTCCTGCAACGTCAAGAGGTTGACCGGTACGTGGCGGAGCTCACCGGTCTTGCGGCCCGGCACCTCCAGCACGCGGCTGCCCCAGACGCTGATGCCGAGTCGGGTCAGACCGGCGACGGTGCGGTTGAAGACGTTGCGGGTGAACCAGCCCGGTTCCTTGTAGTGCTTCTCCGGTGTCGGGCCGTTGGCATCGGTCATGACGAGCTCCTCGGGGCGGTCGACTCCATTCCATCACGGTCGCTCACGGTGGTGTCGTGCCTCAGAGCGATGCGGCGCGCGTTGCCGCAGAGCGTGTACCCCTCGTCCTGGCCGTAGCTCCCCACGGCCAGCGCCGGCCCGTGGTCGACGGTGCTTCCGGGTGGGAGGTAGAGCGTCTGCATCGAGTCGGGGAGCAGGCCCGGGCGTTGGACCTCTCGCACCGACCAGCCCTTGGGCAGTGGTTGCACGATCAGCGGAGCACGGGGCACGGACACGACGCCGACCGCGTGCACCGGTGTCGTGCCGTCGCTGCCGCCGCACCCGGTCGCGAGCGCGACCAGAGTCCCGATCACGATGCCCACCCATGCCCGCCTGCCCCGGACGCTCACGCACGGAAGTCTCCCAGAGATCGCCTCCGCCAGAGCCCGGAACAACGACCGGTGGACCGAAATCCCGGTCCTGAACGCTCGTCGCGTGACAGGGTGCCGGCATGCCTCCGTTGCTTGATGCCCCGACGCTCGTCGGTACGCGGGTGCGGCTCGAGCCGCTCTCGATGCGCCATGTCGAGGACCTGATCGTCGCGTCGAACGACGATCGGTCGACCTACGACTACACAACGGTGCCGCACGGTCCTGAGGCGGTGCGGCACTACGTGAGCACCCGGATGGACGAAGCGGCCGCGGGGGAGTGGATCCCGTTCGCGCAGGTGCGGCGGCCGGACGACCGCGCGGTCGGCGTCACCAACTTCCTGACGTTTCGATGGCAACCGGGTGCCGATCTGCCCTACGCGGTCGAGATCGGCGGGACCTGGCTCGCGCGCGGTCTGCGCAACGGTCCGGCGTCAACGCCGAAGCGAAGCTCCTGCTCCTGACGCACGCGTTCGAGGTGTGGGGCGTCGGCCGGGTCGACCTGAAGACCGACGCCCGCAACCAGCGTTCACGCGAGGCCATCGAGGCGGTCGGTGCCCTGCTCGAAGGGGTGCTCCGGAGCTGGCAGCCCTCGCACGTCCGGGGTGAGGAAGGGCGCTTGCGGAACACGGCGATCTACTCGATCGTCGCGGTGGAGTGGCCGGGCGTGAAGGAGCGGTTGGTGGCGCGCCTCGCGGGTCACAAGCCTGCGTGAGGGTGCCTCCGCCGAGCCCGGTCCCGGTGCACGGCTTCGACCTCTCACCCGAGGACGACCTGCTCCTGCGGGGCCGGCTTCCGCGCACGGCGCGCGAGTGGGTTCGGACCACCGTGGGGTCAGGATCCCGGATCGTGTCGGTGCACGCGCGTGCCGGTGGCACGTCGAGCGCCGTGCACACGGTGACGGTCGACGACCGGGGCGGCTCCCGGCACGAGCTGATCCTGCGCCGCTACGTCCGGGCGGACTGGCTCGCGCGCGAGCCCGATCTCGCCGAGCACGAGGCGCGGGTCCTCGAGCTGCTCGGATCGACCGCCGTCGCCGCGCCCGCGCTCGTCGGTGTCGATCCGACGGGCGTGCGGTGCGGGGTGCCCGCGCTGCTCATGGCCCGGCTCCCCGGCCGGGTGCGTTGGTCACCCAAGGACGTCGACGGGTTCATCGAGGGCCTCGTCGACGCGATGCTCGCGATCCACGCGGTGCCGGTGCCCGACTCGATCGCGATCCGCCCCTACTCGCCGTACTACGACGGTGAGCAGCTCGAGCCGCCGGTCGGGACCTCGTGTCCCGCGGCATGGGAGCGGGCGATCGAGGTGCACGCAGGTCCGCCGCCGAGCGCCGAACACGCGTTCATCCACCGCGACTTCCACCCGGGCAACGTGCTGTGGGCCGGCGCGGCCGTGACCGGGATCGTCGACTGGGTGAACGCGAGCATCGGCGTCCCCGAGGCCGACGTGGGGCACTGCCGCATCAACGTCGCCCGTCACCTCGGGTACGAGGTCGCCGAGCAGCTCACGGCGCGCTACCGCACGCGGTCCGGGCGCGGCGAGTACGACCCGTACTGGGATCTCGTCGACGCGGTCGGGATGCTGGATCTCGCCGGGCCCGAGCTCGGCTGGCTGCCCGCGCTCGACGACTTCGTGCAGCGCGCGGTCCACCGACTCGACTGAGTTGGGTTACTCGGTGATGCCCTGGATGGCGTCGCTGAGCGCCTGGTTGCCGCCGCCCTGCTGGCCCATCATCAGCTTGGTCATGTCGCCCTGGACCTTCACCTTGCCGGCCATGAACGCCTGCATCCCGGCCTGCTGGTTGCCCGAGACGAACACGTCCTTGGCGGTCCCGTAGTCGGTCGTGAGCGTGACGTCGGCATCGTCGACGAGCCCGATGCCCATCTCGCCTTTGCCGTCCTTCGCGCCCATGTGCATGTGGCGCTCGTCGCCGAACGGGCTGCCGGTGATGATGAGGTTGACGACGACCGGGTGTCCGACCGGAGCGTCTGCGCCGTGTTCGTCCACGAGCTTCTCGACCTCGGCGAACCATTCGTCGGAGAGGAACGCGTACGTGGGCATTGGGAGCCTCCTGGAGCAGCAGAGCACGAGCGGGCACGAACGGCGGCGAGCCTACCGACGCGCCGCGGCGGGCGTCGAGACTGGCGACGGGGATCGACGGCAACCGGCCCCGTCTACATTGGCCCCATGCCCGCCTCGACCCGCGAAGAGCGCATCGCCGCGCACGAGCGCAACCCCAAGTGGCTCAGCCCGCCGCTGCGGATCGAGATGTCGGAGTGCATCAACTGCGACACCTGCATCCGCCACTGCCCCCCACAGTTCGGCGCGATCTTCAACCACGGCATCGACGTGATCATCGTCCCGGAGCTCTGCAGCGGCTGCGGCAAGTGCCTCCCGCCGGTGTGCCCGGTGAACTGCATCTACCCGGATCCGGACTGGGCGCCGCCGCCCGAGGACTGGTGGCAATACCCCGACGGGCCGGACGACCCCTACTCGTAGACTCCGAACCATGTCCGCCCGGCTCTCCCCTTCCGACGTCGAGCACGTCGCGGCGCTGGCCCGCCTGGCCCTCACCCCCGACGAGATCGAGCAGTTCACCGAGCAGCTCACCGTGATCCTGGAGCACGCGCAGGACGTCGCCGCGCTCGATCTGGACGGCGTGCCGCCGACCGCGCACCCGGTGCCACTGGTGAACGTGCTGCGGCCCGACGAGGTCCGCCCGAGCCTCGATCGCGAGGAGGTGCTCGCGCAGGCGCCACAGGCCGAGGACCACCGATTCCGGGTCCCGCGGATCCTGGGCGAGGCCCCGTGACGGCACGCGAGATCGCCGCCGCGGTGCGCCGCGGCGACCGCTCCGCCCGATCGGTGGTCGAGGAGCACCTG
This sequence comes from uncultured Acidimicrobiia bacterium, assembly GCA_963796755.1. Lineage (GTDB taxonomy): Bacteria > Actinomycetota > Acidimicrobiia > IMCC26256 > JAENVU01 > Chersky-806. Next base: position 28,914 of record CAWCMX010000005.1, read on the forward strand.
GCCGTCATCGCGGCGCGCGAGCCCGAGCTGCACACGTTCAACCTCGTGACAGCCGACGACGCGTTGGCCGCCGCGGACGCGGTCGACGCCGCGGTCGGGCGGGGTGAGGACCCAGGCCCGTTGGCCGGCGTCCCGGTCGCGCTGAAGGACAACCTGTGCACGCGCGGCGTCGCGACCACCTGTTCCTCGCGCATCCTTGACGGCTGGAAGCCGCCGTACACCGCGACCGTCGTGGACCGCCTGCGCGACGCCGGTGGCATCGCGATCGGCAAGACGAACCTGGACGAGTTCGCGATGGGCTCGTCGACGGAGAACTCCGCGTTCGGCGCGACCCGCAACCCGCGCGACACGACGCCGCGTGCCCGGTGGATCGAGTGGTGGCTCGGCCGCGGCGGTGGCGGCCGGGTTCGCGCCGCTCGCGCTCGGCTCGGACACCGGCGGTTCGATCCGCCAGCCCGCCGCGCTGTGCGGAGTGGTCGGGCTCAAGCCCACCTACGGCCGGGTCTCGCGCTACGGCCTGATCGCGTTCGCGTCGAGCCTCGACCAGATCGGCCCGTTCGCCGAGACCGTGGACGACGCCGCGCTCCTGCTCGAGGCGATCTGGGGCCACGACCACCTCGACAGCACGTCGATCGACTCCGTGCCGGAGCCGCTCGGCGACCTGAGTGACGTCGCAGGTCTGCGGGTCGGCATCGTCGAGGAGCTCACCGACGTCGACGGCATCCAGCCCGAGGTGAAGGCCGCGGTCGAGCAGCGCGGCCGCCGGCCTGGAAGGGGCGGGGGCGAAGGTCGAGCGGGTCAAGGTGCCGAGCTGCGCCTACGGGCTGAGCGCGTACTACCTGATCGCGCCGGCGGAGGCCTCGAGCAACCTCGCGCGGTACGACGGCGTGCGCTACGGGCTCCGGGTCGACGGCGCGGACGTCGCGGAGATGAACGCGAAGCACGCGCGCCGCGGGCTTCGGCGCCGAGGTGAAGCGCCGCATCATGCTCGGTACCTACGCGCTGTCCGCCGGCTACTACGACGCGTACTACGGACAGGCGCAGAAGGTCCGCACGCTCATCATCCGGGACTTCGCCCGGGCGTACGAGTCCTTCGACGTGTTGCTCTCACCGACCGCGCCGACCACCGCGTTCGAGCTCGGGGCGAAGACCGCGGACCCGTTGTCGATGTATCTCAGCGACGTCTGCACGATCCCGACGAACCTGGCCGGTCACGCGGCGATCACCGTGCCGTTCGGCACCGGCGCGTCGGACCTGCCGGTCGGTGTGCAGGTGCTGGCGCCCGCGCTGGGCGAGCCGGTCATGTTCCGGGTCGCGCGGCGCGATCGAGGGCTTGGCCCCGTGAACCGCGTCGCGGCGATCGCGCTAGAGGAAGACGTGCGAGAGCACGGAGTTGAAGATGTCCGCCGCCTCCCACTGGAGGAAGTGGCCGGCCCCGGCCACCTCGAGTGGTCCGATGCAGTCCGTGAACGCGACCTTGCACCGGTCCGGGAACGAGCGGGGGATCACGTGGTCCTCGGGACCATAGAGGACGAGCGTCGGCACCGGGTTCTGCTCGGCGAAGCGCGGGGTGTCGCTCATCGGCCGGTTGCCGGTCGAGCTCTCGTACACACCCCAGCTCGCGCGCAGCTTGTCGGCGTCCGCGTAGGGCTCGGTCATGAAGTCGGTCTCGGCCGGTGTGAACGAGCCGGCCGATGCCCAGAGTCGGTGGCCGTACATCTCGGCCACGTACGCACGGCGGCGCTCCGGCGTGTCGAGCTCCGCGATCAGGCCCTCGGGATCGTTGGCCTGGCGGATGAAGTAGTCCGCCGTGGACCTCACCGCCTGGGGCGCGTCGGGCGGGATGCCCGCGGCCTCGTACTCCGCGTTGAGGAACGGCGGCACGGTGTTGAAGAAGCACATCTTCTTGACGTATCCGGGGTAGCGCAGGCTGAGGTCGTAGATCACCGGGCCGCCGACGTCGCCGCCCGCCACGTAGCAGTGCTCGTGACCGAGCACGTCGTGCATGAGCGTGTAGAGGTCCTTGGAGAACGCGGCGATGTCGTAGAAGCCGTCGGGCGCGAGGCTGGACTCGCCGTGGCCACGCAGGTCCGGCGCGATCACCTCGAAGCCCGCTTCGGCGAGCGGCATCATGTTGCGCCACCAGATGCGCTTCGTCTCCGGGTAGCCGTGCACGAGCAGCAGCGGGAGGCCGCCGACGCCTTCGGCGAGGTACGCGAGCGTCACGCCGTTGCCGAGATCGGCGTGCTCGGTCGGGCAGAGGGCCGGGTCGGGTGCGATGGCGTGAAGAGTGTTGGTCATGGTCGGGGAGTCTTGCGCGATGGCTGAGTACGAAGCGGTGATCGGGCTGGAAGTGCACGTCGAGCTGGCCACGACGACCAAGCTGTTCTGTGGCTGCCCGAACGAGTTCGGGTCCGAGCCGAACACGAACATCTGCCCGATCTGCCTGGGCCTTCCGGGCTCCCTGCCGGTGCTGAACCGCAAGGTGGTGGAGTACGCGCTGCGGCTCGGGGAGGCGATGCACTTCGAGGTCCCGCCCGAGTCGATCTTCCACCGGAAGAACTACTTCTACCCGGACATGCCGAAGGACTACCAGGTCAGCCAGTACGACGCGCCGATCTGCGTAGAGGGCTGGATGGAGATCGACGGCACCCGCATCCGCATCGAGCGCGCGCACATGGAAGAAGACACCGGCAAGACCCAGCACATCGGGGGTGGCGGCCGGATCCACGACGCGACCCACTCGCTCGTGGACTACAACCGCGCCGGCGTCCCGCTCATGGAGATCGTGAGCCACCCCGACATCCGCAGCGCGGAACAGGCGCGGGCGTACGTCAGCGAGCTGCGCGGCATCCTCCAGTCGATCGGCGTGTCGGACGTGAAGATGGAGGAAGGCTCCATGCGCGTCGACGCGAACGTGTCGATCCGACCCGTCGGCACGGAGACGCTCGGCACCAAGGTCGAGGTGAAGAACATGAACTCGCTGCGCTCGCTCGGGCGGGCGATCGACTACGAGATCGAGCGCCAGGTCCTGGCGATGGAGACCGGTGAGCGCATCGTGCAGGAGACGCGTGGGTGGGACGAAGCGGCGGGCGTCTCCGAGGGCATGCGCAGCAAGGAAGGCTCGAACGACTACCGGTACTTCCCGGAGCCGGACCTCGTGCCGGTCGCGCCGAGCGTGGAGATGCGCGCCGACGTGCGCGCCGCGGTGCCGGAGCTCCCAGCCGAACGCCGGGCCCGCTACGTCGACGAGTGGGGTGTCGCGGACCAGGAAGCGCGGGTGCTCGTCGACAACCCGCTGCTGGCCGAGTACGCCGACGCCGCGGTGGCTGTCGGCGCGCCGGGCAAGGACGTCGCGAACTGGTGCACCGGGGAGATCCTCGGATACCTCAACGAGACCGGGCTCTCACCCGAGGTGCTGCCGCTCCCGCCCGACGGGCTGGCCGAGCTGATCGGGCTGGTGCAGGACGGAACGCTCTCGCGCAGCCTGGCCAAGGACGTGCTCGACGAGTGCCTCCGCGAGCCGAAGCGGCCGAGGCAGGTGGTGGAGGAACGCGGGCTGGCCCAGGTGAGCGACGAGGGTGAGCTGGCGACGGTGCTCGACGAGGTGCTCGCGGCGAACGCCGATGCGGTCACCGAGTACCGGTCCGGCGACGAGAAGGTCCGGGGCAAGAAGCGTGGCTTCCTCTTCGGTCAGGTCATCGCGCGCGACGGACCGCAAGGCGAACGCAGCGCTGCTGAACAAGCTGCTCGACGAGAAGCTGGGTTGATCTGATGGCGGAGCATCGAGAAGCATCGAACGACGGGGTCGAGCGGATCCTGGTGGTGAGCGCACATCCCGACGACGTCGACTTCGGAGTGGCGGGATCGATCGCCGCGTGGACGGCGGCCGGCATCGACGTCAGCTACTGCATGGTCACCGACGGCGACGCGGGCGGCTCGGACCTGGAGCTGCCCAGACCCGAGATGGCCCGCATCCGCCGGACGGAGCAGACCGCGGCCGCGGCAGACCGTCGGCGTCACCGATCTCCACTGGCTCGCCCACCCGGACGGTCGCGTGCAGCCGACGATCGAGCTCCGGCGCGACATCTCGCGCGTCATCCGGATCGTCCGGCCGCAGCGCGTCGTGTGCCAGTCCCCGGAGCGCATCTGGGACCGCGTCTTCGCGAGCCATCCGGACCACCTGGCCGCGGGTGAGGCCGCGGTCAGCGCGGTGTACCCGGACGCCCGCAACCCCTTCGCCCATCCCGAGCTGCTCGCGGCCGGCCTCGAGCCGTGGACGGTGGCCGAGCTCTGGCTCATGGCGCACCCGGAGACGGACGTCTACGTCGAGACGACGGCCACCATCGACAAGAAGGTCGCCGCGCTGCTCTCCCACGTCAGCCAGATCCCGGATCCCGCGGCCCTCGACCTGCGCATCCGCGAGTGGGGCGCGGCGACGGGGACGGCGGTCGGCCTCCCCGACGGGCGCACCGCCGAAGCCTTCAAGTCCATCCCCACCGGCTGAGCCCTCACCTGGCTCGAGGGGTCAGGGGACGAGGCTGACGGACGTGACCGGGGCGAGGTCGTCGCGCAGGACGGCCCACGTGGTGCCGGCGTCGTCGGAGCGCCAGACGACCCCGGCGCGCGTTCCGTAGACGACCTGGTCGCCCATGGCGTCGAGCGCGTGCGTGTCGACGTTGCCCTCGATCCAGTCCGTCACCCGCTCGAACGGCCCGGTCGACTCCAGGCCGCGGCGGTACAGCGCGCTCTGCCGGCCCCGAGGCCCCTCGGATGCGCTGACGATGACCGCGTCGCCGGCGATCGCCACCGCGCGGCAGTAGGTCGCGTGCAGCCCCTCGGCCATCACCCGCCAGGTGATGCCGCTGTCGTCCGAACGGCAGAAGCCCACCGCGGCGGCGGCGATCACCAGCTCCGCCGCGCCCCGGCACCGCCCGGACCTGATGGACGTCCGCCTCGATGTCGATCGTCGGGTGCCAGCTGCGGCCGCCGTTGTCCGAGCGGGGGATCCCACCGACGTGGATGCTCGCGAGCAGGACGTTGTCATCCGTGCACGCGAGCGACCGGGTCTCGGGCGCGCCGCCCCACGGCGTGTACCAGCTGTCCCGGCCCGCGGTGGTCTCGAAGCTCTCGATCCGGGTGAGCCCGGTCGGGCCGACCGCGCGCGAGGTGCGCGCCTTCGGTGCCGATCAGGAGTCCGCCGGGCGCGTCGACTGCGCACAACAGATCGGGTGCGCTGGCCAGCTCGGTCCATCCCCCGCCGCTGTACCAGAGCACACGCCCGTCGGCACAGAGCGCCGCGTCGCCGAACACGCGGGTCGGGCCGGTGACCGTCACGCCGCCGGGTGGTTCGATGAGTCCCTCGACCGTGCCGATCCGCAGCGTGCTCACGACGAGCGGAATCCGGCGAGCGTCTCGGCCCACGCTGACGGGTCGGCGCGGTACGGCGCGTTGAACGCGATCCGGTCCACCAGGTCGCCGTAGCCGCGGTCATCAGTCCCGCGATCTCGCCGGGCGCCCCGACGACGGCGAACGTCTCGAGCATGTCGTCGTCGATCAACGACGACATGACGTCCCAGCGGCCTTCCTTCGACAGCCGGTTCAGCTCCGGCTGGAGGTCACCCCAGCCGTGGGCGTCGAGGACGACCTTGTACGCGGGGGTCGAGCCGTAGAACGCGAGCTGGGCCCGGGTGACCGCCGACGCCGCGGTGATTCGGCTTCGGTCGCCCCGGTGACGACCATCGCGGGCCAGGAGATCTCGAAGTCGTCGCGCGAGCGCCCGGCCGTGGCGAGGCCGCGATCGAGGGCTGGGAGCGTGTGCTCGCGGAGGAACTCGGCGGTGCTGAACGGGTGCACGAGGAAGCCGTCCGCGACCTCACCCGCGACCTCGGTCATCCCGGCGCCGACGCCGGCGAGGAAGACCGCGCGGCGGACCGTACGGAGTGGGCTCCGGGGTGAAGAACGGGGTCATGAGGGTGTGCCGGTAGATCTCGCCCTCGAAGCGCAGCGGGGTGCCGTCCTCCCACGCGGTCCAGGTCGCACGGATCGCCAAGACCATCTCGCGCATCCGCGCCGCGGGACGCGACCACGGCATCGAGAACCGCTTTTCGATGTGCGGCTTGATCTGCGATCCCAGCCCGAGGATGGCGCGGCCCTTCGAGAAGGTCTGCAGGTCCCATCCGATGTGCGCGAGGTTCATCGGGCTGCGGGCGAACGCCACCGCGATCGCGGTCGCGAGGTCGAGCTGCTCCGTGTGCTCGGCCGCGAGTGCGAGCGGGAAGAACGGATCGTGCGGACCCTCGAACGTGTAGACGCCGTCGTAGCCCATCCTCTCGATCTCTCCCGCGATCCGCGGGACCTCGGACAGGGCCGCGGTGACGAGTGGCGCGTCGACCTTCACGCGCGGGCCATCAGGTCGGGAGCGGTGCGGGCGGCGCACTCGCGGCGAGTGCCGCGATGTACGGCTCCGGATCACCGTCCCAGAGGTACGACCGCAGCTGCTCGGGCGTGCGCCGGCCACAGATCGAGGCGGGCGAGCTCGTAGGGCTCGGCGATGACCGTCGTGCTCGGCGTGCCGGCACCACAGAGCCACTCGTCGACCCCGGCGCGCAGCTGGAGCGGCGCGAGCCCGGCCCCGGTGAACTGGGTGCTGCGCAGCGCGCAGTAGCCCTCGATGGCGAGCTGCTCGGCCAGGGGATCGCGTCCACCCTCGACGCCGAGCGCGCCCCGCAGGTCCTGCTCGTGGTTCCAGATGTCGGCCACTGCGATCGCGCCCTGAGGTGACCCGAGCGCCGTGATGGTGGCCTCGAACTGTGCGGTGCCCTGCTCCCACTCGGCGATCAGGTCCGCGATGGATGCGTCGGCGCGGGCGTCGACCTGGGCCGCGGTCCACGCGTCGGTGCCGATGCCGTCCAGGTTCCCGGCGTTGACGTCCGAGACCACGCCGACCTGGTGTGCGACGACGTCGTGGACGGTCCACTCCTCGGTTGCGGCGACGCGGGTCGCCGCCTGCGCCGGGTCGAGGGGGCGGACCATCTCGGTCATCCGCTCCCGGCAGGATCCGTAGACGATTCCGACGTCGGGCATGTCACGAACGTAGCGCGGGCCGAGCGCCGGTCATCCCGCCGCGACCGAATCCGTGCCGAGGTGCCGGGAGGGCGCGGCGTAACCTCACGCCATGACCGAAGACATGAAGCCGCGCAGCCATGAGGTGACCGACGGGATGGAGCGGGCCCCGGCCCGGGCCATGCTGCGGGCCGTCGGCATGACCGACAACGACTGGGGCAAGAGCCAGGTCGGCGTCGCGTCCAGCTGGAACGAGGTCACCCCGTGCAACGTGCCGCTCGACCGGCTGGCCAAGCGGGCCAAGGAGGGGGTGCGCGACGCCGGCGGGTTCCCGTTCGAGTTCGTCACGATCGCGGTCAGCGACGGCATCTCGATGGGCCACGAGGGGATGCGCGGCGTCGCTCGTGAGCCGCGAGATCATCGCCGACTCGGTCGAGTGCGTGATGCACGCGGAGCGGTTCGACGCGCTGGTGACGTTCGCGGGCTGCGACAAGAGCCTGCCCGGGATGCTCATGGCGTGCGGCCCGGCTCAACCTGCCGTCGGTGTTCCTCTACGGCGGCTCGATCCTCCCCGGGCACTACAAGGATCAGGCGCTCGACGTCGTGAGCGTGTTCGAGGCCGTCGGTGCGTGCGCCGCGGGCACCATCACCGAGAACGAGCTCGGCGAGATCGAGATGCGCGCGCGTGCCCGACCGAGGGATCGTGCGCCGGGATGTTCACCGCGAACACGATGGCCTCGATCGGCGAGGCACTCGGGATGTCGCTGCCGGGCAGCGCGTCGCCGCCGGCCGTGGACCGCCGCCGCGACGACTTCGCCTACGAGAGCGGCAAGGCCGTCCTGCACCTCCTCGAGCTCGGGATCCGGCCCCGCCAGATCCTGACCAAGCAGGCGTTCGAGAACGCGATCGCGGTCGACCATGGCGCTCGGCGGCTCTACGAACGCGGTGCTGCACCTGCTCGCGATCGCACACGAGGCACGCGTGGACCTCGAGCTCGACGACTTCAACAAGGTCGGCGCGCGCGTCCCGCACATCGCCGACACGAAGCCGCACGGCAAGTACCACATGGCCGACGTCGACACGATCGGTGGCGTGCCCGTCGTCATGCGCGAGCTGCTCGAGGCCGGGCTGCTCCATGGCGACGTGCTGACCGTCACCGGCAAGACGATGGCCGAGAACCTCGCGGATCTCGACCCGCCGAAGCCCGACGGCGAGATCGTCCACCCCTTGGACGAGCCGATCCACGTGCAGGGTGGCATCGCGGTGCTTCGGGGCTCGCTCGCACCGAACGGTGGCGTGGTGAAGGTCGCGGGCATGGACCAGCCGCACTTCGAAGGCCCGGCGCGCGTGTTCGACGGCGAGGCGGCCGCGATGGAAGAGATCCTCGCGGGCAAGATCAAGGCCGGCGACATCGTGGTGATCCGCTACGAGGGACCCAAGGGCGGTCCCGGGATGCGCGAGATGCTCGCGGTGACCGGGGCGATGAAGGGTGCCGGGCGGGGCAAGGACGCGGCGCTCATCACCGACGGACGGTTCAGCGGCGGCACCCACGGGTTCTGCGTCGGCCACGTCGCGCCCGAAGCGGTGGACGGTGGTCCGATCGCGTTCGTGGCCGACGGTGACCGCATCGTGATCGACGCCGACGCGCACACGATCGACCTCCTCGTCGACGACGCCGAGCTCGAGCGCCGCCGCAAGGACTGGAAGCTGCCCGAGCCGTTGTACACGAGCGGCTTCCTCGCCAAGTACGCCCGCCTCGCGCAGGGCGCCGAGAAGGGCGCGATCACCAACTTCTGATGCCGGAGATCCTGGAGGCGGAGAAGGCGCGGGAGCTGATCGAGGCGCGCGCCCTCGACCGTGAGATCGCGTCGGTGCACGCGCCGGACGCGTGGTTCCTCAAGCGTGGTCTCACACCCGACGCGGCCGGGGCGGCGCTGCCCGGCCACCGGTTCACGGACGCCCGTCGCCGCGGCAAGCTCCTCCTGCTCGACACGGATGCCGACGGCCCGACGCTCGCGCTGCACCTGGGGATGAGCGGTCGGGTCGTCATCGACGGCGAGGCGGCCGGCGACCCGCTGCTCTACGCCGCGAACGGGGACAACCCGAAGTGGCTGCGGTTCGGGGTGCGGTTCACCGACGGGGGATCGCTCTACCTGCGTGATCCCCGGCGACTCGGTGCCGCCGAGCTCGATCCCGACGAGGCGCGCCTCGGGGTGGACGCGTTCTCGGTGCGGCTCCCACAGCTGCGCCAGCAGGCGGCCGCGAGCCGGGCGCCGATCAAGGCGATGCTCATGGACCAGTCCCGGATCGCGGGGCTCGGCAACCTGCTGACCGACGAGGTGCTCTTCCGCGCCGGGATCGATCCCGGCCCGGCCGGCGAACACGCTGCGCGACGACGAGGTGAAGGCGCTCGCGCGCGCGATCTCGACGACGTTGCGCGTCCTCCAGCGCCGCGGCGGATCGCACACCGGCGACCACATGCCCGCACGCGAGCCGGGAGGCCACTGTCCACGCGACGGCGCCGAGCTCCTCCGGCGGACCGTCGGGTGGCCGCACGACCTACTCCTGCCCCGCAGCACCAGCACTAGTCGCCGAGGGGCCGAACGGCCCTCCGCGAGCGGCTCATCCTCCTCTCACGAGGGACCTGCCTAACTGCGGAGGTGGCCATGGCCGATTCGCTTCGCTCGGGGAGATCCCGGCTGGCGGCCACGACCACCCGTACCACCAAGCTCGTGAGGTCGGTCGCGAAGGCCGACCCCAAGATCGCGGCGACGCCCGTGGGTACCGGTGGGTCGGGGCCTCTCCTGCCCCTGCCCCCGTCCCGACCTCCGGCCCGCGGGCCCGCCGTGTTCCACCCCGAGTCCTCCGAGTCCGAGCCGCTGCTGCGGCTCCTCGGGGTCGCCGCCTTCCTGACGGTTCCCGTCGTGCTGACCCTGCTGGGTGCCGACGGTGCGACGCACAACGCCGCCCAGTTCCTCGCCGGGTACTCGCCGGCGCGGTTGGCCCACGGCGCGGTCTGGACGCTCCCGCTCTCGGCGCTCCTGCTCCCGAACGTCCGCATGGTCGGGCCGACCACCGTGATCACGGATCGCGTTCCTGCTGCCGTACGCCCTGCTGCGCGGCCCGGTCCGCGCCCTCGTCGTGTTCTTCAGCGGGCACGTGGTCGCCACGTTGTGCGTGGCCGTGGTCGCGATCGCTGCGCACTTCGCGGCCTGGTCGACGGTCGCGCCGCTGTACCGCCACGCGGACTTCGGCGCGTCGGCGGGGCTCGCCGCGGTGATCGGTGGTCTGGCGGGGGTGGTCCTCGCCCGTTCCCGAGCGCTCGGCGTCCTCGCGCTGGTGGTGGCGGCCGGGTACTTCCTGGCCCCGTTCCTCCGGAGTCCCGGGGTCATCCACGGCGCCGCGCAGGCGGAGCAGATCATCGCCCTGGGCGTCGGGCTGGCGGTCGAGCTCTCCTGGCACCGGTCGGTCAACCTCGTTGAGCCCGCCACGTAGCATCACGGGCGTGCGCATCCTCTTGGTCGAGGACGAGCCGAAGATGGCTGCACTCGTCCGGAAGGCACTCGAACGCGACGGCTACGCGGTCGACGGCACCGACAACGGTGAAGACGCGGTCTGGCTCGGGACCGAGAACCCGTACGACGCGATCATCCTGGACGTGATGATCCCGCCCCCCGACGGCTTCGAGGTCTGCCGCCGGTTGCGGGCCGCGGACTGCTGGTCGCCGATCCTGCTGCTCACCGCCCGCGACGCGATCACCGACCGGGTCACCGGGCTCGACGCGGGCGCGGACGACTACCTCCCGAAGCCGTTCAGCTTCGAGGAGCTCTACGCCCGCTTGCGGGCGCTGACCCGGCGGACCTCCCAAGCCCGTCCCGCGGTGCTCGAGGTCGACGACCTCCGTCTCGATCCCGCCGCGCACACGGTCAGTCGCAGCGGCACCGAGATCGACCTCAGCGCGAAGGAGTTCGCGCTGCTCGAGCTCCTCATGCGGCGCGCCGATCAGGTGCTCACGCGCACGGCGATCATCGAGAACGTCTGGGACTTCGCGTACGACGGCACCTCCAACGTCGTCGACGTCTACGTGCGCTACCTCCGGGAGAAGATCGACCGGCCGTTCGACCGGGACTCCATCGAGACGGTGCGCGGCGTCGGCTACCGGCTCCGGAGCGGAACCTGAGGCCCCGCACCCTCCAGGGGCGGCTCACCCTCCTGTTCGGGATCAGCACGGTGGTGCTCGCGGGACTGTTCGGTGCCGTCGTGCTGGTGCAGTTCCGTTCCGAGCAGACCGACATCATCGACGAGGGTCTGCACGACCGCTACTTCGCGGTCCAGCGCGCGCTCGCGCAGGTACCGGAGCAGGACGACGTCACCGACGTGACGCCCGCACTCCCTCGGGGTGAGAACTTCGCCCAGGTGCTCGATCGCTCCGGCGCGGTGCTCGCCGCGTCGCCCCGGGCCCTCGAAGACACGCGGGTCCTCACCCCGGCCGAGATCCGCAGCGGGCTGCGCGGCAAGTCGACGTTGGTCCGCTCGGTGGTGCCCGGCCCGGCGCGGGCGCGCCTGCTCGTCGGCCCGGTCGAGGTCGGAGGTCGCATGGTCGTGCTGCTGGTCGGCACGCGCCTGGCCGAGAGCGAGCGTGCGTTCCAACGCCTCGTCCTGGCGCTCCTGATCGGCCTTCCGCTGTTCGCGGGTCTCGTGTCGCTCGGCGGCTGGTTCCTCGCGGGCGCGGCGCTCTCACCCGTCCGATCGATGATCGAGGAGGCGGACGACCTGTCCGTGCGCGAGCCGGGCCGGCGCCTGACCGTGCCGGTCGCGGGCGGCACCGAGATCGCCGAGCTGGCCGAACGGCTCAACGAGATGCTGTCGCGCATCGAGGCCGCGGTGCTGCACGAGCGCAGCTTCCTCGACGACGCGAGCCACGAGCTGCGGACGCCGATCGCGATCCTCCGCGGTGAGGTCGAGCTCGCCCGCATGGGGGTGGCCGACGGCACCGAGCAGGCGGCGACGCTCGACTCGGTCATGGAGGAAGTGCTGCGGCTCCAGGACCTCACGACGGATCTCCTCGTGCTCGCCCGGACGCGCACGGGTCCGTCGGGGGCGCGGCCCGAGGTCGATCTCGGCGCGGTCTCGGCCGCGGCGATCGAGTCGGTCCGCCGGTCCGGGGCTGACGCGTCGATCGAGGTGGTGGCCCAGGGCCACGCGCGGGTGCGCGGCGACGCCGCCGCGCTCGAGCGCGCGGTCAGCAACATCGTGGAGAACGCGTGCCGCTACGCCGTCGCCCGGGTCGACATCGTCGTCGGCGAGCGCGTGGGGGAGGGCGCCTGGTTGGAGGTCCGGGACGACGGCCCCGGCTTCCCGCCCGAGCTCGAGACGACGCGGGCATTTGAGCGGTTCGCGCGGGCGGACGGGCCGGGTGGTGGCGATGGGACGGGCCTCGGCCTGGCCATCGTCGGTGAGATCGTGGCCGCCCACGGGGGTACCGTCGAAGCGCGGAACGCTCAACCGGGCGGGGCTGTGGTCCGAATATGGATTCCCACCCGCGAAATGTCGGGCGGGTTACCGAGCCTCCAGAACCCGAACGCGTAGGATGGACCGCCTTGTCTGCATCGTCCGCTCCTGAAGCTGCGGGAACGACGCCGGCCGTGACGGAGACCGTCCCCGCCCAGGATCAACGGCGGCGGCAACGGGACGCACGGGTCCTGGCGTTGGTGGTGGCGCTCGCGGGCGTCGTCAACGTGATCTCCGGCCTCACGCCGAGCCTCGCGGGTCGGATGCGCCTCATCGCGACCGGCGTGACCCCGGACGTCGTCGAGCTCGCGCACGGCGCCACCGCGCTGATGGGGCTGGCGCTGATCCTGGTCGCCCGCGGGCTCGCCCACCGCCGGCGCCTCGCGTTCATCGCCGCCATCACGATGCTCGCGGTCTCCGTGGTCACCCACGTGGCCAAGGGCCTCGACGTGGAAGAAGCCGTGATGATGATCGTCGTCGCGGGCCTGCTCATCCGCGGCCGCCGCCTCTTCACCGAGCCGACGCCGCGGGCCCGGTGGCAGTCGCTGCTGCGCTGGGTGCCGGTGATCATCGCCTTCGACGTCGCGTACGGGTTGCTCGGCCTCGCCCTGCGCCACGATCGGGTGCACCCGTCGCTCACGCCGGCGCTCGCGATACGAGAGGTCGTGGCCCGCCTGCTCGGGGGCATCGGACCGTTGCGGCTCCACGGTGGGTTCGGCCACTGGTTCCCCGTCTCCATCACCGTGCTCGGCCTCATCAGCCTGGTGGCGATCGGGCTGCTCGCGCTCGCGCCGGTCGCCGACCGGGTGGCGTCACACCACCACCGCGAGGCGCGTGACCGCGTCCGGCCGATGCTCGAGCGGGCCGACGGCGACACGCTCGATCCGTTCGCGCTCCGCGAGGACAAGTGCTACGTCCTGTCGGAGGACGGCAGCGCCGCGCTCGCCTACCGGTACGTGAACGGGATCGGCCTCGCGTCCGCGGACCCGCTCGGCAACCCCGCCGCGTACCCCGAGGTGATCTCGACGTTCATCGAGCGCTGTGACGCCCACGGCTGGCGGCCCGCGTCGATCGGGGTGCGCCACGACCGGCTCGACCTCTGGCAGGAGGCCGGCCTGCGCGCCCACTACCTCGGCGACGAGGCGATCATCGACGTGGCGTCGTTCACCCTCGAGGGTCGGGCGATGCGACCGGTGCGCCAGGCGGCGAACCGCACCAAGAACCACGGCATCACCACCGAGATCATGCGCGAGGGCGAGCTCAGCCCGGACCTGCGGGCCGCGTTGCAGGGGATCGCCGAGCGCCACCGCAACGGCGAGCCCGAGCGGGGCTTCTCGATGGCGCTCGACGGGTTGCTCTCCGGCCGGGACCCGCAGTGCCTGGTGATCGTCGCCCGCGACGAGGAGGGCACCGCGATCGCGTTCCAGCGCTACGTGCCGTGCAAGCTCGGCGGCGGGCTGTCGATCGACGCGATGCGCCGCGATCCCGTGGGGCCGAACGGGGTCAACGAGCGGATGATCGTGGACGTCGTGAGCTGGGCGAGCGAGCACGGGATCAGCGAGGTGTCGCTCAACTTCGCGGTCTTCAAGGGCCTGATCGAGGAGGGCGCGGACCTGAAGTTCGTCGCCGCCGCCGAGGCCTGGCTGGTCAAGCGGCTCAACCCGTACTTCCAGATCGAGTCGCTGCTGACGTTCAGCGCGAAGTTCGCGCCGCGATGGGTGCCTCGGTACCTCGTGTACCGATCCGCGGGCGACATCGTCGCGGCGGGGATCGCGGCCGCCAGCGCCGAGGGTTTCATGCCCTTCGGGCGCAAGACCGCGGCGCCGGTGGCCGGATGAGCGGGGCCGGGCGCGCGAATGCCTTGCACGAAATGCACGGGTCATGCGATGATGCTCTTCCTATGTTGCACGCCTCCGACATTCTCGTAGTTACCTAGCGCACGGCGTTCTCCGCGTCCGTGCGCTGCCGCCCCTCGCTCTGCGAGGGGTTTTTCACGTCCGGAGGCGCTCACGGTGCCCCGGACCGTCAACCCAGGAGCACCGATGAAGCTGAGTGGGGCCCAGGCCCTCATCAAGAGCCTCGAGATGGAAGGCGTGGAGGTCATGTTCGGCCTCCCGGGCGGCGCGATCCTGCCCGTCTACGACCCGCTCATCGACTCGTCGATCCGGCACATCCTCGTCCGCCACGAGCAGGGCGCCGGCCACATGGCCGAGGGCTACGCGCACGCGACGGGGCGCCCCGGCGTGGCGATGGTCACGAGCGGTCCCGCGGCGACGAACATCGTCACCCCGCTCGCCGACGCGTACCTGGACTCGATCCCGCTCGTCGTCATCACGGGCCAGGTCGCGCTCAGCTCGATCGGCTCCGACGCGTTCCAGGAGTGCGACACGCTGGGCATCACGATGCCGGTGACCAAGCACAACTGGCTCGTCACCGACGCGCAGGACATCCCGCGCATCATCCGTGAGGCCTTCCACGTGGCCACGACCGGTCGGCCCGGTCCGGTGCTCGTGGACTTCCCGAAGGACGTCGCCAACCAGACGATGACCTGGGAGTGGCCGGAGTCCGTCAACATGCCGGGCTACAAGCCCAACCTCAAGGGCCACCCGAAGCAGATCAAGGAAGCCGCGCGCCTCATCAACGAGTCCGAGCGGCCGGTCATCTACGCCGGTGGTGGCATCCTCAAGGCGCGTGCCGCGGAGCAGCTGCGCGAGCTCGCCGAGCTCACCGGCATCCCGGTCGTGACGACGCTGATGGCGCGAGGCGCGTTCCCGGACGATCACGAGCTCTGCCTCGGCATGCCCGGCATGCACGGCAACTACACCGCCGTCACCGCGATGCAGAAGGCCGACCTCCTCATCGCGCTCGGCTCGCGCTTCGACGACCGGGTGACGGGCAAGGTCGGCGCGTTCGCGCCCGACGCCAAGATCATCCACGTGGACGTGGACCCGGCCGAGCTGGGGAAGGTCCGCCGGCCCGACGTGCCGATCGTCGGTGACTGCCGCCAGGTGATCGAGCGGCTGATCGCGGCGCTGCGCTCGGACAAGAAGCGGGACCAGCCCGACCTCACCCCGTGGCGCAACCAGGTGCACGCGTGGCAGCAGGAGTTCCCGCTCACGTACGAGCAGTACGAGGCGGGGCCGCTCAAGCCGCAGTTCTGCATCGAGTCGCTGCGGGACCACACCCCCGAGGACACGATCGTCGTGTCCGGGGTGGGCCAGCACCAGATGTGGACGAGCCAGCACTGGACGTTCCGTCATCCGTACACGTTCGTGAACTCGGGTGGGCTCGGCACGATGGGCTTCGCGGTGCCCGCGGCGATCGGTGCGAAGGTCGGCATGCCCGAGCGGATGGTCTGGGCGGTGGACGGCGACGGCTGCTTCCAGATGACGGCGCAGGAGCTGGTGACCGCGAGCGCCGAGCAGATCCCGGTGAAGATCGCGATCCTGAACAACGCCTACCTCGGCATGGTCCGGCAGTGGCAGGAGCTCTTCTACGAGGAGCGCTACAGCGAGGTGTACCTCTCGCCCGACCTGCCCGACTACGTGAAGTGGGCCGAGGCGATGGGTTGCGTCGGCTTCCGCGTGGACACGCCCGAAGACGTCGTGCCCACGATCGAGAAGGCGAACGAGATCGACGACCGGCCGGTCGTGATCGACTTCCGCACCGACTACCGGGAGAAGGTGTACCCGATGGTCGCAGCAGGGACGTCCAACGACGACATCATCCTCGGTCCCGAGAACGACCGTCCGGGAGGTCGCTGATCATGGAGGGTTCCCACCACATCCTGAGCGTCCTCGTCGAGAACAAGTTCGGAGTGCTCAGCCGCATCTCCGGGCTGTTCTCGCGGCGGGGCTACAACATCTACTCCCTCGCGGTGAGCCCGACCGAGGACCCGCGCTACTCGCGCATGACCGTGGTCGTCGACGGTGACAGCGCCCCGATCGAGCAAGTCACGAAGCAGCTCAACAAGCTCATCCCGGTGATCCGGATCACCGAGCTCAGCGAGGAGCAGGCCGTCGAGCGCGAGCTCATGCTGGTGACGGTCAAGGCCGACGGCGCGTTCCGGTCCCAGGTCACCGAGCTGGCGTCGATCTTCGAGGCGAAGATCCTGGACGTCGGCTACGAGGCCATGACGCTCATGGTCGCCGGCGCGCCCGACAAGCTCGACGCGATGACGGAGCTGCTCGCTCCGTATGACATCGTCGAGCTCCAGCGGACGGGTCGGATCGCCCTGGCGAAGCTGTCCCGGGAGTCCAGCAAGCTCAAGCTCGTCAAGAACAAGGGCGCCTAGGCCACCGAGGCGCATCGAACCCGGCACCGCCACCAGACCACGAGAGGGAACCCATGCCCGCCACGATCTCCTACGACGACGACGCCGATCTCGGCCTGCTGCGCGGCAAGAAGGTCGCGATCCTCGGCTACGGCTCGCAGGGTCACGCCCACGCGCTGAACCTCAAGGACTCGGGCGTCGACGTCCTCGTCGGCCTCCGGGCCGGGTCCAAGAGCACGGCCAAGGCCGAGGAGGCGGGTCTCGTGGTGCTGCCGACCGCGGAGGCCGTGGCTGCGGCGGACATCGTGATGGTGCTGCTCCCCGACACCGAGCAGAAGCGCGTCTACGAGGCGGACATCGCGCCGAACCTCCAGGCCGGCAACTCGCTGGCGTTCGCGCACGGCTTCAACATCCACTTCGGCCAGATCGCCCCGCCCGAGGGCGTCGACGTGTGGATGATCGCGCCCAAGGGCCCCGGTCACCTCGTGCGCCGGACGTACGAAGAGGGCGGCGGAGTGCCCGCGCTCGTCGCGGTCGCCCAGGACGCGACCGGCAACGCGCGCGCCGTTGCGCTGGCGTACGCGCGAGGGATCGGCGCCACCCGCGCGGGCGTGCTCGACACCACGTTCGAGGAGGAGACCGAGACGGACCTCTTCGGTGAGCAGGTCGTGCTGTGCGGCGGGCTCGTCGAGCTCATCCGGAACGGGTTCGAGACGCTCGTCGAGGCCGGCTACCAGCCCGAGTCCGCGTACTTCGAGACGCTGCACGAGGTGAAGCTCATCGTCGACCTCATCTACGAGGGCGGCATCGCGAACATGCGCTACTCGATCTCGGACACCGCGGAGTACGGCGACATGACCCGCGGGTCGCGCATCATCAACTCGGGGACCAAGGACGAGATGCGCAAGATCCTCGGCGAGATCCAGAGCGGCCAGTTCGCCAAGGAGTGGATCGCGGAGAACGAAGCCGGGCGCCCGAACTTCGACCGCCTGCGCGAGGAGTCGGCGCAGCACCCGATCGAGGCCGTCGGCACCCAGCTGCGTTCGATGATGCCGTGGATCGCCGCGGGGAAGACCAAGCCCCAGGACGTCTCCGGCGGCTGACCCTTTCCGTTCTCGGCACGCTCAGGCACGGGTGGCGTGCTCCAGCCTGCCGAGAATGTGCGTCAGGACTCGAAGTGCTTCTTCATCCCGACGCACGCGCCGGAGATGGTGGGGCCGAGGATGTCCTTGAGCATGTCGGGGCGGACGTCGACGCCGTAGACGATCAGCGTCCCGTCGCCGTCCTCGAGCACGTCGATGGTCGAGAGGTGGTACTCGACGGGGATCGGCATCTCGGTGATCGCGTACTGGAAGCGACGGAGGTCGTCGTCGACGGTGACGATCTCCTCGGTGACGGAGATGTCGCCCATCTTCAGCTTGCGGGCGTTGCCCACCATCTCGCCGCTGTCGATGCCGTCGAACCAGTCGAGCAGGGCGAGAGGGTCACGGACCCCGGCCCAGACGGTGTCCGGCGTCGCGTCGATGTGGATGGTCTCGCGCAGGGTTGCCATGGCCGGTGTCTAGCAGCCGTCGTGCGCCACCGTCATCTGCTCAGCCGTCGGCGTCGGCCTTGATCTCCTCGAGCTGCTTCTCGGTCGTCTGGATCTCGCCGACGAGACGGGCGATCTCCTCGTCCCCGGCCGGCAGCGCACCGGTGCGCTGGCCGTAGACGACCCCGCCGAGCTCCTCTTTCAGGTCGCCGACCTTCTTCTTGAGCTTGGACTCCTCGAGCTTGTCCTGGCCGGTCTCCGCGGCCTTCTGCACCTGATCGGCGGCCTTGCTCGCAGTGTCCTTGACCTTGTCCAGGAAGCCCATGAGCACGCTCCTCGAGTGACGGTGGGGTTCGTAGAGGTTAGCGACGGGATCAGGACTGGGGGAGGGCGTCGAGGATCGCGTCCGCCCACGAGACATCGGGACGGGGCCGGCGCCTCGACGCGATCGCGTCGGGGACGTCGATCTCGAGCCGGACGAGCGCGCCGCCGAGCGTCTTGCCGAGGTTGTCCGAGCGGAGGCTCTTCGGACCGCCACCGCCGAGCGCGCCGCGCAGCACGAAGTTCAGCGCGCGCACGTTCGGCGCCTCGTAGCGGATGACCTCACCGTGGACCATGGTGCCGAAGTGGGCGCGCACCTTCTCCGTGGTCACCTGCGCGACGATCAGCGCGTAGACCTCGTCGTCGTACGCGAGGAGCGCGACGTCGGACGTGTCGCCCTTGTCGCCGGCGCGGTACCCGCAGAGCTCGCGCAGCGCGAGTCGTGGCATGGTCACACCTCCTCGACGGTGACGGTCACGGCCGGGTCCACCAGCTGCTTGTCGACCAGGGTGGGCCAGAGGCCGAGCAGCTCGGTGCTCCCGCCGGCCATGCCCCGGCCCATGCCGGTGAGCCCGGCGGGCGGCGCCGAGAGCGTCAGCGGGACGAGCTCGCGCCCGACGGCGCGCGCGGTGCGCTCGTCGTCGCAGCGCCACGCGGCGCGCAGCACGCACTCGGGTGGCTCGACCCCTGGGGGCAGCGGCGGCACGGTCGGCCCGCCGAGCGCGTTCACGCCCCAGTACTCGAAGCACCACTCGCGCACCTCGATGCCCGCCATCTCGACGCGCTTGGTCAGGATCGCCGCGGTCGCCTTCGCCTTCTCGGGGGCATCCGGCCAGGAGAACGCGACGCGGGTCTCGCCGGCCCAACCCGCGTGGTACGCCAGCAGCGCCTTGTACGTGGCGGTCGCGGGGCGGCCCCGCACGCCGCTCACCCGCACCCGGTCCGCGCCGAGATCCTCGAACTGCGCGCTGGCGAAGTCGGCGACCACGTCGGGCGAGAAGTACGACCCGGGGTCGTGCACCTCGTAGAGGAGCTGGTGGCGGACCGTGTCGATGTCCACGCGCCCACCCGACGCCTTCGGCTTCGTGATCACCGCGGAGCCGTCGGCCGAGACCTCGGCGATCGGGTACGGCAGCTTCCACGGCTCCGGGATCGTCCACCACTCGCCCGAGAAGTTGCCGCCCGCGACCTGGCCCGAGCACTCGAGCAGGTGGCCGACGAGGATCCCCGCGGCGAGACGGTCCCAGTCGTCACACGTCCAGCCGTGCTCGTAGATCAGCGGTCCGAGGAAGAGCGCGGCGTCGGCGACCCGGCCGGTGATCACGACGTCGGCACCCTGCGCCAGTGCCTCCGCGATCGGGAACGCGCCGATGTACGCCGACGCGAACAGTGGCGAGGCCGGCAGCGCGGAGAACGGCTCGCCGGTGTCCATGTTGGCGAACCCGGTGCTCGTCTCCCCGGCGAGCGCGTCGAGCCGGGTCATCAGGTCGTCGCCGAGGACCGTCGCGATGCGCAGCCCGGAGAGGCCCATCTGCTTGGCCGTCGCCTTCGCGGCGTGCGCGGCGGCCGCCGGGTTGATGCCACCGGCGTTCGTGATCACCTTCGTGCGCCCGTCGATCACCGCGGGCAACGACGCGGCGAGGTAGCGGGGGAGGTCCCGGGTGTAGCCGAGCGACTCGTCGCGCGCCCGGTCCTTCTGCAGGATCGCGAGCGTCAGCTCCGCGAGGGCCTCGAGGCAGAGGTAGTCGACCCCCTCGGCGAGCAGTCCCTCGACCACGCGCGGCGTGTCGCCGTAGAAGCCCTGCCCCCCACCAAGGCGGACGACTGCCGGCTCAGGCATGGACGCCGGGCTGCCGCTCGGACCAGGGCGCCGCGGCCTCGAGCTGGGCCGCGACCCGCAGCAGGAGGTCCTCGCGGCCGTAGTCGCCCACGAGGTGCACGCCGACGGGCATCCCGTCCTCGCCCTGCGCGATCGGCAGCGAGATCGCCGGCTGCCCGGTCTGGTTGCACGCCGGCGTGAACGGTGTGAACGTCGCCGACTTGCCGTAGCCGACGAACGGCTCGTCGGGAGTGTTCAGCACACCGAGCTTCGGGGGTGGCTCGCCCAGGGTGGGCGTCAGCAGCAGGTCCCACCCGTCGGACCACCACTGCATGAACCGGCGGGAGAACGTCTGCATCGCGAACAGCGCGTCGGTGTACGCGACGGCATCGACCGTGCGCCCGTGATCGGCGAGCAACCAGGTCAGCGGCTCGACGTCCTCCTGGCCGAGCTCGCGGCCGATGGCGCGGCCCAGCCGCGCGAGGTTCGACGCGGCCATCGCCGACCAGATGGGGATGAACGCGTCCATGGGCCCCGCGTTGTCGAACGCCTCGGGGTGGGCGATCTCGACCGAGTGGCCGGCGGCCTCGAGCATGCGGGCCGCAGCCTCGGCGCCGGCCACGCAGTCGGCGTGCACGTGCTCGTCACGTCCCGGGAACGTCGTCATGAGCCCGATGCGCAACGAGCCCGGGCGTGCCCCGACCTCGTCGCGAGAGGGACGTGACGGCGCGGGCGCGACGAACGGGTCACCCGGCTCGGGTCCCGCGGCGACGTCGAGCAGCGCGGCCGCGTCCCGCACCGAGTGCGTGACCGCGAACTGGACGCTGAGCGGTCGTGCGATCTCACCGCTGCCGGGGCCGACCGACACCCGGCCACGCGAGGTCTTGAGGCCGACGAGCCCGCAACACGCGGCGGGGATGCGGATCGATCCGCCGCCGTCGCTCGCGTGCGCGGCTGGCACCATCCCACTGGCCACCGCGGCCGCGGATCCGCCGCTGGACCCGCCCGACGAGCGATCCGTGCTCCAGGGGTTGCGGGTCGGCCCGTATGCGGCCGGCTCGGTGGTCGGCATGATCCCCAGCTCGGGCGTGTTGGTGCGGCCGAGGACGATGAACCCGGCCTCCTGCCACCGTCGGGCGAGGTGGCTGGTCTCGGGGGCGATGTACCCGGCTTCCTTGAGCGCTCGCATGCCTTCGTGCGCGGGTTCGCCTTCCATCGGGATGGCCAGGTCCTTCACGAGGAAGGGGACGCCGCGAAACGGTGCGTCCGGGCCGGCCTTCCCCTCGCCCCGGTCCGCGAGCTTCGCCTCGTCGAGCGCGCGGTCGAAGCGACTGGTCGTGAGCGCGTTGAGCGTCGGTTGCAGCGCCTCGATCCGCGCGATGGCCGCGGTCACGAGCTCGGTCGGCGTGGCGTCGCCGTTGCGGACGAGCTCCGCCTGCGCGGTCGCGTCGAGCTGGGCCAGATCGTCGCCCATGGCGGCGGCCTCCAGGGTTAGGCGAAGACGGGCGGGTGACGGTCGATCCAGGGCTGCGCGGTCTCGAGCTGCGCGGCGACCCGCAGCAGGACGTCCTCGCGGCCGAACGCGGCAACGAGCTGGACGCCGATCGGGAGACCTTCGTCGTTCCAGTGCAGCGGCAGGTTGATCGCGGGCTGGCCGCTCACGTTGAACTGCGCGGTGAAGGGCACGAAGGCGGCCGAGCGGAAGAAGCCACCGAGCGGATCTTCCGGGGTGGAGTCGAAGGTCCCGTGCGGGACCGGCGGCTCGCCGAGCGTCGGGGTGAGGAGCAGGTCGAAGCCACTGCCCTCGGGCTCGGGCGCCCACCACGCCGCGGCCTTCCGGTTCGCCTTCATCGCGTCGGTCACCGCGCCGACGAGCTGCGCGGCCGTGACGGACTTGCCCATGTCCGCGAGCGCCCAGGTGAGGATCTCGACGTCATCGGCGGTCACCGGCCGACCCACCTTCCGGCCCCAGTCGTCGAGGAGGTACGAGCAGTCCGCGGCCCAGACCGCCCCGAACTGCATGATGAGCTCCTCGTTGTCGAAGCCGGCGGGCGCGGCGACCTCGACCGAGTGACCCAGCGACTCCAGCAGCTTCGCCGTGTTCTCCGCGGCGGTGACGCAGTCCGGGTGCACCGGCGTGTTACCGATCGGGTTCGTGGTCTGCACGCCGATCTTCAGCTTCCCCGGGTAGGCACCGACCTCGTCGCGGTACGGCCGGACGGGTGCCGGCGCCTGGGTGGCGTCGCCCGGGAACGGCCCGTTCACCGCGTCGAGCACGCCCGCGGTGTCGCGCACCGTGCGGCTGACGCAGAGCTCGGTGATCAGGAACTGCGAGATGTCGTTGAGCTCGGGTCCGGTGGAAGTCCGACCGCGCGTCGGCTTGAGCCCGACGAGCCCGCAGCACGACGCCGGGATGCGGATCGAGCCGCCGCCGTCGTTCGCGTGCGCGACCGGGACCATGCCGCTGGCGACGGCCGCCGCCGATCCGCCCGAGGATCCACCCGTCGTCCGTCCCCGCTGCCACGGGTTGTGGGTCGGGCCGTAGGCCTTCGGCTCGGTCGTGGGGACGAGGCCGAGCTCGGGGGTGTTCGTGCGCCCGAGGACGACGAACCCGGCGTCGAAGTACTGCCGCGCGAGGTTGTCGGTGTGGGGCGAGACGTATCCCGCGTCCTTCAGGAAGCGCATGCCCTCGTGGTACGGCTCGCCCTCGATCGCGCACCCGAGGTCCTTGAAGAGCGTCGGCACGCCGGTGAAGGGGCCGTCGGGGAGTGGGCCCGCGGCCTGCTGCCGCGCCCGGTCGAACAACGGGGTGATCACGGCGTTGAGCTCGGGGTCGAGCTTCTCGACCCGGTTGATCGCCGCGTCGACGAGCTCGAGCGGGGTCACCTGGCCGGAGCGCACCAGCTCGGCTTGGGCGGTGGCGTCCAGGGTGGCGAAGTCGTCGGTCATGGATCGAGCGTAGGCCGGAGCGGGCACGAAGTGCGCAGGCCGGAGCGACCCGGAGCGTCAGGTCTGCCAACCCCGGAGGTCGACTTCCCAGGTCTCGACGATGTCGTCGCCGTCGGCGATCTGCATCCGCTCGTGCAGCGCGATCGTCGGGTCGATGTGTGCGGGCCAGATCCGCACCCGGTCACCGACCCGCGGCGCCTCGCCCGGCTCGGGCCGGATGGTCACGTGCTCGTCCGAGCAGAACAGCACTTCGCCGGCATCCACGCTCGGGTCGCCGTGGTCCATGCCCAGCGACTTGAGACCACAGTCGGCGACGAACCAACCCTTGGGGGAGACGGAGACGACCGTTGCCTGGACCCAGAGCGCCTGACGGAACGGGAGGTCGAGCTTGGCGTACGCGGTGTCCATGAGCGTGTACGAGCCGGCCTGGATCTCGGTGCACCACACGTTGATGTCGAACGTCCCGGTGCCGCCGCCGGACATGACGTCGCCGCCGACGTCGTCGTGCGCGGCGCGCAGCAGCGCCATGCACTGCTCGGTCTTCTCCGTGCGCCACGCGCGGTCCGCGTTGCCGACGACGTGGCCCTCGTACCCCATCACGCCGCGCACGGCCATGCCCCGGGCCCGGGCGAGGTCCGCGATTCGACCGGCATCTTCGGGCGCGCATCCGCAGCGGGGGAGACCGACGTCGACGTCGACGAGCACCTCACGGATGCCGTTGGCCGCGGCAGCGTCCACGGTCGCGGCCGAGTCCACCGCGACGGTCACGCGCGCGTCGCAGTCGGCCATCGCCCGCAGTCGTTGACCGTCGACGGTCTCGTTCGCGAGCAGCAGATCGTCGCCGAGCCCGGCGGCCGCCATGCCGACGATCTCGCGCGGCGTCGCGGCGCAGAACGCCCGGTGCCCGACCGCGGCCTGCCGGCGCGCGAGTGCCGTCGTCTTGTGGGCCTTCACGTGGGGGCGGCAGCGATCGCCGGGCAGGGCCGTGGCCATCGTCGTCAGGTTGTGCTCGAAGCCGGCCGCGTCGACCACCAGGGCCGGGGTCGCGAGATCCTGGATCTTCATCGTGACCATCCCCCGATAGCTGCCGTTCGACGGGCGGAATCGGGCGTTCGGCCGGGCCTGCTGGGGGAAGTGGCGCTCATCTGCGCGAGCATGGCACCAAGATGTTGGTGCACGGGCGACGAGGAGCACGACGGTGAGCGGCGAAGCACGGACTCCCGGTTGGTATCCCGATCCCTGGGACACCCCTGAGGAGCGGTACTTCGACGGGGTCGCCTGGGCCCGCACCACTCGACGCCCCGGCGGGCCCGACGTGCCGCCCATGCCCGAGACCTACGTCCCGCCGGTCGCCTCGCGCTCGGCCGCGGCGCCACCCGCGACCCCGGTTGCGGCCACGCCGGCGGCTGCGACTCCCGCGACGCCGGCGACCACGCCGACCGTCAGCCGTGAGCCGGCGGCGCCCCCCGGCTGGCATCCCGACCCCTGGGCCGCCGCCGCGCTGCGGTACTGGGACGGGCAGCAGTGGACCGGCCACGTCAGCGGAATGCCCGGCGCGGTCGCTATGCCGGCGCAGGCGCCGAAGATCGCGGAAGAGCGGACGGCGTCGCGCTGGGCGAAGGTCGGCCTGGCCTGGGCCGGGCCCGCAGTCGCGGTCGGCTCCATCGGCTTCGCGTTCTGGGTGCACTGGGTCGCCGACCACTGGGACGCGCTGACCCGCCAGGGCAGCTCCACGGACCAGAGCGGCAACTCGGGTGCGGCCATCGTCATCCAGCTCGCGCTCGTCGTCAGCGTCGTCGGCGCGGTGCTCTTCCTGCTCTGGTTCTACCGGTCCGCGACCTTCGCGTCACAGACCGGTCTGCCGCGCGCGACGCCGGCCCGGGCTCGCGACCGCGTCGTTCTTCATCCCGGTGCTCAACCTCTGGTGGCCGTACCAGTCGACGCTCGATCTCCTGCCCGAGCACCATCCGGCCCGCAACCTCGTGCGCCGCTGGTGGCTCCTGTGGATCGGCTGCCTGGTCGGGGTCGTCGCGGTCTGCTTCAGCGCCACCGTCAGCGAGGTCGCGCTCGCGGTCGTCACGGGCGCGACGGTGATGCTCGCGTTGCTGGCTGCGCTCACCGCCCGCTCGGTCGTGGGCGAGATCACCGACGCGCACGATCACATGCTCGCCGGCGTCTGACTTCCCGCTCCCGGCCTAGCTCCCGGTCCACTTCGGCTCGCGCTTCTCGGCGAACGCGGTGGCTCCTTCGATCGAGTCCTTCGACGAGAACACCTCGATCGCCAGCTCGTAGTTGCGCGGCCAGGCGGCTGCTTCGGTGAGATCCGGCGCCTCGTGCACCATCTTGAGGGTGTTGCGCACGGCCAGAGGACCGTTGACCGCGATGCGCTCGGCGAGGGCGAGGGCCGCGTCGAGGACGTCGGGAGTCGGAACGACCTGGTTCACGAGCCCGAGCTGCAGCGCGCGGTCCGCGTCGATCGGGTCACCGGTGATCGCGAGCTCGGTGGCGAGCACGCGGGGAATCCGCTTGGGCAGCCGGATCAGCCCACCGGCCGCGGCGAACAGTCCCCGCTTGACCTCGGGCAGGCCGAAGCGCGCGTCCTGCGCCGCGACCACGAGATCACACGCGAGCACGATCTCGAACCCGCCGGCGAGCGCCGGGCCGTTCACGGCGGCGATGAGCGGCTTGGGGAACGTACGGGTCACGATTCCGCCGAAGCCGCCGCGCTTCGTGATCAGCTCGCCGCCCTTGCCCTTCGCCACCTTCTTGAGGTCGGCGCCGGCGCAGAACGTCGATCCGGTGCCGGTGATGATCACGACGGTGATCGCATCGTCCGCCTCGAAGTCGTCGAGCGCGGCCTCGACCGCATTGGCGACCTCGTTGCTCATCGCGTTGCGCGCTTCCGGCCGGTTCAGGGTGATGATCGCCACTCGACCCCGCTTCTCGATCTCGACGACTGCCATGGGTGATTCCTCTCCGGTGCGGACGGCGGGACCGTAGCGCGCCGAGGTTCTACGGGGCCTCGACGCTGCCGGACGCCTCCCCGTGGAGCTCGGCGACCGGAGCGTCGACGGCCTCCGCGAACCGCGGCCACATGACCCGGGCTCCGATCAGGAGCAGGAGCATCAGGACCGCGGCGCCCGCCGTCGTCGCGCGGAGCCCGATGGCGTCGGCGATCGCACCCTGCAGCACCGCGCCGAGGGGATACAGCGAGCCAAGCAGCACCTGGAGGACGCTCAGCACCCGCCCGCGCACCGCCGCCGGCGCGCGCAGCTGGGCGATGCTGGTGAAGCTGGAGAGCGCGCCGAGGTAGAGCAGACCGACGAAGTAGATGGCGACCGCGGACAGCGCCAGCTCCGGCATGACCGCGTACGCGACGAGCGCGGGTGGGAGACCCCAGAGGACGGCGAGCAGCACCCGCCGGGGACCGAAGCGCAGCGCGAATGCGGCGAGCGTCAAGGCCATCGTGACCGCGCCGAGACCTTGCGCGGTCACGAGCACCGCAGTGCCGCCCGCGCCACTGTCGAAGACCTTCTCCGCCATGGCGGGGATGAGCGCGATGAACGGCGCCGCGAGCAGCGTGTTGACCGCCATGTACGCGACGACCACGCGCAAGCCTGGATCGCGGCGGGTGTAGGCGATGCCTTCCCGCACCGACTCGAACACAGACTGCGCGCGCCGCTTGATCGGCGGTGGGATGCGCAGCTGGGTGACCGCGAAGATCACCGCGAAGAAGCTGAGGGTGTTGATGGCGAACGCCCACGTGTAGCCACCGACGCTGATGACGATCCCCGCGAGCGCGGGCCCGACGACCCGCCCGAGGTTCCACTGCGCCGAGGAGAGCGCGACGGCGCCGATCAGGTCTTCCTTCGGCACGAGGTCGGGGAGCACCGCCTGGTACGCGGGAAAGCCGATCGCCTGGGTGCAGCCGGCGCCGAGGACGATGAGCGTGACGAGACCGGGGCTCGTGTGGCCCGTTGCCGCGAGCGCGGTGAGGGTGCCGGCGAAGATCGTCTGGATCGTCGTGGTGATCAGCAGGAGCCGGCGCCGGGGCACACGATCGGCGAGCGCGCCGCCGAATGGCCCGAGGACCGCGCTCGGGACGAACCCGGCCGCCGCGACGAGCCCGGTCCACACCGCTTCGTTGGTCGCGTCGGTGACGAGGATGCCGACGCTGAGGGTCTCCATCCACGTGCCGATGTTCGACACGAAGGCCCCGGTCCAGAGGATCGCGAACATGCGGTGCCGGAGGGGACTCAGTGAGCGCAGCACTGCGCGTGAACCTACCCGTGGCGTCCCGCGTGCGACCCGGGCCGGCGCGGGGTGCGCCGCCCTAACCTGGCCCGATGGCCCGGGCTCCGCGACCGAACGGGAAGATCGTCGAGGTGGCGAACTTCGGCTCCCGCATGGAGGCGGACGCGACGATCGCGCTGCTCGAGGCGAACGGGATCCAGGCGTCGGGCAAGTACGGCGACGCGGGCGGCTGGATGCCCCACATCGCGCTCGTCGACGGCTTCCGCGTGCTGGTCTTCGACGAGGATCTCGACGCCGCGAAGGCGCTGCTCGCGGCCGAGGTCATCGAGGAGGACGGCCTCACCCCCGACCCGGAAGCACCCTGACCGGCGGCGGTGGGTGCATCAGGTGCAGGCGCGGCGGGAGGCTTCGAGGGCACGGGCGCGGACCTCGGACTCGCCTTCGATCCGGCGGTGGCGCATGAGGACACGACCGTCGACGACGACCGTGTCCACCGCGGCGCTGCTCGTCGCGTAGACGAGCGACTCCACGAGCGGTCCACACGTCATCTCGATGCCTTCACGATCGACGAGCAGGAAGTCGGCGGGTTGACCGACCGCGACGGGGGTTCCGCCGAGGGCGGGCGCGAGCTCGCCCGTCGCGATGGACCAGGCCTCCGCTGCAGGGACGGTCGACGGATCGACGGACGTGTGCTTCTGCAACAGCGCGAGGACCTTCATGTCCGCGAGCAGGTCGAGCGAGTTGTTCGACCCGGCGCCGTCGGTACCGAGCCCCACGGCGACCCCGGCGGCGCGCGCCTTCGGGTACGGGAACGCGCGCCCGACCGCGAGCTTCATGTTCGACACCGGGTTCGTGACGATGGTCGCGCCACGCTCGGCAACGAGCGCGAGCTCCTCGTCGTCGAGCCAGACGCCGTGCGCGAGCACCGTCCGCCCGTTGAGCAGTCCGAGCCGGTCGAGGTAGTGCGCGGGCCGGCAGCCGTGGGCGGCGAGGCAGTCGTGCACCTCCTGCTCGGTCTCGGAGAGGTGCGTGTGCACCGGGACCTGTTGATCCTCGGAGATCTCGGCGATGAGTCGGAGCGACGGCTCCGTCACGCTGTAGTGGGCGTGCGGCGTCAGCGCACCGTGCACGCGCGGGCCGAGCGCGCCGAGCGCCGCGATCCCGTCGGCCGCGGCTTCGGGGCGGGCGCCGTCCGGCGCGCCGGGGAACTCGAGGATGGGCTGGCCGACGCACGCCCGCATCCCGCTGTCGAGGACGGCCCGGGCGACGTCGAGCTGGTGCCAGTACATGTCCCAGAACCGGATCGTGCCGGTCCGGATCATCTCGAGGCACGCGAGGCGGGTGCCCCAGTAGACGTCGTCGCCGGTCAGTCGCGCCTCGGCCGGCCAGATGCGCTGCTCGAGCCACTCCATCAGCGGAAGGTCGTCGCCGAAGCCGCGGAAGAGGGTCATCGCGGCGTGCGTGTGACCGTTCACCAGCGCGGGGGTCAGCGCCGCGCCGTGGGCGTCGAGCGCTTCGTCGCCGGGCTGGGCCGTCACGTGCGGGCCGAGCGCATCGATGATCCCGTCGACCCCGCGCAGCCCGACGGGTTGGCCGTCGAGGATCGCGTTGGTGACGGTCAGGACCATCAGGCGGGGCCTGCGAGCACGGGCAGCACGGTATCGAGGTCCGCGAGCAGTGCGGCCCGGTTTGCCGTGACCGCGGCCTGGAACTGCTCGACGGTCAGTGGTGCCGCGTCGAGGCCGTTGGCCAGGTTGTCGACCACGCACACCGCCGCGTAGGCCAAGCCGACCTCCCCGCTGAGGATGCACTCGGCCGCGATCGTCATGCCCACGAGATCGCCGACCCGCGCCAGCGCGCGCACCTCTGCGGGGGTCTCGAACCGCGGGCCGCGAGTCTGGGTGTAGACGCCGCCGTCGACCATCGGCGTCGCGGTGTGCGACCTCCAGGTGGCCACGAGACGCGCGCGCCACGCCGGGTCGAAGGACGGAACCGTGTGGCTGCGGGCGTCGTCGTGCACGGTGACGTTGACCTGGGGCGCGTAGAAGTCGTCGGGGCAGACGGTGGTCCCAACCGGCCAGTCGATCCGGAGGCTCCCGGTCGAGGAGAGGCCGAGCACGCGGTCGCACCCCGCCGCGCGCAGCGCGAGCACGTTGGCCCGGTGGTCGATCTCGTGCGCCGCGCACGTAGTGGTCGAACCCGTGGCGTTGCAGGACGAGGAAGTCGCCCGCGTCGAGCAGCGTCACGCCGTCGACGGTGATCGGTGCCGCGCCCGCCCCGAACGCGCTCTCACGCACGCCGGTGCCACCGATGACCGCGAGGCGACCCACCCCGTCAGCCGGAAGCGAGCTTGCGCCAGAGCGCGCGGTAGGTCGGGTACTCGAGCGGAGGCTGCACGTACCCCGCCCTGATGAGCTCGGCGTGGTACTTCGGCAGGTTCCGGAACGGGATCCCCGAATCCACGTGGTGGGCGAGGTGCCACCCGGTGTTGTACGGCACGATCGTGAGCCGCGCCGGCCAGGACTGGCGGACCGAGTGGGTCGTGTTGCGCCGGTCCGGCGACGCCTGCATCCCGCCGTGCTCGGCGATCGAGCGCAGCCGGTTCATGACCCGCCAGATCGTGAGGTCCGGCAGGAGCCAGAGGAAGAGGTAGAGCCAAGGGTGGCCGGCCAGCGTGAAGAGGCCGAGGATCACGACCTGCGTCGCGAGGATGCTCCACGCCTGCTTCCTGACTGCCGCGTTCGGCGCGCGCAGTCCGCGCAGGAGCCCGCGCATCAACTTCGTCCCGGTGCGACCGATGGCGTCGCGGGTGAGCTTGCGCCGCATCGAGTCCCGCTTGATCGGATACCCGGAGTAGAGGGGGACGTCCGGCTCGTTGGGCCCGAACTCCTCGCGGTGATGCGCCATGTGGCCGCGGCGGTAGAGGTCGATCGGCGCGAACACCGGGTACCCGAGGAACCATCGGCCGACGAAGTCGTTGAGCTTGCGGTTGCCGAACAGCAACCGGTGCGCGGCCTCGTGCATGAGGATGTTGTAGCGGGCGATGACCGGGCCCATCGCGAGGAACGCGAGCACCCACACGATCGGGTTGTTCGCCCACACCGCGAGTGCGATGACGCCGATCGTCAGCGCGTAGAGCAGGACGACGGTCAAGCCGTTGCGCCACGACGGGATGCCGCGCAGCTCCTCGCGCCACTCCGGCACGGGCTTCGCGGTCGGCGTGAGCCGGCTGTCCGGGCGCGGCGCAACGAGGAGCTCGGGGTCGGGCACCATCGTGTGCGTGCTGGTCGTGGCCACGCACCGATGTTACGGTGATTACAACAGATGCAGCAATCACGTAATGTCCTGGCCGGATCGGCCCCGGAACCACTGCTCGAGCGGCCGCTCTCGGCCCGCTCGGTGATGGCGAGCCTGCTGCTCGGTCGGCAGCCCCCGGAGGCCTCGGTCGCGGACCTCGTGCGCTGGTGCGGGTTGTTCGGGATCGCCGAGGGCACCGCACGCGTCGCGCTCCACCGCATGACCGTGAAGGGCGAGATCGTCGTCACCGACGGCGTCTACCGGCTGGCCGGGCCGCTCATCCGCCGGCAGGACCGCCAGGTGTCGAGCCTCACGCCCCGGGTCCGGGCGTGGGCGGGCGACTGGCGGGTGGCGATCGTCGTGGCGACGCGTCGGGACGCGCCGACCGCGCGGGCCTCCGGGATGCGATGCGACGGCTGCACCTCGCCGAACGCCGGGAAGGGGTCTGGATGCGGCCCGACAACCTCGAGCTCGACGTCCCGAACGGCACCCGCCGGCAGTGCGAATGGTTCACCGCGCGGCCCGACGACGACGCGGTGATGCTGGCCAGCCGGCTGTTCCAGCCGGCGCGGTGGGCCGCGGCGCGCGGACGTGCTGCGGGTCCGACTGGCCGAGATGACCGGCCGGCTCACGGGGCAGGAGGCCGAGCTCGTCGCCGACGCGTTCGTCGCGGGCGCCGCGGCGCTGCGCCACATCGGGAGTGACGCGCTGTTGCCTCGTGAGCTGCTGCCCGTGGACTGGCCCGGCGCCGCGCTCCGGGACGAGTACTCGCGCTACCAGCGCGCCTTCGACGCCACCGCGCGGGCCTGGTTCCGCACCGACGGTCGTGGCGGGTAGCCGATGTCGCCGCTCCGGTGGGCTCGCTCAGGCGGCGGCGGGCGCCACGAACTGGAGGTCCAGCTCGATCTTGACCTTGTCGCCGAGCATCACCTTCTCGGCCCCGGGGATGATCCCGAAGTCGATGCCGAAGTCGCTGCGCTTGATCTGGCCGGTCGCCGAGAAGCCGGCGTGCGTGCTCCCGTCACCGGGGAAGACCTCGGTGCCGTGGAACTCCACGTCGAAGGTCACCGGCTTGGTCACGCCGGCGATCGTCAGGTCGCCGCCCAGCTCGTAGTCCTCGCCCTGGCCGGTGATCGAAGTGGACCGGAACGTCATGACCTGGTTCTTCTCGGTGTCGAAGAAGTCCGCGTTCCTGAGGTGGGCGTCACGGTCGGCGTTGTTCGTGTCGACGGAGGACAGCTCGACCTCTGCGGTCACGGACACCGACCCGAGGTCCGGGCCCACGTCGAGGGTCGACTCGAAGGTGTCGAACCGCCCGCGCACGTTCGAGAGCCCGAGGTGGCGGATGACGAAGAGGACGCTCGAGTGGTTCTTGTCCACGGTCCAGCGGCCGGGAGCGAGGGGCAGGGAGGTGGACGTGGTCGTGGCTGTGGTCATGTCGGGGACTCCTGGGCATCTTCGATTGGGGGGTTACCATTAGGAACCATTGTTGGTATACTTTTGTTCCTCAGCCACGATAAGTGACTCCCCGAAGCCTGTGAAGAAGGCACTTTCTTGTGAAGAAGGCACGCTGATGTTCCCCGGCAACCCAGAGCTGCCCACCCCGGCGGCCGTCGCGGCGGCAGGAGAGGGCGACCACTCCACCTGCATCGTCGTGCGCGAGATCCTCGATCGCGTCGGCGACAAGTGGAGCGTGCTGGTCATCTCCTTGCTCGGCGACCGCGGTCACCGGTTCTCCGAGCTGCGCCGCGCGATCGACGGGATCTCGCAGCGCATGCTCACCTTGACCCTGCGCCAGCTCGAACGCGACGGGCTCGTGTCGCGCACCGTCCACGCGACAGTGCCGCCGCGGGTGGACTACGCACTGACGCCCCTGGGCGAGTCGGTGCTCGAGCCGATCATGGCCCTCACGCAGTGGGCCGCGGACCACGGCACCGACATCGCCACCGCCCGCGCCCGGTACGACGCCGACCAGCTCGAGATCGAATCCGCCTGACCTTCGGCTAGAACGCGCAGGGCATGCGCTTGATGCCGTGGATGAAGCTGGACTGCAGGCGCGCCGGCTCGCCGGTGATCTCCAGGTCGGGCAGGCGCCGGAAGAGCTCCTGGAACATCACGCGGATCTCGCGACGCGGCGAGGTTCGCGCCGAGGCAGAAGTGCGGGCCGCCACCGCCGTAGCCCACATGCGGGTTCGGCGACCGGGTGATGTCGAAGTCGAACGGCCGGTCGAAGACGCGGTCGTCGCGGTTGGCCGAGTTGAAGAACATGACGACCTTCTCGCCTTCCTTGATCGGATGGCCGTCGATCTCGGTGTCCTGGGTCGCGGTGCGCCGGAAGTGGATGACGGGCGTCGCCCAGCGCACGATCTCCTCGACCGCGTCCTGGGCGTAGCGCTCGAAGTCGCTCATCCACAGAGCCTTCTGCTCCGGGTTCTTGTCCAACGCGTACATCCCGTGGCTGATCGCGGTGCGGGTCGTCTCGTTGCCCGCGACGACGAGCAGGATGAAGAAGGACGCGAACTCCGGCACCGTGAGCCGTTCGCCGTCGACCTCCGCGTGCATGAGGATGCTGGTGATGTCGTCGGCGGGGTGGTCCAGCCGGTGCTGGCCGAGCTCCGTCGCCATCGCGTGCAGCGTCATGAACGCGCCCATCAGGTCCTCGTAGCTCTCGACGAACTCCGGGTCGCCGACGCCGAGGATGATGTTCGTCTGCGCGAAGACGGACTGCTCCAGCGACGGGGGAACGCCCACCATGTCGCAGACGATCTGCAGCGGCATGAGTGCCGCGATCTCGCTGACGAAGTCGCACTCGCCCTTGCTCTCGACCGCGTCGATCACCCCGGAGGCGCGCACCTGCACCTGGTCCAGGAGCTGGTTCAGCTGCTTGGGCCCGAAGCCCGAGTTCACGAGGCCGCGCAGCTTCTTGTGGCGAGGGTCGTCCATGTTGATGATCGACCCGAGGAACTCGGCGAGCTCCTGGGGGATGTCGCCGATGTTGGTGCCGCCCCGACCGGAGACGAACAGCTCGGGGTGACGGCTGGCGTGCAGCACATCGGCGTACCGGGTGAGCGCCCAGTAGCCCGGGCCCTGCGGGAACGGATCGATCAGCACCTCGTCGTAGAACGTGATGGGCGCCTCGTCCCGCAACATCTTGAAGACCGCTTCGCGCTCGGCTTCGGGCTTGGCCCAGAACTCGATGTCGCTCAGGTCGATGTCGTCGATCGCCAGGCTGGTCATTGCGGTGGGAACCTCCGGTGGCCAGTGTTGTCGCGACGGTAGCGTGCGCCCATGCGATTCAGCGTGGGACTCCCCGTCGATCACGTCGGTGCGGAGAGCGAGTTCGTCACCGGCCCGGCGATCGCCGAGATGGCGGCCGCGGCCGAGGCCGCCGGCTTCGATGCCGCCTACGTCACCGACCATCCCGCGGCGGACGAGCAATGGCTCGTCGGGGGTGGTCATCATGCGCTCGAGCCGCTCGTGGGTCTCGCGTTCGCGGCCGCGTCCACGACGACCCTGCGGCTGCAGACCCACGTCTACGTCGCGGCGTACCGGAACCCCTTCCTCGCCGCGAAGGGGGTGGCGACGCTCGACGCGCTGTCGGGCGGGCGGGTGATCCTCGGTGTGGCCGCCGGCTACCTGCGCCCGGAGTTCGGCGCGCTGGGCGTGGACTTCGACGAGCGCAACGAGCTGCTCGACGAGTGCATCGAGGTGATGCGCAAGGTCTGGACCGAGGACGAGGTCGCGTACGAAGGCCGGCACTTCCGCGCCCGCGCCGTCACGCAACGACCGCGACCGGCGCAGAGCCCGCCGCCGATCTGGATCGGCGGGAACAGCAACCGCGCCATGCGCCGGGCGGTCGAGACGGGCGAGGGCTGGGTGCCGTTCCCGAACCCACCGGCCGCGGCGCGCGCCACGAAGACGCCCGCCATCACCACGATGAGCGAGCTGACGGAACGACTCGACGCGGCGCGGGACCACTGCAAGGCCGTCGGGCGTACGGACGCGTTCGACGTGTGCTTCGCGCCGTTCGCGATCGACGATGACCCCGCGGACTACGAGACCGCCGGCGCGACGTGGCTCGCGGTGCAGTTCGACGACGTCGACGACCCGCGCCGACTGGATCGACCGGATCCGCGCGTACGCGGCGGACCACCTCCGGAGGGGCTGATGGACCTCGATCTCGTCATGCGCACCACCGGCGCCGTGCGCGCGTTCACCGATGCGCCCGTCGACGACGCGACGATCGCGCGAGTGCTCGATCGGGCGCGGTTCGCTCCGAGTGGTGGCAACCGGCAGCCGTGGCGGGTCGTCGTCGTCAAGGACCCGGAGCAGCGCCGCCGCATCCGCGACCTGGTGGTGCTCGGATGGCGCGAGTACGTCGCGTTCGTCGAGGCCGGGGAGGTGCCGTTCGGGCCCGGGCCGGACGGGTTGCCCAACCGGTCCGACATCGATCTCGCCGCCGCGCGGGCGACGCCGCGTCCGGCGCCGTTCGTCGACGAGCTCGACCAGGTGCCGGCGCTCCTCGTGATCGGCGCGCACCTGCCGAGCCTCGCCGTCCTCGACTGGGGACTCGAGCGCCAGAGCATCGTGGGTGGCGGCTCCGTCTATCCGTTCGCGCAGAACCTTCTGCTCTCGGCGCGCGACGAAGGGCTCGGAGGTGTGCTCACGTCGTTCCTCGCCCGCCAGGAGGATGCCGCCCGTGAGGTGCTCGGCCTGCCGCCGGAGATCGGCATTGCCGCCGCGGTCGCACTCGGTGTGCCCGACCGGTTCCCCAAGAAGCTCACCCGCAAGCCGGTCGACGAGTTCACGACCGTCGACCGATTCGACGGCCCGCAGTTCCGTGGCTGATCCGGTCCACCCCGCGGCCCGGCGACGGGTGGCAGCCGTCGTCGCGCTCGTTGCGTACGTCGCGACGTTCGTGGCGATCCTGGCGGTGCTGATCCGCGACTTTCCGGCACTGGTGGGGGTGTGGGCCGCCATGATCGTCGCGGCCGTGGCCGGCTACTACGCGGTGACGCGCCGCGCGTTCGTGCGCATCTGCGCGGTGCTCGTCACGTTCGTGATGCTGGCGCTCGGCGCGGTGATCCTGCTGCGCACTCACAGCTTCCTCGATCTCGTGGTCGTCGTCGCGCTCCTGGCCATCGCGACGTTCACCGCCCGGTACGCAGTGGGCGCGGACCCCCGGGCGCTGCGCGACCGCCCGCCGCCGGGTGAGCGTCGACCTCCGGGTCAGCATCCCGTCCTGCTGATGAACCCGAAGTCCGGCGGCGGCAAGGTCGCGCAGTTCGACCTGGTCGAGCAGTGCCGCCGGCGGGGCATCGAAGCCGTGGTGCTCGGACCCGGCGACGACCTGGAGCAGCTCGCCGCGCGCCGCCGTGGCGCGGGGTGCCGACGTGATCGGCATGGCCGGCGGGGACGGCTCGCAGGCGCTCGTGGCGTCGATCGCGGTCGAGCACGACCTGCCGTACGTGTGCATCCCGGCCGGGACGCGCAACCATCTCGCACTCGACCTGGGCGTCGACCGCGAGGACGTGGTCGGTGCGCTCGACGCGTTCGCCGATGGCTATGAGCGACGCGTCGACGTGGGCCGGTGCGACGGCCGGGTGTTCGTGAACAACGTCTCGCTCGGCGTCTACGCGCGGATCGTCCAGTCCGACGCGTACCGCGACAACAAGATCGGGACCGTCGCGGAGATGCTCCCGCAGCTGCTCGGGCCCGGGAGCGAGCCGTTCGATCTCGAGTACGTCGGGTCCCGGCGGGAACGAGCACGAGTCCGCGGATCTGATGCTCGTCTCGAACAACCGCTACCGGCTGGACCGCATCGGCGGGTTCGGCTCCCGGCCCCGGATGGACACCGGGAAGCTCGGCATCGTCGTCGTCAAGGTGCGGACCGCGGCCGACGTGGTCCAGCTCATGGCCGCACAGACCGCCGGCGACGGTCTCGCGGTATCCAGGATGGCGGGAATGGGAGGCCGAGTCCTTCGAGGTGCGCTCCGGCGCGGCGATCGAAGCCGGGGTCGACGGCGAGGCGCTGCACTTCGACTCGCCGCTACGCTTCGAGATCGTTCCTGGGGCGTTGCGCGTGCGCGTGGCACCCCAGCACCCGGGCTACTCGCCGGCCGCGGTCGCCGAAGCCGTGCTCCACGGCGGCATCCGGCGACTCGTCGGTGTCGCCGCCGGCCGTGACCCGGGTGGACCGCGACCGCCCGACCAGCAGTAGGAATCCACCATGGACCAGCGGGCGCCGACCCCGGACGACGGGCGGGCACTGCCGACCAAGGCCGTGGTCCCGTGGACGCGTCCCGAACCGCCCGCGCTCGGCCTCACCGGGTTCCTCCGCCGCGCGAGCGACCTCGGCCTCGGCGCCGCCAGCATCGCGACGTCGGCCGCGGTGGACGCCATCGAGCGGTTCGTGCCGGGCGAGCCCGCGGACCCCGGTGACGAGGTCTCGGCGCCGGGCGTGGTCCGGCTCGTCCCGGGCGCGCTGATGGGCGCGGGACTCGTGGCGCAGCGCCGGATGCTGGACGTGTCGGCCCGGGTCGAGCGGGGCCTGGCCGAGGTCGCGGGTTCGCTGTCCGCGCGCCCCGTTCGTCGGTGCTCCGGTGCGCGCGACGGAGGGGTACCTCGAGCGGTGGAGCGACGTCGGCGAGGTCGAGCAGGCCCGCAACCGCGCGCTCGTCACCGAGTTCGTCCGTCGGCTCGCGCCAGAGCTCGCCACGGCGGTGGTCGCGCAGCTCGACATGGACTCGCTCATGACGCAGCTGCCGATCGACTCGATCGTCGCCAAGGTGGACATCGACGCACTACTGGACAAGGTGGACGTCGAGGGGATCATCGATCGCGTGGACGTGGAGAAGATCATCGATCGCGTCGATGTCGAGAAGATCATCGATCGGGTGGACGTGGAGAAGATCATCGACCGCGTCGACGTCAACGGCATCGTCGGCCGGGTGGACGTGCAGGGGATCATGGGTCGGGTCGACATCGCGCCGATGGCCCAGGAGATCATCGCCGAGGTGGACATCGGCGCGATCGTGCGCCAGTCCACCGGATCGATCACCGGCGACGCGGTGGACGGTGGCCGGCTCACCGCCATGCGGGTCGACGGGTTCATCGACCGCGTCGCCGACCGCATCCTGTTCCGTCACAAGGCGCGCAATCTCGCCGTGCCCGGCTACGACCCGGCGATCGAGGAGGTGCGCTCGTGACGACCGCGCCACCGGAGACGGCACCGCCGAAGATCACGCCCGTGAAGACCATCCGGAGCGAGCGGGCCCGCGAGCTCCAGGGCACGCGCGCGGGCTTCGCGAGCCGGGCCGTCGCGGACGGCATCGACCTCGGCATCGTGACCGGCATCTACTTCGGCATCCTGGTCGCGCTGGGTGCGCTCCACTGGCTGGTCGTGCGGGGCACGTTCACCATCCCGCAGCCCCCGATCATCGTGACCACGATCGGTGGTTGGGCGATCGCCGTCCTCTACCTGACCATCGGGTGGGCGAGCACCGGGCGCACGATCGGCAAGAGCACGATGGGCTTGCGGGTCGTCAACAGCACCGGGAAGCCGATGCGGGCCAAGCGCGCGTTCCTGCGGGCACTGATCTGCGCAACGCTGGGTTGGGAGCTGCTGCTCTGGATCATCGTGAGTAGGAAGCGGGCCGGGATCCATGACCTGATGGTGCGGACGACGGTCGTGTACGACTGGACGACGCGCGTCTAGCCCCACCGGACGTCGATGGTCTCCGCGTCTCTGTGGGCCCACGCCGGTACGCTCCCGGCGACGAAGGGGGAGACCATGGGGACAGAACGACAAGATCCGACGCTGCAGGACGCCGTAGGAGAAGTCGCCCGAGTCTGGTGGGTGGTGCTCGTCATCGGCATCATCTTCCTGGTCTTCGGGGTCGTGATGCTCTTCAACGTCGCGGCCGGGGCGACGACGATCGCGATCATCGTCGGCGCGTTCCTGATCTTCGACGGTCTCGTCGAGATGATCTCGGGCGGCCGGCGCGGCGGTTCGCGCCCGTGGGCGGTCGTGGCCGGGATCCTGCTGGTGATCGGCGGCATCGTGGTCATCGCGTGGCCCGGTGTGACGTTCCTCGCCATCGCGGTGATCTGGGGCATCACCCTGTTGATCGGCGGCATCGCCCGGGTCGTCTCCGCCGCGTTCCTGCGCGGCTACGGCTGGGGTTGGCTCGTGGTGCTCGGCATCATCGAGGCGATCATCGGGATCGTGATGCTGGCGTGGCCGCACCAGACCGCCTACGTGATCCTCCTGCTGATCGGGATCTACTCGATCGTCGCGGGGATCCTTCAGATCCTGCTGTCGTTCCAGCTGAAGAAGGCGCCGGAACGGCTCGCGGCGCTCCAGGGCGGCGGCACGGACCTCGCCTTCTGACCCACCCCAGCTCGTTTCGGGGCGGCTCAGGGTCGCCGAGCGCGACGCTCAGGCGCCCCGAAACGAGTGGGATCAGTCGAGGCGGGCGGCGTGGCGTTCGAGGTCCGCCGCGGTGGTCCGGGTGCGCGATCGCGGCGAGTGCGAACGCGCGCTCGCGCACGGTGCGCACCGCGCAGGTGCGCGACGCCGAACTCGGTGACGACGAGGTCGAGCTGGTGCCGGGGCGTCGTCACGAGCATGCCCTCGGGGAGGGTCGCGACGATGCGCGGGATCACCTCGTCGCCCGACGTGGCCGTCGACGGCAGGCAGATCACCGAGCGGTCACCCAGCTCGAGGCCCGACACCGACACGTAGTCCTCGTGACCGCCGATGCCCGAGAACTGCCGCCCGTTCAGCGAGTCCGCGGCGACCTGACCCCAGAGGTCGACCGCGAGCGCGCCGTTGATCGTGACCATCTGAAGGTTCCTGGAGATCGTCTCGGGTGAGTTGACGATGTCGACGGGGAGGAAGCACACGTCGTGGTTCCCATCGAGCCACTCGTAGAGCTCCGCGGTGCCGGCCGCGAACGTCGTCACCGAGAAGCCGTCGAACTGCCCCTTGCGCCGGTTGCTCACCTTGCCCGCCTGGTGCAGCCGCATCAGACCGGTGGTGAACATCTCCGAGTGGATGCCGAAGTCGCCGGCGTCACCCGTGGCGAGCAGGTGCATCACCATGTCCGGGATGCTGCCGATGCCGCTCTGCAGCGTCGCGCCGGACCGGATGAACGGCCGGACGTACTCCGCGATCGCGCGCTCGATCGGGGTGGGCTCGGCGGTGGGGAGGAGGTACGGCTCGCGCTCGGTCTCGACGACGAACTCGACCTGGTCGACGTGCAAGCGGTGCGGGAACTCCGACGTGCCGAACGTGCGTGGGAAACGAGGTGAGGACTCCGCGACGATGATGCGCTCCGGGTCGGCGATGACCCGTTGCAGCTCGTGCCAGGCCGCCCCCGAGTGCAACGACAGGCTCATCCAGCCGTCGGCGTCCGGTGCCGACACTGCCGCGGCGACGATCCGCGGATGGAAGGCCTCGACGATCGGCGTGAAGCGGCGGAAGTCCGACGGGACGAACTCGACGTTGGCCCCGGAGTCGCGCAGGTACCGCTCGGCGGGCCCGTAGAAGCCGGACAGCAGACGCACGCCGGGCTTCGTGAACACGGCGTAGAGGTCGGTGAGCAGCGCGCCGAACACCTCGAGCTGCTCGAAGTCGTCGCGATCGCCGAGCGCGTGAAGAAAGGAGCCCGGGATCCCCGGGCCGAGCGGCATGGCGAGCCGGTCCCGCGGGCGGACGGCCGCGACCGCGGCGTCCATGGTCGTGATCGGCATCGGCTATGCCAATGCGTCGAGGATGTCCTCGACGTGCGTGATCGTGCCGAGGTGGCCGGCGCCGGGCCAGACCGTGAGCTCGGCGTGGGGAACCCGCTTGGCGAGCTCCTCGCCGTGGCGCAGGGGGACCATCGTGTCGGCGTCACCGTGGAAGATCTGCATGGGCGTTGCGATGGTCTCGACGTCGAAGCCCCACGGGCGGGCGATCGCCGCGTAGTCGGCGACGACGCCGTACGCACCGTGCAGGAAGGCCTGGGTGAACAGCGCCATCACCTCGCGCGGCGGCCCGAGGCCGAGGACGACGTCACGATCACTCGCGTTGAGCTGCTGCTCGAAGCTCTTCATCGCGATCTTCGGACTGATGCGCGCGCCGCGTCCGCTCGCGCCGAGGAGGAATCGGGCCAGCGCGGGATGCGTCGTCGACAGCTCGAGCATCTGACGGTCGGTCTTCTCGGACTCCTCGATCGTGGCCCAGACCCCGACCTGGCCCATGCCCGCGGCGACGGCCGTCATCGGCACCCGGTCGGGAAGGAGCGCCGCGCACGCGACCGCGTAGGGACCGCCGCCGGAGTAGCCCCAGACGGAGAACTGCTCCACGCCCAACGCGCCGGCGAGGTCGGCCACCCGGGCCGGGTAGTCCGCGATCGTCCACGACGCGAGCCGGCTCGACAGACCGACGCCGGGACGATCCGGGGCGATGAGCCGCAGACCGCGGGCACGGGCACCTTCATCGGCCCACGCGAACCCCGCGCCGCAGGCCGGCGTGCCGTGGAAGACCATCACCGGCGTTCCGTTCGGGTCGCCGTAGTCGTAGACGCCGACGATGTCGTGCCCGACACGCACCTCGCGCGGTGCCGGGATCCCCGTCGTCATCGCTCAGGTCACCCTGGCAGGTCGTCGGGGGCGCGCAGCTTGTCGAGCGCCCGCTCGAGCACCGTGAGCTCCGCGGGGTCGAGCCGGTCGAAGAACTCGTGCTGCAGGTCGCGCAGGTGCACCTCGAGCGCCCCGTCGAGCTTCTGCTCCCCGGCCGGGCTCAGCACCACCCACTGGACCCGACGGTCGCTCGGGCAGGATTCGCGCTCGACCAGTGCCGCGGCGACCATGCGGTCCACGAGGCGGGTCGTGCCCCCGCTGGTGAGCCCCAGCTGCAGGGCGAGCTCGCTCATGTTGAGCCGCCCGCCGGGGGAGCGCCCGACCCGGAGCAGCACCTCGAAGAAGGGTCCGCTGATCCCGCAGGACTGCTCGAGCGAGCAGCTGAGGGCCCGATCGAGGCGGCGGTGCGCCTCGTGGAGCAGCCCGAACGAGCGGATCCGCTCGTCGTCGCGATCGCTGGTGGTGGCGGTGGGCTTCACGCCCGGCACGATACCAGGTCTTAGTTGACAGGTCATTAGTTGCGTGAGAAGATACCTGCAGCAACAACATCTGACCAAGCAAGTACCTCGCCAAGGAGCGACCATGACGACAACCACAAGCACGCAGACCCAGTCCCTGCCGGTCGCGGGAGCCTGGACGATCGATGCCTCGCACTCCTCGGTCGAGTTCGTCGTCCGCCACCTCATGGTGGCCAAGGTCCGGGGCCGCTTCTCCGAGTTCGGCGGCACGATCCACGTCGGCGAGACGCCCGACGCGTCGTCGGTCGAGGTCGAGATCTCGCCGGCCAGCATCTCCACGGGCGATCCGGGCCGCGACGGCCACCTCACCTCCCCGGACTTCTTCGACGTCGAGCAGTTCCCGACGGTCGGGTTCCGCAGCACCGGCGTCCGCGAGGTCGGTGACCACTACGCCGTGGACGGCGAGCTGACGCTGCTCGGCGTCGCGAAGCCGGTGACGTTGGACCTGGAGTACCAGGGCAGCATCACGGACCCGTTCGGCAACGACAAGGCGGTCTTCTCGGCTTCGACCGAGATCGACCGCGAGGACTGGGGCCTCACCTGGAACCAGGCGCTCGAGTCCGGCGGTGTGCTCGTCGGCAAGAAGGCCAAGATCGAGATCGAGATCGAGGCCGTGCACAACGCGTGACCCGAACCCTCCGAGGTCC
This sequence comes from uncultured Acidimicrobiia bacterium, assembly GCA_963796755.1. Lineage (GTDB taxonomy): Bacteria > Actinomycetota > Acidimicrobiia > IMCC26256 > JAENVU01 > Chersky-806. The sequence goes on from CAWCMX010000005.1 coordinate 71,728, forward strand.
GGCCCCATCTCGCTCCCCCCGGCGAGATGGGGCCGTTCTCGTCGGCGCGTAGCCTCCGCGTCGTGCTCTACGAAGCGCGATTTCGCGACGGTGTGCAGAGCGGCAAGGTCACGGTCACGTTCCGGCGCTGGAAGCGGCTGCAGGTGACGCCGGGGAAGCGTTACCGCACCGCGGTCGGGATGCTCGAGGTGGAGTCGGTCGACGTGATCCCTGCGTCGAAGATCACCAACGCGGACGCGCGGCGCAGCGGCTACCCGTCGGCGGAGGCGGTGATCGCGGATCTGCGCGGCACCGATGACCTCCCGATCTACCGCGTCCGCTTCCACGCGGTGCACGAACCCGATCCGCGCGACGAGCTCGCTGACTCCGTGCCCGCAGACGACGAGATCGCGGACATCGACGCCCGTCTTGCTCGGCTCGACAACGCCAGCTCGTACGGCGCCTGGACGGCCGAGACGTTGGCGATCATCGCGGAGCATCCGGCCCGTCGAGCGGGCGACCTCGCGGACATGCTCGGGCGCGAGCGTCTTCCCTTCAAGCTCGACGTGCGCAAGCTCAAGAACCTCGGCCTCACCCTCTCCCTGACCGTCGGCTACCGCCTCTCTCCACGAGGCCAGGAGTACCGGCGACGGACCCAACGCGTCTGACCACCGTGACCCCTGTAGGTGCACCCGTCGCGTTGGATCCGACAAGATGGCGCTCATGGCTGAGAACTGCATCGGGTGTCGAGTGGGTTGATCCGGACGAGCTGACGCGGTCGACCCGGACCGCGGAGGAGCTGCGGGTCTCGCTGGAGGCGTGGTTGCGGGGGCGGACGGGGGATCCGGCGGCGTCGATCACGGATCTCGATCGGCCTTCGGCGACCGGGATGTCGAGCGAGACGGTGCTCTTCGATGCCACCTGGCAGGACGGTGGGTCGACCGTTTCGGGGCACTTCGTGGCTCGGTTGCATCCGGCGGAGGACGCGTACCAGATCTTTCAGTGAGTACGACATGGCGCGCCAGGCGCGGGTGATTCGTCTGGTCGGGGAACGTACGTCCGTGCCGGTTCCGGAGGTCGTGTTCGACGAGCCGTCCGACGAACCACTCGGTGCGGAGTTCTTCGTCATGCGGCGGATCGACGGGATCGTGCCGCCCGATGTGATGCCGTACCCGATGGGGAGCTGGGTCACGGAGGCGACTGACGAACAGCGGGACGCCCTCGAGCGAGGCGCGGTCGAGGTGCTCGCAGGGGTGCACGGCACGACGGACCGCCTGGAAGATCTGGACTTCCTGCAGTTCTCGGACGCGGGGGACACGCCGCTGCGCCGTCACGTCGCGCACGAGCGGAGCTACTACGAGTGGGCGCGCGACGGGCTGCGGTTCCCGCTCATCGAGCGAGCGTTCGACTGGCTCGACGACAACTGGCCGGAAGCCGCGGACGCGAACGAGCCCGTGCTGAGCTGGGGCGACGCGCGGATCGGCAACATGATGTTCCGTGACTTCGAGCCGGTCGGCGTGCTCGACTGGGAGATGGCGGGCGTCGCACCGCGCGAGCTCGACGTCGGCTGGATGATCTTCCTGCACCGCTTCTTCCAGGACCTCTGCCAGGACATGGGGATGGAGGGGCTCCCGGAGATGTTCCGCCGGGACCGGGTCGCGGCGCACTACGCGAAGGTGTCGGGGCACCAGCCCGTGGACCTCGACTGGTTCATCGTCTACGGAGCCCTGCGGCACGCAATCGTCATGACGCGAGCGACCCGCCGGGGGGTGCAGTTCGGTGACCAGGAGATGCCGGAGGACCCGGACGACCTGATCCTGCACCGCCGTTCGCTGGAGGCACTGCTCGCCGGCACCTACTGGGCCTAGCGGGATGACCAACCCGATCGGTCCGATCGTCGCCGCCGACGAGGGGTTCCACCACCAGATCGCGGACACGTTCGCCAAGGTCGGGCCGAGTGATCCCGCGTGGACCGAGAAGGTCTGCGCGATGGCAATGGCGCGCGACGGGTCGATCCAGCTCGGGTTCGGCCTCGGGAAGTACACCAACCGCAACGTGATCGATGCGTACGGCGCGGTGTCGAGAGGCCGGAGCCAGTGGACGGTGCGGGCGAGCCGCGCGCTCGCGTCGGATCCGGAGGGTACGAACGTCGTACCGCTGCGCTACGAGGTGCTCGAGCCGCTGCGGGTCGTGCGGTTCGCGCTCGACGCCAACGACGTGCAGCCCATCGCGTTCGAGTGGACGTTCGAGACCGCGCTCCCGACCGCGTTCGAGGACCGCACCGTGCACCAGGACGGCTACCGCACGTCGGCGGACCTCGTCCGGTACCACCAGATCGGGGTGGGGTCGGGCTGGGTCGAGGTCGACGGGGACCGCACCGAGCTCACGTCGACGGGCTGCGTCTCGACCCGTGATCACTCGTGGGGTGTCCGCTACGGCGTGGGCGTGCCGCCGCCCGACGTGCCCGAGGTCGATGCGCTCGCCGGGCTCGGGTTCCAGATGATCTGGTGCCCACTGCTGTTCGAGCGCGACGACGGCTCCCGCTACGGGATGCTCATGCACTTCCAGATCGTCACCGCGCCCGGGCTCGGCGTCGTGCACAAGATCGTGATGGGTGGGATCGAACATTCCGACGGCGCGTTCGAGCCGTGGCTCGATCTCGCGCCCGAGCTCACCTACGACCCCGCGAACCGGCGCCTGCGCGGGGAGTGATCCGAGCGACGACGGGCGACGGCGTGACCCGCGAGCTCGCGGTCGAGGTCCTCGACGACACCGGCATCCAGCTCGGCGCAGGTTTGTACTTCGGCTTCGACGGCCATCATCACGGTGAATGGCGAGGCGACCAGCACGTCGACGGCGAGCACATCGCGGACTGCTCGACGCCCGAGAACGCGCGGCGCCTGCACCAGATCCGCGACACGGTCGATCCGGGTCACCGACCCGTCGGCGGGGGAGTCGGCCTCGGCAACTGCCAGCCGATCATCACCGGCGGCCATCCCGAGCTCGGGCTGTCGGCAGACGACACCTTCTGGTAGCTCGTGGCTGACGAGCGCGAGCGCCTCCGCGCCACGTTCGACGCCGCCGCCGATCGCTACGAGCAGGCCCGCCCCGCATATCCCGCCGAGCTCTACGCCGCGCTCGTCCGCCTGACCGGCCTCCGCCCCGGCGACCGGGTGCTCGAGATCGGGTGCGCGACGGGGAAAGCCACGCGACCACTCGCGGCGCACGGCGTCGACATCACCTGCCTGGAGATCGGCGGCGCCCTCGTTGCCGCGGCGCGTCGGAACCTGGCCGCGCTCCGCGAACGTCGAGGTGGTGCACGCGGACTTCGAGACGTGGACCCCGCCACCGGGCGTCGCGTTCGATCTGGTCTTCGCCGCGACCGCGTGGCACTGGATCGATCCGGCGATCCGGCTGGGCCAGCGCGGCCGAGGTGCTCCGGCCGGGCGGCCACCTCGCCTACTGGGAGGCGCTCCATGTGTTCCCCGACGGCGGTGACCCGTTCTTCCGTGAGATCCAGGCGGTCTACGAGGAGATCGGGCGAGGGCCTGCCGGGAACGGTGCGGAGTGGCCGCGGCCCGGACGAGCTTCCCGACGACCACGCGGAGCTCGAGGCGAGCGGTTGGTTCGACCGGGTGACCGTGGAGCACTTCGACTGGGAGGTCTCTACGACGCGGACAGCTACCTCGCGTTGCTCGACACCTTCTCCGGGCACATCGCCATGGAGCCGTGGCAACGAGAACGCCTGTACGGCGAGATCCGGCACCGGCTGGCGGCGCGTGCGGACGGGCGACTCCGGCGGCACTGGGGCGCGGTGTTCCACGTGGCGCGCCGGGCGGGCTGAGGGTCGGCCCGGAGGCCGCCGCTAGCGTCGACCGCATGGTGCTGGAGCGGCGGGCGGCGCGGATCTTCCTCATCACGGACCGATCGGTGCTCCTGATCAAGGGGAACGATCCCGGCGCATCCGGAGCGCGGGACCTGGTGGATGACTCCCGGTGGTGGGATCGACGAGGGTGAGGCCACCGACGCCGCCGCGGCTCGCGAGCTCGCTGGAGGAGACCGGACTGCGTCGCGGAGCCGGCGCAGATGGGCGCGGTCGTCGCGACGAGGATCACGGAGTTCGAGTTCCGACGACGTCGCGCACGTGCAGGCCGAGTGGTTCTTCGCGGTCCGGGTCGAGGAGTTCACGCCCTCGGTCCAGGGGTGGGACGAGATCGAGCAGCGAGGCGCTGCTCGAGCTCCGGTGGTGGACGGTTCCCGAGCTCGTGGCGACCGACGAGGTCTTCTACCCGGGCGAGCTCATCGAGGTGCTGCAGGCGCTCATCGACGACCGGGTCACCGAGCCGATGGAGCTCTCGGGCCGGTAGCCGGGCTCAGGCGTAGGTGCGGACGAGCTCGAGCACCTCGTCGGCGCCGGGCCCGGCGCCCCGCAGACCCGTCTCCGCGGGTTCGGCTCGCTGCGCGGCGACCCGGCACAGCGTCGATCGCCTCGCCCCGGATGACGGTGCTCGGCTCGACGTCCGGGACGAAGTCCCACGTCGCGCCGCTCGGCGCCCGCAGCTCGAACGCGACGGCGTTCGGTGCTTCCCGGCCCGCACGCGCGAACGCGTAGGGAACGGTGCGCCACGCCAGGCGAGCGATGTGCCACAGGCGGTCGGTCGGGCGCGAGCTCGACGCCGAGTGCTTCGGCTACGTCGCCGGTGTGGATCCAGGCTTCGGACAGCCGGGTCGTGGCCAGCGGTGTGCGCCGAGAGCTCGCCGGATACCCACTGCACGCGCGCGTGGGGATCGGACTCCGCGAACGGCTCGCGCATCTCGTCCGCGGCGGCCTGCCACCGCGCGCCGATGGCGGCACCCGGGGTGCCCCGTTCGGCCGTGACCATCAGCTCGGCCGCCTCGTCCACGTTGCTCGCCGAGGACTCGCCCCGGAAGAGCTCGGTGAACTCGGCGCCGAAGTCCCCGCGCAGGCTCGCGATCGCCGCCTCGTCGGTCTGCGCGAGGTGGAGCACGACGTCGGCGATCGTCCAGCCCGGGCACGAGGGGGTCGGCAGCTGCCAGTCCGACTCGCTAGACCGGCGAGCAGCCCGGCCAGCTCGGCGTGCTGCTCGCCCACCGCGGCGACGATGTCCTGCATGGGTTCCTCGGGATCTGCCGATGAGGTCGTCCGGCCCCGGACGCGTGCACCGCATGTATACGGCACCGGCCGGTCCGGGTGCTCGGCTCAGTCCGCGAAGTCCGGCGACCGGCACCCCAGCCGCGGACTCGGCACGCGCGACCCTTCGGCTCCTCCCAGTCCTCCTGGCGGCCGAGCGCGGTCTCGTCGAGCAGGTAGTACGAGCCGCCGATGCTCTCGAGCCCGCGGGCGTACACCGAGTAGGTGTGGAAGACGCGGTCGCCGTCGCGCAGGAAGCTGCTCCGTCCCGGGTCCTCCATGGGGCGTCGCCCGCGAGTAGATGGGCGTTCCGCGGCGCTCGAACTCCGCCTTCGTCCGGAAGTTGTACTCCACGGGCGCGACGGACTCGTCGAGCGTCACGTGGAAGTCGTAGTTGAAGTCGCTCCCGAACGACGAGTACCACGGGAACGTCCAGCCCTTGCGCGGCCTTGTACTTCTCGATCTTCGCGATCGGCGCACGCGAGACGTAGGTGAACGACGTGTCACGCGGCGTGGAGGTGCTCCAGGAGCCCGCGCGAGATCTCGTCGGCGCCGGCGGTGCAGCTCGGGCAGCCGGCATCCCAGTTCGGGGTCGAACATGAAGTGACCGACGATGAGCTGGCGCCGGCCGTCGAACAGGTCGAGCAGGGTGGCCTCGCCGTCCGGGCCCTCGAACACGTAGTCCTTCGTGATCTCGACCATCGGGAGCTCGCGGCGCTTGGTGCTCAGCGCGTCGCGGGCCTTGGTCATCGCCTTCTCCTCCGCGAGCAGCTCGACGCGTGCCGCGCGCCACGCTTCGGGTGAGACGACTTTCGGAAGACTCATCGCATGCTCCTCAGTGGGTTCTCTGAGTATTGAGACCGGGCGGCGATCCGAAACTCATCGCTGTGGTCGCTACCCTCTGCGGATGGCAGCACCGGGTGGAAGTGGACCGATCGGGCCGTACCCGCCCGGAACCGAGACGGACGACCAGCGTGACGAGTACGACCGGTTGCGCCGGCGGGTGCTCTGGAAGATGCCGTCCGGCCTCTACGTGCTGGGCAGCACGGACGGGGCCGAGCGCCGCAACGGGATGACGATGAATTGGGTCACCCAGGTGAGCTTCGACCCGAAGTGGATCGGTGTCGGCGTCGAGCAGACCGCGCTCACCCACGAGCTGATCGAGGCGGGCGGCTGGTTCTCCCTCAACCTGATCGACCGGGAGGACCGGGCGATCGTGCGGAAGTTCACCAAGCCGGTGGACGTCGACCTCGGGGCCAAGACGCTGAACGGGTTCTCGTACGTGGAGCAGGTAACGGGTGCGCCCGTCCTCGCGCAGGCGGTGGCGTACATCGACTGCGAGCTCCGCGAGCGCCTGACCGCGGGGAACCACACGTTCTTCGTCGGCGAAGTCGTCGATGCGGGATTCCTCAAGGCCGAGGAAACCGCGGTGCTGAGAATGGAAGACACCCGCATGAACTACGGCGGGTGACGCGCCGAGGTCTGGCGTTGGTGGTGGCGGCGGTGATCGTCGCGATCGGCACGGGGCTCCCGGCCGCGTCGGCATCGACGAGCACGCCGGCCGGTCGACCCAACATCCTCTTCGTCCTGACCGACGACATGGCGAAGTCCGAGCTCTCCGTGATGCCGCACGTCCGCGCGCTGCTGGCCGACCAGGGAACGAGCTTCTCGCAGGCCTTCGTGAGCGTGTCGCTGTGCTGCCCGTCGCGGACCACGATCCTGCGGGGGCCAGTACTCGCACAACACCGGGATCGAGACGAACGGCGGGGAGAACGGAGGCTTCGAGACCGCCCACGCGAAGGGCCTCGAGGGCTCGACGATCGCGACATGGCTCCACGCGCGGGCTACCGGACCGGTCTGTTCGGGAAGTACCTGAACGGCTATCCCGACGGCGCGACGGACACCTTCGTGCCGCCGGGCTGGGACCAGTTCGACACCCCGACCCGCGGCGGCAACCCGTATCGTGAGTACAAGTACAACCTCAACGAGTCCGGGCGGCGCATCGTCCACTTCGGAGGCCGGCCGCGTGACTACGGCACGGATGTCTACAGCCACCTGGCGTCCGCCTTCATGACGCGCGCCCACCGTGACCGCAAGCCGTTCTTCGCGTATCTCGCCCTCTACGCGCCCCACAGTCCCGCCACGCCACCGCCCGGCGAGGCCGGCCTCTTCCCGGGCACGAAGGCGCCGCGCGTGCCCAGCTACAACGAGCCCGACATCCGGGACAAGCCGAGGTGGTTGCGGCACACGCCGTTGATGACGGCGGCGATCAAGGGTCGGGTCGACGCGCTCTACCGCCGCCGGCTCCAGTCGTTGCAGGCGGTCGACGACGCGGTCGCGAACCTCATGGCGGTCCTGCAGCGCAATGACCAGCTCGACGACACGTACGTCGTGTTCGCGTCGGACAACGGCTATCACCTCGGCGAGCACCGGATGCCGGCCGGCAAGCAGACCGCGTACGACGAGGACATCCACGTGCCCTTCATCGTGCGCGGGCCCGGGGTCCCGGAGGACGCGACACGCGATCAGCTCGTCGGCAACGTCGACTGGGCGCCGACGTTCGCGGCGTTGGCCGGCGCGAAGGCGCCGGACTACGTGGACGGTCGCTCGCTGGTCCCGTTGCTGCGCGCCGGGCCGGCGCCGAAGCACTGGCGCGGCTCCTATCTGATCGAGCACTGGCGGGAGGTCGAGACGGCGGGCCAGATCGCGGCGCGCCGGGACCTGCCGATCGAGCCGCCCGACCCGGATCAGGCCATCGACGAGACCGCACCGCCGCGTGGCCCGAAGTACCACGGGATGCGGGGATCCTCGGTCCACGACCCCAGCCCCGAGTTCCACGCGATCCGGACGCCGCAGTACCTCTACGTCGAATACTCCACGGGCGAGAACGAGCTCTACGACCTGGCCCCGGATCCGTACGAGCTGCACAACTTCGCGAGCCGCGCACCGGCCGCGCGGTTGCGGAAGCTCCACGCACGCGTGGAGGCGCTGGAGCACTGCCGTGCCGCGAGCTGCCGCCGCGCCGAGGCCGCGTCGGGAGAGACACGCACGTGAGTCAGACCGTTGATGCCGCGCCGTTGCCCCGTTCCGAGCTCGAGGCGGTGCTGGATCCCACGAAGTCGGGCCGGATGCTGCCGCGTGGCGCGTACATGGACCCGGCCGTCGTCGCCTGGGAGCATGAGCACTTCTTCGCCGGATCCTGGGTGTGCGCCGGGCGCTCGGCGGCGGTCGCGGCGGTCGGCGAGCGCATGGCCGTCCGCATCGGCCACGAAGGCGTGCTGCTCGTGCGCAGCGAGTCGGGCGAGCTGCACGCGTTCTCGAACGTGTGCCGGCACCGCGGCCACGAGCTCCTGCCGTGCGGAGACTCGGACCAGCGCGCGACGATCGCCTGCCCGTACCACGCGTGGGTCTACGACCTCGACGGCTCGCTGCGGACGACGCCGCGCTTCGACGCGCCCGCCGGGTTCGACATCACCGACCACAAGCTGTTCGGGCTCCCGGTCGCGGAGTGGAGGGGCTGGGTGTTCGTGAACGCGTCCGGCAACGCGGGCTCGTTCGAAGATCACATCGGGACCTTCGACGCGCTCGTCGCGCCGTATCAGCCGGAGCGGTTGGTGGTGGGGTCGACCCACGACTACCGGCTCGAGGCGAACTGGAAGCTCGCGATCGAGAACTACCACGAGTGCTTTCACTGCCCGGTCATCCACCCGGAGCTCTGCCGGGTGAGCCCGCCCACGAGCGGTGAGGACTACGACGTCACCGGGCTCGCGATCGGCGGTTCGATGGAGCTGGTCGACGGCGCGGTCACGATGTCGCTGACGGGGGAGAGCCCGCTGCCGCCGTTGCCCGGCCTGTCCGAGAAGCTCAGGCGCGGCGTGCTCTACGCGGGGGTGTTCCCGAACCTCCTGATCAGCCTGCACCCCGACTTCGTGATGACGCACCGCATCGAGCCGGTCGCACCGGGGGTCAGCCAGGTCGAGTGCCAGTGGCTCTTCGATCCGGACGAGGTGGCGAAGCCGGGCTTCGACCCGTCGTTCGCGGTCGACTTCTGGGACCTGACCAACCGTCAGGACTGGGGCGCGTGCGAGAGCGTCCAGCGGGGGATCGCGTCACGCGGGTTCGAACCGGGCCCGTTCTCGCTCGCGGAGAGCGGCGTGCGAGCGTGGGTCGCGCAGGTCGCCCGCGGGTACCTCGACGGCGCGCTGCGACCCATCTCGTTTCGGGGCGTCTGAGCGTCGCCGGAGCGACCCTGAAACGCCCCGAAACCAGTGATCCGGTGGTCGCGCGGGTTAGTGCGGGGTGCGGTGGTGGAGCGCGGTGACCACGCAGGTGAGGAGCTGGACCAGGCGGTACCGCAGGCCGTGCCGGTGGTCGTGGGCGAACTCGCGGTAGCACTCGGGGACCGTCTTGACCGGCGTGCCGAACGTGATGGGCGCGGCCGCGCCGGCGAACCCGCCCCCGACGACCTGGGCGACGAGGATCGCGCAGTCGTTCGCGGCTTGGCCGCAGGTCACGGCGATGTTCCCGCTCGTCGTGAACGACTTGCGCAGGGTGAACGGCGTGCTGAGGTTCCCGGCCGAGTCGGCGTGGACGAACGTGAACGGCGACGTCGTGGCGTCACAGTCTTGGAGCGCGTTGTCGAGTGAGATCGTCTCCGTGAGGATCGCCGGGTCGCACTGCGTCACGACCCAGTCGTACACGAGCGGGGTCTCGACGAAGCCGGTGCCGGAGACCGTGACGGTCTGGCCGTCCGTCAGCCCGGTGCTCGGACTCACCGTGATGGTGTGCGAGTCGGCCGCGCCGGCGGAACCTCCCGCCGCGAGCGAACCGCCGAGCGCCAGCGCCGTCACCATGAGCGCGATGCCGATGCGAGTCCGCATGCCAACCCCCCTGTTTCACTCCGACGAGTGCCAAAGAGAGCAGAACACGTCGTCAGCGATCGCACAAGGACCAAGGCAGTTCGCGCGAAACTTCGGCGATGAGCTCCAACTCTCGATGGTCGTTGTGGTCGGAGGACTCGTTCCTCTCGATCGGCTCGAAGGGCTCGATGCTCTCGATCGGTTCGGTCGGATCGTTCCTCTCCATCGGCTCCGTCGGGTCCGCGTGCTCGATCCTGTCGGCCGGCTCGTTCGCGTCGATCGGCTCCGCGCTGTCGTCCTCGTCGCGGTGGTCACTCCTCTCGCACCGCGCCCGCCTCGGCGTCATGCGCGCCCCCTAGACCTCCGAACTCGCCGCCGGGACCCGTTTCGGGGGTCGCGGTGGCCTTCGAGGCGGCGCGCCGCAGGGTTTCGGCCCTACGATCCGGGCATGGCGAAGACGACCGAGCCGGGCATCCGCAGGCAGTCCCTCCCGAAGCGCTGGCTCTACGTGCTGGCGACCACGAACCCGCCGAAGGACGGACTCGACCCGGTCTCCAAGTGGCTCTACCTGACCCGGGCCGGGGTGCTCCCGATGACGTTGGTGGCCGCGGCGCTCGGGGGCCTGCTCGCGGTCTACCGGGACGCCAGCGTCAACTGGCTCTACTTCGCGCTCGCTGCGCTCGGGCTCGTGCTCGCCCACATGGCGAACAACATCATGAACGATCTCTTCGACCTCGAGGTCGGCACCGACACCGCGGACTACCCGCGCAACCTCTACTCGCCGCACCCGGTGATCTCGGGTGTCGTGACTCGCAAGCGCCTCGCGTTCTACGGGCTCGTCGTCAACGTCATGTGCCTCGCGATCATGATCTTCCTCACTGCCGAACGGGGCTGGCCGATCCTCGCGTTCGCGCTCGGTGGCTTCTTCCTGTCGGCCGCGTACACCGCGCCGCCGCTGCGGCTGAAGAAGCACGGGCTCGGCGAGCCGACCGTCATCGCGGTCTGGGGCCCGCTCATGGTCGGCGGCGTCTACTACGCGGCAACCGGATCGATCCCCGCCGCGGTCCTGCTCGCGTCGCTGCCGTACGCGGTGCTCTGCACGACGGTGCTCATGGGCAAGCACATCGACAAGGCGCCGTGGGACGGTCCGGCCGGCACGCACACGCTGCCCGTCATCCTCGGCGACAAGGTGGCCCGCGACGTCACCCGCGGGATGTTCATCGCGTTCTACCTGCTCGTCGGCGGCCTCGTGATCGCGGGGATCCTGCCGGTCTTCACCCTGTTGGTGTTCGCGTCGTTCCCGCTGCTGGTCAAGGTGTGGAACGTCTACGGTCAGCCCAAGCCGGCCGAGTCACCGATGCCCAACCCGGTGTGGCCGCTGTGGTTCGCGCCCCACTCGTTCCTGCTCACGCGCCGTGCCGGTGGCCTCCTGATCCTCGGGATGATCATCGGCGCGATCGTCGGCTTCTAGCTCCCCCCGCCCCCCCCGGATCGCCTTTCGGCGTGACTTTGCGTCGCTACAGCGACGCGAACTCACTCCGAAACGTGGGATGCGGTTCCCGAGCGTTCCTCCTCGGGCTCGGTGAAGCGGCCCACCAGGCCGTTGCGGACCCGGAGGGCGAAGCTCGCGTCCTCGGTGATCGGTCCCTCGACGGTGACGTCGCCGTGGCGGGCGAGGGCGGGAGCAATGGCGCGCAGCTCGGCCATCGCGAGGTGCTGGCCGATGCAACCGCGTGGACCGAGACCGAACGGGATCAACGTCCGATGTTCCTGCGGCCCATCGAAGCGATGGCGCGAGGGGTCGAAGCGAAGCGGGTCGTCCCAGAGGTGCGGATCGCGATTGATGCCGCGGAGGTAGACGGTGGCGAGCTGTCCCCGGCGCACCCGGATGGTGACGTCTCCGGCGGTGAGGGTGACACCGGCTCGGGTCGGAGTGCGCGGTATGCCCCACACGGCCGGCGTGAGGCGCAGCGTCTCGAGGAGAAACGACTCCGTGGACCGGTCGGGATCGTTCCGAACGCTGCGCCAGACCTCAGGTTCCGCGGCTCCGTGGGCGAGCACCCACGACAACGCCGCTGCAGTGGTCTCGTTGCCGGCCAGCAAGAGGCCCAGGACATGGCCGCGCAGCTGGTGCCGGGTCAGGCGCTTGCCTGAAGGTCGGGCGCGCACCAACGCGCCCGCCACGTCGTCCTCCGGGGCGGCCGTGACGCGAGCGATGACTCCGTCGGCGTAGGCGTCGAGCGCGGCGCGGTGGCGCCGCATCTCCCGTGCACGCGTCCCGAACGCCACGGGCAGGAAGCCGTTGATCTGTCCGAGCTGCACGCCGACCCAACGGACGACTTCGCGCTGGTGGTCCGCGAGCTCCATGGCCGTGGCTTGATCCAGCTCGTCTCCGAGCAGGACCCAGGCTGCGACGCGCAGCGAGATCCGACCCATGATCAGCTCGAGGTCGACGGTCGTGTCGCGAGGAATCGCACGAACCTCGCGGTCGATGAGCGCGTCGATGTCGGCGAGTCGCGACTCGAGTGCCCGCTTCCGGAATGCCGGGGCGACGAATGGCTGGGTCAGCGCCCATGCCTTGTCCGACTGCGAGAAGAGGTTCTCCCCGACGCCGACGCGCACTGGCACGCGCAACGCGGGCGGTCTCGTCCACGAGGCGCCGTCGCTCACCAGCATCGTTCGGGCCGGCTGCGGGTCCGTCACGACCCACGTCGTGACGGCACCCATGCGCAGCGCGACGAGTGGTCCTTCGGCCGCCGCCGCATCCAGCCAGTGGAGTCGGTCGGCGTCGAAGAGCTTGAGCGCCTTGACCGTCGAACGGTGGACCTTCAGCTCCGGTGCTGCCCGCATGAGCTCTCCCTGCCTTGCGTTCGTCCTGCCCTATGACCCGGTGTCGCGCTGCTTGCGTTCCCAGAGCGTCGCATTGAGCACCGCCGACGCGGACATCGCCCGACCGACGAGGTAGAGGGCAAGGAGGATCCCGATCGCGGATCCGATCGCGCCGTAGGTGTCCGACGCGTGCGAGACCTTGCGGGCGAAGTAGAAGACGGTCAGCAGGTGCATCGCCCACACGACGAGCCCGAAGAGGAGCGCGCCCGGGAGCAGCGCGGTCCAGGGCATGCCGCGAGCGTGGGGGAGCAGCCACGAGATCCAGAGCCAGGCACCACCCCAGACCACGATCGAGCTGAGCCCGAGGACGAGCCCGATCAGCGGGTGGCCCAGGCGGACCTTGCCGATCCCGGCTGCGACCGCCGACGTCCCGAAGATCACCCCGATGAACAGCGCGGCCGCGCGCGAGGAGTTGCGGAGCCGGGTCAACGGCACGCGCCAGGCCAGGGCGTGCACCGCCCGCAGGGTCTTCACGACCGCGCGGGCCCCGAGGAAGAGTGCGAACAGGCCGACGAAGATGCTGATGACCTTCGTGCTGCTGGTCTGGTGCTGCGCGTCGGCGACCGCCTTGCCGATGAGCCCGGTGAGGCCCGCGGTCCTCGCCGCGTCCTGGCCGGACTCGTTCTGCAGGCTGGCGGCTGATCCGAAGAGGGTGATCACGACGAAGACGTAGGGAACGGCGAAGAGGAAGAGACGGAATGCCAGTGCGCCGGCCAGCACACCTCCGCCCGCGCCGAGGTCCCGCTCGTAGATGTGGAACCCGGCGTCGACCACGTGGTTGGTCTCGCGCGACGCCTCGAGCCGCTCGTAGACGTCCTGCGCCCGGGCCTGGGCCTTCGTGAGCCCGGCCCGAGCGCTCGCGACCTTCCCGGCGGGCTTCTTCGCGTCCGGCGCCGGGCCCGGGTCCCGACGTTCGGCGTCGTGTCCGGCCGGGTCCTGGGGCGGGTCGCTCTCCGGGGCACGGCGTGAGGATAAGCCGTGAGCGCCCTACGCTCTCGTCGAACGGGTTCGGTTCGCGTCGGGTCACGCGGAGCCACGATCCAATCCAGCAACGGGGGGAACCGATGCTCGAGAGCACCATGCAGGACTTCCCGCTCACGATCGGGATGATCTTCCGCCACGGCCGTGCCGTCTACGCGAACAGCGAGGTGGTGACGTTCGAGGGGGACGGCTCCCGCCGCTCGACCTACGCCGAGGTGGGGGACCGGGTGGACCAGCTCGCGAGCGCGCTCGCCCGGCTCGGCGTCGAGCCCGGGACGCGCGTCGGCACGTTCTGCTGGAACAACCAGGAGCACCTCGAGGCGTACCTCGCGATCCCGAGCATGGGCGCGGTGCTGCACACGCTGAACATCCGCTTGTTCCCCGAGCTGCTCACCTACGTGATCAACCACGCGGCGGACGACGTCGTGATCGTCGACGACTCCTTGATCCCGTTGCTCGCGAAGGTCGCGCCCGACCTGAAGACGGTGAAGACGTTCATCGTCACGGGGACCGGTGACGCCGGGGCGCTCGCGGAAGCTACGGACGCGCCGATCTTCGGCTACGAGGAGCTGCTCGCCGCCGAGACGCCGGGCTTCGAGTGGCCCGACGTCGACGAACGGTCCGCGGCGGCCATGTGCTACACGAGCGGCACGACGGGCAACCCGAAGGGTGTCGTCTACTCGCACCGCTCGACCTGGTTGCACTCCTTCGCCGTCACCTCGGCGAGCTCGTTGGGCGTCAGCGAATCGGACCGGATCCTCCCGATCGTTCCCATGTTCCACGCGAACGCGTGGGGGCTCCCGTACGCGGGTTGGCTCGTCGGCGCGGACTTCCTGATGCCGGGTCGGTTCCTGCAACCGGAGCCGCTGATGAAGTTCATCGAGCAGGAGCGGCCGACGTTCTCCGGCGCGGTGCCGACGATCTGGGCCGAGGTGCTGCGCTACGGCGACGAGCACGAGATCGACCTGTCATCGTTCCGCATGATCGTGTGCGGAGGCTCCGCGGTGCCGCGCACGCTGATGCAGGCGTTCGAGGAGCGGTACGGCGTGCGCTTCATCCAGGGGTGGGGCATGACCGAGACCAGCCCGCTGGCGGCCGTCAGCCACCCACCGGACGGCATCGAGTGCGGGTCGGCCGAGGACCTCGACTGGCGGGCGCGCACGGGTCGGGTCGTCGCCGGCGTCGAGCTGCGCATCGTCGACGACGTCGGCGAGCCGCTGCCTTGGGACGACGAGGCGGTCGGCGAGATCGAGGTGCGGGGACCGTGGATCACCGCGTCGTACTACCTGGACCCGTCGCCCGAGAAGTTCGACGACGGCTGGTTGCGCACCGGTGACGTCGGCTCGGTCGACGAGCACGGCTTCATCCAGATCACCGACCGGGCCAAGGACGTCATCAAGTCGGGGGGCGAGTGGATCTCCTCCGTCGAGCTCGAGGGCCTGCTCATGGCCCATCCGGACGTGGTCGAGGCCAGCGTCGTGGGCGTGCCCGACGAGAAGTGGGGCGAGCGCCCCCTCGCGTGCGTGGTCCTCAAGGAAGGCTCGGCCATCGGGCCCGAGGGGCTGTGCGAATTCCTCGGTGGGAGCGTCGCCCGCTGGCAGCTGCCCGAGCGCTGGAGCTTCATCGACGAGGTCCCGAAGACCAGCGTCGGAAAGTTCGACAAGAAGGTGCTCCGGGCCCGTCATGCCGCCGGTGAGCTCGAGATCCGGACCGTCTGACGACGGGGAACCAGAGAGGTCCGTAATACAGGAACTTTCGGACCCCGGGGACTACGATTCGGGGTCGATGCAGCGACGGATTCTGATCGTTTCTGCTTCCATGGGCGCCGGGCACGACGGCGCGGCGCGGGAGCTGGCACGCCGCCTCGAGGCCGAAGGGCACGAGGCGAGCATCGTCGATTTCCTGGACTGCTGCCCGTTCGGCATCGGCTGGTTCATCAAGTGGAGCTACCTGCTCCAGCTGAAGTTCGCACCCTGGTCCTACGACCTCACCTACCGCCTCTGGTACAAGCTGCCGTCGTCGTGGGGCTTCATCGTCCGGCTCGACACGTTCGTGGCCGGGCGCCGCTTGCGCAAGGCGATCCGCAAGAGCGACGCGGACGTGGTGGTCTCGACGTACCCCTTGTCGTCGCTGGTCCTCGGCAACATGCGCAAGAAGGGCTGGCTCAAGGTCCCGGCGGTGACCTTCCTCACCGACTTCGCCGTCCACCCGCTCTGGGTCCACCCGGACATCGACGCGCACGTCGCGACGAGCCCGTACGCCGCCGAGACCGCGACCGACCGCGGCGGCAAGGACGCCCGGGCATCGGGTCCGCTCGTCTCGGACAAGTTCTCGGACGAGTCGGGCGCCGCGCGGGCAGCGACCCGTCAGGCTTTCGGCATCGGGTCCGACGAGCGCGCGGTGCTCGTGGTCGCCGGTTCGTGGGGCGTCGGCGACGTCATCGGCACCGTCGAGGCGATCGACCGGGCCGGCGACTACCACCCCGTCACCGTGTGTGGCCGGGACCAGGCACTGAAGGTCACGCTCGAGGAGATGGGCCTCGGGACGGTCATCGGTTGGACCGACGAGATGCCGGCGCTGATGGCCGCGTGCGACGCGATGGTCGAGAACGCGGGTGGCCTCACCGCGAACGAAGCGTTCGCGGTCGGCTTGCCGGTCATCACGTTCAAGCCGATCGCCGGGCACGGCAAGGACAACGCCGAGGGCATGGCCGAGATCGGCGTGTCCCGGTACGCGCGCACCGAAGACGAGCTGCGCGACGCGTTGGCCGCCGTCACCCAACCGGGCACCGCCCGCGCCGAGCAGGTCGAGCCGCGCCGCCGCGCTGTTCGCGGGCGACGCCAAGGTGGACGTGCTGGAGCTCGCCGAGCACCGCGATCGTGAGAAGGTCGTCGAGCCGATCCGCGATCCCAAGGCGCAGCGCCGGCTCACCGGTGTGCTCGGGGTGATCGTGCTCCTCTACCTCGGCCTCACGCTCGGCGCCCAGGCGGTGTCGGCATTGGGGGTCGGCGTCGCGCGGGCGCCCAAGGACGCGCAGTCCGAGGTCTTCGTCGGGGTGCGCCTGACCGACCAGCAGCTCGACAGCCCCGCGATCCAACGCCAGCTGCACGGCATGGGGGTCACGGCGATCATCGACGGCCGGGTCGCGCGCGATGGCCATGCGGCGCTCATCGCGGCTCTCGGCCCGCCATGTCGACATCGGCAACGGCGGCTGGGGCCACGGTCGGCCGTTCCGGTTCCTGCGGGCCAAGAACGACGTGGCCAAGACCGCGGACCTGATCCGTACGACGACCGGCGGCTACCGCGTGCGCGAGTTCGTCCCGGAGCGGCGCCTCGATGCCTTCGACCAGATGTGGTGCCACCGACGCGGCCAGCGGCTCGTGGAGCCGGACTCGGTCTTCAAGCCGGAGCAGGTCCCCGACAGGGTGAAGGCCCGGAAGGTCTACGTGCTCGACGGCCGGCAGCGCGACACCGAGGCCCTGCGGGTCGCGCTCGAGGACTTCGGCGACGTCGTGTACCACGACGGGCTCTCGGTCTCCTCGTTGGCCCAGCTCCGGTGAACCGGCTGCGTCTCGCGCCGATAGGAATCGGGATCGGTCTCGGTGTCGCGGGCGCGGCGGCGGTGCACACCGCGCCGTCGCTGATCGCGCTGTCGTCGATCGGTCGTCACATCTCGCCGTCGCTCGCCGGCGTCGGCGACCGGGGTCACGTGGCGTTGACGTTCGACGACGGGCCGGACCCGACCTCCACGCCGGCGGTGCTCGAGGCGCTCGACGAGCTCGGGTGGCGCGCGACGTTCTTCATGCTCGGCGAGATGGTGCGCAAGGCCCCGGGCCTCGCGGCGGAGGTGGCGGCCGCGGGTCACGAGGTCGGGGTGCACGGCGATCAGCACCGCACGCTGCTGCGACTCGGACCGCGGACGACCCGCGACGACATCCGGCGCGCGACCGACGAGATCGCGTCGGCGACGGGCGTGCAGCCGGGCTGGTACCGGCCGCCCTTCGGCACGCTCTCGGTCGGTGGCCTGCTCGCAGCTCGGCGGCTCGGGCTCCGGGTCGTGCTCTGGACCGCGTGGGGCCGGGACTGGCGGGCCGAGGCAACGGGCGCGTCGGTGGCGGACGACGTGCTCGACGGCTTCGTCGATGGCGGCACCGTTCTGCTGCACGACTCCGACTGCACGTCGGCGCCGGAGAGCTGGAGGGCAACGCTTGATTCCTTCCCCCTGCTCGGGAAGGGATTCGCCGACCGGGGACTCGTGGTGGGTCCCGTCGGTGAGCACGGCATCGCCGCCTCGCGGTAGCGGGCGCAAGCGGTCCGATGGTTGTCGTTCTCGCGCTCGGTGCCGGTCTTTGCTACGCGCTCGCGTCGGTCATGCAGCACACGGTGGCAGCGCAGCAGCCGCCCGAGCTCTCGCTGCGCCCCCGGCTGATCCTGGAGCTGGTCAAGCGGCCGCTCTGGCTCGCGGGCATCGTGCTCGACATCGGTGCGTACCTGCTCGAAGCCGCCGCGCTGTCCGTGGGCTCCATCGTCGTGGTGCAGCCGCTGCTGGTCAGCGGCCTGCTGTTCGCGCTGCCGCTCTCGGCCATCGGCGGGGTGGGGAAGCCGGGTCGCCGGGAGTGGGTCGCGGCCGTTGCGCTCACGTTGGGCATCGCGGTGTTCGTCACCGTCGGATCGCCGTCGGGCGGGGACTCGCAGGCCCCGATCTGGCAGTGGGCGATCGTGTTCGCGATCTGCGGGTCGATCGCCACCGCGGCCGTCATCTTCTCGCGGGGTTCCGCCCCGCACGTGCGGGCGCTGAGCCTCGCGTTCGCCACGGGTGCGACGTACGCGGTGACGGCCGCGCTGACGAAGACCGTCGTCGACACGCTCGGCGACCACGGGGTGTCCGGGGTCATCGGGGCGTGGGAGACCTACGCGCTCGCCCTCGTGTCGATCGCCGGGCTGATCCTCAACCAGAGCGCGTTCCAGGCCGGCCACCTCGCGGCGTCGCTGCCCGCGCTGGCGGTCACGAACCCGGTGCTGTCGTCGATCATCGGCATCACGCTGTTCGGCGAGACGCTCGGCGCGACGGGCCCGATCGCGATCACGCTCACCGCGGGCGCGGTCGTGGTGATGATCGCGGGAACCATCAGCCTCTCGCGCTCGCCCCTCGTCACCGGTGAGCACGCGCACCCCGCGATCACCCCCGCGGCCCCCTGACTCGGTTCGGGGCGCCTCAGGGTCGCCAGGGCGACCCTCCGCCGCTCCGAAACCAGCGACGGGCCGTCCAGGACGGGCGCGCCGTAAGGTGAGGTGTTGCGGTGGACGCTCGCGGCCCGGAGCCCGGGCCCGATCCGCCGGAGGGGGACGCCGAGATGGAGCTGTGGGCCATGCGGATCCCGGAGACGGGAACCGTCGTCGCGCAGGCCGAGCGGGCCGAGCGCGGCGGGGTGGGACGGGATCACGTTCACCGACTCGCAGAACCTGGTGGCGGATCCGTTCGTGGCCGTCGCGCTCGCGGCGGAGGCCACCGAGCGCCTGCGGTTCGCGACCGGTGTGACGAACGCGTTCACCCGTCACCCGGCCGCGCTGGCCAACGTCGCGGCGACGGTCCAGGAGACGTCCGGTGGCCGGTTCGTGCTCGGCATCGGCCGGGGCGACACCGCGTTGTTCCACCTCGGCCGGAAGCCGATGAAGGTCGACGAGTTCGCGCTCCTGGTCGGTGACCTCCAGACCTACCTCGCGAACGGCACCGTCGACATCGACGGGTATCCGAGCCGGATGCGCTGGCTGGATCGGGCGCGGCAGCCGAAGGTCCCCCTCGACGTCGCGGTCTCGGGGCCGCGCATGATCGAGCTCGGGGCCCGCATCGCGGAACGGGTGACGCTCGCGGTGGGTGCCGATCCCGATCGGATCGCGTGGGCGCTCGACCTGGCCCGCGCAGCTGCCGTCGACGCGGGACGCGACCCAGGTGAGGTCTCGTTCGGCGCGTACGTCAACGTCGGGTGCCATCCGGACGTCGACGCCGCCCGCGAGCTCATCAGTGGTGGCGTCGCCGCGTTCGCCCACTTCTCGTCGATGCCGGGGTCGACCGGTGCAGGGCTGGCGGAAGCAGACCGCTCGGTCGTCGCCGAAGTCGGGCGGCGCTACGACAGCAACGAGCACCTGAGCAACACCGCCGCGCACACGGACGCCCTGGAGCCGGAGTTCGTCGACCGGTTCGCCGTCGTCGGTCCGCCGGACGTCTGCGCGGACCGCCTGCGCGCGCTCGCCGGGCTCGGCCTGGAACGCTTCGTGATCACCGGGCCGAGCTTCCGGGCGGATCGTGAGCACGCCCGCACTGCGGACGAGCTGTTGACCCGCGAGGTGCTCCCGGCCATTCGAGAAGGAGCCGCGTCATGGGCCACGAGCTGATCATCACGGGCGGGACCGTGATCGACGGGACCGGCGCCGCCGCGGTCGTGGCCGACGTCGCGATCGACGCCGGGCTGATTGCCGAGGTCGGTGCGGTCACCGGGCTGGCCGAGCGCACGATCGATGCTTCCGGGCTCCTCGTCACGCCCGGGTTCGTCGACGTGCACACCCACTACGACGGGCAGGCCTCCTGGGGCGAGCGCATGATCCCGTCGTCCTGGCACGGCGTGACGACGGTCGTCGCCGGCAACTGCGGGGTGGGCTTCGCGCCCGTTCACCCGGAGGACCACGGACGGCTGATCGAGCTGATGGAGGGCGTGGAGGACATCCCCGGCGCGGTGCTCGACGAAGGGCTTGCGTGGACCTGGCAGTCGTTCCCCGAGTTCATGGACGCGCTCGACGGCCGTCCGTTCGACGTCGACGTCGCGGTCCAGGTTCCGCACGGCGCGCTGCGGCTGCACGTGATGGGGGAGCGGGGCGCCAACCGCGAAGTCGCGAGCGACGAGGACATCTCGTTGATGGCGAAGCTGGCACGGGAGGCGATCGAGGCGGGCGCGCTGGGCTTCTCGACGTCACGCACGCTGAACCACCGCACGAGCCGGGGCGAGCCGACGCCGACGTTGACCGCGGAGGCGGACGAGCTGGTCGGCATCGCGACCGCGATCGGCGGGACCGGACAGGGTGTGCTGCAGGTGGTGTCGGACTTCACGGACGCGGACGCCGAGTTCGCGATCTTCCGTCGCATGGCCGAGGAGTCGGGTCGCCCGCTGTCGTTCTCCCTGGTGCAGACCCGCGGGGACGGTTGGCTCCATCAGCTCGACCTGCTCGCCGCCGCGAACCGGGACGGGGTCGCGATGTCGGCCCAGGTCGCGCCGCGGCCGGTCGGTCTCATGCTCGGGCTGCAGTGCACGCTCCACCCGCTGCTCACCAACCCGGTGTACCGGGAGATCGCGGGCCTCTCGCTCGACGAGCGGGTCGAGATCATGCGGGACCCGGCGTTCAAGGACCGGGTGCTGGCCGCGGACGCCTCGCAGGCGGCCGGCGACCGGGCCGCCGGCCGGGTGTTGCAGGGGTTCGGGCGCATGTCCGAGGTGCAGGACCCGCCCGACTACGAACCGCAGTACGCCTCGAGCATCGCGGCGCGGGCCGAGCGCGACGGCCGGGCGCCGATGGACCTGGCCTACGACCTGCTCCTCGAGGACGACGGCCGGGCGATGCTCTACGTGCCGTTGCTCAACTACGGCGACGGGAACCTCGACGCGGCCGCTGAGATGCTCGCCCACCCGAACACGATCGTCGGCCTCGGTGACGGCGGCGCGCACGTCAGCACGATCTGCGACGCGAGCTTCCCCACGACGCTCCTGACCCTGTGGGGCCGCGACCGGGATCACGGGCGGATGGAGCTGCCCTTCCTGGTGCACCGCCAGACCCAGGCGACGGCCCGCGCGGTCGGACTGTTCGACCGGGGTGTGGTCGCGCCCGGCTACCGCGCCGACCTCAACGTGATCGACTTCGAACGACTCTCCGCCCGCAGGCCGGAGATGCGGTACGACCTGCCCGCGGGCGGCCGTCGGCTCGTGCAGGTTGCCGACGGCTACGCGACGACGCTGGTCGCCGGAACCGTCACCTACGAAGCCGGCGCGGCGACCGGCCCGTTGCCCGGCCGCCTCGTGCGCGGGCCCCAAGCTGCACCCCATTCCGGAGGACGCTGATGAGCGCGACCGACATGACCACCACCGTCGACCCGTCGGAGCTGGTGCCGCTCGAGCCCGCGTGCGAGTGGCGCAGCACCGATCTCGGCGACCGGTACGTCTACGAGCTGACGGCCGATCACATCGCCGAGCTCGACGCCGCGCTCACGCACGCCGAGGCCCAGAGCGACGACGTGCTCGACATCACCCGGGAGCAGTTCCCGTTGCCGACCCTGGGCGCGGAGCTCACCCGCCTGGCCGACGAGCTCATCAACGGCGCGGGAGTGGTGCTCATCCGCGGCGTGCCGGTCGAGCGCTACACGAAGGCCCGCGCGTCGGCGATCTACTGGGGCATCGGGACGTACCTGGGCCGGCCCTGGCCACAGAACGCGAAGGGCCACCTGCTCGGCGACGTGACGGACCAGGGCAAGGCGCCGGACGATCCGACGTCGCGGGGCAACGAGATCGGTGGCATCGCGTTCCCGTTCCACTCCGACGGCTCGGACCTCGTCGGCCTCTTCTGCCTCGATGCGGGCGCCGGTGGTGGCGCGAGCCTCGTCGCGAACGCGTTGACGATCCACAACGACCTCGTGCGCACCGCGCCGGAGCTGGCCGCGGAGCTGTACGCGCCGTTCCCGTACGACCTGCGGGGCGAGCAGGCCCCCGGCGCGCAGCAGTGGTACACGATGCCGATCTTCAATCGCTGTGACGACCGCTTGTTCGTGCGGTACATCCGTCCGTACATCGAGGCGAGCCGTCGGCATCCGGACGCGCCCCGACCGTCCGAGGCGGCGCGCGAGGCGATGAACCGGGTCGACGCGATGTGCGCGGATCCCGAGTACCACGTCTCGATGACGATGGAGCCCGGCGACATGCAGTTCGTCGACAACTACCACGTGCTCCACGCGAGCGACGCGTATTCGGATGACCGGCCCGCGGGGAAGATCCGTCACCTCAAGCGTCTGTGGCTCGAGACCGAGGTGCTCGCCGACTCGGAGAAGCCCGCGCGGTTCCGGCTCGGCCGCACCGACAGCTACTGGTCGAGCAAGGGTCGCACCAAGAGCGAGCTCGACATCTGACCGAGCAGGAGTGCGCGGATGCGGTACGTGTTGTTCTACGAGTCGGCCGACGATGTTGCGGAGCAGCGGCCGCTCCACTTCGAGGCGCACCGCGCCTGGTGGAAGGGATTCCACGAGCGCGGTGAGCTGCTGCTCGTCGGTCCGTTCAGCGATCGCTCCGGCGCCATGTCCGTGTTCACGACCGCCGAGTCGGCCAAGGAGTTCGCCGAGGGCGATCCGTTCGTGACCAACGGTCTGGTCCGGGAGTGGTGCATCCGGGAGTGGATGGAGGCGCTCGGCGACTCCTCCGGGTAGGGACCGCCGCGTGAACCGTCAGGGCCGGCTGGCTTCGACGTAGAGCCGAACCGTCCCGGACTCCGTCGGGTACGACTCCCGTCGCTCGGACCGCGTGACGGTGAGGCCGGCCGCGGTGCCGGCGTCGACGAGCTCGTCGAGCGCGAAGAGCGTCGCGACGAACGGCACCGCCTGGTCGAGGAAGCGGTCGAGCACGACCTCGCCCCGGCCCTCGTGCGCGGAGAACAGGACGCGGCCGCCCGGCCGGAGGACCCGACGGAACTCCGCCAGCGTGTCGGCCAGCTCCGTGCGGCGCACGTGGATCAGTGAGTAGAACGCCACGAGCCCGCCGAACTGCTCGGACGGGAAGGGGAGCAGTCGCATGTCTGCGGCGAGCGCGCCGTCGAGGCGTCGGTTCGCGAGGTTCGCCATCTCCGGACTGAGATCGAGGCCGTAGACCCGTCGGCCGTGCTCGCGGACGAAGCCCCCGACCTGGCCGGGCCCGCATCCGATCTCGACGACCGGATCCGTGACCGCGGCCGCGAGCTCGGCGAGGAGCTCCCGATCGCGGGGCTTGCCCGCGAGCTCGCCGAGAAAGCGCGCCTCGTACGCCTCCGAAACCGTGTCGTAGGACGTGCGCAGGTGCTCCCAGGCCACGGTCCCATCATGCCCGACCGATGAGTTTGGGATCCTCGACGAGTCTCGACAAGCACACGAGGAGATCCGACAAGAGACGGAGATCGAGCATGGGACAACCGGTCGTGCACTTCGAGGTCATCGGCAAGGAGCCCGAGAAGCTCCGGTCCTTCTACGGCGACCTGTTCGACTGGGAGTTCGACACCAGCGCGCCGGTCTCGGAAGCGGTGTCCGATGCGGGGAACTACGGGTTCGTGGACCGGTACACGACGAGCGACGGTACGGGCATCCACGGTGGTGTCGGTGGAGGCAGGGACTACACCCGTCACGCGGTCTTCTACATCGCGGTTCCCAACGTCGAGTCAGCACTCCAGGAAGCCGAGCGACTGGGCGGGAAGCGGATACTCGGCCCGGACAAGAACCCGGGAAACGATCTCGTCATCGGGCACTTCACCGACCCCGAAGGCAACCTGATCGGTGTCGCGGGCGGTTGAGATCGTCGAGAGCGCTCGAGAGCTCCTGCGTCGATGTCCGGAAGCTCGACCAGGTGGACCCCTCTGCGCTCGGAGCACCGAGAAGAGAACCCTCGGACGGGCCATGGTGCGTCAATGACGCCCGGTCCTGCTCACAACCGTGTGGCGTCTACGGCAGAGCTCGCGCCAACGCATAGTCGATGAGCTCGAAGGCCCGGTCGGGCTGGATGCTCCCGTCGAGCACGTTCTGGCCGAGCGCCGGAACGAGCGCCGTGAGGATCGCAGCCTCGGCCTCGACGTCTGCGTCAGCAGCCAGTCGACCCTCTCGAAGGTGTTCGGCGATCGTCCGGTGCATCGTCCGCGGCACCTCGAACGCTTCGGTCCGCGCAGAGCGCCGGATGCACGAGTGACTCCGTGTGGAGCGCGACGTACATGAGCATCGCAACGCGGCTCTCGTCGTCGATCGGAATGAACGACCCCATGAACGCTCGAAGCCAGTCCCGTGGCGAAGCGTCGGTTTCCGCGACCCAGGCCCGGAGCCGATGGATCGAGCGTTCCGCGACATGGCGTTGCGTGGCGAGCAAGAGCTCGTCCTTCGTGCCGAAGTAGTACTGGACCAGCCGCACGGAGACCCCCGCTTCGGCTGCGACCTCCCGGAACGTCGCGGCGGTCAGGCCTCCCTTCAGGGTGATGCGGACGACGGCGTCCGTGATCTCCCTGCGTCGCTTCCCGTGATCCACTCGCTTCGGCACCGAGGTTATGGTACACACGTACCATGAAGCCGAGGTCGTACCTCTCCTCGTGGCGCAGCACCAAGGCCGAAGCGAAGTTCCGGGCGATGGAGGACGAGCTCTGGGCCGAGTACCCGCGCGGCCGCGAGGCCGTCGACGTCGAGACCGGCCGGGGAACGACGCACGCCTACCGGTGGGCAGGCGCAGGCGAGCCCATCGTGTTCCTCCACGGGATCGGAGGAACATCGCTCCTGTGGGCCGCCTATGCCGAACGACTCGCAGCACGCGAGGTGTGGTCCATCGACGTCCTCGGCGACGCCGGTCGCAGCGTGCAGCGGTTGCCGTACGAAGAGCCCGACGACCTCGGTCAGGAGCTTGATCGTGCCCTCACGGCTCTGAACATCGAGCGAGCCCATCTCGTAGGCCACTCGCTCGGCGGATGGCTCGCACTGAACCTGCTCATCCGGCGGCCGTCACGTGTCGCGTCTGCGGTCCTCCTCGATCCGGTCGGCATCAGTCAGCTGCACATGCTCAGGTTCATGCTCTCGGGTGTACCCGTTCTGCTCGGCGCAGCCGCGCCGGGACCCGTGCGACGGTCGCTGGCGCGGCGACGGCGCATGCCGCTCCTCAACGACAAGCACGCGACGCGGCTCATGCTGTACGGCCAGTTCAACCATCCGCCTCGGATTCCCCGGCTCCTGCCCTTCGAGGACGACGAGTTGCATTCGATCGCGGTCCCCACTGCACTGCTCGTCGGAGCGCGAACGGAACCATTCGACGCGGACGAGCTCGTTGCCCGGGCCCGGAGGACCATTCCACAGCGTCAACGTCGCGCTGGTGCCCGACTCGGGGCACACGTTCCCGGTCGACCACATCGACCTCGTTCTCTCGTACCTCGAATAGGTCGCCTCGACTGCGCCGAAGCCGAACGGCATTCATGCGCTGAGAAGCTCACGGGTGGCGCGCTTGGAGCGGAGAACGTACAGCGCCACGTGCGTCCCGTGCCGCGACAGGATTCCGAGCTCTCGTTCTCGTTCAGAGCGGTGGACTCGCCAGATGCGCCAGACCAGCGACCATTCGTCGCGCAACCGTCGCCAGGCGGAATCATCGCAGCCGTTGGGCAGCTCGAAGCCAACCGGAGGCTTGCGAATCCCGCGCACGAACGCGCGCCGTGCGCAGATCCACCACGGTGTGTCGAGGAACACGACCGTGTCTCGCGCTCGAGCCGAAGGTCGAGCGTCGCGTGGTAGTTGCCGTCGACGATCCACTCGTCGCCGGTGAGCAGGCCACGCTGCTTCTCGCGCCACTCGTCCTCGGGCGGCGCCACCCAACCCGGTTTCCAGAAGTGGACGTCGAGATGGATGACGGGAAGGCCGGTCTTCGCCGAGAGCGCTCTCGCGAACGTGCTCTTGCCCGCCCCGGCCAGGCCGGTGACCACGACGCGTCGTCCGACGGAGGACGCTGGTGGGATCTCGCTCATGCAGATCGAGAATCCGTGAAGCCCTTGTCCGACACCAGCGCATCATGCCCGTGAGGGCGCTCCCACCGAAAGGTGCGGCCTTGCTGCAAAGGACCGCGGGAACTCGAGCGTGGCGAGCACGGCATTCATTTCGTGCGATGAGCTGCATCACATCTGCGAGCATGGCGCGGTAGTGGATCCTGAGATCGCCGCGCACTACGAGCTGGGACTCGAGGAGGCACGCCTCTTCGGCGATGGTCATCCGCGCCTCGAGTACCTACGGACCTTGGAGCTCCTAGATCGGCTCCTACCCGTGCCGCCGGCGCGGTTGCTCGATGTCGGTGGAGCGACGGGCGCTTATGCGGTCCCGATGTGCGAGCGCGGGTACACGGTTCATCTCATCGATCCGATCCCATTGCACGTGGAGCGCGCCTCGGAGATCGCACACGATCGTGGTCTGGACGGGATGACCTCCTCACTTGGCGACGCTCGTCAGATGAACGTCGCCGACGACGACTACGACGCGACGCTGCTGCTCGGGCCGCTGTACCACCTGACCGACGCGGGGGATCGGTCGCGTGCCCTCCGGGAGGCCGTCCGGGTCACGCGCCCTGGCGGAGTGGTCGTCGCCGTCGGCATCTCACGCTTCGCGTCGCTCCTCGACGGGCTCAAGCGCGGGATCCTTGGTGAAGCCACGTTTCGCAGCGTGGTCGAACAAGATCTCCGGGATGGACAGCACCGGAATCCCGAGGGTGAAGCCCGACCGGAGTTCTTCACCACCGCGTACTTCCACCTGCCCGATGAGCTCGAGAGCGAAGCGCGAGCCGCGGGCCTCGTTGACGTGTGCCTCTTCGCAGTGGAAGGACCCGCGTGGATTGTTGAGGGTGCCACCGACGTCGAGTCCCAGCTCTTGACCGCCCGCGCTGCGGAATCCGAGCGCTCGCTCATGGGCGCCACGTCCCACCTCTTGGTGTCCGGGTGCGTGGAGCAACGCATCAACTGAAGCCCCAGATATCGACGCAGAGGTACGTCGTGGTCCTGAGAGAACAAGCGGCCGCCCGGTGCCAGCACCCGAACAATCTCATGCAGGCCTGCCCGCCAGTCAGGGACGTGGTGCAGCGCCGCGAAGTTGAAGACGGCTTCTCCCTGTCCGTCCGGGAAGCGAAGCCCGGTGACGTCGCCGGACGAGACCGATGCCCGGTCGCCGTATCCGGCCAGGCGCCGGCGTGCACGGGCAACCATCCTCGGGTCGATATCGATCGCGGTCACGCTCGCGGCGCCGAACAGGTCCAGCTCGCAGGCCACGCATTCGCCGGGTCCGCAACCGACGTCCAGGGCTGTGAGTCCGTCGATGCGGCCGCCGACCTGGATGAGTCTCGGGGCGACGCTCTGACGGAGTCGCCGCGTCCGAAGCCTGCTGGTGACGTACCGCGACTCGGCCCAGTTCATGCGCACTCTGAGAATCTACGACCGAACGGCGGAAGAGCCGGGTCCGTCGACGCACGGGATAAGCCCGGAAACGTCGGTGGTCGTCCGGCGAGAATGGACGACATGGAGGAGGTCGAGGTCGTCGTCGCCCATCATCGAGCGCGCGACCCTGCGGGTCGGCGACATGTTCCTGAAGATCGACGGTGATCAGACGCGCACCGACATCGAAGTCGAGGCGATGACGCTCGCGCCGGTCCCGACTCCCGAAGTCCTGTGGCGGAAGCCACCGGTGCTCACGCTCGCGGCCCTCCCAGGGACAGCACTCGGTCGCCTCGGTGAGCCGTCGACGGCGTCGTCAGCGGCGTGGGCCGCGGCGGGCGCCGCCGCCCGAACCCTGCACGACGCTCCGCTGCCACCATGGTCAGGTAGGAGCCTCGAGGAGCTCGCATCGCACCTCGACGGCGAATGCGAGTGGCTCGTCGCCAACGACGTCCTTCCCGCCAACGTTGTCACCGGCAACCGTCGAGTCGCTGAGGCTGCGCTCCGACCGTGGACACCGGTGTTCACGCATGGCGACCTCCAGGTCGCCCACGTCTTCGTCGACGATGACGAGGTCACCGGTGTCGTTGACTGGTCCGACGCGTGCCAGGGCGACGGGCTGTTCGACCTCGCCATCCTCACACTCGGACACGAGGAGCACCTTGACGACGTCGTTGCCGGTTACGGCGCCGACGTCGACCTCGATGTGATTCGTGCGTGGTGGTCGTTGCGAAGCCTGCTGGCGGTCCGCTGGCTCGTCGAGCACGGCTTCGACCCGTCGCCGGAAGTCGCGCTGCTGAGCTCCCGACCGTGAGGCGGCCCGGCGTCGGCCATACCCGCACCCGCCAGGCCACGGTGATCTCTCCTGGTCGAGATCTGCATGGAGAGCTCGTCAGTCGCGGTCGTGGTGGCAGACGGCTTCGAGCTTGAAGCCGAAGGGGTCGAGCCAGAAGGTCGCGAAGTAGGTCGGGCCGTACTGGGGAAACGGCTGGGGTTCGTGCAGCACCTCCGACCCGAGGCTCACGACGATCTCGTGCACCGCTCGGACATCGTTGCGACCGCGCACGATGAACGCGAGGTGCTGCAGGCCGGTCGCGTCCTGCGAGTACGGACCCGACTCGAGCGACGGGTAGAAGAACAGGAACGCGCCGCGCTTGCCGGCCGCGGGTTGGTACGCGAGCTCGTCGGTCCCGGCGACGAACTCCTCGTAGCCGAGTGCCGGCATGATCCGGTCGTAGTACACCTTGGCGGCCACAAGGTCGGGGACGTTGACGGCGAGATGACCGAGTGGCACCGGGACTAGTTCTGCAACGCAAGGAGGCGATCGGCGAGGGGCTCGAGCTCGGCTCGCCAGTCCTCCGGCTCCTGCAACGGGACGAGCACGAGCTTCGAGAAGTCGCGGGCGATGTACTGCTCGATCTGGCGCTCGAGCGCGTCCACGGTGCCGGGGATCAGCTCGTCGGGGTTCGCGTCCGGGTTGCGTGTCGCGAGGAGCGCCCGGATCGGTTCGGGCACCTCGCCGTGTGAGTAGAAGACCATCGCCCCGTAGTGCTCCGGGTCGATCGCGCGACCGCTCTCTGCCGCCGCGGCCTCGATCACCGGACGGCTGTCCGCGCACACGTCGGGCGTGGCGAACGACGCGAGCCAACCGTCGCCGAGCCGGCCGACCCGGCGCAGCTCGCCCGGCGCTTTGCCGCCGAGCCACACGTCCGGTGGCTGTTGCACCGGCTTCGGCAGCACCCGCAAGCCCTCGTAGTGGAACCGCGTCCCGTCGTGATCGACGGCGTCTTCCGTCCAGAGCCGGCGCACCAACGGGAGCGCCTCGTCGAACCAGGCCGACCGGTCCTCGCGGGCTACGCCGAACGCCTGCTGCTCGGCCGGGTTCACCACGCCGAGGCCGAAGCCGGGGAGGAGCCGCCCGCCGGAGAGCACGTCGAGGCTCGCGAGCTCCTTCGCGAGCAGCGCGGGGTTGCGACCCGGCAGCACCTGGACGCTGGTCCCGAGCTTGAGCTTCTTCGTCCGGCCGGCGGCGACCGAAAGCCCGATGATGGGGTCCGGCGCATCCCCGCTCACGCGCTCCGAGAGCCAGAGCGAGTCGAAGTGCAACGCCTCGAGCGTGTCGACCAGGTCGTTGAACCGGTCGGCGGTCAAGCCGCGCTGCGCACCGAGCCCGTACCCGATCCTGATCTTCATTGCGCGCGGAAGGCTTCGTACTGGCGGAGCTCGCGGCGGGCGATCTGCTGCTTGTGGACCTCGTCGGGCCCGTCGACCAGGTGCAGCGTGCGGGCGTGCGTGTACATGTCCGCGAGCGGCCAGTCCTGCGAGACGCCTGCGCCGCCGAAGAGCTGGATCGCGCGGTCGATGACGTTCGTCGCGGTGCGGGCCGCGAGCACCTTGATCGCCGCGATCTCGAAGCGGGCGCCCTTGTTGCCGACGGTGTCCATCAGCCACGCGGCCTTCATCGTCAGCAACCGGGCCTGCTCGATCTCCATCCGGCTCTCGGCGATCCGGTCCTGCACAACTCCCTGATCGGCGAGCGGCTTGCCGAACGGCGTCCGCATCTGCGCGCGCATGCACATCAGCGCGAGCGCTTTCTCGGCCAGGCCGATCGCGCGCATGCAGTGGTGGATGCGACCGGGGCCCAGCCGGGCCTGCGCCATCGCGAAGCCGTTGCCCTCACCCCCGAGGATGTTGCCTTCGGGCAGCCGGACGTTCTCGAACAGCGTCTCGCAGTGCCCGCCGCCCGCGTCGTGACCGAAGACGGACAGCGTGCGCACGACCTGGGCGCCGGGCGCGTCCATCGGGACGAGGATCATCGAGTGCCGGTGGTACGGATCCGCGTTCGGGTCCGACACGCCCATGAGGATCGCGACCTTGCAACGGGCCGAGGCCGCGCCACTCGTCCACCACTTGTGCGCGTTCACGACGTAGGAGTCACCCTCGCGCTCGATGCGGCTCTGGATGTTCGTCGCGTCCGAGCTGGCGACCCACGGCTCGGTCATCGCGAAGCACGAGCGGATCTCACCTTCGAGCAGCGGGATCAACCACTCCTCCTGCTGCTCCGTCGTCCCGAACTCGGCGAGGATCTCCATGTTGCCGGTGTCCGGCGCCGCGCAGTTCGTCGCCTCGGACGTCAACAGGTTGTGGCCCATGATCTCGCAGAGCGGCGCGTAGTCGACGTTGCTCAGCCCGGCGCCGTAGCGGTCGTTCGGAAGGAAGAGGTTCCAGAGGTCGCGGCTGCGGGCCTCGGCCTTCAGCTCCTCCATGACCGGCGGGTGGAAGTGGGGGTCACCCGACTCCCGCACCTGCTCGAAGTAGACGGGGGTCGCGGGCTCGACGTGCTCGGTGACGAAGTCGAGCAGTCGCTGGCGCAGCTCCTCCGCCTTGGGCGAGATCGCGAAGTCCATAGCGCTCCTTCGGAGACGGCCGGGGGCGTTCGGCACCCTACCGGGCCGTCGATGTGGAGCGCGCGGGCGCTACTGCGCGGTGATCCAGTCGGCCACGGTGCGGGTGGCGACCTCACGGCCACGCTCGACGGGGAAGCCGTAGTGGTCAGCGTGGACGAGGGCGCGGTCGAGGGCGGTGGTGCCGAGCGAGTCGGCGATGAGGTCGCTGTCGGCCGGGAAGACGCACGGGTCGCCGGTGTACGAGACGAGCAGGCTCGGCAGCGTCATGCGGGCGCCGGTGATCGGGATCTCCGCCCGGGACGACACTCCGGACCACGTCGAGAGCCACGCTTCCGGGCTCACGACCCGGCCGAAGCCGACCGCGCCGTAGTTGATCCAGTCCGGTCGGGTGCCCCAGAGCGAGCCGTACGTCCGTTCGGACCGGTCGATCGAGAGGTCGACGCAGCGCGGATCCGCGTCGGTCCGGTACACGCGGAGGAAGTCGGTCGCGATCGAGAGACGACGGTCGGCCGTGTCACCGGTCTCGGACCACCGACGGCGGGCGTCGCGTCGGCGCTCGACCGCGACGCGCGCGCAGGGCGTCGATCCGCTCGACCCGCGCCCGTTGCGCGTCGCGGTAGGTGTCGAGGAACTCGGCCGTGTACCGCGGCTCGTCCGGCGGCTCGACGAAGCCGTTGGCCGGCTCGTAGAGGTCCAAGCGAGGGTCGCACGCGACGGGGTCACCTTCGTCGACCACCGACGGGTCGATCGCGTGCATCAGGTAGTGGCCCTCACCCGGATGGCCGGCGAGGTAGACCATCGCGTCGGCGGCCGGGAGCTCGAACCGGTTGAGGTCGAACGGGTCGCCGGCCGCGGTGTCCGTGAGCCGGGCGCCTTGGGGTGCGAGCGCCTGGTGCAGGTAGAACGTGAAGAGCGACGCGCCACCGCTGTTGCCACAGAGCACCACGCGGTCGTACCGCCTGTGGGCCTCGGCGAGCGCGGCGGCGACGTCGAGCAGCACCTGCTCGTGGATCAGCGTGGCGTCGTTGTTCAACCAGCGGCTGTTCACGTTCAGCACTGCGAGGCCGGCTTCGAGCAGGCCCGGGGTCACGTAGTGGTGCGAGAAGTTCGCCCGCGGGTGCATGAGCACGACGACCGTGTCCTCACCGCCGCGGGCGTACAGCCAGCCCTGCGCCACGGCCCGGTCGGCCGTCTCGAGGATGAGTGGCGTGCACGTGGTGCCGCTCGGAGGATCACGGTCCCACTCGGCGACGAGGTACGGGTTGTCGTAGTGGCCGATGCGAGTTGCGGACCGCGCTGCCATGGCATGGCAGGCTACCGGCCGATGCCCACGGAACCATCTGCGCTCGACGGTCTGCGCGTCCTCGAGCTCGGCTCGTTCATCGCCGGTCCGTTCGCCGGCCAGCTGCTCGGCGATCTCGGCGCGGACGTCATCAAGGTGGAGCCGCCGGAGACCGGTGATCCGATGCGCCGCTGGGGGGTGCTCGACGACGGGCCGCAGCCTGTGGTGGCCGGCGATCGCGCGCAACAAGCGGTCGGTCGCGGTGAACCTCCGGGACGAGCGCGGCCGGGACGTCGTCCGCCGGCTGGCAGAGCACGTGGACGTCGTGCTCGAGAACTTCAAGCCGGGGACGCTCGAGCGCTGGGGCCTCGGCTACGACGCGCTCGCCGCGGTGAACCCGGCAGTCGTGCTCGTG
This sequence comes from uncultured Acidimicrobiia bacterium, assembly GCA_963796755.1. GTDB lineage: Bacteria > Actinomycetota > Acidimicrobiia > IMCC26256 > JAENVU01 > Chersky-806. The sequence goes on from CAWCMX010000005.1 coordinate 104,894, forward strand.
CACGTCTCGGGTTACGGCCAGACCGGGCCCCGGGCCCACGAACCCGGGTTCGGCGCGATCGGTGAGGCCGTGGGCGGCGTGCGGTTCACCACCGGCGAACCCGACCGGCCGCCGGCGCGGACGGGGATCTCTCTGGGCGACTCACTGGCGGCGCTGTTCGCGGTGATCGGCACCCTGACCGCGCTGCACGAGCGATTCGCGCAGCGGCACGGGCCAAGAGGTCGACGTCGCGATCTGCGGAAGCCGTGTTCGCGCTCATGGAGTCCACCGTCGCCGACTTCGAGCTCGGCGGCGTGACGAGGACCCGCAACGGCGGCGTGCTCAAGGGGGTCGCGCCGTCGAACGCGTACCCGACCTCCGACGACCGCGACGTGGTCATCGCCGCGAACGCCGACGCCGTGTTCGCTCGCTTGTGCGAGGCGATGGACCGGCCTGATCTCGCGTACGGACGCGCGCTACGCCGAGCACGAGGCGCGCGGCGCGAACCAGGTGGAGCTCGACGTCGAGATCGCGGGGTGGAGCGCGCAGCACTCCGCGGACGATCTGCTCGCCGTGCTCGAGCGCCACTCGGTCCCGTCGGGGCTGATCCATGCCGCGGCGGATCTCGCGACCGACCCGCAGTTCGCCGCCCGGGAGATGGTGCTCCGGCTCGCGGCCGGCTTCGACCGGCCGGTGCCGATGGCCGGCGTCGTCCCGAAGCTCTCGCGCACGCCCGGGGCCGTCCGCTCCGTCGGCCCCGCGCTCGGCGAGCACACCGACGTCGTCCTGCGGGACCTCGCGGGCCTGACCGACGCCGACCTTCGGACGCTCCGCGCCGCGCGACGTCATCGCCTGACCCCAGCTTTTGGCGTCGTGAGAACACCGCAGAGGTGTTGTTGCGACGCCAAAACCCAGGGAGGGAGAGGCGAGGGGATGGGTGGGTCAGGCGGAGGTCTTGGTGGGCTCGTGGAAGATGACGGTCGGGGAGTCCTCGAGCGGAGGCTGTTCGGCGACGAGCAGCTCGGCGGCCTCGGCCCGGTCCGCGTCGGTGAACGCGACGGTGGTGGTGCAGAACTCGACCATGATCCCGTTCGGGTCGTTGATGTAGATCGACGTGCACCAGCCGTGGTCGATCTCCACGACCTTCTCGCCGTGGTCGAGCCAGCGGCGGCGCTGCACGTCGAGGTCCTCGAGCGTCGGCGCGTCGAACGCGAGGTGGTTCGTCCACGCGGGGAGTCCGAGGCCGCGACTGATCGAGGAGTTGAACTCGGGCAGCGACTCGTCGTGGATGTCCCAGAACGCGATGAGCCCGCCGTGGTGCGTGTCGTAGAACACGTGGCGCGACCAACCGCCTTCCATCGTCTCGCCGGCGACGACCTTCACCAGGTCGAAGCCCATGACCTCGGTGTAGAAGCGGTGCGTGGCGTCGAGGTCGTTGGTGGCGATGGCAACGTGGTGGAAGCTCACGTGCACCAGGGTACCGTGCCGCCATGAGCCCGTCACCCGACGACTTCGACGAGCAATCGGTGGATCCGAATCCGTGGCTGCAGTTCGAACGGTGGTTCGCGGATGCCCGGGTCGCGACGAACGACCGGGCCGCGCGCCATGACGATCGCCACCGCATCGCGTCACGGCCGGCCGTCGGCGCGGCGTGGTGCTGCTCCGCGGGCTCGACGAGCGGGGGCTGGTCTTCTACACGAACTACGACAGCCGCAAGGCCGAAGATCTCGACGCGAACCCGCACGCGGCGGCGCTCTTCTACTGGCCCGAGCTGGACCGGCAGATCCGGGTCGAGGGTGCCATCACCCGGGTCGCCCGCGAGGAGTCCGAGGCGTACTTCGCGCAGCGGCCCCGCGGCCATCAGGTCGGTGCCTGGGCCTCACCCCAGAGCACGCCGATCCCGGATCGCGCGTTCCTCCAGTCGTTGTTCGACGACGCGGAGTCGCGCTTCGCGGATCCGAACGCCGAGGTGCCGTTGCCACCGTTCTGGGGTGGCTACCGGTTGACGCCCGCCGTGTTCGAGTTCTGGGTCAACCGCGACGACCGGCTCCACGACCGCATCCGCTACCGCCGCGACGATGGTGGGTGGGTCATCGAACGTCTGGCTCCGTGACCGGGCCGGCGCGCCGGGCGAGCCACGTCTCGTGCTCGATGAGCGAGACGTAGACCACCAGCCGGCCGACCACGAGGAACCAGACCAGGAGCGCGAACACCGCGCCGATCGTGCCGTAGAGCTCGGAGGACCGCGACACGATCCGCGGGATCACGAACGTCCCGACCAGCTTCAAGGCCTCGAAGCCCACGCCGCCGACGATCGCGGCCGGCAGCATCATCCGGAACGCGAGGCGCCGGGTCGGGAGCACCCACGCGGTCCAGAGGAACCCGAGCGTGTCGACGACGACCCCCGCGACGACGCCGATCTCCGGCAGCGCGCCGTTGCCGCCGACGAGCGCCAGCAGGAACAGCGCGATCGCGAACAGGACCAGGCCGCCGAGCAGCCAGACGAACCCGAGCAGTCGCCCCCGGACCCCGCCGCCGGGGATGCGCCAGGTCTGGTTCCACGTCGCGGTGAGGGACGCGGCGAGGCCGGTACCCGTCCAGAGGAGTCCGACGAGGCCGATGATGCTGGACGCGACCTTGGTGTCCTCCGCGGTCTTCACCGCGTCGGTGATGGTCGACGCGGCACGGCCGCTGAGCCCGAGCGCCGAGACGATGTCGTTGGCGACCGTGCGCGGGGTCTCCGCCGACGAAGCCGACGAACGCGATCGCCAGCACGAGGACGGGGAACAGCGACAGGAACGCGCGCATGCTGATCGCGGCGGCGAGGTTCGCGCCTCGCTCGTCGCCGAACCGCCGCTGCACCTTGACCGAGACCGCGAGCCACGGGTGCCGCGCGCCGGCCCGATCGAGCCGCGCCTGCCAACGATCGATCAGCTTCACGTCGGGAACAGCACGCCCGGGTTGAGGATCTCGCCCGGATCGAGGGCCCGCTTGAGCGCGTGCATCGCGGCGAGGTCGCCCGGCGGGCAGCTGCGTCGGAAGGCCGCGCGCTTCGCGATCCCGATGCCGTGCTCCGCGCTCGATGCTGCCGCCCATCTCGACGACGAGGTCGAGCACCGCGTCGTCGACGGTCAGGTCGTCGGGCGGTGGGCCGAGCACGTTGACGTGCAGGTTGCCGTCGCCGATGTGGCCGAACAGGACCACCCGGGCGTCGGGCGCCACCCGCTCGCCCGCGGCCCGCACCGCAGGCTCGAACGTCGACGAGCCGGTCGAAGGGCAGCGTGACGTCGAGCTTGTGCGGGATGCCAGCCGCGTTGATGGCCTCGGCGTGGCCCTCCCGGTAGCTCCAGAACCGGGCCGCGGCTGCGGGCGTCGTCGGCGACCACGGAGGACCGGACCTCGGGCGCGGCGTCGACGATCGCGGCCGAGCCGGTCGACCAGCGCGTCGGTGTCGTCCTCGCGCTGTGCGCACTCGGCGAGCACGACGACGGGTGCCGGTCGGCGTGAAGGGATCGGGGAGCCCGAGATGGGCGCGGACCAGCTCGATCCCGTCGGCGAAGCAGACCTCCAGCGCCACGAGCGAGTCCACGCCCCGTCGGAGGCGGGAGCAGACCGCGACCGCGCCGGCGAGATCGTCGAGCGCCATGAGCGCGACCACCCGCTCGGGCAGGTGCGGGACCAGCCGCAGGTGCACCCGGGTGATCACGCCGAGCGTGCCCTCGCTCCCGGCGAAGCAGCCCGGCCCAGTGGTAGCCGGTGTTGTCCTTGCGCAGCGCCGGGACCCGGCCGACGAGGCTGCCGTCGGCCAGCGCGGCCTCCACGCCGATCAGCTGCTCCGCCATCGGCCCGTAGCGAATGACGTGCTCGCCGCCCGCGTTCGTCGCGACCATGCCGCCGATCGTGGCGGATCCCGCGACGAGAGGTCGACGCCGAGCTCCCAGCCCTCGCGCTCGGGCCGCCGACTGCAGGTGCTCGAGCGTCGCGCCCGGCGCCGACCACTGCCTCGCCCGTGGTCCGCGTCGATCGAGATCTCGTCCAGGCGTTGCAGGCTGAGCACGATCTCGCCACCGCGCGGCACGCTGCCGCCGACCAGGCCGGTGTTCCCACCCTGCGGTACGACCGGTGCGCCGGTCCGCGCGGCGGCCGCGAGACCGCCGCGACCTGCGCGCCATCGCCAGGTCGAACCACCGCGCGTGCGGTGCCGTGGAAGCGACCCGTCCAGTCGGTCTCGTAGCCTGCCCGCACGTCCGCGTCGACCAGCACGTTGGCGGTACCGACGATGCCGACGAGCGCGTCGAGGAGAGGGTCGGCGCGGGACACGTCACCTATGGTGACACGATGCGCGACCGGGTCGAGCCATGACGACCGCCGCCTGGGTGCTGCTGGCGGTGGCCGGTGGGTTCGCGGTCGGCAACTGGATCGCGGTGGCGACCGCACGGAAGCCGCTCGAGTACCTCTGCAAGCCCGCGACGCTCGTGTTCCTCATCGCGGTGGCGCTCGCGCTCGACCCGGTGCACGGCGACATGCGGGTGTGGTTCGTGGCCGCGCTGGTCTTCTCGTTGCTCGGCGACATCTTCCTGATGCTGCCCGGCGATCTGTTCGTCTTCGGTCTCGGCGCGTTCCTGGTCGGCCACATCGCCTACACCGTGGGCCTCGACCTGCACACCGACGGCAACTGGCTCCTCGCGATCCCGGTCGTCATCGTCGCCGGCTTGCTCGCGGTCCGGCTCGTCCGGGGGATCAGGCGCAGTGGCGAGGACGCGTTGCTCGGTCCGGTCATCGCCTACGTCATCGTCATCGGTGCGATGGTCGTCAGCGCGGTCGCGAGCGGCAACGCGCTCGCCGCGGTCGGTGCCCTGCTCTTCATGAGCTCGGACGCGCTCATCGGCGAGACCCGGTTCGTCCATCCCCACCGGGGCGCGGGCGTCGCGATCATGGTCACGTACCACCTCGGTCAGGCCGGGCTCGTCCTCTCCCTGGTGCGGTGAGCGCCGACCTACGCTGACCCGATGCGACGATCCATCGACGACGCGCTCGACGACCACCCGGCGGACGACGAGTTCCCGGCCGTCTCGTGGATGGTCGGGCTGAGCGATGACCCCGACGCGTCGGAGGACGGCTCGCCGCGGGTGAGCCTGACGCTCGAGGAGCGCGGCGCCGCGGCCCGGGGTGTGGTCGCGCAGCTCGCCCCGGACACCGCCCGCCGGTTGCGGGGCGCAATCGCCGCGGCGTTGCGGGAGATCGGCGAAGCGCCCGGCGACTGAGCCCGCCGGTCGGTTCGATCCACGGTCGAGGGGCTACGTTCCGCCCGTGGCATTCGTTGCGCTCGCGGTGCTGCTCGTCGTGGTGGCCCGGGGCGCGCGGCCTCGCATCGAGCTCCTGGTCGCGGCTGGCCGGAGTCGTCGTCGTCCTCGTGTCGGGCGCGCTCCCACTCCATGTCGCCGGCGACACGCTGGACCAGCTCGCCCCGACGCTCGGCTTCCTCGCGGCGGTGTTCGTCATCACCGAGGTCGCCCGCGAGGCCGGGCTCTTCCGCGCGGCCGGTGGCCTTGTCGACCGGCTCGCGCACTCACCGCGCCAGCTCGTGGTCGCGGTCGCGCTGCTCGCCGCGGCGATCACCGCGGTCCTGAGCCTCGATGCGACCGCGGTCCTGTTCACCCCGGTCGTGGTGCAGCTCGTGGCCGGGCGGGCGGACCCGACGCCGAAGCGCGCGCTGATCACGAACGCCCAGATGGCGAACGCGTCGTCGTTGCTGCTGCCCGTGTCGAACCTGACCAACCTGCTCGTCTTCCCCGCGACCGGGCTCACGTTCCCGGCCTTCGCGCTCCGCATGGCGCCGGCGACGGCTGTCGCGATCGCGGCGGTCACGTGGGTCGGGGCCCGGAAGCTGCCGCACCGGGACCATGAGCGCAGCAGCACGCCACCCGCGGCGCCGCTCGACGGGTTCGGCAGTTTCGTCTTCGGCGCGATCGTCGTCCTCCTGATCGGGTTCTCGGTGAGCGGTCTCGTGGGGATCGAGCCGGTGTGGGTCGCCGTGGCGGTCGCGCTCGTGCTCGCGGTGGCCGCGATCATCACCGGGCTGCTGCACCCTCAGAAGGTGCTGACGCTCACCGCGATCGAGTTCGTCCTGTTCGTCGCCGCGCTCTCGCTCGTGGTTGCCGCTGCGCAGCACGACGGGCTCGGCGATGCCGTGAAGCACCTGGTGCCCGACGGCGGCAGCTTCGCCGCCCTGCTCGGGATCGCGGTCCTCGGTGCGGTGCTCGCGAACCTGGTGAACAACCTGCCCGCGACGCTGATCCTGCTCGCGGCGATCCCGACCGGCGCGGTGCCGCAGCTGCTCGCGTTGCTCGTCGGCGTGAACATCGGCCCGAACGTCACGTACACCGGGTCACTCGCCACCCTGCTGTGGCGCCGGGAAGTGCGCGCGTCCGGCGTCGAGCCCCCGCGTCGCGCCTTCTACCGCTTCGCGTTCCTCGCCACGCCGATCGCGCTCCTCGCCGCGGTGACCGCGCTCTGGCTGACGCTCCAGGTCGTCTAGAGGAGGAGGCGGGCGCTGTCCGACTGCTCGCCGGACTGCTCGGCCAGTCCCCGCCGGTGCTCGGCGATCTGCTCGACGGAGATGATCGCGACCCGGTGCTCCTGGGCGAACAGCTCAAGGAACGGCAAGCGCGCGGGGGAGCCGTCGTCGTGCAGCACCTCGCAGATCACCGCGGCCGGAGCGAGGCCTGCGAGCCGGCAGAGATCCACGGCAGCTTCCGTGTGGCCCCGGCGCTCGAGCACACCGCCCGGCTTCGCGCGCAACGGGAAGACGTGACCGGGCTGGATGAAGTCGCTCGGGCGCGAGCCCGGGTCCACGATCTTCTTGATCGTGTGCGCGCGGTCGGCCGCGCCGATCCCGCTGCCGGAGCCCACGTGGTCGATCGAGACGGAGAACGCGGTGTCGCAACCCGCACGGCCCTCGGGCACCATCGGCGGCACGTCGAGGCGCTGGAGGTAGGCCGGGTCGATCGGCATGCACACGAGCCCGCGAGCCCACCGCAGCATGAAGTTCACCGCTTCGGGAGTCACCCACTCGGCGCTCATCGTGAGGTCGCCCTCGTTCTCCCGGTCTTCGTCATCGGCGACGAGGACCATCTCGCCGCGCCGGATGCGCTTCAGGGCTTCGTCGACCGTCGCGAATCGGCTCATCTTCAGCTCTCCTGTGTGGTGCAGCATCAGGCCCGTACCGCAGTCGGGTGGGCGCCGGGCAGGGTCACGACCATGCGGCAACCGTGAGGTTCCCGTTGTTCGGGGTGGATCTCGCCGCCGTGCAGGTCGACGATCCAGCGGGCGATGGCGAGACCGAGGCCCGCGCCGCCGTCGCTCGATGCGCGGGCCGAGTCGGCCCGGTAGAAGCGTTCGAAGACCCGACTCGCCTCCTGGACGGGGATGCCGGGGCCTTCGTCGATCACCTCGATCGTCACGCCGGACGGGCTACGCCGAGCGCGCACCTCGACCGCACCACCGGCCGGGGAGTGGCGCACCGCGTTCTCGAGCAGGTTCGCCACGACCTGGTGCACCCGCTCGGGATCGCCGTCGGCTTCGAGGCCGGGCTCGTCGACGTTCATCTCGATCACGACCCCGGGTGCGTGGAGCTTCTGCTCGCGCACCGCGTGCTCCAGCACCGGCGCGACCGCGAAGTCCTGGCGGTCCAGGGGCACGGTGCCGGCTTCGAGCCGGGAGAGGTCCAGCAGCTGGACGACCAGGCGGCCGAGTCGCTCCACCTGGGCGAGCATCGTGAGGAGCGTGTCCGGGTCGGCGGTGGCGACGCCGTCGACGATGTTCTCGAGGGTCGCCTGGAGCGCGGTCAGTGGGGTGCGCAGCTCGTGGCTGACGTTGGCGACGAGGTCGCGGCGCACCCGGTCCGTCTCACCGAGCTCCGCGGCCATCCGGTTGAACGAACGGGCGAGCCCGCCGATCTCGTCGCGCGAGGTGTCGGTGACCCGACGGGAGTAGTCACCCTTCGCCATCGCCTGGGTCGCGGCGGCCATCTCGCGCAACGGAGTGGTGAGCCCGCGGGCGACGAAGCGCACGAGCACCAGCGCCACGACCGCGGCCGCGATCCCACTGACGCTCGGCCAGAGCCCGAGGATGCGCAACGCGAACCAGAAGACGAAGACGGTGATGCTGACCGCGCCGACGATCAGCGCGGAGAGCTTGATCTTGATCGACGGCAGTGGATCCAACGGGCGCTCGGGCATGTGCTTCACGAGCCACCAGCCTCGTCGAACGCGTAGCCGACGCCATGGACGGTGCGGATGAGGTTGTTGCCGAGCTTCTGGCGGACCGCACGCACGTGCGAGTCGACCGCGCGACCACCGGAGACGACTTCGTAGCCCCAGACCTGGGCGAGCAGCTCCTCGCGGGTGAACACCTGATCGGGTGCCGCGGCGAGGAAGGCGAAGAGGTCGAACTCCGTGGGCGTGAGGTGGACGACCTCGCCATTGCGGGTCACGCGGCGGGCGGCGGGATCCAGCACGACCTCGCCGACCCGGAACGGGCCGTGGGTGCCGCTCCCCGCGCCCTCGGCCCGGTCGCGGTCGACCCGCCGGAGGAGGGCATGCACCCGGGCGACGAGCTCACGGGTGCTGAACGGCTTCGTCATGTAGTCGTCGGCGCCGACCCCCAGGCCGACCACGAGGTCGCGCTCGGAGTCCCGGGCCGTGAGCATCAGGACGGGGACGGGGCGGTCGGCCTGGATGTGCTCGCAGACCTCGAGGCCGTCGAGGCCCGGCAGCATCAGGTCCAGCACCACGAGGTCGGGCTGGAGGTCGTGGCAGCGCTCGACCCCGATGGGGCCGTCCGCGGCGATCTCGACCGAGAAGCCCTCGGACCGGAGCCGGGCGGCCACGGCGCCCGCAATGGTCGCTTCGTCCTCAATGATGAGGATCGTTCGCGCGGAGGGCGCGAGCGCTGCTGCAGAAGCCACCTGGCCAGGATAAGGACCGGGTGCCGCAATGTCCCACCCAGTCTGTGGAGATTCTGTGGAGATGAGGCCCGCAGGGTCGGCCGGGAACACATTCGAGGCCCTGGACGTACGGTAGGTGCATGGATGAGAAGACCAGAGCAGATGCAGTCGAGCTGACCGACGAAGAGTGGCGGGAGCGCCTCTCGCCCGAGCAGTACGCCGTGCTGCGGACCCAGGCGACCGAGCCTCCGTTCAGCGGCGAGTACGCCTACACCAAGGACGCCGGGATGTACCGGTGCGCCGGATGCGGCGCGGAGCTGTTCGCCAGCGACACCAAGTTCGAGTCCGGCACGGGGTGGCCGTCGTTCTACGAGCCCGCCGTGGCCGAAGCGGTCGAGGTCGTCCTGGACACGAGCCACGGGATGGTGCGCGAAGAGGTCGTCTGCCGTCGTTGTGGCGGCCACCTCGGCCACCGGTTCCCGGACGGGCCCAACCCGACCGGCCAGCGCTACTGCATCAATTCGCTGTCCCTCGAGCTCGACCCCGACGCCTCCGACGCCTAAGGGGTGCGGGCGAGGGAGTCGCCCACCCACTGCTGGAAGGCGTAGACGCCGTTCTCGTGGCGCGGGCTGAGCCGGCCCGTCGCGTAGACGCCGGACTCGAGGTTCTGCTGCACGGCCTCGCAGATCCGCCGGTCCTCGTCGACGACGTCGCCGCTGATCCGCACCTTGTCCGCGTTCGCGCCCGCGGACGCGGGTGAGACGTCCGCGAAGAAGTAGTCGTAGACGATCTGGGTCGAGCGCGGGCCGGTGGGGACGAACCGCTCGACGGTCATGCCGTCGGGGTAGAGGTTGAGCGCGAGGTTCGGGTAGCGCCATAGCCACTTGCCCGCGTAGATCGCGCCGTCGCACGCCGGCGCGGTGTGCACGCAGTAGTGGTCGTGCACGTGCACCTGGTACTGCTTGGCGAACACCTCGCGATTCAGCTCCGGGTGCACGAGTGGGATGTGGTACCCCTCGCTGTAGTTGTCGGTGTACGTCTTCCAGTTCACCGCGAGGTCGTGCAGCACGCGGTGGCTGTAGGTGAGCCGGTCGACGGGGAGGTCCGCGCACTCCGCGAAGAGCGCGCCGAGCTCGGTGTGCAGCGGCCGCGCGTCGATGTTCAGGTTGACGAACACGAGCCCGCGCCACTCCTCGACCCGGACGGGGAGCAGTCCGTACTGGGAGAGGTCGAAGTCGTTCGCGTCGCCGAAGTCGCGTGCGGCAAGGAGGGCGCCGTCGAAGTCGTAGGACCAGCCGTGGTACTGGCACACGAGGTTGGCGCAGGTGCCCGCGGGATCGGTGACGAGGGGCCCGGCGCGGTGGCGACAGACGTTGTGGAACGCGCGCAGGCCACCGTCCGGCCCGACGATCACGAACACCCGGAAGCCCGCGACGTGGTGCGTGATGTAGTCGCCGGTCTGCTGGAGGTGCACCCGGATCCCGGCGAGCTGCCATTCGGTCGCGAAGATCGCCCGACGCTCGTGCTCGTAGACCGCGGGGTCGTGGTACGCCGAGGCCGGAAGGGTGGTGGCGTTCCGGAGCCCGTCGAGCGTCACGGAGGCTCATCGTAGGACCGGGGCCTACATTGCGCGGGTGGACGTCACGACCTGGATGAGCGAGCACCGGCACGAGCAGGTCGTGTTCGTCGCGGATCCGGCGGTGGGGCTGCGGGCGATCATCGCGATCCACTCGACCGCGCTCGGGCCGTCGCTCGGCGGCGTCCGGTTCTGGCACTACGAGCGGGAAGCCGATGCCGTGCTCGACGTGCTGCGGTTGTCCGAGGCGATGAGCCTCAAGGCGGCGGTGGCCGGCCTGCATCAGGGCGGCGGCAAGGCGGTCGTCCTCTGGGACGATCCGCACCGGGCCCGGAGTCCCGAGCAGCTGCGGGCGCTCGGGTGCGCCATCCACGAGCTCGGCGGGCGGTACCTCGCGGCCGAAGACGTCGGCGCGACGACCGCGGACATGGACGGCATCGCCGTGGTGACGCCGTGGGTCACGGGTGTGAGCGAGTCGGCCGGTGGGTCGGGTGATCCGTCGCCGGTGACCGCGTTCGGGGTGCACCGGGGGATGCGTGCCGCGGCGCTCGCGCGCTGGGGTGATCCGTCGCTGCGTGATCGTCACGTCGTGGTGCAGGGCGCGGGGAAGGTCGGCGCCGCGCTCGCGCGGCTGCTGGTGCGCGACGGGGCCACCGTCGCGGTCGCGGATGTGAACCAGGCGCGGGTCCGGGAGCTGGTCCGCACGGTGGGGGTGGACACCGTCCCCGTGGCTGATGCGGTCCGTGAGCCGTGCGACGTGCTCGCGCCCTGCCGCGCTCGGGTCGGTCGTCAACCCCGAGACCATCGATGGGTTGCGCTGCGAGATCATCTGCGGGGGCGCCAACAACCAGCTGGAGTCCGAGGCAATGGACGACGCCCTCGCCGCGCGCGGCATCCTCTTCGCCCCGGACTTCGTCGTCGAACGCGGGTGGGATCCTGAACATCGCCGAAGAGGTCAGCGGCTACTCGCTCGAGCGGGCGCTCGCGTCGACGGCGCGGATCGAAGCGACGACGACGCGGGTCTTTGCCGCCGCGCAGGAGTGGGGAGTCGCGCCGGGCCGGGCGGCCCAGCGGATGGGCCGGGAGCGCATCGCGTCCGACGCGCTCCCCGGCGGGCGATGGGAGCCCGGCGATCCGGCCGCGTGGACGAACGGCGAGCCGTTGACCCGGTTACGTCCGGAGGTCTGAGCACCTAGCCTGAGCCCATGGGTTCACATCTCTCCGACGTGTGGTTCCAGGTGACCGATCTCCCGGTCGTCTCCGGGTCCGGGTGCACCGTCACCACCGAGGACGGCACGGACTACCTCGACTTCACGGCCGGCATCGCGGTCGTGAGCACCGGTCACTGCCACCCGAAGGTCGTCGCCGCGATCCAGGACCAGGCCGCGAAGTTCATCCACGCGCAGGTGAACTGCTACCGCAACCCGCTGCTCGAGCGGCTGGGCGGACGGCTCGCCGACGTGACGCTCGACGGCATCGACTCGTTCTTCTTCGCGAACTCCGGGGCCGAGGCGACCGAGGCCGCGGTGAAGCTGGCCAAGCAGGCGACGGGCCGACCGAACGTGATTGTCTTCTCGGGGAGCTTCCACGGCCGCAGCCACCTGACGATGGCGATGACCACGTCGAAGCACGGATATCGCGCCGGGTACGCGCCGCTCCCCGGCGGGGTGTTCGTCGCGCCGTTCCCGCACCCGTGGGCCGAGGGCGTCAGTGAGGAGGTCTCGGTCGAGCGCGCGCTGACCGCGCTCCACCATCTCCTCCTCGCGCAGACCGCCCCGGGCGAGACCGCAGCGATGGTGCTCGAGCCGGTGTTGGGCGAAGGCGGCTACATCCCGGCCCCCGAAGCCTTCCTCCGGGGCGTACACGACATCTGTCGCGAGCACGGGATCCTCTTCGTCGCCGACGAGGTCCAGACGGGCTTCGCGCGCACCGGCACGATGTTCGCGATCGAGCCCGCGGCCGTCATCCCCGACGTGCTCGTGATGGCGAAGGGCATCGCGTCGGGGTTCCCGATCTCCGCGATCGGGGCGTCGTCGGAGCTGATGGCCCGCTGGCCGAAGGGCTCACACGGCGGGACCTACGGCGGGAACCCGATAGGTTGCGCGGCCGCGCTGGCGACGATCGACGTCCTCACCGAGCCCGGCTTCCTCGAGAACGTGAACGCGCGCGGCGCGCAGCTGCGCTCGGGTCTCGACCGCATCGTCGCGGACCACGGGTTGGCCGCGGAGGTGCGGGGCCCCGGGCTCATGATCGGCCTGGAGCTCGGCGATCCCGCGCACGGGGTGCACGACTCCGCTCGCATCGGTCAGATCATCAGCCGGTGCCGTGACGACGGTCAGCTGCTCCTGATGAACGCCGGCACCTACGGCAACGTCGTGCGCTTCATGCCGCCGCTCGTCGTCACCGAGCCCGAGATGGCTCGCGCGCTCGATGTCGTCGCGAGCGCCGTCGCCGCCACCGCCTAGCTGCGGCGGAGGCGGGCGAGGGGGGAGCGGTCCCGGCGGTCGTGGCGGATCTGCTCGACGACCTTGAGCCCCGGGATCCCGGTCACGCCGCCCCCGCCGTGGGTCGCGGACGACGCCTGGTACAGGTTCCGGATCGGCGTGCGGTAGTCGGCGTAGCCGGGCGCAGGACGCATGTGGAACAGCTGCGTCGGTGACAGCTCGCCGTGGAAGATGTTGCCGCCGATCAACCCGTAGGTGTGCTCCATGTCGTAGGGGCCGATCACCTGGCGGTGCAGGATCGAGCTCGTGAAGCCGGGCGCGACCGTGTCCACCTGGTCGATGACGCGGTCCGCGTACGTGTCGAGCTCGTCGTAGTGCGGCTCGGTCGACCACTGGTGCGGGACCCACTGCGTGAACATCGACATGACGTGGTGGCCCTCGGGTGCGAGCGTGCGGTCGAACACCGACGGGATGCAGATGTCGGCGAACGGCAGCCCGGCCGATCGACCCGCGACGGCGTCCTGAAACGCGTTCTCGACGTGGTCGAGCGACGGCGCGAGCACGATCGTCCCGCCGTGGACGTCGCGGTCGAAGCCGGGCGCGGCGGTGAACTCGGGCAGGCGGTCGATCGCGAGGTTCACCTTCACCGTGCCACTCCGGGTCTTCCACCGGCGCATGTCGTCGACGAAGTCCGTGGGGAGCTCCGATGGCTCCAGCTGCTGCAGGAACGTGATCTGGGGATGGGTGGCCGCGATCACCACGTCGGCGTCGACCTGCTCGCCGTCGGCGAGCGCGACGCCGCGCGCCTCTCCGTTGCGCACCACGATGCGGGTCACGTCGACGCCGGTGCGCACCGTCGCGCCGAATGACTCCGCCGCGTCCCGCAGCGCGTGGGTGACCGAGCCCATCCCACCTTCCGGGAAGCCCCAGGCGCCGAGCTTGCCGTCGCCGACATCGCCGATCTTGTGGTGCGCCATCACGTAGGCCGTGCCCTGGGAGCGGGGACCGGCCCACGTGCCGATGACGCCGCTGACCGAGAGCGCACCCCGCATCGCGTCGGACTCGAACTCGTCCTCGAGCAGGTCGGCGATGCTCGACGTGAACAGGCGGGTGATGTTCGCCGTCGCGCGCACGTCCCACGACCGGGCCTGCCAGGCGAGCTTCGCCTGCTCGAAGAGGTCCGCGGGCTGGTGCGACCCGAGCCGGGGCGGGGTCTCCGTCAGGAGCGGGGAGAGGACGTCGGCCATGCGGCCGAGCCACGCCTCCCAACGCTCGTAGGCGTCGGCGTCACGGCTCGAGAACTGCCCGATCGAGGCGCGGCGCTTCGCCGGGTCGTCGGAGAGCGCGAGCGCGCGGCCGTCCGGGTGCGGCGCGAAGTACGGGCCCTGGGGGTGGATCTTGTAGCCGTGCTTCTCGAGCTCGAGCTCCCGCAGGATCGTCGGCGGCATCAGGCTCACGACGTAGGACAGTGCCGTCATCCTGTAGTCGGGTCCCCACGGCTGCTCGGTGATCGCGGCGCCGCCCACGACGTCGCGGCGCTCGAGCACGACGACGCGCGCGCCCTGCTTCGCGAGCAGGCCGGCCGCGACGAGCCCGTTGTGGCCCCCGCCGATCACGATCACGTCGAACGGATCCTGTGCGCTCCCGGGTCGACTCATGCGGCGCAGGATACGGGACGGTCGTTCAGGAGCTGAGCGCGGCGATGATGCGTTCCCGGCGGCGCCGGGCCGAGCGCGAGGTCGATCTGCGTACCGTCCTCGAGCTCGATGGTCATGAGCGCGAAGCTCGCCGGGACCGACAGGATGTGATCGCGGACGCTCGGGCCGCGGTCGTCGAGGCGAACTGCGGCCGCGGGGAAGCGGACCGGCGGCGACGGCCAGGCCATGCGCCGCCAGACGAAGCTGTCCACCTCCCGACCCGCGTAGCCGGCGCGAAACCGCTTCGTGAGCCCGTCGACCTCGCCCGACCGGATCCGCAACGAGCACTCGAAGCCCTTGGGTCGCGAGACCTTCAGGTAGATGTGGCGCAGCCCGACCGCGGCGCCGGCCGCGGCGACGAGTCCGACCACGACCAGGATCACGGTGCCCACGGGTTCGAGCCTAGGTTCTCGGCACGCTGAAGCCCCTCCGGCGTGCCCGAGCGTGCCAAGAACGATCGGAGCTAGCCGATGTACCAGTCGAGGAAGCGGTCCAGGCGGCGGTAGAAGTCGAGGAACGGGGCGCGGCGCAGGAAGCCGTGGCCCTCGCTCGGGTAGGTGAGGTACTCGAACGTCTTGCCGGCACCGTCGCAGCTCGGCGACGAGCTCCTCGGACTGCTTCGGGTGCACGCGGTCGTCGAGCTCGCCGTGCGCGATGAGCAGAGGCACCGTGATGTTCTCGATGCGGTGGATGGGCGAGCCCGCCACGATCTCGTCGGGCGCGAGGAACGGCGTGCTCATCATGCGCTCCATGTCCTGGCGGCCCTCGCGGTCGCCCATGGCCCACGAGACCTTGAGGTCGCAGTCGCCGTACTTGCACACCGCGGCCTTGAACCGGTGCTCGGGATCGTCGACCACCGAGTGCAACGCCATGTACGAGCCGTACGACGCGCCGACGATCGCGATGCGCCGGGCGTCGACCCAGAGCAGGTTCGCGAGGTAGTCGTACGCGGCGAGGCAGTCCTTGGTGTCGTCGACGCCCCAGACGCCGTGGTCGGCGCGCTCGAAGTCCCGGCCGTAGCCGGTGCTGCCCCGGAAGTTCGGCGCGAACCACGCGTAGCCCGCGGTCGACGAAGTACTGCGCGATGCCGTCCCACTCGTCTGCGGACGCGCCCGTCGGGCCGCCGTGCGGGGCGACGATCGCGGGGATCGGCGGCGTCGGGCGATGCGGGGGGCGGGCGGAAGAGGAAGCCATGGATCTCGAGCCCGTCGAAGGAGCAGTAGGTGACCTCTTCGGGTTCGACGTGCGGCGCAGCCCGGACGGCCGCCGGGGTCGGGCGCGAACAGCACCGTGCGCTCGCCGTGCTCCTTCGCGTCGACGACCTCGAGGCGCGGAGCGGTCGCCGAGTCCTCGTAGGCCGCCACGATCCGGCCGTCGGGCAGCCAGTGCGGGAAGGACCAGACGCCACCAGCGGCGATGACGGTGACCGCGCCCGTCGTGGAATCGACGACGACGAGATCGGTGTGGCCGCGCCGGGTGCGGGTGGCGAGGATGCGCTGACCATCCGCGTGGTGCTCCAGCTCGCCGAAGTCGGCGCCGTCATCTGGTGAGCTGGCGGTCCGCGCCGCTCGCCCGCGTCGGTCACGTAGATCTCGTACCAGCCGCTCCGTTCCGAGACGTACGCGATGGTCGTCGGCGTCCGGGGCCCAGGCCGGTCCCTTGTCCTGCATGCGTTCCGTGCCGGTGAGCCGCGCGCGACTCGTTCCGTCGCGAGTTCAGGATGTGGATCTCGGAGCGGTTGCGATCGTTGTGGGGCCAGAACGTGAACGCGACGCGGGTGCGGTCCGGGGACGCCGCAGGGGAGCCGCAGTCGCCGTCGCCGTGCGCGATCGACTGGGGCCAGGGGTTCGCGAGGTCGAAGCTGACGAGATGGGTGTTGCCCTCGCGGCCGACCGCGCCGAGCAGGTGCGCGTCGTCGAGCCACACCGGGCGACGCCGGCGCGCACCACCCGGCGCGCCGGCGTGCTCCCGTCGACCGGCGCGGTCCAGACGTAGCCGCCGTCGCCGAACGCGACCGTGGTCCCGTCGGGAGAGAGCGTCGGGTGCGGTGTCCTCCCAGTAGGCCGCTACGCCCCGCTGGGTCGTGACCCGGGTCGGAGTGGTCGGCGTCGGGCGCGAGGTGCCAGACGTCGGAGCTGTCCCGGTCGAGGATGAACACGAGCCCACCCGTCGGGGGTGACGACGGGGTCCCGCGGCCGTTCCACCGCGGCGATGGCCTCGAGCCGCCAGTGCTCCGGCGGTTGCAGGTGCGGGCGACCCGGGTTGGGAAGCCCGCCGGTCTCATCCTTTCCGGCCACGAGATCGACTGGTCGTTGCATCGCGCGGAGCCTACGCGGCTGCCATCGTGCTGCTCCCCGCCGAGCTACGCCTCGAAGCCGCGCGAGGACCGCCAGGACCAGCGGCCCGAGCTGCTCGAGGTCGTAGCCCCCTTCCTGCACGAACACGGTGGGGACGTCGAGCGTGCGCGACGCGCCCGGCCCGGCGCGCGCGAACCCGGCCCCGGTGACCTTCAGCGGGCTCTCGGGATCGGCTTCGGCCGCGTCGACACCGAGGGAGACGACGAGCGCGGACGGTCCGAACCGCCGCGCCTCTTCGGTGAGGTCGTGCACCGAGCGGACCCAGTCCTCGTCGGTCGTTCCCGGGGCGATCGGGAGGTTGCGGTTGAACCCACTGCCGTCCCCGGCGCCGCGCTCGTCCGCGAAGCCGAGGAAGTGCGGGAACCAACCCTGCGCCGGATCGACGTGCACGGAGCCGAAGAACACGTCGTCGCGCGCGTAGAAGAGCTCCTGGGTTCCGTTGCCGTGGTGCGCGTCGATGTCGATGATCGCGACCTTCTCCGCCCCGTTGTCGCGGAGGTACTGCGCGGCGACGGCCGCGTTGTTGAGGTAGCACGAGCCGCCGTAGAGCGCCGCGCCGGCGTGATGACCGGGCGGACGGGTCGCGGCGTACGCGGCGCGGTTGGCGCCGTCGCGCACGAGGTCACAGGCGGTGAGGGTGACGTCGACCGCGCCACGCGCGGCGTCGTAGGTGCCGGGCGAGATGAGCGTCATGGTGTCCATCGCGAACCGGCCGCTGCGGGCCCACACCGCGGCCGGCTCCGGGATCGGCCGGCCGGAGGTCAGCTGGGGAAGCGCGAACACGTACGGCACGACCCGGCGCTGCCCGGTCTGCTCGACGAGCCCCGCGGCCTCCCACTCGGGCCACGCGCGGGCGAACCAGTCGAGGAACTCGGGATCGTGGACGCGGCGAACGGGCTCGTCGCCGTGCAACGTCGCGAGGTGGACGGGAGCGCCCGCAGCTTCGAGCGCGGCACGGAGGAGCTCGCCACGCGGCGGTTCCTCGTCCCCCGGCAGCTCGACGCCCAGCCAGTAGCCACCGCCCGGCGCGTGGCCCACGTGCCGGGGCGTCCAGACTGCCGGCATCTGCAGCGGCTGCTCCACGCCGGCGAACGTACGTCGCGGCGCTGTCCGAGCGGTCGGTGCAACCGCGGCTCGGTAGCCTGCCTCGTCGTGGACGAGTTTGCGAGCGGGCCGCCCGAACCGCGCACCCGGGCTCGGGCGCTCGGCATCGAGATCGGGACGCTGCCTCCGGGGCCGACGAACAGCATCGTGGACGTCGCCAACGTGCGCGTCGGCCACTCGACGGTCTGGTTCGACGAGCCCGCACCACCCGCGGGTCGCGGCGTCGCGCGCACCGGGGTGACGGCCATCGTGCCGTTCACGCCGGGCGAGCTGTTCGACGCCCGGGTTCCGTCGGGCGCCGCGGTGCTCAACGGTGCGGGCGAGCTGACCGGGTACCTGCAGGCCCAGGAATGGGGGGCACTCGACACGCCGATCCTGCTCACCCGCACGATGGGCGTCGGGCGGGTCTACGACGGCGTGGTCGACCTCATGCTGGGGGCGAACCCCGGCGTCGGCGTCTCGGATGTCGTCATCCCGACGGTCGGGGAGTGCGACGACTCGTGGTTGAGCGACGGCCGGGCCGTGCAGGTCGAAGCGGCTGACGTGGCCCGGGCGGTCGACGCGGCGCGAGGTCCGGAGGCGGGGCCGGTCGTGGAGGGCGCGGTGGGCGCGGGGACCGGCATGGTGTGCCTCGGCTTCAAGGGTGGGATCGGCTCCGCGTCGCGCGTCGTGCCCCCGACCGGGTACCACCTCGGCGCGCTCGTGCTCGCGAACTTCGGTGACGGCGCGTCGGTCTGACGGTCGACGGCGTGCCCGTCGGTCGGCAATTCGTCGCGGACGGTTGGAAGCCCGCCCGCGAGGAGCCCGAGGGCAGCTGCATCGTGGTGCTCGCGACGGATGCACCGCTCTCGTCGCGCCAGCTGCAACGACTCGCGTACGCGGGCCGGCCTCGGGTTGGCGCGCACCGGCTCGGTGGCGCACCACGGCAGCGGCGAGATCTTCCTCGCGTTCAGCACCGGCGCGCGCCTCTCCCGGTCCTCCGTTCCGGAGCCGGAGGCGAACATCTTCCACCGCAACCTGCTGCGCGACGAGGCGCTCAACCCGTTCTTCGCGGCCGCGGTCGAGGCCACCGAGGAGGCCGTCGTCAACTGCCTGGTCGCGGCTGACACGGTCATCGGGCACGACGGCCACACCGCCACCGGCATCCCCCTCGACCGCCTCACCGAGATCCTCCGCGCCCACCACCGCCTCTGATTCGTTTCGGCGTGAGTTACGCGTCGCTGGGGCAACGACGAAGTCACGCCGAAAGGTGGGTCAGGGGGTGAGCTGGGTGGAGGGCGGTGGTGGTGCGGGCGACGATGTCTTCGAGCTGGGCCTCGGTGACGACGAGCGGGGGGCCGAGGAGGAAGAGGTCGCCGTCGATGCCGTCCGCGCACCCGGTGCTCGGGTAGACGAGCAGGCCGAGTTCCTTCGCGGCGCCGGTCACGCGCTCGGCGACGCGCGCCGACGCGCGGGAACGCGGCCTTCGTCGCCCGGTCCGCGACGAGCTCGACGCCCGATCAGCAGGCCCGCGGCCGCGCACGTCGCCGACGATGCTCGACGCCCGCGAGCGCGTCCCGGAGCTGCTCGAGCAGCCGGACGCCGAGCACGCGGCTCCGCTGCGACGAGGTCGTCGTCGCACCATGCGCTGCAGCACCGCGCGCCCGACGGCCGCGCCGCCGGGATGATGGGACCAGGTGAAGCCGTGGACGAACCCGCCGCCGGCCTGCACGGTGTCGTGCACCGATCCGCTCGCGATCGACGAGCCCGAGCGGCCAGTAGCCACTCGACGCGCCCTTGCCCGCGACCAGCATGTCGGGTCGGACGTCCCAGTGCGAGCAGGCGAACCACGCGCCGGTGCGCCCGAAGCCGGTCATCACCTCGTCCGCGATGAGCAGCACGCCGTGCGCGCCGGCAGACGTCCGCGACCGCGCGGCCAGTAGTCGTCCGGCGGCACCGACGCGCCGAGTGGCCGCGCCCGCGATCGGCTCCGCGACGAACGCGGCGACGCGCGTCGGCACCGAGCTGGTCGATCGTCTCGTCGAGCCGGGCCGCGTGCTCGGCGCCGGAGAGCTCGACCCGGTACGGGTACAGCGGCCGGGACGTGCTCGGTGAGGCCGAGCCACGGGAGGTACGGCGCGCGCGAGCGGGTCCCGGCCCGAGAGATCGAGCGCGCCGCGGCTGTTGCCGTGGTACGAGCCGTGCCGAGCGAGCACGACGTGCCGGTCGGCGCTCGCCGCGCGCCAGGTGGTACGAGCGGGCGAGCTTGCACGCGGTCTCGATCGCCTCGCTGCCGCCACTGACCGGATAGATCGCGCGCGTCGTCGACCGGCACGAGCGGTGCGAGCTCGGCCGCGTACTGCTCGAGCGCGTCGCGTCGTGAACTGTGGTCGCGTGCACGAGTCGACGTGGTCGGAGCTGGTCGGCCGCAGCGCGTCGATCACCGTCGCGATCGCCGTGGCCGAGGTTCACGACGATCGCGCCGCCGCACGCGTCGAGGTACCGGCTCCCGTCGGCGTCGACGATCTCGCAGCCCGCGCGCCTCGACCGCGACCGGGAGGTCCCGGCCGCGCGCGATAGACGTGCGAGGTCAGGGTGCGACCTCGGCGCATGCGTCGGCCAGGATCGACACCGCGGTCTCGGCCTGGTCGGTCGGATGAGTCGAGCGGCGGCGCGAACCGGACGCGACGCTCGCCGCAGGTGAGCACGAGCAGGCCGCGCGCGGAAGCAGGCCTGCTCGACCGCGTGCGGCGGTGTCGTGGTTCGGGAAGTCGATGCCGATCATCAGCCCGCGGCCGCGGACGTCGGTGAGCTGCGGCTGGCGGCGCTGCAGCTCGCGTAGCCGGGTGACGAGGAGCTCGCCGACCGTCGCCGCGTTCTCGGTCAGCGAGCCTTCGACGAGGTCGAGCGTCGCGAGCGCGGCCGCGCACGCGACCGGGTTGCCGCCGAACGTCGAGCCGTGCTGCGCCGGCGCTCCACGTTTCATGAGCTCCGCGCGCGCGATCAGCGCCGCCGAGCGGCAGCCCGCTCGCGATGCCCTTGCCGGCCAGCAGGACGTCGGGCTCGATGCCCTCGTGCTCGACGGCCCACATGCTTGCCGGTCCGGCCGATGCCGCTCTGGACCTCGTCGGCGACGAGCAGGATCCCGTGCTGCGATGCACAGCTCGCTGGAGCTCGGCGAGCCAACCCGCGGGCGGGACGATGTAGCCGCCTTCGCCCTGGATCGGCTCGACGACGATCGCCGCGACGTCTTCGGGTCGCGACGAGGTGCTTGAAGAGCACCCGCTCGATGTACCCGACTCGCCGTACGGCGCGTGGTGCACGCCGGGCATCGGCGCGCCGAACCCTGGCGGTACTTCGCCTTGCTCGCGGTGAGCGACGAGGCTGCCGAGCGAGCGGCCGTGGAACGCGCCGAGGAACGCGATCACGTTCGGCCGTCCGGTCGCGTGGCGGGCGAGCTTGATCGCGCGCTTCGACGGCTTCGGTGCCCGAGTTGGTGAGGAAGACCTTGGCGCTCCGTGCGACCGGCGCGCTGCGCGACCGAGCCGCTCGGACAGCTCGACGTAGACCGGGTGGTACCAGTCGCTCGAGCAGTAGTGGATGCAGCGTGCCCGCCTGCGCTGCGATCGCGGCGACGACCTGCGGGTGGCAGTGGCCGGTCGACGTGACCGCGATGCCCGCGTTGAAGTCGAGGAAGCGGTTGCCGTCGACGTCCTCGATCACGAGCCCCGACGCCGCGGTCGGGCACGAGCGGGTAGCACGCGACCCATCGACGGGCTGGCGATCGCGCTGGTCGCGCTCGATCGAGCGCTTCGCCACCGGGCCCGGGCAGGTCGGTGACGAGCGCGGGACGCGGTCGCGCGCCGCGAGGTCGAACGGCACTCTCCAGGACTTGGTCATGCATGCTCGTTTCGCGACGACCGTTCGGGACTGCTCGCGGAGGTATTGCTGCAGGTAGTACGGGCCTCCGCCGGCCTTGCCGTTGGTGCCCGAGCCCTTCCAACCGCCGAACGGCTGGACGCCGGGCCACGCGCCCGTCGTCGCGCCGGCGCGGCGGTTGACGTAGACGACCCCGGCCTCGATGCGGTTCAGGAAGTCGTCGACCTCGGCGGGGTCCTCGCTGAAGAACCCCGCGGTCGAGCCCGAGCGGCGTGTCGTTGGCCAGGGTGAACGCCTCGTCGAGCGAGTCGACCGGCGGTGACGGCGATCGAGCGGCACGAACAGCTCGGTGCGTCCAGATCGCACGAATCGCGCGGCACCTCGACGACCGTCGGCGTCGAGGTAGTAGCCGCGGCCGAGGTCGCCGTCGACGAAGCGGTGCGCCGCCGACGAACACGCTGCCCGACGCTGCGCGCTTCCTCGACCGCGCGCTCGAACCGCGCGACCGCGTCCTCGTCGACGACCGGTCCGATGTACACGCCGCGGTCGAGCGGGTTGCCGACCTTCGATCGCCGCGGCCTGCGTCGACGAGCCGGCGGACGAACTCCGCTGCAGACCGGTCGGTCGACGTACACGCGCGACGCGGCCGAGCACTTCTGGCCGCTGAGCCCGAACGCCGAGCGCAGCGGTGCCCTCGGCGGCGACGTCGAGGTCGGCGTGCGCGGCGACGATCACCGGGTTCTTGCCGCCCATCTCGCAGATCATCGGCTTCGGGTGCTCGCGTCGTGAACGTCCGGTAGATCTCCATGCCGATCTCGTACGAGCCGGTGAACGTGATGCCGTCGACGTCGCGGGTTCGGCGACGAGCGCGTGCGCCGACGCGTCTCGCCCGGCCCGGTCACGACGTGCAGCACGCCCGTCGGGCACGCCGGCCTGCGTGCAGGGCCTGGCACGGTCATCAGCCCGGTGAACACGCCCTGCTCGCGACGGCTTCAGCACCGACGGTGTTGCCGGCGACGAGCGCGGCGCCGAGCGGCCCGGCCGACGAGCGCCATCGGGAAGTTGAACGGGCTGATCACGGCCCACACGCCGTAGGGGCGCATGACGTCCGAGGTCTCCTCGACCGGGTTGAGCCGGCCCATCGGGAGCTCGAACCCGTCGTGCTCGGTCATCTGGTGGCAGTAGTAGCGGATGAGGTCGGCCGACTCCTCGACGTCGCCGAGCGCCTCGAGCCGGTTCTTGCCGACCTCCATCGCCATCGAGCGCGGCGAGCTCGCTGCGGTGCTCGACTGATCTGGTCGGCGCGCGCGCTCGAGGATCGCGACGCGCTCGCTGCCACGGGCGTCGCGGCCCACGCCGGGCGCGGCGCGCCGGGCCGCGGCGACCGCGTCGCGCACGTCGTCCTCCGTCGCGTGCGCGAACCGTGCCGATCAGCGACGTCGAGGTCGCTCGGTGAGCGCTCCTCGAACTCGGTGCCGGGCATGCCACGGCGGTGCTCGCCGTCGACGAGTGAAGTGGTGGTCCTCGCCGAGCCAGCTGCGCGCGATCTCGATGCCGCGGTCGTAGGCGGCGTGCATCTCGTCGTCGTCGGCCTCAGGGTGGCGTAGGTGACTCGGAAGGCCATCGGCGGACTCACGCTCGCTCGGAGGGGCCAGCGCGGCGAGGTGTGCGGGGTGGGCACGAGCGTGGCGCGCGACGTGCAGCAGGTTGGGGGCTCGCCGACGCGACGGCCTCGGTCGAGCGCGGCCGCGTAGTCGCTCGCCGAGGCCGTCGACGTGCTGGGCCGCGATGCCGAAGCCACGGGCGACCGCGGCGAAGTCGGCGTGGCGAAGCTCGCAGCCGAGGTCCGGATCGCACATCGTGGCCGAAGCGCAGCATCCCGTAGCCACCGTCGTCGACGACGACGGTCGGTGAGCGGGAGCCGTTCCTGCGCGACGGTCGCGAGCTCGCCGATCGCGAACAGCATGCCGCCGTCGCCGACGACCGCGACGACGGGTCGGTTCGCGGCCGGACCGCGGCGGCCGCGCCGATCGCGGCCGGGAACGCGTAGCCGAGCGTGCCCCAGCCCATCGGGTAGTGGAGCGACCGCGGGCGTCTGCGACCGGGTAGCTGGCCCGACGAGCCAGTAGCCCGGCGATGCACATGTCGGCGAAGACGACGGCGTCGTCGGGCAGCGCGGCTGCGCGTGCGTTCGAGGAACTCGACGGCGTCGGCGCGATCGTCGGGTCGGCCGCGGAGCTCGTCGCGCAGCTGCTTGACCGATCGCGGCGAGTCGCCCGCCCACGGCGTCGCGAGGCGGGAGTCGCGTCGGCGAGCGAGCGCGGTGACGCTGCGCGGCGTCGGCTTCGAGGACGGCGTCCATCGACGTAGTTCTTCGTCGCGTCGGCTCGGATCGACGTTGATCGCGACCCGACGCTTCGGGCAGCGGGAGCCGCCAGCCCATCGTGTTCATGTGCGTCGAGGTCGCTGCCGATCACGAGCACGAAGTCGGCGCGCTCGATGAGGTCGTGACCGGCAGGCTCGTGCGGCGGCGCGCCGACGAGGAGCGGATGGTCGGCGGGCAGCACGCCGCGGGCCTGGAACGTCGTGATCACCGGCGCGCCGAGCGCGGGTCGCCGAGCGCGTCGATCTCGCTGCCGGCGTCGCGGCGCCGCCGCCGATCCAGAGCAGCGGACGCTCCGACCGCGCGAGCAGCTCGGCAGCGGTCGACCACGTCGAGGGGAGCATGGCGGTCGCGTCCGGGTGCGGCGCTGGTCGCGGCGGCCACGGCGACGGCCGGCGACGGGCGCGGTCGAGCAGGTCGGTCGGGATGCCGACGTACACCGGTCCGCGCGGCGCGCGCCGGGCGATGCGTCGACGGCGTCGGCGATCCGTGGACGCGAGCCCGTCGGCGTCGGCCGACGTCGATCGTCGAGCCTTCGTGACCGGCGCGAACAGCGCGGCCTGGTCGGTGCACTCGTGCAGGACGCCGCGGTACATGCCGGGCCGGCGCAGCGTGGTCGCGATGTCGGACGCGATCACGACGACGGGCGAGTGCGACGCCCACGCCTCGCCGACCGCGCCGAGCGTGTTCGCCGCGCCGGGCCCGGTGGTGGTGAGCGCCACGCCGAGCTGTGCCGGTCGCGCGGGCGTAGCCGTCGGCCGCGTAGGCGCAGCCCTGCTCGTGGCGCGAGCCGACGATCCGGATGCCGGCCTGCGCGCACGCGGGCCAGAGCGCGAGGTTGTGCACGCCCGGCAGCCCGAACACGGTGTCGACGCCCCGTCGCGCAGCACGCAGCGTCGCTCGGCGACCGGACCAGTGCTCGCCGCACGTGTGGCTCGGATGCCGTCGGCTGCGTCACAGCGCAGCGACCGCCTCCGACCGCGCGGCTCACGCGGTTGTCGATCTGCGCCTTCTGCAGCTCTGGCCGGAGAAGTCGATGTACACGACTTCGTCTCGCTGAACTGCTCGAGGCCGCGCCGGCCGGCCTCGCGGTAGCCGTTGCCGGTGTGCTTCGTGCCGCCGAACGGCAGGTGGATCTCGGCGCCGATCGTCGGCGCGTTCACGTAGACGATGCCGGTGTCGATCCGTGTCACGGCGCTGCATCGCGGGGTCGACGTCGCGGTGTAGACCGCGGCCGAGAGTCCGTACTCGCAGTCGTTCACGGTGTCGATCGCCTCGTCGAACGAGTCGACCTCGACGACCGCGAGCACCGGCCCGAACACCTCGTTCGCGGGCGATGCGAATGCGCGCGTCGCGCCGCGCAGGATCGTCGGCTCGAAGAACGCGCCACCCTCGCAGCCGTCGACCGCGACGACGTCGCCGCCGGTCGACGAGCGTCGTTGCCTTCGCCGAGCGCGGTCTCGACCATGCCGCGCGATGCGCTCGGCCGAATCGGCGGTCGATCACCGGGCCGACGTCGGTGCCGGGCGCGACCGGATCGCCGAGCACGAGCTTGCGCGGCGCGCGCCGCGAGCGCGTCGACGAGCTCGTCGGCGACGTCGCGGTGCACGACGAGCCGAGACGTCGACGTGCAGCGCTGCCCCGCGGTGCCGAACGCGCCGAACAGCGCCCCGTCGACCACGAGATCGAGATCGGCATCGGGCAGGACGACCATCGCGTTCTTGCCACCGAGCTCGAGCGACACGAGGCGCGGGCCCGTCTCCATCGCCGCCGCCGCGACCAGCCGGCCGGTCGGGACCGAGCCGGTGAAGCTCACGGCGCGGATGCCCGGGTGCGACGAGAGCGCCGCGCCGACTCGCCGAACCCGTGGACGACCTGGACGAGCGTCTTCGGGCACGCCGGCGTCGACGCAGCGCGGCGACGAACTCGTCGCAGCACTGCGGCGCGTGCTCGGACGGCTTGATGACGACGCCGTTGCCGGCGAGCAGCGCGGGGAAGATCTTCCACGACGGGATCGCGACCGGGAAGTTCCACGGCGTGATCATCCCGACGACGCCGACGGGCTGACGGGTCGTGAAGCCCATCTTGTTCGGGCATCTCGCACGGCATGCGTCTCGCCCCACGCGTCGCGGCCCTGGCCGGCGACGTAGCCGGCCATGTCGATGGCCTCCTGCACGTCGCCGCCCGCCTCGACGAGGATCTTGCCCGCCTCGCGGCTGACGAGCGTGGCGAGGTGGGCCTTGCGCGCCGCGAGCACGGCGCCGCACGCGGCGATGATCTCCGCGCGCCGCGGCACGGGAACCTCGGCCCAGTGCTTCTGTGCAGTCGGTCGCGCGAGTCACCGCCGCATCGACGTCGGCGGCCGTCGCTTCGGGGTAGGTGCCCAGGACCTCGTCCGGGTGGGCCGGGTTCACGCTCGTGAAGGTCGTACCCATCACCGTCTCCTCGTGGCCGTCGGGAAGAGCGGGCCCGCTTCGCATTCTGGCCCACCTCGGTCGTCCGGCGTTTGGTGCGACTTCGGCCGGAGACGCCCGAGGTGCAACCGCCGACGGGCGATTTACCTTCCGGCGAGTGCGTCCTCGACCATCGCGAGGATGCGCTGGAGCTCGAGGCCCCGGGCCGCGTCGCACGGGTGGGGCCCGCCGCTCGCGGCCACGGCGGCGAAATCGGCGCGCAGGTTGGCGAAGACGACCTCGCGCGCGTCCGAGCGCCCGTCGACGGCGAGCGACCCGTCGCGGCCGTACAGCTCCACCTCGGTGCGGCTCGGGGTGATGGCCGCGGTGCACGAGATCGAGGTCTCGCTCACGGCACCACTCTCGTGGTCGGCGAGGACGCCGATCCAGCCCTGGGTGTCGCCGTGGGCGCGGACGCCGACGATCGGGCCCAGCGCCGCGTCGACGAGATCCAGGATGTGCGGGCCGACGTCGAGCAGCGCGCCGTGCTCCATCCGCCAGCCCGAGCCCGCGAACAGTCCGCCGAGGAACACGCCGGAGAGGAAGCACGCGCGCCCGCCCGTCGCATCGAACGTCGCAGCCTGGGTGAGGAACTCGCGGACCTTCGGCGCGTAGCGGTAGGTGAGCACCATCACGCTGCCGACGCCCGCGTCCTGCACCGCCTCGGCGATCCGCTCGGCGCCGGCGACGTCGAGGGCGAGGGGCTTCTCGAGCATCAGCGCCTTCCCCGCACGCGCGGCGCGCACCGCGAGGGCGGGTTGCACGCCCGGCGGCACCGCGATGGCCACCGCCTCAGAGGCGTCGAGCAGCGCGTCGAAGGACGGGAACGCGGGAACGCCATGGTCCGCGGCCAGCGACTCCGCCGAAGTCTCGGTGCGCGACCACACGCCCGCGAGGGTCGTCTCGGGTCCCGTCGCGAGCATGGGCGCGTGCACGGTGCGCGCCCACGGCCCCGCCCCCGCCAACCCGACCCTCAGCACCTCACCCACGTCTTCCTCCCTCCCCGTCGGTGCCAAAACCCGTGCTCACGACGGCTGTCGGCACAAGCGCGGGAGTCTGGAGCGTCACGGGAGGGTGAGGGAGGCGCGGGCGGTGCCGGCGCGGGCGTGGCGGGCGGTGACGCCGAGGGTCGCCCCGGCGGGCGGCGTGGACGACCCACTCGGCCTTGGCCCGGTCGTCGGTCGCGTCGAAGCCGCCGTCGAACATCGCGAGCATCTGGCGGGCCCGGGCGTGACCCGCGAGCTGGCCGAGCTCCTGGCGGGGGTCGCCGAGCGCGAGCGACGCGCCGTCGGGCAGGTCGATCTCGACTTCGACGGGACGCACGGCCTTGCGCTCGAGCGCCTTCCGGCTCACGTTCGTGGCCAGCCAGCCCGTGTTCTCCACGACGAGGCGCACCCGCCAGATGCCGTCGCCGAGCGGATCGGCCGTGAACGAGCGCACCTCGAGGTGAGGAGACGCGAGCTGGTGCGCGACGGCCCATTCGCTGTGCGGCGCGACCTCCGCGGCCATGAGCGAGGGCGGCGCGTTCGTCCAGGTGCGGAAGAAGTCCCACCCGCCGATCTCGACCCGGCCGAGCTGCGGGTGGTCGAACGGATACCAGTCGACGAAGCCCTTGCCACCCAGCACGTCGTCGTTCCAGCGCAGCAGCGTGAGGTCGTCCTCGACCGGGTGGTCGTCGAACCAGTCGATGTACTTGAAACCGGTGATCCCCGCGGCGCGGATCGGGCTCCAGAACTCGGTGGTCCACGCGAAGATCCCGAGGTGGTCGTAGGCCCACTCATCGCTCGCGCCGGTGATCGACGTCTTCGGGTCGTACTTGAAGTCGTGGAACACGGACACCGCTTCGTACCCGGTGATCTCGGTCGCGCGCTTGCCGAGGTCCTGGTACACGTGCAGGTCGGGCGTGGGGAAGTGCTCGTCCGGCGTAGCCACCGTACGGACGCAGGATCACGCCGCTGAACGTGTGGTAGGCGATGTACGCGCAGATGTTCGGACGCGCGACCACCGCTTCGACGAGCGTGCGCACCTCGGGCTCGGACGTCGGGAACGGTCCCGCGCCCTGCTGCGATGCCTTCCGGCAGCCAGTCCTGGGGGAAGTTGCGGTTGAGGTCGAGGCTGCGGTGCTCGGGCGCGATCGGGATCAGGCGTGCCGTCGTACTCGTGGATCGTGCCTTCGGGCAGCAGCCGGTAGTAGTCGCCGGGCCCGTCCTCGTCGAGCGCGCGCGGCACGAGCAGGCGCGCGTCGTCGGGGTGCGACCTTCCAGGCGCCGTTCGGGTCCGCGATGCGCATCGTCGAGCACGCGGCCGTCACCGTCGATGTCTCGCCTCGACGAGGCCGCGGCTGCTGGTCGGGACGGGGGTAGATGCGCGTGCTCGACCGCAGGTACTTCGGCGGGTCGGCGAGCGCGAGCTCGACGCCGTCCGGGTTCAGGCGGGGGATGACGTAGAAGCAGCGCGTGTCGAGCGCGCGCGTCACCGCGTCGTCCGTGCCGTAGCGGCGTCGCGAGGTGATGGACGAGGTGCAGCGCGGCAGTCGACGCGGTGATCTCGGTCGCGTGGATGTTCGCTTCGACGAAGAGCGCCGGCTTCTCGTCGTGCGGTCCGGTCGCGGTGTTGGTGATCGTCGCGAGCCAGATGTCGCGGCCCTCGTGGGAGCGTTCCGGCGCTCTCGAGCGTCACGAGATCGGGATGCGCAGCGGCGAGGCCCGTGCAGCGCGTCGGTGAGCTCGGCGTACGGATACAGGTGGTCGAACGTCAGGTCGGTCATCGGGACCGAGGCTATGCGGAGAGGACGACCACGGCTTCGGGGTCGAGGGCGAGACCGTCACGAGGTCGCCGACCGCCGGCGGGACGTCGGCCACGACCTCCAGCGGTGCCGAGGTCCGTGTCGATCTGCACCTGGAAGTGATCGCGCCGGAACGTCGTCCCGGTGACCCGTCCCCGCACCGCGGCCGTCGGTGGCCAGCTGCAGCGCGTCGGGTCGGGCGGCGAGGCGGACCGGACCCGTCGGCGGGCGGTCGAGGCGGTCGGGCGGGGCAGGACGCCCCAGGCGCAGCGCACGCCGCCGGCCGCGACGACGCCGTCGAAGACGTTCGCGAACCCGAGGAAGCGGGCGGTGAACTCGGTGGCCGGGCTGCCGCCGACAGCTCCTGGGGCGGCCCGATCTGCTCGATCGTCCCGGCGCGCATGACGACGACCCGGTCCGCGAGCGCGAACGCCTCGTCCTGGTCGTGGGTCACGAACAGCGCGGTGACGCCGAGCGGCGACGAAGAGCGCCCGGAGCTCGGTCGCGAGCCGCTCGCGCAGCTCGCGGTCGAGGGATCCCAGCGGCTCGTCGAGCATGAGCAGCCGGGGGTCGGGCGCCAGGGCGCGGGCGAGCGCGACCCGTTGCTGCTCGCCGCCCGAGAGCTCGCGCACCCGGCGGTGCTCGAAGCCGCCGAGCCCGACGCGCGCCAGCGCCGCACGGGCGCCGGCGTCGACGGCCGCCTTCGACCGGCGCTGCATGCGAAGACCGAACGCGACGTTGCCGAGCACGTCGCGGTGCGGGAAGAGCGCGTGGTCCTGGAACATCAGGCCGAACTGCCGGCGGTGCGGCGCGACGCCGGTGAGATCGTCGCCGTCCCACCGGACGACGCCGGCGCGTCGGCCGCTCGAGCCCGGCGATGGCCCGCAGCAGCGTGCTCTTCCCGCTCCCGCTCGGGCCGAGCACGCAGACGACCTCGCGGTCGGCCACGGTCAGGTCGACGCCGTCGAGCGCGACCGTGTCGGCCGTACTGCACGCGGAGCGCCTTCGAGCTCGAGCATCAGAACTCGCCGACGTCGCGCACGCGGAGCCGTTCGATCACGAGGACCGACGCGGCGGTGAGCACCATCAGGATCGTGCTCGCGGCCATCGCCTGGTCGAAGCTCGACGCGCCGGGCCGGCCGAGCAGGCGGTAGATCGCGACCGGCAGCGTGGTGGTCTCCGGCCGGACGATGAACAGCGTCGCACCGAACTCGCCGAGCGAGATCGCGAACGCGAAGCCGGCGGCGACGAGCGCGGCACGCGCCGCGATCCGCAGGTCGACCTCCAGCCAGACCCGCCGCGGGGTCGCGCCGAGCACGGCCGCGGCTTCGCGCAGGCGGGGGTCGATCGACTGGAGCACCGGCAGCATCACCCGGACGACGAACGGGATCGCGATGAGCGCGTGCGCGATCGGGATGATCGCGGTGGACGTCCGGAGATCGAGCGGCGGGCGGTCGAGCGCGATCAGGAAGCCGAACCCGACGGTCACCGCGGAGACTCCGAGGGGGAGCATCACGAGCAGGTCGAGCAGCCAGGCGCTGCGCCGCCGGCTCCGGTGCGCGCCGGCGAGCGCGAACGCGGCCGCACCGCCGACGACCAACGAGATCACGGTCGCGATCGACGCGTACCGCAGCGAGGTCCAGACGGCGCCGGATCGGCGGCTC
This sequence comes from uncultured Acidimicrobiia bacterium, assembly GCA_963796755.1. GTDB lineage: Bacteria > Actinomycetota > Acidimicrobiia > IMCC26256 > JAENVU01 > Chersky-806. The sequence continues at coordinate 136,141 of CAWCMX010000005.1, forward strand.
CAGGAAGCCGCTGCTCACGTGGCGTGAGCTGGCGGTACGCGTCGAGCCCGTGGTCGAACGAGCGGGTGACGAGGACCGCGATCGGGGTGCCGAGGAGCGCCGGCCATCACCAGCAGGTTCCCGGCGAGGAACGCGCGTGCACCCGCGGCTCCGCAGCTGCGCGTGCCGGCTTCGTTCGCGGCGCGGAGCCCGAGCGCGGCGGTGCGCCGGCCGCGCGCCCAGCTGCCGATGCTCAATGCCGCGAGGACCGCAGCAAGCTGCACGACCGCGAGCGCGGCGGCGACGGGCAGGTTCAGCAGCTGCGCGGTCTGCCGGTAGATCTCGGTCTCGAGCGTCGCGTACGTGCGGGCCGCCGAGCACGAGGATCACGCCGAACGAGGTGAAGCAGAACAGGAAGACGATCGACGCGGCGGCGATGATCGCGGGTCGGAGGGCGGGCAGCGTGACGCCGACGAACGTCCGCCACCGGTTCGCACCGAGCATCTGCGCGGCCTCTTCGGGCCGCGGGTCGAGGTGGGACCAGAGGCCGCCGACGGTGCGCACGACGACCGCGTAGTTGAAGAAGACGTGGGCGAGGAGGATCGCCCCGACCGACCCCGTGATGCCGAGCGCGCTGAACGCGGCGCCGACCACGATCGTCGGCAGCACGAACGGGACGGTGACCAGCGCGCGCACGAGCGCGCGGCCGTGGAACCGGTACCGGCTCAGCACGAACGCGCCCGGGATCCCGATGAGCAGCGTGAGGAACGGTCGAGAGCGTGGCCTGCCAGACCGTGAACCACGCGACGTGGCGGAGCCCGGGATCGCTGAGCACCTGACCGAGCGGGTCGAGGTCGAGCGCGCCCTGAGGGGCCGAGGCCGCGTCCGAGGATCGCGACGACCGGCCACGCGAAGAACACGCCCGAGGAACGCGACCGGGACCGCGACGATCAGCAGCCGTGCGCCACCCTGCCCAGCCGGGCAGCCGTGATCGCGTCGTGGTGGCGCGTTCGCTCACCGCAGCACGGTGTCGGTCCACTGCGCGATCCACGCGTCGCGCTTGGCCCCGATCTCGGCCGGCGGGAGCGTGAACGGGTGGCTCGGGACCGTCGGCGTACTTCGTGAACACGCTCGGCAACGGCGTCCCGGTTCGCGTCGGGAAGACGAACATCTGGAGCGGGATGTCCGCCTGGAACTTCTCGCGCGAGCATGAAGTTCACGAGCTCCTGCGCGGCCTTCGGGTGCGCGGCACCCTTCAGCACGCCGGCGAACTCGACCTGGCGGAAGCACGTGTCGGTCAGCGACGCCCGTCGGCGCGGTCTTCGGCGTCGGCTTGGCGTAGTAGACCTCGGCCGGCGGGCTCGACGCGTAGCTCACGACGAGCGGGTAGGCGCCGTGGCCCGAGCCGGCGGAGAAGTCCGTGTCGTACGCCTGGTCCCAACCGTCGTCGACCTTCACGTCGTTGGCCTGCAGCTGCTTCCAGTAGTCCGTCCCATCCGTTCGGGCCGAACTTCGCCACGCTCGCGAGCACGAACGCGAGACCGGGTGACGACGTCGCCGGGTTCTCGACGACGAGGCGGCCGCGCAGCGCCGGCGCGGTGAGGTCCGCGAGCGTCCTGGGCACCTTGACGTTCTTGCTCGCGAACCACTTCTTGTCGTAGTTGATGCAGACGTCGCCGTAGTCGATCGGCGTGACCCGCTCCTTGGGGTCGAGCTTGAACGCGGCGGGACCCGGTCGAGGCCCTTGGCCGTGAAGGGGACGAAGATCCCGGCGGCGAGCGCCCGCGAGAGGAACGTGTTGTCCACGCCGAAGAACGCGTCGCCCAGACGGGTTGTCCTTGGTGAGGATCGCCTGGTTCAGCGCCGCGCCCGCGTCGCCGTCCTTGAGCACCTTCACCGTGATGCCGGTCTGCTTCGTGAACGCGCTGCAGCACCGGCTTCGAGACCGCGAACGAGTCGTGGGTGACGAGCGTGACCGTGGTCCCGGCCGACCCGGCCGATCCCGAGGAGCCGCTCGAGCTGGAGGCGGTGCTGCTCCCGCTGCTGCACGCAGCCAGCGCGAGCGCGCCGAGCATGATCGGGGCCACGATGCGAAGTCGCACGTCAGGTTCCTCCGGAGTCGAGGTGGATGAGGTCGGGGTCGGCGTCGGGCTGGATCGCCAGCAGGACGCCGTCGGTCGAGCGCGACGGTCGCCGTCGTCTGCGGTCATCTCGTTGCTCACGCCACGGGTGGATCCGGGCCCGAGGTCGTCGTCCCGCGAGCGGCCAGCGGAGCCCGGTGGTGCGGACGCCGCCGGCCGCACCACCCACCGGGAGCAGGCTCACGATCGAGCCGGGCCGACCGCCGAGCGTGATGGTGTCCCGCACGACGGCGATGTGGGCGTCCCCGATCAGGGCGTGCAGCTCGAAGCCCGCCCACGCCGGAGCCGCAACGAGGAGCGCGTTCGCGAGGAAGTGGTCGAGGCGCCCACCGCCGGCGCCGATGACCGTCACGCGGGTCGCGCCGGCCCGCTTCGCCGCGTCCAGAGCGAGCTCGAGGTCCGTGGCGTCCTTGTCGGCCGGGTGCCGCTCGACGACCGTCCCCGCGGCGACCGCGCGTTCGAGTGCCGACGGCGAGACGGAGTCCATGTCGCCGACGACGAGGTCGGCGTGCCGGCCGAGCGCGTGCACGTGCTCGAGGCCCGAGTCCGCGGCGACGATCCACGCGTCGACGGGGAGCGTGGCGGGCCAGCGGGGGTCGGGCGGGTCACCTCCCGCGAACACCAGCGCCTCCATCGTCACTCCCTCGGCTCGGGGGCACGACGACGACGGAAGACTTGGAGGAGGCTCCCTGCGCCGGCATGACCCGGATCAGGTTCTGACGGTCGGGGGCTGCGTGCCCACCCTCTCAGCCCGGCGCACCGGACTCCCGCGTGTTGCCATCGACCCTAACCCGCCCGTCGCGGCGCCGCCCACCCGTTTCGGCGTGACTTTGGGTTGCCAGGGCGACCACAACTCACGCCGAAACGGGTTACGGGGTGCGGAGGGCGGCAAGGGCGGCACCGACGAGCACGCGGACGCCGACGGCGATGGCGCGCTCGTCGACGTCGAACGTGCTGGCGTGGAGGTCCCGGCGGGGCTCGGTCGACGCCGGGTCGTGCACGCCGAGCCGGACGTAGGTGCTCGGCACGCGCTCCGCGTACCAGGCGAAGTCGTCGCCACCCGCGCTCTGCTCGGTCGGCACCACGGCGTCCGCACCGAGCGACGCGCGTCGCCGCGTCGGCGAGCAGCACCGGTGGCCTGCTCGTCGTTGACGACGGGCGGCACCCCGCGCCGTGGTCGATCTCGTAGGTCGCACCCGCGGGCTCGACGAACGCGCGCAGCGCGGCATCGAGCCGGTCCGGCGCGCCGTCCCACGCGGCCCGATCAGGAGTCCGCAACGTGCCGCGCAACAGCGCGGTCGCGGGGATCACGTTCGCGGCGTCGCCCGAGTGGAGCGCGCCGAACACGAGGTTGAGCGACGGGTCGGCGGTGCGCAACGCGGCCGGGAGGTCGGCCGCGATCCGCCCGGCGAGCGCGACGAGGTCCACCGTCAGGTGAGGCCGCGCGGTGTGGCCGCCGGGCCCGTGCAACCGGATCTCGACCAGATCCGCCGCGGACGTGATCGCACCGACCCGGACCCCGATCTGGCCGGCATCGAGCTTGGGGTCGCAGTGCAGGCCGAAGAGCCACGCGACGTCGACGAGCCCGCCCGCGTCGATGACGTCGAGCGCGCCACCCGGCGCGGACTCCTCGGCCGGCTCGAAGAGGAGGCGCACCGTCCCGGCGGGTGCGTCGTCCGCCCCGAGCAGGCGGGTCGAGCGCGAGCCCCGCGCCGAGGACGACGGTCGTGTGCACGTCGTGTCCGCACGCGTGCGCGACCCCGGGCACCTGCGAGCGGTACGGCACGGTGGTCTCGTCGGCCATCGCGAGCGCGTCGAGGTCGGCCCGGAGCGCGACCGTCGGACCCACCGAGGCGCCGGAGCCCGTCGCGGCCGGGAGGTCGCAGAGCAACCCGGTGCCGCAGGGCAGGACGCGCGGCGCGAGCCCGGCCACGCGCAGGCGCTCCGCGACCCGGGCCGTCGTCTCGTGCTCCTCGCCGCTCAGCTCGGGATGCGCGTGGAGCTCGCGCCGGAACGTGATCAGCTCCTCGAGGTGCGCGTCGAGGAATGCGTCGAGGCCGGCCGCCACCGAGGGTGCCGTCATCGGAGCCCCGGCTCGTCCGTCGCCAGCTCTTCGACGAGCGTGTGCACCACGTCGACGAGCGTCCCGCCGCGTTCGACGACCTCGCGCTGGCGCACGTAGCTCGGACCGAGCTTCAGGATCGGCGTGATGTCGGCCAGCTCGTCACTGCACCCGAGCTCGGCTGCGATCGGCGCGAGCTCGTCGGTGAGCTCCAGGATGACGTCACGCGCGGCGATGCGCGTTCCTTCGTCGTCGACGATCAGCTTGGCGTCGAGCCCGTAGCGCGCGGCCAGCCACTTGTTCTGCCGGATCGTCCACTCCCGCGGGATGTAGACCTGCACGTCCGCGTCGATCTGGGTGTCGATGCGGTGCACGAGGCACTGCGCGAGCGCGCCGACGGCCGCGACCTCGCGCAGCGTCGGCATCGCGTCGCAGATGCGCAGCTCGACGGTGCCGAAGTTCGGGGTGCGGGCGGACGTCCCACCACACCTCGCGGATCGTCGTGATCGCATCGGCCGAGACGAGCGTGTGCATGAACTGCTCGAAGTCGGCCCAGTCCTCGATGACGGGGGGCAGACCCGCGGTGGGCAGCCCTTCGAACACCTTGACCCGACATGAGGCGAGGCCGGTGTCGTGACCCTCCCAGTACGGGCTCGACGCCGACAGCGCGAGCAGGTGCGCGAGGTAGAACTGCATCGCGTTCGCGACCACGATCGACTTCTCCGCCGATCGGACCCCGACGTGATAGTGGATGCCGAAGATCTGCAGCCGTCGGGCCATCCACTGCATCTCCTCGATGAGGGTGGCGTATCGCGGATCCGGGCTGACGATCTGCTCGTGGGGGAGCGAGAACGGATGGCTCCCCGCCGACATCAGCGTCAGACCCCGCGAAGCCGCGCCGGCGCGCACCTCCGCGATCGTTCGCCGCGAGGTCGCGCTTGGCCTCGTCGGCGGTCTGGCAGATGCCGGTGATGACCTCGATCGTGCACTCGAACAGCTCGTGCTTCGCCTTCGGATGGAGTCCGTCGGGGTGCCCGCGACCGAGCTCCGCCAGGATGTCCGACGCCGCGCTGACGAGCGCTCCCGACTGCGGATCGACGAGGGTGAGCTCCACCTCGACGCCCAGGCTGGCGCGCTCGGAGGCCTGGAAGTCGATCTGCACGGGCCCAGGGTACCGGCGCGGCGCGCGATGCTTCGCCCGATGACGCATGGATACAGCACCCGGCCTTCGTGGTTCGTCGACCCCGAGGGGCGGCCCACGTTGTTGCGAGGGGTGAACTTCGGCGGCAGCACGAAGGTGCCGTACACGCCGGATGGCGCGACGCACCTCGGCGTGGACTTCGCGGGTTGGCGCGACGTGTCGTTCATCGGCCGCCCCGCGCCGCTCGACGAGATCGATCGCCACCTCGATCGCATCGCGCACTGGGGCTTCAACGTGCTCCGCTTCCTCGTGACGTGGGAGGCGATCGAGCACGCGGGTCCCGGTCAGCACGACGAGGCGTACCTCGACTACGTGCGCGAGTGCGTCCGCCGCGCCGGCGAGCGCGACCTGCTCGTCTTCATCGATCCGCACCAGGACGTGTGGAGCCGTTGGACCGGTGGCGACGGCGCGCCCTACTGGACGCTCGAGGTCGCGGGGATGCGCCCGGACCGCTTCGAGGCCGCGGAGGCCGTGGCACTGCACGCGTTCGACTGGCCCGGCAACTACATGACCGCGCCCGTGGCGTCGATGTGGACGCTCTTCTACGGCGGCGACACCTACGGGCCGGCCCGCCTGGCCGGGGTGCAGCAGGAGCTCCAGGACCGCTACGTCGCGTCGATCGGCGCGGTGGCGGAGCGGATCGCGGACCTGGACAACGTCCTCGGGTACGACACGCTCAACGAGCCCAGCTCCGGCTACATCGGGATGACGGCTCGGGACCTCACGCGTGGCCGCCGGTTCATGTCCCGCGACGACTCCGGCGCGGAGCCGCTCAGCCCGCTCGAGCAGCTGGCCGCGACTGAGGCCGCGGGCATCTGGGTCGACGGCTGCCCCTGGCGCGAGATCGGGCTCTGGGATCGCGACTCGGACGGCAACCCGGTGCTGCTCATGCCCGACGGGCTCGGTGGCGACGGCTGGCGCGACCACATGGAGCCGTTCGCGGTGGAAGTTCCGGGCCGCGCTCCGGGACCACCACGACGACTGCTTCATCTTCCTCGAGGGCTCGCCGATGGAGCTCGACACCGAGTGGCGCGATCCGGACCCGTTCATCTGCAACGCGCGCCACTGGTACGACGTCATGAGCCTCATCACCCGGAAGTTCGATCCGAACGCGTACCGGTCGCTGTCGGGCGAGGTGGTGGCAGGCGTCGAGGCGATCGCGGCCGAGCACGTGAAGATGCTCGGAGGGCTGCAGCAGGTGTCGCGCGATCGGATGGGCGATCCGCCGATGCTCATCGGGGAGTTCGGCATCCCGTACGAGATGAACGGGGGTGAGGCGTTCCGGACCGGCGACTGGTCGAGCCAGGAGGTCGCGCTCGATGCGAGCTACCGGGCGATGGACGAGCTCCTGCTCCACACCACGCAGTGGAACTACACCGCGGACAACTCGCACGACCACGGCGACCAGTGGAACGACGAGGACCTCTCGATCTTCAGCCCGGACGACATCACGGATGCCGACGACCTGGACTCCGGCGGCCGCGCGACGCGCGCGTTCTGTCGCCCGTTCGTACGGCACTGGGCCGGAGCACCCCGCGCCATGCGCTTCGATCTCACGACGGGCGAGTTCACCGCGGAGCTTCGACGCGAGGTCGCGATCGACGCGCCGACGGTCGTCTACGTGCCCCGGCTGCACTATCCCGACGTCCCGGAGGTCACGGTCTCGGCCGGCGAGACCACCTACGACCCCGCGGCCCAGCTCCTCACCTGGACCACACCCGCCGACGCGGGAACCGTCACCATCCGCATCACCCCCCGCTGAGCCACAGCAATCTTGAACGGTGATTACGGGTTGAGGACGACGCCGGCCTGCCACGGTTGCTCGGGCCAACCCCGCTTGCCGCGCGTGCGCTGGACGCGGTGGAGCCAGTCGACGACGGTCTCGGGGTCGTGGCCGAGCATGACGAGCGCGCTCCCGATGACGGTCCCGGTGCGGCCGCGACCCGCGTGACAGTGCACGACCACCCCTTCGCCCGCCTGCAGCCGCTCGACGACGAACCGCGCCGCGTCCAGCGCGAGCGCGCGCTCGCGTTCAGGGTCGTCGGGCTCGGCGCGGTTGTAGAGGTCCTGCATCTGCGCGTGATGCGTCGCGAGTGGTGACGCGTCGTACGGTGCCTGCGCGTGCGTCAGGCAGACGACGTGCCGGATCCCCGCGTGCGCCAGCGCGTCCCAGCTGTTGCCGCGCGGGTACCCCATCCCGGCGAGCGGCGCGGGTTGGCGCGTCACCCAGTAGAAGTCCGCGGGGATCGCGAGGTCGCCCACGAAGCCGGCACCGCTCCCGGGCGGGAGCAGACGGAGATGGTCCACGCGGCCGGCGGTGCCGACGCTAGGAGCGGGCCGAAGCGAGCAGCGCTTCGACGGGTGCGAGGTCGTACGGCGAGCCCGTCATCACGATGAGGTGCTCGGCGCCGGCGTCGAGGTACTCCTGCCACGTGCCGATCTCGTCGGGCTGGATCGCGACGGTGCGCTCGATCTCGCCGGGCTCACGACCGAGCTTGGCGCACCACTCGTCGAGCACCGCCGACTTCGCCGCGAAGCTCGCGGGCGGGCCGAACGTGTTCCACGCGTCGGCGTGCTCGGCGACGAGCCGGAGCGTCACCTTCTCGCCGCTGCCACCGATGAGGATCGGGACATCGCCCTCGGGCGGGGGAGTGAGCTGACCGAGCCGGTCGATGAGGAGTGGGAGCGCGTCGCGGAGGTCGCGCAGCCGGTCCGGCGCGGTCTTGAAGTCGTAGCCGTACTCCGTGTAGTCGCGCTCGAACCAGCCGGAGCCGATGCCGAGCACGAACCGACCGTGGCTGATCAGGTCGATCGTGCGGGCCATGTCGGCGAGCAGCTGCGGGTTGCGGTACGAGTTGCACGTGACGAGCGCGCCGAGCTGGGCGTTGGTGGTCTCGGCGGCCATCGCGGCGAGCAGCGTGTACGCCTCGTAGTGGTTCGCGTCGGGGTTGCCGTACAGCGGGAAGAAGTGGTCCCACACCCAGATGCTGTCGACGCCGAGCGCGTCCGCGGCGCGCCACGCGAAGCGCAGCTCGTCCACCGTCGCGACCTGCGGGTGGAGCTGCACTCCCACGCGGAAGCGGGCCATAGATGTCTCGTTTCACTGTCCGGAGGGGTTGGTGGGGCACACTACCGGAGCGATGTTCATCACCAACCACGTGCTTGCGGGCACGATTGCGGGTACCGCGCTGCGACGGCGTCCGGTGCTCGCGTTCTGTGCCGGAGTCGCGACCCACGTCGCCATGGACATGACACCGCACTGGGGCAACCCGACGATCGATGTCGACGGGTTCATCGTGGTGGCGAAGCGCGACGGCGTCCTCGGCCTCGGGTTGCTCGCGCTGGCCGCGGCGGCCGGTGTGCCACCGCGGACCGCACTGCTCGCGGGCATCGCGGGCGCGGCCATCCTCGATGCGGACAAGCCGTGTGAGTACTTCTTCGGCTTCAACCCGTGGCCGCACTGGATCGACGAGTTCCACAAGCGGATCCAGCGCGAGAGCCCGGAAGGGATCCGCGTGGAGATGGTGACCGGGAGTCGCGTTGGCCGCGGTGAGCGCGGTCGTCCTCGCGCGTCGCCGGCTCGCGTACCGCGGGCGCTAGCCCGCGGGTGGGTCAGCTGCGAGGCGGGGCCTTGGGCGCCGGTGTCGGGTCGTACAGCGCGCTGCCCTGCTGCCACTGGTCGTACGGGAGCTTCCAGTCGACCATCGCGATGTCGTCGTTCGGCGGACGGGGCGTGCCGGTGACCTCGACGATGTCGCCCCGCTGGCTGAAGCCGTAGAACCACTCGGCGTTGGCGGTGCTGAGGTTGATGCAGCCGTGCGACACGTTGCTGCTGCCCTGCTCGCCGACCGACCACGGGGCCGCGTGGACGTACTCGCCGGTGGAGGAGATCTGCGTGTCCCAGGCCACGTGCTCGTAGTACCCGTCCGGCGAGTTCCTCGGGATGCCGTTCGTGGCCGAGTCCATGATCACGTCGGCGGCCTTGCCGAGGACGAGGTGCTTGCCGCTCATCGTCGGGTACTTGTCCCGGCCCGCGCTCAGCGGGAAGGTCTTCACCACGGCGCCGTTCTCGGTGACCGTCATGATGTGCGTCGCCGCGTTCGCATAGCTCACGTGCGCGGCGCCGATCCGGAAGTGCGACGTCCGGTGCACGTTGCCGATCACGCCGTTGCCGGCATCGACACCGTTGAGGTCCGCGTCGAACCACACTTCCGTGTTCGCGGGCCAGTAGTTCGCGGGGCGCCAGTGCACCTCGGTGTCGCTCATCCAGTGCCAGGAGCCTTCGACGGCCGGTGCGGTCGTCACGTTCAGTCGCGCTTCGACAGCCGCCTTGTTCACGACCGGCGCGGTGAAGCGGACTGCGATCGGCTGGCCGACGCCGACAACCTCGTTGTCACCGGGCACGACGCGTGCACCGAGGGCCGCGGTCGGGGTGACCGTGGTGAACGTCCACTTCTTGGTGTGCGGCTTGCCGCGGTTCGGCACGACGAGTGCGGTGACGTTGTACACGGTGCCGGGCGAGAGGTTGGTCGTCGTCAGCCACCACTCGCCGTTGCGGTCGAGGTAGCCGTGGACCGGTGTGCCGTCGGGTGCCTTCACCGAGAGGCGCTTGATCCGACCGTTCTGCGCGTCGACCTTGATCGTTGCCTCGGGCGGGATGTTGGTCGCGCCGGCTGGCGGGAACGCGGGACAGCTCGAAGCGGCCGTTGCCCGTCGGGCGCTCCTTCGGCGCGCCCGCGGCGTCGGCGTCGGTGCTGCCCTTCCACGGGACGAGGAGGTACGCGCCCGTGCCGAAGCCCACGATGATCGCGACGGCAATCGCGATGAGTGCAGAACGACGGAGGGTCTTCAAACTGGTGCTCCCTGCCACGGCGCCACGCGCGGCGCCGTAGCGAACGCAAGATTCTCACGGAATCGGCAGTCTGCACGCAAACCTGGAGCGGCGGAGGTCGGCGACGGGGCCCTGACCTGGAACCGGTTCTACCGGCGAGGGCCCCGATCGGCGAGACTCCCGGCGTGGACCTGCACTTCTCCGCCGAAGATGAGAATTTCCGCGCCGAGGCCCGGGAGTGGCTGACCCACGCGCTCGAGGGTGAGTTCGCGGGGGTGCGGGGTCGGGGCGGCCCGGGCGACGAGCACGCCCTCTTCGAGGAGCGGCTGGCGTGGGAGCGGGCGTTGGGTGCCGCGGGCTGGACCTGCCTCTCGTGGCCGGCCGAGTACGGCGGGCGGGACGTGACCCTGCTCCAGCAGGTGATCTTCTACGAGGAGTACGCCCGCGCCGGCGGGCCCGGGCGGGTCGGCATCGTCGGCGAGGGCCTCATCGGTCCGACGATCCTGCACTTCGGCACGGACGAGCAGAAGCGCCGGTTCCTGCCCAGGATCGCGAGCGGCGAAGAGCTGTGGTGCCAGGGATACTCGGAGCCGAACGCGGGCTCGGACCTCGCGAACATCGCGACGCGCGCCGAGCTCGAGGACGGGCCGTCGGGTGAGGAGTGGGTGGTCAGCGGCCAGAAGGTGTGGACGTCGCTCGCGCACTGGGCGAGCTGGTGCTTCGTGTTGGCGCGCACCGACCGCGACGCGCCCCGCCATCGCGGCATCTCCTACCTCCTCGTGCCGATGGACCAGCCGGGCGTCGAGATCCGGCCGATCGACCAGATCACCGGTGACTCCGAGTTCAACGAGGTGTTCTTCGACGGCGCGCGCGACGCCGGCGGATCACATCGTCGGCGAGGTGAACGGCGGATGGCGCGTCGCGATGGGCACGCTCGCGTTCGAGCGCGGTGCGCTCACTCTCGGTCAGCAGCTCGGGTTCGCGAACGAGTGGCGCGAGATCCTGGCGCGGGTCCGCGACCTGGGACACGCCTCCGATCCGGTGCTGCGTCAGCGGCTCGCGCGAGGCGTGGATCGAGCTCGAGATCATGCGGTACAACGCGCTGCGCGGCCTGACCGCGATGGCGAAGGGCGAAGTGACGCGCGAGACGTCCATCTCGAAGCTCTTCTGGGGCTCGATGCACCGCCGCCTCGGTGAGCTCGCGCTCGACGCGCTCGGGCCGTACGCGGAGATCGCCGACGCGGCGCCGTACGACCTCAGCGCGTTCCAGCGCCTGTTCCTCTACAGCCGGGCCGACACGATCTACGGCGGGTCGAACGAGATCCAACGCAACGTGATCGGTGAACGAGTCCTGGGTCTGCCCCCCGAGCCGAAGGTCGTCTGATGACACCCGTTGCCCCGTCGTACCCACCCGCGCACGGCCTCCTCGCCGGCAAGACCGCGCTCGTCACCGCGGCCGCCGGAACCGGCATCGGCTTCGCGGCCGCGAAGCGCTGCATCGAGGAGGGCGCGCGCGGTCGTCTTGAGCGATGCGCACGAGCGGCGGCTCGGAGAGGCCGCGGAGCAGCTCGGTGAAGCGGTGGTCGCGGCCATCCCGTGCAACGTCACGGACGAAGCGCAGGTGCAGGCGCTCTTCGACGGCGCGATCACGGCGACCGGCGGCCTGGACATCGTGATCAACAACGCGGGTCTCGGCGGGACTGCGAACGTCGTCGAGATGACGGACGAGCAGTGGCTGACCGTGCTCGACGTCACGCTCAACGGCACGTTCCGGTGCGTGCGGGCTGCGTTGGGTCACCTGCAGCCCCGTGGCTCGGGGGTGATCGTGAACAACGCGTCGGTCCTGGGCTGGCGCGCGGAGGCCGGCCAGGCGCACTACGCGGCGGCGAAGGCGGGCGTCATGGCGCTCACCCGCTGCGCGGCGATCGAGGCCGCGGAGTTCGGGGTGCGGGTCAACGCGGTCGCGCCGAGCATCGCGATGCACCCGTTCCTCGCCAAGGTCACGAGCGACGAGCTCCTCGCCGAGCTCACGTCCCGCGAGGCCTTCGGCCGCGCCGCGGAGCCGTGGGAGGTCGCGAACGTCATCGTCTTCCTCGCCTCGGACTACTCCACCTACATGACCGGCGAGATCGTCAGCGTCAGCTCCCAACACCCCTAGAGCCCGTTTTGGCGTCACTTGCCCACGAAATACGTGGGTAAGTGACGCAAGAAGCGTTGCTGTCCCAGGGTCGGGTTGGACTTGGCGCCATGACCTTCGACAAGGACGCCGACTCGATCCTGGCCGCGGACGCTGCGCAACATCACGGCGTGTTCCGTGGGGCACACGCACACATGGCCGGACTGACCGACCGCCAGATCGAGCAGCGAACGGTCGATGGGCGATGGAACAAGCTCTACCGAGACGTCTACCGAGTCGCTGGATCACCTGTCACGTGGGAAGGCGATCTGCTGGGAGCTTGCTGGGCTGGCGGCTTCCGTGCCGTTGCTTCCCACCGCTCAGCCGCTGAGCTCCACGGCATGCCCGGTCGGCAGCGCGCGCTCGCCGAAATCACGTGTCCGAGGTGGCGGCGGGCGCGGCAGAGCCGGGTCATCGTCCACGAAACGAAGGCGCATGACGCAGCTGACGTCACCGTCGTACGCGGGATCGCGGTGACGACGTTCGAACGAACGTTGTTCGACCTGGGAGGTGTTTGCCGACCGCGGCTGGTGGAACTCGCTCTGGAGAACGCATTGCGCCGCGGCCTGACGACGGAGATCGTGTTGTGCGAAACGGTCCGTCGCGTGAGTCGCCGAGGCCGTCCTGGTGGCCCGACGCTCCGCGGCCTGCTGGCTGTTCGTGATCCGAATCGGCGTCCGACCGAAAGCGAAATGGAGACGCGCCTGGTTCAAGCGATTCGCGCGGACGGCCTCCCGGAGCCCACGACTCAGCACGAGGTATGGCGAGGCTCAGCGTTCATCGCCCGGGTGGACGTCGCGTATCCCGACGAGCGAATCGCGATCGAGTACGACTCGGATGAGTTTCACTCCGGTCGGGCTGCGACGGGACGCGATCGAGAGCGCCGGCACCGCCTGGTCGCCGCCGGATGGCTGCCGATCGACGTTGGACCAGCCGACCTCCGGAGCGGCGGAGTCCTCGCCTGCAGCGCGATCGCCGAAGCGTTGCGCGGCCGCGGACTCCGCCCTGCCTCCTAGAGCGATTCGGCGTCACTTACCCACGAAATAGGTGGGTAAGTGACGCCAGAACGGCTTGTTACTCGGGGTGGCAGTGGTCGGGGCTGGGGGGGAGGTCGAGGGCGGGGTTGCGGTCGAAGAAGCCGTTCGGGGTGAGCAGGAAGCCGGCGTACTCGACGGGCATGACGGGCCAGTCCTCCGGGCGCACGAAGTGGGTGACGCCGAACGTGTACCAGAGCACGAGGTCGGTATCGACGAGGTCGCGGTCCGCCGCGGTCCAGCGGGGCAGGCCGTCGCCACCCGCGTGCTGGTTGGGGTACTCACCCGCGGCGCGCCGCTCGTCGGGGGAGTACGGCGTGGCCCAGAGGTTGTGCTGCGCGAAGCCGGCCCGCTTCCCGACGCTCGAGTCCGGCTGGGCGAGCAGGGTCGGCGTGCTCATGGTCGGAACGAGCTTGTACGCGACCGGCTGGCCGATGCCGTTGAGCACGTGCGGGTTCACGACCTTCCAGCACCGGCTCGTCGCCGGGTTGACGTCCCGCCCGCCATCCGCCTCGGAGCCGAGCCGCGTGGCGTGTGGACGGAACGCGTTGCCCCAGGGGTTGTCGTCACCCCACGGCATCGTCTCGGCCTCGATCTCGTAGACCTCGTTGTCGGGGCCGTCGACGTCGAAGTCGAGCCGCACGTTGAACAGGTGCTGGTGATGCGGCGCGGCGACGCCCGGCGCGACGACGTTCGCGAACGCCGGCTCGTACCCCGGCTCGAACGCCATCGGCGACACGATCCCGGTGAGCTTCACCTCGAGCTGGATGTTGCCGTCGAGGTACAGGTACCAACAGAAGGCGTACTCGTAGTTGCCGACGGTCGCGATGGTGTTCACGACCAGACGACGGCTCCGGCGAACTTCGCTGCGCCCGACGAACAGGTCGACGTGCTTCCAGAGGATCCCGTAATCCTCCTCGTGCAGGCAGATCGCGTTGTCGATCGTGTACGGCTCACCGTTCTCGCCCGCGAGCGTCGCGTTGAAGTAGTGGATCTCGCCGAGGCAGTCGCACCCGAGCGCGAGCGGCTGCGTCATGCGCCCCAGCCCCCACTCGCCCGCGTCGAACGCGTTCTTCCATCCCTGCTGCGGGCTCGGATCGCCGTAGGGGACGACCATCTCGCTCACCGACGCGCGGTGCAGCACACTCCGCTCGCGCCCCTGGTCGTCGTACGCGACCTGGTGCAACGTCGTTCCTTCGTACGGGTCGAACCCGATGCGGAACGACCACTTGCTCCACCGCACGAGGTTGCCCTCGACGGTGAAGCTCGGTCCTTCGGGTTGGGTGATCTCGATCGGCTTGAGCGTCGGCGCGATGTGGCTCGTGGTCTTCGGGGTAGTAGCGCGCGTGCTGCTCGGGCAGGCTGACCGCGCCGTGGTCGATCACCTCGATCACTTCGTTGCGACCCAGGTCGAAGTGCACGATGAGACCCTCGATCGGGCGCGCGTAGCCGTTGTCCTCCGGCGTCTCGCGCACGAACGAGATGCAACGTGCGATCCGCCGGTCGGTCTCGGCCGAGTACCCGAACGAACCCGCGGGCCACGGGTCGATCTGGATCCGGCTCATGTCGGTGATGCCACGACGGGCGAGTGCCGCGATGTACTCGGGGTTCTCGAGGGTCGTGAACATCGCGTGCATGGCCTCGGTGAACCCCAGCGCCGGCCGCATGCCCTCGACCTCGCGCCACTCGCGGACCTCGCCGGCAGTCACCGAGACGACGGCCTCCAGCATCAGCAGCTCGGGGCCGGGCACCACCAGCGCGCGCAGCTCGCGATCCACCGGATCGCCGGGCTTCCACTGGGCGAGCACGTCCTTGTGGGGCTCGTGGAGCACGACGTGCGAGAAGCGGGCGACGTCAGTGAGGCGACCGGTGGCCCGGATGATCTCCACCGCCCGGGTGATCTCGTCGCCGGTGACCATGGCGAGCGGATGCAACGCAGAGTCCGGCATCCCCGGATCATCATGACGCCTACGTCAGGTTGTCAACCTCCGGCCGTCGACGGCGCCGAAACGCCGAGCCGCCGGCTCCGCTACCTGCTCGTGTTCTTGGCCGCCTCGAGGAACGCCGGCCGCTCGCCCCCGCCGTGCACGAGGATGTTCGCCCCGCTGACGTAGGCCGCGAGCGGGGACGCGAGGAAGAGGCACACGCCCGCGACGTCGGCGGGGGTGCCCATCCGGCCGAGCGGGACCGTCCGGCCGACCGCCGCGATGCCCTCGTCGTCGCCGTAGAACAGGTGCGCCTGCTCGGTCACGATGAGCCCTGCGGTGACCGCGTTCACCCGGACGCGAGGTGCGAAGTCCACCGCGAAGGTCGTGGTGAGGTTGAGCAGCCCCGCCTTCGCCGCGCCGTAGGCCGCGCTCCCCGGCGACGGGCGGATCCCGCTCACGCTGGCGATGTTGACGATGCAGCCGCCGGACTCCTGGCCCTGCATCACCGCGTTGGCCGCCTGCGAGAACACGAGCGGTGCGATGAGGTTGAGGTCGATGATCGAGCGGGAGAAGCGTGGGGAAGCGGTCGCGGAGTCGGCCGGGGGCGACCCGCCCGCGTTGTTGATCAGCACGTCGAGGCGCCCGGAACGGCTCACGGTGTCGGCGACCACGTGCTCGATCGCCTCGGGGTCGCGGACGTCCGCGGCGACGAAGGCGGCGACCCGTCCGTCGACGGTGGGGAGCGACTCGGGCTCGGAGCGCCCGCAGATCGTCACCTCGGCGCCCGCCGCGAGGAAGCTCTCGGCGATCCCGCGCCCGATCCCGCGCGCACCACCGGTGACGATGACGACCCGGCCGGACAGGTCGGGGGTCGCGCTCGTGCCCAAGGGGCTGGAATTCGCCATGCGGGCTAGTTTGGCACCCGATCTGACGACCCATCAGAAAGCAGTCGCGCGCGCATGGGCATCTCACAGACCGTCGACAACCAGGGCATCGCCGAGGTTGTCATGGACAATCCGCCGGTCAATGCCCTCACGGTGGCGGGCTGGTTCGACCTCGCCCGGATCGTGCGGGGGCTGGGTGAGGACCCGGCGGTCCGGGTGGTCGTGCTCCGGGCGGAGGGCCGCGGGTTCAACGCCGGGGTCGACATCAAGGAGATGCAGGCGACGGAGGGCTTCGACGCGCTGATCGGCGCCAACCGCGGTTGCTACGCCGCGTTCGCCGCCGTCTACGAGTGCGCGGTGCCGGTGATCGCGGCGGTCAACGGCTTCTGCCTGGGCGGCGGCATCGGCCTCGTGGGCAACGCGGACGTCATCGTCGCCAGTGACGACGCGACCTTCGGTCTGCCCGAGGTCGACCGGGGTGCGCTCGGCGCGGCCACGCACCTGGCCCGGCTCGTGCCCCAGCACCGGATGCGGGCGATGGTCTACACGTCCGCCACCGCGACCGCAGAAGAGCTTCATCACTACGGGTCGGTGCTCGAGGTCGTGCCGATCGCGGGGCTGCGGGACGCGGCCTTGGAGGTTGCGGGTCAGATCGCGGCGAAGAGCCCGACGGTCATCCGCGCCGCGAAGGAGTCGCTGAACGGGATCGACCCGATCGACGTGAAGCGCTCCTACCGGTTCGAGCAGGGCTTCACCTTCGAGCTGAACCTGTCCGGCGTCGCGGACGAGCACCGCGACGCGTTTGTCGCCAAGCGGGAGACGGATACGAGCGAGTGAGCGACAAGCGAACGACCGAAGAGGACGTCGTCGCCGAGCTGCGCGACGGGATGACGATCGGCGTCGGCGGGTGGGGATCGCGGCGCAAGCCGATGAGCATCATCCGCGCGATCGCGCAGTCGGACCTCAAGGACCTCACGATCGTCTCCTACGGCGGACCCGACGTGGGGCTGCTGTGTGCCGCGGGCCAGGTCAGCCGGGTCGTGTACCCGTTCTGCTCGCTCGACTCGATCGCGCTCGAGCCCCACTTCCGGGTCGCGCGCCAGACCGGCGCGGTCACCACGCTCGAGCTCGACGAGGGCATGTTCCTCCTCGGCCTCCAGGCTGCCGCCTGGCGGGTGCCCTTCATCCCGACCCGCGTGGGGCTCGGTTCGGACGTCCTCGACCGCCAGCCCGAGATCCGCACGGTCACCTCGCCCTACGACGACGGCGAGGTGCTCGTCGCGGCGCCCGCACTGACGATGGACGTCGCGCTGATCCACATGCACCGCGGCGACGCCCGCGGCAATGGTCAGTACCTGAACGTGGACCCGTACTTCGACGACCTCTTCTGCATGGCTGCGCAGCGGCGGTTCATGAGCGTCGAGCGCATCATCGAGACCGACGACCTCCTCGGCGAAGGGCCGGTCCAGAGCCTGAAGATCAACCGGCTGATGACCGACGGCGTCATCGAGGCCCCGTTCGGCGCGCACTTCACCGAGTGCGTCCCGGACTACGGGCGCGACGAGGCGTTCCAGCGCGAGTACGCGGGGAGCGCGAAGACGAAGGAAGCGTGGGAGGCCTGGCGCGCGAAGTACCTCGACTGCGGCGGCCACGACGAGTACCGAAAGGTCGTGGGGCTGTGAGCGCCGCGGGCGAGACCAAGGACCTGGTGACGCGCGCCGAGTACTGCGTCGTCGGCGTGGCGGAATGCTTCCGGGGTGACGGCGAGATCATGGCCAACCCGATCGGCACCATCCCGGCGATCGGTGGCCGGCTGGCGCGGGCGAGCTTCGAGCCCGATCTCGTGATGACCGACGGCGAGGCGCTGCTCATCGCCGGCGCGTACCCGATCAGCGCGACAGATCGACCCAAGGTCGTCGAGGCGTGGAACCCGTACCGCTCCATGTTCGACGTCGTGTGGTCGGGCCGGCGCCACGTGATGATGGGCGCGTCGCAGATGGACCACTTCGGCAACCAGAACTTCGCGTTCATCGGCTCGTGGGAGCAGCCCAAGGCCCAGCTGCTCGGCTTCCGCGGCGCGCCGGGCAACACGATCCAGAACACGACGAGCTACTGGATCCCGAACCACACCCCGAAGGTGTTCGTCGAGAAGGTCGATGTCGTCAGCGGCATCGGTTACGACCGGGCCGCGGCGCTCGGCCCCGCCGGGCGCTTCCACAACCTGCGCCACGTCGTGACGAACCTGGGCGTCCTGGACTTCGAGACCCCGGACCACACGATGCGGCTCCGCTCGGTGCACCCCGGCGTGACCGTCGACGAGATCGTCGCGGCAACGGGCTTCGAGCTCGTCGTTCCTGACTCGGTGCCCGAGACCCGGGCACCGACGCCGGACGAGCTGGAGCTGATCCACGAGATCCTCGACCCGACCGGGCTGCGCGAGCAGGAAGTCCCCACACCGTGACGCACGCGGCGCTGCGGACGCGCGCGTGCGAGCTCTTCGGGGTGGAGCTGCCGATCGTCCAGACCGGGATGGGCTGGGTCGCGGGACCGCGCCTGACGTCGGCCACGAGCGCCGCGGGGGGCCTCGGCATCCTCGCCAGCGCCACGATGACGTTCGACGAGCTGGCGAAGGCGATCCACGAGGTCAAGAGCCGCACCGACAACCCGTTCGGTGTGAACCTGCGTTCCGACCAGCCGGACGTGGACGACCGCATCGCGCTGATGGTCCGCGAGGGCGTCAAGGTCGCGAGCTTCGCCCAGGCGCCGGGCGAGCGGTTGGTGAAGCTGCTGAAGGACGCGGGCGTCGTCGTGATGCCGACCGTCGGCGCGCGGCGTCACGCGGAGAAGGTCGCGAGCTGGGGCGTCGACGCGGTGATCGCGCAGGGTGCCGAAGGCGGCGGTCACACGGGAACGGTGCCGACCAGCCTGCTGCTCCCGCAGGTGTGCGATGCGGTCGACATCCCGGTCCTCGCGGCTGGCGGGTTCCACGACGGCCGCGGGCTCGTCGCCGCGCTCGCGTACGGCGCGGCCGGCGTCGCGATGGGCACCCGCTTCCTGCTCTCCGCCGAGAGCACCGTGCCGGACGCGGTCAAGCGCCGGTACCTCGAGGCCTCGGTGACCGACACCGTGGTCACCACGAGCGTCGACGGCTATCCCCAGCGCGTGATCCGCACCGAGCTGGTCGACCACCTCGAGGGTGCGGGCCGCGTCACCGCCTTGCCCCGCTCGCTCGCGAACGCACTCCGGTTCCGCAAGCTCAGTGGTCGCTCGCTCGACGACCTGGCCCGTGAGGGCCTGGCCATGAAGAAGAACCAGGGGCTCACCTGGGCGCAGGTCGCGATGGCGGGCAACGCGCCGATGCTCACGAAGGCCGCGCTCGTCGACGGGCGCCTGGACACCGGCGTGCTCCCGACCGGGCAGGTCGTCGGGCTCGTGGACGAGCTGCCGAGCGTCGCCGACATCATCCGGACGATCATGGACGAAGCCGAGGCGACGTTGACCCGGCTGGAGGGAACGCCGACATGAGCACGAAGACGAAGGTTGCGGCCGCGGACGGCTGGTTCACGATGGACACCGACGCGCCCACGCTGCTCGGCCGGCGCGGCACCGAGACCGGCAGCTACTTCTTCCCGCCGACCCTTGCGTTCTCCCGCAACCCGGCGGCTCCGGCCGAGGAGCTCGAAGCGGTCGCGCTGTCGGCGCGGGGGCGGGTGTGGTCGTGGACGACGAACCACTACAAGCCGCCGGAGCCGTACGTGGCCCCGGACCCGTTCGTGCCGTACACCGTCGTCGCGGTCGAGCTGGTGGAGGAGCAGATGGTGGTGCTCGGTCCGCTCGCACCGGGCTCTGATCCCGAGACGCTCGCGGTCGGCCGAGAGGTCGAGCTGACGCTGACCACGCTCTACGAAGACGACGACAACGAGTACGTGGTGTGGGCTTGGAGGGTGTCATGAGCGTGGCCGGGAGTGCACCGGGTGAGGTCGCGGTCCTCGGAGTGGGCATGCACCCGTGGGGCAAGTGGGGTCGCAACTTCGTCGAGTACGGCGTCGTCGCGGCGCAGGCCGCGCTCGCGGACGCGGGCGTCGAGTGGCGGGACATCCAGTTCGTGTCCGGCGCGGACACGATGCGCAACGGCTATCCCGGCTACGTCGCCGGCGCGACGTTCGCGCAGGCGCTCGGCTGGCAGGGGGCGTCCGTCGCCTCGTCGTACGCGGCGTGCGCGAGTGGCGCGACCGCGCTCGAACGCGGCCCGGGCGCAGATCCTGGCCGGCCTGTGTGACGTCGCGCTCGTCGTCGGTGCGGACACGACCCCGAAAGGGTTTCTTGCGCCGAACGCAGGCGAGCGGGGCGACGATCCGGACTGGCTGCGCTTCCGCCTCCTCGGCGCGACGAACCCGACCTACTTCGCGCTCTACGCACGGCGGCGGATGGAGATGTTCGGCGCCACGCCCGACGACTTCGCGAAGGTCAAGGTGAAGAACGCGCGTCACGGGCTGCACAACCCGAACGCGCGGTACCGCAAGGAAGTGACGCTCGAGGAGATCAACGCGGCGCCGATCGTGGCCGACCCCTTGCGGCTGCTGGAGATCTGCGCGACCCTCGGACGGCGCCGCGGCCGTCGTGCTCTCGAGCATGGAGTACGCGAAGTCACACCAGACCGGGGATCCGGTGCGGGTCGCCGCGGTCTCGACCGTCACGCCGACCTATCCCAACACGATCATCGAGATGCCCACGTTCGCGACCGACTCCGCCGCGGGAGTCGCGGCGCCGACGCACACGTTCCGCGACTCGATCGCGGCAGCGGCCTACGAGCAGGCGAGTCTGGGGCCGGACGACCTCGACCTCGCCGAGGTCTACGACCTCTCCACCGCGCTCGAGCTCGACTGGTACGAGAACATCGGGCTGTGCAAGCCGGGCGAGGCCGAGCGGCTGCTGAACGACGGCGACACCACCATCGGCGGACGCGTCCCGGTGAACGCGAGCGGCGGGCTCGCGTGCTTCGGCGAGGCCGTTCCCGCGCAGGCGCTCGCGCAGGTGTGCGAGATCACCTGGCACCTGCAGGGCAAGGCGGGGGAACGCCAGGTCGAAGGGGCGCGGGTCGGGCTCACGGTGAACCAGGGGCTGTTCGGCCACGGAAGCTGCGTCATCCTCCGCCGGTAGTCTCGGCGGCGTGACCACTCCGACGCAATGGAACCTCGCTGACCTGTTCGAAGCCGTGGCCGACGCCGTCCCGGATCGCACCGCGATCATCGTCGGGGACCGGCGGCTGACCTTCCGCGAGGTGGACGAGCGCGCCGACGCGACTCGCGCACCACCTGGCCGCGGCGGGCGTGGGGGCGGGCGACCACGTCGGCCTCTACCTCTACAACGGGCCCGAGTACGTGGAGGGGCTGTTCGCGGCGTACAAGCTGCGGGCGGTCCCGATCAACGTCAACTACCGGTACGTCGAGGCCGAGCTCCGCTACCTGTTCGACAACGCGGATCTCGCGGGCCTGGTCCACGGCCGGGAGTTCGTGCCCCGCATCGCCGCAGTGAGGGACGAGTGCCCGAAGCTCGTCGCGTTCGTCGCGGTCGAAGACGGCTCGGACGAAGACCTCTCGGCGATCGGGGCGACCGAGTACGAGGTCGCGCTCGGCCGCGGCGTCGCCGGCGCGAGACTTCCCACCCCGGTCCGAGGAGGATCTCTACATCCTCTACACCGGGGGCACCACCGGGATGCCGAAGGGCGTCATGTGGACGCAGAAGGACTTCTTCCTCTCGACGATCGGCCCGCTGCTCGAGCTGGGGGGTACCAAGCTCAACGAACCCGCGGACGTCGTGGCGCTCGCGGTCTCGGGGACTCCCACCATCTCGTTCCCGATCCCGCCACTCATGCACGGCGCCGCGCTGTGGGTCGCGCTGATGGCGATGTTCGGGGGGAGCACGTTGGTGCTCACGTCCCAGCACGGGATGGATCCCCACGCGATCTGGGCGACGGTCGAGCGCGAGAAGGTGATGGCGATCACGATCGTCGGCGACGCCATGGCCCGCCCCCTGATCGAGGCGCTCGACGACCCGGGCGCGAGCTACGACCTCTCCGGCCTGTACGTGGTCGGCTCGGGCGGGGCGATGCTGTCGCCCGCGGTGAAGGAACGCATCGCGCAGCGCCTGCCGAACGTCTTCGTGACCGACAGCATCGGCGCGTCCGAGACCGGGTTCCAGGGCACGTTTGCCGGTGCCGACGACCAGGGCCGGCCCCGGTTCGCGATGGGCGAGCACACGACCGTGCTCGACGACGACGGCATCCCGGTGACGCCGGGCGACGGCGTGGTCGGGCGCCTCGCCCGCGGCGGGTACGTGCCGATCGGCTACTACAAGGACCCCGAGAAGACCGCGTCGGTGTTCACCGAGGCAGCGGGCAGGCGGTGGGTGCTCCCCGGCGACATGGCGATCGTCGAGGCGGACGGCCTCATCACGCTGCTCGGGCGCGGGTCAGTGAGCATCAACACGGGGGGCGAGAAGGTCTTTCCGGAAGAGGTGGAGAACGCGCTCAAGAGCCATCCGGACGTGTTCGACGTCGTCGTGGTCGGCGTCCCGGACGAGCGTTGGGGCGAGCGCGTCGTGGCGGTCGTGAAGGCGCGGCCCGGATCGGCGCCGACGGCCGACGACCTCGCCGCGCACGCGCGTGAGCACATCGCTGGCTACAAGGTTCCGCGCGAGGTGCACCTCGTCGACGAGGTCGTGCGCTCACCGTCGGGCAAGGCCGACTACCGCTGGGCCAAGGCCACCGCCACCGGCCAGAGCTAGCCCCTCCGAACCGTTCTTGCGTCACTTACCCACGTATTTCGTGGGTAAGTGACGCCAAAACGGGGTCGTGGGGGCGGAAGATCACGCGGTCCATCAGGGCGAACTGCACGACCCAGAGCACGCCGAGCGAGGTCACGCTCGCGAGCGGGAGCGCGACCGCGCGCCACGACGCAGGCCAGGACGCGGTGATGGAACCGACCGCGGCGACGGCGGCAGTGGAGACCAGCAGTCCCGCGAGGTTGAGCGCCCAGAAGGCACCGACCTCGCGGCACCGGGTCCGAGCGGCCGTGCTTGCGCCAGACCCAGCGCCGGTTCATGACGTACGACGCCGGGATGCCGCAGCAGAACGCGATGAAGTTCGCGACGCCGGCGGGCAGCCCCGCTCCGATCGCGAGCACGACCAGGACGAACGAGCTGAGCCCGGTCGTCACGCCGGACACGGCCAGGCAGCGGAGCGCGCGCCGCGCGGTCGCTGCAGTCGGAGATCGGATCCTCGGCGGTCGAGCCGGTGCCTCGTGCATCCGACCACCGTGGTGCCGGCGCGCAAGATCGAAGTAGGAGCCGTGTGAGAACCGGTGAAGAAAGCGGCACTACGCGGAGCGGTCACGCACCACGAGCGCGACGACGCGCATCGAGATCACGGTGCCGAGGAAGAGCCCGACGTAGCCGATCCCTTCGAGGGTGGCGGCCTCGTTGCTGTCGCCGGTGCTCGCCGCCGCGAGGAGCAGGACCGCGGCGGTGAGGATGCCGACGAGCCCGGAGGCGGCGAGGATCGCCCGGTTGGCGAGGTCGCGCACGAAGGTCGCTTCGCTCTCGTCGGCGAACCGACGGGTCCGGATCGTGAGCTGACCGGACCGGAGCTGCCCGCCGATGGCCTCGGCGTGACCGGGCAGCGTGCGCAACGAGGGCAGCGCCCGGAGCAGCTCCTTCTGCATCTGGTTCTGCATCTGGTCGGGAGCGTCCGGCATGACCAGCGGTCCCGCGAGCGCCTGGGCCTGCTCGGCGAACGCGAATCCTGGCGCCATCGTGCGCAGCGTCCCGTCGAGCGTGATGAGCGCCCGGCTCAGGAGCGTGAGCGACGTCGGGACCGGGAGGTGGTTGCGCTGCAGGACCTCGATCATCGCCCTGAGCATGCTGACGTCGAAGCCGGTGCCGCTGCTCATGTGGACCACCATGAAGCGGCCGAGGTCGGCTTCGAGCGCGGCGAGGTCGGTGCCCGGCGGCGGGGGCGAGATCGCGAGCACCGAGCGCTGGAGGAGCTCGGGATCGTTGAGCGTCGACGCGAGGAGCAGGCCGCCGAGCGCCTCGAGGGTGGCCGGATCGAGGATGCCGGTGGAACCGAAGTCGAGCAGGTTCAGGGTGCCGTCCTCGGCGAGCAGGACGTTGCCGGGGTGCGGGTCGGCGTGGAAGACCCCGTCTTCGAGGATCTGGGCGAGGAAGCACTGGAGCAGCCGGTTGGCCAGCTCCTCCCGTGAGACGGGGCTCGCGTCGAGCGCGTCCTGGTCCGAGACCGGGACGCCCGAGACCTCTTCGAGCACGAGCAGCCGGCGCGTGCAGAGGTCGAGGTGCACCGCTGGGATGTGGATGCCGAGGTCGTTGCCGCGGTCGTTGCGCACCCGCTCGCCGGCCTGACCCTCGCTCGTGAAGTCCAGCTCCGCGTTCACCGCGTCGGTGAACTCACCGACGAGCGTGACGACGTCGGTGCGCAGGCCGATGGAGGTCCGCCGTTGCACGAACCGGGCGAGGCTGAGCATCGCCTGCGTGTCGCGCTCCACCACGTCGGCGACGAGGGGCCGTTGCACCTTGACGACCACCCCCTCACCCGAGACGAGCGTGGCCCGGTGGACCTGCCCGATCGACGCGGCGGCGAGTGGCGTCCAGTCGAACGTGGCGAAGACCTCTTCGACCGGTCGGCCGAGCTCCTCCTCGACGACGGCCCGGATCGCGTCGGGATCGGCCGGAGGGACGGAGCTCTGCAGCTGGGTGAGCTCGGTGATCACCGGCTCGGGGAGCAGGTCGCTGCGGGTCGACGCCACCTGCCCGAGCTTGATGAACATGCCGCCGCAGTCCTCGAGGGTCGAGCGCAGCCGCGGCCCGAACTCGGGGTCGGCGATGCCGGCCGACGACGCGAACCGGCGGTGCAACAGGCCGTCCTGGCGCGCGATCGAGAGCACCTGCCGGAATCGCAACGGCGGAGCCGCGGTGCGCTGCACCCGGCGGATCGGGTGCGGCACCTGGGGCAGGCGCCCGAGCCGTTCGTAGGGGTCCTTCGCGCCGGGCTTCGCGATGAAGTCCAGCGCGATCGCGACGGCCATCGTCGCGAGGACGCTGTACGGGATCACGCGCAGGAGGATCTCCGCGGTGCTGGCGTGCGGCTCGACGGAGATGCCCGCGATCAGCACGCCGATGATCCACCCGAAGAACCCGGTGACGAAGGTGCGGAACCACGTCTGGCGCACGCCGAGCATGCGCGACCCGAACCAGCCGATCAACAGGACGAGCGGGAGGATCAACAGCGCGCCGGCGTCGATCTCGATCGTGACGGCAGCCAAGGTCATGGTGCGCAGGCTTCCCGGCGGACGGCCCGGGTGTCAACGTCAGAGGGGTCGAGGCGGGTCGACCCGCTCGAGGTCCGCCCGCGCCACCTCCGCCCAGTAGTCGGCTCCCGCCGTCTCGGACATCTCGATCGCGCGCTCGAAGTCGCGCGCGTGCGGCCTTCGGGTCCCCATCGGCGACGGCGAGCCGACCGAGCCAGTGGTGGCCGGTACCGAAGACCGCTCCACCCGCGCCGAAGACGCACCACTGATCTGCATACGGGCGGAGGCTCTGGCGCAGGAGCTCCCGCTGCTCGACGTGGCCGGCGCTCGCGGCGACGCCCGCGTAGAGCGCGGTGGCGCCGAGCCACAGGTTGTCGTGGGGGAGGCGCAGCGAGCCTCCGACCGCGGTGCGATCGAGGATGAGACGGGCGTCGTCGGCCCGACCGGAGCTGACGAGCGCGGCCGCGAGCAGTGAGAGCCCGGCGAGGATGCGCGGGTGGCCGGAGGCCGGGGTCTCGAGCCCCGAGGTGACCTCTCGGGTCCGGCCCTGCTCGAAGCGCAACGCGAACGAGTGGAGGATGTACGCCCCTTCCGCATCATCTTGTTGCAGCTCGCGGCCGATCCGGCGGGCCGCGCGCACGAGCTCCTCGGCTTCGCCCCACGGATCGATCATGAGCCGGCGGGTCGCGCGGAACACGCTCACCCAGTAGAGGTCGGCGGGCGCACGGTTCCGGTTCGCGAACTCCGCGAGCGCGTCCAGCTCCCGATCGAATTCGTCGAGCCGCCCGAGGCCAACGAGGTCGATCAGGTACGTCCGGAACGCGCGTCCGGCGAGCGCGTCGAGCCGCGCGGTCTGGCAGATCGAGAGGAGCTCCCGGGCCAGCGCGAGGCGTTCCTCCGCCGCGAGGGGGTCGTGGGTCAGCCAGCGGTGGTAGGTGAGCAGGCCCGTCGCCCGGATCTCGGGGTCCTCCGACTCGCGGGCCAGCGCCAGGGCCCGCACCGCGTACGGCTTGTCGCCCGGTTCCTCGTAGTAGCGACCGGCACTCGCGCAGCACAGCAACCAGGCGAGGCGTCGACCATCGGAGCCGACGTGCTCGAGCGCCTCGTCGACGAGCGCGCGCTGGACCGGCTGGAAGTCGTAGACGGTGACGTACCGGGGAGTCGAGCCGATGGCGGCATCCGCGAGGAGCGCGCCGTCGTGGACCGCACGCGCGTGGTCGGCCGCCGCCACGTAGGTGGTCCGGGCCTCGTTGCGCTGGCCGGCCTGGTCCAGCGCGCCGCCGAGCTCGAGCAGGGTGGCGGCCAGCTGCCGGTCGGTCCAACCGGCCTTCGGCCCGAGCTCGGCCGCCCGCCGGTACCAGCTGATCGCGTCCGTGTAGGCGAAGCGCGGCGGACGCTTCGTGTCCGGCCTCGCGCGCCGAAGTGGCGGCGACGCCCACGTCACCGAGCGGGAGCGCCGCGACAAAGTGACGGGCGCACTCCGCGCACCGCTCGGCCTCGGGCGCGCCGTCGCGCTGGAGCATCTCGCCGGCGCGGAGGTGGAGCCGGGCCCGCCGGCTGAAGGTGGTCCCGGAGTAGATCGTGTTGCGGACCAGTGGGTGGCTGAAGGCGAATCGATCGACCTGCTCGGTCTCGACCACGAGCTTCGACTCCAACGCCTCGTCGATCGCGGCGAGCGTCTCGAGCTCGCTGATGTCCGCGGTCGTCGCGAGCAGGGAGACGGAGAATTCGCCGCCCGAGCACCGCGGCGACGCTCAACGCGGATCGCGCGGTTTCCGGGAGCCGGGCCAGCCGCCGTTCGACGAGCGCGCGGACACCACCGGGCGCGAGCGAGTCGAGGTCCGGGATCTCCGGAGACTCGGCGACCTCGCGCAGCACCTCGCGGACGAACATGGGATTCCCGGCGGTGAGGTCCCGGAGCGCGTCGATTCGGGAGAGCATGCTGCTGCGCAGGTCCGCGGGCCCCCACGCCCGGACCAGTGCGTTGAGCTCGGCGCGGTCGAGGCCGTCGAGCCTGATCGCCAGCTCGGGGCGGGAGAGCCGGCCCGCGGTCAGGGCTTCCGCCGCGGGTCCCTCCGCCGGCAGCTCGTCGTCGCGGTAGGTCGCGATGATCAGCATCGGACCCTCGAACGACTGCAAGAGCTGGCGCAGCACCGCGAACGCATCTCGACCCGCCCAATGCAGGTCCTCGGCCACGAGCACGATCGGCGTCGGCGCGAGCAGCTCGAACAACGCCGGCACCGCGGTGAACAGCCGGAGCCGCCCGGTCGACGCGTCGGCGACGGGCGGTGGCGTCGGGAGTCGCGCGGCCTCGTCCGGCACGAGGCGCGACAGCTCTCCGAGGATCGGCAGGTCGAGGTGCTCGGCGTCGACGAGCTTCAGCGCGGCGCGGATGAGCTGGGGGAGCGGCTCGTAGTCGCTGGATGGTTCGGGATCGCAGCGCCCGATGAGCACGTCCGCGCCCGCGGCCTCGATCGGGGCGGTGGCGCGCTCGACGAGCGTCGTCTTCCCGATGCCCGCAGGCCCCGAGACGAGGACCAGGCCGGCCCGGCCATCGGCCCGATCCCTCCAGATGCGTTCGATCGCCGCGGTCTCGGTGCGCCGTCCGACGATCGGCAGCGCCTCCGGCACCGAGACGGTCGAGGCCCGACTCGACGCACGGGTGAGATCGAGCTCGGGGCGCTGGACGACGATCGACTCCTCGAGCGCGCGCACGGATGCCCCCGGAGCGATGCCGAGCTCGGCGTCCAGCGCTTCCCGGAGCCGGCTGAACGCGCGCAGCGCGTCCGACGGTCGTCCCGATCGGTAGAGCGCGAGCATCAGGCGCTCGGTGACGCTCTCGCGCCACGGGTGGTCGGTCGCGACGCCCGTCAGCAGCTCGCACGCGGCTTCCGGCCGACCGAGGGACAGGTGCGCGTCGGCCAGCGTCTCGAGCGCGCGGAGGCGGAGCTCCTCGAGTCGGACGGCTTCGGCCGCCAGCGGCGCGAGCTCCTCGAGGCCTTCGTACGCGGGCCCCCGCCACCAGCCGAGCGCGACCTCGAGGCGGTCGCGCACCTCGTCGGCCGCGCCCGCATCCGCAGCCTGTCGGGCCGTGCGATACGCGAGCTCGAAGCGCGACGCGTCGAGCTCGTCGGGGCCGACGGTGAGCGTGTAGCCGGCCGCCGTCGCTTCGATCCGGCCCGGGCCCTCGGGATCGGCCTCGGCCAGTGCGCTGCGGAGGTGGCTGAGGTGCACACGAAGGGCGCCCTTGGCCGACGGCGGCGAGGCCTCACCCCAGAGCTCCTCGATCAGCTGGGCGCCCGAAACCGGGCGGTTGGCCCGGGCCAGGAGCAACGCCAGGAGGTTCCGGCTCATGGGCCGGGTCGAGCGCGACGTCCCGGTCCCCGCTCCGGAGCCGGATGGGGCCGAGCACGAGGAAGCTCAACCCCACCGAAGACCCCCAGTCCGCACGGCGCGGACAGTAGCAATGCATGACCTGCATGAGTTAGCCCGCTGTTAACAGCCGTCGGCTGGAATCTCTCCGGGACGAGCCGGCCGAGGGAGGGCCTTGGACCGGTGCTCGGCGAGACGGGACTGCGCGGACGGCGAATCGCGCGGGACAGGGCCCGTTTCGCCGGGGTCTCGCACCTCCCGGAACACCGATCCGCACCTACCGACACGATGTCCGCGCGAGCGGAGGACTGGAGCTTCAGGATGGGACCACCGGTTGCCGCGGTGCAGAAGGCCGAGCAGGTCTTTGCCGACCCGAAGGTCCGGGAGCAGCTGCTCACCTGGCACGCGCAGCAGGTCCCGCTCCTGGAGATGATCGACCGCCTCGG
This sequence comes from uncultured Acidimicrobiia bacterium, assembly GCA_963796755.1. Taxonomy (GTDB): domain Bacteria; phylum Actinomycetota; class Acidimicrobiia; order IMCC26256; family JAENVU01; genus Chersky-806. The sequence goes on from CAWCMX010000005.1 coordinate 165,518, forward strand.
GTTCGCCGATCTCGTCGATCCGGCGCTGCGGGACGCGATCGAGGGCCTGACGCCCCAAGAGGTGGCGATCATCCGGGCGGCCGTCGTCGCGGAGATCGACCGGGCCGGGGACTCCGACCGCGCCACGCTGCCCATCGATTGCGGGATCGCGCCGGTGACCGGACCGGTCACGGTCACCGCGGCGGACATCGACGGCCGCGCGGTGGCCCGCGTCAAGCAACAGGCCACGTAACGCCGCGGGCGAGGCCCGATCTGACGATCCGTCAGATCCGCCGGTAGCCTCGGCGACCCGATGGACCTCACGTGGACGGCCGATCAGCAGGGGTTCCGGGCCGAGGCGCGAGGCTGGCTCGAGGCGAACGTGCCCGCGGCGCCGTTGCCGAGTGGGGACACCCGTGAGGGCTTCGCGCTCCACCTCGAGTGGGAGCGGCGGCTCTTCGACGCCCGCTGGGCGGTCGTGTCGTGGCCCGAGGCCTACGGCGGCCGGGAGGCGAGCCTCTGGGAGTGGCTCATCTTCGAGGAGGAGTACTACCGGGCCGGCGCGCCGCAGCGGGTGACCCAGAACGGCATCTTCCTGCTCGCGCCCACGATCTTCGAGTTCGGGACCCCGCAGCAGCAGGACCGGTACCTCCCCGCGATGGCGAGCGGCGAGGAGACCTGGTGCCAGGGCTGGTCCGAGCCGGACGCCGGCAGCGACCTGGCGGCGATCGCATCCCGAGCGGTCCGGGACGACGCGGCGGGCGGCTGGCGGCTGAGCGGGCAGAAGACCTGGACGACGCGCGGCGCGTTCTGCACCCACCTCTTCGGGCTGTTCCGCACCGATCCGGACGCGGCGCGCCACCACGGCCTCACCTACTTCCTCGTGCCGCTCGACACCCCGGGCGTGACCGTGCGCGGCTTCGGCCGGCTCGACGGCGACGAGGGCTTCGCCGAGGTGTTCTTCGACGACGTGTTCGTCGCCGACGACCTCGTCCTCGGCGAGGTGCACGAGGGCTGGCGGATCGCGATGGCGACGACGGGCTCGGAGCGCGGCCTCACGTTGCGCAGCCCGGGCCGGTTCCTCGCGAGCGTCCGTCGGCTCGTAGAGCTCGCCGGCGCGGTCGACGCGTTCGCGATCGCCGACGCGGGTGGGGATCCCTCGCTGCGTCACGACATCGTCGACTCGTACATCGACGCCGAGGCGTACCAGCTCCAGACGCTCGGGACCGTGACGCGGATCAGCGACGGCGAGAGCATCGGCGCGGAGTCGAGCCTCACGAAGATCTTCTGGTCGGAGCTGGACGTGCGCCTGCACGAGACCGCGTTGCGACTGCTCGGTCCGGCCGCGGAGCTCGAGGACAACGGCTGGATGAAGGGGTACCAGTTCGCGCTCTCGGGGCCGATCTACGCGGGGACCAACGAGATCCAGCGCAACGTCGTGGCCGAGCGCGTGCTCGGGCTCCCGAGGAAGTAGCGGCCGCCGTGCGCTTCGCGTTCACCGAGGACCAGCTCGCGCTGCGCGACGCGGTCGCGGACCTGCTCGAGAAGGAGTGCCCGCCGCACGTCGTGCGCGCCGCGTGGGCGAACGAGAACGGTCGGACCGAACGGTGCTGGGACGCGCTCGCCGAGATGGGGGTGCTCGGCGCGATCGCGCCCGAGGCCGCCGGCGGGCTCGGGCTGACCGAGCTCGACCTGGTGCTGCTGCTGGAGGCAACGGGCCGGTGCGCACTTCCCGAGCCGTTCGTCGAGCACGCGATGGTGGCCGCGCCGATCGTCCCGACCTCGTACCGCACGGTCACGGCCGCGCTCGGGCCGTCGCCGTTGGTCCCGTACGCAGACTCGGCGGATGCAGTGCTCGTCGAGGACGACGACCGGCTCGTGCTGGTGTCGCGGGCCGCGCTCGTCGTGGAGCCGCGACCGTCGGTCGACCACTCGCGGCGCCTCGCCGCGGTGGACTGGGATGCGAACGCGGGTGAGATCTCCGAGGTCGGTGGACCGGACGTGCTCGCGGCCGCGTTCGATCGGGGCGCGCTGGGCACGGCCGCGCAGCTGTTGGGTCTCGCCGCCGCGCTGCTGGACACGACGGTCGAGTACGCGAGCGAACGCCGCCAGTTCGGGGTGCCGATCGGGTCGCAGCAGGCGATCAAGCACAAGCTCGCCGACGTCCGGGTCGCGCTCGAGTTCGCCCGACCGCTCACGTACCGGGCCGCGTACTCGCTCGCCGACGCGGATCCCGCGGCGTCGGTGCACGTGTCGATGGCGAAGGCCCGGGCGGGCGATGTGGCCGTGCTGGCCGCCCGCCACGCGCTCCAGTGCCACGGGGCCATCGGCTATTCGTTCGAATACGACCTGCAGCTGTGGATGAAACGGGCGTGGGCGCTGGTTGTCACCTGGGGCGACGGCGCGTGGCACCGTGAGCGCGTCGCCCGCGCGATCCTGTAGCGGCACCAACTGACGAGGAGCACACCATGCCCGAGGCCTACATCGTCGACGCCGCCCGCACGCCCGTCGGCAGGCGCGGCGGCGGCTTGAGCCAGGTGCACCCGGCCGACCTCGGCGCGCACGTCATCAAGACGATCGTCGAGCGCAACGACCTGGACCCGATGGCGGTCGAGGACGTGTTCTTCGGCTGCGTCGACGCGATCGGCCCACAGGCGGGAGACATCGCACGCACGGCCTGGCTCGCGGCCGGCCTGCCCGAGGAGATCCCGGGCACGACGATCGACCGGCAGTGCGGTTCGAGCCAGCAGGCGGTGCACTTCGCCGCGCAGGCCGTCATGAGCGGCACGAACGACGTGATCATGGCCGGCGGCGTGCAGAACATGAGCATGATCCCGATCTCCTCCGCGATGCTCGTGGCCGAGCAGTTCGGCTTCACCGACCCGTTCTCCACCTCGGAGGGCTGGGTCAAGCGGTACGGCACGCAGGAAGTGAGCCAGTTCCGCGGCGCCGAGATGATCGCCGAGAAGTGGGGTGTGACGCGCGAGGAGATGGAGGACTTCGCGATCGAGTCCCACAACCGCGCGTTCGCGCGCGCAGCGCGAGGGCCGCTTCGAGCTCGAGATCGTCCCGCTGAAGGGCGTCACCGCCGACGAAGGCCCGCGGGAGCCGGACATCGAGAAGATCAAGTCGCTCAAGCCATTGGTCGAGGGCGGCCGGTTGACGGCCGCGCTGGCCAGCCAGATCTCCGACGCCGGAACCGCGATGCTCGTGGTGTCCGAGCGCGCCCTGCAGGAGCACAACCTCACGCCGCGGGCGCGCATCCACCACCTCTCGGTGCGTGGCGCCGACCCGATCTACATGCTCACCGCACCGATCCCGGCAACGGCGTACGCGCTGGAGAAGTCCGGGATGTCACTCGACGACATCGACCTGATCGAGATCAACGAGGCCTTCGCGTCGGTCGTGCTCGCGTGGCAGCGCGAGACGGGAGCTGACCTGGAGAAGGTCAACGTCAATGGCGGCGCGATCGCGCTCGGCCACCCGCTCGGTGCGACCGGTGTCCGGCTCATGACCACGCTGCTCAACGAGCTCGAGCGCACCGGCGGCCGCTACGGCCTCCAGACCATGTGCGAGGGCGGCGGCCAGGCCAACGTCACCATCATCGAGCGCCTCTGACCCTCACCCGAGGGGGCTGTTCTAGGTGGTGAGGGCGGCGTACCGGTCGAGGAGGGGAAGCACCTCGGCGGTGGCGCCGCTCGGGACCCGCAGCACGATCTCGTCGATGCCGAGCGACGCGTAGTAGTCGAGCTTGCCCGCGTCGGGGATCGTCCCGAACGGCACGATGCGCAACGTCGACGGGTCGCGGCCGACGGACTCGCAGGCCGCGTGCAGCTCGGGTAGGGCCTCGCGGATCCCGCGGCCGCCGATCGGGATCCACCCGTCCGCGTACTCGGCGATGTGGGCGAACAGCTTGGGCCCGGCGGCGCCCCCGATCAGGACCGGCGGGCCGGTCACGCCGTTCCGTGTCGTCGGCTTGGGCCAGGACCACGACGGTGAGAAGTCGACCAGCTCGCCGTGGAACTCCGCCACGTCCTCGTTCCAGAGCGCGCGCATCGCGAGCATGTGCTCGCGGGTCACGTCGCGGCGGTCGGGCATCGTGATGCCGTGGTGCTCGATCTCGTCGGCGTTCCAGCCGAAGCCGATGCCGAGCACGAACCGCCCGCCGGAGAGCTGATCCAGCGTCGCGACCGCCTTGGCGGTGACGATCGGCTCCCGTTGGGCCACCAGACAGATGCCGGTGCCGAGCAGGATCGTGTCCGTGACGGCCGCGGCCATCGCCAGCGCCACGAACGGATCGAGCGTTCGGCGGTACTCCTCGCGCAGCTCGGCGTCGCCGGTCGGCGGCGGGGTGCGCCGTGAGACGGGGATGTGCGTGTGCTCGGGGAGGTACATCGAGTGCAGCCCGCGCGCCTCGGCCTCGCGCGCGAAGTCGTCGGGACGCATCGTCAGATCCGTCATGAACATCGTCACCCCGTACCGCATTTCGGTCACCGTATCGGACGCCGCGTGGGATCATCCGGGGATGCCGACCGCGGGGGAGTCGCTCGAGCGTGTGCCGAAGCTGCTGTACGCGGCGACGGCGTTCGAGGCGCTCGGGTACGGCGCGATCTTCGCGTTGCTCGCGGAGCTGCAGGAGAAGTACCACCTGCCGACGTACGGCCTCGGGCTCATCGCGGGCACGAGCTTCCTCGCCGGTCTCGGCGCGCAGGTCGGTCTCGCGCGGTACGCGGACCGGGGCTACACGCGGCTGCTCCTCCGGCTCGGGCTCGCGGTGGCCGCGGTCGGGATGCTCTGGTTCGGACTGGCGTCGCACCTCTGGGAGTTCGTCGGCGCGCGACTGCTGCTCGGCCTCGGCTCCGGCATGTTCGTCCCCGCCGCGCGTCGAGTGGTCGTCGCGCGGGCAGGTGAGAAGGCGGGGGAGGCGCTCGGCCGTCTGTCGAGCTTCGAAGTTGCCGGTTTCATCTCCGGACCGCCGATCGCCGCGGTCCTGGCCGGCCTCTTCGGGCTGCACGCGCCGTTCCTGTTCCTCGCGGCTGCGCTCGCGCTCACCTCACCGGCTGTCGCCCGGATCGAGGAGCCGCCGGTGGGCGCGCAACAGCCGAAGCGGGCCCTGCGCGTCCTGATCGCCAACCCGGGGGTCCGATCGGGGCTCGCGCTCGCGGCGGCGCTGTACCTCTCCATCGGTGTGTTCGACGCGACGTGGGCGAAGTACATGACTGATCTCGGCGCGGACACGACGGTCATCGCGGTCACGCTGGCGCTGTTCGCGCTCCCGCTCGTCGCCCTGAGCCCGTTCGGAGGTCGGCTCGCGGATCGGCGCGGCCCGGTGCGCAGTGGGGTCCTGGCGCTGGCGCTGACGGTGCCGCTGGTCGCCGGGTACGGGATCGCGGACTCGGTGGTGGTCGCCTCGCTCATCGCGCTGGTGCATTCGGTGTTCGACGCGATCACGACGCCGTCCGGGCAGGCCGCGGTCGCGCCGCGCCGCGCCGCCGGCCCTCACGGCCGCAGGACAGGGGCTGTACGCCGCGGCCGCCGCGACGGCCGCCGGGCTTGCCGCGTTCGGGGCCGCGCCTTTGTACGGCGCGGCCGGCGCCGAGGCGATGTGGGGCGCGGCCGCAGGCGGCGTCGCGATCCTGACCGTGCTGGCCTACTTCTGGGGTCGCGGCACGCCCGCCGACCGGCCGGCCCGGCCGGAGACGGAACCACTGCCCGGCTAGCTGCGGCGCTGGTGCGCGGCACTAAGTTCCCGGCCCATGGGAATTTGCGACGGGAGAGTGGTCATCGTCACGGGTGCGGGACGCGGGATCGGCCGGGGGCACGCGCTCGAGTTCGCCCGGCAGGGCGCGCGGGTCGTCGTCAACGATCTCGGCGCCGAAGCGGACGGAACCGGAGGATCCACGGGTCCCGCGGGTGAGGTCGTGGACGCGATCCGGGCGGCCGGTGGGGAAGCCGTGGCCAACGGTGACGACGTCGCGGACTGGGAGGGCGCGCAGCGGCTCGTGCAGACCGCCGTGGACTCGTTCGGGCGCCTCGACGTGCTCGTGAACAACGCCGGGTTCCTGCGCGACCGGATGATCGTCTCGACGTCCGAGGAAGAATGGGACGCGGTGATCCGGGTCCACCTCAAGGGTCACTTCGCGCCGACCCGCTTCGCCGCCGCCTACTGGCGCGAGCAGCAGAAGGCCGGAGAAGCCGTCGACGCGCGGGTCATCAACACGAGCAGCGGGGCGGGGCTGATGGGGAGCGTGGGCCAGGGCACCTACAGCGCGGCGAAGGCGGGGATCGCCGCGCTCACGATGGTGGAGTCGGCCGAGCTCGGTCGCTACGGCGTCACCGCGAACGCGATCGCGCCCGCGGCGCGCACCCGGATGACGGAGGCCGTCTTCGCGGACACGATGGCCCAGCCCGAGGGCGACGCGTTCGACGCGATGGCGCCGGAGAACGTCGCGCCGCTCGTCGTCTGGCTGGGCAGCGCCGAGTCCAAGGGCATCACCGGCCGGGTGTTCGAGGTCGAGGGGGGCATCCTCTCCGTGGCCGACGGCTGGCAGCACGGCACCCCGATCGACAAGGGCGCCCGCTGGGATCCGGCCGAGCTCGGCGCGGTGGTGCGCGATCTCCTCGACGGCGCCCCGGCGCCGGCGCCCGTCTACGGCGCGTGAACGAGGAACCCCGCGATCCGGGCTGGGCCCGCGATCCGGGTTGGCGGGAAGCGATGCGGGGGGCGTGGCTGTTCATCATCCCGTTCGGTCTCCAGCTGCGCCTCCGGCGCATGGACCGCGATGGCGCCGACGGGCTCGTCGTCCTGCGCTCGGTCCTCCTCGCGTTCAGCGGCGCCATCGTCCTGTTCGCGGTCGTGCTCACGTTGCTCGATCCCCCGGCCCCGGACACCACCACGTCGTTGGGGGTCGCCGTGGCGCTGGTCGCCTACGGACTGGTGGCGATCTTCCTCGTGACGCCGCGGGTCGAGCGCCCGTTGGCGTGTGACTCCGATGTCGTGCTGGCCGGCGCGTACCGGACCCGGTTCTTCATCCGGATCGCGATCGCGGAGTCCGTGGCGCTCTTCGGCTTCGTCGCCGCCTTCCGCTTCGGACCGGCGTGGGTCTTCTACGTCGCCGGCGTGGTCACGCTGGTCGGCTTTGCGCGGCACGCGCCGTCAGCGGGCAACCTGATCCGGGATCAGGCCGACCTGCTCTCACGGGGTTGTGAACGGCCGCTGATCGGTGCGCTCCGGCATCCCCGGCCCTCGCCCGAACCGGGCTGAGTACGCTCCCGCACGCATGGACGACACGCTGGAGCGGTACGGGGTCACCGCGCACGCGCGGCTCCGGCCGGACAAGGTCGCGATCGTCTGTGGAGACCGCCGGATGACCTACCGCGAGCTCGACGCGGCCGCGACCGGGGCGGCGCACGCCCTGCACGCACGGGGGGTCGGCCCCGACGCGCGGCTCGGCATCGCGCTGCGCAACCGACCGGAGTGGTTCGTCGCCGCGCTGGGCGCGGCGCGGGTCGGGGCCCAGGTCGTGCCGATCCCGTCCGGTGCCACCGCGGAGGAGCGTGCGTACTTCTGCGAGGACGGCGAGGTCGCGTTCCTGCTCGACGAGGACGGGCTCGACCAGTTCCTGGCGGACGTCGCGGCGGCACCGACCGAGCCGTTCCCCGGTGCCAGTCCGGACTACGTGGTGCTGCGGCCGTACACGTCGGGGACCACGGGCCGTCCGAAGGCGGTGCTCCGTGCGGTCGGATCCGCCGAGGCCGCGATGGAGGGCATGGTCCGGTACTACGAGTCGTACGGGATCGCGGGGCCCGACGAGGTCAACCTCACCGCGTCGCCCCTGCACCACCTCGCCGGCTTCAGCGGCCCGCACAGCGCGTTGATCGTCGGGCACACCGCCGTGCTCCTGGACCACTTCGACGCGGGGGTCGCGGTCGACGCGATCGAGTCGGCGCGAGTCACGTACTGGATCTGCGCGCCGGTGCACCTCTACCGGCTCACCCGGCTGCCCCAGGACGTGCGCGACCGTGCGGACCTCTCGAGCGTCCGGCGCGTGATGCACGGCTCGGCCCCGTGCGCGCCGAGCCTGAAGCGCGCGGTGATGGAGCTGTTCCCGCCGGGCGCGGTGTGGGAGACGTACGGCGGCACCGAGACGATGGGGACGGTGATCACGCCCGAGGAGTGGCTCGAGCGCCCGGGCAGCGTCGGCCGGCCCGCGCTCGGCTCGACGATCAAGATCCTGGACGATGACGGCGTCGAGCTGCCCGCGGGCGAGACCGGCCTGATCTACATCGGCTCGGACTGGGGGCGCGGCTTTCGCTACTCGGGGCCGGCCGAGCTCACGGAGTCGATCTACCGCGGTGATCTGGCGACCCTGGGCGACGTCGGGTACGTCGACGAGGACGGCTACCTCTTCGTCGTCGATCGCCGCAAGGACATGGTGATCACCGGCGGCGCGAACGTGTACCCCGCCGAGGTCGAAGGCGTGCTCGTCCGCCATCGCCGGGTAGCCGAGGTGGCCGTCATCGGGGTGCCCGACGAGGAGTACGGCGAGATCGTCACCGCGATCGTCGTGCCCGAAGGCGCGGTCACGCCCGAGGAGATCACCGCCCACGCGCGCGAGCACCTCGTCGCGTACAAGTGCCCGCGCCGGGTCGAGCTCGTCGACGAGCTGCCCCGCGACCCCATGGGCAAGATCCGCAAGCGCGACCTCCGCACCCAGTACTCCTGACCCGCTTCTTGCGTCACTTACCCACGAAATACGTGGGTAAGTGACGCCGAAACGGGGTGGGGAGGGGGCTAGAGGCGCTCGACGATCATGGCCATGCCCTGGCCGCCACCGACGCACATGGTCTCGAGGCCGTAGCGGCCGTCGCCGTCCTCGAGGCCGTTGAGCAGCGTGGTCATGATGCGGGCGCCGGTCATGCCGAACGGGTGGCCGAGCGCGATGCCACCGCCGTGGACGTTGAGCTTCTCCCACGGGATGCCGAGGTGCTTGGCCGACGGGATCACCTGCGCGGCGAACGCCTCGTTGATCTCGACGAGGTCGATGTCGTCCATCGTGAGCCCGGCGCGCGCCAGCGCCTGGCGCGACGCGCCGATCGGCCCGAGGCCCATGATCTCCGGGTTCAGCGCGGACACCCCGCTCGCCACGACGCGGGCCAGGGGAGTGATGCCGAGCTCGTTGGCGCGGGTGTCGCTCATCACGACGACCGCCGCCGCGCCGTCGTTCAGCGGGCACGCGTTGCCGGCCGTGACGGTGCCGTCGGGCCGGAACACCGGCTTGAGCTGCGCCAGCTTCTCCGCGGTCGTGTCGGGCCTCGGCCCGTCGTCCTTGCTCACGACGGTCCCGTCGGGGAGCGTCACCGGCGTGATCTCCCGCTCGAAGAAGCCGTTCTCCTGCGACTGGACCGCGCGCTGCTGGGAGAGCGCGGCGAACTCGTCCATCTCCTCGCGGGTCACGCCTTCCTGCTGCACGACGTTCTCGGCGGTCTGGCCCATCGCGATGTAGACGTCGGGCAGGCCCTTCCCCGGCGTCCAGGCCGGCGCGCCGGCCTCCTGGCGCGACTTCGAACGCCCCCGTGCCTCGGCGAAGAGGTCGTTCGTGGTGCCGGGGCCACCGTCGGAGCGGCCCTTGTCGAACCGGCTCACGCACTCGACGCCCGCGGCGACGAACACGTCGCCCTCGCCGCACTTGATCGCGTGCGCGGCCATGCGGATGGTCTGCAGGCTCGACGAGCAGTAGCGGTTCACCGTCGTGCCGGGAACGTCACCGAGCTCGGCCAGGATCGCGACGACGCGTCCGAGGTTGTAGCCCTGCTCACCCGCGGGCTGCGCACAGCCGATGATCACGTCCTCGATCGTCGACGGGTCGAGCTCGGGCACCTTGGCGAGCGCGGCCCGCACGATCCCGGCGGCGAGGTCGTCGGGCCGCACGTCGACGAGCGAGCCCTTGTTGGCTCGACCGATCGGGGTGCGGGCGGTGGCGACGATGACAGCTTCGGGCATGACGTGGATCCTCCGGTTCAGGGAAGCGAGAGCGATGAGGTGACGAGAGCAGAGAGAGGAAGGACGGTCAGCTCACGAGCTCGGTGAGCTGGTTGGTCATCGTGGTGAGGTCGAAGTAGTCCCGCCACAGCGTGATGCGGTTGTCCCGGACCTCGAAGACCCCGGCGACCGGGAGCTCCATCCACTTGCCGCCCTTGCCGAAGCGGTCGGTGCGCTCGTTGAGCACCAGCGAGCCCGACGCGACCTGGCGGTGGATGACCCAGTCGACCTCGTCGAGCATGCCGACCATCTGGCCCAGGACGCTCTTGATGCCGTCGGGCCCGTAGACCTTGCCCATGGGGACGTTGTCGTACTCGACGTCGTCGCTGACCAGCTCGCACGCGGCGTCCAGGTCCATGCCGACGATGCGCGCCATGAACTCGTTCACGATGTCTTCCGCAGCCATCCCGACCTCCTCTTCGGCGCCGCATCATGGCACGGCTCCGGCAGCCCCCGAGATTGGCGCAACCCCACTTTGACGAACCCCGCGAGGTCCGCGAGCGTGACGGCCATGTTGACGTGGGGCGAGTTCGCAGCCGCCCAGCCCGAGGCCACCGGGACCGGCCGGGCGCTGCTCTACCAGTGGGGCGTCGGGCTCGGCTACCTCGCCACCGTCCGGGCCGACGGGGGACCGCGCGTCCATCCGGTCTGCCCGATCCTGACCGACGACGGCATCTACCTCTTCGTGGTGGACTCGCCGAAGCGGGCAGACCTCTTCCGGGACCCGCGCTACGCCCTGCACGCCTTCCCGGTGCCCGACGAACGAGGACGCGTTCTACGTGACCGGGGTGGCCGAGGCGAAGTCCGATGCCGCGCTGCGGGCCCGGATCGCGGAGCAGTACCTCATGGTCGAACGGGAGATGACCGAGGAGCCGCCGGGGTTCGACGGCGAGCAGCTGTTCGAGCTCCTGGTCAACACCTGCCTCACGACGAAGACGACGGGTCACGGCGACTGGAGTCCGAAGCACACCGTGTGGAAGGCCTGAGTGCGCACGCGTGCGGTGGGCGCGGTCGCGCTGGTCGGGCTCGGAGTGATCGCGGGGTGCAGCAGCTCGTCGAGCTCGTCGAGCGGCAAGGCGTCCTCCACGACGACCACGACGGTGCCGAAGCACGAGTCGGCCTGGACGAAGCAGTGGAAGCCCACGTTGACCAACAGCTACGGCCCCGCCCAGCAGGCATTCCTCTCCGCGATCCAGGGTGGCCTCGTCGCCGACGTGCAGTCGGCCGGCCAGAAGGTCGTCGCCGCGAACGCCGCGCTCACCGCGGCGATCACGAGCGCGGGTTCGCCGCCGGCCGCGGACGCGAAGGCGAGCGCGGAGCTCGTGAAGGGCCTCAGCACGGAGCTGCTGCTGGTGAAGGAGGTGCTGCGCACCTGCACCGCGGCGAGCCAGGAGTGCCAGGCCGCGGTGACGGCCTACGGGGAGAACAACTCGAAGCAGATCGTGCCCGCGTTCACCGGACTCGGAGCGATGCGGTGATCGACGGCGATCCGCGCCCGGCGCGGCCCGGGCGTCCCGAGGGGAAGGCGTGTCGGGTCGACGTGCCGCGCACGAGCCACGCGCGCTGCGACCCGCGCGACGCGGGGGTCGACCCGATCGCGGTGTTGGAGGCGACGAGCGAGGGCCGGGTCGAGCCGCTGGTGGCGATCCGGTACGGCCGCATGCTCGTCTCGCCGTTCACGTACCTGCGCGGCTCGCCGGCCGTCATGGCCGCGGACCTGGCCCGCACCCCGCGCACCGGCCTCGACGTCCAGATCTGCGGCGATGCGCACCTGCTCAACTTCGGGCTGTTCGCGACGCCCGAGCGCAACCTGATCTTCGACGTCAACGACTTCGACGAGACGCTGCCGGGCCCGTGGGAGTGGGACCTGAAGCGCCTGACGGTCAGCGTGGTGGTCGCGGCGCGCGCGATCACGGATTGCCGGAGGACCAGTGCGCGGCGGCGGCCCGCCGGGCGGTCGAGATGTACCGCGGGATGATGGTCGAGTTCGCAGGGATGGGCCAGCTCGACGTCTGGTACTCGCGCGTCGAGCCGAGCGCGATCTCCGACCTGCTGGACGCCGCGTCGCGCCGGGTGATCGAGCGCAACCTCAAGCGGGCGCAGAAGCACACGAACCTCGGGACGCTGACCACGCTGACCACGGTGGTCGACGGTCAGTGCCGCATCGTGGACAACCCGCCGCTGGTCGTGCACCTCGACGGGATCGACGTGAACCTGGTGGAGCGCGAGCTGACCGGCGTGATGAACGCGTACCGGGAATCCGTGTCCGACGAGCACAAGGTGCTGCTCGACCGGTTCCAGCTCGTGGACTTCGCCCACAAGGTCGTCGGCGTCGGCAGCGTCGGGACCCGTTGCTTCGTCGCGCTGCTGGTCGACACGCTGACGGACGCGCCGCTCTTCCTCCAGCTGAAGCAGGCGATCCCGTCGGTCCTCGCGCCGTACCTCGCGCCGAGCGCGTACGACAACCACGGGGAACGGGTGGTCGTCGGCCAGCGCGTGATGCAGGCGGCGAGCGACATCTTCCTGGGCTGGACGCGCGGCCCGCGCGGCCGGTCGTACTACGTGCGCCAGCTCCACGACATGAAGGGCTCGATCAAGCTCGAGGAGCTCTCCGGCGACCTGCTGGTCGAGTACGCCGGGCTGTGTGGCTGGTCACTGGCTCGCGCGCACGCGCGCTGCGGGTGCGCGGCGGCGATCAGCGGGTACATGGGCCGCGGGGTGGTGTTCGACGACGCGGTGGTCGCGTTCTCGCAGGCCTACGCGGATCAGAACGAGCGCGACTACGAGATCTTCAGCGCGGCAGTGCGCGACGGCCGGCTGCCCGCGGAGCGCGGGATCTGACGTCGCGCTTGCGAGGCGCGGACCGGTCAGGCGTCGAGGCGTTGCTGTATGAACGTCGCCACCGCGGCGATGGTCTCCTTCGACGCGGCGGCCCACGGCATGAGGATCTCGTACACGTGGAAGAGGTACTCCGCTTCGAAGCTCTCGACCTCGACGTCGGCCTTCTTCAGCTCGCCGATGAACTCCACGATCTCGTCGTGGAACATCTCCTCACCGCCGTACGCGATGAACGTCGGTGGGAAGCGGCGCACGTCCCCGTAGACGATCGAGACCCGCGGGTCCTTCGGGTCCGCGCCACCGAGGTATGCCATCACCGGGATCTCGTCGGGGAGCACGTCGTGACTCGCGTTGGCGGTCACGGAGGGCTCGCCCATCACGAGGTCCACCTCCGGCGAGAACAGGATGGCGCCCGCGGGCTCCGGGAGGTGCTGGGCGCGCGCGTCCTCGAAGAGGGACGTCGCCAGTCCGCCACCGCCGGAGTCGCCGGCGACGAACAGCTCGGTGCGCGGCCGGCCGTCGTCGAGCAGCGCCTGGAAGACCTGCATGGCGTCTTCGAGGCCGGCCGGGAAGGGGAACTCGGGCGCGAGCCGGTAGTCGACGATGAACAGGTCGCAGCCAATGGTGCGGACCAGCTCGGCGGTGAACATCGAGTACATCCACGGGGTCGTGGCCAGGTAGCCACCGCCGTGGAGGTAGAGGACCGTCGCCTTGGCCCGGCCCGCGGGGCGGACCCACACCCCGGGGATGCCACCGACCTCGCCGTCGTCCACGGTGACGCCGTCACGCGTCGCGATCGGGCGCAGCACCGCGCGGCACAGGTCGTCGAGGACCTTCTCGAGCGAGCGCAGCCGCGGGGTCGGGAGCGTCAACGAGTAGGTGAGCAGCGTCTTGATGATCTCGCGCACGCTCTCGTGCACGGCGTTGTCCATCATCGACTCGGGGCCGGTCCACGGCTGGTGCAGCGGCAGCGTCGCCATGGTCATGGCCATGCGCGCGCCGAGCTCGGCCAGGGTGATCGCGGTCTCGGGCATCGGCGCGGTCTTCACTCCCGGCCGGTCGGCCATCACCATGCGCGTCAGTCCGCCTCGTCGAGCCCGGCCATGAGGCGGAACTCGTCGGTGGTGTTGGTGTGGGGGAACGGTGCGTCGGGCTCGGGAAGGCGCAGCGCGGTGCAGATCGGGCCCCAGCCGTCACCCGGGTGCCACTCGACGAGGCGTTCGGCGGGGATGGTCGACCGGACCTCGTTGTTGTGGCGGAGATACGCGGCCTTGGCCGCGTCGGCGTCGTCCCAGTTGAGGGTGAAGCGGCCGTGGAACACGTCGAGGATCATCTGGCGCTCGGTCGCGAGTGGGGTGCGCGGCGGGACGTCGCGGGACACGGCCTGGAAGATGGTGTTGCTGGCGCTCGTCCACCAGTCGTCGACGTCGCGGGTCGACAACAGGACGATCGCGTCGGGGAACGCGTCGCTGATCTCGCGCCAGAACGCGGCGGCGGGCCAGTCGACGGTGGCGCGGTAGTCCGCGAAGAAGTCCTCCCAGTCGGGGCAGCTCCCTGCGACCGCCTCGATCCAGACCTCCGCGATGTCGGGCCGGCCGAAGACCTCGACCATGTGGTAGCAGGGACCGTCGAGCAGCTGCTCGAGCGCCTGCTTCAGCGACGTGGTTCCCGTGCGCCCGAGTCCGGCGCCGACGACCTGCAGCGTCATGGTTCAGGACCCCAGAGTGGTGAGAAAGGCGAGCAGCGCGAATCCGAACACGAAGGCGAGCCCCACCGGCTCCCCTCCGTCGGCGTACGCGGTAGGCATCATCACAGACGCGAGCATCGTGAGGATGGTCCCCGCGGCGAACGCCTGGACCGCACCGAGGACCAATGGGGATGCATCGCCCAACGCGGCGTAGCCCAGGGCCGCCGCGAGTCCTCCGGCCACCGCGATCCCCAGCCACAGCAGCAACACCCGAGACTTCGGCCAGCCGGAGCGGAGGAAGCCGGGAGTCGACGCCATCCCTTCGGGCAGGTTGGAGAGCAGGACCGCGACGACCATCGCGCCGCTCACCGTCGCGCCGAGGACCAACGAGATCGCGATGGCGACGGACTCGGGGATCCCGTCGAGCAGGGCCCCGAGCGCGATGCCGGTGGACGCGTGCTCACCGGCGGGGGCACGGCGTGCGACGGCCCGGTCGGCGAAGAAGAACGTCAGCGCCCCGATCGCGATCCACAGGCCGGTGCGGGGACCGCCCGCTTCCCGGTACGCGGGCACGCTCAGCTCGAACGCCGCGGCCGCGACGAGCGTGCCGGCACCGAACGAGGTGATCAATCCGAGCAGACGACGGGGCACCGCGAAGCGAATCGCGAACCACGCGCCGAGGATCAACGACGCCTGGCCGAGCAGCCCCCACAGTCCCGCCTCGAGCACCGGGCCACGCTAACGGCTCGCGGTCTTACGCGGGTGCGTCCGCCCAGATGTCGTTGCAGCGCTCGCAGACCGAGGCCGGGATGATGCCGACCCGCATCAGCACCGCGAACATCTTGCATCCGAGGCAGAGTGCGAAGACGGACTCGAGCGTCGCCGCGACGGTGATCAGTCCGACGAGCACGTAGGCCGCCGTCGTCTCTCCGAATCCGAACGCGAGCACGACCGCGCCGACCGAGAGGGTCGCACCGACGAGCTGTGCGAACCGCTTGGGCGGGCCGGGGACGAGCTTCGGGGCGAACGGCAGCGCGGGTGTGAGCAGGCGGGTGGACAGCTGGCCGAGCGGGCTCAGGGTCGGCCCGGTGAGGACGCGGGCGACGAACCCGTACGCGAGGACGACGATCAACCACCGCTGGTCCAGCGCGATCGTGAGAACGCTCAGGATCACGACGCCGGCCGCGACGAGCCGGGCGGAGACCTCGTTCACCGGATCCGGAAAGCTGAGCAGCCGCTTCATCACGACGAGCTCCAACGCCCGGTCGCCGCCGAGGATTCCGGGTCGGGCTTCACGGGAGCACCGGGAGGATGAGGCGGGACGAGGAGAAGATCCTCGCGAGCAGGGCGGGGGCGACGGGTGTGTGCCGGAAGCCCAGCACTGCGGGTGCGGTGGCGGGCTGGTCGTCGCTGGTGATCACGAGCCCGATGCGGTGCCCGGCACGGAAGCGGTGCGCGTTCGCCACGATCGGGATGCGGTACGAGACGGGCTGGTGGGGCGGTACCGCGATCGGCTCCCGGCAGTCGAGCACCGGGGTTCCCAGCGTGCTGGCCGCCTCGTTGACCGTGCGGAGGCTCGCGCGCAGCCAACCCGCGGTGATGGTGGCCGCCGCGCCGTCGGGTGCGACGTCGAGGAGCGTGGCGATCCACGCGCCGTCGGACGCGCTGATCGTCGCGTCGAGCCGGAGCTCGAGGTTGCCGACGACGTCGAGGTCGGCGTCGAGCGGCTGGGACTCCCACTGCAGGTGCGATGCGAGGTCTTCGGGTGGGTTGGCTTCGGGACCGGCGTCGAACTGGCTCGTGATGCAGAGGTAGTCGCGGTGCCCGGGCGCACCCTCGGCCGCGTCGAGCAGCCCGTCCCAACGCAACGCGAGCTCGCGCAGCTCGGCCTCGGGTGGCGGCCAGGCCGGGGCGGTCCGCCACTCGTCGGCGCCGGTGAGCATGTAGCGGATCGGTGGGCCGTCCGTGATGCCGGTATCAACGTTCTTGAGCCAATGGTCGAACCAGGCCAGCGCCTCGACGTGGAAGCTCTCCCAGGGCCAGTTCAGCCCCTGCGCGCCGAGGACCCCGACCCGCACGTTCGGGTTGTGCGCCAGCGCGGCAAGGGTGGTGAACGTGCCCGGGAGGTGGAGGGGCACGTTGTCCCAGTCGCAGCCGAGGTAGACGGGCACGTCGACGGCTGCGAGCCGGGGGAGCAGGTTGCGCTCGTCCCAGAACCCGTCGCGCACCGGATGCTCGATGCAGGCGGCGAAGCGCAGGTCGTCCCACGGGTGGACGTCGTAGCGCGCCTGCATGAACGACTTCAGCGCCCGGAGGGTCGTCTCCCCGTTGAGGTGGTGGACCCTCGAGTCCACGCCCTGGGCCTTGAGCGCCTTGCGCATCGCGTCGAGCACCTTCCCCCGCCAGAGGTTCTCGCCGTGCGCGGCCGCCACCGCGACCGCGGTCAGCCAGGGCGCGATGAACGTGGAGCTCAACAGACCGTGGTGCCAGACCTCCTCGTAGAGGTCCGGAGTGGACGCGACGGGAAAGATCGCCTCGAGGTGCGGCGGCCGCTCGACCGCCGCTTCCAGCTGGGTCATCGCGAAGTAGCCGCTTCCCACCATCCCGACGTTCCCGTCGGACCACGGTTGGCTCGCCGCCCACTCCACGAGGTCGTACATGTCGTCGCGCTCGGTCTGGTCGAAGAAGGAGAAGGCGCCGTCGGAGCCGCCGGTGCCGCGCAGGTTGGCGACGACGTGGACGTAGCCGCGCGAGACGAAGAACCTGCTCGCGCCGGCTTCGATGAAGCCCATGGGGACGCCGAGATCCTGGACCTGGCGTGGGTACGGCGACGCCGACACGAGCACCGGGAACTCGCCCTCGGCGGCGGGGCGGTAGACGTCGGCGAGCAGGCGGACGCCGTCGCGCATCACGACCGCGACATCGACCTCCCGGCCGACCTCGTAGACGGGCTCGCTGAGGTTCCGGTACTCACGCCCGGTCGTCTGCGGACCGGTGGGCTCCCGGGCGCCGGGCTCGGGGTCCCCGCCGCGCTTGCGTGCCATTCATGCTCCTCGTCCGGTGGTGAATCAGGCTTCGGCTGCGGCGCGCGCCTCGATCGTGGAGAGCTTCGGGACGCCCGCGAGCTCGGCGCCGACGACCGCGATGAGGACGATGCCGACCGAGAGCGCGATCAGCCACGTGATCAGCGCGAGCGTCACGCCGATGATCCCGTAGTTGCTCGCGTCCTTCTCGATCAGGTGCGGCATGTAGAGCGCGGACCCGAACGAGAAGGCCGTCTGCCCGATCGTCGCGAACAGCGCGGCGCGCCGGAGCTCGCGCCACGGGACGCGGCGCGAGAGCAGCAGGTACTGCAGGGCCAGCCAGAGGAAGTACGCGGCCGCGAAGCGGATGATCACGTTCAGGAACGTCGCTGCCGGCGCGCCCCGCAACGCGGCCGCCAGGATGGTGAGGACGATGGCCTCCGTCACGAAGAGCGTGGTGCCGGAGAGCCCGTTGAGCGTGCCGCGGAACCCCTGCGGCTCGAAGCCCCACGCGGACTCGAAGACACCTTGGAGCGCCCGGGTGAGGCTGAGCAGCGAGAAGAGCAGCACCACCAGGCTCACGATGCCGAGGGTGCCGGTTGCCCCGGGCGGTCGGGTGAAGAGGTCGCGCACGGCGGTGGCCGCGCTCCCTCCGAGGTGGAACCGCAGGATGAGGGAGTTCGCGAGCCCGCTGCGCTTGTCGTCGTGGTCGCCCAGGGACGCGACGAGGATGAACAGCGGGATCAGGCTGGTGAAGGCCTGGCCGGCGATGACGAGCCCGCGGGTCTTGCCGTCGATGGCGGAGAAGCGGTCGAACGCCCGGACCGGGAACGAAGACTCGAACCGGCTTCGGAGCCGGCCGGGCAGGGCGCGCACACCGCCCGCGGGCGAGTCGTCGGTCATAGCGGCTGACCCTACGCGGGTCACCGCCGCGAGTGGCTACGGGATGGTCGTGTCGAGCCAGTCGAACACCCGCTGCTCGAGCAGTGCCCGGGCCATCGGCTCGCAGTGCCGGTCCGCGCCTTCGGCCGCCGTGAACTTCACCAGCTCCTTGGGACCCGGGAGCGCGTCGTACAGGCGCTGGGACTGACCCGGCCAGAACTGCTCGCCTTCGGGATCGGTGATGAGCAACGGCGTCGTGATCTGCTGGGTCAGGTCGCCGAGCTTGTAGGTCATCACGGTCGTGAACAGGTCGTAGGGATCGGCGATCCCGTACGGCTTCCCGCGCCACGCCATGATCTGGGCCTGGATCGGGTTGTCCGACGACGTGCCGATGCTCATCAGCTCGTCGAACGTCTTCTTGTCGCCGTTGCCCAGCATCGGGACCATCGACTCGGGCAGGTGGCCGAGCCAGGACGCCGACACGTCGTCGACGCCGGGATCCGCGATCGCCGCGACGATGCGGTGCTCGAACGCCAGCGCACGTGGCACCCAGTAACCGGCCTGGCTGATGCCGTAGATCGCGATGCGGTCGTTGTCGACGTCGGTCCGGGCGCGCAGGAAGTCGACGACGGGAGTGATCACCTTCTCCCAGTCGGGCCGGAAGGGGATGCCCCGCTCGAAGAGCATCGACTGCTGACCGGGGCCGTCGAAGACCAGCACGTTGTAGCCCCGCGCGACCGCGCCGGCGCCGACGCCGGGCCACATCGTGGTGACTGCACCGTCGCTGCCGTTGTTGAGGATGATCGTGCGCCGAGCCTTGCCGTCGGCGGCGACGGCGAAGAAGTACCCCGGCATCGTCGACCCCTCATACGGGATGTCGACCTTCTCGCCCGGCACGTCGAGGAGCGCGACGTACGAGTCGAAGCATCGGCGGTGCTCGGCGAACGCGGCCTCGAGGACGGGCTCGGGGTCCTTGATGCCGTCGACCGACGGCAACACGGCCGCGTAGTACACCGCGGCGCGGAGGTAGGCGTCGCGTGCACTGACGGTGTGACCAGCGGCGAGCGCGTCGTCCGCGATCTTGGCGACCCGGGTCGCGAGTTCCTGCCACGCGGTGACCCAGCTCTGCGCGTCGCCGTCGGTGATCGTCGCCACGGTCGCCAGGATCTCGCCGGCGTCGCCGCAGCCGGTGCGCAGCGAGCCGAGCATGTTCTGCACTTCGAAGTTGGTGCCGTCGTCCTGGAAGAACTCGTAGGCCACGGCGTCGCTCCTTGTACAGGTCAGGTCGGGCTCGGGTTGCTCGACGCTCGGGCCTTTCGCGCTCCCGCGGCCTCGCGCTTCTGCTCGAAGTGCACGACGCTGAGCGCAGCGAGGTCGTCCTCACTGATGCGGATCGCGTCCGGCGGGTGCCCACCGTCGCGGGCCCGGATGAAGGTCTTGTCGTTGCGCAGGTACGGCCGGTAGAAGTCGAGGGCGTCGTCGAGGAGGGCGTCGTACTCGCCGAGCTCCGCGCGGTCTTCGACCAGGTGGAGCCGCAGGCGGTCGATCGAGGTCTCGGGCCCGATGCGGGCCTGCTCGATCGTGACCGGGAACGGGTTGGTGAGGTGGTAGTAGCGACCGTCGTCCTTGGTGTCGTCGGCGATCTCGATCGCTTCGGTGACGAGCACGTCGATCGGGACCAGGTTGAGCGACGAGTGCGGCTCGACGTAGAGCTTGACCCGGTTGCGGTCGAGGTAGCCGTCCTCCTGGCGCTCGATGAGCCGGCAGAAGCGCTCGAGCCCGCGGATGAAGCCGTAGTAGCCGCTGTCCGAGCAGGAGCGGTAGGTCGAGAGGTTGCCGACGACGATCGACGGCCGCATGATGCGCAGCCGCTCGAACCGGTCCGCGTGCGCGACGACCGTGTCCTCGCCGAGCCGCTTGGATGCCTCGTACCAGTTGTTCGGCTCGTAGCCGGCGTCGTAGGGCTCCTCGTGCACGTCGCCGGTGCGGAGGCCCGCGACGTACGCGGTGCTGACGTGGTTGAGCACGGGGATGCCGAGCGCCGCGACCGTCTCGACCATGTGCGCGGTGCCGTCGACGTTCGTGGCCATGATCTCGGCCTTGTGCTTGTCCTCGTACCGCAGCGACGCGGCCGTGTGCCACATCTCGTCCGGATGGTCGTCCGCGAGTCGGGCCCGATCCGCTTCGGTGAGGCCGAGGCCGGGCTCGGCGATGTCGCCGGCGAGGGGGATGAGGCGAGCGAGCTCCCCGTCGAGGTCGTCCTCGATGCCGGCGGCGTCGGCGGCGGCCCGCACTGCGGCGTGGAGGCGCTCGGTGATGTCGCCGCGGGGGCGCACGACGCAGTAGACGCGCTCGCGATCCGAGCGGAGCAGCTCCAGCGCCAGGCTGCTCCCGAGGAAGCCGGTCGCGCCCGTGAGGAGGGCGGTGCGTGAGGTCATCGAAGGCCGGTCCGGTGGTCCAAGACCCTGGAACTTAGTGCTCGATTGTTTCGAGACCTCGCTCCGAGGTGTTCGCTTCGGTGGTCCCGCACATGAGAGTCTGGGCCCAATGCGAGAGGGCGCCCCACCCGAGCAGGACGGTTCCGAGACGACGGATCGGATGTCCGTCTCCCGCCGTGCGGTCGCGCTCGGGTTCGAGGCATTTGCCCGGACGACGTTCCGGGCCTACATCACCCTCGACGTGCAGGGTCGCGAGAAGCTTCCGGCCGGCGGCTACGTCGTCGTGAGCAACCACGCGTCGCACCTGGACTCCATCGTGCTCATGCACGTCGCCGGGGGACCGTTCCGACGCTTCCACCTCGCGGCCGCCGGGGACTACTTCTTCGGCGCCGCGATGGCAGAGGCCGCGGGCCGCAAGCCGTCGCGCTTCGGGCTCTTGCTGCGCAACGCGCTGCGGCTCGAGCCGATGCCCGTCCGCCAGCTCGGGGAGACCGCGGAGCGGCGGGCCGCGCGCCAGCACGCGTTCGCGCGGTTGGGCGCATCGTGCGACGCGGGTGACGTGGTGGTGTTCTTCCCCGAGGGCGGGCGTTCGCCGGACGGGAAGATGAAGCGGTTCCGCGGGGGCATCGACGAGCTCGGCGCGCAGTTCGACGGCCCGATCGTCCCGATGCACATCGCGGGCGCGTACGAGTCATGGCCGAAGGGCAAGCGGTGGCTGCGGCGGGGGAAGGTCACCGTCGTGATCGGTGACCCGATCTCCTCGGCGGTGTCGCCCGACGGGACCCCGGCCCCGAAGAAGCCGAGACTGGCGAAGCGACTCGAAGCGGAAGTGCGGAGCCTCGGAGGCGAGCCGACCGGCAAGGAGCGTCAGATGGTGCAGCACATGAAGTGGTGGGGCTGGGGCGACGAGCAGGTCACGTTCACGCACGAGGACAAGCCCGACCTGGCGCCGTTCGTGCGGGAGAAGATCGGGATCGACCTCGACGGCCCGCGTGACGACGTCATCGACTTCTCCGCGCTGACGATCGACGACCCGATCGTGACGGACGCGTTCTCGGCCGCGCTGGCCGAGTCGCTGCGCCCGGACCAGGTCACGTCCGATCCGATGGAGCGCGTCGTCCACACCTACGGCAAGAGCCTGCGTGACCTCCTCCGGGTGCGGCGCGGCGACCTCGGCCGGCTGCCGGACGTCATCGTCTATCCGGAGAACGAGGACGACGTGGTCGCGATCATGTCGGCCGCCCTCTCCCACGACGTCGTGGTGATCCCGTTCGGGGGCGGCACGAACATCTCGGAGAGCCTCGAGCCCCCGCTGGCGGAGACCCGCACCGTCGTGTCCGTCGACATGCGGAAGATGGACGCAGTGATCGAGATCGACGACGTCGCGCGCCTGGCTCGGGTGCAGGCCGGGGTGCTCGGCCCGCGGCTCGAGGAGCAGCTGAACGCGAAGGGCTGGACCTTCGGCCACTTCCCGGACAGCTTCACGTACTCGACGCTGGGCGGCTGGATCGCGACGCGCTCGTCGGGCATGCAGTCCGACAAGTACGGCGACATCGCGGAGATCACCACCGCGTTGCGCGCGGTGACGCCCGCGGGCGTGCTCGTGACCCGGGCGGTCCCGGCGAAGTCCACCGGGCCCGACGTGAACCAGATGATGCTGGGGAGCGAGGGCCGGCTCGGGATCATCACCGAGGCAACCGTGCGGGTGCACCGGGCGCCGGAGAACCGCAAGATCCTGGGCTACCTCTTCCCGGACTGGTACGACGCGATCTCGTGCATGGCCGAGATCGCGGAGAGCGAGGCCTCGCCGTCGGTCACCCGGGTCTCGGACCCGAACGAGACCCAGTTCTCGTTCGCCACGAAGAAGCCCGGCAACCTCATCGACAAGTACTCGTCGGTCGCGCTGAAGGAGTTCCTCGGTCGGGTCAAGCACTACGACATGGAGAAGGCGTGCCTGAGCTTCATCGGGTACGAGGGCAGCGAGAAGCACGTGAAGCTGCAGAAGAAGCTGATCGGCGAGATCGTGTCGAGCCACAACGGCATCTGCATCGGCTCCAGCCCGGGGGAGATGTACGACCAGAAGAAGTTCGACACGCCGTACATCCGTGACCACCTGCTCGCGTACGGCGGTCTGGCCGACGTGTCGGAGACCTCCGCGTCGTGGAGCGTGCTGCCGAAGCTCTACGACGGGGTGATCGAGGCCGCGGAGAAGGCGTTCGCCGAGCTCGAGGTCCAGGGTTGGATCATGTGCCACCTCTCGCACTCGGCCCACTCGGGTGCGTGCCTCTACTTCACGTTCGCGTTCAGGGGTTCGGACCGGACCGACGCGCTCGAGCAGTACGGCGAGGTGAAGCGCGCGATCCAGCAGGCGTTCATCGACGAGGGCGGGACGCTGTCGCACCACCACGCGGTCGGGCTCGCGCACGCGCCGTGGCTCGAGGAGGACATCTCGAAGGCCGGCGTGACGATGATCCGCGCGCTGTTCGACGGCGTCGACCCCGCCCACCAGATGAACCCCGGCAAGATCGTCGACTGACGACGCGCTAGATGGTGAACCCGAGGTTGTCGACGATCTGTTGGCCGAGCTCGGTGTCACCCTCGACGGACACCGTGCCGTAAGCGCGGGCATGTGCTCCGCTCCAACGCCCGCCCGCGAGGCGCGCGAAGGTCCGGCGGTCCATGGCGATGCGCACAGTGGGTGCGTCCGGCGGCGCATCGAGCAGGGTGGCCCGTCCTTCGGGCGGCACGGAGACGGTCGCAAGGATTCTCGGCGCACCGGCGACGTCGAAGACGACCGTCGTTCCGGGTGGCGCGCCGGCCTTCTTGCCCACGACGTAGCCGAGCGCCTTCGCCGGGATCCGGCCGAGTGACCGGTCGGCGACCGGACCGTCGAGGTAGCCGGGCCGGTCGAGCGCCTCGCGGATGTCCTGGTCGTGGAACCAGCAGTCGAACAGCCGGATCTCCATGAAGAGGCGGTAGGGCCCTGGGCCTTCGGGCGTGAATCCTTCGTTGTCCCACTCCGCCCGGCTGAGCGCGCGCAGCACGTCGAGACGCCGGCCCGTCACCGAGCGGAACTCGTCGAGCAGCTGGGCACCGTCGAAGTCGCGGTAGGTCGTGATCCAGCGCTCGTTTGCCGCGCCGATGTCGTTGCGCACGTGCGGTGACGCCGCGACATCGGCGGCGTCGACGGTCGGCTGCTCGCCGAGCAGCATCCGCTCGGTGCCGATCATGTGCGCGACGTTGTCGTGCACGGTCCAACCGGGGCAGTCCGTGGCGGTGCTCCACTGCGCTGGTGTGAGCCCGGCGCACACTGCCGCGATGTCGTTCCAGACTGCTTCGAGGGCGTCGATCAATGGCTCGGTCATGCGCGCACCGTAGCGCCGCGGCGATCGGCGCGAGACTTCGATCGTGACCGAGCAGATCACCTTCTACTTCGACCCGATGTGCCCCTACGCGTACCAGACGTCGCGCTGGATCCGGTCGGTGCGCGCTCAGGTCGGTCTCGACGTCACCTGGAAGTTCTTCTCGCTCGAGGAGGTGAACCGGGTCGAAGGCAAGCGACACCCGTGGGACCGGCCGTGGTCGTTCGGCTTCGGGCAGATGCGGGTCGGCGCGCTCATCCGTCGCGAGCTCGGCAACGACGCGGTCGACCGCTGGTACGAGGCGGTCGGCAACGCGTTCTTCTACGACGGCGTCAAGACGCACGTGCCGGACGAGCACGCCGCGGTGATCGAGCGGGCGGGCTTCGACCCGGGGCTCGTGGCGCGGGCGATCGCAGACGAGTCGACGCTGGCCGAGGTCCGCGACGAGCACCTCGACGCGGTCACGCGGTACGGCGCCCACGGTGTGCCGACGATCGTGTTCCAGCCGGCGGGCGACGCGGTGTACGGCCCGGTGGTGGTCCCGGCGCCCGAAGGGGACGAAGCGATCGCGCTCTGGGACCTCGTCCGGTCCATGACGCGGTTCCCGCACCTCTACGAGCTGCGACGGCCGAAGGTCGCCGACGATCTCGTGCACATCGGTCGGGAGTTCAACACGTACCTGACGACGCGCGACTGGAACACGATCGAGAACCCAGCTCCGTAGCGATCGGACCGCGTTCGGCGGAGACGGACCGCGGTGGCAGTCCTCGACGAAAGAATGGGGCGCCCTCGGCAGGATTCGAACCTGCGACACACGGTTTAGGAAACCGATGCTCTATCCCCTGAGCTACGAGGGCGGGGAGCGTTTCCGCTGGTCAGAGGCTACTTGTCGCGTGTGGGGAGCGGGCCCTCGCTCGGCGTGCCCGTCGCGTGCCCGTGCGATGGGTGAGCGACGGTTCTTTGAACCGTCGCGACTGGGTGCAGGTCTCGGATCGAACTTGCCTGACGACTATTGGGCGTTGTCGAGGTATCGGTGTTCTGCTCTCCATATCATGCCTATGCGCATCACGGCACGCGGAACGCGACTCGGTATTTGATGTGGGCACGCGATTTGTTCTGCCTGACCGCATAGCGCAGTCGACCGTGGTGTCCGACTCGAGATCGTCGGCGGGGTGATCGCTTCGCAGTGCCCGTGGGGTCCACCGTCGTCAACGCGGCGGAGGGTTCGATGGGTCGGGCTCCCCGTCGGGGTGTGACCCGCTGGCGCGACTCGACCTTGGTGTCTTCCTCGTGAGTCGTCGACCGCGGCGGGGAGCCTCAAGCGAATCCGAACAGAACGTACCCACCGGTGGGCGACGTGACCTGATAGGAGCCTTGCCTGGGGCCTCGACCGAGTCCTGTCCGCGCGGACCGGTGGGCACGTGCCACTCCCGAAGGAGCTGACATGACCACCATGACATACCCGACCGCCGGCGTGATCGCTGGTGTCGACACCCACGGCGACGTCCATGTCGCCGCGGCGCTTGACCCGACGGGCCGTTTGCTCGCCACCGCGAGCTTCGCTTCGACCGCGGCCGGCAACCGTGAACTGCTTCGTTGGCTGACGGGTCACGGCGAGCTGATCCGTGTCGGTGTCGAGGGCACCGGATCGTGGGGTGCAGGTCTGACCCGCTTCCTCCTCGACAACAGCATCGACGTGGTCGAGGTCGACCGACCCAACCGTCAGACCCGCCGGCAGAAGGGCAAGTCGGACACGATCGATGCCGAGGCCGCGGCCCGTGCCGCGCTCAACGGGACCGCCACTGGGGCGCCGAAGTCCCGTGACGGTGACGTCGAGGCGATCCGCGCGTTGCGGGTCGTGCGTCGCACGGCGATGCGCAACCGCGTGCAGGCCATCCACCAGCTGCGAGCGTTGACCTCGACCGCGCCCCAAGTCCTGCGCGATCAACTGCGGGGGCTGAACCGGGCCAGACCTGATCGAGACGTGTGCCCGGTTCCGGGTCGTGGACGCCAACGATCCAGCGGCCGCGACGACGCTTCGCGTTGCGGGAGCTCGCCCGGCGGATCACCCAACTCGACGAGGAGCTCGCCCGCCTCGACGGCCAGATCAAGCCGCTCGTCACCCGGGCCTGTCCCGAGCTGCTCGAGTTGCGCGGCGTCGGCGCGGACACCGCCGCGATCCTGTTGGTCACCGCGGGCGACAACCCGCACCGGCTTCGCAACGAAGCTTCGTTCGCGAAGCTCTGCGGCGTCGCGCCCCTCGAAGCGTCCTCCGGGCGGGTGCGGCGGCATCGCCTCAACCGCGGTGGTGACCGCCAAGCGAACCACGCGCTCTGGCGCATCGCGCTCGTCCGCATGGGCTGCGACGAACGCACCCGCGTCTACGTCGCCCGCCGCCGCGCCGAAGGCCTCAGCACCCAAGAGATCATGCGTTGCCTCAAGCGCTACATCGCCCGCGAGGTCTTCCGCATCCTCACCGAACGTGTTCACGAAACGAGCCCTTGACCTATAGGAGCATCGCGTGCCGCGAGATTTTCGAGGCGCTGAGTCAACGTGCGAACGTGCTGACGCTGTGCCGACAGCGGAATCTGCCGCGTCGCTCGGCGTTGGAGAGCCCTGCTGGGATGATTGCCGCCTCGGTGTGACTGAGGAGAGGGATTCAGGCGCGGTTCGGTGCGTTGTCGAGAATGTGTTCTGCCAACGAGCGGACCGTGCGGGCTGGGTGCGAGTCTGGTCGTATGACGCCGAGTACGAGCGCGCCATCGAGGAGCACGAGGATCTGATCCGCTGCTCGACCGGGCTCGGGGTGTCCGAGGCTTGTCAGTTCGCGCTGAAAGAGCGCGTGGAGGCGCTCCCGTGTACTCACGGGTGACGTCGTGAGCCGGATATGCGGAGTCATTGAGGGGCAGCTCCGCGGCGATGTACCTGCAGGCGGGGAACCCGCGGCCGAGGTGGTCTTGTCCAGCTCGTCGAACACGGTGAGGACGCGCGAGCGGGGGTCGCTGTCGCCGGATTCGAGCGCCGCCTGGTAGCGCGCCTCGTCCTTGGGGGCGGAGTCGCGCAGTGCCTCGGCGATGAGACCCTCCTGACCGCCGAAGTGGTGATAGAGCGATCGGCGGGCGACGGCTGCTTCGCTGAGGATGGTGTCCAAACCGACGCCGACGCCGTGGCTCGAGGTCAGCTGCTGCGTCGTCGAGACCAGGCGCTGGGGGGCTCGGGGGCTTAACTCGACCGCTTCACGCCGGAACTCCTCGGGATACTTCGATGGACGACCCATCGTGGGCCTCCTCTCGTGATTTGAACTCTTACTTCTATCTAGGTAGAGTTAGGAGATGTCCCGTCGACGTTCACCCTCGCCGCAGACGACCAAGGTGCTGTTGGCCATGGCCGACCAGCCCGCCACCTGGCGCTACGGCTACGACCTGGGGACTGAGGTCGGCCTGAAGTCCGGCTCGCTCTATCCCATCCTGATGCGCCTCGCCGACCGGGCACTCTTGGACTCCGCCTGGGAGGAGACCCCGCCGCTTGGCCGGCCCGCCCGCCATCTCTACCGCCTGACGACGAAGGGCCTGTCGTTGGCTGCCTCGGTGCGACCAGCCGCGGCTCACGGCCAGGCGCGGCTGCAACTGGGCACCGCCACGTGATCGTCGTGTTGGTCGGCCCGATCGTCATCGGTGCAGTGGTCTGGGTGCTCGTCCGGGCTGTTCACGCGATGCGGCGCGCGCCACGGGGGAGCGACTCCGCCAGGCTCCTTCGCGGCGGAAGGCGACGTGACTTGCCGGCGGCAATCGTTGCGTTCAGTGCTCGCCGCCTGCGCGGTGAACGCAGCGATTGGGCCGATGCGATGACCGCGGAGCTCGATCCCGTGGTGGGTTGGCTGGAGCGCTGGACGTTTGCCTTGGGCAGTGTGCGCGTTCGCGCTCGCGCCGCCGCCCGTCGAAGAGCGGCCGGTTCCCGTTCAACACTTGATGATCGCGATCGGTGCGCTGGCCGTTGTAGGAATCGCGACCTACGGGCAGATCCGGATGGCTGCGAATGCGTCGTCGGGTGGTCACGGAGTTCTCTACAACGCGGTTGCCGTCACCATGATCGTTTTCGTGCTCGCTGCGGAAGCCGCCATGGCGAGCCGGCGGGCCCGCGCCGCCGATCCCGTCGCCCATGTTGCTCGCAGGTGGGGAGTTCCTGGCGGCGCGGTCATGGGGGTATCCCTGCTCATCATCCAGACGCCACCATCGGTGAGTTCGGGATTCGGCGTCGGGACGATGGGTTTGCTCGTCGTCGTGGCGACGCCACTTGTCGTCGGTGTCCTGGCGTCGCGAGCGTCGCACGATCCTCGTGCGGGCCGCGCTGCAGGCGCCTGGACCGGCGCCGTCGGTGGGTTCATCTTCTTGATCGGCTTCATGACGTTGACGTTCGCGGCGACGGGGTGGTTCACGCACGATCCGAGCACCATTCGGGCGTACCAGGATTCGCTGTCTCCTGTGCATTTCGCGTCCTACGGTTCGCACTACCGGTCGATCACGGGCTTCGTAATGAGCGAGAACAGTGACACGGCGCTTCTCGGGGGCCTGCTGTGGGTGCCGTTGTTAGCGGCGATCCTCGGACGCCTTGGTGGCCGCTTCAGCCACGGCCTCCCACCCGGGCAGACTCGCCTGGCTGACCGCCACGGTCCGTTGACGTAGTGCAGTACGCGGTGGGGAGTTGGAGCGTGTCCACGTGCCCGCTATCGGCCTGGCCGTTGTGAGGGTTGCTACCTGTTGAGCCCGGCGTCCGAAGGCGATGTGGGCACGGGCGTCGTAGGTCGAGCGCTCGACGAAGCAAGTGTCATCGTCTAGGCGCGCGGCGGTGAGATCATCGACCCACTGTTCTTGCCCCCTCCAATCCAGCGGCGGGCGCTGTCACGTGCGGGAGACAGCGGAGCGGATGTGAGGCGACACCGTGTCTGGAACAAGCGCGTTCAGACGAATGTGCCAGACGCACGGGAAGGGGGACGCGATGATGCCGGAGTGGAGACCGCACCCGACACGCAGCGCCGGCGGTACCGTGCCGCGGAACATCGCGTAGGTGCCTCTCGGGCGCGGCCGCAGCAACGTAGGTGGTTGGTTCGCTAGATGACGCGCGCTCTGTGCTCGGCGTGCCCGTTCGTGCCCCTGGGACCCGTGCCCTCCGCGTGCCCGTCATGAGCGGTACTGGTGGTCACTCGCGGTCACTGGCGGTCAATCGAAACGGTCTCCGACCTGGAGCTCGACGCTGTGACCTGCACCGGAAGGAGGCATGACAAGAAGTTAGGAAACCGATGCTCTATCCCCTGAGCTAGAGGGACGAGGGCGGGGGATGGTGTTCGTGCAGGTCAGACGGTACTTGTTGCGTTGAGCGGCTGAGCGCGATGTCCGATTCCAGCCCGTGGCGTGCCCGTGCGACGCGTGACACACGGTTCTTCGAGCCGTGTGTCACCTCGGCTGACGAACGCGGCCCGTGCTGCGCTGCGCCCTCGGTGACCCAGCGTCGCAGCGCCGCGCATCGAAGCCGCGTTCACGGAACCAGGCCGGAACATCCGAACGAGGACTGGGCGCGCTACTCGGCTTGCGAGGCTCGGTCCGGCTCCGACGTCGTCGCCCGGTGCGGCGGCGTCGCAGAAGGTCGCCTGTCGCTCACACGTGTTCTCGTCAGCTCGTCGATTGCTCGAGGCGTTGGATGAGCTTGTCGAGGAGGCGGTCGAGTCGCTGTCGTTCCGACGCGCTCAGCTCGGCGAAGAACTCGTTCTCGGCGGTCACGAGGTCTTCGACGGCCCGGTCGGCGACGGTGTGTCCGTTCGGGGTGAGCTCGACGAGTGACCCGCGGCGGTCGTCGGGGTCCGGTCGTCGCACGATGAGCCCGGCGGCTTCGAGTCGATTGAGGCGGTTGGTCATTCCGGCGGGCGAGATCATCGCAACGCGGGCGAGGGTGGTCGGCGTCAGGACAGCGCCGGCGCCGCCGCGTCGAAGCGCGGCGAGGACGTCGAACTCACCGACGGTGATGCCGTGGGGGCCGAAGAGGGCCTCGGCCGATCGCAGCGCGGTGTTCATGAGCTGATTGATGCGCAGGGTCGTGCCCATGGCGTCGAGGTCGAGGTCGGGACGCTCGCGTCTCCAGCTCGCCATCGTGTCGTCGAGGATCTCGCTCATCGTCACGGGCACATGATACTTCGATACGAAACCTTTTGACATCGAAACTTCGACCTCGTACTATCTCATCATGTCCGGTCCGATGATTCGTGCTCACGACGTCGCGTTCCCACGCTTTCGAGCGCCGGATCTCGACGAGATGGAGACCTTCCTCCACGGCTTCGGGATGCACACCGCGTCCCGCACCGACGACTCGCTGTACATGCGCGGCACCGACACCGATCATCACGTCCACGTGACGCATCTCGGCGAGCCAGCGTTCGTCGGCTTGGCGTTCGAGGCGACCCGGCCGGATCTCGACCGGCTCGCGGCGCGGACGGGAACCGGGGTCGAGCAGCTCGACGAACCAGGGGGCGGATTCGTCGTGCACCTGACCGATCCGGACGGTCGCGTCGTCGACGTCGTGACAGGGATCGAGCGCTCGGAGCCGATCGAGGTGCGTGGCCACGCTCCGCTCAATGTCGGCGAAGCGCGCGTCCGGATCGGTGAGCTGCAGCGCGTCGCGACGGGCCCGTCACAGGTGAAGCGGTTCGGGCACACGGCTCTGAAGACGCCTTCGCTGTCCACGCTCGCGGAGTGGTACTCCGAGACCCTCGGGTTGCTCACGTCGGACGACATCTACCTCAGTGGTCCCGACGAGCCGATCGGTCGCTTCATGCGCTGCGATCGTGGTGATCAACCGGCCGATCACCACACGTTGCTGATCGTCGAGACGGGTGAGGTGCGCCTCGGCCATTGTGCGTGGGAGGTCGCGGACTTCGACGATCTCATGGCCGGCCACGACCATCTGCTCGCGGCCGAGCGCCGGCACTACTGGGGTGTCGGACGTCATGTGCTCGGTGGGCAGGTCTTCGACTACTGGAAGGACCCGTTGGGCTTCACCGTCGAGCACTGGACCGACTCGGACCTGCTCACCGCCACCGCGCCGGCCGGCGTGTACGGCCTGCTCGAGCCGATCAACCAGTGGGGGCCGGCACCCCCGGCGGACCTCGATTTCTGATGGATCTCGGGATCGCCGGTCGCCGTGCGATCGTGGCCGCGTCGAGCGCGGGTCTCGGCTTCGCGTGCGCACAGTCCCTGGTGCGCGAAGGCGTCCATGTCGTGATCAACGGGCGCGACCGGCAACGCCTCGAGGCGGCCGCAACCGCGCTGCAGGCGGACTCGACGGTCACCGTGCAGACGGTTGCAGGTGACATCGCCGACCCCGCGACCCGCGCCGCTCTCGCCGCCACCTGCGCGGACCCGGACATTCTCGTGACCAACAATGGCGGTCCGCCGCCCGGTCAATTCCAGCAGTGGGGCCGCGACCAGTGGATTGCCGCGGTGGACGCCAACATGCTCGCACCGTTGTTGCTCATCCGCGACGTGGTCAACGGCATGGTCGAACGGCGATTCGGCCGCATCGTCAACATCACGTCGGCCATGGTGTCGGTTCCTCACGCCGCGATGGGGTTGTCGTCCGCGGCCCGCGCGGGGCTTACATCGGCGTCGAAGGGCCTTTCGCGCGAGGTCGCGTCCGCGAACGTCACGCTGAACAACCTGCTGCCGGAACGGATCGATACCGGGCGCCAGCGCCAGATGGCGGAACTCGCGGTTGCGATCAAGGGGATCACGATCGAGGAGGCCTACGCGGAGATCGCCGCCACGATCGCGGCGGGCCGCCTCGGCCGACCTGACGAGGTGGGCGACGCCTGCGCGTTCCTGTGCAGCGCGCAGGCCGGATACATCTCCGGCCAGAACCTTCACCTCGACGGCGGCTCGTATCCGGGACTGTTCTGATGGCGCCCGTAGACGTCGATGTCCTGGTCGTCGGCGCCGGTCCCGTCGGGCTCACTGCCGCGCTCTTGCTCGAGCGGCTGGGCAGTTCGGTGGCGATCGTGGAACGCCGCGACGGACCACAGCGCGCGCCCGCCGCCCACGCCATCAACGCGCGCACGTTCGAGATCTGGCGCCAGATCGGCCTCGACGTTGACTCCATCCGTGCGCAGGCGCAGGACCCCGCCGATGCCGGCGCGGTGCATTGGGTGACCAAGCTGGGCGGGGCGGTGCTCGGGAGCCTGCCCTACGAACGCCAGGGCGACGAGCAGCTCGCGGTGACCCCCACGCCGCTGCGCAACCTCTCCCAGCATCACCTCGAACCATTGCTCATCGACGCACTCGCCCAGGTCGGCGTTGCCGTGCGCTACGAACATCGTTGGGAATCCGCGAACGTCCACGAGGAGGGTGTGATCTCGACGATGACCGGGTCCGGACGGCCCGCTCGAAATCTCGAGCCGGTGGCTGCTCGCGTGCGACGGCACGTCGAGTCCCGTGCGCCGAATGCTCGGCATCGAGCCCGAGGGCCCGCACCGGATCCAGAGCTTCGTCATGGTCCATCGTCGCGGCCAACCTGCGAGACCTCGTCGGTGAGCAGCCGGGCGTGTTGTTCTGGATCTGCGATCCGGCGGCGGGCGGCACGTTCGTGGCGCACGACATCGACCGCGAATGGGTGTACATGCACCCGTACGACCCGGATGTCGAAGACGCGGCGTCGTACACGGCAGCACGGTGCGAGCACTTCGTGCGCGCCGCGCTCGAAGACCCGAGCGTGGATCTCGACATCGTCACGATCGCCACATGGACGATGACCGCTCAGGTGGCACCGCGGTTTCGCGATGGGCGCGTCTTCCTGGTCGGCGACGCGGCGCACCGGTTCCCGCCCACTGGCGGAATGGGGCTCAATACCGGTGTGCAAGACGCGCACAATCTTGCGTGGAAGCTCGCCGCGGTCGAGCACGGTCATGCCGGGGCCGCTCTGCTCGACTCGTACGAGCGTGAACGCCGTCCCGTCGCGCAACGGAACGCCGAGGTCAGCCTCGCCAACGCGTTGAAGCTCATCGAAGTGCCGATCGCGCTCGGCGCGGACCCCGACCCGGCAGTCTCTGCGGCCAACATGGAAGCCACCCTCGCCGACGCCGGCGGACGGGCACGGGTCGCGGCTGCGATCGCGAACCAGGCCACACACTTTGACATGCTCGGACTTCAGCTTGGCTACTCCTACGACTGCGCCCAGGGTGCTGTCGCCGAGGAGCCCGACGACGACCACGCCGTACGCACCTACGTGCCATCGAGCCGCCCCGGCGGGCGCCTCCCACACGGATGGATCCGACGCGGCGGCGCAGTGTGCTCGACGCTGGACCTGGTCCCACTCGACCGGCCCGTGCTCATCGCCGGGCCTACGTGTGGAGCCGATGGCGACCTGCGCGTGGGCATCGATTTCGAGGATCTCGATCGATGGTGGTCCACCATCCTCGGCATGCCCGACGGAGGCGCACTCCTCGTCCGTCCGGACCAACACATCGCCTACCGATGGGCGACCACACCAACCGACGTCGACGTCTGGCAGCAGTCATGGAACGCGTCTCCACCGAGGCCCTGAGCGGCGGGGCCGGACGGGCGAGAAGGAGAGGTTGATGACGAACACCGCACTGAGAATCGAACGTCGGGATCGAATCGTGATCCTGGAGAACCAGGATCCGCCCCGGAACCGATTGACGTTCGAGTACATGGATGAGCTCGAACAAGTGGTGATCGCGCTGCGAGACGATCGCGACGTCCGGGCAGTCGTGATCACCGCGGCCGGCAACGAGCACTTCAGCGTCGGGATGGACCTCAAACAGCTGATGTCGGGCGCGCAGGACCGCGGCGGATTCGAAGCGCTGCTCGATCAACGCCTGCGCGTGCTCTCGTTGATCGAGCACCTCGACAAGCCCGTCATCGCGACGATGTTCGGGTACTGCCTCGGTGGCGGACTGGAGCTCCCGCTCGCGTGTCACTTCCGACTCGCGGCCAGCGAAGGTGCACGCATCGGGCTGCCGGAGCTTGATCTCGGCACCGTCCCCGCATGGGGCGGCACCGCCCGCCTGACGCGGACGGTTGGTCGCGCGTCTGCGCTCGACCTGATCCTGCGAGCGAAGAAGATCGACGGACCGACGGCGTTGGCGATCGGTCTCGTGCACGAGATCCACCCCATCGCGGAGCTCAAAGCGAGAGCAACCGAGCTCGCGGAGGAGCTCGCGGCGCAGCCCCCCATCGCGGTGGCCGGCGTCCTGCGCGCGGTGGTTGGTGCCGAGCACCTGCCGCTCGAGGCCGCGTTGCGGATCGAACGTGATGCCGTCCGTCGCTGCAACAGCTCGGCCGACCAAATCGAGGGCATGCAGGCATTTCTCGAGAAGCGCCGACCACAGTTCGAGGGCAGGTAGCGCGCCGGCGTGGATGAGCTTCAGCTCCGCGTAGGATCAGCCTCGACGGTACGTGCGCGCATCGACGCTATGCACTCGTACTCATCCACGACCGCGGTGACTTCCCGAAGCCTGTGGCTGAGCTCTCCGCGGGCAAGATCTGGCGTCGCCAGGACGTGGAGGAGTGGGCGCGCAAGACCGGTCGGGGGTGACGCTCGTGCTTGCCAGGTGCTCTCGAAGCGGTCGAACCACTCCTCGTCGGGGTAGGCCTCACCCGCCGTGGACGTTGCCGAAACCGCGAGCGGTGATGTACGGTCCGCCGAGTCTGACGGGGTGTGCTGCCTCTGCCGGGAGCGCAGTGCCAGGATGAGCTGAGGGTTCCCGTGGCGAGAGGCAGATTCCACGCCGGGCGGTCGGGTGACACGCGCTCCGGGAACCGGGGAGCCAAGGGGGCCGCGGCGGTGGGGCTCGTCATCGCGGTGGTGGCCGCGGTCCTCGTCGTGCCGAGCGGGTTCGAGACGCCGCGGTCCACGGCGGGCGCGACGGGCGGGGGAGCGTGCGGGCCGGCCGGTTCGGTGTCGCTTACGGGAACGTTCAGCGGCGAGTTCAGTGGCCCCGGCGGTTCGGGTCCGGCGGGCGGCGAGTGGAACGCCTCGTGGATTCAGGATGACTCCGGGACGATCACGAGCGGCACGCTTGGCACGGGTTTCGGCGACTCGGACCTGACTGGCGCGACGTGTACTGCGCTCCCGACTCCGGTCGGGCCGACGATCGCGATCTTCGCGGCGCAGTCGTTCACGGTCACCCCGAACGCCACGAAGAGCTGGCCGGTCCAGGACGACGGCAGTTGGAGCGCGAACTGGGTTAACGGGGTGGGCGGAGGAGGCTCGGCGTCGGGGACGTACACCGGGTCTGGGACCCTCGTGCCCAACGGCGTGGTCGGTGTGTGTCTGATCACGCAACTGCTGGGCACCGTGACGATCACGCACTCCGACGGGACCGTCACTCCCGCCGCTGTCTACTCTCCGGTCGCGACGGGCGACACCATCACGACGAGCCCGGACGGATCGGCACAGCTTCTCTGCGCCGACGGAACCGGCATCACCATGGCCCAAGACAGCAAATTGCCCATCGACCAGTGGACCTTCGACCAGCCGTCGCAGCAAGGATCCAGCACCTTCGGGGCATTGCAGGGACTCTTCCAATTCGTGTCCGGTCTGATCGGACACGAGGGGCACGAGAACATCGACACGCCGCACGGCGAGCTCGGCATCCGCGGCACCGAGTTCATCCTTCAGGTCGACCCGGATCACGGTTCGACGATCGTGAACCTGCACCGCGGCGACGTTGATTTCACACCGGTGCTGAGCGGCGTGACGACCGCGATGCACGGGCCGGAGACCGCCTCGTTCGACAGCTCCAGCCTCCTCGCGACCGCCCCGCTGACCGACGACGAGTACACGCTGCTTCTCGGCCAGCTCGCGCTCGGCTCCTCTGCGAGCGGCCCGACGCAGATCACCAGCGATGCCACCACGACGTTCACCGAAGGTTCGACGGGGAGCTTCAGGGCGTCATCGACGGGCACGCTCGCCGCAGCCCTGAGCGAAAGTGGACCGCTTCCGAGCGGTCTGCGCTTCGTCGACAACGGCGATGGAACGGCCACCCTTTCGGGGACACCGGACGTAGGCACGGCCGGCACCTATCCGGTCTCGATCACCGCCACGAACGGGTTCACGCCCAGCGCGACCCAGGCGTTCACCCTGACAGTCGCCGCTGCCCCTCCCTCGGGCGGGACCTTGACCCTTTCCCAGTCCGTCGGGCCAGCGAGCCTCGGCCACCCGTATGCCGCGCACTTCACCGCCTCGGGCGGTACGGCGCCATACCACTGGACGAAGACGGGTCCACTCCCCAAGGGTCTCAAGCTCAACGCCTCGACCGGAGTCGTCTCGGGAACACCAGTGCGTGCGGAGACAGCCAACTTCACCATCAAGGTGAAAGACGCGTCGAAGCACACTGCGAGCGCGGCGGCCTCGATCACAGTGACGGCACCTGCGCTGGCAATCACCACGCCGTTGGTGCCCGGAGCGGCGCTCGGCCACCTGTACACCGCGGGGTTGGTGGGAACGGGTGGCACCGCTCCGTACCATTGGAAGAAGAGCGGCAGCCTCCCGAAGGGCCTCAAGCTCAACGCGAGTACCGGGGTGATCGCAGGGACTCCGACCAGAGGCGGGACCGCCACCTTCAGGGTGATCGTCCAGGACAAGTCGAAGCCGAAGCGCACGGCCACCAAGACGTTCTCGATCACCGTCAGCTAGTCGCGGCGCCGCGACGTCTTGCAGGACGGGAGGGCGGAGCCGCTTCGAGACCGCGTACGCGGACGGCCCGGACGAAACCGCGCGACGCCCCACGGGCAGGATGTTCACGCCGAGACCACGCGCCATCCGGGTCGCTACCGGCGCGTTCGCCGTGCGGGCACTCCGCGTTCGGGGAACACGCGCTTCGCGTTCTGAGCCGCGGTGACGAACCCGATCTGACCTGCGCTCGCGAGGTTTGTCCCAGGCCCCACGAGGGCGGGGGCTTGTTTGTGCAGGTCAGACGCTACTTGTTGCGTTCGGTGGCTCCGCGCAGTGTCCGATTCCAGCCCGTGGCGTGCCCGTGCCTCGTGTGAGCAGCCGTTTCTTGCACCGTGTGTCACCAAGGATGCGCGACGCGTCGTTGCTGGTGAGACCGTCGCGCTCTTGATGCCCCTCGTTCGCGATTGGAAATCAGAGCACGTGATCGTCGGTTCAAGAAACGGTGTGTCCTGCGTCGCCGAAACGCGTGCTCAGCGGGCCCGACGTGCTGGGTCCCGAGCCCCGGGTTGCGGGCCGGACCGTGCACAGAGGGGTATCGATCGCGGTATGGTCGCGAGCGACACGGCGACGATTCCCGGTCCGTGTCGGATCCTGCCCGCACCTATCGGGCAGCCTCCGGGAGCGTTGCTCCGGACCCCTGGTAGCGCGATGAGCGGCTCGAGTTCGAGCGGCACCGCTACCCGCCTCGCCTGATCGAACGGATCGGTAGGGCGCTCGGATCCGCCGAGCTCCTGACAGAGGAGCGACACGAACGCTGCGTCAGCTGAGGCGGTGCTCGCCGCCGCGCTTGGCGGCAGAGCTCGGTTCGGAACGTTCGGGACCTTGGACTCTGGCTGAGGTTGGGGCTCTCCGCGATTGTCACTACGACGCCATGTCTGTGGCTGGTCCGAAGGGGGTTCACCATGGCAACCACCATCGCTCAGCCGCCCGAACACGTCGCGCCACCCGACGAGCCCCGGTCGTCGCGCAACGAGGCGAAGGCCCATACGCTGGGGCTCACCTCGGCGACCGGTCTGGTCATCGGCAGCATCGTGGGAACCGGCGTGTTCACCATGCCGGCCGTGTTGGCTGGTGCGGGCACGATGGGGATCGTCGTGCTCGGGGTCATCGCCGTAGGCGCGATGCTCTTGGCGGTGCTGTTCGGTCAGCTGACCAAGCGGGTCCCGAACAGCGACGGCGGTCTGTACGCGTATTCGCGTCACGAGTTCGGCGACTTCGCCGGCTACCTCGTCGGCTGGTGCTACTGGATCCAGTCGTGGGCCGGCAACGCCGCGATCGTCGCCTCGTGGGTCTTCTACGTCGACGCCTTGTTCGGCCTCCACCATCCGAGCGGCATGCTCAACTGGGGCATCGCCCTGGTCGGGTTGTGGGTGCCCGCGGTGATCAACCTGGCCGGCGTCCGGCAGATGGCCTGGTTCCAGAACGTGACCGTCGTCTTGAAGTTCCTCCCGTTGCTGTTCGTCGGTCTGGTCGGCTGGTTCTTCATCGATGCCGGCCACTTCGGTGCGTTCAACGCTTCGGGGGGCAGCCTCTACAGCGGCATCGGAATTGCCGCAGGCGTGGCGCTGTTCTCGTTCATTGGGGTCGAGGCCGCCGCGATGACCGCGAAGCGGGTGCGGAACCCTCGCACGAACGTCGGCCGAGCGTCGCTCATCGGCACGGCCCTGAGCGCGTTGCTCTACGTGTTGGTGACCGCGGCCGTCATGGGGTTGGTGCCTCACCACACGCTGGTGAACACCGGGTCGCCGTTCGTGAACGCGTTCCAGAGCATCTTCTCCCACAACGCGTGGGCCGGGAAGTTCATCGCCGGCGTGGCCGTCGTGTCGGGGATCGGTGCCCTGAACGGTTGGACCCTGATCGTGACCGAGACGTCGCGTGCCATGGCCAACGACGACCTCTTCCCCCGCGCCTTCGGGTGGGTTGATCGCCGCGACACCGCCTGGTTCGGCATCGTGGTCGGAACCGCGCTGCCGTCGCTGCTCATGCTCTGGCGCTACACGTCCAGCTCGGGGCTGACGGTGTTCACCTACCTGGTGGACCTCACCGTGGTCACGGTCGCGATCCCCTACTTCTTCTCGGCCATCGCACAGCTCACGTATCTGGTCTCCCGACGTCGGCGGGTGCAGGGTTGGCTGCTGGCGCGTGACCTGTTCGTCGCGGGCATCAGCGTCCTGTTCTCGATGTGGGTGACGTTCGCGTCCGGCTATCAGGTCGTGTACCAGGCGCTCGTGGTGATCCTCGCCGGGCTCGTGATCTACGCGTTCCTGAACGCTCGCCGTCAACGGCTGGGCGAAGCCGCGGAGCCGATCGACAACCCGCCCGAAGTGCCGGTGCCCGGTCTCTCCAGCCCGGTCTGAAAGGGGACGTCATGACCGCCACATTGGGAGTGCATTCGGAAGTCGGTCAGCTCCGCCAGGCGATCGTGCATCGTCCCGGGCTGGAGCTGAGCCGGCTGACCCCGAGCAACTGCGAGGCGCTGCTGTTCGACGATGTGCTGTGGGCATCGAAGGCTCGGGAAGAGCACGACGCGTTCGCGGAGTCGCTGCGCGATCGGGGTGTCACCGTCCACCACTTCGACGTGCTGCTCGCGGAAACGCTCGAGAGTCCGGCAGCGCGAGCGTTCGTGCTCGATCGCCTCTGCACCCCGGAGCTGGTCGGACCCATGCTGGCCGGACCGCTGCGGGCCCTCGCCGACGATGCTGATGCTCCGACGTTGGCCGAGCTGCTCATCGGCGGGGTGACCCGCTCGGACCTGTCGCCACTTCGGGTGCGAAGCCTTCGGTGGCAGACCCTCACCTTGGACGACTTCGTGTTGGCACCGTTGCCGAACACGTTGTTCCAGCGGGACAACTCCGCGTGGATCTACGACGGCGTCACGATCAACCCGATGGCCATGGCGGCCCGCCAGCGCGAGTCGTTGCACAGCCGCGCGGTGTACCGGTTCCATCCGATGTTTGCCGATGCGTCGTTCCCGATCTACTACGGCGACGACGACAGGAGCCATCAGCCGGCGACCCTCGAGGGCGGCGACATCCACGTTCTGGGCCGCGGGGTCGTGTTGATCGGGATGGGGGAGCGCACGACTCCGATGGGAGTCGAGATCGTGGCCCGCGAGCTGTTCCGGTTCGGTCAGGCGACGACCGTCATCGCCGTGCAGCTGCCGAAGTCGCATGCGTTGATGCATCTCGACACCGTCCTGACGATGATCGACGTCGATACGTTCGTCCGCTACCCGTACCTCGAGACTGACGCGCTGCGGGCATGGGTCTTGACGCCGGCTGACCCGGAGGAGGTCGTCGACGTCGACTCCGGCGGCATGCACGTCGAACGTCGCGACGACCTGTTCGAGGCGATCGCCGAGGCGCTCGGCGTCGAGAAGGTCCGCGTGCTGTCGGCCGACGAGGACGCTCGTGCCGCCGAACGCGAGCAATGGGACGACGCCAACAACTTCCTGACCGTCGCGCCCGGCGTCGTCATCGGGTACGAGCGCAACACCGTGACCAACACCATGCTGCGCGACCACGACATCGAAGTGATCAGCATCCCCGGCAGCGAGCTCGGCCGCGGACGCGGCGGATCCCGGTGCATGACCTGCCCCATCCAACGCGACGGCATCTGAACCAAGGACCCTTCCGTGACCACTCTGATGACCCCGAAACGCCATCCCGGTTCGCTGCTCAAGACGCTCGACCTCGACAAAGCACAGTTCCTCGCGTTGACGACACTCGCAGCCGAGCTCAAGACGGCCAATGCCAACGGCACGGAGCGACCTCGACTGACCGGCAAGAACATTGCCTTGATCTTCGAGAAGAGCTCCACCCGCACTCGCTGTGGGTTCGAGGTCGCCGCCGCCGACCAAGGCGCGCGCACCACCTATCTCGGACCGGAGGGCTCGCACATCGGCCGAGGGGAGTCGATCGCCGACACGGCACGCGTGTTGGGACGCATGTTCGATGGCATCGAGTTCCGCGGCTTCGCACAACGCAGTGTCGAAGAGCTGGCCGATCATGCCGGGGTACCGGTCTGGAACGGGCTGACCGACTCGTGGCACCCCACCCAGATGCTGGCCGACATCCTCACCATGATCGAACATCACGCCAGTCCCGTCGAAGAGATCGCGTACTGCTTCCTCGGCGATGGCCACGACAACGTCGCCCGCTCGTTGCTGATCACGGGCGCGTTGCTGGGGATGGATGTGCGCATCACCGCGCCGCGTGAGCTGTGGCCTCCCGACGATGTCGTCGCGTCCGCGGACACGCTCGCGTCCACGAGCGGAGCGCGGATCCTGGTGACCGATGATGTCGAGCAGGGTGTGGCCGGCACCGACTTCGTCTACTCGGACGTGTGGGTCAGCATGGGAGAGCCCGCAGAGCGATGGGACACCCGGGTTCCGCTGCTCCGCCCGTATCGCGTCACCGAGCAGGTCATGCGGGCGTCCGGCAAGCCGGATACGAAGTTCATGCACTGCCTGCCGTCCGTCCACAACCGCAGTACCGAGCTCGGCCAGCGCCTGTTCGACCAGTACGGCCTCGACGGTGCCGAAGTCACCGACGACGTCTTCGAGTCGTCGCGTTCGATCGTCTTCGACGAAGCCGAGAACCGACTCCACACCATCAAGGCGGTCCTCGTCAACGCGCTGGCCGGCTGACGTGCGCATCGTGGTCGCGCTGGGCGGCAACGCCCTGATCCGACGGGACGAGAAGCCCGACGCCCGGATCCAGCTCGGACATGTCCGCGTCGCGGCGCAAGCACTCGCCCCACTCGCGGAGCAGCACGACCTGATCATCTGCCACGGCAACGGCCCCCAGATCGGCCTGCTCGCACTCGAGAGCGCCGACGACCCGGCGCTGACGCGTCCCTACCCGCTCGACGCACTCGGCGCGCAGACCCAAGGAGAGATCGGCTACTGGCTCACCCAATGCCTGCACAACGCGGGGGTGAAGAAACCCGCCCTGTGCGTCGTCACGCAGACGCTCGTCGATCCGCGCGATCAGGCGTTCACCAAGCCGACGAAGTTCGTCGGCCGGGTCTACAACCGCCGGCGCGCCCAGGAGCTCGCCGACCGGCACGGTTGGACCGTCGCCGCCGACGGTCAACAGTGGCGACGAGTCGTTCCCTCCCCGAAACCGCAGCAGATCGTCGAAGCAGACTCCATCGTGGCGCTCGTCGACACGCAGACCCTGGTGATCTGCGGCGGCGGCGGTGGTGGGGCTCCCGTGGTCGCCGACGAGACCGGCGAGCTGCACGGGGTGGAAGCCGTCGTCGACAAGGACCTCGCCGCGGCCCTACTCGCGATCACCGTCAACGCCGACCGGCTGCTCGTGCTCACCGACGTGGCCGCGGTGATGGCCCACTTCGGAACCCCGCAGGCCGAACCTCTGCACAACGTCGACCTCGACGAGCTGGCCACCATGGAGTTCCCCGCCGGGTCAATGGGCCCCAAGATCGCCGGCTGTCGGCAGTTCGTCGCAACCACCGGCCGCCCCGCCGCCATCGGATCGCTCGCCGACGCGGCAGCCATCATCGCCGGCACCGCCGGAACCACCATCACCGCCAGTCACACACGAAATGCCGACGCCGAACCATGACGCCGGTTCCGTGACGGGTCCGCACCCGCGAGGCCTGTGCCCATGAAGCG
Organism: uncultured Acidimicrobiia bacterium; assembly: GCA_963796755.1. GTDB lineage: Bacteria > Actinomycetota > Acidimicrobiia > IMCC26256 > JAENVU01 > Chersky-806. The sequence continues at coordinate 208,145 of CAWCMX010000005.1, forward strand.
GAACCCGCTCTCCCCGGATCTGCTCCACAAGATGGATGCCTATTGGCGCGCCGCGAACTATCTCTCGGTCGGCCAGCTCTACCTCTACGACAACCCCCTGCTGCGGGAGCCGCTGAAGCTGTCGCACGTGAAACCGCTGGTCGTCGGACACTGGGGTACGGCTCCGGGCCAGAACTTCATCTACGTCCACTTGAACCGGATCATCCGGGAGCACGACCTGGACATGCTCTACGTCGCCGGTCCCGGCCACGGCGGCGCCGCGCTCGTGGGCAATACGTATCTCGAGGGCACCTATAGCGAGATCTATCCTGACGTCGGCCAGGACGAGGCGGGGCTCAAGCGGCTCTTCACGCAGTTCTCGTTTCCCGGCGGGATCTCCAGCCATGTGGCGCCGACGACGCCCGGCTCGATCCACGAAGGCGGCGAGCTGGGGTACTCGCTCAGTCACGCGTTCGGGGCCGCGTTCGACAACCCCGAGCTGATCGTCGCGTGTGTGATCGGCGACGGCGAAGCGGAGACTGGTCCGTTGGCGACGGCGTGGCAGTCGAACAAGTTCCTCGACCCGATCAGTGACGGTGCGGTGCTCCCGATCCTGCATCTCAACGGGTACAAGATCAGCAACCCGACCGTCCTGGCCCGCATCGAGCCCGATGAGCTCGACCAGTTCCTCCGCGGCTGCGGGTGGGACCCTCTCTTCGTGGAGGGTGACGAGCCCGAGACGATGCATCAGCTCATGGCGGGCGCGCTCGACGAGACCATCGCACGCGTCCGCTCCATCCAGAGCAATGCCCGAGCGCGCGGTGACACCACCCGGCCGCGTTGGCCTCTGATCGTCCTGCGATCGCCGAAAGGCTGGACCGGACCGAAGATCGTCGATGGTCTGGAGGTTGAAGGCACGTTCCGCGCGCACCAGGTTCCCCTCGTCGTCGATGCCGCGCATCCCGACCACCTCGGTCAGCTCGAACGCTGGATGCGCAGCTACCGGCCCGAAGAGCTCTTCGACGACGCCGGCCGACTCGTCGAGCAGCTGGGCGAGCTGGCTCCTCGGGGTGACCGGCGCATGGGTGCCAATCCCCACGCCAACGGCGGTGCCCTGCTGCACGACCTCCGCATGCCCGACTTCCGGACGCATGCGGTGTCGGTGCCATCACCCGGCGGCGTCACCGCCGAGGACACTCGGGTGCTGGGCAAATTCCTGCGCGACGTGGTCGCCGAGAACGAAACCCAGCAGCACTTCCGGGTCTTCGGTCCCGACGAGACCCTCTCCAACCTGTTGGGCGCGGTCTTCGAAGTGACCAACCGTCAGTGGGACGCCCGGACCCAGGAGAACGACGAGTTCCTCGCGCCCACCGGACGTGTCCTCGACTCGATGCTCAGCGAACACCAGTGCCAGGGCTGGCTCGAGGGCTACCTGCTCACCGGTCGCCACGGAGTGTTCAACTGCTACGAGGCGTTCGTTCACATTGTCGACTCGATGTTCAACCAGCACGCCAAGTGGCTGAAGGTCACGACCAAGTTGCCGTGGCGACGCCCGATCGCCTCGTTGAACTATCTCCTCGCCTCTCATGTGTGGCAGCAAGACCACAATGGCTTCACCCACCAGGACCCCGGCTTCCTCGACCACGTCGTCAACAAGAAGGCCGGCATCGTGCGCGTCTACCTCCCGCCCGACGCCAACTGCTTGCTGTCGGTGATGGATCACTGCCTGCGCAGTCGTGACTATGTGAACGTCGTGATCGCCGGAAAGCACGCGCTCCCACAATGGCTGACCATGGACGCAGCCGTGGTGCACTGCACCGAAGGGGTCGGCATCTGGCAATGGGCGAGCAACGACCAAGGCGTCGAACCAGACGTCGTGATGGCCTGTTGCGGCGATACCCCGACCCTTGAAGTCTTGGCCGCGACGTCGATCCTTCGCGAGGAGCTCCCCGAGCTGAGGATCCGAGTGGTCAATGTCGTTGACCTCATGAAGCTCGAGCCCAGCAGCGAGCATCCCCATGGATTGAGTGACGAGGACTACGACTCACTGTTCACCAGGGACAGGCACATCATCTTCGCCTTCCACGGCTACCCGTGGTTGATCCACCGGCTGACCTATCGCCGTACGAACACGAACCTGCATGTCCGTGGCTACAACGAAGAGGGCACGATCACGACACCGTTCGACATGCGGGTGCAGAACCGTCTCGATCGGTTCCACCTGGTCCAAGACGTGATCGACCGGCTCCCGCAGCTCGGCGAGCGCGGCGACTACCTGAAGCAGACGATGCAAGACAAGCTCGTCGAGCACAACCGGTACATCGACCAACACGGCCGAGACATGCCGGAGATCGAAGACTGGACATGGGAATCTCTCCGGTGAGCGCCCTCGCCGCAGATCCGCCCGGAGCGGACGACTTGCAATCGCTTCCGGTGGCGGAGGTGGCCAAACGGCTGGGGTCGTCTCCCGACGGCCTGAGTCAGGCCGAGGCGCAGAAGCGGTTGGTGCACTACGGCCCGAACGAGATCGAAGAGCACAAGCCCAACCCGCTGCTGAAGCTCCTCACCTACTTCTGGGGTCCGATCCCCTGGATGATCGAAGGGGCGGTGCTCCTGTCGGCCGCGGCGCGGCACTGGCCCGACTTCTTCATCATCTTGGTGCTCCTCGTCTCCAATGCCCTCGTCGGATTCTGGGAAGAGCGCCAGGCGGGCAACGCCATCGAGGCCCTGAAGGCCGAGCTGGCGATCAACGCTCGGGTGCGCCGTGACGGGGAGTGGATCACGCCGCCGGCACGCGAGTTGGTGCCCGGTGACGTCATCCGCCTCCGCTCGGGCGACATCGTCCCGGCCGACGCGCGCCTTCTCGCCGGCGACCCTGTCCACGTTGATCAGTCCGCGCTGACCGGGGAGTCGTTGCCGGCCACCCGGAAGGCCGGCGAAGCGGTGTTCTCGGGATCGATCATCCGTCAGGGTGAAGCGGGAGCGCTGGTCTATGCCACCGGCGCCAGCACGTACTTCGGAAAGACCGCAGAACTTGTGCAAGAAGCGCACACCGTCAGCCATTTCCAGCGCGCGGTGCTGAAGATCGGCAACTACTTGATCGCCCTCGCGGTGGCCTTGGTCACCGTGATCATCGCCGCCTCGGTCGTCCGCGGTGACCCGATCCTCACCACGTTGCAGTTCGCGCTGGTGCTGACCGTCGCCGCGATCCCGGTCGCGATGCCGACGGTGCTGTCGGTGACGATGGCGGTCGGCGCCCGCCTGCTCGCGAAGCGGAAGGCGATCGTGAGCCGGCTCGTCGCCATCGAGGAGCTGGCGGGCGTGGACGTGCTGTGCGCGGACAAGACCGGCACCCTCACCCAGAACAAGCTCACTCTCGGCGATCCATTCAGCGTCGACGATGCCACCGCCGCCGACGTGATCCTGCAAGCCGCCCTCGCGTCACGTGCTGACAATGACGACCCCATCGACCTCGCGGTTCTCGGTGGCCTTCACGACGACCAAGCGCTGCAGGGCTGTGAGGTCCTCCACTTCCAACCTTTCGACCCGGTGCACAAACGCACGGAGGCCACCGTCAAAGGCGCCGACGGAACGCTGTTCAGAGTCAGCAAGGGCGCACCGCAGGTCATCCTCTCGTTGGCCGCCCCCTCCGACCAGGTGAAGACAGCGGTCGATACAGCAGTCAACGACTTCGCCGCCCGCGGGTACCGGGCCCTTGGCGTCGCCCGCGCCGACGGCGACGGCGACTGGCACTTCCTCGGCGTACTACCTCTGTTCGACCCGCCACGCGACGACGCCAAGGCAACCATCGCCACGGCCCGCCAAATGGGCGTCACCGTCAAGATGGTCACCGGCGACGCGCTCGGCCATCGCGAAGGAGACCGCCGAGACGGTAGGACTCGGCCCTGACATCGTCGACGCCGCCGGCCTCGGCGACGTCAAGCACGCCGAGACCGCGGCGGTCGCCGAATCGATCGAGAATGCCGACGGGTTCGCTCAAGTGTTCCCCGAACACAAGTTCCACATCGTCGACGTGTTGCAGCAGCGTGGCCACATCGTCGGGATGACCGGCGACGGCGTCAACGATGCCCCCGCGCTGAAGAAAGCCGACTGTGGCATCGCCGTGTCGGGCGCCACTGACGCCGCGCGAGCGGCGGCCGACATCGTGCTGACGACGTCTGGCCTTTCGGTGATCATTGACGCGATCAAAGAAAGTCGGAAGATATTCCAGCGGATGAACAGCTACGCCATGTACCGCATCGCCGAGACGCTGCGTGTCCTCCTGTTCATGACGCTGTCGATTCTCGTCTTCAACTTCTATCCCGTGACCGCGATCATGATCGTGATGATCGCGCTGCTGAACGACGCCGCGATCCTGTCGATCGCCTACGACAACGTCCGCTACAACGATCAACCCGAAGCCTGGAACATGCGCCTCGTGCTCGGGATCTCGACCGTGCTGGGCATCGCCGGCGTGATCTCGGCGTTCCTCCTCTTCTACCTCGGCGAACGCGTCTTCCACCTCGACCGTTCCCACGTCCAGACGCTCATGTACCTGAAGCTCTCCATCGCCGGACACCTGACGATCTTCCTCACCCGCACGCGAGGCCCCTTCTGGTCCATACGCCCCGCCCGCGTGCTGTGGGTCGCCGTGCTTGGGACACAGCTGATCGCGACGCTCATCGCGGTGTACGGGCTGTTCATGACACCCCTCGGCTGGGGCTGGGCACTGTTCGTCTGGGGCTACGCGCTGGTGTGGTTCCTCCTGAACGACCGCCTGAAGCTGCTCGCGTACCGGATCCTCGACCCGGCTCACCAAGACGGCGTGAAGGACCGACCGGTTGCCACCACTGCGCACGTGGTCGGAGCGAGCTGACGCGACGATCTCCTCCAGGATCACCGGACCCCGACGGGATTGGGAGCGGGGAGCTCTAGGTTGCCGAGTCCCGCGGCGTCGGCGAGGAGCGTTGGATGTGGATCGAGCGGTGGGTCACCCGGCGGTACGCGGCTTCGGCGGCGAAGGATCCGGCGACGAGGCCGGCGGTCACGACGATGCTCCACGGGTCGCGCCGCCCACCTTCGACGACGAGCGCGGCGAGCGCGGCCGAACACGCGATCGCGCCAGTCACTGCGAGCACGCGCGCCACGGGTCGTCGCGCGATGCGGGCCGCGGCGACGTTGACGGCGGCGAACACGATCAGGAATCCTGCACTGCCCATGAGCGATATGCGGCTGAGGTCAAACGCGTTTGCGACGATCAGCGTGAGGACCGTCGTGACGAGGAGTCCTTCGATCGGCCGGTTCCACACCTTCTGGTCGAGTGCTTCGGGGAGCTCACCGGATCGGGCGATGGTCCAGGACAGGCGTGCAGTGCCGTACATCGTGGCGTTGATGGCGGAGGTCGTCGAGAGCAGGGCGGCAATCGCGACGAGCACGAAACCGGCTTGGCCGAGTGCCGGGCGGGCCGCTTCGGCGAGCGCGTAGTCACTCACTCGGCTGATCTCGGCGACGCTGAGCGTGCCGACGGTGACCGCAGCGACGAGCACATAGATCACGATCACGATCCCGACGGAAGCAAACAACGCGCGTGGAAGGTTCCGCTCCGGGTCGCGCACGTCTTCGGCGGCGTTGGAGATCAGCTCGAACCCCTCGTACGCCACGAAGATGAGCATCCCGCCACCGACGATCGCGAGTGGATCTGCCCACTGGCTGGTCCCGAGATGCGACCAGGTGATCCCGGACAGGCCGGTGGCGATGAACACGCCGAGGATCAAGAGCTTGAGCGCCACGATCCATCGCTCTGCGCGCCCCACGATCGCGGCACTGGCCACGTTGAGTGCGGCGATGGCCACGATGATTGCGCTGAGCAGCGCATGCTCGACGAGGGTGGACGGTGTACCGGGCAACAGGCTGGCGGCATAGCTCGCGAACGCCGCGGCGTAGAGGGAGAGCATGACGATGTAGCTGAGCCACAACAGCACGTTGAGCCCACCGACGAGCACGCCGTCGCCGAGGACCTGGTTCAGGAACGTGGCGGTACCGCCGCGACTCGGGTAGTCGACCGACAGCTTGGCGTACGAGGCCGCAGTCAGCAGCGCCACCGTGCCGGCGATGAGGAACGCGACCGGAGCCGCGCCCTGAGCGAGCACCACGGACAGACCGAGGACGGCGAAGATGCCGCCACCGACCATCCCGCCGATGCCGATGGCGATGGTGCTCGCCAACCCGAGGCTCCGTGCCTGGTCGCGATGTCCACCCGTCGCAGAATCCGTGCCGGATCGCGCCACCGAACGCTGCGCGCGGCTTAGTAGCTGTACGGCTGATCGCTGGCGACCAACGCGACTGCCGTGATGCCTTCTCCGGGGGTCAGATCCCACAGCGCAGACTCAATGCGCAAGGTCTGATCCCCGAGTCGGATGTGGTCGCCGACTGCGGGCACGTTGGTGGTCGGTCCTTCGTAGACACTGGCATCTCCGACGATGATGCGAAGTGATGTCACGGGCGACTCCTCGTGTTCGTCACGCCGGCACCATCGGGCCGGTCGTGTGATCGAAGCCCATGATCGTCGACCTGGACTCTTGCGGCCAGGTGGCTTCCTCGGTTCGAAGGCCGGGTGCGGGCACGAAGTGGTCCTGAGAGTGTTCATCGGTCGACGTGCGAGCGTTGCGGCCCATGGTGGGCCGGGGCGCGAGCCGCGGCGACGGACCCGGCGTTCACGGCGGAGTACGGGCTCGTGCCGTGGATCGGTCGCTACGGGCACGCGTTCGAAGAAGCGCGACCGACCAGTCTCCGCTCCGCATTGACCGCAACCGGCCACGGGAGGCCAGTCCCAACCGAACGCCGAACCGCCCAGGTAGTCGGCGGCTCGGTCTCGCTCGTGGCCCCTTTTGGCGACCCTGTCACAAGGGACAGCTCCTTCGCTGAGCGAAGAACATTCTCGCCGTATCGAGCGAGGTTCCAGAACACCCGCCAGGAACGAACGAAGCGCCCTGGATTGATGGTGGCTCACAGAGTTGGAGCACAGCATGACTCCCCAGCGGTCAGGGCGCGGTGCAGGTGTGGTCGGTCCCAGGCCCTCGTGAGAAGGATCGTCGTCGACCGGATGCACTCGAGGTTGTGGTCACCGCGGTGATGCCACAATGATGACCGGTCGCGCAGCGTGATCGCCCCCACCTCATTGCGATCGATGGGGTTCCCGAGAAGGTTGCCTGGCGAGATCTCACCTCATGTGAAGGGACAGCGCGGATGGCGAAGGTGATTGTTGTGGGTGCCGACGGGTCAGAGGGGAGTCGACGCGCCTTGGAATGGAGCGCCGAACTGGCCCGGGACCTGGGCGCCGAGATCCAGGTCGTGCACGTGGAGTCGCGTGCAGCGCTCTGGGAGTTCTCCGCGATCCAGATCGACATCGACCCCTATCTTGCTGAGCTCCGAGAGCTCCTGAATGATCTTTGGACCCAACCGTTGCGTGATGCGGACGTCAGCTATCACACCCAGCTCGTTCGTGGGGATCCCGCAACAGAGCTGCTACGCATCGCGGTTGAACTCGATGCCTACATCATCGTCGCGGGTGCACGAAAGCACGCCGCCCTGCACGACCTCATCGTGGGAGGCACCGCACACAAGCTCGTCAATCGCGCCAGCCGACCCGTCGTGCTCGTCCCACTGATGGCGTAGGCACCCCTCGCCACGGTTCCGTCGGGCGCACTGTCGCGTTGATTCGGATCCCGCGGTGAAGACGTCGTGCAGTTCGCACATCGGGTCGGGTCGAGACGAGTACGTCGATGATCGGGCGTGATGGTCGACGGTCGGGGAGACCTCGCGCCACCTGCAGGCGATCTTCACCGAGGTCTCGTCGACGAACCAACGGTGCCGACCGTGTGGCGTCACGGCCCCGCCGCATCCGCGAGGAGCGACGTGAACCGCTCGGCCCATCGGTCGATCGAGACGTTGTCGACCTCGATCCCACGCACCCCAGGAGATCCTCGCCAATGCAACGGTGGCTGCGCCCCGACGCGAGGTTGTGGTGCTCGAAGGCTTTGATCGCGACGGTGGCGATGACGACGGCGATGCCCAGGAGGATGGCGAAGGCTCCGAGGGAGCCCGACACGAGGCTGGACGTCCGCGCCGCGGTTGAGTCCCGCTGTCCTCGGCGTGGGGTCTCTATCGCACGTCTCCGCGAGGCACGACGAGTTCAGGGCCCGGTCCGGAGAAGCACGTCGGGCCGAGAACTCGCATGGCTGTGGGAGCCGATTTCTTTCGAGCGCTCTCGAGCGGGATTCGCTCTCACGCCGCGGCTCCAGATTCTGGTTGGGTGCCGCGGATGGCGCCCAACGGTTGCTGGTATGCGGTTACGGAGCTGCGTCCCATCATCAGGTCGGCGGCGACCGCGGCGAGTAGCGCGGGGACGATGAATCCAGGCCGGCCAGTAGCCTCCGCGACGAAGACGACCGCGGCGAGCGGGACTCGATACCCTGCACCGAGGACTCCGGCGACACCGACGATGAGGGCGAGGTGGTCATCGAGTCCGGGGACGAGCGCGCCGGCCGCGCGTCCGAGGAGCGCACCGGTTACCACCAAAGGGATGAAGAGACCGCCAACTCCGCCGCCGGCAACGGTGGCAGCTGTCGCGAGGCAGCGCAGGAGTAGTACCGCGAGCAGGATCCAGATCGCGCGCCGCGGTTCCAGTGCCCAGGCGATCGTGCTGTATCCGACGCCGATGGTCACCGGCTCGTGCGCGAGGAGATCGCCAATCCACACGACGAGGGCGAGTGCCGCTCCCGACGCAGCGATGCGCGGCGCGATTCCGAACTTGGTCGTGATTCCTTTAGCGTGCCGCAGCAGCGTGGCGAACGCGCGCGCGACGAGACCACAGGCCAGACCCAGGACGACGCTGCCGACAAGGTCGGCGGCCGAGAGCGGGGGGGAGCCGTGCGACGGGACAAGAGACGCGGTTCCGTGGATTGCGACGAATGCGAGATAGCCGCTCGCCGCGGCCACCAACGCGGGGAGCAGCATCTTGCGGGCGAAGTCGTCCTGATACGGAACCTCGAGCGCGAACACCGCACCGGTGGCCGGTGCCTTGAAGATCGCTGCGACGCCGGCCGCAGCGCCCGCGACCATCAAGACGCGGTGATCCACCGAGCGGAACAATCGGTGGAACCGGCGCTGCAGATCGGCACCGATTGACGCGCCGAGGTAGAGCGACGGACCTTCGAGGCCCATCGCGCCACCAAAACCAAGTGTTCCGATTGCTGCGAGCATGCGGGCGGGGAGATCGCGCGGCGCAAGGCCCAACTTTGGATCGTGGAACGCCTGGAGATACGCATCGGTTGTTCCCGGTGATGCGGGGCCGAGCACGCGCAGCGAGAGCGCAGCGAGGACGAGCCCGACGCTCGGCATGAAGACGAGTGCCCACAACGGGAGATCCAGCAGCCGGTCGAAGATCAGTTCCACCACGATCGTCTCGAACAATGCGACGCCAATGCCGGTAAGGGCGCCCACGATCGCCGCGAAGAGAAGCACCCGATGGGAACGGACTGCGAACGCAGCAACGACCGCCGCCTTCCCTTTTCTCCACCAGCGCTCGAACGGAGCGTTCACCGGAGTTCCCAACCGAAGGACCACGAGGGCTCGGGCGTCTCACCTGCGGCTTCCGCAAAGACACCTAACGCGTGAACCAGCACCCGCTGTTGTGGCTGCGGGATTCGTGAGACGATCCGCGCGATCTCGCGCCGCCTTCTCTTCGTGACCGCGTCGACCAACCTACGTCCTTCCGAGGTCAGGCTCACTACAAGCTCACGACGACTCTCTGCTGCAGGGTGTCGTGTGATCAATCGCTTGCCTTCGAGGCGCGTGCAGAGACGGGTCGCGCTCGACGGATGGATATCGAGCGCCGCGGCGAGCTCACCCAGGTTCCGGTCACCGCTCGCAAGCACGACGAGCGCACGGAACTGCGAGAGCGTGACCTCGTCCTCGACCGCCACGAGGGAACGAGCCGCGACGCCTACCAATCCGCGTGAGGCAAGGAGCACCGCGTCTGTGACATTCGGGGCCTGTCGAGGCATATATGCATCCTACAACACTTGCACTATGCACACGATGGCCTCCCCACTTCGCCCGCAACCTTCGCGACCGCCAGGTCAAGGGGTTCCAAGGGCGTCGGCGTAACGTGTATTGCGTCTCGGCGGGATCGAACTTGGTTGCACGACCGGGTGTCCGCCGTTGCGGGTCTCAACGAACACCTTCTGTCGTAAGGCCCAGTCGCGCGATGACTGGTTGGTGGCGTCGGTCTGACTCTCACGCGTACCGACTTACCCCGCGGTGACGGCGCTCGCGAGTAGATGTAGTTGAGTGACTGTCCTCGATCCGCGCTTTCAGAGGCGGGGCAGGCGCACAACCGAGAAGACGCCATAAGCGGCGAGCAGGACGGCCAAGACGTTCACACCCGCGCGCAGGGTCTTGTCCTTCATTCGTTGTGCGATCGCGACGAGGAAGAGCACCATCGCGAACAGGACGGTGTCGCGCACGTACTTCTCGCCCGTCTCGCGTGCCTTGGTCCCCTCGTCGAAGGCGGCGCTGGCTGTGGCGTTCAGCTTGGTGGCCGTCTCGACATCGGGATTCTTGTACTGGGGCATGCCGGCTGGCCCAGGCGGCGCCGCGGGATTGACGAAGGGGTCGATGGCGAGCCACGCGTCGAATGCGACCTTGAAGTCGGGGGTGAGTCGTTTGGCGAGGAGCGTCTGGAGGTCGGTGTTCCCGGCCTCGTGCGCCTGCAGCCAGGCGGTGAAGATCCCGGCGTCGGCGGCGAGGCGCTGGTCGCCGCTGGTCGTGGCGGCCTCTGCCTCGAAGCGGTCGCGACTGGAGTGTCCGTATAGGACGGATTGGCGCCCGTCCCACTTCGCCGCCTGGAAACCACTCCATGCCGTGACGATCGCCACGACTGCGAGCAGACCGACTTCGAGGATCTCGAGGAAGCGGTGCCAGCCCTCGGCATGCCCTCCATCATGCTCGTCCGCCTCGGTCAGCGAGTGAGCGATCTCGACGTTCGCCCCTTCGGGCATCGCGGACACCTCCTCCACATCGAGGCGCCATCATGCCCCAGCTCGCGTTTCGCGTGGGCCTTCTTCGATCGCAAGGAAGACAGCAAGACGCGAAGGCGACGTTGGCAACGATGATGTGGCGGCAGTTCCCATTCCGAATCGCGCGTGGACGGCTTCGCTGCGCTCGGTGCGGCGCGCCGGCGGGCGGCGGCGCGCCGCGTGTCGCTCTTTGTCGAAGCCGCACCACCGACCGAGGTTGACCTCCGTCGACGACTTCCCCTGGTGGTTGGCGATCTTCACGGCGAACGCATCCGCGATCTGCTGAGCACGCAGCCTGGCGCCCGTCGGCGAGGTGTGGCTCAGATCAACGATCTCGCCGCCGCTGCGTGCGGCGGTCGTGACAGACGAATCGAACGCGCTGCAAGCCTGGGCGGTACCCGTGTCGGGTGGTGCCGTTCCGACGACGATCCGAACCCCCTTCACCGCAACGACGGGATCGGGTGAGGTCTGCACCGTTGCGTCCCTACGCGAGGTCGTGGTGCTCGAAGGCTTTGATCGCGACGGTGGCGATGACGACGGCGACGCCCAGGAGGATGGCGAAGGCTCCGAGGGAGAGTCCGACGCCGAGCTGGTTGTTCCCGACCGACCAGTAGAACAGGGATGCGTACTTCGCCGGCTCCAGCCAGCTCACGAGGGGCGCCATCGAGCTGACGAGGTACGACCCGGCGGCGACCGCAGACGCGACCGCGATCGCGGTGCCGCGGGCACCGGTCGCGGCACCGATGGCGAGCGCGAGCAGCCCGAAGTCCACGCCCAGCATCGCGACGCCGAGCGTCGCCGTCACCACGTTCGCAGTGTCGAAGGTCAGCTCGAACGCGCGCCCGATGAAGACGCAGCCGAACACGACCAGCGAGAAGACGACCGCCTGGAACACGAGCGCCGCGATCTTCTGCGCCACGACCTGCGCGCGCAGGAACGGGAGCGAGAGCACGAGCTCGAGGTGGCCGTCGGCCTCTTGTCCCGCAAGTGAGGAGGCGCCGTAGCCGATCGTGATCAGCAAGATGAGGAGCGGAAAGAAGTTCGCGTAGATGTTCGCGTCGAGCCAGCCGATCGGTGACGTCAGTGATCCGGAGATCCCGAAGAGTGCCGCCACACTGGGGGAGTTCTTCGTGAGCTGGTCGAGGTTGGTCGCGTCCTTGAACGACGGGTAGAGCGCGACGACGACGATCACGTACGCCGCCATGCCGAGCGAGTAGCCGATGATGCTCCGTCGCCGGGCCGACAGGTCCAGGGTCGCGATCTCCGTGTTCACGGTCCCTCCTCGGACGGACGTGACTCGGCGGGTCCAGGATCTCGGTAGTAGGCGAGGAAGAGCTCGTCGAGGTCGGCGTGGCGAGCGGTCAGGTCGACCAGTCCGAGCGCGAGCCCCGTCTCCAGCACAGGCCGGATGTCACCGGCCACCTGCAGCTGCACCTCGTGATCGTGGGACTCGACATGGCTGACCCCGGCGATCGAGCTGAACGACGCCGGATCGGTCCGCGCGTCGAACTGCATCGTGACCACGCGCACCGCCTTGGCTCGGAGGTGGCGCACGGTGTCGGTCACCACGAGCCTCCCGTCGCGGATGATCGCGACCCGATCCGCGACCCGCTGCACGTCGTCGAGCGAGTGTGACGACAAGAGCACCGTGCGCCCCGCCGCGGCGGTCTCGCGCATCAGCAGATCGAGCTCGGCCTGCACCAGAGGGTCGAGGCCGGCGGTCGGCTCGTCGAGGATCAGCACATCCGGGCGGTGCATGAACGCGAGCAGCAACCCGACCTTCTGCTTGTTGCCCTTCGAGAGCTGGCTCACCGGACGGTCCATGTCGACCGAGAACCGCTCGATGAGTGACGTTGTGAGCGCCGTGTCGTAGCCACCGCGGGCCCGTCCGAACCAGTCGACGTGCTGGGCGGCGGTCATGCGGTCGAAGAGTCGGAGGTCGCCCGCGAGGTACCCGACCCGACGCCGGATCTCGACGCTCTCGCGCTCGATGTCGAGGCCGAGGATCGCGGCCGAACCGCTCGTGGCCCGCTGGAAGTCCAGGAGCGTGCGGATCGTCGTGGACTTCCCCGCACCGTTCGGTCCGAGAAAGCCGAAGATCTCGCCCGACTCGACCTGCAGGTCGAGATCCTCGATGCCGCGGTCGCGGCCGTAGCGCTTCGTGAGCTGGTGTGTCTCGATCGCGGCGCTCAACGTGACCTCCGGGTTGGCGTACTCGTCGCGGTTCCGGGCAGGAGCAGGGCTTCGATCAGTGTTCCAAGGCGGTGGAGATGAAGTTCTCGCCTCGGGGTTTGATTCGTTCGAGGCCGTACTCGACTGATCGCGGTGACCCGCGCCGCGGAGTGGATGTGTGACCAGTCCGCAGTATGGACTTCGTGCCGCCACCCGTCCGAGATGCAGCTCTTGAACGGGCGCTCAACCCTGCCGATCCGGTGACGTGCGGCGACATCTGCGGCGGTCGAGGCTCAGACGTTGAGGCCACCGGTGGCCGCCCAGTCCGCGGGGACGGCGACGACCGGGCGCAGTGCTTGATGCATCACCCGTCGCACCGTGGCGCCGAGGACGAGCTCGTGGAGCAGGCCGCGTTCGGTCATCCCGATGACGATCAGCTCCGCGTTGGTCTTCCGCGCGGTCTTGAGGATCACCTCGGCGGGTCGGCCCTCTTTCAGCTTGGTGCGGTAGCAGACTCCGGCGTCGCGCAGTGAAGCGGTCCACTCGGTGCGCAGGAGTGCTTCCAGGCGACGTCGGAGTGGATTCGTGTTGACCTGGATCGCGGCGAGCTCCCATTCGGCGAGTGACGGGATGACGTTGAGGACGAGAACGGAGCGCTCGCGCTCCGACGCGTAGGACGTCGCCCAGCGCATGGCGGCCTTCGCTGCCGGAGAATCGTCGTACGCGACGAGGACCTCATCGGGCTCGGACCCCGGTGCAGCCTCCTTCACGCGACGCCACCCGCGGCGGCACGATCACGGCGACCCACACTCGACGGCGTCGCCGCTTCGGGGTGCTTGGATCGCTCTGCATCCAGGCCGTGCAGGACCGTGAGCAGCCCACGCCGGAATTGCTCGTCGGTGGTGAACTCCGTGAGATCCGGCTTGACCCGGCTCAGGTTCGGATAGTCGTCGGCGGGTAGGCCCGCGAAGAATGCAGGCCAGTAGTGGGGCGAGGCCTCCGTGAGCGCACCGTCTTCGCGAGGCGCGTGCTGGCGGCGAAACATCTCGCGCGCGATCTCGAGCGCGGCGAACCCGAGCGTGTACGTGTGGATCGTCGCGTACGCCGCGATCGCGGCCTCCTCGTCGAACCCCGCGCTCCGCAGCACCGCGAGCGCCGCTTCCATGCGCGAGAGGGCCGCAGGGACGCCCACCGGGCGGCGGCAGTACCGATCGAGCAGGGCGGGATATCGAGTAAGCACGGACCGCAGGCGCTCTGCGGCCGCGACAGTCCACGCCTTCCAGTCTTCGGTCTCGTCCGGAAGGTCGAGTGCCTCGCGTTGCAGCACCCGGTCGATGATCTGGTCGAGGATGTCGTCCTTGTTCTCCACGTGGGAGTAAAGCGCCATCGCAGTCACGCCGAGCTCCTGCGCAAGCCCGCGCATCGTGAGCAGGTCGAGCTCGCCCCGGTCGGCGGCCTCGAGCGCCGCGGTCGTGATGTCCGCACGGGTGAGCTGCGGGCCGCGACCGGACCCCCGGCGTCCGTCGGCGGCCGACCCCGTTGCCTTCGACCGACCCGCGTTTTCGCGCCGCACCTTCATCGTCCTCCCGATCACCGATCTCTACCAGTAGATATACTAGTAAAGGACCAGCGAGGAGACGCGAACCGATGGGATGTGTAGAGCTCTTGCACCGCGACCACCTGGCGATCCGGGCGCTGCTGCTCCAGCTCGGCTCGGAGGGCCCATGCACCCCTGAGGGTGTAAGGACCCTCTCGTCGGAGTGGCACACCCACGTCGAGCACCTCGAGGCGACGGTCGCCGAAGCCTCGCTGGCGACCCGGGTCGCGGTGCGACCGGTCCTGGACGAGAGTGACGGGGTTCGTCGCGACATCACGGCTCGGCTCGAAACGATGACCTCCGGCCGCTGCACGCAGGTCGAGATCGTCCGGCTCGCGCACGAGCTCGTCCCACTGTTCATTGAGCACGGGCGCGCGGAAGCTGCCGTCATCGCAACCGTCGCGCCGGCCAGCGCGTGTCGATCCCGTCGGCTGGGTCTTCCGGACCCGAGACCCGACCCGGCTGTGAATCGCTGGCTGATCCCCACTCGGGCGCAGTGCCAACCCACGAAGGTCGATGCAGGTGCTCCGTGACCGGTCCACCCGAACGCTCGTCCCACTCGCCGCCGGGATCGTCGTCGCCGCTGGATGCGCGCCGGGTGATGCCGCGGTCTGGGACGGCCGGCCCTGGACGAGCACGCATCCGCAGCCGCGCCGAACGTACGAGCCGATCACCGACGACTGGGTGCGAACACATCCCGACAACCCATGCGCTCAGATGGCAGTGACGCTGCTGCAGTGCTCGGGCGGGGCCTCGTGAGCTCCATGCGGACGCAGGCCACTCTGCCCCGGCCCGCTTTCTGCACCACGACGTACCCGAGGTGCTCAACACGCTGTCACCTTCACCCACCGCAAGAGAACTGGTACGCCGTGAGGGTGAACTACACATCTTGCGCGCGTGGTCTGAGCTTCGGCACCTTCTTCGAGCAGTAGGAGCAGACCTCGGTGTCCACCGTCCTCGTCATCGCCATCCCGGTCCTGTTCGTCCTGGCCGCCGTGATGATCAGCGCCACCCGTCGCGAGCGGACCACGTCCGACCCCGACGGCCGGGTCACCGGAAGGCTCAGCGTCGAAACTCGCCAGACCGACCAGAGCGCCGGCAACGCGACCGTGTCCGGCGACGCGACCAGCGAGGCGCGTGAACGCGCTGACGAGACCCGCAAGGCGATCGGCTCCGCCGGCGCCAGCCCTGCGACCCGTGGGACGACTACCCCGGCCGAGCGGGCGCCGGTCGACCAGGAAGAGCTCGGGATCAGCCGCCGGCAGTTCTTCAACCGGGGCATCTTCATCACGTTGGCCTTGAGCCTCGGCGCGTTCGGTGCCGCCGCGATCAGCTTCCTGTACGCCTCGTCCGCCGGCGGGTTCGGTGGCCGCATCGACGCGGGCGTGGCCCTGGCCGACATCCAGGCGTACTGGGCCGCCAAGAAGGCACCGGTCTATGTACCCGAAGCGCGGACCTACTTGCAGCCGTATCCGAAGGCGGACGTAGCAAAGGCCGCGAAGATCCCGCAGTACCAGAAGGTGCTTCCGCTCATGGAGCAGGGGATGGTCGCGCTCTACCAGAAGTGCCCGCACCTCGGCTGTCGCGTCCCGTGGTGCCAGCAGTCGCAATGGTTCGAGTGCCCCTGCCACGGCTCGAAGTACAACCGCGTCGGCGAGAAGCGCGGCGGCCCGGCCCCGCGCGGCATGGACCACTGGGTCGCCACCATCAGCGGGCAGAAGGTCGTGATCGACACCTCGGGTCTCCCTGTCACCGGACCGCCCATCGGTACCGACACGACGGGGCAAGGCGCCGAAGGACCGTTCTGCGTCGGGTGACCCGAGGAACTCGCGGCGCCGCGGTTGCCGACCCCAGCGTTCCGGGTCGCCGTTACGTTTCAGGGGTCTGGTGGGGGGTGGGGCGATCGGTTACGTACCGCCGCGATCCCATGCCGGACCAAACGCGTCGTCGGCCGGCGTGCTTCATCCGCGCGCTCCTGCGGGCCCCGACGTCGGGAACCGTGTACGGCCCATATGCCTACGCGCTCTCGGGCTTCTCCCAGGTGCTCAAGACGTTCGACGGCAGCGATGCCGAGATCGGGATCCACGGCAACGACGACCCGTCCGTCCTCGGTCACGACGTGAGCCACGGCTGCATCCGCATGAGCAACGCCGGCGTCACCCAGCTCGCGACGCTGCTCCCGCTCGGGACCCCCGTCGACATCGAGCGGTGATCGGCTGTCAGCAGCGTCGGTTGGTGCTGTTCTTCGACTGTTGGCGCCCGGTGGCGTCGAGGATCACAGTGTTCTTGCCGTGGTCGGCGGCGGGGAGATACCAGGTCGTGGTCCCGGGGCTGGCGTCGCCTTCGACGTGATGGCCCGCATGGTTCGTCGCGTTGGCCGCGTCGAGCGTGAAGAGCACTGCCACGCGATTCGGGTTCTTGATCTGCCAGGCCCGCTCGTTCGGCCAGTGCGAAGGATCCGTGCACGCACTCGCCAGGGTCGCTCCCCGGAGCGCAACGGGTCGTGGTCGTGGTCGCCGGAGGCGCGGTGGTCGTCGTGGTCGAGGGCGGCGCGGTGCTTGTCGGGGTCGACGGTGGCGAGACGTGCGCCGCGCTCGGATCCGAGGCTGCCGCGACCAGCTCGTCGCCCGCGCACGGTCCGACCGGGAGGAGGGTGAAGTCGCCATTGCTGCCGAGGGCTATGTCGTACATCGTCGACTCGCTCCGGAGCTGGCCTGCCGCGACCAGCTGGGCTTCGGTCCCGTATGCACCGTTGATCGCCCGGTAGGACTCCATGGCGGTCTCGAGCGCGGTTCGGTCTGCGGCACACGCGCTGGTCCGGCTCTGCGACTGCATCCCGCCGACCGCGAAGATCACGACTCCGCTCAGCACGCCAAGGATGACGATCGTCACCAGCAGCTCGACGAGGGTGAAGCCAGATGCTCCTGACACCGCGAACTGGCTGACGCGTCGTGCCAGCCGTGCCCGTTGCTCGTCGACCGTGGACAGCCGCGTCATCGAGCACGCGATTGCGGGGCCGATCAGCGTTCGGGGCTGCCGGGTGGCCTCGGTCGGGTCGGTGGACACGTCGGTGAATATCGACCGTTGGCACCGGCACTTGAGACCCGAGACATCGGGAGAGTCTTGGCCGACAGGCTCGGAGCAGACACGCTGAGAATCGCTCACCGCACCGAGCCGGCGTTACCCTCGGTGCGTGCGCGTGGCGGGACGGGTCAGCGCAGGTGCGCGTCGAAGAAGTCGCGCACCTGCACCTTGAACTCGGCCGTGATGCAGCGGACCGTGCGAAGTGCAAGACACCTCATGCGAGTGCCTTCCTTCCTCAGGT
Organism: uncultured Acidimicrobiia bacterium; assembly: GCA_963796755.1. Taxonomy (GTDB): domain Bacteria; phylum Actinomycetota; class Acidimicrobiia; order IMCC26256; family JAENVU01; genus Chersky-806. The sequence continues at coordinate 226,296 of CAWCMX010000005.1, forward strand.
CGCGACCACGGCCGCGAGCGGCGTGCCCGTTCGTGCCCTCGGGACCCGCGCCGCTGCGTGCCCGTCATGAGCGGTACTGGCGGTCACTCGCGGTCACTGGGCGGTGGGGATGCCGAAGGACCGGGGGTGTGACCGCTGACCTGCACCGGAGGTAGGGGTGACAGGAAGTTAGGAAACCGAAGCTCTATCCCCTGAGCTACGAGGGCGGGGATTCATTTCCGCTGATCAGAGGCTACATGTCGGTCGCGGGGGAGCGGGCTCTTGCTTGGTGTGCCCGTCGCGTGCCCGTGCGGTGGGTGAGCGACGGTTCATTGAACTGTCGCGTCGGGGTTCGAGTCTCGGGTCCAGATTGCCGGACGGTCGTGTCGCGTTGCCAAGGCATGGATCTGGTTGTTCGCATGCCTTCTCTATGCGCATCGGGACTTGGAAACGCGACTCGGTATTTGATGTGGGCACGCGATTTGTTCTGCCTGACCGCATAGCGCAGTCGACCGAGGTGTCCGACTCGAGATCGTCGGCGGGGTGATCGCTTCGCAGTGCCCGTGGGGTCCACCGTCGTCAACGCGGCGGAGGGTTCGATGGGTCGGGCTCCCCGTCGGGGTGTGACCCGCTGGCGCGACTGACCTTGGTGTCTTCCTCGTGAGTCGTCGACCGCGGCGGGGAGCCTCAAGCGAGTCCGAACAGAACGTACCCACCGGTGGGCGACGTGACCTGATAGGAGCCTTGCCTGGGGCCTCGACCGAGTCCTGTCCGCGGCGACCGGTGGGCACGTGCCACTCCCGAAGGAGCTGACATGACCACCATGACATACCCGACCGCCGGCGTGATCGCTGGTGTCGACACCCACGGCGACGTCCATGTCGCCGCGGCGCTTGACCCGACGGGCCGTTTGCTCGCCACCGCGAGCTTCGCTTCGACCGCGGCCGGCAACCGTGAACTGCTTCGTTGGCTGACGGGTCACGGCGAGCTGATCCGTGTCGGTGTCGAGGGCACCGGATCGTGGGGTGCAGGTCTGACCCGCTTCCTTCTCGACAACAGCATCGACATCGTCGAGGTCGACCGACCCAACCGTCAGACCCGCCGGCAGAAGGGCAAGTCGGACACGATCGATGCCGAGGCCGCGGCCCGTGCCGCGCTCAACGGGACCGCCACTGGGGCGCCGAAGTCCCGTGACGGTGACGTCGAGGCGATCCGCGCGTTGCGGGTCGTGCGTCGCACGGCGATGCGCAACCGCGTGCAGGCCATCCACCAGCTGCGAGCGTTGACCTCGACCGCGCCCCAAGTCCTGCGCGATCAACTGCGGGGGCTGAACCGGGCCGACCTGATCGAGACGTGTGCCCGGTTCCGGGTCGTGGACGCCAACGATCCAGCGGCCGCGACGCGCTTCGCGTTGCGGGAGCTCGCCCGGCGGATCACCCAACTCGACGAGGAGCTCGCCCGCCTCGACGGCCAGATCAAGCCGCTCGTCACCCGGGCCTGTCCCGAGCTGCTCGAGTTGCGCGGCGTCGGCGCGGACACCGCCGCGATCCTGTTGGTCACCGCGGGCGACAACCCGCACCGGCTTCGCAACGAAGCTTCGTTCGCGAAGCTCTGCGGCGTCGCGCCCCTCGAAGCGTCCTCCGGGCGGGTGCGGCGGCATCGCCTCAACCGCGGTGGTGACCGCCAAGCGAACCACACGCTCTGGCGCATCGCGCTCGTCCGCATGGGCTGCGACGAACGCACCCGCGTCTACGTCGCCCGCCGCCGCGCCGAAGGCCTCAGCACCCAAGAGATCATGCGTTGCCTCAAGCGCTACATCGCCCGCGAGGTCTTCCGCATCCTCACCGAACGCGTTCACGAAACGAGCCCTTGACCTATAGGAGCATCGCGTGCCTAGAGGTTTGCGCGCGCCGTTCTGCAACGTATGGGCCAGCGCTCGCCAGCCGAGGGCAGAACCGACCGTCCGCGCTCGACGCAGCACCTCGGTGGTCACGTCTACCCGCACTCGGCTCCCGAAAGCCGCAACCCGTAACACGGACACTACGTGACGATGTCCTGCCTACCGGCGGGGTGGAAGCGGGATGAGGAGGCGGCGTGCCGGCGAGCCAGCCATGACGCCACGATCCCCCACCCGGCTGCGGCCAGCCACACCAGCGCGACCACCGTCAAGACCGCGGTCGAGTAGTTCAGCGGGTCGACGGTGGGGTTGTCCGGAACGATGGCGCGCCCGTAGCCGTGCAACGCGGGCCAGCTCACGAGGAGCACCATGACGGTCGCAAAGAGTGCGGCGCGCACCGGCGCACGCCAAGGCGGCGGGAGCAGCCGAGTCAACAGGATCCCGGCACCGCAGGCGATTGGTGCGAGGACGAGGTCATGGACCAGATCGAGCCCGATCCCGTCGCGCAGGACCTGCAGTGGGCGAGTTGCGGGTGCCGCGTGCAGGAGCCCCATGACACCGAAGGCCATGACGCCGCCGCCGATCACGACCGCGAGCCAGAACCCGAAGCCGCTCGGCGGGTTGTGCTCGGTGGCCGACGTCATAGGACCTCCAGTCGGGCCACCCACTTCGTTTGCATGACGCCGGGCCGGTTGGGGCCGATGAGCCTCACGGGGTAACCGTGATCCAGTGCGAGCACCTCACCGCCGACCCGCAGTGCGAGCAGGGTGTCCGGATCGTGTGCCTGAGACGAGTCCACATCCGAGGTCCGGTAGCTGCGGCGCTGTTGGAGCGAGTGCACCCGGACGGTTGCGCCGGGGCCAGCGCCGGCGAGCTCGAGCAAGTCGACCACCCGCACTCCCGTCCAGTGTTGCGACGAGCTCCACCCCTCGACGCACGCAATGGGGAGCTCCGCGGTGTGCTGTGGCATCGCTCGAAGCTCGAGGAGGGTGAGCGACAACGGCCGGTCGACGGCGCCGTCCACGACCAGCCGGTAGTCGGAGGCGCGGGCGGTGATGGTCACTCCCGCGGCCCGCGCGGTCCGGTTGATCGGGAAGCCCTGGGGACCAGTGGTGGACCGGCGAGGACTCAAGAGCGCGAGCGGAGCGAGCGGACTGAACGTCTGCCCGACCGTGAAGAGTGTGAGCACGCCGCTCGTCGCGAACACGCCGGCCAGGAACGCACGACGATCGGCCCCCGAGTCCGCGTCCGGCGCGGGCACCGCGGATTCGCCAGCCGCCGCCACCGCCGTCACCGACTCGCGCGGACGTCGGACGGCGCCCCAGGTGGTCGTGCGCTTCGCGCCGACGTGCACGATCAGCGCACCCATCGTGATCCACGCCACCCAGTAGTGCACGAGCGGGAAGTTGAACTGCCAGGGGTACCAGAGGTTGATGTTCGCGAGGCCACTCCCGAGCATGAAGAGGCCACCCGCGATCAACGGGATGAGTGCGACCCGCTCGACCAGGTGAGCGACGCTCGAGAACGGCGGCCACGAGAACAGCTTCGGATAGATCACCCAGAGCTTGGCGAGCAAGAGTGGGATCGACGCGATCCCGGTCGCGACGTGCACGCCCTGGGTCACGCGATACAAGCCGGCGGGCCGAGCCGGCAGCTCGAACCATCCGGGTGGGTGCTGGGCCAGATGCGAGTAGAGGCCGGTCACGAAGCAGACCGAGAACGACACGCCCAGCGCGATCCCGAGGATCGCGGCGACCCGTTCGCTGTGGAGCGTGCTCCGGAACGTTCCGGTGCGGAATGGGCGGCAGGTCGAGAGGTCCGGCAGCTTGGCTACTCGAGCCACGCGAACCACCGCTCGCCGTCGCACCACGCCCGAACCAGGTCGAGCCCCGCATCGCTCGCCAGTGCGGCGAGGCCGTCGACCCCGACCGATGCCCAGAGGAACCACGGGCCCACGGCGCGGTCAAGTTCGAAGCGCACCTGCTCGACGCCATCCGCTGGACCGGGTCCGGCGACCTCCACGAGCATTCGACCACCGGGACGCAGAAGCTTGCGCACTCGCCGGAGCAGTGTTGTCGGGCACCCTCCGATGCCCACGTTGCCGTCGAGGAGGAGCGCGGTTCCCCACCGCCCGGACGCCGGGACCCGATCGAAGATCGACCGCTCCAAGACTGGCGCGCCCGCGGATCGGGCGACCGTGAGCGCGGGCCGCGAGATGTCGATGCCCATGGTGACCAGACCGCGGCGGGCGAGGGAGAGCACATGTCGACCGGGTCCACACCCCACGTCGAGGACCGGGCCGTCGACGAGCTCCAGCAAACGCTCGTCGGCCGCGGTCGCTCCTTCCAACCACCGCTGACCGTCGAGGAGGAGCAACCGGCCGGAGGCCGCTCGGAGTGCAACCTGGCTCACGCCGCGCCCACGTCGGCCATGACCGTGCCCACTGCCTCGGCAAAGCGGGAGTCGGGGATCGCGCCGGCGACCGCGAGCGCGTCCGGGAAATCGTCGACGTCGACGCGAACGCCGAGCAGTCGAGTGCGCAGACCGAGTGCCTTGAGCCGCGCGAGCTGGGCCACACCCGTGTCCGACGTGCTCATGGGCACGCTCTCGAACACGCCGGGGAAGGTCCGGGTGAGCCCGAGCGACCACCAGCCGCCGTCACCCGCCGGACCCAGCACCGCGTCGACGGCCGGGGACGCGAGATCGCGAAGCGCGCCCTCCAGCTCGAACGCGGTGACCTGAGGCGTGTCCATCCCGACGAGCAGCGCCGGCCCGTCAACTCCTGCGAACGCGGCGGTGAGCCGGTCGGCCAGGTCGCCGCCGCACTGTGGAACGACCGTGAACGACGGGTGGACCCAAGGCCCGACCGGACCGTCCAGAACGAGCACTCGGCGGGCGACGGGCACCGCGGCCACAGTCGCGAGCGTGTCCGCGAGCGCGGCTGCGGCGATGCGGGCCGCCGCGTCCGGGGTGCACGGTGGGCACAGTCGGGTCTTCACGTGCCCGGGCCGTGGCGACTTCGCGAGCACCATGATCGTGGCGTCGAAGGGTCTGCTCATCGCAGGACCGCCGCCATGTCGTGCACCGCGCGCATCGTCCCGACCAAGGTTCCCGTGACCTTCGACCGGCCGATGCGGGCGACGTTCGCGATGGGCCGCTCCTCGATGCGCCATCCGGCCCGGGCGGCCCGCAGGACCATCTCCAACGGCCACCCCGACCGACGGTCGCGCACGCCGAGCTCGAGCAGCCGCGCACGGGGTGCGGCGCGCATGGGCCCGAGGTCAGTGAGGCGGACACCCGCGCGACGGCGCAGCTCGAACGCCAGGACGCGGTTGGCGAAGCGCGCGTGCATTGGCCAGCCGTCGCTGGTTTGCCGGGCGCCGAGCACCAGATCCGCGTCGCCGGCGAGCACCGGTGCCGCAACGCTCAGGAGGTCGTCGCCTCGGAACGATCCGTCGCAGTCCATGAAGCACACCACGTCGTTCGTCGCTGCCTGCAGGCCGGCGAAGCACGCCGCGCCAAAGCCGCGCCGGGGCTCGTCGACGACGCGTGCGCCGAGCTTCCGCGCGATCCGCGCGGAGCCGTCGGACGAGGCGTTGTCAACGACGATCGGCACACATCCGTCGGGAAGACCGGCCAGCACGATCGGCAGCGCGCCCGCCTCATCGAGCACGGGGAGCACGACGTCGAACGAAGGCGGCTGGGGCACACGATCGACCGTAGCGACGCGCTCGACCGAGAGCACGCGTCTGCTGCTTACGATTCGCGAAACTCGCACGCCAGACCGGTCCTCGATCGCAGGGTGCTCGGTACCCTCGCACGGTGACCACCACGGCGCTGCCAGAGCGCGAGCTGACGCGACCGGATGGAGGCGTCCACCCTGTCGCGGCGTCGCGCGACGCGACCAGGATGGTGGTGGCGGTCGCCGCGTGGGTTGCGTTGATTGCGGTCTCGGTCGTCTGGGGCAACCACATCGTGGCCATCGGTCGTCGCGTCGGGATTGCCGCGCCACCACTCACCGGTTCGTACGGGACGCGCGCGAACGGCGCGCTCCTGATCCCTGCCGCGCTCGCGCTGCTGGTGATCGGGCCCGGGCTGCGGGTGGCCCGCACGGCCCGATGGGAGGTGTTGCTCGCGCTGGTGATGGTGACGGCGGTCGGCTGGGCGATCGCGCTCGGTCTCAACGACGGGTGGCACGGCCTCACGGACCCGCTCCTGCCGAACCACTACGTCGGCACGGTCCCTCTCGTGGGCAACCCGCTCACGTTCCTCCGGACCTTCACCCGTCGGCTGCCCAATTACAACATCGACACCCAGGGACATCCACCGGGGATGGTCCTCATCCTCTGGGTCATGGACCGCATCGGGCTCGGGGGCACCGGACCCAACCTCGTTCTGGTGCTGGGGGGTGGGGCCGCCGGGATCGCGGCCGTGCTCGTCTCGGTGCGCGACGTGGCGGGCGAGAGCGCGGCCCGTGCGTGCGCACCCTTCGTGGTCCTCGCCCCTGCGGCGCTGTGGTGGAGCTCGGGCGACGCGCTGTTCCTCGGGGTCTCCGCGTGGGCCGTGACGCTCGTCGTGCTCGCGACGGGGCATCAGGGTCGCCGCGCTGATCAGCTCGCACTCGCGGGTGGCCTTCTCTTCGGCGCGACGGCGATGCTCTCGTACGGTCTCGTCTTGCTCGCAGCCATCCCGATCGCCGTCGCGGTCGCTCGGCATCGCGTGCGTCCGCTCGTGATCGCCGCCGTCGGCGGCGCAATCGTCCTCGTCGGGTTCCTGGCCGCGGGGTTCTGGTGGCTCGCCGGCCTCGCGGCGACGCGGATCCGGTACTTCGCAGGGATCGCGAGCCGACGCCCGTACTGGTACTTCCTTGTCGGCAACCTCGGCGCGTTCGCGCTCGCGGTCGGGCCGGCGGTCGCCCTCGGGCTCGCGCGACTGCGTGATCGACGCGTGTGGCTGCTCGTCGCCGCGGCGCTGACGGCGGTCGCGCTCGCCGATCTGAGCGGGATGTCGAAGGCCGAGGTCGAGCGCATCTGGCTTCCGTTCGCACCGTGGGTCCTGCTCGCGACTGCGTCGCTCGGGGCGCTGCGGATGCGCGCGAGCTGGGTCCGGGTGGTCCTCGGCGCGCAGGTCGCGGTCGCGCTCGCGATCCAGGCGGCAGTGCGGTCGCCATGGTGACCGCACTGCCGTCGGACGTCGTCGTCCGTCGATGCCGTCGGCGAGTGCCGGCGACATCGCTCACCCGCGGCGCCGCGTTCTTTCGGGCCGCGCTCGGGTTCGCCATCCCGGGCGCTGTACGGTCGCCGCGGTGAGCGCCACCACTCCGCACGTGCTCGTGGTCGAGGACGACCCGACCGTCAGTGAGGTCGTGGTCCGCTACCTGGAGCGCGAGGGCCTCTCGGTCCAGACCGCGACGGACGGGGCGATGGCGTTGGAGCACGCGGAACGCGCAGTGGCCCGACCTGGTGGTGCTCGACCTGATGTTGCCCGGGATCGATGGGCTCGAGGTGTGCCGGCGCCTGCGAGCCGAGGCGCCGGTTCCGGTGATCATGCTCACCGCCCGAGGCGACGAGGACGACCGGGTGGTCGGTCTCGAGCTCGGTGCAGACGACTACATCACGAAGCCGTTCTCACCCCGCGAGCTGACGGCCCGGGTCAAGGCCGTGCTCCGGCGCGCGGCGGGCACGGTGACAGCACCCGAGCTCCCGGGTCGGATCGACGTGGGCGACCTGGAGATCGAAGTCGCGGCGCACGAGGTCCGTCGCGGCGGTTGCCCGGTCTCGCTGACCGCACGGGAGTTCGACCTGCTCGTCTTCCTCGCGGCCCGGCCCCGCACGACGTTCCGGCGCGAGGAGCTCCTCGAGCACGTCTGGGGCTACACCTACGGCGACAGCGCCACGGTGACGGTCCACGTCCGGCGACTGCGTGAGAAGCTCGAGCCCGATCCCGGCGTGCCGCGCCACCTGTGCACGGTCTGGGGCGTGGGGTACCGGTGGGACCCGTGAGCCACGCGACCCGTTCGGTCATCGTCGTCGTGGTGCTCGGTGCCGTCCTCTCGATCGGCGCAGCTGCCGCGGCGTCGATGACCGCTGCGGACACGATCAAGCTCTGCGGCCTCGCCGCAGGTACCGGGCTGGTCGCGGTCGTGATCGGCACGATCGCATTGAGGGCGCTCCGAACGCGGCCGATCGGCACGCAGGTTGCCGCCGTTGCGTTGACGACGGTCGTGGCACTCATGGCCGGGGCCTACGCCGCGGCCGAGGCGATGTTCATCTCGAGCCACGATCTGGCGGCGCTGCTCGTCGTGCTCTTCGCCGCCGGTACCGTGGGCATTGCCGGCGCGCTCGTCCTCGGCGCGCGGGTCGAAGTTGCGGCGCGCGCCCTGGAGGAGGTCGCGCGGCGGATCGGGCGGGGTGAGCGGTCTCCTGAAGCGACGATCGTCGGTGGGCCCGAGGAGCTCACCCGCCTCGGGGCCGAGCTCCAGGAGATGGAGCTCCGCCTCGACGAGACGCAACGCCGGGAGCGCACGCTCGAGGCGTCGCGGCGCGAGCTCGTCGGTTGGGTGTCCCACGACCTGCGCACCCCGCTCGCAGGGATCCGTGCGATGGCCGAGGCGTTGGAGGACGGCGTGGTCGAGGACCCCGAGACCGTCGAGCGCTACCACCGGCGGCTCCGGGAGGAGGCCGACCACCTCGCCGCGCTCGTCGACGACCTCTTCGAGCTCAGCCGAACCCACGCCGGCTCGCTGCGCCTGGAGTTCAGCACCGTGTCCCTCGCCGACCTGGTCTCCGACGCGCTCTCGGGGAGCGCCCCGGTGGCCGAGGCGAAGGGCGTGCAGCTCGTTGGCCGGATGGTCGGGCCGCCGCCCGAGATCGAGGCATCGGCCCCCGAAGTGCTCCGGGTCCTACGGAATCTGCTCGAGAACGCGATCCGTCACACTCCGAGCGATGGCTCGGTCGTCGTGGAGGCCGGGGTCGACGAGACCCAGCCCGAGTGCGTCTATGTGTCCGTGCGCGACGACGGCGGCGGCGTTCCGACGGGCGAGCTCGCTCGGATCTTTGACATCGGGTACCAGGGTGATCCGGCACGTGGCTCCGGTGGCGCGGGACTCGGCCTCGCGATTGCGAAGGGGTTCGCCGACGCGCACGACGGCGAGCTCACGGTGGGGAACGAGAACGGGGGCGCTCGGTTCACGCTGCGCCTTCCGAAGGTGCGCGCGCAGTGAAGGTGCTCGTGACCGGCGGGTTGGGGTTCATCGGCTCCCACATCGTGGAGCAGCTCCTCGATGGGGGCCACGAGGTGGTCGTCGTCGATTCGGTCGAGGTTGATGCGCACCGTCGGCGTCCGGCGACTGATTCGCACGCCGAGTACCACTTCCACTCGGTCGACGACCTGGATGCGATGCTCGACGTGGTTCGGGGCTGCGGCGCGGTGTGTCACCAGGCGGCCAAGGTCGGGCTCGGCGTCGACTTCTCGGATGTCGTCGGCTACGTCCGGCACAACGATCTCGGTGCTGCAGTCGTCCTGCGGGCACTCCATGACCGCGGGTTCATCGGGCCGCTTCGTGCTCGCCAGCAGCATGGTGGTCTACGGAGAGGGCGCCTACGAATGCCGCGCGCCACGGCTCGGTGCGTCCAGGTCCGCGCGACGAGGCCTCGCTCGCGGCCGGCAACTTCGACCCGATGTGCCCGACGTGCGGAGATTCTCTGGTGCCGCGTGCCATCCCCGAGGACGCCCCGCTCGTACCTCGGAACGTCTATGCCGCTACGAAGCTCCATCAGGAGCACCTGGCCGAGGTCTTCGCGTCGGAGCACCCCGGCGTGACCGCCACCGCACTCCGCTACCACAACGTCTATGGGCCTCGGATGCCCCGCGACACCCCCTACGCCGGGGTGGCCAGCCTCTTCCGCAGCGCGCTCGAGCGAGGCGAGGCACCGCGCGTCTTCGAGGACGGTGGGCAGCGCCGTGACTTCGTGCACGTCGCCGATGTCGCCCGTGCAAACGTTCTCGCACTCACGGGCCCGGTTTCCGTGCCGGGGCCACTCAACATCGCCAGTGGCGTGCCGCACACCATCCTCGAGATGGCCGAGGCGCTCGCCGACGCGGCCGGGCATGACGCGCCGGGCCCGCACGTCGTCGGCGGCTGGCGGATCGGTGACGTCCGCCATGTGGTGGCGTCCCCGGAGCGGGCCCGGCGCGAGCTCGGGTTCACCGCTGCCGTCGACTTCGCATCTGGGATGTGCGAGCTGTCGGCGGCTGAGCTCAGAGCGTGACGCGGGGCGGAGTCGCGGTCGCGGCGCACGACCTCACGTATTGTTACCGCCGTCCCGGCGACGACGACGTCCGCGTCCTCGACGGCCTCGAGCTGGACCTGCGCGCCGGTGAGCGCCTCGCGGTCACCGGTCGGTCGGGGGCCGGCAAGAGCACCTTCCTCGCGCTTCTCGGTGGCCTCGAGCGGATCCAGTCCGGTCGGCTCGAGGTTGGCGACCTTGACGTGTCGGCCCTCGACGGTGACGCGCTCGCGGCCTACCGGGGGACGACCGTTGGCTTCGTGTTCCAGCACTTCGGTCTCCTCGGGACGTTGACCGGGCTCGAGAACGTCGAGCTCGCGATGGCGGTCGCGTCGATTCCCCGGTCCGAGCGCGCGAGCGCGCCCGTGCGCTGCTGGCGGCCGTCGGACTGGGGGACCGTGCGGGCCACCTTCCCGCGGCACTGAGTGGCGGCGAGAGCCAGCGCGTCGCGATCGCCCGTGCGCTCGCCAACTCCCCAAGGCTGATCCTCGCGGACGAGCCGACCGGCAACCTCGACGACGAATCGACTGCCGCCGTGCTCGACCTGCTCGCATCGCTCGCCGATGGCCACGGCTGCACGCTCGTGGTCGCGACCCACGACGAAGCCGTGGCCTCGTACTGGGACCGGCGACTCGCGCTCATCGACGGAGTGCTCGTCCCGTGACCTGGTCCGATGCGTGGGTCATGGCGGTACGTGGCATTCGGCGACGATTCAGCCGCGCGATTCTGACGGTCGCTGCCGTAGCGCTCGCGGCCGCGCTGCTGACGTCGCTGCTCATCGCGGTCGGCGCGGCACGCAACCGGGTGCTCTCCGCGGTCTCGAAGGGTGGACCTCTCACCGGGATCCAGGTGCTCCCGAACGCTCCGGACTTCGGCCAGCTCGACAGCGACAGCGCGAAGCCGGCTCGTCCCCGTCCGATCACCGACGCCGTCCGCCGCCAGATCGCGCATCTGCCCGGCGTCGACTCGGTCGTCCCGCTGTTGAGCGTCGGGGTGCTCATCGTGCCCGGCCAGCCACGGTACCCGAAGGCTGGCTCACGAGCCCGACCGGACCCCGCCTCCTTTCGCGGCACGCTCACCGGCCTGGATCTCGGCCGGGCCGAGCAGCTCCCGGTCACCGTGCTCGCGGGTGTGCTGCCGGCTCCGGATGCCACGAACCAGGTCGCGGTGACCGACGCCTACCTTCGCAAGCTCGCGCTGCGGACCGGCGACGCGAGCAAGGTGCTCGGCACGGAGGTCGAGCTCGGCGCTCCGAGGGTCTTCAGCACCGGCGGGAGGGACTCGACGATCCGAGGGCTCTGGACCAAGGCAACCATCGTGTCGGTCGTCGCCGCCCAGGGGACCGACGGTCAGCTGATCGGGTCGCTGGCGGAGGTCCGAGCCGCACGCACGTGGACCGCGGCGAGCGACCGCACCGGGAACGCGGACACCGACCGATTCGTCCAGGAGATCATCGGCAGCTCGCAGTACAGCGGACTGTTCGTGGTGACCAACGGCTTCGACTCGGTCGGGTCGGTGCGGGAGGCCATCACCAGCATCGGCTTCTCCTCGAGCGCACCCGAGAGCCTGATTGCATCGGTGCGTCGCTACAGCACGGTCGTTGAGATCGTGCTCACTGCGATCGGGCTCATCGCGTTGCTGATCGCCGCACTCGGCATCACGAACGCGATGCTGGCCGCAGTGCGGGAGCGTCGGCGGGAGATCGGCGTCCTCAAGGCGATCGGCGCCCGCGATCGCGACGTGCGTCGGGTGTTCTTGCTCGAAGCCGGCCTGCTCGGGCTCGTCGGCGGCGCGATCGGCACGACGTTGGGGTACGGCCTGGCCCGCCTCGTCGGTCTCGCGGTCAACGGCTATCTGGCCGGGCAGGGGCTCCGCGGGGTCGCGATCGGTGTCCCGGTGGCGATCATCAGTGTCGGCATCGTCGGTTCCGGGTTGCTCGCGCTGGTCGCCGGCACCCTGCCGGCCCAGCGGGCCGCGCATCTCCCGGCCCGCCAGGCGATGGCGGACGCGTGACCCGAAGGCGTCCCATCGTCGTCGTGACGACCGCGCTGCTCGTCGTTCTCGCCGCGTGCAACAACGGCGGCCCTGCTACTACCGCAGCACGGGAGCCTGCGGGCAAGCCGCTCCACTACGTCGCCCTCGGCGGCGACGATGCCTACGGTGCCCGTCAACGCCTGGACGGCTCGTGGCCGCAGCTCCTGTTCCGCGAGCACCTCCCGGCCGACGCGACGCTCGTGAACCTGGCCAGCCCGCGTCATGGCACTGCGGAGATCCGCGACGACGAGCTCCCGGTCGCACTCCGGCTCCGGCCCGACATCGTGACGATCACCGCGCTCGACGACCTCGAACGTGACACGAACCCGGCTGAGGTCCAGAGTCAGCTGAGCGCGATCATCCGGTCGGCTCAAGGGCGTCCGCGTCCTCGTCGGGACGGCGCCGATCGGCATCGCACCGCCTTCGGCGGTCTCAGCGTTCAATGTGGCCGTGACCACGGCAGCACGGGCGAATGGCGCGGGGCTCGTCGAGCTCGGCTCGGTGAACGCCACGAACCAACAGCAGCGCGGCGAGCAGATCGCTTCAGCGTTCGCGCGCGTCCTCGCCGGAACTCGGCCCTGAGCCTCGTGCAAACGCGAACCGGTGCCAAGCTACGACTTCACCTCGACGAACAGCCTGACCCACGGTCGCATGTGTCAATCACGACCACCTTCAAATCCCGCTACAGGGCGCGGAGATCTTCCGGCAAAGCCACGCTGATCTCCACCTGCTGCGGAGCAACGACCGATGCGAGGTGCAGGAGCGCGTGAAGGTGGAACTAGAAGAGTGGAGGCGTGGTGAAGTCACAAGCAGTTGCGTCGAAATTGTGCATCCCTTCCCGAAGTCGGGCCCGGACGTCGCGTCAACAGCGAGCGTGCCCGTTCGTGCCCTTGGAACCCGTGCCCCTTGCGTGCCCGTCATGAGCGGTACTGGTGGTCACTCGTGGTCACTGGCGGTTACTCGACACGCACTGCGACCAGGTGCTCGATGCTCTGACCTGCACCGGAAGGGGGAGTGACAGGAAGTTAGGAAACCGATGCTCTATCCCCTGAGCTACGAGGGCGGGGGGTGGTGAAAACCTGGGACAAAACCTACGCCAGTGTCGGCGGACGGCTGGTTTCTCGGCCGTCGCATGGGTTTCGGCGGTCGTGTCGTCGGCCCGGACCGTCTCAGGGCGCGCCGAAGTGGCGGTGGAGTGCGAGGTCGAGTTGGCGCAGGCCGTCAGGCGGCGAGAGCTGGTCGGCGCTTCGCGTGCCGGTGTAGCGCGATGCCGTTGACCATGAGCGCGTAGCCGAGGAGGTCGACGTGCTGGCGGGCGTGGCCGAGGCTGTGGGCCCGGCCGAGCCAGAAGCTGTCGTCGAGGCCGCGGTTGATGCTCTCGGCGTCGTTGCGCCGGGGGTAGAGCCGCTTGAAGTCGGGATCGTCTGGCGGGATCGGCCGGAGGTTCTCGGTGCGGTTGAGCTTCCGGGCCGCGTCCGCCGGCGTTCCGTGAAGCCGGACGGTGATTGTGGCGCCGCCGTAGCTGTCGGGCAGTCGGTAGTCGTTGTACCAACTGAAGGTGCCCTTGCGACCCGGGTTGCGGTGCGTGCGGATGCGCCGCAGCGGCACGAAGTGCATCTCACCTGTGTCGGTGAGCTCGGCAATGCCGAGGGCGCCGTCAGCAAGCGAACCGGGTCGTTCGGTTGCTGTGGCCGTCGTAGTGGTCAGCACGCTGGTCTGGACGAATGACACGCCTGTAATCGTCACACCCCCTCGGCACACTCTCGAACGTCACCTTCTTCCCCGGTTCGAGAGGCACACCATGACCACGATCTTCACGCCTGCGATCCCGACCACCACCATGGCCCGGACGCTGCATCTGGTGGATCTCGAGAACCTGGTCGGTGATCCCTATGCGAACGGCGACGCGGCGGAAGCCGTCTTCGATCAATACCTGCAGGTCGCGCGCTAGCAGCCGGGCGATCTCGTGCACGTCGCGGTCAACCCGCACCTTGGTTTCGAGATCGGTTGGCGCCTGCCCGCCGGCTGCACATTACGTACGGCGAGCGGTCCGGACGCAGCTGACCATCGGCTCCAGGAACAGGCGGAGCCCAAGTTCGTCGCCCGACGCTTCGGGCGACTCGTGATCGGGTCGGGTGACCACGGCTTCATCGCCCACGCGTGCGAAGCCCGCACGGCAGGGGTGGGCGTGCTCGTGGTTGCCCGACCCGGTTCGCTGGCCAATGGCTGGCGGGCCTGGGGGTTCCCGATCGCAACGCTTGATGCACCCGCTCCTGCGCCCATCCTGCTGGTGGCTTAGCCATGGAGACGCCTATGCGTGCGATCGTTCGTCTCGACCACCCGGTGCTCGTGATCGAGGGCGATCACGCTCAGGGGACCCGGGACCTCGGCGAACGTACCGGTGCTGGCCGAGGTCCTGCGGCCCTCACCGTGCGCGATGCGCAGCATGGATTCACAATGCTGGGACCTTGTCCCGTGGTTCGTATCGCGCAGTGACCCTACGTTCGTCGGAGGACTCGGAGGTAGGACATGGGCATGAGCCTCGAATGGCGATGCCGTCGATGTGGCACCGACTTCGAAACGCAGGACGGAGGAGGTTTCTTCTTTGAGATGCTGCACTGCAACCACTGCGGTGCTGCACGCTCGGTCGGTCACGATGAGTTGGGAGAGTTGCACCTCAGATGGCTGAAGGGGCTGAGCGGTCCGTACGCCATCGCTCGCGCCGAACACGATCGGTGGGTACAAGAGACATTTCAAGGCGAACCGATCCGCGATGCTGAGTACTACGCCGGGGTCGAGCACTTTGCTGGTGCATGTCGATGTGGAGGCCAGTTCCGGATGTCCGCGCCGGCGCGATGCCCGACCTGCCGCTCGCTCCGGGATGAGTGGGATGCGGGCGAAGGTGGTGCCTTATACGACTAGGGCGCGCACAGCCGGTACCGGGCGCGCTCCGCCATCCTTTAGTGAATCCGGATGCAGATTTGCGAGCGAGGTTTCCGATGGCAAGAGATGAGCAGATCGAGAACGCGGAAGTGGATCGGAGCTTCTTGGTAAGCCCGCGGTTCGCGCCGCAGAATGGCGCCGACCGAGAGCAGCATGTCTTCGAAGCTCCAGTTCGCCGCCTGAACGAATGGGTCGCGCGACTCCGTGGGACCCACGACTCCCCGTGCGTAAGGGTGCGACCATCCCCGGGTTCGATCCACGTGGTGGAGGCGAGGACGCCCGCCTGCTCGTCCTGATGCAGGACCCATCAGAGGTGGCGACGTTCACCTCGACGATCGCGTGCGAGGCCCACCGCAGACGTAGGCCGAGACCCATGCCCGTGCGTGGAACGGATCGCGTGCGCAACATCGTCGTAGCCCTCTTGGGCTTCTATGCCGAGGAGGACCACCACCTCGACTGTTGGGACAGTGCGGACGACCTGATGGCGAAGCACACCACGAGGTGGCTCAATGGCGCGCGGTGATCACGTCTGGGTCCGGCGCAAGGGCTACACCCACCATGCGGTTGACGTTGGAGACGGACAGGTCATTCATTTCAACGGCGAGCCGGGCCGCAAGCGCAACGCCACGATTCGGAGAGCGCCGTGGGCGGAGTTCGCCGGACGTGGCAAGGTCCAGATCAAGCGCTACGAGATCCACTTCGGGCCCGACGAAGTCGTGGAGCGAGCTGAATCGAAGTTGGGCCAATCCGGCTACAACCTGTTCAACAACAACTGCGAGCACTTCGCTCGATGGTGCCTTACCGGTCGGCACGGAAGCAGCCAAGTCAACGGCGCAGTCGCCTCCGGCGGTACTGCCACCATCACGGGTGCAGCAGCGCTGGGGGGCATCGGCGCCGTTTCCGTCGCCGGAACTCCAGGATTGAGCGCCGCCGGAATCATGTCGGGCCTCGCCGCGATCGGACCGGCTGGCGCCGTCGGCGGCCTCGTCACAGTCGGCGCACTCCCGGCAGCAGCGAGCGCAGCCGTTGTGCAAGTCGCCTTGAAAGACGATGAAGCCCTGCCGCGAAGCGAACGACGAGCGCGACGTATCGGGCGACGAGCATCGGTCGTCGGCGCAGCAGCATCGTCAGCAGGCGGCATCGCAGCAGTGAGCGCGATGGGTTCGGTGTCTGGGCTCAGTGCTGCGGGGATCGCGTCGGGACTCGCCGCGATCGGTGGTGGGATGGCGGCGGGAACAGTCGTGGTCGTCGCCGCGCCAGCAGTCGCCGCCGCGGGTCTCGGCTTCGCGTCCTATCGTCTGACACGAATGCTCGGGTCACATGGCGGTGGAACACGTCGCCATGAGCATGGCGTCGCTGGCCCAATCGCCGTCGGCTGACAAACCCCACGATGCCGAAGTGAAGAGCGCGCGACCGTCGAGCGGCGGCACCTCGGCGGCCTTCTAGGTCGCGAGGTAGTCACGGATGAAGCTTTCGACCCTCTCGCCGATCGCTGCATCATGCGTGCGCTCGCTCCGACGCTGCACCACGACTTCCACCTGATCAACGAGATCGCCGGTCGCGCCGACCGGTTCGACGCGGTCAACGCCGCAGCGTTGCTCCTCGGCGGCAGCAAGAGCGACCCGTTCTTCCGTGGATCGCTCGACGCACTCCAGCACACCCTGCCTCACGCACACCGCATCGACCTCCCCGGTCTCGACCACGGTGGATCCACCGACCGCGACGGCAAACCCCAAGGACTCGCGCCCGCCGTGCGCCGGTTCTTCACCTAGCGAGCTCGGAACACCGGGTTTTGCCAACACGACGGACGCTCCTTGTCGAGGAGGCATCATGGATCCATACGTGTCCGGACAGCTCGCGCACGACCGCCAAGCGCACCTACAGGCAGAGGCAGCAGACAGTCGGCTTGCCGCCACCGCACGTGGTGCCCGCCGCCAGGAGCCGAACGCAGCGAGGCCGGTGCTGGCCGTCGAAACGGTTGGTGGTATTCGTCGCGTCGCGTTCGTCCACTGTGCCGACACCATCACGGGCGCAATGATTGATGTCGGCGCGGCGGCCGAGGGAGGCGATGCGCTGGTAGAGAGCGGCGTGATGGAGGCGGTGGGGCGATGACCGAGCATGCGGTGGTGATCGCAGGAGGCGGTCCGACCGGTTTGATGTTGGCGGGCGAGCTCGCGTTGGCCGGGGTCGACGTCGTCATCGTCGAACGACGTGCGAGTCAGGAGCTCGACGGGTCGCGCGCCGGGGGTCTGCACTCCCGTACGATCGAGGTGCTCGATCAGCGGGGCATCGGGGACCGTTTCCTCGCCGAGGGTCAGGTGCACCCGAACGTCGGGTTCGCCCAGATCCGGTTGGACATCAGTGACTTCCCCACCCGCCACAACTATCTGCTTGCGCTCTGGCAGCGCGACTTCGAGCGCATCCTGGGCGGCTGGGTCATCGACCACGGGGTTTCGATCCTTCGCGGACGTGAGGTGGTCGGCTTCGCTCGAGACGACGACGGTGTCGACGTCGAGCTGTCCGACAACTCGTCGCTGCGCGCTCGAGTACCTCGTCGGGTGCGACGGCGGACGCAGTGTGGTGCGCAAGGCGGCCGGCATCGACTTCGTCGGATTGGATGCCTCGACCTGCTGGATGATCGCCGAGGTCGAGATGCACGACGAGCCGGAGATCGGCGTGCGTCCGGAGGGTGGTGGCATCGGTCCCGTCGACCGGGTCAACGGCGGAGGACCGTTCCGGGTCGTACTCAAGGAGCGTCACGTCGACATCGACGAACCCAACCTCTCGGACCTCCGCCAGGCACTCGTCGCCGTCTACGGGACGGACTACGGGGTACACAGCCCTTCCTGGATTTCCCGTTTCACCGACATGAGCCGCCAGGCCGCGTACTACCGCGACGGTCGGGTACTGCTCGCGGGCGACGCCGCCCACGTGCATCCCCCGCAGGGCGGTCAGGGTCTCAACGTCGGCGTGCAGGATGCGGTGAACCTGGGATGGAAGCTCGCCCAGGTGGTGAACACGGCGTCACCCGAGCGCCTCTTGGACACCTACCACGCCGAACGGCATCCGGTCGGCGCCCGCGTGTTGCAGAACACCATGGCGCAGGTCGCTCTCGCGATGCCCGACGACCGTCACACGGCGTTGCGCGAGACCATGGCCGAACTGTTGTGTATGGATGAGCCGCGCCGGCACACCGCCGCGATGCTCTCCGGTCTCGACATCCACTACGACCTCGGCGACGGGCACCCGCTGCTCGGGCGGCGCATGCCCGACCTCGACCTGCACGCCGCGGAGGGTTCCACGCGGGTGTTCACCCTGCTACACGATGCGCGGCCGGTGCTCCTCAACCTCGGTGAACCCGGCGGCTTCGACCTTGCTCCCTGGGCCGATCGAGTCCGGTTGGTCGACGCTCGGCACGACGGCGTCTGGGAGCTCCCCATCCTCGGCGAAGTCGCGGGCCCCGCGGCCGTGCTGATCCGACCCGACGGACATGTCGCCTGGACAGGGGACCTCACGGACCCAGCGTTGCCGCGGGCACTCTCAATGTGGTTCGGCGCAGCGGTTGCGGCGTCGCGCAACGACGCAGGGCTCGCGTGACGACCGAGCAACCATCGTCTGGGAACGGCATGCAATCGCCTGCAACGGGAGCCGCGAGCGAACAGCCGACGATCCGGAGGCTCGCCGCGTTGGCGCGTACGGCCCTGGCGGCCTATGGAGTCGAGGCCGCTCGGGTTCGCCGTGCCGGTTCGTCGTTCAACACGGTGCTCCACGTTGTGACCACCGATTGGCGCCACCTCTCGGTGCGGATCTCCCCTCAGGAGCGGATCCATCCGGAAGGATCCGAGGAAGCCGAAGCAGATTGGCTCGACTGTCTCGCGGACGGCGGCGCGGTGGTCAACCGCGCCATGCGGACCACCGAGGGCCGTGCGTCGGTGACAGTCGAATCGCCGGGTGTTCCATCCCCGAGGTCTTGCATGGTGTTCGAGTGGTCGCCGGGGCGGATGCTGAAAGAGCGTGTGACGGGGCCATTGCTTTTCGACTCCGGCCGGCTCCTCGCGCAGATCCACGAGATCGCCGCGGTGACCGGCCCGCCGATTCCCCCGCACGGGGTTCCCATCTGCGATCGCATCGTCTACTTCTCCGTGGCCGACCGGCTGTGGACATTGCGCGCGCAGTACGGAACGCTGTTCGACGACGCACGCGCGTGTGCCGAGTCGACGCTGACGCGAATCTGGCGGGACCAGAGCACGAGCGCTCATCTGGTCCATGGCGACTTCACGCCATCGAACATCGTCGTCAACCGGTCAAAGGTGACCGCAATCGACTTCCAGGACATGGTCTGGGCTCCGGAGGCCATTGATATCTCCGTTGTCATCGCCGTGCTCGGCAGCTCCACTGACCACGCCGAGCGAATCGCCGCATTCCGTCGCGGGTACGAGCAGCGCCGATCGTGGCCCGAGGTCGGCGCGAACGACATGGAGGACCTAATCGCCGCCCGTCGATTGAGCGTAACCAACCTCAACATCGCTATCGGTTGGCCGAACGCTGTCACGAACGATCGAGCGCCACGCCGAGATGCTCCGCATCTACATGCACCGTTGACGAACGCGACGGCGAACAAGCAGATCGAGTGCCCTCGGCGCGGCCATCGTGCTCCCCAATGCTCCCTAGGAGGATTCGCGTTCCTTCGCGATGGAAGCCGCTCTATGAACCCTGGATCCGCGGCTTAGGCACATGTTGCGGTGAGCACGCGAGACACGCTCTGGTCCAGAGCCGGGTGTGAGCAATGCTCGGTCGCCGCTGGCTGCCTCGACGTCACGCGGTGCGTGATCCGGAACACCGGATACCGGTCGGCAATCGGCACGAAGGCCGACATGGGCGCCTGCCATTCCACCGGGAAGTGCGGGCGTGCGCCGGGTGCGATGGCCAGGTAGCGACGGAGCACGGGAGGGCGTTCCGTTACCGGGATCTCGTCGAGTACAACCGGTTCCCGCCGACCACGGCGCAGTACGGCGTGGCCACCGGCAGCACACACGTTGCGCACCCAGTTGGCGTCGCGTCCGAGCATCGAAACGAGATAGCGCGATCCGTCGAGCTCCACCATCGCGAACAGGGAGCGGAACCCGACGCCCCGAACGTCTCCCGATGACTTCCAGGGTGGCGCCGTGCCGCGGGGCGAGCACGCCGGACGCATACGTGATCGCGTCGAGCCGATTCAGTGCCCGCATCAGCGCGCCGGGCCGGCCATCTGAATACAGCCCGCGCCGAGAGTGCTGGCGCGCCTGGCGATCCAGTGCGTGACCCGGCTCAAGACGATCGCCTCCACAGCAGTACGACCGCAGCCAGCCCGGCCAGGCACGGGAGCATCCCGATCCATCCGAGCACCGGCGCCAGACCGATGTCGCCGGACTTGTCCTTGATCAGTAGGTCGGCGACGGCAACGCTGGTGCCGAGCGCGAACATCGCGGTCGCTGCCCAGCTCGCCCAGCGCGTGCGCCTCGCGACGATCCAGATCGACCAGAGCCATCCGGCGACGCCGAGCGCTCCGATGACAGTCAAGATGATCAACCAGACGTCGACGGCGGAGTCGACGCGCGCGTCGGTGTAGGCGGGATAGCCGGTCCGGATGTGGTCGCGCAGTGCGCTGGTGACGAACGGGACGATCGTCGCGACGATGGTGAGCACCAGCCCGACCACCATCGCCGCGATTGCCGAGTGCCACGGTGTGGTCGGCTGTGCTGTCTTCACTCGCTGTGCTGTCTGCATGGGGTGCTCCTTTCGAGAATGACCGGAAGTGGGGCGACGAGCGGGTTCGGAGCGGGCGGGGCGATCCGTGTGAGCGTGTTGCGGTCGATGTGGTGGAAGAGAGCGTCTCGATCGGGCAACTGCATCACCGTGTCCTGCTCGTACGACCACGTGGCGTCTCCGTGGGTCGTGACGCGGATCCGGAAGCTCAGCGTGTGGAACGCCGCGTCGAGGAAGGGGCTCGACAAGATGCCGAACGTCTGCGAGCCGACCGCCGCGTTCAGCTCGAACTCCGTGGCGTCGCGCGTCGCCGGACCGGACGCGAGCACGACCTGGGAGCGCGGGATGGCGATCGTCTGCGTGACCGTCTGCGTCGCGGCTTCCCAGAGCCAGTAGCCCACCTGATCGTGAAACGTCTCCACCTCGCCGGGCTTCACGATGTGCACGTGATACCGAAGTCCGTAGAGCAGTTGCGGTCCGTTGGTCTGCGGGTCGATCGGCTGGAGCTCGTAGCGCTCGACGTAGGTGTTGCGGAGGCCGCCTTCGATGGCGACACCGTCAGTGTCGGATCCCGGGCCAATCGGATGCGCGTCGATGCCTCGCACGCCTTCCCAGGTGCCTGCCATCGGACGCAAGGGGCCGAGGTTCGCGAGCCCGTCGGGATCGGCGTCGGGCTCGGTGAAGATGTCGTTTCCGTAGGGTTCCATTGCGTGGGTCATTGAAGGCGCGGATCGGGTCGCCGGCACCGACGCCGAGGGAGCCGGGTGATCGGGCACGCCCCTAGCTCGCTTGATGCGCGTCATGACGCGACCTGCCTTGGTGTCCGCGGGGTCCTCGTGGCTGAGGACGCGTTCGCAACGGGTCGCCGCGCGAGCGGCGCTGAGGAGCGGGGCTTCCGTTTCGCTGTCCGCGCGTCGTGCGCGCCGTCGGATCGGGACGAGGCCGGCGGGATGTTGTGGTTGCGAGCGAACACGTTGCCGGGGTCGTACTGGCGCTTGATCGCGGCGAGCCGACTGAAGGTTTCCGCCGGGTAGATCGCGGCGACATCCGCCTCGGTCGCCGAGGTGAGGAAGCTCGCGTAGACACCCGTGATGTGCGCTGCCAGTGCCTCCCAGATCGCGTCCAGCTTCGGCTCAGCGGCTATGACGGCCGCGTCCGGACCTGCGGTGAGCGTCGCGACCATTAACTCCGCCCGTCGGTGCGGGTAGGCAGTGGCGTCGTCCGGGACTCGGGAGACGGCACCGCTGACGCTGCGCACGGCAATGGCCGGTGAACCGGTCGACGCTGCGGTCTTGGCAAGGATCTGGAGCACTTCCGGCACGGAGTCCCGTTCGACGAAGCCGCTTCGTGTCACGAGCCGGATGCCAGGCGGCAGGGTCGCACCATCTGCGAGCGTGTCCGCATACGAGACGCGTGCGACGTCATCGTCGATGACGGTGCCGAGCCGGCGGATCGGTTCGAGTGCGTCGGCGGTGCGTTCGGGGGTGTCGCCGTCGAAGACCACGTAGATCTCGATCGGTGCTTCCGGGCCGCCAGCCGCCGGATTGGCCAAGGTCACCACGGAGGTGAGTTCGTCGGGAGCGGAGCGGAGGTAGTCCGCCCAACCTTGCAGGACGTGGTCCGCCTCCGACGCGGGAAACGCGATCTTGCCGTAGAAGACGTCGGTCGTCGGGTGTGCTGTGAACTCGAACGTGGTGACGATCCCGAAGTTGCCGCCGCCACCGCGGATCGCCCAGAACAGTTCCGGATGCTCCTGCGCGCTCGCATGCACGACAGTTCCGTCGGCGATGACCAGGTCGGCAGCGACCAGTTGGTCCAGCGCCAAGCCGTACTTGCGGACCTTCCAGCCGATGCCGCCGGCCAAGGTCAGGCCGCCGACCCCGACGCTGCTGGTGTCGCCCGCGGAGATCGCCAAGCGGTGGGGGGCCAAGCCGGCCGCGACCTGGCCCCAGGTGGCTCCGCCGCCGATCCGCACCACGTGGTGTTCGTCGTCGATGATCTCGACGGTCGCGAGGTTGCTGAGGTCGATGACGACGCCGCCGTCGTTGGTGGCGAACCCCGGGAAGCCATGGCCGCCACCTCGCACGGACAACACGAGCCCTGCTCCGGTAGCGAATCGGACGGCTGCTTGCACGTCCCCGACGCCGTTGGGCCGAAGTACGTAGGCGGGGCGACCCGACGCGAACAACGAGCGACTGGCCGATGTGTACTCCGCCGCGCCCGGTTCGACGATGTCGCCGCCGAAGTCACGACCGAGGATTTCGCGTGCTGCGTTCATGACGCTCCTTTCACACTGCGACGCGGTCTGCGCGGAGCGCGATCTCACCGCCCAAGGCCCGGTGCAGGACGGCGCAGAGCTCGGCGGTTTGTCGCTGCGAGACCTTGGCGGACAGGACCGCCTGGGACCCGTGGAACGTGCCGAGCCACTGGTGCAGCTCGACCGGCACACCGGCCTGCAGCAGGCGCAGCCCGTAGTCGATGCCTTCGTCGCGATCGGGGTCGAACTCCGCGGTCGAGACATACGCCGGCGGCAGGTCCGAGAGATCGTCGGTCCGAGCCGGCGCCGCATAGGGCGTCGCTGACATGCCGTCGAGGTAGTGCCGCCACGACGCAGTGACCTTGTCACGTGTCATGAACGGCGTATCGGTGAAGTGCCGCGCCGACCATGTCTCCTGCCGGTCGTCCAGCTCAGGTTGGTTGAGCAGCTGGAAGCAGATCGGCGGCCCCTGCTGGTCACGTGCCCGCAACGCCACCGCAGCCGCAAGACCCGCACCGGCCGCGTGGCCGCCGACCGCGATCCGGTCCGGGTCGATGCCGAGGTCGGTCGCGTGCTCGGCCGTCCAGGTGAGCACCGCGTAGACGTCGTCCAAGGCGGCCGGGAACGGATGCTCGGGGGCCCTGCGGTAGCCGACCGAGATCACCACCGCACCGGAGCCGTCGGCGACGCGGGCTGCCCATGGGTGCTCGGTCTCCAGGTCACCCATGACGAATCCGCCGCCGTGCATCCAGACGATGGCGCCCTGCGCGCGCAGGGGGCGATAGATCCGCACCGCCACATCCGGATCGGCGGGCACCGTGCGGTCTTCGATCTTCAGTGCCGCTTCGTCCGGTGCCGACGCCGCACGCGACAGCTCAGCGAGCTTCTCGCGCGCGGTGACCGGATCGGCGAGGTCGGCGGCCGGGAACAGCGGGACGAAGGGTTCCAGCTCAGGATCCATGTCGAGCCTCTCAATCTCTGCGGTGCTACCTGTACTGCTCCGTTCTGGAGTAGATGGTCTCACACTACTCCGGCCTGGAGTAGTGTCAAGACCCATGGCCGAACTGACGACAACGTCGTATGCAATCCTCGGACTCCTCAACATCAAGCCGTGGAGCGCGTACGAGCTCACCCAGCAGGCGCAACGCAGCCTTCGGTACGTGTGGCCGAAATCCGAAAGCCACCTCTACGCCGAACCGAAACGACTGGCAGGCATGGGCTTCGCACGCGTGACCGAGACCCCCGCGGGCCCGGTCCGTACCCGTCAGGTGTACCGAATCACCGCCGCCGGCCGACGCGCCCTCAAGCGCTGGCTCGAGACCGAGCCGGCGGCCCCGCAACTCGAGTTCGAAGCCGCCCTACGACTCTTTTACGCCGACGCGACGAACAAGGACGCAGTTCTCTCCGCGCTTGTGCACACACAGCAAGAGCTCGAACAGCGCTACGCCGAGGGCATGCTGCTCGTGGGCGCCTGGCTCGGCGGCGAAGCACCCTTCCCTGAGCGACTCCACATCAGCGCACTCGTCGCGGCGTTCACCCGGGACCTGCTCCAGCTCATGATCCAATGGTCGGAGTTCGCGCAACGCGAGATCGAACAGTGGCCGCGAACCGACGGTCTCGGCATGACCCAGCGGACACGCGACCTACTCCAACGCCTCGCCGACGAAAAGCCGATCCTTGGCGCGTAGTTTCCCCGAAATCCCGTGCCCGCCGCGAAGTGATCGCGGGGAATGCCGCAGGGGCTCTGTTGCGTTGAGTCGCAGTGCCGCGTGGGCTGGTGTTCGTTTCCGGCGTTGGGTCAGATCGTTCGGGCGAGATCGGTGAACGTGTGCTCCACACATCGGTGAGCGCGCCCTCCGAGGCCGAGCTCGTAGTGGCCGCGGCGGATGTTCTGCATGAGCGTGTGCCCGCGGATGATCACGCTCGAGCTGTGGTCGCGTTTGAGGCCGCGCATCGGCCGAAGTCGGGCCTTGAGCCGACCATGGTCGCATTCGATGCGGTTGTTCGCGTACCGGGCTGTGTTGTGAAGCGCGGCGGGCATGAGCCCCTCGATCGCACCCGTAACGCCGGGGCCCGGTCGGTCACGACCTCGACCGGGTCGCCATGCGCCCGGATCGCTCTGGCGAAGAACCGGCGAGCCGCCAAGACGTCGCGACGTACCGCTACCTTCCGAGGACCTTACGTAGGTGTCGTCGACGAACCACCCGTTCGCGACCCGGTGGCGGCACGGCCTGGGGAACCGCTCTCGCGTAGCGATCGGAGGCCGCCGGTTGGGAAGCTAGAACCCACGGACCTGCAACCGGCGTTGGGAGGCACTCAGGTCATGAGTAGAAGGCCGCGACGAGTTGTTCCTGTACGTCGGTCTCGACAGCCTTTGGAGCAGTAGTTGGCTCGTACCCAAGCCACAGCGTCGTTGGCGGGAGTGCCGGTAAGGACGGCGAGGCAAGCGAGTGCGGTTCCAGCTCGACCGTGGCCGTCGAGACATCCGATCTCGACCCGCTCGCCCTCGCGGGC
Organism: uncultured Acidimicrobiia bacterium; assembly: GCA_963796755.1. Lineage (GTDB taxonomy): Bacteria > Actinomycetota > Acidimicrobiia > IMCC26256 > JAENVU01 > Chersky-806. The sequence goes on from CAWCMX010000005.1 coordinate 251,953, forward strand.
GCGGTCGAGAAGGTCGGTGAGCAAGACCTCATCGGGGCACCCTCACGGCTGAAGGCGACGATTCGCCAATGCAACAGAGCCAGGACGAGTGATTCGACGCCGACGGGGCGTCTGCGCCCAGGGCGCATCGAACGCTACCGATCATCCGCGCATACGGGTCATAGAGTGGTCGCGCAGAGCGTGGGCGACTCGGGATCGGCGGCTCCGCCTGTTCTAGCGTACGTGTTCAGATCAGCGCCCCCAACGGATTGGGACTTTCAGCATGGATCGCTACTCGCGTCGCGTCGTTCGACGTGCTCGTACCCGTACCCGGATTTCCGTCGTCGTCGCGATCTTCTCGGTCGTCGGCTTGGCCATGTCGGTAGCCGGAGCGACCGGCTACCTCTACCCGTTGCAGTCGGGCGATGCCGTCGGGATCGGGTGCAACGGCTCGTACCTCTCCTACGAGCGTGTGAGCGCGACGGTGGGCAAGCTGGCCTGCACGGGTACGTCCGATACGACGACACCCGATGCGGGTCCACCGAGCACGCCGGACACGAGTCCACCAAACATCGACGGTCAGCCGCCCGCGGCGGCGACCGGGGGCGCCATCTGGAACCGCGTCTTCGACGACGAGTTCAACGACACCAGCATCGACACTTCGCAGTGGAACGTGCAGGACAACAGCACCTTCGGGTCATCGAACAACGAGCAGGAGTGCTACATGGCGTCCAACGCCAACGAAGGCGGCGGCTCGCTCAACCTCGTTGCGGCGGCCGGTGGCGCCGGCTGCCCCGGCTACTCGGTCAGCTCGGGGATGGTGACCCAGCGCGCCCAGGGCGGTCCGCAGCACTTCTCCTTCACGCACGGTTACATCGAGGCCCGCATCAAGGTCACACCCTTCGGTCCGGCCGCCTGGCCCGCGTTCTGGCTCGTCGGCGCGCAGGGATCTCCTTCGTGGCCGGACTACGGCGAGATGGACGTCGCTGAGATGTACGGTCCGAACCCCACCACCGCGGAACCCAACTACCACGATGGCTCCGGCGCGCAGGGCAACGTCCTCGCCGACGTCGGACCGATCGCCGGTTGGCACACGTACGCGTTGAACTGGACCGACTCCGGGCTCACCTGGTTCTACGACGGCAAGCCCGTCTCGCACATCAACGTGGCCAACGACATCGCGCACTCGGTCATCCTCAACTACGCGATCGGCGGCGACGGCCCGTTCTACTCCGGGTTCTCGGGCTCGGCGAGCTCCAGCCTGCCTTCGACGATGTCCGTCGATTACGTCAGGATCTGGCAGTCCTGAGGGGACTGTTGGGTTGTGCTGGACCAAGCCGCGTCGAGCCGAGTCGCGGCCCTGCTTGCGAGTTGTTCGCGTATTGCTCGGTGTTGTGGAACGCGGCGGGGATGAGCTCCTCGATCGCGCGCGTAACGCCGGCGCCCGGTCGGTGACGACTTCGACCGGCTCGCCATATGCCGCCACGCTCACCGCATACCGCGACCCTCCGCCAATGCAACAGTGCCGGTCGGCTTACTCGGCGGCCGTTGACATCCAGACAAAGACTCGAGCGCGGGCACCTCGCCCAACGTGAACGACCTCGGCGAGATGCCGGGGTCGTTCACGCTCGGGCGAAGGTGGCTCAGTAATCCTGGGTCCAGTTCGGCGGGAGCCCGCAGGTCTGATATCCCGTGTAGATCACGACGTGGTATTGGTGCTTGACCCAGGCACCGTTGATCCAGTAGGAGAACCGGTTGACCAGCTCGTACTCAGAGTTGACAGCCAGGACACCCGTGCGTGTAGCTGACTTGTTCACCGCACCCGATCCCCACGTATTCAAGTACCACTGGTTGGTGGCGCCGCCGTTTGTGAGACCGGCGTCGAGGGCGGGGACTGGTGAAAACTTGGGACAAAACCTACGCCAGTGTCGGTGGACGGCTGGTCTCTCGGCCGGAGAATGCGCTTCCGCGTCCGATCGCATCGTGGCGCAGATGCCGTAGACGTCAAGAGATACGAATCCCATGTGCACCGGTTCGAAGTCGGCGACTTCCACCACCAGTCGAAAGTGAAGCCCGCATGACGAGCAGGGCGATCGACTACAGCCCGCGCCCGACCGCGGCGGACGACGCGAAACGCTATGTCGAGGAGGGGTACTGGCAGAACGAAAGCCTCGGCGCTGTGTTGCGGGGCTGCGGGACGCAGCCGAGCAGCCCTTCACGGTGTACTCGGCGCGCATGCCGTACCGGGGCACGCTCAGTGATGTCGACGCGCTGCGCCCGGCGCGTCGCACGGGGACTGCACGCGCAACGTCGGGAGGGGCGCCCGCCGGGCTGATCGACGCCGTGTCCCGTTCCAGGACGGTGCTGCCTCAGATCAGGACGAGGCGTCGGTGTGCTCGGGCGCCGACGTCCGTGGTTCCGAGGTGCGCGACCGCGGCGACCGCCCGTTCCGCGGGTTCGCGTTGGCCCGTGCGCTCGCTCTGGGCGAGCAGGGCTTCGGCGAGCCACAAGGGTGCGTCGAATCGGCGCGCCAGCTCCTCAGCCTTCCGGAGCCAGGCCATCGCTTCGGGCCGGTCGAGGTGCGTCGCCAGCCGGCCCGCAGCGAGCGCGATGGGCTGGTACACGTGCGCGCCATCGGTCGCGATGAGGTGAACATGCGGACGGAGACGGTCTAGGAGCAGCGAGGCGGCGCGGGTTGCGGCGAGGTCCGCCGCCACCTGGGCGTAGATGCACAGCGTCGTCGCCCAGACCACGTCACGAACGACGGAATGGAAGCCCATCTCGACCTCGGCGTCCAAGAGGCGCCGTGCGTCTTCGCGTCGTCCCACCCCGGCGTAGCTCTTGGCGAGGCACGCGCGGAACGCCGCGATGTCCGGGTTCTCGGCGACGCTCTGCTCCATCGCGGGAATGAGCTCGTCCCACCGGCCCGCCGCGTCGCGAAGGAGGAACAGCGCGCCCGCATAGAGCACGAACGCGTCGGGCTGGCCGGTTTGGATCCCGACTTCGAACGCCCGATCGTTGAAGGACTCGGCGTCGGCGAGATGCCCGGCGACACACGCGTGCCAGGACTGGTGGACGAGCGCGATCCAGCGCTGGTAGCCCTGGAGCTCATCGGCAAGCTCGACCTCCTCGGCGAGGTACCGCTCGACGTCGTCACGGTTGCCCACCTCGACGCTCACGGTCAGCCGGTCGGTGACGGCGAACCAACGCGCGATCGGATCGTCGAAGGACTCGGTGAGGGTGAGGTTCTCGGTGGTGAGGCGATCGCGCTCCTCGGCGGTCTCGGGCACGCGCACCGCGTCGAAGCGACACGACAACACCTGGGCGAGCGCACGCGGGTCTCCGAGCTTCCTCGCGATCGCGAGCGCTTCGTCACAGAGCTCGCGGCGACGCTCCAGGTCGTCGCTGAACGCGAGCTCGGCCGCGAGCACCGAGAGCAGCCGTGCTCGCGTCGCGGTCGGGCCGTCGCCGACCGCTTCGAGCGCCGATTCGAGCAGCGCGACGCGCTCGTCGTCACGCGTTCCGGCGTGGCTCGCCCATCCCCGGAAGTTCGCGAGCGCGGCGCGGACCACCTCACCGTCTAGACCGAGCGCGACCGCGGTGCGTCCAGCTTCCAGCAGCACCTCGCGATGCGATGCGTCGCCGACCTGTCGCAGCGCATCGCCAAGGCTCACCATCAACCGAACCCGGTGCCGGGGTCTTCGCCGCCGACGTGCTCGAGCGCGGTTCGGTACCAGGGCATCGCATCGTCGGGGGCCAGGCCCGCCAGCGCCCGGTCGCCGGCCAGCTCCGCGTACTCCAGGGCCCGGACCGGGGCATCCGTGCCACGCGCCGCGAACCAGTGGCGGGCCAGCTCCCCGGCATTGCGCGCCACAAGGTCGTCGCGCTCCAGCTCCTCCGCGATCCGGCGGTGCAGGGCCACGCGCCGCAGCTCGCCGAGATCCTGGGCCAAGGAATTCGCGATGAGCGCATGGGAGAACGCGAAGCGGTCCTCGCCGACGAAGGCGACGAGCCCGGCCGTCTCGGCCCGCTCGAGCACATCGAGCACGACATCCTCGTCGGTGTTCCGAACCTGAGCGAGCTGCCGAGCCCGAACTCGTTGCCGATGAGCGCGGCAGTCGCAAGCGTGGTTGAGACATCGCCTCCGACCGCGGCGACGCGAGCCGCCACGACCTCGCGCACGCTCTCCGGGAGCTCCGCGAGGTCGAGACCGACGCGAGGCTCCCACCGCCCGCCGGCGTTCTGCAGCACGTCCCCGGTGCTCGCGAGATACCGCAGGATCTCCAACGCGAAGAACGGGTTGCCGTTCGTCTCGTCGCGAAGCCCGCCGAGAAGCTGTCGCATCTTCGCGTCGACCGTGAGCTCGTGACCTGCGAGCGCGGCGACCAGATCGGCGAGCTCGGCCAGGTCGAGCCCGGTGAGCGCGATGCGCTCCACATCCGGGTGGCGATGGAGCGCGGCGAGTGCGTCGCTGAGCGGTACGCCTGCAACGAGCTCGTTGTCACGGTACGTGGCGACGACGAGCAGGCGCATCGACTCGGCGCTCGCGAGTTCCAGGAGCAGCGCGAGGGTCGAGGCGTCCGCCCAGTGCAGATCGTCGATCAGGAGCGCGATCGGCCGGGTGTCGCCCAGCAGACCGAGCAGGCGGATTGCGGCCGACATCACGTAGAAGCGGTCGGTCTCGACGTCGGTACGTATCCACGCCGGGAGCCCTGGCACCCGAGCGCGGACGGAGGGGAGGAGCGGCTCGACCAGGGCGAGCTCCGCGGTCCCGGCGATCACGACCAGCTCGGCCAGGAGCTTCTCGTGCCAGGAAGTCGAGAGCTTCGGCGAACGCCTGGAACGGCACGTCACGCGCGGCGTCGCAGCGTCCGTGCAGGACCAGCCAGCCGGCGTCGTGCAGTGCCATCGCCGCCTGCGCCGCGAGCGCGGTCTTGCCGATCCCAGGTTCACCACCGACGACGGCGATCTGCCGGTTCCCGCGCTCCGCGAGCTGGGCCAGGATCTGGAGGCGGTGGGCCGGCTCGGCCCGACCCACGAAGAGCGGAGCGCTCCGCAACCGTGGTGGGGGCACGAGCGCGAACGGAAGCTCGATGGGTGTGAGGTCGTCCGACGCGACTCGCGCCGGGAGCTCGTCGTCGACGAGCAGGTACACGAGCTCCGGCCGGTCCAGATCCCGGAGCTCCCGCATCCCGAGCTCGACGAGATGCAGACCCTCCGGGAGGGCGTCGGCGAGCAGCTGGGCGGTGGTCGCGCTGACGAGGGGCCGGTCGCCGTCCGCGATGCTCCGGAGCCGCGCGGCCCGGTTGACGGTACGGCCGTAGTAGTCGCCGTCCCGTTCGAGCGTTTCCCCGGTGTGCAGCGCCATGCGGACCGAGAGCGGCTCCTGCGTCGGCCAGTCGATCGCGTGGAGCCCCCGCCGGGCGCCGGCGATCGCGCCGCGCCGCGTCGGATGCCCGGGTGAATACCGAGAACGTGGAATCACCTTCGCCGCGCGACTTGAGGAAGAAGCCTCCGCATTCGCTGACGGCCCGAACGAGGATCGCGTCGTGCTGCTCCAGCGCGGCGCCCATAGCCTCGGGTTCGCGCTCCCAGATGCGCGTGGACCCGACGATGTCGGTCAGCAGGAACGTCGAGATCCCGGTCGGGAGTGCGACGGTTGCGATCCGTTCGCGGTGCGGGGCGAGGAGGCCGGGCCGCTGGTCGAGGATGTCCCGTTCGAGCTCGGCGGCTTCAGGTCCGGGCGTGATGCCGAGCTCCTCACCGAGCCGCTCCCGGAGCTGGCTGAAGGTGCGGAGTGCGTCCGCCTGCCGACCGCTGCGGTACTGGGCGAGCATCAGGCGACACCACAGGCGCTCGTCGAGTGGATGCTCGGAGATGAGGCGCTCCGCCTCCGCGAGGACGCGATCGAAGTCACCGAGCTCGAGCCAGAGGGCGAGCAGGTCCGCAGCCGCGCCGAGCCGGATCTGGGTGATTCGCTCGCGCGGCGCGAGGGCCCACTCGGCGGCGCCGGCGTCGAGCAGGGGCTCTCCCCGCCACCGCGTGAGGGCCGCTTCGAGGATGCGGGCGGCGGTCGCGGCCTGCGATCCCGCGAGCGATCGCCCGTGGGCGACTTCGTGCTCGAAGGTGACCGCGTCGACCTCGTCGTCGGCTCCCACGACGAGCCGATATCCGATGCGTGACTGGTTCTCGATCCGCTGCTTGCCGAGCGCTCGCCGGAGATTCGACACATGACTCTGGATCGTCTGGGCCGAGCCCGGAGGCGGTGACCCCTCCCAGAGGTCCTCGCTCAGTCCGCCGACGGAGAGGAAGGCGTTCGCGTCGACCAGCAGCCGGAGCAGCAGAGCACGCCGGCGGGTACCCCTGATCTCCGGGTTCCGGTCGGACACGTCGCGCACCTGGAGCGCGCCGAGAATGCCGAAGTCCATGCTTCTCCCTGCCACCTGTTCGCGGCAGATCGTAGACCCCTCCGGGACCGTCAGGCCCGCCTTGCGGCACTCCGCAGCAGGTGCGGTGCCGTTGCAGGAATTTGCAAGGACCGTCCCGCACGGTGGAGCTGCGCACAGCACCCGAGCAGGAGGTCACGATGGTCATGGTCTGGGAGCGCCCGGGCACGACGGCGGTGCAGGAGCTCGCGGCGCTCGATCTGTTCTCCGGAGCCGACCGCGCGCTGCTGGCCACCGTGGCCGAGCGCAGCGTCGAGGTCGAGGTTCCCGAGGATCGCTTGCTGCTGACGGCCGGCACGGACGCCCGGGAGTTCGTCGTGATCCTCGACGGCTACGCATCGGTGTCGATAGCGGGAGTCACCATCTCGTACCTCGGTGCCGGGACCTGCTTCGGCGAGATGTCGCTGATCGACGGACGGCCGCGGACGGCGGACGTCGTCGCGCGGACGTCGATGCGGCTGATCGTGATCCGCCGGGAGGACTTCCTGAACCTGATCGAGCAGTCACCCGCGTTCTGCGGTCGGTTGCTCGCGCTGATCGTCGGTCGGTTGCGACTGGCGAACGCAAAGCTCGCGGAATGGGCCGAGGGTGGATCGACGCCCCCCAACATCGAAGCCTCCTCGGCCCGTTCTGCGATCGATGGCACGGCCGGCGGGCAGCCGGGCTGTGCACGCGACAAAGGAGGTGGTGCCGATGTCACGTGATGAGGCCCTGGAGTGGTTGGCGGATTCGCTCCAGTGGGAGCGGACGCTCGCCCGGCTCCGAAGCAGCGCTTCCGACGAGGTCGTCGTGGTTCCTCGCGAGCAGCTCACCGAGCCGATCGGCCCGAAGGAGCCGGACGAAGCGACCGGCAGCTCGCGGCTGCCGGTTCCGGAGCACGCCGACCGCGTCGCGTGAGGGACCGCGGCTACGAACCAGCTCCGTCGTGCGTGGCGGCTATGGCCCGAAGGACAGGGACGCGCGACGGAGCTGGTGCTCGAACGGGACCCACCCGCCATTCGCTGGCCTGCCGGGGTCGAGCCGGTTCCCGGTAGCGTGCGCGGCGTGTCACCTTCTTCGTCGAGGGCGCGGTTGCGGGCGTTGCGTGCTCACCGCGTGCCCACGTGGTGGCAGGACGCGAAGCTCGGGATCTTCGTGCACTGGGTTCCCGCGTCGGTGCCGGGGTTCGCGCCGGTCGACGTCGACGTCGGCCAGATGATGCAGTCCGGTCGGCGTGACCCGTTCGCCTACTCGCCGTACTCCGAGTGGTACGAGAACTCGCTGCGGTTTCCTGACAGCCCGGTCGCGCGCCACCATCGTGAGACGTACGGCAACCGCCCGTACGTGAAGTTCGCGGCCGACTGGGAAGCCGGTCTCGACCAATGGGATCCGCAGGAGTGGGCGACGCGGTTCGCCGCGACCGGCGCCCGCTACGTCGTGCTCGTCACGAAGCACATGGACGGCTACTGCCTGTGGCCCACCGACGTCACCAATCCGCACCGGCCCGGATGGAGCTGCCGGCGCGACGTCGTCGGCGAGCTCAGCGAGGCCGTACGCGGCGCGGGGATGCGCTTCGGGATCTACTACTCCGGTGGGCTCGACTCGACCTTCGACGACCGGCCGATGGGGTCGTTGGCCGAGATGCTCGATGCAGTGCCGCGTGGTGACTATCCGGCCTACGCCGAAGCCCAGGTCCGGGAGCTCATCGCCCGATACCGGCCGAGCGTGCTGTGGAACGACGTGGCGTGGCCGGCGGAACGGCAAGCGGCTCTGGCCGCTGTTCGAGCACTACTACGAGCAGGTCCCCGACGGTGTCGTCAACGACCGCTGGATGCCGTGGAGCCCCCTCTTCGCGGCGACCCGCTCGCAGGTCGGCCGGCGAGCCATCGACGCCGGCGGTCCGACGGCAGGCTCGTCGAGACGGTGGGGTCGTCCCGCCGGCGCCACCCCACGCCGACGTTCGCACGCCGGAGTACGTGACCTTCGATGACGTGCAGCGCAAGCCATGGGAATGCGTGCGGGGGATGGACCGCAGCTTCGGATACAACCGGTGCTCACGTCCCGAGGACTTCATCGAGCGCGACGAGCTGCTCTGGATGCTCACCGACATCGCCGCCAAGGGCGGGAACCTGCTACTCAATGTCGGTCCGCGCGGGGTCGACGCTCAGATCCCCGACGAGCAGATCACACGTCTCGACTGGCTGGGCGAGTGGGTCCGACCCAACGCCGACGCGATCATGGCGACCCGACCGTGGGTCACGCCGGGGACCATGACCGCCGAAGGTCATCCCGTCCGCCACACGGCCAGGGACGACACCGTCTACGCGATCACGCGGAATGGCGGGAGGACCATCACCCTTCCCGACGTGCGCGCGACCCCGACGACGACGATCAGGACCGTTGCGGGAGCGAGGCTCGAGTGGACGGACACCGCGGCCGGCATCGAGATCGACGCTTCCGGAGTGGGTGACGATCCGTCGGTGTTCGTGCTGCACCGCGTGGCCACGCGGGGGGCTACCGCTTGAGTCCGTGCCCGGCGCTCAGCGGGCGTGCACCTGACCGACGAGAACCCGGCGGTGAAAGAACCCGTGCGTCAACCTGGGGGGCTGCGTGCGTGGTGACGAGGCACCGTCGTCGTCCAAGTCGTCACGGGCCAGCCGGCTTGTGAAGCCCGACGGATTCGCGATTCTGAATTGCCCGTGGCCGTCGTTCGTCTCGAGTCGGCCGTGACAGTCGGGAACGACCAACGTACGCTCGGCGCGGGAACGTCGTTCGGGGGGTGGGCGCGATGGGCGTGCGGCAACGGATGGTCGCGATCGGGGTGGCGCTGATCGTGCTGGTCGCGATCAGCGCACCGGTGGGACCCGCGGGGGCCGGAGACGCACTCGGCCCGGTCCACGGGCACGGCCGCGTGCTGCTCGTCGGCAGCTGGCACCACCGCCCGGGGCAGTTCCGCACCATCCAAGCGGCGGTGGACGCCACGCGTGCAGGCGACTGGATCCTGGTCGGCCCCGGCGACTACCACGAGCGAGCCGACCACTCCTCGGACGGCCATGCCACGGACGCGACCGGTGGCGTCATGATCACGAAGGCGGGGATCCACCTGCGGGGGATGGATCGCAACCGCGTGGTGGTCGACGGCACGCGGCCCGGTTCGCCGCAGTGCGCCTCGGATCTCGCGGCCCAGGATCCGGGCCCGACGCGACCCGATGGCAGCCCGGCGGGACGGAACGGCGTCGAGGTCTACAAGGCCGATGGCGTGAGCGTCGAGAACCTGACCGTCTGCAACTTCCTGCGTTCCGGTGGCGGTGGCAACGAGATCTGGTTCAACGGAGGAGACGGGAGTGGTACGACCGGGTTGGACAGCTACTCGGGGAGCTACCTCTCCTCGACGTCCACGCACTGGGTCTCCAGCGAGCTCGAGGCCGAGTACGGGATCTTCGCGAGCAACGTGAACGGGCCAGGAGTGCTCACGCACACGTATGCGAGCAACATGGCGGACTCGGGCTACTACATCGGTGCATGTCCCGATTGCATGTCTTGGTTGGTGGACGCGCGACGCGCAGAACAATGCGCTCGGCTACTCGGGGACCAACTCGGGCGGACGGTTGGTCGTGGCCAACTCGGAGTGGGACCACAACAAGACCGGGATCTCGACCAACAGCCAGAACAACGATGACGCGCCGTCGCCCCAGGACGGGTCGTGCCCGCACGGCGCACCCGGGCCGAACGGCACCGGATCGTGCACCTTCTTCGTCGGGAACTGGATCCACGACAACAACAACCCCAACGTGCCCGGGTCGGGGACCGCTGAGCTCGGGCCGGTCGGGACGGGGATGGTGCTCGCCGGCGGGCGTCACGACACGATCCAGGCGAACCGGGTGGACCACAACGATGCGTGGGGGCTGCTCCTGGTTCCGTTCCCGGACACCGGGACACCGCCGTCCGTCGCGAACTGCGCCGGCGGTGTCGCGAACCCCGGTGGACTCCTCGGCTCGTTGGGGGTCACCTGCTACTTCGACGACTTCGGCAACGACGTACGCGACAACGTGCTCAGCGCCAACGGAGCCTTCGGCAATCCGACCAACGGAGACCTCGGGGAGATCAGCGGGCTCAACACCCCAGGTAACTGTTGGCACGGCAATGTCGACCCGGCCGGCGTCACGAGCTCCCCGGACAGCGCTGCAGACGACCCACGCCCAGTGTGGAGTCACAAATCAGGGTGCCGGTCTCACCGACCCGCTCTCATTGCAGGTCATCTCCGCGACCGAGGCGTTCGGATCCTGCCCTCCGACCCCGGGCCAGTCGTACCCGCGGCGAACCACCGTCTCGCTGAGTCCATTGCCGACGCAGCCGTCCATGCCCGACCCGTGCGCGGGCGTTCCCGAGAACCTCTGGTGCGTCGGACGCGGCGGCCATGACGGGCATGGGGACCACCACAACGGCACGTAGACGGGATTGCCGCGGCTCGCAGGACAGACCAACTGCCGTACCTCGACGGCGTGCCGAAGCACTTCCCATCGAGGGCCGGGGACACGGGGACGAGGGTACCTGCGACGTCGTGTCCGTTCAGGCGGCGGCCGTATGGATCGCATGGATGACCTATGCGCATCGCAACCGCGAAACACGACTCGGTATTTGATGTGGGCACGCGATTTGTTCTGCCTGACCGCATAGCGCAGTCGACCGTGGTGTCCGACTCGAGATCGTCGGCGGGGTGATCGCTTCGCAGTGCCCGTGGGGTCCACCGTCGTCAACGCGGCGGAGGGTTCGATGGGTCGGGCTCCCCGTCGGGGTGTGACCCGCTGAGCGCGACTGACCTTGGTGTCTTCCTCGTGAGTCGTCGACCGCGGCGGGGAGCCTCAAGCGAATCCGAACAGAACGTACCCACCGGTGGGCGACGTGACCTGATAGGAGCCTTGCCTGGGGCCTCGACCGAGTCCTGTCCGCGCGCACCGGTGGGCACGTGCCACTCCCGAAGGAGCTGACATGACCACGATGACATATCCGACCACCGGCGTGATCGCTGGTGTCGACACCCATGGCGACGTCCATGTCGCTGGCGTCCTCGACCCGATGGGCCGTCTGCTCACCACCGCGAGCTTCGCGTCGACCGCCGCCGGCAACCGTGAGCTGCTTCGCTTGGCTGACCGGGCACGGTGAGCTGATCCGGTCGGTGTCGAAGGCACCGGATCGTGGGGTGCTGGTCTGACCCGCTACCTCCTCGACCACAGCGTCGACGTGGTCGAGGTCGACCGACCGAACCGTCAGACCCGCCGGCAGAAGGGCAAGTCGGACACGATCGATGCCGAGGCCGCCGCCCGCGCCGCGCTGAACGGGACCGCCACCGGGGCTCCGAAGTCCCGTGACGGTGACGTCGAGGCGATCCGCGCGTTGCGGGTCGTGCGTCGCACGGCGATGCGCAACCGCGTGCAGGCCATCCACCAGCTGCGCGCGTTGACCTCGACCGCGCCGCAAGTGCCTGCGCGATCAGCTCCGGGGTCTGAACCGCGCCAGACCTGATCGAGACGTGTGCCCGGTTCCGGGTCACCGACGCCGACGACTCCAACGACCGCGACACGCTTCGCGTTGCGGGAACTCGCCCGGCGGATCACCCAACTCGACGAGGAGCTCGCCCGCCTCGACGGCCAGATCAAGCCGCTCGTTACCCGGGCCTGTCCCGAGCTGCTCGAGCTGCGCGGCGTCGGCGCGGACACCGCCGCGATCTTGTTGGTCACCGCCGGCGACAACCCGCACCGGCTTCGCAACGAAGCATCGTTCGCGAAGCTCTGCGGCGTCGCGCCCCTCGAAGCGTCCTCCGGGCGGGTGCGGCGGCATCGCCTCAACCGCGGTGGCGACCGCCAAGCCAACCACGCGCTCTGGCGCATCGCGCTCGTCCGCATGGGCTGCGACGAACGCACCCGCGTCTACGTCGCCCGCCGCCGCGCCGAAGGACTCAGCACCCAAGAGATCATGCGTTGCCTCAAGCGCTACATCGCCCGCGAGGTCTACCGAATCCTCACCGAACGCGTTCACGAAACGAGCCCTTGACCTATAGGAGCATCACAAGGCGCGACGAATCATCCGCTGGACGAGGCCCGAGATCGCAGCGCCGACGATCTGTCCGGCTCTGCGCCCGGCGACGGCCGCGGGGTCGACTCAGGGCTCCAGCAGTTGGCGCGTCGTTCGACGTTCGCGCAGCGGTGGGCCGCCGCGTCAATCTGCGTAAACGCCGAGGCGCGGGTCTCACATCGCCGCAGCATCGGGGAGCCCCGCCCAGCCGGCACCAACAACCCCTCGTCCGTCGTTCGTTTCCGAGCACTGCTACTCGCCGGTCCCGGAGTCGAAGTGGTTGGGTCGGAGCGCCTCGGCGGGGGTGAGCCCGAAGCCGATGTGGGGGCCGAAGACCGCCATGCCGAGCGCCTGGATCATCACGGGGGGAGTGATGGCATTGGGGTTCTTGGTGGACACGACCTCGATGGCCGTCCGCCGCGCCGGCGAGTACATGGTGGCCGACTCGTAGCCGGCGAAGCTGCCCTCGGCGCCGATGAACCCACCCGACTCGACGAAGCCCAGTCCGTAGCGCCACTGACCGGGGCCGTTGTAGTTCCCCGCGAAGACGAACGGGACCATGTTGCGCTGCGCCTCCTTCCACACTGCCGGCTTGAGCAGTGCCCCGGTCGCCAAGGCCTTCGACCAGACCCGCATGTCGGAGAGCGTCGAGACCATCGCGCCGTGCGCCCAGAGGCACGACGCCGGAACACCCGTGGCGTCATCGACCACGGTCGGCGCCTGGGTCGGACCGGTGGATCCCGTCCCGTAGCCGCGGGTGAAGGGCGCACTGAGACCGCTCCCCGATGTCGCAAGGAACGTCCGGTGGAGGCCCAGCGGTCGTGGCGATGCGCTCCTGGAGCACCGTGTTCAGGTCCTGGCCGGTCACCAGCTCCACGACCCGCCCGAGCAGGTTGTAGCCGTAGTTGCTGTAGGACCACTTCGTGCCGGGTGCCGCGACCGGCGTGAACTTCGCCTCCGACGGTGAGGAGCTCGTCCACGGTGCAGCCGGTGAGGATCTGCCCTTGGATCGTTGGTGACGTGAACCCGTCCGCGAGACCGCTCGTGTGGTTCAGGAGCTGTCGGATCGTGATCTGGTCGCCGTTCGGCACTCCCGCCACCCACTTGGAGATGTGGTCACCGAGCGACACCTTGCCGTCGCCGACCAGCTGCAGGATGAGGTTGGCCGTGAACGTCTTGGTCTGGCTTGCGATCTTGAACTGCATGTCCGGCTTGATGGGCGCACCCGTTGCGAGATCTGAGACGCCACACGCGCGGCGACCAAGCTCCCCTGGGGGCTCCAGACTCCTACCAGTACTCCCGGGGTCTGATTCGTGGCTTGGAGCTGACGGACGACCCGCTGCACCTTGGCTCGCGTCGAAGCGTCGAGACGACGGTCCGAGGCGCTGGCCGCCGACTCGGATGAGGCGGACGAACACGCCGTGGCGATGAGCGCGACGGTGGTGAGCAGGATGGTCAGGCGCAGGGTCCGGTTCCGCCTCCGGGTGGGTCGAACTTCGAGCTCTTCGTGCGAGATCAGGTGCTGGGACATGGTGTGACTCCTTCGAAGGATCGGGACGAGGTGGTGGACACCCGGCGTCACTGGTCGGCGATGCCGAGGCGCGAGTACTCCGCGGTTGTGAGCACCTCCGCGGCGATCGCCCGCACGCCGGCAAACGCTTCGGGTGGTGCGGTGGCGCGGATCCCGTCCACGAGCGCGGCGCGCTCGGTTGGCGTCAGCGCCGGGAGCATCACGGCCATGGCGACGGCGCGCGTTGCGGGTGGAACAGTCGCGAGCGCCGCTGCTTGGACGCCGTCCAGCTCCGCGTCGTCACACGCCGCGGCGAGTGCGGGCATCACGACCCGCTCTTCCACGTCGAGGTGGGCGAGGTAGGCACTGGTGAAGGCCGCGAGCTCGAGGTAGTACACGTGGGCGATGTCGGGGCGGGCGGCCGCGGGGGCGGCGGCGAGTTCGTCGGCCCGGCTGGCGAGCCACTCGAGCCGCTCGGCCAAGGCGTGGTGCTCGTCGTTGACGAGACCGACGAGGGTAGGTACATGCCGGTCGACGATCGCCTCGAAGGCCTGCTGCTCCTCGTACTTGTGGTGGTCGCGCAGGAGGCCGATCACCCGGTGGCTCTCCGAGACGAGCTTGGTCAGCAGCTCATCGTCGGTCGGGTCCAGGCGGCCGGCCCGGAACGTGACGTCGAACAATGAGTGGCGCAGTCCCTTGTGGATGTCGCGGTAGAGGTCGACGCGCCCGGTCACGGTCCGCCTCGGCATCTCGTTCATTGCGTTCGTCAGGGTTGTGGTCATCGTTCGGCGCTCCTCGGTGATCCTCGGTCGGTTCGAACCGCAGTCGCGGCCCCGGTCTGCTGCTCCGACGACCGTACGGATCGGGGAACGCGCTGTTTCCTAAGGCGCCCGTGCGCGTATCCTGAGAACTTCCTATCGGGCGGGATCGAGGGGGCGCGCGGCATGGCAGCGATCGACGCCGAGCTCGCCGCGTTCCTCGAGGGCCCCAGCGCGCACACCATCGCGGCAGCAATCGATGGCGACCCCACCGTCGGGCACGCGTGGGGTGTGCGGGTCGACCGGGGTCGATTTCTGCCGCGGTAGTCGGTGCCGACACCGCCAGCGCCATGAACCTGCAGGCGGCCGGCCGGATCGCCCTGCTCATCATCGATCTCGGGACGTACCGGTCGGTGCAGATGAAGGGGACGGTCACCGCGGCCGAAGCTCCCGCCCGGGCCGACCAGGACGTGTACGCGATCTACGTCCGCGAGTTCAAGGCGGCGCTCCTCGCCGAAGGTCGCACCACCCCGCTCGACGAAGCGCTGCCGACGTCGATCGTCGCGGTCACGATCGACGTGGATGCAGTCTTCGACCAGACCCCGGGCCCCGACGCCGGGCGATCCCTCACAAGCGCGTCATGACGGTCACACTCCGCGAGCTCGCGCAGTCGCTGGAGGGCCTGATCCCGCCCGTTCTCGCCACGTGCTCCGCCGCGGGCGAGCCGAACCTGACCTACCTGTCGTCGGTGCAGGTGCTCGACGACGACCACGTCGTCCTCTCGAACCAGTTCTTCGGCAAGACGATCGCGAACCTCGAGGAGAACCCGCGCGCCTGCGTGCTCGCCCAGGACGCCGAGACTGGTCGCATGTTCCGCATCCGGATGCGGTTCGCACGGCGTGAGACGGACGGGCCGGTGTTCGACGAGCTGTCCCGAAGGATCGACGCGATTGCCGCGATGATGGGGATGGAGGCGGTATTCCGACTGCGCAGCGCCGACATCTACGCCGTCGATCGCTGCGAGGCCATGGAGTGACGAAAGGCGCCGACCGGCTTCGGCTCGTCGCGGACCTGAGCGCTCGAGTCGGGCGGTGTGACGACCTTGATCACGTCATCACGGCATGCCTCGACGGGCTTGACGAGCTGTTCGGATACGAGCACTCGATCCTGTTGGTGCTCGACGAAGCGAGCGGGCGGCTCTTCACCGTGGCGAGTCACGGGTACGAGGAGGCTGGCATCGGCTCCGAGGTCGGCGTCGGCGTCGGTCAGGGGTTCCTCGGACTTGCCGCGGCCGAACGCAGGCCGGTGCGAATCGGCGCACTCGCGCGGCTCGTGCAGTACGCGGGAGCCGCGCAACGTGAGTACGCCACGCAGACGGGAGCCGCGATCCCCGACGTGAACCTTCCCGGTCTGCCCAACGCGCAGAGCCAGATCGCAGCGCCGGTCATCCGTACCGGGGATCTGCTCGGCGTCGTCGCGGTCGAGTCGGCACGCGGCGCCGCGTTCGGGCCCGACGACGAGGCTGTGCTCGAGGTCGTCGCCCAGATGCTCGCCGGCGCGATCGAGGAAGAGCGCCTGAGCAGTGACGCACCGGGCGATACGCCAGGCCGACGGACGACGCCCGAAGCTGCACCGACTGCTGGTAGCCCCACCGTCGTGCGCTTCTATCCGGCCGACGGGAACACGTTCCTCGACGGCGACTACCTGGTGAAGGGCGTGCCCGGCCGCATCCTCTGGAAGCTCCTGCACGAGTGGCGGGACGAGGGTCGCACCGCGTTCACCAACCGCGAGGTGCGCCTCGACCCCGCGCTCGAGCTGCCGCCGTTCAAGGACAACTTCGAATCACGCCTCATCCTGCTCAAGCGCCGTCTCGACGAGCGCGCGGCACCCGTGCGCATCGAGACCACCGGCCGCGGCCGTTTCGCGTTGCTCGTTTCGTCACCGGTTCAGCTGGAAGTCCGCGACGACCCACCAGAGAAGGTCTGAGCACGCCGCCTCGACGGGGCCATCACCGAAGCGAACTAGAGGATGGGCGTGGTCGTGCTTGGAGTCACGCGTCGGGACCCGCGACAAGCCAAGCGCCGTGCGCGCTCGGAGCGATTCGTCGAGTGAGGCCATCATGCCCGGCTGCTCGAGGCAACCACAGGGAGGGGTCGTGTGCACGTTCGTGCCATTGGAACCCGTGCCCGTGCCGTGCCCGTCACGACGCGGTACTGGTGGTCACTTGTGGTCACTGGCGGTCAATCGAAACGCCGACGGGCTCGGGGTTCGAGGCTCTGACCTGCGCTGTTGCAAGGAGTGACAGGAAGTTAGGAAACCGATGCTCTATCCCCTGAGCTACGAGGACGAGGGCGGGGGATGGTGAAAACCTGGGACAAAACCTACGCCAGTGTCGGTGGACGGCTGGTCTCTCGCTCGGCGAATGCGTTTCCGCGGTCGTGTCGTCGGCCCGGACCGTCTGAGGGCGCGCCGAAGTGGCGGTCGATGTGGGGTCGAGCTCGCGCTGGCCGTCAGGCGGCGAGGGCTGGTCGGCGCTTC
This sequence comes from uncultured Acidimicrobiia bacterium, assembly GCA_963796755.1. GTDB lineage: Bacteria > Actinomycetota > Acidimicrobiia > IMCC26256 > JAENVU01 > Chersky-806. The sequence continues at coordinate 269,235 of CAWCMX010000005.1, forward strand.
GCGTGTCGGTGCAGCGCGATGCCGTTGACCATGAGCGCGTAGCCGAGGAGATCGACGTGCTGGCGGGCGTGGCCGAGGCTGTGGGCTCGACCGAGCCAGAGGCTGTCGTCGAGACCGCGGTTGATGCTCTCGGCATCGTTGCGGCGCGGGTAGAGCCGCTTGAAGTCGGGGTCATCCGGCGGGATCGACCGGAGGTTCTCGGTGCGGTTGAGCTTCCGGGCCGTGTCCGCCGGCGTGCCATGGAGCCGGACGGTGATCGTGCCGCCGCCGTAGCTGTCGGGGAGTCGGTAGTCGTTGTACCAACGGAACGTGCCCTTGCGACCGGGGTTGCGGTGGGTTCGTACGCGGTGGAGCGCGACGAAGTGCATCTCGCCAGTATCGGTGAGCTCGGCAATGCCGAGTGCGCCGTCCCGTGCGTACAGGGAGAGGGTCTCCCTTCCGTTGGGCGTATCGATCGTCTTGTCTTCGAGATATGTGCTCTTCGGGGCACGTCGTCCCCCCTTGCGACGCGGCGTCTTCACGGCTGCCTTCGCGGCGGTGACTCGGTTGATCGGGATGAGCCCGAGGTCGTGCAGGACGGCCTGGTGGTGAACGCCGCGGAGCGCGGTGTCGTAGACGATGCCTTGCGCACCCTCGACGTTCGGGGCGAGTCGGGTGAAGCAGTCCATCGCGGTGTGGGCTTCGCCGCCAGGCGTAGGAACCCATTCGACGTCCAGGATGATGCGGCCGTGCGGATCGGCGCTGCGGGCGGCGACGAGGACGAACTTCACGCCCCATGCGGTCTCGCCGGTGCCTTCGAAGTGCAGGCCGCCGTCGGGTTCGGCTCGCACGGTGCGCAGCTCGCCGGTCGTCTTGTCGAGGCGCGTGGTGCCGGGCTGGGCGCGATAGAGGGGAGCGATGACCTTCCCGTCCGCGTGGAGGAGTCGCGACGGGTCGGGATGCGTCCAGGAGCCCGGGCCGTCGGCGTCGAGCAGGCCGAGCTCCCTGGCCTGGCTGCTCGCGAGCACCGAATGCTGCGCGACGAGACGGCCAAGGGTCTCAGGGTCCGCGAGGTAGCGGTCGCGTCCATAGCGGTAGTGGTGGCGGCGCATCGGCTGCTCGGGCAACCACTGCGATGGATCGCGCGGGTAGTGCTCCCGAACGAGTCGCCGGACGAGATCCCAGACGATTGGGTGCGCGAGCTCGGCTTCGACCCGTCGCGCGCTGCCGTACACGGAGAGCAGCGCGGCGTAGGCGAGCCACATGAAGGCGGGGTAGTGGCGCGGGCGGCCACCCTTGGTGTCGTCTGGGAGCGCGATCTCGTTGGCGAGGTCGTAGACCGCCGAGTTGCCGAAGATCGCCTCGACGCGCTCGAGCGCAGAGACCGCGGTCGAGATCATGGGTTCTGGTCCGCCGGCCAGTCCCACCCGATGATCGCCGCCGCGCGATCCAGGCTGCGAACGCCGAGCACGCGTGCGGCGTCATCGATCCGTCTGGACCGTTCGAACGCGGTGCGGCCAGTCCACGCAGCACTGAAGGGCTTGAGCGACTCCTATCCCGCAGCTCCGCTCGATTGGTCGAGCTGACGACCCTCGACGCTGGTCCGCGTGTCCCAGGGTGGAGCTGCTCGACTCCGCGTTGCACGCACCGCAAGCCGTGCTCCGACGTCAATGCGCGTCGTGACCCTCCAACTCGACGTCGGCCCTTCGCACGGTTCGCCGGCCGAAGCGCGCGCTGCGCGCGTGGCGTGCCCGTTCGTGCCTTTGGAACCCGGGTCCGTTGCGTGCCCGTCGGTTCAAGAAGTCGTTCGTAGCGCGAAGAGCCGGCGTGTGTCGTGCGCGGCGCCCGCGGCCCGTTCCGTGGTTCCGCGGGCGCCGCCCTGTCCCCGCTAGTTGTACTCGGCCATCAGGTTGGTGACAGTCGGCTGATCGGGGGTTGGCCTCCGAGGGCGCTGTGGCGTCGGCGAGTGTTGTAGTGCTCGAGCCAGGGGGCAAGTGCCCGGGCGCGTTGAGCGTTGCTGGTGAAGACCTGCCGGTAGGCCCACTCGGTTTGGAGGGTCCGGTTGAAGCGTTCGACTTTGCCGTTCTGCCACGGGCAGTGCGGTTTGATCAGTCGATGCTTGATCTCGTGGTCGGCGAGCAGCGCGGCGAGTGAGGCTGAGACGCGTGTAGCTCCAATGGTTGTCGGTCATGAGTTCGCGAACCGTGATCTCGTGCGCGGCGAACTCGTCGAGCGCACGCGCGAAGAACGCCGAACACGTGGGCGGCGGTCTCATCGTCGAGGATCTCTGAGTACGCGAATCGGCTGTGGTCGTCGACGACGGAGTGCACGTAGTCGAACCCGATCTTGGCTTTCTTCTGCGCCGTGGTTCGACTCATCTGGCGGCCGTGGGCCCGCCAGCCGCCACCGTTGGGGATCCGCCCGATCTTCTTGACGTCCATGTGCACCAGATCGCCGGGCTGGTCGCGTTCGTAACGGACTGCGGTGGTCTTCGACGCGCGGATCACCACACCGGTGAGCGGGTCGCACTCGGCGAGGCGTGGGACGTCATGGCGGCGCAGGACCGCGGCTCACGGTCCGGGCTGGGATCCCGAGCTCGGCGCCGAGCCAGTCCTGGCCGCGACGGTGCTTCTTGCGAGCCGCGACGACGCGCTTCTCGACCCGTGCACTTGTGCGCGTGGGCATGCGACGCGGTCGCGACGATCGGTCGTGGAGGCCGGCCTCGCCCTCCGACTCATACCGGGCGACCCAGCGGCCAGCGCACTGGCGTGAGACGCCCATGGCCTTGGCGACATGGGACTTGGCTTGGCCCTCGTCGCAGATCCGTTGGACCAGCAGCAGGCGGCCGTGAAACGTCAAACGAGCGTTACGGTGAGACACGAAGACCTCCGTGTGTTGTGTGGACGGCTATCTCCACAACACCGGAGGTCTTCGTTGAGATCAACCCTGGACTGTCACCAACGTCCTGGCCGAGTACAGCTAGTACGTGATCGTGCCGACGTCCCAGTAGCGGATCGTGTAGCTCAGGACGCCGGTGTCGCTGACCCCGGTCACGCCGAAGCAGCCCCGGTCCGTGTGCTGGCCGGTCGCGCCCTGGAACCGCCCGGTGCCGCCGGTGAAGTGCTGCACGGCCTCGCACTGTTGCATTGAGCCATTCACCGCGGACCCATGCCGTCCGCCAATGCAACAGTGCCGTCCCAGGCCTTGTCGCGCTCGCAGAAGGCGTGAGACGTTTAGGCTTTCTCGCGGATACACCTGAGGTTGGCGGGGGCTTGTGATGGGTCGTGGCGGTCGTTTCGGTACCGGCGTGGTCGTGCTGTGTTGTGCGGCGTTGTTGGCGGCATGTTCTTCGAGCTCTTCGCGTTCGGGGGCCCCTTCAGGGACTCAGAACCCACGGCCCGCGACGAAGGCCGGCTACCTCGTCTACTGGGACCAGAACGAGGAGGTGGATTTCCTCTCAATGCCGTCGACTCGGCAGGGCCAGCTCCAGCAGGCCTGGGACCTGAACGGCCAGATGTGCGTGCTGCCTGATCGCAGCGGCCGGTTCGTGGGTGGCTATGACCCGACGTTGCCGAGCCAACACAATCCGGGTGGTCTCAAGCCCTACAAGCAGCCCCCGATCGGCGAGGAGCTCGACGAATCCAACGGCTCGTTCAGTGGGCAGACGCTCTACGTTCCGGGCCCGTACAAGCTGCCCGGCGAGACCATCGGCGGCGATTCACCACCGACGAGCACTGGAGTGTTCAACGACAACAGCACGTACACCGGTTGTGTCTTCGACCGGAGTCAGAACCTGTTCGCCACGGACTTGGGGACGGCGCAGGGTTCCTTCCCAGTGCCGGACGACGGTCGGCTGGTCGAGTGGTTCGCTCCGTCGTACAAGTCAGCGTGCGTTGTCGTGGGTCCGACGACTGGCGGTGTTGGGCCACATCACGTCGATGGCAGCGGCGGGTTGGCGCAGCCGGGCGCGATGACGTTGGCGGACAACGGCGACATCTTGTTGCCAGAGGCGGGCCCCGACCGGGTGTTGCGGGTCGATCACCGTTCGTTCCCGAGGAGCGCGACTGACTGTCCGGGTGGTGCGTACCCCACGGGCCGGCTGCGGACTTCGGTGTTCGTCCAAGGAACGTCGACGATGCTGCCGTTCGTCGCCGGCGTGGCCAAGGATCCGACGTGCGACTGTTACGCGGTCAGCAGCTTCTTCGGAGACCCCTCAATTGCGTGGTTCAACAACGAAGGCCGCCCCGAGCCTGGCCGCCTGCCGGTCGCCGGCGCTCCCCTTGCACAGCTGGGCAAGAACCCGGAGGGCTACAACCCCTTTGGGCTGGCATTTGCCCCTGACGGAACCCTGTATTTCATCGACATCCACATTGCGTGCAAGAACAATGTTCTGGGCGACGGCTGCGGCCCGGCGGACTACGGCGGTCGGCTCATGAAAGTCACCTTCGCCAACCACGTGCCGAGCGCTCCCACGGTGCTCAACGCTGGCTTTGACTTTCCGACCAGCGTGACAGTCTGCGTTCCCACGACCCAGGTGTGTCCGTACCCGACTGGCAGGGTGCTGCCGCCGTCCTCAGGCCCGGCGGAGAATCCATCGGCTGCGACCGGGCCATCAACCGACAAGCCGGCCACGGCCGGATTCGGATAGCACGCGTGGGGCGACATCGCCGCGAGCCCGCGCCGAGAAGTCGTCGCCTTCGCGGTCACAGGCTCGCGATTGTCGCCCTCGCCGTCGTGACGGCAGCGACCGTGGTCGGGTGCAGCAGCAGCCATGCCACGGCCCGCGCCCCGCGCCCCCGTCCGAGCTTGAGCACTTGGGACTGGCCGACCTATGGCCACGATGCCCAACACACCTTCAACGGGAGGACCACCCTCACCAAGTCCAGCGCGACGACGCTGAAGCAGGCCTGGTTCTTTCGGACTGGCGACGCAGTCACCGCCACTCCCACGGTGGTGGCCGGCACCGTCTTCGTGGGCTCGTGGGACGACTCCTTCTATGCCGTGAACCTCGCGACGGGCCGCTTGCGCTGGAAGTACCGGCTCAGCGCCCAGAACGCGATCACGCCCTATCCCGGAGAGCACCCGCGAGACACGAGTTCCGATGGCGGGCTGGTCACGTCGTCGGCCTGGTACGAGCCGGCCAGCGGCGCTCGCCCCAACCTGGTGATCTTCGGCGGCGGATACACGCTGTACGCGCTCAACGCGCAGACCGGGGGGCTCTACTGGCGTCACGACTACACCGGCCGTCCCGACCAACCTTCCAACCCGGACCGTGACGGCACCCGCATCTTCTCCTCGCCCGTCGTCGCTGGCGGCAAAGTCCTGTTCGGCGTCGACGTCGATGGCACCCCGGGGTACCGGGGTTATGTGGTGGCCGCGAGCGTCGATACCGGCAAGCCAGTGTGGGAGTACCAGACCGACACGACCACGCACGGACGGTTTCTCAACGACGGATGCGGCAGCGTCTGGTCATCGGGCACGGTGTTGACCCGCGCCGCCCTGGTGGTGTTCGACGTCGCTGACTGCCACTTTTCGAATGCGCCGCCCCTCAGCGAATCTGTGTTCGCGCTCCACCTCGGCAACGGGCACCTCGCGTGGGCTTTCCGACCGCCACGCTCAGACGACAAGTGTGACTTCGACTTCGGCGCCACCCCCAACGGCGGCCTCGACGCACACGGGAACGCCGTGTTCTTGGGGGTGGGAGGCAAGGACGGCACCTACTACTCACTCGATCCCCGGAACGGACGTTTGCGCTGGCATACCAACGTGGTGTTCGGCGGGTTCTCCGGTGGGTTCATTGCCACCGCCGCCTATGACGGATCGAACATCTTCGGCTCGACGGCCATCGGCGACTTCGGCCGCTTCGAGCACAGCGGCAACCTTCTCTGCGACCCCAGCGACCCACGCGACCAGGCCATGCAAGAGCCGTCCGTGCATGCTCTCGACTCGACAACCGGAGCGATTGTCTGGCAAGCCGAACACGCCGCGTCGCTCTCGCCCACGACGGTTGCCGGCGACATGACGTTCAATGGTCCCGCATTGAACGGGCCGTTCATCCAGGTGCGCGACGCTGCCACCGGCACCCTCATCGACCAGGTGACGCTTCCGGCCGCGAACTGGTCCGGCATCGCCACCGTCGGGAACGCTGCGGTCATGGGCGTGGGTACAACCTACGACGGGTCGCACGCCGGCATCGCAGCGGTCACGCCCGACGGCGAGCCCCCGGTCGTGCCATGACCGGTCGAACGCGCAATGCGATGAGGAACCGGCAACCGTCACGCGTCCCCGAACCAATCTGTCGGGCGCTTCCACCCGGCTCGTCCCCTCTGTGGACGAACGCTCGATCTCTCTCGGGCCCAGCACCGACGAAGACGCAGCCGGCCCTGACCGAAGTCCGGCTCAACCGGAAGCTGGCGATGTGTCCGGCTGCTCATGAGTCGGCGGGTGACGAGCTACGGGCCGCCAATCGTCGTGGTCGTACACCCCAGGAATCGGCTGGTCCCTGATCCGACGTTCCACGCGTAGACACACATCCAATCGAGGGCGTCGAGGAGCGAGCCACCTACGTCGTGGCCCGGCGTGATCCCCGAGTTCGGCCCCGCCTGCGGAAACACTGCGGCGACATCAGGACGGGGGGCGCCGGTCGGTGCGTCGACGGTCGTGTTCTCATAGGTCTGCGGCGAGTAGGGGCTGTGCGAGATCGCGCGAACCCGCACGACGATCGGCCCCGCCGAGTCTGGGTCGAAGGCCCAACCCCTGGCGTAGTAGCCGACGAGGCATACCTCGCACGACGTGGTCGAGTCGTACACCGCGCCAGCGAGGCTGCCGATCGGGTCGTGGACACCCGCGGGTTGCACACCGGGCGTTGCGACGTTGACGCAACCGACGGTCGTGTTTTGCCAGCCCGCGCGCCCGGTGTTCTCCGCGTAGAGGCACACGAGGTGGCGACCGGGGAGCAGCGGCAGCGAGATGTCGAAGCCCGACGTTGTACTGAGCCCGATGCGACCGACGTCGGGCCGCGGCAGGGCCGCAACGGCCCCGACCCGGTACACGCCGTCGATGTAGACCCGCAGCTGGGTCGTGGGGTCTCCGTCGGGGTCGCTCGCCCATCCGGTCAACCGGAGCAGTCCCGGCGTCGACGAGGTGCGATCGAGCGCGCCCACCGGGTTGTCAGGGCTGTATCCGGACGTGGGCAGCGACCGGCAGCCCAGTAGCCGGTTCGCGCCTGCACCTACGTTGATCACGTGCACGCGACAGCGGGTTGCCATGCCCGTGGACGTAGAGGGCCACGTCGGTGATCGTGGTGTGCCAACCCGCCGACGGGCCGGCACCCGGCACCGCAGCCGCGACGTCGGGCCACGCGTCGCCGGTGATGACCCGCTTGACCAGGGTCGCACCGAGGTACAAGCGAACCTCGACCGGCTGGCCGGGCGTGTCGCCGTCGATCGCCCAACCTGACACTCCCCAGACCGGGTCGAAGCTCGCTGACACGCTGTCGAACGCGCCCACGGGACTTCCGCTGCTCGCCGTCGCGGTCGTCGACGGAACCCCGATCAAGCCCGCGACCGCAACCACGAGCACCGCCACCCCTGCCATGGGGCTCCTGAACATGCTGAAAGCGTAGGTCGCCGGTCGCGCGGAGCGCATTCCGTCACACGATCAATGCCACCGATCCACACCAGCGCCGCAGCGATGCGAGTCTGGTCCTGCCAGACAGCACTCGGCCAGGCCAGTGTGCGTCACCGACGCCAGCAGATCGGCCAGGGGTTCAGAGACTCACCTTCGGTAACAGACAACGTCGAAGGAAGCGCTTTGACCGCTCCTGAAGTTCACGACTGCCACCTTGCGGTGCGACCGCTCTGGTGCGACACAGCGCTCACGCCCGCCATTGAAGGTCGGCGAGGTACCCGACAAGGAGTAGGAACCTGGCCGGGCCAGAATCCGGAACGTCCCGTTGGTAGCGACGGTTTTGGCGACTGTCTTGCCATGCGAGTCGGTGAGCTTCACGACTCCAGAAAGCGCGTCGTCGCGGGCAAAGATCGGGCCGCCGGTCATGATGAACTTGCCGGTGACCACTCCCGTAGCCGTGGGCGCAGGTGAGCCGCTGCACCCAGCAAGAACGACGGCGGCAAGGGCCGCGCACAACCAAGTCCGGCGCACGTTCGCGAGGCTAGGGCGGGAAGGCGAGACCCGCACCCGCCAGGCCAGTGTGTGCGTCGATGTCACCCGCTGCATGGTTCCCGTGCGAGTTCGTACCCCTATAGGGCTACCAAGTCGCACCGAAAGGCGAGGTCCCGTCGCACTCGACCGGGCCACGGTGATCTCAACCAACTACGCGCCTTTGATGATGCTCGACGGGTCAGAAGCCGTGGCGTTCGATGGCGGCGCGTGCGATAGCTCGGCAGTCGACAGCGCTTCCGGTGTTCGTGATGCGACGCATCTGCAGGATGAGTTCGGCGTTCTCTTCCGCGTGACGTTTGGCGTCTTCCTGCGCGGCTTGCAGCATCCCTACGACTCGTCGCGTCTCCAGCTTCTCGGCGTCGAGCGCCTTGACGGCGTTCTTCAGTGGGATCAGCGCGGTGCGGATGTTCGGTTCTTCGAGTGCACTCATCGATACCTTCCCGATGCAAGCCGGTTGTGCCGGGAGAGTGGTGGATGGCGTCAGCGCGATGCCGGCGTCTTCTCGTCGGTGGTGGAGTTGCGCACCATGATGCGGGTCCACGCTCCAACGTAGACGCGCTCGTCGTCGGCGAGCTCATGCCGTTGCTGAGGATCGAGCGGCGTCGTGGGCAGTGGGTCGCCCGGCGCGCCGACGAATGTGCCGTTCGTCGATCCGAGATCTTCGACGTACCAACGGTCGTGATCGAGCGTCAGCTGAGCCTGCCGGTGGGAGACCGCGCCGTCGTTGGCGCAGTCGATCTCCGGCACGATGTTGCGGCTCTTCGAGAGTCGCCCGACGAGCACGGACGTGGCTCGGAGCGGAACGACGGTCGGGGCGCCACTCGTCGCGCAGCCGCCCGGGCTGTTCTGAAATGCGAACCAGTCGGGATCGATCCAGACTTCGGCGACCCAGTCCGCACCCGGGTCGGGCATCGGAGCCGCGGGTGTCGGGAGCTGATTGGTCGTGAAGTCGTAGCCGCACTCCTCGCAGAACAGCGCGTCGGCCGGGTTGTCGCTGCCACAGTTCGGGCACGGTTGCGCGGGCGCCGCGGTCGGAGGATCCAGGGTCAGTGACGACGCCGGTGGCGCGGCGGGCGCTGCAGCATTTGAGGTCGGAGCTGCTTCCCCGTCGATCGGCTCGCCGCAGACATCGCAGAAGTCCGACGTGCTCGATGCGTGCCCCTGCGGGCAGGTGAAGCTCATCAGCGAACTCGGGTGGTCTTCGTCGAGCTGGTGTCGAGCGCCATCTCATCGAGCTTGGAGACGTCGCGCTTGAGCTTCACCGTGCCGGTGTCAGCGTCGGTGATCTCGACGACGCGTCGGAGCTTGTTTGTCGCTTCTTCGTTGCCGGTCTCGGCTGCGAGCTGAGCGGCGCGGCCGAGCTTGATGGTTGCTGTGGCATCGTCGCCGGCTGCCTTCGCGGCGAGTCCCTCTTGGATCACTGATGCCAGCTCGGCCTGCCCGGTGTAGTGCGCCACCGCAGGATTGATGCGGGTCGTCAACGTCGAGTCGTCGGACCACGTCGCACGTACGAGGCCCTGCCCGGCGACGGCATCGTCGACCACGAGCTGCACGCGGGCGACGAGCTGTTCCGAGCCGAGGGCCTTCGGTGGCACCTTCACCGCGACGTGATAGTCGCGGGACTCGTCGCCCCACGATCCGGTGGGGTACTCGCGCACCAGCTCTGAGACCTGACCGGCGCGGTCGCTGAGCTCCTCGATTGTCGGGCTCACCTGCCGGACGAACAGCAGCTCGGAACCCTGCGGCGTCCAGACCCGAAGCTTGGCGTCAGCGACGCCGCGCCCCATCGACGCGCGCATCATCGCTTGGAAATCTGCGGCCATCTCTTCGGGCTGGGCGATGATGTCGACTGAGCCGAGCAATGCAGACGCGATGCCGCGGAGCTCGTTGACCTCCCAGTCTTCGCCGACGCCGCGACAGTCGCACTGGAACATCCCGCGCCCGGCATCGACTCCCGCCTGCAAGTCTCTCGGAGTTTCGGACTCGTCCCGGCCGTCGGTCAGCAGGATCGCGTGCCGCTGGTCGGCTTCAACAGTCGCGAACAGCGCGGCGGCCTCGGTGAGCCACCTTCCGATTGCCGTGCCGCCGCCGGGATCCAGGTGTTGGACCGCCCGCTTGGCCTCGGCCCGGGTATCGGGACCAGCCTGGACCAGGGCGCGGCGGTTGGGGTAGACGAGGTGCGCGGAGTTGTCGCCGGCGATGACCGCGAACCAGGTCCCGTCGACGATCTCGTCGATCGCGGCAGCCGCGGCCTGACGCGCCGACAGGATCTTGTCGTGGGGCATCGACATCGAGCCTGAGGTGTCGACGATGATGATCTCGGCGGCGGCTCCTGACTGGCCCGCGGTGCCCGCACCCTGACAGGTGACGGTCACGATCGCGTGGACGTCTGTCGCGTCGGCGGGGAGGTACTCGTTCTCGAAGACTTCGGTCGTCCAATCGGCCATCGGGTTCTCCTCGGATGCTCAGGCGGGCTGGTCGGAGACCGGCACAGGTTGGGTGGTCGGGATGTTCTCGGGGTCGGGCTCAGGTCCGCCTGGTGTGAGCGCGGGGGCTGCTGGGACGTGAGCGAGCGCGACGGTCACATTGTCATGTCCGCCTTGCTCGTTGGCCCAGTCGCAGAGTGCCGAGGCGAGTACGAGCGGATCGTCGCCGAGCCTTGCGATGGTGTCCTCGAGCAGCGAGCGCAGCTCTGTGGCGGCGGAGCAGTAGTTCCAGAGACCATCGCTGCACACGAGCAGCCATCCTCCGGATTCGATGGGTACCGAAGTGCACGTGGGGCCACCGAGCGGTGCGTCCAGTCCGAGCCAGCCGCGTGATGGAGTGGGCGCGAGGATCCGCTTCGGCGACGGCTTGCGCGGTGCCCTGGGCGACCTGGGTGCTCGCCCAGGAATCGTCGACCGAGACCTGCAAGGTGACGTCGTCGTCGCCGAACCAGTAGCAGCGGCTGTCGCCGACCCAGCCGGCTACGAGCACGGGACCGTCGACGATCGCGGCCACGAACGTGCTCGAGGGCGGGTTCTCATGCGCCCCGACCGCGGCGGCGGCGGCGACTGCCGCGCTCCTGGGCGGCGGCGACGGCCCGCTGCAGTGAGTCGGTCCACAGCTCGACGAGCCCGTCCGCGGTGCGGGACTTCGGTACCGGCGTCTGCTCGAGCTCGTCGCACGCGGCGCGGGCCGCGGCGAGCGATGCGACATCGCTGTCGGTCGATGTGCTGACACCGTCGCACACGACGATCACGATTCGATCGTGTGACGCCGCGAGCGCACTCGCATCTTCATTGCGTGGGTGCACGCGTCCCTTGTCGCAGACCGCGGCGACATTTGGCGCGACTCGCTCGGTGTAGTGATCGCGCGCGCTGACGGCACGCAGACCGCACACGGTGCACCAACCGTCGGCATCGATCTCGCCACCACACGAGCATCGCTGAGCCGCGGCGACCGGAGGAAGCGGCTGGGTTGAGACGGGTGTGGCCGGCGGTTCGGGTTCGACCATCGGAGTCGCGGCGGTGGGAGCGGTGCTCAGTGTCGCGCCGCAGGTCTCGCAGAACTGGTCCTCCGCGCTCACCGGTGCGCCGCAGGTCGGGCACTCGGTCACACGAGCGTCCGGGGTCGCACCGAGTTCGCCGCGTCGACGAGCTGGATGCGCTCGGCGCGATCCGAGGTGAGCGTCGCCAGATCGCGATACGCGCGCTCGGCCCCGGAGCGTAGGTCGGGTTCAGTCGCGGCCACGCCGCTGATCGTGGTCTGAGGTTGGTCGCCGGATCGTTCGACCTCGGTGATCGCCGCCGTGAGTATGCGCACCAAGATCATGAGGCGGTCGCGCGGGTCCATCGCGATGTTCGCGATGCTGGCCGCGGCTGCACTGAGGTCGTCCAGGCCCGGTGCGGCGCTCGTCAGGAGGTCGGCGCGGCGGCGGCGGGCGGCGACGTAGGCGGCACTGGTGGGCGCGACCAGGTCCAGGGCCTGCAAGCTTCCCGCGGCGTCACCGCTCTGCTCGCGGGTTCGGGCGAGACCGAACGCGGCGGGCGCGACGTAGTTGGCATCAGTCGCGGCACAGACTGCGTAGAGCTGCTCAGCAAGATCGCTCGCTCCGGTCTGCTCGCAGGCCAGCGCGAGCGCAAGCTTCGGTGCGAGTTCGCCTGGCACCTGGCCGAGCACGGTGTTGAACGACGTCGCCGCCGATTCGAAGTCCGATCGGGCCAGCGCGGCCAAGCCGGACAGCCAGACCGCGCGCCACTCCCACGGGTTGTCCGTGAGGACGTCGTTCACGACCTCGTCCGCGACCGGGAAGATCGCAGCGTCGATCGCCGCGCGCGCCTTGGCCAGCTGAACCTCGACGGTCTGCTCCGGCGCCTGCTCGAGCACCTGGAGTCGCTGTGCGCCGTCCGCGACGGATACTCCGGCGAGCCAGGTCGCGGACGGATCCGAGCGATCGATGCGCAACGCCGGCAGGTCCGTCCACGAGAGGTCCGCGCCACCGCCGGTGGGCGCGCCGAACAGCGAAGACGGGTTGGAGTGAGCCGCGGCCGCGATGCCGGTGTCAACGGCCACGACCTCGCGCAGCACGCCGAGCAATTGATCGCGCATCTCGTCGGCGGACTGGAAGCGATCGTCGGGGTTGGTAGCGGTGGCCTTGTCGAGCGCGCGGTACAGAGAGTCGTAGCGCTGGAACAGTGGGGTGTCGTCGACGGGAGGCAGCTCGGCGACATATGTCGACTGGTACCCGCGAAACTCCATCGCCAGCACTGCGAGTGTGCGCCCGACGGTGAAGATGTCGCCCGCGACGCTCGGGCCGACCTCGGCGACCTCGGGTGCCTGATAGCCGACGGTGCCGTAGATCGCCGACTGGTCATCATCGACCCGCCGGACGCCGCCCAGGTCGATGAGCGTGATGGAGTCGCCGGCCTGAATGACGTTGTCGGGCTTGAAGTCGCAGTAGATGAGGCCCTGGGAGTGCAGGTACGAGAACGCGGGGAGGATCTCGATGATGTATGCGATCGCCTGATCCGCCGGGAGTGGGTCGTACTTGCCGCCGTTCGCATCCATCCGGTCTTTGAGGATCTGCTTGAGCGAACGGCCTCCGACGTACTCCATGACGATGTAGCCGGCGCCGTCGAAGCTCGCGAAGTTGTAGATCTCGAGGATGAGCGGGTGTTGCACCTCGGCGAGGAACTGGCGTTCAGCCACTGCGGCTTCGAATGCGTCCACGTCGCCGGTGTTGAGAAGCCCCTTGAGGACGACGTACCGCTCGGAGACGTTGTGATCGCGGGCCAGGTAGATCCAGCCGAGCCCACCGTGCGCAATGCAGCCGACGACGCCGTACTGACCTCCGACGACATCGCCCTCGTGCAGCTTCGGCGCGAAGGAGTAGGGGGTACGACACTTTGGGCAGAAGCCTTCGGTGCGGCCCGGTTTGCCGTCACGCGACCGTCCGACGGGCGCGCCGCACGAGGAGCAGAAGCGCTTCTCCTCGCGGACCGATGGGTCTGCGAGCACGGCAGATTGCGGGTCTGCAACCGGGGCGGCGGGAACGTTGGTGATGCCCGCGCCGAGATGTTGCACCCGGCTTGTCGCGGTGATCAGCCGGCGCGTCGGACGACTCAGGCCGGCGCGGGCCGAGCCGATCGGCGTGCTCGAGAGCTTCATCGAGAGGCTCGAGCCCCGGCCGGTGACACCAGAGACGTGGGCGGAGCTCGCCGACGACTCGACGGGTCCGGGGGAGCCGCAGACGTTGCAGTAGCCGTCTTCGATCTCGCCGGTGCATCCGGGTTCGGCGCAGTGTTGCCCGCTCACGACTGCTCCCTCTCGAAGGTCGGTTCGACGACGTGGTCTGCGCCGACGGCGATGCGCACCATGGCCTGGTAACGCTCGACCAGCTTCTGGCCTTCCCGCAGATCGCACGGCGCAGTCCAGAGCAGGTCGCGGGCGGCCCGGTAGGCATCGGTCAGCGGCCCGTCCTCGGCGAGCCCGGAGCGCCCGGCACGGGTGCGGTAGGCCCCGAGCAGTCCGCGCAGGTCTTCGCGCACTGCGAGCGGCGCGCCGTAGGTCGCTTCGGCTTCGTCGAGGGCCGCATCACATCGCTCGATCCGTCGGGCGTACTCGTCGAGCTCGTCTCGTGCCGCGGCCCATTCGGTCGCGGTGGATGCGTCGGTGGTCCGCGACTCCGGCGGCTCGCCGAGCGCGGTGATGTCCGGAACCGCGAGTCGGGGCGGATCGGTGATCCTCGAGCGGCATCGTTCTGCCAGGGCATTGACCGTCGCCGCTCGTGGCTCAAGTTCGGCGTACCGATGCTGGAGCTGCGCGAGCAGCTGTGCGGTGCTGGTCCTCCGCGCGGTCTCTTTGATGAGGTCGCGCTCGAGGCCGGTCACTTCGGTGTCGAGCGCAGTAACCGTCCTGGTGATCTGTTCGCGATCCTTGCTCCCGAGCGCGGTGTCGAGACGCTCGGCGAGCTCATCGAGATTCGCCGCCGACATTCCGAGCACCTCGGCCTGGACCCGGCACCGGTCGAGGGCGGCGCGGACGGCGACGATCCGTCCCGCGACCCCCGAGCCCGCGACCGCGTCGGCGGAGAGCGCGGCGGCCAGCCGGTCGGTGAGCGCGGCGGCGAGCGTGCCTGCTTCCGTGAGCGTGAACGCGGACGGCGCGCCGAGCGGATCCGGCAGCCGCCCCCACATCAGGACCGCGAGCCGGGTGAGCTCTTCGGAACCGACGCGTCCGCTGTCCCACGCGGTGACGAGCTCGTCGCGTCGCGCCTTGATGGATTGGAAGAGGGACATCGCGAGCGTGATGTCGGAGGTGTAGTGGCTGGGATCGCCGGCCAGCTGCGCGCCGGCGTCGAGCTGATCCAGCGAGGTGCGCAGCGTGGTCACCCACCGGCCGAGCGCTTCGAGGAACGCCAGCGTTTCGGGTGCCGATGGTGCGACGGTGAGCTGGCCCGGCGGCACTGGTGGCGCGCTCGAGGGCGGTCGGCCGCGCGGTCGTGGGCTCGTTCACGGGTTGCGCCCGTACACCGCGGGCGGGGGTTCCGGCACCGGCCCGGTCGGTGCGATCCAATGGGCGTACATCTGCTTCCAGGTCCCGTTGCTGCGTTCCTGCTCGAGCACCTTGTTCACGAACTGCACGAAGTCGGGGTGCTTCTTCGAGATTCCGAGACCGTAGGGCTCGCTCGTCAGTGCCGGACCGATGACCTTCGCGTACGGGTCCTGCGCGACGAAGCCGTCGAGGACCGTGTCGTCGCCGGTGACGGAGTCGACCTTCCCTTGTTGGAAGAGCACCATGCAGTCGGAGATGTCGTCGACCGGTACGACCTTGATCTTCGGGTAGTTCTTGAGATTGTCGATGTTGGTCGACCCGTTGGCCGCGCACATCCGCTTCCCGTCGAGGTCGGCGATGCTCGTCGCTTTCGAGTCGGTGCGGACGAGCACCTTCTGGCCCGCGTCGAAGTACTGCGATGAGAAGTCGATCTGCTGCCAGCGTTCGCAGTTGACGGTCATCACGTCGGCGACGATGTCGACGGCACCGCTCTGGAGATCCGGGATGCGCTGCGCGTAGGTGAGCACCTTGTACTCGACCCGGTTGGCATCGCCGAAGATCGCCTGCGCCACCTGGCGGACCAGGTCCACGTCGAACCCTTCGAGCTGGCCGGTGAGCGGGTTGCGGTAACCAAACAGGAGCGTGTCGGCCGCGACTCCCGCGATCAGACGGCCGCGTGCCTGGATCTCGGCCATGTAGGTCCCCGAGGGCATGTTGCCAGGCGCCGGCAGGGGACCATTCGGAGCGATCGAGGCGACCGCGTTGCCGCAGTTCACGACGGGCGCAGCGGCCGTAGTGGTGGTCGTGGTCTTCGGCGTCGATCGGTGGCGGTCCGAACTGGAGCCGGTGCACGCGGCGAGCGCGACGACGGCCACTGCCATGGACACCGCCATTGCAGTGCGCCGCCACTCGTCCCGGATCGTCATCGGTACTCTCGAAGCCGCTGGTTGACGCCGCGCCACGTGGCGACGGCGGCCGCGATGCCGGACAGGAGCAGGATCCAGGACAGCACGGTGAGCGGCAGTCGTGCGTTGTCAAGATCATCGGCCAGCGCGCTCGCTTCATGTGTGAGCGCCTTGCCGGACACGCTCTCGAAGGTCGCGAAGGCATGGTTGGCGGCGCCGTCGCCGGTGGCTGCCGCGACGGCCTGATCCCAGCTCCCGGAGTCGTCCAGCTTCCGCACCTGCGTGTGTTGCGTGAGGTACTGCTGCAGCGCGGCGACCGTTGGCGCCTGCTCGCTCCCGGTCGAGGACGTCTGGCTTGCTGGTTCGATTGCACCAAGGGCTGTCTGCGACACGGTCTTGAACCGATCTTCGTACGGCTGGCCTGAGCCACGGTTGATGAGGGTCAGCGATTCGGCGCTCTTGGCGTCGAACGCGTTGATGCGTGCAGTCGCCAGCGCGACGGTCTGCGCGGTACGAGCCGTCGCGGGCGTTGTTCGCTTCGGTGCGGGACCAGAACATGACCCCGAGCCCGACGAGTCCGATGATGATCACGATGGCGCTGGCGACCACGAGTGACGGATTAAAGACGCGGCGAGTCTTGAGGTATAGCCAGACTTGGAGCACCGCGAGCGCGATGACGACCACGACCAGGAAGAAGGCCAGCAGCGCCAGGCGGAGGTTGGCGGCGTCGGTCGAGGCTTGGACTCGTTGCTGTTCGTTGTTGACCAGGGCAGCGAGCGGGGGCAGGGCGTCGGTCTGGATCAGGTTCGATGCTTGACGCAGGTACGCGGCCCCGATCGGGAAGCCTTGCCGGTTGTTCGCTCGCGCCGACTCGATGAGCCCGGTGTAGGTCGTCAGGACACGGTTCACACGCTGCAGCGCAGTCGCATCGTCGGAGTTTGCGCTCGCGGCCTCCGCGAGCGTGCGGGCGGCGGTGTCGATGCCGCTCGTGTAGCCGTCCCGCACCGCCGTCGGCTCGAGGCCACCGACGAGGAAGGCGTTGGTGGCGTTCGCGTCGGCCTTCGCGAGGCTCGTCCGGATCGTCTGCACCCGAACCAGCTGGGCGGCGTCGTTGCGGGCATTGCTGATGTCGGTGTTCAGCCGGGCCGCGGCAAGAAACGCGAAGGCACCGAAGAACAGACACGAGGCGATCGCGATCGCGCCGAGCAGCCGCAGCCGACCCGGCGTACCTGCAAACGTTCCGGCAACGACCTCGCGAGCACGCGAGGGCCGACGAGGAATCGGCGTGCCGGGGACCGGGGTCATCCAGCTCGGGCGGTTCGGGTCGGCTGGTGCCGGCGGAGGTGTCGTCGTCGGTGCACTCACGACGCGGCTCCGTTCGCTTCGGCAGTGGCCGGTGCAGGCGAGTCCGCGTCGAGATCCTCGGGCCGGAGATCGCGCAGCTGATCGACGTCCGGGTGCTCGATGTCGCGCAGGCGCCACGCCTGGCGGACTACGGCGGACTCGAAGAGTGTCCGCACGAATCGGCCGTTGCCGAAGCCCTCTTCGCGTGGCGTTGCCGCGAGGATCTCCCGCAGCCGGACGATGGCTGCGTCCGTGGGCGTGAAATCGGCGTCCGCGGCGATCCGGGAGAAGATCTCTACGAGCTCTTCATCGCTGTAGTCGTCGAACTGCAGGGTGAGGCGGAAGCGACTCTCGAGTCCGGGGTTCGACGTGATGAAGCGCCGCATCGGGGCCGGGTAGCCGGCGACGATCACCAGAAGCCCGTCGCGGTGGTCCTCCATCTCCTTGACCAGCGTATCGATCGCTTCGCTCCCGAAATCGTCGCCCGCAAGCGCGTACGCCTCGTCGATGAAGAGCGCGCCGCCAATCGCGGTTGCGATGACTTCCGCAGTCTTGATCGCGGTCTGGCCGACATAGCCCGCGACGAGCTCGGAGCGGTCGCATTCGACTAGGTGACCCTTGGGAAGCAGCCCGACGGCCTGATAGATCGCCGCAACGAGCCGGGCGACCGTCGTCTTGCCCGTTCCCGGGTTCCCGACGAACACGAGGTGGCGCGTCAGCTCGGGGTTGCGCAGCCCCCGCGCGCCGCGCAACGCCTGGATGCGCAGCACCTGCGTCTGGTGGCGCACTTCGGTCTTGATCGCGTCGAGACCGACCAGCTCGTCGAGCTCGATCAGGAGCTCCTCGAGGGTCTTGGCGCGCGCCGGCGAGGTCGTCGCGTCGGCGGCCCGATCGGGTGTCTCAGTGGCGATCGCCGGCTCGTCGACCGGTGGACCTACCGCTTCTGGGGTCCTGAGCACGGCGATGTTCGCCGCCCCGAGCTGTGCATTGCCGACCACACTCGCCACCGCGAGGGCCGAGATCGTGAGCTCGCCGAGCGACGCGGCGGCCATGGCCAGCTCGGCGAGATGACGGGCGTACACCGAGGCTTCGGGAGTTCCGGCCAGCTGGCGGAGGACGGGGGTGGGTGTGCTCGCGTACGCGCCGCCGACCTCCGCCGCGTGGTCGAATTCGCGGGCCGGCAGCCCGAGCGCGTCGGCCCATGCGGCCGAGGCGCCCGGTGATCTGCGACAGACCGCGGCGGTGAGCGCGGCGGCTTCGGCGCGCACGTCGATGTGCGAGGCCGACGAGTCCTGCTCGAGCGCGGTGAGCGTCTCGGCCAGATCGGCGGTGTCGGTCACGTCAGCGCCTTTGCGGATCGAGGGCGAGCGCACCGGACGAGAACTTCTCGGCCAGGAAGCGGCCGTGCGCGATCAACGCGTCCGCGTCGGCGCGACATGCCGCGTCGAACACGTCGTCCATCTTGGAGCCGAGAAGGTCGAGCTGGTCACACAGGATCGCGAGCGACGTCTTGCCGTCCGACACGGCGCGGTGGTCGGCGAAGTCGGATGGGAGGCGCATGTACGCGGCGACGGCTTCGGGCAGGTAGCTGGTCGCAGTGCGCAGCACGGCGTGCGCCTGCGCACTTCCAGTACCGAGCTGGTCGAGCCGCGGGATGGTGAGTCGCACCGTATTCGCGACTCGCTGCACGTGTGCTTCGACGGTGGCCGGAACCTTGCCGTGGATCTGCGTGAGCAGATGATCGAGTGCGGCCAGCGTCGCCGCGTCTTCATCGGCCGCGACCGAAGTCGTCGGTGTACGGCTGCGCCGGCGCCGCCACGCTGCGCACGGTCAGGTGTCCCGCGGCGTAGACGGGCGCGGCGACGATGATGCCGATCGTTGCCGGCACCGCGCCCAGAACTCCGAGTGCTGCACAACCGAGTGCGGTCGCCCCCATCGCGACAACAGAGCCGCCCGCCACCTGGGCGGCGAGCCGCTTCGAAGCTGGTTCGGGGTCGCTCGCAGTTCCGGTCGAGCGGGCGGAGGTCATGGGCACGCTCACCCGGTTGGCTTCTTGCCGAGATCCAGCACGTCCGGACCGTTGGAGGCGTCGCGCGCGTCCGACGCCCGCACCCGCGCCAGGTAGGTCTGCGACTTGCCGATCTCCGTCTCGAGTGCGCTGACCGTCTGCGCCATCGAATCGAGAGCCTGTGCCTTGAAGGTGTCGATCGCGTCCATCGACTGGTAGATGTTGTTGAACGCGGCGCGCAGCGACTCGATGCTGATCGTGGTGGACGCGGCCTGCTTGTTGATGTCGACGCTCTGGGTCGCGAGCAGCTGCGAGGTCGACTCGATGAGCTTCGAGGTCGTCGTGTTCAGCGCCGTGATCTGGTCGAGCACGAGCTTCTGATTCGCGAGGGCCTGCGCGACGATCACCGCGGTCCGCAGCGCCGCGACCGTGGTCGTGGTCGCCCGGTCGACGCCCTTGATCAGCTCGAGGTTGTTCTTGCGGACGAGGTCGATCGCCAGGTAACCCTGGATGGAGACGGCTTGCTGGGTGAGCAGGTCTTCGTGCTTCTGACGGGCGTAGAACAGGACGTCGTCGCGCAGGGCTTTGGCTTTTTCCGGGTCGGTTGCCTCGATCTCGGCGATCCTCTCGACGAGTGCTGCGTCGAGGCGCTGCGCGATGTAGATGTACTGCGTGAGCCGCTGCATCGTCTCCCACAGATGCACCTTCTCCTGCTCGAGCGCGGCGTTGTCCTTGCGCAGCTCGTCCTGGCCGTCGTAGAGCGCCTTGATGATGGCGTCGATGTGTGACTGCGCGCTCTCGTACTTCCGGAAGTAGTCCCGGATCTTGTCGCCGAACGGGATCATGCCGAGCAGCTTCTTGGTCCCGGTGGCCTGCTTGGGATCGAGGTCCTCGACCGTCTGGCGGAGGTCGAGCAACGTGTCCGCGACCTTGGCGCCCTCGCTCAACGGGCCGTGCTGCATCGCCCGGACCGGCGAAGCGAGGAGCCGGTTCGAAGTCTCGGCCGCGGCGCGGATGTCGTCGTCGCCCATCGACGCGACATCGCCGGCCTTCGCCGTGAACGCGGGTGAGTGGACGTCGAGGTCGACGATCCCATTGACGTACTCGGCCACCTTGGCGTCGAGGCCAGGCACAGCCGCGGCGTCGATCGGCACCAGACCCTCGGCCTGCGCCGGCGCAACCGCAGCCACCGGTGCGGGCGGCGTGAGCGTCAGCTCGGCCGATGCGGCC
Organism: uncultured Acidimicrobiia bacterium; assembly: GCA_963796755.1. Classification (GTDB taxonomy): domain Bacteria; phylum Actinomycetota; class Acidimicrobiia; order IMCC26256; family JAENVU01; genus Chersky-806. The sequence goes on from CAWCMX010000005.1 coordinate 289,917, forward strand.
GCCGGCGGGGTGAGGCTCTCGGGGGTCACGCTCATTCGCTCTGCTCCTGGTTCCGGGCCGATCGTCACGCCGAGTCTGATCCCGGTTCATTCCGCCTTCTGCCCACCCGTACGGTACTTCCCGAGGACGGTGCGCAGTCGCGCCGGCCGGGTGCCGCAGTGGTCCCGCCACTGCTCCACGTACCCGTCGAAAACCCGGGCGACTGCCGCTCCGACCTCGAGGTAGCAGTCGTCGTCGAGGTTCGCGAGCGACATCGGCACGGACCACGCGGGGCCGTCGAACCCACCGCCGTGCAACAGGACGACGCCGAGCCAGGCCGCGAAGTCGGGTTCGTAGCGGTGCCGAGCCCAGCTCATCAGGTCGATCTCGGCGTAGTCACCGGCGGGGTCATGCCCTCCGTTCCCGTCCGTCGAGTCGGAGAGCGCAGGGTGCGCGTCTGTGCTGGTGAGCGACTTCTTGAACCCGCCGTCATGTCAAGAGGAGCTCGAGTCCTACGAAAGGTTTAGAGGGAGGTGCGCTCAAGGACGGATCTCAGACCTGGAGCTCAGTGATGACTACAACGAAGAGTGGCGAAGACAAGCGGCGTCGTGCAGCACAGGACGAAATTCTGGTAGAGGCATTGGCTTCTGGCCACCCTTACCGCGATGCGGGCGACCTTGCGGGAGTGACGTCGCGCACCGTTGCCCGTCGCATGGCGGACTCGGGGTTCGCCCGTCGTGTCTCGGAGCGGCGTGGCGAGCGTGTCGCGGAGGTGACTGGTCGCCTCGTGGCGGCGTCGGCCGACGCGGTCAGCGCGATCCATGAGCTGTGTCTCGAGGCGGAGCGTCCCGCGGACCGGCTGCGCGCGGCATCACTGCTCCTCGGGCTCGGGTTGCGGTTCCGGCGTGAGCACGAGGTGGACGAGCGTCTCCACGAAGTGGAGGTACGCGTCGGTCTGGCGGCGGCATCTGAGGTCACTCCTGACGAGACGAGCAGATCTAGTGGACCCCCTCCGCAGGCTCGACCGCATCGACAAGACGACCGGCGCGACCACTAAGCCTTCGGCCACGCGCCTGGAGGTGCCCAACCCGGTCGAGTTCGCTCTGAGTCCGGACTACCTCAACCTGGAATGGATCGCGCCCCGGCAGGCGACCATCGTCAACCGGTACATGGACCCGCCCCGAGATGCGGTGACTGGGACGACGCCATGGACAGGTGGCGCTTTCGGGATCACAGTGGGGTGAGAGTCGCGCAATGGAGCGGCCCACCTCGTGGGGGAGATACGCGCATGTTGTTCCCGCAGCCGGGTGCCGAAGGCAGCCCGATCACGATCAAGAACCGCTACGACAACTTCATCGGTGGGAGGTGGGTGCCGCCGGTGAATGGGCTCTACTTTGAGAACCCGTCGCCGGTGAACGGCAAGACGTTCTGCGAGGTCGCCCGGGGTACTGCAGCCGACATCGATCTCGCGCTCGACGCTGCCCACGCGGTCAAGGATGCGTGGGGCCGGACGAGCGCGGCCGAGCGTTCGGGGATTCTGCTGCAGATCGCCCAGCGCATCGAGGACAACCTCGAAGAGCTCGCGGTGATCGAGGCGTGGGAGAACGGCAAGTCAGTGCGGGAGTGCCTCGCCGCCGACATGCCGCTTGCCGTCGACCACTTCCGCTACTTCGCGTCGGTGATCCGGGCCGAGGAAGGTTCGATCACACCGATCGACGACACGACGGTCGCGTATCACTTCAACGAGCCACTCGGCGTCGTCGGTCAGATCATTCCGTGGAACTTCCCGATCCTCATGGCCGTATGGAAGCTCGCCCCGGCACTGGCGGCGGGGAACTGCGTGGTGCTCAAGCCGGCCGAGCAGACCCCGATGTCGATTCTGCGCGTCGCGGAGCTGATCGCCGACCTGTTGCCGGATGGCGTGCTGAACATCGTGAACGGTTTCGGCGTCGAGGCGGGCAAGCCGCTCGCGTCGAGCCCGCGAGTCGCGAAGGTGGCGTTCACCGGGGAGACCACAACCGGCCGCCTGATCATGCAGTACGCGTCGGAGAACCTGAACCCGGTCACGCTCGAGCTCGGTGGGAAGAGCGCGAACATCTTCATGGCCGACGTGATGAGCGCGGACGATGCGTTCTTCGACAAGGCGCTCGAAGGGTTCACGATGTTCGCGCTCAACCAGGGCGAGGTGTGCACCTGCCCGTCGCGCGCGCTCATCCAGGAGTCGATCTACGACGGGTTCATGGAACGCGCGCTCGAGCGCGTCGCGGCCATCGTCACCGGCGATCCGCTCGACACCGACACGATGATCGGCGCCCAGGCGAGCAACGACCAGTTCGAGAAGATCCTCAGCTACCTCGAAATCGGCGTCGCGGAGGGCGCCGAGGTGCTGATCGGCGGTCACGCACGCGAGGTCGCGGGCCACGAAGGTGGCTATTACATCGAACCGACCGTCTTCAAGGGTCACAACAAGATGCGGATCTTCCAAGAGGAGATCTTCGGCCCGGTCGTCTCGGTCACCACGTTCAAGGACGAAGCCGAAGCGCTCGAGCTCGCCAACGACACCCTGTACGGGCTCGGCGCGGGCCTCTGGACCCGGGACGCATCGACGCAGTACCGCATGGGTCGCGCCATCCAGGCCGGCCGCGTGTGGACGAACTGCTACCACCTGTACCCCGCGGGCGCGGCGTTCGGCGGGTACAAGGCATCGGGCATCGGTCGCGAGAACCACAAGATGATGCTCGACCACTACCAGCAGACCAAGAACCTGCTCGTCAGCTACAGCCCCGACAAGCTCGGATTCTTCTGAGCATGACAGCCACGCGCGTCGACGCCACGGAAGAGGCGCTCGAGCTGATCGACCGGCTGGTGGCGGTGCACGGACCCGTGCTCTTCCACCAGTCGGGTGGCTGTTGTGATGGCAGCAGTCCGATGTGCTTCCCGCTCGGCGAGTTCCGGATCGGTGCTGCCGATGTCTACCTCGGCGAGGTCGGCGGCGCGCCGTTCCACATGAGCCTGGCGCAGTTCGAGTACTGGCAACACACGCACCTCACCCTCGACGTCGTTCCCGGTCGAGGCGGAGGCTTCTCGCTCGAAGCTCCAGAAGGCGTCCGCTTCCTCATCCGGTCCCGGCTGTTCACCGAAGCCGAGACCGCTGACCTCCCCGAGGTGACCACTGGCTGAGCGATCCGGCGTGCTGCGGGTCAGGATCCGATCGGCTACAGCTGAATGACGTAGCCGGTGCGGGGGTCTGATCAACGAACTGACCGAGAAGGTGATCATGGTGGGGTTTGCTTCTCGGGCACGCAGTACTTGATCCGTAGGCGCCCCGGAGTGTGTCGACCCGGGTCGGGTGCGCGGGTGGCGGCCCCAAAGCCACCTGTCGGAACCAGGGGACGAACGCCGAGGCCATCGAGATGACCTTCGACTCCAAGAAGACGTCACATCGCGACCTGCTCGGACGGCGCGGCACGCGAAAGAAGTCGTCCGATCGATCGAGGCCCCGAATAAGGGCTTGACCTTGACGCGGGGTCAACCCTCCATGCTGGTCTCATGACCATGACACCAGCCATCCGGATCACGGGACTCACGAAGGCGTTCGGAGACCTCGAAGTGCTTCGCGGCGTCGACCTCGATGTGGCGCCGGGCAGCATCTTCGCCTTGCTCGGTTCCAACGGGGCTGGCAAGACCACGGTGGTGAAGATCCTCTCCACGTTGCTCAGGGCCGATGGCGGCACGGCGGTGGTGAACGGGTTCGACGTCGTCACGCAAGGTGCCGATGTCCGCGAGTCGATCAGCCTCACGGGTCAGTTCACCGCGGTCGACGACATCCTCACCGGGCACGAGAACCTGGTGCTGATCGCCAGGCTCCGGCACCTCGAGCAACCGCGCCAGGTCGCTCACGACATGCTCGACCGCTTCTCGCTCGTCGGCGCGGGGGATCAGCGAGTGGCGAGCTACTCGGGCGGCATGCGTCGCCGGCTCGACCTCGCGATGAGCTTGATCGGGAGCCCGCCGGTGATCTTCCTCGACGAGCCGACGACCGGGCTCGACCCGCAAGGTCGCCTCGATGTGTGGCAGTCCGTCCGCGACCTCGCCCACGGTGGCACCACGATCCTGCTCACCACGCAGTACCTCGACGAGGCGGAGCAACTCGCCGACCGGATCGCGATCCTCCACGAAGGCCGGATCCTCGTGAACGGCACGCTCGCGGAGCTCAAGGCGCTCCTTCCGCCGGCAAAGGTGGAGTACGTCGAGAAGCAGCCGAGCCTCGAAGACGTCTTCTTGTCGCTCGTCGGTCGTCGCGGCGCCACGGAACATGCCCCGCCCGACTCCGCGGCGGTCCCGTCCGCCTCCGGGAACTGAGGTCTGACGATGAACAAGTACTTCGTCCGTGACACGAATGCGCTGCTGGGCCGCTCGCTGCGCCACATCCTGCGGAGCCCCGACACGATCATCACCACGGCGGTGACGCCGATCGCCATGTTGTTGATGTTCGTCTACGTCTTCGGCGGATCGATTCACACCGGTGGCGGCAAGTACGTCAACTACCTCCTCCCAGGGATCCTGCTCATCACGGTGGCGTCCGGCGTCGCCTACACGTCGGTGCGGCTCTACACCGACATGTCGGGCGGAGTCCTCGAACGCTTCCAGTCGATGCCCATCGCCCGGTCGGCGATCCTGTGGGCGCACGTGCTGACCTCGGTGATCGCCAACCTGATCTCGCTCGCGTTCGTCGTCCTGGTCGCCGTGGTGATCGGGTTCCGCTCGGGAGCTGGCCCCGTCGCCTGGCTCGCGGTGCTCGGCATCATCGTGCTGTTCACGCTGGCGCTGACCTGGTTGGCGGTGATCGCGGGCCTCGTCGCCAAGTCGCCCGACGGCGCAGGCGCGTTCGCCTACCCGCTGCTGTTCTTGCCGTTCGTCAGCTCCGCCTTCGTGCTCACCGCGGGCATGCCCGGCCCGGTGAGGTGGTTCGCTGAGCACCAGCCCGTCACGTCGATCGTCGACACGTTGCGCAACCTGTACGCGGCGAAGCCGCTCGGCGACGACGTGTGGATCGCCCTCGCCTGGTGCGTCGGCATCCTGGTCGTAGCCTGGGTGCTTGCCGCGCGCACCTACCACCGCCGGTTCGCATGACTCGGCCGGCACACCGACCACGATGAGCAGCGGCTTGAGATGTTGACGATCAGCCAGCTCGCGGCGTACGCCGGGGTGACCGTGCGCACGGTGCGCCACTACCACGCCAAGGGGTTGTTGCCCGAGCCCGAACGCGACGCCTCGGGGTACCGGCGCTACGACGCGGTCGCGGTTGTCGAACTGATCCGGATCCGGACTCTTGCCGAATCCGGCGTGCCGTTGTCGCGGGTGCAGGAGCTGTTGACGGCCGATGGGGAGGAGTTCGCGGCGGCGATCGACGACATCGACCTCCGCCTGCGGGCCGAGATCCGCGAGCGTGAGCGCCACCGCGAACGCGTCTCTGCGCTTGCCGCCGGTGACCGCTTGGCGCTGCCGCCCGAAGCGATGGAATACCTCGATCGGTTGCGCGAGCTCGATGTCCCGGAGCGGGCGATCGAGATGGAGCGCGACGCCTGGATCCTCGTGGCTGCGCAGATGCCCGCTCAGATGCCGGCGCTGATGGCGCTGAAGCGCTCGCAGATCGAAGATCCCGCCGTCGTCGCGATGTACCTCGACCTCGTCGATGCGGCCAACTGGGAGGCCGATGATCTGCGTCTGCCGGCAGTCGCCGATCGGCTCGTTGCGATGTTCGAGGAGGACGCCGAGCGCTGGGGCGAGGACGAGATCGCGGAGTTCGACCTCGACGACGAGCTCGCCGAACTACTCGACGAGGTGTTCGTCAGCGCGGTGCCAGTCGCGCGAACGCTGCTGCAGCTCCTCGAGGAGCGCGGCTGGACCGGATGGACCAAGTTGGAGCGCATCAGCCCGCCGTCGTAACCGGCAGAGATCTCGGGTCGACTGGACCGACACTGCCGCTCGCGGTCGTCAACGCAAACCGATTCTTTGCTCCGCGCGCGGCGTGCCCGTTCGTGCCCTTGGAACCCGTGCCCGTTGCGTGCCCGTCGTCACGCGTACTGGTGATCACTCGCGGTCACTGGCGGTCAATCGAAACGCACGCCGACCTGGAGTTCGATGCTGTGACCTGCACCGAAAGAACGGGTGACCGGAAGGAAACCGATGCTCTATCCCCTGAGCTACGAGGGCCGAGGGCGGGGGAGTGTTCGTGCAGGTCAGAGGGTAGTTGTCGGTCGCCGGCGATCGTGCCCTTGGTCGGCCTCCGCAGCGCGCGCGGAACGCGATGGCGCGGAGGGCACGTTGCACGTCTGGGCCTGAAATGAGGGGCCGGCTGATTTGGAAGAACCGTTGCATGGCCACCTCTATGCGCATCGGACCCCGTCGAACGCGACTCCGCGCGAGGAAATCTTGGGCTGCATGTCACTTCCCAGCCCTGATGTGTCCAACGAACCAGGTCAAGTCCAGTCGCTACTTGCCGATCGCCTGATGGACCGAGCGGATCGCGCTCGAACCTTCACCCACGGCAGCCGCGATCCGCTTCATCGAGCCGTGACGCACATCGCCGGCGGCGAAGAGTCCTGGGATGCTGGTCTCGAACGCCAGAGGCTGACGGCCGAGTAGCCCGAACGAGTCGCCCGGTTGCGGCTCCGGTAGATCGGTGTCGGTGAGGATGAAGCCGCTTCGGTCAAGGAGGACGCCCTCGAGCCAAGACGTCGCGGGCACGGCGCCTATGAAGCAGAAGAGTCCCGCGCAGGGCACGCTCTCCCGAGTCCCTCCGATCTTGTTCGCGAGCACGATCGAGTCCAGATGATCGCCACCGTCGACTCCGACGACTTCGGTGCCTAGGTGCAACTCGATACGACTGTCGACGAGGATGCGGGTCGCGAGGTAGCTCGACATGTTGATTCCCAGATCGTCGGCGCGCACGACGAGCCGGACCCTCGACCCGCGACTCGCGAGAAACAGGGCCGCCTGCCCGGCGGAGTTGGCCCCGCCGATCACGGCCACCTGAGGACCGTGAACTCCGCACGCACGGACTTCAAGCTCGGTTGCCGCGTAGTAGATGCCGTTGCCCTCGAAGTCCGCCCACCGCTCGAGGCTCAGCTTCCGGTAGTGGGCGCCGCTCGCGATCACGATCGAGCGGGCCGAGATCTCGCTCCCGTCCGACAGGGTCACCACAAGGTCGTCCGCCGCCCGCAGTGACGTCACCTCGCTCGGGCTCTTTATCTCGGCCCCGAACTTTTGGGCCTGCACCAGCGCGTTGGCAGTCAGCTCCCGCGCCGGCGAGGCCGGACGGGAAGCCGAGGTAGTTCTCGATACGTGCGCTCGCGCCGGCCTGCCCGCCAACGGCAACCCCTTCCAGCACCAGCGTGTCCAGGCCTTCAGAGGCGCCGTAGACGGCGGTCGCGAGTCCGGCAGGTCCACTACCGACGACAACAACGTCGTAGACCTTCCCTGGTACAGAGCGGTACGCGAGCCCGGCCGGGTGTTCCCCGCGTTCGCCTCCTAGCGCCGTGGCCCACCGGACAATTTCGCTCGTCCAACTCACCGCTCGGAGTGCGTCGGACCCAACGGGCGAGGTGCCACCGACGCGGAGCGCCGCGGCACATGGCAACAAACTCACATCCCCCTCGCAACCCGGCCACAGCGAGCGCCCGTAGCGTCCGGGCCGATGGGGGGAAGGCGTTGTCAACCGGCGAACCTCCCGATGCTGAAGCCCTGCTCCTCACCCTGCCCAAGGAGCAGGGCTTCCGCATCTCTCGGGTCGGACGGACGAGCCGTCGCCGTGTCGATCGGTCAGCGTGTCACCGCACGGGCCGCTGGGAGACGGAGGTGGTGAAGCCGGAGTTCGAGACGATCGGCATCCCCGGCCTCGGCCATGCCGGGGTTTGCACACGACTCGCCGATGCGTTGGCCGCCGAGCGGCTCGCGACTGCATATCCGTTGTTCTCCAGCAATCGGTGGGTACTGCGCCCCGGTCCCGCGGCTCGATGCCCGGCCGATCCCCGGAACCGGCACCTCTACTTCGAGAGCACCAACCTCCTCACAGACCGTTGAACACCGACGAACGGCGTGCGCTGATCGAACGCGATCTCAGGGCGCTTCACCCCGACTTGACGAGAATCCTGATCGTCGGGAACGTCGCCACGATCTACGTCTCCGGGGTTCCGAAGACCGGGATCGACTTCGAGCCCGGCACCCGGACCCGCGAGCTCATCGAGGTGCTCGAGCTGCTCGGGTAGCACACGAAGCAGGCGCAGCGAGGCCCACGGCCCTTGTGGCGACTGAGCCACTGCTGCGCTGCGTCAGGCCGTTGCGCGCCGAGACCCACCTCTCAGGGAGGAGCAAAAGCGCGAGAGCATCCCGCATCGGCAAGAAGCTGCGAGGTTCGACGCCGGTCCGGCGCGGCAAGTCTTCAGCGGATTCGCAGGAAATCTGAAAGTTGGTCAGCGACGATCATTAGATGCAGGGGGAGCGTCAGCAACTGAACGCAATGCCTTGAGTAGTCGACACGACGCAAGGGCGTCGGCTCGGCGCGCGCGCTTCGTTCACCGCGCCGAGCCGACGGGCGGGCCGGACGACTCGCTCCGCATCGGTCTGCACGTCGGTCAGCTCCTCCAACCCGTGCCCGGTGGCATTGGTCGAGTGACCGAGCTGTTGGCTCGCGGACTCAGGCCTCACGTGGAGCTCGTCCCGTTTGCCCCCGGGACTCGCGAGCAACGATCGATCATCGCGGCGAAGTTGGGTAGTGATGTCGAAGTTCGAAGGAGTGGTCTTCCCGCGTATCGCATGCAGTACGAGCTATGGCACCGATCCGGGACGCCGCGAGTTGGGCTCGACCTGGATGTTTGTCACGCTCCCAGCCTTGCCGTGCCTTCGTCGCGCGCCCCGTTGGTCGTCACCATCAATGACGTAGCCTTCCTCCGCCATCCCGCGGCCTTCACGGAACGCGGACTGCGGTTCCACGCGCGCGCACTTGACGTGGCCCGGAAGCGAGCATCGGCCGTCATCGTGCCGTCGGAGCACACTCGACAAGAGTTGCTCGTCGAGGGTTTCCACCCCGACACGCTCCATACCGTCGCGCCCGGCGTGCCCAGACCAGCTCACGGGCCCCCCGCGAACGCACGAGCGCTGCTCCGCGACCTCGGTGTGTCCGGCCGCTTCGTCCTTGTTGTCGGAACAGTCGAACCGCGCAAGAACCATCTGAGCCTGGTTCGAGCGTTTCAACGTGTTCGCGTGCGCCATCTCGGAGTCTCGCTCGTCCTCGCCGGGCCAGACGGTTGGCGGACCGAGGAGCTCGAAGAAGAGCTCGACGCCCCTGATGTCATCCGACTCGGTGCAGTCACGGAGGAGCAGCTCGACGCGCTGTACTGGTTGGCGACGGTCGTTGCGACGGCCTCGATCTACGAGGGCTTTGGTCTTCCTCTGCTCGAGGGACTTGCGTGGGGCCGTCCAGTCGTGGCGTCGGACATCCCGACCCATCGGGCGATCGCTGGTGACGCAGCTCGTCTGGTCCCAGCGCTCGACGTCGAAGCGATCGCGGCCGAGATCGGCGATCTCCTTGACGACCGCGAGGCGCGTGCGACCCTCGCAAGGTCGGCGAGAGAGCGAGCACAGGCATTTGGCGTCGACCGGATGGTCACCGGTCATCTGGACGTCTACCGATCGGTGTCGTGTCAACCCTCGAGAAGGTGACGTGATCGCAGCGTTGAACCGGTGCACGCCTGTCGATAGCACGCGGACGTCCCGCCTGGCACCGGCGTCGCGACAACCTTCGCGCCGCCACGCGCAAGGCCCTCTTCTTCACGTATACGCACCGGTGGATCGCATCGCGTGATTGTCTCGACGTGGCCGATCATGGGTGGGACGCGCTACAACCGTTGACCCGCCGACTGCTTGGCGACCGCGCGTGGGCTGCCTTCCACCCACGACCAGGGGAACTGCCCGCGGATCAGTGGGTCGGGCGGCTCGCCCGTGGAGCAACCTCCTCCGGCCGCGTGACGGCCCCTGCGATCCCGATGGTGCACAAGTGATTCACAGGTAGCCGCCAGGCTCCCTTCAACTTCTGCCGTCAGGGTGGCCGGATGCAGAGCCCGGTACTGCGCGCCCTCGTCGTCGACGATGAAGACAACATCCGGTTCTTGGTGGCGTCGGCCCTGCGGCTCGAAGGCTTCGCAGCTGTGTCCGCGGCGTCCGGGCGCGAAGCACTCAAGGTCGTCAGCGAGTCCCGTCCGGACGTGATCCTGCTCGACGTGATGTTGCCGGACCTCGATGGATTCGAAGTTCTTCGGCGAATGCGGCTGGACGGCTACGACCAACCTGTGATCTTCCTGACTGCTCGGGATGGCACCGAGGATCGAGTTCGAGGACTGACGGCGGGCGGGGACGACTACGTCGTGAAGCCGTTCGCGATCGAAGAGCTCGTCGCGCGAGTCGGCGCGGTACTCCGGCGTGCCGGACACTCGATGCGCTCGTCGGTCCTGACCCTCGCGGATCTCGAGATGGACGACGACGCGCATCGGGTCTCACGGAATGGTGTCCCGATATCCCTCTCACCCACGGAGTACAAGCTGCTTCGTTACCTCCTGCACAATGCGGGACGAGTGATGTCGCGCGGGCAGATCCTTGACGCGGTGTGGGAGTACGACTTCGGCGGAGAGTCGTCCGTCGTCGAGACGTTCATCAGCTACTTGCGCAAGAAGGTTGATGCCGTCGAGCCTCGCCTGATCCAAACGGTCCGAGGAGTCGGGTACACCCTCCGACTCGAAAGCTCAACGTGACGCTTCGGATCCGTCTGATCATCGTGTTCACGGTGATCGTCGTTGTGGTCTGCGCCACGGGAATCGCGATCTACACCGCTGAACGCGGTTACCTCATCGATCAGATCGACCTGCAGCTTCGGGCGGCGGCGCGACCCATCCAGCAACTTCAGCCGACGTCGACAGAAGCACCAGCGTTCACCCCCGCGCCGCGACAACCCCAGGTTCTGTCAGAGCTGTGGATCGGCGAGGTAGGTGCCTCCGGCCGACTGACGAGTCGAGCCGCGCCGCTTTCGAAGTCGGTCAAACAGCCCGACGTCACGCCCGTCGCGGTCAAAGCGGCGGTTGGGCACGGGCCAGTCACGGTCGGGGCACGCGGGGGGCACGGTGAGTTCCGAATGCTGGCGGTCGCTCGCCCGGAGGGTGGCGGAGCGATCGCGATAGGCCTCTCACTCGACAGCGTCGACCGAGTCTCGAGTCGGCTGCGCACCTTCCTCGGCCTTGCCGGAGCGGCAATCCTGCTGGTGACCGGCCTGCTGTGCTGGTGGGTGTGGCGGCTCGGTCTGCGCCCGATCCGACACATGACCGAGACTGCCGACTCGATCACCCGCGGCGACCGCACACTGCGCATCGAGGGTCCGAGCGCCAACACTGAAGCGGGTCACCTTGCCACCGCGCTCAACACGATGCTCGACGAGCGCCAACGCATCGAGGACCAGCTCCGCCAGTTCGTCGGCGACGCATCTCATGAACTTCGCACTCCGCTCACCTCAATCCGCGGGTACGTGGACCTGTATCGGCGCGGTGGTCTCGAAGACCCAGGAAAGCTCGCCGACGCGATGCGGCGAGTCGGCCAGGAATCGGCGCGGATGACTGAGCTCGTCGATGATCTTCTCCTCCTGGCCCGCCTCGATCAGGGCCGGCCCCTCGCGTCGGATCGGGTGGACCTGGCCACCGTCTTGCGTGATGCGGCGACCGACACGGGCGCGATCGCTCCGGATCGTCAGATCTCCGTGGAATTGAGGGCACCGATCGTCGTGACCGGAGACGAAGCCCGACTGCGTCAGGTGGTCGCGGCGCTGGTCAGCAACTCGCTGTCGTACACCGATGGATCGATCGTGCTTCGCTCCGTCAGGTCTGCGAATGGACAGGTCGGATTCGAAGTGGTCGATGAGGGTCCCGGGATGCCGGCGGAGTTTGCCACTCATGCGTTCGAGCGGTTTCGGCGGGGGGATCGCACGCGGAGCCGTGCACGCGGGGGAGCGGGACTCGGTCTCGCGATCGTGTCGTCTGTCGTTGCCGCGCATCGTGGCTCTGTGGATCTGGTCAGCGACCCGGCTTCGGGAACCGTCGTCCGCGTCTGTCTGCCCGCGACCGGCGTCAACGGAGACGTGGAATCCTCGAATCGTTGAGCCGACGGATGTTGAGCGCGCGGTAGCCGGTCCCACACGGACGGCACCCGGACCAGGTGTGGAAAGCCGCGTACGTCGAGCCGTCGATTGCTCGGAAGACTTCGAGTCCGCCCGGACCTTGCAGTCCGTTGGCCGAGCTCAACCACGCGGCGTCGATCACGGTGCAGGCTTGCTCGAGACTGGTGCAATCCGCGTACCCGGTGCGGTAGTTCGACGTCTTCCAATCACCGGAGGAGAAGAACAGCCTGTACCCGTGGGCGGTGCGCACCACTGATGGTCCTTCGACGTTCGCGAAGCCGGCGGCGCGTGAGCCGACGATGAGCGTCGTCTCGCTTCCCGTGATCTCGAGCCCCGAGAAGTCGAGCTGCGCGGCGACGATGCGAGCCGGTTCCGACCCGGACGCCTCGTCCTTCCATACGAGCCACACCCGATTGGACTGGTCGACGAACGGGCTGGCATCGATCGATCCCTGTTCGGAGCACTGCAACGGATGAGTCTTGAGGAAGACGTACGGCCCTGCGATCCCCGGGCTCGTAGCGGTGATGATGCACTGGCGATCGGATCGGCTGTCGGCCACGGTCAGGTACATGACGTACCGGCCGGCGAGATAGATGACTGACGGGGCCCACGTCATGCCCGCGCTTGCTGCCCAGCTCGGAAGCTGCGGCGCCGCGTCACCCAGGTCGGTCCAGTGTTTGAGGTCAACGGACTCCCACATCGGAACGTTGTCGTCGCGCGCATTCGTCGAGAACGCGAAGTACCTGCCGTCAGCGGCGATGACAAATGGGTCGGCGACGTCTGCGTCGATCGCGGGGCCCTGGACCGTCGCGGTTCCCCGTTCGTCTGATCGGCGCCGCACGTCGGCCGCGGCGGCATTGGGCGCCGCCATGATGCAGATCACCATCAGCAGCGCGACGCTCGACACGAGCGGGCTTCGGTATCGGTACATGCAAGCGCGATGCCGAGGTCCAACGCACTGATCCGGGGACATGCCGTACAGGATCAACGCGCCGCTTGCGTGCGCACTGTCAAATCCCTACGAGATCGCTGTGATGTTGCGCAGGCGGTCGCGTTCGCAACTTGCAGGCAACTTCGCATGCGGTTGCCAGGAGATTCGGAGATTCGATCGCCAGTATCTCTGCCATGCACCGAGCCGCGAAGTTCCGCTCACGCCCGTCGCAGCGCATCTCAATGCGCACGCCTCGATCCACGGAAGTCCGATGACTCCTGAGTCACCTGTCTCGATCTTTGAACCGGACACGCCCACGACCGAACCGAATGGACCGGCCGAACCGCCGGCGACCTCAGAGGTCAATGGTCCAAAGCGATCCTTCATGAGGCGACTCCGCAGCCGGCGCGGGATCGCCGCGATCGTCGTGGCGGTCGCGGTCATCGCGACCGGCGTCTGGTGGTTCGGAGTTCGCTCAACCGGTTCGTCGACGTCTTCGGCCGCGGCGACCAAGCAGCTCGTGACGGTCTCGACCGGATCCATGGCCACGACGGTCTCGGCCGAAGGCACGGTCGCAGCGGCTCAGACCGACGACCTGAGCTTCACTTCCTCCGGAACCGTCAACGTTGTCAATGTCAAGGCCGGCGACGCGGTAACTGCCGGGCAGGTCCTTGCCACCATCGATTCGGCCTCATTGCAGTCTGCAGTGACATCCGCCAAGGCGAGCCTGGCGAGCGCGAAGGCGACGCTCTCGGACGATCGTTCGGCGAGCGCATCGAGCGCGCAGATCACCGCCGACGAAGCCAACGTCACCTCGGCAAGCGACGCGCTGACAACCGCACAATCGAACCTTGATGGCGCCAACCTCGTCGCTACCTTCGACGGAACGGTCTCCACTGTCGATCTCACAGTCGGTGAGACGCTTGGCAGCAGCGGGACCAGCGGGACTTCGACCACGGGTTCGGCGAGCGGCTCAGGACAATCCTCGTCTTCACTCGGCTCGAGCAGCGCCGGCGCGCTGCCCGGTGCCACGTCGAGCACCGCTTCGTCTTCCTCGAGCTCATCGTCGACCACGTCGCAGATCCAGGTGGTCAGCAAGGGCCGCTACACCGTCGATCTCTCCATCGACAGTGACAACATCGACAAGGTCGCCGTTGGTCAGGGCGCAAAGCTCACCGTGACGACCAGCTCTGCAGCGAGCACCGGGGGCCTCCCCGCCGGGCTTCCTGCCTTCCTCGGTGGCGGCGGTGCTACGGGCCAGTCGAGCTCCGGAGCCAGCAGCAGCTCCGGCTCGACCGGCGCCACGGCGACCGGAACGGTGACCGCGGTCAGCAAGGTCGCCGACGCAAGCTCCGGCGTTGCGAAGTATCCCGTCACCATCACCTTCACCGCGGACAGCAAAGACTTCTATGTCGGCGCGACGGTGACCGGTGACATCTCGACCGATGTGCGCAACAACGTCGTGCAGGTCTCCTCTCGGGCGATCACAACGACGAACGGCGCTTCGACAGTGGTGGTCGCAACGAACGGGACGCTCAGCGGGCCGACCGAGACTCGTACCGTCGAGACGGGGCTGACCGCGAATGGAATGACAGAGATCACGTCCGGACTCAAAGCGGGCGACAAGGTGGTCGTGACCACTCCCGGGTTCCCGAGCGGCTTCTCACCACCCTCCGGCGGCACGGGTGGGGGCGGGTTCCAACCGCCGGCTGGCGGTGGCGGGTTCCAACCGCCGGCTGGCTTCGGAGCGGGCGGATGACCGCGGGCGACGACCCCTCCAGGACCCCGGTCATCGAGCTGGTGGACGTCAGCAAGGTCTACGCGGCTGGCGAGATCGAGGTAGCGGCCTTGCGTGACGTGTCTCTGCGCATCGACGAGACCGAGTTCGTCGCCGTCGTCGGACCGTCCGGTTCCGGGAAGTCGACCCTCATGCACATCCTGGGTTGCCTCGACGTCCCCTCGTCAGGCGTCTTTCGACTGGCCGGCCAGGATGTGCAGTCGTTCGACGAAGACCGCCTCGCCGATGTGCGCAACCTCTTCATCGGCTTCGTGTTCCAGCAGTTCAACCTGCTGGCGTACTTGCCGGCGTGGCGCAACGTCGAGCTACCACTGATCTACGCGGGCGTGAGTCCTTCGGAACGACGCGAACGCTCATTGGTCGCACTCGAGCAAGTCGGGCTCGCAGACCGCGCCGACCACCGGCCGGGCGAGATGTCCGGCGGTCAGCAGCAGCGAGTCGCGGTCGGCGCGAGCACTCGTCACCGAGCCCGCGATGATCCTCGCCGACGAGCCCACAGGGAATCTCGACTCCACCTCGACGGGCGACGTGCTGAACCTGATCGAAGATCTGCACCATGCGGGCCGCACGATCGTGCTGATCACCCACGAGCTCGACATTGCC
The DNA here is from genome assembly GCA_963796755.1 of uncultured Acidimicrobiia bacterium. Classification (GTDB taxonomy): domain Bacteria; phylum Actinomycetota; class Acidimicrobiia; order IMCC26256; family JAENVU01; genus Chersky-806. The sequence continues at coordinate 305,445 of CAWCMX010000005.1, forward strand.
GAACGCGCGGAACGCACCATCCAGATTCGTGACGGTCAGCTGTGGCAGCCCGGCGCCCAACCGGCTGGCGCCGCTCCGCAGCGGGTGGGCACATGAGCTGGCGCGACACCATTCGCACGGCAACCGAGGCGGTCCGGACCCATCGGCTGCGGTCGGCGCTGACGATGCTGGGAATCCTCATCGGGATCACTGCGGTCGTCCTCACAGTCGGCCTCGGCCAGGGCGCACAGGCGAAGGTCCGCGACCAGATCAACGAGCTCGGCACGAACCTGCTCGTGGTCTCACCGGGCAGCTCGACGAGCAGCAGCGGCGCCCGCGGCGGGTTCGGTTCCGCATCGACGCTCACCGTGCAGGATGCGAACGCGCTCGCGTCCAAGGCCGCGGCGCCGGACATCCTGACGGTCGCGCCAGTCTCGACCACCAGTGCATCGCTCGTGAACGGGTCGACGAACTGGACGACAACCCTGACCGGCACCACGCCCAGCTGGAAGGTCGTGCGGTCCCGCGGTCTGTCGTCAGGTCGCTTCATCTCGGCGAAGGACGAGAAGCAGACCGCCGGCGTTGTCGTGCTCGGCTCGGACACCGCGTCGGAATTGTTCGACGCGTGGTAGTCCGATCGGCCAGTTCGTCTCGTACAACGGCACCAAGCTCGAGGTCATTGGCGTACTCGACGCCCTCAGCTCTTCGGACAACGCGTCGAGCAACGACCTCGCCATCGTTCCGCTGAGCACCTACTCGCAACGCCTCGTCGGTGGCAGCAACCGGAACTCGGTCAGCTCGATCTACATCAAGGCGACGTCGGACACGACCCTCTCGGCGGCATATCAGGAAGCCGACGCCCTCCTGCTCAACCTCCACCACATCACGAGCTCGAGTGACGCCGACTTCTCGATCGCGACACAGCAATCGATTCTGAGCGCGGCGACGTCGGTCGACGACACGCTCACAGTGATGCTGGGCGGCATCGCGGCGATCGCGCTGCTCGTGGGTGGCATCGGTGTCATGAACATCATGTTGGTCTCGGTCACGGAACGAATCCGCGAGATCGGACTCCGCAAGGCACTGGGTGCGCGACCGCGCCTCATCCGGCGACAGTTCCTCGCCGAGGCATCGATACTTGGCTTCGCCGGAGGCATGCTCGGTGTCGGACTCGGAGTGATCGGCGCGATCTTGCTCCCAGTGTTCATCGATGCGCGCGTGATCCTCTCCCTGCCCGCGTCCGTCGCCGCCCTCGCGATGGCGATCGGCATCGGCGTGGTGTTCGGGGTCTATCCGGCTACCCGCGCCGCTCGCCTGGCCCCGATCGACACGCTCAGGAGCGAGTGAAAAGATGTCCGATCAAATTGCCGGCGCATCTACGGCCGCTTCCGTTCCGCACACGGCGCAAGACCGTCTCGTGGCGTTGTTCCCCGATTCGTCGAGCGCACACCACCCCCGGCGACGCATTCAGCGCGCGGCGATCGCGATCGCCGTCATTGTCGTGGTTGTCGCGGTGTCGCTGCTCGCGAAGAATGCGTTCGCCAGCGATGCGGCGGCATATCGCACCGCGACCGTTGAGAAGCGCAACGTGAGCTCGGTGCTCACCGGCGTAGGAACGATCGAACCGGTCTCGCAGGCGACGATCGCATTCCCGGTGAGCGGGACGGTCAAGACAGTCGACGTCGAAGCCGGCGATACCGTCTCTGCCGGCCAGGAGCTCGCCACCCTCGACACCCAAACCCTCGACGCCTCACTGCATCAAGCCGAGGCGACACTCGCAGAAGCCAAGCTCACGCTCCAAAAGGCCCTCAACGGCGAGCCTGTGTCCGCCGGAAGCGGTAGCTCCCCGGCCCAGGTGAAGACCACCGCCCTCACCTCCCATACCGACACGGTCGTGCTCACCGCCTCCCTGGGAAGCACGAACGCACAAATTGCCGCGGCTCAGCAGGGGGTCCTCAAGGCTCAGCAACGTGTCGATCAAGCGCTCGCTGCGTCAGACACCGCGACCCAGTCGGCGAACTCCGTGTGCAGCGCAGCTGGAGTAGGTGGTTCGACGACGACGACATCGTCGAACGCAACGGGCGCATCGGACGCGGAGCCGGTCGGAGCGTGCAAGACCGCGCTCGGGAACGTGCAGGCCGCGCAAGGAGAAGTCACCGCAGCCCAGAAGGAGCTCTCTGGTGCGTCGACTCAGCTCGATTCGCTGCTCGCGCAGCAGAGCTCGACGACGCCGAGCACGCCTACCGGCTCAGCCGCGGGAGCTGGTGCGGGAGCGGCGACTCCGGGTGGCGGTTCCGGGTCAGGGTCGTCGCCGTCGTCGGCCGACCTCGTCAACTACCAGCAGCAGGTCGATGCCGCGCAGGCTGAGGTCACCGCCGCCGAGCAGGCCGTCGCGCAGGCCACCATCGTGAGTCCGATCGGTGGTGAGGTCGTTGCGGTCAACCTCGCTCCGGGCGATGCCGTCACCGGCGGCTCAACGACGCAGAACATCACCATCAAGGGTTCCGGAGGATATGAGGCGACGACGAGCATCAGTGTCGACCGGATCAGTCAAGTCGCGGTCGGACAAAAGGCGACGATCCAAGCCGACGGCGTCAGCAGGCCGATGCACGGCACGGTCGTATCCATCGCGAACGCGCCGGACTCGTCGACCAGCAGCTCCACCAAGACGTATCTGGTGACCGTCGCGCTCGCCGATCCCGTAGCCACGCTTCACGACGGTGGCACCGCGACGATTTTCATCGTCACCAAGCGTGCGACCTCTGCGCTCGCGGTACCGACGTCGGCAGTCGCGGCGAACGGCACGCGACGGTCGGTCACCGTTCTCAGCGGGTCGAGCACAACTCAGGTCCAGGTGGGCGTCGGCGTGATCGGCGACACCTGGACGGAGATCACGAGTGGCCTGACCGAGGGTCAGGTTGTCGTACTCGCGACCGTCACCGACCCACTGCCGAATTCCGCCACGAGCTCGTCATCGAGCTCGGGCACCGGTGGCTTTGGTCGCGGTGGCGGAGGCAGCTTCCCTGCCTTTCCAGGTAGCGGACAGTGAGCTTCGACGGCTCAGAGACATCACTCGAGACTGAAGGACGAACCCCATGAAGATTCTCACGCGCGTAGCGATGCTCGGAGTCGCCGGGATGGTCGTCGTCGGCTGCGGGGGAGGGGGAGGAAGCTCGACGACGAGCAGCACCGCGACCGGCGGCGGTGGCGGTTTCAACACCGCTGCACTCCAGAAGTACACGAAGTGCCTGTCGAAGCACGGCGTCAAGCTGCCGAGCAGATCAGGCAACGGTGCGCCCCCGAACGGCGGCTCGTTTCCCGCCGGTGGCCCTCCCAACGGCGGGAGTCTTCCCGCGGGGGTTACACCTCCCAACGGCGGGAGTCTTCCCGCGGGGGTTACACCTCCCAACGGCGGGAGCGGAGGAGGCGGGATCCCGGGCGTGAACCAGAACGACCCGAAGGTCAAGCAGGCGATGAAAGCCTGCGCGTCCTTGCAGCCGCAGTTTCCAAATCAGAACACACCTCCGAGCTCAACCGGTCAATCGTAAGGTCGACGAGCGTGGGCGGAGGCACCAAGTCCCTTGAATGCTGGGGCTGCTTGGGCGTCGAAGCTTCGTCGTCGGACGATTGCTCGTAGGTGCGCGCCGAGCCCACGACGATCGGTGAACCGAAGGCAAGCGTCAGCACCCGAGTCCAGCATCTGGACGGTATCGGTGACGGACGGCGCGTCGCTCTCGCCCGCTAGGACGGCGATGCCAACGTCGGGGAAAGCACGGCGAATTCCGGCGACCTCGCTGGCCTGAGCGAGACCGAGGAGGATGACTGCCACCGCGCTTGTGTGGATGGAAGTGATCTCGAAGTCGGACCCGAGTGACCTCGACAACTCGTTGCGGGACAGGTGCCCGGACTCGAAGATCAGGATCTTGATGGTGGGAACCTCGTCGGTCATGCTCGCAGCCTGGCGCGTCAAGGTATGAAGAAGACAAGAGCCTCCGAAGAAGAACGGAAGTGACGGTCGGTACCTACGGGGAAGCTCCACGGGGATCACCGCGCCCGGCCGAACCGCGTCCTATCGGTGGCGGGCATGGTCGCTTTCGTCGGGACGACCGATAGCCCCGTCGGGACCGATGGTCGCCTTGGCCCCGTTGTCAATGAAGCCGGTGTAAGCGGGGCCGACATGGTACGTGGACAGGTAAACGGCGATCTTGACGCTGGGAGCACCTCGCTCGAACGTGTCGCCGGCGAAACCTCCGCGGCGCGCCTATCGCGACGATTCGTCCGGCGGTTCGCATGGGTTTGACAAGCAATTGCCAGGTGACCGGCAAGAACCCGGTGGAACCTCTGTTGCTTGACCTCTCCAGCGCGTGCTTCACGCGTCACTCTGATGCTCCTCGCCTTGGGCATCTCGGGGTGCACCACCTCGCTCTCGCCAGCGGCGAAAGAGCTCCAGCGCTATGTGCACTGTGTTGCCGAGCAGAAATCCAACTCGCCAGGGTCCGTCGGAGCGACCGGTTCAGGAGCATCAGAGACCTCGGGCAGTGCACGCGTCAGTTCGAAATCAACGGTGGCGGTGCGGAACTGCGCAGCGCTGAAGCCGGAGGTGCCCAACTTTCCCTAACGAGCGGGGGAGGAACATCAGCCGGAGTCTGCCAACCAGAACACGATCCGAACCCCAGCCGGCCAGTCGTCGGCGCAGCGTCGATCGATGAGTACGCACCGAAGACTGCGTGCCCGGACTCTCAAGAGACTCGCAAGTTCGTGCCATGTAGTTGGAAGACTCTCACCACACAGTGCTCGGATGCATGGGAACGGGAGCGACCGGCCGGTAGTCGCACGTCGCGCTCCGCTGTGAGGACTGGCCGCGTGGCGTGACTCGGACGCGGGGCGCAACTCGCAGCGTCGTGTGACCGCGGCTACGGGCAGGGCTGACCCTGTGAGCGGGCTCGCCCAGCCGGTGCCACGACGACGGCGGGAGCGTTTCCTTGCTGAACTCCTCGTCGTCGCGTCGGTTGGTCTCGCGATCCGACTTGTCTACGTCTTGGTCTTTCGGGCACCGCTGACACCATTTCGTGGCGACGCACTCTTCTACAGCGGCGGTGCGAGCAATCTCGTGCTCGGCCACGGATTCACCGAACCACTCGTGTCGCTCGTGAGCACGTCGGGCTGGGAACCCGGCGTAGGCTCGGATCTCGCGTCGGGGACGAGACCAGCACGTCGATGATCTGCCCGTACTGATCGATCGCCGGGCAGATGTGTCGCCACCGTCCCACGACCTTCAAATACGTCTCGTCGACGAACCAACAGTCGCCGACCCGGTGCCGGCATGGTCCGGTCACGCCGACCTTGCGCCAATGCAACAGCGCCGTCAGCGTCATGGTCGTGGGACGAGGGCTACGCGACGAGCATGCCGTCGGTGATGTGCACGGTGCGGTCGGCGTAGTGCGTCATGCGCTCGTCGTGGGTGACGATGATGGCGGCAATGCGCCGCGACTTCATCTCGTTCCGGATCAGCTCCATCACCTGCTCGCCAAGTTGGGTGTCCAGTGCAGATGTCGGTTCGTCGAAGAGGACCAGGTCGGGATCGTTCATCAACGCGCGGCCGATCGCCACCCGTTGGCGCTGACCTCCCGAAAGCGTCGCAGGGAGATGGCGGCTGCGGTCGGCGAGACCGAGCTCCTCGAGGAGCTGGTCGGCGCGCTTGCGGGCCGGGGCGCCGGTGCGGCGCCCGATCTCGTCGATCACGAGCAGGTTCTCGCGCGCGGTGAGGAACGGGACGAGGTTCACGGCCTGGAAGACGAAGCCGACGTGATCGCGCCGGAAATCGGTCAGTTGATTCGGTGAGTACTCGGAGATGTCGTCCCCCGCGACGACGACGCTGCCTTCTGTGGGCGACAGGATCCCGCCGGCGATCGAGCAGAGCGTGGTCTTCCCCGATCCGGACGGCCCGACGAGCGCCACGATCTCGTCGTTTCCGACGGTGAGCGTGGCGTGATCGAGCGCGATGACCTCCTCGTCGCCGGTGGGGTACACCTTGCGTACCGAGTCCATGCGGAGTGCCGGCTCATCGAGCGTGCTCACGAGGTCCTCCCAATTGCCGAAGCCGGATCGACACGCAGCACGCGCCGGAGTGAGAACACGCTGCCGACCACCGCCGAAACGATCAGAGCGGCGCTGCTGACGATCACGCGGCTCGGGAGCAGCTGATACGGAATCGTGCCCGGGGGCAGGGTTTGGTCGAGGAGCAGCGCGAAGGCGGAGCCGATCGCGGCCGCGATGAGTGCCACGACAACGGCTTGCACGACGACGCCCCCGAAGAGTGTCCGCGATCGTGCCCCGATCGCCTTCAACATGCCGTACAACCCGATCCGTTCGACCGTCAGCAGCGCGAAGAAGAGAGCCACCACCACGACCGCGATCACGAGGGTGACGCCGATGATCTGGTTGAACACGGACCGCTGCTGGCGCACCCCGCCGATCGCGTCGGCAGCCTCGGCGCGAGAAACCGTCACGGTCGAACCGCCGGTCGCTCGGTCGATTCGACGCGCCACGGTCGAGGCGTTGCCATCGCTGCGCACGACGAGCGCCTGGAACACGCCGGGGCCGACTGACGACCCCGGGCGATTTGCGTTCTGCACCTCACGCCACGTCTGGGGGGAGGTCCACAACGTGCCGGCGCCGGAATAGCTCACGTTGTCGACGAAGCCGATGACCTGCACGGGGGTGCGAGCGGGCCCGAGCGTGAGGGTGTCGCCCTGCTTCACGCCGCTGTCTTGGAGGATGCTGTCGGCGTAAGCCCGCCCCGCCGGCGGCGGTGACGGGACGCCGCTCGGCGCCTCCTGGTATCCAACGAGGGCAACGTCGACGAGATCGCGCGGCCCGTTGCCGGGGACGCGCGCGCCGAGCTGGGAGACCCCGATCCCTCCCACGCTGGTCACACCCGGTACGGCCTCGACCCGCGAGCGGACCTCGGGGCTGATCCGACTTCGAAGGAACGACTTCTCGGCCGTCGCCGAGAAGGTGACGAGGTCGCCGCGCTGCGCACGGATTGCACCCGTCGAGCGCTGGATCAACCCGTCGAGGAGGCCGCCGAGGAGCATCAGCAACATCGCGATGAGCGTGAGCAGCGCGACGGCCGTCGCGAACCGAGCAGGCCTCCGCCACATCTCCCTCAGCGCGAGTCTCATGTACCCAGTCCGCCGCCCGAGAGAGCCTCGGCCGGCTCGATGCGCAACACGCGACGCGCCGAGAACCACGAGCTCGCGACACCGAGCAGCAGGATCCCGAGTCCCCAGCCCACGACCGCGGTCGAGTCGAACTGCAAGGGGATCGAACCGACGCGCATGAACGACACCGGGAGATAGAGCAACGTGCCGATCGCGATCCCCGATCCCACCACGACGAGCACCTGCAGGATCAGGGCCCAGATCAGCGTTCTCGAGCGCGCGCCGATCGCACGCAGGAGCGTGAGCGTCCGGGCCTTCTGGAGCGTGACGATCAGGAAGAAGAGACCGATGACCAGCGGTATGACCAGGCCGTACAGCAGGAAGATCACGACGAACGAGCGGCTCACCTGCGCGACGCCCGGCGCCTTCGTTGCCGCGTCGTGTCGAGTCAGGGCCTCGAGCTCGGGGCTGAGCCCATCGATGCGAGCGACGAGCTGTGCCGGGCTCACGCCGGGCTTGGGCTCCACGCCGAGCGCGTTCGGCAACGGCGTGCGCGCGTCCGGGTTCGCGGTGAGCACCGCCTGCGCCCAGGAGCCGTAGCGGACGAACACCGTGGGGGTGGCCTGGAGGTTCGTGTTGCTCGACTGGCCAACGACGCGGATCGGGTAGCCGCCGGGTTCGATCCGTACGACGGCTCCGAGCCCGAAGCCTGCCGACGCGTCGGTCTCGTTCGCGACCCCCTCGCCATCGGCGGTCGGGTAGCGACCGGCGACCAGGTCTTGGGGTGCGCCGAGGTTGCGCCGCTCGTAGCCGATGACCGCGGCGGCCTTGATCGAGCCGCCGGCCCGGACGCTCAGGGTGCTCTGTCCGATCCTCCCAACGGCTGCGGCACCGTCGACCGCGCGCACCTGCGCCTCGAGCCCGGGCGTGATCGAGCTGCTCTGCAGGTTGCGACGCGCGTCCGTGCTGTACACGAGGACGGGTGCCGTCTGGTGCTCGATCGCACCGGTGAACGACGTGATCAGCCCGTCGCGCAATGCCTGCTGGAAGAGGATCAAGAAGACGAGCAGAGCGATCGCACCGATCAACAGGCCGAAACGCACCTTGGCCCGCACCATCTCTTTCCACGCGATCACGGGGTCGCGCCCGTCAGGGTTCCTTCGATTGCTCGCGGATCGTCGTGCTTCGGTGACACGCTCCCGTGTGGGAGGGGGGCGCACCGGCGTGGGTTTCCTGTCGACGTGTACAGCAGCTGGGCGGCGCTGATAAAGCGCTCGTCGAATCCAGCTTCGCAGTACGCGAAGTAGAAGTCCCAGAGTCGTGCAAACCGGTTGTCGAGGCCGAACACTGGCAGCTTCGGGGCGACCAGGCCGAGATTCGCGCGCCATCGGCGCAGCGTCTCGCCGTAGTGGAGCCCAATGTCGTCGTGGTGGCGGAACTGAAGGTCACTCCGATTCGCTGCTGCGGTGAGCGCTCCGACTGACGGTAGGCAGCCGCCGGGGAAGATCGCCGCTTTGATGAAGTCCGTATGGCGCTTGAGGCGATCGAAGCTGCCGTCGGGTGCGACGATCGCCTGCATGGCAAGTGCCCCCTCATCGGTCAGCAGGGTGCGCATGCACTGGAAGAAGGTGTCGTATTCACGCCAGTCGACCGCTTCGATCATTTCGACCGCGACAGCCTTGTCGAACGTGCCGCGCAGGGTCCGATAGTCCGTGTCGAGCACCGCGACCCGGTCGTCGAGGCCGGCCGACCGAACGCGTTCGCGTGCGAACTCGTACTGGCGTGGCGAGATGGTGGTCGTGGTGACGAAGCAGCCGTAGTGCTGGGCCGCGTGCAGGGCGAAGCCGGCCCAACCGGTGCCGATCTCCACGAGGCGGTCGCCGGGTTGCAGGTCGAGCAGGCGTGCGAGCCGGTCGAACTTCGCGATCGATGCCTGCGCGAGCGACGCTTCGGGCCGGTCGAAGATCGCGGACGAGTAGGCCATCGTCTCGTCGAGCACGCTCCGGAAGAACTCGTTGCCAAGGTCGTAATGGGCCCGTACGTGGCGTGCGTCGCGCGCAGGGCTCGCACTGCGCAACCGGGCAATCGGGTCGAGGATGGGGTTCATGAGCCGGTTGAGCCGGTCACGGCGCGCGTGCGCGGTGCGAAGGCTGCGGAGCGCGAGGCGGAGGAGGCTGGCGAGGTCGTCGCTGTCCCACCAGCCGTCGGCGTAGGACTCGCCGAGTCCGACACTGCCATGACGGATCACCCGTTCGTAGACCCGCAGATCGTGCACATGGACGCGGGCGCGGATCGGTGCTTCGAGCTCGGCTGGGTCTGGGGAGCCGTACGTTGCGCGGCCGGCCGGGTCGGTCAGCTCGACGGTGCCACCGCGGACGTGCCTGAGCAGCTGCGCGACGATTGCCCCGGCCGCACGTTCTCGTGGTGATCCGATCGTCTGCCGGCTCACGCGCTGACCTCCAGAGCGTGGCGAGATGCGTGACGGTACAGGGGAACCCGGGCGAGGAACAGCGAGAGCGCCTTGCGATAGATCGCGAGTGAGACTCGGAGTGGCATGAGCGGATAGCGCACCAGGATCGTGGCGGCACTTCTTCGGTCGAGCACTTTCCGGCGCAGCGCGAGGCCCGCCGAGAAGACGGTGGTGCCCTCGCGGACGACCTGGATGTCCAGTTCGAGCGCCTCGCCGGGAGTGGTCCACGTCACCCTGTAGTCGACGTCCATCGGGAGGAACGGCGAGACGTGCATTGCCTTCCCGGTCGTTGCTGACTCCCCTCCGTTCCGGGCGTCGAGCACGTACCAGTGGCGCTCGCCCCACGGCGTGTTCGTCACCTCGAGCACCACGGCATCGAGGGTGTCCCCGCCGGCGTCCCAGCAGTAGTACACGGAGAGCGGGTTGAACAGCCAGCCGAACGTTCTGAGCTGAGCGAGGAGATGGATGGAGCCACTCGGGCGTCGCCCGAGACGTTGATCGACCAGATCGCGTACGGCGTTGCCGAGCGGGCCGTCACGTCCATCGAAGAAGTCGCCTCGGCGGAATCGCACGGGTGCGCGGTGCCGACCCGACCAAGCCGGCAGCGGGTCGAGGGAGCCCGGAAGCGCGTCGACGTCGAGGTACGCGAGGAACAAGCGTGGTGCGAACTCACGCACGATGGGCGTCGACCTGTGGTGGCGCGCGGTGCCCTCGTAGAGCGCGAGTGAGATCATCGTTCACTCTGGATCGCGCGCGCGACTTCGAGGCCGCTCTGCACGCCGTCCTCATGGAACCCGTAGCCCCAGTACGCGCCCGCGAAGTAGATGCCCCGCGCTCCTTCGATCTCGGGTCGCCGGCGCTGGGCCCGCATCGCGGCTGCGTCGAACACGGGATGGTCGTATTCGAACTCAGCCAGGACGCGGCGGGATCGATCGCCTGGGCTCGGTTCAACGTGACGAGCAATGGCTGCGTCGACTCGATCGCTTGGAGCGCGTTCATCCAGTAGGTCACCGTGGCTCGGCGCTCAGCAGGGTCGACCCAGTAGTTCCAGCTCGCGCGGGCGAGTGGCCGCGTCGGGAGCAGACTGCCGTCGGTGTGCAAGGACACGGTGTTGGGCTGGTACTTGATGGCGCCGAGGATCGATTGCTCCGCCGGCGTCGGATCGCCGAGCATCTGCAGCGCCTGATCGCTATGTGCGGCGATCACGACCCGGTCGAATGACTCCGGACCGCGATCGGTGAGCACCTCGACCCGCGGCTCGTGTCCGGGGTCAACGCGGCCGACGATCTTGTGCACGGCCGTCGAGACCCGGACGCGGTCGGCGAACGGCGCGGTGAGCGCGTCGATGTACTGGCGTGATCCGCCGGTGATCGTGCGCCACTGCGGGCGCGCGGCGAGTCCGAGCAAGCCGTGGTTGTGCATGAACCGTGCATAGGAGCGCATCGGAAACTGCTTGAACGTCGCGGGGTCGGCGGACCAGATGGCCGCGCCGAACGGAACGAGGAACTGCTCCACGAACGCCTTGGAATACCGTCCATGTTGGAGGAACTCCTCGATGGACTCGTCGTCCGGATCGGCGTCGGGTGTGCGCAGGCGGTCGGCACCGCGCCACCGCTGTTCGTGCGCGACCAGTCGGCTCGCGGCACGGTTGAAGCGCACGATCTCGGTGATCAGCCGGAGGAACGAAGGATTCACGAGGTTCCGACGCTGCGCGAAGAGCGTGTTGAGATTGGAGCCCCGGTACTCGAGGCCGGTTCGAGCGTCGGTGACGCTGAAGCTCATCTCCGTCGCGTGCGTCGCGACGCCGAGCTCGTGCAGCAGCGAGACGAACCCGGGGTAGTTGGCCTCGTTGTAGACGATGAAGCCCGTGTCGACGGAGTGCGTGACTCCGTCGACGTCGACGTCGACGGTGTTCGCGTGGCCGCCCAGGCGCTCGTCAGCTTCGAAGACGGTCACGTCGTGGTGGGGGTGGAGTCGGTGCGCGGCGACCAGTCCCGAGACGCCAGTGCCGACGATTGCGATCTTCACAGTCCGTCTACGGAGACCTCGAGAGGGCCAGACGGGTGACCCGCGTCACAGCATCCATTCGATGACTGCACCGTGATCCTGCATCCGTCGGCTCACGGTGCTCCGTAGAACGGGTATGGCCCGCTACCTCACGACGATCGACACCCGCTGCTCCCCACAGGACGTCTTCGCGTACATGGCCGACGTCCGCCACTTCGCCCAGTGGGACCCAGGTGTACGCCGGGCCGCACTGGTTATAGGGGAGCGCCCCGGACCCGGCACAGCGTACGACGTCGAGGTCCATGCCGGGCCGGGCACGATGACCTTGCGGTATGAGGTCGTCGAATGGGATCCACCACGGCGTCTCGTGCTGCGCGCGGAGACCGGAACGCTCCGCTCGATCGACGAGATCCGCGTGGATCCTTCCGACATCGGTGCGACCGTCACGTACGACGCGGACCTGACGTTGCGCGGGGTCGCTCGACTCGCGAACCCCCTGCTGGCACTTGCATTCCGCAGGATCGGTGACCGAGCCGCTCGAGGGCTTCGCAACGCACTCGAAGCCGCACCGCTTCCGAAACCATGAGCGCACTGGCCGACGTGGTAGACCGCGCCCTCGAGACCGCCGTGGTCCCCAGCTTCACCCGAATAGGAAGCACGGCACGCGCCAGGCTCGATCACTGGACGCCGGTCAGCACCTATGACCTTCGCGGTCGAGTCATCGTCATCACCGGCGCGACCTCCGGATTGGGACTCTCGGCGGCGCGCTCGCTCGCGGCAGACGGTGCCACGATCGAGATCGTCGCCCGCAACAAGGCGAAGGCAGCCGCGGCGTGCGAGCAGTTGCGTGCGTGGGGTGCATCCGGCGGAGTGGATTTCGTGGTCGCGGACACCGGTGACCTCGACGCGCTCAACGCGGCCGCAGCCGAGCTCGGTCGGCGGCATCCGGCGGTGGACGTCCTCATGCACAACGCCGGCTCGCTCGATGCCGGTTACGAGCTGACCGCCCAAGGGATCGAGCAGACCGTCGCCAGCCAAGTCGTTGGCCCCTTCCTGCTCACCGGTCTGCTCCTCGGTGTCCTCCGTGCCGCCGCGCCGGCGCGGGTCTTGTGGGTTGCATCGGGCGGGATGTACACGGAACCCCTCTCCGTCCACGAGCTCGAGATGAAGCCGGACGACTACGACGGCACCACGGCCTACGCGAGGGCCAAGCGGGCTCAGGTCACGATCGCCGAGATGTGGGCCGAACGCCTGCGCGCCTACGGAGTCAGGGTCCACGCGATGCATCCGGGATGGGCCGACACCCCGGGCGTCCGACGATCACTCCCCGGCTTCCGCCGGGTCATGGGCCCGCTGCTGCGCACCTCCGAGCAGGGCGCCGACAGCCTCGTCTGGCTCGCGGCGGACGACGGCACTCCTCTTGAGACGACGGGCGGCTTCTGGCTCGATCGCCGACCACGCAGCATCCACCGGCTGGCGAAGACTCGACGCTCCGACACCCTCGACGAGCGGCGTCGACTCTGGGACTGGTGTCTCACGCGCAGCGGTCTTACCGCCGCCGACGTACCTGCTCGCAAGCCAACGTCCGCCACGTGACCCCGCTGGCCGCAGTTGCGTTGACCGTGCTGCGCCGGACTGGGTAGCTGCTCCAGTTCGGGTCCAGATGGTCGTGAATCGCTGCACCCACGGACAGGTGATGCGTGGCCGACCTCAAATCCCGCGCTCGGCCAGCAGTTCCTCGAGGTCACCTCGGGGAGGCCAGAGCGGAGTCCCACCGGAAGCACCTGATCAATCGATGCAACACTGGGGTATCGGAGATCTGGCTGGGGCGTCGGATGTCGAGCTCACCGAGGCGATCGTTCGTTCGGATGAGGCCGCGCTTTCGGAGGCCTATCGGCGCTATTCGGGTGCGAGCCGGTCACTTGCGTTGCGGCTCGTGCGTGACCGCAGCCTCGCCGACGAGGTCGTGCAGGAAGTGTTCGTCCGGCTCTGGACCCGGGCCGACCGGTTCGACGGCGATCGGGGGTCTCTGCGCTCCTTCTTGTTGGCGCAGACGCATGGTCGATCGCTCGACGTCGTGCGATCCGAGACGTCTCGCCGTCGTCGAGAGGAGCGCGACGCGCGCCGCGTGCGCCATCCGGACGATGACGTCGAACGTGAGGTCATCCGGAACAGCATTGTCGACGAGGTACATCGGGCGTTGGCCTCGCTCCCTGAGAACGAGCGGGCGCCGGTGGAGCTCGCGTATCTCGGTGGCTTGCCGTATCGGGAGGTTGCCCTCCAGCTCGGGATTCCCGAAGGCACGGCGAAGAGCCGGATCCGAAGCGGGCTCTCGCGGCTCCGCGTCGCGCTCGAGGCGAGTCGCTCGGTAGATCGCCCGACGTAGCCCGAAGTACCTCAGCGCTTGTGAGCACCACCCGCGCGCAGGAGCGCGGGCAGTCGCGGGCAGCGGCTCGCTGGTGGCGCTCACGAGGCGTGCGAGGACGCGTTCGAGTGCAGCATCACTGGTTTCATGGCCGGTCCGGATCCCATACAGGGTGTCGAGTTGGTCGGTCAGCAACGATGGTTGGTCGAAGAGCAGCGTCCCTTGGATCACGTCGAGGAGGCGGCTCACTTCATCGACCAGATCCTTCCCGGCTTCGATTTCGTCAGGCGGGACCGCGGCCGCGATCAGCGCGGCGCGGTGAGCGTCGATCGCGAGACATTCGTCGGGAGTAGTGACGGAAGCGGCCAGCGGCCTCGGTGGATGGGTCTGCCATTCGTCGAGGATGTCAGCGGCCGCGTCCGCGGTGTCGGCCCACGCGTCACCGCCGAGTCGATGGACGAGCCATTCATCCGCGCCCAGCGCACGTCCCCCGACCACGACCGGCACACCGTGCTCGTGCACGGTCGCGACGGAAGCCGCTGCCCGATACAGCGCGGCGGGCAGCGAGACGGACAACGCGACAGCGAACGGGGTCTCGCGGGCGAGATAGTCGTCCAGGTCGACCGCAGGAAGCGAGGGTCCGAGCAACAGACTGCGATACCCGCGCAGGGCCAGGACGGCTGCGACCACGCGCGCGGGTAGGGAGTGCGCGTCGCCCTCCGGACACACGACCTCGACCAACGGGCCGTCGACGGACATGAGCCCTCCGGAGAGCAGCGTCACCAGACCCTCCGACGCGGCGGTCGCGGCGTGCTCGTCGGCGACCGTCAGCTCCCCCTGCGCCCACCGCACACCCAGTTCGCGCTGCACCGGGCCGAGGACCTCGGCAACGAGCGCCTCGAACGACACGCCTTCATCGAGCAGGGTCGTCGCGACGACGTAGGCGGTGGCGAGGTCCCCGTCGACGAGCGCGGCGAGCAGCGCGACGCGCGTCGCCGGTATGTCCCGCGGGTCGACGCGGTAGCTCATGGCGTCCACTTCCTCTGGCGGCGCGGCCGGAACCAGCGTATGGGAGGTGAAGATAACGGGGCCGGAGTGAAGGAGCCCTCGGGGGAAGGGCTCCCTCACTCCGAGATTGCAACCGACCCGGCTAGGCGGGCGGGATCAGCACGCAGTCGATGACGTGGACCACGCCGTTGGATGCCGTCACGTCGGTCTTGACGATGTTGCAGCCGTTGACGGTGGCGGCACCGTTGGTGACCTTGATGTCCAGGTCCTGGCCCTCGACGGTCTTCACCATCTGCTCGGGCTGGAGGTCGGCGGCCGTCACCTTGCCCGGTACCACGTGGTAAGTGAGGATCTTCGTCAACTGAGCCTTGTCCGCGAGGATCGCGTTGAGCTGGTCCGCCGGAATCTTGGCGAACGCCTCGTTCGTGGGCGCGAACACCGTGTAGGGACCAGGCTTGTTCAAGGTCGCAACGAGGCCGGCCTTGGTCACTGCGGCGACCAGCGTGCTGAAGTCGGGGTTCTTCGACGCGACGACGACCACGGTGCCGGGCGCCTTCGCCGCGGTTGAGCTCGAGGTCTGGTCGGCCTTCGAAGACGACTTGTTGTCGCTGCTGCTGCAGGCGCTCACGACGACGGCCAGGACTGCCGTCGCGGCGAGGACGCGCAAGGTACGGGACATGTGCATCGGGTGCAGGACCTTTCGCTGAGACGGGGCTCGCGCGCCCTCAATAGTTGGGTGTCGACCGGTCTACGGAGCCCACGACGATCGCGGATGAGTTCATCGGGCGTGCGAGGGCCGGGACCGGACCCGAGATCTCGGGATCCAGCGAGCTTGGAACTGCGGAATCGGACGAGAACGACCAGGCATCATGTCGCCGCGCCCACCGCCCTGTTGTACCCGACTTCACGTGTTGAGACGGAGGCTCGCCAGCTCATGACCCGAATGCCGCGACACGGCGGTCAGCTGCGTGTTGCCTCAGTGAACGTGTGGGGGCACGCGCTCCTGATTGGACATGTCGTTGTCGGGGGAGGGCGGACAGGCGCGCGTGCCAGACGCGCGTGAAGGCTCTTACGTGATGGTGCTCAAGTGAGTACGACACTCATCGAGCGTATGCAGCGGTCGAGCCGGCAGATCAGGTGGATTGCTGCCTCGGCGTGCGGGGTGGCGAGCGACTGCACCAGAGTCCCTGCCCGACAGTGTCAACCGCGTCACGCCCGCGGCGTGCCCGTTCGTGCCCTTGAAACCCGCGCCCGTCACGTGCCCGTCATCACGGTTGCTGGTGGTCACTCGTGGTCACTGGCGGACGTTCGAAACGCACTCTGGCCAGGGCCCGACCCTGTGACCTGCACCGACGGAGGAGGTGACAGGAAGTTAGGAAACCGATGCTCTCTCCCCTGAACTACGAGGGCGCGAGGGACCGAGGGCACGAGGGCACGAGGGCCGAGGGCGGGGATCGTTTCCGCTGGTCAGAGGCTACATGTCGGTCGCGGGGGAGCGGGCTCTTGGCTGTCGCGCTCTCGTCGTGCCCAGTCGAGATCGCGTGACGGTCGTGCGGGTTTGCGTGAGAGCGGGTGTCGTTTCTTCCATGCCATACCTATGCGCATTTTGCCTGCGGAACGCGACACCGCGCGAGGAAATCTTGCGCCGAGCGTCGCTTCCCAGCCATGAGGTTTCGAAGGAACCGAGTCAGCTCCAGACTCGGGTTGGGCTCAGTCGTGTTTGGCGAAGAGGCGTTTGACTTCGCGGAATGGGACGATGAGGTAGACCGCGAGTCCGAAGTAGATGGCGACTGCGGCTGCCGGTAGGACGAGCCCGATGAGGATCGCGAGGATGTACGCGGTGACGACGGGTACGAGCTGTCGTCCTTCGTGTGCGATCTCGGCACCTTCGCCCGACTCTCCGTAGAGCTGCTCGCGCTTCGCGTATCGGTCGAGGCCGAAGCCCAGGAGCCGGATGGCGAGGAGGGTCGCCCCGTAGAGGGTCACGGCCACGCGTTCGCCGTCGACATGGTGGAGGCCTTCGGCGACGAGATGGGTGGGGAACGGCAAGAACGCGACGACCATGAGCAGGAGCAGATTGACGCGCAGGAAGATCGGGTCGACGCGTTCGACGCGATCGGTCAGGGCGGTGTGGCCGAGCCAGCCCGCGCCGATGGTGAGAAAGCTGACGACGTAGGCGACGTAGGTCGGCCACGCTTCGAGAACCTGGTCAAGTGGGCTGCCGGGCGGGTGCACTGCGATGTCGAGCACGAGCAGGGTCGCCGCGATCGAGAACACGCCGTCGCTGAACGCCTCCATGCGCCCCTTGCCGAGGCGACGCGGATGCGGTGCTTCCTTGTCGTTCGGCACGACCCTCCCCAGCGAGCTCATCGGAGCGCGCCGCAATCTAGACCTTGCGAGCCTTCCGAGTCAGACACCATCACCGTCGTCATGCGGCTCGAACGCTTCGAGTCGAACGCCCCCGATGCGTCGGCGTCGTTCCTGTGAGAACTTGTCGGAGTGCCGAGCACGGATCCCCTTGCCATCAGGCGGCGGGGTGTCGCGTTGGCCCGAGTCAGGTTCGAGCCGGCACAGACACGGGACGCGCCTTCACGGGATGAGGTGAGGTGGTCGTGACTGAGGATGCGGGGAGTTCGCAGCCCCGACGTTCGTCACCTGTGGGCGAGGCACGGTGGCCGATGGCGTTGGCCGTGCTCAGTGCAGCGGGGCTGCGCTTAACCCTGCCTGCAGCCCTTCGGTTTCACGATGCGTCTTGGTTGCTGGGCGTCTTCGTCGTCGTGGTTCTGGCCGTGCTGGTGATTGGTGACCCCGGGCGGATAGATCGTCAGGCTACGTGGCTGCGGGTCCTGACCGACATCCTGATTGGTGTGATCACGATCGCGAACGGAGCGGCAGCCGTGGCGCTGTTGGCCGACATCATCAACACGACGCCGTTCACGAACAATGCCAAGACTCTGCTCGCGGCGGGCGGCGCAATCTGGCTCACGAACGTGATCGCCTTCGCCCTGTGGTACTGGGATCTCGACCGCGGTGGCGCGGCGGCCCGCGCCCACGGTGCGGGCCAACCCGCGTTTGTCTTCCCGGAGATGACGAACAGTCAGTACGTCGCGGCCGACTGGGATCCCAGCTTCATCGACTATCTCCACCTTTCGTTTACGACCGCCACTGCGTTCAGTCCGACCGATGTTTCCGCGATCCGACCGTGGGCCAAGCTTCTGATGATGGCCGAAGAAGCGATCTCGCTCGTCGTCGCCGTCCTGGTTGTCGCTCGTGCCGTCAACATTCTCAAATGATGACGAACGAACCCGATAGTCGGGGTTTAGAAGACGCCCAGGCGACGTGCTTCCGTGACCGCTTCCAGGCGAGACGAGACCCCGAGCTTCTGGTAGATCCGCTTGACGTGCGTCTTGACCGTGTTGGTCGAGACGCAGAGCTCCGACGCGATCTCCTTGTTCGTGAGCCTCGAGGCGAGGTATCGAACGACGGTGAGTTCGCGGCTGCTGAGCGGTCCCGACGTGTGGTCATTCGCGATCGCGACGGCCGCGTCGCGCTCGAGTCGATCGAGAACAGCTTGCTCGAAGTCCTCGATGCGTCCTGACCGTAGAAGCAGCGTGATGCGCGGTCGGAGTTCGGTGAGGTCGTCAGCCAGGGCCACGACGAAACCCTCGATCTTCCCGAGAGCCAGTGCCGCAGCGAGCAGCGGGTCTGCCGCGTCCGAGTTCCCGAGGTGCGCGACCCGTGTGGCGAGCACCGCGGCGTCGACACGCTCACGCATCGTTGCCGGCGTGCATCGTGCGAGGGCATCGTGGGCGCGGTCTCGCTCGCCTCGCGCGAGTTCGATGCGAGTCTGGAGCAGGGAGGCTCGGTTTCCCGGTTGGAGGCTCTTGGCGCATTGGGTGGCGCGCTCGAGGTCGTCGAACTCGATGGCGATGCGGCCCTCTAATGCATGACAGAGCCCGACGAGTGGGCTGGAGGAGTCGGGTGGTAGGAATGCGCGCGCTCGTTCAACGCCACAGAGCGCCTCCTCGACGCGGCCGTCGGCGAGCCACACTCTCGACAGTGACAGCTGGCTCACGAGCGCAAAAGCGGGACGCATCTCCTCACTCACCGAGACGGACTGCTCGAGTAACCGTTCTGCAGTCACGAGATCGCCGCGCTCGAACGCCACTCGCCCCTGCGTGCGAAGAGCGTCGACCATCGCCGTGTGCCCAACAAGTCCCACCGCTTCGGCGTCATTGAGTGATTGCTCCGCGAGGTGCTCGGCCTCGGTGAGTAGGCCTTCGACGCAGGCAACCCAGGCGAGCGCGCCGGTCAGTCCGACCTGCTGCAGGCTGGGTGCGGCGACCGGATCCAATGCTTGTTCGCATATCTCGCGTGCGCGGTCGATGTCGCCGAGCCATAGACGGCTGCGCGCGGCGAGGATCGGCCCGTAGCGGAAGACCTCGTCGTCCGGGAGATCTCTCGATTCGGGATAGTTGGAGAGCGCTCGTTCGACATCGGCGGCTTCTCCATACTGCACTCCTACGAGCCCTTGCGCGATCACGAGACGCGCTCGGTCGGTGTCGCTGAGGTCGCTGACGCGGTTGCTCGCACGATGGATCCACGGTGCCGCCTGCCCGGCCGGGGCGCTGGCTGCCAACGCGAGCGCGAGGTCGGCGAGGCGACTGGGTTCAGCAGTTGCTGCTTCGGTCCCTACTTTGGAAACAATGCGCTGGAGTGCACGACCATCGCCTTGGATGTAGGCACCAACCAGGCCGCTTCTCAGGAGTTCGAATGCTTCGGCTTCGTGCTCTGCCGACAAGAGGTGGCCGAACGCGCTCTCGATGTCGCCGGCGGCGACGAAGAACTCGGCAGCGCGTAGGTGCAGGGATCGTTCGCGATCAGGATCATCGGCGTGGAGCCGGTGGCGCAGCAGATCTCCGAACAGATGGTGGTACCGGTAGGTGTCTCGGGCCAGTTCGATCAGGAAGAGGTGCCGGTCCTCAACGCGCTCGAGCAACGCCGCGGCGTCGCCGCGTTGAGTCACTGCCGCGCAACTCTCGGCGTCGAGCTGTTCAAGAATCGAAGTCGCGAGCAGGAAGTCGAGGATCTCAGCGGGTTGTCGGTCGAGCACTTCCGTTCCGAGAAAATCTGTGATGGAGCGGGGTGTCTTCGCGAACTCCGTGAGGAAGAGATTAGGAATGGGTTCGTCGCGAAGCGAGACGGCAGCCATCTGGACACCGGCTGGCCAACCGTCAATGCGGGCCGTGAGCAGCTCGACGTCGGCCTGGTTCAGGTCGATCGCGAACGAGAACATGATTGCGGCGACCTCGGCCTGCGTGAGTCGGAGCTCAGCGTCGCGTACTTCGAGCAGCTGGCCATGCGCCCGAAGTCGGTGCAGCGCGAGTTGGGGTTCAGCGCGGCTGCCGACGATCACACGACAGCTGGCAGGGAGACGCTCGATGAACATGGTCAAGCTCGGTGACGCGGCGGAGGCAAGCTGGAGATCGTCGATCACGATAACGACCGGTTCGGTGAGCGTCGCGAGGTCGTTCACGATCGCGGTCGCGACGTCATCGAGCTCGGGGTCCGCCTCGCCGAGCAAGTCGGTTGCGTCGAGCCAGCGGTCGGGCCACCGGCGAGCGAGCGCAGCGGTGAGCGCAGACCAGAAGGTGGCTGCATCGGCGTCCCGCTGATCGCACGAAAGCCAGATCGACGTAAGTTCGGGACGATCGTGCAGCCACGATACGAGCGCGGCGCTCTTGCCGGCCCCGGGCGCACCGACAACGACCGTAAGCGGGACCTGCGCACCTCCATCGAGAGACGCATGTAGCCGAGGTCGCGCCACGTGCCACCTCGGAAGCCTGGGCGGCGAGAACTTCGTCGCGGCCAGCGGTCGCTGAGTCAGGATCCCAACCCTTCGTTCACCGTTCACCCCCGGTCGGGTGACAGCCGATCACCCCACCAGAGCGCAGACTCCGAAGACTGTGGTTGATGACGATCGCGGGAGCAGCGTAGCCGGAGGCCCAGTCCTCCGACCTCGACAAGAGAGGCGGAGGTGCCGTCGTGGCCGAGACCTATGAGCTCACCTTCCGCGGTGAGCCGGGACCGGTGACACTCGCTGCCTTTCCGGAATTTGAGTTGCGCTCCGAGCAAGGTATGACGCGGCTGCGCGGGGAGTTCGTCGACCAAGCCGGGCTCCACGGTGTCATCGGACGCGTCAACTCGCTCGGTCTCGAGCTCGTCGATGTGCATCTCATCGTGGAAGACAAGTCGTGAGCCGACTGCTGCGAAACGCTGCGTTCGGGACGTTCGGCCCTGTTGCGGTCTCGCCCGCTGATTCAGGGTCTCTCAGTCGTGTCCCACCGATGTGGTCAGGACCCGACGCTTTCCGATCGCCGCACCGCCCGCTCGTCGGGCCGGCGGCTCAGACAAGGAGTACGTGATGCTGGCATATGACTTCCCATTGCTCTCAGTGTTTTGGAGCATCTTGATGTTCGGGTTGTTCTTCTTGTGGATCTTCATCGTCATCTGGTGCTTCGTCGACAACTTCCGGCGCACGGACCATCACGGTGTCGCGAAGGCAATGTGGTTCCTCTTCATCGTGTTCGTACCGATCATCGGTGTGTTGTCGTACATCATCACCCGACCCGTCGACCCCTATGTCGTCGTAACAGACGTCTAGTCACGAAGATCCCGACCATGTCGGGCGTACGCCGGAGGAGGACCTGATCATGAAGTTGAAGTCAGCGGTCACGTGCATCGCGATCGCTGTGATCGCTTCGACCGCGGTCGCCGCGTGCAGTTCCAATAGCACAACGAGCTCCTCGACCACGTCCAAGAGCACCTCGTCAACGTCGTCGGCGTCGTCCAAGAACGCGGTGTGCAGCGCGGCCGACGATGTGAAGCAGTCGATGGCCGCGCTCGCGGATCCCAGTCTGCTCACCGGCGGCAAGAGTGGGATCGAGTCGGCAGTCAACAAGGTCAAGTCGGACGTCGCGGCCCTCGAATCAGCAGCGAAGGGCAGCTACACGACGGAGACCTCTGCGGTGAAGTCGTCGTTGGACCAACTCGAAACGGCGGTCGGGAAGCTCGGCAACGGCAACGCCGTCCAGACCCTTTCGGAGGTCAAGACCGCCATCACTTCGCTTGGGTCATCTATCTCCTCGTTGGAGAGCGCACTGAAGACCAAGTGCGGCTAGCCGCCCCGAGCGACGGACCCGGAACCCACACCAGAAGAATCCCGATCCCCAACTAGAAAGCGAGAAACCCCCATGGCATCAAAGGACACCCCGCTCGCCCTCTACATCGCCGCCTACACAGACCCAGACGCGGCGCAAGTCGACTGGGACGCGTTCAAGCAGCTGCGGAAAGACAAGGTGATCCAGGCAGAGGGCCTCGTGCTGGTGAGCCGCGACGCGGACGGCAAGATCCACGAGAAGGACAACGTCCCCAACGTCGGGGCCGGAGCGATCCTCGGTGCGGCGGGTGGCCTGCTCGTCGGACTCATCTTCCCGCCGTCGCTGCTCGCGGCCGGCGCAGTCGGGGCCGGGATCGGCGCCGGTGCGGGCGGGCTCGTCTCGCACCACGAGAAGAAGGAGATCAAGGCCGAGGTCGCCGATGACCTTCCGCCGGGCAGCTCAGGAATCATCGTGGTGTTCGACCCGAGCTACACCGACGCGGTCGACAAGGCGCTACCCCAGGCCAGCAACGTCTCGAAGCACGAGGTCGACCCGAAGAGCGCGGAAGCAGCCAAGAGCGCAGCGGCCGAAGGTGCCTGAACACCTTCGACTCGTGCTCACCGCTCGAGAAGTAGCCAAAGAAGTCGGCTAGCGATCGTCTCGCCTTGCCCGCGTCGGTGGGCAGGGCGAGACACCACCCAACTACTCGTCAGACACAGGAGTCGAAGATGCCCGCGGATACCGAAGAGATGCCGGTACTCGAAACGCTTGCCGCGATGACGGCCGCGTCGATCGAGCGATGCGACCTGCCAGCGGACACCCTGTTGTCGGTTCGCCTCGCGGCACTCGTCGCGGTGGACGCTCCGGCGACGTCCTATCTCGCGCACATTGGTGCCGCGGTCGAAACGGGCGTCACGATCGACGACGTCCAGAACGTCCTGGTCGCGGTCGCTCCGATCGTTGGCACCGCCCGGGTCATGTCCGCAGCTATTCGCATCGCAGAAGCACTCGGCCTCGCCATCGTGGCGTTCGAGGACGACGCCGAGTAGGCCTGGCATGTTGACTGAACCCCAGCGCACGGCCGGGCCCGATGACGTCACGGACGGGGTCTCCGGTGAAGGATCGTGGGCGCGGCAGATCGAGATGGTCGTGCAGTCACTGCAGGTCCGACTCGGCGCCGGCATTGATCCTGCACTTATCAGATCTGAGGTCGAATCCGAGTTCGCGACCTTTGAAGCGACCCGTGTTCGAGATTTCGTTCCGATCTTGGTCGAAGCTCGTGTGCACGAGCGCCTGTGCCGACGGTCCGCGCCATGAGTCGGGCCGTGCCTGACGTCAGCTGATGCGGCGCGCAAGCTGGCCGAGACGACCGACTCACAGTATCGGCGGCCGATCTGAACCCGAACTGGCCGACACGTAGGAGGGCTGTGAACACCAAGACGAGCAAGGGTGGGGCGGCGCTCGTCGCGCTGGCGACCGCTCAGTTCCTCATGGTGCTCGACCAGTCCGTGATGAACGTCTCGATCAGCCAGCTGGTCAAGGACTTCCACACCACGGTGACCACGATCCAGGCGGTCATCACCCTCTACTGCCTGGTGATGGCAATGCTCATCCTCACCGGAGCCAAGATCGGCGACATCATCGGCCGCCGACGGGCGTTCGTCATTGGGTTGATCATCTACGCCTGCGGCTCGGCACTGACCGCGGCGTCGCAATCGGTGGCCGTCCTCGCGCTTGGATGGTCAGTGCTCGAAGGCATCGGCGCCGCGCTCGTCTTCCCGGCGCTCGCCGCGCTGATTGCCGGCAACTTCGAAGGCGCGCGACGCAAGGCGGCGTACGCGGTGATCGGTGGCGTCGCCGGCGCGGGGATCGCAGTCGGACCCATCGTGGGCGGGTGGGCGACCACCACGCTGACGTGGCGGGTCGTGTTCGTCGGAGAAGTCTTCATCGCCGCCTTCATCCTGTTCATGACCCGCAAGGTGCGAGACGCCCCCGGTCCCACCCCCACGCCGAAGCTCGACGTCGTCGGCTCGGTGCTCTCGGCTTCCGGTCTGGGACTCTTCGTGTACGGCGTCCTCGAATCGAGCACGTGGGGGTGGGTCAAGCCCAAGGACTCGCCCATCACGATCTTCGGCTTCTCGCTCACCCTCTTCGTCGTCGGCGCCGGATGCGTCGTGCTCTGGGGGTTCGTGAGATGGCAGGGCCACCGCGAAGCGACGGAACGGGACCCGCTCATCCACCTCTCGCTGGCCCGCATCCCACCGGTCCGATCCGGAGTCATCGGGCTCTTCAGCCAGAACCTGATCCTGATGGGCACCTTCTTCGTCGTCCCGCTCTACCTCCAACTCGTGCTCGGGCTCAACGCGCTCGACACCGGGATCAAGATGCTCCCCATCTCGATCACGATGCTCGTGACCGCCGGCCTCGGCGCGCGGCTGTCGAACCGCTTCCCCGTGCGCACCATCGTCCGGACCGGCCTTCTCGTCACGATCGCCGGAGTGCTCATCCTGCTCGCGACGATCCAGCCGACGCTCTCCGACGCCGGCTTCGCCATCGGCATGGGCGTCCTCGGCATCGGGATGGGCCTGATGATCTCCCAGCTCGGCAACGTCATCCAGTCCTCGGTCGAGGAATCCGGTCGCAGCGAGGCTGGTGGACTGCAGTTCACCGGCCAGCAGCTCGGCTCCGCGCTCGGCGTGGCCTTCATCGGTGCCATCGTCCTCATCGGGCTGACCAACACCTTCACCTCCGCCGTCAAAGACGACTCGCGGATCAGCGCAGAGGTAAAGAACCAAGTCGGTGTAGCCGCCGGCTCCGGCCTCAACTTCGTCTCGTCCAACCAGATCGAGAGCGCCGCCAAGAAGGCGGGCCTCGATCAGCCCACGACGGCCGCAGTGGTCGACGACTACGAGACGGCCCAGCTCCGATCACTCAAGGCCGGCCTTCTCGGAGCCGCATTCCTGGCGCTCATCTCCCTTGCATTCACCGGTGGGCTGCCGCACGAGGAACCCGCCTCAACGACGAGCCCCGACCCCACCGTCGGGTCGAGCGACCAAGCCGCGCTCAGCGCGACGCCGAAGCCATCCCAATCGAACGCGGCTGGCACGACGAGAGAATAGGAGCAACTGATGTTCATCCAGGTCACTGAATTCTTCACATCGAAGCTGGGCGACATCATGGCCCTGGATGAGGGGTGGAGGGATACCACGGAAGGTAAGCGAACGGTGCGACGGTCGATCGTCGCCCAGGATCGCAAAGAGCCGAACCGCTATCTCCTTCTCGCGTTCTTCGACTCCTACGACGCAGCCATGGAGAACTCCAGGTTGCCTGAGACACAGGCATTCGCCAAGAAGTACGACGACCTCGTCCATGGCGAGGTCGTGTTTCACGACCTCGATGTCCTCGCCGATCGCGATTGGTAGCCCGGGACGAGGATGCCCGACGGGCCGAGAGGATTGTCATGAACGAGATCAAGCATCTGAGCGTCGACGAGCGTAGCGGCACTGGGGAAAGCCGCACGCGAGCGAACACAGCTGTCGGGTCATGCCCCCTGGGCACCAGCCGCGGATCGGCCGGATCCGATCGCGTTGCTCGAGGAGCAGAACGCGACCCGTGAGGCGGATCTGGTGCCAGTGCGCCACGGGCGCATGATGGTGTCTCCATTCACGTTCTACCGGGGAGCAGCAAAGGTCATGGCCGCCGATCTCAAGGACACGCCGACCGCCGGCCTGACGGTGCAGCTCTGCGGCGACGCACACCTGTCGAACTTCGGAGTGTTCGCGTCACCGGAACGAGCACTGGTCTTCGATGTCAACGACTTCGACGAGACCCTGCCGGGACCGTTCGAGTACGACGTCAAGCGCATGGCGGCGAGCTTCACGATCGCGGCGCGCAACAACGGCTTCACCGACCCGCAGGCGCGCGACGCGACGGTTGCGGCCGCGGCGGCGTATCGCGAGGCGATGGCCGAATTCGCGGCGATGCGCACGATGGACATCTGGTACGCGCACCTCTCGGAAGCGGACCTCATGGCTGCGCTCAAGGCCATGGCCGACTCCGCCAAAGGAGCAGACAAGAAGGCCGCGAAGACCGCGGAGAAGAACGCCCGGAAGAACGCGCAGAAGGCACGCTCCCGCGACAGCTTGCAGGCGCTGTCGAAGCTCGCAGAGCAGGTCGATGGCCAGTACCGGATCGTCAGCCAACCGCCAATCGTCGTCCCAGCCCGCGACCTCGCCGAGAGCAGCGGCATGGCCGCCGACGAGCTCACAAACACGATCCACGGGCAGTTCCGCGCGTATCGCGCGACCCTGCAGGACGATCGCCGTCAACTGCTCGAACGATTCGAAGTCGTCGATGTCGCCCGCAAGGTCGTGGGCGTCGGAAGCGTCGGTACCCAGGCGTTCATCGTGTTGTTGCAGGGTCGCGATCAACAGGACCCGCTGTTCCTCCAAGTCAAAGGAGCGACCGCGTCAGTATTGGAGGACCATCTCACCAAGAGTCGCTACCAGCAACCAGGAGAGCGGGTCGTACAAGGTCAACGGATCATGCAAGCTGCGAGCGACATCTACCTCGGCTGGACCAAAGGCCCGCGAGCCAACCGGTACCTCTACTGGCGACAACTGCGCGACATGAAAGGCTCGGCCGTCGTCGAGACGATGGCGCCGATCACCCTCTCCATGTACGCGCGTATCTGCGGCCAGACCCTGGCGCGGGCACATGCCCGATCCGGAGATCCGATCGCGCTCGCCGCGTACCTCGGCACCAAAGACAAGTTCGACCAGTCGATCGCCGACTTCTCCCATCGTTACGCGGACCAGAACGAGAAGGACTACCAAGCGTTCTGCGACGCGATTCGCTCCGGGCGACTCGAAGCAATCGAGGGCGTCTGATCCACGATCTACCGCCTGGTCGCAGCGGCAGATGCCTATGAGATTGCAGTCGCCGGGTCGCGTGCATCGCGACCGTTGTCTCCGCTCCCAGCGGGTCAGAGGAGGCTGCGTTTGCGGAGACGGGTGGGGCCAACCTCGGCGAGCTCCGGCGTGCCGGCGGGCGCCCTGGCGAGGCGTCGTCCGTACCATGCGGCAAGCGGGCCCGAGCTGAGGCCGTGGGCAATCACCGACAGCAGAATGGTCCAGGTTGTCACTTCAGCCAGTTCTCGAGCCAAGGTGTGGCCGCCGAGTGCATCGAACGCGATGAGGGTGAACACGACTGAGGCCAGGCCCCTCGGTCCGAACCAGCCGATGAACCCGACCGTGTCGCGGCGTAGCCGTGTACCGATCAGCGAGAGCGCGACCGGCAGCATGCGGACAATGGTGAGGCTGATCACCGCGTAGAGGATGGGACGGAGATGGATGCCGTCTCGCAACACGGGTCCGACGAAGGCGGCGCCGAAGATGATCCACACGAGAAAGGAGGAGAACAGTCCAACGGTGTCGGTGAACTCGGTGGCTTCTTCGGCTTGTCCGCGGCTACTGGCGCCGAACACGAGCCCGGCGACGAAAGCGGCGACGAACCCGTTGCCCGAGTAGTCCACCGCGGCGCCGTAGGCCAGGAGCGCGAGGCTCAGCACGACGAGCCGGTCTGACGTCGGCGTGCTCCACCCGGCCTTGGTGGCGCGACGGACGAGCCAGCCGCCGACGAGACCGACGGCGATGCCGAACAGGGCGCCCCGCAGGAGCTCGAGGATCGCGTCGGAGGCCCAGTGCTCGTTGGCGGTGCCCGCCACGACCACGGCGAGCAGGACGGTGACGAACGGGGTGGCGATGCCATCGTTCAGTCCGCTCTCGATGTTCAGCGCCCGGCGGATGCGGGCCGGCACGACGGGGTTGGTGACCACCGCTACGCCCAGTGCGGCGTCGGTCGGCGCCAAGATGGCACTGATCAGACCCGCCTCGGCCCACGAGATCGACGGAAGCACCAGCCGCGCGGCGACTGCGCCGAGCGCGATGGTCAGCGGGAGCCCGATGCCGAGCAGCCGGAGGGGCAACGCGGCATCACCTTCGGCCTGACGCAGTCGGACGCTCGACGCGTCGGCGAAGAGGATCAACGCCAACGTGAGCTCGGTCAGCAGACGAATCGGCTCGGTACCAGGATTGGCCGGCAGCACATCGAGGAAGCCGGCGCCCAAGACTGTCCCGGCCACGACCAGGACGATCGGCGCAGTGATCGAGTAGCGATCGAGTCGACCGGCCACGAGCGCATAGCCGATGAACACGACCGCAACCGGGCTCCAACCGCCCATGTACCTGCTCCCGGGATTGCCCACTGACACGTTCGGCAGACGTTAGATCCAGATGAACGTCAAGAAGCCCGGACCGCGCCGCGGCAGCCGTCCCTTGGCAGTCCGAGGCTGGAGCTGAAGTCGAGGCGCGTTCACGATTCGGGTCCTGAGCGTTCGTGAATCACGAGCGGCGCGTTCCTGGGCCGATCGGGCCCCCGTTCCGACCTACGCAGATGAGGTTTGTCACAGACCCCACGAGGGCGGGGGATGGTGTTTGTGCAGGTGAGAGGGTACTTCTCGCGCTTCAGCGCCGAAGCGCGTGACACACGGTTCAGGAAAGAGACGCGCATCGCGGAGTGCAATCTTCGGCGCCATCGACAAGAGCGTCGGTTCAAGGAACCGTTGCATCGCCTTCGCACTTGTGGTGGTGCTGGCACCCGTGACGTAGAGGTGCCAGCCGCCTGGGCGGCCGTCCCCGGGGGCAGCAGACTTGGGGAGATGCGCCTGGCATTCGTCGTGAGTTGGTATCGGTTCCGCGCCACGTTCCGACGTCGGTGGGGTGAATACCTCGCGCTCGTTCTCCTGATCGGGCTGCTGGGCGGGCTCGCGATCGGGGCGGTCGCCGCGGCACGCCGAACGCAGTCGTCGTATCCCGCGTTCCTTGCGCACACGCATCCGCCTGATCTCTTGCTTCCGACCGGGCTGTACGGTCTGAATGGTGCGACGAACGGGTACGACGCCGCGGTGATCAAGAGGGTTTCGCGCCTTCCTCACGTCAAGCAGGTCAAGAGCGCGACGGTCCTGAACAGCGCGGTCTTGCAGACCGATGGAAAGGAGCTGGTTCCGCCGCCATCGGCTCCCGCGAACTTCGAGGTCAGTACGTACGCCAGTGTCGATGGGCTCTTCATCACCCAAGACGCGGTCGCGATCACCGCCGGACGTATGGCCGATCCGACGCGCGCGGATGAGTTCGTGGTGTCGCCCGAGATTGCGAAGCTCCTGGGCTGGCACATCGGTACGACGGTGCCCGTCGCGTTCTACACCAATGAGCAAGAGGCGGCCCCGGGCCCCAGCGGCGACCAGTGGCGCCCTCAGGCCTACCGCACGTTGAAACTGACGTTGGTCGGCATCGGCGTCCAGAACAACGCGATCATTCAAGACGACGTGGACGCGCTCGGGGCGAACTTCGCGTTGTTCACGCCGGCGCTCACGCGCCAATTCCTCGACTGTTGCGCGCAGAGCACGACAAGCGGTGTGGTGTTGGACCACGGTCGCCACAACCTGTCTGCGGCCGAGGCGGAGCTGACGGCGCTCAACCCCGTGGTCAGCACGCACTTCGTCGTACCATCGGGCGCCGCGGCGAAGGCTGAGCGCGCAACGAAACCCGAATCGATCGCGCTCGCCGTGTTCGGGCTCATCGCCGCGCTCGCCACCGTGCTGATCGGCGGCCAGTTGGTCGGCCGTCACCTCCGCCGCGACGCCGACGGCCGCCGGCTCCTGCGAGCACTCGGCGCGAGCCGCACGATGACGACCGCCGACGGGCTGTTCGGAATCCTCGGTGCCATCGTCATCGGCAGTGCGCTCGCCGTCGGTGTCGCCGTGCTGGTCTCGCCGCTGTCGCCGATCGGACCGGTGCGGCCCGTGTACCCCTCGCCTGGCTTCGCGTTCGACTGGAGCGTGCTCCTCTCCGGCTTCGTCATCGTGATGGTCATCCTCGGCTCGATCGCGGTCGGCCTCGCGTACAGCACGACACGCGGCATCGCTCAGCGGTCGCGGTTCTCTCCGAGGCGGAATTCGTACGCAGCACGCGCGGTCGTCACCGCGAACGTGTCCGCGCCGGCCGCGACGGGGATCCGCTTCGCGCTCGAGCCAGGACACGGCCAGAACACGGTGCCGGTCCGGTCCGCCATTGTCGGCACCGCATTGGCGATGGTCGTCGTCGTCGCCACGCTCACGTTCGCCACAAGCCTGCAAACACTGGTGTCTCACCCTCGCCTCTACGGATGGAACTGGGACTACGAGCTGGCAGGAGGCGGCGGTGTCGGCGACATGCCGCACGCACTCACGGTCAAGACTCTTGACGGCGACCGTGATGTCGCCGCATGGACCGGCGTCTACTTCGCCGCCGCCCGGATCGACACAGTCTCCGTTCCCGTTCTCGCGGGTGCACCGAACGCGCGGGTTGATCCTCCGATCCTGTCGGGACACGCGCTCGAGGCTGCCAATGAGATCGTGCTCGGCGCGACGACGTTGACGCAGCTTCATCGACACCTCGGCGACACGGTCCGTGTCGACCCGGGTACTGGGAAGGACGTGTCGCTGCACATCGTCGGCACGGCCAGCCTGCCCGCGGTGGGCGGCAGCGGCTCCGGCAGCGACCACTTGGAGATGGGCACCGGCGCGTTGCTCGCGGCGCGGCTCGTGCCAGCCGCACTGCGCGACCCGAGCGGCAATGTGCCCGCGGGCCCGAATGCGGCACTCGTGCGCTTCCGAGCGGGGGTCGATCACGCCGCGGCGCTCCGCGGCTTGAACGACATCGCGCGCAAGCTCAGCCTTCCGACGAACTGGGGCGTCACCGTCGTCTCCGTGCAACGTCCCGCCGAGATCGTGAACTACCAATCGGTGAGCAACACGCCCTACATCCTCGGCGGCACGCTCGCGATCGGCGCGCTATGCGCACTCGCGCTGACCCTGTTCGCTTCGGTTCGGCGACGACGCCACGAGCTCGCATTGCTAAAGACGTTCGGCTGCACACGCTGGCAGGTCGCGGCCGTCGTCGCGTGGCAGGCGACGGTCTCCGTCCTCATCGGCGTCGCGCTCGGCGTCCCGATCGGCATCATCATCGGACGCGGGTTGTGGAGCATCTTCGCTCGTGAGATCCACGCGGTGCCGCAACCCAGCATCCCCGCGCTTGCGATCGCACTGATCTCAGTCGGCGCCATCGTGCTTGCCAACATCGTCGCGGCCGCGCCAGGGATCCAAGCCGCTCGCACTCGTCCCGCACTCCTCCTTCAGGCGGATTGAGCCTGGGGCTCTCAAGTGATGTTCCGCATCAGTTGCCCTTGTTCTTCATCGAGATCGGTACGCGTCGGGTGCATCTCGGCGGGATCACCACCAACGCGACTGGAACATGGACAACCCAGGCGCCCGCAACTCCTTGATGAACCTCGAGCGTCAGTTCCGGTTCGTGATGCACGACGGTGCTGGCCAGTTCTCCCGTGCGTTCGACATCGTGTTTGAAGCCGAGGGCATCGCGGCGATCACGACTCCGCCGCGCACGCCGATGGCACACACGTACGCGAACGATGGGTCCGAACACTGCGACACGAGCTCTTGGACCGCACGATCGTCTGGAACGAACGCCAACTCCGCGCGCTGCTCGTCGATTACAACTACCGACGACCCCACAGCGCCCTCAGCCCACATGACCCCAGCCAGCATCATCGGCACTGACTCACGCTCTTAGGATCTACAGCTAGCGATGCCCCAAAGGAGACTCATGACTGGTTCCGCGCTTGCGAGTTGGAACGACGGTCCGGCCAAGCAGGCGATCGTCGACTTCGTGACGACCGTGACGACGCCTGGTTCGGGGTTCATCGCAGTGGCGGACCGGATCGCGACGTTCGACAACGACGGCACGTTGTGGGTCGAGCAGCCCTTGCCGCCCCAGTTCGACTTCGTATTCCGGCGCTGAGGCGAGGAGGTCAAGGCCGACCCGTCGCTCGCCGACTCAGCAGCCGTACAAGGCGATCATCGAGAAGGACATGTCGTTCTTCGAGGGGGTGGCGACCCAGGGCCCCGACGTGGTGGGGACGTTGCTTGCCGCGTTCGCGCGGACATGGGAGGGCAGCACACCCGACGAGTTCGATGCTCAGGTGCGCGAGTGGCTCACGACCGTCAAGCAGCCGAATCTGGGTGTGCCGTACATCGACCTCGTCTACAAGCCGATGCTGGAGCTCCTCGACTACCTCAAGGCGCACGAGTTCCGGCTCTTCGTGTGCTCCGGTGGCGGCCGCGACTTCATGCGGGTGTTCGCCGAGGAGACGTGGGGGATCTACAAGGAGAACGTGATCGGTACCGCGGCCGACTACCACTACACCGACGGCAAGATCGTCCGTGCCGATCAGGCCCTTGGCGGTCTCGATGTCGGGCCGGGCAAGCCCGAGCACATCTTCGGTCAGACCGGCCGTCTTCCCGTGTTCGCCGGCGGGAACGCCGACGTGGACATCGAGATGTTGAGCGCCGCGAAATTCGGCCTGCTGGTCAACCATGACGATGGTGAGCGCGAGTTCGCGTACACCAAGGGCGGGGAGCAGTCGCTGGTCAAGGCCAAGGAGCTGGGCTGGACCGTCGTCAGCATGAAGGACGACTGGACCACCGTGTTCGCACCCGGAGGAGCCAAGTGACCGACCTGACCGCCATCGACATCCTGATCGACCCCGACGAAGCCGCGATCGCACGCGCCCGCGAGGTCAACGAGCGGATGCTCAAGAGCGTGCCCCTCCCGACCGGTTGGGCGCTGGACGAAACCCACCAGCCGCACATCACGACCCTCCAGCGGTATGTCCGCACCGCGGATCTCGATCAGGTCTACGCGGCCGTCGAGCAGGTGTTGAACGCGACCGATGTCGCCTCACTCGGTTACAAGGCGGTCAAGATCCAGCACGAGGATTGGGGTTTCCCGGGCATGGCCCCCACTGCGCTCCTCGTGCAGGTCAGCGCGGAGGTGCTCGCCTTCCAGGCGCAGCTGGTCGACGCAGTCGCACCATTCACCGAGTCGGGCGGCACCGCCGCGGCGTTCGTCGCCGACCCCGGCGAGACGATCAGCCCGACGATCATCAAGTGGGTCGAGGGATACGTCCCAGCCCAGATCGGTGACGGCAAGTACCTGCCGCACATCACCGTGGGCGTCGCAACGCTCGACGACTTGAAGGTCATCGAGGCCGAGCCGTTCGACGCCATCCCGGTGCATCCTGCGGGCGTCGCCGTCTACCACCTCGGCAACAACGGCACCGCCCGTAAGCTCCTCAAGGAGTGGCCCGCGACCTCCTGAGGTAGCGGTCGAGCACCCGACCCGTCCCGGATGTAGCGAAGGCGCGTTCCGGATTCGGCGAGGGCGCGTTCCGCGCACTCTTCGAACGACCGCGTCAACGCAGGTCACGGAGTTCCGCGCCGTCCCCACGAGGGCGGGGGATGGTGAAGACCTGGACTAAACCTCGGCGAGGTCTGCGCTGGCGACGGGACGAGCCGCCTCCTGGCGCGATCACGCCGTTTCGCGCTCGGCCCGGGCGCGGGTCAGCGATCCTGCAGATGGATGCGCCCACCCGCCGCGTTCGTGAACCTTCTCCGAGCTGCGGTGTCGCCGTCAGCCACCGTGAAGATGAAGTCGGCGATCATCGCGCCGATTCGTGGAAGGTCGGGATCGGTCGTGAAGGTGCCGAGGTGGTCACCGCCGTCGATCGTCACGAGCCACGCCGGGACCGGCGCGCCTTGATACAACGCCTGCGTGTGAGCGATGGGGTTGACCTCGTCGGCGGTGCCCGTCATCGCGAGCAACGCCGGCGGAGTGCCGAAGCGCGAAGCACCCGTCATCGGCACGTTGTTGGCCGACAGCGCGACAACGGCGCGTATCGGGATGCTCGAACAGGTCGAGGAGTATCCCGCACCGGCGGCCGCGGTGGCGCCGTCGGAGTGGCCGCCGACGATCAGCGGCGCGCCCTCCAAGGCGCGGCGCAGGGCCGGGGGAGGTGTGTTCTCCAGCGAGGACGCCACGAACTCCATGTCGCACGGTTCGTTGACCAAGTCGGATTCGACGGCCGAACCGGGCAACGCGCTGCTCTCGCCCGGGAATTCGGGAGCGGCAACGACGATTCCGGAGCGTGTGAGCTCATCGAGCAGCGCCGCGTACGTCGACCCAGAGGCACGAAATCCGTGCACGAACACGAGCAACGGCAGACGGCCCGGCGCGACCGTCCTGTCCTGCCCAACCGGCCACCGCACCGTCGTGCGCAGCGCTCGCCCCGCGTGAGGCGGATCGGTCCCGCCGCGACCGACCGCGCGTGACGGGTCGTCGAACTCGAACGTACCTTGCTCGACTGACCATGGCGGCCCGCCCGGCGCCGCGACCGTGGTCGTCGTCGCTGATGCTCGGCGGGACGGCTTGCTGGCGTGCGCAGGGCTGGACGAGTTGCACACGCCCAGGCACAACGACAGCAGCAGGAGTGCTCCGGCCCGGGCACGCGGTCGAACCCTCGCCATCGTCACACCTGAGAGTCTGGCGGATGCCGACCGCGAGCCGGCGCAGCGGTTCGTCTGTGGTTCGGGCTTCGTGCTTCGTAAAGACTTCACCAGGCTTCGCACCGCGTGGCTGCTCCGTCGTGGCGTGCGCCGTAAGGTCGGTTGCGCCCCGCGGTGCGGTGCTTGCGTTGCGTTCTCGAGGAGCTCCCGCATGTGGGGCGAAACGGACTGATGCCCGAGCGACTCACACGCCGTCAGATGATGACGCGGCGCAGCATGGCGCTTGCGCTGGTCGTCGCCACCGCTTTCGTCGCATATCTCATGGTGCAGGGGGCCCTGCTCGGAGGCGCGTCGCGAGCCGATGCGCGGACCCGCCGTCCGCGCATCTCCCGCAGCCAGCGTCGAACCGCTTCCGTGCCGATCGACGTCTACGCGCACACGTCGAGCGTTCGCCCCGATGTCGCAAGCGACCTCCACCGGGTCTACGTGCCCAGTGGTCGCGCCGACGAGGTCACGGTGATCGATCCGGTCACCAAGCAGATCGTCTCGACGTTCTCGACCGGGCGCGGGAGCACTCCGCAGCACATCGTTCCGTCGTTCGACCTGAAGACGCTCTGGATCCTCGACAACAAGAGCGACAACGTGATCCCGATCGACGCGCACACCGGCGCGGTTGGCACCCGCATCCCGGTGAACGACCCGTACAACCTCTACTTCACTCCGGACGGTCGCTCTGCCATCGTCGTGGCCGAGCTGCACTCACGGATCGACTTCCGAGACCCGCGCACCCTCGCGCTCCAGCAGAGCGTCCCCGTGCCCGGTTGTCGCGGCATCAACCACGCGGACTTCTCTGCTGACGGCAGCTACATCCTGCTGACGTGCGAGTACGGCGGCGAGATTGCCAAGGTGAACGTCGCGACCCGCACGGTGACGGGATCGATGCAGCTGCCGACGCCTCCTGGGCGACCGCCCGTGATGGCGACGATGCCCGACCATTCCATGGCGACGTCGATGCCTCAGGACATCCGGCTCGGCCCTGACGGCACGAAGTTCTACGTTGCCGACATGCTCCAAGGCGGCGTGGACGTCATTGACGGCGACCATCTCCGGGAGCTCGGATTCATCCCGACGGGCGTCGGCGCGCACAGCATCACCCCCAGTCATGACGGCACCGTGCTCTACGTCGCGAACCGGGGATCCGCGTCGACCAGCGGGACGCCGCACCAGCCGGGCAGCGTGAGCGTCATCAGCGTGGCGACCGACTCGGTGATCGCGACGTGGGCCATCCCGGGCGGTGGCAGCCCCGACATGGGCAACCTCAGCGCTGACGGTACCGAGCTGTGGCTCTCCGGCCGGTTCGACAGCGAGGTCTACGCGTTCAACACCTCGACCGGGGCTCTGACCGCCCGCATCGCCGTGCCTCGCGGTCCCCACGGACTGACCGTGTGGCCGCAGCCGGGCCGGTACTCACTCGGGCACACCGGCATCATGCGCTAACGGGCGAAGAGCGCGATGAAGTCGCGGGAGTTGCCGGACAGGTATCGATCCGGCGGTCGTTCCATGTCGGGAAGCAGCCGCGTTCCCTGAATCGGTCCGGAAGCGTCGCCACCCGTGTAGGTGAAGTAGCTCACCCATGACGTGTTGATGTCGAGCTCCATCGCGCGCACCGCGCCGGCCCGGATGAGGACGTCAGCCAGCGTGCCGATGTTGAGTGCTGGACCCCCGACGTAGATCAGGTTTCCCTCCGCGTCGATGCCTACTCCCGAACGCCAGACGAACACCTTCCCGCCGAGGGTCGCGCCCCACCTCTGGGTGTCGTTGGGATCTCCGGCGGCCAGGTTCCGGGCACCATCGACGAGGAGGTCGAGGTTCTGACGCACGGTCGCGACGTTCGGACCCATCCCCACGTCACGACCCCAGACACCGACCGTCATCGATCCGTCGGTGAAGATCACGAGGGAGGCGCGACCGACCAGGAGCGGCCGGACCATCTTCCCTTCGGTGTAATAGCCACCGAGGGAGGAATCGAGCTTGAAGCCCGAGTTGAACCCGGCGACGAGTCCGGGATAGTCGTTCGGCGCCACTTCCGCTGGGTGGACCCACGGTCCGCCTCCGGGAAGCTGGATCCCGTTGTAGAGCGCGCCGCGCAGCCGGGTCTTGTCCATCCACACGGCACCAACGACCTCGCTCGTGTGGATCGGGTCGGGACGCAGCAGCGCCTCATAGACAGCGGCCTTCCCATTCACGATCTTGCCGGTCGGCGTCCACACGCCCTCGTTCGGCAGGGGGACCGACGCAAATGGCGCGATGTCGGGCGGCAGCACCAGGGGCGGAATGACGACGGCGGCGCGAGCGGACGGCTCTTGATCGAGGCGGTCCGGTGCGGGGTCGGAAGCTTGCCGCCCTTGGGAAGCCCGCCGACCGGCGGGGGATGGTTCGTGTACCACCAGTTCTCGACGCCGTTCACGATCCCGTTGCCGCCGTGGTCACGAACCCACTCCACCAGCTTCGTCGACGCGGGATCGCCGGTCCGCTTGACGAGCGCGGTGCCGAGCGACCACGTGAGAGACAGGAGCGCGAGCGGCGCGAGCGCGAGCACGGTTCGACGGATGGTCCGGTTCAGGCTCGAGCGTGCTCGCTTCGCCCGACGCTTCGCAGCTCGGCGAGCGCGACGTGATCGCGGCCGACGCGGCGACTGTTCCGGCGACGATTGGTCCGGCCACCCGACATCGCCCCTCCGCGTGCGAGCGCCGGGAGCCGCGCCGGGCGATGGTGCTCGAGCGCGCGGAATCGCGTCGCTGCCCGACGCGGGAGCACGGGGGGACATCACATCGATCCCTGTTCGAAGACCTCAGCAGTTGGGGAAGTCGGAGCGAACTGCATGTCGGACAGCCGTGCAAGGACCCTTGTCCAGATCTTTACCGCCTGCCGTCGATACCTGTACGCCATCGAAGTCCGAGGGGGCGGCATCGAAGGGTCGCAGAGTTGTCCGGACCTTTACCGGTATCGATCGAAACGTTGGGGGGTCGTTTTGTAGCTTGCGGGATTGATGCCCCACGCCACGCGCTCGCCTTGGGAGACGAGAGCAGTTGATGTCGCGTTGCTGCCACTGCGGGCGTTCCTCGGCGTCACCTTCGTGTTCGCGGGTCTGCAGAAGCTGAGCGACCCGAACTTCTTCGACGCGGGTGCGGCGTCGTCCATTCAGAGCCAGCTGCGTGCGTCGGAGCGGACCAGTCCGATCGGTGGCGTGCTGCACGGCACGTCGCACGTCGCGGTGGTCATGGGGGTCGTCATCGCGATCGCCGAGATCGCGGTCGGTCTCGGCGCGTTGCTCGGCCTGTGGACACGGTGGGCGGCCGCCGGTGGTCTGCTCCTCTCCGCCGGGTTCCTCCTCGCCGTCAGCTGGCACACGCATCCGTACTATTACGGTGCCGACGTCGTGTTCCTGTTCGCATGGACACCGCTGCTCCTCGCCGGAGCCGGCAGGTTCGCGCTGGACGCGCAGCTACGGGACCGGGCACGTCGGGAGCTTCGCGTTCCGCCGTTCGGTCCGGTCGAAGTCGACTTCGCGACCATCCGGCGGCTCTGCGGTGCCTACGACGGGGGAGCGTGCAAGCTGCGTGGAAGGGCGCCGTGCGCGATCGAGCCGTGCCCAGTGCTCGCGAAGCAGACCACGCTCAAGCCGGCGCTCCAGGAGGGCCTCGACCGCCGGACGTTCCTGCTGCGATCTCGAACCGTCGGTGTGGTGGGAGCGGGCGTGCTGGTCGTGAGCGGGGCAACCGCCGCACTTGGGCGGCTCTTCGCGCCGGCCCATCCGCGGAAGGTCACGCCGAGCCTCGGCGCGCGGCAGCAGCCGACGACCACCTCCACCACGGCCGGCCCGTCCGGAGCGGCGTCGCCATCGAGCAGCACCGTCCCGACCACGGCCGCGCCGCCCGCGGGCGTAGCGATCGGTTCGGCCAGTGCGGTGCCGGTCACCGGCGCGGCTTCGTTCTCCGAGCCCGGCAACGGCGATCCGGCGTACGCCCTGCAACCCCAGCCGGGCCGTTTCGTCGCGGTGAGCACGGTGTGCACCCACGCGGGTTGCACTGTCCAGTACCAATCACCGAACCGCCTTGTCTGCCCGTGTCATGGCGCGGAGTTCGATGCGTTGACTGGCGCGGTGATCCGCGGCCCCGCGCAGACGCCGCTGCCAACGATCCCGATTGCCCGCGGCGCCGATGGTCAGCTCTACGTGCAGACCTAAGGTTCTCGAGCTCTCATGAGCTGGACCTGAACGTGCAGTGGGCATCCGAGACGATGCCGTATGCGTCAGGTGATACTGATCCCACGTGCACCGGTTCGAGGTCGGCGACTACCACCCGTCGAAAGTGAAGCCCGCATGACGAGCAGGTCGATCGATTACAGCCCGCGCCCGACCGCCGCGGACGACGCGAAGCGCTACGTCGAGGCGGGGTATTGGCAGAACGAAAGCCTCGGCGCCGTGTTGGCTGCGGGGCTGCACGACGCAGCCGAGCATCCCTTCACGGTGTACTCGGCGCGCATGCCGTACCGCGGCACGCTCGGTGACGTCGATGCGCTGGCCCGGCGCGTCGCGCGGGGACTGCACGCGCGTGGGATCGAAGCGGGGGACGCCGTCGCGTTCCAACTCCCGAACTGGCTCGAAGCGGCCGCAACGTTCTACGCCGTCGCCTATCTCGGTGCCGTCGTCGTGCCCATCGTGCACTTCTACGGCCCCAAGGAGGTCGGGTACATCCTGCGGAAGACCAACGTGAAGGCGCTCGTCACCGCCGACCGCTTCGGCCACCAGGACTTTCTCGCGAACCTCGCCATGCTGCGAGGGGATCTCCCGGGGCTCGAATGGGCCACGGTCGTCGGCGATCGCACGGAAGCGTCACTTGGCGCCGGCGACATTGCGTTCGCGGACTTGGTCTCGAGCGAGCCGCTCGCCGAGATCCCGGCAGTCGATCCCGGTGCGCCCGCGCTCGTCGCGTACACGTCGGGCACCACGTCGGACCCGAAGGGTGTCGTGCACTCGCACTGGACGATCACCGCCGAGATCCAACAGCTCGCTGCCATGCAGGCGAATCGCGACGGGCCCGCGATGATCACGGGTGCCCCGGTCGGGCACGGCATCGGCATGTTGGCGGCGCTGTTGGTGCCCGTCTACAACCGCACCGAGATCCACCTCATCGACGTGTGGGACCCGGGTCGCGTGCTGGCCGCGATGCTCGACGACGGATTGTCGGCCGGCCAGGGTTCCACCTTCTTCCTGACGAGCCTGCTCGACCATCCCGACTACAAACCGGAGTTGCACGCTCCGCTGATGCCGTTCGTCGGGCTCGGCGGCGCGGCGGTCCCGGCCGCGGTCGGGGAGCGATGCGCCGCCATCGGGATCGAGATCACGCGGAGCTTCGGCTCGACGGAGCACCCGTCGATCACGGGGTCCACACCCGCGGTGCCGCACGACAAGCGCGTCACCACGGACGGGCGGCCGCTGCCCGGCGTCGAGATACGTCTGGTCGACGACGACGGCAACGACGTCGAGGTCGGTGTGCCGGGTGAGATCTGGAGCCGGGGGCCAGACCTCTTCATCGGATACACGGACGCGCTCGCGACCGAGGCGGCATTCAGCGCCGACGGGTGGTTCATGACCGGCGACATCGGCGTCCTCGACGACGACGGGTACCTGACGATCACGGACCGCAAGAAGGACATCATCATCCGCGGCGGCGAGAACATCAGTGCACAGGAGATCGAAGAGCTCCTGGTGCGGATGCAACATGTGAGCGAGGTCGCCGTCGTCGCCGCGCCCGACGCCCGCCTGGGCGAGGTGGCGTGCGCGTTCCTTCGCATGCAGCCCGGCGAGCTGGCTCCAGAGCTCGCGGCGATACGGGCTCACCTGGATGCGGCAGGAATCGCTCGCCAGAAGTGGCCCGAGCATGTTCGGTCGGTCGACGACTTCCCGCGCACTGCGAGCGGGAAAGTGCAGAAGTTCGTGCTGCGCCAGCAGCTGCGCCGGGAGGGGCGGCCGCCGGGCTGATCGCCGACGATCGTGCCCTCGGTCGGGCTGCACGGTGTCCCGCCCCGTGCCGATCCGGTGATCCGTGAAGACGGGTCGTATTGGCTGAGAGTGCCTGGCAGTATCTCCGGAGATGATCGCGACTCCCGCTGTGTCACCTCCCGAGGCCGTGCTCTCCCACATCGCGCCTGGAGGGGACGTCATCGTGCCCCTCGCGAACGGGGAGCCGCGAACGCTGATCGACGCGCTCGATGCGCACACGCTGGACCTGACACGCGTCCGCGTTCATCAGATGCACACACTCCACGATCACCCGTACATCCACGGCGCCTACGGAGATCACCTCCGTCATGTCTCGTACTTCTTGTCGTCGGTGACCCGATCAGCGTTCGCCGAGGGTGGATGTGACCTGGTCCCCGTCAACTTCAGCGAGATGCCGCTGCTGTTGCGCCGCGAAACGAAGCATCCGATCGTTCTCGCAGCGACCTCACCGCCAGATCCGCACGGCTACGTCTCGCTCGGAACCAACGCCGACTACACGGCGCGGTTCATCGGACAGCTTCCCTTCTTCATCGAGGTGAACAAGCAGATGCCGCGAACGTTCGGGGGGAACTCGCTGCACCTGAGTCAGGTCGTCGGCATGACCGAGGCCGACTATCCGCTCATCGAGGTGCCGGCGCCGCGGATGTCGGCCAAGGATCACCACATCGCGGGGCTGGTGGCGGCCCGCGTTCCCGATGGAGCGACGATCCAGGCGGGGATCGGCGCGATTCCCAGCGCGATCCTCGAGCTGCTGCGCGACCATCGGAACCTTGGTCTCCACACGGAGCTGATCTCCGATGGCGTGATGGACCTCTTCGAATCGGGCGCGCTCACCGGGACCCACAAGGTCACTCGTCCCGGAAAGCTCGTGGCGACCTTTGCGCTCGGCAGTCGCCGCCTCTACGACTTCCTCGACGACAACAGCGCGGTCGAGCTCCTGCCGGTCGACTGGGTGAACGATCCGCGGGTGATCGGGCGCGAACAGTGCTTCGTATCGATCAACGCCACCGTCGAAGTCGACCTGCTGGGCCAATGCAACTCCGAGATGATTGCCGGTCGCTACTACTCGGGGAGCGGTGGGCAGACCGACTTCGCGCGGGGCGCGATGTTCAGCGAGGCCGGCATCGGCTTCGTCGTCCTCCACTCCACGACGAGTGACGAATCACTCTCCCGGATCGTGTCCCGGCTCTGTCCTGGTGCCCCCGTCACGACGATGAAGAACACCGTCGACCACGTCGTCACTGAGCATGGCGTCGCGGAGCTCCGGGGTCGGTCGATCGCAGAACGCGCGAACACGCTCATTGCGATCGCTCACCCGAAGTTCCGCGAGGTGCTCGAACGGGATGCATACGAGCTCGGTTACCTCCGCGCCTCGCTTCACTGACACCGACCGGACACTCCAAGAGCAACGCCGCTCGGGCATGGTGACCCCCGAGGCGTCTCACGTAGATTCTCCCAGGGACCGTCACGCGGGCGACTGAGGAGCGGCATGGCCAAGCTGATCTACGTGGCGAACGTGTCCCTCGACGGCTACATCGAGGACGCGCAGGGCAGCTTGGATTGGACCGAGCCCAGCGACGAGGTCTTCACGTTCATCACTGACCTTGTGCGCCCTGTCGGTACCTACCTCTACGGACGGCGCATGTACGAAACGATGGCCGTCTGGGAGACCCAACCTGCCCTGGCTGCCCAGTCGGAGCTCATGGCCGACTTCGCGAACGTCTGGCAAGGGGCCGACAAGATCGTCTACTCCACGACGCAGGACGTCGTCGCGACCGCCAACACGGCGCTCGAGCGCCGCTTCGACCCCGATGCGGTCCGCGACCTGAAGACGTCCGCCGCCAGCGACTTGACCATCGGCGGGCCGACCGTCGCCGCGCACGCGTTCAACGCCGGGCTGGTCGATGAGTGCCAGCTCTTCATTCATCCAGTGCTCGTCGGTGCAGGCAAGCCCGCATTCCCCACCGACGCCCGCATCCATCTGGAGCTGCTGGAGGAGCGCCGGTTCGGCAACGGTGTCGTGAACCTCCGCTACCGCATCCAGAGCTGACCCTCCGGTCGCAAGCGCACCGGTCGCCTTCGCTTCGGCGATCGTGGCGAGGGAGCCCCCGTGGGAGGGGGAGGAGAGGACGACATCTCACTGAGTGTCCGCGAACTGCTTCAGAAGGTCGGCGACCTGCTCGGGCTGGTCATGTTGGGGCCAGTGTGAGGCGCCTTGGATCAGGTGGAATGACGGATCCTCGAACAGTCCGGCGATCTCCGCCGCAAGCGCGGAGTCCAAGTATCGATCGTCTTTGCCGAAGATGATCGAGACCGGGACCTCGAGGTGTCTGAGGGCTCCACTGTTGATGAGAGCGTCCTGTTCGTCCAGCGCGTCGAACAGACCCGCGGTCCACGCCCGGATGGCGACGAGGGCGTCAGGCTGGTCGGCGTCGCCGAAGAACTGGGGCAGGATCGACCGGACGGCGACACCGTCGGGGTCGAGGTCACCCAACCTCCACTCCGCGGCAGTGTGTTGCAACAGCCACAGGCGCTGCGCGTCGTCGTTGACCATGGCATCCGCGAGTGGGGTGAATGCCGGATCAGCGAAGAGCCGGATCATCTCCGGAAGCTTCAGCGACGATTGGTGTCCGAGGATGGTGTTCAGCAGGACCAGCCGGGCCACCCGTTCGGGATGGGCGACCGCGAACGCAACCGCATCGGGCCCGGACGCGTCGTGACCGACGAGCACCGCGCGGGCAATGCCGAGCTCGTCGAGGACGGCTGCGAGCTCGGCCTCATGTTCCTCGGCAGTGAATCGGGGACGGTCCGGGCGATCGGATCGGCCGTATCCAAGCCAGTCGAAGACCACAGCCCGCCTCGGGGACAGCAGCGGTAGGAGCTTGTCGTAGATCCGGTGGTCGTCGGGAAAGCCGTGCATCAGGACGATCGGGGGATCCTCGCCGGGATACTCGAGGACGTAGTGCGATCCCCCGTCGACGCTCGGCGAGTACTCGATGGCTCCTACATCAAGCTTGGTCACAGTGGTCTCCCTTCACGGCACGTCTTGGTGGTCCTCTCTTGGGTGTGGCGCAAGAGGTCCTCCCTGGAGCCTGGA
Organism: uncultured Acidimicrobiia bacterium; assembly: GCA_963796755.1. Classification (GTDB taxonomy): domain Bacteria; phylum Actinomycetota; class Acidimicrobiia; order IMCC26256; family JAENVU01; genus Chersky-806. Next base: position 349,215 of record CAWCMX010000005.1, read on the forward strand.
CTCGGATCCGTTGGCGAAAAAGGGCCAACCTCCGAACGCACTGTTCGGCTGGTCCGAACAATGAGGGGTGCCGGTATCGTCTGACGATGGAGTTGCGCGAGCTCGAAGCTTTCGTCGCGGTCGCGACGGAGCTGCACTTCGGGCGGGCGGCAGACCGGCTCTCGATCAGTGCGCCGAGCCTCAGTGAGCTGGTCCGGCGGCTCGAGCGGGAGCTCGGCACCCCCCTGTTCATCAGGACCACCCGCCGGGTTGCCATCACGAGCGCCGGCGCCGAGCTCTTGACTCGGGCGAAGGCCATCCTCGATGAAGTCGATGCTGCCGAGGCCGCGGTGCGGCGGGTCGCGGGCGGAGACGCTGGAATCGTCCGGCTGGGCATCACGCCGCCGGCCGCCCCCACCCTCGCGCCACATCTGGTGCGACTCTTCAACGCGCAGGCACCTCAGGTCACCGTGGTCACCCAGCGGATGTGGCTCCCCCAGCTGACCGACACCCTCGCCGCCGGAGACATCGACATCGCCATCACCTGCGGCCTTCTCTCGGAGCCAGACGACATTGCCAGCGAAGTGTTCTGCGGAGAGCCACTGCTCGTCGGCGTGCGGCCCGATCACCGCCTCGCCGACCGGCGATCCATCGCGTTCACCGAACTGGCGAACGACGTCCTCGGTGAAGCGGCGGCCGACCTCTTCCCAGCCTGGGTGCTCAGCCAACGCCAGGCGCTCGACGACGCGGGCGTGAGCCCGCCCCGGATCGCACTCGAAGACACCGACCTGGCCGCCGCCCGCTGGGTTGATCAAGACTCCGTCGACTGGATCCTGCTCATCGCGTCACTCACCGGTACCCATACACAGACCGTCTTCCTGCCTGTCGATCCCTGCCAGCTCGTGCCGTTCACCCTCCAATGGAAGCCGTCTCGAGCGTCGACCACCGCCGTGGCGCGCTTCGTCGAGGCCGCCCTCACCGCGGATCTTCCGCCCGGCTGGCAGTCACTCCCCACCGCCTAGCGACCAGCGGGGTCTGCAGGCGGCTCTCGTCAGCTGTCCCCGGGGTAGGTTCGGCCGATGCGACGCCGTCGACTGATCGGTCTCGTGGCATTGGTCGGGATCGGCGTCCAGGTGTTCATGGGGGTGTGCCCGGTCGCGGCTGACGATGTCGTGACCACGACACCCGCCGGGCCCGTCACGCCGGAGCTTCCGTGGCACTCGGCCGTCAAGGATGCGCACGGAAAGCTCCTCGCTTGGTACAAGCCCCAAGAGCATCTCGGCTATGACCAAGTGCTCCGACTCGGTTGGAGCTTCATCGAGCACAAGTTCCCGATCAACGAGGCACCACGCTCAAGCCGTATCTCGTCAACTCGGTCTTCGACGGCACGACGCTCCAGGGTGTGTATTGGCAGAACAACCCCGCCATGACATTCGGGGCGTTCGTCGACTCCGCCCTGGCCTGGTATCCGTACTCGGGAGACCGCCAAGCCATCCGGACGGTCGGCTCGATGCTCGACTACCAGCTCGCGCACGGGACCACACCGCGTCGTGGAACTGGGGGAGCGTGCCGTTCGCCACGGGGTGCGGGAATCAAGCCGACTACGGCCGTTGCCTCTCCGACATGCCAAAGGACTTCTACGGAGGGATCGAACCGGACAAGATCGGCGAGCTCGGGATCGGCTACGCACTCTTCTACGAGATGACGGGCAACCGCCGCTACCTCAGCGCCGCGATCCACTCCGCCGATGCTCTCGCCGCACACGTACGACCGGGTGACGATGCGCACACGCCCTGGGCCTTCCGCGTCGACGCGAGGACCGGTGTCACTCTCGATGGTGAGGAGTACGGGGGAGTCGTGGTCTCGCCCCTGCGCCTCTTCGACGAGCTCATCCGGATCGGAAAGGGTGACCGCAGGGCGTACGTCCGCGCCCGCCGAATCGCGTGGCGGTGGCTGGACTCCCATCCGCTGAATCCCCGCAGCCCCACGTACGACAAGTGGAGTGGCTACTTCGAGGACGTCCCCAAGGACGTGAACAACGTCAACCAGGCGGCGCCGACCTACACCGCCCTGTACCTCCTCAACCGGCCTGACCGATCGGCATTCGATCGCGCATGGCGGACACAGGTCAGCCACCTGATCGGCTGGGTCGCGCAGCACTTCGGCGCCGGGCCGCACTCCGGTGCGTTGGGGATCAACGAGCAAGGCCCGGCCGATGGCGGAAGGTACCTGTGCTGTTCGGACTCCGGTCTCGGCAGCGACACGTCCCGATGGGCTGCGGTGAACGCGATCTACCACGCGAAGACGGGCGACCGGGCGGCGGAGGAGAACGCGTTCCGGTCGCTCAACTACGCCACCTACTTCGCCGCGTCCGACGGTCGGGTCTCATGCTGCGGGCAGGGCTTCGGGGGCATCCAGTACTGGTTCAGTGACGGCTACGCGGACTACCTCCGCAGCTTCAACTGGGTGATGGCCGCACTCCCCGGTCTCGCGCCCAATGGCCAGAGTCACCTCTTGGGCTCGACTTCGGTGGTCCGGCGAGTCACCTACGACCATCGCGGCATCTCCTATCGCACCTTCGACCGAGACGCGACCGAAGTCCTCACGCTGACGTTCCCCCCGCGGTCGGTCACCGCGGGCGGACACACCCTCCCCAGGCGCGCCACTGGCCACGGCGACAGCTACACCCTCGAGTCGGTCGGCCGACGGCGCTTCGTCGTGCGACTCCACCACCTCCACTCGGGCGAAGTGCGAATCAGCCGCTGAGCCCTCGGTCGCTCAACCTCGTGGCCCCTTTGCTTCCGTGCGATCCTTCCCGGCTTCCGGTCCGACCGGGAGGTCTCGTACACCCACCATCCGTGTCGCGTCAGGTCGAGGACAAGGCCGAAGCGGTCGTCGACAAGGCCAAGGACGCGATGCATCGGAAGTAATCGGTCCAAGAGGCCCAGATCGTTCGCCGCGCCACCTGTTGAATGGGGTCGGGGTGGGCCGCGTCATGATGCCCTGATGATCCGCGCGCCGGGGCGTGCGGGACCGACGCTCGCGACCGGAGGGCAGATGACGTTCAAGCAGACCATGGACACGATCGCGAAGGTCGTCGAGGCCACGGGCGTCGCGATCATCGTCGTGGGGGTCGTCATCTCGCTCGGGCGTGCGGGCCTCGATCTCGCGCAACGGCTCGACGCCACCGCGGTCTATCGCCGGACCCGCAGCTTCCTGGGCCGCAGCATCCTGCTCGGGCTCGAAGTGCTCGTTGCAGCCGACCTCATCCGGACGGTCGCGGTCGACCCGTCGCTCGAGAACGTCGGCGTCCTCGGCCTGATCGTGCTCATCCGGACGTTCCTCAGCTTCTCGCTCGACATCGAGATCGACGGGAAGCTGCCGTGGCGGCCGCGGCCGGCCGCTTCCCCGGACGCGGCATCGGGGTAGGCGGCGCGAGGCCCCGATGACTGTGTGGCTTCTAGGTGCTACTCGAGCATGGGGACTCCTCCATCGGCCTACCGCGACCGTGCCAGGGAACCGTCCTGCTCCATTGCGGGCGGTGACCGCCGCTGCTACGAAGGGTGCGTGACCGGGCGCGGTTCGGTGAGCAAGCTGTTCATTCACCTGGGCATGCTGTGCGCGGCGCTCGCGTTCGCATCGTGGTGGACCTCGCACACCATCCTCGACACGGCGCGCACCCGCCGGGTCACCGAGGCCGTGCTGCAGAGCACCGATCTCCGGCACTTCGTCGCCGATCACATTGCGTCGGTGACGGCGCCTGCGGTCGGCGTGTCCGCGACCGGAGCCACGACCAACGACGCGTACACGAACCAGCTCGACGCGGTGCTCAGCCGGCCGGACATCCAGCTGAAGCTCGAGCAGTTCGTCGTCTACGCCCACGAACGGCTACTGGGAGAGCAGGCACAGCCCGCAGCACTCGATCAGGCAACGGTGCGCACGCTGGTCGCCGCGGCGTTGCCGTCGGTTCCTGTGGCCGATCTCGCGAACGTCCATGCCGTCACGTTTGACGTGCCGCAGAGCCAGGCGCTGTTCAAGAGTCGCGAAGCGCTCGCGCACCGCCTCTGGCTCTACTTCCTCGGCGCGGTCGTATTGCTCACGGTCGGGCTCGTCACCACTGATGATCGCCACGCGACGGTGAAGCTCATCGGCAAGTGGCTGATCGGGATCACGCTCGCGCATCTCGTCGTGCTGTGGATCGTTCCTGTCGTGATCCTTCCCGCGGTGACGACCAATCCGTGGGCGCATCTCATTGCCGCGGTCGCACACGCCGTCGGTGCTGGAATCGTGACGAGCCTCGTTGTGCTCGCACTCGTCGGCGTCGTGTTCTTGTTCGTCGACCACTTCATCCCGGCGAGCGCGACGCCCGCGGACACCGGCTCGGTATCGTCAGCCCGCGGGGAGCGGGCGCCGTTGTAGCCTGCGGGCGGGAGTTGCGCATGCGGAAAGTCAGTCTCTTCGCAGCGGTCATCGTCGTGGTGGTGGCGTTGGTGCCGGGCGCCGCGGGAGCGGCGAAACCGTCGCCGGTGCCGCCGGGTCCGGCGCGCTTCAAGGCGGGTGCGGCGGTCGCGAGCATCACGCCGCCGCCGCATGGCTCCGTCGTGGGTGATCCGAGCAACTGCAGCGCGCCCGCGTCGTTCAACGGGGTGCGCCGGTTCGCGTTCGAGGAGCCGTATCGCGACGATCAGCAGCTCGGACACTTCGCGTCCGGTGACGCCTACGTCGATTGCAATGGCAACGGCCGCTGGGATGGCATCGTGCTCGGTGGCGGGGCCGACACACCACGCTTCGCATCGGCCGTGGCCGATGACGTGACCGCGCGAGCGCTCGTTGTCTCGAACCATCGTCAGGTCATGGCGGTCGAGGTGCTCGACCAAGAAGGGGTGTTCAACGTCTATCAGGCGCGCATCCGCGCCAAGGTGGCGGCCGACGGTTACCACCTCGACAACGTCTTCATCTCGGCGACGCACGACGAATCAGCGCCGGACACTCTCGGGATCTCGGGGATCGACCAGCTCACCTCGGGAGTCGATGCCTACTACGTCGACTTCCTCGTCGCGCGATCAGCTCGAGCAATCGAAGACACGTACGACCGTTTGCGTCCGGCGCGCCTCAAGTACGCCGAAGCGACGGAGCCCGCCAAGCTTCGCCAGTGCTGGTCCTCGTATCCATTTGTCGATGATCAGCTGATGCCCGCGCTCCAGGCCGTGTCGACCAACGGGACCGTCATCGCGACGCTCGGTGACGTGAGCCAGCACGCCGAGACACTCGGCTTCAATCCCGATCCCGTGCAGCGCACATGGATCAGCTCGGACTGGCCGAACTTCTTCCGCAAGACGATCGAACACCGCTACGGCGGTGTCGCGATCGAGATGGCCGGCTCCGTTGGGAGCAACGAGACGCCCGAGGTGTTCAGTGGCCCGATCTCGCGCGTGCCACAGCGTTTTGTCAGCGAGTCACATCCCGCCGGTTGTCGCACGACCTTCGACGCCAACGGAACAGCAGCTCCTGTTGGCTACACGCACGAGACGACCGTGCTAGGTCGACGGCTCGGCGCCGCGATCGGCGACGCGCTGGACAAGGCGGGAGCGTGGTCGAAGTCAGACGTCATCTGGGGCGCGCGCCAGGACGTCTGCATTCCGCTCACGAATGCCCTCTTCGCGGTCGGTGCACAGATCGGGGTCTTCGCCGAACGTCCCGGATACAGCAATGCGTGCACCGTCGAGCATCCGGTCGCTGGCAACGGTGCAACATCGGGCGATGAGCTGTTGTCGCAAGTCGCAGCCTTCCGCGTCGGTGACGGAGAATTCATCTCGGTCCCCGGCGAGGTGTTCCCGTTCACATACCTGCGCAGCTTCCTCGGTCCCGAGGACATGCCCAAGCCCGAGTTCCCGCTGCCATCATGGGTGGTGCCGCACATGCACGCGCCCTACCGCTTCGTCGATGGTCTCGCCGAGGACATGCTCGGTTACCTCTTCCCGCGAGGCAACGGCGTTGGTGTCGTCGGCGAACCCGGATCCGGCGATGGCACGGACCGCTTCGGCTGTGGCCACTCCGACGACAGCGAAGCCACGACCTCGCAAGCCGGCGACCTCGTCGGTACCGCGCTCGTCGACGTGCTCGACCGGACCGAAGGCGCGCCCGAAGACGTGCGGGTCGGCCGGTACGTGCTCCCTGACGGCACGCGATCCCGTAACCCTCTTGGCGTTCCTTCCTCGATCAAGTGCACTCTCGACACCGTCTTCACACCGCTCGGTCCCGCGGTCGGCGTCTGGCTCGCGGGCACACCGACCCGGCACGTCATCGTGCCGGCAGCCTGGATGTCCCTCACGGGTCGACGCCAAACCCGACCTGACCGCAACACCCGCGGCTGGATCGACAGCCACGGGACGCGACACTGGCTCGACGTGTTTCCCGACCTGCCCTAGCCCGGTTTCACTCGAGCGGTCACGGAGCCCGGCACCGGTCTATCCGTGGCGGAACGCTTGGACAGTGGTGTCGGTCGCAACGACGACTGCGCCCCCGGCGATCGTCGGGGTGGTGAAGTGACGAGCGTGGCCGACCGGTATCGCCTGCTGCACTGAACCGGTGAGGGGGTCGAGGGCGTAGAGCACGCCACTGTCGACGCCGACGACCCAGACCGTGCCGCTGTCGACCACCGGCGAGCCGTTCGCGTCGGAGGGGCCTTGCCAGAGCAACCGCAGTGTCGGCCCCGGGCCGACGAGGAGCGCCCGGGTCCCGCCTTGGCAGGTGACATAGACGATGGACGCCTCCAGGGCCGCGTTCCCTCCCGAGGAGTTGCACCCGATCGACAAGGACGCGACCTGTCCCCCGATGCCCCCCGGGTTGGACTGGCTGATGAGGTACGTGTCGCCACTCTTGCCGCTCTGGAACACGAGACCGTCCGGCAACAGCAGCGGCCCGGTCGAGCCGAGGTCGAGATCGGACTGGTTGAGCGTGGCCCAGATGCTCGGTGCGAAGTAGCCACGCTCAACGAGCGTGGGTCCGAGCTTGATGACCGCGTCGCCGTGGTCGAAGCTCGTCGCCGAGGCGCCGTTGCCGGTGCTGACCCACACGTTGCCCTCGGCATCGATCGCCGGACCCGACGGGGCCCAGATCGCCCCCTGGTTCGCAGTCGGAACGACGTACTCGGTGGGCGCGGTCCCGTCGGTGCGGACACTGAGGACAGTGCCGTGGTAGTCACCGCAGTCGCCGGCGAGCCCGCCGTACGCCCAATACACCCGTCCGTTGGCCAGCGCGAGTGCCGGCCGTTGCTGGTGGGTGGCCGGGATCACGGGCCAGGGATCGCCATTCGCCAGGACCCGCGGGACACCGGTACCAGTGTCGAGTCCGATGAGTGCGTGGCCGATCGGCGGCCCCGACTCGGTCACCACGAAGATGATGTTGCGGGCCGGGTCGATGACCGGGGTCCCGGTGATGCCCAACGGGTCGATGTCGCCGCACGGCAGTGACGACCCCGGAACCGGAGTTCCCAAGTGCGAACGCCACACCACGGCCCCGGTCGTCTCGTCGAGCGCATACACACTGTCGTTCTCAGTGGCTACGTAGACGCGACCGCGGAAGACGAGCGGCTCCGCGTAGACCATCCCGTCGAGAACGGGCGATGTCCACGCCCGAATGGCCGGGACGATTGAACGAGCGTGGAGATCTGCTCCGCTGCGAGCTCGATCCCGGTGATACGTCGTCCACGCTGCACAACCCGCCAGCAACGAAGCGAGCAGTGCCAGCGTGAACAGCCGCACGAACCTCCGCATGGTGCTATCGCTACCCAGAGTGCGCCGCTCCGAACCCACTGCGGTACCCGGGCAGGACGCATCTGGGGGGAGTCATCGATGGGCGGCATTGGTGTGGGCGGACGGCGCCTGATGCGCCCCCACGGATCGAGACGGCCGGCCCGGTACCGCCGCGGGCACTGCCGGCGACCCGACCGCGGCAACTCCAGCTGGTAGCTCGGGCCCGTCAGGTCGCGATGGGCAGGATGCGCGCGGAGACGGAGGGGAGTGCGTTCACCGGCGCGGACGCGCAGCGGAGTCCCGGAGTGGGAACCGCGATCTCGACGTTCGTCGTGCCGGGACGGAGCTCGACCGAGATGTGGTTGACGCGTCGATCGGCTGAGATCGGCGTTCGGTGGCCATGGATCGTCACGTACCCACGCCGCGCGGCGGAGTTCTGTGGGTCGAATTCGATCACGAGCTCCCGGCGGCGTCGAGTCTTCGCGGGATTCACGAGCGAGAGCGAACCGGACGCGCGAGATCGCGTGATGACCTCCCCGGTCGAGAGTCGGTTCGACGTCGGTGGAAAGGTAGAGGCGCGGGGCGTCGAGCATCTGCCGCGCGAGGGCGCGCTGCTGGGACGCGCTCGTGCGGCCGATGAGAGACGTGCGGGCGGCCGACAGGTCCCACGCGACGAGACGGTCTCCTCGGGTCGCGATCGGCGTGCCGAGCAATGCCGTGAGCTCGTGAAGCTGCGGGACCCCACGCCGGTGATATCCGTAGCGGTCCAGCATCAGTGCCGAGAACCCCATCGCGATGAGTCCGCGGAGGAGGTCGCGGGTCGGGAGCGCGGCAGCGGGCCACTGCCATTCGCCGTCGCGGCCCCTCATTCCCCCCGCGCTCCAGCGCAGCGTCGTCGAGTGGAGATAGCCCTCCTTGATCAGATCATGAGCATCCATCTGCACGGACGTGCCGTGCTCCGGAAAGTCGACGACCGGCAGCTGGAAGACCATCGCATTGTCGGGAAGCTGGTGCTCTAGCGACGCGACGAACGCGTCGTCCGCATGCCAGAGCCGCGCGCGTCCCTGCGCATCCGGCATCAACGCGGGTGACGCCTGATCGAGCAGGCCGACCACGAGCACGACCGCCAGCACGGATGCCCAGGCGAAGGAAGGCCACCCGCGGCGACGGATGACCACCCGGAGCCGGTCGAGGAGTCGGGCCGACACGGCGACGGCCGCGAATGCGATGACGATCGCGATGCGGGACCAGGCGCGAATGCCGTCGAGGCCCGTGGACTCGAGCACGCGGGCGAAGCCTCCTTTGGTGCCGAGGAAGAGCGCGCCGAGCATGACGATGCCCAGACGGGCTTCGAACGACCAGCCGCGGCGATCCGCGCCCCGCAGCGCTCGTACGAGCACGGCGACGACCGCGCACACGAAGCCGATGGCCGCGAAGAGCCCGAGCGCAGCAGTGGGGAGACCATGCCCGCCCGGTTCGACGAGCTGGTCTGCGATCGCGCTGAACGGGCCGAAGCGGTGGCCGGTCACGGGGCTGAGCAGCTCGACGATCCGGAGGGGATACGACTCGGAGATCCCGGGCGGACGGTCCGGGACTCCGAGTGGGTTGGGGGCGTGCTCCCAGCGATAGAGGAGCGTCGGGAGGTTGGCCAACAGCGACGCCGCCAGTCCGACCCCGCCGAAGAGCGCTGCCATCAGAAACCGGCTCGGCCGGCGTCGCGCCAGCGCGCTCACCACTGCGCAGATGACAAGCAGGGACAGCAGGAAGCTGAGGTAGTAGATCCCCGTCACGCCGATCAGCGCGGCGCCGAGGAGCAGCCACCCGAGGCGTCGCCACGCGGTGAGATGACGCAGCTCGCCGACCGCCGGCAGCGCGCGGTCCGGGCCGAGGATCTTCATGCACAAGAGCACGATGATCGGCACGCCGACGTAGAACGCGAGGTTCTCGTGGCCGGCACCGTTCCGGAAGTGGTACGGCGCGAGGGAGAACAGCACCGCGCCGACGAGGGCGGCCGCCCACGAACATCGCAGCGACCGCAGGACGGGAAACGCGATGAGCGCAGTCAGTGGGAACGTCAGAAGCCAGAAGAGGTTGAGGGTGAGCGGAACATCACCCGTCGTGTCGACGATGCCCTTCTTCAGCGTGTAGGCGAGGAGGTCTCCGCCCATCGGCCACTCGGCCCAATGCTGTTCGAACGGTGCGTTGAGCTTGGGATTCGTGTTGAACCAACCGGTCTCCTGCACGTTCTTGATGAGCATCATGTCGAGGGTGGCGTCTTGCTCGTCGTCGCCCGGCGTGTGCGCGTATTGGAACGGGACGTGGAGCGGCTGGTTCCAGAGCTGCGTGAGGACCGTCACCGCCAACGCCGACAAGAGGGCCGCGAGAACCGCGCCGACGACGATCGACCGACCGGCACCGAATCGGTGCCGCGCCGGACCTGGGCGGTGCTCGGAGCCGGGGGCTGTGACTCGACTCGCTTCATCCACCGCGGGTGGCGAATCTGGCCGCAGCGGCATCCCGTGTCCCTTCGATGGCACCCGCCGCGGCTCGCGCGGGCCGCACGACGACAACGGCAGAGCCTAGGGGAGGTCCGCGCTCAACCGATGCGATCCGACCGCTTCACTCCGCAGACTCCCAAAGACGGGGGTCAGCCGTCGTGGAGAGACTGGCTACCTCCGGACTCCTCGGGTGCCTCCTTCATCATCTTGAGCATCGGGATGCCACCGGTGCGGACGAACCGAATGACGAGCGCGGCAGCGAGCACGAGGAACGCGATGTTGAGGTACGTGGTGTAGTTCCACGAGAAGTGCGCTTCGATGACCCGGGCGTTGCGCTCGGTCGGTGTGAGGCCTGTGAGGCCGAACAGGATCTCGATGATGTAGCCCGCGGCGACCATCGTTGCGTAGAAGGTGGCGAAGATGAACAGCATCATCTTCGTGCCGTAGTACTTGCGGTAGATGATCAGCACGGGAATGACGATCAGGTCGGCGAAGATGAAGCTGACGACCCCTCCGAAGCTGATGCCACCGTTCCACAGGACCGCGGCGAGCGGCACGTTGCCGATCGAGCAGACGAAGCTGACCACCGCGACGAGCGGACCGATGATCGGCCCCCAGAGCTTCGCGAGCGCCGGGTGATCGACGAGGAAGAGGCTTTGCCAGAAGGATTCGGGGATCCACGCCGCGGCCGCGCCCGCGATGAGGAGGCCGCCGACGATGTCGATCCATACCGACGCCCAGTTCATGACGAAGTACTCGCTGATCGAGGTTCGACCGGCTGGGGTGAGCATCCGGTGCCAGATCGAGCCGTCTCCTTGGATGCTCATGTCCATCGCGGCGTGGCCTTCCATCTTCCCGGAGAGCCCGCGGTCCGCTTGGGCCCGGGCGGCTTCGAGGATGCGGGTGCGGAGGAACAACCGGAACAGGATCGCCAAGAGGATGATCATGATCGGCCCCCCGATGAACTCCGCCAGCGTGAATTGCCAGCCGAGCAGGAGGGCGAGCAGGACCCCTAGCTCGATGACGAGGTTCGTGCTGGCGATCTCGAACGCCATCGCAGCCGTGAAGTTCGCGCCCTTGCGGAAGAGGGAGCGCGCGAGCGCGACCGCCGCATAGCTGCACGACGAGCTCGCCGCGCCGAGGCCGGTCGCGACGGCCAAGCTCTTGGGCCGGTCGGTGCCCATCAAGCGGCCGATGGTTCCCTTCTTGACCACCGACTCGACGATCGCGGACAGCAGGAACCCGAGGATCAGCGCCCAAAGGATCTCCCAGCCCATCGCCGCCGCGATCGACACCGCGTGACCGAGCGCATCGAGCAGATTCATCAGCCCCACGCGTAGCGTCACCCCACCCCGCGACACAACCCTGGTACGAGATCTTCGACCTGGCCGAGACGTGGGGTTGCCCGGAGTGGAGCAACCAGATCGGCTAGCTCAGGTGCGAAAGCCGGTCGCGATACTCCTCGGTGTCGATCTCACCGCGCGCGAACCGCTCTGCGAGGATCTCCCGTGCCTTCTGCGTCGGGGCCGTCGGCGCGTCGCGATGAGCTTGGCTGCGGAGAACGAACCCGACGACGAGCACGGCCCCCAGGACGATCAGCAACACCATCAATCCGCCCCAGAGCCACACCCGGCCGTTGCCTCCGCCGTCGTTCATCATGTGGCCGTGATCCCAAGTGGCGGCGAAGACGACCATCGGGAAGATCGATGTACCCATGCTGAGATCGTCGCAAGATCGAGACCGGTCCGGCAGTGCCGAAGGCCCCTTTCTGCCTACCCGGCCGGCTCCACGTGCAGCGTTCTCGCGTCGAGGTGCTGGCCGTCGTCGTTTCCCGGCGTGTACAGGACCGCGCCGGATTCGCGACTGGCCTTCGCCTCGTACATGGCGAGGTCAGCTTGGGCGACGAAGGTGTCGGCGTCGACGAGCTCGTCGGTCCATGCCACTCCGATGCTGGCTCTGAGCTCGACGGTGTTGTCCCCAATGGTGATGTCCGTCGTGAGCGTCCGGGCGAGTCGGGTCCCGATGTCGAGCCCGATCGAGCGGGTTTCGACATTCGGGCAGATGACGAGGAACTCGTCACCTCCGATGCGGCCGGCGTGGTCGCCGTCGCGCAGGATCGAGCCCATTCTGCGGGCGGCAATCTCCAGGACCCGGTCGCCCGCGGCATGTCCGAGACCGTCGTTGACCTGCTTGAACTCGTCGAGATCGACGAACATGATCGCGGTCGGAGCACCGAGCCGGGCTTGCTGTTCGAGCGTCTCATCGAGGAGCGCGAGCGTCGTCGCTCGATTCAGACACGCGGTGAGCGGGTCGACCGAGGCTCGGATCTCGAGCTCCCTTCGCAGCTGGGCGCGTTCGGTGACGTCGCTCAGACATCCGATCGCGCCGCTCACATCGCCCTCGCTGTCGGTGAGGGGTCGCATCGTCAGCACACAGACCCGCTCGACGTCCCGAGACTGACGGTTGCGGTCGTCCGGCACCTGCAGGCGGAGCTCGACGTCGTCTGCGGGTTGATTGGCGAGAACCGCGGACAGAACATCATCGAGCAGCGCGAGGTCCTCGGTCGCGACCGTCGCGAGCTGGGCTCCCACCGTGGCTGAGGGCGGGCACCCCGTGATCGTGTACAGCTGGTCGTTGGTGAAGGTGATCCTGCGTTCGGCATCGATCTGGAAGAGCCCGACCGGCAGTGCGTCGGACAGACGACTCAGGAGCTGCGTGCGGGCCCGCAGCTCCTCCTCGGCGCTGACCTGATCCACCGTGATTCGGGTCATGGTGCTGAAGACGAACGGCGCGCCGGGGTCGTCGAGTCGATTGACGTTGACGGTCTCGACCCACTTCCAGGTGCCGTCGGCACCCCGGTAGCGCCCTCGCCACACCCGCGGGTCACCCGGTGCGCTGAGCATCGCGAACCACGCGGCGATCGCGCTCGGTTGATCCTCCGGGTGGATGAAGTCGGTCGACGGCTTTCCGATCAGATGATCCGGCGTCCAACCCAGCACATCCGAGATCGACTCGTCGACTGACGCGATCAGGGCTGCCTCGTCGCGTGTGAAGCGCGCCAGAGCGCCCGCCCCAGGGGCGGCATCGCCGGTCATGAGGTACATGATCGACCGGCGGGGGCCGACCTTGAGCCAGGCACCGACCGGGGCCGACGGGTCGGGATGGCCGGGTGTTCCCCGACCCTCCGACGACCCGCCGGCCCTCCGCGGCTCAGCCCTGCTTGGGCGTGATCTCGTAGGTGACGTTGTCCCGGTGCCGGACCCTCCTTTTGGATGTGTCCGGCGGTGCGCTCACCACCTCCGCGGGATGTCCCCACACCGCGTGACGGCGAGGTGTCCGGTGTGCAACGGGACTCGGAAGCGACGCCGAAGACCGATCGACGGGCTCGCACCGTGTCGATCGACGCCACCAAGGAGGTCGACCTCATCGGGTACTGTGCGTTCGAGACCATCGGAGGCCGGAACTGGTCCGCGAGCGGTGGCCAAGCCGACTTCGCGAGGGGAGCCATGTACTCGCCTCAGAGCAGGGCCCTTGTGGTGTTGCGGATCGGGGCGTCGCTGACCCCGGGCTCGATCGACACGACCCTCGAGAACACGGTCGACTCCCTGTGACTGCCCTGCCGGCGCGGCGCCCGAACGGCCCGGCGGACCGTGTCCGAGCGGTCATCTTCGACACCGACGGCGTGGTCACCCGTACGGCGACGGTCCACGCGGCAGCCTGGAAGGCCCTGTTCGACGGCTACCTCGCGCTTCGGTCCGACGAGACCGGCGAGCTCTTCACTCCGTTCGACGACGAGGACTACGCCCGTTACGTCGACGGCCGCGCCCGGTACGACGGCGTCCAGTGCTTCCTCGCGTCCCGGGGCGTCACCCTCCCTCGCGGAGACGCGAGTGACCCGCCCGACCGGAAGACGATCTGCGGACTGGGCAACCGGAAGAACCAGCACTTTCTCGCCGAGCTGCGAGACCACGGGGTCGAGCCGTTCGAGTCGACGCTCGCGCTCGTCCGGGAGCTGCGCAGCCTCGGCATCGCCACCGCAGCCGTGTCGGCGAGCGAGAACTGCGCCGGCGTGCTCGAGGCGGTCGGCGCCACGGCGTTGTTCGACGCTCGCGTCGACGGGATCGATGCCGCGGCCCTCGGGCTCGTGGGCAAGCCGGACCCGTCGCTCTTCCTGGAAGCAGCGCGCCGCCTTCACGTGCAGCCCGCCGAAGCGGCAGTCGTGGAGGACGCCCTCGCCGGCGTCGATGCCGGCCGCCGGGGAGGGTTCGGGCTCGTGGTCGGGGTGGACCGCACGAATCACGCCGATGCGCTCGCGGCGAGCGGCGCGGACGTCGTCGTCACCGATCTGGCCTTTCTCCACGTTGATGCGGAAGGGCGATGGAGGGTCGACCAGTGAACGACTGGACGCTGAGCTACGACGGATTCGACCCGCGGCAGGAAGGGCAACGCGAGGTGCTCTGCACCTTGGGCAACGGATACTTCGCGACTCGAGGAGCCGCGCCTGAGTCGGGCGCCGACGGGGTTCACTATCCGGGCACCTACGTCGCCGGCGTCTACAACTCGCTGATCACCGAAGTCGCGGGCCGTGCGGTGGAGAACGAGAGCCTCGTCAACGTCCCGAACTGGCTGCCGGTGACCTTCCGGTGCGCCGGCGGCTCCTGGTTCGGCGGGCCCGACACGGAGATCGTGTCGCACCACCAGGAGCTCGACCTCGCCCGGGGCGTTCTCACCCGTCACACGCGGTTCCGCGACTCGGATGACCGCGTCCTGCAGGTCACGCAGCGCCGATTCGTCAGCATGCGTCACCCTCACCTGGCCGGGCTGGAAACGACGCTCGTCGCGGTGAACTGGTCGGGCCGGCTCGAGGTGCGAAGTGCGCTGGACGGCACGGTGCGGAACGCCGGGGTCGCCCGTTACGAAGCCTTCGATAACACCCACCTCGCGCCGCTCGGCACCGATCGGGAGAACGACGAGGTCGTGTGCCTCCATGTCGAGACCAACCAGTCGCACGTCCGCCTCGCGCAAGCCGCACGGACGCGGCTGTTCCACGAAGGCCGGCGCGTCGAAGCGATCCCCGACCTCATCGAGCGCGAGGGATACGTCGCCCTCGAGTTCGCGGTCGACGTGAACGAGGGTGAATCGACCGTCGTCGAAAAGGTGGTCTCGCTGTTCACCTCACGCGACACCGGGGTCTCGGAGCCCGGCCGCGAAGCCTGCGACTGGGCGATGCACCTGGCCGGTGACTTCGACGACCTGCTCGAGCACCACGTTGTGAGCTGGCGCCACATCTGGGACCGGACCCGAACCCAGCTCGGCACCGACGGCGACCTGGCCCAGGCGCTGCACCTCAACATCTTCCACCTCCTGCAGACGGTGTCGAACAACTCGGTCGGGCTCGACGTCGGTGTCCCGGCCCGGGGGCTGCACGGGGAGGCGTACCGCGGCCACGTGTTCTGGGACGAGCTCTTCATCTTCCCGTTCCTCAGCCTGCGGCTCCCGCAGCTCGCACGTGGGCTTCTGCTCTATCGCTACCGCCGCCTCGAACAGGCGCGCCGGAACGCAGCCGACTCCGGGTTCTCGGGCGCGATGTTCCCGTGGCAGAGCGCGAGCAGCGGGCGCGAGGTGACCCAGACGATGCATCTGAACCCGAACTCGGGCCGGTGGCTGCCGGACGCGTCGCGCCTGCAGCGTCACGTCAACGTCGCGATCGCCTACAACATCTGGCAGTACTTCGAAGCCACCGGCGACCTCGAGTTCCTCCGCTTCTTCGGCGCCGAGATGATCCTCGAGATCGCCCGGTTCTGGGCCACTGCCGCGACCTACGACCACGCGCTCGACCGCTACGAGATCAAGACCGTCATGGGCCCGGACGAGTACCACGAGGGGTACCCGGACCGTTCCGAGCCGGGTCTCGACAACAACTCGTACACGAACCTCATGGCCGTCTGGTGCCTGTGCCGGGCCTTCGATGCGCTCGCGGCCTTGCCACCCGTATCCGCGCGAGCTGAAGGAACGGCTCGAGCTCACCGAGCAGGAGCTCGACCGCTGGGGCGACATCAGCCGGAAGATGCGGGTCTGCTTCCACGACGGTGTCATCAGCCAGTTCGAGGGCTACGAGCAGCTCGCCGAGCTCGACTTCGAGGCCTACCGGAAACGCTACGGCGACATCGCGCGTCTGGACCGCATCCTCGAGAGTGAGGGCGACAGCGCCAACCGCTACCGGGTCGCGAAGCAGGCCGACGTGTT
Organism: uncultured Acidimicrobiia bacterium; assembly: GCA_963796755.1. Taxonomy (GTDB): domain Bacteria; phylum Actinomycetota; class Acidimicrobiia; order IMCC26256; family JAENVU01; genus Chersky-806. The sequence goes on from CAWCMX010000005.1 coordinate 365,692, forward strand.
GATGCTGTGCTTCTTGCTGTCGGAGTCAGAGCTCACCGCGCTCCTCGAGCGGCTCGGCTATCCGTGCGACGACCACCTGATCTCGCGCTGCATCGACTACTACGAGCCCCGCACCGTGCACGGTTCCACGCTCAGCCGGGTGGTGCACGCCTGGACCCATGCGCGCCGGGACGAGGGGAAGTCGTGGCAGCTCTTCGTCGAAGCTGTCCGCAGCGACATCGACGACTCACAGGAAGGGACCACGAAGGAGGGAATCCATCTCGGTGCGATGGCCGGGACCGTCGACCTCGTGCAGCGCGGCTATGGGGGGATCGAGACCCGCGACGACGTGCTGCGGTTGAATCCGGTGATCCCGACGGCGCTCGGCTCGCTTTGCCTCAGCATCCGGTATCGCGGCCACCTCGTGCACCTCGAGCTGATGACGGACATCGTCCGGGTGCGGGTCGACCCGGACGAGGGCATGCCGATCACGATCGACGTGTACGGGGCGCGCAGCACCGTGCAGGCGGGCCAGCAGGTCGAGGTCAGGCTCGACGGGCCGACGAATCCGTGAGGTCACCGGTCACGACCGGCTCCGAGCCGCCGGTCGTTGAAGGCGAACTCGGCATCGAGCGTGCGTCGCCCGTCGTTCTTGCCCACCCAGTCGGCGACCTTGCCGCCGATGATCGGGATCTTGACCTGGAGCTCGAGCGCGACGTCGTGGCGCGTCCCATCGGGGTCCGGCGCGAGACCCATCGTGCCGGAGATGCGCACCGGCGAGCCCTGTACGTCCACGTCGAACGTGCCGGACCAGGATCCGTCACGTTCACGATGCCATTCGTCGGTCTGCACCATCGTGTTCGTCGGCTTGAGCGCCTTCTTCGCGAACCCCGGCAGCTCGACGTCCACGAGTCGCGACGACACGATCCGTAGCGTGTCGTCGTCCGCGACGAGCTCGAGGATCCGGACGTCGCGATGGCCCATGCTCTGGTACTTGTCGACCGTCGCCGACTCATCGCGCAGCATCGCGATCACCGCTTCGACCGGGACGGAATAGACGTGTGAGCCCTCGAGCCTCATAGCTCCTCCGCGGCTTTGCGAAGGACGGCGAGCGCCTCCGGTATCTGCTCGGCGAGCTCCCACGGCGCTTCGACGACGTCAGGACAGACCGCGATGCCGAACTCGACGCGGTCCTGATAGCTCGCGAGCGTGATGTTGATCCCGCAGCCCGCGAGGAGTGGTCCGAGCGCGTAGATCGTGGTGAGCCGGGCGCCGCACGAGAACAAGGGGATCGGGGGTCCGGGGACGTTCGAGATGATCGCGTTGAAGATCGGCGGGTGGGTCGCGGCGAGGCCGAAGCCGCGGTAGAGGCCGAGGCCCGCGGTGATCGCGACGGGAGGAAGGACCTCGAGCGCGTCGATGACGATGTCGTCACCCAGTGCCACCTGCATGGCCTTCGCGCTCTGCGTGGAGGCGTGGATCGCCGCGAGCCGCTCGACGGGATCCGCGATGTCAGTGCACAAGGAGGCGCCCGTCGCGGCGACGAAGTTCCCGCCCAAGCTCTTTCCGTCCCGGTGGACGCCGACGGGGATCTGCGCCACGAGTGCGCGATCGGGAAGGCCGTCCCGTTCCACGAGATATCGGCGCAGGACGTCGGCGCTCAGCGCGAGCGCGATGTCGTTCATGGTCACCCCGAACACCCGCTTCACGGTGCGCATGTCTTCCAACGACACGGAGGAGAACGCGAACGCCCGACGCGACGTGAGTGGCTGGTTGAGCAGGGTGCGAGGAGCCTGGAACGGCAACGCTGCGGCGCGGCCATCCGCCGACGCGAGCACGCGTGCGACGCGGGCGGTCGAAGCCACCAGCTCACCACCGAGCCGCAGGGCCCGCCATGGGGTGCCGGTGAGGAACATTCCAGAGTCGACGAGCATGCGGAGTCGAGAGGGATCATGATCGGGCGTGATCGGCGCGTCGTCGGGCCGCGCGAGCGGAGCGTCCGGTTCGACGTCGAAGAGCACCTCGAGCAGGCGCTCACCCCGGATGCCGTCCATGAGGGCGTGATGCACCTTCATGAGCAGGGCGACGTGACCGCTCTGCAGGCCCTCCATCACCCAGATCTCCCAGAGCGGACCGCCGCGGCTGAGAGGGGAGGAGAACAGGTCCCCCGCCAGCGCCGCGACCTCGCGCATCCCGCCGGGTGCAGGGACACCCACGCGGCGCACCTGCGTGCCGAGGTCGCCGTCGGCGGAATCGATCCACACCGACCGTCCGAGCCCCAAGGGTGCTTCGAGCAGGCGGTAGCGGAACGGGCCGAGGAGACCCCGCCGCGCGTTCAACACCTTGCGGATGCCGTCGGCGATGTCGAGGTGCTCACCGTCGATCGGTTCCAGGAGCGCCAAGGCGCCGGCGTGCATGTGCCATTCCGGGGTCTCGCCCGCGAGCATGCCGCTGTCCAGACCGTTCAGTCGCTCGACCATCGGAAACCTCCTGCACACTCGCCTTGGCGTCGCCTTCTCACCAACGATGGACCTGCGATCGGCCGGGAGCCAGGGCTGAAAGGCCCTACTGCTCGACAGGACAGGAGGTGGGACCACGGTCGTATCGATCCAGACGGTTCATCGGTGTTGGTACCGTCCGACCGTACCCAGCGACTCGGTATCTCGTGCGTTGCATCGACCCGACAGAAAGACACCTCGAAAATGGACAAGATCATCGTGGCCTACGACCACTCCGACGCCTCCCAGGCCGCGCTCCGCTGGTCCATCGCCTACTCCGAGTCGCGCGATGTCGAGCTGCGTCTCGTCTACGTCGTTTCGTCACTCGAAGAGTGGGAGCTTGCGGCCATCCAGGTTGATCCGGATCCGATGCGTCACAACATCCAACGGCTGCTCGCCGGCGAGTGGAGCGATCCGCTGCGCGTCGCGGGCGTCACGTTCGAGACACGCGTCCTGGTCGGAAGGGCCGCTGACGCGATCCTCCACTGCGCAGAGGAGGAGCGCGCGGCCTTGATCGTCCTCGGAATGACGAACCGCGGCACGCTCTTCGAGCTCATGGCCGGAGGAACGGCTGAACGCCTGCTCCATCATGCGCATCGTCCTGTTGTGGCGGTCCCGGCCGGTTGGACGAGCGAGTAACCCCACCGAGCACTCGATCACCGCTCCATTCGCGAGGAGGTTGACTGCTTCGCGCCCAGAAGCAGCGCTCAGGGGGAATGTCTGGGACCTTCGACTCTGGCTGAGGGTTTGGCCGTCCGCAATCGTGTTTGCGACGCCGCAATTCTCGTTCGTTCGAAGGGTTCACCATGGCAACCACCATCGCTCAGCCGCCCGAACACGTCGCGCCACCCGACGAGCCCCGGTCGTCGCGCAACGAGGCGAAGGCCCATACGCTGGGGCTCACCTCGGCGACCGGTCTGGTCATCGGCAGCATCGTGGGAACCGGCGTGTTCACCATGCCGGCCGTGTTGGCTGGTGCGGGCACGATGGGGATCGTCGTGCTGGGGGTCATCGCCGTAGGCGCGATGCTCTTGGCGGTGCTGTTCGGTCAGCTGACCAAGCGGGTCCCGAACAGCGACGGCGGTCTGTACGCGTATTCGCGTCACGAGTTCGGCGACTTCGCCGGCTACCTCGTCGGCTGGTGCTACTGGATCCAGTCGTGGGCCGGCAACGCCGCGATCGTCGCCTCGTGGGTCTTCTACGTCGACGCCTTGTTCGGCCTCCACCATCCGAGCGGCATGCTCAACTGGGGCATCGCCCTGGTCGGGTTGTGGGTGCCCGCGGTGATCAACCTGGCCGGCGTCCGGCAGATGGCCTGGTTCCAGAACGTGACCGTCGTCTTGAAGTTCCTCCCGTTGCTGTTCGTCGGTCTGGTCGGCTGGTTCTTCATCGATGCCGGCCACTTCGGTGCGTTCAACGCTTCGGGGGGCAGCCTCTACAGCGGCATCGGAATTGCCGCAGGCGTGGCGCTGTTCTCGTTCATTGGGGTCGAGGCCGCCGCGATGACCGCGAAGCGGGTGCGGAACCCTCGCACGAACGTCGGCCGAGCGTCGCTCATCGGCACGGCCCTGAGCGCGTTGCTCTACGTGCTCGTGACCGCGGCCGTCATGGGGTTGGTGCCTCACCACACGCTGGTGAACACCGGGTCGCCGTTCGTGAACGCGTTCCAGAGCATCTTCTCCCACAACGCGTGGGCCGGGAAGTTCATCGCCGGCGTGGCCGTCGTGTCGGGGATCGGTGCCCTGAACGGTTGGACCCTGATCGTGACCGAGACGTCGCGTGCCATGGCCAACGACGACCTCTTCCCCCGCGCCTTCGGGTGGGTTGATCGCCGCGACACCGCCTGGTTCGGCATCGTGGTCGGAACCGCGCTGCCGTCGCTGCTCATGCTCTGGCGCTACACGTCCAGCTCGGGGCTGACGGTGTTCACCTACCTGGTGGACCTCACCGTGGTCACGGTCGCGATCCCCTACTTCTTCTCGGCCATCGCACAGCTCACGTATCTGGTCTCCCGACGTCGGCGGGTGCAGGGTTGGCTGCTGGCGCGTGACCTGTTCGTCGCGGGCATCAGCGTCCTGTTCTCGATGTGGGTGACGTTCGCGTCCGGCTATCAGGTCGTGTACCAGGCGCTCGTGGTGATCCTCGCCGGGCTCGTGATCTACGCGTTCCTGAACGCTCGCCGTCAACGGCTGGGCGAAGCCGCGGAGCCGATCGACAACCCGCCCGAAGTGCCGGTGCCCGGTCTCTCCAGCCCGGTCTGAAAGGGGACGTCATGACCGCCACATTGGGAGTGCATTCGGAAGTCGGTCAGCTCCGCCAGGCGATCGTGCATCGTCCCGGGCTGGAGCTGAGCCGGCTGACCCCGAGCAACTGCGAGGCGCTGCTGTTCGACGATGTGCTGTGGGCATCGAAGGCTCGGGAAGAGCACGACGCGTTCGCGGAGTCGCTGCGCGATCGGGGTGTCACCGTCCACCACTTCGACGTGCTGCTCGCGGAAACGCTCGAGAGTCCGGCAGCGCGAGCGTTCGTGCTCGATCGCCTCTGCACCCCGGAGCTGGTCGGACCCATGCTGGCCGGACCGCTGCGGGCCCTCGCCGACGATGCTGATGCTCCGACGTTGGCCGAGCTGCTCATCGGCGGGGTGACCCGCTCGGACCTGTCGCCACTTCGGGTGCGAAGCCTTCGGTGGCAGACCCTCACCTTGGACGACTTCGTGTTGGCACCGTTGCCGAACACGTTGTTCCAGCGGGACAACTCCGCGTGGATCTACGACGGCGTCACGATCAACCCGATGGCCATGGCGGCCCGCCAGCGCGAGTCGTTGCACAGCCGCGCGGTGTACCGGTTCCATCCGATGTTTGCCGATGCGTCGTTCCCGATCTACTACGGCGACGACGACAGGAGCCATCAGCCGGCGACCCTCGAGGGCGGCGACATCCACGTTCTGGGCCGCGGGGTCGTGTTGATCGGGATGGGGGAGCGCACGACTCCGATGGGAGTCGAGATCGTGGCCCGCGAGCTGTTCCGGTTCGGTCAGGCGACGACCGTCATCGCCGTGCAGCTGCCGAAGTCGCATGCGTTGATGCATCTCGACACCGTCCTGACGATGATCGACGTCGATACGTTCGTCCGCTACCCGTACCTCGAGGCTGACGCGCTGCGGGCATGGGTCTTGACGCCGGCTGACCCGGAGGAGGTCGTCGACGTCGACTCCGGCGGCATGCACGTCGAACGTCGCGACGACCTGTTCGAGGCGATCGCCGAGGCGCTCGGCGTCGAGAAGGTCCGCGTGCTGTCGGCCGACGAGGACGCTCGTGCCGCCGAACGCGAGCAATGGGACGACGCCAACAACTTCCTGACCGTCGCGCCCGGCGTCGTCATCGGGTACGAGCGCAACACCGTGACCAACACCATGCTGCGCGACCACGACATCGAAGTGATCAGCATCCCCGGCAGCGAGCTCGGCCGCGGACGCGGCGGATCCCGGTGCATGACATGTCCCATCCAACGCGACGGCGTCTGAACCGTCGACTCGTCGTCGACGGCTCCGGCGTTGACGTGCGGCCGACCTCGGGGCCGCCGATGCCCACCGGGTCACGCGGTCTACCGGGCGAGCTCGGCCGGTGCTTCCAGGTGAGTCAGCTTCCGCGGGTTTCTCATCACGTAGATCTGCCTGACCCGTCCGCTCTCCACCACGACGCTCACCGCGGTCGGCTCGCCATCGATCTCGACCCGGACCGCCGGCGCACCGTTGAGCCACACGGCCGTCATCTCGGATGCAGCCACCACCCGACTCGCGCGCGCGAGGAACCTTGCCACGAGCTCAGCGCCGTGCATCGGAGCCAGCGCCGCCGCGACGAGCCCGCCACCGTCGGCGACCATCACCACGTCCGGAGCCAAGATCTCCATCAGGTCCCGTAGCTGCCCGGTGCGCACCGCGGCCAGGAACCGCTCGACCACGGCCTGCTGTTCCGACCGGCTCACCGGCACCCGCGGCCGCCGCGCCGCCACATGCTCGCGCGCCCGTCGCGCGATCTGCCGCACGGTGGCCGCGGGCTTCCCGATGGTCCCGCCGATCTCGCCGTACGGCATGTCGAAGACCTCGCGGAGCACGAACACCGCCCGCTCCGTCGGCCCCAGCGTTTCCAACACGGTCAGCATCGCGATCGAGACGCTCTCCGCGAGCTCGACGTCCTCGGCGACATCCGGGCTGGTCAGCAACGGTTCCGGCAGCCACTCGCCGACGTATTCCTCGCGGCGTCGCGACACCGTTCGCAGGCGGTTGAGCGCTTGCCGGGTCACGACCCGGATGAGGTACGCCCGCGGGTCACGCACCTCCGAGTGGTCGACGTCGGCCCACCGCAGCCAGGACTCCTGCAGCACGTCCTCTGCGTCGGCCGCCGACCCGAGCATCTCGTACGCGACCGTGAACAGCAGGCTGCGGTGGGTGACGAACGGGTCCGTGCTCATGGCGTCGACGCGACGCGTGAGCGCCCTGGACGCGCCGCCATCGGGATCTCGCACGCCGCCGAGAAGCCCTGCGATTCGATCCCGAGCGACACGTTGGCCCTCGTCGCGAAGTTGGAGAACGCGATGTACACGGTGAGCTCGACCATCGCCGCGGCGCCCAGCCGGTCGAGCAGACGCGCCGACAGCTCGTCGGTGACGGTCGGCGGCGTGTTCGTCATGGCCTCGGCGTACTCCAGCACGTCCCGCTCCAGCGGCGTGAACCCGTCCGACTCCCGCCAGCGCGGCACCTGGCTCGCCTTGGCCAGGTCGAGGTTCTGGTTCTGCGCCTGGAAGTAGCCGATGTCGAGACACCAGCTGCAGCCGACCTGGGCCGCGACAGCCATGTGCGCGAACGACTTGAGGCTCTCATCGGTCGCATCCCACTCGTTCAGTCTGCCTCCGAACTCCGACGAAGCCTCGACGACCTCGGGGTTGTGCCACATGACCTCGGCGGGTTCCGGCACCGCACCGAACTGCTTGATCATGTTCTCCCTGACCTCGGCCGGGAGCTCTGCCTTCGGAACGCGTAGCGCCATGGGGTGTCCTCCTTGGACGTTCGGCTTGTTGAACGTCAAGACACCGCCCGACCCCCAGAACGTGACAACGCCCGCCCGTCGGCGGGAGCGTTGGCCGACACTCGGGCTACTGCAGGATGTTGACCGCGCGTGCGACGACGAGCACGACGATGACGAGTGAGACCGCCGACTGGGCCATCATCGTGAGCTTGGTCCACTGCGACATGGGCATGACGTCGGTCGGACTGAACGCGGTGGCGTTGGTGAACGAGAGATAGAGATAGTCGACGAACGCCGGTTCCCAGTCGGGTGGTGCGAGCTCGGGGCTCGCCATCTGAGGGAAGAGGAAGTCCGGGTACTGGTGGAGCGCCAGCGCGCGAGCCGCCGGCCCGCCGCGATCGAATTCCCAATACCAGAGTCCGAACACGATCATGTTCGTCAGCCAGATCGCGGCCCCGGTGAGGAGCAGCTCTGCGGGGTCCTTGATCCCTCGCGATTGGACGAGGTCCACAACGAGACGCACCGCGGACGCGGCGTTGCCGATGCTCAAGAGTGCGATCAACACGAGGCTGGCCACCCGCAATGCCCGGGAGCGCCAGTCGACGACCCGGGTGTTGGCCACGAGGATGCCGACGAGCAGGAGTGCTGCGAGCGCGGGTACCAGCCAGCGCGGGTGGTTCGCGACGCGCGCGGGGAGCGCCGCCATCAGGCCGATCGCGACGAGGATCGCGATCGTCACCGGCACTCGCGGCTCACGAGTGGTCACGCGCTGCCATGCGGGAACGACATGACCTTCGACCGAGCGTGCTGCCCCGAGACCGGACTCGAGCAGCTTGCGGGTCAGCCAGACGGGGAGATCGGCGGGGGAGCCCTCACCACTCGTCGAGGGTGCTTCCCCCTTCGGGGGACCCTCGTTCGAGGATGCCGGCTCGCCATCCTCCGGTGGATCCCGGTCAGTCATCGCCTACCTCGTGCACCAGATCCCCTGCCGTCGCACAGCCTGGCACGCATTCGTGCGAGCGCTGCTGATCCCCTCGACCACGGCGTCGTCGTTCGTCACTCGTCGGTGCGGAGGTCCCGCGGCGCGTCCTGGCCGCGGGGATGCTCGATGCGAGCGAGCGCGAGCACGCCCCAGACCATCGCGGCCAGCGCGACTCCGAGCATCAGGTGCGCGATCGGGCCCGTGAGGCTGATCTGCTCCTGCAGCAGGCCCACGCCGAGTCCGACGCCCACGAGCGGCTGGAGCACCTGTTCCGCGCTCACCGCCGCGGCCAGCTCGCCCGTCTGGAACGCGCTCTGAGAGAGCACGAGCCCGCTGATCGACGAGACCGCCAACGCGTACGGCTCCCAGTGATCCACCCAGTTGAGCACTCCGCCACCGAGGTAGTGGACGAACGCCTTGGTCAGCACCGCGCTCGACGCCGAACAGGGTGCCCGCGGCGGCGCCGAGGTACGCGGCACGCCGAGCGCCCGTCGTCACGCGCGCGGCCGCGACGCACACGATCACGACGACGGCCAACGGAGGCGCGGCGACGAGCCACGCACGATGTGAGGCCACCGCGACGCCGCCCGAGGGCGATGTCTCGTACAGGAACAGCGCGACGCCGGCGGCCAGGATGGTCGCGGCGATCCAGCCCTCCCGGGCGATCTGGCGCTTCGTGATGATCCATCCGAGGAGCAGGGACAGCAGCAGGGCCGTCGAGAGGATCGGCTCGACGAGCACGAGCGTGCCGAAGCCCAGCGCGAGGGCCTCGAACACGTAGCCCCCGACGTCGGCGGCCATGCCGACCACCCACCGGGGTCGCCGGGCCAGTCGAGCCAGCAACCCGAGCTTGAGCGTGTCCTTCTCGGCGAGCTGCTCCGCCTCGTGTTGCTGGAGCACGTTGCTGAGCGCGTACGAGAACGCCGCTGCCGTCGCGCAAGCGACCGAAGCACCGAGCTCAGCGTCCACCTGACGAGTATCGCAAAGCGCGCGGGCGTAGGTGATGGTGCTCGAACGGGCCTGGAGTTCCCTGCCGGGCAGTGTCAACCCGAGGGGCGGGAATGGTGAAACCTGAGACAAGACTGCAGCGCGGTCCGGTGGATGGTCGCGTCCAGTCGCCGCGATCGTCGTCACCGCCTCGCCGACGCCTGCGTTCGATCTTCCAGGTCTGGCGTGTTGGACGTGCGTGCATGGCGCCGCCGCAGCATCAGCATCACGCCTGCCGCGACGGCGAGCACGGCGATAACTCCCGCGATCACCCATAGGGCACGAGAACCAGTGCTCGATGACGCGGCCGGGCTGACGAGTCCGTGCGCTTGCCGCTTCACTGAGCCGTACGGTGTCTTGACCGAGACGGTGGCCCGCACCGGGATGGCCGGACCGTGAGACGGCCGCACGATCACCCGGGTGGCCCGCGGCCCCGACGCCGTGCCCGTTGGGTCGAACGTCCACGCGTAACCGGTGATCAGGCGCCCCCCGACGGAGCGACTCGCGTCGAAAGTCACCGCGACGGCTGGCTTGCCGTTGTGCGCGACGTGCTTCCGGGTGACACGCACCACAGGCTTGACGTTGTGGACGATGACCCGGGCGATGCGAACATGGTCGTCTTGGCACGGGGTGCTCGCGCCGGAGGCTGCGATGACCCCGGTGCCGGAAAGCGTCATCAGGTAGCTGCCGGGAGATTTGTAGGTGTGGAAGACCCGCCCGCTCGTGATCGGTGAGCTGGTTCCATCTCCCCACGAGACCGAGCCCGAGTAGGTGTTCCCGCCGACCTTGTTGATCTGCTCGAAGGCGCGCGCTCACCGGGAACCTGGTTGACGATCCCCGCGGTCTGGGTGGTGCAGGTCCGCACTGCGGCCGCAGTCGCCGTCGTCGTGAGACCGGCGAGGACCACCGCCGTGGCCAGCCCGCCCGCCGCGAGGAACCCGACAACCTGTCGCCATGGGCCTGGTCGCGCTGATGGCGGAGTGAGTCCCAGGCGTTCCGAACGCGCCGGAGGCCGCGTGGCGGGCGAAGTCATCCGGACGACACGTTCCGCAACGCCTGCTTCATGAGCCCGAAGACATCGGTGTTGACGTTCGCTCCGGCGGTGCTGTGGATCCACGTGGATCCGCCGACCTGTATCACCACGCTCGTGTCCCCGCGGAGGGCTGCCCACGTCAGGGCGCCGCCCAGATCGACCGCGAAGAACCCGTCATCGCCACCGAGGTTCGATACGAGTGTCGGTGCCGACCAGACCTGCCCGGGGTTCACATTGGTCGCAGTCGCGGGGACGGCGGTGTACGCGCTCTTGAGCGATTGGAAGCTTGCTCTGCCTCGTGGGCGGGTTGCACTCACGCTCACGGTCAACCCGCCCGTTGCTGCGTCGGCTGCCTGGTACTCGCAGATCTTGGTCTCGGGCTGCACGGACCCTTGCACCGCCACACCGAAGTGGGTGCTCACGTCCTGGTCCGTGACGAGATCACAGTTCGACTTCAGGCCGGCGGCCGTCGACGCGCTCGTCGAGCGCGAAGTGCTCGAGGCGACCGAGGCCTTGGCCGAGCCTCCGCTGCCGCATCCTGCCGCGACCCCCACCACGAGCAGTGCGATCGCGCCGTACCGCACCCGCCCGAAGCGCGAGCGCCCGTCCCGGGCGGTCCCAGCTGCAGCACTCATCAACGTCTCCCCAAGCTCTCCGGCCCATCCGCACCTGGGTTCATTGTCCGAATTTCGGTGGCCCGGGGCCATGAGGGAGACTCACATTTTCGTCCACATCTCTGTGGGTAGACGGGTTCAGGCACCCAGCCGGTGCAGCTCCCGCTCCGAGCGGGCGGCGAGCGCGGTGCCGTCGGCTCGGCGCTCGAGGGCGATGGCGCGCTCGAGATCGGAGCGTGCTCGCTCGCGGTCGCCGAGTGCCACATGGAGCAGGGCGAGGTAGCGGTCGACGGCTCCCTCACACGAGGTTCCCGACGCGACCACGACGAGCGAACCCGAGTACGGAAGCAAGAGCGGCTCGAGACTCCGGGCGAGGCGGACGTCGCCCGCCGACTGGGCAACTTCGGCCAACAGGGCGAGCGTCACCACCCGGTTCCAGGACAACCGCTCGGACTCACGCACGTCAGCGCCGCGGATGAGGGCCAGCGCGGCCGCAACGTTGCCGGCGTTCGCGTGCGCGGCGGCGACGGCGGCCTTCCATACCGTGAGCCCGGCGGGCTCGCGCTCCGCCAGCCCGGCGAGCCACGGCTCCACGGCCCGGTCCGCGTCACGGAGTCGCCCCACGCAGAGCTGCAACGCGAAGTGCCCGGCCGTGAAGTTCGGTGCGCCGCCCGAGAGGTCGAGCGCCTCGTCAGCCGCGGCCACGGCGCCGTCGAAGTCACCTCGCATGAGCGCTCGCAGCGCGACCCACTGCAGCGACTGAGCGATGCTGAAGCGTCGGCGCTGACGAACCGCGAGGTCGCGAACCGCAGTGACCTGAGCGTCGAACTCCTCGATCCGCCCGGCGGCGAGCAGTGGCAGGACGAGCAAGGAGCGCGCGTCGAGCTCAGCTGTGTCATGGCCCCATTGGTCGGTGAGACGGAGCATCTCGTCGGCGACCGCGACGCGAGTCGCGACGTCAGGCGAATCCCAGAGCGCGCAGGAGCGGTTGGCGAGCGCGACCCTCAACGCCGTTCGGTCCCCGCACGCTCGCGCCTCGCGCCACGACTCGAGGCTGGTCTCACGCGTCTCGTCCGCGTCACCGCACAGCCGGTGCGCGGTCGAGAGCGCGCTCAGGACGAGTGCCCGGGTCGCTCCGGGCCGCGTCGCATCGAGGGCGCGGGTCCAGACGGCGACTGCGCCGGCGCCGGCGTCGCCTTGCTTGGTCATGTATGCGTACCCGGCCGCCGCGGCGCCCAGGACGTCGCTCGCGCCGATGTTGGTCGCGATCCGCGCGCCGTCGAGGAACGCGGGTCGAGCCAGATGGCGCTGAAAGGCCTCGGTTCGTGCGTTCCCGAGCGAGACGAGGAGCTCACAGCGCAGACGATCGTCGAGCACATCACCACCCTCGAGTGCCCCGAGCGCAAGGTCGAAGCCGGCCGCCGCCTCCTCCCACGCGAACACGTCGGCCGCGCGCTCGCGCTGGTGCGTGCGTACCCGGCCGCCCGAAGCGCGACCGCAGGCTCCGCACCCGCGCGGAGGTAGTGATGAGCGAGCCGGTCGACGTCGAGCGGTGCCGTTCCCGCTTCGAGCTCGCGTGCGATGAGCAGATGGAGGCGGGCCCGGCTCGCACCCCCGATGCCGCGGTAGAGCCCGGCTCGGACGATCCCGTGGCGGAAGGCCCACGTCCCGGTTCGGTCACCTTCGATCACCAGCGTGCGCACGATGGGATCCTCGAGGCTCGCGATGACCTCGGCGGCCGGGATCCCCTCGACCCGGGCGATCGTCTCCGCGTCGAAGACCGGTCCGATGACCGAGGCGACGTCCAACAAGCGGCGTGTGCCGGCAGGGACGCGCGCCAGCCAGGCATCGACGACGAGCTCGACGTCCTCGCCCGCCGCGACACCGTCTCGGGCGACGGATCGCCAGCGCCCGTCGCGAACTGCGTCGGCGGCGACGAGCTGGGTCACGGCGTCTCGGACGAAGAGAGGATTCCCGTTCGTCTCGCGGTGCAGCAGCTCGACGAGCGCCGGCGGAGCGATCCCCGCGAGCTCGCGTACGAGATCGCGGACCTCGTCGACGGTGAGCCCGCCGAGAGCGAGACGATCGAGAACCCCGAGGCGATGCAGGTCCGAGACCGCCGATCGGACGGCGTCGTCGTTGGCCTGGCCGTCGAGGCGCATCGTCGCCAGCACCAGCAGTCGGCCGGCGCCCCGACGTGCGATGTGCCGCAGCATCGTGAGCGACGAGGGGTCTGCCCATCGGAGATCCTCGAGGACGAGCACGCTCGGGGCTTCGGCGCTCACCCGCTCGAGGAACCCGCGGACCTCTTCCAGCACGGTCATCTGGTCGCGCACCTGCGGGGCCGACGCGGAGGCCGCGAGGGTCGGCATGAGCACCTGCATGCCTCCGGGCCGGTCTCCTGCGAGCAACCGGAGCGCCCGCGGCGGAACCTCAGCGGCGAACGTCTGGAGCGCCTCCGCAAACGGCCGGTATGGCTCGATCGCGTCCTCGTCGCATCTCCCGTACATCAGGATGCCGCCGTCGTCGTGACATTGGCGCGCCCAGACCCGGGTCAAGGAGGACTTCCCGATGCCGGCTTCGCCCTGGATCGCCACCACGCGCGTGCTCCCGTCGCGCACCTGACGCCATGCATCGGCGAGCAAGGCGCACGCTTGCGTGCGCCCGATGAAGATCTCGTCGTCCGGCGAACGGAGCCGAAAGGCGGGTGGCAATGGCCCGAAGGCCAGAGCGGTCCGCTCGAGGTCCGCGGCGCGGACCAGCCGGGCGCGTTCGAAGCCCTCGAGGTCGAGCGCCTCGGCGATCCGCTCGAGCGTCGCGGCGCGAGCCCGAGCGTGTACGCCGCGCTCGAGGTCGCTCACCGTCCTCGCGCTGACCCCCGCCTGTTCCGCGAGGCCTTCTTGGGTCAGGCCGCTCGCGCGGCGGTGACGTCGTAGCAGCTCGCCGAGTCGGGTGCGCTCCACCTGATGCCCCCAGGCCCCCCTGCCGGTTCCGCACCGTGAAGATGTGGACCGAAATGTGACCGAGATTCCTGGTCAAAATTAGCCGTGATCCGCATACTGCCCGCACAGGCACGGGAGAAGTGGTTGCAGGGCGAGCGACCCGGGCGGGGTGGGAGCGGTGAGCGGCGTGGTGCGTTGGCGGGAGCGGGTCGTCGGGACCGTCGGCCTCGCCGTCGCGCTGGTGCTCGCCGCAACGGCGAGCGCCGCAGCCGCGGCGCATCGCTCGGGCAGCTCCGGGACCGTCGACCCTGCCAAGCTCGTCTGGCAGCGGAGCCTCCGTGGCGCGCCCGGAGCCGGGAACCTCAACGGGATCGCGACCGACGGTCGGCGCTTCGTGGCCGTGGGGCTCGTGTCACGGCTCCCCGCTCGCGCGGTTCCGATCTGGACGTCGACCGACGGTCTCATGTGGAAGGCGGCCAAGCTGGCGCGGGGCACCTTTCCGGCCGGCACCCTGCTCATCGACGTGGTGCGGCAGGGGAGCCGGTTTCTCGCATTTGGTGAACCGGCTTCGGGGACGGGGCAGGGCACCCTGGCGTGGAGCTCGCCGGACGGGTTGACCTGGAAGCGCTACAAGCCCAAGGGGTTCCCCGTCACCACGACGGACCAACCCGTGCAAGCGACCGCAACGAACGACGGCGTCCTGTTGCTCGTCGGGAGCAGCACCACGAACCGGTACTCGCTCTGGAGCTCGCACGCCGACCGGTGGAAGGCGTTGGGCGCGGCTCCAGCCGCCGGCGCGCCACCCGGCACGCTCGTCGCGGCGCAGCTGATCTCGGATCGGCACACGCTGGTCGTGGCCGGGACGCACAGCGGAGCGACGACCGACAACGCGGCGGTGTGGCACTCCACGACCGGTGCGCGCTGGTCCACGGCAACGGTGGAGGGCGCGCAGCCTGACGTGTTCTCGGGGATCAAGGACCTCGTACCGGTGGGTTCGGCGCTCGTCGCGGTCGGGGTGGCCGACGGGCCGGTCGGGTCGGAGATCGCCTACGCATGGCGGTCGAACGACGGCATCAGCTGGTCGGCGGACCGCGGCAGCATTCCGGCGTTCATGGCGGGGAGCACCGCCGGACAGGGCATGGACGCCGGCGTGACGAACGGACACGGTGTGCTCGCCGCCGGCCACGACGGCGGCAAGCTCGCGCTCTGGAGCTCACCCAACGGGAAGACCTGGGCCCGGGTCCCGGACCAGCCGAGGTTCTCGGTCGGCGCGACCGCCACGGCATCGGGCATCGCGATCGCCGGTGGGCGCGTCGTCACGCTCGTGCGCATCCGCCGCTTCAACGGCCAGAGCTTCGATCTCGTCGGCCTGGCGATCATCTCCGGTCACAAGAAGTGAGCTCACGCAGGAGGATCTGATGGGGAACTCGTCGCACCGAATCCGTCCCGGGCGGGTCCGGGCTCGTCGCATCGGCGTTCTGGCCGCGGTCGGGGCCGTCGTCGGGCTCGTGGGCGGTGCCGCCGGCCTCTCCGGTGGGTCCGCCTCGGCCGCGCCGACCACCGTCACGTTCGGACCGGGCTCGAGCACCTGGACGGTGCCGAACGAGGTGTGCACCGCGACGATCACCATGCTCGGAGCCGGTGGCGGATCTGGCGGTGGGGGCGCCGGAAGTCCTGGAGGCGCAGGAGGAGCAGGGGCGCGGGTCACGGCCACGTTCACCGTGACGCCGGGCGACACCTATCAGGTCAACGTCGGGGCCCGGGGAACCAACGGTGTCGACGAGCCGACCCCGTTCGGCACCGGTGGGGGCCCGGGTGGCGCGTCGGCCGCCGGCGCCGGTGGCAACGGCGGCAACGGCATCGCGGGTGGTCCGGGTGGCGGCGGTGGCGGTGGTGCCTCCGACTTGCGGCACGGCGGCTCGTCGCTCGCCGACCGCGTGATCGTCGCGGCCGGTGGAGGTGGCGGATCCGGGATCGGACCCGCGGGCGGCGCCGCGGCGACCGCCGGTGGCAGCTCGAGTGACGCGACCGGAGGCGCTCCCGGGACGGGTGCCGGCCCGGGTGCGGGCGGCACCGGTTCCAACGGGGGAGGAGCCGCCGGGACCGGGATCACGGGCGGTGCCGGGGGCTTCGGTGGCGGCGGTGGCGGCGGCGGGCGATTCGGAGGCGGAGGCGGCGGTTCCGGCTTCCCGTCCGGTGGCGGCGGTGGAGGTGCCAACCTCGCGCCGAGCGGAGCCACGGTGACGAACCCAGCGAACGCGGGCGCGGGCGCCGCCACGATTGAGTTCACGCCGAGCCCGGGCTGCGGCACCGCGACCACGACGACCACGACCGCACCGGTGAGCGCCACCACGCCCGCGGCGCCGGCGGCGCAGGCGGTGACCGCGGAACCGCAACTGACCGGGTGAGCCGAGGCCGGCACCTCGTTCTCGTTGCCGTGTTGGTGACCGGCGTTGCCGGGGCATGCTCATCGGGGCGCGCGATCGATCGTACCGTGGCTCCGCCCACGTCGACCACGCGTCTCGCGGTCCAGCTTCCCCACTCGGGCGGTCGCCTCGTTGCTACGGCGAGCGTTCCAGTCGTCGCAGTGTTCGCGATGCCGCACGCCGCGTCACCGTCGCAGAGCTTCCCGAACCCGTGGTTCATCGGTGGTGATCTGGCGCAGCCGGTACCGCTCACCTTCCTCGTCGAGGACCGGGTGAAGGGATGGGTGGAGGTGGACCTGCCCCTCCGCCCGGCTGGGAGCACCGGTTGGATACGTGCTGGTGACCTTCGACTGGCCACGACGTCCTACCGCATCGACGTGCATCTCGACGCACACAGCTTGGACGTCTACGACGGAACGAACATCGTCATGCACGAGGTCGTCGCCGTCGGTGCTCCGGCGACGCCCACACCGACCGGGCACTACTTCATCCGCGCGCTCCTGCGGGCCCCGACGGCGGGAACCGTGTACGGGCCGTACGCGTACGCGCTCTCGGGCTTCTCCCAGGTGCTCGAGTCGTTCGACGGCAGCGATGCCGAGATCGGGATCCATGGCAACGACGACCCGTCTGTCCTCGGTCACGACGTGAGCCACGGCTGCATCCGCATGAGCAACGCCGGCGTCACCCAGCTCGCGACGCTGCTCCCGCTCGGGACCCCCGTCGACATCGAGCGGTGATCGGCTGTCAGCAGCGTCGGTTGGTGCTGTTCTTCGACTGTTGGCGCCCGGTGGCGTCGAGGATCACAGTGTTCTTGCCGTGGTCGGCGGCGGGGAGATACCAGGTCGTGGTCCCGGGGCTGGCGTCGCCTTCGACGTGATGGCCCGCATGGTTCGTCGCGTTGGCCGCGTCGAGCGTGAAGAGCACTGCCACGCGATTCGGGTTCTTGATCTGCCAGGCCCGCTGGTTCGGCCAGTGCGAAGGATCCGTGCAGGCGCTCGCCAGGGTCGCGGCCCGGAGGGCACGGGTCGTGGTCGTGGTCGCCGGAGGCGCGGTGGTCGTCGTGGTCGAGGGCGGCGCGGTGCTTGTCGGGGTCGACGGTGGCGAGACGTGCGCCGCGCTCGGATCCGAGGCTGCCGCGACCAGCTCGTCGCCCGCGCACGGTCCGACCGGGAGGAGGGTGAAGTCGCCATTGCTGCCGAGGGCTATGTCGTACATCGTCGACTCGCTCCGGAGCTGGCCTGCCGCGACCAGCTGGGCTTCGGTCCCGTATGCACCGTTGATCGCCCGGTAGGACTCCATGGCGGTCTCGAGCGCCGTTCGGTCTGCGGCACACGCGCTGGTCCGGCTCTGCGACTGCATCCCGCCGACCGCGAAGATCACGACTCCGCTCAGCACGCCAAGGATGACGATCGTCACCAGCAGCTCGACGAGGGTGAAGCCAGATGCTCCTGACACCGCGAACTGGCTGACGCGTCGTGCCAGCCGTGCCCGTTGCTCGTCGACCGTGGACAGCCGCGTCATCGAGCACGCGATTGCGGGGCCGATCAGCGTGCGGGGCTGCCGGGTGGCCTCGGTCGGGTCGGTGGACACGTCGGTGAATATCGACCGTTGGCACCGGCACTTGAGACCTCGAGGTATCTCCGCACCCGGCCGGCGTTCTCCTCGGCGCGTGCGCTTGACGGGTGTCACCGGCGTCACGCACGCGGTCAGTACGACCGTCGCGAGCACGATCGCGAGGCTTCCGAGTGCGAATCGGGCTCGCATGAGCATCTCCTCGTCCCGCGACCTGGTCAGGAACGGTCGAGCAGGATTGACGCCGCCGGTCACTGAGCGGGTTCCTCAACGGAGCCACAACTGCGACCGCGCGCGTGGCGACGTCGTTTCGGGCTTCCCATGGCCGGGTACGTCCCTCCGAGCCGTGGCGAGGGTCCGTTCGTGCTGGTCAGGACCGCCTCGGCACCTACGAGCTTGTGAGCGTCCGGGAGGGCGGGACGGATGTCGAAGACAAGTGCGAGCATTCGGAGCGGCGGGCGCGCACTCGCGCTGGTGTTCGCCGCTTCGCTGATCTTCGTGCCACTGACGGCCACCACCGCGCCTGCGGCGGCACCGACCTTCACCGCGGTCGGCAGTGCCCGCCAGGTGTACGTCACCGGTCTCGCGCCTTCCGCGCAGATGGCGCTGGTGAACAGCGCGGGAGCGGTCGTCCAGTCCCAGAAGGCCGACTCGCTCGGTGGGCTGCTGTTCCGGAACGTCTCCCCGGCCACCGGCTACCGCGTGCGCCGGTCGTCCGACGGGGCGCAGTCGGGGAAGCTCACCGTTCACTCCGAGAGCGCGGCGCCGTGGGATCCGGGGATCTACGACCAGACGATCCCGAGCAACGGCTACACGTACCTCACTACCCGTGACGGGACGAAGCTCGCCATCAGCGTGCACCCGCCGACGAGCCCCGCGGGTGAGCCCGGCCTCCCCCCGAGCGTCCCGATCCCCAACGGGCCCGCGTTCGCCCCGCCCTACCCGACGCTCATCGAGTACTCGGGGTACGGATACGCCAACCCGGCGGGACCGACGAACGGCATCGCGGTGCTCGCGAACCTGATGGGCTTCGCCGTCGTCGACGTGAACATGCGCGGGACCGGCTGCTCGGGTGGCGCGTTCGACTTCTTCGAGCCGCTGCAGAACCTCGACGGCTACGACGTGATCGAGACGATCGCGCACCAACCGTGGGTGCGCGATCACAAAGTAGGGATGATGGGCATCTCCTACGGGGCGATCAGCCAGCTGTTCACGGCCCAGCTCCAGCCGCCGTCGCTCGAGGCGATCTCACCGCTGTCGACGATCGACGCCACCGCAACGACGCTCTACCCGGGCGGCATCCTCAACAACGGCTTCGCGGTCCAGTGGGCGAAGGAGCGTCAGGACGAGGCGCAGCCCGCCGGACCGAACCGCGGGCAGCCGTGGGCGTACCAGCAGATCCAGAGCGGCGACACGACCTGTGCCGCGAACCAGGTGCTCCACGGCGAGGCGGCGGACCTGCAGGCGAAGATCGCGGCGAACTCCCACTACGACGCCGCGATCGCCGACGCGCTCGACCCCGTCACGTTCGTCGACAAGATCAAGGTGCCGACGTTCATGGCCTGCCAGTGGGAGGACGAGCAGACCGGCGGCCACTGCCCCGAGCTCGCCCGGAACTTCACCGGCACGACCCAGAAGTGGTTCACCTTCACCAACGGCGCGCACGTCGATTCGCTCGATCCCGACACCTTCAACCGTTGGTACGACTTCCTGTCGCTGTTCGTCGCGCATCAGGCCCCGTTGCAGAACGCGGCGATCATCCACGCGGCTGCGCCCGTCATCTACCAGCAGGCCATGGGCCTCCCGGCGACCGACGTGGTCAACATGCCCGCCGACCCCATCCAGCTGCAACCGACGTACGCCCTGGCCCTCGCCGCGTTCCAGAAGCTCCCCTCGGTGCGCGTGCTCTTCGACAATGGGGCCGGTGCGGCGCCGATCGGGCCTTCGAACCCCGGTGACCCCTACGCCGGGTTCGCCCAGGACTTCTCGTCCCTCCCCGTCGCCGGCACCGCGGCGCGCACGTGGTACTTCGGGTCGGGCGGCGCGCTCACCGACAAGGCGCCGACGAGCGCGGGGATCGACGCGTTCAACGCGGACGCGCACGCGCTGCCGCGCACCGACTTCGGGGTCAACACCGGCTCGGGCGGGTTGTGGGGGAACGCGTCGCAGTGGTCGTGGAACTGGCAGCAGCAACCGTCGGGCACCGCGGTCTCGTACGTCTCGGCCCCCCTCACCAGCGACACCACCGTCGTCGGGAGCGGCGCGGTCTCGCTCTGGGTGCGCTCGTCGACCCCCGACGTCGACCTGCAGGCGACGATCAGCGAGGTGCGACCCGACGGGACCGAGGTCTTCGTGCAGAACGGCTGGCTCCGCGCGAGTGAGCGCAAGCTCTCGACGGACTCGAACAACATGTTCAAGCGGCCGAGCACGACGCTCGAGCCGGTTCCGAGCTTCACCGCGGCCGACGCGTCGCCCATGCCGGCCGGACAGTTCGTCAAGGTCGTCGTCCCGCTCTACTACGAGGGCCACGCGTACCGCGCCGGAACGCGCATCCGCGTGACGATCGCCGCGCCGAACGGCACGCAGCCGATCTGGGCCTTCGACGAGACGGTGCCGAGCGGGACCACGTCGGTCGCGTTCTCCAGCTCGATGCCCTCGAGCCTCGTCCTCCCGGTCGTCCCCGGCGTGAAGGTGCCGACGGCTCTACCGACCTGCACGAGCCTGCGCAACGAGCCCTGCCGGGCGTACCAGGCGATCGCGAACACCAAGGCGGCGAGCTGAGAACCGGGGTGCCGGTCACCGCCGGCCTGGACGATGCAGATCGGAGATGATGACCTGGGTCCAGGCACTCGACGTCCGGAGAACCCCGAATGCGCAGCGAGGACACCGGGTCGTTCGTGAGAAGGGCCGGCGTCGCCCTGCTGATCGTGCTGGTCGTCGCGGCATGTGGTGCCCCGGGCGGCCACCTCCCGGAGGCGCGTGCCGAAGGCACGGTTGCGTCGCCGAGCCGACTCGTGAACCCCTTCATGGGAACGGGTGTCGGTGGGAGCGCGGTCGGCAACGTGAACGCATCGCCCGCCGCGGATCTGCCGTTCGGGATGATCCAATGGGGTCCCGACACGTCACCCGACCGTGCGTCGGGAGGTGGGTACACGTTCGGGGATCATTCCGTGTCGGGCTTCAGCCTGACCCACCTGAACGGTCCGGGCTGCCCGGCACTGGGCGACATCCCGATCCTGCCCACCGTCGGCCAGCTCCCCGGTGATCCGCAAGGGGCGACGGCCCAGTTCACCCACGCCACCGAACGCGCGGCGCCCGGTCGCTACGGGGTGACGCTCGCAGACTCCGGGGTCTCGGTGAACCTGGCGGTGACCGACCGCACGGGCATCGCCCGGCTGGTGTTTCCGCAGACCTCCCGCGCGAACGTGCTGTTCAAGGTGGCGGACAGCGCGGTGCCCGCGAGCCTGGCGCACACCCGGATCATCGGCGACCGCGAGATCACGGGCTGGGCGGTGTCGGGGCACTTCTGTGACACGCCCGGCACGTACCGCATCTCGTTCGACGCGAAGTTCGATCGTCCGTTCCAGCGACTCGGAACCTGGAAGCAGGGCGGCGCGCAGACCACGGCGCGCACCGTTGACGGTCCGGGCTCCGGCGCCTTCGTCTCGTTCGACACACGCGCGCGGCGCACGGTCCTGATGAAGGTCGGGATCTCGTTCGTGAAGGTCGCCAACGCGCGGGCCAACCTCGGTGCCGAAGGTCGCAGCTGGTCCCTGACCGATGTCGCGGACGCGGCGACGGTGCGCTGGGACGACTTCCTGGACCGCATCCAGGTTGCAGGAGGCCGAACGGTCGACCGGGCAACGTTCTACTCGGCGCTGTACCGGTCGCTGCTCCACCCGAACCTCTTCAGCGACGTCAACGGGGAGTACGAGGGTTTCGACAGCCGCATCCACCGCGCGGCCGGTGGCGCTCACTACGCGAACTTCTCGGGCTGGGACGTGTACCGATCCGAGATCCCGCTCCTCGCGATGATCGCCCCCGAGGAGACCGGCGCCATGGCGCGGTCGCTGCTCGCGGATCGCGCGCAGAGCGGCGGGCTGCCGAAGCTGGCGTACACCGACCTCGAAGCCGCGGAGATGAACGGTGACTCGGCGGACCCCATCCTCGCCGAAGCCTCGGCGTTCGGCATACGAGGGTTCAACGCGCACGAAGCGCTGCGCGACATGGTCAGCGGGGCGACGACACCCGGCACCGGAACGGGTTGGGACGCGCAACGCCAGGATCTCGACGAGTACCTCAGCCGAGGATGGATCGAACGGGATCGACGCGACCGAACGTCGCTCGACTACACGGTGGGTGGTTCCGAGACCCTCGAGTACGCCATCGACGACTTCGCGATCTCACGCCTCGCCGACGCCCTCGGCGACCGCGCGACCGCCGCGGCCTTTCTGGCGAGAGCGGGGAACTGGCGCAACCTCTTCAACCCGGCGACCGGCTATCTCTCGGCACGCGACGGGACCGGCGCATTCCCGGTCGGGCCTGCGTTCCAGTCGTCGCCCCTTCCCGGCATCGGCCAGGACGGCTGGGAGGAGGGCAACTCCATTCAGTACACCTGGAGCGTTCCCCAGGATCTCCGGGGTCTCTTCGACGCGATGGGTGGCAACCAGGTGGCGATCGAGCGACTCGACACCTTCTTCTCCGAGCTGAACACCAGTCGGAAGGAGCCGTACGACTGGGCGGGCAACGAACCCGCGCTCGGCATCCCGTGGGAGTACGACTACGCGGGCGCACCCTGGCGAACCCAGGACGTCGTCCGCCGCATCGCGACCCAGCTCTACGCGCCGACCCCCAATGGTGAGCCCGGCAACGACGACCTCGGGGCGATGTCATCGTGGTACGTCTGGGCGGCGATCGGGATGTACCCCGAGACACCGGGGCGCGCCGACCTCGTCCTCGCGAGTCCGCTCTTTCCCCAGGTGACGATTCGGCTCGCCGGCCATCGATCGATCGTCATCGAGGCGCCTCGCGCGTCGACCACCAACCGTTACGTCGAGCAGCTCGACGTCGACGGCATGCAGCGGCCCCGGCAATGTGTGAACGCGACCCACTACGTGTGTCCATGGCTACCCTCCACCGTCCTGGCGAGCGGGGCGCGACTCCACTACACCCTCGGCGCGACGCCGGCACGGAGCTGGGGCGCGGCGCCCACTGCCGCGCCGCCCTCCATCACGGCCCGATAGCCGTGTCGGCGGTCGAGGTTCTTGCTGCCGGTCCTGAGCAACACAGACGGTGCTCAGCAACGGACGGCGCCGACGTCGGTGTGGCGGGTCGCTTCGGCCTTCCGCACGACACGGCCGCATCTGACGCCGTGGTGCGGCGCGACAATCACGACCAGGCCCGACGCAACCAGAGGGAGCTCCCGGATGTCGAAGCACGACCGAACGGTCTCGACGCGGGTCTCGGGGATCGAGCCCGGACAGCGTCAGCTCAACGGACCCCAGACCACCGGACGCGACTACCGGTCCCTGTCCGAGCCCCGGTACGCATCGGTGTGCGACCAGGACGTCGCCGTCGCCGTTCGTGACGGAACCACCCTCCTCGCCGACGTGCACCGCCCGGATGATGAGGGGCGTCACCCGGCGCTCATCGCGGCGTCGCCGTACCCGCGCCAGATCCAGGACGTCGGCGCGCCGATGGGCTTCATCGAGGCCGGGGCCAGCGACTTCTGGGTGCCGCGGGGCTACGTGCACGTCATCGCCAACCTGCGTGGCACCGGGGGATCAGGAGGGACGTTCGGCTTCTTCGATGCCCAGGAGCGCCGGGACATCCACGACCTCGTCGAGTGGACGGCAGCCCAGCCGTGGTGTGACGGCAACGTCGGGATGATCGGCATCAGCTACTTCGCGATGGCTCAGCTCGAGGCGGCGGTGGAACAGCCCGAACATCTGCGCGCGATCTTCCCCGTCGCGGTCAGCTCCGACCTCTACGGCGCCGCGATCCACCATGGGCTGTTCAGCGCGAGCTTCGTCACGCCCTTCCTGTCCATGGTCGGGATGACGTCAGGTCACGGCGACAAGCTTTGGCGCGGCAAGCTCGTCGACGCCGCGCGCCACGTCCTCAACACGCCGGCCCTGCACCGCAAGTTCGCCACGATGAACGGCGAGGCCTCGATCGGCTTGATGCACGAAGCGCTCAAGCTCCACCACGATCCGCACCCGTGGGACGACCTGTGGCGGGCCATGGGCGTCGAGCATCCGTTGCGCGACGACTGGTGGGACGAGCGCGACCTGATGCCACTGCTCGATCGCGTCGAAGTTCCCGTCTACCTCGGCTGCGACTGGGAGAACGCCCCGCTCCATCTGCCGTCGACGTTCGCGACGCTCGCCGCGTTGTCCCGGGCACCGACCGTCCGGGTGGGGATGCTCGGGCAGTTCGGTCTGACCTGGCCGTGGGAGAGCCTTCACATCGAGGCGCTGGCCTGGTTCGACCACTGGCTCAAAGGTCGCGACACGGGCATCCTCGACGGCCCGCCGATCCGCTACTGGTTGCCGGTCGCCGAAGAGTGGCGCACCAGCGAGTCCTGGCCGCCACCGGGCGCCACGCACCGTGCGTTCGCGTTGCGCGCCGACGGCAGCCTTGCGGCCGACGAGGGCGAAGCCGGCGACCGCGAGCTCATGGTCCTCGGCGCGGGGCTGAACCGGGCGAAGCCGAGCGTCACCGACCCGCCGAAGACCTTGACCTGGACGAGCTCTCCGCTCGAAGCCGACCTCGACCTCGTCGGGGACATCGAGCTCGTGCTCGATGCCGTCGCGACTGCCGCCGACACTGCCTGGATCGTGACGCTCCAGGACGTCGACCCGGAGGACCACACCGCGGATGTCACCGCGGGCTGGCTGCGCGCGACCGTGCGTGAGGTGGACGAGGCCGCGAGCCGCGTCGGCGCTCCGGTCCTGCCGTGTCGCAACGCAGCCGCGGTACCGGTCGGTGAGCTCGTGCGCTATCGAGTCCCTCTCGTCGCGAACGCCCGCCGGTTCGTCGCCGGCCACCGCGTCCGACTCGTGGTCACGAGCGACGACCAGGACCCCGAGACTCCGGCGATCATGGGATTCCGGCACACGCCCGTCGGCACCAGCAGCGTGAACACCATCCGCTCCTCGTCACGGCTCCTCCTGCCGTTGATCGACGACGCTCCGAACGCATGACACGATGGCCGAAGACACCGCCGACCCGGAGGCCCGCCCATGCAGCTCGCCGGGCGATGACGTGACCGGTTGAAGGACGGCGAACTAGAGCCGCACCACTGCGCCACCCCCGGCCGCGGAGGCGCGGATCGCGTCGAGCACCTCCATGCCCGCAACGCCGTCGGCGAAGGTGGGCACCGGGACCGCGGCCTCGACCGGACGACCCTCGACGCCGGTCCGCAGCGCTTCGCACAGGCGCGTGTACGGACCGAGCTCGAGGTGGGTGAACCGCTGGCGGGGGTCATCGCTCTCCTCGGGTCCGACCGGCGCGACGAGGTCGGCCGGGACCGCCAGCTCGCGCGCGCCGCTCCGGTCGGCGAGCCACACCGTGTCGCCCTCGGTCCACAGGGTGCCGTCGGCCCCGGCGACCCGAGTCGATCCGGCGATGGGTCCCCAGGCGGCCGCGGTCTGCTGGAGCACACCGTCGACGCCGGACCGCAGGCGGAACCGGACCGTGAACGAGTCCTCGGCCCCGTCGGCGCGCGCCGACACCAGACCGAGGGTCGCGCTCACGGACTCGAACTCGCCCAGCCACGTGCGGATCTGGTCGACGACGTGCGACCCCGACGCTCCCAACCAGCCGCCCCCCGCAGCTTCGTCGAACCACCAGCGTGGAACCTTGGTCTCCGGGTCGGCGACGAGCGGCACGTACGACACGAAGGTCGCGAAGCGCGGCTCGCCGATCGCGCCGTCGGCGACGGCTCGGGCCACGACGGCGCGATCGGGTGCCCAGCGGAACTCGTGGCCCACGAGGTGCGTCACCGCGGCGTCCTCCGCCGCGGCGAGCATCGCGCGGGCCTCGGTGACGTTCGCCGCGAACGGCTTCTCACAGACGACGTGCTTGCCCGCGCGCGCCGCGGCGATCGCGACCCGGGCATGCGTGTCGGGCGGCGTCGCCACGGTGACTGCCACCGCCCCGTCGAGCGCGAGCGCGGCATCGAGGTCGGTCATCGCGCGGGGGATGCCGTGGCGCTCGGCGGCGCCGCGCCGTGCGGTCGGGATCCGTGCCGACGAGCGCGGCGACCTCGAACCCCGCCGCCCGCAACGCGGGAACATGCACCCGGCACCCGAAGCCCGTGCCGACGACGATCGCGCCGGGTGGGGATCCCACGTTGCTCGACGTCGGCACGGGTGATTTCTATCGCGGTGATCGAGGTGATCAGCCTGTGAGCACGTCGCCGGTCTCGAGCAGGGTCTTCAGCTCGGCGAACACACGCGGCCAACCCTGGCTGACCATCGTGGCCATGATGCTGTCGTCCTCGAAGAACTCGTGGACGACGGTCAGCTTGCAGATCTCGCCGTCGGGCTCGAGGTCGAAGGACGCGTGCGAACGCGTCTCCGCCGCGAGCGCGGCCTGGCGCTCCGGGTCGACGCCCAGGGACTCGGCCAGCTCCGGCGTGAAGGTGTGCCACGTGTAGGCCAACCGGCGGAAGGGGTCGTACTCCAGCACGCGCTGCTCGGGGTCCTCGATGGTGACGCCGCGGTGCTCCCAGGTGATGGGGGAGCCGACCTTCCAGTCGGTCACCAGGTCGATGCCCCAGTACCGGCTCGTGAAGGCCGGGTCGGTCAGACCCTTCCAGACGAGCTCGGGCGGAGCCTTGATGTAGGTCGTGTAGACGAACTGACGGTCGTTCACTGTGGTGCCCTCCAATGCGATCTTCAGATCCCCGAGCGCATCGATGCGCTCGCGGTCGTAGTGGTTGATCCAGCGCTGTTCGATCTCGTTGATCGGCGCCGGATTGAGGTAGTGCAACTTCTCGCGACCACGTCGAACGGTGGTCACGAGGTTCGCGGCCTCCAAGATGGCGAGGTGCTTGCTGACCGACTGACGCGCCATGTCGAGGCCGGCACAGAGCTCCATGAGGTTCTGACCGCCACGCGCGTTCAGCCGGTCGAGCATCAGGCGCCGACTGGGATCGGCCAGCGCCTTGAACACCGCGTCCATGTCACTGCTCGTCGCGATCAACCCCAGCTGCTGATGCGCAGATCGTCGGGGAACGGCGTCCCCTCGTCGCGTTCGAGCGACGCCTTGAGGCTGAGGAGGAAGTAGGCCCACTTCGTGCTGCAGTGGTACATGAACTCGACAGGTTCGCGCCACGAGTGCGTGAACCTCAGCACCGTCTCGTCCCCGTTCCCCTCGAGGGTGAACGTGAGCATGCCGTCGACCCACTCGTCGGGACCACCGACGCAGCGCCACGCGACACGATGGTCGGTGACCTCCACCACCTCCATCGTGGCGCTCCGGTCGGGGGAGCCGAAGAAGAACTGCACCTTCCCCCCGGCGCCCGGTTCGCCGACCGTGTCGCGCGTCCACCAGGTCGCGAGACCGTCGATGGTCGTCAGCCGGGTCAACACCGCGGCTCGTGGTGCCTGGATTCCCACCCGGTGCCGGATCTCGTCCATCTCGTCCTCCTGGGCCGGACGGCCGCTCATGCAGCCGTTTGTCTGCCTTTTACAATACGCAGCCAGACGGCTGCATGTCAAGGCCGGAGGCGAGGTTATGGTCCGGGCGTGCCGGCGAACCAGGGCGAACCTCCGGCGAGCGGGCTCGCCGAGCTGCTGGACCTCGAGGTCCTCGATCGCGACCTGTTCCGGGGCGAGAACGAAGCCGGCGCGAGCGCCCGCCTGTCGCTCTACGGCGGTCAGGTCGCGGCGCAGGCACTGCGCGCGGCGGGGGCCACCGTGGCTCCCGAGCGGCTCCCGCACTCGTTGCACGGGTACTTCCTCCGGCCGGGTCTCGTCGACCGTCCGGTGATCCTGCACGTCGATCGTGACCGCGACGGAGGCTCGTTCTCGGCTCGCCACGTCCGCGCGGTGCAGGACGGCGAGGTGATCTTCTCGATGGTCGCGTCGTTCCACGCACACGAGGAGAAGAGCGCGACGTTGGACGCGGTCGCCACCCGCGGTGGCGTCGACCCCGAGACGTTGCCGGGGCGTCCATCGCCGTTCCTGGTCGAGGTCCGCGAAGTCACACCGACGCGCATCACCGGCGGACAGGTCCGCCATTCCGATTCCTTGTGGGTGCGCGCGTCGTCGCCGCTTCCCGACGATCCGTTGCTGCACGCCTGCGCGGTCACCTACGTCTCCGACCTCGGTTCCGGCTTCGGCCAGGTCGACGTCCCCGGTCTTCCGGCCGGCGGTCCGAGCATCGATCACAGTCTCTGGTTCCACGACCCGATCCGCGCCGACGAGTGGATGTTGCTCGAGCTGTGGCCGTTGAAGGCGAGCGGTTCACGCGGCGTCTACAGCGGCTCGCTGCGGAGCGAGGACGGTCGCCTCGGCGTGCTCATCGCGCAGGAGATGCTGCTGCGCGATCGCGAGCTCAGCCCGGAGATGCTCCGCAGGATCGCGCAGTATCTCGGAGTCACGCCGGAGTGATCCACTGATCGACGCGACGCCGCATGGCTGGCACGATGATCGGGTGGCTCCGAAGAACGTCGTCGTCGTGCTGCTCGACAGCCTGAACCGGCACATGCTGGGGAGCTACGGGAGCGGTGAGTTCGACACGCCCGAGCTCGATGGGTTCGCCAAGCGGTCGACGCGCTTCACGCGTCACTACACCGGATCACTTCCGTGCATGCCGGCGCGACACGACATCCTCTGCGGCGCGCTCGACTTCCTCTGGCGGCCGTGGGGGTCGATCGAGATGTGGGAGGACTCCATCGTCCACCAGCTCCGCCGCGCCGACGTCACGACGATGCTGCTCACCGACCACCCGCACCTCTTCGAGGTGGGCGGCGAGAACTACCACACCGACTTCGACGCCTGGGACTACCAGCGGGGACACGAGAGCGACCCCTGGCGCACCCGCGCGGATCCGTCGTGGCTGGGTGCGCCGGCGCTGCCGGCGGCCGCAGGTTGGCTTCCCCATCACTACGACGTGTCGCGCACCTGGTTCCGCGACGAGGCCGACTTTCCCGGACCGCGCACGATGGCCGCGGCCGCGCACTGGATCGAGCACGACGCGCCGACGGACGAGCGGTTCTTCCTCTTCGTCGACGAGTTCGACCCGCACGAGCCGTTCGACACTCCCGAGCCGTGGGCATCGCGCTACTTCGACGTGGCTGACGACGAGGAACGGCTGATCTGGCCGCCGTACGCGGTCGACGCGGTGGCCAAGGGGATCCTCGACGAGCGGTCCGCCCGTCAAATCCGCGCGAGCTACGGCTCGAAGCTGTCGATGATCGACCACTGGTTCGGACAGGTCGTCGACGCGCTCGACCGCACGGACCGCTGGGACGACACCGCAGTCATCGTGTGCACCGACCACGGTCACTATCTCGGCGAGAAGGACATCTGGGGGAAGCCCGGCGTCCCGGTCTACGAACCTCTCGGGCACATTCCGCTCCTCATCGCGTGGCCGGGCCGCGACGCCGGGGTGTTCGATGCGCTGACGACGTCGGTCGACCTGTTCGCGACGCTCGCTGACATCTTCGACGTCTCCGTGCCGCAGTCCACGCACGGCCACTCGCTGGTCCCGGTGCTCGAAGGCGGGGAGACCGCGGTGCGCGACTTCGCACTCACCGGCGTGTGGGGACGTGAGGTCCACGTGACGGACGGTCACCGTACGTACCGCGCGCACCGGTCTCGAACAACCAACCGCTCTTCATGTGGTCGAACCGCTGGTCGACCATGCCGGTGCCCGCCTTCCCTGATCTCCGGCTGCCGCGGCCGGACCGGCGCGCCCGCCTGGACTTCATGCCGGGCACCGACGTCCCGGTGATCCGCCAGCCGTTCGCCGAGGGCGATCCGATGCCGCTGTGGGCCGCGAGGAGCGGCGACCGGGATCACCTGCTCTTCGACGTCGACGAGGACCCGATCGAGGCGCACAACCTGGCGGGATCACCGGCGGAGGCCGACGCCGAGGAGATGCTGCGGGTCGCGCTCGCATCGGTCGAGGCACCGACCGAGCAGTACGAGCGGCTCGGCCTCGAATAGCACCGCGTCGCGCCGCACCGATCGGATGTTCGGCTGCGATCAGCGATCGTGGGCGAGCGCGAGAACCTCGTCGAAGCCTTCTCGAAGGCAGCGAGCGAAGACCTCCGGGTCCGGGACCGCGCCGGAATCGGTGTTGATGCCCATGTGACAGGTCCCGCGGTAGGACATGAGCGTGACGTTCGCGGCCGACCCGAGCGTCGGTCCGAAGGCGTAGAACGCCTCCAGGCGTGCGCCGCCGACGTAGACGTCCGCGCGGAAGCCCGGCACGTTGCTGGCGAGGAAGTCGACGTGCTTGAGCATCCCGCCCGTGACCGCGATCGGAAGGAGGTTGAGCGCCCTCGCGATGGCATTCGCGTACGGGAGGGCTCGGTCCCGGCGCAGCCGGCTGGACAGCTCGTCGATGACCGTCATGCGCTCAACGGGGTCGACGATGCCGACGGGGATCTCGAAGCGCGTCAGCGTGATCCGGTTGCCGCCCTCGGGATCATCTTCGGTGCGGACGCTGATGGGCATCGCGACGTGCAGACGGTCGATCGCCGTGCCGTGCTCCTCGTGGTAGCGCCGCAGCCCGCCAGTGATGCCGCCGAGGAATCCGTCGTTGAGGGTGCCGTCGATGGTGTGGGCGGCGTCCCGCAGGGAGTCGAGTGGCACGTCGAGCGTCTGGTAGCACCACTGGAGCCGGCGCTCGGTCATGATCGGCGAGCCGGTGGTGATCACCGGCTGGACGAACCGGGCGATCGCGCATGCCGTGGCGGTCACATCGCGCGCAGCAACGAACGGGTGCCGCACGATCTCGGCGACCGTGCCGGGCAGGCTTCGGGCGAGCCCCTGCACGGTGCCCGTGGCTCGGGCCAGGTTGTACGACGCGGCGTCGGTCAGCGCGTCGAACGGCCCGTGGTGTCGCGTTGCGGGCTCCTCGGGTAGCGGGCCGAGGTCGACGGGCCGACGCTCGAGGTCGAGGACGTGCGCCGCGATCTGGATGCCCCCGACGCCATCGGTGAGGGAGTGGTGCACCTTCATCACGAGTGCGCTGCGCCCTTCCGGCAGGCCTTCCAGGAGCGTGAACTCCCACAGCGGGCGGTCGTGGTCGAAGGCCGTCATCCCGGTGTTCCTCGCGAAGCTCAGCACCGCGGGCATCCCGCCGGACTCGGGGATGCGGGCCCGACGGAGATGCCAGGTCGGGTCGAAGTCCGGGTCGACGACCCAGCGCGGTGGGGCCAGCCGCCACGGGGTGGTGACGAGCTTCTTGCGAAACGTCGGTTCCAAGCGGGCGGCTCGGTCGATCCGGTCGTTGAGGGCCGGCCAGTCGGGTGCGCAGTCGAAGACAGCCACCGCGACGATCGTCGAGCGCAGGAGTGGGTCGCGCTCGAGCTGCATCGTGAAGGCGTCAACCTCGCTGACGTGCGGCTCGCCGGAGTCGCTCATCGATCTCATCGCAACGGACCTCCGCTCACTCGACGCACCAAAGGGCGCCTCCTCCTCCACGATGAACCTTCGATGGGGCACCGGCCAGGGCCGAACGGCCCTCTCGGACGCGGCCGGCGGCACGGCCGGCGGTGTTGTCGATTCGTGTCGAAAGACCCTGTTGCGGTTCGCCCGACCCTGGCAGCGTGGATTCATGGCCGAGCTCGACAAGCAGCAGATCAGGCTTCATGGTCACGACGTCGGGTATCGCTGCGCCGGGTCGGGCCCCGTCGTCGTGCTGGTGCACGGCATGGCCGGCAGCTCGGACACCTGGCGGGCCGTGATGCCCGAGCTGGCCGAGCACTTCACGGTGATCGCGCCGGATCTGCTGGGCCACGGCGACTCGGCGAAGCCGCGCGGCGACTACTCGCTGGGCGGGTTCGCGAGTGGCGTGCGGGATCTGCTCGTAGCACTCGGCCATGAACGGGCCACGCTCGTCGGCCAGTCACTCGGTGGTGGCGTGGCGATGCAGTTTGCGTACCAATTCCCGGAGCGATGTGACCGGCTGGTGCTGGTGTCCAGCGGCGGCCTCGGCGACGAGGTCAACCTCTTGCTCCGCCTCCTCACGCTCCCAGGAGCCGAGTACGTGCTCCCGGTCGCGTGCAACGACTGGGTGCACGGTGCCGGGGTGGCGATCGTCGGCTGGCTGCGCCACGTCGGTCTCCACGTGAGCCCGAACGTCGCCCAGATGTGGGAGAGCTACGGCTCGCTCGCCGACGCTCCCACGCGCATCGCCTTCTTGCACACCCTGCGATCAGTCGTCGACCACGCAGGGCAGCGGGTCAGCGCGGCCGACCGCCTCTATCTCGCGACCGAGACGCCCACGATGATCGTATGGGGTGATCACGACCGGATCATTCCGGTGGAACAGGGCTACACGACCCACGCGGCGATCCCCGGCAGCCGCTTGGAGATCTTCGAGGGGTGCGGTCACTTCCCGCAGTGCGAGGACCCCGATCGCTTCGCCGAGGTGCTGACCGACTTCATGAACACCACCGCACCCGCGACCATCTCCGCCGACGCCTGGCGTGCCCGCATCCTCCTCGCGACCGAGGGCGCGACGTGAAGGGTGCCGGCGATGTGCTCACACCGAGCGCTCCCGGCCTTCCCAGTAGGGCTTGCGCAGCTCCCGCTTCAGCGGTTTGAGCGCGCCGGAGAGCGGCAACGGCTCATCGCGGAACTCGATGCTCTTCGGGAGCTTGTAGCCCGCGATCGTCTGGCGGGCATGCTCGATCAGCTCCTCCGCGGTGGCTTCGGTGCCCGGTTGCAGCACCACGACCGCATGCACAGCTTCGCCCCACAGCTCGTGCGGGATGCCGATCACCGCCACCTGGGCGACCGCGGGATGGGTGGAGATCGCGTTCTCGACCTCGATCGAGTACACGTTCTCACCACCGGTGACGATCATGTCCTTCAACCGGTCGACGATGAAGAGGAAGCCCCGCTCGTCGAGGTAGCCCGTGTCCCCGGAGTGATACCAGCCGCCGCGGAATGCCTCGGCCGTCTCCTCCGGACGCTTCCAGTACTCGCGCATGAAGTTGCCGGCGCGCGCACAGACCTCGCCGGACCGACCAACCGCAAGCTCCTCGTCGTCTTCGCCTTGGATGCTGAGCTCCACGCCGTACAGCGGCCGCCCGGCCGAACGCAGCGCATCTCCACCGAGTCGATGGTCCTTGGCGGTGAGCAGCGTCAGCGCGGCAGAAGCCTCGGTCATCCCGTAGCCCTGATACAGGTCGAGGTGGGGGAACGTGGTGAGCAGGTGCTCGAGCAGGCCCTGCGGCATCGGCGACGCGCCGTACACCAGCGTCTCGACCGTGGCGATGCGCTCAGGCCCGAACTCGGGCGCCGCGAGCAGCATCTCGACCATCACCGGCACCATCAAGGTGATGTTCACCCGGAAGCGCTCGATCGCGTCGAGCACCTGCGCCGGGTCGAAGTAGGGCAC
Organism: uncultured Acidimicrobiia bacterium; assembly: GCA_963796755.1. Lineage (GTDB taxonomy): Bacteria > Actinomycetota > Acidimicrobiia > IMCC26256 > JAENVU01 > Chersky-806. The sequence goes on from CAWCMX010000005.1 coordinate 399,340, forward strand.
GAACGCGGAGACGCCGCCGCTCGCAGGGATGCCGAGCACACCGGTCATCGACGCGGCGTGGAACATCGGCGTCTGATGCAGGTAGACGCGGTCGTCGTCGAGCCCGATCGCCATGGCGGCGTGGTAGAGGTTGAGCATCTCGGCGCGCTGTTCGAGCAGGACACCCTTCGGTCGACCGGTCGTGCCGCCCGTGTACATGAGGATCACCGGATCGATCTCGTCCGGCTCCGCCGGCGCAACCGGCGCACCGCTCTCGAGCAGATCTTCGTAGCGGGCGTCGTGCGGCACGTCGCCATCGCCGATGAGCACCACGTGCTCGATTCCGGCATCGCGACGTACCGAGTCGACCAGCTCCGCGAAGAGCGCGTCCACGAAGACCGTGCGCGTCCCCGAGTCGCGCAGGATGAACGTCAGCTCCGTGGCGCTGAGTCGGAGGTTCAGGGGGTTGACGATGCCGGCGCCGAGGAACCCGGCGTGGTAGAGCTCGAGGTACTCGTGCCCGTTGCCCGCGACCACCGCGAAGCGATCGTCGCGGCCGAGGTCGAGCTCGGACCCGAGGGCGGAAGCGAGGCGCAGCACCCGCTCGATGTGCTCACCGAACGTCCCGTGATAGGCCCCGTCGTGGTAGCCGACCCGATCGGCAGCGCGGTTCGCCGCGGCGAACAGCAACCGTCCGTACACAAGTTCCTTCACGGTCCCACCGTAAGACCTCCGGACGGTCGGTGCGCAGAGAACTCTCCCCACTCATCTTGGGACGATGGACCCTGGCGGCATGGAGCCAGGGGACGGGCCCGGCCACGGGCGCGGTGAGGTGACCGCGGCCTGGAAAGGACTTTCGTCACTGTTCGTCACGGTCTTCATTCGCGACGCTCCCTAGCGTGAGAGCTGGGCGCGCGCAAAGCCATCTCGAGGTATACGGTCACCCCGGTACGGCGCTGCTCCTGCCCCCGGTAGCGCGATCGATCGTCGATCCGAAGCTCGTGGGGGCAGTGATGCCGGCACCGGTGCACCGCGGCCGAGGCGCAGCCGCGTGAAGAGACGTCCCGGGCTCTTGGCGACTGGCGCGTTGGTGGGCGTGCTGGCGCTGTTCACGGGGTGCGCGAGCACGACCTCCCCGACGAGCGGGACCAACACGATCGAGGGCGGCGTGAAGATTCCCGGCACGGGCGGGGACACGACCGTCGCCGCGACGAAGGTGAACGTCGCGCTTGGTGACACGAAGGGTGCGAGCCCGATGACGTTGCGCCTGTCGCCGGCGACGACGCCGGCGGGTGATGTGACGTTCGTCGTGAAGAACAATGGGACGATCGTGCACGAGGCTGTGGTCCTGAAGACCGACGTTCCCTTCGACCAGCTCCCGATCACGTACGGGGGTGACCCACCGGTGCCGGTCGCGACCGGTGCGAACAAGGTGAGTGAGGACGCGAACATCGGCGAGACCGGAGATCCGGACCTCAAACCCGGCGGTACCCGCACGTTCACCATCAAGAACATGACTCCCGGCCATTACGTCGTGGTCTGCAACATCGCGAATCACTACGGCATGGGCATGCGCGCCGCGTTCACCGTGACCGAGCCGGTGACGAAGACGAAGGTGAACGTCGCGCTGGGTGACACGAAGGGTGCGGGCCCGATGACGTTGCGCCTGTCGCCGGCGACGGCGCCGGCGGGTGATGTGACGTTCGTCGTGAAGAACAATGGGACGATCGTGCACGAGGCGGTGGTGCTGAAGACCGACGTTCCCTTCGACAAGCTCCCGATCACGTACGGGGGTGATCCACCGGTGCCGGTCGCGACCGGTGCGAACAAGGTGAGTGAGGACGCGAACATCGGCGAGACCGGAGACCCGGACCTCAAACCCGGCGGTACCCGCACGTTCACCATCAAGAACATGACTCGCCGGCCATTACGTCGTGGTCTGCAACATCGCGAATCACTACGGCATGGGCATGCGCGCCGCGTTCACCGTGACCGAGCCGGTGACGAAGACGAAGGTGAACGTCGCGCTTGGTGACACGAAGGGTGCGAGCCCGATGACGTTGCGCCTGTCGCCGGCGACGGCGCCGGCGGGTGATGTGACGTTCGTCGTGAAGAACAATGGGACGATCGTGCACGAGGCGGTGGTGCTGAAGACCGACGTTCCGTTCGACCAGCTCCCGATCACGTACGGGGGTGACCCACCGGTGCCGGTCGCGACCGGTGCGAACAAGGTGAGTGAGGACGCGAACATCGGCGAGACCGGAGATCCGGATCTCAAACCCGGCGGTACCCGCACGTTCACCATCAAGAACATGACTCCCGGCCATTACGTCGTGGTCTGCAACATCGCGAATCACTACGGCATGGGCATGCGCGCCGCGTTCAGGTGGGCTGATCAATGACTGACGACACGGAACGTCCTCCCACGATCGGATGGCTCCGCGCCGTCCTGACCGTCGCGGTCATCGCAGTCGTCGCGATCGTGGTGCTCGTCTACGGCACGAATGCGGTGCTCACGAAGGTGCACGGCAAGACACGCAGCAGCCTCGTCGCGGTCGCGACCTCGATGTTCTTCGTCGGCTTGCTCGCGTTGGCATGGGCGCTGCGGAAGCTCCAGCGCCGGAAGGTGATCTAGTGCCCATCCCCGCCGTTCCCGACGCCCAATGGCTCTGGGAGAACGAGCCGTGTCGCGCCGCGTGCCCGGTCCATACCGATGCCGGCGCCTACGTCACGGCGATCGCCGAAGGCCGTTTCGAGGAGGCCTACCTCATCGCCCGCGCCCCGAACCCGTTCCCATCGGTGTGCGGGCGCGTGTGTGCGGCGCCGTGCGAGCGGGCGTGTCGACGGGGCAGCGTCGATGCACCGGTCTCGATCCGGGCGTTGAAGCGGTTCGTCACCGAACGCTTCGGTGTCGAGAGCTTCGCGGCGAACACGATGTGGCACGCCGCGCACGGCGAGGTACCGCCGGCCGGTGGTCCCAGCGTCGGCGTGATCGGCGGTGGACCCGCCGGACTCGCGGCGGCGTGCGACCTTCGGCTCGCCGGTCATCCGGTCACGATCTACGAAGCGCAGGATCGCCTCGGCGGGATGATGGTGCTCGGCATCCCGGAGTACCGGCTGCCCCGGGCGCTGATCGCCCGGGAGATCGAGGCGATCGTCGAGCTCGGCATCGACGTGGAGACCAACGCACGAATCGGTGAGCACGCACTCGATCACCGAGCTCCTCGACCGGCACGCCGCGCTGTTCCTCGCGGTCGGCACGGGTCGGGCCCGCGACCTCGATCTGCCGGGCCACGATCTCGACGGCGTGCTCCGCGCCGTCGAGTACCTCCTGAACGTGAATCAGGGGTTCCGGGTCGAGCTGGGCGAGCGGGTCGTGGTCGTCGGCGGGGGCAACGTCGCGTTCGATGCGGCACGGACCGCGCTGCGCGCCGCGGCCGCCGGCACGGAAGTACCAGCGCCGGTCCCGCTCACGCGCGACCTCGGAAGAGGATGCCCGCCGGGCGATGACCACGACGCTCGACGTCGCTCGAGCCGCGCGACGAGCCGGTGTGCTCGACGTGACGATCATCGCCCTCGAGTCGCCGGAGGAGATCCCGGCCGATCCCGAGGAGATCGACGAAGCCGAGCGCGAGGGCATTCGCATCGTGTACCGACGCGGACCGCACCGCTTCGTCGGCGACGCCAAGGTCACCGGGCTGGAGACGATCGCGGTGTCGTCGGTGTTCGACGCCGAAGGTCGCTTCTCGCCCACGTTCGAGCCCGGGACCGAGGAGGTGATGCCCGCCGACACGGTGATCCTCGCGGTCGGTCAGGGAGCCGACGTGGGCTTCCTCGACGCCGTCGGCCTCGAGCGCAACCGGCTGGGTGGTGTGCAGATCGATCTCGGATCCCTGCGCACGTCCGATTCCCGCATCTGGGCGGGAGGCGACGTCGCCCACGGTCCCCGGAACCTCATCGACGCGATCGCCGACGGCCGACGGGCGGCCGCATCGATCCACCGCGCGCTCACGGGCTCCCGGCCGACCACCGCGGCGCACGAGGTGCGAGTCGAGCTCCGCACCGGCTTCCGGCGGCTCGACAGCGACTACGACGCGATCCCGCGCCAGGTGATCCCGGCGACACCGACCGAACGGCGCGTCGGCTTCGGCGAGGTCGAGACCGGCTACGACGAGCACCAGGCGCGTCTCGAAGGGCTGCGCTGCCTGCGGTGCTTCGACAACGTCATGCTCTCGCCCGAGCTCTGCATTCTCTGCGGTCTCTGCGTCGACGTGTGCCCGCCGAACTGCATCACCATCGCCCGCGCCGATCACGTCGGCGCTCGGGAGCGAGCAGCAATCGGTGCTGCTGCTCGACGAGGACCTCTGCATCCGTTGCGGCCTGTGCGTCAACCGCTGCCCGCCGGGTGCGCTGTCGATGGTTCACGCGAGGGAGCTGACCCATGACTGACGTCGACCGCGACGAGCTCGAACCGGGCCGCACATCGGTCGATCACGGCATCACCGCGCGGGTCAAGCGCAGCGACGCGTGGCGTTCGATGTTCCGCCACGCGCAGCTCGACACGCCCCGTGGTCGCGCCCTGCAGTCGTTCAGCAACGTCTTCCTGCACCTCTATCCGGTCAAGATCCCGAAGCGCGTGCTCCGGAACCGGTACTCGTTCCGGCTCGGCTTCATCGCGGCGGTGCTGTTCGGCATCCTCCTCGTCACCGGCGTCTACCTGATGTTCGTGTACACGCCGTCGGTCGGCTCCGCGTACGGCGACATGCAGCACCTGAAGACCGGTGTCGGCTTCGGTCAGCTGATCCGGAACATGCACCGCTGGGCGGCGCACCTGATGGTCTTGGTCGTCGTCCTGCATCTCGTCCGCGTCTTCTACGCCGGCGCCTACAAGAAGCCACGCGAGTTCAACTGGGTGATCGGCGTGATGCTCCTGCTGCTCACGCTCGGCTTCTCCTTCACCGGCTACCTGCTGCCGTGGGACCAGCTGGCGTACTGGGCCGTCACCGTCGGGACCGGCCTCGTGCACTACGTCCCGCTGCGTCGGCGGCAAGACTCCAGGATCTGCTGATCGGCGGCCCGCAGGTCGGCCAGAACACGCTGCTGCGCTTCTACGCGCTGCACGTCGCCGTGCTGCCGATGCTCCTGGTCCTGATGCTGGCCGTCCACATCTGGCGCGTGCGCAAGGACGGCTTCGCGGTGCAACGCACGAGCGTCGGCGCGTTCGCCGAGGAGGCGACCGAACGTCCGGCCGCCCGACCGGCGCCGCGGCCGCCGCGGCCCGATGGCGCAGGCCGCGCCCGATCTCTACGGCGGGCGGGTGCGCCTGCTCGGCGTCGTCGACCGTGAGTCGATCACCGAAGCCGCGCGCCCGGTCGACGACACGGTGTTCACCTGGCCGCACCTGCTGGTGCGTCACGTCGTGGTCGCGCTCGGCACCGCCGCGGTCGTGCTCGGCCTCGCGGTCGTCGTTCAGCGCGCCGCTGCGCGGACTCGCGAATCCGAACCTCACGCCCGAGCCGGCGAAGGCGCCCTGGTACTTCGCCGGGCTGCAGGAGCTGCTCTCGCGCTTCGACCCGTTGGTCGCGGGAATCCTCATACCCGCGGGCGCGGTGCTCATCCTCCTGCTGCTGCCGTACATCGATCGCAACCCCGACACCCGGGCGAGTCATCGCAAGGTCGCGATCGCTGCTGTTCAGCGTGCTGCTCGCGATCGCGGTCGTGCTCACCGTGATCGGAACGTTCTTCCGCGGACCGGGCTGGAAGTTCATCGCGCCGTGGACCCACTCGTACATCGAGTTCTAGGAGTACCAATGGACGACAAGAGCCGACGCGACTTCCTCCGCGAGCGGATGGAAGCTCGGCGGCGCGCTGCTGATCGGCGCGGCGGCGTACACCGGCTACGAGGCGCTGCGCCCGCTCGCGACCGGCGCGGGCGGGGCCACGATCACCGTCGGCACGATCTCGAGCTTCGCCAAGGACACGAGCACCTACGTGCCGGCCGGGCGCATGTACGTCGTGAATGCGAACGACTACCTGTTCGCGCTCTCGCAGAAGTGCCCGCATCTCGGCTGCCACGTTCCGTTCTGCGAGAGCTCGGGCCGGTTCGAGTGCCCGTGCCACGGCTCGATCTACGACCTCGCCGGCGAGTACATCGCCGGTCCCGCGCCGCGGGGCATGGACCGGTACGAGGTGAAGCTCGACGGCGACAACGTCGTCGTCGACACGGGCGTCCTGATAGCCGGCCCACCGCGCGGCGCCAAGGTCTTCCTCACGCCGCCCAAGGGCCCGAGCTGCATCGGCAAGGCCTGACGTGCCGCGCGAACGCCCGAAGCCGCCGCCGTTCGAGCCCGAGTGGCTCGAACGCAGCCTGAACCGCTATCTCGCGTGGGGGCTCGTCTTCATGGTGCTGCTCCTCGCCGGCTTCGTCGCGTACCGGGTACGCGAGCCCGGCCTGCGCCGAGCCGCGACACCGCGCGCAGACGACGAGCTACACCGCGATCGGCCGCCAGATCTTCAGCGCGAACTGCGCGCAGTGCCACGGGAAGGACGCCGAGCGGCGGCGGAAGCGCGCCGACCCTGAACTCGACGCGAGTTCCTGAAGAGCACCACCGACGACCAGATCTTCGCGCTCGTCGTCGGGCGGCGTCTCGGGCACCGAGATGCCCGCCTGGAGCCTCGACTACGGCGGGACCTTCACCGACGAGCAGGTGCGGCAGGTCATGACGTATCTCCGGTCGCTCGAACCACGAGCGCCGAGCGTGCCCGGCTGGCGCCAGGGCGCCAAGGCCACGCCGTAACCGGCCGGAGCCGGTCGCAGATCGGGTCCCGGTCCCGACGCAACGCGCCCGCGGGATGGGGGATCCCTTGGCGGATCCGCGGCATGCAGGCAGCGCTCGCGCGCTACCCCGAGAGTGCCGAGGCGTCCGTCGCCAACCTCGATCGCCTCGCGCAGACCAGCTGCGGTCTCCGGCTCCACGTTGAGCGCACCGCCCCGGGCAACCGTGGGTGCTCAGCCGGTTCCCGGCAGATGTCAGGATGCCTGCCATGACCAATGAAGGCGTGGAGTTCCGCGGCCGGGACGGGAATCGTCTCGTCGGCGACGCAGCGGGGGATCCGTCGAACCCGCCGGTCGTCCTGCTGCACGGCGGCGGGCAGACCCGCCACTCGTGGGGCACCACGCTCGGCAACCTCGGCGCGCACGGCTGGCGCGCGTACTCGGTCGACCTGCGCGGCCACGGCGACAGCGAATGGGCCGCGGACGGCGACTACACGATGGACGCGTTCGCGGGTGACGTCGTCGCGATCGCACGATCGCTCGACGCGCCGCCGGCGCTCGTCGGCGCGTCGCTCGGCGGCATCGCTTCACTCGCCGCGATCGGTGAGCATCCCGATCAGGTCGTCGCCCGCGCGCTCGTGCTGGTCGACGTGGCCCCGCGGATCGAGGAGGAGGGCCGGAACCGGATCGGCGAATTCATGGTCGAGCACATGGAGTCCGGGTTCGGGTCGCTCGACGAGGTCGCGGACGCCATCCAGCGCTACAACCCGCACCGACCCAGACCCACGAACCTCGGTGGGCTCGAGAAGAACCTGCGCCGCCGCGATGACGGCCGCTGGTACTGGCACTGGGACCCGAAGTTCATCACCGGGCCGTTGGGCGGGCCGGACGAGACGCGATCCTCGCTCGATCGACCCGGAGCGGCTGCAGGCCGCGGCCCGTGGGCTGCACGTCCCGACCCTGCTGGTGCGCGGGCGTCAGAGTGACCTGCTGAGCGAGGAAGGCGCGGCCGAGCTCCTCGAGCTGGTGCCGCAGGCGTCGTACGTCAACGTTGCCGGCGCCGGTCACATGGTTGCCGGCGACCGGAACGACCTGTTCAATGACGCGGTCGTCTCCTTCCTCGATGGAGTCCGTGATGACTGAGCCCGGTCCGACCTCCGCCACCGTTGCCGAGCTGTGGCGGTATCCCGTCAAGTCGATGCTGGGGGAGCGGGTCGAGGCCTCGGACGTCGGCGACCTCGGCTTGACCGGTGACCGGAAGTACGCGGTCGTCGACGTCGCCACCGGCAAGGTCGGTAGCGCGAAGCACCCGCGGCTGTGGGGCGCGCTGCTGGAGTGCCGGGCGCGGAGCCTCGACCCGACCTCGAGCGATTCGGTCCCACCCGTTTCGATCACGCTTCCGGACGGTGGGGAGACGGGAAGTGAGGACCCGGACGTCGACGCGCGTCTCTCCGCGGTGTTCGGCCGCCCGGTCCAGCTCACGACCGTCGCGCCCGAGGGCAACAGCTACCTGGCCGTGTGGCCCACGATGGACGGCGTGTTGCCGGACGACTTCCGCGCGCAGAGCGCAGTGGAGGGGGAGGAGGCCGAAGGCACGCTGACCGATCTCTCCCTCGCGCTCGCGGCGCCCGGGACGTTCTTCGACGTCTCCGCGCTGCACGTCGTCACCACTGCGACCCTGCAGCGTCTGGGCGAGCTGGCACCGGAGAGTCGCTTCGCGGTCGAGCGCTTCCGGCCGAACATCGTGCTCGAGACGACGGCCCCGCCGTTCGCCGAGAACGAGTGGAGCGGCGCGGGCATGCGCTTCGGCGCCGGTCTCGAGGCGTCGGGACTCATCCCGACGATGCGCTGCATCATGACGACGCTCGCGCAGGGCGAGCTGCCGCGCGACAACGGGACCTTGCGCACCGTCGCCCGGCACAACCGGATCGAGATCCCCGGCCTCGGCACCTGGTCCTGCGTCGGCGCGTACGCCGCGGTCACCTCCCCCGGTCGTGTGGCGGTCGGTGACGACGTCGTGGTCGCGCCGGCCGCCTAGGCGCGCGCGAACGTCAGTGACATCGGAGGGGGAGCGATGAGCCGCGGCACCAGGTGCAGGGCGGTTCGGCGGCAAGGTCTCGATCGTGACCGGCGGGGGAGGGAACATCGGCCGCGCCACCGCGTGGCGGCTTGCGTCCGAGGGTTCGTCGGTGACCGTCGCCGACCTGAGCGCGGACGCCGCGGCGAAGGTCGTGGCCGAGATCGAAGCCGCCGGCGGCACCGCGCGGGCGCAGGCGACCGACGTCACGGATCCTGACGCGGTGGAGGCGATGGTGCACGACACCGTCGCTGCCTACGGTGGGCTCGACGTCCTGCACAACAACGCGGCCGCGATCGCGCTGAACGGCAAGGACCAGGACGTCGTGACCATGGACCTCGAGACGTGGCGGCAGGTCCTCGACGTCAACCTCACGGGCCCGATGCTGGGTTGTCGCTTCGCGATCCCGGCGATGCTCGAGCGCGGTGGGGGCGCGATCGTGAACACCGCGTCGGCGGCAGCGTTCTACGGGTCGAAGACGCTCGCGGCCTACGGCACGTCGAAGGCCGGTCTGGTCGCGCTCACCCGCTACGTGGCCACCGCGTACGGCGGCCGCGGCATCCGCTGCAACGCGGTCGCTCCCGGCGTCGTCGTCGACCACGCCGCCCAGGAAGCGCTCGGGGGCCCGATGGGGGAGCGGCTCCGCCGGTACACGGTGAGCCATCTCGTCGGCCGCCTCGGCTACCCGGAGGAGATCGCCCTCGCGGTCGCCTACCTGGCCTCCGACGACGCGGCGTTCGTCACCGGCGAGACCCTGCGCGTCGACGGCGGCATGACGGTGCACAGCCCCGGTCCGGTCGACGACTGACCCACCAACGGTGACGCGGCCACACGCGATGTGTCATCGTGCTCCGGGGCACCGGGCAGCACATCCATCTGACGGACGGAGAACTTGGGCATGTGGGCACAGATGATCACGGCGACCTTGAAGCCGGGCCAGGAAGCGGGGCTGGCGAAGCTCATCGAGCAGCTGGCCGCGAGCGAACAGCCGGGCTCAGGTCTCGTGCGCTCGACGGTCATGCGCGATCAGAGCGATCCGAGCCGGGTCGCGTTCCTCGTCGTCTTCGAGAGCGAGGAGAAGGCCCGCGCTCGTGAGAGCGATCCGCGCCGGCAGGAGGGGCTCCAGCCGGCGCGAGCGACGATGGCCGACATCTTCGAAGGCCCGCCGTCGTTCCAGGACCTGACGATCGTGCACGAGACCTCGGGCTAGCACGGACCGACGGGCGGTCGCACGCGGCGACCTACCGCCGCGCGAACTTCGGGTCCCCGGAGATGTAGACGATCTCGAAGGACACGACGAACGAGTTCGGGCTCGGCTGGGTGATCGAGTGCGCATCGACGCACGGATGCGGGACCGCGATCCCGCTTCCGGGCGTGGTGCAGGCGGGCACCGGGGTCCCGAGGTTCGGGTTCGACGGGTCCGTGTTCTTGTAGATCGTCGAGCCGAACGCGGTGGCCGCGTTCGTCAGGCTGTCGGGCGCGTCCGGGAACGTGTAGCTGAGCGTCAGGTGGATCGGGTGCGTGGGATCCGAGTACCCGCCGAAGTCCGAGATCGTGGTCGCGGGCCCGGAGCACGAGCCGTCGCAGAACGTGCCGTCGCCCTGGGTGATGATCACCGGCGCGCCCGTCCCCGTGTCCGGCAGGCTCAGCGTGGCCGGGTTGGCGCCGCCGATCGAGATCGAGTCACCGGGGAGCACGAAGCCCTTCGAGACTGCCGGCCTGGGGTGCCTCGACCGTGGTCGTCTGCGTCGCCTGGACATTGCCGGGCGTCGTCGCCGCGGAGTTGGTGATGGTGCCACCGGACGGAACGGTGCCTGGACTCGTCAGCACGAGCTGGGCGATCGCCGAAGCGCCCGCCGGCGAGGGTCCCGAGCGTGCAGTTGACCGGGCCGGCGCCCGAGCAGCCACCGGGCGCGGTCGCGGTCACGAACGTCGTTCCGGCCGGGAGCGTGTCGACGACATGGACGTTCGGGACGGGAGTGGGCGAGCTGTTCGTGACGGTCATCGTGTACTGCACGTCGTTGCCCGCGGTCACCGGGTCGGGTGAGTCGGTCATCGAGATCGTGAGCGGGTCCTTGTGCTTCGTCACGACGCGGAACTCGTCCATGACGAAGGTCCGAACCGCGAAGGAGATGGTGCGACGGTCCGGCGGAGATCGTGACGCTGTCGGGGACCTTCGAGCCGCCGTTCTCCTTGCCCTCGAGGCCGCGCCAGTGCGTCGTGCCCGCGTAGAGGGTTCCGAGCGCGCCCAATGCGCTGTCGCTCGCCGCGAGTCCCGCGGTCGATCCGATGACACCCAGGATCGTCTCGGGGAAGGTCACGGTTCCCTTGAGCAGGACCTTGGCGGTTCCCGCCGGCGGGTCGCTGTGGATCAGGTGGCTGTCGACCACGGTGCCGGTCGGGGATCGTCGCGGTTCCTGACGGGAACACGCTGTAGGTCCCCGGGTTCGACCGCGTCGACCGCGACCGGAGCGGCGAGCGTCTTGCCCTGGGCCTCGTCGAACGCGTACGCCGAAGTCGCGCTCTGGCAACACGTTCAGCACCACGGAATGGGGTGCCGGGTTCAAGCGGATCACCTGCCCGCTGGTGCCCGTGACGAACGCCCACCGCCGCGAACGTCGATGCGACCATCGCGACGGACGCGCGACAATGACCAGGATTCCCTTGAAGGACCTCATCTGCCCTGCCTCCCTGCCCTGCCCCGGTGTCTGTAGGTCCCCCCAGACAGGACCACGCTAACGGGCCGACGGTCCGTTTGTCTGCGGAGAAGATCGGCAGCGGCATCTGAGCTCGCCCGTCCGACGCCCGGCCGATGAGTTCCCCGACGACGCGGGGTCGTACCCCCGAGCGCTCGAGCGAGCGCCGACAGGGGAACGGCATGGCTGAGCACGAGCGACCGAGACTTCCGACGCCCTCCGGAAATCCGGCCAACCCGGTCACGGGGTGGCCGGTTTCGGAGGCGGATGATGGTCGCATGCAGACCACTACTGACACACCTGACGCAATCACCGCCGAGGGCCTCGTACGGGAGTTCGACGGGCTCACGGCCGTCGACGGCATCGACCTCCACATCGGTCGGGGCGAGATCTACGGGTTCCTCGGGCCCAACGGGGCGGGCAAGTCGACGACCGTCCGCGTGCTCTGCACGCTGCTGTCGCCGACGGGCGGCCAGGCCGTCGTCGCCGGCTACGACGTCGCCACGCAGCCGGACCAGGTCCGGCTCCGCATCGGTGTCGCGCTCCAGGAGGCCGCGCTCGACCCGAAGCAGACCGGGATCGAGCTGCTGCGCCTCCAGGGCCGGCTGTACGGCTTGTCGCGAGCCCGAGATCGACCAGCGGCTCGAGGAGCTCGGTCGGCTGATCGACATCGGCGACGCGCTCGGCCGCCGCATCGCGCACCTACTCGGGCGGGATGAAGCGCCGGCTCGACCTCGCCGCCGCGCTGGTGCACAACCCCGAGGTCCTCTTCCTCGACGAGCCGACCACCGGCCTGGACCCGGTGAGCCGGGCGACGATGTGGGAGGAGGTCCGCCGGCTCAACCGCGAGCTGGACATGACGATCTTCCTCACGACGCAGTACCTCGAGGAGGCCGACGAGCTCGCGGACCGGGTCGGGATCATCAACGGCGGTCGGATCGTGGCCGAGGGCGCGCCCGACGACCTCAAGCGCAGCGTCGGCAACGACCTCATCGTCGCTCGGGTCGACGGGCAGCGCGCAGGCCGGCGCGTGGCGCGGTGCGAAGCCGTGGCCGGGGTGCAGGGCGTGGAGACCCGGGACGACGAGATGACCGTCACGACGATCGACGGCGCGTCGACGATCGGCGCGGTCGCCGTCGCCCTGAACACCGTCGGGCCGGTGCGCCACCTCACCTTGCGCACGCCGACGCTCGACGACGTCTTCCTCGAGCTGACCGGCAACCACATCCAGCCCGAAGCCGATCACCGAAGCCGCGGAGGTAGCCCGATGACCGCCCTCGACGTCCCGACTCGATCCGAGCCGTGGCCGACGTCGACGCGATCCGTGCCCGGCCCGGCCTCGTTCGTGCGGGACGTCGCCTCGATCGCCGGGCGGGCACTGCGGGCCGTCCCGCGTGAGCTCGAGACGGTGATCCCACCGATCTTCATCGCGCTCTTCTTCTTCGTCGTGAACATCGGGACGCTGCAGCACGTCACCGAGACCGCGAGCGCCGGCTTCGACATCAAGGCGTTCATGATGCCGACCGGCGATCCTCATCGGGGTCACCGGCGTGTCGCGAGCCGGCTCGCTCGTCCTCGACATCCAGGACGGCTACTTCGACCGGCTGCTGCTGACGCCGGTGAGCCGACTGGCGATCCTGCTCGGGCACATGGTCGCGGACGTCGTCGTCGCCGCCGCGCTGACCGTGCCGATCCTGCTCCTCGGCCTTGCGCTCGGCGTGCACATCGAGTCGGGCGTGCTCGGGGTCATCGCGTTCGTCGCCCTGGCCGGGCTGTGGAGCCTCGCGTTCGCCGGGTTCGGCTACGCGATCGCGCTGAAGACCGGCAACCCGGCCGCGGTCAACTCGGCCTTCCTCCTGTTCTTCCCGTTCCTGTTCATGACCTCGTCGTACGTCCCGCGCAGCCAGCTCAGCGGGTGGTTGAACACCATCGCGGCCTGGAACCCGGTGACCTACGTGCTCGAAGGGCAACGTTCACTGGTGAACGGCGGTTGGCACTGGGACCAGCTCGGCAGCGCGCTCCTTGCGGTCGGCGTCGTGGCGACGATCAGCATGTCGCTCTGCTTCGCTGCCCTCCGCGGCCGGATCAAGCGCGGCTGATCCGGCGGGCAGGCGCGGGTCAGCCGTTCACGAACAGGTACACCGAGGCCGCGAGGCCGAAGGCCACGACGCAGGCGCGCAGCACGCGCTCGTCGAGCCGGCGGGCGATCGCCGCACCGATGTATCCGCCGATCAGTGTCGTCGGTGCCGCGACCGCGACGTACACCCAGTGCACCGGGCCGAAGAGGCCGAACACGATCACGCTGATCGACGCGTCGACCAGGGAGATCACCGACTTCGTCGCGTTCAGGTGCCGGAGGGTGTCGTGGATGGTGAGGCCGAGGATGGCGAGGACGATCACGCCCAGCGCGCCGCCGAAGTAGCCGCCGTAGATCGTGGCGAGGAACACGCCGGCCAGCGCGCCGAACCCGGCCGTCCCGCCGGCCGCGGCCGACGCCCGTTGCAACCGGCGTCGCACGGCCGGCTGCAACGCGGTGAGGGCTGTCGCGGCCAGCACGAGCCACGGCACGATGATGTCGAACGCGCTCGACGGCGTGGCGAGCAACAGCACGCAGCCCGTGACCGATCCGGCGACGGTCACGAGCAGGAGCCGGGGGAGCCGGGCCTTGCGCTCACGAATCTCCGAGCGGAACCCGCCGACGCCCCCGACGTAGCCCGGCCACGTCGAGACCGAGTTCGTCACGTTGGCGTCGAGCGGGGACAGCCCCGTCAGCAGCAGGACCGGAAAGAGGACGAGCGAGCCACCACCGGCGATGCTGTTGATCAGGCCGCACGCCAGTCCGGCTGCCGCGACGGCCGACGCGTCCCAGCCGGTCATGGCGGACAATGTACGGCCGCGCGGCCCGGGACGACGGTGGGGACGAGGGAGTTCAGGCGTGCGGTACGACGCGCCGATACGGGGCGTGAGCCCGACCGCGACGGACGTCGCTGCCGAGCACCCCGAAGCTGACCGCGAGTCGGTCATGCGCACCCCCGCGGTGCGGCGGTTGGTCGTCACGCTCGGCATCTCCGCCCTGGGCTCGGCGATGGTCGCCGTTGCGATGGCGTTCGTCGCCTATCGCGAGTCGGGCTCGGTCGTCCTGACCGTCCTGGTGCTCGGCGCGAACGCCGCGCCGGCGCTCGTGCTCTCGCCGATCGTCGGGAAGCTGGCGACGCGGCGCGATCCCCGCTCGGTGGAGACGATCGCTCAGATCGCGAAGACCGTGCTCTCGGTCCTGCTCGCGATCATCGCGGCACGTGGCTCGCTCACGTACCCGGTGCTGCTGATCGCCAACATCGCGAACGGCTCGGTCTCGGCGCTGACCGCGCCGGCGTGGCCGCGACTCACCCGCATGAGCGCACCCGAAGGCCGCCTGGCCGATGTCACCGCGACGTTCAACAGCATCTGCTCGGTGGCAGCGATCGTCGGCGCGCTCGGCCGGCGGCATCGTCGTCGCCACGATCGGCTCGGCGTGCGTCTTCGCCATCAATGCCCTCACCTACCTCCCGCTGATGCTCGCGGTGAAGATGGTGCCCGGCACCCCGCCGGTCTCGACGCGGGCCAAGCGGACCGTACGCCGGGGCATCGAGATCGTCCGCCGCACCGACACGCTGCGCCGCGCGTTCGTCCTGGCGGCCGTGCTCAACCTGGCGGCGTGGCCGGTGCTGAGCATCCTGCCCGCGGCGGCGCACGACATCGACGCCCGGGCGCACGTGCTCGGGCTGCTCACCGGCGCGTTCTACGCCGGCGCCGCCGCGGTGTCATGGGCCGTCGTCCGGCTCCGGCGCCGGTTCGCATACGGGACCGTCCTGTTCGCGGGCTTCCTGAGCGCCGGGTTGCTCCTCTGTGCCAACGCCGCGCTCACCGCGTGGCGGACCCCGGGCTACGACGCGGTCTTCGTCGCCGGCGTGACGCTGGTCCCGATCGGGCTCGCCATCGCGCTCGACTCGTCGTTGCTGCAGGTGCTCGTGCAGCTGGGTACCGCGCCCGACGATCAAGCGCCCGTTCTCGTCGTGTACGCCACCGTGACGACGATCGTCACCCCCATCGGCGGCCTCCTGATCGGTGTGATCGCCGACGAGCTCTCGCTCTGGGGCGCGCTCGGGGTCTCCGGGTTGGTGATCACGCTCCTCGCGGTCGGTCTGCGCCGCCGCCTTCGGGTCTTCGACGAGCTCGGCACCGCACCCGAGCGCGCCACGACGCCGAGGGCGCGACATCCCCACCTGCACCTCGTGCACCTGCTCGGGTCCGATGTGCCGGGCACGCGCACGGACCTGTTCCATCTGACCCACGACGACGATCCGGCGCCGGCTCCCCCCGCCGATCCGGCGCCGCCGGCTGCGCCCGACCCGCCGATGCCCGTCCTGCACGACCCGCAGCTCGAGGTGCGCACCACGGCTGATCAGTAGCGCTCTTCTCGTCGGGCGGACCGATGGCGTACCTTCGGCAGCCCATGGTGGAACCGATCGCACCCCGTGTCCTCGACTCGACGACCGGCATCGCCGGCGCCTACGCCGCACTGCTGCTGCACCAGGCCGGCGCCGACGTCGTGCGCGCGGTGCGCACGGGCGACGACCCGCAGCTCCCAGCGGACTCGCCGCTCGCCGCCTACCTCCGGCAGGGCCAGGGCTGCGTCGCACTCGACGGTGCATCGCCGGCGGACGCCGGCGCCGACGTGTGGCTCGCATCGCCGACTCAGGACGACCGGGACGCGCTGCTCGCGGCCCGGGCCGCCCACCCCGGTCTCGTGATCGTGGCGATCACGCCGTACGGACTCGAAGGTCCGTACCGCGATCGGGCGGCGACCGACCTCACGCTCCAGGCCGACAGCGGTGCGCTCGCCATCCGCGGCCGCGCGCTCCAGGAGCCGGTCCAGATGGGTGGCCGCACCACCCAGTGGTTGGGCGGCGCGTACGCGGCGGCGGCGGCCTTGGCCATGTGGCGGGCGCGGCGGTTCGGGGGACCGGGCGCGCTCGTCGACGTCTCGCTGGCGGAGGTGACCAACGTCGGCGCGGCCAACTTCATGGACGTCTTCCACGCCATCGAGCCGGGAGTCGACGCCGAGCCGACCACCGGGCCCCGCGTGTTCGAGACGCCGTCGATCGAGCGCACCGCGGACGGATGGGTGGGCTTCAACACCAACGCGCCGCATCAAATTGGCGGTTTCCTCCGGATGATCGGTCGCGACGACCTCGCCGACAGCGGCGAGTACATGCTCGCCGGCAGCCGCATGAGCCGCATCGACGAATGGCAGCCGATGGTCGACGCGTGGACCTCCGCGCGGACCACCGACGAGATCATCGAGGCCGCGCTCGCGCACAAGGTGCCGGTCGCCCCGGTGTGCGACGGCCGCGCGGTCGTCGAGCTCGACCACGTCATCGCACGCGAGAGCATCGTCACCGCACCGGGTGGCGGGTTCCAGATGCCGCGCCGGCCGTGGCGGCTCGACGACGACCGGGGCCCGGACCCGGAGCCGCCGGCGGACCCGGCGGCCGCGCCGCACGGGACGCCGGAATGGCGACCGCGTGACGCCCCGGTGCCCGCGCCCGGCGACGCGCTTCCCCTCGGCCGACCGCTCACCGGCCTGCGGGTGCTGGACGTCACGGCCTGGTGGGCCGGCCCGTCCGCGACGTCCCTGCTCGCGGCGTTCGGCGCCGACGTGATCCACGTCGAGGGACCGGGCCGCATGGACGGGATGCGGATGGTCGGCATGACGTTCCCGGGCCGCACCGACTGGTGGGAGTGGAGCCCGTTCTTCCTCACCATCAACGTCAACAAGCGCGACCTCGTCCTCGACCTCACCTCCGACCGTGGTCGCGAGCATCGCGCTCGATCTGATCCGGCACGTCGACGTGGTCGTCGAGAACTCAACGCCCCATGTCCTCGACAAGCTCGGGCTGGACTGGGAAGCCGTGCACGCGGCCAACCCGCGGGTGATCGAGGTGCGGATGCCGGCGTTCGGCCTCGACGGGCCGTGGCGCGAACGACCCGGCTTCGCCCAGAACATCGAGCAGGCGACGAGCCTGGCGTGGGTGACGGGGCACGTCGACGACCAGCCCCGGATCCAACGCGGTCCCTGCGACCCGAACGGCGGTCTGCACGCGGTCATCGGCCTGCTGGCTGCGCTCGACCAGCGCGACCGCACCGGCGAGGGCTGTCTCGTCGAGGCGGCGATGTTCGACGCCGCGCTCCCGCTCGCGGCGGAGGCGATCGTCGAGTGGACCGCGCACCAGCACCTGCTCGAGCGCGACGGCAACCGCAGCGCGCTCGGCCGCGCCGCAGGGCGTGTACCGGTGCGATGGCTTCGACCCGTGGCTGGCGGTCTCGGTCGCGACCGACGAGCAGTGGCAGTCGCTCACCGAAGTGCTCGAGCGCCCGGACCTCGCGGCCGATCCGCGGCTGGCGTCGCTCGCCGGCCGCCGGGCCGCGCAGGACGAGCTCGACGACGCGCTGCGCGCGTGGGCCGCCGACCAGGAGGTCTCCGAGGCCGTCGAGCGACTCGCGGCGGCGGGCGTCCCCGCCGCGGTCGGCGCGCGATCCGCGCCTCACCCTGCGCAACCCGCAGTTCGCCGCGCGCGGCTTTCACGAGATCGTCGACCACCCGGCCACCGGACCCATCCCGATCCCATCGCAACCGTTCCGGGTGCACGGCGTCGACCGCTGGATCACCACGGCCGCGCCGTTGTTCGGCGCGCACACCGACGAGGTGCTCACCGAGCTCCTCGGCCTCGGCCCCGACGAGCTCGCCGCGCTGCACGCCGACGGCGTCGTGGCCGATCGACCCTTGGGCATGTGAGGAGGAGCGCCGGTGACTGACCTGTTCGACCGCTACCGGGTGATCGACGTCGACACCCACCTGACCGAGCCGCCCGACGTGTGGACCGCGCGGATGCCGGCGCGCGCTGCACGACAAGGTGCCGCACATCGAGCGCGGTCGACGGCCGGGACGTCTGGATGGCCGACGGCAACTACATCGGCGCGCCCGGCTTCTACTCGATGGCCGGCTTCGACGGGGTGCTGCCCGCCCGGGTGCCGGCGACCTACGACGACATCGCGCCGGCCATGTACGACTCGTCGGCCCGGGTCGCGTTCCTCGACGACGAGGGCATCGACGCCCAGGTGCTCTACCCGAACGTCGGCGGGCTTCGGGAACGGCTACTTCCTGCGGCTCGGCGATCCGCGAGCTCGTGCTCTCGTGCGTGCAGGCCTACAACGACTTCCTCACCGACTGGTGCAGCGTGGCACCCGACCGGCTGATCGCCATCACCGCGCTGCCGTTCTGGGACGTCGAGCTCGCGGTCGCAGAGCTGCACCGCTGCGTCGCCAACGGCCACCGCGCGGTCAACTTCTGCAACCAGCCGCAGGACTACGGCCAGCCGCCGCTCGCGCACCCGCACTGGGATCCGATCTGGGCCGCCGCGCAGGAAGCCGGGGTGTCGGTGAGCTTCCACGTCGGCGGCGGCTCGATGGGCACCCAGTTCGACGACGCCGCCGAGATGGGGTGGATGACGAACTTCGCCAAGGTGTCGTCGCTCATCTTCCTCGACAACATCCGCTGCGTGGCCGACCTGATCTTCGGCGGGGTGTGCCACCGCTTCCCCGACCTGAAGTTCGTGTCGGTCGAGTCGGGCGTCGGTTGGATCCCCGGCACGCTCGAGACGTGCGACTGGCAGTGGCGCAACGGGGGAGTGCTCGACGAGCACCCCGAGTACGACCTGCTCCCGAGCGAGTACTTCCGGCGCCAGATCTACGGCTGCTTCTGGTTCGAGGAGCGTCGGCGCGTCGACGCGATCGGCCGGTTCCCCGACAACATCCTGTTCGAGACCGACTACCCGCACCCGACCTGCCAGCACCCGGGCCCGCGCACCCCGGCCCAGCGGCCGCGCGACTACGCCAGCCGCGTGCTCGGCGACCTCGCCGACGACGTCCTGGCCAAGGTGCTGCACGACAACGCGGCCGCGCGTGTACGGACTCGCATGAGCGAGCCCGAGCTGGACCTCGCCGTTCCCGACCTGGGTTCGCCGATACCTCCGCGCCGAGCTGCGCGGCCGGGTGCTGCACCTGCGGATCGACCGCCCCGAACGACGCAACGCGTTCACCCAGGACATGTACCGCGGCCATCAAGCGGGCCGCGATCTGGGCGGACGAGCAACCCGAGCTCGACGCGGTGTGCCTCACCGGGACCGACGAGTGGTTCGGCGCGGGCGGCGACATGGCGGGCCACGCCGACGACCCCGAGGGACTCGCGGTCGAGTGGGACGCCGACCGACCAGTTCCCGTTCCGCCACATCGAGCGCTGCTCCAAGCTCTGGATCGCGCGAGATCAACGGCCTGTGCCATCGCCGGTGGGCTCGTGCTGACGCTGCACTGCGACGTCGTCCATCGCGTCCGACCGGGCGCGGTTCCGCGCGCCCGAGCTGCTGCGGGGCATCCCCGACCCGTTCCTCACGGCGCGACTGGCCGAGGTGGTCGGGCTCGCCCGGGCCCGCTACCTGCTCTTCAGCGCGGCAGGAGATCTCGGCGGCCGAGGCGGGCGCGATGGGTCTCGTCGGTGTGGTCGTGCCCCACGACGAGCTCGACGCGCGGGTCGACGCGGTCCTCGAGCAGATCGCCCGCACCGGGCCGGCGGCACGCGCCGCGGTGAAGCGCGAGATCAACCAACGGCTCCCGACTGCCGACGTCGGTCTCTTCTTCCGGGCCATCCGATCGGCCGAGATGGTCGAGGGCATGCAGTCGTTCATCGAGAAGCGCCCGCCGCGCTGGCCTCGCTGATCCCGAGCCCGACCTGCGGAGATCGGGCATCATGACCTGATGGATGCTGACCACGACGACGTCACGGTGCTCACGGGCGCCGAGCCGCTCTCGATCGACGGCGGGCCCCACGGTGCCCTCGTCCTGCACGGCTTCTCGGGCTCACCGCAGTCGATGCGGGGGCTGGCCCGGGCGCTGGGCGACGCGGGGTTCGCGGTGGAGCTGCCGCGGCTGCCGGGCCACGGGACGTCGGTCGACGACCTCGCGACCACGACGTTCGCCGACTGGCTGGCCGCGGCCGAACGTGCCTACGCAGGACTGTCGGAACGTTGCGACCTGGTGGTCGTCGTCGGCCTCTCGATGGGCGCGACCCTGGCCGCGAGCCTCGCGGCCGGCCATCCCGAGGTCGCCGGTCTGGTCGTGATCAACGGCCTGGTGGCCCCGGTGGACCCGGCGGTCCGGGCTGCTCTCGACGCGGTGCACGCGGACGGTGTGGCGCGCATCCCCGGGCCGGGCAACGACGTCGCCGATCCGGACCAGACCGAGCTCGCGTACGCCGAGGTCCCGGTAGCGGCGCTGGTGTCGCTGCTCGACGCGGTCGAGGCGTTGCAGCAGGACCTGGCCGCCATCCGGTGCCCGACCCTGGTGGTCGTCAGCGAGCAGGACCACGTCGTCGCGCCGGAGACGAGCACCACGTTCGCGGCGGCCGTCGGCGGACCGGTCGAGCGGATGGGACTGCCCCGGAGCTACCACGTCGCCACGATCGACTTCGAGCGGGCCGAGATCGAAGCCCGCGTCGTCGAGTTCGCGGCGGAAGGTGACGACCGAGCGCCGCGAGGTCAGGCCGGCGGGAGGTTGAACGAGTTCACCCAGTCGGGACGGATCTTGATGATCTCACCCGAGAAGCCGTCGCCCGGCGGTTCGACCCCGGCGAGTGCCTCGGCCGGTCCCCGGATCTCGAGGTAGATGGGGTGCCAGCCTTCGGAGGTGTCGACGATGTCGACCACGAACGCCACGCGCGAGCCCGCGAGCACGTTGCGGAACTTCTTGGTGACGCCCATCCGCATTCCGCCGATGTCGATCGTGTCGTCGGCCCGGAGGAAGAACGTCACGGGCGCGTTGCCGACGATGCCGTCGGGTGACACGGTCGCGAGTCGCCCCAGCCGCTGGCTGGCGAGCCAGGCCCGCTCGTCGGGACTGAAACCGCTGAACGCCATCTCCACCTCGCTTCGCCGGGACTGCCGATGAGGTTATCGGCGTCGGGTCCGAACGGTTACGGGAGGTAGTAGCCGGCGATGCGGTGGGCCCGCGGCCGGCCGCGCACCGCGTTGGCGGCTTGGAGACCGGAGAGCACCGCGGACTCGATGCATCCCGCGTTCATGCCCGAATCGGTCCAGTCGCCGGCGAGGAAGAGGTTGTCGTATCCGCTCTCGTCGGAGCGCAGCCGGTAGCGATCACTTCCCGGCACGGACAGCACGTAGCGATCCGACGGGTCGACGTTGGCGACCCAGTACTGCGAGTCGAACGCGTCGGCGCCGCGCCGGCCGTCGGACCCGCTCAGCAGATCCCAGCGGAAGCCGTCGGCACCGACGGCACCGGGCAGCAGCTGGCCGATGTGGCGTTGGAGGAACTCGATCGCTTCGCCGCGGGTGTGGGCGCGGTAGTGGCGCGCGTAGCCGGGCCCGGATGAGTCGTCGGGCCACCGCGCCGCGAGCACCCCGCAGAAGTAGGCGATCGTCCCCGGTCGTTCGTCTGCCGGCCACCGCTCGGCGTCGATGAGCTGCGGCATCGACGCCCACGTGCTGAAGGGTTGCTCGTACGCGCTGATCGTGACGCCGGGGCGGTCCCAGCCCAGCGTCGGCTCGTCCTCGCGCAGCCAGATCTGGAATGACTGGGTGGCGACGGTGGCCAGGTGATCGACCATCTCCCGCCATTCCGGTCGGTCGTCGATCAGCTCCTTGCACAGCAGTGGGGCTGCGCCGACGGGGATGGCGAGCACGACCGAATCGAAGTCCTCGCCCCGGCGCAGCACCCGGGCTTCGGCGTCGGGCCATGAGCACCAGTGCGACTCGAGCGGCTGGTCGGCGACCGTGTCGTCGGCATCGAGCTGGTCGATCTGCGGCGCGGCCGTGAAGCACGGCAGGTCGCCGACGCGCACGAGCGGGTCGTAGCGGTCACGACCCGGGGCGAGGGCCACCTGGCGCCCGACGCTGATCGCATCGATGGCCGTGCGGTCCGCGGCCACGTGCAACGCGTCCACGCGATGGAAGAACTCGAACTGCACGCCCCGCTGCTCGAGCACCTGGTACATCGGCGCGAACACGACGTCGCCCATGCCGGCGGTCATCTTCCAGAAGATGGCGCCCTTGTAGTCGAACAGCATCTTGCCGCTGAGGAACGCGGCGAGCCCCGCCGCGAACCGGGGTCGCTTGGGGTCGGCATCCTCGTACCCGAACACGAGGTCGTAGAGCCCGCGCACGAGGGCGAGGTCCGCGACCGTCGGCGACGCGCCGTGCCGGAGCACCCATTCGAGGAAGTCCTCGTCGTTGACGGCTCGGAAGCCCGAGGGTTGCGACACGATGTCGTCCGCGAGGATCCCGCGGACCACCGCGGTCATGAGCGAGATCAACCCCCAGGTGCGGCGCAGCTCGGGTCCGGCGTCGCTCGTCTCGCCGGCGTTCCTTCGGATCACCCCGAGGACGTCGTCCATGGTCTGGAGCAGCTCGGCGTCGTCCCGGAGCTCCACGTCGTCGGAGCGGCGCGTGATCTCGAGCACGGCCCCCAATGCGGCGGCGATCACCGCGACCGCGGAGGCGCCGGAGCGCGGCGGCGCCTCCTGGGGCCCCGGCTCGGGCACGGACTGCAGGAAGTCGAGGATCAGCAACACGGCGCGCGCGACGAACTCGACCACGGTGAGCTCACGGCCGTCGGAATCCGGATCACCCGGAAGCTGGGCGTTCGTGCTGAACGTGCCGAGCCAGTGGTTCCACTCCCCGTCCCGTCGGTCTTCGAGCCCGAGCGACCCCGCGGGGATCATGGTGTCCCGCCACGTCTGCAGGTGCGCGGTCGGGTCGGTCGTCGGACGGTCGAGCTCGGCGTAGCACTGGCGCAGGATGCGGAAGGCGTTGTCGTAGGAGCCGAGCCAGAGGTGCAGACCGTGCTCCTCGATCCGCCCGAACGCGCCACGGCTGCTCGCGCCCTTGCCGCCGAGCCGCCAGCCCCGTTGGTACACCGTGATCGACGCGAACTCGTCGCGCCATCCGGGCTCGCTCAGTCGCCACGCCGCGGCCATCGCGGCCATGCCGCCGCCGAGGATGACGATCCGGTCGCGTCGACCCGGCCGGCGCGTCACCCGCCCAGCGCCGCGACCACGATCCGGGCCTCGTCGAGCTCCGGGTACCGGGCGTCGATCGGGAAGCGACGGGTCGCGGCGTCGAGGTCGGCTGCGTACGACGACGGGTCGAACCGGTAGAGGTCGAGCGTGGCGCGGGAGCTCGAACAGGTGGGCACCCTGCGTGCGCGCGATGATGACCGCGTCGCGCAGACCTGCAAGGACCTCGGCCGGGGTGGTGCCGAGCGCCGACGTGTGCCGGAGGGTCTCCGCGTCGTAGAAGTGCATGCCGGTCGACTTCGCGAGCTCGAGCGACGACTCGAAGTGCGCCCGCGCCGCGACCGGGTCGCCGGCCGCGGCGACGACGGTCCCGAGCGTCGTCAGGTAGAAGGGCATCATCACCTTGATGTCGAACTGGCTCCACGCCGCGATGAGACCCTCGATCATCCCGGCGTGGGTGGAGAGCGTCGCGGGGTCGGGTGGGGTTGCCGTCAGTGCCCGCCACGCGCTCGCCGTCGTCTGCTCGGTGACCGCGATCAGCGTCCAGCTGTCGAGTCCGTGCCGGCCGGCCAGGTCCGTGAGCTGCCGGACCGCATCGTCGGCCGCGTCGAGGTCACCGGCCTCGAGGCGCATCCAGACGGTGAACGCCAGGACGTACGCGGCACTGAACGGTCCCTGCGGGAAGTCGAGGCTCGCGGCGTGGCGCGCGGCCTCCCCGAGCTGATCCTCGGCGCCGAGCTGGTCGCCGCGCACGAAGCGTCCGAGCGCGAGATGGATGTGGATCGACACCTTCGGATCCATCGGGTTCAGCCAGGCCGACTCGACCTCATCGGCCCGGCCGACCACGTGCGCTTCGGATCCCGCGACCTCGAGCTGCTCGCGGGCGCGTTCGAAGTTGCCCGCGTACCAGTCGAGCATCCCGAAGCCGGCGGTGTTGAACGGCACCCAGAAGTCGCGATCACCGGTGAGCGTCGGTCGGAGGATCGTGAGCACCTGGTGCGCGCGCTCGAGCTCGCCGCGGTTCACGAAGTAGCCCCAGAGCACGATGAGCGTCCGGAACATCTCGTCGTCCGCGGCGTTCAGCCCGGCGAGGTTCAGGCAACGTCCGTAGTCGGCCACCGCGCTCGTGCTCGCGTTGCCCTCCATCGAGACGGCGAGGAAGCCCCGTCGCAACCGGAGCTCCACCTCGCGTTGGTGCCGCAGGCTCCCCGCGGGCAGCGCCTCGATGCTCTCGATGGCCTTCGTCAGGTTCGAGCGCGCCTCGTCGAGCGCGCCCCGGCGGCGCGCCTCGTCGGCCGACTGCTCGAACGCGTGCGCGGCGGCGGCGCGCTCGACCGGCGCGCTCGAAGTGGTTCGCGACGAGGGCCCAGTCGATGACGTCGTTCCCCGCGTGGCGGCGGACCAGCGCGTCGCCGACCCGAGCGTGGAGCTGGCGCCGCTGCGAGGGCGGCTGGAGCTCGTACGCGACGTCGCGCAGCAGCTCGTTGCGGAAGTGGCTCCGGTGCATCGCGTCGCGTTCGAGCACGTGCTCGTCGAGCAGCGTCTGGATGGCCGGCTCGAGCTCCACTTCGGTGATGTCGATCACCTCCGCCAGCAGCGCGTGATCGACGTCGTGGCCGATCGTCGCGGCCGCGGCGGCCACCGGGGCGACGTCGGGCGTGGCGTAGAGCCGAGCCACGAGCAGCTCGTAGAGCAGGTCGGGGACCCCGCCGGCGGTGCCGGGACGCGCCGTGGGAGCCCCCTCCAGCGCGGCCCGGGCCAGCTCCTCGAGGTAGAGCGGGACGCCGTCGCCCCGCTCGATCAGCGCCCGCCGGGTGTCGTCCCCGAGCACCCCGGCATCCAGCGCGTCGAGCAGTGCGTTGCTGTCGGCGACGGACAGCGGCCCGATGTCGAGCACGTCGACCCAACCCGGCGGTGGCTGCTCGGGCCGCGCGGTGAGAACGACCAGCGCGGGAGACGAAGGCCGGGCGGCGATCCGACCGATCACCGAGCGGGTCGACTCGTCGAACCACTGGAAGTCGTCGCCGACGAGCACCGAATGACCCGACGCAAGGCACGCGCGCAGGTACTGCTCCGCGGCGGCCGAGACGTCCTCCTGCAGCTTCCGCGCATCCGACGCCGCGGCTACGTAGCCCGCCGCCGGCTGCACCCCCAGGAGGGGCGCGAGCAACGGCACGAGCAGTTCGTCGTCGAGGCCGAGATCCGCGAGGTCGCGGCGCACCCGCTCGAGCCGATCGGGCCCGTCGGTCTGCGCGGTGAGGCCGGCCCGCCGCTCGATGAGAGAACGGATCGGGTGGAACCCCGTCTCGACGTGGAACGACGACCCGGCGAGCTCCACCACGTCCGCGCCCTCGTGCCGCGCGAGCTCGGCCACCGCAGTCGCGAGCCGCGTCTTTCCGATCCCGGCCTCGCCGCGCAGCATGACCGCGTGGCGCGGCTCGGCGTCGGCGGCGCCGATGTCGTGCCACGCGGCCGCGAGCCGATCGAGCTCCTCGGCCCGCCCGACGATGGTCGTGCCGAACCGGGGTGGACGGGTGAGGGCGACGGGGCGCTCGCCGTCGACCCGGTAGGGCTGGAGCGGTTCTTTGACGCCCTTGACCGCGTGGGCGGGTTGCGGCTCGAGCACGAACTGGGCGTCGGTGAGCGACCGGACCCCCTCGGAGACGACCACGGTTCCGGGCTCGGCGAGCGTCTGGAGCCGCGCCACGACGTTGACCGCGAGCCCGTAGACGTCGTCCTCGTCCGCGTCGATGTAGACGACGCCGCGGTGGACCGCGACGCGGACGTCGAGCGACTCGCCGACCTCCCGTTGCGTCTCGGCCGAGAGCTCGTGCACCGCACGCACGACGTCGAGCCCGGCGCGGACCGCACGTTCGACGTCGTTGCCGTGGGCACGCGGGATCCCGAAGAGCGCGAGCAGTCCGTCGCCCTGGGTGCCGACGACGCGACCGTCGTACCGCTCCTCGATGATCGTCCGGCACTGCTCCTTGTAGCGCCGCATCAACGCGCGGTAGAGCTCGGGCTCGTGCCGGCCGGACAGCTCGGTGGAGCCGACGAGATCGCAGAACATGAGCGACGCGCGGCGCAGCTCGCCGGAGCTGAGGCGCTCGCTGGCCAACAGCTCCTCGGCGTCGGCGTTCGTCGCGTCCTCGGCCAGCACCTGGCCGGCGAGCCGGTGCACGGTGTCGATGTCACCGCGGTTGGCGGCATCGAGCGCGCGGTCGAGCAGCTCGCCGATCATGGCCTCGGTCTGCCCCGGCCCGGCCATCGCGACCCCTACGGCACCTGGACCAGGACGTCGAGCGTCTCCGACACGACGCCACCCTCGACGACCTCGACCTTGCCCCAGTACGCATCGCCCGGAAGGTTGGTCGCGTCCTTGAGCTCGAGGTGGAAGGTCGAAACGCCGTGGTCCAGCCGGCTGGGCACGATGTCGACCAGAGCCACCGCGATCGTCGTCGAGGTCATCTGCGCGTGCAGCGGCCCTGTAAGTCGAAGATCGCGGCCGACGCCGTACGCCTTGCCCGACGGCGGGGCGGTGAAGTCCTCGGACACGACCTTCGACTCGGGCGTCCCGTCGACGAGCGTGTCGTAGAGGTCGCGCGCCGCCTTGGCCATGCGGCCGCTCCAGGCCCCGGTCTCGGCCGTGATGTCGGCGGGTGTGTACGACCCGCTCTGGATCTTGTCCGCGATCGCCGCCGCACTCACGGCCCATGCATCGATCGACGAGATCACGAACTGCGCGTACGCGTCGACGGCGTCGGTCGGCTTCGGCGTCTGCGTCACGGCATTCCCTCCGGCTCGGCCGGTGGCTCGGGGTCAGGTGCGCGCTTCGCGATCGCGGTCCCGCGTGCGCCGACATCGATCGCCTTCGCGATGTCGCGTGCGGTGCGCCTGAGCACCGTGGCCAGGTCCGATGCTGCGTGCTGCGTCGAGTACTTGCCGGTCACGGCCTTGTCGATGTTGGCGCGGAGGCTGGCCGAGCCGTCCGTGACGCAGTCCTTCGCGAGCTTTGCGAGATCGGTGATGACCTCGGTGCTCTCGTGCTTGCCGGCACCGGTCGGGGGCTTGTCGCCCTCGAACTTCGGAGCCTTCGGCGTCTTGGCGCCCTTCGGTGCCTTGGCCGCCTTCGTGCCCTTGGCGGCCTTCTTCGCCGCCTTCTTCACCGGCGTGGTGGTGGCGGCCTTGCGGTGGGCGCAGTTGTAGACGAGCAGATCGCCCATGTCGGAGTAACCGAAGATGCACGAGAACATCGCCAGCGGTCCGGGCGGGACGGTTTGGAACAACACCCGCTTGGTCGTCGTGACCGACACACCGTGCGGCGCCAGGTCGTGAACCTCGATGCTCCCTTCGTCCACGAGGACCTCGCCGTCACCGGGGCAGTCCGGCGTCGTAGGGGGCGAGAGGTGATACGCGACCACGGCAACCTTGGGCGTGGCGACCTTCTTGAACGCCAGGCAGGTCGTGAGGAGCGGGGTCGGGCACGCGAGGCCGATGACCTCCTCGTAGCGCTGCGACCCGTCCGCCGCGTCGTTGCCGCGCTTCATCTTGCACCAGCTCGAGCAGCAGTGCGGCCATTGGGCCGGGTCGAGGAACGCGGTCGCATCGTTGAACGTCAGGTCGGGCGCGACGAGCTTCGTCTGGATCGCGGTCGCGGGCTGCGCGTGTCCGGTGAGATTGACCTGGACGACTTCACCGCGGCAGCGCAGCGGCAGCACTGCTGCCTTCTGGATCAGTCCCTCCGACTCCGCCTCCTGCATCATGTCGTCCCAGGCGTTCGAGTCGGCGAAGCGCTTCGTGTCGGTGAGCAGCCGGAGCAGGAGCTCGGCCTTCTCGGTGTCGCCATTGGCCAGGCTCGGGATCGTCAGCGCGTTCCGGGTCAGGTGCGAGCTCGAACCTCCCGGCCCGTACTCGTCCATGATCCGCCCGAGGACGGCGAGCGCGACCAGTCGGAGTCCCGGGTCCTGCGGCTCGGTCTCGAGCTCGTCGTGCACCGAGAGGCTCCCGAGCGCGTCGTCGAGCGCCGGGATGTCGAGGTGCGCGCTGTCGTCGGGGGTCGGCCTCGCGGCGACCCACCTCTGGAAGATGGGGAACCAACCGGCGGCGCCGTAGCGGTACGGGCACAACAGCTGGCTCACCTGTTCGATGCGGTCCGGGTGCCCGACGACGTGGTCGTCGATGGCGCCGAGAACGCCGACGAGATCGCTGAGTTCGCTCATACGCCCAACTTCCCTCCCTGCCACGTCGTAGCCTACCTGCGCGTTCGCCGAGGGGCGATGGTGAATCGCGGGAGAGGAGCAGGCGTGTCCGAGCGGTCGGACGACGGCGGGGGTGGCGGCATCCCGTGGGCATCGGTGTTCGACCCCGTGGCCAACGCACGCGCGTTGGAGCAGATCCAACGGCGCGGCCTGCAGGCCGCGGGCGACATCGTCGACCGGCTCGTCGCGGTGGTCGACGGGGCGCGGGAGCACGACGTCACCACGAACGGTGATGGCGCGCCAGCGGCGACGACCGCGAACGGCGCGGATCCGTTCGGGATCTGGGCCGACCTCATGACCCAGACGCTGCAAGCGATGTCGCGGCTCGGCGTTCCCGACGGCGCGTCACCCCAGCAACCGACCGGTGGGCCGGTGTGGGTCGACGTCGTCAGCGGTCGCGGGTCAGGGTCGTTCGTGCTCGCGCTGGACCCGGCCGCAGGGAACGCAGCGGCCGCGGGTGAGCTCTGGTTGCACAATGCATCGGAACACGCGGTCGGACCCTTGCGCCTGCACGTGGGGGAGCTGCGCAGTCCGGAGGGCGCGACGCTGTCGAGCGGTGCCGTCTGCCTGGACCCCGCGTGCATCGACGGGCTTCCCGCCCGATCGAGTCGCGGCGTCGCCGCGTCGATCGACGCGTCGACGGCCGTGGCAGCCGGGCGGTACCGGGGCCTGCTCCAGATCGACGGTGCGGACGCCGTCGCAGTGCCCGTCGAGCTGACGGTCGCGGAGCCGGCGTGACCACCCGGGTTGCCGAGACCTCCGTCGAGGCGACCCTGCGCGACGTCGAGCGGCGCGTGCGGCGGGCGATCATGGACCTCATCCCCGACGGGGAGCCGCACCACTGGCTGTACCAGCTCGTGCGGGAGTACCCGAGGCGACCGGGGAAGGCACTGCGCCCCGCGCTGTGCCTCGCGACCTGCCAGCGCGTTCGGCGGAGCCGACGCCGACAGCTTCCCGGTCGCCGTCGCGATCGAGATGCTGCACAACGCCTTCCTCGTGCACGACGACATCGTGGACGCGAGCTTGCAGCGGCGCGGCCGCGAGACGTTGCGCGCCGAGCACGGTCTCGAGCTCGCGCTCAACGCGGGGGACGCGCTCGCGGTGTTCGCGAACCAGGTGCTGCGCCGGCACACGCGCGGGCTCGACGACGCGCTCGGCGACCGGATCCTCGAAGAGTTCGAGACGATGGCGCTCCGGACGCTCGAGGGGCAGGCGACCGAGCTCGGCTGGCGGCGCGACGGCGTCACCGCGCTCACTCCCGAGGACTACCTCGACCTCATCATGCACAAGACGTGCTGGTACACGACCATCCATCCGCTGCGGGTCGGGGCACTGATCGGTTCGGGCGGTTGCGCCGACGTGCGCCCGATGGTGCGGTTCGGCTTCCACCTCGGGGCGGCCTTCCAGATCCGCGACGACGTGTTGAACCTGGTCGGTGACGAATCGGTCTACGGCAAGGAGATCAACGGCGACCTCCAGGAAGGCAAGCGCACGCTGGTGTTGATCCATCTCATGGGCCACGCGCGGGGCGGGGAGGCCGAGCTCGTCGAGGCGTACCTGGGGATGGCGCGCGAGGAGCGGACCCCCGAGGTGATCGACGAGCTGCGCGTCTTGATGGACCGGTACGGCAGCATCACGTTCGCGACCGAGTACGCCCGGGGCATCGCCCGAGCCGCGCTCGACACGTTCGACCTCGCGTTCGCGTCCGCGACTCCCGGCCCCGACACCGAGTTCGTCCGGGCGCTCGTTCCGTACATGCTCGGCCGTTCGTCCTGACCGGGTCGCGGTCGGCGGTCGCGAGCTACCGTTCGATCATGGCGGGATTCGAGACCGTGCGGGTGGCGGCGGTGCAGGCGACCCCGGTCATCCTCGACGCGGAAGCGACCGTCGAGAAGGCCGTCGAACTGCTGCACGAGGCAGTCGCCGACGGCGCGACGTTCGTCGTGTTCCCGGAGTGCTTCGTGTCGATCTACCCGAGCGGGGCGTGGGCGGCGCCGGCCGCGACGTGGACGGACGGGTGCGACGAGCTGTGGGAGCGGATGTGGGCGTCGAGCGTCGATGTCCGCGGTCCGCTCGTCGAGCGCCTCGTCGGCGCCTGCGGGGAGCTCGACGCGCACCTCGCCATCGGCGTGAACGAGCGCGAGGACGACCGGCCCGGATCGCTCTACAACACGCTGCTCATCCTCGGGCCGCCCGGCGTCGTCCACCGGCACCGCAAGCTGATGCCCACGATGCACGAGCGCGTCTTTCACGGCGTCGGCGCCGGTGACGATCTCGGGGTCGTCGACCTGGTCGGGGTCGCCCGCGTCGGCGGGCTCATCTGCTGGGAGAACCGGATGCCGCTCGCCCGGTGGGCGGTCTACGAGGGCGGTCCCCAGATCTGGGTGGCGCCGAACGCGGATGACAGCGACGGGTGGATCGCTTCGATGCGTCACATCGCGATCGAGGCAGGCGCCTTCGTGATCAGCGTCCCGCAGTACATCCCCGCGGCCGCGTTCCCCGACGACTTTCCGCTCCCGCTTCCGGATGGCGTGGACGTCTTCGGGCGCGGGGCGCGTGCATCGTGGCGCCCGGGGGTGACGTGATCGCGGGACCGATCTACGACGCCGAGGGGATCGTCACCGCCGACTGCGACCTGCGCGACGCGCTGCACGCGAAGCGGTACTTCGATGTCGTCGGGCACTACGGCCGCGCCGACGTTCTGGCCCGGCGGCTCCACGACGCCGACGACGGTGCACGCGAGATCTGACGGCTCGGCTCGCGCCGGCCGGCCAACTACTCGGGCTACGGATCAAGCTTCTTCCTATCGGTGAGCGGAATGTCGTCAAGGACCTGGCCGTCGTTCGGCAACACGCTCACATGGGCGTCTTGACACGCATGATCGCCCGGCTCCCGGGACCTACCGCTCACGATCCACGTTTGATTGGAACCTTTCAGACGAAGGAGCGTGCCTGCTTGTGGAATGCGCGGCGCCCCGTCAAGACCTTGCGCAGGGATCACGATCGCGGACGACGGATCGACCTGGATAGAGCGGAGCTCTGCCGCGTTCCGGATTTGGAACACTGCTCCGCCGGTTGCGTAGTACAGGCGTCCAGCTCCACGGTTGAACGAGCGTTCGCGCAAGAGCGTCCCGTCGCGTGGGGCGAGATCGAGAGCCGTGTACTGGTCCGCTGAAACCGGCAAGTAGGACGAGAGGCCCATGGCCGCGAACTCTGCGGCATTGGGGAACCCGATCCGGGCTCCGCCTTGCATGATGGAGACCTCGTTGAGAGCGGGCACTCCTAGGGCGACACCATCCTGGAACGGAGACTGCTTTTGCTGCCATCGCACCCCTGACTCGCATGGAGCCTGGCTTACGGCAGAGCGTGGACCGTCGGTGTTGCCCCGCAAAGCTGCGAAGCCGACCGTCGGGGCCCCGAGCAGAGTGATGAGCGTCACGATCCCGACGACGATCACGCGCGAGTTCGTGTGCTTCCTTGAAGGTCCGGATCCCTCCGACGTGTGCAACTCGGGGGGTGTGAGCGCAACAGGCTCTCCCGATGGGCGTGGCAGCGGATTGTGCGCGGTTCGCGTCCCGTGCCCGAGGGTGGGACTGGGGCCGGCAGGGCGACCGAGGGACCAACGGGAGGACCGAGAGCCGTTCGGGTCTCTGGGTGTCCCGCATCCGGGGGCTCCATCTTGAGCCCACACGTTCGGCAGAATCGATCCCCGCTCGCCACCGGGTGACCGTTCGGGCATGACTCGGCGTTCATGTCTTGCCCTCCGGCCGAGACGGTGATGTCCCGGATCCCCGGGTTCCGTCAGGCTCGATCGCGACACGATCGGCGTCAGAGTCTCGCGCGGCATCGTCCCTCGCGCTTGCGGCGAGGTTGCGTGATGTGCCGTCGCTTTGGACGCACAGGCCGGAAGGCGTCAGTATCCGCTTGGCCAGGTAGCGAAACGAGGCAGGGACATGGACGGTGACGCACACGCGGGTTGGTACCCGGACCCGGCGGGCCGAAGCGAGTTCCGCTACTGGGATGGCGCCGAGTGGACTGAACACGTGTCGCGTGCCGGGCAGCAATCGATCGACCCGCTTGATCTAGCGATTGCCCCCGGTGATGAAGGTACGGGGGTGGACCCGGCGGAGGAGCTCGCACCTGACGACGACCACCGCGGCTGCATCGCCGACCGCAGCGGCGGGGAGCACTCCTGACGATGCGACCACTCTGGAGCAGAACCCAGCGGAGCCTCTTCGTGCGCCAATGCCACTCGCCGACGAGATGAGCGAGTCGGTCGTTGCAGTGCCGGTGTCCTCGAGTCAAGCGACCCAACGTCGCCATTGGCCCTGGATTGCGCTAGGCGTCGCGGCAGCGCTACTGGTGGGGTTCGGCATCGGCGCGCTGACTACCTCGAACAAGGATCAGGTCGATCACCTGAAGAAGCAGTTGGCTACCGCGACCAGGGAACGCGATGTCGCTCAAGCGAAGGTCAACAACCGCGAGTCACGGCGGCGGGCGAACCTAGCAAGCGTTGCGGCGGCAAAAGCAGCGAAGGACGCGGCCGACCGTCGAGCGGTAGCTAAGGCCGCTGCCGATGCAAAGGCTGCTGCCGCGAAGCAGGCCGCGGCCGCGAAGGCGGCAGCGGACGCTCAAGCTGCTGCCGCCGCTGCAGCAGCGGCCGAAGCTGCGAAGAAGGACACTTTCACTGGTGATGGGGTACGCGCTGTCGGGCCGGAGATCAACCCTGGTCTCTGGCACACCGATGGCGGTGTGGAGAATTGCTACTACGCAATCCTGAACTCCACTGACACGACCAACATCGCCGACAACAACAACACGACGGGACCAGCGTCCGTCACGCTTCCCGCCGGCAAATACTTCCAGACAAGCGGATGCGCCGACTGGCACCGCGTTGGCTAGCACGCGTCAGCTTGTATCCGTATGAGGAACAGCTAGCCGCCGGCTCGGCTCGCGCCGGCCGGGGTCAGTGGGAGGGGTGGAGGTTGTTCCAGACGAACGGCCCGATCTCGTTCGACCACCAGACGCTGCCGGGAGTCAGGTCCGTGGTGTGGCCCTCGCCGGGCTGGCTCACGTACTCGCACGTGGAGCCGGCGGCGCGGTAGGCCGAGCAGGTCCGGAACGCGTACGCGCCGGTGTTGCTCGCGACGTCCGTCTGGTAGTGGAACATCAGGATGGGCGCCAGGCCGGCGGTGAGCTCGAGCGTCCCGGCGTCGAGCGCCGGCGTCAGGTAGGCACCGGTCGAGACCGCGGCGGCGATCTTCGACGAGTACGTGCTGTTCGAGCCCGTCTTCGAGAGGTCGGGGCCCGCGGACATCCCGAGGGCGATCGCGCCACCCGCGGAGTAGCCGACCGCCGCGATGCGCGTCGGGTCGATGCCGTACGTCGACGCGTTCGCCTTCATCCACCGGACCGCGGACTCCGCGTCGAGCGTCGCGTTCGTCGCCGCCGCGATCTCCTTCGGCGGGCTCGAGTCCTGGTACAGGCTCTGGTCGAGGCGGTAGTCGATCGACACCGCGTCGTACCCGCGGATCGCCCAGGACTGCGCGACGGCCACCATGTCGCCGCGCCCGCCGCCCACGAACGCGCCGCCGTGGATCAGCACGATCGCGGGTCGGGGGCTCGGGGCGTTCGCCGGGGGTGCGTAGACGTCGAGCAGCAGCGGAATCGTGGTGCCCGTGGAGTCGACGGCAGCCGTGTACTGGATCCCGAGGTACTGGCGGACCCGTTCGGGTCGAACGTGGCCGCCGAGTAGAGCCCGGTCGCCGGGATGCCCGGCTCGTTGATCTGCAGGCTGCTCGCCGCTCCGAAGTTGAGCTTCTTGATGCCTTTGCCGAGGCAGGCGCTCGTGAGCGTCTGGAGCGAGTCGGACGCGACGACCTTCCAGACCGTGGCATCGCGCGCGTACGAACCGGTGATGGTCGAGATCCCGGTGGGCCCGGGGGCGGTGGAGCCGAGCGCCGGGACCCCGGTCTGACTGGTCGAGAAGACGATGTGGGTCGGGTTGATCTTCCCGCCGCTCGCCTTCCACGTGATGTCGGTCGTGGTGATGGTCTTGCTCTCGCTCGCCGACTGGAGGTTCGTGCACGTCGTGGCCGAGGTCGGGCTGACGGACTTCGTGACGACCTTCGCGGAGATCGGGGTCACGAGCGCGTTCGTGGTCGTCCCGGTGCACTTCAGGTTCAGCGTGGACTTCGTCGTGCGCGCGCCGACGCCCGGCGTCAGCTTGAACGGCGGGCTGACCGTCCCCTTGCCCGACGCGGGTGCGCCGCAGCTCACCGTGCCCGATGCGGTGACCACTGGCTTGGCCGCGCCCGCGAGGCTGGTGCCCGTCGCGACGAACGCACCGATGAGGGCGACCGCGAGCGCGGTCGCCTCAATCCGTCGGATCATCTGGATCCCCCCGTTCGGCTGCCGGCACCCCCAGGTCGCCGATCATCCACGCCGCGTTCCGCCCTCGTGCGGTCGGTAACACCTCGCGGTTCCAGTGCTACGGCTACGGCACGGTGAGTGTGATCGAGCGGCGGCGACGTCGGTCGACGGCGCGTCAGGATCCGGGCTGATGACGAAGTCATCCGAACCCGCGAAGCGACGCCCGACTCCGGCGCGTCCCACGAGGCTCGGCGAGCACGGTCCGCCCAAGACCTGATCGAACGGCGAAGGGGCACATGACGAACGACACCACGGTTCGCACGCCGCCCCCCGCCGAGCTCGACCCCGATGCGGCGACGGAGGACGGCAGCCGGCGCCGGATGGTGATCCTCGCGGTGCTCTGCCTCGCGCTGCTCATCGTCGGCATCGACGGAACCGTCGTCAACGTCGCCTTGCCGACTCTGGTCCGGGACCTCAATGCGACGTCGAGCGACCTGCAGTGGATCGTCGACGCCTACACGATCGTCTTCGCGAGCTTCCTGCTCATCGCGGGCAACACCGGAGACCGGCTCGGGCGCAAGCGGTGCTTGATCCTGGGCCTGCTGATCTTCGGCGGCGGGTCGCTCGGCTGCTCGCAGGTGTCGACGCCGACCGCGTTGATCTTCCTGCGCGGGCTGCAGGGCTTCGGTGCCGCCTTCATCATGCCGGCGACGCTCTCGATCCTCGTCAACGTGTTCACCGACCCGGGCCAGCGGGCCCGCGCCATCGCACTCTGGGCCGGCGTCTCCGGACTCGGGGTCGCCATCGGTCCCGTCGTCGGCGGCTACCTGCTCGAGCACTTCTGGTGGGGCTCGATCTTCCTCGTGAACGTCCCCGTGATCGTGGTTGCCGTCGTGGCCGCGTTCGTGATCGTGCCGGAGTCACGCGACGAGCACGCCGCCCGCCTCGACCTCGTCGGCACCGCGTTGTCGACCGTCGGACTCGTCTCGCTGCTCTACGGGATCATCGAAGGACCGTCGAACGGGTGGGTTGCGACGACGACGATCGGCGCGTTCGCCGTCGCGCTGGTGCTGCTGACGAGCTTCGTGTTCTGGGAGCAGCACACCGATTACCCGATCCTGGACATCAGCTTCTTCAAGAACCCGCGGTTCACGGCCGCGTCGATCGCGGTCACGCTCGTGTTCTTCGCGATGTTCGGATCGCTCTTCTTCATCAGTCAGTACCTGCAGTTCGTGCTCGGGTACAGCGCGTTGCAATCAGGCATCCGGCTGATTCCCGTCGCCGCCGCGCTGATGGTCGCCGCGCCGCTGAGCGCCAAGCTCGTCTCCTGGGCCGGGACAAAGCGCGTCGTCACGCTCGGTCTCACCCTCGTGGCGGTCGCGCTGCTGATCTTCTCGCGCAGCACCGCGACGAGTGGATATCCCCTGGTCGCGCTCTCGTTGGTCGTGATCGGCATCGGCATGGGGCTCGCGATGGCGCCGGCGACCGACTCGATCATGGGGTCTCTCCCGCCGGAGAAGGCCGGGGTCGGGTCCGCCATGAACGACACGACGCGTGAGATCGGTGGGGCACTCGGCGTCGCGATCATGGGGAGCATCGCGGCGGCCTCGTACACGGCGAGCATCGTCGGCAACGCGCAGTTCGCCACCCTGCAGAAGCTCTCACCCCAGGCCGCCGATGCGGTGAAGGACTCCGTCGGCAGCGCGGCGATCGTGGCGACCAAGCTCCCTGCCGCGGTCGGAACCGCGGTGACCGCAGCCGCGAACAATGCCTTCGTCAGTGCGATGGACCATGCGCTGATCATCGCCGCGGTCGTCGCGCTGGCCGGCGCCGCCGTCGCGTTCTTCTTCCTGCCCGCACGCGCCGCGGGAGATGCGGTCGTCGAGGACCTCGTCGACGGCGCCGCCCGCCAGCTGGATCCGCAGCAGCGACTCGGGTTGGCGCGCGCGACGCTCGAGCTGTTCGCGGACGCCGGCCTGTCGAGCCTCAACTACGGCGCCATCTCGACCCGGTCGGGCATCTGCACGGACACGCTCGAGCGCTACTGGACGTCACGGGTCGACGCGGTCACCGACGCGATGGCCGAGGTGTTCCGGTCGCACCCGGTGCCCCACACCGGGGATCTCGGCCGCGACCTCCACACCTACCTGCACGACCTCGGCGAGGCGCTGTCGGAGCCGCAGGCGCGCCAGGTGCTCGCCGCGCTCATCACGGAGGCGGCGAAGGATCCCGACCTGGAGGCATCGCTGCGGGCGCGGGTCCTCGAGCCCCGGCGGGCGGAGATCGCGGCCCGGATCAGCCTGGAGCCCGACCGGATCCACGTCCCCGTGAGCGCGGCCCTCGACCAGCTCGTCGGTCCCGTCTACTACCGGGCCCTGCTCGGCGAAGCGATGATCGACGACGCGCTCGTCGACGCGGTGGTGTCGAGCCTCGTCGACTCCTGAGCGAGATCACGGGCCAGCACCGCAGTCGCGTTGTGGGGAAGACTGCGGCTCCGCTTCCACCTTCCGAGAGGACAGCCCCATGATCCGGCTCAGCGTCTTGTACCCCACGACCGAGGGTGCGACCTTCGACCACGACTACTACCGCACCAAGCACGTCCCGCTCGCGGTCAAGACCTGGGGGCTCGAGGGCGCGGAGATCGACAAGGGCATCGACGGTCCGTACGTGGCCGCGGTGCACTTCGCCTTCGAGTCGCTCGAGGCGATGGGCACCGCGATGAGCGTCCCGGGCACCGGCGACGTGCTGGCCGACGTGGCGAACTACACGACGATCGCGCCCGTCATGCAGACCAGCGAGATCGTGAGCTGACGCGTCGACTGGGTCAGCGGGTGACGCGGACCCAGTCGACGAGCATCTCGGACGGCAGCTGCACCGGCGGTGAGATCGACGTCGAGACGGCGAGGTTGAGGACGAGGTACATCGGCGACGCCGTGACGCCGGACGCAACCCGACCGACCTCCTCGCCGTCGTACAAGTAGGTGATCGACCCGGGCGCCCAGTCCGCCGCGAAGGTGTGCCAGCCGGCGGGGTCGGGCCACGGCGCGCAGCCCCCGGGACCGCCGACGGTCGAATGGAAGTGCCAGCACGCGTGGCCCTCGAGGCCTTCCATGACGTCGAGCTCACCCGTCACGGGCCAGGTGCCGGTGCCGTTGGCCCAGAACGCGGGCCAGTTCGCGGCGCCCGCCGAACCCGGCGGGACGAAGATCCGCGCCTCGATCCGGCCGTAGGTGAACGTGAAGTGCTCGGCGGACTCCACCAGTCCCGGACGCGTAGGGATACGTGACGCCGTTGTCGGCGCGGCACGCCCGGTCGACCGCGCGGAGGTGGAGGTAGCCGCCCGACACCGACACCTGCGCCGGGTCGTAGCAGGAGAGCTCCGCCGAGTTCACCGGCTTCGTGACCGCG
Organism: uncultured Acidimicrobiia bacterium; assembly: GCA_963796755.1. Taxonomy (GTDB): domain Bacteria; phylum Actinomycetota; class Acidimicrobiia; order IMCC26256; family JAENVU01; genus Chersky-806. Next base: position 438,025 of record CAWCMX010000005.1, read on the forward strand.
TCGTCGGTGCCCGCCAGCCAGTTCGGCCTCCACTTCGAGCGGTCGAGGGTCGAGCCGTTGAAGTCGTCCCGGAACAGCTCGGTGGCGCCGGGTGGGCTCGTCGGCGCGGGAGCCGGCCGCGTCGTCGGTGTGGACGCCGGCGGGGACGTCGGTGAGGTCGTCGGTGAGGTCGTCGGCGGGTTCGAAGGGACCGGCGGCCGGCTGGTGGCGGACGCGTGGAGGGTGCTGACCGACAGCACTGGGCGGTTCCGGGCCGGGCTGGTCTCGGAGGTCGCGACGTTCACCTGCGTCGAGACGTCGTCGACCGCCGCGGGCTGATTGAGCCGGAGCCGCACCGTCAGGGTGCCCGGGCTCGTCATGGTGCGCAGGACCGGCGTGACGTCGACCGCGAGCCGTCCCGCGACCGGTGTGAGCTTGGCGACTCGCGTCGCGGGCCGGCTGTAGTCGGCGCGTCGCGCGGTGATGCCGTTCGGATAGGCGTCGATCACGAGGCGGTGGGTCCCGAGGTTCGAGACCCGGCGGACCTGGAGCGAGACGTTGGCCGAGCCCCCGTCCCGAACCGCGGCGAGCGCGGTCCCGGTGACGGTGAACGGCAGGAAGAGACGGAGGTCGCTGCCGTCGCGCAGCTGCTCGCCGACTGACAACGACGCCTTGGCCGCGCCGTATCGTCCGACGTCCGCGATCCCGTCGTGGTTCAGGTCGACCGCGCCGGCGTCGGCCGCGCCCGCGACCTGCGTGACGACCGTGCCGTCCGCACCGGCCCGCGGCAGCAGCGCCAGCACTCCGAACGCCAGGGCGATGACCGCGACCACGGCGATCGGCAAGATGGCGCGCGGCAGCTTCGACGCGGACTGCAGGTGCGATCGGGGCACAGACGCACCTCATCGGCAAGGAAGCGGTGCGAACTTGAAGATTCACCGCAAACCCGCCGAAAATCTCGAGAGACCGGGATGCCGGGAGGGCAGGCGACCTAACCGCCGTTCCCGACGGGCTTCTCCCCGTGCGCCACGCGCTGGCCCGCGTCGATCCTCACCTGGGTGGGGTGCCAGACGGCCTTGGCACCCGAGTCGCCGATCCGGTAGATCCAGTACGTCGCCACCCCGGAGAAGGCGATGCTCAGCACCGCGAGCGTCACGCCGGCGATCCAGAGCCCGTCACGACGACTGCGGGTCGTGCGGGGAGCGTCGCTCGTGGTCTCCGCCGACCGCAGCCGGGCCCGACGCGCGACGAGCATCACGCCGGCGAGCGCGAGGAACATGAGGAGCACCCATGGCCGGATGTTCTCGCCCATGTGCGTGTGCTGGCGGAGCAGCGAGGTCTGGCGCACGTAGTGCTTGAGGCTCTGGCCGGCACCGATGGTGAGCTGCGTGAAGATCCCGGCCACGAACACCATGCCGACGACGTACCAGCCGATCCGGTCGCGCACCGGTGGCCAGAGCATGGCGATCGCGCCGAGCGCGGCCAACGGGATCAGGACCACGGGGACGTGCGCGAAGAGCGGGTGGGCGGGCAACCCGCGGATCGACGTGATGTCCAACTTCTACCTCCGGATGAGGGTCCGAGCCGCCCGTCTCCTGTGCGTCGGACCGTCGGTGATCCTGTCTGGAGGCATGGGCCGGGGCCGCGCTCCATCGCGATTGATGAGCAAGCCTTGTCCGAACCTTTACCCGCGGCGCTCCCGACGGCTGGCCTCGGTGCCGAGGCCGACGATGGTCCGCTCGACCGCCGCCGTGTCCAGGTCGTCCTCATTGGCCTGGTTCGTCTCCAGGGCGAACGCGGTGGCCGACTTCGGGCAGTAGTAGGCCTCGGTGCCCCAGTAGCCGGGGTGGCCCCAGCAGCGCTCGCCCGCGATCGTGGTCGCGAAGATCCCGAGTGCGGCCCCGTCGGCCCGTCCCGGCTGCGACACCGTGAGCATCGAGTCGAGCGTCGCGTCGTTCGTGAACACCTTGCCGTTGAACAGCGCGCGGAAGAACGTCGACAGGTCGCCGACGGTCGAGATGAGACCGCCCCCGCCGTAGAGGTCGCTCGACGCGTCGAGCTTGATGTTGTCGAACGTCCGGTCGTAGTACTGGTCGCGCGGGCCGGCGTTCCCGCGGGTGGCGCTTCGAGCGACTCCCAGTACGTGTGGTCGAGCCCGAGGCGGTCGAAGCCGATCTCGTCGCGCACCACGCGGGCGAGGGGTTGGCCGGTGGTGCGCTCGAGGATCTCACCGAGCAGCACGTAGTTGGTGTCGGCGTAGTGGTACCGGCGCCCGGGTCGGGCCAACGGGCGGCCGTGGTCCATCGCGAACTCCAGCTGCTCGCGCGGCGTCCAGTGGTGCCCCGGCTCCTGCGTGTTCAGCCGGTCGTACGCCGCGCTGCTCGCGTAGTCGAACAGCCCCGACGTGTGGTTCAGCAGCTCCCGGACGGTGATGGCTGCGGGTTGGTATCCGCCGCGGGTCAGCAGCGCAGTCGTGGCGGGCGAGAGGGAGCCCGCGATCGGCGCGTCCAAGTCGAGCCGGTGCTGCTCGACGAGGCGCAGCACCGCCACGGCGACGAACGTCTTGGTCACGCTCGCCACTCGGAAGGGAGTGTCGACGCGCAGGGGCGTCTTGTCGGCGACGTCCGCGAAGCCGCGGGCGGCCGCGACGTCGAGCCCCGGCGCCCGCACGCTCACGGCTTCGCCCGGCATCTTCGGGTGGGCCGCGAGGTCGGCGTCGATCGCCCGGACCAGCCGGTGATGCGGCGTCGCGGTCGTCGTGGCGCCCGACCCGCCCGATGAGCACGCCGCCGCTACGAGCATCACGCTCACGGCGCCGGCGAGCGCGACTCGTCCCGATCTCATCGCCGGAGAGATCGACGGGCCCGGCGCCCACCTGAAGATCGTTGCAATCCGACCCTCCGGATCAGACGGGACCGACGGCCGCGGTGCAACGATTGCCGCCATGACGAAACCTGCGCTGTTGGTCATGGACGTCCAGAACGGCATCGTCGAGCGCGTGGCCGAGCAGGCCGAGTTGCTGCTCGCCGTGCTCGGCCGGGCGACGAGCGCCGCGCGCGCCGCCGGGGTGCCGGTGATCTACGTGCGGGTCGCGTTCCGGCCCGGCGCGCCGGAGATCAGCCGGAGGAACAAGTCGTTCTCGGCCCTCGCCGGCGGCGGGGGGATGAGCGACGCGGACCCGAGCACGCAGATCCACCCCGCGGTCGCGCCCGGGCCCGATGACGTCGTCGTGACGAAGAAGCGGGTGAGTGCGTTCACCGGGAGCGACCTCGAGGTCGTGCTCCGCGGTCTCGAGGTGGACTCCCTCGTGCTGACCGGCATCGCGACCAGCGGGGTGGTGCTCTCGACGGTCCGTCAGGCGGCCGACCTCGACTACGAGCTCACCGTGTTGCGGGATGCGTGTGCCGATGCCGCTCCGGAGGTCCACCGCGTCCTGCTCGACCAGGTGTTCCCGCGCCAGGCGAGCGTCATCACGACGGATGAATGGGTGGGACAACTCCCTCGGTAGGCAGCGGCTCGGGCTCACGCATCAGCCGACGACCGACGATCGCGCCCCACGCCGCGGCACCGATCGCCGCGACGCCGCCGACGAGGACCGGGACGCGTGCGCCGTACGCGTCGGCCAGCGCGCCGAGCAGCGGTCCACCGATCGGCGTGGTCCCGACGAGGAGCACGGTCTGCAGCGCGATCACCCGGCCCTGCATCTGCGGGTCGGACCGGACCTGGACGATCGCGGTCGTCGCCGTCATGTAGCTGATGCTGGTCAGGCCGACGAGGAAGACGATCGGGAAGACCCAGACGACCGTCGGCGCGCCGGCGAGGATCAGCATGCTGGCACCGAATGCGGCCGCACCGATCACGATGAAGCGCACCCGCACCGTGCTCCGGCGCGCGACCGCGAGCGCACCGACGAGCGATCCGACGCTGAACACCGAGTACACGAACGTGTAGGTCGCGTCGCTGCCGTGCAGGCCCCGGATGACGAAGAGCGGGAACAGGACGCTGAAGTTGTAGGTCAGCGTCCCGATGATCGCGAGCATCACGAACGTGACCCAGAGCGCGGGGACGCTGCGGACGTAGCGCAGCCCGGCCCGCACCTGGCCGCGGCCGCGCGGGGTGGCCGGCACGCGCCGGAGCTCCGACGGCCGGATCGCCCAGAGCGCGGCCAGCACTGTGAGGTAGGAGAACGCGTCGATCGTGAAGCACCAGCCGTAGCCGAGGGTCACGACCAGCGCGCCGGCGAGGGCCGGGCCGAAGATGCGCGACGTGTTGACCATCGCGCTGTAGAGCGTTACCGCGTTCGGGACGTCGTCGAGCGTGACCGTCTCCGCCACGAAGGAACGACGCACGGGGTTGTCGAACGCGAGCAGCACCCCGCCCGCTAACGCGGTCCCGTAGAGCGCGGCAAGCGGTGGGTGGCCCATGAAGGCAAGAGCGCCGAGGACGAACGACTGCACCATCTCGAGCGACTGGGTGATGAAGAGCAGGTGGCGCTTGTTCGACCGGTCCGCGATGACCCCGGCCCACGCGGACAGCAGCAGGATCGGGCCGAACTGGCACGCCGTGAGGAGACCGACCGCGAAGCCACTGTCGGTCAGCTTCAGCACGAGGAGCGTCAGCGCCACCATCGTCAGCCAGTTGCCCGTGTTGGAGAGCAGCTGGCCCCAGAAGAAGAGCTTGAAGTTGCGGGAGGAGAAGGACTGGAACGTCCGTTGGAAGAAACGCCTCGTGGTGGACCTCCTCGCCGCGACGCCGGATCCGGTGCCCTCCTTCCTATCCGCGGCGGCTGGGACCGGGCGACTTGTGGCCGCTCAGCTTCCGGCTGCGCTCAGGGCTTCGAACTGCGCGTCGGAGAGCTGCAGCCCGGCGGCGGCGAGGTTGTCCTCGAGGTGCGCGACCGTCGACGTGCCGGGAATGGGCAGCATGACGGGAGAGCGCGCGAGCAGCCACGCGAGCGCGAGCTGCGACGGGGTCGCGTCGAGCTCCTGCGCGATCTGGTCGAGCGGACCACCGGTGCCGGCGAGCTCCCCGGTCGCGAGCGGGAACCACGGGATGAAGCCGATGCCTTCCGCTTCCGCGTGGTCGAGCAGCGCCTCGGACGCACGGTCGGCGAGGTTGTAACGGTTCTGCACGGAGGCGATCGTCGCGATCTCCACCGCGGACTGCAGCTCGGCGACGGTGACCTCCGACAGACCGATGTGATGGATCTTGCCTTCGTCCTGGAGCAGCTTCAGCTCCCCGACCTGGTCGGCAAGCGGCACCTTCGGGTCGATCCGGTGCAGCTGGAACAGCTCGATGCGCTCGAGCCCGAGCCGGCGCAGGCTCATCACGCACTCCTGGCGCAGGTACTCGGGGCGCCCGAGCGGTCGCCAGTCACTCGGGCCCGAACGGGTGAGCCCGGCCTTGGTCGCGATCACGAGGTGCTCGGGGTACGGGTGCAGCGCCTCGTGGATCAGCTCCTCGGCGACGTAGGGCCCGTACGAGTCGGCGGTGTCGATGAAGTCCACGCCGAGCTCCACGGCGCGCCGCAGCACGCGGATCGCCTCGTCGTGATCACGCGGCGGGCCCCACACCCCCTTGCCGGTCAGCTGCATGGAGCCGTACCCGAGCCGGTGGACCCTGGTGCTGCCCTCGAGATCGAACGTGCCGGAGCTGCTGACGAGCGTGGTCACCATGGCGGGGCTCCTGGGGGGAGGCGATGCGGGCACCAACCGGTGCGGAAGCTCGAACCTTCCCGTATCGTGGCCAGATATGCCGTCCGGGACGAATGAGCGGACCGTTCATCTCCGTACCTGCCCGCTGTGCGAGGCGATGTGCGGGCTCGAGATCCACGTCGAGGGCGACCAGGTCGCGCTGATCCGGGCCGACCGCGACGACGTGTGGAGCAAGGGCCACCTCTGCCCGAAGGGCACGACGCTCGGGCACCTGCACCACGACCCCGACCGCCTGCGCGTGCCGATGGTGCGCGACGGCGAGACCTGGCGGGAGGTGAGCTGGGACGAGGCGTTCCGCCGCTGCTCGGAGCTGCTCGCGCCGGTCATCGCCGAGCACGGGATCGAGGCGGTCACCGCGTACGTCGGCAACCCGCTCGCCCACAACTTCACCCTCGGTCGCTACGTCGGCATCCTCATCGGCATGTCGGGCATCCCGATGATCTACTCCGCCGGCACCGTCGACCAGTGGCCGAAGAACGTGAGCTCGCACCTGATGTACGGCGGCATGTGGAAGATCCCGGTCCCGGACGTCCAGCGCACCGACCTGCTCGTGGTGATGGGCGCGAACCCGCAGGCGTCCCAGGGCTCGCTGCTCGCCTGCCCCGACGTCCTCGGCGAGATCGACCGCGATCCGGGAACGGGGCGGCAAGGTCGATCGTCGTCGACCCGCGGCGCACCGGCACCGCCGCCGCGCCGACGAGTGGATGCCGATCACGCCCGGCACCGACGCCGCGCTGCTGCTGGCCGTCGTGAACGTCGTGTTCGAGCGAAGGGCTCGTGCGGCTCGGCCATGTGGCCGACCTGCTCGACGGCGTCGAGAGCATCGAGGCACTTGTCACCGGCTTGACGCCCGAGCGGGTCGCGGCCGTGACCGGCATCGACGCCGACCGCATCCGCGCGCTGGCCCGCGAGCTCGCCGCGACCGAGCGCGCCGTCGTCTACGGCCGGATCGGCCTGTGCAACCAGGAGTTCGGCACGCTCGCGAGCTGGCTCGTCGACGTCGTCAACATCCTCACCGGCCACTTCGACGTCGCCGGCGGGCTGATGTTCCCCGGCCCGCGGTGTGGGGCCCGACCGACCTCCCGATGCCGGGCCTCGAGGGCGGGGTCGAGAACTTCGGCCGGTGGCAGACCCGGGTCCGCGGCGCGTCCGAGGTGCTCGGCCAGGTGCCGGTCTCGTGCCTGGCCGAGGAGATCGCCACTCCGGGCGACGGCCAGATCCGGGCCCTGATCACGGTGGCCGGCAACCCGGTCCTGTCGACGCCCGGCGCCGACCGCCTCGACGCCGCGCTCGACGAGCTCGACTGCATGATCAGCGTCGACAACTGGATCAACGAGACCACGCGCCACGCCCACGTGATCCTCCCGGGCTCTCGCCGCTGGAGCAGCCGCACTTCGACGACCTGATCTGGGACTTCGCGGTCCGCAGCGCCGCGAACTTCTCGCCCGCGATCTTCCCGCCCGAGGTCGGTCGGCCCGAGGAGTGGGAGATCCTGATCCGGCTCGCGGGTGCGTGTCTCGGGATGGACGCGGCCGAGGTCGACGTCGCCGCGATCGACGACGGGTTCTTCGACGTGCTCGCGGCCACCCGGGGCTTCGACGGCCCGACGTTGCGCAAGGAGTACGACCACGGCGGGCCGCAGCGCATGCTCGACCTGACGCTGCGCACCGGTCCGTGGGGCGACCGCTACGGCGAGGTGCCCGACGGGCTCACCCTCGACCGCCTGAAGGCCGAGCCGCACGGGGTCGTACCTCGGCCCGAACGTGCCGTGCCTCGACGAGGTGCTCACGACCGTCGACGGCAAGGTCGAGCTCGCCCCGAGCTACATCACCGACGACGTGCCCCGGCTCGCGGACGCGGCTCGACCGTCCCGTCGACGAGCTCGTGCTCGTCGAGCCGGCGGCACCTGCGCTCGAACAACTCGTGGATGCACAACGTCAACGTGCTGGTGAAGGGCAAGGACCGTTGCACGCTGCTGGTGCATCCCGACGACGCCGGCCGCTTCGGTGTCGTCCGACGGCGCGCTCGCGCGGGTCACCTCGGCGGCCGGGACCGTCGACGTCGCGGCCGAGGTGACCGAGGACATGATGCCGGGTGTCGTGTCGCTGCCCGCACGGCTGGGGGCACGACCAGTCCGGCACCCGGCTCGGGGTCGCGAACGACCACGCCGGCGTGAACAACAACCTGCTCGCGCCGGGGACGTTCGTCGACGTCATCTCGGGCAACGCCGCCGTCAACGGCATCCCCGTCTCGATCGGGCCCGTCCCCGTCACCTCATCCGCGGACTAGGCCAGCCCGTGGACCACGGCCGTCGTGCCCGCGATCGCGGAGACGACGAGCACGGCCGGTCGGAGCCAGCCGCGGTCGACGAACGGGTGCAGGTGACGGCTGAGCCACATCCCCAGCGCCAGCGGCGGGAGCAGGACCAGGGCGAAGACCGCCTGTCGACCCCGGAGCTTGTCCGCGAGCGCGTAGGCGACGATGGACATCGCGGCGCTGGCCGCGAAGAACGCCCCGAGCGTCGCCCGCGTGGTCGGGCCGGGCCGGTGCTGGAACAGGAGCGCCACCGGCGGGCCGCCGATCGCGACCGCGGTGCCGAACGCGTTCGACACGAACCCGGCCACCGTGCTGGTCCCGGCGGTGATGGGCACCGGCGGTGAGAACGTCGACAGCGCGACCCCGAGGAGCGTGACCCCGCCTGCGGCAACGGCCAACCCCGATGTGCTCAGCGAGCTCAACAGGAGGAGTCCGACCACCGTGCCCGGCACCGCGCCGATGAGGAGGTGGCGCGCCGCGACGTGGTCGAGCTCGTGGTGCTCGCGCGCCACGTTGGTGACCGAGGACAGCAGGGCGACGAGCACGAGGCTGAAGGGCAGCATCTCCGGCGCGACGATCGCGATCACCGGCGCGGCGAGGAGGTTGAGCCCGAAGCCGATCGACCCCTGCACGATCGACCCGATGAGCACGGCCGTGACGCTGATCAGCAACGTCCCGGCATCAACGTGCACGCGGCACGGTATCTCACGCCGCCCGAGCTGCTCCCGACCTAGAGCTTGACGGTGTAGCTCACCGCGATCGCGACCCAACCGATGTCGATGTCGCTCGGTGAGCGCATGCTGTTGTCGACGCCGACCGCGATAAAGACGTGGTGGTTCGCGTCGACGATGCCGGGACCGGTGAACGTGCCGAGGTTGCTCGCCGCGGGCGCGGTCGATGACGTTGCCGTCTTCGGGGTCCACGGGCCGATGGACGTGATGAGCTGTCCGTACATCCGGTTCGTGCCGCCGTGCGAGTACGCGCTCGCGGTGATCGTGACGCTGCTGTAGCTGAACGCCGCGGGCACGGTGAACTGGTAGTCGCCCTCGGCGCTGGTCACGCCGCCGGACGGCGCGCAGTCGTCGATCAGCCACAACCCGGCCGAGAAGGCCGACCCGGTCGTGTAGTAATAGCCGCAGCCGACGGCCTGGAACATCTGGTTGCCGTTGAGCACGAGCGTCGTGGAGCGATTCGCGAGGTGCAGGACGTTGATCGAGAACGGGCCGGCATTGCGAACGTTGCCGGACGCGTCGGTCGCCTTCAGCCGCCACGTGTAGGCGCCGCTCGTCACCACGGCGCCGGCGCTGTTGGCCCCGTTCCAGGTCATCGTGGTCTTGCCCGCGATGCCGGCGGCGCTGAGCGTGCGCACGAGCGTCCCGCCCGCGTTCCGGACGGTCATCGTGATCGCGCCGGGCTCGTCGAGCGTCACCTTCGCCGTGAGGCCCGCGGGGGTGCTCCCGCCCGTCGGGTAGATCGTCGTGCTGCCGTCCGTGGCCGCCGTGATCTTCGGCGCGGTCAGGTCGACGATGACGTTGTGCGTCGCCCGTCCGGCCAGCTTCCGGCCCGAGACGGTGGCGGTCGTCGAGAGGACGAGCGAGTAGGTGCCGTCGGCGACGACCTGGCCGCCGGTGCTCTTGCCGTTCCACACGAAGCTGTGGGCGCCCTTGGCGGGGGTGCCGAGTGCGACCGTGTCCTTCACCGTGCCGGACGGTCCGACGACCTTCCACGAGACGGTCTCGGTGTCGGGCAGCGAGTACCCGATCGTGGTGGAGTCGCGGACACCGTCGCCGTTCGGGCTGAACGGTGACGCGCTGACGGAGGTGATCTTCGGATGCAGGTTCTTGACCTTGAACGACACGGGACTCGCTGCGAACCCCGAGCAGGTCGTGCCGGTGGCATCACAGGACTGCGCGGTCGCGGTGTAGGTGCCGTCCGCCAGGTTGGAGACCGACACCGAGGCGGTGTAGGGGCTCGATGCGTCGAACGCCTTGCGGACCCCGTTGACGAGGAACGCCACACCGCCGGCACCATCCGCGGTGGCGCCCATCTTGAGCGTTCCGCTGGCAACCCGGTTCGGCGTCGGCGCCGTCAGGACCGGCGTGGTGTTCGTGACCGTGACCGCGACCGACGCGCCCGTGGCGGCGCAGGACCATGCCCCCAGGCTGGCGCAGCTGTGCGCCGAGATCGTGTGCGGCCCGTTCGGCTGGCCGTGGGACTGCCACGTGGTGGACGCGATGCCGCTGACGGCCGCAACCGGGTTGCCGAGCCACGTGCCGTCGAGCTCGAAGCGCACCGCGGCGTCCGGCGACGTTGCGGTGAGGGTGACGAGGTCCGTTGCTGACGCACCGTCGGTGGGCGCCATGATCGTCGGGACGTCGCTCGGCGGCGCGAGCGGCGTGACCGCGTTCGACGCGGCTGATGGTGCACTCGTGCCCGCGGGGTTCGATGCGGTCACGGTGAACGTGTACGAGGTGCCGTCGGTCAGTCCGTTGACGGTGATCGGTGAGGCCGAGGCGGAGCCGATGCCGCCCGCCGGCGTGGACGTCACGGTGTAGGTCGTGCCCGCCGGGGTACCTGCGGCGGGGGAGAACGTGACCTGCGCGGCGCCGTCGAGTGGAGTCGCGCTCACGGCGGTCGGCGCGCCGGGTGGAACGGGAACGGTCGCCGTCGGCCAGCCCATGTCCGCGAAGATCCCGAGCGTGACCGGTCCGGGATCGTGGATGGACTCCTGCGCGCCGATCATCGGCGTCATGAGCGAGTTCGGGTTGCCGGCGGGGAAGACCGACTCGTCGAGGTGGGAGTAGCTGCTGCCCTCTTCCCACGTGGCCGGGGCGTAGAGCCGTGCACCGGAGCCGTTGTTCGCGGCGTCGGTGTGGGGCCCGTTGAATCGCAGCCCCGTCCCCTGCAGCGCGACGGCGAGTGCCGTCGATGCGTTCGCGGTAATTGAGGACCGGGGTCCCGCTGACCTTGGTGAAGCGGTCGAAGATCCCGGGGTAGCCGGCGAACTGTGAGGTCCCGATCCCGTTGGCGACGTCGGCCATGCCGTAGAAGCCGAGCCCGTGACCGAGCTCGTGCAGCACGACGCTGACGAAGTCGATCTGCCCCGGACCCGGCTGGCCGTCAGTGCCGAAGTACCACGACGGGTACGCGTTGCTGAACGTCGCGTCGATGTCCGCGTTGGCGGGGTCGAGGTCCGTCCCGGTGATCGCGTTGGCCAGCGCCACCGGGTACCAGGTGTGCGCGACGAGGCCGGGCTGATCGCGCATGACCTCGTCGGGTCCGGCCTGGCCGAGGACACCGGTGCCGAGCGCACTCCACGAGGCGTTCACGGTGATGGGCACGGGCGACGAGATGAGCGGCTTCCAGAGGTTCACGGCGTACTGGAACGCGGCCTGTGCCGCGGGGTTGGCGTTGAACCCACTGTCGTAGGTCACGTTGATCGAGGCGGCGGTCGAGCTCGCCGAGAGCGCGGACTGGGCCCGGAGCGCGGGCGCGGGCACGTGGCTCGCGGGTGCCGGGGAGGGGTCGACGACGATGGGGATCCGGGCCCCGATGTGGATCGAGTCCGGTGCGACCGATCCACCGGAGCGAGCCGCGCCGGCAACGCCGGGCGCCCACCCGCTCAGGCCGGCGACGACCGCGACCACGGTGGCGAGCGCGATCGCGCTGCGCCGACGAATTGTGACGGTGTTGCGACCCATTTATCCCTCTCATGCCCATATGCACTCTTTCAACGTTGGGCAGGAAGGACAAGAGGCCGGACGGCCCATTCAGGGCCCGCAGCGGACCGAATCGGGTCTCAGAGCTCGGGGTCAGAGCTCCGGGCTCAGAACAGCGGCACGTACTGGGTCAGGCCGAGCAGGGGCACCAGCTGGACGAGCAACGGGCAGGTCGCGGTGATGACCGGTGCCAGCTTCGGGAACACCGTCGCACCGATCGGCGGGCTCCCGGCACACAGCGCGGGCAGGACCTGGGTCGTGGTCGTGAACGGGTCGTTGCTGGCGACGATCGAGGCGCAGGTGGCCGTGACGAACGGCTGGTAGGCCGGGTCGGCCTGGGCCGTCAGCGCGGGGCAGACGACGGGCACGCCCTGGCGGATCGCGATGTTCAGGAGGTCGCGGGCCAGCGGCGGCGGGCTCTTCGGTGGGGTCACGTTCTCGAGCTTCTGTTGCCACGGCACGATGTCCGCCGCCGGTACCGGCTGGGGATTGCAAGCGGCCAGCACCACGAGCGCCACCAGAGCCACGGGAATGAGCAACATTCGGCGCATGGTCCCCCCATTCGCCTCGATGCGCCTCCTCGGCTCGAGGGTGCTCCCCGAGTCCGGACGCTGCCCGCGCGATACCCGGGCCGCTCGTGCCCGAAACGTCCCAGTCGCTCGGCCGAACCGGGGGAAGATGGTTGCGTGGAGGTCGTCCGAACCGTCGGGCACGGCACGCTGGACGCCGGCGCGTTCGCGGAGCTCGTGCGCGGGGCGGGCGTCGAGGTCATCGTCGACGTCCGTCGGTACCCGGGCAGTCGACGGCTCCCGCAGTTCGGGAGTGACGCGATGCACGCGTGGCTGGCGACGGCGCGAGTGGACTACCGATGGCTGGAGGCCCTCGGGGGCCGCCGAACGCCGGCACCGGACTCACCCAACATCGGGTTGCGGAACCCGCAGTTCCGTGGGTACGCCGACCACATGGCGGGCCCGGAGTTCGCGGCCGGCGTCGCCGAGCTGCGCGAGCGCGCGAAAGACCGACCCGCGGCCGTGATGTGCGCGGAATCGGTGTGGTGGCGCTGCCATCGCCGCCTGCTCGCCGATCATCTCGTGCTCGTCGAGGCGATCCGGGTCGAGCACCTGTTCCACGACGGGCGTCTCGTCGAGCACACGCCGACGGCCGAGGCGCGCCGGGTCGACGACCACGTCGTGTACGACCTCGCCCAGCCGTCCCTGCTCGACTGAGCCTGGACCCGTGGGCCGACGGTGCGTCACGATGCGCACGACGACCACACGCGATGGGGGATCCGATGCGGCTCTGGACCGACGAGATGGAAGCGCTGCGGGCGGAGACGAGGGTCGCGGTCGACGAGTCGCTCGCGTCCGTCATCGAGATGATGGGTGGTAGCGACCCGGCCGTCTCGGAGACCCTCACGCGCGACGAGAGGGTCGCGCTGGCCCGCAAGTCGATGGAGATCATGTACTACCCGTCGCCGGACGCGGTGCTGCGCGAGATCGCCGGCGTGCCGTGCCGAGTGTTCACCCCCGCCGGTCCCGCGAGCGCGATCTACCTCCACTTCCACGGGGGCGGGATGATGATCGGCGCGCCGGAGATGTCCGACTACTCGAGCGTCGATCTGCGCGATCGCTTCAACCTGGCCGTCGTGTCGGTGGACTACCGGCTGGCCCCCGAGCATCCGCACCCGGCCGGCCCGGACGACGGCGTCGCGGTCGCGGCCTGGCTGCTGGCGAACGGCGAGCAGGAATTCGGTGCGAGTCGCCTCCTCGTCGGGGGCGAATCCGCCGGCGGCTACATGGCCGCGATCGTGGCCTTGCGCATCCGTGACGAGCTCCACGCGATCGAACGCGTCGCCGGCGCCAACCTCGTGTTCGGGGTGTACGACTGGGGCCGCTCGCCGAGCCAGCGCGGCATCCGCCCGAGCCCGGGGTTGGACCTGCTCGACCCGGTCGGCATCGAGTTCTTCACCGAGTGCTACCTGCCCGGCCTGACCGACGACGAGCGCCGGGACCCGTCCATCTCACCCGCGTTCGCCGACCTGGCGAACCTGCCGCCCGCGCTGATGAGCGTCGGCACGTCCGACCACCTGCTCGACGACACGCTGCTGCTCTCCGCCCGTTGGGCCGCGGCCGGCAACGAGGTCGACCTGCTCGTGCTCCCCGAGATGCCGCACGGCTTCATGGCCGTCCCCGGTGCCATGGCGAACCTCTGGACCGAGCGCACCAACGCGTGGTTCGCCGACGTGCTCGGCCGGTGACGCGAGGCCGGCCGCACTACTTCCGCATCGACATCGTGATGCTGTCGTTGCTCGACACGTATCACGCAGTGGGCTCCTATAGCGTCGGCTACAAGTTCTCGGACCTCATAGGCGCAGTGCCGCTTGCAGTCGTTGCGCCCGCACTGACGATGCTCGTGGGGGCATGGCCCGACGACCCAGCCGGGTTTCGTCGCACCTTCCGGCATGCCCTCATCATCCTCACGGTGAGTGCGATCGGTGCAGGGGTGGGCTTTGTGATCTTCGCCGGCCCGCTGGTGACGCTGTTCTATACCGACCGCTACGCGAGCGTGGCCGATGGTGCGCGGTTGCTCGTCGTCGGTCAGGGACTCCACTTCTTCACGCTGCTGGCGTTCTCGACGCTGGTTGCAGTCGGTCGCAACCGCTTGTATCCCATCGCGATGCTCGTCGGCGTGGTGCTCAACATCGGTCTCAACATCGTGCTGATTCCGAAGTACTCCTACATGGGATCGGGATGGGCGACCGTTGTCACCGAGGTCGCCGTCATGATCGTGCTCGGACTCGGTGTGGCACGGATACCTGGTTTGCTGCCGTTCCCCGTCGCTGCGATCGGTAAGTGCGTCGCGGCCGGCGCGTCTCGCCGGAGCTGTCGGTTGGGCATCTCTCGGGCGCATTCCGTGGCCGGTCGGCGGCGCGCTGACGGGTGCGGTCTACCTCGCGGCGGTGCATTTCCTTTCCGTCAATGGTCCGGGAGGACTCCGAGCACTTGCTGGCGCCTGCCACGTGACGATCTCGGGACGATCATCGACGCGGGCTTCGATCGTCAAGAGCCAGGCACCGGAATGCCGGGTTAGCGCGTCGCTCAGATGCGGAGGCCGTCGATCATCAGGGTGAAGAGGCGCTCGGCCGCGGCGCAGCTGTCGCTCACATCCTCCGTCGTGAGCGCGATCGCGTTGACGAGCCGCAGGACATCGTCGGCGTCGACGTCGTCGCGGATCACTCCGGCTTTCTGCGCTCGCGCGACCTGGGTCTCCGCGGTGCTCCGCAACGCGCTGCACGCCGACTCGCCACTGCAGAGCTCGGCGGGGGAATCCGCGCCGAGCTCGGTGATCATCAGTGACGCGGCCAACGCCCGGTAGGTCATCGCGTGCTGGAGCTGTGCGTGCAGCCAACCCACGAACGCCTCGTAGGGCTCGGCCGACACGCTGAGCTCGGTGGCCTCGACGCACAGCGCGTCGACGCTCTCGCGGAACATGGCGTCGAGCAGCGCGTGCCGGGTGGGGAAGTGGCGGTAGAGCGTGCCGATCCCCACGCCGGCACCACGGGCGATCTCCTCGAGTGACGCGTCCGGACCGCGCGCCCGGAACGTCTCGCGTGCCATCGCGAGGATCCGGTCGCGGTTGCGCTGCGCGTCGGCCCGCAGCGGTCGGCTCGAGGGGCTCGTCGTCCCGGTGGTGCCCTGCGTCGGGGTCATGTCGGCGGGTTCTCCATGGTCCTCTCGGTGCCACTCCGGCGGGGGATCGGGAATCCTTGCAAACCGGAGGCACCCTCCGTATAGTAACGGAGGTTACCTCCGGATACTAGTCCTCCCCCCTGACCGTACTGCGACGAAGCGAGCCTCTTCATGCCTGTTGCTGCCACTTCCGCCCCGCCGATCTCGTCGCTCCGGCGCAGCCTCGTGCTCGCAGTGATGTGCCTGGCGGTCCTCATGGTCGTCGCCTCGGTGACCATGTTGGCCAATGCGCTCCCCGCCGTCTCGGCGAACCTGGGCGCGAGCCAGTCCGAGCAGCAGTGGATCGTCGACGCCTACGGGCTGACGCTCGCCGCGCTGCTGCTGCCCGCCGGTGCCCTCGGCGACCGCTACGGGCGTCGCGGCGCGCTGGTCATCGGCTTCGCCGTCTTCGGCAGCGCGTCGCTGCTCGCGATCGGGGCCGGATCGCCGACGCAGCTGATCGCGCTGCGGGCGATCATGGGCATCGGGGCGGCGCTGGTCATGCCCGGAACCCTCTCCACCATCACGAGCATCTTCCCGGCGGAGGAGCGGGCCAAGGCGGTCGGCATCTGGGCCGGGTTCGCCGGCATCGGCGGCACGCTCGGGCTGCTCACCGCCGGGGTGCTGCTCGAGTCGTTCTCGTGGGCGTCGGTGTTCGTGGCGACCGCGGTGCTCGCGTTGGCGTTGCTCGTCGCCGTCGTGGCCGTGGTCCCGTCGACGGTGTCGACCCATCACGTCGGCCTCGACCCCCTCGGCGCGTTGCTCTCGGCGGTCGGGATCGGCGGCATCGTGTTCGGGATCATCGAAGGGCCCGACCAGGGGTGGACGAACCCGGTCACGCTGGCCGCGCTCATCGGCGGAGTCGCGCTGCTGGTGGTCTTCGTGTTCGCGGAGCTGCGCTCGGAGGCACCACTGCTCGATCCGCGGTTCTTCCGGCACCGCGGCTTCACGACCGGGTCCGTGTCGATCTTCCTGCAGTTCTTCGCGATGTTCGGCTTCTTCTTCGTGGCCCTGCAGTTCCTCCAGCTGGTCCTGGGCTATTCGACGCTGATGGCTGCCGTCGCGATGGTCCCGATGAGCGTCGTCATGATCCCGCTCTCGGCGATCGCCGGGACGCTGGCCGATCGCCACGGTCACCGGCTCATCGGCGGGGCCGGGCTGGCGCTCTCGGCCGTCGGCCTGCTCGCGTTCACGACGCTCGGCCCGGACAGCGGCTACCTGCAGTTCCTCGTCGCGTCGCTGATCCTCGGGGTCGGGGCGCCACTCGCCATGACCCCGGCGACGACCGCGATCGTCGCGTCGCTCCCGCTCGAGAAGCAGGGTGTCGCATCCGCGGTCAACGACACCGCGCGCGAGATCGGGGCGGCGTTCGGGGTCGCCGTGCTCGGAAGCGCGTTCAACGTCGCGTACCGCAGCTCGATCGACCACCACCTCGCGGGGCTGCCGACGGCGCTCGCCCGCCAGGCGCGGCGAAGCGCCGGCCCTCGCCCTCCAGGTCGCGCACCGGACCGCGAACGGGACCGCACTCGCGGGTGCGACACGGGAAGCCTTCACCGTGGGCATGCGGTACGCGATCGGGCTCGGGGCTGTTCTCGTGCTCGCGGGTGCGCTCTTCGTGTGGGTCCGCGGCGCATCGCGCGAGATGGAAGTGGTCGAGGACGAGCTCGATGTCGGCGACCCGATCGACGTCGGCGAGCTCGACGCGGCGGTCGGCGCGGAGGCGCGGCGGACGGACTACGCGACCGTGGTCCCGTACATCTCCAGCAACGGGTCCGAGATGAGCTCGAGTCGTTCGCCGTCGGGCCCGGAGAAGTAGAGCGAGGTGCCGCTCATGTGCCGGGTCGCGATGCCGGCACCTTCGAGCTTGCTCCGCAGGTGCTCCCAGCGGTCCGGCGCGATCGAGATCGCGATGTGGTGCAGACCGCCGAGCACCTCGGCGTAGTCACCCAGGTCGAGGCCGGGGAAGTCGAAGAACGCGAGCAGGTTGCCGTTGCCGATGTCGAAGAAGAAGTGGGTCGACCCCTGGTAGTCGCGGTTCTCGAAGAGCTCGGTGAGCGGGAACTCGAGCAGCCCCTGGTAGAAGTCGATCGTCGCCTC
Source organism: uncultured Acidimicrobiia bacterium (assembly GCA_963796755.1). Lineage (GTDB taxonomy): Bacteria > Actinomycetota > Acidimicrobiia > IMCC26256 > JAENVU01 > Chersky-806. Next base: position 455,578 of record CAWCMX010000005.1, read on the forward strand.
GACGTCGCTGGAGAGCAGCGCCAGGTGGTGCAGGCCACGCGCGCGACGACGCGGGCCGGTCTCCCGACTCGTCGAGGTGCCGCGCCCGGAGTGCGGCCCACTCCTCGGTGCGGTCGACGTCGGCGCCGTGCTTCGTCATCGGGCTCCTCCCGGGGTCACGTCGGGGAAGGGGAAGACCGCCAGGTCGGGCGCGGTCCGGGCGAGCGAGTGGTACTGGCGGTGGGCGAACCACCAGCGGCCGTCGAACCGGACATGATCGTCGTGGTAGACGCCGTAGGCCACCGAGTGCCGGCCTTCATCCGCGCTCTGGCGCAGCTCGCACATGTACAGCCGGGCGGACACGCGGTCCGGATCCTCCGCGTCGAAGGTGACCCGCGTGAACCGAGGACGACGAACTCGAAGAACTCGAAACGCTCGATCGACCCGCCGATGAAGTCGCCCACCGCGGCGGGTCCGACGAACGAGAGCAGCTCTCCCCGCCGCGTGTCGAGCACGAGCTCGGCCTCGGGTCGGAAGAGATCGTCGAGCTCCGGCCACGCTCGCCGGTTCACGACGTCCGCGTACGCGTCCTGGAGTCGCCGTACGGCGATGTAGTCGATCGTCTCGCGAACTTCTGGCTCCACGCGGGCATCGTAGGTTGTCCGGGTGCGCCGGGCGATCGCGGCGCGACCGGGGATTGCGCCCGATGCGCAGTACCGTTGCGCGTGTGACGCAGCCCGCACCGAGCCGCGCCGGGGTTGCACGGTATCGAGTGGGGCTGCGCACTCGGGTCACCGTGGTGTTCGCCGCGCTCGCGTTCCTCCTCTCCACGACGTTGGCGGTCGCCTCCTACGAGCTGACCCGTTCGTTCCTGCTCGATCGGCGCGAGGCGGCGGCGCGGCAGGAGGCGTACCTCAACGCCCGCGCGGTGCGCGACGCGCTCCGGGTCAACTCGGCCGACGTCGGCGGCGCGCTGGGCCAGGTCGAGACCGGCACGGACAGCGTGGTCGTCGTGCGGGTCGGTACGCAGTGGTTCGGCACCTCGGTCGGTGTGGGCCGCGACGACGTGCCCGCCGCGCTGCGCAAGCTCGTGGCGAGCGGCTCCGCCGGCACCCAGAACACGAAGTTCGCCCAGGTGCCCAACATCGGCGTCGGGGTGCCGCTGCCGGCCGTCAACGGCGGGTTCTTCGAGTTCATCTCCGCGCGGGAGCTCGACCAGACGCTGAGCCTCCTCGCCCGCGCGCTGGCGGGGGCCGCGTTCGTCGTGACGCTCATCGGGGGCCGTGGTCGGCTGGTACGCGAGCGGGCGGGTGCTGCGCCCGGTGCGGCGCATGGCCGTGACCGCGAGCGGCATCGCCGACGGCGCGCTCGATCAACGACTCGACGCCGAAGGTGACAGCGATCTCGAGCCGCTCGTCGATGCGTTCAACGGCATGGTCCTCGCGCTGCGGACCCGGATCGAGCGCGAAGCACGATTCGCATCCGACGTGAGCCACGAGCTGCGCACGCCGCTCGCGACGATGTCGGCCGCGTTGAACGTGGCCCGCCGCCGTCGGTCGGCGGAAGCCGCGGACGCGGCACTCGTCGTCCTGGACAGCGAGCTCCACCGGTTCAACCGGCTCGTGCTCGATCTGCTGGAGATCTCCCGCATGGAAGCCGGCGTGTCCGAGGTCCAGCCCGCACCGGTCGACCCCGTGCAGCTGGTCCGCGACGTCCTGGTGACGACGCAGCGGGAGTCGGTCGCGGTCGACGTCGAACCCAGCGCCCCGAGCACGTTCGTGCTCGACCAGCGGCGCATCTCGCAGGTGCTCAGGAACCTCCTGGACAACGCGGACTCCTACGGCGGCGGCGCCGTGGCGATCGTCATCGCGGGCGCCGGCACCTCCCTGCTCCTCGCGGTGGACGACTCCGGGCCGGGCATCCGCCCGGAAGAACGGGAGCTGGTCTTCGAGCGGTTCGCGCGCGGTGAGGCGTCCGTGGAGAAGCCCGGCACCGGCCTCGGGCTCGCGCTCGTCGTGGAGCACGTCCGGGTCCACGACGGCACGGTGTGGGTCGAGGAGTCCCCGACGGGCGGCGCCGCGCTTCGTCGTCGAGCTCCCCGGGATCGCGCCATGAGGGAGGCGCGCCGGTTGATCGTGATCGGGCTCCTGGTGCTGCTCGGCCTGACCGCGTGCGGGGTGCCCACCCACGACTCCGCGAGCAAGGTCCGCCGGAAGGACGTCCCGTTCGGTCTCCTGAACAAGGAGAACGGGTCCGCGACGTCGGGCGACTCGGGCCAGGAGGAAGCGCTCGTCTACTTCGCGAAGAACGGCCGCCTCGTCGCGTCGTCGCGGCGGCTCCGGCCGCCGGTGACGGTCCAGAGCGTGCTCCGTGCGCTGGGTCAGGGCCCGAACCGGTTGGAGACCGCGGCCGGGCTCCGCTCCGCGCTGCCGGACAAGGACACGTTCGGGCGGGTCTCGCTGGCCAGCGGCACGGCGCGGGTGGACCTGGGGCGACCGTTCACGTCGTTGTCGAGCAGCGACCAGATCGTCGCGCTCGGACAGCTCGTCTACACGCTGACCGCGCGGCCCGGCGTCGGCCTCGTGCGGTTCACCCTCCTCGGCGCGCCCACCGAGGTGCCGCGCGCCGACGGATCACTCACTGCCGCGACGCGTGCTCGCGCGACGACTACCTGGCGATCGCGCCCTCGCCGGTCCCGTAGGCGATCAGCTCTCGCGCACGACCGCATCGCCGAAGACGTCCGGCGCGGTCGTGTCCACCGTACGGATCCGTTGCTGCCGGCTCCACCAGGCGGCACCGAACGATGCCGCGAGGACGAGGCTGCCGAAGACGAGCTTGCGTCGGATCGATGCCATCCGCCGCTGATACCCGGTCGCCGGATCCGGCAACCCTGGGACGCTTCAACGGGGGTCGTCGCGGTCGAGGTTCCAGTGCCGTGACACCGACGTCAGCCAGTCGGCCTCGCCGATCGGGACCAAGGCGAAGCGGGTGATGACCCGCTGGCCCCCTTCGGCGTCGCCGTAGAGCATGTCGATCGTGAGGGCCTGGTGGTGGTTGATGGCCTCGATCACCGCGGGTCGTTCCAGGTCGTCCGGGTCGCGCATCGCGCCCTGCCAGAAGCCGGAGTCGCCCGGGGGGATGTAGATGTCGCGGGTCTGCGGGCGGAACGAATCGACGCTCGGCATGTCGGGGTGCGCGCCGATGATGAGTCGGGGCGTGATGCGCCAGCCGCGCAGGACCGCCATGCCGGTGCCCGCGTTGCGGACGCCCACGATGAGGAAGACGACGTCGTTGCTGAACTCCGCGGTCGCGTGACCGCCTGCGAGCTTGAACCAGTTCAGGTCCTGGAACAGCACCTTCTCCGGTTCGTCCGAGAGTCGTGACGGTGAGAGGACGGGGCGCAGTCCCGCGAGCAACGTGCGTTCGGCCAGGCGGGCCGACCGGTTCGACGACCGCACGGCGGAGAAGGTCGCGGCTGCGAGCACGAGTGTCCCGCCCGCGGTTGCCAGCGAGGAGATGGTCACCCAGTCAGCCATGGCTGCAACCTACGCGGTTCGCGGCGCGAAGGATCAGGGCCAGCTGACGCCGAACGTCGTGGCGTCGACGATCCGGCCGGTGAAGTCGGTGGCGATCTGGCAGCTGAGGAAGATCGCCGCGGGCACCACGGATTCGGGTCCCTTCCACCCGGACCAGTCGTGGTCGGCGCCGTACTCGAGCGTGGTGAGCTCGGTCTTGACCGCGCCCGGCCGCAGCGCGTTCACCGTGATGCCACGGCCGACGAGCTCCGGTGCGAGGGCGCTGGAGAAGCGCTCCAGTGCCGCCTTCGCGACGGAGTAGGTGAGGTAGCCCGGCGGCATGAACTGCGTCACCGCGTGGTCGGCGCCGTGCGACGACATGTTGATGATGCTGCCCCCGCCCTGCGCCGTCATGTGGGGTTCGACGAGCTTGGTGAGCAGGAAGAGGCTGCGCACGTTGACCCGCATCGACTCGTCCCACATCTCCACGGTCGAGTCGTCGAACGTCGCCTGCGTCGGCGCCATCGCGTTGTTCATGAGGGAGTCGACCCGGCCGTACTCGTCGATCGTGCGATCGATGAGCGCGCGCGAGGTCGGACTCGACCCCGATGTCACACCGCACCGCGATCGCCCGACCCCCGGCGCGGTTGATCTCGTCGACGGTGACGTCGATCGTGCCGGGCAGGGCGCTCGGCGTCTCGCGGGCGGAGCGGGCGGCGCACACCACGGCCGCGCCGGCCTCGGCGTAGCCCAGCGCGAGTCCCTTGCCGATGCCGCGGGACGCCCCCGTGACGATCACAACCCGGCCGTCGAGCTCCTTGGCGGTCATCGCGTGGACTCCTTCTCTGATCGTGCGGGACCCGTGATGGCTCCGGACACTAGGTGTGACGTCATCGAGCAGGAGCCACGGTCGGGGTGGCCGACGGGTCAAGGTCACCGGTCGTAGATGCTGACCACCTCGACGTGGGCGGTGTGCGGGAAGAGCTCCACCGGCGTCGCGTAGGAAAGCTCGTAGCCCGCGCGGCGGAGGAGCGCGGCGTCGCGTCCGAGGCTCGCGGCGTCACAGCTGATGAGAACGACCCGGCGCCGCCCGCGTGGCCACCACGACGTTGACGCCGTGCCGGTCGAGGCCGGCCCGGCTCGGGTCCGCGACGACCAGGTCGCTCACCCGGGGCTTCCACTTCGTGACGTCGGCCCGCAGCGCGGAGACGTCGAGATCGGCGAGGTTCGTCCGGGCGTCCTGGACCGCGCTGCCGTCGCTCTCCACCGCGGTGACCGACCAGCCCCGCGCGGCGAGGACGCCCGCGAACACGCCCACGCCGCTGTAGAGATCGAGTGCGCGCCCGGCCGGCCCGACCTCGTCGGCCGCGCGGGCGACCGCCGCGGCCAGCGCGTCCACGCCGTCCGGTCGGGTCTGGAAGAACGAACGGGCCGAGATCTGCCACTCGCGTCCCGCCGCGAGCTCGTGCACGTGATCGAAGCGGACGTCAGCCGGGACCGCGATGCTCGTTCCGAGCGGCGTCGGCATCGCGAGCCGCTCACCGGTTCTCGCTCCGCACCGGAGCAGCACCTCCGACGCGTCGCCGTACTCGCCGTGGACGAGCAGCTCCTCCAGGCGCGGGTGGGCGACGAGGCACCCGTCGACGGCCACCACGCGGTGGGACCGGTAGCGGCGAAAGCCGGCCCGGCCGTTCGCCACCGCCGCCTGGACGGTCGTCCGGAAGTGCGTCGCGGGGAGCTCCACCGTCGGCCGCAACCGCGCGCGCCGGGCCGGGCTGCGCAGTCCGAGCGCGGTTCGCGATCAGGTCCCGCTTGTACTCCGTCTGGGCGACCAGATCGATGTGCTGCCACTGGCACGCACCGCAACCCCGGGCCAGCTCCGGACACGGGGGATCGACCCGGTGCGGCGACGGCTCGTAGACCTCCTCGATGCGCGCGTGCACCAGACCCCGCCGGCGGGCGAGGGCCCTGACCCGCACCCGCTCGCCGGGGATCCCGCCGCGGATCGCGAAGCTGCGACCCTCCGGATCCTTGGCCATGGCGTCGCCACGGGGCCCGAGCTCGGTGGGCGTCAGGTCGAGGTCGGCCGCGCCGGCCGTGGTGGTATCCGGCATCACCCGGCATACTGCCCGGCATGACTGCGCCACGTCGTCTCCTGGTCCTGCTCCTCGCGCTCGTCGTCGTGGGGGCCGGGTGCCGCTTCGTGCCCGGCCTGGGCCCGGCCGAGGACCGGCCGGTGCCGCCGCTCGGGCACGACGGCCGCTGGTTCACGGACGCGACCGGCCGGGTCGTGATGCTGCGCGGCATGAACTTCGTCGAGAAGTTCGCGCCCTACACGCCGGAGGCCGACGGCTTCAACGACGACGACGCGGCGCTGCTGGAGTCGAACGGGTTCAACACGATCCGGCTCGGTGTCCCGCTCGAGTTCCTGATGCCCCAGCCGGGCCAGATCGACCACCAGTACCTCGAGTCGATCGCCGACACCGTGCGGATCCTCGGCCGCCACGGCATCTACGTGCTGCTCGACTTCCACCAGGACGGGTTCGGTCCGGTGACCCACGGCAACGGGATGCCCGCGTGGGCGACCCTCACGGACGGCTTGCCCAACCCGAACGACCCGTTCCCGACGTACTACGTCACCAACCCGGCGCTGCAGCGCGCGTTCGACAACTTCTGGGCGAACAAGCCGGGCGCGGACGGTGTCCCGCTGCAGACCCACTACGCGGAGGCGATGCGCGCGGTGGCGGCCCGGTTCGTGACGAGCCCGAACGTCATCGGTTACGAGGCGATGAACGAGCCGTGGCCCGGGACGAGCTGGCAGAGCTGCACGACCGGGTGCCCCGATCTCGAACACCAGCTGCTCGCACCCTTCTACGCGCGGATGACCGCCGCGGTCCGCTCGGTCGACCGGCGGCGGCCGGTGTTCGTCGAGCCGTTCGTGCTCTTCAACTTCGGCAGCGCCGACACCGCGCTTCCCGGGACGGGATCCCCGAACGCGCTCTCGACCCACGTGTACGCGACGGACTCGGCGTCGAACGCGGCGGTCATGGACCGCAGCGTCGCGGCCGCGACCCGCGACCACGCGCCGTTGCTCGTCACGGAGTGGGGGGACTCGAACGACCCGACGTTCCTCAACCCGTTCGAGGACCAGTTCGACGCCCGGCTCGTGCCGTGGCTGTTCTGGTCGTACAACGGCCACGTCGTGACGGACAGCAAGCAGCCGCTCGTCCCGCCGAACCTGAACGTGGGGACCCTCGCCGCGCTGACCCGTCCGTACCCGACGCTGGTCAACGGCACGCCGACCCGACTCGCCTTCGATTCGGCCACCGCGACGGCGGACATCGCGTTCAGCACGACCCGTCCCGACGGACGGGCGGCATCGCGCTTCCTGAAGACGGTGGTCGTGGTGCCCAAGCTGCGCTACCCGTCCGGCTACGCGGTCACCGCGACCGGAGCCGACGTGACGTCACGGCCCTGCGCACCGACCCTCACGCTGCGCAACCGCGCCGGCGCGACGTCGGTGTCGGTCCACATCGTGCCGTCGACGATCTGTCGCTGACGCATCCATCTTGAACTGAGATCGTGCACGGTGCGTCGATGACGTCAGCAGGCACCCCCCTCACTTGTTGGACGTGTCTTCTAGGCGATAGTGCAACCGCAGCGCGGGGATCTGCCAGAGGTCAAGCGCATGGTCGGTGCGGAGCACCCCTTCGGGATCGGTGAAGATGCGGAACCGCTCGGTCAGGGGTATGCGTCGTGCCCAGGCTCGGTCACAGTCACCTGTCACGATCAGGTAGGCGCCGTCGCTGCCGAAGCAACTGTTCGGTGAGGTGAGTTGCAGCTCGCCATTCGGTCCGTTGTCGGGGCGGAGGAACACGACCACACTTCCGTTGGGAAGCGGGAACGCGACCTTGATGCTCGGGCGTGTGTTCCGAGGGAGCGTGACCGAGCTGTACCACCCGCTGTACATGACCCGACCAGTCGAGCGCAGAATCCGCAGCCACGCCGCTCCGAGCTGCGACGAGCCGTCGCGCACTCGAATGACCTGACTCTCCATTCCATTCGCAACATCGAGTGGCCGCAACGGCATTGACAGCTGTTCCAGACGGTTGGAGAACGCGAAGAGCAGGAGCCACGCGAAAGGCACCGCTGCCGGGCACCACTGCGACCAGACATCCATTCGCCAGTCGGACGTGCGCTCGTAGAAATCGACAACGGACTTGCTCAAGGACGCGGGGTCGAAGCCAGCGCCAGCGAGCTGTTCCATCGATCCGAGGAGTCCGCCGCCTTGCTGAGGTTCGCCTCCAAGCCGCGACGCTTCCCGGGCGATCCACGCGTCCCCGATGCGATCGGGAGCACCGATTGGTCCGCGTAGCCAAGGATGGCTGGCGAGGTCGACACGGTGTCCGGTGGCCTTCACCCATGCCTGCGTGGACCGATCGAGGCTGGATCCAGGGCGAAGCACGAAGGACATCATCGCGGACGGTCAGTGCGCAGTCCGCCAGGCCACGGTGCGCCGATGTCACCCGAACGAGGTGTTGGTGCAGAGCTTGGAGAAATCGGAGATCGGGCCCGGAGCGAAGACCGCGACGTGCTCCGCGATGCTGTAGCCGTCGGTGGAATCGGTGTGGTTGGAATCCTTGAGATCGCATGCTCGGTGGCCGAACGGAACCCGCAGCCTTTCGGAGGTCCCGTTCGCCGGCCCGAGCCAGCGAAGGAGCTGCATGGTGATCCGCGTCGGCGCGAGCTCTCGCCGCAAGACGGCGAGCGTGGTCGAGCGGGAACGGTGATGGGCAAGGACCGAAGCCGCAGTTTCGCAGGATGGACGCGTACGCCGTGTCGCTCAAGCGAGTGGCCAAGAACACGAACCCGCCACTCCGAGTGCTTCCCTGCACGATCCAAGCCGGGCGACCGGCCGCGGTCGTCGTCGCCGAAACGGTGCGACATCCGCAAGAGTTGTTGGCGGCAGCGAGGTTGGTCGCGACCTGCGCATCGGTGAAGGACACGGGTGACAGGTGGACGGTGACCTGGAGCGCCTCGTTGCCGGTGCCGTAGCCGCCGAGATCGACTGGTCCGTCGAGACGGTTGCACAGTGCCGGTGGGTCGGGGCTGAGGCAGAAGACGGCGTTCGGGGTTGCGGGATGCGAAGCCGCCTCGCCGATGATCTTCCACGAGGCGATCGTCTCGGGGACGAGTGCCGGAGCCGTCGGCGGCAAAGGGTTCGTTGATGATGTCGTGGTCGACGCACTGGTCGTCGCGGTCGAGTCTTGCGTCCGGGATGGTGCGGCTGTTGACCCGCGAGAGCAGGCAGCCATCGCCAATGCGACCACAACGCCGATCACAACACGCCGAGACACCCACACAGCGTGCCCGCGTCGGAGCAGTCTGGCTCGCACCGGCCAGTGGTTGTCAATGACGGCCAGTGTGCGTGAATGACGGCCAGTGTGCGTGAATGACGCCACCTGCGGCCTCGTTTCGGCGTGACGACGCGTGGCTATGACAACGCGAGATCACGCCGAAACCGGTAGACGCGCTCGTACAGCCCGGTGTTCGCCAATGTCACCCGAACAGGTCAGCAGAGATGTGCGCGTGGTTCACGCGTCGGATCGCCGGTGCTCGCGGTCGCCAGCGTCCGCCGCCGGCTCAATGGTGGCGATCGTGTCGGGGGGAGTTTGTGTCCGGGGAACCGATCCGTCGATGCTCTCGGGGAGATGTCTCGGCCCGTCGCACGTCAGCGAACCGTCCTGCCACCGCGGACTGACCTGAAGACGCGACGCGAGCGTGTCGCCGCTCGAGCGATGCTCGGTTGTTTGGACCTCTCTGAGCGGCTGAAGTCACGGGTGCTGGTCGATGTGACACATCCGGGCGAGGATCCCTTCTACCGAGCACCTCACAAGCTGGACGCGTCTCGTCCGGGAGAGGTGCTCGACAGTCGGACCGTCGAGGTCCGAGGGTTCCGTCGTGTGATTCAGGCTGATGCGTGGCAGGTGAAGTTCCGCTCCACCGACACTCGTGGCGCAGCGGTGTCCGGGGTCACCACGGTGATGGTTCCCCGCCGGCCCTTCAACGGGGCGCCTAGGCCGCTGCTCTCGTATCAGTGCGCCATCGACAGCCTGGGCGCGGCCGCCGACCCCTCGTACACACTGATGCACGGCGACCAGTGGGAGCTTCCCTTCATCGTCCGTGCGTTGCACCGGGGGTGGGGGGTCGTCACGACCGACTACACCGGACCGCGGCACGCCTTCGCCGCCGGGCTGCTGGCGGCCCACTTCGTGCTCGACGGCATCCGCGCGGCTCTCGCGTTCGGACTGGCTGGCTTCGATGCCGCCACGCCGATCGGCCTCTGGGGCTACTCGGGCGGTGCGCAAGCAACGCTCTGCGCGGCCGAACAGCACCCGGGTTACGCGCCGGAACTGAACATCGTCGGCGCCGCCGCCGGCGGCATCACGGTCGACCCCACCACGACGACTGGGATGTTCGAGGACGTGTACGACGGCAGTTTCCTGAGCGGGATTCCGCTCGGCGCCATCATCGGGATCTGCCGCGAGTTTCCAGATGTCGACCTGCTCGGCTCCCTCACTCCGCCGGGTCGGGCCATGGTGGTGTCGGCGGCCGAGATGTCGGCCGACCAGCTCCTCCTGAGCTTTCCCTTCCTCCACTGGGACGACTACTTGACCGTTCCCAGTGTCTTGGAGATCCCGGGATTGCGCACCGCCTTCGAGACGAATCGGTTCGGTCAGGCAACGCCCAGAACCGCTCTGTACCTGTACCACGGTGTGCATGAGCAGAACCTGCCGATCGCCGACGCGGATCAGTTCGTCGAGACCTTCCGTCGCAACGGGGCCAACGTGACGTACCGCCGAATTCGATTCGGTGAGCACGTCATCGTGACGGTGACAGGCGCGCCCGGCGCACTCCGATTCCTGAGCGAGCGCTTCGCTGCCTCATGACCGCCGGATCGAGGAAGCGCGGTCCAACGTACGAGGGAGCGCGCGCTCGCGCCCGCGAACCCGAGCAGACTGTCCGATCTGGTGAGGGCTCACGCGACCAGGCCAGCGTTCGCTCATGACGCCGGTGGGCCGTGGCATGGGCGCCCCGGAACCGGCGTTCGGTGACACTCCGGAGACGTTGTTCGGGGACGCGCGTTCTGGGACAGCCGCTGCCCGTTCGGTGAACCCCGAGCTCTCGCAACATCACGCCAGAGCGGGCAATCGGCGCGGATGGCGGGGGAGGCCGATTATGTCCTTTTCTCAAGCGCGGCAACCGCGTCAGGGTTGAAGCCTTTGACGACGAGCCAGACGCCGAGCGAGAACTCGAAGACCGCGACCGGCAGTGCTGACAGTCCTGCGACGGGTGCATGTTGGCCGACGAGACCGAAGATCACGGCGAGCCAGCCAGCGATGAGTACGGGGCCTCCAACGATTCCGATGCGGGAAAGGGATCTCGGTACCAGTCGTGACTGGTACAGCAGGGTTCCCAACAAGAGGTCGTTGACGGCGGGCATGAAGCTTTGTCCGAGGAGGAAGATGCGGTTGTAAAGGATGACAAGCGTGCGGCTCGTGAGTAGCGCATCCGGTCCAACCCCGTCCTTCCGCAAGGTCACGACCGTCAGGAGGAACGCGACGCCGAGGAAGATGGTGGCCGCTTCCAGAACCCGCGAGGCGACGAGGCCAAGCGCGAGCGTTTCGTTCTGTTTCTTGAGTAGCGGGAACAGAACGACGGCGGTGCCGATTCCCGCGAGGGCCACGATGATCTCCAGAACCCCGCCGAACATGGCGCCTGTGTCCGGTCCAGAGCCGATGACGTAATGAGCGCCCTTCACGGGTCCGTAGATGACGACGGTCGGGATCGAGACAAAGGTGAGTAGATAGAGGATGCCCGCCGTGAGCGAGGTTCTTCTCTGTGGAGACTGAGTTGTGACAGTCGTATCGGTGGTGTTCAGAAGCTCCTCGCCGTTCCTCCGGTGTGCGCGCTATGAGGCTTGCGGTTGCTGTTCGGACCAGAGTGCATAACCCAGCCAGGCAAGGGCTACGCCCACCGGTATCGCGATTTTCGGCTGAGACGCGTTGGGAAGCAGCGCTGCTACGGGGGCCAACGCGGTCCCGACCGCGAGCAGTGCGCCCGCCCAGCGCGGCAGGATGCCGGCGCGGAACGTAGCGATGCCGAATGCGAGGCCGCCGACGATGTAGATGGGTGCGGTGAGCGTCCATAGCGTCGGCATCACGCCGAGGTCCATCTTGCTGGCGGGGCCTACCAACATGCCCATCCACGCCGTTACGAACTTCGGATCGGTTGTCGCGATCTTCGGCAGGATGAAGGCTTCGACGAAGGTGAAGCCCATGATGAGCACGAACCAGAGGGTCAACATGACAAAGCCGACGAGACCGAGCCACCCCGTCTTTGTCGCTTGCCGGGCGTAGAGCCCCGCCATGCCGAGCACTGCGAAGAAGCACATGGCGCAGGCCAGAAAATGAACGATTTGCCATCGGGTGCCAGTGACCGACGAAGGAACGTTGGGTGGATGGAAGATTCCGACGAGCACGTAACACAGCCCTGCCAACATTGCTGACAGACCCGCCCAACGGAGGAGCTTGGCGGTTGTGATGTTCGTGGTCGGGCTCGCGATGCCCTGTGGATCCGCAGCGCGGCGCGCGTCAACTCCCACTGTGGCTCCTAACGTCGAGACTGAGGGAGCCACATGCCCGCTCGACCGGGCAGTGTCTGAGAGCACAAAGGTGCAACCGGGAAGGACGGTACTCGCAGATCAGCGCCGCCGCTACGACCGACGCCGCCCATAACTGCCGCTCGGCGCCGGGTTAGCCCGAATCGCCGGGCAGTACCATGCCCGCTTCGTAGGCGAACACCACCGCCTGCACGCGGTCGCGCACCCCGAGCTTGGCCAGCACGTGCGCCACGTGAGTCTTTACTGTTGTCTCGCTGACGAAGAGGTCGGTAGCGATCTCGGTGTTGGACCGGCCGCGCGCCATCATCTGGAGCACCTCCACCTCCCGCGCGGTCAGCCGGGCGAGTTCCGGCGCCGAGGAGCGCAGCGTGTCCGGCGGCCGGCGCACGAACTCCTGGATCAAGCGCCGGGTTACCGAGGGCGCGAGCAGTGTGTCGCCCGCCGCGACGGCGCGGATGCCGGCGACGAGCTGTTCGGGTGGCACGTCCTTGAGCAGGAACCCGCTCGCCCCCGCACGCAGTGCTTCGTAGACGTACTCGTCCATGTCGAACGTCGTCAGCATCACGACCTTCGTGTCGTTGTTCCCGTGGAGCAGACGGCGGGTCGCTTCGATGCCGTCCATCTCGGGCATGCGAACGTCCATCAGCACGACGTCGGGCCGCAGCCGACCGGCCTCGGCCACCGCCTCGCGGCCGTTCGCGGCCTCACCGACGATCTCGAGGTCGGGTTCCACCTCGAGAATCATGCGAAATCCGGCGCGCATGAGTGCCTGGTCGTCCGCGATGAGCACGCGGAGCGTCATGTCGACACCGGAAAACGCGCGAGGAGCCGGAACCCGCCCTCGGCACGCGGACCCGCTTCGAGCTCGCCGCCGTAGATGGACACACGCTCGCGCATGCCCACCAAGCCGTTCCCACCCCCGTTCGCGATCGGATCAGCACCGTTCGTCCCTCGGCCGTCGTCGCACACTTCGATCTCGACATGGTCGGCGCCGTAGCGGACGCGCACTTCGGCGTGGCGCGCGGCGGCGTGTTTGATCGCGTTCGTCAGCCCCTCTTGCACGAGTCGGTAAGCCGTCAGGTCGACGCCGGCCGGCAGCGGCACCGGCTCGCCTTCGATGTCGAGGTGCGCGGCGAGCCCGGCGTCGCAGGCCTGCGCGACGAGCTTGTCGACCCGACTCAGGCTCGGCTGCGGCGCCAGAGCCGGGCCTTCCTTCGGATCGCGCAGAGCCTCCGACGACTTGTCGCATCTCGGCGAGCGCCTCGCGCCCAGTCTGCTCCACTGCGAGGAGGGCCTCGCGTTCCTTGGCCTGTTCGGGGCGGAGCAGCCGACGCACTCCCGACGTCTGGACCGTCATGACGCTGAGGCTGTGGCCGATGATGTCGTGCAGTTCGCGGGCGATGCGGGTGCGTTCCTCGACGACGGCCCGGAGCGCGTCGACCTCGTGTTCCTGTTCGAGCCGCGCGGCGCGGTCCTCGGCGGCGTCGGCGCGCACACCTCGGTCGCGAAGCGCGAAGCCGGCCAGCCACACGAGCGCGTACAGGATCGGGGTGACCACGAGGGTGCCGAGGGTGTGCCGCGGGTCGTTCGCCACGACGATCGTGACACCGCCGACCGCGATGGCCAGCCCGATCCGTTCCCGCACGGCGTCGACCTGGCTCCCCAGTAAGAACGCGGCAGCCAATCCGGCGGCGAACGTGCCAGTCGTGAACGTCATCAGGTGCCCGTCGACGAACGACAAGGCCGCGGCGAGGAGCAGCGTCGCGGCGGGCGCGGCGAACGGGTATCGCCGGCGCGCCAACAGCGGCAGGATCATGAGCCAGAGCGCCGGCACCGCGAGCCAGGTCGACAAGCTGGGGCCGCCCACCTCATGGCGCTGCGTCGCTACCTCGATCGCGCTCTCGATCGCGGCGACGACGATGAGCACGTCGAAGCCGAACCTCCGCGCCAGCAATCCGAGCCGCTGCATACGTCGGACGGTACCGGGCCGCGTCGTTTCGAACCTCCTCCTCGAGGACGAGTTTCGAATCCGCCTGCAGGACGAGCGCGAATCGCACTCGCGGCCGACGACTCCGCCGGGCCCGGTCCGTACCGTCCGTGTTGCGGGATCCACCGGGGTTTCCGCGGGACCGAGGGACGTGATCGTCATGAAGGCAAAGCGGATCTACACCCCCACTCGGATCGTTGCCCTGGTGGTTATCGGGGTGATGTTGTTCGGCCTGACGTACCTCCGGTTCGCACCCGGCGACGCCGCGATCTCGGTGCGCGCCGGAGCCAAGGCCGGTGACCTGACCATGCATGCGTGCACTTACGCGACCGAGCAGGGTGCGATGCCCGCGGACTGCGGCACGTTGGTCGTGCCGGAGAACCGAGCGAGCTCGAAGTCGCGGCTGATCGCGCTGCCGGTGACCCGGGTCCCCTCCCGCTCGTCCGCACCCGCTGGCCCCGATCTTCCGGCTCCAGGGCGGCCCGGGTGTGACCAACATGACCTTCCCCGATGCGAGCCGCCTGGCCGCCCAGCACGATGTCGTCATGGTCGGCTACCGCGGCGTCGACGGCTCTTCGGTGCTGAAGTGTCCCGAGGTGACGGCGGCGCTGGACCACTCCGCGGACTACCTCGCCAAAGCGTCGCTGAGCACGTACTCCAAGGCCTTCGCCTCGTGCGCGCAGCGGCTTGAGCGAAGCGGCGTAGACCTCGCCGGCTACACCCTGGCGGAGCAGGCCGACGACATCGAAGCCGCTCGCGTCGCGCTCGGCTACAAGCGCATCGACCTGCTCAGCGAGAGCGCCGGGACCCGTCTCGCGATGATCTACGCGTGGCGGGACCCGAACAGTGTCGACCGCTCGGCGATGATCGGGGTCAACCCACCCGGGAACTTCCTCTATAGCGGAGCCGAGATCGATCAGGGGATCGAGAGTTACTCGGCGCTGTGCGCGCAGCGAGCCTGCCTGCCGCGCCCGCACCGGCAACCTCGCCGCAAGCATGCAGCACACGGCGGCAAACATGCCGAGCAGTTGGTACGGCCTGCCGATCAAGCCGGGCAACGCCCTGGTCGGGACGTTCCTCGGGCTCACGGACGCGACCGCGGTGGCTTCGCCAATATCCGGGCCGATGACCCTCGACTCGTGGATCTCCGCCGCGCACGGCGACCCGAGCGGCCTGTGGCTGCTATCGACGCTGGCCAATCTCATCCTCCCCAAGTCGTTCGTCTGGGGCGAGTTCGCAAGCATCGGGCTGGCCGACGCGCAGCCCGCTGAGCGCTATTTCAGCTCCGGCGCGGACCGGGGCTCGATCATCGGTAATCCCTTCACGGAGTTCTTGTGGGGGGCAGGAGGTCTTGCGGACTGGCCGGCCAACCCGGGTGGGAACCAATACACCAGCGTGCAGAACTCGAACGTCCCGACGCTGCTCATCGGCGGGACGCTCGACTTCCAAACACCCGCCCAGAACGCCACGACGGAGCTGCTGCCGCACCTCCCCAACGGGCATCAGCTCATCCTGTCCGGGCTCGGGCATGCGGAAGACTTCTGGTACTACGAGCCGAGCGCCAGCACGCAGCTGCTGACCACGTTCTACAACACCGGCCAGGTCGACACGTCCCGCTACACCCAGCACAAGGTCAGCTTCACCACACCGTCCACGCAGGCAGGGATTGCCAAACGCATCCTTCTGGCAATGATCGGCCTCGCCTTGTTGGCAGTGATCTGGCTCGTGGTGTTGGCGATCCGGATCCGCCGCCGAGGCGGTACCGGCCGCAAGACGGGCGCATGGATCCGTTCGGCCGGTCCGATCGTGTTCGGACTCGGCGGATGGTTCCTCGGCGCACTGTTGGTACTGCGGTTCTGGCCGAGCCGGCCGCTCGACGACCAGCTGCTGGCAGTGGTCTCGATCGCGGTGCCGATCTGGCTCGGGGTCTACGCCGGCTGGGTCCGCACCGACACGCCGAAGGCGATGCGGGCCAAGGGCATCGGTGCCGCGGCTGTCGGTGCGGTGGTCGGAGCCGCACTCGGTTTCCACGCGGTGAGCGGGCTCATGGCGTTGATCACAGCGATCATCGGTGCGGCGGTCGTCTCGAACCTGAGCCTCCTCGTGCTCGACATCTGGACCGAGCGGGCCGCCCGCCGGGGAACGGCCGCTCCGGCGGTGGACCTGTCGGAGACGGAGCACGTGGAGCCGGCCCTGCACTGATCGCCCGAACCGTGTCGGGGAATCCTTAGAGGATTCCCCGACACGCGTGTGTGTGATGGCGAGTTGACGCACGCGTTCGTGACGCACCGTCCCAATAACGCCGCCGAACACGCCGGTCTGCCTGTCCCAGTCGTGCCTGCTTGAGACTTCGGGGTGACGCGGCGGCTCTGTTCGTAGCGTTGTGAGGTCGCTGTCGGGTCGCTCACGAAGTGCCTGTCGGCCCGTTCGCGGGTTTGGCTTGCGAACGAAGTGCTGCCCGGTGGTGATCTCGCCGTGGTGTGGCTCGAGAGAGGATCGAGCACGAACCGTCTGCAAGTAGGAGTGCCCGCCACGGTCCACCAATGCGATTGGGACCCGAGGAGGGCTGATGAATGTGATCATTGGTGTCGACCCGCACAAGGCGTCGCACCATGCGTTCGCGATCGACGACCACGAGGTCGAGGTCGCGCAGATCTCGATCCGTGCGTCGCGCACCCAAACCGAGCGGTTGCTCGCATGGGCCGCGCCGTTCGAGGAGCGCACGTGGGCGGTCGAAGGCGCCGACGGCATCGGTTACCTGTTGTCGCAGCAACTGGTCGCGGCGGGTGAACGCGTGGTCGACGTGCCGGCGACGTTGGCGGCCCGCACCCGAGTGCTGGGCTCGGGACGGTCGAACAAGACCGATCCCAACGATGCTCGTTCCGTCGCGCTCACCGCGTTGCGACACGACCGGTTGCACGAGGTCGCGCCGGTCGGTCACACCGAGGTGCTCCGGCTGTTGGCGAAGCGCAACACCGACATCGGCGACCGCCGCACCCAGGTCGTGGCTCGGATGCATTCGCTGCTCGTCGAGCTCGCCCCGGGCGGGATCGCCAAGGAAATCAACGCTTCGGACGTCGATGCGTTCCTCGCCGGCATGTCACCGACGAACCCGGTGGAACAGATCCGTTACGACCTGGCGGTCGAGTTGCTCGACGAGATCCGTCACCTCGACGCGGAGCTCAAAGCCTCGCACAAGCGGATCCGGACCGCAGTCGCAGCGGCGAACACGACCGTGACCGACCTGTTCGGGATCGGACCGGTCATCGCCGCCGAGCTCATCGGCTACACCGGCGACATCAACCGGTTCGCCAACCGAGACCACTACGCCGCCTACAACGGCACCGCACCCGTCGAGTTCTCCTCCGGCGGCCGCCAGGTCCATCGCGTGTCGCAACGCGGCAACCGTCGCCTCAACCACGCCCTGCACATGGCCGCGATCTGCCAGCTCCGTCACCCACACTCCGACGGGCGGGCCTACGTCGACCGCAAGGTCGCCGAAGGCAAGACCAAACGAGAAGCGATACGCGCACTGAAGCGACAGATCAGCAACGCCGTCTACCGACAACTCGTCATCGACGCTCGCCGCCGCGCCAGCTGAGAAGCAGGTCCGGGAGGACACCTAGAAGCGACTCGAAGCCAGCGCGGCCGGCTCACATTCCTACATGCCGGCTCTTCGGCGAAGTCACTCCCGGACCCACCAAGAACGCTACGACCACCGACACCGTCGGTCAACCACGCGCGCCGAACACCCGGCGAAGACGCCCCTTGACACAGAGAGGATTCGTTCGGGGACACTTCCGCGGGCCGGGCCACTGTTCGCTCGTGACGCCAGTGGACCGTCGGCCCGGGCGCCCCACAGCCGGCGTTCCGGAGCAGGGAGGTACTGCTCGCGGTGTTCCGAGCTAAGGCGGAATGCCACTGTGCTGACGCTCCTACGCTCTTGTCGTGGCCGCCGCTGGGAGCATGACCGTCCGGGCGCTCGTGATCGCCGACCTCGACGGCTATCTACGCCATGTCGTCGAAGTCGATGCGGGATCGGGCATGGATGGGGAAGGGCACTCCCACGCCTACAGCAAGTCCGAGCCTCTCGACCTGGATGCAGCTCGCGACCGGGAGATAGCTCGATGGTCGACCGAGATCGATCGGCCCGGGTGGCGGAGGGTCTGGGGGTTGTTCGATCATGCTCAACTCGTCGGGCACGTCTACCTGGCGGGCGGGACGCTCGACTCGGAACTGCACCGCGCCAACGTGGGGATGGGAATCGTCCGCTCGCGCCGTCGTCGAGGCGGCGGAACCTTGCTGCTGCAGACAGCGATCGGCTGGGCACGATGCCAACCGAGCATCGACTGGCTCGATCTCGGCGTGTTCTCCGACAACCCTGGAGGCCAAGCGCTCTACGCGCGCCACGGCTTCCAGTTGCTCGGCCGGACGCCGGATCGGTTCCGCGTCGATGGCGACTCGGTCGACGACCTCTCGATGACGCTCTCTGTGGCCGGTGACGACACCTGAGCCTCTTGCCGCGCGCCGACCAGATTGCACTGGTACCGCTCCGACCGGGGGCGCAGGCCTGTTCGGCAGGCCAGTGTGATCTCGGCGGGTGCTTGCTTCGCCAGGTGCTGTCCGTTATGATGCGAACATGTGTTCGGGTCATGGAGGACCAGACAACCAGAGCACCGCCGGAGACCCGCTGGATTCGGCGTCGCTCCTGGTCCGGTTGCGGGACACGCCGACCGCTGATCTGGAGGCCACCTTCCGGGAGCTCGACACGCTCGAGAACGCGACGGGCGCGTACAAGCTGCTCGTGTTGTCGGTGCTCGACGAGCGCGACGTCGGCCGCGAGGACGGCACGCTCGACACGATTGGTTGGGTGACGTGGGCGGCGCGGGTGACCAAGGGTCGAGCGCCGCGCGTTGGTCGAGACCGCACGGGCGCTCCCCGACCGGCCCGCGATCAGCACCGCGGCACTCGAGGGTCGGCTGTCAGCCGAGCAGCTCGCCGCCGTCGTGCAGGTCGCCACGCCGGAGACCGACGAAGCGTGGGCCGCGGACTCGCCCGGTTGGACCGCGACCTCGCTGCTCGCCGCGGCACGCAACCACAAGACCGTGACCCGCGACGAAGCCGTCGAGCGCGACCGGCTGCGCAAGCTCGGCTACCGGTGGGACGAACGGCGCGGCGGGTTGCGGTTCTGGGGCTGGGTCCCGGACGCCGACGGCGCCGGCGTGGTCGCCGCGTTCGAACGCGGCGCCGACCAGGCGGGTCCCGACGAGCACGGCCAGTGGGAGCCCTATCCGGTGCGCTGCGCCGACGTCTTCGTCCACGCACTCACCGCCGAGTCACCCGACCACAGCGAAGCCGGACACGCGAGCCTCATGGTCCACACCCCCGAAGCATCACTCCACGAAGACTCCGACGAGCCGGGCGCGTACCTCGACACCGGCGAGACGGGTATCCCGATCGCGAATGAGACCGCCCGGCGCTTGGCGTGCGACGCGATCCGCCAGACCGTGCGCGAAGACTCCCGAGGAGTGCCGCTCGAGCTCGGCCGGCGCACCCGCACCGTCCCCAAGTACCTCTTCCGCTTGTTGAAGCACCGGGACCGGCACTGCCGAGCCCCCGGCTGCAGCCGCACCATCGGCCTCCACGCCCACCACCTCGTGCACTGGGCCGACGGCGGCACCACCGACCTCGACAACCTCGTCCTGTTGTGCAGCCGCCACCACCACCTCGTCCACGAAGAGCACTGGCAAATCTGCGGACGTCCCAACCAACCCGAGAAGATGCAGTTCCGACCACCGGAACGCCGTGCCGTCACGCCCTACCGACCACCACCCCTCGACACCCAAGTACGGGAACGGTTCCTGGTCTCCACTCGTTGACGCGCGCGCCGCCCGCCGGTCTGGGGGACGACGCTTCGGGAAGCGCGAGTCAGGTCAGGGCGTGTGCTGGCAGGGCCCGCCGTTGCACACGTCGATGAACGCGCCGTCCGGTTGCAGGAACGCGAGTGCCTCCTGCGCGACGCCCGGGTTGTCGTGGCCGAAGCCGTGCGGGTCGGCGCCGTACTGCGCGCCGGCCGGGGGGGTGTTGGTGAGTGGCGGTCGGGGCGTGCCGTAGTCCCACATGACCAGGACCGACCCCTGGTACGGCGTCGACGGCACGGGGTCGATGCCCCAGAACGGGACGACGTCCGGGCTGCGACCCGGCGCGAGCGCGGGCTGCCAGACCTTCGCCCCGATGGACCGGGCCATGGTCTCGGTGCCGATGTTCGCGACCTGGTGGTCGCCGAACGCCTCGATCAGCAGCACCTGGTGGTTGGGGGTGCCCGGGAGCGGATCGCGGGTCAGGTGCTGCGTGTAGCCGTCGCCCTCGCCGCGGTCCCACAGCATCTGGATCAGTGAGAAGTCGAACTGCTGGTCGAGCGGGTCGGGGTACGCCGCGAGGCTGACGCCGGCGAACTGGGTGTAGTCGACGCTCCGGTTCAGCAGGGTGCTGTAGTTCACGGCCGGCACGCCGAGCACGGCGCGGGTGAAGTCGGTCGACGTCGCCGTGATCGCGCCGCCGAGGATGCCGCCCTGGCTGTTGCCGTTGAAGTACACCTGGCCGTTGAGGACGGGCGTGTGCGCGGCGCCGGCCTGGAACGCCGGGTTGGTCGCGAAGCCGTGCGGGTCCTTGAGCAGCCGGCCGAGGAACTGCATGTTGAGGATGCCCTGCTGCAGCCGGTCCGCGATCGACCCGAAGTTCGAGAGGTTCCCGAGGGTCGCGGCGACGTTCGGCAGGTCGCTGCTCGCCATGCCGATCTCGTCGGTCCCGCAGATCACGGCGTTGCCCTGGTCGGCGAGCGGGCCGAAGCTGTCGACCTCGTTGGCGCTGCCCAGCAGGCCGTGGCCGTTCGCGATGCCGCGAGCCGGGTGGACCGGGTCGTTGCCGTCCGCGCTCACCGACCGCGGGATGAGGCACCGGAAGTTCGCGGTGTAGTCGCCGTTCCGGGTCGGCAGGCGGTTGGGCCCGGTGTCGCCGGGTGCGTAGTTGAACGTCGAACCGGGCTGGCCGGTGCCGGTCAGGTAGTTGGGCACGGTGAACGTCCCGATCACCCGGCGCAGGGTGGTGGAGTCCACGTTCTGGTCGACCTCCGTGACGGCGAAGCTGGGTGCACCGCCGTGGAGCGACGCGAACACGTCGTCGCGGATGTGCAGCAGCCGACCCGCGAGGTTGCGCTCGCTGGCGACGGTGAAGTCCCAGGCCAGGGTGAGGTCGGACCGGCTGACGTGCGCGCGCTGCAGCGAGTCGAAGATGCCTTCCATGTGCGGGCGTCGCGCCTCGATCACCGGGACGAACGTCGGGATGCGGTCCCGGTAGAGCTGGAAGGCGCGGCTCGGCGGCAGCGTCTGACCCTCCGCGTTCTCGAGGTGACGCAGGGCGACGATGTAGCGGTGGCCCTCGAGCAGGTTCTTCGCGGGGCGGATGATGAGCGCCCGGTTCGCATCCGACGTCGCGTTGGCGTCCAGCTCGGCGAAGAACGGCCAGTGCTGGCCGGTCGTCGCGTCGATGAGCACGATCGGGGAGTCGGGGGCGAGTGACCGGCCGATGTCGGTGATCGGCGGGACGCCGCTGGCGGTGAGGTCCACGCCCGGGAAGGTGGCGAGGATCATCGCACCGGGGCTGAACCCGTCGTTGGTGTTCCAGTCCGTCGGGTCGATGTGGACGCCCGCGACGTTCGCGGTGAGCGATGCCGCGTTGAGGTTCACGCGGCGCCCGGTGTCGGTGCTCGGATCCCGCGTCGTGAACCAGTCGTTGGGGAAGGGGAGCGCGCAGCGGCTCTGACCGAGGAAGTCACAACGACCGGCGAGCGAGACGTCGACCGCGGGCTCCCACGAGACGGTGGTGATCGCGACCTGCGGGGCCCCGTGGCCCGACGTGCCCCGCGCCGACGCGATGATGCGGCTCAGCCCCGGCACGAGATCGGTGGCCGTGAGCGTCGCCGCGAACCCGTGCGCGGCAGGCTGCAGCCGTCCGGTCAGGTCGACGGGCGCGCGCCCGCCGGTGGCGAGCTGGAGGTGCAGCGTCGAGGCGGCGAGCGGGCGGTCGACCCGGACCAGGACGTCGACGTGCCCGTTCGCGGCGACCTGCGTGCGGTCCCCGGGCGCGACGATGGTGATCGCCGACGGATGGCCGCCACCTCCGTGCGGGAACAATCGGGCGCAGCCGGCGAGCGCCACCGCCAGCAGGCCGATCACCACCAACGAGCCGACGATCCTCGGTCGATGCATCACGATCCCCCCGAACCTGGTCGAACGGGGTGGACCCTACCGCCGGGGGCGGCTCAGGAGAATTCGCCCGACGCCGTGAGCCAGGCGGCGATCGCGGCGCGGGTCCGGGCCTTCAGGTCGTCGGGCGCGCCCGACGCGTCGATGGATGCGGTTGCCATGCCGGCGAGCGCGGCGTCATCGAGCCCGAATTGGTCCCGGACCAGCGCGTACTCCTCGAGCAGGCCGGGCCCGAAGAGGAGCGGATCGTCGGCGTTGATGCTGCACCGCACGCCGGCGGCGAGCAGTGCGGGCAGCGGGTGCGCCTCGATCGAGGGGTAGACGGCGAGCATCAGGTTCGAGGTGGGGCACACGTCCAGGCACACCCCGGAGTCGGCGATCCGGCGCACCAGCTCGGGATCTTCGACGGCCCGGACCCCGTGTTCGATCCGGTCGGCCCCGAGTGCATCCAGCGCGCCGATGACGGACGCGGGGCCGGCCAGCTCGCCCGCGTGCGGCGCGCCGATCAGGCCGGCATCGCGAGCGACCGCGAAGGCTGCGGCGAACGGTTCGGGCGGCCAGTCGGTCTCGTCGTTGGCCAACCCGAAGCTCACGACGCCGCGCCCCGCGTACCGTGCCGCGAGCTCGGCCTGGTCGACCGCGTCGGACGGGTCCATCGTCCGGTTGGCCGAGAGCATCAGCCCGACACCGATGCCGAAGTCGCGGGCGGCCGTCGCGGCGGCGTCGAGGACGATCTCGACGATCAGCTCGGGGGAACCGAGGCGCGACCGGTGGTACGGGGGGTAGAACGCGGGCTCCACCCAGGTCGCGCCGTCGATCGCCGCGTCCTCGACGACCTCGCGCACGAGTCGGGCGAGGGCCTCGGGCGTGGTGAGCACCGAGCCCGCCGCGACGTACATGCCGGCGAACGCACCGAAGGTCCCGAAGCCGCGGATCTCGGGCACCTCGACCCCCGCCGTCGCGGCAAGCTCGTTGAGCGTGCTCGGGCGCATGGAGCCTTCGAGGTGCAGGTGCACGTGCGCTTTGGGGAGGTCGCGGAGGTCGCGCATCACATGGACGGGACCCGAAGCCGGCTCCGGGCGGCCGGGGTCAGTGCTCCTTGCTGCGGATCCACTCGATGAACTCGTCGACCGTCCCGCCGCCGTTCTCCGCGACGTAGGTCTCGGCCCACTCGTCGATCTCCCGGTCGGTGAAGCCGTCGGCGTGGAGCCGGTCCCGGGCTTCGTTGCCGAGCGTCCGGGCCCCCTCGATGTTGCCGAGGTCCGGAATCTCCTCGGGAACCCCGGCGTCGATCGGTCGTTCGGGAATCACGTCATCGTCCATGCGGTCATTCTGGCTCACGGCGGCGGCCCGGGTCGCGCTTGGGAAACCGTCGCGTGCGAAACTGCGCCGATGGAGCAGCTGCACCGGATCCTTCCCGCCACCCCCGTCGCGACGCTCGACGACTACATCGCCTCGGGCGGAGGCCGCGCCCTCGAGATCGCCCGGGCGGAGACACCCGAAGCGGTCCTCGATCGGCTCGACGGCGCCGGGCTGCGCGGGCGCGGCGGCGCGGGCTTCCCCCTCTCGCGCAAGTGGCGGACCGTCATTGCCAACGAGGCCGTCGAAGCGCGGGCGAGCATCGTGGTCAACGCGGCGGAGGGTGAGCCGGGTTCGTTCAAGGACCGTGCGATCCTGCGCGCCGAATCCGTACCACGTGCTCGAAGGCGCGCTCATCGGCGCGCACGTGGTGGAGGCCAACGAGATCATCGTCGGGTGCAAGCACACCGAGACCCAGAGCATCAGCCGGGTCGAGCGCGCGATCGACGAGATGCGCGCCGCGGGCTGGCTCGGTGACGTGGACGTGCGCGTCTTCGCAGGGCCGAGCGAGTACCTCTACGGTGAGGAGACCGCCCTGCTCGAGACGATCGACGGGCGCTACCCGTTCCCGCGCATCGCGCCGCCGTACCGCCGGGGCGTCGAAGAGACGGTCGAGCACGCCGAGGACGTCAGCGCGAACAGCTCGTCGGCCGCGCACGTGGAGATGGCCGGCGCCGACCACATCGCCGCGCCGACGCTGGCCAGCAACGTCGAGACGTTCGCCAACGTGCCCTGCGTCGTGGCCGAGGGCGGGGACTGGTTCCGGGAGTACGGGACCGAGGAGTCGCCGGGGACGATCGTCTGCACCGTCAGTGGTGACACGGTCCGGGCCGGCGTCGCCGAGGTCGCGATGGGCACGACCCTGCGGGACCTGATCGACACGGTGGGCGGAGGCGTGGCGGAGGGCCGCGAGATCGCCGCGGTCATGTCCGGAGTCTCCAACCCACTGATCGTTGGCGAGCAGCTCGACGTGCCGCTCACGTACGAGGACATGCGGGGCATCGGTGCCGGGCTCGGTTGCGCCGGGTTCATCGTGTTCGACGACCAGACCGACATGACGGCGGTGGCCGCGGGCGTCGCGCGGTTCCTCGCGGTCGAGTCCTGCGGGCAGTGCGCGGCCTGCAAGGGCGACGGGCTCGCCATCTCGAACATCCTGGCCAAGCTCTGCGCCGACGAAGCCGAGTCGAACGACCTGCGGGCGCTCGACGGGAGCCTCGCGACGGTCGCCGAGGGCGCGCGGTGCAACCTGCCGTACCAGGTCCAGGCCGTCGTCGGCAGCGTGCTCGACCTGTTCGACGACGAGATCGCGGAGCACCGGGACAAGACCGGTCGGGAGGCGACGCCGACGTTCATCGCCGCGATCAGGGAGCTGGCCGACGGCCGGGCGGTGCTCGACGCCCGCCAGGCGGAGAAGCAGCCCGACTGGACCTACGACGAGACCGACTCCGGCCAGTGGCCCGCCGACCGCCTCGACGACCACCGCGCCCACGAGGCCCTCCCGTAGCCCCCAACCCTGTTTTGGCGTCGCTCGTCCACCGCAGAGGTGGTTTCGCGACGCCAAAAGCTGGGGGTGGGGTTGGATCGGGCGCCGAGTGACCCTGTCCTGAGGACGCGACGTCGCATCGCGCGCCCAGCTCACTCGAAGCTCGTTCCGGAGGGCGTGCGCTGGCGGCGAGCTCAGACCGGGTCCCTCACGCTGGGAGAGCGTAGGGAGCGGTGGGTGGTCTTCGAACCATCAATTTGCGACACGCGGCCCCGCGCCGTTCGCGACGTCACCGCCGAGCCGGCCGCGGAGGGCGCCCCGTAGGCTGCCCGCATGCATGGTGCGGTGACGGTCAACATGGCGGCGCCACCCGAGCGGATCTGGGAGCTGCTGAGCGACGTGACCCAGATCGGCCGGTACAGCCCGGAGACGTTCGAGGCCGTGTGGATCGAGCCCGCGACCGGACCGGCGCTCGGGGCGAAGTTCCGGGGCCACGTGAAGCGCAACGGCCGGGGGCCGATCTACTGGACGACGTGCACGGTGGTCGACTGCGAGCCGGGCCGCGAGTTCGCGTTCGGCGTGGGCAACACCGACACGCCGCTCAACGTCTGGCGCTACCGGCTGAAACCGGCCGCGGACGGCACCACCGACGTGACGGAGTCGTTCGAGCTCACGGACACCTTCGGGCTGCGGCTCTACTGGGTCTTCTTCGGCTGGACCCGCGGCAAGACCAACCGCAACGGCATGCGCACGACGCTCGAACGGGTGAAGGCCGAGGTCGAAGCGGAACCTCGCCCCTGACATGAGCGCCGTGGTGGTCGGAGGCGCGTCGGGGATCGGGGCGGCGGTCGTCGAGCGCTACCGCGCGGCCGGGGTGCCGACCCTCGTCTGGGACCGCACCGGCGACGCGGATGTCGAGTGCGACATCACCGAACCGGGCGCGATCGACGCAGCCGCCGCCGCGACCATCGACCGCGTCGGCGTGCCCACCCAGGTGACGATCACCGCCGGCGTCGGCCACGCCGGTCTGCTCCTCGATGTCACGGCCGACGAGTGGGACGACGTGATGCGCGTGAACACGCGTGGGCCGTGGCTGGTGATGCGAGCCCTCGCGGCCCGGATGATCGCCGCGGGAAGCGCGGGATCGATCGTGGCGACGTCGAGCGTGAGCGCGCACCTGGTCGATCGCAACATGGGCGCGGACTGCGCGTCCAAGGCGGCGCTGAGCATGGTCGTCCAGGTCGCGGCCCACGAATGGGCAGAGCACGGCATCCGCGTGAACGCGGTCGGGCCCGGTGTCACCCGGACGCCGATGCTCGGTCCGGCGCGCGCCGGCTCGGGCTGGCTGGCCGAGGTCGAGGACCGGACTCCACTGGGTCGGCTCGGCGAGGCCGACGACATCGCGGCCGCGGTCATCGCCCTGCACGAGCTGGAGTGGGTCACGGGTCAGGTGCTCGACTGTGACGGCGGGCTCTCGTTGCACAGTCCGATCGACTCGTTCGGGCTGCGCGGCTGGGCGCGGGACCGGACATGAAGGGCCCGTGGTCGAGGTGGGTCGAGCAGCCGCGCGCTCCCCGGCCGGCTCGTGCGCGGCGCGACCGTCAGCCCGTGACCGACGCCTCGACCGAGGCGCGGTTCCACTCGTCCACGTGCACGATGCGCGGCCGGTACTCCACCAGCTCGGCCTCGTCGTACGCCGCGTAGGTGATGACGATGACCTTGTCGCCGGGTTGGACCAGCCGGGCCGCGGCGCCGTTCAGCACCACCGCGCCGGAGCCCCGCTCACCCTCCATGGCGTAGGTCTCGAAGCGGGCGCCGTTGTCGATGTCGAGCACGTGCACGTGCTCGAATTCGGTGATGTCGGCGAGCTCCATGAGCTCGACGTCCAACGTGATCGACCCGACGTAGCTCAGATCCGCGCCCGTCACCGTGGCGCGATGGATCTTCGACTTCATCATCGTGCGTTGCATCGGCATCTCCTCCGGGTTCCGGCCACGTGGGTCCGGACCTGTGCAGCCGCGACGATACCGCCAGCTCGGCGGTTTCCCACACTGGGAACCCCCGGGTCGTACGATCGCTCGGCCACGGTCAGCTATCGAGGAGTGAACACGATGGAGATCACCGGTTCGGGTGCGCTGGTGACGGGTGGGGCGTCAGGTCTCGGTGAAGCGACGGCACGCCATCTCGTGAGCCGGGGCGCCCACGTCACGATCTTCGACATGAACTCCGATCGGGCGGCGGCCGTCGCCGAGGAGCTGGGTGGCGGCACCAGGTTCGCGGTGGGCGACGTGACGTCCGAGGCCGACACCGCGGCCGCGATCGAGGTGGCCACGACCGACGGCCCGCTCCGGATCGTCGTGGCCTGCGCGGGTGGCGCACGCGGCGGCGGCCGAACGGTCGATCGCCAGGGGGCGCCGCACGGTCTCGACCTGTTCCGCGACACCGTGGACCTGAACCTGGTCGGCACGTTCAACACCGTCCGGCTCGCGGCGTCCGCCATGGCCGCGACGGACGCTGGCGTCGACGGCGAGCGCGGTGCGATCGTGACGACGGCGTCGATCGCCGGCTACGAGGGTCAGATCGGCCAGGTCGCCTACGCGGCCGCGAAGGCGGGCATCATCGGCATGACGATCGTGCTCGCGCGCGTGATCTGGCCGCGATCGGGGTCCGGGTCAACTGCATCGCGCCGGGGACGATGGGCACGAGCGCCTGGGATCTCGCCCCGGTCGAGATGCGCGAGCAGCTCGAGGCGAAGGTGCCGTTCCCGCGGCGCTTCGGTGCTCCGGAGGAGTTCGCGGCGCTCGCCGAGCACCTCGTGACGAACGGCTACGTCAACGGTCAGGTCGTCCGGCTCGACGGGGCCATCCGCTTCGACCCCAAATAGCCGTTCGCGGCCCGGGCGTTTGTCGCTCGCGCCCTTGTCATCCGGTCCGCGGCACGCGAACGTGCAGCCGTCCTACGGGGTGACCACAGGGGGCAGCAGTGGCCAGTGTCGTTGAACCGACCGGTGGCGCGGTCGAGAGCAAGGGTCTGAAGTCCGGTGCTCTCGGTCTGGCATCTGCCACCGTCATCGGGGTCGCCTCGACCGCGCCCGGGGTACAGCATCGCCGCATCACTCGGCCTGGTGACCGCGGCTGTCGGGTTCAAGGCCCCGGCGGTGATGTGGATCGTCGTTCATCCCGATGGCGTGCATCGCGTCGGCGTTCTTCTACCTGAATCGCGCCGACCCGGACTGCGGCACGAACTTCGGCTGGGTGACCCGCGCGATGGGTCCCCGCACCGGGCTGGCTCGGCGGCTGGGCATCATGATCGCCGACCTGGTCATCATGCCGAGCCTCGCCTTCATCGCCGCGCAGTACACGTTCCTGCTGTTCGGGTTCGACAACCTCGCGGCGAACACGTGGTGCACGCTCGCCCTCGGGATCGTGTTCATCATGGCGATGACCTGGATCTGCGTGGTCGGCATCGAGCTCAGCGCCCGCTCGCAGATGCTCCTGCTCATCACCGAGCTCGCGTGCTGGTGCTCTTCAGCGTCGTCGCGCTCTACAAGGCCTACGCCGGCAAGATCCCGGGTTCTGTGACGCCGAGCATGTCGTGGCTCACGCCGACGAACTTCGGGGGCGCGAGCGCGCTCACCGAGGGGCTGCTGGCGGCCGTGTTCATCTACTGGGGCTGGGACACCGCGACGAGCGTCAACGAGGAGAGCGACAACCCCAACAGCACCCCCGGGCTCGCCGGCGTGCTCTCGACGATCATCCTCGTGTCGATCTTCGTCGTGGTCGCGTTCGCGGCCCAGGCGGTGAAGGGCGCGAACTTCCTCACCAACAACTCCGACGACGTGCTCTCCGCGACGGGCAACATCGTGTTCGGCGATTCCGGGTTCGGCTGGGTCGGCGCTCAAGCTGCTGATCATCGCGGTGCTCAGCTCGTCGGCCGCGAGCTGCCAGACCACGATCCTGCCCGCCGCCCGCACCGCGCTCTCGATGGCGATGCACCGGGCCTTCCCGCCCAAGCTCGGCGAAGTGGACTCCGGTGCACCTCACGCCCGCGTTCTCGACGTGGGCGTTCGGCATCGGGTCGTCGCGTGTGGTTCACGCTGCTCGTCCTGCTCAGCCGGTTCAGCGGCGGCGACGTGCTCACGTGGTCGGTCGACGGCGTGGGCCTGATGATCGCCTATTACTACGGCCAGACCGGGTTCGCCTGCGTCATCTACTACCGCCGGTACATCTTCACGAGCTTCAAGAACTTCATCTTCGTCGGCCTGCTCCCGCTCGTCGGTGGGCTGACGCTCGGCGTACATCTTCATCTGGTCGATCAAGGACATGACCCACACCGACTACGAGGACCCGCCGACGAACTGGCTCGGCGTGAGCCCGGTGCTGTGGCTCGGTCTGGGCACACTCCTTGCCGGCATCCCGCTCATGTACTGGTGGAACCACCACGACCGCGCGTTCTTCCGGACCAAGACCGACCCGATCGACAGCCGGCCCCCGCCCGAAGGTGGCGAGCCGCTGCCGCCGCTCGTCGACGAAGGAGCTGAGCGCTGATGGCCGGTGAGATCGTTCTCGGGTACGACGGGCAACCGGCTCGCAGTGGCGGCGCTGGCGACCGCGACCGCGATCGCCGCGCGCGTTCAGCCGCCCGCTGGTGATCGTGTTCGGGCACCGGCCCGCGCCGATCGGCGGCGACGTCGCGGACCTGGGCAAGGCGGTGCGCAAGCTCGGCGAGGGTGTGACCGAGGAGGCCGGGGCCAAGGTGCACGAGCTCGACGCCGCCGTCGAGGTGCAGGTCGAGATCGTGGACCTGCGGCCGGCCGACGCGGTGCTGGCGGTGGCCGACGAGCACGACGCGCTGGCCGTCGTCGTCGGCACCACCAGCCGGGGACCGATCGCGGGCTCGTTGCTCGGCTCGGTCACCTACCAGGTCGTGCACCGCTCGACCCGCCCGGTCGTCGTCGTCCCCGGACCCGAAGAGTCGTAGCCCCGGCGCTACGAGAACCGCACGTCGATGTGATCGACGCCCGCGGCCGCGCCGAGTCGTTGGATCATCGTCGTCGTGTTGTGCTCGGCGCGGGCGACGAGGTTCGTCTTCCTCGCCGCGGCGTTCATCTTGGTCACGGCGGCCTGCTCGAGCGCGTGGTCACTCGTCGGGTTGTCGACGAAGATCCCGCCGAGCCGGTCGAGGAGGCCACGGTCGCGGTTCATGACGTGGCTGTGCCGCGCGTCGAGCTGGGCACCTTGCAGCCGGGCGTGGGGGAGGGTGACGACGAGGGTCCCGTCGGGCCGGTGCGCGACGTGGGCGGCGTCGAGCGCGCCGAGGTTCACCGCCGCGTCCACCGTGCCGTAGCCGCTGTAGATCACCCGCGACCCGGCGAGGAACTGCGGAAGGATGCTGATGTCCTTCTCTTCGTCCACGGTCACCGAGAGCGTCGCCGACGCGGCCTGGTACGAGGAGAGGTTGTTGAGCTTGTGCAGGATCACCGGCGCCGAGCGGTCGGTGGTCCGGGTCGAGAAGAGGTGGTCGAGGCCGAGCCAGCCGTTGGCGAAGCCCACACCGACGAACACCAGGAGCGCGACCCCCGCGAGGGCCAGCAGCCCGAGCAGCGAGGGCCGGCGCCTCCGTCCGCCGTCGACCCGAACGACCACCTCGGTCGGCTTCGTCGCAGTTGCCGTCGGGCGTTCCTCAATGAGCATGGCCACGTCGAATCTCCTGGGTCCGGGCGCGCGACGAAGGCCGCGATCCCGGGGAGAACGTCGCGGAACGCCAGGGAGTTCCCGACGTGACGTGGGTCATTCCAGGTTTGAGGCTGCCGGGGGTCCTATTGCGTGGGCCCGCAGCGCAGGGCGGCGGCCGGAACCCCTTCGCGCATTGGTGCATCGCTGACCTTGGCCGCACCGTCGAAGGGCCGGTCGAGGCTGATGACGAGCGCGAGGTTGAGCGCCACGATGAACGTCAAGGCCACCGTGAAGACCAGATGCCAACGTCGGTGCTGCGTGTCCAGCGCACTCACGGCCGCGATCAGCCCCAGGCTGGTGATCGCGATGACGATGAGCAGAAGGTCGGGCAACGGCGACTCGGCCGAGTTGATCCTGCCGCGCCTCGCCTGCGCGAGGTCGTAGACACCCTTCACGGTGGTGTCGTAGAAGGCCCCGTTCTTCACCGCCGGCTCGCGCGGGCGACGGTGGCGAACACGTTCTGCAGCGCGAGTCTCGTCGAGGTCGCCGGGCCCTCGTGGGTGGCGAGGTACGGAATCTCGACGCACACCACCGAGCGGTCGTAGTGCAGCAGCGATCGCTGGACCGCGTCGCGGCTCGGTTGGGGCAGCACCCCGGCGCTGATGTACGTCGACGCCA
This sequence comes from uncultured Acidimicrobiia bacterium, assembly GCA_963796755.1. Taxonomy (GTDB): domain Bacteria; phylum Actinomycetota; class Acidimicrobiia; order IMCC26256; family JAENVU01; genus Chersky-806. Next base: position 487,201 of record CAWCMX010000005.1, read on the forward strand.
GCGCGGCGGACTCGTTGGAGACCTGGGCCTGCGCGTCGTTGAACGCCTGCCACTCGTTGACGATCACGAAGGCGATCAGGACCGCGTAGAGGCCGGCGACCACGCCGACCACGGTGGTGACGCTCGTGCCGGTGCGAGCCCGCGCGTCGTCATGGAAGGCGCGCTCGGAGAGCAGCGTCAGCGCGATCGCGATGATCAGACCCACCGCCATGAGCCCGAGGAAGAGGGCGACCGTGGGGAGCCGTACGAGCCAGTCGATCATCAGGTCTGTTCGGGGCGGGCGACTTCTTCACGGAGCGCACCTTGGGCCGCACCCGATCCCGCGCGGCCACCGCCGTATCCGCGCAAGACGAACGCGGTGCCGACGGCGATGACGGCGCCGGCGAGGGGTCCGGCGACGTACACCCAGTAGGCGTGGAAGTTCGCGCCGATCGCGTCCGGGCCGAACGTGCGGGCCGGGTTCATCGACGCACCGGAGATCGGGCTGCCCCACAGCCCCGCGAGTGCGATGTAGCCCCCGACGCCCAGCGCGCCGATGACGCCGAGGTTCTGCGCGCCGGAGGCGGTGCCCAGGATCACGCTGACCAGCCCGAACGTCAGCACCATCTCCATGAGGAACGCGTCGCCGTTCGAAGCGCTCGCCGCCGGGTAGTTCGATCCGAAGGTGGCCGAGACGTGGACGACGCTCTGCAGGAACCACGCGGCGGTGGCGGCCCCTGCGAGCTGCACGACGATGTAGCCGGGCACCCGCCACCAGGGGAAGTCCCCCCGCAGCGCGAACGCAACGCTGACGGCGGGGTTGAGGTGCGCGCCGGAGACCCTGCCCATGAAGAGGATCACGGCGAGCACCATCAGCGCCGGCGCGACGACCGCGGCCGTCCGGCTGATCGTGCCGGGGAACGCCTGGCCCATCATCCCGCCGCCGGCTGCGACGAGCACCAGGAAGAAGGTGCCGAGGTACTCGGAGAACAGGCGCCGCCACTCCTGGGACGAATCTTGGAAGTCCAGGACGGTCTTCTCGAATGCGTCGAGCTGCTGCTCGAACATCTGGGCCATGAGACCCACTCAATCAGCGGGCCGCCTGATTTACGTCACCCCAAGAGGGTGATTCGCGTGGTGGCCGGGCCCGATGGGATCGGGGCGGCCGGCGGGTCACGTCCGGTACTTGGCGATGTAGGTGTCGAAGTCCCAGGCCGGCCAGTCCTTGGTGCCGTCGAGGAACGCGGTCGCGGCCGCGCGCCCGTTCGCGAAGAGCCGGTCGCGGTCCTCTGCGCCGAGGTCGAAGTCGGTCGCGCGCACCTTCATCGAGTCGACGAACATCGTCCGGGCCAGCACCGCCGGATCATCGAGGTGCATCTGGTCGTGGAAGTTCGTCATCGTGCCGAGCATGGCCTGCGCGTAGCTCACGGGTCCGCTGATGTCGTGGGTGATGCCGATCGTCGAGTCCGGGTCGCGCCGACAGCTTGATCCCGAACGTCGGCCAGCGCGGGCGTTGCCCGGTCGGACGATCGAACACGTCGACCGGGAAGTTCGACAGCATCCCGCCGTCGACCAGCCACGACTCCCTGCCGTCGTGGTGCTTCAGCTTGACCGGCTGGTAGAAGAACGGGATCGACATGCTGGCGCGCACCGCGTCGACCACCTTGACGGCTTGCGGGTCGAGCCCGTACTCGGGGTAGTCCCAGGGCAACCGGCGCAGGCGACCCTCCGAGATGTCGGAGGTGATCGCGACGAGCCGGTACCGCTGCTCGGGTGGGAGCGCGCTGGCCGGATCGGTGTCGTGCAGGTCGGCGAACGTCGTGACACCCTCGGCGGCGAGCCGCTCGCCGAGCCACTCGACGAGGTAGTCGCCCTTGAACGCCCCTTCGTCGAACAGGACGCTCAACGCCTCCCCCGGGAGGCCGAGGTGGCTCAGCAGGGTGGCGTCCTGGAACCGGGTGTAGTCGACCGACTTCATGATCTCGATGAGCTCGGACGCCTTCACTCCCGCGGCCACGAGGGCGCCGACGATCGAGCCCGCCGACGTCCCGGCGACGCGATGGAACTGGTAGCCGCGCTCCTCGAGCACGGAGATCGCGCCGACGAGGCCGATCCCCTTGACGCCTCCACCTTCGAGCACCAGGTCAGCATCCACGATCGCCCCTTGCGCCGGTACTTGGGTCTCGGACCAGTATCGGCACGGCGAGGGGAAGGAGTAAACCCACCGATCGGGAGTCGTAGTGTTCGACCATCACGATGATCGAGGGAGAGCGATGACGCGGCTCGGCTACCAGATTCCGAATTTCAACTACCCGAACGTCGGGCCCGCGGGGATCTTCGACCTGGTCGCGGCGCAGGCGGCGGAGGCTGACCGGTCGGGCTTCGACACGGTCATGCTGATGGACCACTTCTACCAGCTGCCGATGCTCGGCGACCCGGACGCCTACATGCTCGAGTGCTACACGACGCTCGGCGCGCTGGCGCGGGAGACGAGCACCGTGCGCCTCGGTGCGCTGGTGACCGGCAACACCTACCGCAACCCGGCGCTGCTGGCCAAGATCATCACGACCCTCGACATCGTCTCGGGAGGCCGCGCGCAGCTCGGCATCGGCGCGGGTTGGTTCGAGTTCGAGCACGACTCGCTCGGCTTCGAGTTCAAGACGTTCACCGACCGGTTCGAGAAGCTCGAGGAAGCGCTGCAGATCATCCTTCCGATGCTGCGCGACGAGCGCCCGTCGCTCGACGGCGTGCACTACACCGTGCGCGACGCGATCAACCAGCCGCCGCCGCTGTCGCGCGTGCCGGTGATGATCGGAGGCTCGGGGGAGAAGAAGACGCTCCGGCTCGTGGCCCAGTACGCGGACGAGTCCAACCTGACCTCCCCGTTGGACGAGGTGCAGCGCAAGCTCGACGCGCTCGCCGCGCACTGCGAGCGGCTGGGTCGCGACCGCGCCGAGATCACCGTGTCGCAGGCGACGAACGTCTGCATCGCCGAGACCCACGAGCAGGCCTACGAGGACATGGTGCAGTTCCTCGGTGCCCGCGGCCTCGACCTCTCCACGATGGACCCGGAGACCCGCGACATGATCCTCGCCATGGTCATCTGGGGCGACCCGGACGAGGTGGGGGAGCAGCTGAGCACCGTGGCCGCGAGCGGCGTCGACGGGATCACGTGCTCGTTGCCGGGCAACGGCTTCATCCCGGGCCGGGTCGAGCTCCTCGGCGAGACCGCGACCAAGGCGCTCGGGTAGGTCCGGGCCTCAGGAGTGTGCGAGCAACCAGGGGTTGGTGCCCGCGGGGATGACTGCGTCTGGTGGGGGGATCGGACCTCCGGGATTGCCGGGCACGCAGAGGTCCGGCCCGGCGGCGAGCGCGGGCGGCGGGAGCGTCGGCGGTTCGAGGAACGCGGGACGACCGCGGAGGTCGAGCGAGTCGAGGAGGTTGTCCGCGTTCGCATCGCGGTAGGTCATGGCGCCGAGGTTCCACTTCGTCTCGACGAGCTTCAGGACCGACGTGTGGTCGTGGACGACGTGCGAGACGTAGTTCCGTCGCGAGTAGGGCGAGATGATCGCGGCGGGCACGCGGAACGAGTAGCGGTCGTAGCCGCCCGGCAGGTCGGGCGGGACCGTGATCTCGGGCGGGATGTCGTCGGGCCGCGGCGCCGGCGGCGGCGGAACGTGGTCGTAGTAGCCGCCGTGCTCGTCGTAGGTCCAGATCAGCATCGTTCGTGGCCACGCGGGTGATTGCATCACCGCGTTGATCACCTTCGACGCCATCTGCTCTCCGACCCGCACGTCCTGCGGGTTCTCCTCGGACTCGGTGCCGAAGTTCGGGTCGACGAGGCTGAACGACGGCAGCGATCCCGATGCGGCGTCGGCGTAGAACTGGTCGATCTTCGAGAAGTTCGACGGGTAGTCGGTCAGGGTCTTGATGATGATCGCGGCCGACGGGGCGTCGGTGTAGTAGTTCCGCCACGAGATGCCGTGCGAGTGGAACCGGTCGAAGATCGTGCCGTTGGGCGGGGGCGGCGCGGTGAGTGCGGCAACCGACGTGTTCACGATGCCGGCCGCGGTGCCGGCCATGAGGAACCGGCGGTTCGGGTACGTCTCCGCGAGCACGGAGCCGAACCAGCGATCCGAGAGCGGGAAGGTGCGCGTGAGGCCGTAGTAGAAGGGGATGTCGCTCTCGTCCCAGTAGCCCATCGCGATCGCGGTCGACGCCTTGACGAAGCCGTCGTTGCGGCCGCCGTCCCACGACGTGTGGCTGCGGTTCCAATCCTGGCCGGGCACTCCCGAGAGCTGGCAGGTCGACGGCATGTGAAAGGAGCGGATCAGGTTGCCGTTGCCGTCGGGGTTCGCGTTGATGGGCTTGCCGTCACGACCGAACCGGAACCCGTCCGCGTTGCAGCGCAGGGCGCCCAGGTACGAGTCGTACGAGTGGTTCTCCATCATCAACACGACGATGTGGTCGATCTGGGGCAGCGTGTCGACGCCCTCGGGCAGCCGTGGAAAGGGCCGACTGCCCGGGGGGAGCAAGCGCGTGGGCGGCAAGCCGCCGTGGCCGGGTCGCCATCCGCACGCCGCCAGGGCGGCCCCGGCCCCGAGCGTCGCCATCCCCTTCAGGACGGTGCGTCGGCTGAGGTCGCCGGCCGGGAACGGGCCGTCGTCGGCAGCAGATCCTCTGCGCATCGAATTCCCCCCACGCTCGCGTGACCACCAACGTGCCACAGCGGCGGCGGGTTCGGATAGGGGGAATGAGTGAATTGTCGGTGCTGTCGATCTCGGCACCGGCGGTGGTGTCAGCCCTGAGGCGGTCGTGGCCTGCCTCGAGCTCTACCAGGGCGCGAGCTTTCCCGTCGGCACCAAGAAGCGCATCAACGGCCTGGGTCTGGTCGCCACCGACGTCGACTGGACGCACGGCACAGGACCCGAGGTCGCCGGTCCCGGTCTCGCGCTCCTGCTGGCGATGACGGGGCGTGCCGACGGCCTCGACGCGCTCTCCGGTGAGGGCGCGGCAACCCTCCGCGACCGGGTGACGGCGTCGGTCTGAACGCAGGTGGCGGGCCTACCGGCGCCGCATCTCCCGGCGGTCGACCCGGTTGCGGGTGCGCTCGGCGGTGCCGACCACGACGGATGTCGTGACGGCGGCTCGGACGACGGGGCGGCGGCGCATGAGGGGCATGTCGGTCTCCTGGTCGGTCGGGTCGGTCGGGTCGGGTTCAGGCGTTCGCTTCGGCCAGGGCGGCCTCGATCAGGTCGTGCGGGATGCGTCCACCCTCGATCAGCACCCCGCCGGACTCGCGGAGCGCGTCGGCGAGCGGGGCCGCCCAGGTGTCCTCCCACACGAGCAGCGCGGCCGACGAGCCCGGCTCGAGTCCCTCGGCAGCGTGCTCGATGTCGTCCTGGCTGACGAGCCCGCCGATCTCGCCCTCGAGCCCTGCGAACGCCTCGGCCTCGTCGTGGTCCTCGAGCTCCACCGCGACGGCGTTGCCGTCGGCGTCCTTGGCGATGAAGACCAGGTCCAGGATGCGGATGGTGCCGTTGGTGCTGAGCTCGGCCAGCGCGGGGGCGATCGCACCCGTGAACTGGTTCCCCGGAAAGCCGAGGACGAGGTACTCGACCGGTCCAATCGTCATTGCGGTGCCTCTCTGTCGTGAAGGTGCCTCATCTTCCGCGCTCGGGACCGGGATGGACATCATCCGAACGGGATGAACCTGGCCGCGGACCGACCCGGCTCGGGGTCACCCGATCGGGATGACGACGGGCGGTCCCCCGAGTGCGACGATGAGCGCAGGCAACCACGAGAGGATCGAAGATGGCGGCTCCGAAGGTCATCGAGCACCCCACGCCGGACGCGCGTGCCGCACTCGGCCGCGCGGCTCGGGCCCGGGCGCCCCGCACGAGTCACGCGGGTTGGGATGCGCCGTCGACCCGGCAGAGTCCCGTCGAGGTCCTCAAGGAGCAGGCGAAGACGAGGGTGCCCGAGCTCATCCCGATCCGCCACGCGCGGATGACGGCATCGCCGTTCGCGTTCTACCGCGGTGCGGCCGCGGTGATGGCGGCGGACCTCGCGACCACCCCGAGCTCCGGCCTCACCGTCCAGTGCTGCGGTGACGCCCACCTCGCCAACTTCGGCGGGTTCGCGGCCCCCGACCGGACGATGGTCTTCGACGTCAACGACTTCGACGAGACGCTGCCCGGTCCGTGGGAGTGGGACGTGAAGCGCCTGGTCGCGAGCTTCGAGATCGCGGCGCGGGGCGCGAGTTCGATCAGAAGGTCCGGACCCGCATCGTCGAGGGAGCTGCTGCCTCGTATCGCACCGCCATGCGCAAGTACGCGGACCTCGGCAACCTGGACCTCTGGTACACGCGACTCGACGATTCGGACGTCTACGCGTTGTGGCACGAGCGCGTCGGCCCCAGCGCGTTGAAGCGGTTTCAGAAGGGCATCGACAAGTCGCGCGGCAAGAACAACCTCAAGGCGTTCTCGAAGCTCACGACCCTCGTCGACGGCGAGCCGCGCATCGTGAGCGACCCGCCGCTCATCGTCCGGCTCGAAGACCTGGCGACGGAGGTCGAAGCCGACCAGGTGCGCACGTTGCTGCACCAGTGGTTCCGCGGCTACCGCCAGAGCCTCCAGCCGGACCGCCGGACGCTGCTCGAGTCCTACGAGCTCGTCGACGTCGCCCGCAAGGTGGTCGGGGTCGGCAGCGTCGGCACCCGATGCTGGATCGCGTTCATGCGGGGCCGCGACAACGGCGACCCACTGTTCCTCCAGATCAAGGAGGCCGAGGCATCCGTCCTCGAGCCGTACGTCGGGAAGAGCGCCTACCAGAACCACGGGCGCCGGGTCGTCGAGGGCCAGCGGCTGACCCAGGCGTCGAGTGACATCTTCCTCGGCTGGGACCGGGGCCGCGGGATCACCGAAGCGGAGCACCACGACTTCTACGTGCGCCAGCTGTGGGACGGGAAGCTCTCCGCCCAGATCGAGCTGATGGAGCCCGAGACGCTCGAGGTCTACAGCGAGATCTGCGGATCGACGCTGGCCCGTGCGCACGCGCGGTCCGGTGACCGCATCGCCATCGCTTCCTACCTGGGCGCGGGCAGCTCGTTCGACCGCGCGATCGGCGCGTTCGCCGAGGCCTACGCCGAACAGAACCAGCAGGACTACGAGGCCGTGGTCGCGGCGATCGACTCCGGTGAGCTGGAGGCGGACCGCAGCGAGATGGGCGCCTGACCCTCCTCGATCAGGCGGCCTGCACGACGCTCTGCTCGACCCGGTTCCGGCCGAGCTCCTTGGCCCGGTAGAGCGCGGTGTCGGCTTCCTTCAGCACGTCGTCGGTGGTCCGGGTCTTCGCCGGGTCCAACATCGCGAGTCCCGCACTGACCGTGACGACCCCGCGGGGGCTCTTGTCGTGCGGGGTTGCCAGCCGTTCGATCCCGGTGCGCATCCGCTCGACCGCGATCGTCGCGTTCTCCAGGTTCTGCTCCGGGAAGACGCACAGGAACTCCTCGCCGCCGTAGCGGTACAGCGCGTCACCACCGCGGGCCTGGTTCCGGAGCTCGGCCGCGACGCGCTCGAGGACGTCGTCGCCGGCCTGGTGACCGTAGGTGTCGTTGTACGTCTTGAAGTGATCGACGTCGAGCAACGCCATGCAGTAGCGGTGCCCGTACCGGGTGACGCGCGCTTGGAGGACGTCGAGATCCTCTTGGAGCGCGCGCCGGTTCCCGAGCCCGGTGAGCGGATCACGACGCGCGATCGCGGTGAGCTCGTGGTTGAGGTGCTCGAGCTCGCTGCGCTGGTCGGCCAGCTGGCGGTGAACCTCGGTCAGGCGGGCGGCGGCGACGAGGCGAGCCTGGAGATCGTCCGCGTCGAGGGGCTTCACGAGGTAGTCGTCCACGCCCGCGTGCATGCCGGCCAGGATCTCCTCGAGGCCACCTTGGGTCGTCACCATGATGAAGTACGTGTAGCCGGCCGGGCCGAAGCCGCGGATCTTGTTGCAGAGCTCCAGGCCGTTCAGTCCCGGCATCATCCAGTCGCTGATGACCACGTCGGGCCGCCCCCACTGGAACGCGTCCCAGGCCATGGCCCCGTCGCTCACGGTGTGGCACTCGTGCCCGAGGTTGCGCAGCGTCATCTCGGCGATGAGCCGAGACGTCGGGTCGTCGTCCGCGACCAGGATCTTCATGGGGTGGTGCTCCTCGCAGTCAGCGCGGACCGGGCCCGGTCGAGCTCGGTCTCGATGGCGGCGACCCGCAGCTCGCCGTCGTGGAGCTCCCCGACGCTCCGCGTCCGTCGCCAGGTCGCGGCACAGCCGAGCCAGCTCCAGCGCGCCGAGGTTCCCGCTGGCCCCGCTCATCGTGTGCGCGGTGCGGAACACCGTCGCCGCGTCCGACCGGGTCATGGCCGCGCGCAGCAGCTCGAGCTGTCCGTCCGCGTCCGCGAGGAACAGGATCGTCAGCTGCGCGACGAGGTCTTCGCCGGTTGCCTTGCCCAGCTGCTCCAAGCGGTCGATCGCGAGGCCGTCGAGCACCGGTGGCACGAGCGTGCGGGTGCCGGGCCCGTCCGGAACCGTCTCCTCCGGAACCGGTGCATCCACGTCGAGCTCGTCGAGGACCCAGCGCGAGAGGACCGCGGTGAGTGCCTTCATCGTCAGTGGCTTCGTCAGGTAGTCGTTCACGCCCGCGGACATGCAGCGGAGCTCATCGGCCCGCCGCTCCGACACGGTCACCGCGATGATCGGCGTGGCGCGGGACGCGCCGCGCCACCTTCGGATCTCCGTGGTGGCGAGATCGCCGTCGAGCTCGAGGAGCTGGCAGTCCATGAGGATGGCGCGGTACTGCTTCACCGCCGCGGCGTCCACGGCCGCGGTCCCGGTGGCGACGGTGTCGACCCGGTACCCGAGGTTCTCGAGCATCGCCCGCGTCACCCGTTGGTTCACCGAGCTGTCTTCGGCGACGAGGATGTCACCCCACACGGACACGTCACTCACGACGGCACCACTGCATGCTGGTCTCCACTGGCCAGATGCGGCGCCAGCTCCCGACGCAGCTCCCGGTAGTCGGTCTCGATCGCCAGCAGACCGATCTCGTCGGACGAGAGCGCCCCGGCGACGGCCTGGCGCTCCAAGCGCGCGCAGGATGCGGCGAGCTGCCGCCCCCCGAGCTGGGCCGAGCTGCCCCGGATCGTGTGCGCGATGCGGCTCGTGGCGAAGGCGTCGCCGACCTCGACCGCATCACGGAGCTGGACGAGGAGCACCTCGGTGTCGCGCACGAACTGGGCGGTGACCTCGGCGACGAGCTCCTCACCCGATGCCGCGCCGAGCTCGCGCAGCTCGTTGAAGATCATCGGGTCGATGGTGAGCTCGGGAGCCGCGTCCTCGGGCTCCGGCGTGGCGGCCGCGGGTGGGTTCGGCGCTGCCGGACGGATGGACCGCAGCAGCAGCGCGAGCAGCGCGTCCTTGCCGACCGGCTTCGCGAGGTAGCTGTCCATGCCCTCCGCGAGGCACCGTTCGCGATCCTCGCGCCGAGCACCCGCCGTCATCGCGATGATCGGGGTGTGGTGGTCCGCGCCTTCCTGCGCGCGGATCGCGGCGGTCGCCTCGTAGCCGTTCATCTCGGGCATCTGGCAGTCCATCAGGATCGCGTCGTAGGAGCTCCGTTGCGCGGCGTGCACCGCCTCGCGCCCATTGAACACCGTGTCGACCTGGTAGCCGGCGCTGGTGAGGATCGCGACCGCGACCTTCTGGTTGATGAGGTTGTCCTCCGCGAGCAGCAGCCGACCGCCACGCGACTCGTAGGCCGTCGCGACGCTGGGCGCGGCGATCGCGCTCGGTGGCGGCGCGGGGGCTGGAGGCCGAGCGCGACGCGCAGGCACGTGCGCAGCTCGGTGAGGTGGATCGGCTTGAACAGCGACGCCGACACCCCGGAGTCCTCGACCGGGCCGAGGTCGCGCTCCTCGCCCAGTCCGAGCATGAGCACCAGGCCCGGACTCAGGTTGGGATCCGCGACGACCGCGCTCTTCAGCTCCACGCCGTCCATCCCGGGCATCGACCGGTCGAGCAGCGCGGCGCGGAACGGCGTGTGGTCGGCGGCTGCGGCCCGCAGCAGGGCCAAGCCGGCTTCGCCGGTGCCGGCGATCGCGACGTTCATGCCCCAGTCGGCCAGCTGGTCGGACAACACGATGCGCAGCGCGGCACTGTCGTCCACGACGAGCACGGACACGCCGCGCAGATCGGGATCGGGCGCGACCGACTCGTCACGATCGGTCGCCGCGTCCGTATGGACGCAGATCGTGAACCAGAAGGCGCTCCCGCTCCCGAGCTCGCTGTCGACTCCGCAGTCGCCACCCATGAGGGACACGAGCTGGCTGCTGATCGCAAGGCCGAGGCCGGTCCCGCCGTACCGGCGTGACGTCGAGGTGTCCGCCTGCACGAACGGTTGGAACACCTGACGGAGCATCTCCGGGGCGATGCCGTCGCCCGTGTCGGAGACCTCGAAGCGGATCACGCGGTCGGCATCGGTGGACTCCGAATCCCGCGACGCGAACGACGATCTCACCGGCCTCGGTGAACTTGATCGCGTTGCCGATGAGGTTGGTCAGCACCTGGCGCACGCGACCGGGGTCGCCCCGGACGACTCCCGGGACCGACCGTTCGATGACGGCCACGAGCTCGAGGCCCTTGGACTGGGCCGGCCCGGCGAGGAGGTCGACGACGTCGCCGACGATGTCGCGGATCCGGAAGTCGATCTCCTCGATCTCGCAGCTTGCCGGCTTCGACCTTCGAGAAGTCGAGGATGTCGTTGATGATCGTCATCAGCGCCTCACCCGAGTTCCGCACCGTCTGCGCGTAGTCGCGCTGGCGGGCATCGAGATCGGTCTCGAGCAGCAGGTCGGTCATGCCGATGACGCCGTTCATCGGGGTGCGGATCTCGTGGCTCATGTTGGCCAGGAAGTCCGACTTCAGCCGCGATGCCTCCGTGGCCTTGTCGCGGGCATCGGACATCGCCGCTTCGGCGCCGGCCTCGGCCGTGATGTCGGCGAGGGTCCCGACCCAACCCGCGTTGCCACCGTCGAGAGCAGGGACGGCCTTGGAGGTCACGAGAACGATCCGCGGGGTCGATCCGGGGACCTCGATCTCGATGCGACGGCTGAGCTCTGCCCCGGTGACCGTGTCCGCAACGCCGACGGCCAGGCCGTCGGATGTTCTCGGCGCGTTCATCGAACCCCAGACGCGACCCACCGCGTCCTCGGGTGGGATCCCGGTGATCTCGCTCCACCTCGGGTTCGTGTACACGTAGCGGTTCTCGGCGTCCGTCTGGAAGATGCCGATCGGCGCGGCGTCGGTCAGCAGCCAGAACTCGTCGGCCGACGCCTGCACCTCTCGCGCTCGGACCGCGAGCTGCTGGCGCGCGGATGAAGAGGTTCGCGAACACCGAGACCTTCGCCCGGAGCTCGTCGGGCGGCACGGGCGCGAAGATGAAGTCGACCGCGCCCTCGGCGTAGAGGTCGCTCTGGGGGATCTCGTCGCTGCCGTACGCCGTGATGAAGATCAGCGGAGTCATCTCGGACTCCTCGCGCTGGCGGATCAGCGCCGCAGTCTCGAACCCGTCCATCCCGGGCATGCAGACGTCGAGGAGGATGACCGCGAACTCCCGCTCCATCACGCACCGGAGCGCGTCGACGCCGGACTCGGCTTCGACGATCTCGTGGCCGAGCGGCAGCAGCACCGACTTCAGGGCCAGCCGCTGCGCGGGCACGTCGTTGACGATGAGGATGGCCACCGCAGGGGCCGGCACGTTCGCGTCGATCATCTCCGCCACGGCGTTCGGGAGCGGGGAGGTCATGGGCGCGCACCCACGGGTGCCGGCAACCAGGGTCGGAGGACCGACAGGAGCTCACCCGTGTCGACCGGCTTCGGCACGTAGTCGCTGGCCCCGGCGTCGAGGCAGCGTTGCCGCTCGCCGGCCATCACACGGCCCGTGACCGCGATGATCGGCAGCAGCTCGAAGCGCTCGATGCGGCGGATCGCGCGCATGGTGTCGTAGCCGTCCATGACCGGCATCATGATGTCCATCAGGACGATGTCCGTGTCCGGTGCGCGTTCGAGCGCCGCGAGGGCGTCGGCGCCACTTTCCGCGATCGTGACGTTCGCGTGCCCGCGCTCGAGCAGTGCGGACAGGGCGAAGATGTTGCGGAAGTCGTCGTCGACCACGAGGATCTTCGTTCCCGCGATGGCACTGTCCTCCAGGAGCGTGGCCCGCCGCTCCTCGGGGCCGGCGGCGTTCGCGGCCTTGGTGGTGGGTGCGGGGTGCGTCGGCGCGTGCGCCGGGCTCGGGCTCGAAGCCGGAGCTGCGGGTGGGGCCCCGGACGGGAGCCAGGTCGTGAGCGCGGCCAGGAGCTCGGTGCTCTCGACCGGCTTGGCGACGTAGTCGTTCGCGCCGGCCTCGATGCAGCGCTCGCGCTCGCCGATCCCGGCCTTGCCGGTGACCGCGATGATCGGCAGCAGCTCGAAGCGCTGGATGCGGCGGATCGCGCGCATGGTGTCGTAGCCGTCCATCACCGGCATCATGATGTCCATCAGGACGATGTCGATGTCCGGGACGCGATCGAGGATCGCCAGTGCCTGCGACCCGCTCTCGGCGATGGTCACGTCGGCGTGGCCCCGCTCGAGCAGTGCCGACATCGCGTAGATGTTCCGGAAGTCGTCGTCGACGAGCAGGATCTTCGCGCCGGCGATCGCGCCGTCCGCGAAGCCGTTCGACCGGCTTCGATCAGGGAGCACGCCGGTGAGCTCTGCGATCGAGTCGTGCGTGGTGATCGCGGCGGGCGGGCCCTCCGACGCGACCCTGGGCTTCGGAGCCGCCGGAGCGACCGGGGCCACGGTCGCGGCATCGAGGGACGGGAGGAACACGGTGAAGGTGCTGCCCCGGCCCGGCGTGCTGACGACCGTGATCTCGCCGCCGAGGAGGCCGACCAGCTCGCGGCTGATCGACAGCCCGAGCCCGGTGCCGCCGTACAGGCGGGCCGTGGTGCCGTCGCCCTGGGCGAATGGCCTCGAAGATGCGCAGCTGCTGCTCGTCGTCGATCCCGATGCCGGTGTCACGGACCGAGAACGCGAGGACGGCCGGCGCGGACGCGAGCGACTCCACGGTCGGGCTCCAGCCGTGGTCCTCGATGCCGACCCGGACGGCGACCTCGCCGTGCTCGGTGAACTTGAACGCGTTGGCCAGCAGGTTCTTGAGGATCTGGCGCAGCCGCTGCGGATCCGTCACGAAGGTCGCGGGGCAGTCGTCCGCGAGGCTCGATCGAGAACGCGAGGCTGTTCGCCTAGTGCGACCTGTTCGAACTCGCGCGCGAGCCCGGTCTGGAGCTCGCCGATCGCGAGGTCGGTCATCTCGACGGTGACGGTGCCCGACTCCGCCTTGGCCAGGTCGAGGATGCTGTTGAGGAGCTCGAGCAGCTCGTTGCCCGACGAGTGGATCACGCTCGCGTATTCGACCTGGGTCGTCGGTCATGTTCTGATCGGGGTTGTCCTCGAGCTGCTGGGCGAGGATCAGGAGGCTGTTGAGTGGCGTGCGCAGCTCGTGGCTCATGTTCGCGATGAACTCGGACTTGTACTTGGACGAGACCGAGAGCTGACCGGCCTTCTCCTCCACGAGGCGCTTGGACTCCTCGACCTCGCGGTTCTTGTGCTCGGCCTCGATGTTCTGCTCGGCGAGGAGCGCGGCCTGCCGACCCAGGTCCTCGTTGGTCTCGCGCAGCTCCTCCTGCTGGGTGCGGAGCTCCTCGGCCAACGACTGGGACTGGATGAGCAGGGTCTCGGTGAGCGTGCTGCCTTCGATGGTGCTGAGGACGAGGCCGATGCTCTCGGTGATGGAGTCGAGAAACGTCTGGTGCGTGACGCTGAACGGTGAGAAGGACGCGAGCTCGATGACCGCGCGCATCGATCCTTCGAAGAGCACCGGGAGCACGATGATGTTCAGTGGGCTGGCTTCGCCGAGCCCGGAGTTGATCCGGACGTAGTCGGACGGGACCTCGGTGAGGAGGATCCGCTTCTTCTCCTTCGCGCACTGGCCCGACGAGGCCTTCGCCGATCCGGAACGACTGGTCGAGAGGTTCTTGCGCTCCTCGAAGCCGTAGCCCGCCTGCAGCTCGAGCCGCGGCTCGCCGCCGTCGATCGACGAGGTGATCGAGTAGAAGACCGCGTGCTGGGCCGAGACGAGCGGCGCGAGCTCGGAGAGGATCATGCTGGAGGTCGCGGCGAGGTCGCGCTGACCCTGGAGCATGCGGGTGAAGCGCTCCCGGTTCGTCTTCAACCAGTCCTGCTCGACGTTCTGGCGGGTCGTCTCGCGCAGGTTCCGGATCATCTCGTTGAGCAGGTCCTTCAGGACCGCCACCTCGCCGCTGGCCTCCACGCGCACCTGTCGGGTGAGGTCGCCCTCGGTCACCGCGGTGGCCACCTCGGCGATCGCGCGCACCTGGTTCGTCAGGTTGGCCGCGAGCTGGTTCACGTTGTCGGTCAGGTCCTTCCAGACCCCTGCCACCTCCTTCGACTGGGCCTGGCCGCCGAGCTTGCCCTCGACTCCCACCTCACGCGCGACGCGGGTCACTTCGCCCGCGAACGCGTTCAGCTGATCGACCATCGCGTTGACGGTGTTCTTCAGCGCGAGGAACTCGCCCTTCACGTCGATCGTGATCTTCTTGCTCAGGTCGCCGTTCGCTACGGCCGTGGTCACCTCGGCGATGTTTCGCACCTGGCCGGTCAGGTTGCCGGCCATCAGGTTGACGTTGTCGGTGAGGTCCTTCCAGACGCCACCGACTTCGATCGTCACCGCCGCCGCCTGGCCGAGCTTGCCTTCGGTGCCGACCTCGCGGGCGACCCGGGTGACCTCCGAGATGAAGCCGTTCAGCTGGTCGACCATCGCGTTGATCGTGTTCTTCAGCTCGAGCATCTCGCCGCGCACGTCGACGGAGACCTTCTTGCTCAGGTCGCCCCCCGCCACCGCGCCGATGACGCGCTGCATCTCGATCGTCGGCCGCACGAGGTCGTCGATCAGGTTGTTGACGGACTCCACGCTCTCGGACCAGCCCTGGGTCCAGCCGCCGAGCACGACGCGCTGGCTGAGCTGGCCCTGCTTGCCGACCACCTGGCTGACGCGGCTGAGCTCGGTGCCGAGCGCCTGGTTGGCGATGATGACGTCGTTGAGCCCGTCGGCAACCTTGCCGGCCACCCCGGTCCACTCGAGCGGCATCCGCGCGGTGAAGTCGCCCTCCTTCACCCTTGCGAGCACGCTGAGCAGGACCCTCCCGTCGACGAGGTCGTCGGCGGGGTCGACCGCGGGGTCGGGCATTGGTGCCTCCAGCTTGAGGGCGTCACATCCCGCGGGTCCGCTGGACATCCGTTCCTCAGGCCCCCCATCGGCGCCACGGCGAGAAACTTGAAGTCGCGGACCAATTGGTGCAATCCGTCGTGGCGTGTGGTGCACGGGCGCGCTCCTGTCAACTGCTGCTCGCAATCGGGCGTAGCCTGACACTGGTCTCCAACACGGTCTCGACCTCGCTGTGCGGCAGGGGATTTCACAGCGGCGTGACGAACCGAGGTTCGCCACGGCACTTCGTTCGCGCCACGCGCTCGAGTGCGTTGTCGTTGGTCAGCCGTTCAGAAGGGCCTCGTGTGCGCCTGCTGATCGTCGAAGCCGACGAGGCGGTGCTTCGTCTCGTGACGCATCGCCTCGAACGCCAGGCCGTCGACGTCACGCCCGTCGCGACGGTGGCCGGCGCGTTGGCGGAGCTGACGCACCGGACCTTCGATGTCGCGATCTTCGACCTCATGCGTCCGGACGGCTCCGGGTTGGACCTCCTGCGCGTGCTGCGCGAAGGCGCGGCTCCGACGCACGTGATCATCGCGAGCGACGCGGGGGGCGAGGGCGACCGTGTGCACGCGCTCGGTCTCGGTGCGGACGACTACGTCGTGAAGCCGTTCTTCGTCCGCGAGCTGACGGCGCGGGTGCTCGCGGTGCGGCGGCGCCAGGCCGCGGCGACGGACGACCACATCGTGTACGGCTCGATGACGATCGATCTCGCCGCGCGCCAGGTCGCGATCGACGGTGCGCCGGTTCGGCTCACGGCCAAGGAGTTCGATCTTCTGGCGTTCCTTGCCGCCCGGCCGCGCCATGCCTTCAGCCGCGATGAGCTGCTCCGTTCCGTGTGGCGGTCGGCTTCGGACTGGCAGCAGGTCTCGACCGTGACCGAGCACGTGCGCCGGCTGCGGGCCAAGATCGAGCCGGAGCCGCACCATCCCCGCATGCTGCACACGGTCCGGGGGGTGGGCTACCGGTTCGATCCGCCGGCCGAGGCCGCGACCGACCGGGACGCGTCGACCCATGACGGCGAGATCGATCTCGTCGCGGAGGGATCCATGGTGGTCGTCGACGATCGGATCGTCTCGGCCGACGCGGCCGCGGTCGAGCTGCTGGGAGCCGTCAGCGCGGCCGACCTGTGCGGTCGCGGAGTGCTCGAGCTCATCGCACCGCAGTCCATGACCGCGGTGCTCGCCCGGCAGCGGTCCCGGACCTCGGGCGAGTCACCGGGTTCGCAGGTGGTGGCGATCCGGCGGGCCGACGGGACGGACGTCTACCTGGAGTTCTCGTCCGCGCCGGTCCAATGGCAGGGGGCTCCGGCGCTCCTGGCCACCGTGCGCGCGGTGGCCGATCCTTCCGCCTCGCTGCGGTACCTGGTGACGGGTGTGCTCAGTGAGGTTTCGGACGCGGTGATCGTCACCGACCCCGACTTCCACGTGTGCAGCTGGAACGAAGCCGCGGCGCGGCTCTACGGCTGGGCCGAGCACGAGGTCCTCGGGCGGCAGGTGAACGACGTCATCCCGCTGGTCGGCGACGACGGCACGCTCGAGGTGGCGATGCAGGCGCTCGAGGAGCACGGACGCTGGTACGGCGAGCCGCGCCAGCTCACGCGGGACGGGTCTCACGTGAGGGTGTTCGCCTCGACCACGTTGATCCGCGACGACCTCGGTGACCCAGTCCTGATCGTGTCCGTCAACCGGCCGGCGGTGCCGTCGCCGACCCGGGCCGTCGTCGCGTCGCCGGCGACCCAGGACGAGGCCGAGATCCGCCGCGGTCTCGATCACCACGAGTTCGTGGTCCACTACCAACCCGTCGTGGCGCTCGACGACCTCCACGTCATCGGCATCGAGGCGTTGGCCCGCTGGAACCATCCCGAGCGCGGCATCCTCGCGCCGGGCTTCTTCATCGACGCGGCCGAGCGCAGCGGCGTCATCCTCGAGCTGGGCCGCGTCGTGTTCGAGGCCGCGTGCCGCCAGACCGCCGCCTGGCGCCGCGCCGGGTGCAACCTGGAGATCGCGATCAACCTCTCGACCCGTCAGCTCGCCGCGCCGACGCTCTACGACGACGTCGTCGCGAGCCTCGCCGCGTCGGACCTCGATCCGCACGCGCTTTGGTTGGAGGTCACCGAGACCGCGTTGGTGGAGGACCTGGAGCTCGCGGCCGATCTCCTGGACCGACTCGCGGCACTCGGGATCCGGGTGGCGATCGACGACTTCGGCACGGGCTGGGCGAGCCTCACCTACCTCAAGCAGTTCCCGGTCCACGCGCTGAAGATCGACCACCTCTTCGTGGACGGGGTCGATCACAACCCGCAGGACGCCGCGATCGCGCGTTCGATCATCTCCCTCGGCAACGAGCTCGGCATGCTCGTGATCGCCGAGGGGATCGAGACGTCCGCGCAACAGGCGGCGCTGCAGCGGCTCGGCTGCGAGCTCGGGCAGGGGTTCCGGTTCGGCAAGCCGACGCCGGCGGGCGAGGTGCCCATCGAGCGCGCCCGAAGCCTGGATCCTGCGTCAAAACCGGGCAGCGGCTTCACGGTCCCCTGATGTCGCGGCGCCAGACTCCCGGCATGTACAAGAAGCTTGCGGTCCTCGCCCTGGTCGTCGCCCTCCCGGCCGTCCTCGCCGCATCGTGCTCCCCGTCGGAACCGACCACGCCGACGAGCTGCGCGTCGACCGGAACCGTCGCGCACCGGGACCTGCGGTACGCATCGACGCCCGGCGTCGCGGCCGGTCTCCAGTCGCTCGACCTCTACCTCCCCGTGCGCCCCGCCGGATGCGCAGCGGCACCGCTCGTCGCCTACGTGCACGGTGGGGGATTCCAGGACGGCGACAAGGCCAACCAGCTCGCGAACAAGGTCAACCTCTTCAACCACGAGGGGTGGGGCTTCGCGAGCCTGAACTACCGCCTCGTCGGTGACCCGGGCTCCGGATCCACCAACGGGATGTATCCCGCGGCAGAGCAGGACGTGGCTGCCGGCATCGCGTACCTCACGAGTCACGCGGTGCAGTACGGCCTCAACGCGAGCCGGATCATGCTGCTCGGCCACTCCTCGGGCGCGTTCCTCGTGTCGATCGACTCCACCGACGGCTCGTTCCTCCAGAGCGCCGGCCTCGGGTTGAGGAACGTGCGGTGCACGGCATCCCTCGATACGACCTATGACATCCCGACCCAGGTCGCCGGCGGCGGCACGAACGCCGCGATGTACCGGAACGCGTTCGGCAACGACCCCGCGGTGTGGGCCAAGGGCTCGCCGACCCACAACGTCGCCGCGGGGAAGGGCATCCCGTCGTTCCACATCGTGACCCGGGGCGCGCGCGGATCGCGTCGCCGAAGCCCAGGCGTTCGGCGCGGCGCTGCACGGTGTCGGCGTCACGGAGGACGTCCAGGTCGTCACCGGCCTGAGCCACGAGCAGGTCAACGACGCGGTCGGCCAGCCCGGCGACACGGTCGTCACTCCCGCCCTCATGGCCTTCTACCGAACCTGCGCCAGGTAGCTGGTCCTGACGCACTCCTACCGATGGAGTGGTTCAGACGTCGGGGATCAGCGTGGTGATGCAGAACGGGTGACCGGCGGGGTCGAGCAGGACGCGCCAGAGGTCGGGCGAGGGCTGGACCTCGGGCTTCACCGCGCCGATGGCGACGGCCTTGGCCTCGGAGTCGTCGAGGTCGGTGACCGCGAGCTCGAGGTGCACCTGCTTGCCCGCCGGGCCACTGGGCCAGTCCGGCGCTTCGTAGTCGGCGACCCGCTGCGTGGTGAGGATGATGCCCGCACCCTGCAGTGCGATGAAGTCGTCGGACTCGAACATCACCTCGAGGTCGAGCAGCTCCCGGTAGAACGCGGCGAGCGCCGCAGGGTCGGCGCTGTCCAGGGACACCGCGGCGAGTCGGGCGATGGCGGCCATGCCGGCATCAGACTCGCTGCACCTGCCCGCGTCAAGATGCCACCGCTCGTCCCCCGAGTCAGGTGCGGTCGAAGATCTCGGCGGCGGCGCGGTGGCCGGAGCGGACGGCGCCGTCGACGGCACCGTGCGACGTGGTCGACGTCTCGGTGCCGGCCCAGTGCACACGTCCGAACGGTTGCTGGAGCAGTGGTCCGTAGCGGGTCAGCGTCCCGGGAGTGAGGTGCGCCATCGAGCAACCGCGCGTCCACTCCTCCTGCCACCACGCGGTCTCGATGAAGTCCACGGGGGACGCGGCGCGCGGCCCGAGCCGGGCGGTCAGCGCGTCGATGACCGCCCGGCGTCGCTCCGCCGGATCGAGTGCCTGGACGCGTGCCGCCACCGGTCCGAACGTGAACGACGCGATGACCCCGGGCGTGCCGGACATCGGCGACGCGTCGAGGGTCACCTCGGAGGCCGAGCCCGGCTCCGCGGTCTGGCCGCTGAAGCCGTCGGCCCGCCAGAAGGGCGAGTCGTAGACGATCAGCGTCTTCGACTCGGGACCGGCCGGCGCGTTCCGGTACAGCGCGAGCCGGTCGTCGGGGAGCAGGGGGTCGAACGCGATCTCCAGCGAGAGCGTGGGAGGAACCGCCACGACGACGTCCGCCGCCGAGACGGTGAGCTCGCCGGCCTCGACGACGACGCGGTCGTCGCGCTGGGTGATCGTCCGTACCGGCGCGTTCAGGTGCACCGCGTCGCCGAGGTCGTCGGCCATGAGCCGGGCGATCGAACCGAAGCCCCCGTCGACCAGGTTCTCCTGCGCGCCCTTCTCGATCGAGAAGAGGTGGTTGATGCTGCCGTGCGCCCGGACCAGGAACAGGAGGTGCAGGAACGACGTGTCGTCCAACGGGCCGGTGAACAATCCCCGCACGGCCATCTCGAAGAGGTCGAACCCGATGCCCTTGCGGATGCCGCAGTGCTCGACGAAGTCGGCCACGGTGCGCTGGTCCCACTCCGCGGCGCGCGGCGCGTCCCACGGCGCGTCGATCGGCACGCGCTTCGACATCCGGTCGACCTTCGCCTGCGCCCACGCGATCGAGAGGACCGCGAGCGGGCTGATCTTGGGGATCAGGCCGGTGTACTTCCGCATGCGCCCGTGGTCGACGAGCAGGTGCGAGCCCTTCACCCAGGTCTTGTAGGTCGAGACGCCCACCTCGGCCGCGAGCGCGATGACTGCGTCGTGATACGGCGCGATCCACCCGCCGCCCCGGTCGATCGCGGTGCCGTCGTCGAGGTGCTGGGTCCAGACCCGCCCGCCGACGCGGTCACGCGCCTCGAGGACGACGACCGACTTCCCGGCCTGGTGCAGCCGGCGCGCCGCGGTGAGCCCCGCGTAGCCCGCGCCGACGACGCACACGTCCGCATCGATCCCCCCGGCCACGGTGCGGACCGTAGCCGGATCTCGTCTCCGGAGCACCGGATCGCCGCCCGGGCCGACGATCGAGCGACGCGAATTCACTGCGCCCTCCTCGGCGTGGGATCCTGGTGCGGTTCGGGCGCGGCAAACATCGGGGGATGGGGGAGGACCGTGACTTCAGCGGCAGACGCGCGCCTGGCGCTCGCGCTCGAGGCTGCGGAGCTCGGGACCTGGACGTGGGACATGGCGGCGGGCACCACCACGTGGGATGTCCGGCTGGAGCTGCTCCACGGCCTCGAGCCCGGAGGGTTCGGCGGCACGTACGAGGACTGGCTGGCCGCGTTGCACCCCGGCGACCGTGACGAGTGCGTGGCCCGGGTCGAGCGAGCGCTCGCGAACCCGGGGCCGTACCTGTTGCTGCACCGGACGACGTGGCCCGACGGCTCGATCCACTGGATCGAATGCCGCGGGAGCGTCACGGTGGACGAGGACGGCGCACCGACCGGCACCGTCGGCGTGGCGATCGACGTGACCGAACGCGAGGAGCGGGGAGCCGTCGTCGCCAAACAGCTCGCCCAGGAGAAGAGCGTCGTGGCGACCTTGCAGCGCGCGCTGTTGCCGAGAGCGCTGCCCACGGTTCCGGGGGTCTCGGTCGCGGCGCGCTACGTCCCGGCATCCGGGCCGGTCGAGATCGGCGGGGACTGGTACGCGGTCATCCCGCTCCCTGGCCGGGCGTTGGGGGTCGCGATCGGCGACGTCGCCGGCCACGGACTCGGGGCGGTCGCGGACATGGCGGATGCCCGGTTCAGCGTCCGCGCCCTGGCGCTCATCGAGGCCGACCCCGAACGCGTGCTGGACCATCTCGACGAAGTCGTCCGCGTGTTCGACGACAACGTGCTGATCACCGCGCTCTACGGAGTGCTCGATCCCGCCGCCCGCACCTGGTCGTACGCCGCCGCCGGCCACATGCCGGCCGTGCTGCGGTCACCGGACGGCTCGACGGCGCTGCTCGACGCGCACACCGGTCCGCCACTCAACTGTGGCGCCACGTACCGCTCGCAGCAGGTCGAGATCGTCGCCGGATCGAGCCTCGTGCTGTACACCGACGGCCTTGTCGAACGCCGGCACGAAGGGATCGATGAAGGCCTGGCCCGGCTGATGGCGGCCTGCAGCCGAGGGCCGGACGATCCCGACGCGCTCTGCGACCACCTCCTCGACGAGCTGCTCGGCGAGGCCGGCTCGGACGACGACGTCGCGATCGTGGTCGTGACCCTGCACTGAGGCCGGGCGAAGCGCCGGCAATGCCGCCCTAGGCTGAGGTGATGCCGGTGTCGGAGACGTCCGCGCCGCTCGAAGCGGCACTCGACGAGCTGTACGGCGTGGACGCATCGGAGTTCGTGCCGGTCCGGAAGCGACTGGCGGGTGAGCTGCGCAGCTCGGGCGACACCGCCGCCGCGAAGACGCTGCTGGCCACGCGCCGCCCCACCACTGCCGCCTGGGCGCTGAACCAGCTCGCGCGGCGCGAGTCGGCGCTGGTCGAGACGTTCCTCGAGTGCAGTCAGGACCTCGAAGCCGCGCAGATGGGCGAGCTCGAGGGTCGCGACGCGATGCGGGAAGCGACGCGTGCGCAACGGGCGGCGCTCGGGGCTGCCACCGACGCCGCGATGGCGGCGCTCGGCGATCGGGCGACGGACGCCTACCGGTCGCAGATCCAGGCGACGTTGAGTGCCGCGAGCGCCGACCCGAGCGTCGGAGAGCAGCTCCGCCGCGGTCGCTTCGTGCGTGAGCTGAGCGGAGCGACCGGGTTCTCGGGATTCCCCGGTCTGTCGTTGGTCCCGGATCTCGCTCCGGCCGGCGAACCACCGCCGCGCTCGAAGGCGGGACCGAAGGCGAGGCCGGCTCCGGACGCCGCGCCGAAGCCGGACCGCGCCGCGATGCAGCAGGCGGAGCGCGCCGCGGCGGCCGAGCGCCGTCGCGTGGAGCGCGAGCGCGCCGCCGCGGAGGAAGCCGCTCAACGCCTCGAGGCCGCCGAGCACGAAGCGCAGGCCGCCCAGGAAGAGGCTGAGGTCGCCGATGCCGCGGCGGCGGAGATCCACCAGCGAATCGACCAGCTCACGAGCGACCTCGACGCGGCTCGTCGCAACGCACGCGTCGCGGATGAACGGGTGGCGCGCACAGCGCGAGAGGCGGCGCGCCTCGCGCGCGTCGCCACGAAGCTGCGGTCGAAGTCACCCCGGCACCGCGCGAACCCGAGCGACTGAGCCGCTTCGCCGAGCGTCAGATCGGGTTGGGACTGTCCGGGGTGGCCGCCTCACCCCGGTCCTTCTCGTCGTCCGGGTCCAGGTCGTCGGGGTCGTCGAGGACCTGCTCGGCGTTGAACCCGCTCAGCGCGTCGCTGATGCCCTGGTCGTCCGACTTCGGGCGCGGTTTCGGATCGGGCTCGGTCGCCATGTTGGAGCTCCCTGGGTCGAGCCGCCCGCGTTGGCGGCACGTGCGGTCTACCCGAGGGGGAGTGGGCCGAATCCCCGGGGGTACCGTCGGACCGACGAGCTGCAGCGAGAAGACGGGTGACGACATGGGCCGCAACGTTGCGCAACAGCTGATCGCCGCTCACCTCGTCGAGGGCGAGATGGTCCCCGGCCGGGAGATCGGGATCCGGATCGACCAGACCCTGACGCAGGACGCGACCGGGACGATGGTCATGCTCGAGCTCGAGGCGATGGGCCTCGAGCACGTCCGCACCGAGCTGTCGGCGCAGTACGTCGACCACAACCTGCTGCAGGCCGACTACCGCAACGCCGACGATCACCTCTTCCTGCACAGCGCGTGCCAGCGCTTCGGCCTCTGGTACAGCAAGCCGGGCAACGGCGTCAGCCACCCCGTGCACATGCAGCGGTTCGGCATCCCGGGCAAGACGCTCCTGGGCTCGGACAGCCACACGTGTGCCGCGGGATCGCTCGGCATGCTCGCGATCGGCGCGGGTGGGCTCGAGGTCGCGATGGCGATGGCGGGGGAGCCGTTCCACCTCGTGATGCCCCAGATCTGGGGCATCGAGCTCGTCGGGGACCTGCCCGACTGGGTCAGCGCGAAGGACGTGATCCTCGAGGTGCTGCGGCGCCACGACGTGACCGGCGGGCTCGGGCGGATCATCGAGTACCACGGTCCCGGGCTCGAGCACCTGACGGCGATGGATCGACACGTCATCGCGAACATGGGCGCGGAGCTCGGCGCGACCGCGACGGTGTTCCCCTCCGACGACGAGGTGCGGCGCTTCCTTGCGTCCGAGGATCGCGTCGACGACTGGGTCGAGGTCCGCGCGGATCCCGATGCCGTCTACGACATCAACGAGCAGATCGATCTCTCCCAGCTCGAGCCGCTCATCGCCATGCCGTCGAGCCCCGGACACGTGGTGGCGGTGCGCGAGGTGGCCGGGGCCGAGGTGTTCCAGTGCGTCATCGGTTCCTCCGCGAACCCCGGGATGCGGGACTTCGCGATCGTCGCACTGATCGTCGACGGCCGGCAGACGCACGAGCGGGTGTCGTTCGACGTGAACCCGACGTCGCGCCAGACCCTCGAGGCGCTCGACGTCGAGGGCTACCTCTTCAAGCTCATCGCCGCGGGCGCGCGCATCCACCAGGCCGGGTGCATGGGGTGCATCGGCATGGGCCAGGCGCCGGCGACGGACCGGATCAGCCTGCGCACCATGCCCCGCAACTTCCCGGGACGGTCCGGCACCCCCGAGGACAAGGTGTACCTCTGCAGCCCCGAGACCGCGGCGGCCGCGGCGCTCACCGGGGTGATCACCGACCCGCGCGACCTCGGGATCCCGTACCCGAAGTACCGCCCGTCGGGACAGTCGTTCGTGAACACCGCGATGCTCGTGGCCCCGCCACGCGACGGCCGGCTCGTGATGCTCGTCAAGGGGCCGAACATCGCGTCGCTCCCCGACTTCGAGGCACTGCCCGAGACGATCGCGGGTCCCGTGCTGCTGAAGATGGGCGACAACGTGTCGACCGACGAGATCCTGCCGGCCGGCGCGTCCGTCCTTCCGCTGCGCAGCAACATCCCCGCGATCAGTCGCTTCGCGTTCTCGCGCATCGACGACACGTACCACGACCGCGCGACTCGTCATCCGTGAGGCCGGCGGACACGTCGTCGTCGGTGGTTCGAACTACGGGCAGGGGTCGAGCCGGGAGCACGCGGCGATCGCGCCGCGGTACCTCGGGCTGCACGCGGTCATCGCGAAGGGGTTCGCGCGAATCCACGCGCAGAACCTCGTGAACTTCGGGGTGCTGCCGATCACGTTCCTCGACCCGGAGGACTACGAGCGGGTCGACCAGGGCGACGAGATCGTCATCCCGCACGCCGCGGCGCAGATCCGCGCCGGCACCGACGTGACGGTGGAGAACCACACGAAGTCACACACCTACCACTGCACGCACAACCTCTCGTCGCGTCAGGTCGACCTCGTCGCCGCCGGATCGCTGATCAGCTTCCTCCGCCACCAGGTCAACGCCACCTGACCTCCTCCCACGGAGATGGGTTACGGCTGGCGCAGCTTGAAGCGGGCGCCGTTCGGGTCGAGGGCGGTGGCGAGCCGGCCGTACGGGGTGTCGACCGCGGGCTCGAGGACCGACCCACCGAGCTCGGCGACCTTCGCCAGGGTCTTGTCCGCATCGTCGACGTGGAAGTAGAGCGCCCAGTACGACGGCGCGCCCTCGGCGGCGGCGTCCATGATCCCCGCCTCCTGGCCGTCGCCCTCGCCGAGCGTCGTGTAGCGGAACTCGGGGCTGTCGCTCACGGTGTGGGCGTCCCACTTGAACACGTCCCGGTAGAACGGGACCGCGGCGCCGTAGTCACTGGTGTGCAGCTCGAACCAGGACGGTGCGCCCTCCTCGCCGATGAGGCCGAAGCCCTGCATCTCGTCCGGCTGCCACGCGCCGATCATGGCGCCGGCCGGGTCGGCCATCACGGCCATGGTCCCGAGCGCGGCGACCTGCATCGGCGGGACGAACACCGTGCCCCCGGAAGCCGACGCGGCGTCCACGGTCGCCTGGATGTCCGGGGTCGTGAGGTAGATGCCCCACGCGTCGGGCTGGCCCGTCGTCCCGTCGTGGCCCATGAGCCCGGCGATCATCTCGTCGTCCTTCAGGAAGTTCTTGTAGCCCCCGTACTCCGGGCCGGGGTCCTGCACGTTCCAGCCGAACAGCGGGGTGTAGAAGGCTTCGCTCTTCGCCGGGTCGGAGGTCGAGAGCTCGATCCAGACGGGGGCACCGGCAGGGACAGCGTCACGCTTGGGCATGGCAGGCTCCTTGGGAGAGGTACGCGTTCGGTCGTCAGTGAGACGGTCGGATGGTCCGAAACTCATCGGTCGGTCTCCGGCAAGCACCAGTCGGTCTACAGCAAGAAAGGCCTGTACGAAAATGGCGAAGGCGAAGCAGCGAACAGTGGTCGTCACTGGATCGGCATCGGGCATGGGTGCCGCGACGAAGGCCCGGCTGGAGGCGGACGGCCAGCGGGTGATCGGCGTTGACATCCGCGACGCGGACGTCGTCGCCGACCTCGGGACCGCGGACGGTCGCGACGCGGCGATTCACGCCGTGGCCGACCTTGCCGGTGGATCGATCGACGGTCTGGTGACGTGGGCCGGCGTCGCGGGCCTGACCGACACGCCCGGCAGCCTGCTCGCGTCGGTCAACTACTTCGGCACCGTGACGCTGCTCGAAGGGCTGCGACCGCTCCTCGCGCTCGGCGACCGGCCCGCGGCGGTCGCCATCAGCTCGAACTCGACGACCTGCCAGCCGGGCATCCCGATGGACGTCATCGAGCTGTGCCTGGCCGGCGACGAGCCCGCGGCCCGGGCCGCCGCGGATGCCGCCGGCTCGTTGGGCGTCTACCCGGCGACGAAGACCGCGTTGGCCTGGTGGGTGCGCCGCCACGCGCCGGGCGCCGAGTGGGCCGGGTCGGGGATCACCCTGAACGTCGTCGCGCCGGGTGCGGTCGAGACCCCGCTGCTGCAGGCGACCCGGGAGGACACCACGATCGGCAAGTTCATCGACACCTTCCCGATCCCCGTCGGCCGGAAGGGGGAGGCCGACGAGCTCGCCGCGTTCGTCGAGTTCCTCCTTGGCCCGGACGCGCGCTTCTTCTGCGGTTCGGTGGTCTTCGTCGACGGTGGGTCGGACGCGTCGATGCGCGCGGACGATTTCCCGATGCCCATGGGGCGACGCCGCGGCTCGTCCTGACCTCAGGCGACGATCGGCTGGATCTCCTCGGTGCAGGCGGGGCAGCGGGTGGCCTTCGCGGGGATCTCGGTGAAGCACCGCGGGCAGTCGCGCTTCTCCGGCGGCTCACCCGGCTTGCCCCGCTTCTGCAGCTGCTTCGCGGAGTCGAACGCCTTCACGATCGCGAAGAGCGCCGCGGCGACGAGCAGGAACGTGATGACGGCCGTGATGAAGGTGCCGTAGAAGATGGTGGCGTCGCCGACCTTGAACGTGAGGTCGTCGAACGTCGGCTTCCCGAAGATCGCGCCGATGAAGTTGAGGATCACCCCGTTCACCAGCGCATCGACGACCTGCTTGAAGTAGAGGCCGAGGATGAACGCGATCGCGATCTGGAGGACGTTGCCATCGAGCGCGAACTCCTTGAACTCGCGCAGCAGGTCCTTCAAGCGATTCGTCACGACGCCACCTCCGTTGATCGAGCCTGATTCCGGTCCTCGCGAAACTAGGGGACCCGCAAGAGGTTCGCGAGGGCTGACAACGGGTACCTAGGGTTGTGTCCATGGAGCCGGTCGTCGCCCGTTTCCCGCCGCAGCGGGCCAGCGTGGCTGCGGCGCGACAGTTCGTGACGGACACGCTCGTGGCGGCCGGGGTGACGAGCGTCCTCGACGAAGCTCGCCTCCTCGTCAGTGAGCTGGCGACGAACGCGGTCGTCCACGCGGCGACGGACTTCTCGGTGAGCGTCCACATCGCGGCGGGCCGGATCTACGTCGAAGTGCGGGACGGGGACACGATCGGTCGGGCCGACCAACGCCCGACGTCGACGACGCTGCCCCTCGGGGGCCAGGGCCTGCGCATCGTCGGTCGGGTCGCGGGGAGCTGGGGCTCGCGGGTCGAGGACCACAGCAAGGTCGTGTGGTTCTCGGTCGACGCCTGAGCCGTTTCGAGCGCGCGGGTCGCGGGGTAGACCGGCGCTCACATGAAGTTGACGCGCCGCATCCCGTCCGCCCTGCTCGCGCCGATGTTCATCGTGGGGGGTTGGGACGCCGCGGTGCGGCCGAAGGGCAAGGCGGGCAAGGCGTCCGTCGTGACCGAGAAGGTCATCGGGACGCTCGGCCTGGCGTCGGACACCGAGCAGCTGGTCCGGGTCAACGGCGTCGGTGCAGGTGACCGCCGGCGTGATGCTCGCGGCCGGGATCGTGCCTCGGCTCGCGGCCGCGGTCCTCGCCGGCTCGCTCGTCCCGACGACGCTGGCCGGCCACCGCTTCTGGGCCGAAGAGGACGCGCGGGCCCGGGCGACGCAGCGGATCCAGTTCCTCAAGAACGTCGCGATGCTCGGTGGGCTCCTGCTCGTCGTGGCCGGGGGCGAACCCGGCTTCGTCGAGCGGCACCGCCACCACGACGACTGAGCGTCAGGAGAGGGTCGGGAGGCGCTGTCGGTCGGTGAGCACCGGCGCCATGGGATCCGGGGCGGTCTCGAGCCGTCCCATCACGGTCGCGATGGACCACCGGTCGGGCCGGAGGTCGGGATCGTCGAGCTCGTCCCACGTGATCGGAGTCGACACCGGCGCGCCGGCGAGCGGGACGCGGGCTGTACGGCGCGACGAGCGTCTTGTTGATCGCGTTCTGCGTGTAGTCGAGGCGGGCCCGACCCTCGCGGCCGCGCTTGTCCCACTTCCAGCTCACGAGGTCGGGCACCGTGGCGCCGATCGCCCGCGAGATCTGCTCCACCCACGCGCGCGTCTCCGCGAACGTCGGGCCCTCGACGATCGGGATCCAGATCTGGATGCCCCGTTGTCCTGTCACCTTCGGGTAGCCACGCACGCCGAGGTGCCCGAGCGCGGTGCGGTGCAGCCGCGCGAGGACCAGCAGCTCGTCCCAGGTCGTCTCGGTGCCCGGATCGAGGTCGATCAAGGCGTAGGTCGGCAGCCGCACCTCCGGGATCCGCGAGGTCCACGGGTGCAGCTCGATCGCGGCCTGGTTCGCGAGCCAGGCCAACGTCGGCGTGCGGTCGGCCACGACGTACTGCTCGCTCTCGCCCGGGTCGGCTTCGGTCGTTGTCCCACCGGGTGATCCATTCGGGCGCGTGGGCCGGCATCTGCTTCTGCCAGAAGCCCTTCGTGCCGACGCCGTTCGGGAACCGCTGCAGGTTGAGCGGCCGGCCCTCGAGGTAGGGGAGCAGCGTCGGTGCGATCGGTCACGGAGTACCGGATCAGGTCGCGCTTCGTGACGGGGGCTCCGTCGTCGCGCGGCGGGAAGAGCACCTTGTCGAGGTTCGTCAGCTGCAGCTCGCGCCCCTGCACGGACCACTTCGCCTTCTCGGGCAGCGAGTCGAGCTCGGCCAGCTCGTCGGCGGTGGCCGCGGCGAACTCGGGCGGGGTCGGGTGCGCCGGCTGCTCGCCGTCGGCGCGCGTCCAGAGGCGTTCCGGGTTCGCGGCGACCTCGTCGTTCGTCCGGCCGCTGAGGACCGAGCGCGGATGATCCTCCGGGTCCCAGCCCTCGATCGCGTGCTCGTCGCGCTTGTGCATGACGAGCCAGCTCTCCTTGCCGCTTCCTCCACCGCGGCCGCCATAGCCCTTGGTACGCACGAGGATGATGC
The DNA here is from genome assembly GCA_963796755.1 of uncultured Acidimicrobiia bacterium. Classification (GTDB taxonomy): domain Bacteria; phylum Actinomycetota; class Acidimicrobiia; order IMCC26256; family JAENVU01; genus Chersky-806. Next base: position 516,659 of record CAWCMX010000005.1, read on the forward strand.
GTCCGCGCAGCTTCTCGCCGAACAGCTCGATGTGGAGCTCGCCGTTCTCGACCGCCGCGGCCGGGTCCTCCTCCTTGTCCGAGCGACCACGTGCCGCGGTCCCACACGATGACGTCGCCGCTGCCGTACTGACCGCCCGGGATCACGCCTTCGAAGCTCTCGTACTCGATCGGGTGGTCCTCGACGTGCACCGCGAGGTGCCGGACGGCCGGGTCGAGCGTGACGCCCTTCGGCACGGCCCAGCTCACGAGCACGCCGCCGATCTCGAGCCGGAAGTCGTAGTGCAGCCGGCGGGCGCGATGGCGCTGGATGACGAACCGGGGCTGCTCCGAGCCGGCCTGCTCGGTCCCGGCCGGCTCGGGCGTGCGGGAGAAGTCGCGCTTGCCGTGATAGCTGGCCAGGCTCATGCGCCACCTGCTCGTCGTCGCGTCGTGACGCGAAAGGTCTACCTCGGCGAGGAGGACGAGCGCGAACGGCGGGACTCGGGCTCCCGCTCGGCGGTGACGGCGAAGACGTAGGTCGCGGCCAGGATCACGGCGGCAAAGGCCAAGAGCATCAGCACGATCCCGATCACGTGAGCGCTCATGCCCGGTCTTGTACCCGGATGCCGGGGCCGAGAAACAGCACCCGGGTACCCGAGGATCGTCAGGGGCGCGTACGCGTCGCGTGTCGCTTCGCCGACCCGGTCCGGCGCGAACCCGACCGCGACCCGTTCGTCCACGATCCGCTCTTCCTGGTGGGCGAGGTCGCGGAGCACCTGACGGTCCGCGTCGGTCGTCGGGGGCGCGATGCTGCGCGGCCAGAGTCGACGGGCGAGCACCACGTTGACCTCGGCCGCATACAGGCTGATCTGCGCGACGAGCGCGAGCCACGCCATGAGCCCGAGCACGAGGCCGAACTGCCCGTACACGGCCTGCGCGTGACGGAGCTGGTGCTGGACGAGCGCGGTACCGATGCCGAGCAGGATCGAGTAGCCGATGCCGCCCACCACCGCGCCCGGCGCGAGCACGCGGGTCGACACCGGTGCCGGCGTGAGCACCCGGAACGCCGCGGCGTAGAGCCCGATGTTGATGATGACGACACCGACGAACCCGGCGACGCGGGTGATCATCGACTGGCCGGCCACCGTGACCAACCCGCTCAGGAGCATGGACGCGGCGACCCCGACGCCCAGCACCACGAAGAACAGCAGGCCCCGGATCAGCCGCGGGGAAGAAGCCGGGGCGGGCGACGGCCGGAACGTTCCAGACCTGCGCCATCGCGTGCTGCGACGCCTGGGTCGAACCGAGCACGCCGTAGATGAGGACGAGGAGCCCGAGGACGAGACCGAGCCCGCTGCCCGGCAGCGGATGGGCGACGTTCTTCCCGATCTGCTGACCGATCACGGGGAACTGCGAGAGCGTGCTGCCGATCACGCTCCTCGAGACCTCGCGGTTGCCGACGAACCCGAGCACGGTGGTCAGGATCAGCAGCGCCGGGAAGATCGAGAGGAACCCGTAGTAGGTGAGCTCCGCGGCGAGCGCGCCGCCGCGGTCGTCGCCGAACTTCTTGACCACGCCGAAGCCGAACGTGGTCGGGCGGAACCGTTGTTGAGTGACGTCGAGGCGCCGGACGATCGCGCCGAGATCGGGCATCGTCCGGTCATACCCGCTCCCGCCCGGATTGAGCGCGCGAATCGCGGGGTAGAGCTATTGGGAACGCCCTCTACCCCCGAAGACATCGAGGAGTTCCGATGGAAGGCAAGAAGGACGAGATGAAGGGTCGGGTCAAGGAAGCAGCCGGCGACCTGACCGACAACGCTGACCTCAAGCGCGAAGGCCAGACCGACCAGGCCGCGGGCAAGGTCAAGCAGAAGGTCGAAGACGCCAAGGACTGGGTCGAAGACAAGATCGACGACATCAAGAAGTAGCGCCGCAACAGCACTGGCAGAGAAGAGAAGAGAGGACGGCGGGGCGACCCGCCGTCCTCTCGCGCGCCCCCAGGGCGGTGGCGACAGTGAGAGCTGTGGCGTCAGTGGTGGCGGAGGCGGGGGAGCAGGTGGCGCGGCCGGCGGCTGAGACCGCTGGTCGCGGCCCGGCGCGCGGTCTCGCTCCACGTCGAGCGCTCGTGCCGGGCGCGGTCCTCGCGCGCGCCGCGGCTTCCTCGAGCTCGATCTCGACCGTCGCCATGAGCGAGCTCCGCAGATCGAGGAGCAGGTCCACGACGTCGGAGGCGCTCACCACGGTCCGATCTCGCATCGAGTCGAGGGCCCGGTCCACGAGGATCGTCACCGTCTCGGCGAGCAACGACTCTTCCATCCGCACCGTGGCCACCATGCTCCGACCTCCCACTCGACCATTGAGTGGTTTGCCCCACCTCCGGACCCACCAAACCACGTGACTTCGCGCGGCTTGGCCCCGGCCGACGACGCCGCCCCGGACACGGTCCGCGCGCGCCCGACGGTCGTGCCGCGCGCCTCGTGGCCGGCGGTGGGCCGAGGATCCAGCCCTGCGATCTTCGGGCGGAGGCGCGCTACACGACCTCGACCGCAGGCGCCGCGAACTGCGCGTTGTACAACCGGGCGTACGCGCCGTCGGCCGCGAGCAGCTCGTCGTGGTTGCCCTGCTCGACGATCTGGCCGGCTTCCATCACCAGGATGATGTCGGCGTCGCGGATCGTGGAGAGCCGGTGCGCGATCACGAAGCTCGTGCGGTTGGAGCGCAGCGCGGCCATGGCCTGCTGGATCAGCACCTCGGTCCGGGTGTCGACCGAGCTCGTCGCCTCGTCGAGGATCAGGATCGTCGGGTTGGCCAGGAACGCGCGGGCGATCGTCAGCAGCTGCTTCTCGCCGGCGCTCACGCTCCCACCCTCGTCGTCGACGACCGTGTCGTAGCCCTGGGGGAGGGAGTGCACGAACCGGTCGACGTACGTCGCGCGCGCGGCCTCGAGGATCTGCTCCTCGGTCGCTTCGAGGTTGCCGTACGCGATGTTCTCGCGAATCGTCCCGCCGAACATCCACGTGTCCTGGAGCACCATGCCCATGTTCGAGCGCAGGTCCCGGCGGCGCATCTTCGAGACGTCGAGCCCGTCGAGGGTGATGGAGCCGCTGTCGATCTCGTAGAACCGCATGATGAGGTTCACCAGCGTCGTCTTGCCGGCACCCGTTGGACCGACGATCGCGACCGTCTGGCCCGGCTCCGCGATCAGCGACAGGTCCTCGATGAGCGGGTTCTTCGGGTCGTAGGAGAAGGACACGTGGTCGAACTCGACCCGGCCCTTCGGCTCGAGGTCCTCCAGCGGCACGAGGTCGTCCTCGACCTCCTCGGGCGCGTCGAGCAGCTCGAACACGCGCTCGGCGGACGCGATCCCCGACTGCATCACGTTGATCATCGACGCGAGCTGGGTGAGCGGCTGGGTGAACTGGCGCGAGTACTGGATGAACGCCTGGATGCCACCGATCGTCAGCTGGCCCGACGAGACCATCAGCCCACCGATGAGCGCGATGGCCACGTAGTTCAGGTTCCCGAAGAACATCATCGCGGGCTGGATGGTGCCGGAGATGAACTGCGCGGCGTAGCTGGACTGGAAGAGCTCTTCGTTCTTGTCGTTGAACTTCTTCTCGACGTCCTTCTGACGGCCGAACACCTTCACCAGCGAGTGACCGGTGAACGCCTCCTCGACCTGCGCGTTCAACGTGCCGGTGTGCCGCCACTGGTCGACGAACTTGGACTTGGACCGCTTCGTGATCGAGCGCATGGTGAAGACCGAGAGCGGGATCGTGACCAGCGCCACGAGCGCGAGCACCCACGAGATCGTGAACATCATGATGAGGACGCCGACGAGCGTCAGCGTCGATGTCAGGAGCTGGCTCAACGTCTGCTGGAGGCTCTGGGCGAGGTTGTCGATGTCGTTGGTGACGCGGCTCAACATGTCGCCGCGCGGCTGGCGGTCCACGTAGCGCAGCGGCATCCGGTTGAGCTTGTCCTCGACGTCCGAACGCAGCCTGAACATCGCTCGCTGCACGACCCCCGCGAGCAGCCGGCCCTGCGAGAGCGCGAGCACCGCGGACACCGCGTAGATGCAGAGCACGAGCAGCAGGGTGTTGTGGAGCTTCGAGAAGTTGATGCCCTTCCCGCTCGTGACGCCGTCCACGATGATGTTGGTGGCGCCGCCGAGGATCTTCGGGGCGATCACGAGCAGCGTCACGCTGGCGATCGCGAGGATCAGGACGGCCGCGACGCCGAATCCCTCCGGCGCGAGCCGGGCGGCGAGGCGGCGGGTCGAGTTCTTGAAGTCCTTGGAGCGCTCGAGCGGCATCCCGGCCGCGCCGAACCGGCCCATCTGGCCGCCGCCGCGCAGGTCCTCGGGCGGCTTGACGAACTCGTCGTCCTCTTCCACCGGCGAGCTGCCGTTGGTGGAGACCGGGTCGTCGCTCATGCCGCCTCCTCCTCGGTCAGCTGCGACGCCACGATCTCGGCGTACGTCGGACAGCTCTCGAGCAGCTCGCGGTGGGTGCCCAGCCCGACCTGCAGCCCGTCCTCGATGACGAGGATCTGGTCCGCATTGATGATGGTCGACACCCGCTGGGCGACGATCACGGTCACCGCATCCGCGACGACCGGGCGCAGCGCGGCGCGCAGGCGCGCGTCCGTGGCGAGGTCGAGGGCCGAGAACGAGTCGTCGAACAGGTAGATGCCGGGCTTGCGCACGAGCGCCCGCGCGATCGCGAGTCGCTGCCGCTGGCCCCCCGACACGCTCGATCCGCCCTGGGCGATCGACGCGTTGAGGCCACCGGGCATCGCCTTCACGAACGACGTGGCCTGCGCGATGTCGAGCGCGGCCCAGAGCTCGTCGTCGGTGGCGTCAGGGTTCGCGTACCGCAGGTTGCTCGCCACCGTGCCGGAGAACAGGTACGGCTTCTGGGGGACGAGGCCGATGCGGCTCCACAGGAGCTCGGGCTCGATGTCGCGCACGTTGTAGCCGTCGACGAGGACCTCACCACCGGTCGCGTCGAAGAGGCGCGGCACGAGGTTGAGGAGTGTGGTCTTCCCCGCGCCGGTGCTCCCGATGATCGCGGTCATCTCTCCGGCGCGGGCCGTGAACGAGATGTCGCACAGGACCGGGTGCTCGGCACCGGGGTACTTGAACTCGACGCCGCGCAGCTCCAGCGAGCTGCTCGGGTCGAGCGCCATGACCGGCTCGGGCGGAGGGACGACCGACGACTTCGCGCCGAGGACCTCCTGGATCCGGTCCGCGCTGACCTTGGCCCGTGGCGTGAGGACCGCGACGAACGTGGCCATCATCACGGACATGAGGATCTGGATCAGATAGCTCAGGAACGCGATCAGCGCGCCGACCTGCATCTGGCCGCTGCCGATGCGGTCCGCACCGAGCCAGATCGCGGCGACGCTCGACGCGTTCAGGACGAGCATCACCGTCGGGAACATGAACGCCATGAGCTTGCCGGCCCGCAGGGAGGTCTGGGTGAGCTCGTCGTTCGCACCGCCGAACCGCTCGGCCTCGTCGGGCTCCCGCACGAAGGCGCGCACGACGCGGATCCCGGTGATCTGCTCGCGCAGGACTTGGTTGATCCGGTCGATCCGCTCCTGCATCACCTGGAACTGCGGGACCATCCGGATGATCACGAGCCCGACGCAGATGACCAGCACGGGGATGCTCACGAGCAGGAGCAACGACAGCGGGCCGTCCTCGCGCACCGCGAAGATCACGCCGCCGACGATCGTGATGGGCGCGGCAACGAGCAGCGTGCAGGACATGAGCACGAGGATCTGCACCTGCGTCACGTCGTTCGTGATGCGGGTGATCAGCGACGGGGCGCCGTAGCTCGCGACGTCCTGGGCGGAGAAGTCGGTGACCCGGTGGAAGAGTGCGCCGCGCACGTCGCGGCCGAACGCCATCGCGGCACGTGACCCGTAGTAGACGGCGACGACCGCGAACGCGACCTGGACGACGGTGATCCCCAGCATGATGCCGCCGTGCTTCCAGATGTAGTCCGTGTTCCCGGTGAGCACACCCTTGTCGATGATGTCCGCGTTGAGCGTCGGCAGCAGCAGCGTGCACATCGTCTGGACGAACGTGAACCCGAGCACGAGCAGCAACAGGTTGCGGTACTTCCCGAGGAACGTGCGGAGGAGTCGGAGCAGCGTCACGCGGAGGCCACCGTTGCGGTGCTGCGGATCCCGTCGAGGAAGAGCGAGACGATCTCGGCCGACGAGAGGGGCTGATCGAGGATCAGCGCGGGATGGGTGCAGGCGACGGCCATGCCCCGCAGCAGGTGCGCGGCCTCGAGCGGCTCACGCTTGATCCGGGCCCGGTCGGCGGTGAAGAGCGCGGCGAGGGGGGCGAGGTCGGGGGGCCGGTGGCGATCGGTCATCGACGGACCGCCACTCGAGACCTGCATCATCCCGAGCGCGGTGCGCAGCTGCCACAGGTCCGCGACCCGGCGGCGCAGGATCTCGACCGCAGCGATGAGGCGCGGCTCGAGGGGCAGGGCGCGGTCGATCGCGTCGAGCGCGGCGTCGGACGAGGTGCTGTCGAAGGCCGACTCGACGGCGGCCTCGATGAGGGACTCCTTGTCCGGAAAGACCCGAAAGATGGTGCCTTCGGCGATGCCGGCGGCCTCGGCGATCTGGCGCGTCGTCACCGTCGAGCCGTGCGCGAGGAGCAGCGGGAGCGTGGCCGCGATGATCTCCGCCCGCCGTTCCGACGGGGGGAGTGCGGTGGCTCGGGTGCGGCTCGGGGCGCTGGGCATGGGCCGAGCCTACATGAGTGAGCACTCACTCATCTCACTCAGGAGTGACTGAGACCCTTGTCACACGGGCCGCCCGGCCGCCGTCCGCGGGAATTCTCAAATTCTCACACAACGCATACATACCTCACAGGTGGTTCTCGGACGGGCTCGCCACGCTGAGCCCCATGCGCCTCCGGAACCTCATCCAACCGATCGTGTTCGTGCCGGTGCTGATCGTGGTCGCCATCGTCGGGGTGTGGTGGTTCGCCTTCCGCCCCGACAACACCAACACCGCCTCGGCCGCGACCACGAAGCAGCTCGTCACGGTCACGAGTGGGCCGATGAGCGTGACGGTCTCCGCCGAGGGGACCGTCGCGGCGGCCCAGACCGACAACCTCAGCTTCTCGTCGCCGGGGACGGTGTCGGCGGTGAACGTCGCGGCCGGCGACACCGTGAAGGCGGGCCAGGTGCTCGCGACGCTCGACTCCGCCTCGCTGCAGGCGGCGGTCACCTCCGCGCAGGCGGACGTCGCCAGCGCGCAGGCCAAGCTTTCCGACGACGAGGCTTCCGGCGCCTCGTCCGATCAGATCACGGCAGACGAGTCGAGCCTCACCTCCGCGAACGACTCGCTGACGAACGCGAACCAGGCCCTCGCAAACGCGTCGCTCGTCGCCACCTTCGACGGCACCGTCGCAGCCGTGAACATCACGAACGGCGAGCAGCTCTCGAGCAGCGGGACGGGCGCGACCGCAGCCACCGGCACCGGCAGCGGATCCGGTCAGTCCTCGGCCAACCTCGGGTCGTCGAACAGCCGCGTCGCCGCGGCCAGCTCCAGCTCGTCGTCCAGCAGCAGCTCGACTGCTCAGATCCAGGTCGTGAGCACGGGCCGCTACACCGTCCAGCTCGCGGTCGACACCGCCGACATCGCCAGCGTCGCGGTCGGGCAGACCGCCACGATCACCCGCACGACCTCCAGTGCCGCCAACGGACGGTTCGGTGGCGGCGGTGGTGGCTTCGCCGCGCTGTTCGGCCGTCTCGCGGCGGCGCGGCCGGGGCGGGTGGAGCCGGTGGCGGGACCGGGACCACCGGGACCGGCGCGGGCACCGGGACCGGCGCCGCGGGTGCGGCAACCACCGGGGCCACTGCCACCGGCCTGGTGAGCCAGGTCAGCAAGATCGCAGACGTCAGCACCGGCGTGGCGACCTATCCGGTGACGATCACCTTCGACGCCACCGGCACCGACTTCTACGTCGGATCGACGGTCAGCGGCGACATCGCGACGAAGCAGCGGTCCGACGTCGTGCAGGTCTCGACGCTCGCGATCACGACCAACGACAGCGGGTCCACGGTGACCCTGGCGACCGACGGCACCGCCACCGGCCCGACGCAGACCCGGAAGGTCACGACCGGCATCACCGCGAACGGCAACACCGAGATCACGAGCGGGCTGAAGGCGGGGGACAAGGTCGTCATCACGATCACCCGCCCGGTCGGCCTGCCCTCCGGGTTCCAGCGCGGGACCGGGGCCGGCGGCGGGTTCCAGCGGGGCGAGTTCCCGGCCGGGGCTGGCGGGTGAGTGACGTGACCTCCACCACGGAGCCGATCCTCACGCCGGAGCCTCGGCCGCCCGCGGTCATCGAGCTGCTCGACGTCAGCAAGATCTACGCGACCGGCGACGATCGAGGTCGCGGCACTGCGCGACGTCTCGCTGCGCATCGAAGAGAACGACTTCGTCGCGATCACCGGTCCCTCCGGTTCCGGCAAGTCGACGTTGATGCACATCCTCGGCTGCCTGGACGTGCCGACCTCCGGCGTGTTCCGGCTCGCCGGCCACGATGCCGCAGACCTTCGACGAGGATCAGCTCGCCGACGTCCGCAACCTCTTCATCGGCTTCGTCTTCCAGCAGTTCAACCTCTTGGCGTACCTGCCCGGCGTGGCGCAACGTCGAGCTGCCCCTCATGTACAGCGGCGTGCACCCGAGCGAACGACGGGAGCGCGCGCTGCGTCGCGCTCGAGAAGGTCGGGCTCGCGGACCGGGCGAACCACAAGCCGGGTGAGCTGTCGGGTGGCCAGCAGCAGCGGGTCGCCGTCGCCCGGGCGCTGGTCACCGAGCCCGCGATGATCCTGGCCGACGAGCCCACCGGGAACCTCGACACCACCTCGACCGCCGACGTGCTCGACCTGCTCGAGTCGCTGAACGCGCGAAGGTCGCACCGATCGTGCTGATCACCCACGAGCTCGACATCGCGCAGCGGGCGCAAGCGCACGATCCAGATCCGGGACGGCCGGATCTGGCAGCCCGACGACGCGCCGGTCCGCAGCTCGCGGGGATCGGCCACGTGAACTGGCTCGACACCTTCCGGACCGCGACCGAGGCGGTGCGCACCCACCGCCTGCGCTCGGCGCTGACGATGCTCGGGATCCTCATCGGCATCACCGCGGTCGTGCTGACCGTCGGCCTCGGCCAGGGCGCGAAGGCCAAGGTCCAGGACCAGATCAACGAGCTCGGCACGAACCTCCTCGTCATCTCGCCCGGGAGCACCGACCGACCTCGACCGGCACCCGCGGCGGGTTCGGCTCGGCGTCGACGCTGACCGTCCAGGACGCCCGCGGCGCTCGACATCCAAGGCCGCGGCGCCGGACATCCAGGCGGTCGCGCCGACGTCGACGTCCTCGGTCGTAGCTGGTCAACGGGTCGACCAACTGGACGACCACGCTCACCGGCACGACGCCGAGCTGGAAGGTGGTGCGGTCCCGTGGGGTGACGTCCGGTCGGTTCATCACGGCGAAGGACGAGGCTCAGGCCGCGGCGGTCGTCGTGCTCGGGCCCGACACGGTCACGGAGCTGTTCAACAACGCCAACCCGATCGGTCGGACGGTCAGCTACAACGGCGTGAAGCTCACGGTGATCGGCGTGCTCAAGGCGCTGAGCTCCTCCGAGCAGACGTCGAACAACGACCTCGCGGTCGTTCCGCTCAGCACCTACTCGCAACGGCTGGTCGGCGGCACGACCCGCGACTCGGTCAGCTCCATCTCGGTCAAGGCGACCTCCGCGGCGACGCTCTCTGCCGCGTACCAGGAGTCGAACGCACTCCTGCTCAACACCCACAAGATCACGACGGCCGCGAACGCCGACTTCTCGATCGCAACGCAGCAGTCGATCCTCTCGGCCGCGAACTCGGTCGACGACACCCTGACCGTCATGCTCGCCGGCATCGCGATCATCTCGCTGCTCGTCGGCGGCATCGGCGTGATGAACATCATGTTGGTCTCGGTGACCGAGCGCATCCGGGAGATCGGCCTGCGCAAGGCGCTCGGTGCCCGACCCCGGCTGATCCGCCGCCAGTTCCTCGTCGAGGCATCCGTGCTCGGACTCGCCGGGGGAGTGCTCGGCGTCGCGCTCGGGCTGGTCGGCGCGGTCGTCGTGCCCCTCTTCAGCGACTCGAGGGTGATCCTCTCGATCCCCGCCGGCATCGGCGCGATCGCGATGGCGATCGGCATCGGCGTGATCTTCGGTGTGTATCCCGCGTCGCGTGCGGCCAGGCTCGCCCCGATCGACGCGCTCAGGAGCGAATGACCGCATGGCCATCGAAGCGCAATCCTCTCCGACCACGCCGGCGGCCACGCCGGGCCCGCTCCAGTCCGCCTCCGCGCCGATCGGCTCGCCTCGCTGTTCCCGGACCCTGACGCGACGCCGCCGAGCTGGTGGCACAAGCGTCGGAAGGCACTCATCGTCGTGGTCGTCCTCGCGCTGATCGCGAGTGGTGTGCTCGTGTCGCAGGCATTCGGCGCGGACGACGCGTCGTACGTGACCGCGACGGTCGCGACCCACAACGTGGACGCGCTGCTCAACGGCGTCGGCCTCGTCGAGCCGGTCTCGCAGGCGTCCGTCGCCTTCCCGTCGTCCGGCACCGTGGCGACGGTGGGCGTCCAGCTCGGGGAATCGGTCACGGTCGGCCAGACGCTGGCGACGCTCGACCCGCAGGCGCTGAGCCAGACCCTGCACGAGAAGCAGGCGACGCTCGCGCAGGCACAGCTCACCCTGCAGAAGGCGCTCAGCGGCGAGTCGGTCTCCGGCGTCGGGACCGGCTCGGGCGGCACCGGCGGCTCGCGCAGCTCCGACGCCTCGGGCGCCGGCTCGGCGGTCGGCCGCGTCCACGACGAGCGTGGTCCTCACCGCGATGTCGATCCCGCACTCGAGCAACCCGCAGATCGCCGCCGCCCAGCAGAACGTCCTCGCGGCCCAGCACAAGGTCGACGCCGCGGTGAACACCGCGACGCAGGCGCTCGACTCCGCGACCTCGGTCTGCCAGGCCGCGGGGATCGGCACGACGCCACCGGGCACGCCCACCCCTGCACAGCTCGCCGCGTGCCAGACGGCAACGCAGCAGGTCCTGACGGCCCAGGGCGCGGTCAGCAAGGCGCAGCAGCAGCTCGTCGCCGCCTCGAACGCGCTCGACCTGCTGCTGACCCAGCAGGCCACGACCTCGACCACCGCGCCGTCGGGCGCAGGTTCGGGGACCTCCCGCTCCGGCTCGGGCAGCGGCGCGTCGACGGGCGCATCGGGATCCAGCCGGTCCACCGGCGCCACCGGGTCATCGCCGTCGGCGGCGGACCTCATCGCCTACCAGAAGGCGGTGGACGCCGCGCAGGCGGACGTCGCGGTCGCGGAGCAGGCGATCGCCCAGGCGACGATCGTGAGCCCGATCGCGGGGACCGTCGAAGCCGTCAACCTCGCGGTCGGCGACACCGTCACCGCCGGATCCACGACGGCCAACATCGTCGTCGTCGGTTCCGGTGGCTACGAGGTGACGACGACGGTCAGCGTCGACAAGGTGACCTCGGTGAAGGTCGGCCAGCCCGCCACCTTCCTGCCCGACGGATCGAAGCGGCCACTCGTAGGCAAGGTCTCGACGATCTCGATCGCGCCGGACGCCTCTGACACGACGACGACGAGCTACCGCGTCGTGGTCGGTCTCACCGACCCGGACGCGTCGCTCAACAACGGCTCGACCGGATCGCTCGCCATCATCACCAAGAGCTCGCGCTCGGCCCTGGCCGTGCCGACCTCGGCGGTCACCACGGTCGGGACCCGTCACCTGGTCAACGTGCTCAAGGGCAGCACCCCGGAACGGACGCTGGTCCAGGTCGGGGTCGTCGGCGACACGTGGACCGAGATCACCAGCGGCGTGAAGCCCGGCCAGAAGGTCGTGCTCGCCAACCTCGCAACGCCCCTCCCGGGCTCGGCGACGGACTCGTCCAGCTCGACCACCAACGGCACCACGACGGGCGGCGGGTTCGGCGGCTTCGGCGGGTTCGGCGGTGGAGCGGGCGGCGGCTTCGGCGGGGGCTTCGGCGGCGGGTTCAACCGCCCCGGCGGATGACAGATCACACAGCAACGAACGACGTTGACGAAGGAGCACAGCAATGGATGACGACATGAGCAACTCGAACCCCGGACCTCCGCTCGAGCCCACCCCGCCCGAGCCCGTCTGGCCTGCGGCACCCGCACCCGCGGGTGGTCCCGCGGGCGGTGGGGGCGCGCCCACACCGCCCGCCGAGGCGCCGCGGTCGGGCCCGTCGTGGAAGACCTGGGTCGCCGTCGGAGTCGGCGCCGCGGTCGTCGGCGCGGCCGCGGTGTTCGGGATCAGCGCCGCGACGTCGTCGGGCTCCTCGTCACCCGCGGCCGCGACCAGTCAGGCCAGCACCGGCGGTGCCGGCACGGGCCAGGGCCAGGCGGCCGGCGGGCAAGGTGGCTTCCGCGGCAGGTTCGGCGGAGGCGGCTTCGGCACGATCGCGAGCATCAACGGCTCGAACCTGACCCTGAAGAGCCAGGCCACGAACAAGACCACCAAGGTGGCCACGTCATCGAAGACGACGGTGACGCTGTCCTCGACCGGGACTGCGGACGACGTCAAGGTCGGTGACACCGTGACGGTGATCGGCACCGGCACGTCCCCCGACATCACCGCGACCCGCGTGATGGACGAGGGCAAGGTGTCGGCCGCCGCGGGCAACCCGGGTCCGGGCGGCTTCGGTGGGAACGGCGGTGCCCCGGGTGGCGGCCGCTTCCAGCGGGGCGAGGGCCAGGGTGGTCAGGGCGGCGCGGGCGGCGCAGGCCAGGGTCCGGGCGGCGGGCAATTCCCCGGCGGCGGCCAGTTCCCGGGTGGTGCGAACGGCACGACCTTCGCCGCGGGGTCGTGGCGTCCGTGGGTGACGGGACGTTCACGGTCACGAGCGTCCAGGGCACGGCCGTGACGGTCACGACGTCGTCGACGACCAAGGTGTCGGTCACGAAGTCCGGGAGCGTCAGTGACCTGAAGGTCGGCGATCAGGTGGTGGTGCGGGGCAAGACGTCCAACGGGACGATCACCGCGACCAACATCCGTGAAGGCGCGCTCGGTGGTGGGCTCGGCTTCCGGCCCGGGGCCGGCGGCGGCCAGGCGCCGAACGGCGCGTCGCAGTAGCGGTCAGGCCGGTGTCGGTGGTTGGTGCACCGGGTGATCCTCGTCGTAGTGCTCCCGGGGGATCACCGGCGCGTCCCGACCGGTGCCGCGAGTGCCACGAGCGGAGTCGTCGCCGCCGGACGACTCCTCGTGGTACTCCTCCTCGACGTTCACGTTCCACACGTCGTGCTTCGAGCCGGTGGCGATGTTCTCGACGGTGAGCATCGCGGTGTACATGGAGTGGTCCTGGTTGTTGTAGCGGTGCATGCCGTTGCGACCCACCGGGTGCACGTTGGGCGCGCAGTCCTCCAGCCACTCGACGATCCGCGCGACGTTCGCCTTGTAGCTCGCGTCGTAGAACGGGTACGCCTTCGGCATGCGCACGACGTAGCCCGCTTCGACCTTGGTCGGGTCCACCAGCCCGAGGATCGCCAGCTCGCGCTTGCCCTGCTCGACGAGCTCCGCGTCGGGCTTGTTCCAGGTCTCGTCCCCTTCGAACACGAAGAACTCGAGCCCGAGGCAGGTCCGGCCCTCCTTCACCATGTATGGCGACCACGAGCCGAAGTTCTGGATGCGACCGACCTGCACCTCGCGCGAGTGCACGTAGATCCAGTTGTCCGGGAAGCTGTACTTCTCGGGGACGACGAGCGCCACGGTCAGGAAGTCGCGGTAGCGCAGGTCGTCGGCCGCGGTCTCGGCCGTGTCCGCCGCGGCCGGCTCCATGGCCTGGAGCAGCTGCGAGATCGGCATCGACGAGATGACGTGGTCACACGGGTAGTCGGTGCGGGTCCCGTCCGCGGCTTCGGTGGTCACTGACACCGCGCGGTCGTCCTCGTGGTTGACGGCCACGACCCGGCTGCTCATCACGACGGTGCAGCCCTTGGCCTCGACCAGGTCCCGGCACCGCTCCCACATCATCCCGGGGCCGTGCTTCGGGTACTGGAACTCCTCGATGAGGGAGGTGATGTCCTTCTGGTTGCGCTTGGGCAGCAGCGCGGTCATGACCGCGTTCATGAACGAGAGGTTCTTGATGCGCTGGGCCGCGAAGTCCGCTGGCAGCTTGTCGGCCGGGACGCCCCACAGCTTCTCGTTGTAGGTCTTGAAGAAGTGCTCGTAGAGCCGCCAGCCGAACCGCGCCGCGACCCAACCTTCGAGCGTGTCCTGGTCCTTCGGCGGACGGATGCGCACCCAGAGGTAGGACAGGACGCACGCGGAACGACTCCCACAGGCCCAGGTTCCGCAGGACGTTCGAGATCTTGAGCGGGTAGTCGTAGTACTTGCCCTCGTAGAAGATGCGGCTCATGCGGGGCCGCAGCATGAAGTCCTCGTCGGGGAGGATCTCGTGCCAGAACGCCTCGACCTCCTTCACCTTGGTGAAGAAGCGGTGACCACCGATGTCGAAGCGCCAGCCGTCACGTTCGACGGTCCGGCTGATGCCGCCGACGACGGAGTCCGACTCCAGGATCGTGGAGGTGATGCCGTAGCGGGTGACGAGCTCGTAGGCCGCGGTCAGCCCGGCCGGGCCGGCACCGATGATGACGACCCGGGGCGGGGTGTCCGCGGCGGGTTCCGAGGTGGGGGTCATGAGATCTCGAGGGCAGGCGACAGGAAGGAGGCGCCACGACGGGCGACGCGCACGGTAGTCGCCCGTACCCCCGGATCCCGTCAACGAACCACGGAACCGCTGATCTCTAGGCTGAGATTCTGCGACGAGAGGAGGGCCCATGAGCGGACCGGTCGACGAAGCGGACACGGAGCCGGTCGCGGCCACGGCGCCGTCGCCCACGCAGGTCCTCGAGATCACGCCGAGCCGGGTGGCCGACGTGGCGGGCACCCGCGTCCTGCGCGCGCTGCCGCGGCGGGCCCGCCGCACGATCGGCGCCTGGTGCTTCCTCGACCACTTCCAGCCGACGGGGCCGTCGGACCCGCCGTCGATGATCGGCCCGCATCCCCACGTGGGCCTGCAGACGGTGACCTGGTTGCTGGACGGCGAGACGCTCCACAGCGACAGCCTCGGCAACGAGCAGCTGATCCGGCCCGGCCAGCTCAACCTGATGAGCGCGGGCCACGGCGTCGCGCACGCCGAAGACGGGCGTCGCTCGGGACGCGCGGGCCACGGCGTGCAGCTCTGGGTCGCGCAGCCGGAGGCCACACGCCACGGAGCCGCGGCGTTCGAGCATCAGGCCGAGCTCCCGCGCGTCGCGCTGGGTTCGGGAGAGGCGACCGTCCTGGTCGGCGAGCTCGCCGGCGCGCGGTCACCGCGCGCACCGACAGCCCGTTCGTCGGCGCGGATCTCGCGTTCGACGGCCCGACCGAGCTCCCGCTGGTCCCCGCGTTCGAACACGGGCTCGTCGTCCTCACGGGTTCGCTCACGGTCGCGGGCACCCGCATCGAGCCGGATCACCTCGTGTACCTCGGCCACGGTCGCGACGAGCTGGTGCTGCGCGCCGACACGCCGAGCCGCGTGCTGCTGCTCGGTGGCACGCCCTTCGGCGAGATCCTGATGTGGTGGAACTTCGTGGCGCGCTCGCGCGACGAGATGGAGGACGCGTACCGGGACTGGCAGGCCCACGCCGAGCGGTTCGGCACCGTGCCCAGCGACCTCGCACGCATCGACGCGCCGCGCCCGGAGTGGATGGTGGCCTAGATCGCGCGCGTCGCCCCGTAGGCTCGCGCGCGAATCGAGGCTCGGGAGCGAGGGGTGACCGCGACACGTTGGGTCCGGACGCAGAGCCGGCGCACGATCGTGCTGCTGGTGGCGGGCGGCCTCGTCGCGACGCTCGCCGGAGTGTGGCTGCTCGTCGCGGTGCTCGTGCCGAGCGCCGAGGATCTGCCGTGCTCGGGCGTCGAGTTCCGCGCGCCGGTGCAGACGACGCCGTCGGCCGCGTCCGGGGTGCCGCCGGTCGGCGGCGCCGGAGGATTCGCGGGCCGGGTGCGGTCGATGTTCATCGGTGGGGCGCCGGTCGTGTACTGCCACGACTTCGCCGACCCGTTCGTGTTGCGCACGGGGAGCCGCTACTACGCCTACTCCACCAACACCGAGGACGACCACGTCCCTGCCCTGACCTCGGGTGGGTTGTTCGGCACCGCGACGCGCGCCGACGCGCTCCCCAAGCTCCCCGCGTGGTCCGGGCCCGGCTACGTCTGGGCTCCGGCACTGCTCGCGCGTCCGGGCGGCTACGTCCTCTATTACACGACGCTCGACCGGAGCACGGGCACGGAGTGCATCTCCTACGCCCTCGGGACCAAGCCGACCGGGCGGTTCGTCGACGCCACGACGGGACCACTGGTCTGTCCGCGGGCGGTGGTGCGATCGACCCCAACCCGTTCGTCGACGCGAACGGGGTCGTCTACCTGCTCTGGAAGAACTACGACGGCTTCACCGGCATCATGGGCCAGCAGCTCGCGCCCGACGGCCGCAGCCTGGTCGGCACTCCGACGCCGATGCTGACGGCCGACCAGGCGTGGGAGCTCGGCATCGTCGAGGCACCGACCATGCTCGCGGCGGGGGACGGTCGCTTCTACCTCTTCTACTCCGGCAACGACTGGGCGACCGCGAACTACGCGATCAGCTACGCGGTGTGCTCGTCACCACTCGGTCCGTGCGTGAAGCCGAACGCCGGCCCGTGGCTCACGTCCAGCCCGACCGCGCAGGGGCCCGGCAGTCCCTCGGTCTTCACCGACGATCACGGCGCGACGTGGCTCGCGCTCCACTCGTGGGTCGGAGGGAAGGTCGGGTACCCGCAGGGCGCCCGCAACCTCTTCGTGGTGCGCTTCGCGATCGTGAACGGCAAGCCGGTCCTCACGTAGCGTGCTGCGGGTTCGCTGCTCCCGGTCCCCGAGCCGCGTGGCCGGACGCCGTGGCGGCGCGCCTAACCGTCGGGGAGGATGAAGCGCTCGACCGCGTTGGCGAAGCCTTCGTCCTCGTTCGATGTCGTGACCTTGTTCGCGTCGGCTTGCACTTCGGTGCTCGCGTTGCCCATGGCGATGCTCAAGCCGGAAGGTGTGAACATGAGCACGTCGTTCGGCATGTCGCCGATGGTGGCGATCTGGGCGGGCGGGATCTCGTAGCGCTGCGAGAGGTACTCGACGACCCCTCCCTTGTTCGCCTGGTGATGGGTGACGTCGAGGTAGTAGGGCTGGGAGCGGGCCGCCGACACCTCGTCGCCGAGCTGCTGGTGTGCCGCGGCTTCGGCCCGCTCGACCGCATCCAGGTCGTCGCTCACCCCGACGATCTTGGCGACGTCGTCGGTGAGCCCGTCGAAGCTCGTCACGAGCGTGGGGGAGAACTTGACCGTCCACATCTCACGGTCGACGTGCGCGCCCTTCAGGTTCAGGACGTACCAGTCGGCGCCGCGGTAGATCCAGACGTCGAGGCCGAACGAGCCCATGAGGTCGATGGTCGGCTGGACCTCGGCGGTGGGGATGACCCGCTGCTCGATCACGGACATGTCCGGGTTCACGAAGAGCCCGCCGTTGAACGCGGCGATCGGGGTGTCGATCGCGAGCGGCTCGATCAGCATCGACATGCCCCTCGGAGGTCTCCCACTCGTGACCGCGAACCGGATGCCGGCGGCGCGCAGCTGCTGGACCGCGGCGATCGCCCGATCGGTGAGCACCTTGTCCTTGGTGACGAGCGTGCCGTCGACGTCAGCGAGCATGAGGCGGATCGGGGGGTTGGTCACTGCGGCAAGTGTACGGACGGGTGAACGAGCAGGAGCGGAGCGCGGGAGCGGGCACGAAGTGCGGACGACGGAGCGACCCGGGAAGGTTGCATGCGTGCGCATGGATCTCTAGACTTCGGCGATGAGCACCGTTTGGATCCGCAAGCCCACGGCGCCACCGGCGGTTGAGGTCGCGGCACCGACGTTCCGCGTCGACGGCCCGGTCCGCGGCCTGCGCGCGGGCATCCGCACCGACGCGGCCTGGCGGTCGTGGCGCCTGATCGCGGCCGACTGGGAGGCGCGGCTGCGGGCCGACGGCGTGGCCGACGTCGCGACCGTCGAGACCCACGGTCAGGTCGGGCGCACCGGCGCGGCGGACCGCAGCCACATCGGGGAGCTCGCCGAGGCGGTCGACTTCGGCATCGTGGGCCTCGGCACCTGCGGCTCCTGCACGTCGTTCGCGATCGCCGACGCGGTCGCGCTGGAGGCCCGGGAGCGGCCGGTGATCGCGGTGGTCACCGACGAGTTCGCGACCCACGGCACCAACATGGCAAACCATCTGGGTCATGGTGACCTGCGCATCCTCGTGCTGCCGTACCCGCTCGAAGCCCGCACCCGCGAGGACCTCCTCGCGATCTCCGCGGCCGCCTACCCGGAGGCGCTCGAGCTCCTGGGCGTCGAGGTGGGATCGTGAGCGAGATGACCTTGACGGGGGAGCGGGCCGAGGTCCCGGCGGACCCGACCGCGTTCTACGAGCTGTCAATCGCGGAGCGTTGGGGCGACGGCGCGCCGGTGCTGCCGCCGACCGACGCGGCCATCGAGGCGCTGCTCGCGTCCACGCCGGACCCGCCCGACCTCGTCGTCGGCGTCCTCCCGCCGCGCGGCGGGGTGGCGACCGTCGAGCTCATCGCCGCGAACGCGGCGATGGCCGGGGTGGAACCCGCCGCGTTCCCGCTCGTGCTGGCCGCGCTCGAAGCGTTGCTCGTACCGGAGTGGAACGCGTTCGGGCTCACCACGACGACGTCGAGCGTGTTCCCCATGCTGATCGTCAACGGGCCCTCGCGTGACGGCCTGGGCATCGACTACCGGGCCGGCTGCATGGGCGGTGCCGGTGGCCGGGGATCGATGACGATCGGGCGGGCGGTCTCGCTGTGCCTGCGGAACATCGGCGGGCAGCGCGCGGGCGAGACGTCGCGGACCGTCTTCGGTCAACCGGCCCGCTTCGGCCTCTGCTTCGGCGAGTGGGAGGAACGGTCACCCTGGCCGTCGCTCGCGGTGCGGCGCGGGTTCACCGCGGATGAGGACGTCGTCACCGTCCACGGTGGCAAGGGCACGTTCCCCATGGCCGACATCCACAACGACGACGCCCGCGGCCTGCTCGAGCTGTTGGCCAAGAGCATGGCGTACCCGCTCGCGAACATGTTCCTCGGCAACGCGGACAACGGCGAGGTCGTGCTCGCGATCAACCCGATGTGGGCGGAGCGATTCGGCGCGGTGTTCCCCGACGTCGCCGATCTCCAGGGGTTCGTGCACGAGCACGCGTGGCAGCCGCTCGAGCTCTGGCCCGAGCCGAACCGCGTGATCCTCGTGGACAAGGGCCGGGTCGGCGCGGCGGACCGGGTCTACCTCACCGCGCGGCCCGAGCAGATCGTGCCCGTCGTGTGCGGCGGCCTCGGCAGCCTGCACGCGATCGCGCTGCCGAGCTTCGGTGAGAGCCAGATCCAGAGCGCGGTCGCGCGGCCGGTCGGCTGATCATGGATCCCGACGCGGTCGCGGCAGCCGTCGACGAGGTCGGCCGGATCCTCCGGGCCGACGGCGCGGACCTGCTGCTGATCGACGCGGACCCCAAGACGTTGCGCGTCCGGCTCGAGCTCCGGTTCGACGACGTGAGCTGCGAGGACTGCATCCTCGCGCCCGACCAGCTCGCCGACACCGTGAGCGCGGCGATCGGCCGGCGGGTGCCGGGCGAGTTCGAGCTGCAGCTCGTCGACCCCCGTCGCTGAGCGGTGCCGAGCTCTCCCGAAGAGACCCAGCAGCTCTGGAGCGCGCTGGTCGAGGTCTACCAACCCGTGCTGCGTGACGTCGTCACCGCGCTCGAGCGCGATGCCGGCATCGACTCCGGCACCTACTCCGCGCTCGCGTACCTCGATCGGGCGGGTGGGCGGATGCAGCTGCGCGACCTGCACGACCTGATGCGCGTGCGCTACAGCCAGCCCGGGTTGAGCCGGCTCGTGCAACGCATGGAGGTCGACGGGATCGTCGAGCGCCAGGTGCACCCGGAAGACCGGCGGGGGACCGTCGTCTCGCTGACCCGATCCGGGCGCAGCCGGTTCCGCCGCGCGCACGAGGTCTACACGGACGCGCTCGACGAGCACCTCGGCGCGAACCTCTCACCCACGGCCGCGGTCGAGCTCACCCGCGCGCTCGAGGACGTCGCGACGCGTCGGGCGCGGTTGGCGGCGGACTCAGCGCGAGACGAGTGACGCCGGGTTCGCCACGACCATCGTCCGGATCGCGTCGGCGCTCAAGCCTTCGGCGGCCATGAGGTCGGCGAACTGCTGGAGCCCTTCGATCGGCGCGACGTTCATCGCCTGGCCGTAGTCGCTCGCGAGCGTGCAGCGCGCCGGACCGACGCGCGCGGCCGCGCCGGCGAGGTCGCTGACCGGCCGCGTCGCGAGCGCGCCGACGCACGTGAGCGCGCACAGCTCGATCCACGCCCCGAGGTCTGCGAGCTCGGCGAGCTCCGGCGCGCTCAGCTTGGGGCCGACCATGTCCTCCATCGCGTGGGTCACGAGCACCTTCTGGCGGGAGCCGAACTCCCGGGCGACGGCGACGTGCTCCGGACCGCTGATGTGCCCCGTGGCCAGCACCGCGTCGTGCTCGTGGCACAGCGCGGCGATCTCGCGCACGACGGGAAGGATCTCGCCGTCGTCGTCGATGACGACGAGACCCGGACCCGGGATCCCGAGCTGCTCGGCCACGCCGTTGACGACGTCCTGGCGCGAGGAGAGCGTGGGAAGCCACACGATCCGGCCGCCCAGACCGAGCGCGGTCTCGACCGCGGCCGGGTTGAGGCCGCCCATCTCGTGGTCGCAGCAGACGCCGCCGTAGACCTCGATCCCGTCGACCACGTCGGCGACGATCCGGGCGAGCTGTGCGGTCGGCTCGGTGTGGGACTTGAGCAGCACCGCGGCGTGGCCCGCGTCGCGCGCCTGCGCCGCGGCCTCGAGCGCGGTCACCGAGCGCGCCCGGTGCGCGTCGGGTCCGAAGTGGCAATGCAGATCGATGGCCCCGCTGATGTCGACGCTCATCTCGCCAGACTGGCACGTCCGCGTCGTACGCTCCGGCCATGACCTTCCCGATCGGCGTCGTGGACCTCGCGTACGGCACCGAGCCGGACGTCGGCCGGCGCGCCGAGCTGGCCGCGGCCGACGGGTTCGATCACATCGACGTGCTGCTCGAGCTGATGGACGACGCGACGGCACTGCCGGTCGGCTGTCCGACCGCGTTCCCGAAGCCCGTCGCGACATGGTGCTCGACCCCGGCTCCGCCGGCCGGGCCCGACGCGTGGGATCGCACCGTGCGGTGGTGGAGGGCCGCGCCCGGCGCGCTGTGCGAGCCGTGGGCGGGCGCGTCCGTGCGTTCGATCGACGACGTCATCGCGCTCGCCGCCGCGGTGCCCGGCGTGCGGTTCCTGATCGATACCGGTCACGTCACCGCGTGGGGTGGCGACGTCCTCGACCTGCTGCCGTTCGCGGGTCACGTGCAGGTGCGTGACGCGCGGATCGGGGAGGCGCAGGTCGCACCGGGGGAGGGCGACGTCGACTTCGCCGCGGTGCTCCGCCGACTCGACGACATCGGCTACGCCGGTCGGATCTCCGTCGAGTACTTCGACCTCCCCGAGCACGGTTGGCCCTGTCCCGATCCCCGCGCCGACGCGATCGCGCTGCACGAGCTGCTCACGGCGTTGCAGTAGATCCGTGGTAGCCGAAGAACGGTGACGCGCCCGTGACTGCGACGCCGCAGTGGCGGTCCGACTGCGCCCATCCGTCGGCCCGTTCCCCCGAATGGGGACCCGACGCGATGGTGGCGACGACGGGCCCGTCGATGCACAGCGAGGGCGGCACGGAGTGGCGCATCACGGTGATCGCGCGCCAGTCGGTCGTGGCGAGGTCGCCCACGAGGACGACCTCGAGCTCCAGCTGAGGGTCGGCCTCGGCACCGTCGCCGTGGCTGAGGACCAGG
This sequence comes from uncultured Acidimicrobiia bacterium, assembly GCA_963796755.1. GTDB lineage: Bacteria > Actinomycetota > Acidimicrobiia > IMCC26256 > JAENVU01 > Chersky-806. The sequence continues at coordinate 538,745 of CAWCMX010000005.1, forward strand.
TGGACAACTGCTTCACGCATGTTGGCCTCGGCCATGTTCGCTCTCGCCGGCGCACGCGCCGGCCTCCGTCGATGGTACGCCCGCTTCGCCCGACGTCAACCCCTCAGGGGATGAGCTGGGGCTGGCGACGGGAACGCTCGAGATCGAGCAGGTGGCGCTTGCGGTCGAGCCCACCGCCGTAGCCGGTGAGCGCGCCGGTCGAGCCGATCACCCGGTGACAGGGGACGATGATGCCGACCGGGTTGCGCCCGTTCGCGAGGCCGACCGCGCGTGATGCCGTGGGCTGACCGATGCGCTGCGCGAGCTCTCCGTACGAGATCGTCTCGCCGTACGGGATCTCGAGCAGTCCGGCCCAGACCCGGCGTTGGAACTCGGTGCCCTCGAGCCGGAGCGTCACGTCGAACTCGGTCAGCTCACCCGCGAAGTAGGCCTCGAGCTGGTCGACCACGTCGGCGAACGCGGCATCGTCACGGATCCACTCGTCGCTCCCGGCCGGTGGGTGCGCCTGGTCCTCCATGCGCAGCCCGGTGACCGCGTCGGCGTCGCCGGCGATCGTGATGAACCCGACCGGGCTCTCCGTCATCCGGTAGCGAGTGCTGCTCATGGCCGTCAGGGTGCCACGCCCGCCGGGACCCGTCTGGCGGGAATCCGACATCGTGGTCCGGCCCGTAGAGTCGCGCGGGATGCCCCACCCCACCTCCACCCGGACCCCCACCGCGGTCGGTTGCGTTGCCGGTCGCCGTGACCGCATGGGCAACCAACGGCGGGGTCGATCGTGACGGTTCCGGGGCCCGTCGGACTGGGGCGGGGGGTGGTCGTCTCCCGCGGGGACGCGGTGCCGGCGGCGTGGGCCGACGCGCACGTCGTCACGATCGACGCCGCGGTGCTCGCGGACCCGGGACCGACCGTCAGCGTGCTGCACCTCGCGTGGATCACGCGCACCCCGGTCGTGGTCGCGCTCGACGTCGAGGCGGACGAGTTCCGCGCGCCGGTGTCGGTGACCGACGAACCGTGGCAGCTCGGCGCGCGGCTTCGAGATCGGGCTCGACCGCCTCCACTTCCTGGTCTGGGCCAACACCTACGACGCCCGCGGCGCCAAGGAGCCGATCTGGTGGTGGGGCCGCAAGGCGTCCCGCCTCGGCGCGACCGAGATCCCGGCGAACGACCGGCGCGGTGACGTCACCTTGCCCGACGGGAGCGCGGCCTGGATCGACGGCGGGCCCGCGGCGGACCGCTCGACCTCGACGCCTCGGGCGCGGTCCTCGTCCACGCCGAGACGGTGGAGCTCGGGCGCCTCACGCCCGGTACCCGCGCCCGTCGCGGTGACCGCCGACCTGGCGCCCGATCAGCTGGCCGCGGTTGCGCACGGCGCGGGGCCGGCGCGCATCGTCGCGCCGGCCGGCTCGGGCAAGACGCGCGTCCTCACCGAGCGGCTCCGTCACCTCGTCGTCGACCGGGGCATCGAGCGCGACACCGTCCTGGCCGTCGCCTACAACAAGAAGGCGCAGCTCGAGCTGGAGGAGCGCAGCGACCGACTTCTCGCCGCGCGTGAGCACGCTCAACGCGCTCGGGCTACCGCCTCCTCGCCGACTACGACGGCGGTGCCCCGAAGGTGCTCGACGAGCGCGACGTGCGCCGGATCGTCGACGACGTGGTGCCGACGCGGCGGCCGCCGGGCGAACACGGACCGGCTCGCGCCCTACCTCGAGGGGCTCACCGCGATCCGGCTCGGACTGCGGGACCCGGAGGAGGTGGAAGCCGAGCGCGACGACGTCCCCGGTCTCGCCGCGGCCTTCGGTCCCTACCGGGACAGCGCTGCGCCGACGCGGCGCGGTGGACTTCGACGACCAGATCTACCGCGCGATCGAGGCGCTCCTCGCCGACGGCGCGTTCCGCCGCCGGGTCCAGGCCGGCTACCGCCACGTGCTCGTCGACGAGTTCCAGGACCTCACGCCCGCGCACGTCCTGCTGCTCCGGCTGCTCGCCGACGCCCGGGCTCGACGTGTTCGGTGTCGGTGACGACGACCAGGTCATCTACGGCCACGCCGGTGCCGACCCCGCGTTCCTCATCGACTTCGAGCAGCTCTTCACCGGCGCGGCCGCGCACCCCCTCGAGGTGAACTACCGCTGCCCGGTCGCGATCGTCGACGCGGCGAAGGCGCTGCTCGCGTACAACGACTTCCGGGTGCCCAAGGAGATCCGGCCCGGACCCGACGCGGACCCGGACCCGGCCGCGCTCGTCGTCGACCGGCACCAGCCTGAGGCGGGGGCCCGCGAGCTGGTGAAGGTCGTGCAGGGCTGGCGCGCCGAGGGGGTGCCGACCACCGAGATCGCCGTGCTCGACCCGCGTCGAACTCGTTGCTGCTCGCGCCGCACGTCGCCCTGGTCGAGGCCGGCGTCTCCGTGAGCTCGACGGTGTCGGTGGACATGCTCGAACGCACCGGGGTGCGGGCGGCCCTCGCGTACCTGCGGCTGGGCGCCAGACCGGACGAGCTCCGCCCGGACGACCTGCAGGAGGTGCAGCGCCGGCCGAGCCGGGGCTTCCCGCCGTGGATCTCCAAGTGGATGACCCGGCCGATGTCGATCGACGAGCTCCGGGCGATCGCCGATCGGATCGACGACCTCAAGGTGGGTGCGAAGGTCGAAGGCCTGGCCGACGACCTGCTGGTCGTGGCCGACGCGGTGGGCCGGCTCACCACGAGAGAGGCGCTGCGGCGTCATCCGCGACGACATCGGCTTGGGTGGCGCGATGACGCTGCTCGACGGGTCCAAGGGCGGCCAGAGCGGGTCGCAGCTCGACGATCTCGAGGCGCTCGTGCAGGTGGCGGACCTGCATCCCGAGCCGGCGACGTTCGAGCGCTGGCTGCGGGGGATCCTGGGCAGGCCGGCGGCCGCGACGCAGGGTGGGGTCACCCTGTCGACCGTGCACCGGGTCAAGGGCATGGAGTGGGACCGGGTCGTCGTCGCCGGCGTGACCGAGGGGGTGCTCCCGCATCGCCTGGCCGAGGACGAGGAAGAGGAGCGGCGCATCCTGCACGTGGCCATCACCCGCTGCCGGCACCGCGTGGTCGTGCTGGCCGACGCGACCCCGGCCTTCACCGTTCCTCGGCGAGCTCGACGGTTCCGCGCCGAAGCGCGCGGCCCGCCCCCGCGCGACGCCGAAGGAAGCGACGCCCATCCCGAAGTCGAAGTCGGGGAAGTCCGCGCCGCTGCCGGAGCTCGGGCGCGACGACGCGCGCGTCGAGGAGGCGTTGCGCGCGTGGCGACTCGAACGGTGCCGGGCCGACGACGTCCCCGCCTACATCGTGGCGTCGAACGCGGTCATCCGTGCGATCACGACCGGACGGCCGACGAGCGCGTGGAGCTCGCGAAGATCGACGGGATCGGGCCGACCAAGCTCGACCTCTACGGCGACGAGATCCTCGCGGTGCTCGACGCGGTCACCGACTAGGTGACGAGGCCCTCGATGCGCTCGAGCGTCGCGGCCATGTTCTTGCGCGTGTCCGCGGCCCCCTTGCGGACGAACGGCTTGGTCGCGGCCGACTCCTGGGAGAAGTCCCAGGTCTCCTTCACCAGCGTGCCGCCGTCGACCGGCTCGAGGTCGTAGCGCCAGATGCGCCCGCCGACGAGCTTGCCGGTCCAGCTCGGGCCGTGGGTCTGCCACGCGATGCAGCGGTTCTCCTCGAAGTCGATCACCGTGCTGACCATCGAGTACGGGATTCCCAGCTTCATCGACATCCCGAACGAGCTGCCGAGCGAGAGCCGGGAGGGTGGCTCGCCCTTGGGGTCGCGCACCGTGCCCGAGCCGTCGATGACCCGGTGCTTGGCCGGATCGATCAGGAAGGCGAAGATCGCTTCGGGCGGGGCCGGGATCAGCCGCTCGACGGTCTCGGACTCACGCGTGTCGGTCATGCGCGCATCGTAACGGCGCGCCCGGCTACGGGGACGGCGCCGGCGCGACCGTCGTCGTGGTCGTCGACGCCGCCGCCGGCGCGACGCCGTTGCGGCGCTCGAACTGCGCGAGCTCCGGTGGGGGACGAGCTGGCCGGCGACGGGACCGAGGAGGCCGAGCGCGTCCTTCTCCGAGATCCTCGGCAGGCGGCGGATCCCCCGCAGCTCGTCGAGCTGCGCCGGCGTGATGTCCTCGCTCTCGCGGTGGTGGTTGATCACGCGGTCGACGGATGCGGTCGCGCCCGTCACCTTCGCCACCGCGGCGTTGAACCGGTTCATCGTCGGGTAGAAGTCGCCGATCGCGGTGAAGTCGACCGAGATCGCGTTCGGAAGCTTCTTGCGGCGCGTGATGCACTGCTCGAACCGCTTCGTGAGGACCTTGCGGGAGTTGACCAGGTTCGCCGCGGTCGGGTCGGGCGGACCGTCGGGCCGGAGCCAGTGGTTGATGAGCAGCAACGGCTTGTTCGTCCCGCCCCGGTTCGGCTTGCAGTTGAACTCGTTGACCGACGTGAACGTGTACGGCGTCTCCTGGAACAGGGAGTAGGTCTTCGGGAGCCACTTCTCCTGGCCGCCGTGCTTCTCGCTGATCACGATGAGGCGCCGCGGCTGGTCAGTGTCGCCCTTGTGCTTCGGCGTGACGAGGTCGCCGAGGGTCTTCTCCTTGAGCTCGGCCGGCGTGAGGGTCAGCAGGCGGGGCCCGAGGCCCGCGTCGTCCAGGGCCTTGCGCAGGTCGCGGGGTTGGACGTAGTCCTCCATGTCGAGGACCAGCACGTCCGTGAGGTTGCGGTCGAGGAAGTCCTTCACACCGCCGAAGACGTCGGTCGCCTTCACCGCGCCGAGCTCGCACAGGTCGTGGCAGAAGTAGACGTCCTGCTTCTTGCCGGACGTGTCCGCGGTGCCGGTGAGCGCACCCACCCGGTCGAGTGAGCGCACCGCGTCCCGACCGCGCTCCTGCTCGAGCTTCTTGCGGTCCACACCGCCGGCGAGGTTCGTGCGCACGACCCCGTTGTCGTCGTAGCCGTAATACGCGTCGAGCATCAGGAACCGCGCGCCGGCGTTGAGCTGCTCGGGGATCGTGATGGTGTGCTCGGCGCCGAGGAAGTTGTACGCGCTCGAGGACATCGAGTTGTGCGCCGCGGGCCAGATGACCTGGTCGATCGGTTGCAGGCAGAGCTCGATGTACCCGTTGCACCCGTTCTGGCGCGGGTTGGCCGTCGGTGCCGTCGTGTTCGCGGCGACGAGCGCGACCGCGACCGTGGCGGTCCCCATGAACCCGATGACCATCACGCCGAACACTCCGAAGACCTGGCGCTTGTGGAGGCGGGGGATCGTGTGGTCGGTGACGAGGAGGCCCGACGCCCGGAGGCAGACGACCACGCCGAGGTAGAGGCCGAGCAGGGCCAGGAGCTCGACCAGCCGGTGGGCGGTCTCGCCGGGCTGGGTGAGGACCGCGGCGGCGAGCACCACGATCCCCAGCCCGCCGGCGAAGCGCCACCGGCGGCTGAGGCGCTTGCGCTCCCACCACGCCCGCACCCGGGCGACCCGGTCCCGGAGGTCACCGCCGTCGCGGCCCGGCGCGAGCGCGATCGCCAAGCCGATGAGCACGAAGGCGAGACCGGCGCCGACGAGACGACCCGTGAGCACCTGGATGAACGCGGCGATCGCATCACCGCGTCCGGGGTCGCCGTTCGCCGCGACGGCCGCGATGGCCGGGGTCGCGGCACCGAACCCGGCGAGCAGCGCGCCGGCGACGGCCAGCGTCATTCCGACGGTGCGGATCGCCCGCACCCGGTCGCGCGCTCGGTGCAGTGCGAACGCGAGCAGCGCGATGCCCACGATGCCGGTGGGGAACCAGAGCCAGAGCCAGCGTCGGACCGTGAACAGCGTGTCGACGGCCGAGTTCTGGGACACCGTGGCCGACGCGTCCAGCACGTTCGCCGGCAGCTTCTTCGACAGCGACGGGTTGATCGCCTGCAGGGCCGACCGGATCGTCGTCGATGCCTGCTGCGCGTCGATGTCCACGCGCCGTCCCGCGCTGGCCTGGAACACCTGCGCGTGCGCGCGCACGGCGAAGTCGCGGATCGCGTCCTCGACCGGGGGAGTGGCGATGGCGGAGGACAGGGCATCGGAGACGACCGGCCGGGCCGCGGAGACGAAGTTTGACGTGCGGGCGAGCCGCAGCGTCGCCTGGTCCGCGATGTAGTCGCGCACCTCCTGCTTCTGCGACGCCTTCGCGACGACGTCCGCGAAGCCCTGGTCGTCGAGGACGCGGGTGTCGAGCCACCAGCCGAAGGCCGCGAGCGTGATCAGGAAGCACCCCGCGAGTGCCATCAATCGGACACCCCAGCGCCCGATCGCGTGCTTGGACGCGCTGCCCCCGGGGTCCATGGCGCGAGAGTCTGGCACCCCGATCCGGGGGCCGGAAGGTCACCCGCCACGCCGGTCCTCGCGCGCGGGCCGGAGCTCCGACGAGGGGCTACGTTCTCGACATGCGGGCACCCGCTCGACGGCTTGCGATCCCGGTGCTGGTCGTGCTCTCGCTCACCGCGTGCGACACGACATTCGGTCAGAAGTCCGGGGTCACGAAGCAGAGCCACGGCATGTCGGACCTCTGGCGGGCCGGCGTCACCGTGGCGATCGTCATCGGCGGGCTCGTGCTCTCGCTCATCATCTGGTGCATCCTCCGCTACGGACGGCGCGGCCGTGACGACCTTCCCAGCCAGCGGCAGTACATCATCCCGTTGGAGATCGTCTACACCGCGATCCCCGTCGTCATCGTGCTGGTGTTCTTCGGTTTCTCGTGGGCGGTGCAGGACAATGTCGACGCGCTGAAGTCGCATCCCGACGTCACCGTGGACGTGCAAGGGTTCCAGTGGCAGTGGCGCTTCCACTACCGGGAGGCGAACGTGACGGTGGTCGGGGTGCCGGACAAGACGCCGGTGATGGTCCTGCCCGTCGGCAAGACCGTGCGGTTCGTGCTGACGTCGCGTGACGTCATCCACTCCTTCTACGTTCCGTCATTCCTGTTCAAACGAGACGTGATCCCGGGGATCAAGAACCAGTTCGACATCACGCCCGAGAAGGTGGGCACGTTCCGGGGCTACTGCGCCGAGTTCTGCGGCCTCGACCACGCCGCGCATGACGTTCGCGGTGCGGGCGATGAGCCCGGCGGGCTACCGCAGCTGGATCGCCCACCGGCGAGCCGCCGCATGACGACGACCGTCGAACGTCCCGAGCCCGCGTCGCCCCCCGAGCCGCCGGCCGGTGCCACCGGCGTCCTGCGCTGGCTGACGACGACCGACCACAAGCAGATCGGGCTCAGCTACATCTTCACGTCGCTCGGCTTCTTCTGCATGGGCGGCCTGCTCGCCCTGGTGATCCGCACCCAGCTGGCCCAACCGAACGAGCACCTCGTCGACCCGCAGACCTACAACGAGTTCTTCACGATGCACGGCAGCATCATGATCTACCTGTTCGCGGTCCCGTTCGCGTTCGGGCTGGCGAACTACATCATCCCGTTGCAGATCGGCGCGCCGGACATGGCGTTCCCCCGGCTCAACGCGCTCGGGGTACTGGCTCTACCTCTTCGGCGGGCTCACCATGATCTCGGGGTTTCTCACTGCCAGCGGCGCGGCGAGCTTCGGGTGGTTCGCGTACGCACCGCTCTCCGGCGCGGTGTACTCACCCGGGGTCGGTCCCGACCTCTGGATCGTCGGGGTGCTCGTCACGAGCACCGCGGGCGTGCTCACGGGCGTGAACCTCGTGACGACGATCTTCATGCTGCGCGCGCCGGGCATGACGATGTTCCGGATGCCGATCTACACGTGGAACATGCTCGTGACGAGCGTGCTCGTGCTGCTCACGTTCCCTGTGCTCACCGCCGCGCTCGTGATGCTCTTCGCCGACCGCCATCTCGGCACGCACATCTTCGAGGCGACCAAGGACGGAACCCCGATCCTCTGGCAGCACCTCTTCTGGTTCTTCGGCCATCCCGAGGTGTACATCATCGCCCTGCCGTTCTTCGGCGTGGTCACGGAGATCTTCCCGGTGTTCTCGCGCCGCCCGGTGTTCGGCTACAAGGGCCTCGTGTTCGCGACGCTCGCGATCGGCGGGCTCTCCGTCGGCGTGTGGGCACACCACATGTACGCGACCGGCGCGGTGCTCCTGCCGTTCTTCACGATCATGAGCCTGCTGATCGCGGTGCCGACGGGCGTCAAGTTCTTCAACTGGATCGGCACGATGTGGGGTGGGCGGATCTCGTTCGACACACCGATGCTGTTCGCGATCGGCATGCTGGTCGTGTTCCTCATCGGCGGGCTGAGCGGCGTGCTCCAGGCGATGGCGCCGGTGGACTTCAGCCTCACCGACACCTACTTCACGGTCGCCCACATGCACTACGTGATCATGGGGCTCGTGATGGGCGCGTTCGCGGGCGTCTACTACTGGTTCCCCAAGATGACCGGGAAGATGATGAACGAGTTCTGGGGCAAGGTGCACTTCTACACGTTCTTCGTCGGCGTGAACGTGACGTTCTTCGTGCAGCACCAGCTCGGTCTCGACGGCATGCCGCGCCGCGTCGCGACGTACACCAAGCAGGACGGGTGGGGTACGCTGAACCTCGTCTCGACCGTCGGCGCGTTCATCCTCGCGGTGGGCGTGCTCGCGTTCGTGTGGAACCTCCTGTCGTCGCTGCGCCACGGTGAGCCCGCGGGCAACGACCCGTGGGGTGGGCAGACCCTGGAGTGGGCCACCACCTCGCCGCCGCCCGAGCACAACTTCGACTCGCTGCCCCCGATCCGCTCCGAGCGCCCGCTCTGGGACCTCCACCACCCACCGGCGGGACCGGAGAAGCCAGCCTCGTGATGCGCGACGAGGCCCGCGTGTACCTGGGCGTGACCGCGTTCTTCGTCGTGATCGGCCTCGTCTACTGGTTCACGTCCTACGAGCAGGCCGGCTCGGTGATGCTGGCCGCGAGCGCGCTCATGGGGCTCGTCGCCGGGGGCTCGATCTGGTTGATCTCACGTCACGCCGACCCGCGCGTGGAGGACGACTCCGACGCCACGATCGCCGCGGGCGCCGGCCCGATCGGCGTGTTCCCGACCCAGTCGATCTGGCCGTTCGCGGTCGGGCTGAGTGCCGCGGTCTTCGCGAGTGGCTTCGCGTTCGGGGTCTGGCTCGTCATGGTGGGTGGCGTGGCGTTCGTGCTCGCGATCTTCGGCTACATCGGCGAAGCCCGGCGCGACACGCTACCGAGCGAGCGGGCGCCCGACGACGCTCCGGCACCGCGCGACTAGCGCGCGTCGCGCGCCAGCACCCAGGCGGCGAACGCCTCGACCGCGTCGACGACCCGCTCGAAGCGCAGCGAATGGAACAGGTCGAATCCGTGCTGCGCGCCGGGAAGCTCGACGTAGACCACCGGGTGCTCCGACTCGCTCCGCACGCGGTCGACGAACTCTCGGGCACCTTCCACGAGCACCACGGTGTCCCCGTCGCCGTGCGCGACGAAGAACGGGGGCGCGTCGGGCCGGACGTACGCCGAGGGTGACGACGGCTGCACCTCGGCGTCGAGCGAGCCGTAGTAGCCGTAGAACCCGATGGCCGCGGTCACCGAGGTATCGGCGGACTCGAATCCCGGCTGGAACGCGGGATCGCCGGGGGTGAGGGCCGCGGTCGCGGCGAGGTGCCCGCCGGCCGAGCTCCCGGCGACGAACACCGTCGTCGGGTCGGCGCCGAGATCCTGACCGTGCTCGCGCACCCATGCGATGACGTGCTTGGCATCGATGAGGCTGTCCGGGAACGTCGCGGCCGACCCGAGCCGGTAGTTCGCGCTGACGCACACCCAGCCCCGGCTCGCGAGCCGGTAGATGAGCGGTCTTGCCTCGCGGTCCTTGCGGCCACTGCGGAACCGGCCACCGTGCAGGTAGACCAGCGTCGGACCGTCCGCGGGCCGGAACCGGGGCCGGTAGACGTCGAGCAGGTTGTCGCGCCCGGCGTCGCCGTAGCTGATGTCCTTCACCCGTTCCACGTCGCGGCGGCGGACGAGGAAGGGCGCGAACAGGATCCGGCCGATCGGCAGCGGCTGCCGCCATCCGGCAGCCGTCGCCGCGTCGAGCGCGCCCATCGCACGGTCGATGGCCGGCCCGGCGCGCAGCCCGCGCCACGCGATGACCGCGAGCCCCACCGTCGTGAGGACGGCGATGCCGAACGCGGTCCATCCGACGGGGGTGGTGAGGTCGCCCTCGCTCCACGCGAGCAGCGTGGCCGCGAGCAACCACGCGATGGCCACGAACGGCAGCTCGTTCAGCACGAGGGCGAAGCGGAAGCTCAAGTCGGCGAGCGCGGGTGGACGCCGCTGCGGCGCGACGACGAGCAGCGTGCAGCCCGCGAGGAGCAGCGTCGTGATGACGTAGCCGATCGGCACCGGTGACGCGCCCGGACCGGGATCAGTCGGCCGCGTCGGCGTCCACGTACCCGCCGTCCGCGGTGCGCTCGAGCCGGGTGAGAGGTTCCTCCGGGTGCTGGTCGCGCCGGGTGAGCTCCTTGCACAGCCGGTACGCGACCACCGCGGCGATTGCAGGCAGCACGAACAGCAGGGCACGGAACACGTAGGTCACCGCGTTGACCGACAGGTCGAAGTGCGCGGCGATCACGTCGTTGCCGCCCGCGAGGAACAGCACGAGGTAGAAGGACAGCACCGCGACGCCGATCGCCGTCCGTACCGGACGCTCGCGCGGGCGGTCGAGCAGGTTGTGCTCGGCGTGGTCCTTCGTGAACCGCTCCTCGATGTAGGGCCAGAGGTACAGCACGGTGAACGTGATGCCGGGCAGCAGCACGCCGGGGAAGAACGGGTTCGGGATCTCGAAGCCGCCGAGCCGCAGCTCCCACGGCGGCATGAGGCGCAGCGCCCCCTCGAGCCAGCCGATGTACCAGTCCGGCTGGGAGCCGGCGCTCACCGCGGCGGGCTGGAACGGCCCGTACAGCCACACCGGGTTGATCTGGGCGAGCCCGCCCAGTGCCGCGCACACCGCGAAGACGAAGAAGAAGAGCCCGAGCGTCTTCGCGGTGAACGTCGGCCAGAGCTTGGAGCCGACCACGTTGCGCTCGGTGCGGCCCCTGCCCCGGAACTGCGTGTGCTTCTGGCGCACGAGCATGGCGAGGTGGATCGTCAGCAGTCCGACGATGAGCGCGGGGACGATGAGGACGTGGATGACGAAGAGGCGGGGGATGATGTCGTCACTGGGGAACTCACCGCCGAAGACCAGGAACGCGCTCCACGGTCCGATGAACGGGATCGAGAGGAGCACGGAGTACGCGATGCGGAGCCCGGTGCCCGAGAGCAGGTCGTCCGGGAGGCTGTAGCCGGTGAACCCGTTGCCCAGCGCGAGCAGGAAGAGGGTGAGGCCGACCATCCAGTTCAGCTCGCGCGGCTTGCGGAACGCGCCGGTGAAGAAGATCCGCAGCATGTGCACGAGGATCGAACCGATGAACAGCAGCGCGGCCCAGTGGTGGATCTGGCGCATCACGAGACCGGCCCGGACGTCGAAGCTGACGTGGAGCGTGGACTCGTAGGCCGCCGACATGCGCACGCCGCGCAAGGGCGCGTAGCTGCCGTGGTAGATGACCTGGCGCGAGTCGGGGACGTAGAAGAACGTCAGGTACACCCCGGTCAGGATGAGGATCACCAGGCAGTACATGGCGATCTCGCCGATCATGAAGGACCAGTGATCGGGGAACACCTTGTTGAGCGCGGTGCGCGCGAAGCGAGCGACGCCGAGACGGCGGTCCAGTCCCCGGACGGCGCGCTTGGTGAGCATCAGCGGTCGCGGTCCCAGAAGCCGGGGCCGACGGGTTCGTGGAAGTCGCTCTGGGCCCGGAGGTACCCACCGGAGTCGACCATCAACGGGAGCTGCGGCAGCGACCGCGTGGCGGGGCCGAAGACCGGCGTCGCGCCGTTCGCCACTTCGAACGTCGACTGGTGGCACGGGCACAGGAGGCGCTCGATCGACTGCTGGTACAAGCCGACCGGGCAGCCCGCGTGGGTGCACACCTTCGAGTAGGCCACGTACCCCGACGGTCCCCACGTCTCGCGGCCGGGTCGGGTCGTGACGGGTGCGTGGGACAGCCGGATCAACACCGTCTGGCTGTCGGCGGCGTCGAGGTGGCCCTCGGGGAACACCGTGATCACGCCACCGACCTCGAGCTGGTCGATCTGCACCGGGTGGCCCTGCTCGTTCACGACCCGGGAGCCCCGCCGCCACTTCGTGACGAACAGCGAGTTGCCGGGTCGCGGCCCGAGCGATGCGATCGGGAACAGCGCGGCGAGGCCGAGTGCGCCGGCGGCCGCGCCGAGCATGCGGGTGATCAGCTTCCGGCGCCCGATGCCGACCTCGCTCTCCGCGCCGCCCTCCGGGTCGAGGTGGTAGACGGCATCGAAGTCGCGGGCGAACGCATCGATGTCGTCGGCGCTCGACTCGAGCGGCTCGCGGTCCTCGGTGAACGGTCCCTGGGGGAGGAGCTTGCGGGCCGTGACGACCATCGCGAACCCCAGGCCGCCGAGCGCGATCGCGAGGGCGATCCCTTCGAGCTGGCTCTGGCCCCCGCTCAGGTAGACGGCGGCCAGGCCCAGGGCGGCGACCGTCGTGACCCCGAGCGCGACCGCGATCTGACGCGTCGCCCGCGTCTCAGCGTTGCCGTTCATGGCTCTCCTCGATGCGGATGCAGACGAACAGGAGCAGCGGGATCCCGATCAGCAGCGCGACCATGCCCTCGGTGATGGGCCCGATCCGGCCCAGCGAGAACCCACCCGGGTCGTCGGGGTCCTGGAGGTACTTCACGTACTTGGTGATCGAGTCCACCTGGCGGTCCGAGAACGTGGTCCGGCCGAAGACCGGCATCTGGCCCGGCCCGGTGCGGATGGCCTCGGCGATCTGGGTCGACGTCGCGCCGTGCAGCGACGGCGCGTCGCTGCCGTAGCTGAGCGCACCGCCCACACCCGCCGAGCTGTGGCAGGCCGCGCAGTTCAGCCGGAACAGCGTCCCGCCGTGACTGAGGCTCCCGGCCTCCTCGTTGACGTCCGGGATCGGCGGGCCCGGACCGAGTGAGGCCACGTACGCCACCAGTGCCTTGATGTCGACCGGGTTGAACGCCGTGGGCTTGCGCACCGGCTGGCCGTTGGGGTTCGCGAGGGGCATGCGACCGGTCGTGAGCTGGAAGTCGGCGGCGGCCGCGCCAACGCCGATGAGCGGCGGCCCCTGCTCGGTGCCGACCCCGCCCGCGCCGTGGCAGCTGGCACAGGAGGCGACGAACAGCTCGCTGGCCGCGCGCGACCCGGGCGGCGGGTGGATCCGCCACCGGGCGCTCGGCCGAGCCGGCGACCGCACCACCCATCCACACGAAGGCCGCGGCGGTGACGACCAACCCGAGGACGACGAACCGGGCCATCGCTACCGGATGACGAAGATCGTCAGGAAGAGGAGTACCCAGACGACGTCGACGAAGTGCCAGTAGTAGGTGACGGACTCCACCGCGGGACCGCGTCGCTCCAACGAGCCGGGACCGGTCGTGAGCACGACCGCCGTGATGATGAGGGCGAGACCCGCGAAGACGTGCAGCGCGTGGAACCCGGTCAACAGGTAGTACATCGACCCGAAGCCGCTCGACGAGGCCGAGAAGTCGAGCACGAAGAACTCGCGGATCTGGTTGACGAGGAACACCGCGCCGAGCGCGAACGTGATGATCAGCCAGCGTTGCATCAGGGCCCGGTCGCCGCGCTCGCGCGCCAACGTCGCCAGGTGCATCGTGCCGCTCGACGCGATCAGGACGATCGTCGCGATGGTCGCCGCGAGGAGCTCCAGGTGGACCGGGCGGGGCGGCCACACGTGGGCGTTGGACCGCAGGACGATGTAGGCCGCGAAGAGCCCACCGAAGAACATCAGCTCGGAAGCGAGCCAGACCACCGTGCCCACGGCGAGAAGCGATGGCTGTTTGCCGCGGGGCTTCAGACGTAACGCCGGGCGTCACACGGCGATGATGACACACCGCTACCCTCGCCGCGTGAGCGTTGCCGCGTTGGTCGGTGATTCCCTGGCCCCGGGCCGGCCGACGTGGTCATCCGTCTTCGGCAACTGGTCGCTCGACCCGCTGTTCGTGGTCACGATCGGCATCGGTGCGCTCTACGTCAGCGGGGTCCGTCGGCTCGCGGCGCGGGGGCGGCGATGGCCCGCGCGCCGGTCGATCTGCTTCGGCATCGGCCTCGTCATCGTGCTGTTCGTCACCCAGTCCGGGCTGGCGGGATACGACCGCGTGCTGTTCAGCCTCCACGTCGTGCAGCACCTGGCGCTCGCGATGGTGGCGCCGATCTTCCTCGTGCTGGGCGCGCCGCTCACGCTTGCGCTGCAGGCGAGCCACCGGCCGGCCCAGGAACGCTGGCTGCGCGTGCTCCGCAGCCGCCCGGTGGCGCTCGTGACGCACCCGGTGACGGTCTGGGTGCTCTTCGGGGGCACGCTCGTCGTCCTGTACTTCACCGGGCTCTACGAGCTGTCGCTGCGCAACTTCTGGGTGCACGTCCTCGTGCACGCGCACTTCCTCGTCGTCGGTTGCCTGTTCATGGCGTACGTCGTCGGGATCGACCCGTTGCCGCGCTCGCTGGGCTACGGCGCGCGCCTGTTGTTCGTCGCTGTGGTGCTCCCGTTCCACGCCTTCCTCGGCGTCGCGCTGCTCGGGACCGACACCGTGCTCGCGAAGGGCTGGTACGCCCACGTGTCGCGGCCGTGGCTCGGCAGCGCGCTCGGCGACCAGCGGCTCGGTGCCGGCATCCTGTGGGGCTTCGGCGAGCTCTTCGGTCTCGTCGCGCTCGCGATCGTCCTCTACCAGTGGATGCGCCACGAGGAGCGTGAAGCGGCGCGCCTGGACCGCCGCCTCGACGCCGAGGCGGCGAGTCGCGAGGTCGTCTAGTCGGTCAGCCGTACCACGACCACCGGGCACGGCGCGTTGTTGACGACGTGGGTGCTCACCGAGCCCATGAGGGCCCGGCGGATCGCGCCGCGACCGCGCGAGCCCACGACCACCATGTCGGCCCCGAGGTCCTCGGCCAGCCGGCACAGCATCGAGCCGGGCTCGCCGATCTCGACCCGGCGCTCGACCACGGCGGTGGTGGAGAGCGCGGCAGCCGTGCGGTCGAGCGCGTCCGTCGCGACCTGGTGGGCAGCGGCCTGCTCGGTCGCGATGTCCTCGGGGCTCGCGATGCCGCCGCCGAACCCGGACTCCAGCCCTGCGGTCTCCAGTCCCGAGGGCTCCGTGATGCACACCACGGTCACGGTGTCGGGGGTCGCGAGCAGGGGCAGGGCGCGGGTCGCGGCGCTGATCGCGTCGTCGGAGCCGTCGGTGCCGATCAGGACTCTCATGCGGTGGCCTCCGGGTTCGGTGGGGCGTGCTTCAGGTCGGGGTCGGGTTCGGCCGCGATCAGCCGCAGCGCGGCGTCGATCAACGCCAGGTGGGTGAACGCCTGCGGGAAGTTGCCGAGGTGCTGGCCCGTGGTCGTGTCGATCTCCTCCGCGTACAGCAGCAATGGGCCGGCGAACGAGAGCAGCTTCGAGAAGAGCTTGCGGGCCTGCTCGACGTCGTCGGTGAGCGCGAGCGCGGAGACGAGCCAGAACGAGCAGATCGTGAACGTTCCCTCCTCGCCCGAGAGCCCGTCGTCGGTGCTGTCCACCCGGTACCGCAGGACGAGGCCGTCCTTGGTGAGCTCGTCGGCGATCGCGAGCACGGTTGCCTTCACCCGCTCGTCGTCGCCGGGGAGGAATCCCATGATCGCGATGAGCAGCAGCGATGCGTCGAGGTCGTCGGTGTCGTAGTGCTGGCGGAAGACCCCACGGTCCGAGACGCCCTTCGCCAGCACCTCGGCCTTGATCTCGTCCGCGGCGGCCTGCCACCGGTCGGCGCGCTCGTGGTCGTCGCGCTGCCGGGCGAGGTGGGAGCCCCGGTCGGCCGCCACCCAGCACATGACCTTCGACGCGACGAAGTGCTGCGGGTCGCCGCGCATCTCCCAGATGCCCTGGTCGGGCTCGGGCGAACGTTCGATGGCGGTGTCCACCAGTCCCGCGATGCCCTCCCAGACCACGACCGGGATCTGGCCGCCCTGGCGCTCGTGCTCGCAGATCGAGTCCATCAACATGCCCCAGACGTCGTGCTGCTGCTGGTCGTACACGCCGTTGCCGATGCGCACGGGCTTGGCGCCGCCGTAGCCGCCGAGGTGGTCGAGGGTGCTCTCGGTCAGGTCGGTCTCGCCCCCGATGCCGTACATGATCTGCAGCTCGAGCCGGCCGCCCTTCGCGGGCGCGCCGCCGACCGCGTCCAGGATGAAGGCGAAGTACTCGAACGCCTCCCAGTCGAAGCCGAGTGCGTGCAGCGCGCGGAGCATGAACGCGGTGTCCCGGATCCAGGTGTAGCGGTAGTCCCAGTTCCGCTCGCCACCGGGGGACTCGGGCAGCGAGGTGGTCCCGGCGGCCATGATCGCGCCGGTTGGGGCGTAGCTGAGCCCCTTCAGCGCGAGCGCGCTGCGTTCCATGTATGGACGGAACTCGTGGTCGGGGAAGTCGGCCATGCTCATCCACTCGCGCCAGAAGTTCTCGGTCTGGTCGAGCTGGACGAGCGCGTCGTCGAGGGTCGACGGGCCGTGGCCCGCCCACGACAGCGACACGAACGCGGACTCGCCGTGCTCGAGCGTCGTGCGCCCGTAGCTGCGGGCGCCGAGGGTGGCCAATGCGAGGCTGCTCTCCAGCTCGATCGACACGTCGCCGGACGCGACCGTCAACCGGTCGTAGCCGGAGCCGTCGTAGCTCCAGGAGCTCATGGTGCGCCCGTAGTCGAAGAGCGGGAGGCAGTTGACGAGGATCTCGACCCGGCCGCCGAAGCACGTCGCGATGCGCAGGAGGGTTCCCTGCGCGGCGGCGTCGCCGACCGCACGCTTGTAGTCGTGCCGCCGCTCGCTGATGTCCGCCGGCCCCATCACCAACATGTCCTTGATGGTGAGCCAGCCCGTCGGCGTGTGCCATGTGGTTTCGAGCACGTTGGTGCCCGGGACGTAGCGCCGGGAGTCCGGCACCATCGCGTGCGACGGCCCGAAGCGGAACTGGCCGGCGGACCGGTCGAGCAGCGCCGTGAAGATGCTCGGCGAGTCCGGTCGGGGCAGGCACAGCCACTCGACGCAGCCGTCCGGCGCGATCAGCGTGCTGACCTCGCAGTCCGACAGGAAGGCGTATTCGGCGATGGGCGGGAACGTGCTCATGGTGGCGGGGGACCCCCTGGCGGTGGCGTGGTCGGGACGGCAGGTCGTGATCTGTGATCCTGGTGCAGATCGAGGACCCGGCACATCATGCCGTCTGGATGATTCGACGAGGAGCGCAGCCAACATGAGCCTCACCGGCAAGGTGGCGATCGTCACCGGGGGGAACAGCGGCATCGGCAAGGCCATCGCCCTGGCCCTCGCGGCCCAGCACGCGAACGTGGTCATCGACTACGTCGTCGATCCCGACGCCACAGATGCGCTGGAGCAGCAGATCGTCGGGCTCGGCGCGCAGGCCATCGGCGTGAAGGCCGACGTCAGCAAGGTCGAGGACCTCCAGAAGCTGATCGACGCCACCGTCGAGCAGTTCGGCCGCCTCGACGTCATGGTCAACAACGCGGGCGTCGAGACGCGCACCTCGATCCTCGACACGACCGAGGACCAGTACGAGCGCGTGCTGGAGATCAACCTGAAGAGCGCGTTCTTCGGCACGCAGCTGGCCGCGAAGCAGATGATCGCCCAGGGCGACGGTGGCCGGATCATCAACGTCACTTCGGTGCACGAGGACTGGCCGATGCCGGGGAACACCGCGTACTGCGTGTCGAAGGGCGGGATGCGCATGCTCACGCGCACCGCGGGCGTCGAGCTCGGCCCGCACGGCGTGCTCGTCGTGGGCGTCGGTCCCGGTGCGGTCGAGACGCCGATCAACACGGCAACCATGAACGACCCGGGGCTGATGAAGACGCTCGACGCCGCGATCCCGATCGGGCGCATGGCGAAGGCGTCGGAGATCGGCAACGTCGTCGCGTTCCTCGCCGGCGACCACGCGAGCTACCTCACCGCGACCACCGTGTTCGCCGACGGCGGCATCATGCACTCGAGCCCCGGCCTCTAGGCCTCCGCGATCGCGTAGACCTTCCCGGTCGTCCAGTCGCCGACGAGGAGCGTGCCGTCGGTGCGCACGAGGACGGGCTCGGGGCTCTTGAACCCGGTGAGGAACGGCTCGGCCTTGCCGCGCGCGCCGGAGCCGTCGTGGTGGAGCGCGACGCGCAGGACGCTCGCCTTGGTCCACTCCGCGACGACCGCCGACGTGCCCACGGTCGCGCCCAGCTGACCCGTCACGATCGCGACGCCGCTCGCGGCCGCGTGCCGGTCGAGGATGGCCGTGGGCGTCGCGACGCCGGTGCAGACGCTCCCGCCCTGTCCGTAGCAACCGGGGAAGCCCCACTTCTGGCCCCGCCTGACGACGGACAGCCAGTCACCCGGGGTCTGGCTCCCGAGCTCGTCGCGCTGGTTCATCGTCACGTAGAGGTGACTCGTACCCGGGAAGTACGCGAGGCCCACGGGAGCGCGGATCCCCGAGGCCTCCACACGGAGGTTGCTGCCGTCGGGGTTGAACGAGACGATCGATGCGGACCACGTGAGCTTCGGCGTGCACGCGTCGCAGGGTGCGGAGATGCCGAGCATGATCCGGCCGTCCGGCGCGAGGGCCAGGCCGTTGTTCTCGCCGACGTTCGTCGGGAACGACACGACCGTGCGCCGGGTCGCGAACGTCGTGCCGTTGAGAGTGCCGTAGGCGTCGACGCGCGCGTGCGACGAGACGAAGAGCGTCCCGTCGTGCCAGAGGAGTCCGAGGGCCGTGTGCAGACCGGCGATCACCTTGACGGGCGTCGCGCCCGGCTTCGGGATGACGTACACCGCGTCGGTGCCGGAGTCCTCGTACGCGGCGGTTGCGGCCCAGACCCGACCCTCCGGGTCGGTCGTGAGCGCCGCGACGTGGGTCAAGCCGGTCGCGTACACGGACGCGGTGAGCCCCGACGGGCCGTGCAGGCCCGCACCGATGCTGACGAGCTTCGTCGTCGATGCGCTCGACGAGGCGCTGCAGCTCGCGCCCAGGAGGATGACCATCACGAGCATTGCGATGCGCCGCGCCATTCGTTCACTCCTCTCGGTGCACGGTGGGGTGGACCCGGCCGACGAAGCGGCTCCCGGGCGGGGGGAGCCCGGGAGCCGCTTCGTTGACGGTTGCTCGCGGTCCGGGGAGGTGCCACGAGCACTGCTCACATGTTCGGGCAGCTCCCGGACTGCGCCGAGCCGGCCGCCGGGGCGTGCGAGCCGGCCACGGGCGCGGTCGTCGAACCGGAGCCGGACGACGAGCTCGGCGCCGTGGTCGACGTCGAGCTGTCGGCCGCGTACGCGGCTGCGCCGCCTCCGCCGACGACGACCATGCTGGCCACCGCCAGCGTTGCCAACGTGGGTTTGAGCCTCATGTGGGGTACCTCCTCTCGTGGTGGGGTGGCGACCACTCAAGCGGTCCCCCGTAAGGCGCGCCTCGGAGCGATGTAAGAACGCTCCAAGTCTTCCGATCGGACCACGACCGCGGGTCAGGGGCGAGCCCCGCCCGGCCGGGCGCACTGGCCGGTCGCGGGCCCGACTCGCTACGTTCCAGTGATGATCGTTGTGGTTGCAGCACTCAAGGGTGGCGTCGGCAAGACGACGACCTCCGTCTACCTGTCCGCGGTCGCGACGGCGAACAAGCGCTCCGCCACGCTGGTCGACGCCGACCCGCAGGGCAGTGCGGCGGACTGGGTCGAGAACGCCGAGGACGAGTCGCTCGAGCGGGTGACCCTCGTCGAGGCGCCCACGGAGCGGATGCTCACGAAGGCGCTCAGCCGCATCGACGCCGAGGAGGACGTCGCCGTCGTCGACACCCCGCCTGGGAGCGAGCGACTGCTGGCAAAGGCGATCGAGGTCGCCGACGCGATCATCATTCCCACGCGCATCGGGGGGGTGGAGACCGCCCGGGTCGAAGCGGTCCTGGACCTCGTGCCCCGCCGGCTGCCGGTCGGACTCGTGGTCTGCTCGGCGCGCACGTACACCCGCGACTACCAGGACGTCGTTGCCGCCTGGATCGAGGCCGGGGTCCCGGTCTGGGGGAGCGTGCCCGAGCGCGTCGCCATCGCGGCCGGTCCCGAGGAGTGGCTCTCGCCCGACGGGCTGGAGTCGTACCCGCGGTGTGGCGTCGGGCCCAGCGCGCGGTCCGCGAGGCGTAGCGGCCGGGCTAGAAGTCGGTCGGGCCCAGCTCGACCTGCGTGAAGCTGACCGTGTCGATCAGGCGGCCGATCTCGTCCGGCAACCGGTCGAGCGGCAGGATCAGCACCGTGTCGTCGCTCGTACCGAACACGGCGTCGAACGTGTCGGTCGGCCCGGTGATCGTGAAGCTGTTCGCGAACGTCGAGTCGACGGTGAAGCCGTGGCTCCGGAACCAGCCCTCGCTTGCCGCGATGGCGTCCGGTGCCGGTGCGTGCTCGAGCACGGTCGCACTGGTGATGGGGCCCGCATCCCCGAGCCGGGACCCGTCCGCGGCTCGGAGCGTGATTGCGGCCGAGAGGAGTCCTGCCATGGGTTCATCATGCCGGATCCGCGGGTCCTGACCGTGTCACCGGCACGGTCGGCCCGAGGTCCGTCGGAAAGCCCGTGGCGTACACTTGGAGCGTGCCGACGGCCCGCAGTGAGCCACTTCCCGACGCGTTGCGCCAGACGGTGCTCACGCGGTTGCGCCGGGCGAACCAGCGGCTCACCACCGAACCGCGAAGCGCTGCTCGAGGTGCTGGCCCGCTCCGGGAACGGCCCCCTCACCATCGCCGAGATCCGCGAGGTCCGGCCCGACCTCGCGGTGAGCAGCGTGTACCGGAACCTCGTGGTGCTGGAGCAGGCGAGCGTCGTGCACCGCGTGGTCGCACGCGGTGACTTCGCGTACTACGAGCTCGTCGAGGAGCTCACCGAGCACCACCACCACGTCGTGTGCTCGAACTGCGGGACGGTCGAGGACGTGCCCGCCAGCGCCTCGATCGAGCAGTCGGTGCGCGACGTCGCCCGGCAGATCGCGCGCCGGACCGGGTTCAAGACCGAGCGGCACCGCCTGGACCTGTTCGGCCTCTGCGAGCGCTGCGCCTGAGGAGCGCCCGGGTCGCGGCCCGGGTCGCGCGGTCCGTTCGCCGGCGGCTTGTACCGTGCCGGGCCGGGCTCGGAACGGAAGACGGGGGACCTCGTGAGATCACGGTACGGAGCGACGCTGGCCATCGCCGTCGGCGTGGTCGTCCTCGGGGCGTGCAGCAGTGGCTCGTCGAGCTCGACGTCCAGCTCCACGGACACCACGCCCGCTCGCGGCCCCACGATCGATGCGTTCCAGGTGCCGGCCGCCGCCGACTGCGCCACGAGCCCCGGCCACGTCGCCCTCGAGTGGAAGACCACGAATGCGACCGACGTCGCGCTCTTCGTGGGCGGGACGCAGGTCGCCTCCGGTCCGTACGCGGACGGCAACGACACGGTCGCCGTCACGTGCGACGGGAAGCAGCACGCCATCCGCATCGACGCGACGAAGGGCGATGCGAAGACATCGCGTACCGAGTCGGTCACCACGGGCAGCAGTGGCGGCGGCGCGGCGCCGACGTTGTGCGAGAACAGTCAGGGCGTCGGCGAAGGTGCCGTCGTCGCGTACGGCGCGCACATCGGCAACGCGAATCCCCAGGCCACGGTCTTCTCGGTGCGGTCCGCGCCGGCGACGGGAACCATCCCGGGCGAGTACGCGATCGTCACGCTCGCGACGCAGACCGCGAGCGGTCGGTTCCGCGTGTTGATGCTGCAGCCGCCGGCCACGGCGAACCAGGGCGCGGCGGCCATCGGGTACGACACCGAGGAGGGCGTGCCGCCGGGGTTCACCTACACCGACTGCGCGCTCGATCCCGCCGCGCTGGCCGCGCTCGGGCTGCCCACGCTCGCGCCGCAGGGCGGTCCGGGGACCATGAATTGCCCCGTCGCGGGCTGAGCGCTGATGACCGTGACGACGTACGGCTAGGCCGGCGTCGTCACGCCCATGATCTCGGAGACGAACGCGAGGAGCTCGGGGGAGACCTTGCTGGGCACGCCCGCGTCGAACGGCGGCTGCGGGTCGTACTCGATGGCCAGCTGGATCGACTTCGCGATCTCGTCGTCGAACAGGCGAGCCACGAGGGTGAGGCCCATGTCGATCCCGGCCGACACCCCGGCCGCCGTGATCACCTTGCCCCGCTCGACGACCCGCTGCTCAGTGGGATGGGCCCCGAGCGCGCGCAGGCGCTCGGTACGCGCCCCAGTGCGTCGTGGCATCCAGCACCGTCGAGGACGCCGGCGAGGGCGAGGAAGATCGCGCCGGTGCAGACGCTCGTCGTCCAGGTGGTGTGCGGGTGGACGGCCCGGATCCAGGCGGCGACGGGGTGCTCCGGTCCGGCGCCGCGGTCGGCGAACCCGCCGGGCACGACGATCACGTCCGGCGCGGTGACCTCGGCGAACGACGCCGGTCGCGACGATCGAGAGCCGGCCGGTGTGGTCGAGCACCGGGCCCGCGTGCTCGGCGACGAAGATCGCTTCGGCACCGGGGAGGTCCGCGAGGGTCTGGAACGGCCCGACGATGTCGAGCGCGGTGAACTGGGGATAGAGGGCGAACGCAATCTGCATGGGCTCATCGTGGGCCGCTCGCGCCTCGATCACAAGGACGCAGCGCCGACCTATCCGGCCACCGTGGGGAACGTCGCCCAACCCGTAACTCGTTGGCGCCGGGAGGGCCGGCGCGTCAGGCTGCTCCCTCGTGAGGGCGTTCGAACGAGAGACCGCGGTGATGCCGGACGACGCGCGGCCGGGTCGGTTCCGCGCGGAGCTGAGCGAGGAATGGTGCGCGCTCTCGGTCCCGCAGGGCGGCATCGTGGCCGGCGTCGCGGCCCGCGCGATGTCGTGCGCGCTCGCCGCGCCGGAGCTCTCGTTGCGGTCGATCACCTCGGTGTTCGCGGCCCCGGTGCGCACCGGGCCGGTGGAGATCGACGTCACGGTGCTCCGGCGGGGCCGGTCGATGGCGCAGGCGACGGCCACCGTGCGATCGGCGGGGGAGTCCGCGGGCACGACCGCCGTCGCCGTGTTCGGGGTCCCGAGGGTCGGCTTCGAGTTCACGGACCTGGAGCTGCCCGATGCGCCGGCGCCGGAGGACTGCCCGTCGTTTCGCGACGAGCCGCCGGACGACCTCGAGGTGCCCCGCACGCCGTTCGCCTACTGGCAGCACCACGTCGAGGGCCGGGCCGCGGTCGGGCACCCACCGTGGGAGGAGTTCGACCCGACCACCTCCGAGCGCATGTTCTGGTACCGGTTCGACCACCCACCGCGGCTCGCGGACGGGCGGCTCGACCCGCTCGCGCTCTTGACCCTCTGCGACACGATGCCCGGCGCGGTCGGGGAGCGGATGGGCGGCGGGTTGCCGGAGTGGTGGGCGCCGAGCGCGGACCTCACCGTCCACCTGCTCGGTGACCACTGTTCCGAGTGGGTGCTCGCGCGCAACCGGGCGCGGCACGTGGGCGACGGATACGCGTCGCTGGAGATCGAGCTGTGGGACAGGCAGACGCGCCGTCTCGCGGCGTACGCGACCCAGCTGATGATCTTCACGTTCCCCGACGGCCCGCCACCGCCCGAGCTGCGCGTGCCCCGGGATCTTCGATGAGCGGACTGCTCGACGGGATGCGGGTGCTGGACCTCGCCGCGTACCGGCCGATGCCGCACGCGACGCAGATCCTCGCCGACCTCGGCGCCGAGGTGCTGAAGGTCGAGCCGCCGGGGGGCGATCCGATGCGGCGCGTACCCGGAGATCTTCGCGTCGGTGGCCCGGGGCAAGCGCAGCGTCGTCCTGGACCTGCGCCGCGACGACGGCCGCGCCCGCGCGCACGAGCTCGTCGCGGAAGCGGACGTGGTGTGCGAGAGCTGGCGGCCCGGCGTCGCCGACCGGCTCGGGCTCGGCTACGAGACCGTCGTCGGGCTGCAGCCGGCCGTCATCTACTGCTCGCTCACCGGCTTCGGCCAGGACGGTCCGCTCCGCGACATACCGGGCCACGACCTGAACTTCCAGGCGATCGCCGGCGCGCTCGCCCCACGTGGTGGTGTCGATCCCCAGGTTCCACGGCTGCCCGTCGCCGACCTCGAGGGCGGCACCGTGTGTGCGCTGCTGATCTGCGCGGCGTGGGCACGCCGGCTGACCGAAGGCGTCGGGGAGCGGATCGACGTCGCGATGTCCGATGTCGTCGCGTGGTGGGTCGGGTCCGCGCTCCGGGACCGCGCATGCGGACGCGGAGAGTCGCACCCTCGGCTCGCCGGGCTACGGGGTGTTCCGCCACCCGCGACGGTGAGTGGATCGCGCTCGGGGTGCTGGGCGAGCTGCGGCTCTGGGATGCGATCTGCCGGGCGCTCGAGCTGGACGGGCTCGCGGGGCTGAGCTTCGACGAGCGGCTCGCGCCGCGCCGACGAAGTCGACGCCGCGGTGACAGCGGCGGTGCTGCGCCTCGACTGTGACGACGCTCTGGCCCGGCTGGTCGAGTGCGGGGCGCCGGCAACCCCGGTGCTGACCCCCGAGCAGACGACCGAGCACCCGCAGATCCGGGCCCGGGACTTCCACGTCCACAGCGACGCCGGGCTCGTCGCCGGGCTCCCGGTCCGGCTCGCGAGCGACGGCCGGGTCCTGGCGACCCACGTGCCGAGTCCGGGCGAGCACCCGGACGGCTTCGCGCCCCGCTGACCGGGCCTGCCTTGCCCGAGCGGCGGGCGTTCTTACGTGGTTCTTCACGTGCGGCGCGCACCGTCTTACTCCGGGCCGGGATCCTGGACGGCAGTGAAGTTCCCAGGAACGGAGATGCCCGGAAGGGGTCGTGTGATGGGAGTTGTCGAAGTAGGTCTCGCACCGTCGCTCGCGCACGAGGGAGCGCCCTGCAGGATCTGTTGGGGCCCGGATTCGCGGTGACGGCCTGCACGCCCGGGCCGAACGGCGTCGTCATCCTCGACGAGCAGCCCGGCTCGAGCATCCGCGAGCTCCGGACCCGGGCCGACTCGCTCGGGATCATCGTCCTGCTCGAGGACCAGGACGACCGCACCCCCCGTGCCGTCGTCTCGCTCATCGACGCGGGCGCGGACGTGTGCCTCGTCGCCCCGGGCTCGCCGGGCTCGCGGCGCACGTGCGCGGCGCTCGCCGCGCATCATCCCGAGCACACCGCTCCGCAACGAGCCTGCCTGGCCTGAGCGGCGGCTCGGCGTCAGGATCGCGCGCCGGGCGCCTGCGAGACCTTGCGGTGGGCCTGCTCGCGGACGAGGCGAACCTCCGCTTCGTGCTCGAGCGGACGCTCGTCGCGGGTCGCCAGGCCGAAGCCCGTGTAGATCACCCGGCGCTCCGCGGTGACGGGGGCGTGGCTCATGTGGAACGTGCACGAGCAGTGCACGGTGAGATCGCCGGTGCGGGTCGGCAGCTGGCGGATCGGGAGTCCCCAGGTCTTGCGGTAGAAGCCGGGCTGGATCAGCGTGCGGTGCGAGCCCGGCACCACCGCGAGCTGTCCGGATCCCTCGTCGGCGCCCGTGACCGAGATGCCGACCGTCAGACCACAGCAGCGGTAGGAGTGCATGCCGAGCGCGCAGTCCTTGTGCCACATCAGGTCCGAGATGCCCTTGACGACGCCGATCGGCTTCTCGAGCGCCTCGCCGCCGGCGCGGGGCTCGTAGTCGTCGCCGGTGAGCCGGCCGATGCGCAGGAAGCGCTCGTCGGCGAGCAGCGCGGTGAAGGTCGGGCTGTGCGCCTCGAACTGCTGGAGCCGCACCGCTCGCCGCGTGCCCGTCGGCGGTCTCGGCCCACCACGACCGGCCGTCGTCCGGCGTGTAGTGCCCGAACGCGGCGTCCATCTCCCGGCTGATCGCCTCCATCTCGGCCGGCTCGAACCAGCCCGGAGAGGTGCAGGAAGCCGGCTTCGGCGAGGAAGTGCGCGATCTCGTCGTCGGCGTCGTCGGGAGTGAAGGAGCGGTCGAGGTCGAGCGGCGACCCGTCGGCGGCACGGAAGGCGACCGACGCGGCGGTGTGCACCGGCCGGTCGTCGATCAGCGACCGCAGCACGACCCACCAGTCGAGGAAGTTGCCGTGGTCGCCGCGCTCGACGTGCTGGCCGGCGGACGCCACGAGGGTCATCGGCGTGATGAGGTCGTTGACGAGCTTCTCGACCTCTTCGTCGGAGAGGAAGACGCGTCCGCTCTCGGATCCGCCGTCGCCGCGGCGCACGTGGACGCGGTCGCCGTCGATCCTCAGCGTCCATTCGCCGGTCGGGCAGGCCAGCGTGAACGGCGCGACGCCCAGCTCCCTGGCGCCGGGGACCGCGAGCTCGGACCGGGTCGCGGCGAGCTCGGGGAGCTCCTCGTCGAAGAACTCGGCGATGTCGAGCGTCGCGGACGGTGCCCGCGGTGCGCGTGCGGAGATCCAGGGTGGGCATGGTCGACTCCTCGGGTCCGGCGCCAGTCTGCCGCGCCGCCGGGATAGCGGTCGATCGCGGCGTCCTCCGGGGCCGCCGCCCGCGGACGAAATGTTGCCCGTCCCGCCTATGATCACACGGCTCTTCACGGACGATGGGGCGGTCTCGATCAATGCTCGGCCGGCAGGTGGACAGGGACGTCGTGAGCCCGGCTCCCGCGCGGCGGTGGGAATCCGACCTGGTCGAGGATCCCGACGCGCTTCCCACCCAGCATCCCGCCTGGGTCGATGCGGTGACCGCGGGCGGTCGCTGGGAGCGACGCGAGCCGGCTGTACCGTGCGCCGGATGGCCGGCGCATCGTGCTGCCGGCGGTCCGCCGGCGACCGGACCGGCCCGGTCGGCATCGAAGCGTCGATGCCCACCCATTGGGGGTTCGGGGGAATCGTCGCCGACGGGGGAGTGACCGCCGCGGACGTGCGCCTCGTGCTCGCGGACCTGGCCGGGCGCCGGATCGTCCGCCAGGGCATCCGCCCCAACCCGCGCCACGGCCGCCTCTACGCGGAACACGCACCGGTGGGGTCGACGACCATCGCCCGGCGAGCGCACGTGCTCGACCTGGCCGGTGGCGTCGACGTCGTGTGGAAGGGCTTCTCCGACAGCCGCCGGCGCGCGGTGCGCAAAGCCGAGCGACGCCGGGATCGACGTCGAGTGCGACTCGACCGGTCGCCTCTTGCCGGAGTTCTTCGAGCTGTACGCCCGCTCCGAAGCGCGATGGGCCGAGCAGCAGCACGAACCCGCCCGACTCGCACGAGTCCGCACCCGCTTCCGCGACACCCTCGCGAAGTGGCAGCAGATCGCCCGCCATCTGAACGGGGGTTGTCGCCAGTGGGTCGCCCGGCACGACGGCCGTCCGGTCGCGTCGATCATCGTCCTGTTCGGCACGAACGTGCACTACACGCGGGGTGCGATGGACAAAGAGCGCGCCGGGCCCGCTGCGCGGCGAACGACCTCCTGATGTGGCAGGCCATCCAGGCCGCCTGTGCGATCGATGCCGGTTCGTTCCACTTCGGTGAGTCGGGGGCTCGGCGTCGCTCGTCGGACTACAAGGAGCGGTTCGGCGCCCGAGCCTTCGACTACCCGGAGCTGCGGCTCGAGCAGGTCCCGATCACCCGGGCCGACCATGCCGCCGCGGTCGGTGGTCAAGCGCGCGATCGGCTTCCGCGGACTGATGAACGCACCCAGCGCGGCGGTTCCTCCGCGCATCCCCGGCGTTCCCCGCTGGCTCGTGGCCCGGCTGCCGGCACGCGTGGTCGAGCACCTGGAGTCGCCGCTCTACCGCAACGGCTACGCGCTCGTGATCGCCACGGGCGCGACCTCGTTGCTCGGCTTCGTCTACTGGATCCTCGCCGCCCGCCGAGTACAGCACGGCCGACGTCGGGCGGAACTCCGCGTTGATCGCGTCCATGACGTTCCTCGCCAACCTCGCGCACCTCAACCTCACCAACGGGCTCAACCGCTTCGTCCCGACGTCGGGGCCGCGCACCGCGCGGCTGATCGCGCTTTCCTACACGGTGGCCGGCGTCTGGCGGTCGTGGCCGCGCTGATCTACGTCGGCGGGGTCGAGACCTGGTCGCCCGAGCTCACCGATCTCGTGCGACAGAACCCGCTCGCGATCGGAGCGTTCATCGCGGCGACTGTGCTGTGGGTCGTGTTCCAGCTCCAGGACTCCGTGCTCACCGGGCTCGGGCGTGCCGGACTGGGTCCTGGTCGAGAACGTGATCTTCGGCGTCGTCAAGATCGTCCTGCTCGTCGCGCTCGCGGTCGCGCTGCCGAGGGAGGGGATCTTCGCGTCCTGGACCCTGCCGTTGATCCTGATCGTCGTCCCGATCAACGTGTTGGTGTTCCGGCGACTGGTCCCGCGCCACGTCGCCGCCCGCGATGTCGTGGTGGAGCCGATGCACGCGCGGGACCTCGGGCGGTACGTCGACCGCCGACTACTTCGCGTCGCTGCTGTGGACTGCGACCACGAGCCTCCTGCCGCTGATCGTCCTGGCGCTGGCCGGCGCCCGGCAGAGCGCCTACTTCTACCTGTCGTGGACCATCGCCTACACGCTCTACCTGCTCGAGCCGGAACCTCGGCATGTCACTGGTCACCGAAGGCGCCCGGGCCCCGCATCGGCTCTACGAGTTCGCGCTGCGGACGCTGGTCCAGAGCGCCAAGATCGTCGTGCCGCTCGCCGTCGCGGTCGCGCTGCTGTCACCCGTGCTCCTGCGGCTCCTCGGGCCGCAGTACGTGACGGGCGCCTCGGTGCTGCTGCCGTTGCTGGTCCTGTCCGCGATCCCGAACGTCGTCATCGCCACGTTCCTGAGCGCAGCGCGGGTGCAGCGCCGCATGCGCGGCGGTCGTGGTCGTCACCGCGACGATGGCGGTGAGCGTGATGGGGCTCTCGGTCGTGCTGCTCGACCGGTACGGGCTCACCGGCGTCGGGGTCGCGTGGCTCGCTGGCGCAGTCGGTCATCGCCATCGGACTGCTCGCCACGGAGCTCCGAGCCATGTGGGCTGCCCGAGCGTGCCGCTGCACCGGCTGCCGCACCCGACGCTCGGTCCGCAGCCACGCCGCCGGCGCGGTGCTTCCGGCGCTGGATGCCGCGCCGAGCTGGGAAGCGGCCGGCGAGCCGCGCGCCGATCCTGACCTCGGCGCGATCGTCGTCCGATCCCGCCGCGACGGCCGGCCCGCGCTGCTGCGGTTCGCCCGCACCGACCTCGGGGCCCGCAGCCTGCGTCCATGCTCACCGCGGCCCTCGGCGAGGTCGGTGCCCTGGCGTTGCCCGACGAGTGGCGCCGCCTCGCGCCGGTCGGTGCTGGCGTCCGGCACCGCGGGCGGACAGCCGTGGCTCGTCGAGACGCACATCGGGGGCGTGGACGACGCGCCGGGCCACGGCACGGTTCGGGCACGATGTCGTCGCCGGGCGCGCGGGCGCCGCGATCCGCACACTCCACGCGGCGACGGCCACCGAGACCCCCGTGGACGACGGCGTCCTGCACGCGTGGGTGGACGAGCCGATCGCCGAGCTCCGGGCCACCGCCGGCACCCCACTCGCGCGCCGGCGCCGACCTTGCGGCGCTCGATCGGCTCCAGGCGGTTCTCCGTGAGGAGCTCGCGGGCCGGGTGCTCACCACCTGCTTCGTGCACGGCGACTACTGGCTCGGCAACGTGCTCACCGAGGCCGACGGGGCGGTCAGCGGGATCGTCGACTGGGAGCGCGCCGGGGCGCCCGGGCTCTCGACCCTCGACGCTGATGACGCTGGTGCTGACCGGGCGGGTCGAGCGCCGCCGCCGCGAGTTCGGCCCGATGGTGCGGGACCTGCTGCTCGGTGACGGGTTCGAGCCCGCGGAGCAGGCGCTCCTCATGGGCGGCCCGGGTAGCGGTGAGCTGCCCGAACGGACGGTGCTGCTCCTCGCCTGGCTCCACCACGCCGCGTCCAACCTGCAGAAGCGCAACCACTACCGGGCCAACACCGTCTGGGTGACCACGAACGTCCACTTCGTCCTCGAGAAAATGTGACCGGGCTGTCTGGTTTCGGGCGGAGTGCGCGCGGGTATTCAGCGACCCATGTCCCCCTCAACTGCCACTCTCCCCGTCCAGTCCGCACCCCCGGCCAAGATCGAACCTCGACCCTGGTCCCGGCATGCCGCGTGCACCGGCAAGACGTCGCTGTTCTTCGGATCGGCCTCGGAACGCCCGGAGACGCGGGTCGTGCGGGAACTCAAGGCCTCCCTCGTCTGCGCGACGTGTCCCGTCCTGACCCCGTGCCGCAACTGGGCCCGCGAGCACGGCGAGTACGGCTACTGGGGCGGCGAGTCGGAGGACGCCCGCGCCGCCGCGGGCTTCCGCACCCGGATGCCCCGCTCGGTCCGCCGCCCGCGCCGGATCGACCCCCACCGCGTCGCCTGACCCGCGGTCTCGGGTCGGGCTAGCCGGCCGCCGGGTTGATGGACTTGAGCTGCACGACGAACCAGAGGGCTTCGTCGGGGGCGATCGTCGGGCGGCGAGCCCTGGGCTCCGTAGGCCAAGGACGCCGGGATCCCGAGGAGCCGGGTGCCGCCGACCTTCATGCCGGGGATGCCCTGGCTCCAGCCCGGGATGACGCCGTCGAGCGCGAACGTCGCGGGGCTCTGGCCGTAGGACGCGTCGAAGACCTTCCCGGTGGAGCACGCCACGCCGATGTAGTCGACGGTGATGTTCGCCGCGGCGGTGACCGCGGGTCCGGTGCCCACGGTGAGGTCCTTGCTGACCAGCGTCGTCGGCGGAGGCCCGACGGTGACGGGGACCGCGGGTGCGCCGGCGGGCAGCGGCCCGTTGACCGCGACGCACGGCTTGCCCGCGGCCGAGGCCATGGCCGCGGCGGTGGTCGCCGTGGTGCCGGCGGTGGAGCTCGACGACGAGCTCGAGCTGCTCGAGCCGCCGCCGGCGAAGATCGCCACGATCCCGCCGAGCACGAGCACCGCGACGATGGCGACGATCACGATCCGGACCCAGGGCTTCGTCTGGGACTGGCCCAGCGGCCGGGCCTTCTTGGCGGGTGGACGGTTGGGCTTCTTCGATGGGCTCACGGGCCGCAACGTAGCGGGATCGGCGCTCGGATTCGTGTCACCGGGTCGTCGGGAGCCTCGGTCGGGGGTCCGGAGGGGTCGGAGCCGCGCCGTTAGGCTCCCGCACCATGGCGGGGACGCGCGTGGGCATCGTCGGGGCGGGTGGCGTCGGCGTCGCGACCGCGTCCGCGATCGTCATGCGCGGGCTCGCGAGCCGGGTGACGGTCTACAGCCGCGAAGCCGGAGGCGGCACGGGGCCTCGCCCTGGACTTCCTGCACGCGCAGCCGTTGCTCCCGAGCATCGACATCCGCGGGCCGGGGCCTGGACGAGATCGAGGAAGAGGACATCCTCATCCTCACCGCCGGTCACCACACCACGCCGGGCGAGAGCCGGCTCGACATCCTCCGCCAGAACCTCGAGGTCATGGACGACATGGCCACGGCCGTCGAGGCGGGGGAGATGCCGCGCATCGCGCTCGTCGTCACCAACCCGCTCGACGTGATGACCGAGTACCTCGCCCGCCGCTGGCCGGACCGGCCGGTCGCGGTGATGGGCTCCGGCACGTCGCTCGACACGTTGCGGCTCACTCAACGGATCGCGCAGGAGTGCGGCGTCCACCCGCGCAGCGTGCACGCGTGGGTCGTCGGTGAGCACGGCGACTCCTCGGTGTTCCTGCTCGGGAGCGCGACGGTCGGCACCCTGCCGCTGCTCGAGTTCGCGGCGCAGCGTGGGGTGGAGCTGACCCCGAACCGGCTCGACGCGATCGAGCACGACGTCCGCCGGGCCGCCTACGAGGTGCGCGACCTCAAGGGCGCCGCAGTGCAGGGCATCGGGCTCACGGTGAGCGGGCTCGTCCACGCGCACCGCGCACGAGGTCGGGGCGATCATCCCGGTGTCGGTGCGCGTCGGCGACGACGTGTGCGCGAGCCTGCCGTGCGTGCTCGGTCCCGATGGGCCCGAGCGCGCCGCTGATGCCGCTGATGACGACGCACGAAGCGGGCTGCTGGGGCGAGTCGCTGAACGTGCTCGCGCGCCGCGAACGAGGCGCTGCCGACCTTCTGAGCCCGGACGGGCGTCAGCCGTCCAGCTCGAGGCGGGCGCGATCGGTGCGGCCGATCTCGAGGGATGCCGTGGCCGCCGGTGACGGCGCGTTGAGGACGTGCAGCGCCCGCCCGATCTGGCAGAACGCGAAGTCGTCGACGAGGTTGCCGTCGGCGGCGACGGCCTGGGCGCGCACGCCCGCCGGCGCGGGCACGAGGTCGGCCCGCATCGACTTCCGGGACGAGTCGCTGCAACGCGCCGCGGTGAACCGGCGCTTGCTCACCGAACGCGCCATCTCCACCGCGCCGTATCGCCAGTAGCGCGCCGCGAGCTTGCGGAAGCCCGAGAACCCGATCGTCTCGCGAAGGTCCGCGACGTCGACCGCGCGCCAGGAGTACCCCTCCCGCGCGAGCGCGAGCACCGCGTTCGGCCCGACGTGGACGTGCCCTTCGACGCCCCGGGTGAGGTGGACCCCGAGGAACGGGAACTGCGGGTCGGGCACCGGGTAGATCAGCGTGCGCACGAGGTGGGCCCGCTCCGGGACGAGCTCGAAGTACTCGCCTCGGAACGGCACGATGCGCAGGCCCGCGGCACCGTCGGGACCGCTGATCGCGACCGCGACCCGGTCGGCCTGCAGGCCGGCGCACGTCACGACCCGGCGGGCGGCGATCTCGCCCGCGGTGGTCTCGATGACGAGCCCTCGGCCCGCTCGTTCCGGCGGTGACCGCCGTGTCGAGCCGCAGGATCGCCGCCGGCCTGCTCGATCTCCCCGGCCAGCGTCCGGCACACGGCGGGGTAGTCGGTGATCCCGGTGTCGCGCACCTGGAGCGCGGCGACTCCGGCGACGTGCGGGCTCGATCTCGCGGAGCTGTGCGCCGCTCGATCATCTCGACCCGCACGCCGTTCGCCTGGCAACGCCGCTCCAGCTCGGCCAGGCGGGTGCGCTCGGCTTCGTCGACGGCGACCACGACCTTGCCGCAGATCTCGTGCGCGATGCCGTGCTCCGCGGCAGTACTCGACCATGGAGATCCGGCCGGCCGTGCAGAGCCGGGCCTTCTCGGATCCGGGCTGGTAGTAGACGCCCGCGTGGATCACGCCGGAGTTGCGACCGGACTGGTGCCGGCCCGGCCCGGCCTCCTTGTCCAGCACCGATGACGGCTCGTGCTCGGGTCGGCCTGCTGGATCGCGCGGGCGGTCGCGAGCCCGACGATCCCTGCTCCCACCACGACGACGTCGACCCGGTCCATGAGGCCGACATGCTCGCACGCGGAGGCGCAGCACGGCATCTGTGGGTCTCGGACGTCGGGTGTGCCTACGCTGGCCGGATGGCGAGGATCGATGTCCCCGAGGGGCCGGGCGGCGAAGCCGCGATGATCTGGACGCTGCGCCCGGAGATGGCGGGCATCGGTCGACCGGATGATCACGACTGCCTACCAGCGCAGCAAGCTCCGGGCCGCCGAGCGCGAAGTCGCGTGGATGCGGGTCGCGGAGATGAACGACTGCTCCGCGTGCGCGACGTTCCGGGCGCCGTCCGTGCTCGAGGCGGGCGTGCCGGCTGACCTGTACGAGCACCTCGACGAGTACGCGACCTACGAGGGCTACACCGACCGGCAACGGCTCACGATCCAGTACGCGAGCGATTCGCGGTCGACTCACCACGGCGCGATCGACGACGAGCTGTTCACCCGGCTGCGCGCGCAGTTCGCCGATGACGAGATCCTCGACCTGACCCTCTGCCTCGCGGTGTACGTCGGTCTCGGCCGCACGCTCGAGGTGCTCCAGGTCGACGAGGCGTGCGCCGTCGACCTCTGAGCCCACCTAGAGCATCCCCTTCTCGATGAGGTCGTGGGTGGCGAACCAGCCCGGCACCGCCGGGATGTAGGTGACCGCCAGCTGGTGGGCGAGGACGGCGGCGCCACTCGCGGCCGGCGGGACGCCGAACGCGGTGAGCATCCCGGCGAGCCCGACCGACGAGACTGCGGTACCGCCGCCAGGGATGGGCACCAGCGACGCGATCGTCGAGATGCCGATGTTCAGCGCGAGCAGGGTCCAGAAGTCGACGCTCGCGCCGAACGCGTGCAGGCAGGCGAGCAGCGAACCGGCATAGAAGCACTGGGCGATGACGTTGCCGAAGACGAGCAGTGCGAGCCGGCTCGGGGTCTTCACCGCGTCCCACACCGTGCGCGTGCCCGGATCACGGTGGGCAGCACCACCTGGCGGAACCGGCGCACCCCGACGATCACGGCGATCGGCCACGAGCGCGACGAAGACGACGATCAGCGCGATCCACGCGATCTGGCCGGTGTCGATGCGGCCGAAGTTGATCGAGTCCGGCGAGAGCCAGAGCGCGACGAAGAACAGCGCGACCTGCACGACGATCTCGGAGACCGAGCTGAGCACCCCGCCGGTCGCGACGGCCGAGGGAGGTCCAGCCCCTGCTTCTGGAGGAAGCGCACCTGGATCGCGGTGTCGGCCGCGACGGGCACCGCGAGGTTCGAGAACGACATCGCGGATTGCAGCTCGATGCTCGGCCAGACCGGTATCCGGATAGGGACGTTGCCGAGGAACGTGATCCCGAAGGCGACGTCGGTCATCAGCCCGAGGAAGAACGCCAGGGCGACGAACCACCAGTTCGCGTCACGTACCGAGGCCCAGAAGTCCTCGGGATTGCCGATCCGGCTGAACAGGACGACGATCGCCGCCAAGCGCGCCCACGGCCATGAGCAGGTGAACGGGGGTGGACGCGGTAGAGCTGGCGGAGCTCCGGCGGGGCGGTCGTGAGCGCGGCGGCCGTGGCCTCGCGCAGCTCGGTGAGCCGGTCGTCGAGGCCGCTGCGCCCGCCGAGCGCGTCGTGGGTCCAGCCCGGAGATCGACTGCGGCTGCAGCATCGGGAGCGCCGCGAGCAGCCTCTGCTCGTCGACGCCGCGCCGGGCGGCGGCGACGGCGCGGTCGGTGCCGACGACCGCCGCAGTGGCGGCCAGCAGGTTGGCGGCATCGCTGGCCGCCTGACCGAACTGCGCGCCGGTGGACGCCCATTCGAAGCCGGTGACGACGACATGCCCGTCGTCGTCCAGGAGGAGGTGGCGGCCGTCGACGCGACCGTGGGCGATGTGCGCGGTGCGCAGACGTGCGAGCTGGCCCCACGCGTCGTCGAGCATCGCAGTCGGTGATCGTGCCCGGCGGTGCATCGAAGATCGGCACCCCCGCGGCCTCGTGCTCGACGAGCAGGGCGACGGGGCCGGCGTTGCCTGCGAACACGACGCCGGGGACCCGAACGCCGGCCGCGGCCGCGAGGAGCTCGATGTACGCCTCGTATTCGACCTGCTGGCGCCGAGTCAGCAGCAGCGTGCGGGGCGAGTCCTTCCGGGTGAGGAACCGCCAGGCGCGCGCGATCAGCTGGGCGTCCGCCTCGTCCCGGCCGAGCGCCGTGACGTGCAGGGGCCCGTCGGCAGTCGACGCGACGAAGATCGCGCGCCCGACGGGTTGATCGTTCTCCGCCTCGACCGTCGGTGGCCTCGGGCCCGACGCGCGCGAGCGACCTTGCCGACGATCTCCGGGGCGGGGCGACCGATCGGGGTCCCGAACGCGTAGTGGACCGCGGCCGCCACCCCCCAGCCCAGCACGACGGCCCCGAACAGGTCGGTGGGAAAGGCAGCGTCGACGTAGAGGGCTTCGAGCGCGATCGCCACGACGAGCACCTGGCCGACCCGGCGCATCGGGCGGGCGAGGTACGGAGATGCGACCACCACCATCGCGACCGCCACCGCGAGTCGCACGGTGGGGAACCGGGGCGCGTCGGTGAGATCGAACGTGTTCCGGATCGACTGCCAGAACGAAGCGTCGTGGGCCAGGAAGGCGAGCACGCGCCCGATGACCCAGCTCGCGGCGCCGGCGACGAGGAGGTCGCGGGCCAGGCGCCAGCGCCGGACGAGGATCGCCCCGACCGCGAGGAGCCCGAGCGCCCAGACCGCGAGGATCTCGTAGCCCAGGATGACGAACGACCGACCGTCGTGGGGGAGGTCTGCGACCGAGTGCACGAAGTCGCGTTCGACGCGTGCCGGGTCGTGCGCGTAGACGACGAGCCCGGCGACGACGATCGCCGCGATGACCACCCGGACGACGTCGCCGGGCCGGCGCCGGCTCGGGCCGTCTTCGCGCCGTCGGACCAGGAGGTCCCGGAGCCGGGCCCACCACGAGCCCGACGGCTGATCAGACAGGGTGCCTACTCTTCGGGCTCGTTGACTTCGTCGGGGAATTCCTCGCCGTAGTCATAGTCACGCCGCTTCTTCAGAGCCATGGCTCCGGCGACGATGCACAGGATCGCCACGAAGAAGAAGATCCCGAACCCGTAGAACCACATGGCCGCAGGTTACGGGCTCGACCCGGGGCGCGACGGTCTTCCCGGCCGTGAGGCGCTCAGCCGGTCTTGCCGGCGCGCAGACGGCC
This sequence comes from uncultured Acidimicrobiia bacterium, assembly GCA_963796755.1. Lineage (GTDB taxonomy): Bacteria > Actinomycetota > Acidimicrobiia > IMCC26256 > JAENVU01 > Chersky-806. The sequence continues at coordinate 575,354 of CAWCMX010000005.1, forward strand.
TCGGGCCGCCCCGGCCAGGTTCAGTGGCACGAAGCGCTCGCTCTCGTGGGTGAGCTCGTCGGCTTCGCCGTCGGTGAGCTCGAGGTCGCCGGCCTCGATGTTGTGGCGGAGCTGGTCCACCGAGCTCGCGCCCGGGATCGCGACGACGTTCGGCTTCCGGATCAACCACGCGAGCGACACCTGGGCCGGGGTCGCGTCGTGGGCGGCCGCGACCCGTCGCAGCGCGTCGATGAGCGCACCGGCGCGCTCGAGGTTCTCGGGCAGGCACAGCGGGTTGTTCAACCGGGTCGGTCCCGAGGGCGGGTGCGCGGCGTCGTACCGACCTCCGAGCACGCCCTGGGCCAGCGGGCTGTACGCGATGACGATGCGGTCGTTCGCCTGGGCGTAGGGGACGTTCCCGTCGTCGTGCTTGCGCTGGAGCAGGTTGAACCGGACCTGGTTGGAGAGCACCGGACGCTCGAGCGCGCGCTCGGCGGACTTCCAACGGTTGACGCCGAAGTTGCTGACGCCGACGTGCTTGACGATGCCCGCATCCTGGAGCCGCCGCATCCCTTCCATGGTGGAGGAGATGGGAACGGCCGGGTTCGGCCAGTGCTGTTGGTAGAGGTCGATCGACTCGACGCCGATGCGCATCGACGAGAGCCGGCCGTGCTCCTCGACCCGCGACGCGGTCGGCCAGGTCGGAACGACCTTGGTCGCGAGGAACGCGTCGTCGCGCCGGCCTTCGAGCGCGCGGCCGACGATGGCTTCCGACACGCCCTTCGCGTAGATCTCCGCGGTGTCGATGAGGTTCACACCGTGGTCGAGCGCGTAGTGGACGAGGGGAACCGCGACCGTGTCGCCGTACTCCTTGCCGTAGCCCCAGTCGCTCGACCCGAACTGCCAGCAACCGAGCCCGATCGACGAGACCCGCGCACCCCCCGCTTCGACGTACCGCACCGTGCACCTCCGGTTGTCCGTGACGCGTTGTCAGCGACGCTCTCCGGCGAGTCTGCCACTGCAGCCGCGCGTGCCGATCTGGTGGGTCGATCCGGTAGCGTCGGATCCATGGCCGACGCCCTGAACGACTTCAACCAGTCCGTGATCGACGACTTCCGGGCGAACGACGGCAAGACCTCCGGCGTGTTCGCCGGGGCGCCGCTGATGCTCATGACCACGAAGGGGGCCAAGAGCGGCAAGGAGCGGATCATCCCGATCGTGTTCACCCGTGACGGGGACCGGCTGGTCATCGCAGCCTCCAAGGGAGGCGCGCCGACCAACCCCGACTGGTACTGGAACGTCCGGGCGAACCCCGAGGTGACCGTCGAGCTCCCGGGCGAGACCTACCAGGCCCGTGCGATCGAGCCCGACCGGGCCGAGCGCGACCGGCTGTACGCCGCGCACGCCGCCGAGATGCCGAACTTCGCCGAGTACCAGACCAAGACCGACCGGGTCATCCCGATCGTCGTCCTCGAACGCATCTGATCTCCTCCCGGAGGTGGCGGGCGATCGGGGCGACGGCCGCCGCGGGCGCGCTGCGTCCTGCTCGCGGCGTGCGGTTCCGGTTCCCGGCCGGCCGGCAGCTCGGCGCCGCGTTCGAGCACGACGAGCACCTCGACCATCACCGCACCGACCGCCGCGCCCGGCGACGCGCTCGCGGTGCTCGCCACGTTGGCGGTGAAGGGTCGGGCCCCGAAGACCGGCTACGACCGGGGCGAGTTCGGGCCCGCGTGGTCCGACGTCGACCACAACGGCTGTGACACGCGCAACGACATCCTGAACCGCGACCTGACCGACAAGCAGTGGCGTCCGGGTACGCACGACTGCGTCGTCATCGCCGGGACCGTCGTCGATCCCTACACCGGCAAGGTGCTGCACTTCGAGAAGGCCCAGGCGATCGCGGTGCAGATCGACCACGTCGTCGCGCTCTCGGACGCGTGGCAGACCGGCGCGCAGCAGCTCAGCGCGGCGGAGCGGCTGCAGTTCGCCAACGACCCGGTGAACCTCCTGGCCGTCGACGGGCCGACGAACGAGTCCAAGGGTGACGCGGACGCCGCGAGCTGGCTGCCGCCGAACAAGGCCTTCCGCTGCACCTATGCCGCGCACCAGATCGCGGCAAAGGCGCGCTATGACCTCTGGGTCACGCCGGCGGAGCACGACGCGCTGGCCCGGGTGCTGGCCCGCTGCCCCGACGAGCGCGTTCCCGACTGAGCGCCGTAGCCTGGAGCCGTGGCTGACCCGGCACCGCTCCCGTCCACCGACCCGGTGCTGCAGGCGGTGCCGCTCGGCTGCCCGTGGCCGACGCTCGATCCGTTCCTGTTCTGCGTCCATCACGACGACGCGTACCCCGCGGGCAACGGACCGCTCGGCCCGGCGGCGCTCGCTCGCCGGCCGCGAGATCGGCGCGGACTTCGCGGGCAAGTCGACGGCTGGCGCATGTACCACGGCGACGTCGTGCCGGGCTTCCCGCAGCACCCGCACCGCGGCTTCGAGACCGTCACGATCGTGCGGCGCGGGCTTCATCGATCACAGCGACTCGCTCGGCGCGGCCGCGCGGTTCGGGCGGGGCGACGTGCAGTGGCTGACCGCCGGCAAGGGCGATCGTCGCACTCGCGAGATGTTCCCGCTGCTCGAGCGCGAGGGGCCGAACGACCGTCGAGCTGTTCCAGATCTGGCTGAACCTGCCGCGCGCGAGCAAGCTGGTCGAGCCGTACTTCACGATGCTGTGGTACGGCGACGATCCCGCAGGTCCACGCGTCGACGACGCGGGTCGCACGAGATCACCGTGGTGCGCCGGCGCGCTCGACGGCGCCGACGCCCCCGCGCCGCCGCCGGACTCGTGGGCCGCGCGCGCCGATCCGACGTCGCGATCTGGTCGATCCGGCTCGCGCCGGGCGCGAGCTGGACGCTGCCGCCGGCGCGCGCGGCGGAGACCGTCGCGTCGTCTACTTCTTCCGCGGCGACCGGGGTCACGATCGGCGGACCACGCGCTCGACGCAGGCACGCGGGCGGTGCAGTTCGGTGCCGACGCAGGCCGTGCCGATCCGGGCGGCACCGACGAGGTCGAGATGCTGCGTGCTGCAGGGCCGGCCGATCGGCGAGCCGGTCGCAGCGACGGCCCGTTCGTGATGAACACGCGGAGGAGATCGAGCAGGCGTTCGACGACTACCGGCGCACGCGGTTCGGCGGCTGGCCGTGGCCGGGCGACGATCCGGTGCACGGCGCGAGCGGGGCGGTTCGCCCGCCACGCCGACGGCCGGGTCGAGGAGGTCAGCCCGACCGGGTGACCACGTCGCGCGCCCGACGAGTAGTCGGCCTTGCCCGTCGGGAGCCGCACGATCTCGTCGACGACGTGCAGCACCCGCGGCGTCTTGTAGCCCGCGAGCAGGCTGCGGCAGTGCGCCTGGAGGTCCTCGAGCGTCGGACCGGCGCCGGTTGCCGCATCGCCCGGTGCCGCGACGATGACCGCGACCCGCTCGCCCCACCGCGGGTCGGGAACGCCGACGACGACCGCGTCGGCCACGAGCGGGTGGGCCTTCACGACCGCCTCGACCTCTTCCGGGTAGACCTTCTCGCCGCCGGTGTTGATGCAGAACGAGCCGCGCCCGAGCAGCTGCACGGTGCCGTCGGCGTCGATGGTGGCCATGTCGCCGGGCAACGACCAACGCTTCCCGTCGATCTCGACGAACGTGCGGGCGGACCGCTCCGGGTCGCCGAGGTAGCGCAGCGGGACCCGTCCGGTGGTGGCCAGACGCCCCACGATCCCGGCACCGGCCGGCACGGGCCGCAGGTCCTCGTCCACCACCATGGTCGTGGCCTTCGCGGTGAAGCGCAGCGACGCCGACGGCGCGCCGCCCCGGGTGGTCAACGCGACTGCTTGCGCGGGTGACTCCGACGAGCCGATGCCGTCGATGAGCGCGGTCACGGAGGGGAGTGCCGCGAGCAGTCGATCCTTCACGTCGCCCGACAGGATGCTGCCTCCCGATCCGAGCAGCACGAGCGACGACGTGTCCCACCCGTCCGGACGGGCTTCGAGCAGCTCGACGAGCGGGCGGGCGACCGCGTCGCCGACGAGGTTGAGCGAGACGACGCGTTCCCGGGCGACGAGGTCCAGCACCGCGGCGGCGTCGAGGTGGGGCTCGGTGTACAGGACGACGGCGCCTCCGCTGAGCAGGGTGCCGAGCGTCGACCACTGACCGCTGGCGTGGATGAGCGGTCCGAGCGCGAGCGCGACGAGCGGTGGCGGCGGGGCGGCCGGGTCGAGGAACACCGCGACCCGCCCCGCGGGGTTCGCGAGGACGCCGGGTCCGATCGCTTCCGGCGTGTCGATCGGCGGGCCACCGGGATTCCCACCGCCGAGCGCGGCGACGAAGATGTCCTCCTGGCGCCACACGACCCCCTTCGGTCGACCGGTGGTGCCGCCCGTGTAGAGCACGTAGTGGTCGTCGCCGGACCGGGGACCGAAGTCGCGCGTGCTCCGACCCGCCGGCGCGGAGATCCTCGTACGCGACGGCACCCTCGGAGCCTGCACCACCGTCGTCGACCTCGATCCGGATCGGGATCTCGAGCCCGGCCATCGTCGCCCCCTGGCTGCGGGCCGAGACGAGCGCGACGAGGTCTGCGTCGCGTCCGAGGTACGCGATCTCGTCGGTCACGTAGCGGTAGTTCACGTTCACCGGCACCGCGCGAGCTTGTAGCAGGCGAGCATCACCTCGACGTGCTCGAGGGAGTCCCGCAGCGAGATGCCGACGTGGTCGCCGGCGGCGATCCCGAGCGTGCCCAGACCGTGCGCGGCGCGCGTTCGCGGCGGCATCGAGCTCCCGGTAGGTCCGCCGCTCCTCACCCCAGACGACGGCGACGTGGTCCGGGACGTGGTCGGCGACGCATTCGAAGAGGTCCGCGAGATTGAACTGCATGGTGCCGGACGACGCTACATTCCGACCCGTGGACCGGCGCGAGGAGCTCATGGAGAGCAACGGCTTCGTACCCAAGGGCCGGTACACCTCGCCTGAGTTCGCGCGGCTCGAGGTGGATCGCCTCTGGGGCCGGGTGTGGCAGATCGCGTGCCGCGAGGAAGAGCTGGCCGAGCCGGGGGACTTCCTGGAGTACCTGATCGGGGACCAGTCGATCCTGGTGGTACGGGGCGACGACGGGGCGATCGGCGCCTTCCACAACGCCTGCCTCCATCGCGGGACCCGGCTCGCCGCGGGCACGGGCTGCTTCGCCGAGGGCTTCATGCAGTGCCGGTACCACGCCTGGAGGTACGCGCTCGACGGCCGGCTCACCGAGGTGGTGGACGCGCACGAGTTCAGCGATCTGCCCGAGGGGCTGCGACTCGGCGGGGTGCGGGCGGAGTGCTGGGGCGGATTCGTCTTCGTGAACCCCGATCCCGCGGCCGAGCCGCTGCTGGAGTTCCTCGATCCGCTCCCCGCGCTGCTCGCGCCGTACCGGCTCGAGGACATGCGCCTCCGGGCGCAGCTGAGCACCGTGCTCCCCGCGAACTGGAAGAGCGTGGTAGACGCGTTCAACGAGAGCTACCACGTCCAGGGAACCCACCCGCAGATCCTGGCGTGGACCGACGACGTGAGCATCGCCTACGAGCAGCTCGGCAAGCACGCGCGCTACGGGCGGTTGGCCGGCGCGCGCCGCGAGCTGCGCCCGAGCCCTCGGCTCGGGCTCGGCGAGGACGACTACGACGAAGGCGAGATCCTCGCCGCGCTCGTCGGCGGTCTCGGTGGCGCGTTCCTCGCCGACGAGCGCGCCGCGGTGGAGGAGCTGCGCGCCGCCGGGTTGCCGAAGGGTGAGCTGCTCCCGGCGTACCAGGCGCGACGGCTGGAGCTGCTCGCCGCGCGCGGGCTCGACGTGTCCGGGTTCGAGCCCGAGCAGATGACGAGCGCGGAGGACATCTTCTGCTTCCCGAACGTCGTCGGGCCCATGTACCCGGGGAGTGCGATCCTCTTCCGGGCCCGTCCCTCCGGGCTGGATCCGGATCGGGCGATCCACGACACCTGGGTCCTCGAATGGCCCCGCCCGGGTGAGGACCGCCGTCCGGTCAGCCGGCGTGACGTCGCCGACTGGACCGAGCGCGACTGGGGCGAGATCACGAACCAGGACTACGCCAACATGGCCGAGGTGCAGATCGGGATGAAGTCGGCCGGCTTCGAAGGGCTGCGGTTGAACCCGCGCCAGGAGGCCAACCTCCTGCACATGCACCGGGTGCTCGACTCGTACCTCGAGCGCTGACGCCCAGGAACTCCGCGGACACGCGGCGCTACGGTGCGGTCATGGATTCTGTGAACCTCGGTGCCACTGGGCTGCGCGTCTCGCGCGTGTGCCTCGGAATGATGAGCTACGGCAACGCCAGTGACCGCCCCTGGGTCCTCGACGAGGACGCGGCGGAGCCGATCGTGCGGGCCGCGGTCGAGAGCGGCATCTACTTCTTCGACACCGCGAACACGTACTCGAACGGTGCGAGCGAGGTCGCGACCGGGCGCCTGGTGCGCAAGTTCCTCCGACGCGACGAGACGGTCGTTGCGACCAAGGTGTTCATGCCGATGACGCCCGGGCCGAACGGGGGCGGGCTCTCGCGCAAGCACATCCTCTCGGCGATCGATGCCTCGTTGCAGCGGCTCGACCTCGACTACGTGGATCTGTACCAGATCCACCGCTGGGACCCGAACGTGCCCATCGAGGAGACGATGGACGCGCTGAACGAGGTCGTGCGGGCCGGCAAGGCGCGCTACATCGGCGCGAGCAGCATGCACGCGTGGCAGTTCGCCAAGGCCCAGAGCACCGCGGAGCGGCACGGCTTCGCGCGGTTCGTCTCGATGCAGAACCACTACAACCTCCTCTACCGCGAGGAGGAGCGCGAGATGATCCCCCAGTGCCTCGACCAGGGCATCGGCGTGATCCCGTGGAGCCCGCTGGCGCGCGGTGTGCTGGCAGGGAACCGGACCCGCGGCGGTGAGAAGTCCACGACCCGGGCCAACTCGGACCCCTTCGCGGACTACCTCTACAACGAAGGCGACTTCGACGTCGTCGACCGCGTGGCGGAGGTCGCGGCCGAGCGGGCGGTGCCGCCGGCGCAGGTCGCGCTCGCGTGGCTGCTGCACCGTCAGGGTGTGACCGCACCGATCGTCGGGGCCACCAAGCTCGGGCACCTCGAGGACGCGGTGGCGGCGGAGCAGCTCGACCTGAGCGACGAGGAGATGCGGCGGCTGGAAGCACCGTATGTGCCGCACGCGGTGCTCGGTCACTGACCCCGTAATCCCGGCGGCTGTCCGGGAGCGCGTCACTACCCTGGCCGACCATGGGTGTGCTCGACGTCAACGGGATCTCGTGTCGCGTCCCGGGTGGTGACGTCCTGTTCCGTGACGTCACGTTCCGAGCGGGGAACGGCGAGCACGTCGCGCTCGTGGGCGCGAACGGCGCGGGCAAGACCACGCTCTTCGGTGCGGTCACCGGCTCGATCCCCGTGGATGAGGGGAGTGTCCACGTCGACGGCGAGCTACGGGTGATGAGCCAGCTCGTCGGCTGGCGCGACGAGGAGCGATCCGTGCGCGACCTGCTCCTCACCCTCTCGCCGGTCCGGCTCCGCGGCGCGGCTGCCGCGCTCGACGCGGCCGAGACCGCCAACGATCGGGAGCCGGGCGAACGCACCGGGCTCGCGCTGGCCCGGGCGCACACCGCGTGGGGCGACGCGGGAGGTTGGGACGCCGAGGTCCTGTGGGACACCTGCACGCTCATCGCCGTGCGCCAGTCGTTGCCGGAGGCCGGTCGGCGCCGGCTCTCCACCTTGTCCGGCGGGGAGCAGAAGCGGCTCGCGCTCGAGGTGCTGCTCCGCTCGGAGGCCGAGGTGCTCCTGCTCGACGAGCCCGACAACTACCTCGACGTAGCCGGCAAGCGCTGGCTGGAGGAGTCGCTCCGCGCGAGCCCCAAGACCGTGCTCATCATCAGCCACGACCGCGCGCTGCTCGATGTCGTGGCCGACAAGGTCGTCACCCTGGAGGGCCGCACCGCGTGGACCCACGGCGGGCGGTTCGCGACCTGGCACGAGGCGCGCGACGCGCGCATCGCGAAGCTCGATGAGACCCACCGCCGCTTCCAGGAGGAGCGCAAGCGGCTGGAGCAGTCGTTGCAGGAGTACCGACGTCGGGCCTCGATGGGCAGTGACGTGTTCGCGTCCCGGGTGCGGTCGACGAAGTCGAAGATCGAGCGGTTCGAGAAGACCGCACCGACCGAGCGCGTCCGCGACGAGCAGGTCTCGATGAAGCTCGGTGGCAACCGCACGGGGACCCGCGTCGTGGTCTGCGAGGAGCTCGAGCTCGACGGGCTGACGGACCGTTTCGACTTCGAGGTCATCTTCGGCGAACGGGTCGCGATCCTCGGGCCGAACGGCACCGGCAAGAGCCACTTCCTGCGGTTGCTCGCGGGCGACCCGGTCGAGCACTCCGGCGTCGCGCGGCTCGGTGCGCGCGTCGTCGCGGGCTACTTCTCCCAGACCCACGACCAGCCCGCGCTCCGTGACGTCGCGGTCCTCGACGCGGTGATGACGGCCGGCCACGACCGGGGGAAGGCCATGGCCACCCTGCGCCGTTACGGGCTGCACGGGTGCGCGACCCAACCGTTCGCGACGCTCTCGGGCGGCCAGCAGGCCCGGCTGCAGATCCTCCTCCTGGAGCTCTCGGGCGCGAACCTCCTGCTGCTCGACGAGCCGACCGACAACCTCGACCTCGCGTCCAGCGGAGGCGCTCGAGGAGGCACTGGACTCGTTCTTCGGCACCGTGCTCGCGGTCACCCACGACCGCTGGTTCCTCCGACGATTCGACCGCTTCCTCGCCTTCGGGCGCGACTGCTCGGTCCGCGAGCACCTCGAGCCCGTGTTCGCATAGTCCGCGGCCCGAGTCCGCCTTCCTCGACGCGCCGGGGCGCGGGTGCCAGACTCGCCCGGCAGGTCACGACGGGGGGAACGACGGATGAGGCTCGCCCACACGCGACCGGGAGGTGCGCGGTCGAGGAACCTGAGCCTGGTCGCGCTGGTCGTCCTCGCCGGGATCTTCGTGAGCTCGTGCACGCAGCTCCGGATCGACGAGACGGTGATCTCGAGCGACGCGTGGATGGGGCGCGACAACGGCACCCAGGGCTCGGCCGACGCGGAGCGGTACCTGATCGACCGGCTCAAGACCGTCGCCGTGGGCATCAACGCGAGCAAGACGGGTGACGACGCGTTCAAGCAGCCCTTCGACGGTGGCACCAACCTCCTGGCGAAGATCCCCGGCACTGACAAGTCCGACGAGTACGTGATGATCGGCGCGCACTACGACCATCTCGGCACGAACTGCCGGACCTCGGACCCGTCCGACCACATCTGCAACGGGGCCACGGACAACGGTGCCGGCGTCGCCGCCGTGCTCGCGATCGCCAAGATGATCAAGGACCACGGTGCGCCCCGCCGGACAGTCGTGCTCGCGCTCTGGGACCGCGAGGAGGACGGGCTGCTCGGCTCGAAGTACTACACGCAGAACCCGATCGTCCCGCTCGCGCAGACGGTGACGTACATCAACTTCGACATCCAGGGGGCCAACCTGCTCCCCAGCCTGCAGAACGCGAGCTTCGCGGTCGGCGCGGAGACCGGCGGCACGCAGCTGCAGTCACTGGTGAAGGCTGCGGTCGCGACGACGCCCCTGCAGACGCGGCTCGTCAGCTCGATCTTCGGCCAGAACCGCAGCGACTACATCAACTTCACGAACGTCGGGGTTCCGAACGTCTTCTTCAGCGACTCGACCGGGCCCTGCTACCACACGGCCCAGGACGAGGTCGGGGTGGTGGACTTCTGGAAGCTCGACCAGCAGGTGCACCTCACGTACCAGCTCGCGGAGAGCCTGATCCAGGCCGATGGCCGACCGACGTTCTCAGCGACGAACCCGCTCGCGACCTACGACGATGCGGTCTCGTTGCAAGCGGTGGTGAGCGCCTCGATCGCGGACATCGGCCGGTTCACCGCGGACCAGCAGCAACAGCTCCTGAGCTTCCGGGACAGCCTCAACGCCATCGTCTCCGTCGGCGCCGGTGCGTTCGACTCCACGTCGATGTCGACCCTCATCAGTGGCTCGGCGACCGCGGTCAGCATCCTGACCAGCGGCGTGTGCGACGGGTTCCTCTCGCACCACTGAGCGGGTGTGAGCCGGGCCCGCCTGCCGTCTAGTGCTGGGCGTTCGGGAGCTTGAGCATCCAGTAGAGGAAGTCCGACTCCTGGCTCAGGATGTCGTCGCGGTGGTTGTACGGGACGTGGCCCTCGCCCTGGTAGGTGGTGAGGTACGCGACGATCCCGGCAGCGTGCGCTTCGTTCACCGAGTTCACCGCCCACTGGTACGGCACGAGGGTGTCCGCGGTGCCGTGGAAGTCGAGGAACGGCGCGTCCCCCGCGCTCATCGGAGCTCCGAGCAGCTTGGCGCCCGAGAGCGACACCGCCGCGCCGACTGCGGACGAGTAGCCGGGGTTGCCGCTGGTTCCCGGGTCCTCGCTGTTCGCGGCGACCTGGAGCGCGGTGATCGCACCGGCGGAGCTGCCGCCGATCGCGATCCGGGTCGGGTCGATCCGGTACGTGGTGGCGTTCTTGCGCAGGAACCGGACGGCGGCCTGTGCGTCGTGCTGCGCGTCGGTGATCGCCTGGATGCACCCGGAGGTCCCACCCGCGGTCGCCGAGCAGCCCGGCCCGAAGAGCCGGTAGTTGATCGAGACGTTGACGTAGCCCTCCTTGGAGAACACGTTCGCCTCGTCGACGAGCTCGCCCGACGTCTTGTCGCCGCTGCTGAAGCCACCGCCGTGCACCCAGACGATCGCGGGGCGCTGCTGCACGGTGTCACCGGTCGGCTGGTACATGTCGAGCAGGAGGGTCTGCGTGTTGCCCGACTGGTCGACCGCGCTCCCGTACGTGATGTTGCTCGTGGTCGTCACCGCGCTGAACACCGGGTCCCGGTAGCGCAGAGGTGCCGCTCCGGGCGGTGTGATGGTGTTGTAACCACATCCGGCGGCGACGACCGCCAGCACGGCGAGCACGGCAAGAGCCCGAAGGCGCATCTGATTCCCCCACGGCAACGACGGTCACCCATTGTGGCACGGCTCGTGGGGAACCCGGCCCCGCCGGCCGGATCAGGGGGATTGTTACGTCGCTACCACCGCACTGCGTGGTCGACGAGCACCGAGCAGCCGAACCGGAGCTCGGCGATCCTGCCGGCTTCGCGCTCGGCCGCGAGCTCGTCGTCCGCGTCCACGAACACGACCGTGATCCCGTTGCCCTCGGTCCGATCCAGCGTCTGGACGGTCACTCCGTAGGTGTTCACGTGTGCCTCTCTCTTCTTCATCAAGCCTTCCAACGCATCGCCGCCCGTTCGCGTTCCCGCCCGGCCTACGCTCGGGCGGCTCGCGAGAGGGTGGGCCGATGAACGGGGGGAACATGGGCGAGCTCGGAGCGTCCCGGGCAGGGCGGGGAACTGTAGGGCGGCGCGCGCGATGGATCGCGGCACTCGTCGTCGTGGTCATCGCGGCCGCGTGCAGCTCCGGGTCGAGCTCGTCGTCGTCCGGGAGCTCGACGACGGCCGCGACGACCGCCGCGCTTGCCCGTCCCGTGTACGCGAAGCCCGGCCCGTACCGGGTCGGGGTGACCACGCTCTCGCTGCCCGACCGGAAGGTCGAGGTGTACTACCCGGCGAAGGCGGGCAGCACCGCGGGCCGGCCGACCGCGACGTACCTGCAGACGGACCCGATCCCACCCGACGTGCTCGCCGGGCTCCCCAAGGTGCCGCCGGGCACCGACCTCACCGTGAAGATCCCCGCGGTGCGTGACGTGCCGGTCGCGACCACCGGGCCGTTCCCGCTCGTGATCTTCTCCCACGGCGCCGGCGGCTGGCGCGGCGTCTACGGCTCCACGCTCTCGGGGATCGCGTCGTGGGGGTTCGTCGTCGCCTCCACGGACTACCCCGAGTACGGGCTGCTGGCGCAGTTCACGGGGAGTGGCGCAGATGACGCCGCGAAGGACGCGAGCGTGAAAGCCGCCGCGACCGGGACCATCGACCTCATGGAGGCCGCGAACGCGAATGCTGCGAGCCCGTTCCACGCCACGATCAACCCGAAGGAGGTCGCCGCGATCGGGCACTCGATGGGGGGCGGCACGATGTTCGGCCTGCTCAACGACCCGCGGGTGCGGGCGATCGTCGGTTGGGCACCGGTCGGACCACCGACGCCGGTGACGTCCGACACGCCGACCATGGTCATCGGCGGCCTGAAGGACATCGCGGTCACGCCGGCGGAGAACGTCAAGACCTACGGCGAGCTGCAACCACCGAAGCGGCTGGTCGAGATCGCCGACATGGGCCACAACGTGTTCAGCGACGTGTGCCTGGCGATCCGCAGCGGCACCGACCTCATCGGGCTGGCCAAGCAGCTCGGCATCGGGATCCCCGACTCGCTGCTCAACCTCGGGCGCAACGGCTGCGAGAAGGGCGCGCTCGACACGAAGCTGGGCTGGCGGATCATCCAGCACTTCACGGTGGCCGAGCTCCGAAACGCACTTGGGGTGAACAAGGTGCCGATCGGGCTTGCGCCCGGGATCGCGAAGGCGTTCCCCGGCGTCGCCATCAGCTACCGCCAGCAGCTGCGCTAGTCCGTCGAGGTCGCGCGCACGATCGATGCAGTCGCCTGCAGGACCACGACGCCGTCGCGCTCGTGCGGGCGCAGCGCTTCGGCGACTGCGTCGACGAGCGCATCACGCAGTTCGGGGGTGTTCCGCAGCGCGGTCGCGAACAGCGGGTTGGTGCGGCTCATCATCGCGGCCGTTCCTCGCGCGTCGCCCGACCGGAACGGCGGCTCGGCGCTGAGCGTCTCGACCTCCACCTCGGTCCAGCCGGCTTCGGTCAGCGTGGCGGTGATGACCTCGGCGGAGGGGAGGGAGAACGGGCCGGGCGCGCCGGGCGCCGGCAGCTCGGGCGGCCCGAGCACCGCGGCGGACGCGGCGACGGGCACCAGCATCCACGGGTTCGAGAACGGGTCCTGCCACGCCGCGAAGGCCATCCGCCCGCCCGCGACGAGGAGCGACCGGAGGCGGTCGAACGCGTCGACCGGGTGGTCGAAGAACATCACGCCGAAGCGCGAGTAGATCGCGTCGACGGGGGCGTCGAGCTGCTCGGCGAGGACGTCGCCGGCGACGTAGGTGAGCTGGGGAAGCGCCGGACCGACGGAACGCGCGTGCTCGATCGCGCGCCTCGACAGGTCGATGCCGATCGCCCGGCCCTCCGGTCCCACGTCCTGCGCGAGCCGGCGCGTGGTCTCGCCGGTGCCGCACCCGACGTCGAGCACCAGCTCGCTCTCAGTGGCCCCGAGGGCCCGGAGCGCCGCATCGCCGAACGGCGCGCTATGGACGTCCAGGACGTCGGCGAACTCGACCCACGCAGCGCCGACGATGTCGTCCCAGATCTCCCGTTCGTCCATCGGCTGACGTTACTGCTCAAGGTAGTTGGCACAACTCCCGATCAATTCCTTTGGCTCACAGGGAGACATCGGCTCGGGAGGCATGGTGAACGCGAGACTGCGTCGCGCGCTCGCGCGTGCGTTTGCACTGGGTGTTGTCGCGTTCGTCGTGGCCGCAGCTTCGGGAGCTGCGGGCGCCGCGACGACACCGTCCTACCAGTTCACCCCGCGTGCCTCGGGCGCGCTCTCGGGGCGCGTGTTCACCGCGGCCGCGGGGGACACCGACGGGTCGTCCGTGGTGCTCTACGGCGGCCAGAACCCGGGCAACGTGCCGGACCCCATGTTCGGTGACACGTGGGTCTACACACCCGCGACGGGATGGGTCGCGAAGTGCGGCTCGACCGTTCCGGGTGCGACCGCCGCGTGCGGGCCGGGCCCGCGCTCGACCGCGGCCATGGCCGCGGGCCCGCACGGTCCGATCCTGTTCGGTGGCTCACCGACCGGCATCGACGGGGGTGGGGCCGCACCGCTCTCGGACACGTGGGTGTGGCACCACGACGACGTGGACCCAGGTCTGCGCCGATGCCGCCTGCGGCCCGTCCGGCCGGCTGTTCGCCGGCATGGGCGGGAACGGGACCGAGGCTGTGATGTTCGGGGGGCTGACGAACGGCGGGATCGCGGACGACACCTGGGTCTTCAACGGCGCGACCTGGACCCAGACCTGCGGCACCGGGGTGCCGACCGCGTGCGGGGTCCCGGGCCGGATCGGCGCGTCGATCGGCTGGGACGGGCACGAGTTCGTGATGTTCGGTGGCGCGCCGCAGGGAACGTCGGACATCGGTGCACCGACCGACGACACGTGGACCTTCGACGGCACCGCGTGGACGCACGTCTGCGGCACGTCCATCGGCCATCCCTGCGGGCCCGGCCCGCGCACGCTCGGCGGCCTGGCGTTGCAACAGCAGACCCGCACGACCGCGCCGGGAGCACTGCTGGCCGGGGGCGGCAGCCTCTTCGGCGGCGGCGCGCAGAGCCTCGACCGTGACGTGTGGCTCTTCCGGTCGGGCGCGTGGACGCAGCTCGCCACGCCGTGGTCGGCGACCGAGGTCCACTTCACCGACGGCGATCAGCCGCCGACGGGAAGCGGTCCACTGCTCCCGGTCGTCGTGGCGCAACCCGCTGAGTGCCAGGTGCTGTTCGTCGGGCAGAACCCGACCCGGGACCCGGACTTCGGCGTGGCTCCGCAGACCTACACCGGGAGCTGGGATCTCGCCGGGGCCGGCCAGCCATCCGACTGCACGACGGATCCCGCCGGCACCCCGGTCTCGACGCCGGTCGCCGACACGACGGCGTCACCCGCGGCGGCACCCGCCACGCCGGCGGTGATGCCACTGACCGCGGGGGCAGCCGGAACGCCGACCGCGACCATGGCCCGGACCGGGACCACGAGCGGGCCCCTCGCCGCGATGGGCGGGACGGCGATCCTGCTCGGGCTCGCCGCGATCGCCGCCGCAAGGTCGCGGCGTGGGGATCCGGTGCCGCGGCCCACCCCCCAGGACCCCCACTGACCCGGGCGGACCCGGGCGGACCCGGAGATGTCCGGGCTCCTCCGGCTACCCGGCCTCGTCGGTGGCTTCCGGCTCGATCGGGTCGAGGTAGAGGTTCAGGTCGAGGGCGTTGGCGACCGCGGCGGACGGCATCAGGATCTCCGCCGCGCGCTCGAGCACCTCGTCTCGGGTCGGGACGTTCCGCCGATCGAGCGTGGTGAGGGTGCGGGCCAACACCGCTTGGCGCCGTCGATCGAAGAGCTCCGTCTCGGGCTCTTCCAGCGCCTCGGCCTCGATGTCCGAGGCCGGGCTCGCGAGGTCCGCGTCGGTGACGCCGAGGATCCGCGCCAGGTTCGCCGCGGACTGGTCGAGGCGTTCGCCGGCAACGTACGCGAACGCGACGAGGTGCTTGCAGACGCCCCGGTAGGAGCAGTTGCACTTCACGGTGACCGGTGCGTCGATCAGGATCCGGTACTCCGCGAGCTCGGCGCGCGGCGCGGGTCATGGTCTCGGGGATCTCGGTGACCGGCTCGGGCAGCGCGCCGTGGAGCGCGCGCACGAAGCGCCGGCCGTCGACCTCCGTGACCGGGAACGTGATCTCGACCTGGTACGGATCCGGATCGGAGCCCTGCACCTCACCGGAGATGCGGCCCCGGTCGAAGTGCAGCGAGACGGTCTGCCCGGCGCGGGCGTAGCCCCGACCGCGGTTCGCGATCCCCGGGCTGCAGCGGTCGAGCACCTTGCGGACGATCGACCCGCCGAGGCCACCGACGAGCCGCTCCGGCTTCGCGACGGCCGCCAGCCCGTCCTCGACCGGGATCGGCGGCGGCGACTCGTCCCACAGGTTCCACGGGCGCTCGGCGGGCGGCGTCATGATTCCCGCCCGGTCGCGTGGCCGACGTCGAGCTGCACGAACGACGCGAGCTCGGCGTCGTCGAGGTCGGTGACGAGCGTCTCGGTCGACGCGATGACCGAGCCGGCCAGCGCGCGCTTCGCTTCGATGACGGCCGCGATCCGCTCCTCGATCGTGCCCGGGCACACCAGGGTGTGGACCTCGACGCCGCGGGTCTGGCCGATGCGCCACACCCGGTCCGACGCCTGGTCCTCGACCGCGGGGTTCCACCACCGGTCGAAGTGGATGACGTGGTTCGCCCGGACGAGGTTGAGCCCGGTGCCGCCCGCGCGCAACGACACGGCGAGGACGCCTGCACCGGTGCCGGCGGAGAACTGCTCGACGATCTGGTCGCGTCGGTCCGAGGGACGCCACCGTGGAGCACCGGCACGTCGAGCCCGAGCGCTTGGCCGAGGTGCGGCGCGATGCGGCGCAGGAACCCCGCGTACTGGCTGAACACGACGACCGCCTCGTCCTCATCCACGATCTCTTCGGCCAGCTCGACCAGGCGATCGAGCTTGCCGGACCGGCCCGCGAGGTCGCTGGTGTCGTCGGCGACGAGGCTGGCCGGGTGGTTGCAGATCTGCTTGAGCTTCGCGATGCCGGCGAAGACGTGCAGCCGCCGGCGCTTCGCCTCGGTGATCTCGGAGACCTCGTCGAGCATGGCGCGCGCCGTCGCCTGGTAGAGCGCGACCTGCTCGCCGGTGAGCAGGCAGTCGTCGCGCACGACGATGCGATCGGGCAGCTCGTCGACGATGCCCGGGTCGGTCTTGGTCCGCCGGCAGACGAACGCGGCGATGCGGCGCCGCAGGTGCGCGAGCCGTTCGGCGTCGAGGTCCTCGTTGCCCGCGCCGCCGAGCTGGTACTGCGTGGCGAACGCGGTGCGGGTGGAGAGCAGCCCCGGGTTCGTGAACGCCATGATGCTCCACAGCTCATCGAGGTGGTTCTCGACCGGCGTGCCGGTGGCGGCGATGCGGTGGCGCACGGTGAGCGCCCGGCTCGCCTTGGCCGTCGCGGTCTGGGGGTTCTTGATCGCCTGGGCCTCGTCGAGGACCACACGGTGCCAGGCGACCTCCGCGAGGCGGGCGTCGCGTCGCAACAGGCCGTAGCTGGTGACGACGATGTCCGCCTTGGCCGCGGCCGCCACCGGATCACCCCGGGTCCCGCCGTGGTGGACGACGACGCGCAGGTCCGGCGTGAACCGTTCCGCTTCGCGCATCCAGTTGCCGACGACCGAGGTGGGGGCGACCACGAGCGTCGGTCCCTCGTGATCGTGCGCGCAGAGCGCGAGCAGCATCGCGGTCTTGCCGAGGCCCATGTCGTCGGCGAGGATCCCGCCGAGCTCGTTGCGCTCGAGCCAGACGAGCCAGTCGAGTCCCGTCGCGCTGGTAGTCGCGCAAGGGGACCTTGACCATCGCGGGCTCGGCGATGCGCTCGGCCGGCTCGGGGTGCCAGGTGCCCGCCAGAGCTCGGGCGAGCCAGCTGTCGGGATCGAGCTCCAGCTCGAGCTCGGTGTCGTCGTCATCGTCGGTGTCCGCCGCAGTCTCGAGCACCGCGGCCGCGTCGGTGGTGCCGAGGCGCTTGACGAACTCGACGATGCCGCGCGCGCTCGCCGTCGGCGAGGAGCGTGAAGCGGCCGCCGAGCGAGACGAGGTCGTGCTGGGACGTCACCGAGCGCGTCGAGCTCGGCCGGGGTCAGCGTGGTGTCGCCGACCCGGACCTCACCGGTGAGGATCAGGTTCGCGACATCGAAGCCGGTGGCGGTGCCGTGCACACGGTAGCTCCGGCTCGACGTGTGACGGCGGCCGAGGTGCGAGGGGAGCAGCACCGAGATCCCGGCGTCCATGAGCCGCGGTGCGGCGGTGTCCACCAGCCGCACGACGTCTTCGAGCGCCAGCGCGCGGCGGACCGGCTCGACGTCCTTCAGGGCGGGCCAGGCGCGTTGGGCGGCGGCCCACTCCACCTCGACCAGCGCGGCGACGGCCGCGACCGGCACGTCGAGCGCTTCGGCCGCCGCGTCGAGCGCGAGCTCGGGCTCGGGCGCCTCGGGGTCGAACGGGTCGAGCGGCTCGGGCGCATCGATTCCTGGTTCGCGCTGCTCCAGCTCGGCCATCACCGCGGTGGCCCGCCGGGCGTGCAGGACCGGGACGAGCTCGAAGCCGCCGGGCGTCTCCTCCAACCGCAACGAGAGCCGGGCGCCGGCGCCGCGTCGCGCCGCGACGCGCTCGGCCCAGCGGGTGTAGGTCGCGCTCGGGCGCCGGCCTTCGAGCGCGGACGGGACGGGACCGAGCACGGCCGACGCGAGCGTGTGGATGAGGTACCCGCAGAGGTCCTCGGCATCCGGGTGCACGTGCTCCGCGGCGGCGAGTGTCTCGGCCAGGGCCGTCGCGGCCTTGCGGTCCGGTGCCGCGATCCACGCGGTGGCGAAGTTGGGGAGCGGCCCGGGGAGCACGAACCCTTCGGCCACGATGCGGCGCGCCGCGAGGTAGAGCTCGAGGAGCAGGCCGAGCGCGGGGGTGACCGGCCAGCGGGTCGCGATGATCTCCCGCAGTGCGCTCGCCTCGTCGACCGCGACGCTCCAGCGGCGTTCGAACCCGGTCGGCGCGACCCAGAACGACTGGTGGACGGGTCGCGCCCCGGGGCCGATGATCGCCTCGAGGTCCTCGTCCTTGGGCGTGCGGATGCGCTCGTGGGGATCGGTGAGCAGCCACAGCTGGCCGCCGTCGAGGCGGGCGTCCAGCACCACCCGCTCGTCGGGCTCCTTGGGCTGGGATCGTGTGCGCCCGCGGGCGGGTTCGGGGGAAGAGCTCGCCGGGGGCATCAGTGCAAGGTATCGGTAGAACTAGGTATCGACCGAAGGCGAGAAGTACGGGTTCTCCGGTGATCCGCGCGCGGCGAGCACCTCGGAGAGTGACGGCTCCCCCGAGACGCCCCGCATCAGGGCCGTGTGGGTGGCCTCCCGGTTGTTCGCGAAGACCGCTTCGGGGTCGGTCGCGTCCCAGCTCACCCAGACCGCCACGACGAGCAGGAGGGCGTCGGCCTGGTCGTGGGGCAGCTCGAGGTACGGGCTGCCGTTCCCGATCTCGCTGTGGTGCGCCTCGGGGATCAGTGCCTCGGTGCCCTCGATCGCCCGGTGCAGGGCCGCCGGCCGGAGGAAGCCGCGCAGGATCGACGCGCCGGTCGTCGTGAGCTGCTCACGACACCGCGACGCGAGCGCCGCGTACTCCGTGCGCTCGGGTCGGTCGATCGGGTAGGACCCCAGGTCGACGAGCTCGAGGGCCTGGGCCTCGGTCGACGTGCTCACGGGCGGGACGCTACTGCGACCCGATGCAGTCCTGGCCTCGGCCGGCCACCTCGACGGGAAGCACCCGTTGGCCCAGACTTGGATGCCATCGACGACCTCGGACTGAGAGGGAAGCGTGACCGACACCGCCACCGTGGACCCGGACGCCCTCCTGGCCGAGATCCTGCTGACCCCGGAGGGGAAGGCCGACCCGTACTCCCGCTACGCCGCGATCCGGGAGCACTCCGCCGCGTTCCGGACCAGCATCGGGTTCGTCGTCGTCGGCCGGTTCGACGACTGCCAGCGGGTGCTGCGCGACCCGCGCTTCGGCAAGGGCGAAGGCATCGCCGTCTGGGAGCACTACGGGCTCACCGAGGCCGAGTGGCGCGAGCGCTTCACCGACTTCCAACGGCGCACGACGTCGATGCTGGGGCTCGACCCGCCCGACCACACTCGGTTGCGGCGGCTCGTGGCGAAGGCGTTCACGCCGAAGACGGTCGAGCAGCTCCGCCCCGACATCGTCCGGCTCACCGCACAGCTGCTCGACGGGTTCGAGGGTGGCGGCGTCGTCGACATCATCCCGGAGCTCGCGTTGCGGCTGCCGATGGCGGTCATCTCCGAGATGCTCGGCGTACCCGAGGCGTACTGGCCCGAGCTCCAGCCTCTGGTGCGCACGATGGTCGCGACCTTGGAGATCTCGCCGCCACTCGACCAGCTCGAGGCCGCCGCGATCGCGGGCCGGGGGATCGCCGAGCAATTCGAGGGCCTCATCGCCGACCGACGGGAGCACCCGACCGACGATCTCCTGTCGCAGCTCGTCCACGTCGAGGAAGCGGGCGACCAGCTGAGCCACGACGAGCTGATCTCGACGGTCATCCTCTTGTTCGCGGCCGGGTTCGAGACCACCACCAACCTGATCGGGAACGGGCTGCTCGCGCTGCTCGAGCATCCGGGCGAGCTCCAGCGGCTCCGGGACGACCGATCGCTGCTCACCACCGGCGTCGAAGAGCTCCTGCGCTGGGACAGCCCGGTGCAGATCGACGGTCGGCAGACCTTCGAGGCGATGGACCTCCACGGGGTGCCGCTCGAGGCCGGTGACCAGGTGGTCACGTTGCTCGGCGCCGCGAACCGTGACCCGCGCACGTTCGACGAGCCCGACCGGTTGGACGTCGGCCGCACCACCGCGCAGCTCATGAGCTTCGGTGCCGGCATCCACTTCTGCCTCGGCGCGCCGTTGGCGCGCGCCGAGGGCCGGGTGGTGCTCGATCAGCTGTTGGACCGGTTCCCGGTCATCGAGCCGGGATGGGGAGACGAGCGCCCCCGCTACCGCGACTCCATCGTGCTGCGCGGCCTCGAATCGCTTCCGGTCCACCTCGCCTGACTCCGTACGAACGCGCGGCTCGGGTCACCTCGCCTGGCGGGCGAGCGCGGCGGCGTCGAGGATCTCGACCTTGCCCCGGCTGACCCGCAGGAAGCCGTTGTCCTCGGCCGCGCGCAAGGTGCGGTTCACGGTCGGGCGGGCCACCCCCGCGAGCTGACCGAGCTCCTCTTGGGTCAACGGCACGACGGTGGCCGGGTCGGCGTCCGTGCCGAACAGTGCCGCGGCCTCGAGGAGCCGGCGCAGCACCCGCTTGTCCGCGGCGAGGTAGAGCGACTCGGAGAGCGCGCTCGAGAGACGGCGGACCTCCGCGACCAACGCGTGGGTGAGCACACGTTCGACCGCCGGGTGCCGGGTGCGCAGCTCGTCGAAGTCATCGGTGCGGATGCACAGCGTCTCGACCGGATCGAGCGCCGAGATGGTCGCGTTGCGAGGTCCCGGCGCGATGAGCGCGAGCTCACCGAAGAACTGGCCCGCGGGGATGATGCGCAGCATCGCGACGTCACCGAGCGGCGTGGTGACCCGGACCGCCACGTGACCCTTCGCGACGAGGTGCATGGTGTCGCCGGGGTCGCCCTCGTGGAACACGACCTCCCCCTTGCTGAACTTCCGCCGGCGGGAGATCGCGAGGAGCTCGCGTCGATCGGGCTCCGAGAGGACGCTCAGCAGCGGCGAGTCCACGGGGAAGGTCTAGACGCAGCGGGGGGACCCGTGCGAACGCCTGCGGATCGCGGGGCGCGACCTTCGTTCGGAGGTGAGGTGCTTGTATCGTCGCCCGGAGACACGACAGTGGGTCAGAGGATGCTGGCCGACGGGGGGCGTTGCTGGTGGGGATGCTGACGGGATGGGGATCGTCTCGGGCCGGACGGGTGGCGATCGCGTCGGTCACGGCGGTCGCGCTCGTGCTCTCGGTGGCCGCGTTCGGCGACGGTCGCTACCCGGTCGGCCAGGGGGCCGGCATGGTGCCGGCCGGCACGTACACCACCACCGGCGGGAACGACTGCTACTGGGAGCGCGACGACCTGAGCGGCGCGATCATCACGAACGACTTCGTCCCGACGCCGCAGCGCCAGATCGTCACCCTCGACGCGACCGACGGCGCGTTCGACTCCCGCCGCTGCGGTGACTGGCAGCCGCTCGGCGCCGCACCGCTCACCGCGGATCCGACCGCACCGTTCCCGGACGGCACCTGGCGGGTCGGGACCGACATCGCCGGCAACAACCGGTGGATCGCCTCCGGCCCGTCGAGCGATTGCTACTGGGAGCGGCTGCGCGACTTCCACGGCGGGCTCACCCCGGTCATCGAGAACTTCTTCGGCGCGAGCCCGACGTTGGTCGTCCTGTCCTCGACCGATGTCGGCTTCCGCTCGAACCGGTGCGGCACGTGGGTACGCGACGCGCAGCTCGACCCGTACGGCGCACTCGACATCGCCAGCTCCGACAACGGTGGGATCCGCGTCGCGGGCTGGGCGCAGGATCGCGACACGCCGACCGCGTCGATCACCGTGCCCATCTACGTCGACGGCACGGCGCGCGCGGTGCTGACCGCGAACAGCCCCCGTCCCGACGTCGGCGCGCACAGCTTCTCGGCGGTGATCCCCACCGGCGCCGGCACGCACCAGGTGTCCGCGTACGGGATCAACGTCGGCCTGGGTGAGAACGGGACGCTCGGGTGCCGGACCGTCACGGTCATCGGGAACCCGATCGGTCGCGTCGACCGGACCAGCTACAGCCCCGCGGGCCTGCGGATCTCGGGCTGGGCCCTCGACCCGAACACCGTGGCGCCCATCAAGGTCCCCGTCTACGTCGACGGCCGCGCCCGGGCTGTGACAACGGCATCGTTGGCCCGCCCGGACATCGGGCACGCGTTCCCCGGCTACGGGAATGATCACGGGTTCGCGGTCACGATCCCCATCGGCGGTGGGCCGCACATGGTGTGCGCCTACGGGATCAACGTCGGCGTGGGCTCGAACGCGACCATCGGCTGCAGCGGCTTCACCACGCCGACGGCCCCGGTGGGCGCGATCGACGCGATCACCGCGCGCTACGACGTGGTGCGCGTGCGGGGCTGGACGTTCGACCCGAACTCCACGGATCCGGTCCCGGTGCGCGTCTACGTCGACGGCGTCGCGGCGACTGCGACCACCGCCGGCTTGGCCCGACCGGACGTCGGCAGTGCCTTCCCCGCGTACGGCCCGAACCACGGCTTCGACATCGCCGACCTCAAGCTGGCGAACGGCGCGCACCAGGTGTGCGCGTACGCGATCAACGTCGGCATCGGGGCGGCGAACTCGACGCTCGGGTGCCGGACGGTCGTCACGAGCGGCAGTCCAATCGGCGCGGTGGATGCCTTCGTGGAGACGGTCGGTGGCGTCAAGGTGCGGGGCTGGGCCTTCGACCCCGACGTCGCGGGCCCGATCACGGTGCGCGTCTACGTCGACGGCAAGGGGTTGCAGAGCCTGCAGACCGGGGTCTCCCGCCCGAGCGTCGGTGCGTCCGTCCCGGGTGCGGGCACGATGGCCGGGTTCGAAGGAACGAAGATCTCGACCGCGCTCGGACCGCACCAGGTCTGCGTCTACGCGATCAACGTCGGCGTCGGTGCGAGCTCGACGCTCCGGTGCGCCACGGTGACCGTCCACACGCGGTAGCCCGGTGTCGCGGCGCGCCCGTCGGTAGTACCTTGCCGCGCCATGGCCACGATCTTTCATGATGCCGACGCGGACCTGGGGCTGCTGGCGGGCGCCTCGGTGGCGGTCGTCGGGTACGGGAACCAGGGTCGTTCGTGGGCGCTCAACCTGCGTGACTCCGGTTTCGACGTGCGGGTGTGCGTGCGGGCCGACGCGTCGCGGGAGCAGGCGGCGACGGACGGGTTCACCCCAGGCGATCTCAGCGACGCGAGCGACGCCGACGTCGTCTGCGTGCTCGTTCCGGACGACGTCATCCCGTCGCTGCCGCTGACCCGGACCGAGCAGGGCCTCACCGTCGTCGCGAGTGGCTACACGCTCGCGTTCGACCGCTTCGATCCGGCCGGCGACGTCGGCATGGTGGCGCCGCGGATGCTCGGGCCCGAAGTGCGGAGCTGCTACGAGGAGGGGATCGGCTTCATCACCGCGGTCGGCGTCCACCGCGACGTGACCGGCGACGCGCAGGCGCGCACGCTGGCCGTGGCGAAGGCGATCGGCGGGCTGCGCCAAGGCGCGATCGACCTGACCCCGATGCAGGAGGCGGTGCTCGACCTCGCGGTCGAGCAGGCGCTCTCGCCCGCGCTCACGTTGGTCAACGGCATGTTCGTACAGGTGATGTTGGAGCACGGGATCCCGCTTGAGGCGATCATCACCGAGCTCGTCCTCTCCGGTGAGGTCGAGCGCACGATGCGGTTGGTGCGCGAGTCGGGGTACGCGCACCAGTTCGGCTTCCACTCACCGACGAGCCAGTACGGCCAGCTGACCCGGCGCGACGAGTACGACGGGACCGAGGTCGGCGCGACGATGCGGCGGCTGGTCGACGACATCGTGTCCGGCCGCTTCGCCGACGAGTGGGACGGCGAGCGCGACGCCGGCTACCCGAACCTGGCCCGCCTGCCGCGAGCAGCACGCGGGCGCGGTGGTGGCCGAGTTCGAGACCGCGCTCCGCCGCCAGCTCGGCGAAGGCGCCATCACCCCCTGACCGCGGCTCGTTCCCCGGACTCGTTCCGGGGCGCCTGAGCGTCGTCAGAGCGACGTCGAGACTCCCCGAAACGAGCTGACCGAGAGCAGCCGGGGGTGTTGCTGCGCTCCGTGGTCAGTTTCGTGAATTCGGTCGTCCGATCCGCGCCGACCCCCGGCGCGCGCCCTAACGTCCTCGCCGAGGTCCCTACCGAGCGTGTGCCCGCCCAGGTCCGCACGGTGGGGGCCTCGTCATGTCCAGGCTCGTGAGGTCGCGGCTCGGGTGGTGACGCGAGGGTCAGACGACGGTGACGCGGCTCAGCGTGGTGAACGAGCACAGGTAGAGGTCCCGGTCGAACCCGGCGGCCGGGAACACCACGGACTGCAGCGGGCTGCCGGTGTCCGCCCGGGCCTTCTCGGCCCCGGTCTCGAGGTCGAGGACGACGACCTGATCGGCGAACCGCCCGTGGTCGTAGTCCGCCGTGACCAGCTCGCCCGTGTCTGCGTACCGCACCAGGTGCGACGCGTGATCCTGCGGGCGGGACCAGCGCGGCTCCAAGGCCCCGTCCGCTGCGATCGAGAACGCGGCGCAGCACCCCGTTGCCGCTGTCGTACCCCACCGCGATGCCGCGGTCCGGGTCGACGACCGGCGGGTTGGCGATGATCCCGTCGGGCAGCCCGCAGATCTCGGCGAGCTGCACCGCGCCGGTCGCGAGATCGACGCGCACGAGGTGCAGCGGCGTCTCCGAGATGCCGAGGCCGCGGAACGTCCCGGCGTAGCGCTCGCTACCGTTGCCGTTGTCGAGGAACCAGGCCGCGCCCGCGTCGAGGACCGCGTCCCAGCCGTAGCCCTGACCGACGAGCGTCCGGTAGCGCGGTCGGAACCCGTCGTCGAGCGTCAGGTGCGCGCCGTCCCATCGCCGCGGAACAACGACGCGTCGCCGACGACGTAGATGTCGTTGCCGTCGGCCGAGAGCCGCGCGATGGACGGCTCGGGGAGCGACAGTCGCGCGACGATCTCCAGTCCGTCGGGTTCGAGGATCAGCAGCTCGGCCGGCTCGAGTGGCGGTGGCGTCCCATCGGGGAGCGTGCCGCCGAAGTCCTTCGTCGCGAGGTGCCCGTTGGGCAGGATCACGAAGCTGTTGTAGGGGCGGCGCCGCGGGAGCCGTCGGGTCGCGATCGGCACGGCGTCCGGGCCGAGCCGGTGGACGTGGCATCCGAACGCGACGTAGAGCGATCCGTTCGCGTCCGCGGCCAGGCCTCCCGGCCAGGTGGGCCCACCGGGGAGGTCGGGTGAGCGCCCGATGGGCTCGAGCGACTCGGGATCGATCTGCTCGACCCAGGAGATGGCGTCGTCGCCGCCGGTGTGGCGCAGCAGGTAGGCCTCGCCCGGGTCCCGTAGCACGACCATCGTCGCCACCGGGACGTCCCGGGAGACGACCTCGAGCCGCTCGCCGGCGCGGAGGCCGAGCCCGGCGCCGGTCCGCGGTGCCTGGGTCCGGCGCGGGTCACCGTCCTCGCCCGGCCAGCGGCTCGGCCAGTAGCCGGAGCTCACGGCCGGTCCCGTCATGACGGGCTGCCGATCGCGGGTGCGTCCGGGTCGGCCATCGCACCGGGTCGGATGCGCTCGACCCGGTAGAGGTCGATCGGATCGGGGATGCCCTTCATCATCACCGGGCCCAGCTCGACGTACTCGAGCGCGCGTCGTCGCGCGCCGCGGCTTCCACCATGCTCCCCGAGCAGAGGAGCTCGCCGGGGGCCGCGATGTCGACGATGCGCGCGGCGACGTTGACGTCGTGGCCGATGAGGTCGTCACCCCGTCGGGCCGGCCGGCCCCAGTGGACGCCGGCCCGCACCCAGAGGGGCATCTCGTCGGCGGTCGCGGCGCGCTCGAAGCCTTCGAGGATCGCGATGCACGCCGAGACCGCGACGTCGGATTCGGGGAAGAACAGCAACAGGCCGTCGCCCAGCTCCTTCACGACGCGCGCGCTCGCGGGGAGTGCGGCGCGCACGATCACGTCCTGTGCCCCGAGCAGCGCGAGGGCATCCCGGTCGCCGCGGGTCGCGGTGTACTCGGTGAAGCCGACGAGGTCCGTGAAGGCGATCGCGCCCTCGGCCGTCGACTCAGTCACGCGACACCGACGGTGAGGTCACCACTGACCGAGCGGGCGGTG
Organism: uncultured Acidimicrobiia bacterium; assembly: GCA_963796755.1. Taxonomy (GTDB): domain Bacteria; phylum Actinomycetota; class Acidimicrobiia; order IMCC26256; family JAENVU01; genus Chersky-806. The sequence goes on from CAWCMX010000005.1 coordinate 601,715, forward strand.
ATCTCCAGGTCGTCGCCGGTCTCGACGTCCAGCTCGAGCCGCCCGCTCACGCTGCGGTGCCGGACGTTCGGCCGGACGCCGTCCGGCACCGAGACCTTGATCTTCCCGGAGACGGTTTCGAGGCGGAGCGGGCCCGCGCCGGTCGCGGTGACGTCGATCGTCCCGCTCACCGTCTTGGCGGCGACCGCGGCTTGGGCCGCGGCCACCTCGATGCGACCCGAGCTGCTCGCGATCCGCACGTCCCCCTCGGCCCGCCCGAGGCGGATCCTGGCGCTCTGGGAGCCGAGCCGCACCGGGCCGTGACTCCGCTCGACGTCGAGCTTCCCGGAGTGCGAGCGCGGCGTCGATCGACCCGACCTCCTCGACCCGCACGTCCGCGCTGCTCGTGGTGATGCTCACCGCGCCGAAGCTGCCGACCAGCTCGACGTCGCCGGACTCGCTGCCGACCACCACGTCGGTGCCGGTCGGGACCCGCACGGTGAACGAGTCGGAGCCGCCGCGGACCACCGTCTCCGGCTCCCCGCCCGCGCCGGCGTCCGAGCCTGGAGCGCGGGTGCCGGCCTTGCCCTCGACGGCGATGGCGTCGCGCGCCTCACCGATGACCTCGACCCGGCCGGAGTCGACGGTGATCCGCACCCGCTCGGCCATCGGGCTAGCCGTCCAGTGCGGCCTTCACCGCGGCGGCGACCCGGCCGCCGCTCGCCTCCGCCCCCCGCGGGCGCGCACGGCTTTGATCACCTGGCCCATGGCCTTGCCGCCGGTCGCGCCTCCGGCGCGCGCGGCGGCGACCTCTTCGTCGATGATCGCGCCGAGTGCGGCGTCGTCCATCTCGGTGGGCAGGTAGCGGTCGAGGACCGCGGCCTGGGCCCGCTCCCGATCGGCGAGCTCCATTCGGTGCCCCTGCTCGTACAGCTCCGCCGCCTCGGCCCGGCGCTTCGCCTCGCCGCGCAGCAGCTCGACGATCTGCGGGTCCGTGAGCGTCACCGGCGTGTCCCCGGCGACCTCGGCCTTCTGGATCGCGGCGAGCGCGAGCCGGATGGTCGCGATCGTGATCTCGTCCTGGCTCCGGATCGCACTCGTGAGATCCGTGCGCAGCTGCTCCTCGAGGTCCGCCATCAGGGCTCCAGGACGACGACGGGGATGTCGCGCTCGGTCTTGCGTTGGTAGCCCTCGTAGTTGTCGTGATCCGCGATGATCCGCGGCCAGAGCACCGCCTTCTCCTCGGCGTCGGCGACCCGCGCGTTCATCGGCCGGGTCGTTCCGCCCATCGTCACCTCGACCTTCGGTTGGTCCCGGAGGTTCAGGAACCAGGCCGGGTTGCGGTCGTCGCCGCCCTTCGACGCGACGAGCATGATCGTCTCGCCGTCCTGCAGGGGGGTGGTGAGCATCGTGGTGCGGGCCTGGCCGCTCTTGCGGCCCGTGGTGGTGAGCATGAGCACCGGCATCCCGGCGCCCCGGTTGAGCAGGCGGCCCTTGCTGGCCCGGAACACGGCTTCGTGCAACCGGGTGACCGCTTTGAGGGAGAGATCCTTGCCGTTGGCCATGGCCGCAGACTACGTGGCGACCCACGGCGGCGTCGGCGAAGGAGAACCACCAATTGCGACGCCCGTCGGCCTAGCGTCTGGCCTCGTGGTGGACATCTCCAGCCGACCGGTGCCTGCGCCACGGGCCGAGCGGACGGCGCGGCTCGCGATGCGCATCCTCGAGGCCACCGACATCAGCCTGTTCCGTTGGTCCAAGGGCCGGCTCGGCGGCTCGTTCGCCGGCGCGCCCGTGATCCTGCTGACGACGAGCGGTCACCGCACGGGGACCCGTCACACCCGGCCGCTGCTCGCGCTCGAAGACGACGGCGGGTGGATCGTCGCCGGCGCGCAGATCGGCACGAGCGAAGATCCCGACTGGTACGAGAACCTGCTCGCGTACGAGCGCTTCCAGCGCACGGGCCCGGCGGCCGCGAACGCGCCGGTGCTGATCGCGCCCGAGGTGGAGTCGCCCGGTGACCGCCGGGTCGCGGTCCGCGCCGGCGTCATGGACCGCGGCGAGCGGGCGTGGTGGTGGGCCCGTCTGACCGAGGTGTACCCGCGCTTCGAAGTGTTCCAGGCGCGCGCGCCGCAGCAGGAGATCAACGTGCTGCGGCTCACCCCCTTCGTCTACTGACCCGTCGCACCCGCGCGTCAGGCGGTTGGCGTCTCGCGCGGGGGTCGGGCGCGGCGGGCCCGCTGCGCGCCGCTGGTCTCGGGCACGTTGCGGTAGAAGCCGAGGAGCAGCAGGTCGTAGCTGATCTTCATGAGGCCGGCGATGATGAGCGGCCAGCCGAACGTCGACTGGGTGAGCAGGATGCCGGCGAGGAGGGGGGTCGCGGCGGACGCGAGGCTCCGGGGCACGTTCGTGACGCTCGACGCCGCGGCCCGCTCCTCCGCTGGGACCACCGCCATGACGAACGACTGGCGCGCGGGCACGTCCATCTGTGCGAACAGCGACCGGATCAGCAGGAGGGCAACGGCGATGCCGCCGGTGGGCGCGAACGCGGCGAGCGCGAGCAGCGCGTTCGCCGGGAGGTGGGTGAACACCATCGTGCGGACGAGCCCGAAGCGCGCTGCCAGCTTGGGCGCGAGCAGCTGCGAGAACCCGCCGAGGAGGCCGGCGGCGAAGAACACCGCACCGGTCTGGGCCGCGGAGAGGTCGAAGCGCAGGTGCAGCCACAGCACCAGGAGCGACGTGACGACGAACCCGCTGCCCGCCGAGTCGAGGCTGAACAGCCCGGCCAGCTCGAGCACCGTGCGTCGCGATGACCGCAGCACCCCCCGCCGGGATCCCTGCGACGCGGCTGCGAGCGGCTCCCGGTCCTCGTGCAGCCGGCGGTAGATGAAGAAGATGACGACGCCCGCGCTCGCGTAGAGGAGGAACGACGCGCGTTGGGTGTCGGTGACGCTCCAGTCCATCTGGTGGGCGAGGGCCTCCGGGGCGATCGACACGAGCGCGCCGAACGCGCCGGCGAAGATCGCGAAGAGGTTGTAGACCGCGAAGAGCTGTGGGCGGTGAGGTGCCTCGACGTGACCGGAGACGAGCGCCTGCTCGGTCGGCAGGAACACGCTCACGTCGCCCGCGGACGGGTTGAGCGTGCCCACGACGGCCACGACGAGCAGCGGCCAGAACCAGATGATGCTCGCGAAGCCCACGCCGGTCGCGACCATCATCGCGGTCGCCGCGAGCAGCAACGTCCGCAGCGGGAAGCGGTGGCTGGTGAAGCCGAAGCCGAGGGTGAGCACCGCGGAGCCGACGAGGGTGCCGGTGACGATCGCGCCGACCTCGACCGGGGAGAACCCGAGCCCGGTCAGGTACTGGGCGAGCAGGACGCTCACGAACCCGTCGGCGAACCCTCGGATCGTCCGACCGACGACGATCCGCCCGACGTCGGGCGACGTAGCGGGAGGCAGCAGACGAGGCATCGCAGCGCCGACCCTACGGGACATCCCCGGCGGTGCTCGCGCTTCTTTGCCGTTCGTTGACCACGGCCCTACAGGCGCTTGCGGTACCAGAGCGCGGCATCACCGCTCGGGTAGTCGTCGACCCGACCGACCAGCTCGTAGCCCCGGCGCAGGTAGCGCTGCTCGTCGCGGCCCGCGATCGCCGCGTGGGTGAACAGGACCACCTGCGTGCAGCCCCGGCGGGCGGCTTCCGCTTCGGCTGCGTCCAGCAGCGCGGTGCCCAGGCCGTCCCCGCGCCGGGCGTCGTCGACCCAGAGGTGCTGGAGCTCGCAGCAGCCACCCCAGGTCCAGCCGGAGATCCCGGCGACGACGGCGCCGGCATCGTCCCGGACGAGGATCGCGAGCTGGGTCTCGGGCTCGGCGCCGTGCCCGGTGGCCGCGGCGGTCTCGGCCGCGACGCGCGCCTCGAGGAACGCGACGTCAGCCGGATCCGGATCGTCGTCGACCACCAGCTCCATCTCGCGGCCCTCTTCTGAACCCGCGCGCTAGCCCTCGAGCAGGAGCTGCTCCAGCAGCGCGGCGTCGTCGAAGTAGTTGCGGAACGCGCTGATCAGGTCGCCCCGGAACTCGGCGAACGTCGCGCCCGCGAGCACCACCCGGTTCCCGGTCGGCTCGATCTCGACGTCGTCACCGACCACGAGCGCACCGGTGAAGTCCGCGCCGATGCGCCACTCGGCGATCGCGTTGTCACCGATGATGTAGACGGCGTCGAACGAGATCACGATGTTCGACAGCACGTCGTGGCGGTCACCGAATTCCTCGGCGAGCTCGGCGAGCGACGTGATCGCCAGGTTGGGGGACCAGCCCACGACGTCCTCGGTGAAGGTCTGCGCGAGCTTGCTGTCGTCGCCGGTGACCGCGGCCTCGAGGGCCTGGATGAGGACGGTCTCCTTGGTACTCGTCGGCACGTTGTCGCTCCTGAGCTCGGTTCGGGAAGGGAAGTTGAACGAAGAAGAATCTGAGAGAGAAGAGAGCGGGGTGGTCAGATGCCGAGGAGCTTCGCCTTGGCGGCGGAGAACTCCTCGTCGGTGAGCACGCCCGAGTTGTGGAACTGCACCAGCTGGTCGAGGTCGGCGGTCGCGCCGCTCGGGGCGGGCGGCGTCGGCGGTGCGTACGCCGGGGGCGGCGCGGGCTGGGTCGCGGCGTAGGCCTCTTGCGCCTGCTCGTTGACCTGCGCCTGCTGCTCGCCCTTCTTGCCCATGTGATAGGCGGTTCCGGCGACGGCGGCCCCTGCGGCCACTCGCATGAGCGGGCGGCGGCGGCGCATCATCAGTCCCATGTCGTGCTCCTCGTTGCTCGAAGGGTTGCGGCGAACCGCGGTCCGGATCGGGTGGACCGGGGCTCCGGCTCGGTCACGCTAGACCGATTTCCCGAACGGTCGCCGACGGGGTCGCCGGAGCGGTTCCGGCGCGAGCGCATGCAACCACCTCGCGGCGCCCGCGTCGTCATCCCGATCGGGTGAAACGGTCTCGTGCCCACGGCGCGCGGCGTGCGACCGGCGGAAGCGAGCTGGTGGGGCGCTCGGAATCGGGCAGGGTGACTCCGAGCACCGCACCACCAGCCCGTGCCCCACGTTCTATCCCATCCGGAGGGGAGGAAACCTGGATCCGCGGCCCGGTCGCCGAATCGGGCGTCAGTCGGGCTCGGTCAGGATCACTCGGTGGCCGCGGTCCCACTTGAAGTAGTTGAACGTCCAGTTCACGAGCACGACGACCCGGTTGCGGAACCCGATCAGGAACACCAGGTGCAGCCCGAGCCAGCTCAGCCAGCCGAGGGTCCCCCAGAACCGGATCCCGAACGGCAGCTCGGCCACCGCGGAGCGCCGGCCGATCGTGGCCATGATCCCCTTGTCGACGTAGTGGAACCGCCGGGTCGGCTTGCGCCGGGTCCGGCGCACGATGTTGCGCGCGGTGTGCCGCCCGGCCTGCATCGCCACCGGCGCGAGCTGGGGATAGAGCTTGCCGTTCCGACCTTCCGCCGCGGCGAGGTCGCCGATCACGAAGACCTCCGGGTGCGTCGGCACGGTCAGGTCGGGGTTGACCGAGATCTCGCCCCGCTCGGTCGTCGCGAGCCCGAGCCCGGCCGCGATCGGGTTGGCCTTCACCCCGGCGGTCCAGACGACGGTGTGCGCGCGGATCGCGGTGCCGTCACCGAGGCGCACCTCGTCGCCGGCGACCGAGGCGATCGACGTCCCGAGCCGCACCTCCACACCCCGCAGCTCGAGCTCGACCAACGCCTCGACCTGGGACTTCGGCGAGAAGCCGCTGATGAGATGGTCGGTCATCTCGACGAGCACCACGCGCGCACGGCTCACGTCGAGGTGCTTGAAGTCCTTCGCGAGCACCTTGGTGAACAGCTCGGCCAGCGCGCCGGACAGCTCGACGCCGGTCGGTCCACCACCCGCGATCACGAACGTCAGCGCGCCGTCGTCGATCAGCGCCGGCTCGGCGTTGGCGGCTTCGAAGCGTGCGAGCACCGTGCTGCGGAGCCGCGTCGCGTCGTCGAGCGTCTTGAGCGGGATCGCGTGCTCGGCCACGCCGGGAACCCCGAAGTCGCTGCTGACCGCACCGGCGGCGAGCACGAGATAGTCGTAGGGGAGCGGCGGCCCCTGGTCGACCAGCACCTCGCGGCGATCGAAGTCGACGCCGGAGACGTTGGCCAGGCGCGACTCGACGTTGAGGTCGTCCTGCACGATCCCCCGTAGGTTGGGCGCGATGTCGTCGGGCGCGAGCCCCGCAGTCGCGACCTGGTAGAGCAGCGGCGAGAACGTGTGGAAGTTGTGGCGGTCGACGATCGTGACGTCCACCGGCGCGTTCGCGAGCGCCCGGGCCGCGCTGATCCCCCCGAACCCCGCACCCACGATGACGACCTTCGGCTGCATCAGCGCACCACCGGGTTCACGGTGTCACCCGACGGGTGAGGATCCCGCGCAGGTACGCAGCCTGGCCCGCGTGCTGCAGGTCGTCGGAAAGCACGCTCACCAGCCGGACCCCGAGGGTGACCGGCGGGTCCCAGGACTCGTCCACGATCCGGTCGAGGTCCCCGGCTCCGAGCCCGGCGAGGTAGCCGACCGTGCGTTCGTGGACCGCGTCGTGGTACCCGGTGAGCAGGGTGCCCGACGCGACCCGTACCGCCGCGACCTCTTCCGACGTGTGGCCGTAGCCCGTGTCGGTGTCGTCGAACGGCAGCCCGAACCGGTCGGCCCACCCGAGTGCGGTCCAGCACTGCTCGGTGCCGGCGACGTCCGCGACGTGATCGTCCTGGATCCGGGTCAGGTGCCAGACGAGCCAGGCCACCGAGTTGGCATCCCGATCCGGCCGAGAGGCGAGCTGCTCGGCGTCCAACCCGTCGACCACCCGGGTCACCACGCCCCGGACCCGCTCGAACGCGTCGGTCAGCAGCTGGCTCGTGTCCATCGCACCTCAGATCCCGTCGCGCGTCCCGATGACCCGCGACCGTGCGCCACCATTCTCTCCGCCGGCTCGCCGATGCACACCCCGGGTCGTTCGAACCGGACGGGCAACGCTGCCCTGGCAGGCGTGGGCGCCGAAGATGCGACAGGCTGGGGCGGTGTTCGAGGGAAGCGACTGACCGATGTGGCTCGACTGGCACTGGGCGGTCGGCCTGGCCGTTGTGCTCGGCATCGGCGGGCTGGCGGCCCGGCGATCGGCAGTGGGGTGGGTCCGGAGCGCGGGCGCGTTCGCGCGTGAGACCGCGCTCGTGCTCGGGCTCTACGCGATCTGGAACTACGCGGGACGGTTGTCGCTCGTCCACGTGAACGAGGCGTTCTCGCACGGTCGCTGGGTCTGGCGCACCGAGCGGTACTTCCACCTGCCGAGCGAAGTCTGGTTCCAGAAGCTGTTCGTGCCGGACCCCGCTGTCATGCACTTCCTGAACGCCTACTACGCGGTGGTGCACGTCCCCGCGCTGATCGCGTGTCTCGTCTGGTTGTTCGTGACCCACCGCGACCGCTACCCGAGCCTGCGCACCACGCTCGCGTTGACCACCGGCGCGTGCCTGCTCGTCCAGCTCGTGCCGGTCACGCCGCCGCGCATGTACCCCGGATACGGGTTCATCGACGCAGGTGCCGTCTTCGGGCCGACCGTGTACGGCAAGGTCGGCACCGGGATCTCGGACCAGCTCTCCGCGATGCCGTCGGTCCACGTCGCGTGGGCCGCGCTCGTGGCGCTGGCCGTCATCGTCGCCGGCACCAGCAAGTGGCGCTACTGGATCCTCGCCCACCCCTTCCTGACCATCGTGGCGGTCACGGCCACCGCCAACCACTGGTGGGCCGACGGCATCGTGGCCGTCGCGATCCTGTTCGCGTCGTGGGGCCTCGACCGGGCCGCCCGGCCCGCCCTCGCCCGACTGCGGGCGAGGACCGGCGACGGCACCGGCGCCCGAGGTCGCCGCGATCGGCCGCCCGAGCTCGAACCGGCGTCCAGCGGTGTGCCGACGTCCGTCTAGCCGAGCAATCAGATCCGGGAGGGTCAGATCTGGGAGAAGTCGCCTTCGGCCGGCACCTTCGCCGGGGGAGTGCCGATGACGATCGCGATCTCCTTGAAGTTGGTCAGCGGGATCGTCCGGGGATCGCCCGTGAACTTCGCGCCGTCGACGTAGATCGCGATCGGTGTCTTCGGCTCGCAGTACGTACCGACGCACGTGGGGGTCAGCGCCACACCCCATTCGGTGAAGAACTGCCCGAGGGTGTTGTCGACGTCCGTCGCCGACTCGGTGTGCAGGATGCCGCTCGCGTCGTGGGTGTGCAGCGGTGAGATGCACGGTTGATCGCACGGCACGGTGATGCCGCCGTAGGCGGGCTGGCCCAGCACCGTGCCGCTGTGCACGCCCGGGTCGTTGATGTTGATGCCGATCCCGCCCGGAACGATGATCTTCTGGCCGTTGATGAACACGTCCAGATGTGAGTGCACGTGATGCTCGAGCCGCTCGGCCGTCTCCGGCACCAGCCCCGCGTCCCGGGCCCGCACCAGCGGATCCGACGGTGCGGGCCAAGGCTCGGTCTTGGTCGACGTGGACGCCTTGGCCGGAGCGGCCTTCGAGCTCGAGCCGCCCGACGAGCATGCGGCCGCGAGCACCAGCATGCCGACGACCAGCAGGACCACGAGCGTTGACGGGGAAGTGAGTCTGCGCACACCGCATTCTGACCGACTGCCCGGGGCGAGAACGGGCACCCCCACGCGGCCGCGGCGGGCTCACGCCGCCCGCTCCGCCGGTGGTGGGTCGAGTCTTCGCTTTCCGGTGATCGGATCCGGTGGACCGAGGATCCAGCCCTCGGATTTTCGGGCGTGATGGATGGAGCAGACCCACATCAGGTTCCACTTCGCGGTGGGCCCGCCCTGCGCGTGGTCGATCTCGCAGTGGTCGAGCTCCAGGTACTCCCGACCCGAACACCCGTCGATCGAGCATTCGCGGCCCGAGACGGTCATCGCGGTGCGCAGCTCGGCGGAGATGTGGCGGCCCAGGTGCGACACGGTCGTGATGTCCTTGCCGCGCTTGACGATCGCGGTCACGAACGCGGTGCCGAGCTGGCCGCGGACCCACTCCACGCTCACGGGACCGACACCGGGGATCTCGCAGGTCTCGCCGCCGAGCGCGCGACCGCGGAGCAGCGCCTCATGGTCGATGAGGACGGGCGCGGTGTACCCGCCGGACCGGGCCGAACCCCGAGAGCCCGTCACCGCGTCGGTGAACGCGTCAGCCGCGTAGCGATCCTGCGGCTCACGAGTCCCGTTGGACCGGGCGGAACGGAAGCGGCGCCGGGTGCCGTCCTCGATGCAGGCCTTGATCTTGCCGCCGACTTCGGGCGTGACGTTGAAATGGCCCTCGAACATCCCGTCCGGTGCGGTCCACATGTGGAACGACCGCGCCGCGTGCTGCCGCCTTGCGCGCGCCGCCTCGTCCTCACGCCGCGCCCGCGCTGCGACGCACGCGTCGCGCAAGGGGACGAGGCCCCGAGCCGCGGCTTGCAACAACGATCCTTCGATCGACGGATCCTCCGCGGCAGCCGCACCGACCAGCTCCGCGGCCCGGGCCGACAAGCGCCCGGCACGCACCGCCGCGTCCGTTGCCGGGAGGGACTCCAGCTGCGCGGCGACCGAGATCGCCCGCTTCGCCTCACCTGACGGCACGCCGACCAGCCGCGAGCACAGCTCCCGCGGCACTCCGATCCGTTCCGTACGTGTGCGCGGCGGTGTCCTCCACCCGTTTCGCGACCTTGCCGACCAGCCCGTCCACCAGGCGCCGAATCGCGCCCAGCGCGGTCACGAGATCGATCGCGTCCTGACCACTGCACCGCGCGGATCGAAGCGGAGTGCCGCCGCTTCCAATGCGGTTCGAGCCGTTCGAAGACCGTCCTTGATCACCCTCGAAGCGTACGGACAGGGTGGGACAGCTACGCCCCGAGCGACGTGGCGAAAGACCGGTTGTCGCGGGTACGGCCCCGTCTTATGGTGAGCGGTGGCAACGAGCAGGGATGACCAGGGGAGAGAGTCATGACGCTGACCGAGAGTGTGGTCGATTCATTGCGCGCGACGTTCCGGGGACCGCTCGTCGGCCCGGGCGACCCGGACTACGACGAGGCACGCAGCGTGTGGAACGCGATGGTCGACAAGCGCCCCGCGGTCGTGGCGCGCTGCACCGGCCCCGCGGACGTGATCGCGGCGGTGAGCTTCGCCCGTGAGCACGAGCTGCTCACGGCGGTGCGGGGTGGTGGTCACAGCGCGGCCGGCAAGGGCACGTGTGACGACGGCATCGTGATCGACCTCTCACTCATGAAGGGCGTCCGCGTCGATCCGGACACCCAGACCGTGCGCGCGCAGGGTGGCGTCACGTGGGGTGACTTCGACCACGAGACGCAGGCCGCCGGCCTGGCGACTCCGGGCGGCGTGATCTCGACCACCGGGATCTCCGGCCTCACCCTCGGCGGCGGATTCGGTTGGCTCACCCGTCGCTTCGGCCTGTCGTGCGACAACCTGCGCTCGGTGGATCTCGTGACCGCGGCCGGTGAGCAGCTCGTGTGCAGCGAGGACGAGAACGCCGACCTGTTCTGGGCGTTGCGGGGTGGTGGCGGGAATTTCGGGGTCGCCACGAGCCTCGAGTACCAGGCCCACCCCGTCGGTCCGCTCGTGCTGGGCGGACTGATCGGGTGGCCGCTCGCGCAGGCGCCGGAGATCCTCGCGTTCCACCGCGAGCAGACCCGCAACGCGCCGGACGAGCTCGGCATCTCCGCCGCGTTCGTGACCGCGCCCCCGTTGCCATTCGTGCCCGAGGCCCTGCAGTTCCAGCCCGCGATCGCGATCATCCTGTGCTGGTCGGGCGACATCGACGAGGGCCGTGAGGTCGTGCGGCCGTGGCTGGACCTCGCGCCGCCGATCCAGATGGTCGACGCGATGCCGTACACGTTCATGCAGTCGATCCAGGACGACCTGGCGCCGAAGGGCCGGCAGAGCTACTGGAAGTCGGGGTACCTGACCGAGCTGACCGACGATGCGATCAGCGCCGCCGTCGGAGTTGCCGGTCGGGTGCCGTCGCCGTTCAGCCTGGCGGAGATCGTGCTGTTCGGTGGTGCGGTCGCGCGGGTCGGCGCGGACGACACCGCGTTCGGGCAGCGCGACGGCCGGTTCCTCTTCAACGCGATCTCGATGTGGGAGGACCCGAGCGCGACGGAAGCAAACGTCGCGTGGGCCCGCGGGTTCTACGAGGCGCTCGAGCCGTTCGCGACCGACGGTGTGTACGTGAACTTCCTGTCCGAGGAAGGCGACGATCGCATCGTCGAGGCGTACGGCGCGGAGAAGTACGCGCGGCTCGGGCGCATCAAGGCCGAGTACGACCCGGACAACCTCTTCCGCCTCAACCAGAACATCCCGCCCGCGAGCTGAGCTCGCGCCTCCGGAACCGCCGGAGGCGCGCTACCGGCGCCGGTCCATCACCGCCGCGAACTGCTCCCAGGACAGCTTCGCGGGGATCTGCGCGGCGCGCGGGTACCAGTCGACGCCGCCCTGGCTCACGCGTAGCTCGCCGAGCTTGCCTTCCTCGTCGAACACCTCGAACACCACGTCCGCGTGCTGCACCATCTTCGTCGTGGGGATCTTCATCTCCACCTTGTGCGACGGCATCCGTGGCCTCCTCGTTCGGCTAGCGGGGCGTGACGATCAACGTGTGGCGGTCGACCGTGGTCTGGATCTCGATCCCGCCGTCGACGACCGCGGACGGGACCAACACCGATGATGCCGCGTCGGTGACCCGCCAACGTCCGGGCTCATCGAGGTGCACGACCCGAAGGCACGTCGGCCGCCCGACGACCTGATCGTTCATCGGCGTGGTTCCGATGACCAGCTCGACGCGCTCGGCGTCCCACCACGCCCGGTCGAGGGAGAGGGTGGGGAAGTCGACGCCCTCGACCGTCGGGTCGGTGAACCGCGATCCGGGGAGCTCGTTGGCGAGTCGCCACCAGGAGTCGCGCGTCGCGACCTGTGCTGCCGCCATCGTCCCGTTGTACTGGCCGCGCGGGTGCTCCTCGTCGAGCTCGAAGCCCCAGGTGAACTCGCCGGTCGCGGGATCGAACGTGGGCTGGTACTGGGCGTCGATCTGGGCCGCGAGCGCGTCCTCGATCGCGGTGAGCCCCCACTCCCGGGCGAGCCACAACGCGGTGGCCGACGCGCGCGGACCCGGGAGCGACACCGGCCCGGACGGTTCCCACAGCCCGAGCTGGGTCATGCCGGCTTCGAAGAGCCGACGGGCGCCGGCCGGCTCCTGCGGCGCCAGGTAGATCGCGGGGACCATGCCCGCGAACACCGGGACCTCGTGCGCGACGTCGAGGATCGGGTCGTAGTACAGGGTCACGTTCTGCGGGAGCTCGTCGCCATCGAGGTGCAGGTACCGGTCGCGACACACATCCGTCCACCAGCGCGTGAACACCTCGTGGTGCCGCGTGCCGCGCAACAGGTCGTGCATCTGCAGGCCGAGGCCCGCGCCGGCCAGGCAGTAGGGCCAGATCTTCGTGTTCTCACAGTGACACCCGTCGGGCTTGGTCTCCCACTGATCGTGGAGGTGGTCGGCGATCGCCGAGTGGAACCACGTGAACGTGTTCTCGCCGTCGCGCACGATGTCGAACGGGTCGTTCCAGCGCTCGTCGCCGGTCGTGCGCAGGTGCAACCCGAGCATCACGAGGAAGAAGCCCTTGAAGAAGAGGTTGCCGTCCGCGCCGATCGGATCCATCTGCAGACCCCACGGCTCGATGCCGTTCGCGGTCCAACCCGGCACGTCGTAGCTCCCCCAGAGGTGCTCGGGGATCAGCAGGCGGTAGAGATCGGGATAGCTCGCGCGGTCGGGGTCGTGGCCGATCTGGGTGAGCCAGTCGCGCGCGGCCCACCAGCCGGTGTGTCGGAAGATCAGCTCGTCGAGGATGCGCCCGTAGACCTCGCGCCACGCCGGCGTGCGGTCGGCCATCAGCGCGATCGCGTACGTCGAGTCGATGAGGTCGAACCGGTGCCAGCACAACATGGGCGGATCGCTGTGGTCGTCCCAGTGCGCGTGCGGCCAACCGGCGCGGTCCCAGTCGTCCGGGGTCGTCGCCTTGCGGTAGAGGTACCGCAGCCAGCCCTGGGCGCGCGCGTCGAGTGGGGCGGGGCCGCCGAGCGGGTCGCTCACGCGAGGTGATCCTCCACGGCCTGGACCTTGGCGGTCAGGCCGTCCGTGACGCCGGGGCGCACGTCCAGCTTCATCGTGACGCTCGCACGCGGCGCGTCCTCGAGCACGCGGTCGATGCAGCGCCGGATGAGGTCCATCACCTCGTCCCACTCACCCTCGACGTTCGTGAACATCGCGTTCGTCTCGTTGGGGAGGCCACTCGAACGGACGATGCGGACGGCCTCGGCGACCGGGTCACTGACCGAATCGCCGGTGCCGAGCGGTGTGATGGAGAAGGCAGCGAGCATGCCGCGGAGTTTTTCACTGATTCACGTGCTGGACTGGCCCTCGGAGTCCAAGCCACCGGAGGAGTGGGTCAATGACCGAAGACGCGCCGCTGGAGCCGGTCGCGCCGGAGCCGGCACCGCCAGCCGGGTCCACCGATCCCACCGAGCCGGTGCCGACGGCAGCTGCCGCGGCGGCGGCCGGAACTGCGCCCTGGCCGACGTCACCGCCGGTCGCTCCGGCCCCGCCGTCGCCGCCGCGCAGCAACACCGTGGCCGTGCCGAAGTGGTTGGTCTTCGTCGTCGGTGCCGTCGTCTTCGCGCTGCTCGGCTTCGCGATCGGCTGGGTCGCCGCCCCGGGTGGCGACAGCACGACGGTCCGGTTCCCGAACCGCGGGTTCTTCAACGGGCCGAACGCGCCGGACAACGGGTCGAACGGCTTCTTCGGGCCCGGCGGGGGCGCGGCCAACGGCGGTGGTGCGCGCCGGCAGCCCACCACCCCGAGCGCGCCACAGCAGAGCGGCGCGTTCCTCGGAGTCGCGACCGACGCATCGACCAAGCCCGCCGGAGCCAGGATCCTGCGCGTCGTGGCGGGCTCGCCGGCGGCGGAGGGCGGGCTCAAGGCCAACGACGTCATCACGAAGGTCGATGGCGCCACCGTCTCGAGTCCCCAGCAGCTCGGCAACCGGATCTCGGCCCACCAGGACGGCGATCGGGTCACGATCACCTACGTGCGCGGGGGAACGACGGACACCGCGTCCGTCACGTTGGCGAGCCGCTCGTCGCTCGACATCCCGACGCCGAGCACGACGCAACCGGGACTCTGACCACCGGGCGCGCCCGTGCGATCATGCGCCCATGGCGAGGGGGATCGTGCAGGTGCGCAAGCTCCGGGACGCGGGCGCGTTCGACGCACACCTCGCGGGCCTCGGCATCGCGCTGCCGCGCCATCCTGATCCCGCGGCGGTGCTCGGCCGTCCGGTCGAGCGCGTCGATGCCACAACGGGCGGCGCGCGGTTGGCGAACCGGTGGGCCGTCCTGCCGATGGAGGGCTGGGACGGCACGGCGGACGGGCGGCCGACCGAGCTCGTCGCGCGGCGATGGCGGCGCTTCGGCCTGTCGGGCGCGGGACTCGTCTGGGGTGGCGAAGCCGTCGCGGTGCGCCCGGACGGCCGGGCGAACCCGCACCAGCTGACCATCGGGCCGCACGCGGTCGGCGACCTCGCCGCGCTGCGCGCCGAGCTGCTCGCCGGTCACGCGGCCGCGACCGACCACGGGCCCGAGCCACTCGTCGGGCTGCAGCTCACCCATTCGGGCCGCTGGTCGCGCCCCACCGGCCCACCGGCACCACAGATCGCGTACCGCCATCCGTTGCTCGACCGCGCCGTCGGCGCGACCGACGCGCACGTCGTCACGGACGCGTGGCTCGACGACCTGATCGGGGCCTACGCGGCGGCCGCGCGCGTCGCGGCCGAGGCGGGCTTCGACTTCGTCGACGTGAAGCACTGCCATGGCTACCTCCTGCACGAGCTCCTCTCGGCGTACGAGCGACCCGGTCGCTACGGCGGCGACCTCGACGGCCGGACCCGGTTCCTCACCGAGACCGTGGCCGCGGTCCGACGCGACGCGCCCGGGCTCCGGGTCGGCGTGCGGCTCTCGGCCTTCGACGTCGTCCCGCACGTTCGGGGTGACGACGGGCGCGGGGTTCCCGCGGCACCCGGCCCGTACCGCCACGCGTTCGGCGGCGACGGCACGGGGATCGGGGTCGACCTGACCGAGGTGCAGGCGCTCTGCGCGACGGCTGGCCGGCCTCGACGTCACGCTGCTCTGCGTCACTGCCGGCAGTCCCTATTCCTGCCCCCACGTGCAGCGACCCGCGTACTTCCCGCCGTCGGACGGCTACCTCCCGCCCCGGGACCCGCTGTGCGAAGTGGCGCGGCTCGTCGACGTCACGGCGGCGATCACCCGGGCGCACCCGCAGCTGACGGTCGTCGCGAGTGGGCTGTCGTACCTGCAGGAGTGGATGCCGGCGGTCGCCGCGGCGCTGATTGCCGACGGTGCTGCGACGGTCATCGGCTACGGGCGTGGCGTGCTCTCGTACCCCGAGCTGCCGGCGCACGTCCTCGCCGGGATCGACCCGCAACGGGCCCGCCTCTGCCGCACCTTCTCGGATTGCACGACCGCGCCGCGCAACGGCCTCATCTCCGGCTGCTTCCCGCTCGATCCCTTCTACAAGGCGCGCCCCGAGCGGCTCGAGCTGACCGCGGCGAAGCGCGCGGCGGGGGACGCATGAGCGGCCCGAAGATCGCGCTGGCGATGATGACCGGACTGGTGGACCACGCGTTCACCGCCGACCAGCTCGCGCGGCTCGGGTCGGTCGGCGAGATCATCGACCCGGTGCCGCTCGCGTCCTTCGACGAGGACCGCGCGGTGACGGTGCTCGACGAGGCGGAGGTGCTCGTCGGCCACTGGGGCTGCCCGACGCTCACGGCCGAGGCGGTCTCGTTGGCGCCGCGGCTTCGCCTCTTCGCCTACGCCGCCGGAACGGTGAAGTGGCAGGTGACCGATGCCGTCTGGGGCGCGACATCGTGGTCACGTCGGCGGCCGCCGCGAACGCGGTGCCGGTCGCGGAGTACACGGTCGCGATGGTCCTGCTCGCGAACAAGGGCGTGCTGCTGTTCCGCGAGTGGTTGCGGGATCGGAGCGTCACGGTCCCGCTCGACCCGGGGGCCGTCGGCAACTACCGCCGTCGCGTCGGTCTCGTCGGGGCGTCGCTCGTCGGCCGCCGGGTCATCGAGCTGCTCGCACCCTACGACCTCGAGGTCGCGGTGTACGACCCGTACCTCCCGGCCGAGGACGCCGCCGTGCTCGGCGTGGAGAAGGTCGACGACCTGGACGCCCTCTGCGCGACCGCGGACGTCCTCTCGGTGCACGCCCCCGACGTGGAGGCGACCCGCGGGATGATCGGCGCGCGCCAGCTCGCGGCCTTGCGCGACGGCGCGGTCTTCCTCAACACCGCGCGTCCCGCGCTCGTCGACCAGACCGCGCTCGAAGCCGAGCTCGCGTCCGGGCGGATCGCCGCGATCCTCGACGTGGCCGAGCCCGACCCGCTCCCGGCCGGGCACCTGCTGCTCGCGCTCCCCAACGTGTTCGTGACACCGCACGTGGCCGGCGCGATGGGCAACGAGCTGCACCGGCTCGCAGAGCTTGCGGTCGTCGAGGTCGAGCGCTACGCCCGCGGCGTCGCCCCGCTCCACGAGGTCCGGCGCGCCGACCTGGACCGCATCGCGTGACCGAGCTGCTGCCCGGCTTGTGCTCCGTCACCATGCGCCACCTCGGGGTCGAGGAGGTCGCGAAGCTCGCGGCGGAGGCGGGTCTGCGCGCGGTCGAGTGGGGTGGGGACGTCCACGTCCCGCCCGGTGACCGCAACGCGGTCGCCCGGGCGCGGGTGGCGACCGACGCGGCCGGGCTCGTCACCGCGTCGTACGGCTCGTACCTCCTGTCCGACGGCGACGCGGGGCCCGAGACGGTGGCGCGCGTGCTCGACACCGCGGTCGACCTCGGGGCGCCGAACGTGCGGGTCTGGACGCCGTTCGGCGTCGAGCCGGGCTCGGCGCGCACCGGGGAGGTCGTCGACGCGCTCGGTGCGGTCGCGGCCGCCGCGGCGGCGCGGGGCCTCACCGTCGGCCTCGAGTTCCACGGCGGCACGCTGACTGCGACCGGCCGGTCCGTGGCAACGCTCCTCGATGCGGTCGACGCGCCGAACCTCTTCACCTGCTGGCAGCCGCCGTACTGGTTGCCGCCGCCGGCGCCGGCCGAGGACGCGGCCGAGGTCGTCGGGCTCGGCGCCCGGCTGGCGCACCTCCACGTCTACGAGTGGGCCGGCCCGGAGGACCGCCGGCCGCTGGCGGAAGGAACGGACCGTTGGCGCGCGGTCTTCGCCGCGCTGAGCGAGGGGGCCGCGCCCGGCGGCCCCGCACCGCGCGTTCGCGATGCTCGAGTTCGTTGCCGGTGACGACCCGTCGTCCCTGTTCGCGCGACGCGCTGACCCTGCACGATCTGCTCGGCGAGCAGTCATGACGAGCTCCCGTCCGGAGATCCGGCCTCGACGCACGATCACGGGGATGTCCGCGGTGCTGCTGCCGTTCACCGAGTCGGCCGCGATCGACTGGCCCGGCTTCGAGGCGCACGTCGCCCGCACCGTCGACGCCGGCCTGATCCCCGCGGTCAACATGGACACCGGCTTCGGCCCCGTGCTCGATCTCGCCGACCGTCGGCGGGGGATCGACATCGCCGTCGCCCACGCGACGAACGGGTGGGTCGCCGGCACGCAGGTCGCCGACGAGCCCGGCGCCCGGTTCGACGAGGCCGCCTACCGGCGCGAGTGCGAGGAGATCGCGGGCGCCGGCGGGCTGCCGATCCTGTTCCCGTCGTTCGGGCTGGCCGGGCTGGACGACGCAGCGCTGGTCGCGGCGCACGAACGGCTCGCGGCAGGCGTCGACCACCTGCTGGGCTTCGAGCTCGGACCGATGTTCCATCCCGCGGGCCGGATCTACTCGCTGGACGTGTTCGAGCGGCTGCTCGACGTCCCGAACCTCGTCGGGCTCAAGCACTCGTCGCTCGACCGGGACCAGGAGTGGGCGCGCCTCGCGGCTCGCGACGAGCGCCGGCCGGAGTTCCTCGTGCTCACCGGCAACGACCTCGCGATCGACATGGTCACCTACGGCTCGGACTACCTCCTCGGCCTGTCGACCTTCGCGCCCGACGCGTTCGCGGCCCGGGACCGGGCGTGGGCCGCCGGCGACGACGCGCGCTTCTGGGCGCTCAACGACGTCCTGCAGTACCTCGGCCAGCTCGCATTCCGACCGCCGGTCCCGGGCTACCGCCACGACGCCGCGATGTTCCTCGCGCAGCGCGGGTGGATCGGGTGCGACCGCACCCACCCGTCCTCACCGACCCGCCCCTCGTCGGATCGACCCCTCCTCGCGGACATCGCCCGACGCATCGACGCCCTCCTCGCGCCCTGACCGGTTCGCGGCCGTCAGGGTCGCCCTGGCGTCGCTGCGACGCCCCGAAACGAGCCGGGTCAGGGCTCGTCGAGGACGACGCGCTCGAAGAGGTCGGCGGTGCGGCGTCGCGATCGGGCCCCACTCGTAGTCGGCCCGGCGGGCGGTGATCGCGGCGGCCGACGCGGCGAGCACTTCGGGGGTGAGCGCGTCGACGGCCGCGGCGATCGACGCTGCGGTGTGGCCGCACGGGATGATGCCGGCGCCGAGCGCCTCCGTCAGGTAGCCCCAGTCCGATGCCAGCACGGGGAGCCCCAGGCCCTGGGCGTCCGCGGCCGTGCCGGTGGCGAGCATGTCGCCGTCCGGATCGAAGACCAGAGCGAGCGCGTCGCATGCGGCCAGGCGCGTCGCGTACGTCGCCGCGTCACAACCCCGGTACGGCTCGGCGATGACGATGCGGGGGTCGTCCGGCACGACATCGCCGACGCCGAGCGACCAGCAGACCAGCTGGACGTCGTCCCGGCTCGACGCCGCGACGCCGTCCATCACCGCCTGCACGAGCTTGTCCGCCGCGGGGCACCGACCACGCCGATCCGCACCGCGGTCGGCTCGAGCCCGAGCCGGGCCTCGGCGGTCGCGCGATCGGGTACGCCCGCCGCTCGCCACATCCCGCCGAAGTGACCGTGCGGGATCACCTCGTGCCGGCACCGGTCACCGAACTCATAGCGCGCGAGCATCCGCGCCCGGCTCCACTCGCTGTGATGGATCACGCCGGCGGCCGCGCGCGCCCACAATGCGTAGATCGGGTCGTAGACGGCGGGTCGCCGGTCGTGCGGGGTGAGGTTGTGGGCGGTCCACACGAACGGCACCTCGTGCTCGCGCAACGTCGCCAGGATCCGCTCGTGGGCCGCGAGGTCGTCGAACGCGACCCATTCGGGCCAGTGCACGTGGAGGAGATCGATGTCGTCGACCGCGACCGTCGCATCGGCCTGCCAACCCACCGGCGACGGTCGCTCGACGACGCGCTCCACGATCGGGGCGTAGAGCGCGGCGTCGTAGTGGTGGCCGAACGCCGTCGATCCGACGCGCAGCAGTGGCGTGACGGTCGCCCGGTAGATGATGCGGTTCGTGGGCGTGCAGTCGAGCTGGTGGACGGCGCGGATCTCGGACCACGGGCTCCGCCACTCGGCGAGCCCGTCGACGGTGATCCGGGATCGTCGCGTGGGGAGACGTGCAGCTCCATTCGACGTGCAGTGGCCGGCCCGCCACCTCCGGGATCGCGAGGCTGACCGCGCGCGGCACCTCCTCGAACGTCAGCTCGTCCTCGAGCACCAGGCTGCGGCGCTCGACCGAGAACCGGAGGTCCCGCGTCGCCGCGAGCGGCGCGGCTTCCTTGGTGGCGTCGAGGCTCACGCCGGCCGGAGGGAGCGCCTCCCAGCGTGCGGTCAGCACGCCGTCCTCGTGGCGC
Source organism: uncultured Acidimicrobiia bacterium (assembly GCA_963796755.1). Taxonomy (GTDB): domain Bacteria; phylum Actinomycetota; class Acidimicrobiia; order IMCC26256; family JAENVU01; genus Chersky-806. The sequence goes on from CAWCMX010000005.1 coordinate 621,609, forward strand.
ATCGCCGCGGGCACCCCGGCCGCGGTGTACCGCCCGAGCCCGGACACCACCAGCGGGGTCCAGCACGGCAGGTCCCGATCAACCGGCACCTCCCAGATCCCGGGCTGGTACGGCGCGGGAAGGTAGTGGCTCCGGCTCGCGCCGACGAACGGGAGCACGAAGTCCGCGCCCGCGCTGCGATGGGCCCACACCCCGGCGGCGCGATGGTGCTCGAACCCGATCCACCGGTCGTCGAACGGGTACGCCTCGGCCGTCGACGCCACGCGACGTCGGTCGGGAGCGCGGGCGAGCGTCGCGGCCGCCCACGCCAGCTTGCCCAGCAGGTCGAGGGTGAGCTGCAACCGGCGCGCGGGACCGCGGTACTCGTCCTGATCGCGATGGCGGTGCGCGTTGACGACTCCGTCGCGGTCGAAGGCGCGCTCGAGCGTCCGGGTCGCGTCACTCGCGCGCCGGAGCCACACGGGACCGTGGCCGTCCGCGTGGCCCCCGGCCAGCGCCAGGGCCGCCAGCTCGACGGTCAGCGCGGCACCGAGCGCCCCGGTCGAACGACCCCAGGGGATCGCGGTCCCGTCGCGCGACCCGACCGCGAGGACGAGGTCGAGCGCGGTCCGCAGCCCTTCCTCCCACACCGGTCCGAGACGGGGCGAGAGCGGCTCGCAGAAGAGCCAGACGTCCGCGGTGTAGATGTCGTAGCGACCGACGCGGTGGTTGGAGTCGTCGAGGTACCGGCGCGGGTTCTCGCCGAGCACCGCCGCCGCGCGTGCGATCGAGGGAGTCCAGCTGCGCGGTGTCGTCGACCAGGCCGAGACGCTCGCGGCCGAGCTCGCAGCGCGCGAGCACCGCGGCGTAGTTGCGGGGGAGGAGGCCGGAGTCGAGCAGCTCGATCCATTCCGAGCTGTCGGTGGCGATGGCGACCTGATCCCGCTGCGCGGCGTCGCACTCGGCGAGCAGGCGATTGCCGGCGAACGGACCCTGGCGCGCCAACGTCTCGGCGATCCGGTAGGAGAAGAAGGTGTGCGTGGACGGGCCGTCGACCTCGGTCAGCAGCCGCGCGGTGATCGCGTCCGGGTGCTGCCCGGCGACATCGCCCACGCCGGCGTCGGCGAGGTGGGCCAGGGTGAAGCAGAGATCCGCGCGCACGTCCGCGCCGACGGCGTGACCGGCGAAGACGCGCGGGATGCGCCAAGCGGGGAAGTGATGACGCTCCAACGCCTCGAGCGTCTCGACCGTGAGGCTGCGCAGCTGCTCGGCCAGCTCGGCGTTGCTCACGACTGCAGCGCCCAGTCGGCGACCACGCCCGCGATGCGTTCGAGATCGAGCGCACCGTCGTAGACGACGACCAGCTGCCGGAGGTGCAGGGACGCGCCGGCCCCCACGTCCAGGGGCTCCTCCCAGAGGAACGCCGCGTTCAGGAAGTTCGCCCAACCCTCACCGTAGGTGTCGGCGCGGTTGCTGCCGTACCAGGGAGTCGGGAAGCGCGGGTTGTGAGGGTGGTCGGCGATGACGAGGCCGGACTCCTGCTCGGTCCCGTCCGGCCGCGGTGCCACGCCGTGGAGCGCGCACCAGCCCGCGCGTTCGCCCAGCAGGCGGTCATGACGGCTGCCGTCGGGCAGGACGAGCTGCGTGTCGTGCCACTCCGGGGAGCCGCGCACCGTCAGGCCGCCGTATCCACCCCAGGTCGTGAACGGGGTGCGGTCGAACGTCGTGGCCGGCTCGGGGACGAGCGTCTCGGCCCAGTCGATCGCGTACGCGTCCGGGCCGAGCGCCAGGGTCCGCAGCTCGCGGGTCTCGGTGACCGCGATCGTGGTGCCGTCCGGCCGCACCCAGTCGATCGTCGCGCGCACGCCTCCGTCGTCGAGCTCGACGACGGCACGGGTGCGCAGCGTCCCGAACTCGCCGTACTCCTCCCAGAAGTTCTCGCCGTTGACGAGCTTGATCGCGAACCAGAGCGCGTGGTGCCAGGGGTGGTCGGCGGGCGCCTCGACGGTCAGGACCGCGCCGGCCGGAGTCTTCACGGGATGCAGGTACGGACGCGGGGCATCCCACTCGGCGGACCACGACATGCCCGCAGCATCGCGCAGCCGGCGACGCGTAGGCTCGGGGCCATGGGTGCCACCCTCACCATCGACCCGCTCACCACGACGATCGGTGCGGAGGTCGGCGGGGTGGATCTCGCCGACGATCTGACCGACGCGACGATCGCGGAGATCCACGCCGCGCTGCTCGAGTGGAAGGTGATCTTCTTCCGCGACCAGCACCGGCTCGACCGTGACGAGCACGTTGCGTTCGGTCGGCGGTTCGGCGACCTCGAAGTGCATCCGCTCACCCCGGAGGGGCAGAGCCATCCCGAGATCTTCGTCCTGCCCGCGGGTGGGAAGTTCAAGGCACCCGGGACGTGGCACAGCGACGTCACGTGGCGGCCGGAGCCGTCGATGGGCTCGATCCTGCGCTCGGTGGAGCTCCCGCCGGTCGGCGGTGACACCCTCTGGGCCGACATGCACAAGGCGTACGAGCTGCTCGACGACGAGACGAAGGCGCAGGTCGACGGACGCATCGCACTCCACGACTACACGCGCGCGTTCGGGTTCGGTCAGCCGCCCGAGGTGCAGGAGCGGATGCGCGCCGAGCATCCGACGGTCGAGCACCCGGTCGTGCGGACCCATCCGGAGACCGGGGCCAAGGCGCTGTACGTCAACGCCGGGTTCACGTGCGGCATCAAGGACATGGATCCCGCGGAGTCAGCCCCGTTGCTCCGTCGGCTCGAGCACCAGGCGTGGCTGCCCGACGTGCAGTGCCGGTTCCGATGGAGCCCGGGCTGCGTCGCGTTCTGGGACAACCGCGGGACCCAGCACTGCGTCAGCAACGATTTCCTGCCCGCCCGGCGGGTCATGGAGCGGGTCACGGTCGTGGGGGACCGCCCCTACTGACCCCGCCGGACTCGTAGGTCGCCGGCGCTAGCGGTCCACCGCGCGCTCGAGCTGCGCCTTCGACATCTTGGAGCGACCCTTGATCCCCCGGCGCTTGGCCTCTTCGTAGAGCTGGTCGCGCGTGCGACCGCCCGGGCCCCGATGGGACCGCAGCCCACCGCGCCGACCCGAGGAGATGTCCTCGGTGGAGGTCGTCGACGCTTCGCTCGCCTCGCCGGCACGGGCGCGCTCCTTGTTGACGGTGCGCGCCGCGATCTCCTCGGCCAGGTCCTCGGTCCGGCCGTGCTCCTTCAGGCCGCTCTTGATGTGCTCGTACTGCCGCTCGCGCTTCGGGCTCCACGCCTGCTGTGGCATCGGGATGCTCCCTTCCGCCGGGATGTAGATCGTCGACGACGCCCGAATTCTTCCCGCCGGCGGAAGCCCCGAAACCCGGAACGGGGGTTCCGCGATGGGCGGAACGGGTAGGACGCGGACGAGGTCCGGGAAAGGGAGCGCAGAGATGACCGCAACGGTGTGGATGTTGGTGGCCGTGGGGATGTGGCTCGTGGTCATGGGGACGATGGGACTCCTCGCCGGTCTGGTGAAGGACACCGACCGTTCGCAGAGCGCACTGCTCGCCTCCACCCGGAGGGATCGCTTCGCCGCACCCCTGCCGCGCCGCCCGCGTCACCGACGCGCGACCGCGCGCCCGGCGCGTGCAGCTCCCGAAGACCTACGTGGGCGGGTAGGGCCGTTCGGCCAGGAGCTGCGCGAGGTGCGCCGCGTTGGAGGCCGCCAGCTTCGTTGCCGCGTGCGTCTTCTCACTGCCGCGCGGGAGATCCTTGTAATCGGTCGACTGCATCGCTTCGCCGACCCAGTAGGTCATCCCGTTCGCGGGGATGGTGAAGCCCACGTCGGACAGCCCCTGGAACAGCTCCGCGGCGACGTGGTGCGCGCCGTCCTCGTTGCCGACGACGGCGACGAGCGCGACCCGATCGAGTGACACCGTACGGCCCGCGTCGTCGTGCTCGCCGAGGAACGCATCGAGGCGCTCGAGCACACGCTGCGCGTAGCTCGATGGGTGCCCGAGCCAGATCGGCGTGCCCAGCACGAAGATGTCCGCGCCGAGGATCTGGCGGCGCAGCGAGGGCCAGTCGTCGCCGGGGCCCTCGTCGGAGGTCACGCCGGGCCGCACGTCCCGATCGGCCATGCGCACCGTCCCACCGCCCGAGACGCCGTGCTCCTTGAGCGCGAAGAGCAGCTCGTCGATGAGCTTCTCGGTGCTCGAGGACTCGCACGACGACTTGAGCGAGCAGTTGAGGGCGAACGCCGTCAAGCCCATGGGGCCTCAGCGCTTCGCCGCGGTGTACTCGCGGGCCAGTGCCTCGAGCCGGTCGGGTTCGAGGACCGCTCGCACCTGCGGGAGCACCTCCGTCTCCTCGGCGTCGACGTGCTGCTCGACGACGAGGCGCGAGCTCGGCCATCAGGTCGGCCAGCTCATCGCCCGGATCGGTGCGGTCACGGATCCGGGCGATGAGGTTGTAGGCCTCGGTGTGCTCGTCTTCGCCCTCTCCGGCCATCTGGCGGCCGTTCGGGAGCTCCGCCGCGACGACGGGATAGACCGCGCCCTCTTCTCCGGCCCGGTGCCGGTCGAGGGAGTCGCAGACCTCCGTCGCGACGGCGACGTCACCGGTCGCGCCGAACTTCGCGAACAGCTCTTCGACCTCACGGTGGTCGCGTTCGATCAGGTCGACGACGTCGGGCTTGGAAATCATCACGTACCGGCTCCGTTGTTGCGGACGTCGGGCCGTGGGCGTCAGTACCACCGCCGGCCCCAGGCCGCGCCCGTTCCTTCGGCGACCCAGAGCACCGCGCCGACCACGGCGAGGATGATGCCGATCGTCCACAGGACCGGTACCGCGAGCAGGAAACCGATGATCATCAAGATGACACCGAGCACGAGCATGGACGACTCCCTCGATTGCGGATGCGACGCCCGCCTTCTACCCCCGCGCTCGACGTCGCGAAACCCATCCGCGCGCGGTGTACGTCGTCGCAACCCCGGGTAGAAGCGGTTCATGCCTACGAAGTCGAAAGCCATGAAGAGGTCCCGTCCCGCTACCAGCGCGAGCCGCGCGCGACGCTGCACCGCGCCGTGACGCGATCGCGGTGCTGAAGCAGGATCACCGCGACGTCGAGGCGCTGTTCAAGAAGTTCGAGCGCGCCGGCGACGGCGCGCTGCAGCAGAAGCGCAAGCTCGTCGACCAGATGATCGCCGAGCTCTCACGGCACGCGTCGATCGAGGAGCAGATCCTCTACCCGTGGGCACGCGAGTACATCGAGGACGCCGACGACGAGGTGTTGGAGGCGCTCGAGGAGCACCACGTCGTCAAGTGGCTCCTCTGGGAGCTCGAAGACCTCGCGCCCGGCGACGAGCGCTTCGATGCGAAGGTCACCGTGATGATGGAGAACGTCCGGCACCACGTGAAGGAGGAGGAGAGTGAGCTCTTCTCGGACCTGCGGGACGTGGGTACCCGCGCCGAGCTGCTCGATCTCGGCGACGCGCTGCTGGCGGCCAAGCGGCGTGCGCCGACCCGCCCGCACCCACGCGGCGCCGACACCCCTCCGGGCAACGTCATGACCGCGCCGATCGCGTCAGCGCTCGACCACGCCCGCGAGGTCGGGCGGGACGTGGTCGAGCGCATCGGCGTGGGGAGCTAGCCGGCGAGCAGCTGCTGCAGCTTGGTCCAGGCCGGCTTCGGGCTGAAGTCCCGTCGGAGCAGGCCGAAGTGGTCGTCGACGGGCGGCGGGATCGGTGCCGTTGTCGCGGATCTGGTACCAGATGAACGGTCCGGTGAAGCTAGCCGAACTTCTGGGTCCAGCCCTTGAGGTAGTCCGCGACCCACTGCGCCTGCTGGGCCTCGGTCAGCGAGAGTCGGGGCCGGCCGATGCAGCCGCTGGCGACGTTGCTCGCCGTCGGCGCGCCGGCCTCGGTGGCCCAGATCTTCTTGGCGCCGTCGCCGTTCGCCGCCATGACGTCGTGGAGGTAGCGGGTCTGCGTGAAGGCGTTCCAGGTCGCGTCGTAGAGCGGGCTCGCACGGGAACGAGTACGGGTGGTGCGCCGAAGGCGTCGAAGAAGCCCTGCCCGCCGTTCCTGTAGATGCCCTTGAGGAACGTCACGGGCGCCATGTCGGTGCCGTTCGCCGAGTTCGGCGCGGGTGAGGTGCCACCGGCGATGACGGTCGCCGCAGGGTCGGCCGCCTTGAACTCGACGTACGCCGCGCTTGAGGATCGCGGTGTACTGCGCCACGTCGACGGTGGGCTGGACGAACGGGTAGTGGTTCGGCTCGTTCCAGACCTGCCAGGCCTCGATCGAGTTGCGCAGATCGAGGATCGGGCTGAGCGAGCCGTACCGCGCCGCGACCTGGTGGGCGAAGGCCGCGTAGGTCTCGGGGCTCGCGGGCAGGCAGTGCGTCGCCGCGGAGACCGGGCAGCTCGCGGGCTCGGCCCAACGCGGGCTGTAGCCCGTGATCGCCACGATGGCGAGGCCGTACGAGCGGGCCTCGCGCACGAACAGGTCGGTCGCGTCCCAGCGCCACACGTTTGGGCCCGCACCGTTGATCGAGTTCCAGTCCATGTCCATGGACGACCCAGTGGGCGCCGGTGTCGGCGATCGCCTTGAGGGACTGGCGGCGGGCCGCGTCGTCGGCCCAGACCGTCGCGGAGCCGGAGGCGATGCCGACGCGCTCGCGCAGGGCCGCCGGGGTGGGGGCGGCGCTGGTGGTGTTCTCGTCCGAGACCACCTGTCCCGCCGACGACGCAGCAGCCAGCCAGCAGGCGCGGCGGCCGCCACGAGGGCGGTGACGACATGGGGCGTTTCCAGTTCCTCGTGCGCACGGATTCTCCGTTCGGAGGGGGCGGGGACCGTTTGGGGGCGGCGGACGACCACCTCCAAGAATTGCGTGAACCGGAAGAATCGGCATGAATCGAACTATTCTGAAGTTTTGCCTGAACAACCTGTTTTCGTACGGGCTTGGCGGGGTCTGCGGCCGGGCCGATCCGGGGCGGCTTCGTCTTGAACGCACCTGGATGGGTCGGCCAGACTCGCGGTCGACCACGGCGAATCGGGGGCGATCGGACCGCTCGGGAGGCGCACCAATGCACGGAGTTGCACCGTCCGACCGCTCGGCGGTCGAGGCCGGGGACCTCGGAGCCGGGGGGTTCGACTACGACGTGGCCGAGGCCCCGAACGGCGTGGTGGTGGCCCTCCGCGGCGAGCTCGACCTCGCCGCGGCACCGGGGCTGCAACGGCGAGCTCGCTGGCCCTCCTGGCCCGGCCGGTCCCGAGCCTCACGCTCGATCTGGCCGAGCTCGACGTTCCTCGACAGCTCCGGGCTCGGGTCGCTCTACCGCACCCGCCGGGCGGCCGAGGAGGGTGGGGTCCCGCTCCGGCTGCACGCCGTTCCGGACCACGTCATGCGGGTGCTCGACGTGACGGCGATGACGCCCCTGTTCGATCTCGGCGCGCCGGGGAGCTGACCCCGCCCGACTGTTTCCCTAGTTCGTCACGGGGAGGGTCACGGTGAACCACACCGTCTTCGTGTTGGCGTCCGTGGTCGTGACGCCCCAGTCGTCGGCGAGCTTCGACACGATGCTCAGACCCGCGTCCGGAGGGATGACTCGGGTCGGGCGAGAGGACCGTGGGCACGCCCGAGCCACGGTCGGTGACGCCGACGCGGATCGTCCGTGGGCGTGCGGTCGACCGCGACCTCGAAGTCGGTGCCGCGTGGCGGATGCTGTTCGTCGCGAGCTCCGACGTCATGACCATGACGGCATCCGTGACGTCGGGCGGCGCGTCCGTCGAGGTGCTCGTGCACGTAGCGGCGCGCCTGGGTCACCGAGCTCGGTGAGTTCGGGAAGCGCCGGGTTGCCCTCATCGGTTCGGCCGTCGGTCTACGTGCGCCATCTCAGTCCCATGATCGCCGTGTCGTCGTCCGACCCCGCTTCCGTGAGCTCGGCGACCACCTGCGTGAGCAGGTGTTCCATCGATCCATCGACCCCGAGCGCGCATTCCCTGAGCCGCGCGAGCCCGATGTCGAGGCTTTCGCCCCGCCGCTCGACGAGGCCGTCGGTGTAGACGAGCGACGGTCCCGCGATCCGGCACCGAGACGGTGACCGCTTCGTACGGGGCTGTGGCTCCGACACCGACGGGCAGACCGGTCGTCATCGTCACGAACTCGGCACCAGCCCTCGGCCAGGAGCAGCGGCGGGAGGTGCCCGGCGCTCGCGAAGGTCATCTGGTGGTGCGACGGGGTCGATCGTGCCGCACAAGACGGTGGCGAAGGCGCCGTCGCGCTCGATGTCGAGCAGTGCGGAGAGCTTGGCCAGGATCGGCGACCGGCGGGTCGCCCTGCGCCGCGTAGGCGTGGATCGCGTACCGGAGCGACGCCATGATCGTCGCGGCGCGCAGCCCGCGACCGGAGACGTCGCCGATCACGAAGAGGAGCCTCCCGCCGTCGAGCTCGAGGACGTCGTACCAGTCACCGCCGATGTCGACGCCCTCCACGCCGGCCACGTACCGGACGCGCGAGCTCGAGGCCCGGGACCTCCGGGAGCGTTTCGGGCAGGAGGCTGTGCTGCAGCGTCGACGCGACCGTGCGTTGGTCGGCCAGCAGCCGGGCGTTCTCGGCCGCGGTCGCCTCGAGCTCCCGGGCCAGGCGCTCGGCGTGCTCGCGCCGCCGGGTCAGGCGCTCGACGAGCATCGCCGCGGCGACGGAGACGAGGAGCCCGAGCGCGGCGAGCGCCCACGGCAGCTGGAGGAGCAGCGTGCCCCCCAGCTCCACGCGTGGCACGAGCACGACCAGGATCTTCTGGTCGCCGAAGGGCACTGCGATCGAGCCGCGCCGCCCGACCGGGACGCTGCCGCCCGTGCTGGAAGCCGAGCAGGTTGCGCGGGTTCGGATGCGCTCCGAGGTACAGGGCGTAGTCGAAGTCCGCGAACGCGGAGTTCTTCGCGATGCGCGCCTTGCGGTCGCGCGGCAGCTTCGCCTCGGTGTAGACCACGAACCGCGTGCCCGATCCCGGCGCCGCGTCTGCGTAGCCGAGTCGACGGTCGGGCTCGCCGAGCAGGTTCACGACCGACGGCGTGGACGAGCTGCGTCGCGTGCTCGATGACGGACCGGATGCGTGCGGGGCTCTGTTGCGCGAGCTTCGGCGGCTCGCCCACGACTTCGAGCAGCTGTGGGCACCGGATCCCGCGGCCCAGAGCGAGGCCGAGGCGTAGGGAGTCCCCGGTCGCGGTCAGCGGCCCGGCGAGCTGCCTGAAGGACGCCCGATCACCGTTCGTCGTCTCGGCGAGGCCGCCGCCGCGCCGAGCGTCGCCTGCGGTGCCCGCCGATCGCGGACGACGCGACGGTCGCGGCTTCGTTGACCCGTTGGTGCAGGAGACGATCCTCGTTGTCGTTGCGCAGCAGCCGCGTGCCGACCGCGATCGACGCGGTGAGGAGCAGGCCGATGACGAGGACGACGATCGCGCCGACGTGCAGCGACCAGCGCGACCGTCCTGCCCAGGTGCTCACTGCTGCGTCGGTCGGTGTTCGTCAGCTGGGGAAGGGGGCGAGACCGAGACGGTCGCGGACCTCGGGCCGGCGCAGCGGCGGGACGGTCTTGGGGGGCTGGCGGCGCGGCGGCAGGCCCGCGAGCAGCTGCTCGGTGATGTCGGCGACCTCCACTGCAGCGGCATCCATCGCGGCCGCGAGGGCGAGGTTCGGGCGGGAGATCCCGGTGACCTTGCGGATGAACTGCGACGGCGGCAGCTTCGATCTCTTCGCGCGTGGCTGCGGGCTCGAGACCGCGGAGCTCAGTGATGTTTCGGCACATGCCGGGCAATGGTCAGGGCGCGCGGCCGGCGCGCGAGAACCCTCTCCGGCGCCGGCCCCGGCCGTTAACGTCGTGGGATCGCCAGCTGATCACCTCACCCGACTCCGCGCCGATCTGCCTCGCGCTCCCCGAGGTGAGCGAGCGGCCGAGTCACTCCGCGCCGACCTGGTTCGTGCGGGGCAGGAAGAGCTTCGTCACGTTGTGGGCCGACGGCCACCACGACCACGAGTTCCCGCAACTCTGGTGCGCCGCGCCGGTCGGCGTGCAGGAGGAGCTCGTCGAGACCGAGCCGAAGCGGTTCTTCCGGCCGCCGTACGTCGGCCATCGCGGTTGGCTCGGGGTCCGGCTCGATCGCAAGGTCTCCTGGACGGAGATCGACGCGATCTGTCGCGACGCGTACCGGGTGGTCGCGCCGAAGACGCCGGTGGCCCGGCTCGGCGCCGGATGAGCCGTTCGATTGCCCAGTGAGCCGATCGATTGCCCGAGTGAGGTGGACGCCGTGAGCCCAGGGGACGCGGAAGCACCGCAGCCGGCCGAGGACGAGTCCGTCGAACGACTGCGCCGAGGAGCTCGAAGCGGAGAAGGCGCGCATCGCCGACGCTCGAAGCCGAGAACGCGGCGCTGCTCGCGAAGCACAAGCCGATGGCCGGGGAGGCGACGCGGCAGCCGCCGAAGGCCGGGTCGGCGGTCGCACCGGTTCTGGGTCGCGATCCTGCTCGTCGTCGCCTGCCTGCTCACGCCGCTGTCGATCGTCGCGCTCTTCGTCAAGAACGAGATCGGCGACACCGGCCGCTACGTGCAGACGATCAAGCCGTTGAGCTCGAACCCGGCGATCCAGTCGTACGTCGCCGACGACGTCTCCCAAGAGCTGTTCGCGCGCGTCGACATCAAGAAGTACGTCAAGGAGGCGCTGCCCAAGCGCGCGAGCGTCCTGTCCGGTCCGCTGACCAGCGCGTTGCAGACGTTCGTCCAGGCCGCGGTCCTGCGCGTGCCTGCAGACGGATCAGTTCCAGACGATCTGGATCGACGCCAACCGCCTCGCCCACTCCCAGCTCGTCAACGTGCTGACCGGCCAGGAGCAGCGGCACGGTCGCGGCCACGTCGAACGGCGCCGTGACGATCAACCTCTCCGAGGTGAGCAAGCAGGTGCAGGCGCAGCTCGAGGGCAGCGGCATCGACCTCTTCTCGAAGATCCCGATCGGGAGCATCGGCGGCAAGATCACGGTCTTCCAGTCCGACGACCTCTACAAGGCCCGCAGCGGCTTCAAGATCCTGAACACGCTCGCGTTCGTGCTGCCGTTCGTCATCGTCGGCTGCTTCATCGGCGCGATCTACCTGTCGAAGAGCCGCCGGAAGGGGTTCGTCGGCAGCGCGGTGGCGTTCGCGCTCGGCGCGCTGATCCTGGCGCTCGTGCTCGCGGTGGGTCGCGGGCTGTACCTCAACGCGGCGACGAGCAACAACCTGCTGCCGTACGACGCGGCGGCCGCGATGTTCGACACCCTCGTGCGCTTCCTCCACCAGTCCGTGCGGGCGGTGCTGTTCCTGAGCGTGATCGTGATCGTCGCGGTGTTCTTCGCCGGTCCGTCGCGCTTGGCGGTGTGGTTCCGGACGCGGGTCCGCCAGGTCGCGAACTGGCTCGGCCACGAGAGCGAGCGGGCCGGGTGGCAGTGGCTCGAGCCCAACGAGCTCGTCGTCCGGCGCAAGAAGGGACTGCGGATCGCGGTCGCGGTGGTGGCGTTCGTCATCCTCTTCCGGTGGCAGCACCCGACCGCCTCGGTGGTCCTCTACTTCGCGCTCGTCACCGTGTTCGTGCTGGCCCTGATCGAGTTCTTCGGCCGCGAGCCGCTGCCCCAGGAGCCCCCGCCGGACGGCGCCCCGGCTGCCCCCGCCGCGGTCGCCTCCGGCTGAGGGATCCGCCGGGGAGGCTGTCCCACCCCCGCGCGAGGATGGTGGGGTGACCGCCCTCGCCCCGCCCCGCCAGCTGTCTCTTGGTGCGGCGCGGGCCGGTGCCGAGGCCGACGGGGCCTTCCACCCGGCGGTCGCCGAGTGGTTCCGGCGCCGGTTCCCGGACGGGCCGACCCTGCCCCAGGCCGAGGGGTGGGTCCACATCGCTTCGGGCCTCGACACCCTCATCTCGGCTCCCACCGGGTCCGGCAAGACCCTGGCCGGGTTCCTCGTCGGCATCGACCGGCTCTACCGGGCCCACGACGCCGGCGAGCCGGTCACGGACGTCACCCGGGTCGTCTACGTCTCGCCGCTCAAGGCGCTCGCGGTGGACATCGCGGAGAACCTGCAGCGGCCGCTCGCGGAGATCGCGCAGATCGCGGCCGAGCTGGGTCTCTCGGCGCCGGACGTCCGGGTGGCCGTGCGCACGGGCGACACGCCGACGTCGCAGCGCACCGCGATGCTCCGGCACCCGCCCAGCTTCGTGGTGACCACCCCGGAGTCGCTGTTCCTGCTCGTCACGAGCAAGGGCGGCCGCGAGCTGCTGCGGACCACCGAGACGGTGATCGTCGACGAGATCCACGCAGTCGCCCGGGACAAGCGCGGCGCCCACCTCGCGCTCACCCTGGAGCGGCTCGAGTCGCTCTGTGACGACCGCCCGGCCCGCATCGGGCTCTCCGCCACCCAGCGGCCGATCGAGACCGTGGCCCGCCTGCTCGTCGGCGACCGTCCGCTGCCCGCGATCGTCGACGCGGGCCACCAGCGCGACCTGGACCTCGAGCTGGAGCTGCCCGACGGCGAGCTCGAGGCGGTGACGTCGGCCGAGCAGATGGACGACGTCCTGGACCAGATCGCCGACCTCGTGCGCCGCGCACCACACGACGCTCGTGTTCGTGAACACCCGCCGGATGGCGGAGCGCCTCGCGCACCAGCTCGGCGAGCGGCTCGGCGACGACGTCGTCGCCGCGCACCACGGGAGCCTCTCCAAGGACCGGCGGGCCCGGGTCGAGCGCCGCCTGCGCGCCGGTGAGCTCAAGGCCCTGGTGGCCACCGCCTCGCTGGAGCTGGGGATCGACATCGGGCCGGTCGAGCTCGTGTGCCAGATCGGCTCGCCCCGCAGCATCGCCACGTTCCTGCAGCGGGTCGGCCGGTCCAACCACACGCCGCGCCGGCACGCCGAAGGGCCGGCTCTACCCGCTGACCCGTGACGCGCTCGATCGAGTGCGCGGCCCTGCTCGGCGCGGTCCGGGCCGGGCGCCTCGACGCGATCGTGCCGGCGCGCCTCCCGCTCGAGATCGCGGCCCAGCACGTGATCGCGGAGACCGCGGCGCGGGAGTGGAAGACCGACGAGCTCTACGAGCTGGTGCGCAGGGCCGCGCCCTACAACGACCTCACCCGCGCGCGCAGTTCGACGAGATCATCACGCTGGTGTCGGGCGGAGTCACGACCGGCCGCGGCACCCGTGGCGCGTTCGTGCACCACGACTCCGTGAACGGCGAGCTGCGCGGCGGCACCGGTGGCCGCATCGCCGCGCTCACCTCCGGCGGTGCGATCCCCGAGACCGGCGACTACCGGGTGGTCGCGGAGCCCGACGACACCTTCATCGGCACGGTCAACGAGGACTGGGCCGTCGAGTCGATGGCGGGCGACATCTTCCTGCTCGGCACCCACTCGTGGCAGATCCGCCGGGTCGAGCCCGGAGTGGTGCGGGTCCGCGACGCCGGCGACGCGAACCCGACCGTCCCGTTCTGGATGGGCGAGGCCCCGGCCCGCACGGCCGAGCTGTCGACCGAGGTGTCCGAGCTGCGCCGCCACGTCGACGAGCACCTCGCCGCGGGCGATCCGGACGGGGCCCGGGCCTGGCTCATGGAGGCGACCGGCCTGCGCGAGGTCGCGGCATCCCTGATCGTCGACTACCTCGCGGTCGGCCGGGCGGTGCTCGGTGTCACCCCGACCCAGGACCACCTGGTGCTGGAGCGCTTCTTCGACGACACGGGCGGGATGCAGCTCGTCCTGCACTCGCCCAACGGTGGGCGCGTCAACCGCGCGCTCGGGCTCGCGCTGCGCAAGAAGTTCTGCCGCTCGTTCAACTTCGAGCTGCAGGCCGCGGCGAGCGACGACGCGATCGTGCTCTCGCTCGGCCCGCACCACAGCTTCCCGTTGGAAGAGGTGCCGCGGTACGTGTCGAGCCGCACGGTCGAGGACACGCTGCGCCAGGCGATCCTCGACTCGCCGATGTTCCTGTCCCGCTGGCGCTGGACCCTGAACCGGTCCCTGCTCATCCTGCGCTTCCGCAACGGGCGCAAGAACCCGCCGCCGATCCAGCGGATGGAAGCCGACGACCTCATGGCCGCGCTGTTCCCCCAGGCCGCGGCGTGCCAGGAGAACATCACCGGCCCGATCGAGATCCCGGACCACCTCCTCGTGCGCCAGACGATCAGCGACACGCTGACCGAGGCGATGGACCTGGACGGGGTGCGCGGACCTGCTCGAGCGGATCGAGTCCGGCGCGGTGACCGTGCACTGCTGCGACACCACCGAGGCATCCGTGCTCGCCCACGAGATCATCACCGCGCGGCCGTACGCGTTCCTCGACGACGAGGAGCTGCAGAACCGGCGGACGAATGCGGTGCAGCTCCGGCGCGGGCTGAACGTCGACCTCAGCTCCATCGGTGCGCTGGAGCGGGCGGCGATCGAGCGGGTGCGCGACGAGGTCGACGCCCGAGCCGACCATGGCGGACGACCTGCACGATCTGCTCAGCTCGCTCGTGGTCGCCCGCGCCCGCGACGCGTGGCGGCCGAGCTGGGCCGAGCTGGTCGAGCGGGGTCGGGGCCAGGTGCTGGAGCACAACGGCGTCGAGCTGTGGTGCACGACCGAGCGGCACGAGGACGCGCAGCAGGTGCTCCTGGGCGAGGAGCCCGCGGTGGCGGCCGCGCTGCGGGGCCAGCTCGAGATCTCCGGCGTGACGACGGTCGACGCGCTGCGCGCAGGCAACGACGCTGTCGGTGTCGCGGGTCGTCGCCGGGCTCGCCGTGCTCCAGAACGAGGGCTTCGCGCTCCAAGGTCGCTACACCGGGAGCGACACCACCGAGTGGGTCGCGCGCCGGTTGCTCGCGCGCATGCACTCGTACTCGCGCCGCACCCGGCGCGACGGCACCAAGGCCGTCACCGCGCAGGACTTCGTCCGGTTCCTCCTGCGCTGGCAGCACGTCGCACCGGGGACGCAGCTGGCGGGGGAGGCGGGCCTCCTCGCCGCGCTCGACCAGCTCCAGGGCCACGAGGCCGCCGCGGTCGCGTGGGAGCCCGAGCTGCTCCGGCGGCGCATGGGCAGCTACCGGCCCGAGCTGCTCGACCAGCTGTGCCACGCCGGTCAGGTCGGCTGGCTGCGACTCACGCCCCGGCCCCGCGACGATGCCGACGCGCCGGTCGGGCAGCCGTCGAAGGCGACGCCGATCTCGATCGTGTTCCGGGAGGACACGCCGTGGCTGCTCGAAGCGGCGCGGGCCGGCGCGGACCCGGCCGAGCCGACGGTCGGAGCCACGTCCGAGATCGTCGAGGTCCTGCGCGAGCGGGGCGCGAGCTTCTCCTACGAGCTCGAGGCGGCGACCCGCCGGCTCCCGGAGGACGTCGAGCGCGGGCTCTGGGACGGCGTCGCGCGCGGGCTGCTCACCGCCGACGGCTTCGGCGCGGTCCGGGCCAAGGTGGCCGACGCGCGCAAGCCGGACCCGCGCCGGTTCTCCCGGCTGCTGCGCGGGGCCCAGCCGGCGACCGCGGCCGCGGGTCGGTGGTCGCTGGTGCCCGCCACCGGCGCGGACATCGATCGCGACGAGCTCGCAGAGGCGGTCGCCGAGCTCCTGCTCCGGCGCTGGGGTGTCATCTTCCGTGATCTCGCGGTGCACGACTCGTTGCGGTTCTCGTGGCGGGAGATCCAGTGGGCGCTGCGCCGGTTGGAGGACCGCGGCCTGGTGCGGGGTGGCCGGTTCGTCACCGGTTTCACCGGCGAGCAGTACGCGTTGCCCGAGGCGGCCGAGCAGCTGGCACACGTGGCCAAGCTGCCGCGGACCGGGGAGCGGGTCACGGTGAACGCGACCGACCCGCTCAACGTCGTCGGCGTGCTCGTGCCGGGGCCGAACGTCGCCAACGTGCGCACCCGGAATGTGACCTTCGTCGACGGTGTTGCCGAGGAAGCCGTGGAGCTCGCCCCGGTCGGATGACCCGGGCCGCTCCGGTCCGCGCCGGAACCGATCCGGGGCAGGGGTACCCTCGTGCGGCGACCGATCGAGCTTCCACGAAGGAGCGATCATGGTGGGCACCACCGTTGCGGACGGCCCGACCGTCGAGGTGAGCGACGAGGAGCTGTGTGCGCTCGCCCTCGCGGCCGACCCCGACGCCCCGCTCGGCGACGACGCGGTGCCCCTCTCGGCCGTGACCGGCGGGGAACCGGACAACGGCCTGCCGAGCTGGTACATGCCGGCCGTGGCCGGTGGCCGGGTGCTGCGGGGTTGGAAGCGCATCCCGCCGGTGATCGTGATCGCGGCGTTCATCGCGATCAACGCGGCCGGGCTGTGCAACACCTACGGGCAGCTCGGGTTCCACTAGTTGATCATCGTCACGGGGACGGTCAAGGTGCGGGCCGATGCGCTCGACCGTGCCCTCGCGGTGAGCCTCGAGCACGTGCGGCGCTCCCGGACCGAGCCCGGCTGCGTGATCCACTCGGTGCACCAGGACGTCGAGGACCCGTTGTCGATCGTCTTCTTCGAGCAGTGGGCGGACCGTGACGCGCTCGACGCGCACTTCAAGGTGACGGCGTCGAACGACTTCGTCGCCGCGGTCAGCGCGCTCGCGACCGAGCGCCCGACGATGAACATCTACGAGGCCACCCCACTCTCCTGATCTCACGGTCGTACCGGTCACGGGCGTGGCGCGACGCGGACCTCGTGGGTGGTGGCGTCGGGAGCGGTGAGCCGGAGCATCCGGCGGCCCTCGGCCGCCACCGCCGTGGTGGCGCGCTTGGTCAGCGACCCGACGTGGTCCACGCCGAGGACGGCGGTCTCACCGTCGGGCGGGGCGTCGACGTGCCAGGTCGCACGGACCATGCCGTCGATGAGGACGGTCCCGTGCAGCGGTCCGTACCCGATGTACGGGCGGAAACCGTGATCCTCGAAGCCGAAGCGGCTCCGGTCGGTGTGCGCGAGCAGCACGTTGTCGTACTCGGGCAGGAAGCGCGGTGGCGCGGCGGCGCCGGCGTCGGGCCGGGGGGCGTCGGGAAGGTCGAAGAGCTCGCGGTCGCGCTCGTCGCGGAACGGGCGCAGGCGCGGCCGGAGCCGGTCGAAGACCTCGCGCATCCCGGTCAGTCGGGACCACGCGCCCACGTCGGCGGGAGTGGCGGGACCGAACGCGGCCAGGTACCGGAGCACCAGGTCGTCGATCGAGGGCCGCGGCGCCAGTGGCGCGCCGAGCCACGCCTCCGCGGTCACGACCCGGATGCCGGCCGACGCGCCCCAGACCCCGCGGTGGCGGTGCCTGGACGAGTGCGAGGTGGTTGCGGCACGCGAACGCGAGCGCGGTGCCGTCGAGCTTCGGGAACTCCGCCTGGCAGCGCGGCGCGGCAGCTCGGGACCGGTGCGGGGCTCGGCGAGGAGCTTCCGGGCGAAGGCCAGGACGGGCTCGAGGTCCACGCCCCGCAGCGCGGGCCCGTGGTCGGGATGGTGGGCGATCTCCGCGTCGAGCACGGGTTGCTCGAGCGGGCGCAGCCACCGGCAGTCGGCCGCGCTGACGAGGTGGATCGTCCCCCGGATCACCACGATGCGGACGACCGCGCGTTCGACGAGCAACCGGCTGAGCGATTCGGGCCGGAAGTGCGAGAGCCGCGACCACAGGCCGAGGTACGGGTTCAGCGGGATCTGCGCCTGGAGCCCGACGAGGTGCTCGACCGCGTCGAGGACGGGAAGCTCGGAACGGTCCAGCAGCAGCTGGCGCTCGAGCGTCGCCCGGTTCACGCGCGCGAGGTCAGGCGGTCGCCGGTCACCCGGTCACGCGCCGGCCGGCTACCAGTACTCGGCCATCAGCTCGGTGGCCCATCTCGGTTCCCGAATGTCTCCACGCGGCGCGAACCCGAGCATGTACGGCTTCACGTCGAGGACGGGGGTCCCGTCCATCGCGTCGAGCCCCTCGACCTCGATGCTCAGGCCGGAGGCCGCCACGAGCGCGCACGCCGTGCTGCCGATCCGGTTGGGGCGGTCCTTCGCCCGCTGGGCCAGGATCCCGGTCAGCGGCCAGTCGGTCCGCCCGCGCGGATGGCGCGCGCCGTTGCACACCTGGCCCGGCTCCACGCCGTCGAAGACGAACACGACTTCGACGTGCGAGAACTCGTCGAGCCCGAGGGTCGCATCAGGCGTGACGACCGCCGGGTCGAGCTCGATGCGACAGGTGAGCCCACCCCAGTCGTCGTCTTCGGGGGTCGTCCGCCCGCCCCGGACGAAGCCGATGGGTTGCATCGTGATCGGGTCCATCGCTGCCTTTCGGTTCAGGTCGCGAGCTCGAGCACGAGCGCCGCGGTCCAGGAGAACTCGTCCGCCCCGTAGCCGTGCCCGGTCAAGGCGGAGAAGTACTCCTTGCATCCATGGGCTGCGACCAGGGCGAGCGTCCGGCGCCGGAGCTCGTCGGCCACGTCGGTCTCGCCCTGGCGCACCAGGCCCTGGATGATCATCCAGTTCGTGTTCACCCAGGTCGGGCCCTTCCAGTATCGCTCCGCGTCGAACTCGGCTGCGTCCGTCGGCACGCTCGGCACGGGGAAGGGGGTCCACCACGACGGCTCGGCCAGCCGGGCGACGAGCCGGGCCGCACGGTCCGGCGCCGCGATCCCGGCCCAGAGCGGCAGGAACGTGGCAACGGTCGGAACGGCCAGGAGCGCGCCGGTCACCGCGTCGCGCGAGAAGTACTGACCACCCGCTTCGTCCCACAGCTCGTCGAGGGCGCGCTCGGTGCGGTCGAAGCACGTGGTCAGGGCCGGGTCGAGGGGCACGTTCGCGTCGTGCGCGAGCTCGACCAGGGCGCGGTTCGCCGCCGCGAGGATCGCGTTGAACGCGAGGTCCTCGATCAGGACCGACTCGGCGGCCGGCATGCGCCGCAGCTCGAAGCGGTACCGCCGGGCCCGGTGCGCGAGCACGAGCATGCGCAGCCCGTCGTCGTCGCTGGGTCGCTCCGCGGCGGGGACGTACCGGGTGTCACGGCGCAGGAAGCGCACGACGCGCGGCGAGGTGCAGGGCCAGCGTGGCGCGCATCCACCACGGCTCGTGCATCCGCCCGAGCGCCTGCATCCACGGTGGGGTGGTGTCGAGCCCGCACTCCCACGGGTGGATCAGCGTCACCAGGCCGGTCTCGCGCAGGTCGCGTTCGCGATACAGCCACTCGTGGTAGCGGACGATCTTCGGGACGGCCTCGGCCAGGAACGCGGCGCGCGCGTCGGCGGGCAACGCGCTCGCGACATGGGCGGCGGCGACGGCCGGGAGCGGGGGCTGGGTGATGCAGGACGTGTCGACGTCGCTCGGCGCGTCGGGAAACGTGTTGGAGCGCCAGATCCGGCGGCTGCCCGCGTCGTGGCTCCCCGCCGCGAAGATCATGTGCGGGAGCATGCCGTTCGCCCATTGGCCGCGGAACAGCGCGCGCAGCTCACCCGCGGCCCGGCCCGGGTCGTGGCGGGCCAGACCGATGGCCACGAAGCACGAGTCCCACAGCCACTGGTTCGGGTAGATCCCGTCTGCCGGGCAGGTCCAGTCGCCGCGGCGGTTGTGCTCGAGCACCTCGAGCGCGCGCGAGGTCAGATCGGCGAACGCGGGCTCGGGTTCGGGCATCCGGCCGATGCTACGGCCGCGTCGAGCGGCACCCGGGTGGTCAGCCGGCGAGTCGCTCGGCGCGCGCGGCGGGGGTCACCGGGGGCTGACCGGGCCCGGGCGAGCCGTGCAGGCGAGCGAGGAACTGGCTGACCGCGCGCGCGTCCGGGGGCTCGGCGCGCCAGCCCACGTAGCCGTCGGGGCGGACCAGCACGTGCGTGGGTCGGGTGATGCCCCAGGAGTGGTGGATGCCCCCACCCGAGTCGCTCACGATCGACGTCCCGGAGCGAGCGGAACGGATGCCGGGAGCTCTCGTGACGATGACGGACCGGACTGGCAACGGACCCGGGAGCGGCACCTCGGGCATCGGGGAGCCGTCGTCCGGACCGGGCTCGCCGGTGAAGAGCAACGAGATGTACGAGCGGCCGTCACGGATCCGGACGCCCGAGTCCGTCGTGAACGGCGCGTCGGGCGCGAGGTCACCCGCGTGCACGTGCGTCGACGGGTGGCGGGTGATGGCCGAGCCCGCGCTTTCGTGATGGCCGCCGACCGCGGGAGAGGATCGGTAGGCGTAGTCGAGCTCCGCGGTCCGGTGCGCCATGTGGCGCTCGTATCCCGGGAGCGAGGCGAGGAACCGGAGCGCCACGTCGTCGGCCCCGGAGGGAAGGGTGTCGGACGAGAGGGCATCCGGCGCGGTGAGGAGGTGCTCGACGGGGGCGCGGTCGGGGTCGACCTCCACGTGCCGGCACTCCGTGTCGTAGGACTCGAGCAGCAGGTCGGTGGCGGCGCCGCGCTCCGCGAGCGCGAGCTTCCACCCCAGGTTCCAGGCATCGTGCAGGCCGACGTTCATGCCTTCGAAGGTCAACGGGGAGTGGACCTGCGCGGCATCCCCGAGCAGGAAGACCCGGCGGGCCCGCCGCCGGCGCGCGTGTCCGTGCCGGACGCAGTAGGAGGTGGACCAC
This sequence comes from uncultured Acidimicrobiia bacterium, assembly GCA_963796755.1. GTDB lineage: Bacteria > Actinomycetota > Acidimicrobiia > IMCC26256 > JAENVU01 > Chersky-806. Next base: position 642,133 of record CAWCMX010000005.1, read on the forward strand.
TGCACCTCGCCGACGCGCGCGCGTGCGACGGGAGGTACGCGTCACAGAGATCCTGGAGGTCCCGCGGCGTCGGCGGCGTCGGCCGGCCGATCCCCGGGACGGGGCCGCAGTCCACGGCGATCCGCCAGCGCTCCGGTCCGATCGGGAACAGCTGCGCGCGCTCCGCGCTCGTGCAGCAGGAGCAGCGCCGTGTCCGGGGCCTGGTCCCACCCGAGCTCGACGTCCCCGAGCGCGTACTTCGTGCGGTGATCGGCCGCCGTGAAGGGGATGCGCATCGCGTCCCGGACCGTGCTCTGCGCGCCGTCGCATCCGGCGAGCCACCGAGCGCGCACGGTCTCGCACGACCCGTCCCGATGGTGGAGCAGCGCGGTCACACCGCGCTCGTCCTGACGGCACTCACCGAGCTCGATGCCGCGCTCCACCTCGATGCCTCGGTCTGTGAGCCGCTGGATGAGGAGCGCTTCCGTCGTGGACTGGGGCAGCCCGAGGACGAAGGGGTAGCGAGACTCCATCGCGATCCCGCCGGCGTCGAGTGCCGCCACCGCATCGCCGCGGCTCCAGACCTCGGCGCGGGTCATCCGCACGCCGGCGTCGAGGAACGGGCCGGCGAGCCGGAGCTCGTCGAGGATCTCGAGGGTGCGGGCCTGGATCGCGCCGGCCTTGGACAGCCGTGCCGCGGTGTCGGCCCGGTCGACGATCCGGCAGGGCACGCCGTGATGCTCGAGCGTGACGGCCAGCGCGAGCCCGACGGGACCGGCGCCGACGACGAGGACCGGGAGTTCCTCCACGAGGGCAGTCTCGGACATTGGCGGCGAACTCTTGAGCACTTGGGGCGAACATCACCGCGACCGCCCTTTCGCGCCCCGGAGTTCCGTGGGAGCGTAGGGGGGTGGCGGCGCCGTTTCGCTTCGACCGCACGTGGGAGTTCCCGGTGCCGCCCGAGCAGCTCTGGGCCGTGCTGAACCGGACCGATCAGTACCCGTCCTGGTGGTCGTGGCTCCGGGACTTCGACGCCGAAGGCTTCGCGACCGGGACGACCGCGCACTGCGTGATCCAGTCGCCGCTTCCGTACGCGCTGCGGTGCACGATCCACGTCGACGAGATGCGGCCGGCCCAGGCGATCGTCACCACGGTGACCGGCGATCTCTGCGGCCCCGCCCGGCTCGAGCTCGGTCGGGCTCCCGACGGCTGCCGCGCACGGTTGGTCTGGTCGCTGTCGCCGGGGAACCAGATGCTGCGGCGGGTCGCGCAGTTCGCGCGTCCGGCAATGATCTGGGCCCACGATCGCGTCGTCGCGACCGGGGTCGAGCAGTTCCGGTACCGGGCCCTCGAGCCGGCACGACACCTCCGGCCCTGAGCCGTCAGGAATTCGCAGGTCCGCGCAGATCGGGTGCCGTGCAGGCATTGGCGAGGCACGGGACGCCGAGCATCTCCTGCCACGCGCGGAGGGTGCTGAACGTGCCGGCGCCGGCGGTGTCGAGCGGCCCCTTCGTCGCCGTCGGCGTGATCCAGAGGTTCGGAACCGGGTGGTCCTCGTCGTACCAGATGAACACCGCGACCCGGCCGGCCTTGTACGCCGCGCTGTCGAGCACCGGTTGCACGTTGTCGCGCGCCCAGGCGTCGACGACGTTGTTGGCGCAGTCGTGCCCGTCGTTGCAGAGGTTGGGTGTGATCCACGCGAAGCTCGGGAGCGCGTTGACGTCGAGCTCGTCCAGGGGTCGGACCTGCTGGTCGCAATGCGCCCGATCGGCGTCGCCCCAGAGGTAGAGCGCGGGAACGTGCCGGGACGCGTTGTTGTCGGCCCGGCACGGTCCGGTTGCCCCCTCGACGTAGTTGACCGCCTTGTGGCCGGAGTCCCGGAGCTGGCGGAACAGGTTGTCGGCACGGGTGCTGCACGTCGGCGACGGGCTGCAGTCGTTCACGGTACCGGGCTGGCGAGCGCCGGTGACCTGACCGGTGTACTGCGTGAGGCTGTCCTGGGCGGTGTCGGTCTCGGTCCAGTCCCGGAAGAACGCGCACTGCTCACCCAGGCTGTGCAGGTACGGCATGTCCGGCCCGAAGCCGAGGCCGACGTTGTTCCAGGTGCGGTTCTCGAACGAGAAGACGACGACGGAGCGGTAGCGGGTAGGTGGGCTCCCCGGGTTCCCGCAGGCCGGCGCGACCGCGGTGCGGGCGGTCGTGGTCGTGGTGGCGGCCTTCGAGGTCGTGGTCGTCGGGGACTTCGCCGACGAGCTCGAGCTGCACGCGGCCGCGAGGATCAGCAGCAACGCCAGACCGAGCCCTCGCCGCACCATCACGCGGCCACCACCTGACGGGCCAGGCGCACGATCTGTTCGGCGACCGTCCGCGCGTCGACGAGGAGATGGAGATGCGCCGCGTCGACGCGTTCCACCGGCCAGCCGCGCGGCGGCCGCGTCCGCATCCCCGGAGTAGAGCGGGCTCAGCTGGAGGTACGCGCCTCGGGACTCGGGCCATGCCGGCATGTCGACCACTTCCTCGGAGTAGCTCCGCATCACACGGGGGAGATCGGCTTCGAAGCGCGCCCGCAGCGTCGCGTCGGGCACGAGCTCGGTCATCGCTTCCTCTCCCCACCACTCCGACCACCGCGGGAGCCGGTCGCCGGGGGCCAGTCGAGCGACGTTCTTGCGCAGCCACGTCGGCATGACCGGGGCGCGGCCGGGCGACGGCGGGACCTCGGCGTCGACGAACACGTAGGCGCGGGCACCGTCGTCGATGCCGGGGAGGAGCAGCCCCGCCCCGCTGTGGCCCACCAGCACCGGGTGGTCGAAGCCGGCGGCCGCGACTTCGAGCCGGACCGCGTCGACGCACGCGCGCCAGTGCGGGAGCTGGATCGGGCCCGGCTCCGGGAGCTGTGCGACGAGGACGTGCTCATCGTGATCGGCGAGCACGGACACGCGACCGGCTCCCAGACCGATGAGCCGACGAGTGGACTGGGCACCAACACGAACATGCGAGGCACTCAGCGCCGGGCGTCGTCGAGCTCGGTGTCCCCGACGTGGCAGCGCGAGCCACGCGCTGATCGGCGCCGCGGCTTCGAGGAAGCCGATGACCCGGTCCTTGGCCCGCTTCGTGCCGAGCCACGCACCGACCGGCCACTCCCGCCAGGTGATCAGGCCCTTCTGACGGAGGAGCTCGATGCGCGGATGGTCCTTCGGGTAGCCGCGCGGCGCGGTCTTCAGGGTCTCGGACGCGGTGACGTCGAGCTTCGCCGCGCGCGCCTGCGCCACCAGCTCGACGAGCGCGTTGCCGCTCCGGCTGTCGGCGACCGCGCGCCGGTATCGCTCGAGCTGATCCGGCGCCGGGCGGTACAGCCCGCACCCGGCCGCGAGGCCGTCGGCGGAGAGCTGGAGATAGCCGCCGGCGGCGAGCGTGGCGCTGATCGCGGTCTTGTACGGCGTCTTGTCCGCGCTGAAGCGCACGTCGCGGTAGGGCCGGAACACCTTGCCCGCACCGAACTCCGGCTCGAGCTCGACGAGGAGGGCCTCCATGGGTGCGCGCACGCACTGCTCGTAGATGTCCTTGTGGTCCTGCCAGTACACCTTCGAGTTGTCGGCCAGGAGCCCGTCGAAGAACTCGACCGCTTCGACCGGCCACCCGCGAAACGCCATGCGCGGATGGTACGCCCGCGCCGGGTCGGATCAGGCGGCGAGGGGACGGGCGAAGCTGAGCTCGTGCCCGTCCGGGTCCTTGATGTGGAAGTACCGCTCGCCCCAGGACGCGTCGACCGGCGAGTTGGCGGGCGCGTAGCCCGCAGTGCGGGCCCGCTCGTAGGCCGCGTCGACGTCGTCCACCCAGAAGATGACCCGGCCCCAGATCTCGTTGATCGGGGCGTGCGCGGGGTCGAGCTGGAGGTTGAGGAAGCTGTCGCCGCAGCGGAAGGTCGTGAACGGGGCGTCACTCCCACCGGACAGCACCCGAAACCCGAGGGTTCCGTAGAACGCGACCGCGGCGCCCATGTCGGCGGTGAGCAGCGTCACCGCGTTGATCGCTTCGACGGGGTGCGAGGTGGTGGTCACCGGCCCAGGCTCGCACAACGAGGAACCAATTTCGCGGTCTTAGGGATCCGGCGCCACGGGAACCACGAGCGGCGTCACCGTGGTGCGCTCGCGCAGCCGACCCGCGACCGCGGCGTGTGCCAGCGAGATCGCGGTGAGCGCGATCACTGCGTCCGTGACGTTCACCGCGTCCACCTGCCAGGTGATGATCGCGGTCAGCGCGATCGCGCCGACGGTCACCAGGCGCAGGACGTCGAGCGGGCCCTGCGGCCGTCGCCGCGAGCAGTGGCCGACGACGATGAGGGCGAGGTAGAGCGCGGCCAGTGGGACCGCGACGCTCTCGATGTCCGTGCTCGGGGTGTGCTCGCCGGGCGCGACGTGCACGAACTTGGCGACGCCGATCGCCGCGCCGACGATGGCGAGCTGCAGCGCGAGGTGCCCGGCGATCCAGGACTCGATCGCGACCCGGGAGCTGCGGAGGCCCGAGAGCGGGATGTCGTCGAAGTAGGTCCACCACACCGCGAACACGAGCCCGAACTGGAACGCCATGACGATCACGTCGATCTGGTTCAGTGAGCCGTCCGTGGCGACGATCGCGACCTTGACGAACGCCTCGCCGCAGACGATGAGGGTGAACGCGCCCATCCGCTCGACGAGGTGGTGCTCCGCCACCGGCGGCGGGGGCCGGACGCTCGTGACGTAGGCGATCGCGGGCAGGACCGTCACCACGAAGCCGATGCCCCAGAACGTGATCCGGCCCGCCTCCGGCAGCGCCGCGGCCACCGCGAAGAGCATCGCGGCGGCGAGGTACTCGAACGCGCGCCGGCGCGCGAACGGGACCGGTCCGATGCCCTGCCGCGCGCCGCCGCGCGTACATCACGGCGAGCGTCAGGACGAGCACGCTGTAGTCGAGCGAGAGGAAGACCTCGTCGCTGCGGACCCCGTCGGAGGCGCCCATGGCGACGAGCGCGACGAGGAACATCTGCATCAGCACGATGATGCGATGGGGGGTGTCGTCGAGCCGGAACCGGTTCGTGAACATGGTGGTCGCGAGCCAGATCCACCAGATCGACACGAAGGACAACGTCACCCAGACACCGTGCTCGACCGAGTGCCCGTGCGCGAACGCGGAGCTCAGGACGATGATCGCCGCGACGAAGACCAGGTCGTAGAAGAGCTCGAGCCAGTTGGCCGGTGGGTGCATGCCCTCCGGCGGCGAGTGGTCGGGGATCAACCCCGAGGGCGGTGACGACACGGCGACAGCATGGCCGAACCCGCCCGACCACACGCGGACGCGGGAACCGGCGCCGGGGGCGTCGCGCCGCTAGCTCGTGACCTGGCTGGGGGTCACCCGCAGGATGGAGTCCGTGAAGCCGCCGTTCGACGTCGTGACGTAGAGCGCGCCGTCCGGGCCGACCACTGCGCTGCGGAGGCGGCCGTGGTCGTGGAGCGCGAACGAGAACTCCGTGACCTTCGTGCCGTCGGCCGAGAACTTGAGCATGAACAGCTCCGAGCCCTTCAGCACCTCCAGCACGAGCCCACCGTTCCAGTTGCCCCACTGGGACCCGTTGAGGAACACCCCACCCGAAGGCGCGATGGTCGGGCACCCGGACTTCCACACCGGCTCGATCGCATCCGGATGGCGGACCAGGTCGGTCATGGGGGTGTACTCGTCGTAGGAGGGATCGCCGGCCGACCGCGGCACGGGGTCCCAGCCGTAGTTCCCGCCGGTCCGGAGCAGGTTCACCTCGTCGTCGCAGCCGGTCCCGTGCTCGACGTCGTACGCCTGGCCGTTGGCCCGGAACGCGAGGCCCTGCACGTTGCGGTGGCCGTAGGACTCGATGCGCGGGTCGAACGGCGCAGCCATGTTGCCGGCGGCCGGGGCACCGTTCTTGTCGATGCGCAGCACCTTGCCGGCGAGCGACTTCGGGTCCTGGGGGGCGGTGCCCCTCGCCGCGTCGCCGGTGCCGACCCAGAGCATGCCGTCCGGACCGAAGCGCAGCCGACAGCCCGAGTGCTTTCCGAAATCACCCCCCGGGTTCATCGGGATGCCGGTGAGGATGTCAGTCCGGCTCGTCGCGGTGGTCGTCGCCGCGTCGAGGGTGAGGCGGGCGATGCGCACGTCGTCCACGCCGTTGCCGGGGGCCGTCGACGCGAAGCACACGAAGACCTGGTGAGTGGTCGCGTAGGCCGGGTCGACCGCGAAGCTCATCATCCCGGCTTCGATCGCGGCGACGAGATCCGTCGGCTTCCAGAGCAGCCGGTGCTGGCCGTTGACCACCGCGTTCAGACCGCCGGCGCGCTCGGTGTAGAGCATCGTCCCGCTCGGCAGGAACCCCACGTCCCAGGGGATGTCCAAGCCGGTCTGGTTCGTCGTCACCGCGAGCTTGGGTGGGGGGACGCACGCCGCAAGCAGCGCGACGGCCAGGGCGGAGACCACGATCCGCCGGGTCCAGCACACGAAGGAACGGGTAGCGCCCGGCGATGGAACCATCGCCCGGCGCTACCCGTTCGGGGGAGCTCGAAACGGCTGCAGCTCGCGCTGCAGGCCGCGCTAGGCCGGCGGGCCCTTGGTCAGGGTCACGCTCGCGTGGTGGTTCGCACCCGACGAGTCGGTCCAGGTGATCGTCACCTTGTCGCCGGGGTGGTACGTCTCGAGCGCGCTGCGGAGCGCGTCGGCCGAGTCGACCGACGTGTTGCCGACCCCGGTGATCGTGTCGCCCTGCTGGATGCCCGCGTTGGCGGCGGGGGAGTCGGAGGCGACGTCGGACACCGAGGCACCGTTGCTGTCGCCGCCACCGTTGTCGAACGGGCTGTTCGAGGACGTGTCCTGGAGCACGACGCCGAGCAGGGCCCGGTCGCCGATGTGGGCGCCGTTGGACGTGTCGCCGCTCTTGATCTCGTCGACGATCTTCAGCGCGTTGCCGATCGGGATCGCGAAGCCGGTGGTGCCGGTCTGCGATCCGAACTGGCCGCCGAACTGCGAGCTGCCGGAGCTGGAGTCCGCGGCGGTGTTCATCCCGATCACCTGGGCGTTCTCGTTCACGAGCGCACCACCGGAGTCGCCGGGCTGGATCGACGCCGCGATGCGGATCATGTCGGAGAGGGTCTCCGTGTCCGAACCGTCGGAGCTGTCACCGGCGGTGACCTTCTGGTGCAGCGCCGTGACCCTCCCGCCGACCGCAGACGGGACGCCGAACTTCCCGAGCGCGTTGCCGACCGCGACGACGTTGTCGTTCTTCGCGACGGACGTGTCGGTGCTGATCGTCTTCATGCCGGACGCGTTGTTGAGCTTGATCAACGCCACGTCGTCGCTGACGTCGTAGCCGACGACCTTGGCCGTGTACGTCTTGCCGGTGATGCCGACCTCGACGTTGATCTTGTCGGCACCGTTGATGACGTGGTTGTTGGTGAGCACCTCACCCGAGGACGTCAGCACCATGCCGGTGCCGGCCGCCTCGCCGCCACCGTCGAGCGTCGTCTCGATGTTGACGATCGCGGGGTTCACCTTCTTCGCGATGCCGTCCACGTCGATGTTGACGTTCCCGGTCGTGCCGGAGCCCGATCCGTTCGCGCCGCCGAACTGGCCACCTTCCGAGTTGCCGCTCGACGATCCGCCGTTCCGGCCACCGAAGGGGTTGCTCGGGGCGACGAAGCTCGACGTGCTCGGCGAGGTGGAAGAGCTGTCCGAGACCGCGACGCCGACCGCGGCACCCGCGGCACCGGCGACCAGCGCGACGACGCCGACCATGGCGACCAGCGCGGCGGGCCGGCGTGACTTGGCGGCCGGCGCGGGATGCGTCGGCGCAGCCTGCTGGGTCGGCCACGGGGGAGGCGCGGCCTGGGTGGTCGGCCCGGTCATCGTGGGCTGGGACTGGGAGTAGTCCGCCTGGGCGTACCCGGGCGGGGCCTGCTCGGGCGAAACCGGCGCGGTCGGGGCGGTGTCCGCCGGAACCGTCTCGGCGGTGATGGGCTCGGGCTGGGCCGGCTCGCCGGGCCGGGTGGTCGGCCACGGCGGCGGCACGGGGGGCTGTTGCGGATTGGTCGGGTCGGACTCGGACTCGGTCATTCGTCTCTCCGGTGATCAGGTCGCAGGGTGGGCCCGAGGGGGACGGGACCGGTGCCGGTTCGGTGGCGGTCTGCAACTTCGACGCAGCCAGATTCCACTGCCAGTCTGAGACCGAGGTGTGAGCGGACGGTGAGCACCGTGAAATTGTGCGCTTTCTCGTGCCAAGATTGCGAAAGCAACCCCCCGGGCCCAGGTGAGGCTCGGGGGCTCGCCGCGCGTCCATGACCCAGATCACGCCTGAAGTCGCGGCCGAACAGGCCTATCTCGACCACGCGCACGCCTGCCTGAAGGCGATGCGCGCCCGAGCCGCGCGCAATGTCGAGCTCGGGGCGATCCGGGCCCGGGAGGAACCCAGTGCGGACACGTCCCTGCTGCTCCAGGAGCTGGAACGCCGTCTGGCGGCGCTGGCTGACTCGCCGATCGCGCTCGCCTTCGGTCGCCTGGACGAAGAACGGGGTGATCGCTTCTACGTCGGGCGGCGCCACGTCGAGGATGCCCGGGGCGACGCGGTCGTCGTGGACTGGCGCGCCGACGTCTCCGTGCCGTTCTACCGGGCGACGTGGGCCGACCCGATGGGGGTCGACCAGCGGCGCCGGTTCGCGCTCGATGGTCGCGAGATCGTCGGGCTCTTCGACGAGGACTTCGCCGACCCGGACTCCCAGGGCGCGGGTGGTGGTGGGGGCGTTCCCGACCCGTTGCTCGCGGAGCTCGAGCGTGGCCGCACCGGCGAGATGCGCGACATCGTCGCGACGATCCAGGCGGAGCAGGACGAGGTCATCCGCGCGCCGTTGGAGGAGTGCCTCGTCGTGCAGGGCGGTCCGGGCACCGGCAAGACCGCGGTGGGACTGCACCGCGCCGCGTTCCTCCTGTTCGAGCACCGCGACCGGCTCGAGCGCGAGCGTCTCCTCGTCGTGGGGCCGAACCCGTTGTTCCTGCGCTACATCTCGGCGGTGCTCCCGTCGCTGGGCGAGACCGCGGTGACCCAGACGACCGTTCCGGGACTACTCGAGTCGCGGTTCCGCGTCCGCGCGACCGAGCCGGACGCGGTCGCGACGCTCAAGGGCGACGCGCGGATGGCCGTGGTGATCGACCAGGCTGCGCGCTCGGGCCTCGTCGTCCGTGTGTCAGACGCGATCGAGCTGCGCGTCCTCGGGATGACGCTGCGCCTTCCCGTCGCCGATGTGCAGAGCGTGCTCGACGGGGTGCACGCGCCGCGGGCTCCCGTTGCGGGCCGGCCGCGAGCAGCTCCAGCGCCGGCTCGCGGTGCTGGCCCTCGACCGGTTCACGGAGCTGCGGCCGGCGGCCGACGAGTCCGACCTGACCGCCGCGCTGCGCCGCGGGAAGGAGCTCGGGGCGGCGGTCAACCAGCTCTGGCCCGTGCCGAGCCCGCCCGTGCTCGTGCGGCGCCTGCTCGGCAACCGGCGGTTCCTCGCGGCCGCGGCGGACGGCATCCTGGCGCCGGACGAGCAGGAGCTGCTGTTCCGGCGGGGCGCGGGGAAGCTCTCGGAGCAGCGGTGGACCCGCGCCGATCTGGGGCTGCTCGACGAAGCCGAGTTCGTCGTCGGTGGTCCACCCCGCACGTTCGGTCACGTGGTGGTGGACGAAGCGCAGGACCATTCGGCCATGGAGCTGCGCCTCCTCGGTCGCCGGAGCCCCGGCCGCTCGATGACGATCCTCGGCGACCTCGCGCAGGCGACGGCGACCGGCGCGCAGACCCGGTGGTCCGATGCGCTCGGCACCCTCGACGCGCCGCACGGCCGCGTCGCCGAGCTCGAGCTCGGATACCGCGTGCCCGCGCCGGTGCTCGAGCTCGCGAACCGGCTGCTGCCGTTCGCGGCGCCCGACGTGCTCCCGAGCCGGTCCGTGCGCGCGACCGGCGCGTCACCCGCGATCGTGGCCTGCTCGGACTCCGATGAGATCCGGGACGCGGTCGTGGTAGCCGTCGTGGAGCAGCGCGCGGACGAGCGCTCGGTCGGGATCGTCGCGCCCGAAGCGCTCCTCGATCCGATCGCCGACGCCTTGCGCGCCGCGGGCGTCCGTTTCGCCGACGGCCGTTCGGTGGCCGGGCTCAGTGACGCGGTCACCCTGATCCCGCCGGAGTCCGCCAAGGGCCTGGAGTTCGACGCGGTGATCGTCGTCGAGCCGAGCGCCATCGCCGAGGTCGGCGAGCACGGCCTCCGCCTCCTCTACATCGCGCTCACCCACGCGGTTCGCACCCTCACCCTGGTCCACGCCCACCCGCTTCCCCCACCCCTCCGCTGACCCGCATCTCCCGCTCCGTTCGTGCCGTAACCCGTCTCCACAACGGCTCTCGGCACAATCAGCGAGAGCTGCTCAGTGGCGGGCGGGGATGTCGAAGGGGGGAGGAGAGATGCCGATGGCGCGGACGAGGACGTCGTCGACGCTCACGGGTTGCGCGGTGAACGCGGCGAGGAGCCGGTCGGCGAGCGCGTCGACTTCGGCCGGCTGGGCCTCGGCCGCGTTGGCGGTCGGTTGCCCGAGCCAGCGCAGGTGCATCGCCTCGGTGCGCTCGATGCGCTTCGCCGCCACCAGCGCGAGCGCGACGACGTGCTTGCACGTGCCCCGGCGGTGCTCCGCAGCGTAGGGACAGTCACAGCTCCACCGGATCTTGGTGATCTGTGCAGGTGCCGGACGCTGCGGCACGGTCAGCTCGACCCGGTACCGCTGGTCGCCCGAGCCGCGCACCCGGCCCCGGATCCGGCCCGCGCTCACCCGGAGCTCGGAGACCCGGTTGCGCTTGGCGTACCCGGTGCCGCGACCGAGGACCGCGGCCGACGTGTGCCGCAGCACCGCTTCCTGCAGCGAGTCGGCCAGCCGCTTCGCCCCCTCGCTCGCGGGCTCGGCGTCGTCGACGACCTTGAGCTCGGCCTTCGCATCCGCCGGGCGGGACTTCTTCGCCCCCGAGCGCGAGCGGCGGCGGGAACGGCGGCGACGGGGCGTGCCCTCGCTCGGCGCGTTCGGGTCGATCAGGTTGGGATCGCGGATCAGGTTCGGATCGTGGTCCTCGATGAGGTTCGGGTCCGACGGCGGCCGCGCGTTCGGGTCCGAGTGCGAGAGCGGCTCGTTCACACCAGACCTCCCGCGCGATCGGCATCGAGCTCGACCAGGGCGGCGAGGGCCGCGTCGTCGAGCTCGCTGATGAGCTGCTCGGGCGACGAGGCGACGACGGCCTGGGCCAGGCTGCGCTTCTGGTCGAGCAGGTCGGCGATGCGCTCCTCGAGCGTGCCCGGGCACACGAGCGTGTGCACCACGACGCCGCGGGTCTGGCCGATCCGCCACACCCGGTCCGATGCCTGGTCCTCGACGGCGGGGTTCCACCAACGGTCGAAGTGGATGACGTGGTTGGCTCGCACCAGGTTCAGACCCGTGCCACCGGCCTTCAGTGACACGCACAGGACCGGCGGACCGCCGGCCTCGCTGAACCGGGCGACGGCCTTGTCGCGTGCGGGCCGCGCCATCTTGCCGTCGAGGTTCTCGACCCCGATCTCGAGCTCGACGCGCAGGTGGTCGGCGACGCGGCGCAGGAACGTCGCGTACTGGCTGAAGACGACGACCGCCTCGCCCTCGTCGATGATCTCCTGGGCCAGCTCGACCAGCCGGTCGAGCTTGCCGGAACGACCGGCGAGCACGCTCGAGGCGTCCTCGTCGGTGATCGTCGCGGGGTGGTTGCAGATCTGCTTGAGCTTCGTGATCCCGGCGAGCACCTTGCCCCGGCGCTGCATGCCGGTCGCGTCCGCGACGTCGGACCGCATGTCGTCCACGACGGCCTGGTAGAGCGCGGCCTGCTCGCGGGTGAGCGTGCAGTCGTCCCGGACGAGGATGCGCTCGGGGAGCTCGTCGGCGATGCCCGGGTCGGTCTTGTGGCGCCGCAGGACGAACGGCGCGATCCGCTTGCGCAGCGCCGCCAGCGCATCGGGGCCGGCCGCGGTGCCGACGTAGTCCGCGTACCGGTTCTTGAACGCCGCCTGCGTGCCGAGCAGGCCGGGGTTGGCCCAGGACATCAGGCTCCAGAGCTCGCCGAGGTGGTTCTCGACCGGGGTGCCGGTGACGACGAGCCGGTGTGTGCCCTTGAGCTTGCGGGCCGCCTTCGTCGTGGCGGTCGTCGGGTTCTTGATCGCCTGCGCCTCGTCGAGCACGACCCGGTGCCACTCGATCTCTCGCAGCGGCTCGTCGCGTCGCATGACGCCGTAGCTCGTGACGACGACGTCCGCCGTGCCGATGTACGCGGACGGGTCCTGGCGCGCGGACCCGTGGTGGAGCACCACGCGCAGCTTGGGCGCGAACCGCTCGGCTTCCCGTTGCCAGTTCGACACCACCGAGGTCGGTGCGACGACGAGCGTCGGCGCCTTCGGCTTCTTCCGCCCCGCGAGGTCGTGGGCGATGATCGCCAGCGCCTGTGCGGTCTTCCCGAGGCCCATGTCGTCGGCGAGGATGCCGCCGAGGCTGTTCGCCTCGAGCCACGCGAGCCAGGCCAGCCCGTCTTCCTGGTAGTGCCGCAGCGTCGCGGTGATGGCCTTCGGCGTCTTGATCCTCTCGGCCGGTGTCGGCTTGAACTCGCCCGCCAGCGCGCGCCCGACCCAGCCCGACACCGCCTCGACGTCGACCTCGTCCACGGTCGCGGCGAGCTCGAGCACGTCAGCGGTGGACTGGTTCCCCTCGGCCACGCGCTTGGTGAACTCGAGCGTCGCGGCGCGGGTCTCCTCGTCGATGCGCAGCCACCGGCCGCGCACCGCGACGAGCTCGCCGCGCGCCCGGGCGAGGACTTCGAGCTCCTCGGCGGTGAGCGGGTCACCGTCGACCAGCACCTCACCGGTGAGCGCGAGCGTCTTGGAGTCGAGCCCGGACGACGCGCCGGTGATGGTCACGCGCCGCACGAGCGAGGAGTCGGGCAGCAGGGCCGACGGGAGGTGGACGGTGATGCCGGACGCGTCGAGCGCACCGATGCCGTCCTCGAGCAGCGCGGCGACCGCGCCGGGGGAGATCACGAGCTGGTCGGCCGGGTTCTCCGGCAGCTCCGACCAGGCGCGGCGGGCGATGTCCCACTCGCAGGCGAGCAGCGTGACCGCGTCGTGCGGTGACGTGCCGAGCAGGTCGGCGGTGTCCGGGCCGAGCGGCGGCAGGACGACGGACGGATCGGTGAGCGACTCGAAGCGGGGGAGCAGCAGGAAGTGACCGTCGAGGTCGTCCGGCGCGCTGATGTGGAACCGCAGCCGCGCGCCGGCGCTGGCCCGGGCGGTGACCTGGTCGGCCCAGCGGTGCACCTTCGGCTCCTGGGCCGCGCTGTTGAGCGGCGGCGGACCGAGCCGTGCGTTCGCGAGCTCCCGCGACCGCGGTGGCGAACCAACCGTGGAGCACCTCGTCCGGGTCCCCCTCGGCGACCGCTTCGGACGCGGGGAACCAGACCTTGCCGATCCGCCCGGCCGACTCGATCCCCGGCGCGGGCCGCCACGACCAGGTGCGCTCCGCGGTGTCGGTCGCGAGGTCGGGCACCAGCTCACCGAGGGTCGTGAGCTCCACGGCCTCGACGATGAGCGCGGCAACGGCGGTGACGGTCACGTCGACGGTCGGGCGGCTGCGCACGAGCCAGTCGACGAACCGCAGCGACCCGACGACGGGTGCGCCGGACCAGTGGCCGGTGCTGCCGTCGTCGAGGAGGACGGGCACGAGGCGCGTCGCGTTGATGTCGATGCCGGCGTCGTCCGCGGGGCCGGCGAGCAGCTCCTCGGTCGGCGCGCACAGGAAGAGCCGCCCCTCGACGATGCGCACCGTGAGGGGTGCCGCCGCTCCCGCGGAGCGGCCGGATTGGGTTCTCGATGCCGTGCCAGTGGTGACGGCCATACGTCCTGTCTCGTAGGTCCGGGCCAGTGGGGGCGTGCCCCCAGAGGGTCTGCGCGACGAGCGTCGCACTGTGCACCGCGGTCTCCGGGAGGACTCACCGGGGTGCTGGCCCGACCAGGACCATGTGGTGATCAGTCGGTGGTTGGCGTCGGTGCGGGGTGCCTACAAACCCCGGGCGACGTGACCTGCAGGTTATCACCCGGCCGGGGAGTCCCGGCGAGACCCGCGGTCCGACAGACTGCGCCGATGGCCGACCAGGGATTTCCGCCCGGCTTCTTCGACCGGTCCGATCCGGCGACCGACGTCCGGTTCTACGCCCCGACCCGGCTCGTGACCCACATCGACGACGCCGCGATCGATGCCGTCGGCGACCTCTACGAGGAGCTCGGGATCGTCGGCGACGTGCTCGATCTCATGGGCTCCTGGGTCTCGCACTTCCGGCGCGCGCCGGCCCGGCTCACGGTCCTGGGCATGAACGCCGAGGAGCTGGCCGCGAACCCCGCCGCCGCGGCGGCGATCGTGCACGACCTCAACGCCGAGCCCCGTCTGCCCTTCGCGGACGATGCCTTCGATGCCGTGGTCTGCTGCGTCTCGGTGGACTACCTCGTGCGCCCGGTCGAGGTGTTCGCCGACGTCGCCGCGGTCGTCCGGCCGGGTGGACCGTTCGTGTGCACGTTCTCGAACCGGTGCTTCCCCACGAAGGCGATCCGCGGCTGGCTGTCCTCCACTGACGCGCAGCACTGCGAGATCGTCGCCGAGTACTTCCGGCGGGCGGGAGGCTGGGACGAGACGATCGTGCAGCGGCGCACGCCGACCGATCACCGCGGCGATCCGTTGTATGCGGTCTGGGCGTACCGGGCGCGGTAGGAGCGGCCGCGCGAGACTGCCGTCCATGGATCCCGAGATGCAGGCCAAGGCCGACGCGGACGCAGCCGCCTTCGAGCGCGATGTGCAGCTGCTCGAGCACGAAGCGGCCAAGGCCGGAACGTCGCTCGCGAGGAAGCTCGGGCCGCCGGTGGCCGTGCTCCTGGTGCTGATCGTCGTCGCGTGGATCCTCGGTCGTCGCTCCCGCAACGCCTGACCGGGGTGCCCCACCCGACCCACCACCGCGTTTCGGCGTGACTTCGCGTCGTCCTGACGACGCGAACTCACGCCGAAAGCTGGTTCAGGGCGCGCCCGGGTCCTCGCCGGGATGTCGGGAGGTGCGCAGCGCGCGGTAGACCGCGTCAGGTGTGAGCGCACCGCGGTAGCGCGGGCCATCGAAGACCGCGACGAACCCGTCGTCGGACAGCAGGATCGCGGCGAGCGCGTCTTCGAGCGAACGGTGCGCATCGACGACCACGACGGGCTGCGCGCGGTCCGCGACCACGCCGTCGCCCGAGGCGAACCGCTGGCGGATCTCGCAGCAGGTGCCATCGGTGCCGGGGATCAACGCGTAGGTCGCGCCCACCCGATCCATCGCGGCGCGAGCGTCGGCGAGCGGGGCGCTCGCGTCCACGATGGGGGGCTGGTCGAGCTCGTCGTCGGTGATCGGCATCACCTTGAGGCGCTTCAGGCCCCGGTCCGCGCCCACGAAGTCCGCGACGAAGTCGTTGCCCGGGTTGCCGAGCACCTCGGCGGGCACGTCGTACTGCGCGAGGACGCCACCGAGCTCGAGGATCGCGATGCGGTCGCCCATCTTCACGGCCTCGTCGATGTCGTGGGTCACGAACACGATCGTCTTCGCGATCTCCTTCTGGATGCGGAGGAACTCGTCCTGCAGCCGGGTCCGGGTGATCGGGTCGATGGCACCGAACGGCTCGTCCATCAGCAGCACGGGCGGGTCCGCGGCGAGCGCGCGGGCGACACCCACCCGCTGGCGCTGGCCGCCGGAGAGCTGAGCCGGGTAGCGGTCCCGGTAGGTCCCCGGGTCGAGGCCGACCAGCTCGAGCAGCTCGTCGGTGCGGGCCCTGGTCCGGTCACGACCCCATCCGAGGAGGTGCGGCACGGTCGCGACGTTGGTCCCGATCGTCTGATGCGGGAAGAGGCCGACCTGCTGGATCACGTAGCCCATGCGCCGGCGCAGCGCGACCGGGTTCGCGTGCGTCACGTCTTCGTCGCCGAGGAAGATGCGGCCACTCGTCGGCTCGATCAGCCGGTTGATCATCCGCAACGTCGTGGTCTTGCCGCATCCCGACGGTCCGACGAGCACGCACACCTCGCCGTCGGGGACGTCGAGGGTCAGCTCGTGGACGGCGACGTTCCCGTTGGGAAATCGCTTCGTGACTGACTCGAGACGGATCAATGCAGGGTCCGGTTCGGCGACGGCCCGGGTACGGTAACCGCCGACTGGGTACGGTGACGCAGTGGTGCTCGGGGCGTACAACGGCGACACGCTGATCGACTGGTCGTGGGTCAACGATCACACGGCCGAGATCCGTCAGCGCGTGATCGAGCACCTCTCGCTCGTTGGCTGGTCGCTGTTGTGGGGGCTCGTGCTCGCGCTGCCGCTCGCGCTCCTCGCGCACCGGTACCACTGGCTTCGGGGTCCGGCGCTGAGCGTGACCGGCATCCTCTACACGATCCCGTCCATCGCGGCGTTCAGCCTCCTGCTGCCGTACACCGGCCTCGCGCAGACGACCGTGATCATCCCGTTGACCGCGTACTCGTTGTTGATCCTCGTGCGCAACGTCCTCGCGGGGCTCGACGCCGTCCCGGGCGACGTGCTCGAAGCCGCCGAGGGCATGGGGTACTCGCAGCGGCGCCGCCTCTTCGCGGTCGAGCTCCCGTTGGCCGTCCCCTCGATCATGGCCGGGCTCCGCATCGCCGCGGTGACGCTGATCGGTCTCGTGCCCATCGCCGCGCTCGTGGGGCAGGGCGGTCTCGGCACGTTCATGCTCGACGGATTCGACCGCGACTTCCAGACGCCGCTCACCGTCGGGACCGTGCTCGTGGTGATCATCGCGGTCGCGGTGGATGCGCTGCTGCTGCTCGTCCAGCGGCTGGTCACACCATGGAACCGTCGCGTGGCGAGGGCCTGACGTGTTCCTCCAGAAGACGTTCGACTGGTTCAACAACGGCGACCACTGGATCGGCGCCGAGGGGATCCCGCACCTCCTGTGGCAGCACGTCCAGATCTCCTTCATCGCGGTGGTCGCCGCCGTCATCATCGCCCTGCCGATCGGATTGTTCTTCGGGCACCACCGGCGGGGCAGCTTCGTGGCGATCAACGTTGCCAACATCGGTCGAGCGATTCCCGCGCTCGCGCTCCTGCTCTTCGCGGTGCGCTGGTTCGGGATCGGCGATCCTCCGGCGTGGATGCAGACCGTCGGCATCGGGTCCATCCCGACGTTCCTCGTGCTGGTCGCGCTGGCCATCCCGCCGATCGTCACCAACACGTATGCCGGCGTGAGCGGTGCCGACCCGGAGACGATCGACGCGGCCCGCGGCATGGGCATGAGCGGCGGCCAGGTGTTGCGGCGCGTCGAGATGCCGATCGCCTCGCCGCTGATCATGGCGGGCATCCGTACGTCGGCGGTCGCCGTCGTCGCGACCGCGACGCTCGCGGCGATCGTCGGATGGGGTGGCCTCGGCCGCTACATCATCGACGGATCGCGCGTGCAGGACTTCGAGCGGCTGTTCGCCGGTGCGTTCCTCGTTGCCCTGCTGGCGATCGCCGTCGAGCTCACGCTCGCCGTCGTCCAGCACTTCGTCGTCCCGAAGGGCTTGCGGGTCGCCGCGCGCTCCGGTGACGACGACGGCCCGAAGTCGATCGTGGTCAGCCCGGGCATCGCGCCCGGCGCGGCGGTCGAGCGAGAAGCCGTAGCTCCGACCTAACGTCATCGGGCCGTCGCTTCGACGGCCCTTCTCCGGAAAGGACCGGATCCATGCGAAAGGGAAGAATGCGGTTCAGCGGCCGCGCGCTCGGGGCGATGCTCGTCGGCTTCGTCCTCGTGCTCGCAGCCTGCTCGTCATCGGGCAGCAGCAGCAGTGGTGGGACGGCGACCAAGGAGTCGTTGATCGTCGGATCGAAGGACTTCCCCGGCGCCCAGATCATCAGCCAGGCGTACGGCCAGACCCTGGCGTCCAAGGGCTTCAAGATCACCTACAAGGACAACATCGGTCCGACCGAGACCGTGTACCCACTCCTGAAGAACGGTGACATCGACCTGTACGGGGAGTTCAGCGGCACGTTCCTCACCTACCTCAAGGGAGAGCCGTCCTCGGACCGGGCGCAGACGTTCGCCGCGGTCACGAAGAAGCTCGGGGGTACGAACATCGTCGCGGTGGGGCCCGCCGAGCGCGGTTGACGTGAACGGCTTCTACGTGCTGAAGAAGACGGCGGACAAGTACCACCTGACGACGATGTCGGATCTCAAGTCGGTCGCGCCCCAACTCGGGTTCGGAGGTACTCCCGAGTGCCAGGACCGCGACCTGTGCCTGGGACCGAAGGAACAGCAGCTCTACGGGCTGAAGTTCAAAGAGATCAAGAAGCTCGACGAAGGCGGTCCGATCACCAACAAGGCGCTCGACGACGGCACCATCGACGTCGGCCTGCTCTTCACCGGCAGCAGCGTCATCAAGCCCGACTACGTCCTGTTGAAGGACAACAAGGGCCTGCAGCCGGCCGACAACCCGATCGCGCTGATCCGCAAGCCGAAGGCGACGACCGAGGTGAAGGCGGTCATCAAGACCGTCAACACGAAGCTCGACTCCGCGGCGTACAACGAGATGGCTCTGAAGGTCTTCAACGACAAGGAAGACCCGTCGACCGTCGTGACCGCGTGGCTCAAGGAAGTGGGCCTGACCAAGTAGCGATGCGCCCGGGTGTGGGAGGGGTCTCGGCTCCTCCCACACCGTGGTTGCCGGTCGCTAGCCGGGCGCGTCGACGAACGCGAACGGCGGCCAGTCCGGTCCGAAGTCCTTCCACGCCGCGTGGTCGTCGTGCTGCACGCGGATGACCCCGATGACTCCCGTCGGTTCGTGCGACCAGACGACGGCGGTCGAGCCCCCGAGGTCGAGGCACGCCACGCGACCGACGCCGGCCTGTCCGTCGGTCGTCCCTGTCGGCGGGGTCGCTGGCGAGAGCGGGCCCACCACCCCGGTGCGCTTCGAGCAGTCGGGGAGGCCCGGCACCTTGGTCAGCGTGGTCCCGGTCTTCGCGAGGATGCGGTCGAGCAGGGCCTTGCCGTGCTGTGGTGGCGCAGCCTGCAGGAAGACCACGGAGCCGCACCGGGTCGCGAACGCGACGCCCGCTGCCCACTCCCGCCTGCTTCGGGTCGAGGAGCTCGCAACGAGTGGCGATGCTCTGGGCGCGCAGCAGTGCGTCCCACTCGTCGGCGATCGCGCCGGTGAGCCGTTGCTTCGAGCTGAACGCACGCACCGAGAGCGCGTTGACCTGGATCGCGGCCTCGGGCTTGTAGAACGTCTCGAGGAACACGCCGGCCTTGGTCCCCGTGACCGCGGAGTCCTCGACCGACGCGATCTGGTGGTTGCTCTCGAACAGGGTCAACGTCGACCCGATGCACACCGCCCGGACGGTGAAGAGGCCGGGTGACTTCCGGATGAGCGGGCTGGGGATCCACTTCCCGTTTCCCGTGAGGACCGTGGTCGTGCCGCCCTTCACCCGTTGGATCGCGTACTCGCCATCATTCCCCACGCCGAGGCGGTAGTAGTCGTCGTCGTCCTGCATGCGGCAGACGACGCCGACGCCGGCGTCGCTCGGGCTCCCTGTCGTGTCGAAGGTGGCGGTCACGACCTGGTCGGGGGGAAGCTCGTGGGGAGCACCGCGGTCGCGACGCTCTCCGCGTTGCGCACCGCGATCTGGTAGCGGCCGGGCGGGACCGCGCCTCCGTACCCGTTGCCGTCGTCGAAGCGCGGGAGGTCGGCCGGACTCGTGACGGCGGCGTCGAGGTTCACGCCCAAGGTCGTCGCGTTCGGGTTCGGGAGTGCTGACGCGCGTCGACCGAGCCCGACGAGCTGCAGGCCGTCGTGAGCAGTGCGAGGGCGCCCAACATCGCGACGGTCGTGACGGCCCGACGGGACCAGCCGCGCCCGCGCCGGCGTGCGGCTCCACGGATCCCGCGCTCATACCCCGTCTGCACCATCGCCGCCCTCTCGTGCGCTCACGAGCATCGCATACGCCCCCGAGCAGAACGCGGCTCCCCCGAGTGGTGGTACAAGTGCGGCGTGGGTGATCTCGAGACCGACCTGCTGCAAGAAGTCGAGACGCAGCTGGCCCAGTGGCGGACCGAGTACGCCGACGACCCGGACGGGGAGCGGGAGCTGCTCTGGCTGCTCGCCCTCGAGCGCGAGCAGATCGTCGCGGTCGCATACCGGGAGGAGGCGGTGGCCGCACGGGTCGACGCGCTCGACCTCGACCCCGAGATCCGGGCGCTCATCCGCCAGACGCTGGTGTGGATCTGGAAGGACGAGGAGCTGCACGCGGCCTACATCCGCGGCGCGCTGCTCGCCGGAGGGGAACGGCTCGCGTCGCTCGTCATCTACGGACGCCAGATCCAGGGGGTGCTCTCGGGCTGGGTCACCTCGACCCGCAACCTCCTCGACGCGCGCCACGCGCCCCTGCGCACCGGTGCGGCAGGACTCCTGGTGCTGGCGGCCGGGGCGATGGGGCGCATGCCGCCCGCGCTGCAGGCCGAGCTCCGGTACCAGACCTTCAAGCGCTACTGCGACCTCAACGTCGCGCTCGAGGCGACCGCGGAGCTCGCGTACCGCCGGCTGGTCGAGCTCGCGGTCGGCGCCGAGGAGCTCGCGGTGTTCCCGCGCATCCTCCAGGACGAGCGCGACCACATGGCCGCCTTCCGGGTGATCTTCGCCGCGCTCACCGAGGACGACCGGCTCGCGCCCGGGTGGTCGCTCGAGCGGCTGCTCGCGGAGCTGTCCGCGATCAGCGAGTGGTTCGTCCCGGCGTCGCTGCGGGTCGAGGCCGCACCGACGGAACGACCGCGCGCCTTCGGCTCGGGCGCACCCGTCGCGGTGCGCGGCGGGAGCAGCGACTCGGACAAGGTCGCCGTCCTGGACGCGTGCCTCGACCGGGCGGGGCTCGCCGAGGTCGCGGCTCGATCCGACTCCGCCGCGATCCGCGTGTCGTTCATGCTCGGCTACGACCGCGCCGACCGCTCGAACGTCAACGACCCGGAGCTCGTCGACGGGCTCGCGCGGTACCTCCGCCGGCACGGGCTGCGCGACGTCGCGGTGCTCGAGGCACCGACCGTCTACGAGACCTGCTTCGAGCATCGGACCGTCGCCGAGGTGGCCGAGTACTTCGGCTTCACGTCGGACGTGTACCGCATCGTGGACATCGGCGAGGACCTGCGGCCGTTCACCTTCGGTCGGGGGTTCGTGCAGCAGGCGATCAGTGGGTCCTGGCTCGATGCCGACCTGCGCATCGTCATGCCGAAGCTGCGCACCGACCCCACCGAGTTCGCGCACCTCAGCCTCTCCACGCTCGAAGGCAGCACCGGCGCGATCGACGAGACGTTCTACGCGTCACGCCGGGTCGACTTCCGCTCGGCCACCATGATGCTGCTCGACGTCGCACCGCCGGACTTCGCCGTCGTGGACGCCTGGGCGCCGGTCGCGGACGGGCCCTTCGGCGTGATGGGTTGCCACCACCCGGCGGAGGTGCGCTACCTCTACGCGGGCGCCGACGCGCTCGCGGTCGACGAGGTGGTCCTGGGCGATCTCGGAGTGCCGGACCCGCGGCTCGCGCCCATCGTGCGCAAGGTCCACCACTGGTTCGGGTTGTCGCCCAAGGCCGCCGCGGTCGACGGGTTCCGGCCCGATCTGCACGACGAGCTGCGGGGGGCGCACTCCTCGATGCCGCTGCGGATGCTCGGCACGATCTCGTACCCGATCTACATGTACCTGAGCGACGAGGGCCAGCTGTTCGTCCCCGAGTTCGACACCGCGGCCTTCCCACCGTCGGAGCCCGTCGGCGCGGCGACGCGGGTGGTGCGCTGGGCCGCGCGAGCGAGCCTTCGGGCTGCGGCCGCCGGTGCCGCACTGATGGTGGGGCTCCCGGACCGGGCCCGCGGCGTGGTCGAGGTGCTCCGGTCCGGCCACGCGACGGCGCGGGCGCTCTCGATCGCGGACAGCCGGTCGTTCGTGCGCTCGCAGTTCCTCGCCGCGGCCGTGCGCGTCGACCTCCTGCCGTTCCTCACGGAACCCCGGACGCCCGACGAGATCGCAGCCCACCTCGGATCGCGTCGACCGGACCGGTTGGACGGCTTCCTTGCGGTCGGCGTCGAGCTCGGTGAGCTTCGGCGTACGGATGGTCGCTACCGGGCGCGCGGGACGCGAGCGCGGGCGATCGCAGCCGGCGACGAGCTGCTCACGGCCCACTACCGGTCGATGCTCGACTACCAGACGAGTCCCTACGCCGACCTCGCGAGGCTGTTGAACGGGGCGCCGGGGGAGGGGCTGTCCGACCTGAGTGAGCACGCCACGGTGATCGCGGACGTGTCCCTCGCGGCGGCACCGTTCGTGACGCCGTTCCTCGAGCGACTGGTCGGGGAGCGCAGGCCCCGCCGGGTGCTCGACGTGGGTTGTGGCACCGGGGTGTACACGCAGGTGCTGCTCGAGGCGGACCCGCAGGTGCACGTCGACGGCATCGATCTGGCCGCGGACGTCATCGAGGCGTGCCGGGCGCGCGTGCGAACGACGCCCGGCGCTGCACGAGCGGAGCTGCAGGTCGGTGACGTGCGGACGTGGGTGCCTGCGGACGACCGTCGCTACGACCTCATCACCCTGAACAACAACATCTACTACTTCGATCCGGGCGAGCGGGTCGCGCTGTACGAACGGCTCGGCCGGTTGCTGGCCGACGGCGGTGAGCTCGTGATCGTGACGATGCTGTGGCCGGGCTCGATCGCGAGCGCGCACCTGCACTTCATGCTCGTCGCGCAAGCGGGCTCAGCTGCGCTCCCCGGGTTGGCGGACCTGCAGCGCGACCTTGCAAGCGCCGGGTTCGCGACCGTCGAGGTCGACGAGCTGGTGCCGACCGAGCCCTTCGTCGGTCTCCGCGCCCGCCGCGCGCCGTAGGCGAACGGTCAGGGGCTCGGGGCGCGCTTGGCTGCGGCGCGGAGCTGGATCTCGGGCTCCTTGCGGTCCAGGTAGTCGGTCCACTTCGTGACGAGCCCGGCCGGGTCGACCTCGATGATCGTCGCGCCGTGCATCTCCACCGGGGTTCCGGCGAGCGGGTCGTCGGCGCCGCGGCCCGCGTAGGTCGCGCGGCCGATCCACTCGAACACCGCCCAGTCGTCGCCGCCCCGGATCGTCGTGATCTCCTGGTTCCAGTCGGGAAAGACGTCCGCGGTCCCGCGCTGGACCGCGCGGAGGTCCTGCGTGCTCGGGGTGCTCGGGTCGCCGAAGGTGGCGTCGGGTGCGAAGAGGTCGCGCCACCGGCCCGCGGACTGGAAGTCGAGCGCGGACTCGGCGCGCCGGGCCCAGCCGTCCCAATCCATCAGACGACCTCGACGGTGCGGCCACCGCGCCACGCGCGGAGCACGAGGTAGTCGCCCTTCAGCGCGCCGTGATCCCACTGCCCGAAACCCATCGTCGTGCCGGCCTTGCCCGTCGCCGCCGGGAGCCGCTTCACCCGCTCGAGCCCCTCGCGCACTCCCGCGGGGGTGCGGTCGTCGGCGAGCACGAGCCCTTCGCCGAGGATCCGCCCGATGTCGTAGGCCGCGACGCCGATCGGGCTCGCGGCGTGCCGACGCGACCGCTCGCGCAACGTGTCCCGGATCGGGTTCGCGTCGCTGATGGTGTCGATGTACACCCAGTCTTCGAACCCGGTGCGCCAGTCCGGTCGCGTGTACCCGAACATCAGCGTGGAGTTCGTGACGACCGGGCCCTTCCACCCGACGGCTTCCACCCCGAGTGACACGGCACGCGCCGCGACACCGAGGCCCAGGTAGAGCAGTGCGTCGGGCTCGACCGCGAGCGCGGCCTCGACGTCGGCGCGCAGGTCCTCGGCCAGCGGCGAGACCGAGCTGCGGAACGCGAGCTCCGGGTCGCCGGTGCGCTCGACCGTCCGCCGGAGCCACAGGTCGTAGCTCGTGCCGACCGGCGTGTCGTCGAAGAGGACGGCGATGCGGTGGTGGCCTTGCGCGCGCAGGTATTCGGCGAGCAGGACCGGCTCCTCTTCGAGCGAGCCGACCTGGTAGTGGAACATGTGCTCGCCGCGCGTGAACGCTCCACCGGTGTAGTTGATGCACGCGATCCCGGCCTCGTCCGCGAGGTCACGGACGATCAGGCCGTTGTCGCTGATGGACGGGCCGACGATCGCGACCACGCCGGTCGCGACGAGCGCGCCGAACGCCTCGACGACGGACTCGGCCGAGCCGGCCGGCAGCCCTTCGGCCACCCCGGCGGTCAGTGTGATCTCGTCGCCGAGCCGCTCCTCGGCGCGCGCCTCCTCGAAGCCGATGCGCAGACCGTCCTCGACGTACCGGCCGCCGTCACCCTGGGGGAAGTCGTAGAACACACCGACAGGAACAGTCACTTGCTCTCCAGCTCGTCGTGGACCTCGTCCGTGGTTGACCGAGGGTGGGGAGCACGGGCACCGGACCCCCATCGCTCGGGAAACTAGCCTCACCCGGGCCGGTCACGAGTGGGGGAGCCGTCATGGACATCGACGACATGATCCTGGTCAGCGTCGACGATCACGTCGTCGAACCGCCGGACATGTTCGTACGACATCTCCCGGCGTGCTGGCACGACGTCGCACCTCGCGTGGAGCGCCGCGCCGACGGCAGCGACGTCTGGATCTACGACGGCAACGAGATCCCGAACATCGGTCTGAACGCGGTCGCCGGCCGCCCGCCCGACGAGTACGGGATGGAGCCGACGTCGTTCGACGAGATCCGGTCCGGGTGCTTCGACCTCGGCGACCGGGTCCGCGACATGGACGTCAACGGGGTCCTCGGCTCGATGTGCTTCCCGTCGTTCCCGAACCTGTGCGGCCAGCTGTTCAGCCGCTCCTCCGACCTCGACGCCGGGCTCGCGGTCCTGCAGGCCTACAACGACTGGCACATCGACGAGTGGTGCGCCAGCGCGCCGGGCCGGTTCATCCCCCTCATGCTCCCGCCGATCTGGGACCCGGACGCGATGGCGGCGGAGGTCCGGCGCAACGCAGCCAAGGGCTGCCACGCGGTCTCGTTCTCGGAGAACCCGTCCCACCTGAAGCTGCCGAGCTTCCACGACGCGGACTGGGATCCGTTCTGGCAGGCGTGCGTCGACGAGGGGACGATCGTGTGCCTGCACATCGGCTCGTCCTCTCGTCTCGTCATGACCGCGCGCGACGCGCCGATCGACGTGCTCATCACGCTGCAGCCGATCAACATCGTCCAGGCGGCGGCCGACCTGCTCTGGTCGCCGGTGCTGCGCAAGTTCCCGCAGCTCCAGGTCGCGCTGTCCGAAGGGGGCATCGGGTGGATCCCGTACTTCTGTGATCGGGTCGACTGGATCTACACCCGCCATCACCAGTGGACCGGGCAGGACTTCGGCGGCCGGCTCCCGAGCGAGGTGTTCCTCGAGCGCGTGGTGCTGTGCTTCATCGATGATCCCGCCGGGGTCGCCAACCTGGACCGCATGGACGTGGACCGCGTCTGCTGGGAGAGCGACTATCCGCACTCCGACTCGACCTGGCCCATCTCTGCGGAGACGTTGTGGCCGGCGGTCGAGAACCTTCCCGACGCGGTGATCGACAAGATCACACACGAGAACGCGATGCGGCACTTCCGCTACGACCCGTTCGCCGCGGTGCGCGCGAGACCTGCACCGTCGGCGCGCTGCGGGCGCAGGCGACCGACGTCGACGTCACGCCCCGCTCGGTCGCGCCCCGGCTCGAGCGCAAGACCGGCGCGGCCGACCTCATCGGCACGGCAGACCGGGGGAAGCGTTGAGCCCAGACCCGGGGAGACGGGCGGTCATCATCGGGGCGGCAACATCGGACTACCCGGTGCTGCCCGACCGGACGGAGGCCGAGGTGCACGTCCAGGCGGCCGACCGCGCGCTGGCTGACGCGGGGCTGACCTACGACGACGTCGACGGGTACGCGACCGTCGGCATGTACCCGATGTACTGCGTCGGGATGTGCGAGTACCTCGGGATCCATCCGACGTGGCTCGACGAGACGAACATCGGCGGCGCGTCCTTCGAGGTGCTGGTCGAGCACGCGTCCCGCGCGGTCGAAGCCGGCGCGTGCGACGTCGTGCTCATCACCTACGGCAGCGTCCAGCTCTCGGCCATGGGCCGGCGCATCGGTGGCCGCGGCGGGACCGTGAGCGCGACGCAGGCCTGGGACGCGATGTGGGGCAACACGTTGGTGGGGGCCTACGCGCTCGCGGCCACGCGGCACATGCATGAGTACGGGACGACGTCCGAGCAGCTGGCGGAGATCGCGGTGACGTTCCGCCGGCACGCGGGATTCAACCCGTTCGCGCAGTACCGCGATCCGATCACCGTCGACGACGTGCTCGGGTCGCGGATGGTGGCGGACCCGCTCCACATGCTCGACTGCTGCGTCGTGTCGGACGGTGGGGGTGCCGTCGTGGTGACGACCGAGGCTCGGGCCCGCGACCTGCCGAAGCGCCCGGTGCACGTCCTCGGCGGCGCGCACACGTTGACGCACGCGTTGAACGTGTCGCAGTCGGCCGACCTCACCGTCAGCTCGGCGGCCCGCTCGGGTCCACTCGCCCTGCAGCGAGCCGGGGTCACGCTCGAGGACGTCGACGTGCTGCAGCTGTACGACTCGTTCACGATCACCGTCCTCCTCACCCTCGAGGACCTCGGCTTCTGTGCGAAGGGTGAGGGTGGCGCGTTCGTCGAGAACGGCCGCCTGGCCTTCGACGGGCCGCTGCCGACCAACACGGATGGCGGCGGCCTGTCCGCGTGCCATCCGGGGATGCGCGGCATGTTCCTGATCGTCGAGGCAGTGCGCCAGCTGCGCGGGGAAGCGGGTGCGACCCAGGTGCCCGACGCCAAGGTCGCGCTGGCGCACGGCACCGGCGGGATGCTCTCGACCGGTGCGACGCTGCTGCTCGGAACGGAGGTGCCGTGACCACGGTTCAGCCCCGCCCGGTCCACGAGCCGGGACCGCTGCCCGAGAAGGCGAAGCCCCGCGAGGGCCCGCCCGACGATCTGGAGATGGCGCCGTACTGGGCCGCGAC
This sequence comes from uncultured Acidimicrobiia bacterium, assembly GCA_963796755.1. Lineage (GTDB taxonomy): Bacteria > Actinomycetota > Acidimicrobiia > IMCC26256 > JAENVU01 > Chersky-806. The sequence goes on from CAWCMX010000005.1 coordinate 669,249, forward strand.
GCTCGAGGGTCGGCTCACGATCCAACGCTGCGTCCCGCACGGCCACGCCCAGCTCTACGCGCGGCCGCACTGCGTCACGTGCCGGGGCGAGGTGCGTTGGGAAGACGCCTCCGGCTTCGGCACCGTCTACTCGTTCACCGTGCTGCGCCAGCACTACTCGCGCTCGTTGCGCCACCTGCTGCCGATGGTCGTCGCGCTCGTCGACCTCGCCGAGGGGCCGCGCATCATGACGAACATCGTCAACGTGGACCCCGCGGACGTGCGGGTCGGGATGCCGGTCGAGGTGTACTTCGAGCGCGTCTCGGACCACGCCGCGCTGCCGTTCTTCACCCCGGTCCAGGACTCGCCGGCGCCGTCCGGAAGATCTCCGGAGGGCGATCGCCGGGCCGCGATCGACTGATGCCCTCCGGCGGTCGGGGGAGGATCGGCAGCCCGCGGTGGGTCAGTGGGTCATCGTGGCGATCGTGGCCTTGTCGAGCTTGCCGGCCGCGTTGCGGGGGAGCGGCTCGCTGGTCAGCACCAGCACGCGGGGGAGCTTGTAGTCCGCGAGCCGGTCGACGAGCTGCGCGCGCAGGGCATCGAGCTCGAGCGGCGGCGCGCCTTCGCGGGTGCGCACGACGGCCGCGACGTCCTGACCGAGGATGGGGTGCGCCACGCCGACGACCGCGCACTCGACGACATCGGGGTGCTCGTAGATCGCACCTTCCACCTCGGCCGACGCGACGTTGTACCCACCGCGGATGATGACGTCCTTCGCCCGGTCGACCACGTAGAGGAACCCGTCCGCGTCGAGGCGGCCGAGATCGCCCGTGTGGACCCAGCCCCGGCGCCACGTGCGCGCGGTGGCTTCGTCGTCGTTCCAGTAGCGGCGCTCGCCCGACGGGATCCGCAGCGCGATCTCCCCGACCGCGTCGGTGTCGACCGGCTCGCCCGCGTCGTCGACGATGCGGACCTCGACGCCACGCATGGGCTTGCCCACGGAGCCGGGTCGGCGTACCGCCTCGCCGGGTGGGAGCACGCAGATGCTCCCACCGCCCTCGGTCAGGCCGTAGCCGTTCAGGAGCATCGCGTTCGGGAGGAGCTCGCCCAGCCGGAGCACGGCCGCGGACGGCGTGGCCGCCCCACCGAACATCGCGGATCGCGACGGACGACGTGTCCGTGGTCTCGAGCACACCGGACTCGAGGAGCAAGAGGATGTGCGCGGGCACCATCAGCAGCCAGAGCGGGTGCTCCGTCTCGATGAGCGACGCGAAGCGGGTGGTGTCGAACCGGGGCAGGACGAGCGCGGTGATCGCGAGCTGCAACGGCGTGAGCACGCCGCCCTGCACACCCGTGAACGTCGCGAGCGGGATGGAGTGGAGCAACGTGCCGCCGCCCTCGAGCGGCGCCAGGCCGTGCGCGGCACGGTTGGCGTGGGTCGACGCGACGCCACGCGGGAGCCCGGTCGTCCCCGATGTGTAGAAGATCTCCGAGAGGTCGTCTCCCGTGAGCTCGACCGAGAACGGTGACGAGTCGCCGGCCGCCAGCTGGGAGCACGACTGCACGGGGGCGCCACTGACTCTCGCGGCCTCGGTACCGGCGACGACGAGCCGCGCACCGGAGTCCTGCATGATGTGCTCGAGCTCGCGTGCCGCGTACCGGGGGTTCACCGGGACCGCGGCGGCGCCGGCCCGATGGCACGCGGCGAACGCGACCCGCGAAGTCGCAGGCCTCGGCGTTGGTCAGGAGCAGCACGACGCGGTCGCCGCGCCGGACGCCCGCCGCGGCCATGCCCCGAGCCACGGCGTTCGCGGCCCGGTCCCAGTCCGCGTACGTGAGGGTCGGGCCGCCGTCGACGCGCACGGCGGCCCGATCGCCGAAACGCGCGGCCTGTGCCGCCAGCTCCTCGGGTACGGGCATCGGGCCAGGCAAGCACATCCGTCGGTACGGAGGATGCCTCCGACTCGCTAAACTTCTCCAACTCCACAGACGGTGCGTATCCCCCGAAGGGCAGCAGGTCCGCATGACAGGGCGAGTTCGTGGTCCCCGGCGGTGGCGCGGCGTGCGACGCTCGGACGCGGCCCGATGAACGTCTCGACCTGTCCGATCTCGGGCGGCATCAAGCTCCAGGGCCCGCGGCCGCTCGCACTGCGCGGCATGAACCTCCGGGCCGAGCCCGGGGTCTACGTCGTCTCGTCGGGCGACTGCATCTCGTACGTCGGCTCCTCGGGCCGCCTTGCGGACCGCGTGCGCACGCTGGCCCACCTCGGTACCCATCGCGGCAGCGCCCGCGTGCTGTGCGCCGCGCACTGCACGGGCGAAGCACCGCAGGTGTGGTGGGCGTACACGAAGTCGGTCGCCCGCGCCCGTGGCATCGAGGCCGATCTGAAGCTCGATCGCGAGACCGCGCTTCTTCGGCGCGTACGTGCAGTGCGAGGACGGCGACGCGATCCGCAACGCGCTGGCGACGGCAGCCGGTGCGGACACGTGGGCCGCCGGATTCGTCGAAGCGGTGTTCTCGATCGGTGAGCACCTCGCGTTCCTCAACCGCCGCGAGCTCGCGCCCGCGTGGAAGGCGGTCGGGGTCCCGCCGGGTCCCTGGGCCGAACGCCTCAACAGCCTCAACCCGTAGCGCCGAGCGATCGCGCCCGCGTTCGGCCGGGCCGTGCCGGCGGGGTTGCCCCCACCGGCACGACGTCGACCGGATGGCAATGCGTGGTCGTGCGTTGGTGCCTGACGCGATCGGCCCGCGGAGCCGGCGGACCGATCGGTCACTCAGCCGATCAGACCCCCGACGAGGCCCTGCGCCTGACCGAGCACCTGGGTGGTGCCGGCCTGGTTCGTGGCACTCGACGTCGCGGTCGAGTTGTTCGACTGCGTCGTCTGACCACCGTTCGAACCGAGGCTCAGGATCTGGACGGGCACGTTCGCGTTCACCGGAGCGATCTGCTTCGACGTTGCGGACGAGTTGGCGTTCTGGTCGGTGCGGGCCTGCTGGCTCGCCCCCTGGAACGCCGGTGCCGGTCCGGCCTGCTGGTGCTGACCTGCGGACTGGTCGGTCCACGCCTCGTTGGCGGCGCCGGACTTCGCAGTCGAGTTGTTCGACTGCGTCGTCGGACCCCCGTTGGAGCCGAGGCTCAGGATCTGCACCGGCACGTTCGCGTTGATCGGGAGGAACTGCTCCGACTTGGCGGACGAGTTGGCGTTCTGGTCGGTGCGGGCCTGCTGGCTCGCCCCCTGGAACGCCGGTGCCGGACCTTCGGGTGCCTTCGGGCCGTGACCGTCCGGACCCTTGGGCTTGCGACCCTCGGGGCCTTCGGGCTTGTGGCACTTGTGGCCACGTCCCTTCGGACCTTCGGGCTTGTGACCCTTGTGGCCCTCGGGCTTCGGGCCCTCGGGCTTCGGGGTCGACTGGCTCTGGTGGATGGACTGGCTGGTCCCGGCCTGGTTCTGCGCGGTCGACGTCGCCGTCGAGTTGTTCGACTGCGTCGTCTTCCCGCCGTTGGACCCCAGGCTCAGGATCTGCACCGGCACGTTCGCGTTGATCGGCAGGAACTGCTCCGACGTGGCGGACGAGTGGGCGTTCTGGTCGGTGTGGGCCGACTGGTCGGCGACCTGCACCGGACCGGGCTCGGGGCGCGCGTGGCCCTCCGAGCTCGAGGCGCTGGCCGGCCCGACGTTCATCGAGAGGGCGACCAGGACCCCGGCGGAGGCGGCAGTGAGCCGCCACAGGATTGGTTTCAAGGTTCTTCAACTCCTTCGAGTTTTCGACTGACGGTCACCGGAGGTCTCCGGGACCGGAGCGGATGAGCCCGCTCGCTAGCCGGGCGACTCGAGGAGGAGATCGATCCAGGTCGACGGCCTGCTGGCTCCGAGCAGGCCGAGTCGCCGTCCCTGCAACGCAGGGGGCGAGATCTGATCCGGGAGCGCGCCGAGGAGCGGTCCCGGTCCGTCAGCGTGGTGCGCGGTGCTGTCCCCGCTGGACGGTGAGAAGGGTGACGTCGGCCCGACCGGGGCCTCGGGTGCGCCGGGGCTCGTCGGAAGCGGCGCGTGGGCGTCGAAGCCCGGGTGGGCGCGCCGCGAGGTGGTCGCGGGCGGACGCGTGGACCGGTCGGCGGCGGCCGGGCTGGAGGCCTCGGTCCCGATCGCGTGAGCCGCGATGGGGATCGGGATCAAGGTGGCGGCTGGTGACGCGCCACCGGAAGCGTCGGGCGCGGGCGGGAGCACCGGACGACCCTCGGAGGACGTGAGGGTGGCAGGAGCCGTCACCGTCGACGGAGGCGGCGCGGTCGCGACGGGCGCGGCGACTGCCGTGACGACCGGAACCAGGGGTGCAGCTAAGGCCGCGACCACCGGAGTGAGGGATCCAGCTCCCGCGGTCAGGACCGGTGCGAGGGGTGCAGTGACCGCGGAGACGATCGGTGCGACCGGCGCGGTGACCGCGGTCAGGACCGGTGCGAGGGGCGCGGTGACGCTGCTGAGGACGGGTGCGAGGGGTGCAGTGACCGCGGCCAGTGCGCCCGAGGCCGGGGCGGTGGTGTTGTCCACAGGCGAGGGTGTCGACACGGTGGGGGCATCCACAGACGAGGTCGGCGCGGGGGTGGTCACGGTCGCCACCGTCCGGGTCACGGGTGCCGCGACGGCGCCCACCGTGTTGGTCACGGGAGCGACGACCGGAGCCGCCGGACCGAGATCGAGCGAGTGGGCGGCCGGAGTGCTCAGGCTCATGCCCAGCCAGGCACCCAGGACCACGACGCCGAACACGAGGAGCACGCCGAGGAGACGGAGCCGGCACGCGTCCCCCTCGGGCCGCGCCGCGGCATCACTCACGAGCTCCCAGCGGTTCCCAGCCACTCCTCGTGAGGTACCCGAGCGCCCGCGGACGGAAACGGACAATCCCCTCCGGCGACGGAAGTGTGACGACGCGCACGTTCACGGCGTCACCTGCGGAACGGTCCGTGATCCCCATCGGACTCATGCTGCGAGTGCGGCCTCAGAGTCAACGAGGAGGACACGAGATGCATGTGCTCAGGTACAGCGAGGCACTCGCCAAGATCGCACCGACGGCGGCGGGCTCCGATCAGGCCACGGCGGTCCATCCCCGTCGTCAGCTGGGCGAGCTCAAGCTGTTCGAGGGGTGCTCCGCGCGTGACCTGGCCACGATCGACTCGCTGTCGACCGCCGTCAGGGTCCGGGCGGGACGGGTGTTGTGCCAGGAGGGCGCGATCGGTCGCGAGTTCTTCGTGATCGTCGACGGGAGCGTCACGGTGCAGGCGCCGAACCAGCCCGCGCGCCGGCTCGGGGCGGGCGAGGGGTTCGGCGAGATGGCGATGCTCGAACGGGGCCGCCGGGTCGCCACCGTGACGGCGAACGAGCAGACGGAGCTCCTCGTCTTCAGCCTGGCGGAGTTCGACGCCCTGCTCGTGCAGGTCCCGGACGTGGCGAGCGAGCTGGTGCGGACCGCCGCCGCTCGTCGGCAGATGCTCGAGGCCTTCGCCGCGGACGGTCCGGCGGTGGACGGCTGAAGCCTCGTCGGAGCTCCGACCCGGGCTGACTTGGACAGGGAGTCAGCGCGGGTCGGGGGCTCCGGCGAAGATCGACGGGTCGACCGTGATGTAGGTGGCCCGGCACGTCGCGACGACCGCACCCCCCGCGGTCGCCTCGGCGGTGATGAACAGCTTGCGCCGCTCCCGGCGCTCGAGCCGGGTACGGATCGTGAGCGGCTCCTCGACGGGCACCGGGGCGACGAACCGCACCGTGAGCTCGCCGGTGAACGCCGGCTCCCCGATCCGGCCGATGACGAATCCGGTGATGTCGTCGAAGACCGCGGAGACGATCCCCCCGTGCGCCCGGCCGGGCGCGCCTTCGAACGCCCGGTGGAGCACGACGGTCGCGACGATCTCGTCGTCCTCCCAGTCGACGTCGAGGTCGACGCTGGTCGGGTTGCACCGGCCCGCCACCGCGCGGTCCTCGAACCCGGTCTCCGGGCCGCCGGCGACAAAGGTGTTGGTTCCCGGCGGGGCGGCCGCGTAGGCGGCCCGCATCAAGGCGAGCCGATCGCGGCGGGCGCCCTGCCGCATCGTCTCGGCCTCCCGGGCGGTGGTGGCCTGGAGCTCGCGCAGGCCGGCGGGATCCCGGTCGTGGGCGACGAACGCGTGGTTCAGGTCACGGAGGGCCGCGGCGGCATCGAGTCGCGCGATCGAGATCTGAGGTCATCGCTGCACATTACGAGCGGGGGCCGGGCCGCCCGGGCTCGACTGAGCGCGGGCTACTGGTCCCGGATGACGTCGGCGGGATGGGTGCGGCTCGCGAGCAGCGCCGGGACCACCGCCACGACCACCGCGATCGCCGAGCGCGGCGGGCACGAGGACGAGCAGGCCGGTCCAGGGGAGGGTCGAGCCCGCGGTGAGCCCGAGGTTGTCGGCGAACAGAGCCCACGCCCAGCGGCCCCCGATCAGGCCCAGGACGATCCCGATGGCGAGGGCCACGACGACGAGCGTGAGGGCCTGCACGACGACGACGCCCGCGATCTGGCGCCGGCCGAAGCCCATGGTCCGCAGCAGCGCGAGGCTCTTGCGCCGGCGGCGCACCGACGTGATGAGCGTGTGCGCCAGGGTGGCGGCCGCGAGCAGCGCCGAGAATTGCGACCAGGGCGACCTGCAGCCCGCCGATCGAGTCCAGGTTGTCGAGGTCGCTGGGCCGCTGGGCCAGTCGGGTCGGGAGGGGCTCGAGCGCATCGCGCATGTGGCTGTACTCGCGGGTCAGCGAGGTGTCGGGTGCCAGCTTGAGCAGGAACACGTTCTTCTTCGCGGCGGGTACGAGCTGTTGGAGCTGCGGGTACGTCATGAGCACGCCGGAGCCGAACTGACCGACGTCGCCGAACGGTGGGAACACCGCGGTGCCCACGATCCGGGCCCGGATCGAACGGCTGCCGACGCCGGCGGTCACCGTGTCCCCGACCTGCTTGCCGATCTGGTCGAGCGTGCGGCTCCCGACGAGCAGCTCCCCGAGGCCGCGCGGCGTGCGCCCGTCGGTGACGGCGGGCTCCAGGTGGCCCTTGACCCCGGTGATCGCCAGCGCATCCGCGCGGTGGCCCTGGAGGTCGACCTGGATGATCGTGCCCGCGAGCGGCGCGCTGTCGATGTCCGCGTCGGCTCGCAGCGCGGGTACGACGAAGTCCGTGATCTCGGGCAACGCCGGCGCTCCGCTCTTGATGTCCCACGTCCATCCGTACAGGCTCGGCGTGTCCAGGACGCGCTGGAGGCTGGTCCCGAAACCGAGCGTCGCGACGAGCAGACCGACGCCGAGGGTGAACCCGACGATCGCGCTCTGGACGGGGACCGAGGTCGCGCCGCGCCCTGCGGACAGGCCGAACCCCACCCCGACGGACGTGGCCGGTGACGCGCCCATGCGGCCCAGCTCCGCGGCGGCGCGCGACGGCCGGGGCGGGCGTTCGGAGCTACGGGTGGCACGCGCGGCCCGGGTCCGGCGCAGCGAGGGACCGAGGGTGAGCAGCGGGATCCCGACGAGCACCGCGGCGATGCCGATCGCGAACACCGTGCCCTCGATCGCAAACCCGGGGTACGGGTTCGCCTTGCGGGCGAGACCGACCACGCCGAACGGTGAGAGGAGGACCCCGATCCCGGCGGCGAGGATCGCGGCGGGCACGGCCGCGACGGCGGCCCAGATCAGCGGCAGCACGACGAGCTGGCGGCTCGACATGCCGAGGGTGCGCAGCGCGGAGTCGTCGCGTGACTCGACGCGGACCTGGCGGGAGATCGTCTGCAGGATGAGGACGACGAAGGCCAGCAGCACGATGATCCCGAAGATCCGCAGCGCCGTCGCCTGCACGCGGATCGCCCGCTGCACCCGGATGGACTGGTTGGCCCGCGTGGTCACGAACGCGACCGGCTCGTCGCCCCCGAGTCGCTCGACCTTGCGCTCGAAGGAGGGCAGGTCCGCGATTCCCCGCTGGAGCCGGGTGTAGAGCAGCGGGCTCTGGACCACCTTGTCGTTCCAACGCTCGTAGAACGCGCGGGTCAGGTGGATCACCGGCGAGATGTCCGCGGGCAGGGGAGGGAACTCGCCGGGCGAGGCCTCGATGCCGACGATCCTGAACGCGATGTTCGGGCCGTCGGCGAAGCGGGCGTAGTCAGCGACCGACTCCTGGTTGCGGGAGTTGAGCCGCTCGTTGAACTGCGTGATCAGCGCCGCCGCGGTCTTCAGGTAGTTCGCGGAGGTGAAGAAGTGGATCTTCACCGTGTCGCCGACGTGCAGGTTCAGCTGTTCCGCGGCCAGGAAGCTCGCGGTGGCCTCGCGGATCTCCCACGGGTGCGCGGCCCGCCCGTCGAGGATGGTCCAACGCTCGAACGTCGTGCCGAGCGCATTGCCGGCTGCGGCGACGGGAAAGACGTCACCGGGACCGATCAGCCGCCCGTCCGGCGTGCGTCCGGCGAAGAGGAGGCTCGCGCTCGCGTCGGCGGTCTCCGCGACCTCCGGCAGGCGCGCGACGTCATCGAGGCTGACCGCGCCGACGAGGTTGGAGAGGGGACTCCTCCCGGGAACGAGCACGTCCATCGGCTGACCGGCGGCCACGAAGTCCGGGTAGGTGTGCTCCACACGCTGGGCCGCGGCGAACGCGCCGATGGCGATGCCACCACCGATGCCCGCGAGCAGCGCGACGGCGAGCCACGCCTTCCACCGATTCCGCAGCTCGACGCGGCTGCGCAGCCAGACTGCCCCCATGCGGCGAGGACGGTAGCGGGCGCAACCCTGTGAGAACATCGCCCATCTTCGAATGGCTGTTCCGCAACCGCACGACCGGTGAGATCACGATCGGCCAGACCCCGAACGCGCCGATCCTCGTCTTCGTCGTGGCGTGGGGACTGGCGCTCATCTGGAACCCGGGCGGCGCGATCGGGACGGGCCTCGACGTCGTCGGGGGCGTCGCGCTCCTGATCTGGGCGGCCGACGAGATCATCCGCGGCGTCAATCCGTTCCGGCGGCTGCTGGGCGCGGTCGTGCTCGGCGGGCTGCTGGCCCGGTTCCTCTGAACCGAGCCGACTCGCCGTGCGCGACGATGCGCACATGGCGTGGGAAGGCGACAGCTATCAGGAGCGCTTCGACGCGCTCGCCTCGCAGGGCACGGACGTGCACGGGGAGGCGGGGTTCGTCAGCAAGCTGTCACCGAGCTCGGTGCTCGACGCGGGGTGCGGCACCGGTCGGGTCGCGATCGAGCTGGCGCGACGCGGAGTGCCGGTCGTCGGCGTCGACAGCGACGCGTCGATGCTCGCGACGGCCCGGAGCCGCGGTCCCGGCGTCACGTGGATCCAGGCCGACGTGACGACCCTCGAACTCGGGCAGGTCTTCGACGTCGTGGTGATGGCGGGCAACGTCCCGTTGTTCACGCCTCCGGGCACGCAAGCCGCGCTCGTGGCCGGCGGGGCGCGTCACGTCGCGCCCGGCGGCGCGCTCGTGGTCGGGTTCCAGCTCGGCCGCGGCTACGAGCTCGACGAGTTCGACCGGCACTGCGCGGATGCGGGACTCCAGCTGGAAGACCGGTGGGGGACCTGGGCCCGGGAGCCGTTTCCCGGTGACGGGTCGTACGCGGTCTCGCTGCACCGCCGGGCGCCGAACCCGTAACCGGGTCGCGCTACGCGGGGGTGCAGGCCCGGGCTGCGGCGCGCGCCGCGGCCGTGGCTGCGATCTTCGAGTCCCGCTGCAACCGGGCGAGCGACGGGATGCGCCACGGCTTGGTGAGCAGGAACTTCGCGACGGCGGGCCCGTTCGCCGAGCCGTCCGGCTTCGCCAGGCCGAGCACGGCGTCGTCGGGGTGGTCGGTGGCCATGTCGCTGATGGCCCGGATCACCGACCACTCGCACCCGCGCGCTTCACAAACGGACGCGACCGCCGCGGTCTCCATGTCGAGGGCGACAACATCATCGGCGATGAGCTCGTCGAGGGTGGACCGGTCGACCAGGAAGTCGTCGGACGTGACGATCTTGCCGCGGGCTTCGGGACTCCCGAGGTGCGACGGGTGGTACTCGGTCCCGGTCGACCGGTCGACCACCACGCTCGGGAAGATGAGGTCGCCGATCGCGACGGTCGGGCCGACACCACCCGCGATGCCCACCACCATCACGTGATCCGCCGGCTTCGCCTCGAGGAGCCGCTCGGTCGCCCGGCGCGCGCCGGCGGTCCCGATGCCGGTGGTCGTGGCGACGATGGCGGTCTCCCCGATGGCGCCTTCGAGCAGCTTCATCTCGCCGGTCGCGGTGCGCTGCAGTGAGAAGGCCTCGACGACGGGTGCGAGCTCCTGGCGCATCGGAGCCAAGATTGCGATCCTCATCCCCGAAGCCTGCCCGATCCGGGCGCACGGCGCACGCACACCAGACGGAGGACTCCATGCCCGGCCCCGCGACCGCGGAATGGCTCCAGGCGCTGCCCAAGGCGGAGCTGCACCTGCACATCGAAGGGACCCTCGAGCCGGAGCTCATGTTCAAGCTCGCCGGCCGCAACGGCGTCGCACTGCCGTACGCGGACGTCGACGCGGCGCGGGCGGCGTACGTGTTCGACGATCTCCAGTCGTTCCTCGACCTCTACTACGCGGGGTGCTCGGTCCTCCTGACCGAGCCGGACTTCTACGAGCTGACGATGGCGTACCTCCGGCGCGCGGTCGGGGACGGGGTGCGCCACGCGGAGATCTTCTTCGACCCCCAGACCCACACCGATCGCGGGGTTCCGTTCTCCACCGTCGTCGGCGGGATCGCGCGGGCGTTGGCGGAAGGCCGCGACGCCCTCCGCATCACCTCACGGCTGATCGTCTGCTTCCTGCGCCACCTGAGCGCCGACGCGGCGATGGCGACGCTGGACGCCGCGTTGCCGTACCGCGAGGTGATCGTCGGCGTCGGGCTCGACTCGTCCGAGGCCGGGAACCCGCCGTCGAAGTTCGTGGCGGTCTACGACCGGGCCCGCGCCGAAGGGCTGCTCCCGGTCGCGCACGCGGGGGAGGAGGGGCCGCCCGAGTACATCCGGGAGGCGCTCGACGTGCTGCACGTGCGCCGGATCGACCACGGCGTGCGGTGCATGGAGGACGACGGGCTGGTCGAGCGACTGGTGGCGGAGCAGGTGCCGCTCACGGTCTGCCCGCTGTCGAACGTGAAGCTGCGGGTGGTCGACGACCTCGCCGACCACCCGATCCGCCGGATGCTCGAGCGCGGGCTGAGCGTGAGCATCAACTCGGACGACCCCGCGTACTTCGGTGGCTACATCGCGCGGAACTACGCCGCGACCGCGGCCGCGCTCGGGATGGACCGCGACCAGATGCGCCAGATCGCCCGCAACTCGTTCCTCGCGTCGTTCCTCGACGACGCGCAACGCCGACCCCACCTCGCCACCCTCGACCGGTACCCCGACCCCACCTGACCCGAGCGAACACACCTTTCGGCGTGAGTTCGCGTCACCATAGCGACGCGGAGTCACGCCGAAACGAGCGGGTCGGTCTTCTCCCAGACCGAGACGTGCGAGGTGCTCTCCCCGGTGAACGGCGAGCGGTTCCAGCCGGCCCATCGGTCACACAGCGACAGGCCGGAGAGCCGGGCCATGAGATCGAGCTCGGACGGCCACACGTACCGGAACGGCGTCGTCAGCTCGCGCACGCCCGATCCGTCGGCGACGAAGTGGTGCGACGTCGCCTGCTGGGCCACGAGGTCGGTGTAGCGGTCGTAGCCCACGTAACCCGGGGCGTGGGAGAAGACTCGGGCGTCCTCGCCGGGTGGGAGTCGGCGCAGGTCGGGCACGCCGACCTCGATGACGAAGTGGCCGCCGGGCTCGAGGTGGGCGGCCGCGTTGGCGAAGCACGCGACCTGCTGCTCCTGCGTGGTCAGGTTCCCGATGGTGTTGAACACGAGGTAGACGAGCCGGAAGTGGCCGTCGACGCGCGTCGTCGCCATGTCCCCGATCGTCACGTGGACGCGCTGCGCGTGGTCCTTGTCGCGGAGGTGCCCGGCCATGGCCGTGGAGAGTTCGATCCCGGAGACCGGGACACCGCGAGCGGCAAGTGGCAACGCGACCCTTCCGGTGCCGACGGCGAACTCGAGCGCCGCGCCGCCGCCGGCCAGCTCGGCCAGCACGTCGACGGTCGGGCCGAGCACGCCGGGGTCGAACATCGGACCCGAGCTCTCGTCGTAGCGGGCGGCGACGTCTTCGCCGAAGTGGTCCTCGATCACGGCGACACCCTGGCACCGCACCATTTCCGAGGCCAACGATTTTTCGCCCCGCGCCGCACCGTCGACCGGTCAGCGCCGCCCCTGCGACGAGTCAGGCCGCGAGCAGCTGCGCGTAGTGATCGATTGCGGTCACGACGGAGTCCGCTTGCGTCCGGCCGCTCAACCAGGTGACGGGTGCCTTGTCGACGGCCAGCGCGATGACGGGACGGTGCGTGGCGCGGCGGATCCACACTCCCCAGACTCCGGCCGAGCAGTCTCGGAACTCGCTCCACGGGATCCGGGTCGTGCGGAAGTTCCGTACCGAAAGACCGTCCGGCCCGATGGCGAGCCGCAGCCGAAACGCGTAGACCAGGTTCACGATCGCGATCGCCGCGAAGAGTGTCGCCAGAATGAACGCGCCCGAGAGATCCGCGCCCGTCCCCGCGGTCGCGACGCCGATGCCGAGGGTGATCACGAACACGCCGCAGACCAGTCCCGCGAAAGCGCTCACGATCCGGCTCGCCGTCGACGGCCGCCACTCCTCGCACGCGGGTTCGGCATTCATGCCAATCACATCGGCGAACCCCGGCGATCGATTGAGGATTCGTCCCCGAGGCTCCCAACGGGCGTCCGGCGCCCGACGGTGACAGGCTTTGGGGGTGTTGCGTGAATGCGATCTGGTGGCGTTCCTGGCGACGACGGACATCGTGCGGGCGCGGTCGTTCTTCGCCGACACCCTCGGGCTGACCCTCCTCGAGGACACGCCCTTCGCGTGCGTGTTCGACGCGCACGGCACGACCTTGCGAGTCACGCCGGTCGAGTCGAAGGCTTCCGCCCCCTACACCGTGCTCGGGTGGGAGGTGCCGGACATTGCCGCGGCGGTCCGCGACCTCGTCGGGCGCGGCGTCGAGATGATGCGGGTCGACGGCATCGAGCAGGACGAGCTCGGGATCTGGACCACGCCCGGCGGCGACCGGGTCGCGTGGTTCAAGGATCCGGACGACAACACGCTCTCGCTCTCGCACCACCCCTGAGCATCGGAGCGTCAGACCGGGAGGCGGGCGCCGATCTCCCAGTGGTGGCCGCTCGGGTCGGCGACCCGACCGATGTTCCAACCGTGGCCTTCCGATACCGGGTTGATCTCGAACGCGCCCGCCGAGATGGCCCGGGCGAACCACGCCTCGGGGTCGTCGACCTCGAGGATCATGCGCACCGACATCCCGTTGATCGCGCTCGGGCTCGAGTCCGGGTCGGCCTGGATCCAGAAGCCGGCGCCGTCGATCGAGAGCTGCGCGACGATCACGGTCCCGTCCGGCAGCTGAGTGCGTTCGAGCTCGACCGCGCCGAACGCGGCCGCGTAGAACGCGAGGGCCTCGGTCACGCTCGGTACCGACAACCATGGCGCGATCGTGGTCACATCGCGTCTCCCTCGGTCGAGTCGACGCTCCAGTCCGGCTCCCGGCGCTCGGCGAACGCGAGCGGGCCCTCGGCCTGGTCCGGGTGGCCCCACATCGAGACCAGCTCGCCCGCGCCGGCACGGCAGGCGTCCGTGAGCCCGAGCTCGAGCGCGCCCCACAGCGCCTTCTTCGTCGCGCGCATCGCGGCGGGGGAGTTCTGCGCGATCTTCTCGGCGAGCGCTTGCGCCTCGGCCCGCAGCTGGTCGGGTGGGTCGACGACCTGGCTGATCATCCCGAGCTCGTACACCCGTTGCGCGGAGAGCCGCTCGTACTTCCCGACGAACGCCATCCGCATCACGGCTTCGACGGGCATCTTGCGCAGCAGCCCGATCGCCTCGATGGCGACGACCTGACCGACCGAGACGTGCGGGTCGAAGAACTGGGCGTCCGATGCCGCGATCACGATGTCCGCGTCCGCCACCCAGTGAAAGGCGCCACCCGCGCAGATGCCGTTCACCGCGGTGATCACCGGCTTCCACACCTCCTGGTGCCACGCGGTGAAGTGGAGATCCCAGTCTTCGACCGACTGCCGGTAGCGCTGCATGCCCTGACCGTCGGTCGCGATCTCGGTGACGTCGACACCCGTCTGGAACGCCCGGCCCTCGCCCGTGTGCACGATCACCCGCACCTCGGGGTCGGCATCGAGCTCCTTCCAGGCCACCGCGAACTCGTCGCGCATCTGGGCCGACATCGCGTTGAGCTGGTCCGGCCGGTTGTTGATCAGCCAGCCGACGGGACCGCGGCGCTCCACGATCAGGCAGTCGAACGACGAGTACTTCACGTCAACCTTCCTGATTCTCGGGGGCATCGAGCGGGAGCCAGCGCGCGTCGCGTCGCTCGACGAACGCGAGCGGGCCCTCGGTCTGATCGGGATGGCCCCACATGGCGATGAGCTCCTGTGCGCCCGCCGCGGCACGCATCGGTGAGCCCGAGCTCGAGCGCGCCCCACAGCGCCTTCTTCGTCGCGCGCATCGCGGCCGGGGAGTTCTTCGCGATCTGCTCGGCCAACGCCAGCGCCGCCCCCGCGAGCTCCGACGGGGGGTCGACCACCTGGCTCAGGATGCCCAGCTCGTAGGCGCGCGCGCGCCGACAGGCGCTCGTACGTTCCCGTCAGCGCCATCCGCATGATCGGCTCCATCGGCGACTTCCGGACGAGCGCGATCGCCTCGGATGCGGTGACCTGGCCGATCGACACGTGCGGGTCGAGGAAGGTCGCGTTGCTCGACGCGATGACGATGTCCGCGTCGGCGACGAAGTGGAGGCCGCCGCCGGCGCAGACGCCGTTCACCGCCGCGATCACCGGCTTCCACACCGAGTTGTGCCAGGCGCTGAGCCGCAGCTCGGAGCGCTTGGTCCGGCCGGACTGCTCCCGCAACGCGTCGGGGTTCGCGCTCAGCTCCACGACGTCGAGCCCGGTCTGGAACGCCTTCCCGGCCCCGGTGTTCACGATCACCCGGACGTCCGGATCGGCGTCCAGCTCCCGCCAGGCGCGCTCGAGCTCGCCCAACATGGTCGCGTTCATCGCGTTGCCGACGTCCGGCCGGTTGAACTCCAACCATCCGACCGCGCCCCGGCGCTCGACGATCAAGGTCTCGTACGCGCTGAAGGTCACGACGAGGCCTCGAGCCGCGCGTGCAGGGCGACGAGGTCGTTGCGGAGCAGCTTGCCGACCTGGTTCCGGGGCAGCGCGTCGACGCGGTGGAACGCGACCGGCACCTTGTACGGCGCAAGGTGCTCCCGGCAGACTGCCCGCAGCTCGTCGTCCGTCACCGTCGGCCCGCCGACGACGAACGCGACCGGGACCGCGCCGAGCCGGTCGTCGGGCACACCGACCACGCCGGCGTCCGCAACGTCCGGCAGCAGGCGGAGCACCTCGGCGACGTGATCGGGGAACACCTTGTTGCCGCCCCGGTTGATCACGTCGCCGGACCGGCCCTCGATCCACACGAAGCCGTCCGGATCGACGCGGGCCAGGTCGCCGGTGTCGACGAACCCGTCGGCGTCGATGCGATCGGCGAGCTCGCCGCCGTTGGCGTACCCGACGGCCATCGAGGGGGGCCGCACGAGGAGCCGGCCGACCGCGTCGGCCGCGGCGACCGCACCTGCGTCGTCGAGCACCTTGATCGCGACGCCCGGATGCGGCCGGCCGATCGCGCCGATCTTCTCCGGGTGCTCCTTCGCGTCGGCGGCGGTCCAGCCGATCACCTCACCGATCTCGGCCTGCCCGTACCCGTTGAGGACGGTCACGCCGAACTTGTCCGTGAAGCGCCGGGCCTGGATCGGCGACAGCGGCGCGGTGATGCTGCGCACGTACCGCAACGGCGCGAGGTCGGTCACCGCCGGATCGTCGGCGAGCATCGTCATGGCGGCGGGTGGGAGCACGGTGGACCGGATCGCGAACCGGCGGACCAGTGCCGCGAACCCGGTCGGTGTGAAGCCGTCCATCACGACGACCGGCGCGCCGGCCCGCAGGCCGAACAGGACGTTGTAGATCCCCGCGTTCAGCGACAGTGAGACCGCGATGAGGTTCGGTGACGGCGGCCGCGCCGGATCGCGCGGCTTGGCCCGCAGTGGGCCGAGCACGCGGTCCAGCAGCTCGAAGTACGCCGAGTGGGTGTGGAGGATCGGCTTCGGCTCGCCGGTGGTCCCCGAGGTCCACATGACGAACGCCGAGTCCGGCCCGTAGGTCCGAGCCCCGTCGCGCACCACGGCGTCACCGTCGCGAGTGATGAGCACCGCGGGCGCCGTGGCCGCGAGGACCTTCTCGACCTCGGGCGCCGGGACGCGGGGGTTCACGGGCACGAACACCGCGCCCGCGAGCCAGATGCCGAACATCGTCGTGATGGTCGCGGGGATGTCGCCCATCTGCACCGCGACCGCGTGGCCGGGGTGCACGCCGAGGTCACGCAGCCGCGCCGCCAGCTCAGCCGCCGCGTCCCGCGCCTCGCCCGCGGTGAGCGTGGAGTCCGGCCCGTACAGCAGCGGCTCGTCGGTCGTGAACGGGTGATCGGCCAGCAACGAAGCGAGTGACGGAGGCGCGACCGTCACGAGCGCGGCACCTCGGCCCACGGCGAGTCCGAGTACGGGTCGGGTTCGCGGGGCAGGCCGAGCACCCGCTCCGCGACGATGTTCTTGTTGACCTCGGTCGTGCCGCCTTCGATCGTGTTGGCCCGACTGCGCAACATCGCGCGGCTCTCGAACGGCATCGCCGCGGCCCATGCCTCGAGGTCGCGGTTCGGTCCTTCCCACGCCATCGCGCCGGGCCCGAGCAGATCGGCGGCGAGTCGTTGCAGCCGCTGGTTCAGGCTGCCCTGGTGCACCTTGCCGATCGAACCGGCGGGACCCGGGGTGCCGCCCGCCCGCACCGACGCCCGCACACGTTGGTTCGTCCAGTCCCGGATCCGCTCCTCGCTGTACAGCTGCATCAGCTGTTGGCGGACGACCGCGTCACCCGTCCGGCCCAGCTCGACCGCCCGCTCGATGATGCGGTCGACGCCGGAGCCCCCGATGCGGTCGACGCCGCCGGAGCCCGAGCCCGACACCATCTGACGTTCGCCCGCGAGCGTCGATCCGGCCACCCGCCAGCCGTCGCCCGTCGCGCCGACCCGGTAGTCGTCAGGGATGCGCACGTCATCGAGGAACACCTCGTTGAAGTCGACCTCGCCGCCGATGTGCCGCAGGGCCCGCACCTGCACTCCGGGCGCGTGCAGGTCCACGACGAAGTACGTGAGCCCGCGTCGCTTCGGGACGCTCGGATCGGTGCGGGCGAGGCAGATCGCGAAGTCCGAGAGGTGGGCCCACGTGGTCCAGACCTTCTGGCCGTTGAGCACCCACTCCTCGCCGTCGAGCTCGGCCCGGGTGGCGAGGGACGCGAGGTCCGAGCCCGCGCCCGGCTCGCTCAGCAGCTGGCACCACTTCTCCTCGTTGCGCACGAGCGGTGGGAGGAACCGCAGGCGCTGCGGCTCGGTCCCGTGCGCGAACAGCGCCGGCGCCGCGCTGTTCAGACCGAGCGGGTTGAGCCGCCCCAGGTTGTACGGCGCCAGGACCGCTTCGGCGACGCGGGCCTGGGCCGGGCTGAGATCGAGGCCGCCGTAGGCCACCGGCCAGGTCGCGACCGCGAGCCCGCTCGCCGCGAAGCCGGGGTACCACTCCTCGTACGCGGCGCGGGGGCGCACCTTCCGGATCGCCGCCCGTCCGCCGGCGGCCGCCGCGTCCCGCCACGGCGCCGGGACGTTCGCCGCCACCCAGTTCTCGACGGTCTCGCGCACCTCGGCCTCGGACGACGACCGGTCGAGCGGCAGGCGTGGGTCCACATCCATCGGAGCCGTACCGTAGGTGATCCCGTGCGGGGCCTTCCCAGCGGTCCGCGTAGTGTCGGGCGACGCGCGTGACGGAGGCGGGATGGCAGACGGTGAGGGGATCACGGATGACGGGGTGGAGCGCCTGCGCGCCCGCATCGGCATCGCGCGCCCGCACACCCAGCCTCCGCACTACCGGTACCCGAACGAGGACACGTTCCGGAACGTCGCCGAGGCCTACGGCGACGACAACCCGCTCTGGGCCGAGCCGGAGTACGCCCGCACCACGCGCTGGGGCGGTCCGATCGCGCCCCCGCACCTGGTCGGCGGCGACACCCTCATCGGCGAGGACGAGGTCACCGAGCTCCCCACCGACGTCGCGGCGACGCTCCGGGGCGATCCGATCCGGGGTGCGCACGCCTTCTACTCCGGCAGCTCCCGTGAGTGGTGGGCGCCGCTGCGGCCCGGCCGGCGGATGGTGCGGCGCAACGCGCTCGTCGGCGTGCACGACAAGGGCAGCGACTTCGCCGAGCGCGCGATCCACGAGTGGACCGCGGAGGTCTTCGCGTCCGCGCGATCCCGACGAGGTGCTCGCCGCGCAGTACCGGCTGATGATCCGCACCGACCGCACGAAGGCCACGAAGCGGGGCAAGAACGATGCGATCGTCATCGAGCCGTACACCGACGAGCAGATCGCCGAGATCGACGCCGTGTCCGCAGCGGAGCGGTCGATCCGGCGCGGGAACGAGCCGCGCTGGTGGGAAGACGTCGAGGAGGGCGACGAGGTCGGACCGCTCGTGAAGGGACCGCTGCGCATCACCGACATGGTGTGCTGGCACGTCGGCATGGGCATGGGCCTGTACGGGGTGAAGGCGCTACGGCTCGGCTACGACCAGCGCCAGCGGGTGCCGCGGTTCTTCCGGCCGGACGACCTCAACATCCCCGACGTGCAGCAGCGCGTGCACTGGGATCCGGAGTGGGCCCACCGCGCCGGCAACCCGGCGAGCTACGACTACGGCCGGATGCGCGAGACCTGGCTGATCCATCTCTGCACCGACTGGATGGGCGACGATGCGTGGCTCTGGAAGCTGGACTGCCAGTTCCGCAAGTTCAACTACGTCGGCGACACCCATTGGATGCGGGGCCGGGTGACCCGCAAGCTCCTGGCGGACGGTGACCGGCCGGCGGTGGAGCTCGACATCTGGGGCGAGAACCAGCGGGGCGAGACGACCACGCCGGGTCACGCGACGATCCTGCTGCCGAGCCGCGAGCATGGTGACGTCCGCCTGCCGGATGCTCCTGGTGGGGCCACCACCTGCGAGGACGCGCTGGCCGCGCTCGTCGAGCGGTTCGCGACTGAAGAGAGTGTGCGTTGAAGCCCTATCCCACCCCGCCCGACGGCCTGATCGTCGAAGCCGACGGACCGGTGCTCCGCCTCCGACTCGACCGGCCCGACCGTCGCAACGCGGTCACCGACGACATGGTGCTCGCGCTCATCGAGACGATCGAGGCCGCCGGCAGCGACGAGCGCGTGCGGGTCATCGCGCTGTCGGGAACCGGGGAGCACTTCTGCTCCGGGTTCGATCTCGGTCAGCGGGGCGGCGGCGACACGAAGCCCCGCGCCGGCGCGACCCAACGGCAGATGCGCTTCCACGTCAACCGCCTGATCCCGACGATGCTCGAGACGCAGACGCCCATCGTCACCGCCGCGACCGGGTACATCATCGGGCTCGGGTTGAACCTGGTGCTCGCGTCGGACTTCGCGGTGGTGGCCGACGACGCGCGCCTCCGCGCTCCCTTCACGGGCATGGGGTTCACGCCCGACTCCGGCGCATCCTGGCTGATCCCGCGCCTCGTCGGTGTGGCCCGGGCCAAGGAGATGCTCCTGCTCAGCCGGGAGATCACCGGGCTCGAAGCGGCCGACTGGGGGCTCGTGCACCGGGCCGCGCCGGAGAGGTCCGTGGGCGCCGTGGCGGACGAGCTGGTCCGCGAGCTCGCGACCGCCGCAACGGTCGCGGTCGGGCTCACGAAGCTGCTCGTGCAGCGCAGCCTCACCGTGGACCTCGAGCGCCACCTCGCGGACGAAGCGCTCGCGCTCGAGCTCACCAGTCGATCGGGTGACTTCCAGGAGTACGCGCGCGCCCGGAAGGACCGTCGCGATCCGAACTTCGAAGGCCGTTGAATGCCGGAGCAGCTGAACGAGATGGAGCGACCGTGACCGAGCAGGACCTGCCGCAGACCATTCCGGCCGTGCTCGCGCGCGCCGCGGCGCGGTTCGCTGATCGCGAGGCGCTCGTCGACGAGCGCGCGCGGATGACCTACGCCGAGCTCGCCGAGGCGGCATCGCGCGCGGCACGGGCGCTGATCGCGTCCGGCATCGAGCCCGGGGACCGGGTGTCGATCTGGGCCCCGAACGCGACGGAATGGGCGATCGCGGCGTTGGGGGTCCACACCGCGGGGGCGGTGCTCGTGCCGTTGAACACCCGGTTCAAGGCGGCCGAAGCCGCGTACATCCTCGACCGGGCCAACGTCCGCATCCTCTTCACCGTGACCGACTTCCTGTCCACCAATTACGTCGAGCTGCTGCGCGCGGTGGAGCGGCCGTCGTCACTGCAGGAGATCGTCGTGCTGCGCGGTGCCCCCGCCGACGGCACCGTCACCTGGGAGGACTTCCTGGCCCGAGCCGACCAGATCCCGACCGACGCCCTCACCGCCCGCGCCGACGCGCTGCACGGCGACGACCTGTCCGACGTCCTGTTCACGTCGGGGACCACCGGGAAGCCGAAGGGCGCGATGCTCACGCACTCTGCGAGCATCCGGGCGTACGCGTCCTGGGCGGACGTCGTGGGCCTGCGGGAGGGCGACCGGTATCTCATCGTCAACCCGTTCTTCCACACGTTCGGGCTCAAGGCCGGGATCCTCGCCAGCATCATCACCGGCGCCACGATGGTCCCGCACGCCGTGTTCGACGTCGACACGGTGATGCAACGGGTGAGCGAGGAGCGCATCTCGATGCTGCCCGGACCGCCGACCGTGTACCAGTCGATCCTGGACCACCCGCGCGTCGGCGAGTTCGACATGTCGTCGCTGCGCCTGTCGGTCACCGGTGCCGCGGCGGTCCCGGTCGAGATGATCAACCGGATGCGGGCCGAGCTCGGGTTCGAGACGATCGTGACCGGCTACGGGCTGACCGAGTCCACCGGCATCGCGACGATGTGCCGCCACGACGACGACCCGATCACGATCTCGACCACGTCCGGCCGCGCGATCCCCGGCATCGAGGTCATCGTCGTCGACGAGAAGGGCGCCCCGGTGCCGACCGGGGAGTCCGGTGAGGTCGTCGTCCGGGGCTACAACGTCATGCGCGGGTTCATCCACGATCCGGAGGCGACCGCCGAGGCGATCGACGCCGACGGGTGGCTCCACACCGGCGACATCGCGGTGATGGACGCGGCCGGCAACATCACGATCACCGACCGGATGAAGGACATGTTCATCGTCGGCGGGTTCAACGCGTACCCGGCGGAGATCGAAGGGATGATGCTCGAGCACCAGGGCATCTCCCAGGTCGCGATCGTCGGCGTCCCCGATCCACGCATGGGGGAGGTCGGCGTGGCCTACGTCATCCCCCGCCCGGGCGCGGCGATCGACGAGGCCGAGCTGATCGCGTGGTGCCGGGAGCGGATGGCCAACTACAAGGTGCCCCGCCGGGTCGTCGTGGTCGACGAGCTGCCGCTCAACGCGAGCGGCAAGGTGCTCAAGTTCGAGCTGCGCGCACGGGCCGCCGGGGACTGAACTCGACCGTCGCCCCCGTGCTGATCTTCGCGAGCCCGATCTCCGCCGCCTCGCGGGCGGGGGTCGCGTCGGGGTCGATCACCGCTTCGTAGGCGAACCGCTCGCCCGCGCGCGGGTCGTGAGCGTGACGCTCGCCCGCCGGTTGACCGCCTGCACGATCGCGTCGAGCGCGCGGTCGCCGGCCCCGCCGAGCTGCGTGAACCAGTGGTACTCGTCGGCCTCCGCGAAGACGGGGGAGTCGCGGATCGCGAAGCGCACCCGGTTCGCGGCCTCGACGTCCACCGCGAGGTCCACGTAGCTGCGCGGGAAGAAGGCGGGGTGGACCTGGAGGACCTTGGCGATCGCCTCGGCGTCGTCACCCTCGATGCTCATTGCGGTGCGCAGGCGCTGCGCGGTCAGCCCGGCCAGTCCGGTGAACACCATCGGGTTGATGCGCGCCGCCTCGGCTTCGCCGAACCGCTGCGCGACCGTCAGGAGGAAGGACCGGAAGAGCAGGTGGCTCTGGACCGCGAACTCCTGGAGCGCGATGACGAGCGCGCGGTGCGAGAAGTCCTCGAGCTGGAAGTCGGGATCGAAGTCACGGTTGTAGTCGTCCCAACCTCCGGGCTCGAGTGGATCGTCGTCCGGCGCGTCCACGGTGATCCCGGCGATGAGCGACGCCTCGACGAGCGCGCGGTTGGGGTGGGGAAAGACCGGATCGAACGACGGGTCGATCTCGACCGTCCAGCGGCAGTGCGGCGTCTGGTCCGCCGGGACCCGCGGCGGTCGATGGATCGGGCGCACCTGGGCCCGCGGGTTCGTCGCGCCCGCCGTGGCGTCGAAGGTGGGGTCTTCGATCGCGTGGCACATCCCCTGCACGTACTCTTCGCCCATCGGCTCGACGTCCATGAGCGCGCCGCAGTGGGCGAGCCAGAACTCGCCGTGGTTCGTCGTCGAACACCCGGCACCGGAAGTCCATGAACTGGTGCGGTGCGCCGATGTCGAGCTGGAGGTTCTTCATGATCGTCGGGACGTTGCCGTCGGCGAAGTTGAACGCGTGCTGGCTGCGGATCGAGTACACCGGGCTCGCACCCATCCACTCGACGATCGCGACGTCCTCCATCGCCTCTCGGGACCGACCCTCGTGGACGAGCGGCATCCCGACGCGGTCCTGGAGGTGACCGTGGAGCAGCCACTCGCGCCCGAGGACCGAGAGCGCGCGCCGCGAGAGCCGCGGGAGATCGAAGTCGGGATCGAAGGCACCGGAGTAGTCGTCCATGGGCCGACGGTATCCGGGTTCGGGACCGCGGCGTCGCGGGCACGGCGACCGGCCTACGCTCCCGTCGTGCTCGAGGACGTGATGGTGGCGACGGTCTACGAAGGGCCGGGCGCCATGGTGGTGCAGCAGGTCCCGGTGCCGGCGATCGGTCCCGAGCAGGTGCTGATCGCGGTCTCGCACTGCGGGATCTGCGGCACCGACCTGCACCTGGTGCTCGAGGGGTACGCCCGGCCCGGCTCGGTCCTGGGCCACGAGTGGGCCGGCGAGATCGCCGCGGTCGGTGACGCGGTGCAGGGCTGGGAGGTCGGGGCCCGGGTCGTCTCGGGCCCGACGCCGGGATGCGGTGCGTGCCGCGCGTGTCTCGCCGGCCGACCGTCGGTGTGCCTGCGCCGGGAGCCGATCGACCTGCTCGAGTTCCACGGCGCGTTCTGCCGCTACAAGGTGGCGGACGCGTCCCGTCTGATCCGGGTCCCGGAGACCCTGTCGACCCGGGCCGCCGCGCTGACCGAGCCGACCGCGATCGCGATCCACACCGTGAACCTCTCCGGGGTCACGCCGGCGGACCGCGTCCTCGTGACCGGCGCCGGCGCGGTCGGGCTCCTCAGCCTCGCGGTGCTCCGGGCGCGCGGCATCACCGACATCACGGTCTCCGAACCGAGCGCGGGCCGCCGCGAGCGCGCGCTCGCGATCGGCGCGACGCGCGCAATCGCACCGGAGGAGCTCGGCCGGGCGCCGATGGGACGACCGGTCGACGCTCCGTACGCGGTGGTGTTCGAGTGCTCTGGCCACGCCACCGCGGCCCGGGCGGCTCTGGATCAGCTCGACTACGCGGGGACGCTGGTGTTCGTCGGGACCGGGCGCGACGAGCCGCGGGTCAACCACAACCGCATGATCGTCCTGGAGCTCACCGCGATCGGCGCGTACAACTACGACGATGACGGCTTCACGGCGGCGCTCGACCTCCTCGCATCCGGCGCGCTGCCACTCGACCTGCTGATCGAGCCCCGGGACGTCCTCCTCGACGGCGTGCTCGACGCGATGGAACGGCTCGCCGAAGGGGAGCCGCCCGGCAAGGTGATGGTTCGACCGGAGGTGTCTCGATGAACGGTCCCACGTTTCGTCCAAAGCTGAACCACGTGGCGATCTCGATGGCGCCGTCGGTCCTCGACGAGCGCGGCCGGGCGGAGATCCTCGAGTTCTACGGCGAGGTGTTCGGCTGGACCGAGGGTGACAACACGGGCGAGCGGGGCAACCCGCTGATCCTCTACACCGGCGAGTACGGCCAGTTCGTCTACCTGCTCCCGGGGGAGCCCGCGCTCACCGCGCCCGCGCTCGACCACTTCGGCGTGCAGGTGTCCACGATCCCCGAGCTCGAGACGATCGTGGCGCGCGCCAAGGCGATCGCGGCCGGCGACGAGCGGGTGCGGGTGATCGACATCGAGGCGCGCACGACCCGGGGGCCCAAGTACAGCTACACGCTCACCAGCGCCTACGTCGGGTTCCTGCTGCCGCTGATGGTCGAGATCCAGCACCTCGCGCGCGACGGGTAGCACCGGCGTGCCGACCCGTCCGGGGTGCCCGGTCCCGTAGGTGGGACCGGGGACAGGGTCCGCCGCCTGGGGGGGTCGGCACTGTGACCCTGTCCCGCATGTCCCGTTGCCGGATCGGCGCCGAAGCCGCGGGCCGGGAGGATTCCGAGCCCGCGCCCTGCCGGTTTCCGTACCATCGTGATGCGCTGGGAGAGGTTGGCAATCCTCTTGCACCCCGGTGGTAGGACTCACGATACGGGCCGGTCCCGGTTAATGCAAGCACTGCATTTCGACTTGGGGCGTGCCGGATGGGAAGGTAGGACCATGGCCCAGGGAGATGCGAAAGCGCGCTTGTACGACGCTGCCCTCGATCTCATGGGTCGGAACGGCATCCAGGCCACCTCGACGCGCGACATCCTGACGGCGGTCGGGATCAAGAACCCCTCGGCGATCTCGTACCACTTCGGTTCGAAGGCCGGGCTCGTCGACGAGATGGCGGCCGAGCTCGCCGGCGGCCAGTACCCGATCCTGGCCCAGCAGACCGCGCTGGCGGCCGGCGACGAGATGCCGACCCCGCTCGAGTGGGTCACGCCGGTGATCGACACGTCGATGGAGCTCCTCGGCACGGAGCGAGGATGCCTCCTGGCCCGCCTGTGGTGGGAGTTCGACGGTTACCTCAAGCCGCAGTCGCTCGAACGCTTCGTCGGCGGCAACAGCGACATCGCGTCGGCCTGGCGAGGCGCGATCGCGAAGGTGTTCCCGCAGTTCCAACCTCAGATCGGGTTGGCGCGCAACATCACGATGCTGCGGACGGTGGGTTGGATGCTCGCCCGGATGGCGCAGCTCAACCTGGCGTCACAGCCGTTCGAGGTGCGCGGGCACCCACGCTTCCGCTTGTGGCTCGAAGAGATCGCCGTGACGCTGCTCAGCACCGCGACCAACCTCACGGATCAGGACCTGCGCGGCTTCGACGCCGCGCTAGTCCTCGACGACCCAGTCTTCGTGGTTGGTCGTGAAGGCGTCGACGAGACGGGTGCTGGGGACGCGCGCGACCCGGCCGGTGGCGCGGATCTCCTCAACCGCGGCCACGGGGTTGCGGTCGCCGAAGAGCCGCCCGTCCTCGAGGGAGACCTCGGCCCAGCCGGTCGGATCGACGACCCAGTAGCTCGCTTCCAGCGCGATGCCGTTGGGATCGTTGAAGTAGATCGAACGGATGAACCCGTGATCGACGACGTCGGTCACTTCGCAGTTCGCGGCCTTGAGCCGGGACCGCATGTCGACGAGCGCCTCTTCGTCCACGAGCGCGAACGAGAGGTGGTCGAACTGGGTGGCTCGGGGATCCGCGACCCCGGCCGGCTTGGCGAAGTGCTCGAGCGGAAGGTCGTTGTACTCGAAGAACGCGAGCGTGTTGCCGGCGCCGATCTCGAAGAAGTAGTGGCGGAACGAGTCGGTCCCGATGGTGGCGACGAGCCGGGCACCGAGGACGCCGACGTAGAACCGGACGGTCTCGTCCATGTCCGAGCACACGAGCGCGAGGTGGTTGATGCCGCGCCAACGGGGGTTCGGCTGCTGCGCTGTCATATCCGTCTCCTCCACTTCCGAAGGTCTCCCGCGGCCGAACGAAGCAGGGCGGTGAGCCCGGGCGGCCGCGGGCGGTGTTGCCTGATGGTACGGGATCAGTCGATGCCGCCGGCCTCGACGGCCTGCCACAGCGGCATCGCCATCGGGCTGCGCATCTCCTCGGCCAGGTGACCGAGCAGCCCCGCGGTGCGCGCGAGGAGGGCGAAGCCGCGGATGATCCGCCAGTCGAATCCGAGATCGGCGAGCGCAGCGCCCGCGACGCCGGCCCCGTTGATCGGGAGCCGGCGCCCGTTCACCTGCGCCGAGACCTCGGCGACGATCTCGAGGAGCCGGAGGTGGGGACCGAGCAGCCGGAGCTGTTCGGCGAGCTCGTACATCCGCGCCACGCGGGGATCGGTCTCCTTGTGGACCGGGTGCCCGAGGCCCGGAGTGCGCCGGCCCTGGTCCCTCAGGCCGGTCACGGCGTCGGCCGCGGCCCGTTTGAGCTCGGCGTCATCCGGCACGGGCAGCAGCCCGGCCAGGATCTCGTCGAGGAACCGTGCCGCGTCCTCCGCGACCCCGAGGAAGACGCTGCCGCCACCGAGCACGCCGGCCGCGATCGCCCCCTGCAGCGCCTCGGGTGCACCCAGGTAGGTGAGCCGCGCCGCGAGCACGGTCGGAGTGATGCCGTGGTCGGCGAGCGAGACGAGCACCGCGTTGAACAACACGGACTCGCGCTCGTTGGGCAGCCGGCCCGCGACCATCCGGAATGCGAGGTCCGCGAACGAGATCTTGCCCATGATGTCGTCGGCGAGGTCCATGCCGCAGACGGTGATGGTGGTCGGGGTGGTGGACCCCATGTCGGTGTGCATCCAGGAGCTGTCGCTCATCTCGCGTGATCCTCTCCGTCAGGGCGCGGGCTCGAAGTCGGTCTCGGTCGTCGTGCGCTCGACCGGGAGGCGGTGCTTCGCCACCCGACCGGTCGGGGTGCGCGGGAGCGCGTCGACGACCTCGATGAAGCGTGGGATCTTGAACCGGCTCAGGCGCGCGGCCAGCGCCGCGCGCAGCGCGTCGAGGTCGAGCTCCGAGTCGCGGTCCACGATCACGAAGGCCTTCACCTCGTCCTCGCCGAGATCCGCCGGCACCGCGATGACCGCGGCTTCGAGGATGTCGGGGTACGCGACCAATGCCTCCTCGACCTCGCTCGGCGCCAGGTTCTCACCCCGGCGCCGAATGACTTCCTTCTTGCGCGAGATGAACGTGAACGTCTCGTCCGGGTTGCGGCGCACGAGGTCGCCGGTGCGGAGCCAGCCGTCGACGAGCACCGCGGCCGTCTCCTCGGGCATCCCGTAGTAGCCGAGCATCGTCGCCGGGTTCCGCAGCTCGAGCTCACCGATCTCGCCGTACGCGACCTCGGCGCCGTCGTCCACCACGCGGCGCGTCGTTGATGTGGCCGCGCTCGGGGTGCTGGCGGGCCGTGCCGATCGTCTCGTAGGGCCGTTCGCCGCGGGGCCAGAACGTGCCGTACGTGCTCTCCGAGAGCCCGTAGCCGCAGACGATCTCGAGGCCGAACCGTCGCTCGGTCTCGAGCTGACGGTCGCGCGGTGGCGTCGGTCCCGTGTAACAGAGGCGGAGCGGGTTGTCGGCGTCGTCCGGGCGCTCGGGTTGGCGCATGAGCATCTCGAGCATGGCGCCGATCATGTTGCACTCGGTCGCGCCGTGCTCGCGCGCCGCGTCGAGGAAGCGACTCGGTGAGTAGCGCTCGAGCAGCACGACGCTCGCACCGATCGCCATCGAGCCCAGCAGCGAGTACGCCGGCGCATTGATGTGGAAGATGGGGAGTGCGGTGATGAGCCGGTCCTCGGGCGTGAGCCCGACCCAGGCCGGGAAGCCCTCCGCCGCGAGGGTGTAGCCCTGATGGGTCTGGGTGACGAGCTTCGACCGGCCGGTCGTGCCCGATGTCGGGATGAGCACGACCGGATCGCGCGGATCGATCGTCGGCCGGGGCGCCTCGTCGGGCGACGCGGCGAGCGGGTCATGGACGTCGATCACCGTTGCCGGTGCGCTCGCGCGCGCGACGGCTTCGTCGACGATCAGGTCCCGCGCGCGATCGCACACGACCACGGCCGGGTGCACCTGCTCCAGGAAGCCGCCGAGCTCCTCGCTCGTGCAGTTGGGGTTCACGGGGAGCATCACCGCGCCGAGTCGCGCGAGCCCCAGCCACGTGAAGACCTGGGCGGGAAAGTTGCGGGCGACGACGAGCACGATGTCCCCCCGGCCCACCCCACGCGCCGCGAGCCCGGCCGCCGCGGCCGCCGCGAGCCGCTCGGTCTGGGCGAACGTGAAGGTGATGTCACCGCTGACGAGCCACGGCCGGTCCGGGCCCGCGGCAGCAGCATCGGCCAGAAGATCGGGGATGGTGCGCATCAGTCGATGTCGATCGCGGCGACGGCCTGCGCGATCGGCGCGGCTGCGGGGAACAGGTCGTTGTCGAGGTCGATCGCGTCCGCAGCACCGTCGGATGCGATCGCACCCGGCGGGCCGACGGCGGACTCGGCATCCCATCGGTGCAACGCGGCCTCCTGCACCTGGAACCGCTGCACGAACCCCGCGTTCTGCTCCGGGCCCCACGTCCAGCACGGCGCTACGGGATCGGTCGCGCCGAGCACCTCGGCGAAGTGCTCGGCGTGCGCGCGGAACGCCTCGACCAGCTCGTCGTCGGGTGGGAAGGAGTGCTCGGGCCAGTCGGGCTCGGTGAGCCCTTCGCCGACGATCCGGCACCACGACTCGTGCACTCCGAAGATGTGGCGCACGAGGTCGGCCATCACCCAGTCCGGACAGGAAGGGATCGGCACGGTGAGGTCCTGCGCCGCGGCTTCGGCGAGCGCGTTGCTGTCGGTGGTGATCAGCTCGACCCGGCGGGCAAGGTGCATCGCACTGATGTACCACGTCCGGCCCGGTTCCGAGCTTGGACGCGTACGATCGCCGGCGTGGATTCCTTGGCGTCGGACGGTCCGGTGGGGGAGCTCGTCTACCTCTACCTGGGGACGGACGACGTCGAACGCGATCGGGCGTTCTACGTGCAGGCGCTCGGCGCGGAGCCGGTCTGGCGGTTCAAGGCGTTCGAGACCGAGGTGGCCGCGGTGCGGGTCGCGCCGGGCGCGCCGCTCGTGCTGCTGGCCGAGCACCGGCCGGCGCCGAGCTGCCTGCTCGTCTGGTCGGTGACGGACCTGGACGCGGCGATCGAGCGGTTGCGCGCCTCGGGATTCGAGGCTCACGGCGAGACCGCGGGAACGCCCGACGGTCCGGTGCACGTGTTCCGCGATCCGAGTGGCAACGAGATGGGGTTGCTGCGTCAGGACCGTCCGAACGCACTCGACGCCGCGTTCGCCGACCCCACGCACGGGAACGCGGTGCGCTGAGGTGCTGCTGGGGATGGCGCACTCGGCCGTCTGCGTGCCCGACGTCGAGGCGGCCGCGCGGTGGTACTCCGACGTGCTCGGCTTCTCGATCCTCTCGCCGCCGTTCCTGATGGAAGGTGAGGCGATCGAGCGCGACATGGGTGAGCTCATCCCGATCCCGCGCCTGAAGGCCGCGATCGTCGGGCTGCCCGGCGACGGCGATCGGGTGCTGGAGCTCATCGAGTATCCCGGAGCCGACGGACGAGCACCGGCGCCCGACGCGTCGATCGTGGATCAGGGGCTGACGCACGTCGGCCTCGTCTGCGACGACATCGCGGCCACCCGCATGGACCTGGAGTCGCGCGGGGTGGAGTTCCTGGTGTCGGGGATCGCGGGGATTGCCGGGTTGCAGACGACGTGGTTCGCGGATCCCTACGGCACCGTCTTCATCCTGATGCAGAAGGGCGATCCCGACCGTCCGTACTTCGCCCAGTACTGAGCGGGCCTGCCACCGGAAACTCCTAGCGCGCGCGGCGCCGCGGCGCGACACTGAGCTCGGCGCCGCGGCAGCGGTGCCGGGCAGGGAGGGCAGAGCGTCGGTGCACGGGTCGTGCGCGGCGACGTGAGAAGGAGGAAGCGATGCTCATCGCGATCTTGAACCAATCCAAGCTGGTCACCGACAGCGAGGCCGAGACGATCACGCACGCGGTTGCGCAACAGGTGCGACTGGACGCGGCGCCGTTGTGGGATCGCGCTCCCGCGGCGGTCGTCTTCTACAAGGACACCGCGTCGGTGCCCCCGGCGGCGCACGGGATCGCGATCGTCGACACGATCAAGGACGAGCCCGAAGGCGTGCTCGGGTTCCACACCGAGGATCGGGGCGGCAAGCTCTGGGGCACCGTCGCGGCGAAGCCGGAGCTCGACAACGGCGGCACCGTGACCAAGGGCGACTGGAGCGTTTCGAGCGTCGTCTCTCACGAGGTGCTCGAGATGTTCATCGACCCGAACTGCAACCTGTGGGCGAACAACGGCAAGGGCGCGTCGTACAGCTTCGAGGTGTGTGATCCGGTGGAAGCGCCCACGTACGACGTCAGCGGGGTATCGGTCTCCAACTTCGTGACGCCGGCGTGGTTCGACCCGATGACGGCGAAGTCGGCGCAGCTCGACAAGCTCGGGCTCCTCAAGCAGCCGTTCAGCCTCTTGAAGGGCGGCTACGTCGTCTACGCATCCGCGGGCGCCGGGCACCAGAAGTCGGGCGCGGAGTTCCCCGCGTGGCGCCGGGAGATGAAGGCGGGCCGGTTCGCCGCGCACCCGCCGCCGTGAACAGCAGGCGGAAGCCTGACCTCCGGGCGCGCCGTCAGCTGAAGGCTTGGTGCGTCACGCCCATGCCGGCGATCGCGGTGGCCCAGAAGTCGTAGGTGCCGCGTTCGAGCAGCTCGCGGCCGGCCTCGACGAGCGCGCCGTTGGCGACGCTGCTGAACCCACTGCCCACCGAGATCCGTTTGACGCCGATCGCGGCGAGCTCGGCCACCGGCGCGGTGCCCGGGAGTGCGAGGACGTTCACCGGGAGGTCGACCGCGCCGACGAGCCGGCGGAGGTCCTCGGTGTCCTGCAGGCCCGGGGCGTAGAGCACGTCGGCGCCGGCCGCCTGGTAGGACAGCAGCCGCGCGAGCGTGTCGTCGAAGTCGGCCCGACCATGCAGGTAGTTCTCGCATCGCGCGGTCAGCACGAACCGCACCGCGCCCCGGTGCGCGGCCTCGGCTGCGGCACTGACGCGCTCGGCCGCCAGGCCCGCGTCGTAGATCTCGTCGTTGCTGCCGGCGAAGTCCTCGCACGACCCTCCGACCAGTCCCGCTCCGATCGCGAGGCTGATGGTCTCGGCCACCCCGGCCGGCTCGTGCGCGAAGCAGTTCTCGAGGTCCGCGCTCACGGGGAGATCGACCGCGGCGCAGATCGCCCGGGCGTGGCCGAGCACCTCGTCGCGCGTGACCCCGCCGTCGAGGCGGCCGAGCGTCCCGGCGAACCCCGCGCTCGTGGTGGCGAGCGCGGAGAACCCGATCGTCGCGAGGATCTTCGCGGAGCCGACGTCCCACGGGTTGGGGAGCACGAGGGGTGCGTCGCCGTGATGAAGCGCGAGGAACGCGTCGGCCTTCTGGGGCTGCGTGCTCATGGGATCAAGACCACGCGGCCGACCGCTTGGCGGCTCTCGAGATACGCGTGCGCCTCGGCCGCGTCCGCGAGCGGGTACGTGCGATCGACGAACACCTGCAGCCGGCCGGCACCGACATCGTCGATGAGCCCCACGATCATCTGCTGCGCGCGCTCGGTCCCGATCTCGGCGCCGAGGAACACGCCGGTGAGCGACTGGTTCGACATGCCGAGCACGGACACGTCGAAGGGTTGCGGATCGCGTCCCGCGCTGCCGACGGTGATGGCGCGGCCCCGGTAGGCGAGGCACGCGACGCTGCCCTGGAGCACCTTGCCGCCGACCGAGTCGACCACGAGCTCGACACCCCGGTTCTCGGTGATCGCCCGCACGTGCGCGACCCAGTCCGGATCCGAGTAGTTGATGCCGTGGTCGAGGCCGAGCGGGAACAGGCGCGCGAGCCGGTCGTCGCTCGAAGCCGTTGCCAGCACCGTGGCCCCCGCGCGCTTCGCGAGCTGGATCGCCGCGATCCCGACGCCGCCGGCCCCCGCCTGGATGAGCACGGTCTCGCCCGCCTGCAGGTGACCGAACTCGAAGAGGCAGTCGTCCGCGGTGCCGAACGCCACCGGCACGCACGCCGCCGCGATGAGGTCGGCGCCGTCGGCGATCGGCCACGTGACGACCGCGGGCGTGACCGCGAGCGCAGCGTGCGAGCCCCAGAGCATCGAGGCGACCACCCGCTGACCGACGAACCGGTCGACGACACCTTCGCCGACCTCCCGGATCGTGCCGGCGCACTGGTAGCCGACGACGTGGGGAGTGGTGGCCATCTCGCCGCCGGCCCGGTTGAGCGTGTCGCCGCCCTCGATGCTGATGGCCTCGACCTCGATCAGGACGCCGCCGGGGTACACCTCGGGGTCGGGGACGTCCTCGTAGCGGAACACCTCGGGACCGCCGGTCTCGTAATAGACAGCTGCCTTCAACGTCGTGCGCCTTTCTGAAGGGATCGCGTCGAGTCTCCACCTCGGGCCCGACGGGCGTCCAAGGCAGTGTTTGCGGGGCCGTGAATCACATCCGTGTAATTGTCCCAGCCCTTGGCCATGCTGGTGGCGCCAGCTTCCCCGGCACCGGAGCCGTCCGGTGTCGACCACTTCCCCGAGCCCTGCGGAGCATCCGATGGTCGCCGCTTCTCCCATCCACCCCGACACCCTCGAAGACGTCGAGCTGCGCCGCGACTCGCTCGTCGTGCACGAGCTGGTCGAAACCGACCCGGAAGTGCTGCGGGTGGTGCGCGAAGCGATGGGGATGGACTGCGACGCGGCGGACGCCACCCGCCAGTGCCTCCGGGTCGGGGCCCGAGCGGTGCTCGCGGCGCACGTCGAGCGTCGAGACGCACATCGTCGAGAAGCGGTTCGACGCGATGACGGACCGGTTCGACGAGCAGGTCGAGGCCGCGGTCACGCGCATCTCGGACGCGGCCGAGTCCCTCCTCGACGAGCAGGACGGTGCCCTCCCGCACGCGCTCGCCGCCCACCGCAGCGAGCTCGACCAGCTGCTCGGCGACACGTTCGACCCCGACTCCAAGCGCAGCGTCATCTCGCTGTTCGAAGCGGTGCTCGTCGACGCGCACCAGCAGCAGGCCTACGCGATGCAGCAGCTGATCGCGACCGACGGTGAGGACAGCCCGCTCGCCCGACTGAAGCGCGAGCTGGTGCGCGACCTCTACGAGCGCGTCCTCGAGGTGCGCCGGGACGTGGCGGAGCTGTCCGAGAAGATCGCGGTCACCGAGGCGGTCGCGCCGGTGCTCGAGCTGACGACGGGCAAGGGCTTCCGGTTCGAAGATGTGCTCGACGCGTGCGTCAGCCGGATCGCGGCGCAGCACGGAGACGTCGCGGAGCACGTCGGCACCGAGTCCGGGCTCGCCGGGACGCAGAAGGGCGACGAGATCGTCACGCTGAACCCGGACGACTCCAGCGGCTACGAGGCCCGCTTCGCGCTCGAGGCGAAGTCGCGCAAGCTGACGATGCGCAACACGCTGAAGGAGCTCGACGACGCGCTCGAGAACCGCGACGCGCTCGCGGCGATCGCGGTCTTCACCACCCAGGAGCAGGCCCCCACGTCCGTGCCGTTCCACTACGCGGGGAACAAGGCGATCGTCGTGCTCGACAAGGAAGGCGTCGACGACGCCGCGCTGCGCCTCGCGTACATGTGGGCCCGGTGGGTGGTGCGTCGCGACCTGTGCGTCGAGCCGACCGACGACCTCGACCTGGCCCGGGTCGCCACGCTCATCGACGACGCGGCGCGGGCGATCGAGCGTTGCACGACGATCCGGAAGTACCACACCCAGGCCCGCAAGGGGATCGAGCACGCCGGCGTCGAGCTCGACGCGCTGGTCGAGGAGGTCCGGGAGTCACTCGACGCGATCGGCGAGGAGCTCGCGCCCGCGGACGACGAATAGGGGCGTACCGTTGACGCCATGGACGACGTCGATCGGGACGACGAGGACCCGTACGCCGAGTCCGACGCGCTGATCGACGAGTCCCTGGCGGCGGGCGAGGACGAGAGCTGCGCCGGCGCGGCCCGTCGACAAGTTCCGGCGCACGGCCCTGGGCTCGGTGGCCGCGGCCGGGCTCCTCGGGCTCCGGGACGCGCTCGAAGGCCGCCCCGAGAAGGAAGAGAGCGCGGTCGTGGTCGACGCCCCGACGCCGAAGCAACGGGGCCCGGTCGAGGTCACGTTGGACTTCGAGCACCCCGAGCGCTCCCGCGTGGTGATCCGCCGCCCACCGGACGATCCCGACCCCGCCCCCGGGCCCGACGCTCAACCCGACTGAACCAGCGGGACGAGGGTGGTGGTCGGCTCAGGACTCGCGGGTGACCTCGCGGGCGGGCTTGTCGTCGCGGAGGCCGAGGAACGCGGGATGGCGGATGCGCCCGTGCTCGGTCCACTCGGTGAAGCGGACCTCGGCGACGAGCTCCGGTTCGACGAAGTGCGCCTCGTGCTCGGCCGCCCGGCTCTCGAGCGGGTCGGCGAACGGTGTCGTGTCCCGCGCGAGTCGACGCGAGTGCTGATCGGAGGTCGTCGAGGGTCGCCTCGGTGAAGCCGGTG
The DNA here is from genome assembly GCA_963796755.1 of uncultured Acidimicrobiia bacterium. GTDB lineage: Bacteria > Actinomycetota > Acidimicrobiia > IMCC26256 > JAENVU01 > Chersky-806. The sequence goes on from CAWCMX010000005.1 coordinate 703,984, forward strand.
CCCACGCGCCCCGCATACCGCAGCGCGCCCGAGTCGTCGTAGTAGCCGAGCAGCAGCGCGCCGAACGTCGGCGCGCGCGGCACCCTGGCCGGGGATCCATCCGCCGACGACGAGCTCCTGGCGCATCAGGTGCTTCACCTTGACCCACGCGCCGGTGCGACGGCCCGGCTCGTAGGTGCTGTCGAGCCGCTTCGCGACGACGCCTTCGAGCGAGAACTGGTGGCTCACCTCGATCGTCGCATGCCCGTCGCCGAGCTCGTGGGCCGGGACCCGCCAGGTCGCACCCTCGGGGACCAGCGTCATGAGCAGGCGCCGTCGATCTTCGTAGGGGAGCGCGGTCGTCAGGTGACCGTCGAGCCAGAGCAGGTCGAACACGACGTAGACGACCGGCACCTCGACCGCGAGCCGCGCGATCTCGTGCTCGGCCTGCACGTGCATCCGCCGCTGCAGGCGTCCGAAGCTGGGCCGGCCCTGGTCGTCGAACGTGACGATCTCGCCGTCGAGGAAGGCGTCGTGACCGTCGAGCGCGCCGCCCAGTGGCTGCAGCTCGGGGTAGCGCGACGTCACCTCGTTCGCGTTGCGGGTCCAGAGCCGCAGCTGGCCGTCCTGCACGAGCCCGAGCGCGCGGATGCCGTCCCACTTCAGCTCCCACGCCCAGCCGGGACCCTCGGGTGGCTTCGCCGCGAGCGTCGCGAGCATCGGCCGGGCGTCGAGCGGCGGTGGCACGAGCGCATCAGGCACCGGCCGAAGGTACCCGGCGACGGGATGCGAGCGGTCAGGCGTCGTGCGCGGCGTCGATGTCCTGGGCATCCGAGCTGCCGAGCTGGTCCGCCTCGGTGTGCGCGGACCGGCCGTCCGGGAGCACCGCGAGCAGGTGCGCGACGTGGTCGCCGCAGTCGAAGCGCTGTTGGATCCGACCCGCGAACCAGTCGACGCCCGCGAGCACCGGCACGCGGCCCGGACCGGGGGACCACTCGACCGTCGCGAACTTGTCGACGCGGTCGCCCGTCTCCTCCCCGAAGTGGCGGGCGAGCTCCTTGTCGCGGTCGCGCAGCACATGGACGACGAGGAGGTCGGCGCGCTTCGCGACCGCGTACGTGTGGTTCTGCTTCGAGAGGCACACGAGATAGTGCGCGGGATCGATGCTGCACTGTGTCGCGAACCCGACCAGGCAGCCCGAGCTCTCACCCGTCGAGCCCCGGGTCGTCACGACGTGCATCGGCGAGTCCATCGAGCCGACGAGGGTTTCGAACGCACTCATCGGCCCGTCCTACCCGAGGCATGGAGCGCTCACACGTGGACCCGGGAACTCGCCGCGGTCGGCGCCGGCACTCTGGGATGATGCGTCGATGAGCGAGACCTACACCCACGGGCATCACGAGTCCGTGCTGCGCAGCCACGAGTGGCGGACGGCGGAGAACTCGGCCGGGTACCTCCTGGACCGGCTCGAGCCCGGGATGGACCTGCTCGACGTGGGCTGTGGACCGGGAACGATCACCATCGACCTGGCGACGCGCGTCGCGCCCGGCGCGGTGCTCGGCATCGACCGGGCAGACGAGGTCATCGCGCAGGCGAACGCGCTCCTGGCCGAGCGGGGGACCGCGAACGTCCGCTTCGGCACCGGAGACGTGTACGCGCTCGAGCTCGATGACGGCTCGTTCGACGTCGTGCACGCGCACCAGGTGCTCCAGCACCTGCAGGAACCGGTCACCGCGCTGCGCGAGCTGCGCCGGGTGCTCCGGCCGGGCGGAACCCTCGCGGTGCGGGACAGCGACTACGCCGCATTCGTCTGGGCTCCTCGTGATCCGATGCTCGACCGCTGGAACGAGCTGTACCACGCGGTCACCGCGCACAACGGCGCGGAGGCCGACGCCGGACGGTTCCTGTTGGGCTGGGTGCAGGAGGCGGGGTTCACCGAGATCGAAGCCGGCAGCTCGACGTGGACGTTCGCAGAGCCCGACCGCCGCGCGTGGTGGGGCAGCCTGTGGGCGGACCGGGTCGAGCAGTCCGGGTTCGCGGAGCAGGCGCTCGCGTACGGGTTGAGCGACGCGGCCGAGCTGGCCGCGATCGCCGCGGCGTGGCGCCGCTGGGCCGACCAGCCCGACGGCTACTTCGCGGTGCTCCACGCCGAGGTGCTCGCCCGCCACTGATCCGGATCCCCCTGCAGAGCGAAGACCCCGTGAGGCTCGCGTCGCGGGTCGCGACAGCTCGGTACCAGGAGGCAGTGGTGGACAGCTTGATGCTCTTGCAGCGCGTGGTGGACGAGACGACGGTGGTCGTGAACGACGTCTCCGACGACCAGCTCGAGAACCCGTCACCGTGTGAGGGCTGGACGGTCCGGGACGTGATCAACCACATCACCGGCGGCGCCACGATGTTCGCGATCTCGGCCGAGCAGGGCTCGGTGTCGGACGAGGACCTGGGCCGGTTGATGGGTGGCGGCGACAACCTCGGCGATGACCCGCAGGCCGCGTGGGCGACCGCCGCGCAACGGGCCATGGCTGCGTTCGAGCAACCCGGCGTGCTGGAGAAGATCGTCACGCTGCCGTACGGCGACATGCCCGCGGGCGTCGCGCTCAACATCGCGGTCTTCGACGTGCTCACGCACGCGGTCGACATCGCGCGGGCCAGTGGCCAGACGGTGCAGGACACCGAGCTCCTCGAGACCGCGCTCGGCGTCGGCCGGGAGATGATCGGCCCCGAGCTGCGGGTTCCCGGCCTGTTCGGCCCGGAGCAGCCGGTGGGCGGCACCGCTGCGCCCGAGGACCGCCTGCTCGCGTTCGCCGGCCGGAAGGTCTAGCCCCCGGCCCGCCGGGCCGTCAGTGCGACTTCGCCCAGGCGGCGGCCTGGTGGCCGACGAGCGCGACGAGATCGCCCTGGTCGATGTTGACGTCGACGAGGTGCAGGCCCCACGTCGGGCCGAGGCTGTCCACGAGGGTCGGGCGGACGTCGCCGGGCCGGCGCTGGTCGTTGATCTGGAGCCAGCTGGCGCCGTCCTCGTCGCGGCACTCCGCGGTGTAGAGGCCGGGGTAGCCGGCGTGCTGGGTGCGCGTGGACCCGTTCGCGGTCGATGGTGAGGTTCGCGTTGATCGCCGGGCTGGGGGCTGACCGTCGGGTACACGTAGAAGCAGTCGACCGGTCGCGGGCGGCGCGGGCCGGTCGCCGCAGGTCAGGACGGTGCCGCCGACGACGGCCCGAGGGTGCTCGCGGTCAGGGGGTCCGACGCGACAGACTCGTAGGCGATGCGAGGGGTCCGGTGGGTTCGGGGGAAGCGCGGGTTCGGGCTCGCGGCACTGCTCGTCGCTATCTCCGTCGGCGGTGCCGCGTGCGGGAGCTGGGAGGTCAGCCCCACGCCGACGCCCGTCGCCGCGATCCACGTCGCCCTGATGCACACGGGCAAGGTGCTCCTGGTGGCGGGTTCGGGCAACAACCAGTCGGACTTCGCGGCCGGGACGTTCCGCACCAGCATCTGGGACCCGAAGACCAACACCTTCCAGTCGGTCGCGACGCCGTGGGACGCGTTCTGCTCCGGCCACGCGTTCCTGCCCGACGGGCGCCTGCTCGTCACCGGTGGAACCACCGGATATCCCACCGCCCAGAACGCGAACTTCGCGGGGTCGAAGCAGACGTTCATCTTCGACCCGGTGAAGGGCAAGTACACGGCCGCGCCCAGCACCTCGATCGCGCGCTGGTACCCGTCGGTGGTGGAGCTCGGCAGCGGCAAGCTGCTCACGGTCGGCGGCTTCGACGAGAACAAGAACCGCACCGCGAAGCAGGAGATCTTCGACGGGACGAGCTGGTCCGCCGCGCAACCGCCGCCCTCCGCGTTGAGCTACATGCCGACGTACCCCGCGTTGCACCTGCTCGACGACGGGCGGCTCTTCTACTCCGGGGCCAACGTGCTCGGGACTTCGACGGCGGTGCCGGGGATCTGGGACCTCACGAACAACACGTACCAGAAGGTGCCCGGGCTCCAGAACCGGGCCCTCCGCGACGAGGGCATGAGCGTGCTGCTCCCGCCCGCGCAGGACCAGCGGGTGCTCATCGTCGGGGGCGGAAAGACGAACGGCACCGCCGCGCCGACCGACACCGCGTCCGTGGTGGACCTCAAGGACCCCGATCCCAAGTACGAGGACACCGCGCCGATCGACGTGCCGAAGCTGTACGTGAGCGCGGTCATCCTCCCCGACTCGACCGTGCTCGAGACCGGGGGCGCGTCGACGTCGGTGAAGGTCGGCAACAACCCGGTGTACAGCGCGCAGATCTTCGATCCCAAGACCGACACCTGGTCCAAGGCCGCGACCCCGACCGTCCCACGCGTGTACCACTCTTCCGCGATCCTGCTGCCGGACGGACGCGTTGCGACGTTCGGCGGGAACCCGGTCGGCAGCTTCGAGTACCGGATCGAGATCTACTCACCCAAGTACCTCTCGACGGGCACCGCGCGGCCGACGATCACCAGCGCGCCGACCGAGATGACGTACGGCGGGAGCTACGCCCTCACGACCACGGAGGCCTCCGCCTTGAAGTCTGCCGTCCTCGTGCGGCCGGCCGCGGTCACGCACTCGAATGACAGCAACCAGCGCCTGATCAAGCTCGGCCTGACCACGACCGCGAACGGCCTCAACGTCTCCGTGCCGCCGGGCGCGAACCTGACGCCGCCCGGCTGGTACATGCTGTTCGTCCTCGACAGCACCGGCGTCCCGTCCGTCGCCAGCTGGGTCCACGTCAGCTGAACCGCTCTCGGCCGCCCGCCATCGTGGTCAGCCGGACGGCCGAGAGAGATCTTGATGGGGCCGCTCTCGGCCGCCCGGAGACTGGGGTTCTGCCGGACGGCCGAGAGAGATCTTGATGGGGCCGCTCTCGGCCGCCCGCCATTCGTGGTCAGCCGGACGGCCGAGAGAGATCTTGATGGGGCCGCTCTCGGCCGCCCGCCATTCGTGGTCAGCCGGACGGCCGAGAGAGATCTTGATGGGGAGGGTCAGTACCCGGAGCCGGAGCTGGAGGTGGTCGTCGTCGACGCGGCGGGAGCGGCGGCCTTGCCGACCGTCACGACGTGCCAGGTGCCGCCGAAGCTCGAGAGCCCGTCGCCCTTCACGTCGCCCGCGGCCGCGTCGCCCGAGAACGTGTAGAGCGGGAGGCCCTTGTCGGCGACCTGCTGGCCCCCGGTGGCCGAGACGACGGTGAGCCCGGACACGCCGGCGCTCCCGGTCGCGGTGCTGGAGCCCGCGGGGAGCATCACGGGCGGCCACGCGGCGAGGCAGCTGCCGGTGCACGCGACTGCGGAACCGTTGCTGGTCAACGTGTAGACGGTCTTGCCGCTCGCGCCGTCGACGAGGATCGTGCCGAGGTTGGAGTTCTTCGCGGTCTTGATGACCGCGGCGGTCGTGGTCGCGGGCTTCGCGGCCTTGGTCGTCGTCGTGCCGGACGAGCTGCTGCTGCTCGACCCGCACGCCGCGAGACCGAGCCCGGCGACGAGCAGCGCGGTCGTGGGGAGCAGGGTGCGGCGGGAGATGTTCATGGGTTCGTCCTCAGTGATGGCAGTGGGGGATGTTCGCTCAAGGTACGGATGACGCGAGCGTCGGGATTGCCCGCATCCCGGCGCCGGCCCCGGTCCGTGCTACCGTTCTCACCGTTCGCAACTGCGAACCTTCGCTCTTCAGGACCTCAGCTCTCGTGTTCGTGGGAGCCCAGGGTCCGTCTCGATCCTCGTTGCCTGTGTGCCGCGCTGCTCGAGTAAGTGCGCCGGCCCGTAACGAGCCCCCGTCCGGGGGCCATGTCCCCCACGCGGGGGTAGGAGTTCTCATCGTGTCCAGCTTCACCGACCTCGGCGTTCCCGAGGATCTCGTCGCCGTCCTGTCCAAGGGTGGCATCACCGCCCCGTTCCCGGTCCAAGAGCTCACGATCCCCGACCTGCTCGCGGGTCGTGACGTGTGTGGCAGCGCCCCCACCGGGTCCGGCAAGACCATCGCCTTCGGCGTGCCGCTCGTCGACCGGGTCGGCCGCGCGAAGTCCAAGAAGCCGCGGGCGCTCGTGCTCGCGCCGACCCGCGAGCTCGCCGCGCAGATCCAGCGCGAGCTCGCGCCCCTCGCCGACGTTCGGGACCGCACCGTGTTCACCATCTACGGCGGAGTCGGCTACGAGCCGCAGCGCCGGGCGATGCGCCGCGGTGTCGACATCCTCGTCGCGTGCCCGGGCCGGCTCGAAGACCTCATCGCGCAGCGGGTCGTCGACCTCAGCATGGTCGAGATCGTGGTCATCGACGAAGCCGACCGCATGGCCGACATGGGCTTCCTCCCCGCAGTGCGACGCATCCTCGACGCCACCGCGAAGGAGCGCCAGACCATCCTCTTCTCCGCCACGCTCGACGGCGACGTCGGCGTGATCACGCGCAGCTACCAGCAGCGACGCGGTGCGTCACGAGGTGCCGGGCCAGGAGTCCGACGCGATGGACGCGGAGCACCGGTTCGAGACGGTGCACACGAGCGACCGGCTCGCCCGCGCCGCCGAGGTGATCCACGCGGAGGGTCCGACGATCGTGTTCTGCCGTACCCGTCACGGTGCCGACAAGATCGCCAAGAAGCTCGGCGCCGCCGGCGTCGAGGCCGCGCCGATCCACGGTGGCCTCTCGCAGGGCCAGCGTGACCGTGCGCTCCAGGCGTTCACCCGCGGCAAGGTGCACGCGCTCGTCGCGACGGACGTCGCGGCACGCGGCATCCACGTCGACGACGTTGCGTGCGTCCTGCACTTCGACCCGCCGACCGACGCGAAGACCTACGTGCACCGCTCCGGCCGCACCGCCCGCAAGGGCGCGACCGGTGTCGTGGTTTCGTTCGTCGCCGCCGACCAGGTGCGGGCGAGCCGCCAGCTGCAGCGTGAGCTCGGCATCGGCGACCACCTCGGCCAGGAGCCCCGTGGCCCCGAGCGCAAGAGCAACAACTCGAACCGCTCCGGCCGTCCGCCCCGCCGCTCGCACTCGCAGGGCCAGTCCCGCCGCTCCTCCTCCCGCTCTCGCTCTCGCTAGCAGAGGGTGCGGGACCTAGGGTCCCCGGCATGGCAGAAGAAGTGAGCGTGGACCGGGTCATCAACGCGTCGCCCGACGATCTCTGGAGCCGGGTCGCGAACATCGACCGGATGGGCGAGCTGTCGCCGGAGAACGTCGGCGGCACGTGGCTGAAGGGTGCGACCGGGCCCGCGGTCGGTGCGCAGTTCAAGGGTGACAACAAGAACGGCAAGAAGACGTGGTCGACGAACGGCAAGGTCGTGGAGTGCGAGCCCGGTCGCGCGTTCGCGTTCGACGTCACCGCGGGCCCCTTCAAGGTGTCCCGTTGGGCGTACCGCTTCGAACCCACCGCGACCGGGTGTCACGTCACCGAGATCTGGACCGACGACCGCGGCAAGTTCATCGTGTTCATGGGCAAGATCGTGAGCGGAGTGGCGGACCGTGCGGCCCACAACCGCGCCACGATGGAGGCGACGCTCGAGCGCCTCGCGGCAGTGTCGGAGTCCGCGACGTAGTTCGGACCTAGCCTGCCGCGATGGACGTTGCCCTGGTCTACGGCGAGACGCGCGCCCACCTGCTCGAGCTCGCCCGGACGATGGACGATGCCCAGGCGCGCCGTCCGGTGCCGGCGCTGCCCGGTTGGACGGTCAAAGACGCGTACGCGCATCTCACGGGGCTGTGCGCCGACCTGCTCGACGAGAACATGACCGACGCGGGTTCACCGGCCTGGACGGCCCGACAGGTCACGGAGCGCTCGGACCGCACGCTCGCGGAGATCTGCGCCGAGTGGGCCGAGCGGGGGCCGGAGCTCGACGCGTGGCTGGACGAGCAGGAGGAGCCGCCCGCGTTCGTCGCGTACGACGTCTGGTCCCACGAGCAGGACATCCTCGGCGCACTCGGCCAGCGGGGCGAGCGCGACGACGAGCGGGTCCAGGATCTCGCGGCGTCCGCGCTCGGCCGCGTTCTCCGATCGCTTCACCGCCGAGAGCGCGCCCCCGTTGAAGGTGGTGGGGGACGGGGTCGAGTGCGTGCTCGGCGAAGGCGAGCCCGCGGCCACGCTGCACATCGACGACTACGAGCTGATGCGCATCCTCTTCGGACGCCGGAGCCGTCAGCAGATCGAGGCCGCGGACTGGGACGGCGACGACGCGCGCTACATCGACCACCTGCACCTGTTCCCGTTGCCCGCTCACGACCTGAACGACTAACCCGGGTCGCGCACCTCGACGATCCCGTCCCGCACGCGGACGGCGACGACGGGTTCGGGCGCGAACGCAGGCCCGGCCGCGACCGAGCCGTCCCGCAGGCGGAAGCGGCTGCCGTGCCAGGGACACTCGACGCACCCCGCCTCGACCGTGCCTTCGTCGAGCGGTCCGCCCGCGTGGGTGCACCGGGCCACGAGCGCGGACCAGGTCTCGCCCTCGGGCACCACGACGACCGCCACACCGCCGACGGCCACGCGCCGGGGGGTGCCGTCGGTCCACTCGCTCGCGGGGTCGGTCGGGGTCCACTCGCCCGGGAGCTCGTCGAACGCGGTGTGATCGACGGCCAGGCCGAACCGCTGGACCATGTGGCCGCCGAAGAAGCCGCCGCCGGTCGCCGCGGCGCTGCCGACGAGCCCGTAGAACACCCCGCGACCGTGCCGGCCCCGCCGCCGGGCCAGCCACGACGCGGTGAAGCAGGCCAGCGCCGTGGAGTTGAGCGCCGCGTGCACGAGCCCCACCCGGCGCTCCTTGGCGGTGGTGTCGGACCAGTCCGCGGCACCGCTCGCCGCGGTGGGCAGCGCGCTCAGCACGCCGAGTCCCACGAGCCGCTGCGCGGCGGAGCGGCTGCGGCGGCCGCCGATCAGATCGAGCGTGAAGGCACTGGTCCAGAACCCGATGGGGAGGTCCGTGAGCACGGGATGCACCGAGTGGCCGAGCCACCGGCCCGTCAGCGCGTCGCGCAGGACGCCACTTCCGAGCACGCCGTGCACGCGGCCCTGGAGCTGCTTGGCCACGCCGTCCACGGCGTCGAGATCCTCGACGTCGTGGGCCAGCGATTCGAGCACTGCGGTGATCGCGTCGACGGGGGTCGGGTCACCCGGACGGGGAGGACTGCTCATGGGGAGATCCCTTTCGTGGCGGGGCCACGCGGTTCCTGGTGCGGTGATGCTCTCACCGCTACGGTCCTGCGGCGTGAGCGGCTTGCGATTGCGGGGACGACGGATCGTGGTGGTCGGCGCCGGGACCCAGCGCTCCGACGACCCCGAGGCGCCGGTGGGCAACGGGCGGGCGATCGCCGTGGACGCGGCGCGTGAAGGCGCGTCCGTCGTCTGCGTCGACCGTGACCGTGACGCCGCGGCAGAGACCGCGGCCTGGATCGAGCGCGATGGTGGTCACGCCTCGGTCGTCGTCGGGGATGTCGCGACGGAGGACGGTTGCATCGCGCTCGTCGCGGAGGCGGCCGAGGGAGGTCTCGACGGCGTCGTGCTGAACGTCGGCATCGGCCGTGGGGTCGGTCTGGCGTCGAGGGTCGAGGACTGGGACGCGACCTTCGCGGTGAACCTGCGCGCGCACTTCCTCATTGCCCGGGAGGTGCTCCCGAGGCTCGAGCCGGAGTCCGCGATCGTGTTCATCGGATCGGTCGCCGGGTTGCGGCCCGGAAGCCGGCTGCCCGCGTACGACGCCTCGAAGGCGGGGCTCATCGGGCTGTGCCGTCACGTCGCGCTCGAAGGCGCCCGCCAGGGGGTGCGGGCGAACGTGCTCGCCCCGGGTCTCATCGACACGCCGCTGGGCCGGCTCGCGTCGCGGGGCCGACCGTCGCGTGAGAAGACGCCGGTCCCGCTGCGCCGGCAGGGGACGCCCTGGGAGGTCGCCAGCGCCGCGGTGTTCCTGCTCTCGCACGACGCGAGCTACATCACCGGGCAGGTGCTGGCCGTGGATGGTGGCCTCACCCTGACCTGACGGTCAGCCGGCCGGGAACCGGGTCGCGAACTCCTCCACCCGGCTGCGGCCCTGCGCCGGCCAGCCGCAGACGAGGTACTCGAAGCCGGCGTCGTCCCACTGCTCGATGCTGCGCGCGACGTCGTCGAGATCCTCTTCGATCGACAGCGACGACGCCCGCGAGATCTCGCCCGGGTCCCGACCCGCCGCGACCGCCATGTCGCTCAACCGCTGCGATTTGGCGCCGAGCACGTCGACCGGTCCGAAGCAGTGCCAGACGTCCGCGTAGCGTGCGGCGATCGGCATCATGCGTCGCTCACCGGACGCGCCGATCCAGATCGGCGGATGCGGCTGCTGCACCGGCCGGGGGAGCAGCGTCGCGTCCCGCACCTGGAAGTGCTCGCCCTCGAAGCTGAAGTGGTCCGTCGTGAGCAGGCCCCGCACGATCTGGACGGCCTCCTCGAACGCGTCGACCCGAGCCTTGAGCGCCGGGAACGGGATCCCGAGCTGTTCGTGCTCCGGGTCGAACCACGCGGCGCCGTACGAGAGCTCGAGCCGGCCGTTCGACGCATGGTCGATGGTGATCGCTTCGGCCGCGAAGACCGACGGGTGGCGGTAGGTCATGCCGGTGACGAGGAGTCCGAGTCGGGCCCGCTCCGTGATCCCGCTCCATGCCGCGAGCGTCGTGTTGCCCTCGAAGCACTCGCCCGGGCCGTCGCCGTACATCGGCTGGAAGTGGTCGAAGCCCCAGATCCCGTCGTAGCCGAGCTCGTCGGCGAACCGGCACGTGTGACGCGAGCTCCGGCCACGGGATGCGTTGCTGGGCGATGTCGAGTCCGAAGCGCATCACCGCGTTGTACTACCGCCGGGCGCCGACCGCCATCGGGCCTCACTCGGTCAACGTGACGTCCTCGTCGGTCAACGTGGTGGGCTGCGTGAGGATGCCGACGGCCACTTCGAGCAGCAGCGTTCGGAGCGCGGCCGGGGTCTCGATGGCGAGCGCGGGCGACGGCGATCCCGTCAGGACCCGGCCCGCGCGGCGGGCGATCATCCACTCGAGCGTCCGGAGCATCGTGACGTTCCGGACGACCGCGATGTACCGGGGCAGCCCGGGGAGGATCGAGGCCGCGGCGTCGATCCAGCTCGTCGCGATCGGGCTGTCGCTGCCGAGGAACTCTTCGAGGACCTCGGGCCGGAGGTGGCCGTCGTACTCCCACCAGAGCCGCGCGAGCAGGCAGCCGCGCTCCGTCGAGACGAGGTCGACCGCCGACTCGACCGCGATCGCGGCCCACGCCTGGATGCTCGGGAGCTCCTCGCCGCGCGCCAGCTCGATCTGGCGCTGCAGCACCGGCGCGGTGCCACCGATCAGCTCACTCACCAGCTCGTCGACGAGCTCCGCCTTCGAGCCGAAGTGGTACGAGATCGCGGACGGGTTCCGGAGGCCGGCCGCCGCGAGGATCTCGCGGCGTCGAGGTCTCGCGCACGCCCTTGCGCCCGAACAGCTCCAGGGCCGCGTCGGCCAAGCGGGTCCGGACATCTGGCGTGGCGAGGGGATCGCGGTCGGCCATGTCAGCCCCTCCCGGTGCTGAGGCGCGGAGTGAGTAATGCGCCTTTGCATTATGACCGTTCGGGCCGGTAACGTCTCGTCGGCTGCGGCGGGGAGGGCAGGGGGACGTGAGCAGGGCGTCCACCCGCCGCAGCTGCCTTCATCGTGAAGCTCTCCGGAGGCCGAGCTTCCTCTTCAAGTTCTCCGGAGGGCGAGCTCCGGGCTCGGTGTTGCTCGGCGCCCTCCGGCGGTTCTTGCCGACTGACCAGGGACCTTGGGGCTCCCTACCCCTGTCGGCGGCGCTGTGACGGGTCGGCCACGCCCGGGGGTGTGTACCCGGCGTCGGCCCAGGTGAAGTTGGTGCCCGGAGGGACGATCTCGTCGATCGCGTCGAGGGTGGCCGCGTCGAGGGTGACGTCCACCGCATCGAGCTGCGTCGTCAGCTGCTCCATCGTCCGGGGCCCGATGATCGCGGCCGTGACGACCGGGTGGTTGATGACCCAGGCCACGGCGAGGTGCACGAGCGAGACGCCCGCCTTGTCCGCGAGGTTGGCGAGCGCTTCCGCGGCTTCGAGCTTGCGCTGGTTCTCGGGCTGCGTGAGGTCGTAGCGGCCGGGAATGCGCGACGCGCGCCGGCTCGTCGGATCGGTGCCCTTCCGCCACTTGCCCGACAGCCATCCACCGGCGAGCGGGCTCCACGGGATCACACCCATGCCGTAGCGCTCGCAGGTCGGCAGCACGTCGGCCTCGATGCCACGCACGAGGATCGAATACGGCGGCTGCTCGCACACGAACCGCTCCCGGCCGCGTCGCTCGGCCGTCCACTGCGCCTCCACGATCTCCGAGGCTGGGAACGTCGAGCTGCCGACGTACCGGACCTTGCCCGAGTGCACGAGGTCGGACAGCGCGCTCAGCGTCTCGTCGATGTCACAGCCCGGGTCCGGGCGGTGGATCTGGTAGAGGTCGATGTAGTCGGTGCCGAGCCGCCGCAGGCTCGCCTCGCACTCCCGGACGATCCAGCGTCGCGAGTTCCCCGTCATGTTCGGGCCCTGGCCCATGACGCCGTGCACCTTCGTCGCGAGGACCACGTCGTCGCGACGACCGGCCAGCGCCTTGCTGACGATCTCCTCGGACTCGCCCGCGGAGTACACGTCCGCGGTGTCGACGAAGTTGATGCCGGCATCGAGCGCGGCGTGGATGATCTTCACGGAGTCGTCGTGGTCGGGGTTGCCCCACGCGCCGAACATCATGGCGCCGAGGCACAGCGGGCTGACCTTGACCCCGGTGCGGCCGAGTGTGCGGTAGTTCATCGGTACCTCCTAGGAGAACTTGGTCTTGGGGCGATCGAGCAGCTCGCCGTCGACGTAGTGGTCCACCTTCTCGTTGTAGAACGCGACGAGGCCCGCCACCCTCTGGCTCTCGGGCAGCGGCGTCGGGTACGACCACGCGATGTCGGGGACGAGGATGTCACCCGCGCGCACGGACCAGTAGCGCGCGGCTCCCTTGTACGGGCAGTGCGACTCGGAGTCGGTGGCGACGAGCAGATCCATGTGGACGTCGACCTTGGGCACGTAGAAGCGGGTTGGCAGATCGGTCTCGAACAGCAGCTTCGGATCGGTGGTCTCCGCCACCGTCACGCCCTCGATGACGACGCGGACGTGTCGGGAGCTGTCCAGGATGTCGACCCGCGTGTACGGGCTGCGGGGGTGCGTGAAGACCTCTTCGTCTTCCTCGAACCACGCGTCGAGCGCATCCCACTCGAACCGCACGAAGCCACGCAGCGCTTCGATCCGTGACTCGGGGTACTGCCACGCCGCGTCGACCGCGGACCCGTCCTTCGTCTTCACGGTGAAGTGCGTCGCGTCACCGCGGCTAGGTGAGTGGGTGCGCGTCGCGGTGGGGACGAGCTCCGCACGGACGTCGGCGACGGGGAAGTAGTACTGCGGGAAGTAGGGGATCTCCCAGACGAGCAGGGCGCGCCGCGTGTCGGCGACCAGGTCACCGCCCAGGTACGCCCGGATCCGCTTCGGCGACGGTTCCGGGTCTCGGAGCTTGCTCATGGGGTTGCACTCCACCAGGTCAGGTGCTCGATCGCGATCGAATACGTGGGCCCCACCGGCGGGGACTGCCGGTACTGCGGATACTTCTCGGTCAACCGGCTCCGAGCGGCCGCGGCGCGGGGGTCGTCGATCGCATGCACGAGCGCCGGACCGGAGATCCGTACCCACCAGAGGGCGGACCAATCGGTGTCGTCGTACTGGTCGACGAGCAGCGTGGCCCGGCCGGTGCGCTCGATGTCGGCGAGGCGGGCGAGCGACGTCGTGGTCTTCGGCTTGTGGTCCACCGCCGCGACGACCTGCTCGCCGTCCAACGCGAAGCAGATGGGGACGAGGCGAACGTCACCGCTCGCACCCACGGTCCCGAGTCGGGCGATGCGGGCGCCGGTGAGCCGCGCGATCGCGGTGACCCGTCCGTCGGCTATTTCGCTTCCCAGCCCTTGCGGCTCTGTTTGTTCTCGGCCTGCTTCTGGTGCTTCGCCGCTCGTTTCTCCTTGAGCGACCGGCCGGGCTTCTTGGACTCGCCTGTGGGCTTCGACTTCGATGCCATGCGGCCAGCGTACGGGGTTTCGCCGCCCCGCGGTTGCCTCGGCGGCTCCGGCGCGCCGTGCAATCATGGCCCTCTCCTCTCTGAGCGTCGAGCGCAGGACCTCGTACCCGGATCGACCCACCCGCGATCGCCGGCCCGGGGTGCTAGCCCCCTGGGGGCCGTCGGGGAGGCGCCCTTGCCGTCGCGGCCGGACTGTGGCCTGATCGACTCGTGGCAATCGGGCGCATCACCGTCTTCCTGGCCGACGACAACGTCCTCGTGCGTGAGGGCGTGCGCGCGCTCCTGAACCTGGAGGACGATCTCGAGATCGTCGGCGTGGGTGCGGACTACGACGAGCTGGTCCAGGGTGCGGTCGAGACGAAGCCCCAGGTGGTGGTCACGGACATCCGGATGCCGCCGAGCTTCCAGGACGAGGGGATCGAGGCGGCCAAGGAGGTCCGCAAGCACAACCCGGGCACCGGCGTCGTGATCCTGTCCCAGTACGACGACCCGGAGTACGCGATCTCGCTGCTCAGCGACGGCGCGGCCGGCTACGCCTACCTCTTGAAGGACCGGGTCAGCGACGGCAACGCGCTGGCCCGGGCGATCCGCGAGGTCGCGACGGGGGGCTCGATGCTCGACCCCGAGATCGTCCAGGCGCTCGTCGCGCCGGCGCGCGGCGAGGGCGAGCTGACGCCCGACCAGGACGAGCTGCTGCGCCAGGTGGCGGAGGGCCGACCGGTCAAGGCCATCGCGGCGAGCCGGGGCACCACGCCGGAGGCAGTGAACGACGCGATCGAAGCGGTGTTCCTCGATCTGGCCCACGGCGCGAGTGCGGGCCGCGAAGGGGCGCTACGCCGGCTGCGGCTGCTGCAGCGGGCAATCGTGGAGCGCGAGGAGCAGGGTGAGACGCTGAGCCGTCTCCTCCCGGGTGGCGTCGCCGAGCGGTTGCGCGACGACCCGGATGCGATCGGCCGCACGGAACGGCTGGTGGTCACCGTCCTGATGTCGGACGTGCGCGGGTACTCGGGCATCGCGGAGCGGGCCGACCCGACCGTGCTCGCGGGCCAGCTGAACGGCCATCGCGCTGAGATGAACTCCGCGATCCTCGAGCAGGGCGGCACCGTCATGCAGTACGTCGGCGATGCCGTGATGGCGGTCTTCGGCGCGCCGTTCCCGCAGGAGGACCACGCCCAGCGCGCCGCCGCGGCGGCGGTCGCGATGCACGGCCGCCAGGCGGCGCTCAACGCGAAGTGGGAGGCCGAGGGGCTCGATCCGTTCGGCCTCGGCATCGGCCTCTCGACCGGTGAGGTCGCCGCGGCGCTGCTCGGGAGCCCGGAGCGGCTCGAGTACACGGTGGTGGGCGACACCGTGAACATGGCACAGCGGCTCCAGGAGCTGGCACGCCCGGCGGGGACGACGGTCGTGAGCGAGCAGACCGCGGAGGCGTTGGCGGACCGCACGTCCATGCGGCCGCTCGAAGCACAGCTGGTGAAAGGGCGGGAGTCTCTCGTCATGGCGTACGCGATTGACCCGATCAGTGGAGGGAACTGATGGATCCGGAATCGTCCAACCCGGTGTTGACCGTGCGTGGCGCGCGCAAGACCTTCGAGGCCGAGCTCGCACCCGTGCGCGCGTTGCGCGGCGTGGACCTGAACCTCGACGACGGCGAGTTCGTCGCGATCATGGGGCCGTCGGGTTGTGGCAAGTCAACGTTGCTGAACCTGGTCGCGGGGCTCGACACCGCGGACGACGGCGAGATCGTGCTCGCGGGCGAGCAGATCACGGGCAGGAGCGAGGACGAGCTCGCGCGGATGCGCCGCCGGCACATCGGCATCGTGTTCCAGTTCTTCAACCTGCTCGAGGGCATGACGGTGCTCGAGAACGTCGTGCTCCCCGCGATGATCGCCGGCACCAAGCGGAAGCCGGCCGAGACACGCGCCCGCGACCTGCTCGACCTCCTCGGGCTGGGCGACAAGGCCGGCGAGGTGCCCGCGGTGCTCTCCGGCGGGCAGCGCCAGCGCCTCGCGATCGCCCGGGCCCTGGCGAACGAGCCGACGCTGCTGCTCGCGGACGAGCCGACCGGCGCGCTCGACACCGATGGTGGCCGCGAGGTCCTCGAGCTGTTCAAGCGGCTGCACGCCGACGGCCAGACGATCCTGCTCGTCACCCACAACGACGAGGTCGCGTCCGCCGCGGACCGCATCGTGCGCTTGCGCGACGGGCGGGTCGAGGGTGAAGGGCTCGTCGAGCCGATCGGTGCCGCATCAGGGTCCTCGAGCTAGGGATCCGGGCGCCCGAGTTCCGGAGTGAGCATGTCGACCACAGTGGATGCCATCGAGCACATTGACCATCCGGCAGGAGCACCGTCGTCGGCGCGCGCGTCCGGTCCGCTGTTCCCGTTCGCGGCGCCCGCGTTCGTCGTCGGGGTCGCGGCCGCCGGGGCCGCGGTCGTCTCACTCGCCGGGGTCTCCGCGCCGAGCGAGGTCCGCTGGACGGGCACCGGGGTGGCGCTGGTCTGGGCCCTCGCCGGCCTGCTCATCGGGCTCCGGCGCCGGGCCGAGCCGCTCGGTCTGCTCGTGGCGGTGGTCGCGGGCTGCCTCGCGGCCGCGCTCGCCGCTTCGGCATCCACCGATGCGACGGGCGGACGGCTCCGCGATGTCGCGACGGCCGCCCTGGTCGCGGTGCTCTTCCACCTCGTGGTCAGCCTGCCCGAGGGTCGGCTGCTCGCCCGATGGCGTCGGCTCGTCGTCGCGCTGGGCTACGTGGCCGCGATCGCGGTGGGGTTCAGCGAAGACGCGAACGACGCGAAGATCGGCCTTCCGACCGCGGTGCTCGGCGGGGTCCTCCTCGCGATCGCGCTCGGCGCATACGCGAACCGATGCCGGACCGCCGGCGCGGTCGAGCGGGCCCGGCTGCAGTGGGCCGGCTGGGGCTTCGTGGTGGCGGCGCTCGTCGTGCTCGTCAGCGAGATCGTGCACCTGCTCCTCGACTGGCCACCCTCGCCCGGGGCCGTCGCCCTCGCGACGACCGCGCTCATCCCGATCTCGCTGACCCTGTCCGCCTGGGACCGGTTGGCGGTGCGGGTCGACCGGCTCCTCGTGAACACGATCGTCGTCGGGGGCCTCGTCGCGGTCGTCGCGGTGGTCTACCTGCTCGTCGTGCTCGGCCTCGGCGACGCGCCCGACGGCGCGGCGCGGGACCTGCTCGGCCTGTCGATGGTCGCGGCGGTGATCGCCGCGGTGGTCGCGCTGCCGGCCCGTCGGAGCCTCGAGGAGTTCGCCCGCCGGAGGGTCTACGGCGAGCGTCGGTCCCCTGACGAAGCGATCCAGACGTTCGGGAGCCGCATGTCGCGTGCCGTGCCGATGGACGAGCTGTTGCTGCAGCTGGCGGAGTCGCTCAAGCTCAGCATGCAGCTCGTCGCGGCCGAGGTCTGGACCGGCAGCGACGGCGTGCTCGAGCGGGTCGTGTCGGTGCCGGACCGGGGCCCGAGCCGCCTGGTCCTGTCCGAGGAGGAGCTGCCGGTCGTCGCCCGGGCACGCGTCTCGGGGAACGCGTGGCTGCAGGTGTGGGTGCCGAGCCTGGTCCAGGACCGGGGCGAGTGCGTGGTGCGCGTCGCGCCAGTCGTGCACTCGGGGATCCTGCTCGGCCTCATCGTCGCCGAGCGCGCGCCCGACGCGATCCCGTTCACCGACGAGTCCGAGCGGGTGTTGACCGAGCTGGCCCGCCAGGTCGGGCTCGCGTTGCACAACGTGCGGCTGGACTCGGCGCTCCAGGCGAGCCTCGAGGCGTTGCAGGAGCGCAACGAGGAGCTGCAGGCCTCCCGGCTGCGCATCGTCACCGCGTCGGACGAGTCCCGGCGCAGCATCGAGCGCAACCTCCACGACGGCGCCCAGCAGCACCTGGTGGCCCTCGCGGTCAAGGTCGGTCTGGCCCGCCAGCTGATGGACGCGGACCCCGAGATGGTCAAGACGATGCTCGAGGAGCTGCGCGGCGACGTCCAGGCGACGCTCGGCGAGCTGCGCGAGCTCGCCCACGGGATCTACCCGCCGCTGCTGCGTGACCGGGGCCTGGCGGAGGCGCTGCGCACCGCGGCGAACCGGGCGGTGCTCCCGACCGAGGTGATCGCCGAGGGCATCGAGCGGTATCCCGGCGAGACCGAGGCCGCGGTGTACTTCTGCTGCCTCGAAGCCATGCAGAATGCGGGGAAGCACGCGGGTGAGGGAGCATCGATGACGGTCACGATCACGGGCGACGGCGAGCACCTCGACTTCTGCGTCGCCGATACGGGTGCCGGCTTCGATCCCAAGATCTCCGATCTGGGCCACGGGTTCGTCAACATCCGCGACCGCCTCGGTGCGGTGGGCGGGACGTTGATCGTGGAGAGCGCGCCCGGCGCCGGCACCAGCATCGGCGGGCACATCCCGCTGGACGCCCACCATTGAGGGGAGCACGCGGGTGACGTCCTCGGCGGAGTACGACGCGGTCGTGGTCGGCGCAGGCCCGAACGGGCTCGTTGCCGCGGTCACGCTCGCTCGCGCGGGCTGGCGGGTGCTGGTGGTCGAGGGGCAGTCGGAGCCGGGTGGCGGCATGCGCTCGGAGCCCCTCACGCTTCCCGGGTTCGTGCACGACGTGTGCTCGGCGATCCATCCGCTGGCGCTCGCCTCCCGGGCGTTCCGGGATCTTCCCCTCGCGGAGCACGGGATCGAGTGGGTGCACCCGGAGATTCCGTTCGCGCATCCGCTCGACGGAGGCCGGGCCGCGCTGACGTACCGCTCGCTCGACGAGACCGCGACCGGGCTCGGCGCGGACGCGGGCGCCTATCGGCGCCTGGTCCAGCCGCTCGTGCGCCAGGACCTGATCGACGGTCTGCTCGAGCCGTTGAGCTTCCCCCGGGCGCCGATCGCCCTCGCCCGCTTCGGGCTGCCGGGGATCCGTTCGGCGGCCGGGCTCGCGGGCAGCCGGTTCGAGACCGACCAGGCGCAGGCGATGTTCGCCGGCATCGCGGCTCACGCGATGCTGTCGTTGCGGTCGTCACCGACGGCGGGCTACGGCCTGATGATGGCGGTGCTCGGCCACCTCGTCGGTTGGCCGATGGCGCGGGGCGGGTCCGCGTCGATCACCGCGGCGCTCGTCGGATTGCTCGAGAAGCACGGAGGAACGATCGAGTGCGACCGCCCGGTCCGGTCGCTCGACGAGCTGCCGACCACGCGGGCGGTGTTGCTCGACGTCACGCCGAAGCAGGTGATCGCGATCGCGGGTGATCGCCTTCCCGCGCGCGCTACCGGCGCGCGCTCGAGCGGTTCCGCTACGGACCCGGGGTGTGGAAGCTCGACTGGGCGCTCGACGGTCCGACCCCATGGACGAACCCGGAGGTCGGGCGCGCGGCCACGGTGCATCTCGGCGGGACGATGGCCGAGATCGTCGACGCGGAGGAGGCGGTGCAGCAGGGGCGCCATCCCGAGCGCCCGTACGTCCTCTTCGTCCAGCAGACCCCGTTCGACCCGACGCGCGCGCCCGCAGGGATGCACACGGCGTGGGCCTACTGTCACGTGCCGAACGGCTCCGAGTTCGACATGACCGACCGCATCGAGGCGCAGGTCGAGCGGTTCGCGCCCGGATTTCGCGAGCGCATCATCGGCCGCCACGTCATGGGGCCCGCGAGCATGCAGGGCCACGACGCCAACTACATCGGTGGTGACATCAACGGTGGTGTCGCTGACCTGCGCCAGTTCGTCGCCCGCCCGGTCGCGTCGCTGGTGCCGTGGGCGACACCGGTCGACGGCCTGTACCTGTGCTCGTCGTCGACGCCGCCGGGTGGGGGAGTGCACGGCATCTGCGGGCTCCGGGCCGCGCAGACCGTCCTGCGCCGCGAGCGCTAGCCCCCGGCAGCTCCGTCGGGACCACGCTCGTCCCAGGTCTCGCGCAGCACCGCAGGGCTGAAGTCCTCCTTGTGCACGTACTTCGCCGCGCCGCAGGTGCGCGCGTCGGCGGGCAGGTCGTCGCGCGTGTAGGTGGACAGCAGGATCACGATCGTCCCGGGCCGCCCGTCGACGATCTGACGGGTGGCCTCGAGGCCGTTGATGCCGGGCAGGTTGATGTCCATCAGCACGAGCTGGGGCTCGTGCTCGAGCGCGGCGGTGACCGCTTCCTCGCCGGAGGCGGCCTCGGCCACGACTTCGAAGCCGGGGGAGAGCATGACGACGGTCCGCGCGACGTCGCGAAACGGCGCCTGGTCGTCCACGATCAACACTCCGACGGTCGCCGTGTCTTCGATCACAACCTCCTCGGTCTGCACTCACTCATGCTGTCAGCGGCACCTGGGGCTGCCCAGCGTGCGCCCACCCGCTCGAGGAGTGGGGCTAGCCCCCCTGGGCGCCGTCCTCGGCCAGGTAGAGCAGGACCGCCTTCACCCGGCGGTGGGCCTGCGGCTCCTCCGAGAGCCCGAGCTTCGCGAAGAGGGAGCTGATGTGCTTCTCGACCGCCCGTTCCGACAGGCCGAGCGCCTCCCCGACCGCCGCGTTGTTCTTGCCCTGGGCGATCTCGGCGAGGACCTCGCGCTTCGCGCGGGGTCAGGTGGGTGAGCGGTGAGGTGCGGGCCCGGCTGCGGGCACTGACGAGGACCTCGACGACCTTCGGGTCGATCACCGAGCCGCCCCGGTCGACCTCGCGGATCGCGGCGGCGAGCTGGTCCGGGTCCGAGATCCGCTCCTTCAGCAGGTAGGCCCGGCGCTCGGAGCCGCCGTCCAGCAGGGCGAGCGCGTAGGCGGGCTCGGCGTACTGCGAGAGGACGACCACCCCGAGCCCGGGGTTCGTGTCCCGCAGCCTGGTGGCGGCCTGGACGCCCTCGTCGGTGCCGGTGGGGGGCATCCGGATGTCCGTGACGACCACGTCGGGCGCATCCGCGGCGACCGCGGCGAGGAGGTCGGGCAGGTCCTCGACCAGCGCCACGACCTCGATGTCGGCCTGGGCGTCGAGGAGCTTCGCGATCCCTTCGCGCACGAGGAGCGAGTCCTCCGCCACCACCACCCGAATTGTCATCACCTGCAGGCTACGGCGGGGGCTCCGACTTGCGTTACGAGCGATCGCGATATATCGTGATAGTCAGAACGATCCCCAAGACGAAACGAGACGGAATTGCGAGAGCACCGAGAACGAACCGAACCAGGAAGCGAACGAATGCGAGAAGGACGAGAACGAACCCGAGCAGGACGAGCCGGAAGGCGGGGGAGGGACGCGATGGACGACCGAGGACCGGGAGCGGGCGCGCGGGGCGGGCGCGGGGGCCGTGGTGGTCACCGGGGCCGGCACGGTGGCCCGCCGTGGGAGGGTCGCCGGCGCATGCGCCGGGGCGACATCCGGACCGCGCTGCTGGCGGCGCTCGCCGAGGGCCCCGGCCACGGCTACGACGTCATGCAGACGCTCGAGGACAAGACCGGCGGGGCCTGGCGTCCGAGCCCCGGCTCCGTGTACCCGACGCTCCAGCTGCTCGAGGACGAGGGACTCGTCCAGTCGGCGGAGCGCGACGGCAAGCGGGTCTTCGAGATCAACGATGCCGGGCGGGCCGAGCTGGCCCGGCGCATCGAGGAGGCCGGCGGCACGCCGTGGGACCTCGCGGGGAAGAACCCCGAGCGGGGACACGACCTGCGCGCCGCGATGCAGCAGATGCACCTCGCCGCGAAGCAGATCTCGATCGCCGCGGACCCGGCGCAGGTCGAGCGGGCCGTCGCGATCGTGACGGACGCGCGCAAGAAGCTCTACCAGCTCCTCGCCGAGGACTGAGCGCGTGACCCTGGTCACCTGACCCGGGTGTGCCCGCGAGCTCCATTGACGGTGGACCGGCCGCAGCTCAACCTGCGGCCGGTCCACCGTCCGCGCGCACTCGCGCCCGGTCGCAGCGTCGAGCTCCGGGCCTGGGTAGATTCGTCGGGTGCCGTTCGACATCGCGGACTACAAGCGGCGCACGGGCCCGATCGTCTTCGACGACCTGGACCTGACGCACTTCGGGCGCCGGCCGCTCACGCGTCCCCGTACTGCGCTGCATCGCGGCCATGCACGACGTCGAGTACCACACGGTCTGCTACCTGCGGGACCTGCTGGTGACGCCGGCGCACGCCGATCCCGAGATCACCGCGTTCCTCACCTTCTGGAACCACGAGGAGCTCTGGCACGGCGAAGCGCTCGCCGCGGTGCTCCGCGCGCACGGCCGGACCGCCGGCGACGCGCGCATCGGCTCGGTCCGGCAGTGGGCTCGGTGTGCGCGACCGGGTGCGACCCGCTGGTCTCCCTGATCGGGTCGACGCTCGCCGGTGAGGACTTCGTCGCGCTGCACATGACGTGGGGCGCGCTGAACGAGTCGTGCGCGCAGGCGAGCTACGGCCAGCTCGCCCGGCGCGCGGACGACCCGTTGCTCACCGAGCTGCTGCAGCGGATCATGCGCCAGGAGGGTCGGCACCTGGACTTCTACACGTCCGAAGCGGTCAAGCGCCTGGAGACGAGCGCACGGGCCCGCCGGCTGACCCGGTTCGCGCTGCGGTCGCGTTCTGGGCCCCCGTCGGCTCGGGCGTGATCCCGCCCGACGAGATGCGCTTCCTCTCGACCTACCTCTTCGGCGACGAAGCCGGGCAGACCGCGACCCGCCGGATCGACCGCCGGGTGCAGCGGCTCCCCGGGCTCGAGCACCTGCAGCTCGTGGAGCAGGCCGTCACCGCCCTCGCCGCCTGATCCCGGTCAGTGGTCGCGTTCGACGGAGTCGAGGACGCTCGACGGGTCGGGCGCGAGGTCCGCGTCGAGGAAGTCGGCCGTCTCGGGCAGTGCGACGATCAGCTGCTCGAGCCGTTGCACGCCCACGGTCAGCACGCCGGTGGTGCACGCGAGCAGGTGCCCGCCGCGGCGGCGGTCGTCATCGACCACGTGGAAGTGGTAGCCGGGCACGTCGAAGTGCGCGGCGTAGCCCGGCGACCAGAACGCAACCAACGTCGCACGCACGTCCCGGAGGTTCCATTCGCTCTGCTGCGCCGCGGCCTCCACGAGCGGGGTGCCCTCCGGGACCTTGCACGCGGCGCGGACGTGCATCTCGGGGAACACGCCGGCGATGCGGAACGCGAAGAAGTGGTTCTCGGAGTCCCGGAGGCCGTCGAGTGCGGCGGCGAGGTCGTCGACGCTCGAGCCGCCGGGCACGGACACGATCCGGTCCGGCGTGAAGTCGCGTGATCATCGCGTACGGGCTGAGCACGTCGTCGTCCACCGGATGCAGATCGCCGTCGGTGCGGACCCGGTAGAAGTCGCCGTCGAGCGCGACCATCTCGCCGTCCAGACCCTCGAAGGTGCCGAGCCCGAAGTCCCCGTGCTCGCGCAGGGTGCCGACCCGCACCGCGCCTTCGTAGACCCCTCGACGAGCGCGCCGACCGTGGACACCTGGAAGATCGTCTGGTGGTCCACGTCGAGCAGCTCCGCGAGCGCGGTCGCGACGAGGTGGCGCACCGGCTCACCCGTCTCGGCGCTCCGCTGCTCGAGCGCCCGCCAGAGGCCCTCGGGGATGTGGCAGCGAAGCTCGTGGGACGCCATGGCGAGGCGCCCGGCCGGTCGTAGCTGGTGCGGTCGGGGATCCGCACCTCGGCCGTCAGCACGCCGGCCTCGGGGCGCAGCTCGAGGGTGCCGTCCAGGGCGGCGACCGAGCGTTCCAGGGTCGAGTGGTTGGGCGATGCGCCTTCGGACCAGCCCGCGGCCTGCACCGTCACGCGCGCCGCGTCACCGTCGCGGTCGATGCTGATCTTCAGCTCGTCGGAGCGCTTCGCGAGCGCGGCCGCCATCTCCTGGACGATCCGCAGCACCGCCAGCGCCTCGCGGGCGCTGACCGGGTTCCCGAGATCGATCTCGATGACCTCGGCGTAGGTGCCGACCTCCTCGCGCATCAGCTCGAGCTCCAGCGCGATCGCGTCGCCGAGGTCGGCCGCGAGGTTCATGCCGGGCCCGTTGGCCGCCGCGTGCAGCGTGCGGACGCCCGCGAGCCGGTTCTGGCGCAGCCGCTCGAGCTGCCACAGCCCCGTCGCTCGCGTGTCGCCGGCGGCCCGGAGCTTGGCGTTGAGCTCCGCGTTCTCCCGGTGCTGCTCGGAGAGCTCCTGGCGCAGCGTCGAGACGCGGGTCTCGAGGTGCTGGGTCGATCGACGGGAGTCGTCGAGCTCGGCGCGCTCGGACACGAGCTCGGCGCGCAGCCGCCGCTGCAGGACGACGGCCACCACCACGACGACCACGATCACCGCAGCCGCGGCGATGGCAACGATCCAAGCCACGAGTCAGCTGACCAGCACGTCGATGAGGTAGCCGACGACGAGCAGCAGGCCGGTGAACAGGTGCAGCGCGATGTTGGTCTGCATGACCGGCATCAGGCCGTAGGGGCTGCCGTACGCCGCCCGCATGCCCCGCACGACCTTGAGCGCCAAGGGCACGGTGAGCAGCCCGATCAGTGTCCACCAGGGCGTGATGCCGAGTGGCGGACCCAGCGCGATGAGCACGAACGCGGCGCCGGCCATGAGCTCGTACGCGGTGATGACCCGCGACTCGGGCCACCGCACGATCAGCGTGCGCTTCCCGACGGCCTCGTCGCCGGCCCGGTCCGGGATCTGGTTGACGTAGAGCACCAGCGCGATGAGCAGCGCCACCGGCAGCGAGATGTAGATCGCCTCCCAGCTCCACTGCTGCGCGCAGACGAAGTACGCACCGATGGTCATGACGGGTCCGAACCCCACGCGGTCACCGGCTCGCCGAGGCCGCGGTGCACGAGCCGGAACGGCGGCGCGGTGTACACGAGGCTCAGCACCACGCCGACCGCGCCGATCGCGAGGAGCCACCAGCCGCGCTCGGCGGCGAGGAACACGCCGATCGCGACGGCTACGGCGTAGAAGCCGACGCATGCTGCGACCATCCCCTTGCGACTCACGAGCCCGTACTGCAGGACGCGGGATCCGCCGCTGAACGGCGTCGGCGTCACGTTGGCCGCGTCCGCGCCGCTGGCGTCGTCGAAGAGGTCGTTCGCCATGTTGAGGCCGAGGTGCACCGCGCATCCGGCGACGAGCGCGAGCAGCCACCACCCGAGTGCGAACGAGTGGTGCGAGGCCGCCACGGCGCCGCCGAGCGCGATCGGCACGATCGTCGCGGTGAGGAAGGGGAGTCGGGTGGCCAGGAAGAAGGTCCACCACTTGGACAGGTGCGGGCGCTGGTCGCCGACGTCCTCCATGTACTCGTGCGCGACGGGGACGCTGCGCTCGGCGTACTCGAAGAAGGGGATGTCAGCTTCGTCCCAGCCGGTGGCCCGGACCACGGTGACCCGGAGCCGGTCACCCTCGGGCACGGCCGGGCCCCAGAGGTTGATGTACCGGCGCTCGTCGTAGCCCACGCCGGTCTGGGGCCTGATGTGGCTGAACGTGACGCACACCTCGGTCCCCGCGGCAGGCAGGACCTCGCCGGCGAGCGGGCCGATGTCGAGGGTCGCGCTCGCGGGATCGGTCAGGAAATCGCCCGCGACGGTCATGGGGTAGCCGTCCGGGTCGACGAACGAGACGACGGCGTGCGAGTAGGTGCGGGCCCGGGTGACGGCGTCGGCCAGATCGAGCTTCGACATCAGCCCAGCTCCGCCAGCTCGAAGACCTGCGGCACGATCGCGGTGTCCCCGCCTTCCCAGAGCTGCACCCGGCGCGGCGTGATCTGGATGATGGACCGCTCGAAGAACAGCGGGATCCCGAAGCGCTTCTTGACGAAGCTGTCGATCACCGGCTCCTTCGCCCGCCAGAGCGGCATCAACGTCTCCCACCCCGAGTGCATGTCGTCCTCGACGACGATCGCGTCTCCCTGGATGGTCGCCCGCGCGAACGGCTCGGCGGGAACGCCGACCGGGTCGGTGAGCGCGACCGAGACCTTCGGGTTCGCCTTGATGTGTCGGAGCTTGCGCGAGAACAGGACCGCGGAGGTCATGTAGATGTGGCGGCCGTCGTAGAGCGGGATCAGCGGGTAGGTCACCGGCCGACCGTTCTCGGCGACGACGGTCAGCTCCGCGACGAGCGCGACATCGAGCAATGCCTCGACCGGTGCGGGCAGGACACCCCGAGACTCAGAATCATTCATCTCCGGACCGTACCTCTGACGTCGCCGGGCGCGGGGAACCGGGTCCACGCGTGCGGGCGACCGCCCGGAGCAATCGGTCCACATCGTCCGCGCTGGTGTAGCAGGACACTCCGGCCCGGATCGCGCCACCGCGCTCGGCCAGCCCCAGGGCGGCCATCACCTCGACCGCGTAGTAGCTGCCACCCCACACCGCGACCCGCTCGTCGGCGAGCGCGGCCGCGACGTCGTCGGCAGAGCGACCGTCGACCGAGAAGCAGACCGTGGGGGTCCGGTCCTCGAGGTCGCGGGGACCGTGGATCTGCACGTGGGGCAGGGCGAGCAGGCCGTCGAGCAGGGGCGCGAACACCTCGCCCTCCGCCTTCGCCATCGTCGCCATGCCCTGGTCGAGCAGGAACTCGGCCGCGGCGCGGGTCCCGGCGATCGCCTCGTAGGCGGGCGTGCCCGTCTCCCAGCGCTCGGGCGCGGTGTCCGGCGCGGGCCGCACCTTGTAGGGCGTGAGCCCGGTCCGGAGCTCGGGCGAGAGCCAGAGGACCCCGGCGTGCGGGCCGTACCACTTGTAGGGGGAGGTCGCGAGCGCATCGCAGCCGAGCGCGCCGATGTCGATCGCACGGTGCGGGGCCAAGTGCACCGCGTCCACGAAGACGCGGGCCCCCGCCGCATGGGCGGCCTCGACGACCGCGGCGACGTCCGGGATCGTCCCGAGCGCGTTCGACGCGCCGGTGATCGTGACCCACCGGGTCTTGGGCCCGATCCGGCCGATCACCCCGTCGATCGGGAGCCGACCGGTCTCGAGGTCGAACGGGGCGAGGACCGTCGTCGCCCCGGCATCCTCGGCCGCGAGCCGCCACGGCGTGACGTTGGAGTCGTGCTCGAGCCGGGTGGAGAGCACCTCGTCGCCCGGTGCGAGGGTCCGTCCGACCGCACGCGTGAAGGCGAGGACCAGGGTGGTGGTGTTGGGGCCGAAGACGATCCCGTCCGGGTCCGCGCCCAGGAAGGACGCGACCGTCTCGCGGGCGGCGCGCACCATCTCGCCCGTCGTGATGCTCGCGGCGAAGCGGCCGCCGCTGTTCGCGTTGGCGCCGCTGCGGAGGTAGGCGCCCATCGCGTCGATCGCGGTGTCGACCGTCTGCGTGCCGGCGGGCCCGTCGAACCGGGCCCAGTCGTCACGTACTCCCGGGAAGCGATCGCGCACGTCCGGACACTACCGACCTTCGCCGAGTGGACGTCAGCGCCGCGATCCGCGGGTCCGATTCCAGGACCCCGAACCCGCGCTTCGAATGCCGCGAAGAAATTTCCACGCGGCCACTCCAGAAATTGCGGCCGGAATGCCGATGCAACCCACATCTGACGTACGACGACGCGAGGTCAGGCCGCGGGTCGCATCGAGACCTGGCCTTCGCGTCCCCTGTCGTCCCGACGCGCCACCTCGACCGGAATCCTGATTGGACCTGATGCAGCGTTCGCTCATCTGCTCCGTGCGAGCTCTCGTGCCCGTAGCCCCACCGCCCGCGCATCTCCCGAACGTCGGAGCCGCTTGATGAGCTCGCCTTCGCGCGAAGACGCCTGTGACCGTGTCGACCTCCGAACCAGCTCCGGCGCCGGCGACCTCCATGGCCACCACCGGCTGCGAACCCTGGCCGAGAAGCTGGCCCTCGGAACGGCCACGGTCGGTGTGTTCGGCCTCGACCCGATCGGCCTCGAGTTCCTTGTCGCCGCCGGGGGTGGCGGCGCCCGCGTCGTCGCGGTCGACCTCGATCCCGAGGTGGATCCGGCCGGGCTCCCGACGGAGTCGCGCCAGGTGCTGGCGGCGCTGCCCGAGGTCCGGATCGGGCATCAACCGACGGCGCTGCTCGCGGCCGACGTGGTGATCGTCTCCATGCTCGGCGCCCCGGACCCGGCCGCGGCGGCGTTCGGGCTGCGCGCCGGGCAGCTCCTGCTGATGGCGTCGAGCGAACCGGCGGGCGACGCGGCCGACGCCTGGCTCGACACCGCGCTCGAGCAGGCACGCATCGTCCGCGAAGTCGACGTCGCGGTCGCGTGGATCACCCTCGGGCCGGATCCGGGCATCGCGGGGACCGATGCGCTCGCGACGGAGCTCGCCCGGCAGTTCCTCTCGTTGCTCCCGACGCCGGAGGTCTCCGTCGTCGTGAACCTGCCCGACGACGCGGCCCTCGGAACGGCGGAGCCCGACGGCGCCGACGAGTTCTGGGAACGCGAGCGGTCCGTCCGCGACTCGGCGCGTCGAGCCTCGGTCGACCACGCGGCCCAAGGGAGCGTGCGGGTCAGCGTGCTGCTCCCGTGCCACAACGAGGCTCTGACGATCGGAAACGTCGTCCGCGGGTTCCGCACCGCGCTCCCGGCCGCAGACGTCTACGTGTACGACAACGCGTCGACGGACGGCACGTCGGTGATCGCACGCGAGGCGGGTGCCATCGTCCGCCATTCGCCGGCACTCGGCAAGGGCAACGTCGTGCGGCGGATGTTCGCCGAGATCGACGCCGACGTGTACGTGCTGGCCGACGGTGACGAGACCTACGAGGTCGGCGCCGCGCCCGAGCTCATCCGGCAGCTGCGCACCCAGTTCCTCGACATGGTGGTCGGCCGCCGGGTCGAGACCGCCGACGCCGAGCACGTCTACCCGCCGGGTCATCGGTTCGGGAACCGGATGCTCACCGGGATCGTGCAGCGGCTCTTCGGCGCGACCTGCGAAGACATGCTCTCGGGCTACCGGGTGTTCTCGCGGCGCTACGTGAAGTCGTTCCCGGCGTTCTCCCGGGGCTTCGAGACCGAGACCGAGATGACGGTGCACGCCCTCGACCTGGCGATGCCGTTCGCGGAGGTCCCGACCGAGTACCGGGTGCGGCCGGGGGAGTCGACCAGCAAGCTCCGCACCATTCCCGACGGGCTCCGCATCGCCCGGTTCATCCTCCGTCTCTGGAAGGAGTACGAGCCGCTGCGCTTCTTCGGCACCCTCGCTCTGATGAGCGGGATCCTGGCCGCGATCACCGCGCTGTTCGGCCCGCAGCTCGTGAGCCGGACGCTCTCCGGCCAGATGGCCATCGCCCTCTCGGGCCTCGGCATCGTGCTCGCCACTGCCGGCGTGATCCTCGACACCGTCAGTCGGAGCCGCCGGGAGATCAAGCGCATCATGTACCTTGCCCAACCGTACGGTCTCCCGCGATCGCACTCGTCGAACGGGTCCGCACCCGTCGAGGAGGAAGACGCGCTTCCGGGCCCCGTCGACGTGATCGCATGAGCGCGCCGGTCGCGGTGAGCGCGGCGGGTACGACGAGTGCCGCGAACCCAGGAGGCGGACGCGCAAGGGCCATCGGGCAGCAGTCCATCGGGCAGAGCATCAAGGCGCAGTGCCCCGCGTCGCCCCGGGCGACGGCGGTCGAGACGGCGGCCGTACCTGATCTGGGCGTTGCTCGTGGTCCTCGTGCTGGTGCCGTTCCTCGTCATCGAGGGTCCGGGCGCCGCCTGGCTGCGCGATCTCGGGGTGCTCGATCGCGACGAGCAGTTCACCGAGCTCTTCTTCCCCGACCGGCGCGCGCTGCCGGCGGAAGCCGCGGTCGGGTCTCCGGTCGCGTTCGACATCACGGTGCACAACGTCGAAGGGAAGGCCACGAGCTACCGCTGGCGGGCCGTGGTCTCGACCGCCGGCCGCGCCGTGGACCTCGCGCAGGGCTCGCTCCGGCTGGAGAACGGTGAGGCTCGCCGGGTTCATGTCGTCGGTGCCGCGCCCGCGCCGCCCGGTCGCGCGGTCGTCCGGGTCAAGCTCGTCGCGCGCGCGGAAGCCATCGACTTCCCGATCACGATCGTCGCCGTGGCGGGCGGCACCCCGGCGGCACCGGGGTAGCTCCGGGCACGACCGCGCGATCGTCGCCATCGTCTCGGACGCGATCTACCCGTACCACAAGGGCGGCAAGGAGGTCCGGTACCACCACATCTGCCCGCGGCTCGCGCGCAGCGGGTTCGACGTGCACGTCTTCACGATGCAGTGGTGGGAGGGCTCGCGCCGGCGCGAGGAGCGCGGCGTGCGCTACTCGGCGGTGTCCCGGCTCGTGCCGCTGTACGTCGGCGAGCGCCGCTCGATCGCCCAGGCCGTCCGCTTCTCGCTCGGTTGCCTGCGCTTGCTCGGGCACCGCTTCGACGCGATCGAAGCCGACCAGATGCCGTACCTCCCGCTCTTCCCGCTCCGGGTCGTCGCGTCGATCAAGCGGGTCCCGTTGATCGTCACGTGGCACGAGGTGTGGGGTCCGGCGTACTGGCGGGAGTACCTGGGCCCCGCCGGTCTCGTCGGCGCCCTCCTCGAGCGGGTGGCGATGCGGACGCCGGATCTCATCGTCGCGGAGAACGCGGAGACCCACCGTCGCCTGCTGGATGCCGGACTGCCCGCGGCGCGGGTGACGGTGGTGCCCAACGGCGTGGACATGAGGGTGATCGCCGCCGCGCCGCCCTCGGTCCTGACCTTCGACCTGATCTACGTCGGGCGGCTGCTCGGGCACAAGCGGGTCGACGACCTGCTCGAGGCCCTCGGTCATCTGCAGCGCGACGGTGTGACGCTGACCTGCGCGATCGTCGGCGTCGGCCCCGAGCGCACGCGGCTCGAGGCGCTCGCGGCCGAGCTGCAGATCGTGGATCAGGTGCGGTTCTACGGATCGCTCGAGCAGCACGCTGACGTCTACGGGCTGATCAAGTCGTCCGGCGTGTTCGTGCTGCCGTCCGTTCGCGAGGGGTTCGGCATCGTCGTCGTGGAGGCACTCGCCTGCGGCGTGCCGGTCATCACCACGGACCACCCCGACAACCAGGCCCGCCTGCTCATCGAGCACGGCGTCACCGGCTGGCTGTGCCCGCCGACCGGCCCGGGCCTCGCCGAGGCGATTCGCCAGTCGCGCCGCGACCGGGCCGACCTGACCCGCGCGGACGAGACGTTGGACCACTGCGACTGGGATCGCATCGTCGGCCGGCTCGCCGGTCTCTACGAGTCGGGGAACCGCGCTGAAGCTCCCGAGGCCCCGGCCTTTGCGGGTACGGCGGCGGGGTCGACGTGACGGTCCTGGGCAGCCGCCCCGACGTCGACGCGCCCGCAGCCGACGGGCGCGACGCCGCGCGCCCGAGATCAGTGTCGTCGTCTGCACCTACCGGCGGGCGGAAAAGCTCAGGGCGTGCCTCGACGCGCTCGCGCGCCAGACGATCCGCCACCGGGCCGAGGTGATCGTCGTCGACGACGGCCCCGACGAGGCGACGGCTGCGGTCGCGGCCCGCGACGACGTCCGGCTCATCCGGCACGCGCGAGAACCGCGGGCTTGCCGCCGCGCGCAACACCGGGATCGAGGCCGCGACCGCGCCGATCGTGGCCTTCACCGACGACGACTGCATCCCGGCCGAACGCTGGCTCGAGGAGCTCCTGGGCCCGTATGCGGGGACCGGCGTGGTGGGCGTCGGCGGACGGGTCGAGGCCCTGCGCCACGAGACGCTCGTGCACCGGTACCTCGCCGAGACCAACCGGTTGGCCCCGCTCGAGATCGAGCTCAGCGTGAGCAGCTCGTTGCTCTACCGGGCGAAGCTGTACCTGCGGCGCAACCGGCGGGACGACAGCACGCTTCCCGGGATCCGGCCGGTGTACTCGCTCGTCGGCGCCAACATGTCGTTCCGGCGCGACGCCTTGGTCGAGATCGGGATGTTCGACGCGCGCATCGGCTTCGGCGGGGAGGACGAGGACATCTGCCGTCGCCTCCGCGAGCGCGCGTCGCCCGAGCGCTTCGTCTTCACGTCGCGCGCGGTCATCGCGCACGACTTCGACGGCGAGCTGCGCGACACCGTGCGCCGGAGCTACCAGTACGGCGCGGGAAGCGCGCGGGGCTATCTGAAGAACGAGGACCAGGGACCCACGGTGTTCCCCATCCCGGTGCTCGTCGCCGGGCTCGCGCTGCTGGGCACCCGCCGCTGCTGGGCACTCGCCGCGGCGGTCGCGGTCCCGTTGCTCGTGTTCTCCCGCTGGCCGCTCGAAGCGGCCCGGCGCCGGCGCCCGGAGCTGTTGGCGTTCCCCGCGGTGCAGCTCTGCGAGGAGATGGCCCACGACCTCGGGTTCGCGAAGAGCTGGATCCGGCTCCGCCGTGAGTACCGCCGGCGACCCGGTGACGGGGAACCCGCGCGGTGAGCGCGACGACCCTCGGACCGCCCACCCTCGCGTTCGTCGACGGCGCCGCCCTCGACGTCGAGCTGTCGCGCGGCTTCGAGCTGCGGACCCGCCGCCAGCGCCGGCGGGCCGCGCGGCGGGAGTACGTCGAGAACCTGATCCCGACGTTCGTGTTGCTGGTCGCGTTCGACGTGGCGGTGGTGCTCAACCGCTTCCTGGCCGCGCGGGTGTTCGCGCTGGCCTTCCTGCTGCTGGTTCCCGGGACGCTGCTCGTCGCGACCTGCCGGGCCCGGCCCGCGAACGGTGGCGTGCGCCTGGCCCTCATCGTGGCGGCCAGCGTGACGTTCCTCATGGTCGCGGCGGTGGCCGGCAGCTTCGTGCTCCCGAGCTTCGGCGTGGCCCAACCCCTCGCCCGGGGGCCGATGGTCGTGCTCGTCAACGAGGTCCTCGGACTGCTCGCGCTGCTCGTCGCCCGGGCCCGGGAGCCGATCGCGTCCGTGCTCGACCACCGGGTGCCCCGTCCCGGTCAGGTCGTCACGGCACTCGCGATCGGTGCGCTCCCGTTTGCGGCGGCCGGCGCCGCGGAGGCCGTGAACCACGGGCTCGGGCCCGCGCCGGCGATCGCCGTGCTCGTCGCGAGCGGGTTGCTCCTCGTCGGGTTGCTGTTCGCGTCGGAACGGGCGCCGCAGTGGGTGCTGCTCGCCGGTCTCTACGCCGTGGCCGTCACCGTCATCTACTCGTACTCGCTCGCGGGTGACCGGCTCTTCGGCTGGGACATCCAGGAGGAGTTCCGCGCGTTCTCCCTCACGATGCAGGCGGGTTCGTGGACCCCGGCCGTCCACGGTGACCCGTACCGTGCGATGTTGAGCATCACCGCGCTCCCGACCGTCCTGGCCCGGGTGACGGGCATCTCCGGGGTGAACCTGCTCCGGGCCGTGGACCCGCTGCTCTTCGCGTTCTTCCCGCTGATGGTGTACGCGGTCGCGGCGCGCTGGGTGTCGCGGACCGCCGCGTTCGCCGCCGCGGCGTTCGTGGTCGTGCAGCTGGCGTTCGCGCAGCAGATGCCGGCCATCACCCGGCAGGAGGTGGCGCTGCTCTTCTTCGGGGTGCTCGTCGCGGTCGCCTTCGACGACGACCTGCCGGTGACCTACCGCCGGTGCGTCGTGCTCCTCGCCGGATGCGCGCTGGCCGTCACCCACTACTCGACCGCGTACGTGACGTCGCTCGCGCTGGTCGGCGCCTGGCTCCTCTACGCGTTCGTCCGGCTCCTCCGGCGCCGGGCGCGCGACCGGACGGTGCGCCATCGCCGGGTCCTGGCCTCATGGGTGGTGCTCGGGGTCCTCGGCTTCACGATCTTCTGGAACTTCGGCCTGACCCACTCGACCGGCAACGTGCTGCAGTTCGCGAAGCAGGCCGCGGAGCGCGGTCCCGAGTTCCTGCCGAGCAGTCAGGGACGATCGCTGCTCCTCCGGTGGCTGCAGGGCAACGCGCCGCAGGAGATCACGGGCAAGAAGTTCGCGCAACGGGAGGCGTTGATCTACCGCGCCGGCGCGCCGTGGTTGAACGCGTACCCCGAGCGCCTCACCAACGCGTATCCGGTCCGGAACGCGAAGGTGCCTCCGCTGGTCGGCTTCTCACCGGCCGCGGGCGCGCTCGACGCGAAGCTGCTGATCGTGGTCTCGCAGGGCGTCGTCGCCCTGACCGCGCTCGGGATGGTCGTCTTCGCCTGGAAGCGCCGCGGCGATCCGGGAACGAGTGGGCGCGAGCTCGCCTGCCTGGGCTTCGTGATCCTGGCGTTCGTCGCCGTGATGCGGGTGAGCGGGGTCGCGGCCGAGGCCTACAACCAGGAGCGCGCGCAGATCCATGCCGCGGTCGTGCTCTCGGTCGGGTTCGCGACCATCGTCGCGTGGAGCCTCGCGCGGTGGCGGGCGCTGACCCTGCTCGCGGTCGCGGGTGGGCTCATGGTCGTGTTCCTCTCCTCCTCCGGCCTCGCCGCGGTCCTCGGTGGGGGAGACGCGCCGTCGAACATCATGAACCGCGGCGACTCCGAGGAGCGGTTCGCGATCACCGACGCCGAGGTGGCGACCGCGCAGTGGCTCGCCGCGCACCGCGAGCCGGACTCGATCATCTACACGGACCGGTACGGCAAGCTGCGCATCTGGGCGAGCACCTCGATCGGTGGCAACTCGATCATCGACGTGCTCACGCCCAAGACCCTCGATCAGAACGCGTACGTCTACGCCTCCGAGGCGAACGTGCGCGACGGCCGGGCGCGTGGCGCGATCGGCCCCGACTACGCGGTCTACGCCTTCCCCGGCGCGTTCCTCGACGCGACGAAGGCCACCGTCTTCTCGACCGGCTCGACCCGGATCTATCGGTAAGGAGCACCATGAAGGTCTCGATCGTCGTCATCAGCAAGAACGAGCCGGCCCTGGCCGAGACGTTGGATGCGTTCGTCCCCCTCTTCGACGGGTTGCTCGACGAGGTCGTGGTCGTCGATGCATCGGGCGGCCGTCTCGACTTCGTCCGTCACGGTCACGAGTGGGTGAAGTGGGTGCCGTTCACCCCGCGCCCGGACGCGGGGGTCACGATCCCCGAGCAGCGCAACCTCGGGGTCGCCGAGGCGATCGGCGATGTGATCGTCTTCACCGACTGCGGGTGCGTGCCCGAGCCGGACTGGCTCGAGCGGCTGCTCGCCCCGATCGTCGACGGGCGGGAACAGGTGACCTGTGGGCGCACGGGATCGCGCGTTCGCAGCGTCTACGAGGGGACGCCGGACGGCGTGGCGTACGGCGTCCACGGGCGCGCGCAGCCCGAGCACGTCGAGGAGTGCCCGACGATCAACGTGGCGTTCCGGCGCGAGGTGTTCGATCTGGTCGGTGGGTTCGACGAGTCGTTCGAGTACGGCTCGGACATCGACTTCAGCTGGCGGATCGCCGGCGCCGGGGTGCCGATCCGCTACGTGCCCGATGCGGTCGTCATCCACGACTGGGGCGATCGGCGGCGCCAGACGCACCGCGCGATCGCGTACGGGAAGGCCCGCGCCCAGCTGTACCGCAAGCATCCCGAGCGGCTCGGGAAGATGCTGCGTGAGGACCCGATCGTCGCCGCGTACCCGCTGTTCCTCCTCGGGCTCCCGCTCACGCTGAAGTGGCGGGCC
The DNA here is from genome assembly GCA_963796755.1 of uncultured Acidimicrobiia bacterium. Taxonomy (GTDB): domain Bacteria; phylum Actinomycetota; class Acidimicrobiia; order IMCC26256; family JAENVU01; genus Chersky-806. Next base: position 739,465 of record CAWCMX010000005.1, read on the forward strand.
TACCCGTTGCTGCTCGCGGTGCCGCTGTGGCGCAACCGGGGGAAGCAGCCGGTGCGGGTGGTCGTGGACCACCTCTGGTTCGGCGTCGGTGTGCTGCGCGAGCTGGGGCACGCCGCGCGGGTGCTGCCGCGTGAAGGTGCTGGTGCTGCCGCGTGACGAGAACCCGTATCAGGGGTTGCTCTACGGGGCGATGGATCCGCGCGAGGTCGACGTCCACTACCTGGCCGGTCCCACGTCCTCGCAGACGGCGAACCTGCTCGCGCTCCCGTTCCTGCTGGTGTGGCACCGGGCGCGCGGCTACCGGCTGCTCCACGTCCACTGGGTCCATCCGTTCCTGCTCGCGTGGGCGCGTGGCGATCGGGCGCGCGGGGCCGTGCAGCGCGGCTTCGAGCTCTTCCTCGCGCTGGCCGACGTCCTCGGCTACCGGATCGTGTGGACCGCGCACAACCTGCTGCCGCACGTTCCCGTGTTCCGCGATGACGTCGCCGCGCGGCGGGTTCTCATGGAGCGCAGCGATGCGGTGATCGCGCACTCGCGTCACACCGCGGACGAGCTCGCGGCGCGCGGTGCCGCGCGGGTGGTCGTGGTTCCTCAGGGCATCGAGCGCGCGACGAGCACGATGCCGCGGGCGCAAGCCCGCCGAGATCTCGGGCTCGACCCGAGCCGACCGGTCATCGTGTTCTTCGGCAAGGTGCTGGAGTACAAGGGCATCGACCTGCTGCTCGATGCGATCGGGGCTCTGCCCCCGTCGGTCGCGGTCGATGTGCTCATCGTCGGTGAATGCCGCGACGACGACCTGCGGCGGGACCTCGAGGTGCGTGCCGCGCTCGCCGGGCCGCGCGTCCGCACCCGCTTCGCGTTCGTGCCCGACGCGGAGCTCGCCGGGTACCTGCGGGCCGCGGACTTCGCGGTGTTCCCGTTCCGGTCCGTGACCAACAGCAGCTCGGTCGCGACCGCGTTGGGCGCGGGCCTCCCGGTGATCGTGCCGCGCCTCGCGACGCTCGACGACCTCCCCGACGACGTGACCTTGCGCTACGAGCCGGGCGTCGCGGGACTGATCGACGCGCTGACCCGGGCTGCCGGGCTCGACGAGACGGCACGAGCCGCCGGGCGGCGGGCGGCCGGGCGGTTCGCCGCGACCCGCACGTGGGCCGGCGCGGCCGCGGCGACCCGACAGGTCTACGCCGAGGTGTTGGAGTGCGCCGCGTCCGACGACGGCCCCGCCGCCCGGATCCTCGAGACGACCGCGGCGGCGCGATGAAGACGCTGTTCGTCACGCCGTACCCACCGAAGCCCGACGGCATCGGCCAGCACACGAGCGAGCTCGTGCAGGCGCTCGGACGCATCGACGGCATGGACGTCGAGGTCCTGACCGCGCGCCGGCCGGACCCGGCCGCGCCGACACCCCGGGTGCACCGGGTGCTCTCGGCCGACCCCCGGTGTGGCGGTCACGCGGCGCGCCTGATCGGACAGCTCCGCCCCGACGTCCTCCACTACCAGTTCGCGATCCCGGCGTTCGGTCTCGCCGCCCTGTCGGCGTTCGCGGCCGGCACCCGCGCCCGTCGCGCCGATCCCGAGGTGCGGATCGTCGTCACCCTGCACGAGGTGCGGCGGGAGCTCGACCTCCTCGGCCCGGTCGGTCCGCGGATCTACCGCGCGCTCGTCGCCCTCGCGGACGGTTTGATCGTCCACTCGGCCGAGGCGCGCGAGCTCGTCGTGCGGGAGTGCGGTGCCGATCACCGGCGGGTGTGGGAGACCCCGCTGGGCGCCGCGCCGCCACCGCCCGGCAGCCTGGCGCCCGCACGGGTGACCGCGGTGCAGGACCGGTTCGGGCTCACGGGCCACGAGCCGGGCGGCCGTCCGCTGGTCCTGTGCTTCGGGTACCTGCACTGCGACAAGGGCATCGAAGACGTGATCGAGGCGGTGGCGCGGCTCCGCAGCCGCGGCGAGCTCCCGACCGAGGGGCTCGACGTCCTCATCGCCGGCACCGTGCGCCCGCGCACCGGCGCGTTCCGCTACTTCGAGCGGCACGACCGCGAGTACGAGCTCGCGCTGCGCCGGGCCGTCGAGGTCGGCGGTCTCGGTGACCAGGTGCGCTTCATCGGGTTCGTCGCGTCGGCCGACGTGCCGGCGCTGTTCGCCGCGGCCCGCGCGGTCGTCGTGCCGTACACGAAGGTCACCCAGAGCAGCGTGCTGGGGACGGCGACCGTGGCCGGCGCGCCGGTGGTGGCGACCGACCTGCCGGGGCTCCGGGACGCCGTGGGTGAGGGTGGTCTGCTGGTCCCGCCCGGGGACCCGGACGCCCTGGGTGACGCGCTGCGCCGGATCGTCACGGACGACGCGCTCGCGGCGCAGCTGCGCGAGAGCCAGAAGCGCCGCGGCGCGGAGACCGAGATCGACGTCGTGGCCGCGCAGCTCGTCGGCATCTACCACGAGGTCCTCGTCGCGCCGGCTCGTGCCGATGATCGGAGGCCGGTCGGTGTCCGCTGACACGATCCGCCGCGCGCCGACGCCGAACCGCCGCCGGGTGCCGCGCCCGCCCGCGGTGCGCCGGATGGTGGCACACGCGGTCAACGACAGCCTCTACCGGAACTCGTCGTTCCTGGTCCTGAACACCGCGGTCACCGCCGCGCTCGGATTCGTGTTCTGGGCCCTCGCGTCGCGCTTCTTCCCGGCGAGCGCGGTCGGAACCACGTCGACGGTCGTGAGCGCGCTCACGTTCGTGGTCATGGCCGGCACGCTGGGGCTGCCCAACGCGGTCATCCGCTTCCTCGCCGCCGATCGCGACCGGGTCCGGTTCGTCGCGACCACCTCCGTGATCGCGGCCGGCGGCGGCGCGGTGCTCGCGTTGGTCTGGTGCGCGGTGCCGAACCACTTCGGGGTACCACTGGATCGGGTCACCACCACCGCGACGCTGGTGCCGCTGATCGTCCTCGTGACCGCGCTGGGGTCGGTGGGCGTGGTGGCGCAGTCGGCGATCATCGCCCTGCGCAAGAGCAAGTGGGTCGTGGTCGAGAACACCGCGGGCAGCCTGGTCAAGCTCCTCCTGCTGCCCGTGGCCGTAGGCCTCGGCGCGTCCGGCCTGTTCGGCCTCTACGTCGCGGCCGTGGCCGTCGCGACGGTCGCGAGCCTCGTCATCCTGCGCCACGAGATCGGCGGATCGATCGCCGGCTGGGCTCGCAGCATCGACCACCGCGCGCTGGCCCACTGCCGCTCGTTCGCGGCCGGGAACCAGGTCGCGGGACTCGTCGCGCTGCTTCCGACCACGGTGCTGCCGATCATCGTGTTGGACCAGCTCGGCGCGCGCCAGGCCGCGTTCTTCGCGATGCCGCTCATGATCGTCGCCCTGCTCAACGTCGTCCCGTCGATGGCGTCGCAATCGCTGTTCGCGGAGGCCTCGGCCGACGAGGCGTCGCTGGTGGCGCAGACCCGCCGCACCCTGGTCGGGGTCTATGCCGTGCTCGTGCCGGGAGTGATCGCCCTGTGCGTGCTCGCCGCGCCCGTGCTGTCGCTCTTCGGTGCCGACTACGCCCGCAACGGGACCCGTTGCCTCCAGCTGCTCGCGCTCGCCGGTGTGTTCGCCGGCTTCAACTACGTCGCCGACACGGTCCTCAACAGCCGCAAGCAGGTGAAGCGCTACGTGTTCCTGAACACGGCGGGGACGATCTGCGCCATCGGCTTCCCGGTGGCGTTCATCGGCTACGGGCTGACCGGCGTCGGCTTCGGCTGGCTCGTCGGCCAGATCGGCTACAGCCTCCTCGCGGTCGCGACCCTGACCCACGGCCGCGTCGCCACGACCCCGACGACCACCGCTCCGCCCGTCTCCCCAGAAAGGTCCGCACCATGATCACGAAGCTCCAGGACCCCACGCGGCGCCCGCTCGCGACGCTGCTGCGCAATCCGGCGCTCTACCAACGCTGGCTCGAGCGTCAGTTCCCGAACTCGACCGCGCACCCGACGCTCCCGCCCGGGTTCCCCGCGGAGAACGGGGTGCTCCTCAGCCAGGCCGAGGTCGACCACTGGGTCGCCGTGGTCCGCCGGTGCGGCCTGCCCGAGTACATCGTCCCGGCCAAGAACTGGGACTCGCTGGCCGCGCTCGGCGCGATCCTGGCCCGCACCGGAGCCTCCGGGCGCATCCTCGACGCCGGCGGCATCGTGCAGTCGGTCATCTCGTCGTGGCTGTGGCTCTACGGCTTCCGCGACCTCTGGTGCATCAACCCGGTGTTCGCAGCGCCGTTCCGCCACGGTGACATCCACTACGAGCCGGGTGATGCGACGGACACGCGCTTCACAGCCGCGTCCTTCGACATGGTCACGTGCCTCAGCGTCGTGGAGCACGGGGTCGACCTCGACGGCTACTTCCGCGAAGCCGCGCGCATCCTGAAGCCGGGTGGCGCGCTCGTCACGTCGACGGACTACTTCCCGGATCCGATCGACACCGCCGGCAAGCGCGCGTACGGCGTCCCGGTCAAGATCTTCGACCGGGCCGAGATCGAGCACGCGCTCGAGCTCGCCGCGGGGCACGGGCTCCGCCCGAGCGCGCCGGTGCCGCTGGACGCGGGTGACAAGCCGGTGCACTGGGAGCTCACCGACCTCGACTACACGTTCCTCGTCTTCACCCTCGTGAAGGAGGGCTCGCGCGCATGACCGGGCGCCCGGTGGATCGGGGTGGGCTAGCCGTCACCGAATTGACGGCGGTAGGCCGCCAGGGAGCGCGGGGCATCCGTGAGCAGCATGCCGACGTCGGTGGTCGACTCGAAGTAGGACTGGTAGGCGGTCACGTTGTTGCGCACGACGCCGGCGATCGCGTTGACGAAGTACGGGTTGTCGCCGGCTCCGCCCTTGTGGCCGACCGCCGAGAGGCCCCACTCGGGGATGCTGAGCGGCTTGCCGTTGCGCCGGCCGAGCTGGATCAGGTCACCGAGCCCGCCATCCTCGTCGTACTGCGCCTTCCAGCGGAGGCTCGGGCTCGTCGGCGCCGCGGCCGGACCGGCCCAGAAGTCGTAGACGTCAGCGCCGACGATGTCGACGACGTCGTTGCCCGGGTAGTACTGGGTGAACGGGATCGGCCGGTAGTTCGCGTTGATCGTCCAGTCGAAGCGGAAGCTCGCGCCGGGCACGGAGCGCATCGCGCGCACGGTCCGGGCCCAGAACTTCTTCCACAGCGGGTACTGCGAGGGGTCGTTGCCGAGCCCGTCGACGGTCCAGGTGCCGTTCGCCTCGGGCGAAAGGCGGATGACCGAGTCGCCGAGGCCGGCGTTGACGAGGTTGGTCGCCAGGGCCCGGGCGTGGTCGTCGAACTCGCCGGCCGCGCCACGCGCCCGCCAGTCGGGCGCCAGCCCGGAGGGGACGAGGGCCTGCGTGATGATCAGGCGCCGTCCGGGAACCGCGACCTTCCACTTGGCCCAGTTGAAGTTGGGGTCACCGTGGATGACGAACCACGGCATCTCCCAGTTCTTCCAGTCGGGCGAGGCGTTGTTGTAGACCAGCGCGCAGTTGAAGTCGTGCCCGACTGCGGCACCGAACGCCACGAGCTGGTCGACCCGGTGGTACGAGTACACGCACTCCTGCTTCGTGGTGTCGACGGCCGGCGCGACCGTCCGGGGGGCGTGCGTGCTCGGGGGTGCCGGCGTCGGCACGAACGGGACCGGCGAGTGCAGGCCGGGCACCGCGCAGGCGCTGAGCGTGGCGGCGAAGACTCCGGCGACCACCGCGTGGCGCACGTACCTGCGTCGCACTGTGGTCACGGCTGGAGGTCCCTTCGGGTCGGCATCGCATGCTGCGAACCCCTCTGCGATCGGCACCGGATCCTGCCCACTAAATACAGATTTATGCCGAAAAAGGATGATTTCAGGATGATGCCCACCACTCCCAGGAACTGGAGGACCGTCTGATGGCCACGCGCACCGAGATCGCGCTCACCGTCGCCAACCGCCTGGACCGCTCGGTCTCCCGGGCCCTGCCTGCGGCACTCGTCCGCCGTCCGCACCGCTGCCCGGCGTGCGGGTACTCGGGCCGGTTCTCGACGGCCTGGGCGATGACCGGCCGCCGGGCCGAGGCGTACTGCCCGGCGTGCCACGCGGCCGAGCGGCACCGGCTGCAGGCCCTCGTGGTCGACCGGCTCGCCGAACAGCACGACCTCGGGTCGATGTCGATGCTGCACGTCGCGCCGGAGCCGATCCTGCAGGGCCGCTTCCGCGACGAGCTCGGCGAGTACACGACGGCGGACCTGGTGCGCGAGGACGTCGACCTGAACTTCGACCTGACCGACGCGCCGCTCGAGTCCGGTTCCTACGACATCGTCTACGCGTCCCACGTCCTCGAGCACATCCCCGACGACCGCGCCGCGATCGCCGAGATCCATCGGATCCTCCGGCCCGGTGGCTTCGCGGTGCTCCCGGTCCCGATCGTGTGCGAGCACACCGTCGAGTACCCGCGCCCGGTGGCGTCGGAGGCCGGTCACGTGCGGGCCCCGGGCCCCGACTACTTCGAGCGCTTCGCCGCCTTCGACGCGGTCGAGGTGTTCCGGTCGCGGGACTTCGGCGACGAGCCGCAGGTCTACATCGTCGAGGACCGCACCCGGTACCCGAACCGGTACGCCCCGTTCCGCACCCCGACGCCGGGGTCCCGCCACGAGGATCTGGTCCCGGTGTGCCGGAAGGAGCAGGCGAACGCCCGGTGAGCTCAGCTCGCGGCCGGCGGCGCGGTCGGGTCCGCCCGCCGGCGCTGCCAGGGCGCGATGCCCAGTCGCTGGGCGTGGCGGGCGTTGCGCACGAGCGCGGCGAGGCGGCGGGGTGCCCGGGCCAGGTGGCGGGCCCGATCGAGGCCGTCGACGGGGTGCGTCTGCGACGCCCACTCGCTCGTGACGTCGAACGGGGACCGGCGCCGGAACGCCGACCAGAAGCCGGCGTCGACCAGCAGCTCCCAGTGCTGGTCCCGGCGCAGGAAGCGGTGCAGGGAGGCGGGGCCCGGCAGCTGGATGTCGTCGACGATCACGATCCCGCCGGCGCGCACCCGCGGCGCCGCGAGGTACCAGTCGAGCTGCGGAAACGGGTGCGCGTGGCATCCGTCGATGAAGAGGACGTCGATCGGGTCGTCGGGGAGCTTGGCCAGCTCCTCGGGTGAGGAACCCGCGACGAAGCTCGTCGTCGTGGTGTCGACGCCGTGGTCCTGGCACCAGCGGGCGACCGCCTCGCCTTCGGCCGGGCCCAGGAACACTGCGGTGTGCTCGGCCGCGACCGCCGTGAAGATGATCGTCGAGGCACCGCATCCGGTCTCGAGGGTGACCCGGCCCGCTGCGTGCGCGTGGATGAACTCGAGGCAGTCCAGGGTCGCCGACCAGACGCCGGCGGGGGCTGACGGGTGCGCGTTCGGGGGATCGCGCCGGATCTCGGCGAGGAGCCCGTCGACCGGGTGCGCGCGCGACGAGACACCGACAGAGCTCACCCCGTCGATATCGGCAATCGGGCCCGCGATTCTTGAACCATCTCGACCGAATTCGGAGACCTCGTCGGGTTCCGTCGGTCCGGGGCGCGGCGGGACCGGCTCCAGGGCATGTGTGAAGATCTGCGACTTCGATGTCGATCACCAGCACTGTGGAACGCCGCGCGCGGATCGCCGTCGTCGGGTCGTTGGTCGTCGTGGCTGTGTCCGTCATGTCGGGCGTGCCTGCGGGGGCCGTGACCGGGGCCCGTCCGGAGGCGCCGTCACCCGCCGCGCCCGCGCGCGCGATCACGGATCCCGCGGCCCGCGTCGCGTCCCTCGGCGCGTTGGTCGACCGGCGGACGCAGGCGGTCGCGGCGGCCTCCGCGCGCCGCGACAGCGTGCAGTCCCGGCTCGTCGCCGCCGACCAAGAGGCCGACGCCGCGCGCGCTCGGACCGACCACCTGTCCCAGGTCGAGGCGGACGCCGCGGCCCGCTACCAGAAGTCGCGCGCCCGCCTGGCCCGCTTCGCGGCGGCCGCGTACCGCGACGGCCCGTCGGTGACCCCGTTGTCCCAGCTGCTCGCGTCGCAGACGGCCGCCGACTACGCGTACGGGCACGAGATCGTCCGCCGCATCGGGGTGCAACAGCACAACCTGGTCACCGACGCCAAGCGTGACCGCGCCGCGGCCGCATCGGCGGCCGACGCGGCGCGTAGCGAGCGCGACCGGCTGATCACGATGGCCGCCTCGCTCCAGCAGGAGCTGCCGGCGCGCCAGAACGCCGTCACCGCGGCCGTCACGGCCCGCGACAACGCGCAGTTCTGGCTCGCGCGCTGGCAGTCGATCATCGCGGGGCCCGCCACGACGATCATGGGTCCGACCCTCCTGAGCGCGGAGGAGCTCGCGGCGTGGTTCAACGGCACCCATCACCACGCGCACACCACCGTGCCGATCGAAGAGCTGACGCAGTACTACATCGAGGAGGGTGCGGCGGTCGACGTGCGCGCGGACATCGCCTTCGCGCAGTCCATGCTCGAGACGGGCGGGTTCTCGTTCCCCGCCGGTGGCCAGGTCCTGGGCACGGACAACAACTTCGCGGGCATGGGCGCGTGCGACAGCTGCGCGACCGGCAACCGCTTCGTCGACGCCCGTACCGGGGTGCGGGCCCAGCTGCAGCAGCTCCGGGTCTACGCCGACCCGCACCTCACCAACGCCGAGCTCAACCCGGCGCCGGTGAACCCGAAGCTGGACTCGCACTTCCTGAAGGGCCTGGTCACGACGTGGGCCGGGCTCACCCACACCTGGGCGACGGCGGACACCTACGGCGACCGGATCCTCGGCATCTACGAGCAGATGCTCGCCTGGCTCACCGACCGCGCCCACTTCTGAGCCGAATCCCGTTCCGGCTACGGTCGGGGCATGGCCCCGAGCACGGTTGACTTCCAGCTCTTCGACGCCGACAACCACTACTACGAGGCAACCGACGCCTTCACCCGTCACCTCGATCCGAAGCTCGCGAAGCGCACCATGCAGTGGGCCGAGATCAACGGGAAGCAGCGGCTGCTCGTCGGGGGTCGGCTGAACCGCTTCATCCCGAACCCGACGTTCGACCCCGTCGCCCGCCCGGGCGCGCTCGACGACTACTTCCGGGGCCAGAAGGCGGGTGACGACATCCGCGCCGCGTTCGGCGACCTCGAGCCCATCAGCCCGGCGTACCGCGAGCCGGCCGCTCGCGTCGCAGTGATGGACGAGCAGGGGGTCGAGGGCTGCTTCCTGTTCCCGACCCTCGGGGTCGGCATGGAGCAGCCGCTCGTCGACGACCCGGAGGCCGCGCACGCCGCGTTCCACGCGTTCAACGAGTGGCTCCTCGACGACTGGACGTTCGACTACCAGGGTCGGATCTTCGGCGCGCCGTACTTCACGCTGCTCGACCCCGATGCCGCCGTGCGCGAGCTGGACTGGGCGCTCGCGCAGGGCGCGAAGGTGATCGTCATGCGTGCGGGCCCGATCCAGGCCCCGACCGGGTTCCGTTCACCCGGAGATCGCGTCTACGACCCGTTCTGGGCGCGGATCGCCGAAGCCGGCATCCTCGTCGCCTACCACTCGGGGGAGAGCGGCTACGACCGCTACGCCGCGGAGTGGGGCGAGTCGAGCGAGATGGAGGCGTTCCGCCACAACCCGTTCAAGATCATCACGTCGGCCGACCGGCCGATCTACGACACGATGGCGGCGCTCGTGTGCCACGGCGTGTTCGCTCGCCACCCGAACGTCCGGGTCGCGACGATCGAGAGCGGCAGCGAGTGGGCACCGCAGCTCGTGAAGAAGATGAAGAAGTCGTACGCGCAGGCGCCGAACGCGTTCCCGGGCGGCGACCCCGTCCAGGACCTGCGCGAGCACGTCTGGGTCTCGCCGTACTACGAGGACGACCTGATCGGGCTGCGCACCGCAATCGGGGCCGAGCGGATCCTGTTCGGCTCGGACTTCCCGCACGCCGAGGGGTTGGCGGATCCCGCGAGCTTCGTGAAGGACCTCGACGGCTTCCCGCCGGACGAGGTGCGCCTCATCATGCGGGAGAACGCACTGGAGCTCTCTCGCCCCCGTCCGCGCTGAGGTCCGGTCCGGCCGCCGCCGGGCCCGCGGGCTCCGGCTCGGGGGGCACCAGCTCCCGGCACGCGAGGACCACCAGGGTCGGGACGAGCACCGCGAGCATCATCCCCATCACCTGGATGCCCGAGTCGTTGAGCACCGTCGCGAGCACCGACAGCACCGCGAAGGAGATCAGCATCGGCGCCAGGACGGGCACCGCGCGCCCGAGCGCGCGCAGCCGGTCGGTCCGCCACGCGAGGTAGAGGAGCGAGCCGAGCACTCCCGCGACGAGCAGGACCCAGCTCGTGTTGCTGAAGGTCTGCAGCATGAGCGAGAGCTTGCGGCCGACGACGGTGGTGAACCCGGAGACACCCTGGTCGCCGACCTTCTGGAAGAACCGGCCGACGTGCGTCTGCTTGTCCGTGGGGCGGGTGAGATCCACGAATCCGGCGAGCAGTCCCGCGCCGACGAGGACCACGGCGAGCAGCGTGACGGCCTTGACCGTGATCCGCTTGCCGTAGAGGAGCAGGCCGAGCAGGAGGTACGCCGGGGCCGCCGAGATGGCACCGCCGAAGTCCTGGCCGAAGAAGGGTGCACCGACGACGGCCACCGTGACCGCGAGGACCGTGACCGCGAGGCGGCGGCCCAGGGGCGGGCCGACGCGCCACGCGAGCAGCGCCGAGAACAGCAACGCCGCCGCGCAGAGCTGAGCCGACCCGGGGTTCCCGAGCCCGGCCAACCGGATGCCGATCGTCGGCGTGTACCCGAACACGGTGTTGAATTCGAGCCGGGCTCCGCTGAGGGCGTCGAGCAGGTGCATCAGCGTCATCCCACCGAGCGCGAGCAGGAGCGAGTCGGCGGGGTGGCGACCGCCGAGCGCGTGGCAGATCAACGCGTAGACGATCGCGAACAGGATGAGGAAGGCCCAGTACGCGTTGCTCCCGAGCGTGTACCACGGCAGCACGCCGGACACGAAGGTGCCGACGAGGAACCCGATGGCCGCGAGCGCCCCGAGCTCGAGCAGCTGCGTCACGCCGACGAGGCGGCGGCGGAAGATCAACAGCGCCGCGCCGGCGAGCACCAACGTGATGATCACGAGCGCCGCGGTCGCCTTGCCGATCGTGGCGTCGCGGAAGAGCGCGGCCCGGTTCGCCCTGACGAGCATCTTCACCCGGGCGGCGTAGGGCGTCGAGCTCGGGTCGATGTCGAAGGGGCGCCCTTCCATCTCCTGGGGCCGATTGATGCCGACGAGCTTGAGCACCGTCGGCGCGACGTCGACGATCTGGACGAAGCCCAGGCGACGCGTCGTGCCGGTCTCCAGGTATCCGACCTTGACTCCCGGGGCGCGGAGCGCGGCGACAGTGACCTCCCGCCGCAGCGTGCTGTGGTACGGCCCGACGACGAGCACCGCGTCGTGCTTCGGGTCGACGTGTCGGAGCAGCCGCCCCACCAGCTTGTCGGTGGCGTGGAGCGCGGCGAGGCGCATCGCGGCGCGCTGGTCGGGGCTGGCGAGACTGCGGTAGGCGTCGGCGCGCGCGAGGTCGGAGGCCTCGACGAGCACGACGTTGCGCTTGCGCGCGTCCCATGCCTTCGTGAACGCGCGCATCACGGCGTTGCGGTCGAGGCGCACGCCGAACGGTGCCGCGGGATCCCGTCGGAGCAGGGAGTCGTCGACGCGGCCGGCGGGAACCCGACCGGTCGGGTCCATCATCGCAATGGCGGCCTCCCGGTGCAGCTGGTCCGCGGGCAGCTCCAGCTCGCCCTCGTCCGCGTTCGCGATGACCGCGCCGGCCGAAGCCGGACGCGGTCAGGGTCTTGCCGAGCGTCCCGGCCACCGCGTCGTAGGGGAGCGCGTTGTTCGAGTCGGTGATGTCCGGGATCGAGAGCACACCGATGTTGTTGCGCAGCGGCACCCCCGTCCGGCGTTGGAAGACCTCCGCCGCGGTGCTGTTGCCGTAGCGCTCGTCGGGCTCGAGGTTCTGGCCCGGGGTGGCTCCGCCGACCGAGCGCGTGCCGGCGCCGAGCGCGGCGTAGCCGTCACCGGGGTTGGTGCGCTGGTGCACGGACCGGGTCGCGAGGTCCGCGATGGCCGAGGCGGCGAACAGCCGGTCGAGGTTGGGGAGCCGGGCCGCGGAGATGTCGGCCCAGGAGACCGCCGGGAGCGAGATCTCCAGCACCCGGCAGACGGGTTGGCAGCCCGCGGGCGGTGCGGCGGGCGGGGAGCTCGCGGCCGTGGCGCTCTCGACCGACGCGGTGCCGACCGTCGTCACCAGGAGTGCCAGCGCGACCACCAGGATGCCGGCTCGGGCGAAGCTCCTCATCTGGTCGGGGATCATGCCACCCGGCACGGCGGGCGCCCGGGCACCCGAGCGCCGCGAGCCCGGATCGGTGGAGGCCGAACCGGCCGACGGGCGCGGGGAACCGACCGCGGCGATGCTGCGTTGTCCCGGGTGTCCGGGGCAGAATGGGGCTCCGTCTTCTGAAGGCTCGCCGGTGGCCATCGATCTCGCGTTCGACGAAGGAGGCGCCGGCGCAGCCGCGTCGGTCGGCCCGTCCGCGGCCGAACGCGTCCGTCCGGCTCCCGCCTCGGCTCCGGCGAGGACCTGGCGCATGTTCGCCGTGCTCCTCCTGCTCACGGTCGGGCTGCGGCTCCCCGCGTTCTTCGTCCAGGTCTTCAACTCCGACGAGACCTTCCTCGCGACCCAGGCGGAGGTGATCAACGAGGGCGGGCGGCTCTACCAGGACGCGACCGACCGCAAGCCGCCGCTCGTCCCGTACCTGTACGCCGCGACGTTCAGCATCTTCTCGACGAGCGCGCCTGTGGTCGGTGCGGGTCGTCGCGATGCTCGCGGTGGCGCTCACCGCGCTGCTCCTCGCGCTGGAAGCCAGACGCAGATACGGAGACCGTGCGGGATGGCTCGCGGGGATCTTGTTCATCCTCGCGTCGGTCGCGTTCGCGCCCCAGGACGGGCAAGCAGCCAACTTCGAGGTCTTCATGCTGCCCGCGATGACCGCGGCGGTGCTGTTGGGCGCGCGCGGCCGCGCACGCTCGTCCGGGGTCGCCGTCGCGTTCGCGACGCTCGCGAAGCAGACGGGCGCGGCGACGCTGCTCCCGGTGCTCTACCTGGTCTGGCGCGCCCGTGGGAAGCGCGGCATCGGCGGATGCCGCGGTCGGGTTCATGATCCCGATCGCGATCGTGGCGCTCCTGGTCGGCCCCGGCGAGCTGCTTGTTCTGGGCCGTGCTCGGCAACGGCTCCTACTTCGGCCTCGGCTCGGCCACCGCGGTACGTGGCGGGGCTCTTCGCCGTGATGACGCTCGCGTTCGTCGGCAGCAACCTCGCGATCATCTGGTCCTTGCCCCGCGCGTGGCTCGACCGCAAGAAGGTCTCGCACGTGCGGGCCGACGGCGCGCTGCCGTCGGACGGCTTTGCCGGCGCCGACACCGATCTGTGGATCTGGCTCGCTGTCCGCCGCGCTGTCGGTCGCAGTCGGGTTCCGGTTCTTCGGTCACTACTACCTGCAGCTGCTGCCCCCGCTCTGCCTCCTGACCGTCGGGCGTGCTCGTGACCCGCGGCCCGAAGCTGGTCCGGGCCACGTTGATCTTCGCCTCGATCGCGGCCGCCACGTTCTCGTTGATGGGCTTCTGGGTGAAGCCGTGGGGCGACCACCCGAAGTACCAGATGGTGAGCCAGTACCTCGACACGCATACGACGATCGCGGACCACATCTTCGTGTGGGGTCACATGCCGGAGATCTACTGGGCGTCGGACCGCCGCCCCGCGAGCCGGTTCATCACGAGCGGCTTCTTGGTGGGGGACTGGGGCAGCCGGCCGCCGGGCGACACGTCGACCAACGTGCCGACGCCCGGCGCGTTGGAGCAGCTGATGGACGACCTGCGCGCGCACCCGCCCCGCTACGTCCTCGACACCACGCCGGCCGCGTTCCGGGGCTCGCAGTTCACTCCGATGTCGAAGTACCCCGAGCTCCAGCACTACGTCGATGCCCGGCTACGAGTACATCGAGACGATCGACGGCATCTCGATCTACAAGGCGCGGACCCCCGAGCAGGCGATCGACCGGCACTGACGGATCGGGCCTCGGCGTGCCGCGGGGCCCGGTCCGTCCCGGGGTCAGCGGGGAGCGTCAACGGTCCAGCGGCGCGAGGAGCGATTCGCTCACGTCCCAGAGCCGGCGCGGCCGCGACGTCGTCACGGGCCCGCTTCGACATCGAGATCGGCTTGCACTTCGCGTAGTAGCCCACCGGTCACGCCCTCGACCTCGGGCGAGGATGCGAGGTAGACCGAGGTCCTCGCGCCTTGCTCGGGACTGACGGCGCAGCAGCTTCGCCCCGAGCTTCAGGATCGGCTCGAAGCGCATGTCGCCGTCGCGGCCGAAGCGGCTGGCGACATAGCCGGGATGCGCCGCGTTCGACGGTCACCCCCGTGCCCGCGAGGTGCCGGGCCAGCTCCCGCGTGAAGTACAGGTTGGCGAGCTTCGACTTGCTGTACGCGTCGAAGCCCCGGTAGTGGCGCAGGCTCTGAAGGTCGTCGAAGTCGAGGCCGCCCCGGACCATCTTGTGGGCCTGGGACGCCACGACCACGACCCGCGCCGGCGCGCTGGCCCGCAGCCGGTCGAGGAGCAGGTTGGTCAGGTAGAAGTGCCCGAGGTGGTTGACGCCGAAGGTCGTCTCGAACCCCTCGTGGGTGACCGTCCGTTCCGCCATCACCAGGCCCGCGTTGTCGACGAGCACGTCGAGCCGCTGGTGACGCTCGAGGACCTCGGTCGCACAGGCCCGCACCGAGGCGAGCTCGGCGAGGTCCAGCGGGAACAGCTCGACCTCGGTGCTCCCGCTGCGGCTGCGCACGTCGGCGAGCGCCTCGGCGCCACGGCCCGCGTCGCGCGACGTCATGACGACGGTCGCGCCCATCCGGGCCAGACCGACCGCGGTCTCCTTGCCGATCCCCGCGTTGGCGCCGGTGATCAGCACGACCTTGCCCGTCATCACCGCGCCGGCCACGAGCCGGACACTACGCGCCGGCCACCGGCACGACGCGACGATGCCCGGGCGCACGCACGCCCGGGCATCGTCGCGCTCGCTGGGGTGCGAGGCCTCTAGGAAGAGGCGCCACCCTTGTGCGGGGTCGCGTTCACCAGCGTCGCGATCCGCTGGTCCAGCCGGTCCTTCAGCTTCGTGGCGCGGGCGGCGTCGAGCTTGCCGTTGGTCACGGCCGTGTCGACCTTCTTGTTCGCCGCGGTGGTGACTGCGTCGATGACCTTCTGCGGGTCGACGTTGTGGCTCCGGGCGACGTCGGCGACGGTCTGACCGCCCTTGACCGCGTCCACCAGCGCCGTCGGCTGGATGCCGATGACGCCGGCCGCGATCGCGACGCCGGAGCGGCGTGCGTGCCGGCGGAGCTTGGCCCGGGCCACGAGGCCCTTGACCTTGCCCTTCAGCTCGGTGTTCACCAGCTTGGTGACCCGGGCGGGCACCTTCGCCTTGATGGCCGCGGCGCGAGTGGCGTCGATCTTGCCGGCGGTGAGGGCCTCGTCGACCTTCTTGTCGGCCGCGGTGTCGATCGCGTCGATGACCTTCTGCGGGTCGACGGTGTGGCTGCGGGCGACCTCGGCGACGGACTTGCCGTCCTTGATCTCCTGGCCGAGCGCCTTCGGCTCGATGCCGATCGTGCTCGCCGCGATCTTGACCGCGGCCACGAGCCGGGCCTTGGCGAGCTTGGCGTGAGCCGGAGCGGTGGCGGGCGCCGGGGCCGAGGGGGAGTCCGCGGCACTGGCGACGCCCGCGGCGCCGACGATGAGCAACCCTGCGGTCGTCACTGCGGCGATGAGCTTCTTCATGATCGATCCTCTCGCTGTGTCTGGCGCCGCTGGCCCGTCGGGGGGACGCACCGTCCGGCGATGTCACTCATGGAACCGCAGCGATGTGAGGCTTCGATGAGGCTTCCACGAGAGGATCAACAATCCCCACGGGACGGGAGAGGTGGGGGCGTAGTCGGCCGCGGGCGATCCAGGCGTCGAGGTCGGGGGCTTCCGCGCCGATCGTCGTGGTGTCGCCGTGACCGGTGTAGACGACCGTGTCGGCCGGCAGGGTCAGGAGCTTCGTCCGGATCGACTCGATGATCGTCGGGAAGTCCGAGAACGACCGACCGGTCGCGCCCGGGCCGCCCTTGAAGAGCGTGTCGCCGCCGTAGACCGCGTGACCCTCGGCGTCGTGGAGGCTGACCCCGCCGGGGGAGTGGCCCGGCGTGTGGAGCGCGACGAGCGTCGTTCCGGCGACGTCAAAGCGGGCGCCGTCGTCGATCAGCAGGTCGGGCGGACGGCCCGGGTGCACGTGCTCCCAGAGCATCAGGTCGTCGGGGTGCAGCGCGATCGGCGCGCCCACCGCCTCGGCGACGTCGACCGCGGCATTGATGTGGTCGTTGTGCCCGTGGGTGCAGACGATGGCCACCACGCGTCGATCGCCGACCGCGGCCACGATCGGCCCGGCTTCGTGCGCGGCGTCGATCACGAGGCACTCCTCGTCGTTGCCGACGATCCAGATGTTGTTGTCGACGCGAAGTCCTCCTCATGAGACGGGCCGTAGGGCGTCTGAGGTGCTGGGGTTGCAGTGGTCCTGGCTACGGCTAGAAGCCGAGCCGAAGCACTTCCACCTGCCGTACAACAAGAGTCAGCGGCAACAGTTCGTGCCGTTGTCTGGACGCCTCATGAGAGACGTGTTCACGCCGTCCACGATGGCGTTTCTCGCCACGCATGACGATGGTGGGCACTACCAGGGCGACCCAACGGTGCGGCCGTTCCCGTGGCACTACCAATCCGTGTACCTCATGACCAAGCGGCTCAGTCGGGTAACTGGCGTGCGCCCGTTGGGCTTGCACGCGTTCCGACACACCGCGGCTACCACGTGGGCTCCAACGAGGGGTGCCGCTTGGCTGCCGTGTCAGCGCTTCTCGGTCACAACAACGTCGGGACGACGGACCGGCGCTACTCGCACGTGTCCACGCTCGATTTTGCCCACTACCTAGACGACTGATGGGTTCGCCGCTGAGCCGGTTGCAAGCGGGTGCCGGAACGGGCACCACCGCCGCTACGTGACCCGCGACTACCGCGGATACCGGCTGTGCGAGTTCCGCTACAACGACCGCCGAGGCAGGACCCGAAATCGGGCCTGAGCGTGCACGCGAGGACCGTTCACAGAGCCTGTGTTTCCTAGGTCGTTTCGTCACGGTAACTCCGGGCAGGTACTACCGGGCGGGAAACACGCTCAGCGGCTTAGACGGCCTCTCAGGCGCTTCGCCCGATGCCACACCTACGATTCCGATGTGCAGCGCAGACTCCTGGTGCTTGCGGTTGTGACCTTCGCCATTCTCGGCGCGGTCGCATTCGCGCTTCGGGGCCACCACAGCCCGACACGGGGCACGTTCGGCACGACCACCACGACCGCGGGCCGTAATCACTTCACACCTCTGACTCCAGCCCCCTCCAAGGCACCGCTGTCGAAGGTCGTTCTGTGCACGACTCACGACCCTCGGCCGGAGTGCGCGTGGTTCGACACTGCGCCCTAGTGCGCCGAGCCCCTACGCTGAGCGTATGAGGTTGAAGGCAGGAACGGGCGCGGTTCTCGTCTGCGTCTGCATCTGCGTGGCGGCGTGCGATAGCGGAGGCAGCGACAACGCCAGCCCTGCACCACCGACAGCACTCGTTGTCGCACGGCGCTTGGACAAGGCGGGCCTGTGCAACAGGCCCGCGAAGAGCCACCTGCCGCAACTCACTGACACCGCCGTCTGTGCGAGTGACGCGGTCCGGGTTCACGACCACGGTGTGGGCCTTCCAATCCGACTTCGAAGTGACTGGCTACCTCTTGCAGACGGCGAAAGGGCTTTGCACAGGCGCGCGACCGCCCAGCCTTGGGGAAGTTCGCACCGAGACCTACGTCGAAGGCGCAACGTGGCTTGTCTCCGCGGGACCAGACACTGCCCGAGTGGCGAAGGCCCTTAACGGCAAGGTGCTCCCAAGCAAGCCGTGTCCATCAGGGAACGCTCGTTGAGAAGACGGCGCCGAGGCCCCAACTCCGGGCAGGGTGGAGGCAGGGCTTTCCGGGGACGGTTCCTACCCCGCCGTGGCAGAGGCTAGCGACGCTCTAGCCTGCTCTCGCAGGCTGTACGTCGAACGCGGGGCATACATGAAGATACGAACTGTTGGGGCGTTGTCGATGTTTGCCGCACTTACGCTTGCGGCGTGCTCGTCGGGCGGCAGCGCTACCAGTGATGGGCCTGGTTCTCACACCGGAGGAGCGTCCACCACGACCAGCACAACTACGGCAAGCGTGGCAGTCGCCAACGCCGCCGACCTGTGCAATCAGTTCTACGACACGATGATTCACGGGATACAACAACGGCTTTCAGACCCCGAGTTCCTCCCGCTGTTTCGTGGCGTTGCGCAAGCGGGTCGGTCAGCCGACGTTGTGACGGCAACGGACATCGGCGCGCTGCTACCCATGGCGGAACACCGGCAGAGGTTTCAGCCAACGCGCAGGTAGTGATTCGTCGCTGTACGGGTTTGGGGTATCCGCCATCAGCGGCTCAACGCAGCTCTCGGAATCTTCGACTCTGTGCGCGGTATGGCGATTGGCGCGGTTGAGCAAATCGCCGTGTAGCGCTTGCTGCTCCTCCGTGAGTTGTGTGACCACCTCGTCTGGGAACGCGCAGGCGACTACGGCGCGACTCCGAGGACATTGCCACGCCAGATGCGAAGCACCGCCGGTACGCAATCAGCGCGGCGTCGGAGTACGCACGCATTTCCACGTTGTCCGTGGCCGCCGACGCCCGAAGAAAAGCGTCACGTGCGAACGCTAAGTCGTGAGCAAGGGAGTTGAGGTCGGCGAAGCGGGACGGTCCTGGACCCGCAATTCCCTTGACGTAGTAGGGCAGCATTGGCCCTACGCCTCGCCCTCCGTCATGCGCCGGTAGCCGCTGCGAGGGAAGCACCCGGCGTGGAACTCTCCGGGTGCTGAACCGACGTCCACGGTTTGCCAGCCGTCCTCGCCCTGGGTCGGAGGCACTCGGGCCACCGCCACCCCCCGCACGATGTCGGTTTCGGAATCAAATGTCTTCGGCATCCGTCGCATAGGGCTCACTTCTCCATCGTCCGTGATGAGCTTCATTTGGAATCTCTGGGTTGGGTAGGTGGTGGACCCCATTATCGTAGCCGCTTGTGAGGGTCCTATATATAGAATACTAATACTATATAAACACCCCCATATGAACCTTGTGAGTGTGGGGCAGGTCTCCGGTCCGGCGTGGGGCACCTCCCCCCGGTGCGGGTGCGACCGAGCTTGACCCGCTGAACATTGAGCGTGAGCCGCTCAGGTTAGGTGTCTGCTACAAACAACAATACGGCTCAGGTCTCTGACCTGCGATGATGCAATGAGGGCGTGTGCAATGGCTGCATGCTTCCTGTTGCAAGCACGGCCAATGGTGTAAGATGGCGGTTGTCGACGCCGAAGTCCTCACCGTCGATCGAGAAGGTCCCGGACGTGACGACGAGCTGGGGTGCTGCCGCGGCTGCGCTCATGCCGGAACGGTAGAGCAGCGTGAACGCGGAAGCGGCTTCAGAGGGCCGCGGCGATCGCGAGCCCGAGGGCGGCGGCCGCGAGGCCGACCGCGACGCTCCCGACCACATTGCCGGCCGCGAGCCCGACCGATCCTTCCTCGACGAGCCGAACGGTCTCGTACGAGAAGGTCGAGAAGGTCGTGTACACGCCGCAGAAGCCGGTGCCGATCGCGATCTTCGGGAGGTCACCGAGCCCGTGGTACAAGGCAAGGCCCGTGATGACACCGAGCACCAGCGAACCAGTCACGTTGATGACGAAGGTCCCCCAGGGGAACACACCCGATCGCGCGGTCCTGGACGAACCCGTCCAGGAGGTAGCGGGCGGGGGCACCGATCGCGCCGCCGAGCAGGAGCAGTGCGACGAGCATCAGCTCTCGCGTCCCCGATAGCTGACGATGTCGATCTGCTCGCGCACGATGAGCCCTTCGGTGATCAGCTCGTCGAGCTGGGGCAGGAACGCGTCGATCCGTTCGGCGATGTCGACGATGACGATCACGACGGGGAGGTCTTCGGACAGCCGGAGGATGCGGGTGGTGTGGATGTGGCTCGACGCACCGAAGCCCTCGATGCCACGAAGGACCGTCGCACCCGCGAGTCCCGGCCTGCTGAGCCCGTTCGACGATCTCGGTGTAGAGCGGGCGATGGTGGTGTTGGTCGGTCTCACCGATGTAGATCGTCAGCCGTTCTCCAGGTCCTTCGAGCTTCATGCGCGCTCCCTTCCAAGGGGCCGGAGTCGAGCCGACACGATGCCGACATAGACCGCCGCGAGCCCGCAGATGATGCTCGCGACCACGTAGGTCGCCGCGATGTCGGCGTGATGGTCCTTCGCCAGGACCGTGGCATCGGTCATGTAGGTGGAGAACGTCGTGTACGCCCCGAGGAACCCGATCGCCGCGAAGGGCCGGAGGTAGCGGCTGGGTGGCCAGCGTTCGATGATGAGCGTGAGCAGGACGCCCAGGACGAAGCTTCCGGTGACGTTGATCGTGAACGTCGCCCAGGGAAACGTTCCGGGTGCGACGTGGATGATCCGGGTGACCGAGTACCGCGCGGCGGTCCCGGCGACCCCACCGGCAGAGACCGCCAGCAGGACCCCGGGGCGCGTGCGACGGCCTGGCCGGCGCGGCGAGGGCGCGAGGAGATCCGGGTCGACCGACGCCTGTTGGAGGCGATGGATCTCGGCGGGCGTGTCGCGACGATCTTCTGGCGGCATGCGCCTCCTCACCCGCAGCGATCTCGCGGCGGGCACGTCACGACGCTAACGGAACGTGCGCGTTCCCAGTGCCCAGTGCGACTCGCCGGCCGGGCTCAGTGTCGAGGTGACAGCGACGGCACCAACCGTGACGCCGCCCTCGGATCGTCGCTCGCATCAGATGCTCCCGAACCGGGGCTGACTGGTACGCCTGCGCTGATCCGCATCGCCCCGAATCCGGCGCGGACCTACCGTGCGCAAGCGCAGGTAGGAGCCATCAGCCTGGTGGGGCGGTTGCGGCGAGCTCCATCGCCGTCGGGCAGTGGTGAGACTATCGGCGCCGCGTTCTGGAACTCAAGCCGTTCACGCCCGACCCGCACCTCGCGTCGGGTGCGCTCAGAGGACGACCACGGAGCGCAGGACCTCGCCGCGCTCCATCTTGGCGAACGCCTCCTCGACCGCGTCGAGCGCGATCGTCTCGGAGACGAAGTCGTCGAGCGGCAGCCGGCCCTGGCGGTAGAGGTCGATCAGCATCGGGAAGTCACGGCTCGGCAGGCAGTCGCCGTACCAGCTCGGCTTCAACGCGCCGCCCCGGCCGAAGAACTCGATCATCGGCAGCTCGATCAACATGGTCGGGTCCGGGACGCCGACCTGCACGAGCGTTCCCGCGAGGTCCCGCGCGTAGAAGGCCTGCTGCATCACCTCGGGCCGGCCGACCGCCTCGATGCACACGTCGGCACCGTTGCCGTCGGTCAGCGCGCGGATCGCCTCGACCGGATCGCCGTCCGAGGCGTTCACCGTGTGCGTCGCGCCGAACTGCTTCGCGATCTCGAGCTTGCGCGGGTCGAGATCCACTGCGATCACCTTCGCCGCGCCCGCGAGCACCGCGCCGACGACCGCGGCGTCGCCCACCCCGCCGCAACCGAACACCGCGACGGAGTCGCCGCGCTGCACGTTCCCGGTGAGCATCGCCGCGCCGAGCCCGGCCATCACGCCGCAGCCCAGCAGCCCGGCCGCGGTCGGTGACGCCGCCGGGTCCACCTTGGTTGCCTGTCCGGCCGCGACGAGCGTCTTGTCCGCGAACGCGCCGATGCCCGAACGCGGGGGAGAGCTCGGTGCCGTCGGCGAGCGTCATCATCTGCGTCGCGTTGTGCGTGTTGAAGCAGTACCAGGGCTTGCCGCGCTTGCAGGACCGGCACTCGCCGCAGACCGCGCGCCAGTTGAGGATGACGAAGTCGCCGGGCGCGACGCCCGTCACGTCGGGGCCGACGGCTTCGACGATCCCTGCGGCCTCGTGGCCGAGCAGGAACGGGAAGTCGTCGTTGATCGCGCCTTCGCGGTAGTGCAGGTCGGTGTGGCAGACCCCGCACGCCTGGACCTGGACGAGCGCTTCGCCCGGTCCGGGGTCCGGCACCAGGATCGTCTCGACTCGTACCGGCTCGCCCTTGCCCCGGGCCACGACGCCTCGCACCTCGTGCACGTTCAACCCCCTGTTGCTCGACGCTGCTGTCTACCGCAGACGCGGCTCGTCGTCCTCACGGATCGCGCGCGACCACCTCGAGCCGGGCCCAGATGGGCCGGTGGTCCGACTCGGTCGCGCGCCGCGACGCCACTGTCGAGCACCTTGAAGCTGTCGTCGATCCAGAGGTGGTCGATCTGGCTGTGCGGATGGTGCGCGGGCCAGGTGCGGCCGCGCACCGCGCGCGTGCGGTTCGGAAGGACCAGGCCGACGACCGGGCCCCACATGTTCAGGTCGCCGGCGAGCACGCTCGGGTTCCCGGTCTCGACCAGTGCCCGATCGACCCGCCGGACCTGGGGAAGCGATCCCCACAGCCGGTGAGACGCGTGCATCCCGCCGACGGTCACGATCCGGTCGCCGACCGACGACCGTCACGAGGAGGCTGCGGCGGTGCTTCACCACGTCACCCTGCGCGTGGGGGAGCTCGATCTCCGAAACATGGCGGACCGGCAGCCGGCTGATCACCGAGATCCCGCAGGTGCCGGGCGCCCCGGGCGGCGGCCGGAGCTGGCGGGGGCGGGCCGGGTTGTGGTCCGACATGAAGACCGCCTCGTGCACGGACCCGCCCATGCCCTCCGCGATCGCGTCCACGAAGCACGGCCCGCCGTTGGGGCGCCACACCTCCTGGAGGACGAGCACGTCCGCGGCGAGCGCCAGAGCCGGGTGCACCACGTCGAAGGCGCGCCCGGAGCGGTGGACACCCCAATGCGTGTTGAAGGTGGCGACGGTGAGCTGGCCCATGGGAGGAACGTGCAGGCTACCGGCCGGTCTGCGTCCCGTCGGGTCTGGCACCTAGTGTCCGCACCGCCACCAACTCTGGCGCACTCACGCAGCAGATCTCGGGAGCAACGAACAATGACGAACGCAGTCGCGGGTTACGACCTCACCGGCCAGGTGGCCGTGCTGACCGGTGCCGGCAGCGGCATCGGCAAGGCCACGGCGCTCACCCTCGCCCGTGCGGGCGCCACGATCGTCGGCGGTGACATCGACGAGGCCGCGGTCCAGGCCACCGCGGAGGAAGTCAGTGCGGCCGGCGGCAACGCCGCGCGCGGTCCGGACCGACGTCACCTCGCACGCCCAGGTCGACGCGCTCGTCGACGGGGCCCAGGCCGAGTTCGGCCGGGTCGACGTCATGGGCAACATCGCGGGGATCCCGCACAACAAGACCGTCATGGACGTCACCGACGACGAGTTCGAGCGGATCCTGTCGATCAACCTCAAGAGCTGCTTCTACGGCTGCCAGGCCGCGATGCGGGTCATGGCCCCGCGCCAGTCCGGCAACATCATCAACATCTCGTCGGGCGCGATCGACACGCCCGCGCCGACCCTGGCCTGCTACGGCATGACCAAGGCCGCGGTGGCGATGCTGACCAAGACGCTCGCGTGCGAGGCCGGCCCGCTCGGGATCCGGGTCAACGCCCTCGCCCCCGGCGTGATCCACACCAACTTCTCCCGCCACAACTTCGTGGACGCGGACGGCAACGTCATCCCGGAGAAGGTGGAGAGCTACAAGAAGCGCTTCGGTGCGATGGCGCCGCTGCAGCGGGTCGGCGAGGCCCAGGACGTCGCGGACAGCATCCTGTTCCTGGTCTCGGAGGCCGCTTCCTTCATGACCGGCCAGATCCTGCGCCCCAACGGCGGCGTTGCCATGCCCTGGTAGGCGCATATGGGCTGGTCCTGGCGTTCCCCCGGCTTCCGGGGAGATAGCCTGGTGGTCGCGAGCCAGTTTTCGCTCGCGGGTCAACCTCACGCAGTTCGTACCGATCGTGCCCAACGTGGCGATCGCGGTCGTCGCGTCGCAGGAGGGAGACCCTCCTGATCCTCCCGACGCATGACCGAAAGCGAGCCCCCTGATGACCACGACCTTCGACGCGCTGGGCGTGTCGACCGAGCTCGTCGACGCCCTGGCCACCCAGGGTCTGACCGAGCCGTTCGCGATCCAGAGCCTCACGATCGCCGACGCCCTCGCCGGGCGCGACGTGCTCGGCAAGGCGAAGACCGGGTCCGGCAAGACCCTGGCCTTCGGGCTGCCGCTGCTCGACCGCATCACCAAGGCCGAGCCCCGCCGACCACACGGTCTCGTGCTGGTGCCGACCCGCGAGCTCGCGAACCAGGTGCGCGGCGTGCTCGCACCGCTCGGCCGGGTGAAGCACCTCAAGGTGAAGGCGTTCTACGGCGGCGTCGGCATGGAGCCGCAGATCGAGGCGCTCACGAAGGGCGTCGACGTGATCATCGGCACCCCGGGCCGGCTCATCGACCTCATGGAGCGTCGTGAGCTCGACGTCGCCGACGTGCAGGTCCTCGTGCTCGACGAAGCTGACCGCATGGCCGACATGGGCTTCATGCCCCAGGTGCAGAAGATCCTCCACCGGGTCGAAGGCGAGCACCAGACGATGCTCTTCTCGGCAACGCTGGACCGCGGCGTCGACCGGCTCGTCGCGCGGTACCTGCACGACCCCGTGTCCCACGAGGTCGAGTCCGACGACGACACCGTCGATGAGATGCGCCACCACTTCCTGATGGTCCACCAGATGGACAAGGTCAAGGTCGTCGCCTCGATCGCGAGCGGCGTCGACCGCACGCTGGTGTTCTGTCGGACCAAGCGCGGTGCGGACCGGCTGGTCGAGCAGCTCCAGCGCGAAGGCGTGAAGGCGGGCGCGATCCACGGCGACCTCCGCCAGGCGGCGCGCGAGCGCGCGTTCGCCGACTTCACGAGCGGCAAGCTCCCGGTCCTGGTCGCGACCGACGTCGCGGCCCGCGGGATCCACGTCGACGCGGTGGACGTGGTCGTGCACTACGACCCGCCCGAGGACCACAAGGCCTACCTGCACCGTTCCGGGCGCACGGCGCGCGCCGGCGCGCTCGGGGTCGCGGTGATGCTGACGCTCTGGAACCAGGAGAACGACGTCCGGGTCATCCAGCGCCGGCTCGACCTCGACGGCCCGATCGTCGAGGTCTTCTCGAACGACCCCCGCCTGCGCGACCTCGCGGCCTGGGACCCCAACGCCGAAGAAGCGGTCGCGTAACGGGGATCTGCGTCCTGCTTCAGCGGCGGGTCGGGACGACCTTGACGTGACTGACCTCGTCGGCCTCCACGGTGGCGGGGTCGACGACGTCGATCATGCGGCGACGGCGGATCTCGGCCATCTGCTTCTGGCGCGCGATGCGCCGTGCCCGCTGGCGCCGCACCGCGCGCCGGCGGAGCAGGAACAGCGTGAGCAGCACCAGGAACACGACGATGACGAACACCTTGAGGTTGAAGATCGACCCGGACAGGCCTGAGCCGCCGGCGCTCGCCGGGTCGCGCTCGCAGCGCCCGCCTGACTCACGACGTCGGCGTGCTCGGTCTTCGCCGTCGTGGTGGTGGTCTGCTTCTTCGTCCCACCGGCACTCGCGTGTGCCTTGGTGGTGCTCGGCGTGCTTCCCACCGTCGTCGCGCCGGCGACCGTGGCGGCGGCGCCGCCGTCGAGCGCGGGCGTCCCCAGCGCGGGCGGGAGCCCTTCGAACACCTCGCGTCGCGTGTCCACGGTGACCGCGCGCACCGGCGGGAGCTTCGCGCCCGCGCACGGCGCGCCGGCGGCGCTCGCGAAGCCCTGGTCGAGCAGCCAGCCCGCCCAGCCGGTGTCGTCCCAGGTGCCCATCACGACCGCGATCATCGTGCGGCCGTTGCGGCTCGCCGCAGTGACGAGCGTCCGGCTCGCGGCCTTGGTGTAGCCGGTCTTCATCCCGATGGCACCCGGGTAGGTGGTCAGGAAGCCCTTGTTGTGGTTGGTGAGGTTGCGCACGGCGCCGGTCGGGTCGGTGAAGCTGTAGTTGAGGAGCTTGACCGTGTTCGCGATCTCAGGGATGGCGAGCGCGTTGCGGGCGACCACCGCGAGGTCGTAGGGGCTCATGTGCGTGCCCCCGGCAAACGACGTTCGGTCGTCGAGTCCCGCCGGGTCGCCGAAGGCGGTGTTCTGCGCGCCGAGCTGCTCGGCGGTCGCGTCGGCGTCCTTCGCGAACTCCGCGACGGTCCCGGCCACGCGCTCGGCGACCGCGAACGCGGCGTCGTTGGCCGACACGATGAGCATGGAGTGGAGCGCGTCGTCGAGCTTCCACACCTGCCCCTGCTTCATGTTGATCTTGGATTCCTCCTGGCCGGCCGCGAGCACGCTGACCGGGACCATGCTGTCGAGCGGAAGCCGTTCGAGCGCGGTGACCGCGGTGAGGAGCTTCGCGGTGCTGGCGGTGCTGAACGCCTGGTGCTCGCTCTTGCCGGCGAGCTGGCAGCCGCTGTCCGCGTCGACGAGGACGTAGCCCTGCGGAGGCTGGGTCGAGGGTGCCGCACCGGCGATGCCCGGGCGCGCCGCGACCACGGAGACGAGCGCACTCAGCACGAGCGCCAGCGGGAGGAGCCGCCGCCCCGAGCGGCCGAGCAAACCCATGCGCGGGCCAGGGTAGGGGAGGTGACTGCCCCAAAGGGAGTCGCGTGTCCGGTTCACCTCCGCAGGTGGGGCTTCCTTATCGAGCCGGGTTCGCCGGGAGCGGCGTGCCACCATGGCGCCGTGACCTCTGAACCCCGTGTCTCCCGCCGCATCGCGGCCATCGCCGAGTCCGCCACGCTGGCCGTGGACGCCAAGGCCAAGGCCCTCAAGGCCGCCGGCGAGCCCGTCATCGGCTTCGGCGCCGGCGAGCCCGACTTCCCGACGCCCGAGCACATCGTGGATGCCGCGGTGGCCGCGTGCCGGAACCCGGCGAACCACCGGTACTCGCCCACGGCCGGCCTGCCCGAGCTTCGCTCCGCAATTGCCGCAGAAGACCGCGCGCGACTCGAAGTACGCGTGTGAGGCGGCCCAGGTCCTGGTGACCAACGGCGGCAAGCACGCGGTCTACAACACGTTCCAGACCCTGCTGGACCCCGGTGACGAGGTCCTGATGCCCGCGCCGTACTGGACGACCTACCCCGAGGCGATCGCGCTCGCGGGAGGCCAGCCGGTCGCGCTGCCCACCACCGAGGCGACCGGGTTCCGGGTCACGGTGGACCAGCTCGAGGCGGCGCGGGGCACCAACACCAAGGCGCTGCTCTTCGTCTCGCCGTCGAACCCCACCGGCGCGGTCTACCCGGCGGCGGAGGTCGAGGCGATCGGCCGGTGGGCGCTGGAGCACGGCATCTGGGTGGTGACCGACGAGATCTACGAGCACCTGACCTTCGGCGACCACGTCTTCACGTCGATGCCGACGCTCGTGCCCGAGCTGGCGGACACCTGCGTCGTGCTCAACGGCGTGGCCAAGACCTACGCGATGACCGGCTGGCGGGTCGGCTGGATGATCGGCCCGCGCGACGTGATCGGCGCGGCCACCAACCTGCAGTCGCAGTCGACGTCCAACGTCGGCAACGTGAACCAGCGCGCCGCGCTCGCGGCCGTGAGTGGTGACCTCACCGCGGTGGCCGAGATGCGCAGCGCCTTCGACCGGCGCGGCAAGGCGATGCAGTCGGTGCTCGCGTCCATCCCCGGGGTCGAGTGCCTCGAGCCGCAGGGCGCGTTCTACTGCTTCCCGAACTTCGACGCGGTCCTCGACCGCGAGTACGCGGGCCGCAAGGTGACGACGACGGCCGAGCTCGCCGAAGTGATGCTGGACGAGATCAAGGTCGCCATCGTTCCCGGTGAGGCGTTCGGCGCGCCCGGCTACGCCCGGTTGTCGTTCGCGCTCGGCGACGACGACCTCGGTGACGGCGTCCGCCGCATCGCGGACTTCCTCGCCTGATGGTCGCTCCGGCGTTCGCTACTCCGGGTCGTTCCGGCATCGCACTTCGTGCCCGCTCCCGCCTGCACTCCGCCTGCGTGCTCGCTCCCGCCTCCGCTCCTGCTCCAGGAGTGCGACCGCATAACCTCACGCCGTGACGAAACGGGTCCTGGTCTCAGAAGAGCTGGCCGAGAGCGGGCTCGAATCGATGCGGGCGGCCGGACTCGAGGTCGACGTGGCGCTCGGCCTCACCCCCGAGCAGCTCGTCGCGACGATCCCGGGTGCGGCGGCGCTGGTGATCCGCAGCGCGACGCAGGTCACCGCCGAGGTCCTGGCGGCCGGCACCGATCTCGTGGTGGTCGGGCGCGCGGGCATCGGGCTCGACAACGTCGACGTGGCGGCCGCGACGAAGCAGGGCGTGATGGTCGTGAACGCGCCGCAGTCGAACGTCTTGTCGGCGGCCGAGCAGACGATCGCGCTGATGCTCGCGCAGGCGCGCAACATCCCGCAGGCGGACGCCGACCTCAAGGCCGGGCAATGGAACCGTTCGCGCTGGGCCGGGGTGGAGCTCTACGGCAAGACGCTGGGCATCGTCGGGCTCGGCCGAGTCGGCGTGCTCGTCGCGCAGCGCGCCAACGCGTTCGGCATGCGACTCGTCGCGTTCGATCCGTACGTGAGCGCCGACCGGGCGCATCAGCTCGGGGTCGAGCTCGCCCCGACACTCGAGGAGCTGTTCGCGACCTCGGACTTCCTGACGATCCACCTGCCGAAGACCAAGGAGACGATGGGCCTGATCGACGCGGAGCTGCTCGCGAAGTCGAAGCCCGGTCTGCGGCTGGTGAACACCGCGCGCGGCGGGATCGTCGACGAGTCGGTGCTCGCGGCCGCCATCGAGCAGGGCCAGATCGCGGGTGCCGCGATCGATGTGTTCGCGACCGAGCCCACCACCGAGTCGCCGCTCTTCGGGCTGTCGAGCGTCGTGGTCACCCCGCACCTCGGTGCCTCGACGGTCGAGGCCCAGGACAAGGCCGGCCAGACCATCGCCGAGCAGGTCGTCCTCGCCTTGCGCGGCGAGTTCGTGCCCTTCGCGGTCAACCTGGCCGCGACCGAGGCGAACGCCACGGTGCAGCCGTTCCTCCCGCTCGTCGAGCGACTCGGCCGCCTGTTCACCGGGTTGGCCGGCGGCATCGTCGACACGCTCGAGATCGGTTACGAAGGCCAGATCGCCGACTACGACTGCCGGGTGCTGACGCTCGGAGTCCTGAAGGGCGTGCTCGGCCCGGTCGTCGACGAGCCGGTCAGCTTCGTGAACGCGCCCCAGCTCGCGGAATCACGCGGCTTGACCGTCCGCGAGACGAAGATCTCGTCGGTGCGCGACTACGTGAACCTGGTCGAGCTGCGGGGCGTCTGCGCGGGTCGTCCGACCCACGTCGCGGGAACGCTGTACGGCAAGCAGGCCGCGCCGCGCATCGTCGGCATCGACGAGCACATCGTCGACGTCCCGCCGTCGAGCCACATGTTGGTGGTCCGCAACGCGGACGTCCCCGGCATGATCGGCCGGGTCGGCACGATCCTCGGCGACGCGGGCGTCAACGTCGACGACATGGACGTGGGCAAGACGGCCGAGGGTGAAGCCGCGCTCATGGCGATCTCCACCACGGTGCCGGTCGCGGGTGAGGTCATCGACGCGCTCCGGGCCCAGGACGGCGTCGTCGACGCCCGCGCCATCGAGCTCGACTAGCCCGCCCAGCTCGTTTCGGGGCGTCTCATCGTCGCTCTGGCGACCTTGCGCCGCCCCGAAACGAGCCGAGGAGCCGGCGCGGCTAGCGCCTGGGGGCGCGGAGGCCGTCGGCGATCGCGGCGTCGGGATCCACGTAGCAGCGCTCGGCCCGGATGCGGTCGTAGTTGCCGCCGCCCGGCTCGTGGAAGATGCCGCTCGAGAGCTTCGCCTTGATCGGGTGCGTGAGCGGGCAGCTGCCCCCGTCCGGCTCCACCCATGAGCCGTTCGCGGTGCTGCCGTTGTGCTCGGCCGACCCGTTGTGCTCGGCCGACCCGTTGCTCTCTGCCGTCGGCGTCTCGGCCGGTGGTTGGGACGGTGTCGGCGTCTCGGCGGGTGGTTCTGATGGCGTCACCGACGCCGGGGCGGTGGGCTTCGGGACCGGGCGGGGCAGGTTGGGGAAGGGGCTGGTCCGGAACGTCACCCCGCCGGTGTCCGGGGAGCGCGCGGCGAGGAAGCGCCAGGCGGCATACGCGCCGCCGGCGAGCATCCCCGCGATGGCACCTCGTCGCAGCAGCTTCAGCACGCAATCATGTTCGCGCACAGTCGGGGAAGATTGACGGACATGCAGAAGCGTGGAAGACTGTCAAGTCCTATGACGTTGGTATCGCACTTCAACGGACTGCTCCTTACGTAGGGGCGAGCGCCTCCAGGTGCTCGCCGAAACCTCTCGTGCCTTCGGGCCCGAGGGGTTTTTTGTTTGTCGCGTTTTTTGTTGGCCGAATTCCGAAATGCCCCGTCGACCACCCCGCCGACGCTGACCAGAAGGAACTCCGATGGACCAGGTCCTGATCTTCGACACGACCCTCCGGGACGGCGAGCAGTCGCCCGGCATCTCGCTGGACGTCGGCGAGAAGCTCGAGATCGCCGACCAGCTCGCCGCGCCTCGGGGTGGACGTCATCGAGGCCGGCTTCCCGATCGCCAGCGACGGCGACTTCGAAGCGGTGGAAGCGATCGCCAAGACCGTGCGCGGCCCGATCATCGCGGGCCTCTCCCGGACGGCGTTCAAAGACGTGGACCGGGCGTGGGAAGCGGTGCGCCATGCGGAGCGCAACCGGATCCACATCTTCCTGGCGACGTCCGAGCTGCACATGAAGAAGAAGCTCCGGATGACCCACGACCAGGTGAAGGAAGAGGTCGCGGCGAGCGTGGCCCGGGCCAAGGGCTACACGGCGGACGTCGAGTACTCGCCCGAGGACGGGTTCCGCTCGGATCCCGACTTCATGTGCGACGTGTGCCAGATCGCGGTCGACAACGGCGCGACCACGATCAACATCCCCGACACCGTCGGCTACGGCCTGCCCGAGGACTTCGGGAAGCTCATCGGGTACGTGATCGACCGCGTGCGCGGCGACTTCATCGTCTCGACCCACTGTCACAACGACCTCGGTTTGGCGGTGGCGAACTCGCTGGCCGGCGTCGCGAACGGTGCACGCCAGGTGGAGTGCGCGATCAACGGGCTCGGCGAGCGCGCCGGCAACGCCGCGCTCGAAGAGGTCGTGATGGCGATCCGCACTCGGGCCGACTACTTCGACGGGATCACGACCGGGGTGCGCACCGAGGAGCTGGCCCGCGCTTCCCGCATGGTGTCGCGCCTGACCGGCTACCCCGTCCAGTACAACAAGGCGGTCGTCGGTCGGAACGCGTTCGCGCACGAGGCCGGCATCCACCAGCACGGGGTGCTCGAAGACCCGGCGACCTACGAGATCATGGACGCCGGCGCGGTCGGTCAGGAAGCCGCGCAGATCGTGCTGGGCAAGCACTCCGGCCGCCACACGTTCGCCGACTCCCTGGAGAAGATGGGCCTGCACCTGCAGGGCGACGCGTTGAACCAGGCGTTCGTCCGGTTCAAGGAGCTCGCCGACCGCAAGGTGCAGATCACCGAGGCCGACCTCGAGGCGATCGTCGCCGAGGAGCTCGGCATCGGCGTCGTGCAGAAGTACAGCGTCGTGAGCCTCGAGGTGCGCGGCGGGACGGTCTCGACCCCGGAGGCAACCGTCGTGCTGAGCGACGGTGACAGCAAGGTGGACGGCACCGCCGAGGGCAACGGCATGGTCGACGCGGCGATCGCCGCGATCGCGGTCGCGACCGGCGTGTCCGGCACGCTCACCGACTTCAACGTCTCGTCGGTCACCGGCGGTCGCGATGCGTTAGGTGACGTGGTCGTGCAGCTCGAGGTCGACGGTCTCAAGGCCACCGGGCGCGGGGTCGCGACGGACGTGGTCGAGGCATCGGCCCGCGCGTACCTCGCCGCGGTGAACCGGATCGTCCGCATGCGCGAGAACCCGCAGGCGCGTGACGTCATCGTCGGGCCATGACCGTCAACCTGTGGCGGGATGCGGAGCACGCGGAGTCGTACCTCGCCCACCGGAAGCTGATCCCCAAGCGCGAGCTCGGGTACGAGGCGCTGCTGGACCACGTCCCGGCGCAGGTGCGTCGCGTGCTCGACCTCGGTTGCGGCGACGGCGAGGTCGCGGCTCGCGTCCTCGCCGCGCGC
The DNA here is from genome assembly GCA_963796755.1 of uncultured Acidimicrobiia bacterium. Lineage (GTDB taxonomy): Bacteria > Actinomycetota > Acidimicrobiia > IMCC26256 > JAENVU01 > Chersky-806. The sequence goes on from CAWCMX010000005.1 coordinate 771,807, forward strand.
CCGGACGCCGAAGCGGTCGCGGTGGACTTCTCGCCCGAGATGCTCCGGCGGGTGCGGGAGCGCTTCGACGGCGAACCGCGGGTGACGATCGTCGAGCACAACTTCGACCAGGCGCTTCCCGCCGAGTGGGGCACCTTCGATGTCGTCGTCTCGGCGTTCGCGATCCATCACGTGGTCGACGCGCGCAAGCAGTCGCTCTACGCCGAGGTCTACGACCGGCTCCGGCCCGGCGGCGCGTTCCTCAACCTCGAGCACGTGGACTCTCCGACTCCCGAGCTCCACGCGGCGTTCCTGGCGGAGATCGGCGTCGAACCGGCGGACGACGATCCGTCGAACCAGCTCGCACCCCTCGACGCCCAGCTCGGCTGGTTGCGAGCCATCGGGTTCGAGCAGGTCGATTGCCACTGGAAGTGGCGGGAGCTGGCGCTGCTCGGGGCAATTCGGCGCGTCTGACCACGCTTCGCAGCACCTGAACGGTCCCCTTTAGTTCTTCCGGCCCATTGCCGAAATGACTCCTGCAAGGGCAATGGGACTGGCTCAACTGGAGGCAACACGTGACGTACCCCGAGTTCCTGACGTACCTGTTCGACCGGGAGCAGACCAAAGAGCTCGCTGTCGAGCTCGCGTTCGTGATCGACGAGCAGCTCCTGATCGAGCAGCGCGGCGCCATGGCTCCCGCGTAGCCGGTCCCCGCCGATCCACCTCCGGTGAGACGATCTGACCGTGGGTGAGCACATGACTGCGACGGGCGCGCCACCTGGCTGGTACTCGGATCCGATGGCGCCAGGCGACCTGGCGGTGGTGGGACGGGATCGGCTGGACGGCGTACACGGGCCCCCAGGCCGTCGCGGGCGGCCCGGCGTCCACCGACGGGCCGCTGCAAGCCGGCGGGATCGCGATCCTCGGCTTCCTCGTCGGGCTCGCGCTGTCGACGGTCATCGGCGTCGTCCTCTACATCGCGGGATACAGCCTCACCGATCCCGCGGTCCTGCTCGGGGGTGAGCTCGGACTCTGGTTCGGTCTCGGCGGATCGTGCCTGGTCGCGGTGAAGGTCAAGGGCACCGGATCGCTGCGGGACCTCGGGCTCGTCCCACCCCGCTTCGTGGACGCGGCGATGGGCGCGGGATTCGCCGTCGTCGGCGTCATCGCAGTGTCGATCGCGGCAGTGGTCCTGCAGGCGATCGACAAGAGCCTGCTCCCCGGCGGTCGGACCGATCTCACGGATCCGGTCAGCGGGGGGCGGGTCCTCGGGATCGCCGTGGTCTACCTCATCGCCTGCGTCGGCGCGCCGTTCTTCGAGGAGCTCTACTTCCGCGGCCTGGTGCAGGGGACGCTCACGGCCCGGTGGGGGGTCGGGATCGGGATCGTCGTGCAGGCGTTGCTCTTCGGCCTGGTGCACCTGGACCCGAGCAACGGCGTCGGGAACGTCGGCACGTTCGTGATCATCACGATCGTGGGATCCGGGCTCGGAACGATCCGGTACTTCACCAAACGGCTCCCGCCCGGGATGTTCACCCATGCGACCTACAACGCGATCATCGTCACGATCGCGGTGTTGGCGAAGTAGCGCGTCAGCCGGACGCGGCGGGTGCGCTCGGCTTGAACGACGGGCGCGTCTTCTCGTAGGCCGCGATCTCGTCGCCGCGCTGCTCGGTGAGCCCGATGTCGTCGAGCCCGTTGAGCAGGCGGTGGTGGGTGTGGTCGTCGAGCTCGAACGGCTCGTCGAGGTCGAGCGCGGGAACTGCGACGCGCCGGTCGACGACGTCGACGACGATCTCGAGTGACGCGTCGTCTTCGACCGCCCGCATGATCCGGGTGACGACGGCCTGCGGCAACGTGACCGGGACCAGGCCGATCTTCAGGCAGTTGTTGCGGAAGATGTCGGCGAACCGGGGCGAGATGATCGCCTGGAAGCCGTAGTCCTGCAGCGCCCACGGCGCGTGCTCGCGCGACGAGCCGGTCCCGAAGTTGTTGCCGGCGACGAGGATGCGCGCCCCGTCGTAGCGGGACTGGTTGAGGACGAAGTCCGAGCGCTCGCGCCACTCGGAGAACAGTCCCGCGCCGAACCCCGTCCGCTCGACCCGCTTGAGCCAGTCGGACGGGATGATCTGGTCGGTGTCGACGTCGGACCGGTCGAGCGGCACGGCCCGGGAGATGATCTCGCGTACTGCTTCCATGGCGGTGCTCCTATCTTCCCGCTTGTGGCGGCTTCGTCGCCGGGCCGCTTGGGCCACGCCTCGGGTCATCTTGGCTGCTGACGTGATCGCTCATCCCCCGGCTCCTCAGTCCAGGTCGGTCGGGGCGGCGAAGTGGCCGGCGATCGCGGTGGCGGCCGCGACCGCGGGGGAGACGAGGTGGGTGCGCCCACCCTTGCCCTGGCGGCCCTCGAAGTTGCGGTTGCTCGTGCTCGCGGCGCGCTCGCCCGGCGCGAGCTTGTCCGGGTTCATCGCGAGGCACATCGAGCAGCCGGGCTCGCGCCACTCGAATCCCGCGGCGGTGAAGATCGCGTCGAGGCCCTCGGCCTCGGCCTCCTGCTTCACCGCGAACGAGCCCGGGACGACCATCGCCCGCATCCCCGGCTTCACCGAGCGACCCCGCACCACGTCGGCCGCGGCACGCAGGTCCTCGACCCGCGAGTTGGTGCACGAGCCGATGAACACGGTGTCGACGTTGATGTCACGGATCGGCGTGCCGGCGGTCAGGCCCATGTACTGGAGCGCGCGGGTGGCGGACTCGGCCTGACCCTCGCCGGTGAACGACGCGGGATCCGGGACGACTGCGTCGATCGTCGTGGTCTGGGCCGGGTTCGTTCCCCACGAGACGCTCGGCGCGAGCTTCGATGCGTCGATGATCACTTCCTGGTCGAAGGCCGCGCCCGACGTCCGTGGGCAGGGCCCGCCACGCGTCGAGGGCCTGCTCCCAGGCGGCACCCGTCGGTGCGAACGGCCGGCCTTCGAGGTACGCGAACGTCGTGTCGTCCGGCGCGATCAACCCGGCACGTGCGCCCGCTTCGATCGACATGTTGCAGATCGTCATGCGGCCCTCCATCGAGAGCGCCTCGATCGCGGAGCCGCGATACTCGATGACCGAGCCGATCCCACCGCCGGTGCCGATCTGGGCGATGATCGTGAGGACGACGTCCTTCGCGGTGACGCCGGCCGGGAGGTCGCCCTCGACGGTGACGGCCATCGTCCCCGGGCGCTGCTGGGGGAGGGTCTGGGTGGCCAGCACGTGCTCGACCTCGCTCGTCCCGATGCCGAACGCGAGCGCGCCGAACGCGCCGTGCGTCGACGTGTGGCTGTCACCGCAGACGATGGTCATGCCGGGCTGGGTGAGCCCCTGCTCCGGCCCGATCACGTGCACGATTCCCTGACCGGGATCGCCCATCCCGTAGAGCCGGATGCCGAACTCGGCGCAGTTCGCCGCGAGGGTCTCGATCTGCTTGCGCGAGATCGGATCGGTGATCCCGAGCTCCAAGCCGATGGTCGGCACGTTGTGGTCCATGGTCGCGACCGTGAGCTCCGGCCGACGCACCCCGCGACCGTTCATCCGCAGCCCGTCGAAGGCCTGCGGGGAGGTGACCTCGTGGACGAGGTGCAGGTCGATGTAGAGGAGGTCGGGCTCCCCGTGGGCGTGATGCACGACGTGTTGCTCCCACACCTTCTCGCTCAGCGTCTTGGGCATTGCTCACTCCCTCGGGCATCACCGGGGCTCGGGCTTCCGGCATCTCAACATGTGAGATAAGGTTCCTGGTATATGGACAGCCTAAGTGGCGTGGGAGTCATCGACAAGTCGGCAGCCATCCTCGAGGCGCTCGCCGAACGGGGCCCGGCGACCCTGGCCGATCTCGTCGATGCCACGGGGATCTCACGGCCGACCGCGCATCGGCTCGCGGTCGCGCTCGAGGCGCACGGGCTCGTCGGCCGGGACGAGCGGGGGCAGTTCCGGCTCGGGGTGCGGCTCGCCGCGTGGGGCCGCAGCGCGGTGTCCCTGTCGGCGCCGATGCTCGAGCAGTCGGCCGCCGTCCTCACCGAGCTGCGCGACGAGACGGGGGAGAGCGCACAGCTCTACGTGCGAGAGGGGGACCACCGGGTGTGCGTCGCCGCAGCGGAGCGGCCCGCCGGCCTGCGCGACACCGTCCCGATCGGCGCGCGCCTGCCCCTGACCGCCGGATCGGGTGGGAAGGTGCTGCTCGCGTGGGCCGATCCGGCCGACTGGCCGGCCGGGACCGACGGAGCGGCCCTGCGCAGCGTGCGGCAGCGGGGCTGGGCGGCGTCGGTCGCCGAGCGGGAGACGGGTGTGGCCAGCGTGAGCGCACCGGTGCACGGGACCGACGGGTCCGTGATCGCGGCCCTCTCGGTCAGCGGACCGATCGACCGGCTGGGCCGCCGACCGGGACCGCGGTTCGGTCCGGCCCTCGTGCGGGCGGCGACCCGGCTCAGTCGGAACCCCGCCTCACGCCCGGGGTGAACGGCGGGCAGCAGCGGTTCACCAGGGCGAAACAAACCCGAAACCTTTCCCGCCTACCGTGCCCCCGATGGACGTTGTGCTGGTCCGCTGGCCGGAAGAGAACCTCCACCTCGGGGAGCTCCGGGGTGCGGGAACCCCGCGCCTGCTGCTCGTCGGTCCGGATGCGTCACCTCCCGACTCCGTCGACCCCCTCGAGGACTGGATCCGGCTCCCGGCCGAGGATCGAGACGTGCGGGCCCGGGTCGCGACCCTCGAGGCGCGCGCGTCGAACGGCCTCGCCGTCCCGGAGATCGACGACGACGGCCTGCTGCGGTTCCGTGACCGGTGGGTCTCGCTCTCACCCGTGGAGCGCGAGCTGGCCGGCGCCCTGGTCGAACGCTTCGGCGCGGTCGTCGGTCGGGAGCTGATGGCCCGCCGCGCGTGGCCGTCCGGCGCGCCGACGCGCAACGCGCTCGACGTGCACATCCTCCGGCTACGCCGCCGCATCGCGCCGCTGGGGTTGGAGGTCCGCACCGTGCGGTCGCGGGGCTACCTGCTGCAGATCACCACCTCGTAGCGCATGTCTGTCGCTGAGATCCTTCGGGACATCCTCATCGTTCTCGTCGCGGCCAAGGTCGCGGCGGAGATCGCGGAGCGAATCAAGGTGCCGCCGGTGGTCGGCGAGATCATCGCCGGCATCATCATCGGGCCGTCGGTGTTCGGCCTGGTGGGCTCGACCGAAGTTCTCGAGGTCCTGGCCGAGCTCGGAGTCATCCTGCTGCTCCTGCAGGTCGGACTCGAGATGGACGTGGGGGAGCTCGCGGCCGTCGGGCGAGCGTCAATGAGCGTCGCGGTCGTCGGAGTGGTCCTCCCGATGGTGATGGGATTCGGCGTCGGCTTGGCCTTCAGCTACGACTCGAACACCGCGCTCTTCCTCGGCGCGGCGTTGGCGGCGACGAGCGTGGGCATCACCGCTCGGGTGTTCAGTGACCTCCGCGCGCTGACATCCGTCGAGGCGCGCACGGTGTTGGGTGCTGCAGTGGCCGATGACGTGCTCGGGCTCGTCATCCTCACCGTCGTCGTGCGGATCGTCACCGAGGGGACCGTCTCGATCGCGACGGTGCTCGGCATCGTCGGCGTCGCGGTCGGGTTCCTCGTGGTGACCGCCCTCGTCGGGGGCCGGTTTGGACCGCCGCTGTTCCGCTGGGTGCAGCACCACTCGCGGTCTGCGGGCACGCTGGTCGCCCTCGCGCTGGCCTTCACGCTGTTCTTCGCCGAGCTCGCGAACGCCGCGAAGCTGGCGCCGATCGTCGGGGCGTTCGTGGCGGGTCTCTCGCTCAGCCGCAGCGAGCTGCGAGAGCGGATCGAACGGGACCTCACCCCGGTCGGGCACCTGTTCATCCCGGTCTTCTTCCTGGCGATCGGCATCAACGTGGACGTCAGCTCGTTCGCGAATGCCCGGGTCCTCGAAGTCGCCGGTGCACTCGTGGTGGTGGCGGTCATCGGGAAGCTGCTCGCCGCGGTGGGCGCGATCGGCTCTCCAGGGGACAAGCCGCTGATCGGCATCGGGATGCTTCCCCGGGGTGAGGTCGGCCTCATCTTTGCGACCATCGGGTTGAAGGAAGGCGTGCTCGGCGAGAACCTCTACGCGTCGCTGCTCCTCGTCGTCCTCGCCACGACGCTGTTGGCGCCGCCGCTCCTGCGCTGGCGTCTCCAGAGGATGGAAGCCGACCGCCGGCCTCGGCTCGGTGCGGGTGAACCGATGCCCCAAGGGGGCTGGCTGCGGATGGACGGCGTCGTCGATCTCACAGGCGAACCACCCCCCGATTGGCCTTGGAGATCGGGTTGCAGGCGGCCCTCGCGATCGCCGACGGCGGTACACCGGGTCCTCGGCTGCTCGACTGGTTGGGCGCGCTCCCCGACGAGCCGCTGCGCTGGGACAACTCTGCGACCGGGCAGCTGTTCGATGTCCTCTTGCACGGCAACGACCGGACCTGGCGGTTCCTCGAGGCGAGCGGCGTGCTCGAGCGGGCGCTGCCGGAGCTCGCCGGTGCGGTGCGGCGGCGCCGAGCGGACCCGCATCTTCTCGACTCGAGCCAGGTCCTGCGCTTCGAGCTGGTCGACCGCCTACGCGACCAGGCCCGGGACGATCCGCGTGCCGGTGCAGAGCAGAAGGCGCTCGAACACCCCGAGTGGTTGGTCCTCGCGGCACTCATCCTCGACACCGCCGGTGAGGACTCCGAACCGGTGCCGTTGGCCCGCCGGCTCGTCCAACGGCTCGACCTCGGGGCCGCGGCCGAGGAGGAGATCGCGTTGCTGGTCGGGAACCCCGGGCTTCTTCGGGCGGCTGCCGGGCGAGTCGGCGGGCTCGACGAGGAGTCCGTGCTCAAGCTCGCATCCCACCTCGAGCGGCCGGAGCGCGCGCGCGCCCTGTACCTGCTGAGCCTGGCGCTCGGCGTGCTCGAACACGTTGAACGGAGACGCCTGGACGACATGCTCACACTCGTCGTCACCCTGCTCGAGCAGCCGAGCTTGACCGGGCTGGATGCCCGCAATCTGGTGGAGCAACGTCGGGCCGAAGCGATGAGACTCGTGGCGGAATCCCAACGACAGGAGCGGATCGAACATGCGCCGCGCGCGTACCTCCTGTCCCAGGCTGCGGCCGCCGTAGCCCGTCAGGTGAAGCTGCTCGACCACCTTCCGGGTCGAAACGAAGCGAAGGTGGCGCTGTACTCGTTCGTCGCGGACGAGTGGGAGATCGACGTGGCGAGTCGTGATCGACCCGCGCTGCTCGCGCACGTGACCGGCGTGCTCCTCGACCACGGCCTCGACGTCTTCAATGCTGTCATCGCGACGTGGAGTGACGGGGCGGCGCTCGAGAGCTTCAAGGTTCGACGCTCGGTCGCTGACACGGCCGCAGACCGACTCGGACGCCCTCCCGCTGTGGTCCCCACCTGATCCGGCGCAGCTGGAAGCCGCGATCGCCGCATCCTTCGACGCATCGCTCACAGCAGTGCCGAACAAGCGCGCCGAGGTCTCGTTCGACGATGCGGGCTCGCCGTGGTACACGCTCTGCGAGGTTCGGAGCCCGGATGAGCGTGGGGTGCTGCACGCGATCACCGTGGGGATCGCCGCCTGCGGGGCGAGCGTGCACTCGGCGCGGGTCGATACCGTCGAGGGTCTGGTCGTCGACCGCTTCGAGCTCACGGACTCGAACGGCCGGAAGCTGGACGACGAGACGAAGGATGCGGTGCGGGCAGTGATCGTGGGCGGCGTGAGCTTGCGGCGCCGGCGGTTCGGGCGCCTGGTCAAGGTCTGAGCCCAGCCCCATCTGCCACGCTGGCCCGATGCGCATCGGCGTCGACACCGGGCGGCACGTTCACCGACGTGATGGCCGACGACGGCCGCATCGTGAAGACGCCGTCGACCCCGCACGATCCGGGTGCCGCGGTGCGCACCGGGATCCGCGAGCTGGGTGGCGGCCGGCCCGAGCTGCTCGCGGACGGTTCCACGGTGGCGACGAACGCGCTGCTCGAGCGCAAGGGTGGGCGGGTGGCGCTGGTGACGACGCGCGGCTTCGCGGACGTCATCGAGATCGCGCGCCAGGCGCGCCCGTCGCTGTACGACCCGTTCGCGGATCGACCGGTGCCGCTGGTGCCGCGCGAGCTGCGCTTCGAGGTGGGAGGCCGGCTCGACGCGCACGGCCGCGAGATCGAACCGCTCGAGCTCGCCGACGTCCCGGCCATCCCGGACGGCGTCGACGCGGTTGCCGTGTGCTTGCTGCACGCGGACCTGAGTCCCGCCGCACGAGCGTGCGGTCGGTCAGGCGCTCGGCGGCCCGGGGATACGACGTGACGTGCTCGTCCGAGGTGTCGCCGGAGTTCCGGGAGTACGAGCGGATCGTGACGACCACCGCGCAACGCGTCCCTGCGGCCGAAGTGCCGCCCGTACCTCCTGGGGCTCGAGTCGCTGGGCGAGCGGGTGCTGGTCATGACGTCGGCCGGGGGGCTGGTGCCGATCTCCGTTGCCGCCGAGCTCCCGGTCGCGCTGCTGCTCAGCGGACCGGCGGGCGGCGTGCGCGCGCGGCGGCCGCAGCCGCGCCGCGTGCGTGGCGCGGCCGACGCGGTGTCCTTCGACATGGGAGGTACGAGCACGGACGTGTGCCTCGATCCGCGACGGCGTCCCCGCACCCGCGTCGACGCGCGAGGTTGCGGGGCTGCCGATCCGCTTCCCGTCGCTCGACATCCTGACGATCGGGGCCGGCGGCGGTTCGATCGCCCGGCTCGACTCCGGCGGTGCGCTGGTCGTCGGTCCGCAGAGCGCGGGCGCGGATCCCGGACCCGCCTGCTACGGCCGGGGCGGCACCGAGCCGACCGTCACCGACGCGGACCTGGTCCTCGGGCGCATCCCGGAGGGCACCGAGCTCCCGGGGCTCGGCCGTCTGGACGTCGCGGCTGCCTGCGCCGCGATCGAGCGGGCCGGGCTGACCGCGGAGGGGATCGTCCGGGTCGTCGACGCGAACATGGAAGCGCGCGGTTCGAGTGGTCACCGTGGAGCGCGGCGTCGACGCGCGCGAGCTCGCCCTGGTGGCGTTCGGTGGCGCGGGACCGCTGCACGCGTGCGCGGTGGCGGACGGCGCTCGAGATGCCCGCGGTGCTGGTCCCGCCGCGTGCCGGGGTGCTTTCTGCGGTCGGACTGGTCTCGGCGCCGCCGCAGCGCGAGCTCGTCCGTTCCTGGCCGGATCCGGCCGAGCACGCGGGCATCCCCGCGGCGCGCGCGGAGCTCGGGCGCGAGGTCGCGGCGCTCGAGGGGCTCGCCGGGGACGGCAGCCGAGATCGAGACGTTCCTCGACTGCCGTTACGTGGGCCAGAGCCACGAGCTGACGGTCGCCGAGATCGACGACTTCCCGGCCGAGCACGCGCGGCGCAACGGCTACGCGCGGTCCGGGCATCCCCGTCGAGGTCGTCGCGCTCCGGGCTCGGGCCCGTGGCGCCGCCGCGCTCGGATCTCACCGATCTCCCGCCGTGGCCGCGCGAGACGGTGGTCGGTCCCGCCGTCGCCGCAGAGCCGGACTGCACCGTCTGGGTCCCCGCCGGCTGGACCGCCACCGTCGCACCGAGACGGCACCTGGGTCATCGTGCGAGGGGGTGGTGGTTCCTAGTGGATCCCGCTTCCTTGCAGGTGCTGATCTCGCGGTTGGCGGGGGTCGCGGAGGAGATGGGCGCGGTGCTGCAGCGCGCCGCGTTCAGTCCGAACATCAAGGAGCGCGCCGACTGCTCGGCCGCGCTCTTCACCGCGGCCGGCGAGCTCCTGGTGCAGGCCGAGCACATCCCGGTGCACCTCGGGTCGATGCCGGCGGCCGTGCGGGCGGCGATCGACGCCTGCGGCGCGAGCGGTGCGGGCCCGGCGAGCAGATCGTGCTCAACGATCCGTACGCCGGTGGCACGCACCTCAACGACATCACCCTGGTCGCGCCGTGCTTCGTCGACGGCCGGATCGCGGGATGGGCCGCGAACCGGGCCCATCACGCGGACCTCGGGGGCATGGCGCCCGGGCTCGATGCCGCCGGACGCGGTCCACATCGCCCAGGAGGGCCTGCGGATCCCGCCGGTCGTGCTCTCCGACGCCGTGGCGGCGGTGATCATCGCGGCGTCGCGCACCCCCGAGGAACGGCGGGGCGACCTCGACGCGCAGATCGGTGCGAACCGGCTGGGTGTCACGCGGCTCGAGGAGCTGGTGGGCGCACCCTTCGACGAGATCGTGGACTACGGCGAGCGCCGCATGCGGGCCGCACTGCGCGCGCTTCCCGACGGCCGCTGGCAGGCGGAGGACGTGCTCGACTCCACCGGTCCGCGTCCCGACCAGCAGGTCCCGGCGCTGATCGCGGTCGAGATCGTCATCGACGGTGACGAGGTGTCGTTCGACTTCGCCGGCACCGACGAACAGCGCCCGGGCACGGTGAACGCCGTGGAAGCGGTGACGGTGAGCGCGGTGGCGTTCGCACTGCGCACCGCGACCGACCCGTCGATCCCGGCAAACGGTGGCGCGCTGCGACCGGTCCACGTGCTCGCGCCGCCGGGCTCGATCGTTGCCGCGCGGTTCCCGGCCGCGGTCGGTGCGGGCAACGTCGAGGTGAGCCAGCGGGTCGCGGACGTCTGCTTGCGCGCGCTGGCGGAGATCGCACCCGACCGTGTCGGCGCCGCGAGCCAGGGCACGATGAACAACGTGCTCGTCGGCGGCGACGGCTGGGTGTTCTACGAGACGCTCGGCGGCGGGCAGGGTGGTCGGCCCGGACGTGCGGGGATGAGCGGCGTGCACACGAACATGACGAACACGCGCGACACCCCGGTCGAAGCGTTCGAGCGCGCGTATCCGATGCGGGTCCGGCGTTACACACTGCGCCGGGGGAGCGGCGGTGCCGGGCGCTACCCCGGCGGCGACGGGATCGAGCGCGAGCTCGAGGCGCTCGAGCCGGTCACCGTCTCGTTGATCACGGAGCGGCGCGTCAGCGCGCCGTGGGGACTCGCAGGTGGTGCGCCGGGCGCGGTGGGCGAGAACTGGCTGCTGCCCGGAGGCGACGAGGATCGGGCCGAGCGCCTGGCCGACAAGGTGACGATCGAGCTGCGCCCCGGCGACGTCCTCCGCCTCCGCACCCCCGGCGGCGGCGCCTGGGGCGAGGGCCGCGTCCTGGCATGACGAAGGTCGGGCCGTGTGAGACTGCCGCCGATGCTCACCCAGGCCATCGGCGACTTCCTTCCTGCCGCAGTCGCAGTCGCGCTCAGCCCGGTCCCGATCGTCGCGGTCGTCCTCGTGCTCGACGGCTCACGTGCGCGCGCGAGCGGACCTGCGTTCGCGATGGGGTGGATCGCCGGGCTGACCGTCGTGAGCGTCGTGGTCGTCGTGGTGATCGGCAGCGGAGACCCGACTGACGTCGCCACCGGAGTGGGCTGGATGGATGTCGGCATCGGAGTGATCTTCCTCGTGATGGCGGCCGGACAATGGAAGCAGCGGCCGAAGCCGGGCGAGGACCCGAAGATGCCGGGCTGGATGTCCACGATGAGCGCGGTCTCCTGGCCGAAGGCCGCGCTCCTCGGCGCCGCGCTCTCCGGGGCCAATCCGAAGAATGTCGCACTCACCCTGGCGGCATCGGCATCGATCGCCCAAGCCGGGCTCGACGCCGGCGACACCGCGATCGCGATCGCGGCGTTCGTCGCGATCGGCTCCGTCACCGTGGTCGGAGCGGTCGGGTGCTACCTCATCGCTGCCGAGGACGACCGAGCGTCCGTTGGCGTCGATCCGGCAGTTCATGTCTGCGAACAGCGCCACGATCATGATGGTCGTGCTGCTCATCCTCGGCGCCAAGCTGATCGGCGACGGGCTCGCCGGCCTCTGGACCTGACCTTCCGGGAGAGGGTCAGCCGCCGGCACTCGGGCGCCGGAGACCCTCGGAAGCGTCAGTCTGCGGGGCGGATGCCCTTGATCGTGACTTCGATCGTGGCGCCCTTGGGCGTCTCGTAGCTGGCCTTCTCGTCGACCCGCTTGCCGAGCAGCTCCTGGCCGAGCGGCGAGGAGGTGGACAGCACCTCGAACGCGTCGCTGCGCTCCTCGATGGAGCCGATCAGGTACTCCTGGGGCTCGTCGTCACCCGTGAAGAGGAGGGTGGCGATCGTGCCCGGGCCGACGACGTCCGCGTCGGAGGACTCGACGATCACCACGTCGCGCAGCATCTGCTCGAGCTGGCGGACGCGCGCCTCGTTCAGGCCCTGCTCGTTCTTGGCCGCGTCGTAGTCCGCGTTCTCCTTGATGTCGCCCATCTCGCGGGCGCGCTCGATGCGCTCCGAGATCTCGACCCGCAGCGGGCCGGAGCGGTGCTTCAGCTCGTCCTGGAGACGATCATGCGCCGGTCGCGAGAAGTGAGACTGCTCCATAAGTGCCCGAGGGTACTCCGGGCGCCGGTCTCAACCGTTGGCGAAGAACAGCTGCAGCTCGATCTTCCCGGTGCCTCCGACCGCCACGAACCCGCCGATGTTGGGTGGTGTGATGCCGTAGTCGACGAACCGGATCGGCAGCGTGCCGACGACCTGCACCGTGGTCCCGTCCCACCGTCCCTGCAGCGCCACGGTCACCGCCTTGGTGATGCCGTGCAGCGTGAGCCGGCCGGTGGCGTTCGTCGTGATCTTCTCGCCCTTTTGCGGTGCTTGGGCCAGGGTGATCGGTTGCGTCGACACGAACGTCGCGGTCGGGAACTGGTTCGACTGGAGCCCGTTGTCACGGATGTAGCGGTCCCGACGATCCTTGTCCGACTTCAGGCCGACCAGGTTGGCGGTCACGGTCACGCCGGAGACGGTTGTGCCGTTGATCGTCATCGACGCGGTGACGTCGTTCGTCCTCCCGGTCGCGTCGGTCTGGATCACCGCGCCGGCGAACTGCTCCTTGACCCGGTACTGGACGAACGACGCACCGCCCGGGGTGACCTTCCAGGTGCCGTCGAGGGTGCCGCCCGCGGCGAGGTTCGTGTCCTCGATCTTCGGGGGTGGCGCCGCGTCGGAGCGCACGAAGAACCACCAGAACGCGCCGGCGCCCGCGACGACCAGGACGACGGCCAGCATCAGGAACGTGACGATCCCGCCCCGCTGGCTCCCGAGCTCCCTGCGCATCCGGAGCCAGCCTCGCATGGCCCCACGGCCCGCGAGCGTCAATCGTCGTGCACACCCCCTCGGGTGGAGGTATCCTGCCGGCACCATGCAGCAGCACTCCATCGTCGTCATTTCCTAAGCGGGCGCCGCACCGGCGTTCGCTCTCGACCGTCCACCTCGGTGGGCGGTTTTTCATTGCCGGAACCCGTTGTTCGAGGAGCCGAGACAGGTGAGCCACCAGATCGGGATCATTGCGGGCGACGGCATCGGCCCGGAGGTCGTGGCCGAAGCGCTCAAGGTGATCAACGCGACCGGCGTCAGCTACGACGCCGTGCACTACGACCTCGGTGGCGTCCGCTACCTCCGCACCGGCGAGGTGCTGCCCGACGCGGTGCTCGAGGAGCTGCGCGGCTACGACGCGATCCTGCTCGGCGCGGTCGGCACGCCGGACGTCCCGCCCGGGGTGCTCGAGCGCGGCCTGCTCCTCAAGCTGCGCTTCGCGCTCGACCTCTTCATCAACCTGCGTCCGTTCTCGGCTCCGTCGAGCGAGCTGAACGACGGTGTCGACATGGTCGTCATCCGCGAGAACACCGAAGGCACGTACGCGGGGGAGGGCGGGTTCCTCCGGCAGGGCACCCCGCTCGAGGTCGCGACGCAGGGGTCCGTCAACACCCGGTTCGGCGTCGAGCGGTGCGTCCGCTTCGCCTTCGACCTCGCCCAGTCGCGACCGAGCCGGCACCTGACCCTCGTCCACAAGACGAACGTCCTCACGTTCGCCGGCGACCTGTGGCAGCGCGCGTTCAACGAGGTGGCAGCCGAGTACCCGGACGTCGCGACGGGCTACGACCACATCGATGCCGCGTGCATCCACTTCGTCCAGCGCCCGGAGCGCTACGACGTGATCGTGACGGACAACCTCTTCGGCGACATCCTCACCGACCTCGGTGGCGCCATCGCGGGCGGCATCGGTCGCGCCGCGTCGGCCAACCTCAACCCGGCCCGCACCGGTCCCTCGTTGTTCGAGCCGGTGCACGGCTCGGCGCCCGACATCGCGGGGAAGGGCGTCGCCGACCCGCGGGCCGCGATCATCTGCGCCGGGATGTTGCTCGACTTCCTCGGCGAGACCGAAGCGGCGGCACGGGTCAAGAAGGCAGTCGACGGTTCCGACGATGCATCGGGATCCACATCGGACATCGGCACACGGATCGCGGAAAGGGTCTAGTCATGCCCATCGAGAAGACCGACAAGATCTGGATGAACGGCGAGCTCGTTGCCTGGGACCAGGCGCAGATCCACGTCCTCACGCACTCGCTGCACTACGGCATGGGCGTCTTCGAGGGCATCCGGGCCTACGAGACCAGCAAGGGCCCGGCGATCTTCCGGCTCACCGATCACATCGAGCGCCTCTTCGACTCCGCCAAGATCATGATGATGGACATCCCGTTCACGGTGGACGAGATCATCCAGGCGAGCAAGGACACGGTCGCGCGAGCGGGTTGCCGTCCTGCTACGTCCGTCCGATCGCCTTCTTCGGGTACGGCGAGATGGGGCTCAACACCCTGCCGTGCTCGGTGACGGTCGTCGATCGCGTGCTGGCCGTGGGGCGCGTACCTGGGGGCCGACGCGGTCACCAAGGGCGTGCGGATGAAGGTGAGCTCGTGGACGCGCCACGACCACAACACGATGCCGCCGTCGGCCAAGACGACCGGGAACTACGTGAACTCGTCGCTCGCGAAGGTCGAGGCGCTCAAGGCCGGCTACGACGAGGCGGTCATGCTCAACCCGCAGGGGTTCGTGAGCGAGTGCACCGGCGAGAACATCTTCGCGTCCCGCAACGGCGTGCTCGTCACGCCGCCGGTGGCGGCCGGCGCGCTGGAAGGCATCACGCAGGACTCCGTGATGACGATCGCGCGTGACCTCGGCTACGACACGCGGATCGACTACCTCGCGCGCAGTGACCTGTACATCTGCGACGAGATGTTCGTCTGCGGGACCGCGGCCGAGGTCGAGCGCGGTCAACTCGGTGGACGACCGCACGATCCCGTGCCCCGGGGTCAAGACGCAGGCCATCGCGGCCGAGTACGCCAAGGCCGTGCGGGGCCAGACGGACCGGTACAAGGACTGGTGTGAGCATGTCGACGAGTGAGCGCCCGCTCCCGGCGCGGGTCGAGGTCTACGACACGACCCTGCGGGACGGCGCACAGCTCGAAGGCATCTCGCTGACCGTCGACGACAAGCTCCGGATCGCAGAGCAGCTCGACTGGCTCGGCGTCGACTACATCGAAGCCGGCTGGCCGGGATCCAACCCGAAGGACGACGAGCTCTTCCAGCGCCTGCCGAACGAGCTGAAGTTCGAGACCAGCAAGCTCGTCGCGTTCGGCATGACCCGCCGGGTCAAGGGCAAGGTCGACTCCGACGACACGCTGCGCC
Source organism: uncultured Acidimicrobiia bacterium (assembly GCA_963796755.1). Taxonomy (GTDB): domain Bacteria; phylum Actinomycetota; class Acidimicrobiia; order IMCC26256; family JAENVU01; genus Chersky-806. The sequence goes on from CAWCMX010000005.1 coordinate 787,322, forward strand.
ACCTGGTCGAGGCCAACACCGAGACGGTCTGCATCGTCGGGAAGTGCTGGGACTACCATGTGCTCGAGGCGCTGGGCACGACGCTCGACGAGGGCGTCGCGATGGTGACCGACTCGATCGAGTACCTGAAGGGCCGCGGTCTCGAGGTCCTCTTCGATGCCGAGCACTTCTTCGACGGCTACAAGCGCAACCCCGAGTTCAGCCTCCGGGTCCTCGAGGGTGCAGCTCAGGTCGGTGCGGACCGGCTCGTGCTCTGCGACACGAACGGCGGGGCGCTCCCGCACGAGGTCGAGGCCATCGTCGGCGAGGTCGTGGACTACCTGGGTCCGGACGTCGCCATCGGCGTGCACCTGCACGACGACACCGGCTGCGGTGTGGCCAACGCGCTGGCCGGCGTGCGCGGGGCGCGACGCAGGTGCAGGGCACGATCAACGGCTACGGCGAGCGCACCGGGAACTGCAACCTCACCACGATCATCCCGAACCTCACGGTCAAGATGGGCGTCGAGACGCTGCCTCCCGACCGGCTCGAGCGGCTCACGCCGGTTGCGCACCACGTCGCCGAGCTGGTGAACATGGCGTTGAACCCGCAGGCTCCGTACGTCGGCACCTCGGCGTTCGCGCACAAGGCCGGCCTGCACGTCAGCGCGATCATCAAGCGGCCCGACGCGTACGAGCACATCGTGCCGGACTCCGTCGGCAACGGCACCCGCTTCGTGATGTCGGAGCTCGCCGGCAAGTCGACGATCGTCCTGAAGGCGAAGGAGCTCGGTATCGAGCTCGACGGCCCCACGATCAACGAGGTGGTGGACACGCTCAAGCACCTCGAGCACGAGGGCTACCACTTCGAGGTCGCGGACGCCTCGCTCGAGCTGCTGATGCGCCACGCGCGTCGGGTTGGCACCAGGACTGGTTCCAGGTGGAGAGCTTCCGGGTCATCACCGACGACCTCGCGGCCGAGGACACCCCCGGCGGGGTCACGACCGAGGCCACCATCAAGCTGCACGTCGGCGAGGAGCGTTCGATCGCCACGGCGGAGGGCAACGGCCCGGTCAACGCGCTCGACCGGGCGCTGCGCGACGCGCTGCAGCGGTCGGTACCCTGCCCTCGATCGGATCCACCTGACCGACTACAAGGTGCGGGTCCTCGACACCCAGCACGGGACCGGCGCGGTCACCCGCGTGCTGCTCGACACGACGGACGGCGAGGAGTCATGGACCACCATCGGCGTCAGCGAGAACATCATCGAGGCGAGCTGGCAGGCGCTCTTCGATTCTCTGATCTATGGCTTGCTCCGAGCCTCGACCCGGGGGTAGCAACCACCCGTGCCCACTGACCCGTTCGTTCCCGCAGTCCTCGACGAGGAACCCCGTCAGGAGCCGAACCTCGCGCCCGGCAGCCACATGCCCCCCTCGGGGTCCTGGCGTGCGGACCGCCCCGGCGACCTCGGTGCGATCCAGCCGAAGGGCGCGCTGCTCGGCTCCCCCGGGCCGAACGTCGGCTACGCGTTGACGCTCGCGAACCGGGCCAAGGACCGTCTGCGCCTGGAGCCGCACGAGTCGGCGGGCGACGCGACGGCGGTGATCGCCGCGCTCGCGATGAAGCGGGCGGCCACCTTCGGACGCGGCACCGACCGTGAACGACGTCGACTTCGCCATGGAGCTCCTCGGGTACCTCGGCGACGCGCCGGCCGATGTCCGTGAGTGGCGCCCGGACGTCGTGCGCGCCGCGGGTCACGACTACGTCGTGCGTCGCGCCGTCGTCGACACGGTGGGCTCGGGCCTGTTGCGGCTGCCGATCTCGGAGCTGCCCGAGAACCTCAAGCTCGTGCGCGAGGCGATGGCCCGAGCGGCCGAGGAGGCCGCCGCAGCGGACGAGGGCTCGAGCGTCGACCTCGGTGAGCCCGAGGGCGACGTCAACGCGGAGGACGACTGGGACGTCGCCGACGGGCAGGATCCCGACGGTCCCGCGTCCGGCGCATCCACGGCAGACGACCCAACCGCCCACGACGCGTGAGCGGCCCGGCGCCGCGCGTCAGGTTCGCGCCCGCGCCGACGGGCTCCCTGCACGTCGGGGGAGTGCGCACCGCGCTCTTCAACTGGCTGTACGCCCGCCATCACGGCGGCACCTTCGTGCTCCGCATCGAGGACACGGACGCCGCCCGGTCGCGCGGGGAGTGGATCCTCGGCATCCAGGACACGATGCGTTGGCTCGGCCTGGACTGTGACGAGGGCCCGTACCTCCAGAGCGACCGCCTCGACCAGTACGCGGCGGCGGCCGGTCGGCTGCTCGCGGCCGGCCAGGCGTACGAGTGCTACTGCACGCCCGAGGAGGTCAAGGCGAGAAGCGACGCCGCGATGAAAGCCGGGCGTCCGCCGGGATACGACGGCCGGTGCCGCAACCTCGGCGAGGCCGAGCGGCAGGCGATGGCGGCGGAGGGCCGGCCACGCTCCCTCCGGTTCCGGACCCCGGACACCGGCGTCAGCAGCTTCTCGGACCTGGTGCGCGGTGAGGTCAGCGTCGAGTGGTCGACGATCTCGGACTTCGTGATCGTCCGTTCCGACAACAGCCCGGTGTTCTTCCTGGCCAACGCCGTGGACGATGCCGACATGGAGATCACCCACGTCATCCGGGGTGAGGACCTCCTCGACTCGACGCACCGGGTGCTCGCGCTGCGCGAAGCGCTCGGCTACACGACGCCACTCCAGTTCGGTCACCTCCCGCTGATCGTCGGGGCCGATCGGGCCAAGCTCTCGAAGCGTCACGGTGCGGTGGCGATCGAGGAATTCCGCGAACGCGGCTACCTGGCCGATGCGCTGGTCAACTACCTCGCGCTGCTGGGCTGGGCACCCGCGGACGGGCGCGAGGTGCTCACACCCGACGAGCTCGTGGCCGAGTTCGACCTCGACCGCGTGACCCATTCGGCCGCGTTCTTCGACTACAAGAAGCTCGACTGGCTGAACGGCGAGTACATCCGGGCGCTGTCCCTCGACGACCTCGCGGCACAGATCTTCGAGCGGGCCGCGGCGCAGTGGGGTGATCGGGTCGACGCGGCAACTGCTCGCGAGGTCGCCCGAATCGGACAGGAGCGAGCGTCGACGATCGCGGGCCTCGTCGATCAAGCGGCGTTCCTCTTCACGCCGGACGAGGAGTTCGTCGTCGACCCGCAGGACTGGGAGGACGCGGTCGCGAAGACCGAGCGTCCCGCGACGGTGCTCGACGCGGTCATCGCGCACCTCGAGACGTGCGAGTGGACCGTCGAGCTGACAGACGTCCGCCCACCGATCGAGGCACTCGGGATCAAGCCGCGCAAGGCGATGCCGCTGCTCTACACCGCGGTCGAAGGTCACCGGGCCGGGCTGCCGCTGTTCGACGCGATCCACCTCCTCGGCCGGGAGCGGACGTTGCTCCGGCTCCGGTCTGCCCGCGCCCGCATCGGATCGGATCCCGAAGTCGGCACCCGCTAAGATCGGCTCTCCCATTCGGGGGTGGTGTAATCGGTAACACAACGGGTTCTGGTCCCGTTATTGGGGGTTCGAGTCCTCCCCCCCGAGCGAGCCGAAGGGCATCGATCCCCAGCCGGGGACCGGTGGTCCGGAGGACAGTGAGGCCCCGTCGTCTAGTGGCCTAGGACGCCGCCCTCTCAAGGCGGTAACGGCAGTTCGAATCTGCTCGGGGCTACCAAGGAGCGCCGCCGACCCTTACTGGGCTCGGCGGCGATTCGCGCTCAGTCGAAGTCGAGGCGCGGCTCACCGGCGTCGACGATGAGCGTGCACGGCAGGCCGACGAGTGCCATCGGGTCGGCACTCGATCGGGCGAGCACGGTGATCAGCTCGCCCTTCTGCGCGCCCGTGGTGAACGTGAGCTCGAACGCGACGCGACCGTCATCGCGCGTGTCCGCCCACACGACGAACGCGTCATAGCGACCATCGGAGAGCACCGCGTCGTCCATCAAAGACCTCTCTGCACGTGTCGAGCGCGCTGTCGCGCTGGCGCGTCGCTGCGGTTGCATCAATGCGCGTATCGCAAGTATCCGCCATACGAACACCAACTTGTGTCACGCTTTCTGTACGCACAACTGCGTGTACGTGACACGACAGCGAGTTGGGACGCACTGTGAGTGGAGTTGAGTTGCACGCCACGCGTGCAGGGCGGCAGCAGCGCAATGTGCGCGCGCGGCGCGTTCTGCAGCACGCGAACGTGCGCGCGACTGCACGCACAACGCGTAGCGCGCGCGCAGGAAATGCTTGACGTTCGCGCGTGAATGCGTTGCAATGCACGTAATGCACAACAGCAATGCGGCAGTCGCGCGGGGCGAGAAGGGTTCGTCTCAAGGTTTCGGTCTCCGCAACCGAAATGAGCGCATGACCTTCACCGGTCGCAACATGCAGACCGCTGAGGTCGACAAGATCGCGGCATCCAAGGCCACGAAGCTCACGGCACGTACGCCGGCTTCGTGTCTGCCGTGAGCTGAGGAACCCGGCGCTTCATCGCGTCGGGTGTCCTCCTATCGAAAGACAAACCAGGAAAGGTGGTAACCGTGCCTCCGGCAAAGAAGAGCACGCGCAAGGCAGCCGCCAAGCGCAAGGCTCCGGCCAAGCGCAAGGCGGCCAAGAAGACGACGGCGAAGCGCAAGGCTCCGGCCAAGCGCAAAGCCACCAGGAAAGCAGCGAAGCGGAAGGCTCCGGCCAAGCGCAAGGCGACCAAGCGCAAGGCGACCAAGCGCAAGGCTCCGGCCAAGCGCAAGGCCACCAAGCAGGCGACCAAGCGCAAGGCTCCGGCCAAGCGCAAGGCGGCCAAGAAGGCGACCAAGCGCAAGGCTCCGGCGAAGCGCAAGGCGGCGAAGCGCAAGGCTCCGGCCAAGCGCAAGGCGGCCAAGCGGCGCTGACGAGCCGTTCTGGCTCGCAACAACTGGATTCGGGGAGGCCTGCGGGCCTCCCCGAATCGCGTCCGGGATCGGCGCTAGAGGTCGGTCATGAGGTGGAACGCCTCGCCGAAGCCACCGACATCGAGCTTGCCGTCTTCGAGCGCCTGGTGCTCGATCCGGGCTGCGAACGCGGCTCGACCTTCCGCCTCGTGCGCGGTCTCGCTTCGATGTTCATCGTCGAGCGCCATTGACTCCGATGCGCGAGCAGCGCGTCGATCTTCTTGGGGATGAACTCGTCGACCGCTTCGACGTGATCGGGCTCGTCGGCTTCGAAGAGCGCCACGCGTGGCGGGACGATGGTGCGGACCCCCGAGCCCGGGGAAGAACTGCGGGTCGCGTGCCGCGACGATCCCGTCGACGGTCAACCAGCCGGCATGGCGATGATCGGGATGCAGGCGGTAGCGCTTCCACGGGTCGTGCCCGAGCACGACGGTCCGGCCGGACCCGTCGGATGACCTCGCACACCAGCGCCCGCTTCGCGCGCGCCGCTCTCGAGCTCGCCGTCGACGAGGCCGAGGAAGTGCACGGAGTTCGAACCCAGCTCGTGAGCGGCTGCCGCGCGCTTCGTGTTGGCGGCGGATGATCAGCGCGTCGAGGTCGTCGGTCGCGTTCCACGTGCCCTTGGAGCCGTCGGTGAGGATCAGCAGGTGCACCTCGCTCCCGCTCGCCGACCACTTCGCGAGCGTGGCGCCGCAGCCGAACTCGATGTCGTCCGGATGCGCGCCGATCGCGAGCGCGACCTTCGGCGCCGCGAGCGCGTGCGGTCATGGACAGCCCACGGTCGCGGTGAGGGCGGCGAGGTCGGCGGGGAGATCGACGTCGAAGCCGAGCAGCGGGTCGCGCACGACCCGCACCGCGAGCCCGGCGGCGCGGGCTGCGGCGACGTGGCGGCGGAACGATCCGGGGCCGTAGCGCGAGGGCGAACGAGGAGCCGACCGGGAGCGCGATGCACCGGGGTGCCGTCGTCACGGTGGCAGGGCACGAGGGCCGACGATCGGCCGATCGTCGTCCGCCGCGAACCGCACCAGCCCGCCGACGGGCGCGCGCGGGAGATCCGCGTGCGCAACGATCGCCCGGACCAGACCACGGCCCGCACACCACGCGACCCCGGCCTCGGCGGCCCGATTCAGGTCACCGGGGTCGTCGAGCACGGTGAGCCCGTGGCGCGCCGCCCCAGGCGCGGACGTCGTCGGCGCGACGAGACGACGACGGTCGGGAGCGCGCCCGCGGCGGCGACCACCTGGTCGGCCATCCACTCGGCCAGCTCCGCCCGGGGCGCGTCCTCGAGGGTGCGTCGCGAGCCGGGCCTTGCCCACGGAGAACGCTCGGATCGGGATCACGACACCCGCGCGCGAGTCGGGACGGGTCGGGAACCATGAGTCTGCGTATGCTACCGGCCGTGGACGCGACGTACGTCCTCGCTCGCTCGGCGCTGTATCCGCCACTTCGGCTGGGTATCCGGTGGACGATCGAGGGAGCGCAGATGATTCCGGTGCTCGGCCCGGCGATCCTGGCGAGCAACCACGTCTCGTACCTCGATCCGCTCGTGCTCGCGTACCTGGCCGACCGCCGCCACCGCAGGGTGCGGTTCCTCGCGAAGGCCGAGCTGTTCGACAAGCCCGTGCTCGGCGCCGACGCTGAAGTCCGCGGGCACAGATCCCGGTGCGCCGGGGGAGCGCCGACGCGGCGTCGTCGCTCGACGCGGCCGTCGACGCGCTCCGCCGGGGTGAGTGCGTGACGGTCTTCCCCGAAGGCACGATCTCGCTCGACCTGGACCCGATGGTGGGGAAGTCGGGCACCGCGCGGCTCGCGCAGGAGAGTGGAGTGCCGGTCACGCCGATCGGGCTCTGGGGCATGCACCGGGTCATGTTCAAGGGCCGCAAGCCCGTGCTGGCGCGCGGGGGTCGCGGAGACGGTCGTCGTGGGCGAGCCGATGCACGATCGCCGCCGACGAGGACGTGCACACGGCGACCGATCGGATCATGGCGGCCATCTGCGTCGCAGGTCGCCGCGCGCCCGGGAGATCTACCCGCAGCTCCCGGACGCCGGATGACGACGGCTGGTGGGTGCGCGCACCGGAGACGGCGCGGTCTGCGCAGCTGCTTGGTCGAAGGCGGGTGCCTCGTGAGGGTCGCGGTGATCGGCGCCGGGTCGTGGGGGACGACGGTGGCCGCGCTCACGAGCACCAACGCGCCCACGGTGCTGTGGGCTCGCGAACCGCAGCTGGCCGAGCGCCTGAGTCGTGACCATCGCAACGCCGAGTACCTCCCGGACATCGAGCTGCCGGAAGCGCTCGAGGCCACGGCGTCACTCGAAGCTGCGTGCACGGGCGCGGACGTCGTGGTCATGGGCGTGCCGTCGCACGGGTTCCGCACGGTGCTCGAAGACGCCCGTTCGTCGATTGCGAACGACGCCGCGGTCATCAGCCTGTCGAAGGGGCTCGAGCAGGGCACGGTGCTCCGCATGACCGAGGTGATCGCCGAGGTGCTCCCGGACCACCGCCCGGACCGGATCGGCGTGCTGACCGGCCCGAACCTCGCGCGCGAGGTCGCGCCTGGGCCAGCCGACCGCGACGGTCGTCGCGCTCGGCGACGCGGAGCTCGCGCAGGCGCTGCAGGCGCTGTTCATGACGCGGACGTTCCGGGTCTACACGAACCCCGACGTCGTGGGTTGTGAGATCGCCGGGGCGCTCAAGAACGTGATCGCGATCGCCGCGGGCATCGCGCACGGCCTCGGGTACGGCGACAACACCAAGGCCACGCTCATCACCCGCGGGCTGGCCGAGCTGGCCCGGCTGGGCATGGCGCTCGGCGGGGATCCGCTGACGTTCTCGGGCCTCGCGGGGATGGGCGACCTGGTGGCCACGTGCACCAGCGACAAGAGCCGGAACCGGACCGTCGGCGTCGCGCTGGGCGAGGGACGCGCGCTCGACGACATCGTCGCCGAGATGAAGATGGTCGCCGAAGGCGTGAAGAGCACCGAAGCGGTGCTGGAGCTGGGCCGCCGGGCGGGCCTCGAGCTGCCGATCGCGGAGCAGGTCGGTGCAGTGCTCTACGAGGGGCGGACGCCGGCGGACATCGTCCCCGCGCTCATGCTGCGCCAGGCGAAGCCCGAGCTGGGCGGGATGCGCGCGCCGTGACCCTGGTCGGGGCGCTGGCCGGGCGCGGGCGGGCCCGGGTCGACGAGCGTGGCGCGATCCAGGTGGTGGGAGCGAGCTGGTTCGTCGACTGGTGGATCGGCGCGGACGACCGGTGGCGGGTGCCGGCCCAGGAACCGGCGGTGCGCCAGCGCACGATCGAGGGAGCGCCGGTCGTCGAGACCGCGCTGCGCGTGCCGGGCGGCGACGCGATCCAGCGGGTGTACGGCGTCGGTGGACCGGGCGGGATCGTGATCATCGAGATCGAGAACGACTCGCCCGCCGCGTTCGTCGTCGCGTTCACGATCGCCGACGCCCGCTCGGTCGGTGCTTCGGGCTCGGCGCTCGACGTCGACGGCGGGCCCGCGCTCGATCGTTCCCGCGATCCCGACCCGCTGGACCGTCGGTCCCGAGCGCCTCGACAGCGAGACGATCGGGGCGGACACGGGACCGTTCCCGACTCGCGAGGGGTCCCGCAAGCTGCCGCTCCAGGTCGCCGCGCTCTACCCGCTGAGCCACCGCAACCGGCTCCGGGCCGCGCTGGTGACGAGCGACGACGATCCCGGCCCGGTCGACCTCGGCATCGCCGCGAGTGCGCAGGACGCCGCGAACGGCTGGCACGCGCTGCTCGATCACGGCATGCGCGTGCGTGCTGGCGGACCCGAGGCTGCAGGACGCAGTCGAGCTCGCCCGGACGCAGATCCTCCTCGATCCGGATCCCGATGCGGTGACCACCGCCGCGCTCGAGGACTGGGGTCACGACACCGAGGCCGCGTGGGCCTGGCGCGGGTTGTCGCTCGGGGCTCGGCGCGCGGCCCGTCGCCGCGCCGGTCCGTTCGACGAGACCACGCCGGGCGGGTTGCTGGTCTCCATCCGTGCCGCGCTCGTCCGCGACGAGCGCGGCATCGAGCTCGCGCCGGAGCTCCCCGAGTCGTGGTGGGGTCAGGACTTCGAGGTCTTCGACGTGCCGACCCGTTCCGGGAAGCTCTCGTACGCGGTCCGCTGGCACGGCGCCCGCGCCGCGGTCCTCTGGGAGGTCACGGACCCGACCCCCGACCTCGTGCTGCGCGCGCCGCAGCTCGACCCGACCTGGTCGACCACCCAGCCCGCCGGCGACGCCCTCCTCACCCCCGCGCACGCCACCGCGCCAACGCCGAACTCCCCCTAGACCCGCATTTGGCGTCACTTACCCACGAAATACGTGGGTAAGTGACGCCAAAACGATGGGGGTGGGGCGGTCAGTCGAGTCGGAGGGTGGCGATGCGGTGGGCGGCGAGCGGGAGCTCGCCCTGAAACTGGACCTGGGGGCGGCCGAGCAGGTCGGTGACCCACCCGGTCGCGGGCGCGCCGTCGTGCTCGATGACTGCGACGGTCGGGTGCGGGTGCGGGTTGTAGACGCGCACGACGAGCCCACCCGGCTCGCGCAGCACCGCCGAGATCACCGCACCGTCGACCTTCAGCGGCCGGCCGGTGAGCGGTCTCCGGGCGCCGTGCACCCCACCGCCGCGCACCCGCTCGAGGGGTACGAGCACCTCGTCTGCGAGCGCGTGGAGGTTGGCGTCCTCCCAGGTCCCGGGGTGCGGGAGCAGCGCGTACTCGACGACGAGATGGCGTTGCAGCTGCGGGCCCTCGAGCGGGTCGAGCGGTCCGGCGGGGTTGGGGCGGAGCTGGAGGTCTGCGCGCGACAGGTAGCCCGTCGCGCGCAGCAGCGTGAGCGCGAGCTCCCGGCCCTCATCGACGATCTCATACTCGAGCAGGCCGTCGTGCAGCACCGCGAGCCCGACGCCGCCATCGTCACGCGCACCACTCGACGCGTCGACGAACCGGCGCGAGACGAACGTCGGGAGCGGCATCTCGTGCGGGCCGCCCTCGGCCGTGAGGCCGCGCGTCACTACGGCGAACGCGCACTCGGCGTCGGAGTGGTCGACGCGCGCCGGTAGCGGGAAGTGCGCACGGAGTCGATGGTCGCGGCACCGGTTTTCGAGCTCGGTGCGGACCCGCAGGAAGGACTCACCGGTGCGGAGCTCCAGCGTGGTGCTCACCACGACCGCAACGGTCTCGTCGCTGCGGCGGCTGCACGAGATCATGTCGCCGATCGCCCGTTCCGGCCACCGGTAGGTGGAGCGGACGAGCAGCCGGGCCCGGACCGGGCCGGACTCGAGCAGCTCGACGGCCACCGACTCGGGCCGGTCGACGACCACGTCCTCGGTCGGCGGTGAGAAGTTGTAGGTGTCGCCGCCGTCACCACCGTCGACGAGCCGGCCGAGTCCCGCGACGCGGACGCCGTCCTCGGTGGCGACCGACCAGGTGCCGTCGTCCGCGTCGACCTCGACCCGGACCTGCTCGTTCGCGATCCATCCGTCGCCGCCGGCCACCGCGGTCGTGGGACCGACGCCGGCGACCGATCCGAGCGTCCGCCAACCGGTGCCCGGGACCTCGGGCACCGCGACGATGACCTCACGGACCGGTGGGTTGTGCACCCGGATGTTGAAGGTGACGTCCTCCTCGGCCAGCGTCAGCAGCTCCTCGCGCAGCTCGCCGAGGTCGGTCGCGGCCTGGTTCGGGACGACGCCGTAGCAGTCGACCTCGACGACGTCGCCGGCCCGCTCGACCTCGTAGCGGCCGATGCGGGTGCCCGCGAACTCCGGCCCGTGCATCCCCTCCAGGATCCAGCGCACCTTCTGGCCGACCACGCTGCGGGCGAACCCTGCGCCGCCGAGCGTGCGGACGACCTGCGTCGGGCACGGCCGGCCGTCGTCGAGCACGGCGAAGTGCGTGGCGTCGTCACCGGACAGGTTGACGGTGATCAGCCCGCCCCGGTCCGCGCCGGTGGGGTTGACGACGACGGTCGAGGCCCCCGGCGCGTCCACGTCGCGCGCCAGCGCGTGCAGGGCCTGGCGCACCAGCCCGTCGCCGATCTGGCGGGCCTCCTGGTACCGGACGACGACGGCGTCGACGACCTCGTCGGCGCTGCACGCGCACGAGGAGTCGTGCGCGGAATTCAGGACGAGCTCGCGCCATGCGACATCGAGCAGCCGGTGGGGGTAGCGATCCGGCGGGAGCAGGAGCGCGCTCAGGGGCTCGGCCCGGCGCTCGATCGCCCGCTCCGCCGCGGCGCACACCTGGTGCACGTCCACCCGATTCGACGCGACGCCCATGAGCACGTTGGCCCGGGCGCCGGACCGCAGCTCGCCCGACCAGGTCGCGAGCCCCGCGGTCGGCTGGTCGGCGAGGTACTCCGGCAGGGAGGTCACGACGAAGCGGTAGTCGTCCTGCACGGCGTTCGCCTCGGCGACCACGCGACCGAGCCAGGGCTGCGGGGCCTGGTGGTCGGTGCCGTTCATGAGCAGCAGCCCACCCTCGGGCAGGCGCACGTCGCCGAGCTCGATCTCGTAGCCGCGGGCGCGCGCGACGAGCTGCTTCGCATCGTCCGGCAGATCGCGGCCGTTCGAGTACGAGCCGTACAGGTACTCGGCGCGCACGCGCGAGCCGTCCGGGGCCTCCCACCAGAACGCGGTCCGGGTCACCGCCGCGGGCACGCCGCGCCACACGACCGCATGCTCGAGGCCGGCCTGGGCCAGGAGCTGGGGCATCTGCGCGACGTGGCCGAACATGTCGGGCAGGTACCCCACCGGCATCGCGCCGCCGAGCTCGGTCGCGCGGGCCATGCCGAGCTGCAGGTCGCGCACGATGGTCTCGCCCGAGACCATGAACTCGTCCATGAGGATCATCCAGGGACCGACCGCGAGCCGACCGCTCGTGGCGAGCCGCCGGAGCGCGGCGGCGGCCTCGGGGCGGATCTCGAGGTAGTCGTCGAGGACCGCGGTCTGGCCGTCGAGCAGGAACCGCGCGTACGAGAGGTCCCGCTCGAGCAGGGGGAGCAGGTCGTCGAGCAGGTCCACCAGGCGCAGCCGGAAGGCCTGGAACGGCGAATACCACTCCCGGTCCCAGTGGGTGTGCGGAACGATCGCGACGGTGGTGGGGGTGGGGGCCGGGGGCGGAAAGGATGGCATCACGAGAGCCTAGGAGTCGCGGTGATCGCGCCGTATGCCTAGACGACTTGGAATCCTTGTTGCAGCAGGAGGGCGCGAAGCGCCAGACGGCGCGGTTCGACCAGCCCGTCCGTGAGCGGGTAGCCGAAGCGGCTCGCGGCGCGTCGACGGGCTACTGCGCCGCCGAGGTTCACCGAGATCGTCGTCTCGTGCTTGTCGAGGAAGTGGTGCCGGCCGAACGCAAAGGTCAAATCGATCCCTTCGTCGAACACCTCGAATCGCCAGGGAAGCAGACGTGCGACGACGACTGCGCTGAGCGAGAAGAGCAGGGCAAAGGAGGTCCCGTTGGTGCCGGCTTGGGTCAGCAGGAGAAACGCCAACACCAGCATCCCGGGTGGCCATACGCGCAGGAATGTGCTGGCGCCCACGTAGCGAGGACCATCCATGCAGCCACCTCCGGTGCACACGAAGTGTTGCACTCGGAGGCGGCGGATTTCGGGCGCGGCTCCGATCGCCCGGAGCGAACGACGGCGACGAGGGGGGCACACCGGGCAACAGGTCATGTGATCGTCAGATTTCGCTCAGAACCCCGCCGTATGGCCTTCATAGTCGTGCCCCACTGGCGAAACGCCGTGCTCAGAGTCTTCTCGGGTTGGGTTTTCGCATGTCATGCGGATGGTGTCGCCATTGAAGCCGACCCGTTCGCCATCGCCACTGGGAGGTGGAAAGTGCGTCGAAAGTTGGGTATTTCGTTTCTGCTCACGCTGGTGCTTGTGCCCGTGCTTCTAGCGTTCAGCGGAGCTTCCGCGTTCGCGGCAAGCGCGCCGAAGCCCGTGTACAAGGGTCCCGCGGTGTCGACGAGCGACGTCGCCGTGAGCTTGAACCTGCTCTGGATCATCGTGGGTGCAGTCTTGGTGATCTTCATGCAAGCAGGGTTCGCCCTGGTCGAGACCGGCTTCTGTCGAGCGAAGCATGCCGCGCACGTGGTGTCGTCGAACTTCGCGATCTTCGGTCTTGGCTTCGCCGCCTACTTCCTCGTCGGCTACACGTTCATGTTCAGCGGCTACTCGGCGCCGGGCATCTTCGGTCTCGACAAACCGATCAACGCAACCGGCCTGGTCCACTTCGGGAGCTCCGGGTACTGGACGTTCCTGTGGGGTAAGGGTGGCTACGCCCTGACGGGTCTGGGCGGGCTGACGAAGGTCGCAGCCGCACCCGCGGCCGCGTACTTCCTCTACATGGTCGCTTTCATGGACACGACGGCGACGATTCCGACCGGCGCAATGGCCGAACGCTGGAAGTGGAAGGCGTTCGTCGGGTGGGGCCTGTTCTGCGGTGCCATCTACTACCCGCTGTTCGGAGCGTGGACGTGGGGTGGCGGCTGGCTGAGCCAGCTCGGAAACAGCATGCACCTCGGATTCGGCTACGTCGACTTCGCCGGCTCTGGTGTCGTCCACGCGATGGGCGGCGTTGCCGGTCTCGCGGGCGCCTTGGTGCTCGGCCCGAGGATCGGAAAGTACGCCGAGAACGGAAAGCCCCGCACGCTCGCGGGTCACAACATCCCGATGGCGATGCTCGGAACGTTCATCCTGCTGTTCGGGTGGTTCGGATTCAACGCGGCGTCGACACTCGCGGCTACGGACGTCCGGTTCACGGTGATCGCCGAGAACACGGCCTGCGCAGCGGCCTTCGGCGCAATCGCCGCGATGTGGTACTGCATGTACAACAAGCGGATGGACAAGAAGCCGGATCCCGGCATGATGGCCAACGGGATGCTCGCCGGACTGGTCGCGATCACCGCGCCGTGTGCCTTCGTGCAGCCGTGGGCCGCGATGGTGATCGGCATCGTTGCCGGCATCCTCGTTGTCGAGTCCGTGCTGTTCATCGAGAAGCGCGGGATCGACGACCCGGTCGGGGCGATCTCGGTGCACGGAGTGTGCGGGATCTGGGGCGTTCTGTCGATTGGGCTTCTCGCCAGCGGTGACTACGGTGCCGGGTGGAACCTCACGACGCACGGCTCTGCCGCAACGGCATCGGGCGTCGTCGGGATCTTCTACAACTGGGAGACCGGCATCGGACAGCTCGGGGCTCAGGTCATCGGCTCACTGGTGCTCTGCTTCGTGATGTTCGGAATTGCGTACGCGTTCTTCAAGATTCAGGACGCCGTGATGAAGGGCGGGATCCGTCCCGACCGGGAGACGGAGCTTGCCGGAATGGACCGCACCGAGATGGGTGTCCTTGCCTACGACAACCTTGTCGTCAACGAGATTGACGTCGTCGGCTCGGTAGGTGACGAGGAGCTCGTGGTCAGTGGTGGTCCTTCGCCAGATCCGACGACCGGGAGGTAAGAGCCCGAGCTGGCGCCTTGCCGGCATTCAACCAACAGATGTGGCCGGCGGACCCGTGGGTTCGCCGGCCACATCGCGTGTGAACGCGCGTCGCGACGAGTCGAGGATCTCCGTGGCCTCCCGGCGGGTGCGGGAGGGTATAGCTAATGGGGGGCGGGCTTCGTCCCGGTCACGTCAGCACGTCGGGGGGAACATCCGCCACACGCGACCACTCCGGTGCACATCCGCCCAACCGACGTCGCGCAGGCTCTGCGCGTACTCGTCTGTCTTCCCCATGTCGAGCAGCACCAGACGGCCACCCGGTCGCAGGACTCGGTCGATCTCTCGGACCGCGCCCGCCCGGCCGGCAATGTCTCGGATGTTGTGGAGAGTCATGCTTGAAACCACAACATCGATCGATTCGTCAGGAAGGGGAATGTCTCGAGCGTCGCCGTCGCGCACTTCCACACGATCGCTGACCCCCTCGGCGCGGGCGTTCGCGAGCGTCGCTTCAGGCTCGTTGCCTGACTGATCCTCTGAGTTCCAGATGTCGATCCCGATCGCGGCTCCGGTGTCGAGACGACGAGCCGCCTCCGTCAGCAGCAGGCCTCGGCCGCAGCCGACGTCGAGGACGGTCTCGCCACCCGCAAGGTGGCACGCATCGATCAGACGGACACGTTCGCGAACCTTCGCGACCTTGCTCGAATACAACAGCAGGGAGCCCTCGATCAGGCTCACAAGTGCGACGCCGACGAGCACCGACACGATCGTCGACGGGGTTCCGGCGAGCGCGCCCACGACCACGAGCGCAAGAACGACCAGGCCTACGTACAAGGTGACGCGGACGAGTCCGGGGGCGTCGGTGCCGTAGTTCGCTTTCACCGAACCCTCCCGAAGGCGGAACCGGGCCTCGGACGATTCGCTCGCCCGGATATGAGGCATCTCCGCGACGCGACGCCGGATCTCTCACGGTCTGTAAGCATTTCCTGGTTCCTTGCCAGCCGACGGTCAGGGCGCGCTCATCACCGGTCGCGGAGGAGTCCAGCGACTTCGATCGCGTCTCCAGCGCCTGATGCGACCTCGGCGGTTGGCCGAGGGACCAGAACGATAGACGGGACGCGGCGCCGCGGTCTGGTTCGCCGAGGGAGCTCTGTCCTGGTTCCGCGACGGAGTTTGAACTGCCGTCCTCGCCGCGATCGGCTCGAATTCGACAGCAGGGCCACCGGTACGATCCCCCGATGCCCGGACTCGAGCTCCCCATCGACCTGGCCCACGCCTCCGTCTTCCTCGACTTCGACGGCACCATCAGCACCGGCGACGTCGGGGTGCACCTCCTCGAGCGGCTCGGCGCGCCCGGGTGGCGCGACCTCGACGCGGAGTACGACGCGGGCGAGATCGGCAGCCGAGCCTGCCTCCTCGACGAGTGGGACCTGTTGCCCCACGACGCCGACGTCCTGCGGGCCGTTGCCGCGGAGGTGCCCCTCGACCCCGATCTCGAGGGACTGGTGGAGGGGCTCCGGGCCGCCGGGGCCGAGGTCAGCATCGTCTCGGACGGCTTCGGGTTCTACGCGACCGAGCGCTGCGCCCACCTCGGGATCCCGGTGCTGACCAACGCCGTCGACTGGGCCGCCGGCCGGCTCGAGTTCCCGAACGAGGACCGGTGCTGTGCCTGCTCGAGCTGCGGGACCTGCAAGCAGGCGCCGATCAAGGACGCCGCGCACCGGGGCCTGTCCACCGTGATGGTCGGCGACGGCACCAGCGACCGCAAGGCGGCCCTGCTCGCGGACGTCGTGTTCGCCAAAGGGGCGCTCGCCCGGTGGTGCACGGCGAATGCGGTGCCATTCTCCCGATTCGAGACCCTGCGCGAAGTTCGCGCGGCATTGCTTTAGGCTGGTCGGGTGCCGACCTACGCGATGCTCAGCACGCTCGGCCCGGGGGGCTGGGCCACCCTGCGTGAGAAGCCCGAACGCCTCCACGAGGTGACCCGCGAGGTCGAGTCCATGGGCCTCAAGGTCGTGGCGCAGTACGCGCTCTTCGGGCAGTGGGACTTCCTCAACATCATCGAGGCGCCCGACGAGACGGCGATGGCCAAGGCGGCGGTGACCCTGGCGGCCCGGGGCACGATGCGCTCGACCACCCTCCAGGCGCTGCCGATCGCGGACCTGATCGAAGCGCTGCACGCGGCACCGGAGTAGCGGCTACATCCACCACATGTCGTTCTTGCGCCGCTCTTCGCGCACTTCGTGGTCGCCGAACAGCACCGGGAGCACGGAACCGTCCGAGCGCCGTCGGACCCGGTAGCGCGACCCCTGGTCCTCGGGGACCCGTTCAGCCACCTCGAACCCGCGCGCCCACGCCTGATCGAATCGCGATCGAACCTCGACGCGGGTCCCTGGGTCCACGCGCGCATCGTAAACCCGCGCGCAACACCGGCTTCAGCGCGCGCGGGAGGTGGGTGGTTGCTAGCGTCCGCGCGCGTGACCGCCCTCGCCCCACGCCCAACGCTCCGGCTCGAGCGGAAGTGCTGGAAGGCGGGCGAGCGGCTGGTCTGCGGCATCGACGAGGTCGGTCGGGGCGCCTGGGCCGGGCCGGTCACGGTGGCCGCGGTCATCCCGGCACCGGAGCACCTCCGCGGCGTGCGCGACTCAAAGATGCTCACCCACGACCAGCGCGAGGTCGCGGCAGTGTCGGTGCGCGCGTGGGCCGTCGCCATCGGCATCGGGCACGCAAGCCACGAGGAGTGCGACACGCTCGGCATGACCGCGGCGCAACGGGTGGCCGGCCAGCGTGCGCTCGGTCAGCTCGCGGCGCAGGGCTACGAGCCGGACCGCGTCATCCTCGACGGCAACCACGACTACCTCCGGCTCGGCGCCCGGTGCACGACCGTCATCAAGGGCGACGCGACGTCGTTGGCGGTCGCGGCGGCATCGGTCGTCGCGAAGGTGACGCGTGACGCGATGATGGAGGAGGAGGCCGAGCACTTTCCCGCGTTCGGGTTCGAGTCGAACCGGGGCTACCCGGCCCCTGTGCACAAGGCGGCGCTGGCCGCGTGGGGTCCCACGACGATCCACCGGCGTTCGTGGGTCTTCATGGACGGGCTGTGCTGGGGCGGGCTCGCACCGGCGCCGGGGCGGTTGTTCTGAGGAGCTGAACCGACGGAGGAGGGCGAGATGGCAGTGGATCTTCCCGAAGTGCACGCCGCGGCGCTGCAGCAGACGCGGGGGTTCGTCGACGGCGTCGGGGCCGATCAGTGGACGGCCGCGACGCCGTGCGGGGAGTGGGACGTGCGCTTCCTCGTCAACCACATCGTGACCGGCAATTGGTGGGCGACGGAGCTGGGCGCCGGCAAGACGATCGAGGAGGTGGGCACCCGGCTGGACGGCGACGTGCTCGGGGACGACCCGATCGGCGGCTACGACGCGTCGGCGGCCGCCGCAGCCGCGACGTTCCGGGAGCCCGGCGCGATGGCGCGGCCGTGCGCGGTCTCGTACGGGCCGGTGCCGGGCGAGGTCTACTGCGGGCACCGGTTCATGGACGTGCTGATCCACGGCTGGGACGTGGCGAAGGCCACCGGTCAGGACCCGACGTTGCCGCCCGACCTGGTCGACGCCGCGATCGAGGTGGTCACACCGCAGGCCGAGCTGCTGGCGGCGAGTGGGATGTTCGCGACCGGGGTCGATGCCGCGGGCCGCGCGGACCCGCAGACGCGGCTGCTCGCCATGCTCGGTCGCCGGCCCTGAGCGCGTAGTCTGCCGCCCATGGGTCAGCCGATCACCGTCACCGCCCGCTCGGGGGCCGAACCGTCCGTCTGGATGTTCGACCTCAACCGCTCCCTCACCGGGATGGCCATCGAGCGCTACGCGTCCGTCGAGGACGCGCAGGCGCGCGGCGGCCGTCCGCCCGACGTCCTGGCGCAGCGCCTGCTCGAGGCCGGTGCCGAACACGTCACCGTCTACTCGAACACCGTGACCGTCGAGGCCGCGGTCGACCGTTGGACCGAGCTCGAGCCGAAGGCGATCTTCCTCATCGAGCACCTCTTCGAGTACTACGGCGACGACGCAGGCTGGTCCTATGAGGCGCGCGGCGTCGAGCCGCCGCCGCCGATCGACCCGCCCGACTGAGCCGACCGACCCGGCGCGCCGGACCCACGCGCCCGACAGGAGTCGCGCCATGCCCGTCTCGATCCAGGTCGCCATCGACTGCCACGATCCTGCTGCGCTCTCGACGTTCTGGGCCGAGGCGCTCGGCTACGTCCTGGCGCCCCCGCCCCCGGGCTTCGCGAGCTGGGAGGACTTCCTGCGCGAGCACGAGATCCCGGAGTCCGAGTGGAACTCGATCAGCGCGATCGTGGATCCGGACGGCGTCGGTCCTCGGCTGTTCTTCCAGCGGGTGCCGGAACCGAAGCAGGGCAAGACCCGCATCCACCTCGACCTGAACGTCGGCGGTCCGCGTGACACGCCGATCGAGCAGCGCAAGCAGCGGGTCGCCGAGGCCGTCGCCCGCCTGGTCGCGCTCGGCGCGGCCGTGGTCCAGGAGTTCGAGCAACGCGACGAGCACTGGGTGACGATGCGCGACCCCGAGGGCACCGAGTTCGACCTGCAGTAGCTCGCCGGCACGTGCGCGACGATGGTCGGATGCCGACGCCCGCCGAGGCCCGTCCCGCGGTCACCCATGACGTGCACACCGAGGACCTGCCGCCGTTGCCCCAGCGCGATTCGTTGATCCCCGCGACCCGCTGGCCGGAGGCGCCGGTCGAGCTGCGGACGCTCGGCGCGGACTTCGGCGTCGACCTCGTCGCATACAAGCGCCGCATCGGGCGGTACCTGTTGTGGCGCGCCGGGCCTGCGGTGCACGCCGACGCCCGCTACATGGCGCTGGCGTCGGACGACCTCGACGAGCGCTACACGTTCCGGTTGTTCGCCGACGGGACCGGCAACGGCGTGGGTGCGGACGGCGTCTCCCACACCCGGTTCCGGACCTGGAAGGAATCGCTGCGCGACGCGTCGTGATCGCGTCGGCCGCGCGCCCTCGGGGCGTGGATCAGCTGCCGATGATCTTGTCCGGGAGGGCGTGCACGATCAGGCCGAGACCCAGGCACACCACCCCGGCGAGCATCACCCATCGCCCCCGCCGCTCACCGCGGTAGGTCGCGACCCCACCCAGCACCACCGCGAGCGGGGCGAACAGGTACGGGAGGATCCAGATCGCGAAGCCGGCCGCGAAGGCGCCGAGGATCGCGGCCAGCTGGCCGGGCCGGAGCTGCAGGCTGCCGGTGTTCGGAGCGGGGGAGCTCCCGGTGCTCGGAGCGGGTGACGCCATGCCCGAAGGCTAACGCCCGGCCCTCCCGGCGTCCGAACGGCCCGCGCCTCAGAGGTCCGGAGGTTCGGCCGCGGCGGAAGCGCGCTGGTACGCCGTCGCCGATCGTTGTCCCATCATGAGGTCGGCGGCGACTGCGGCCAGGAGGGCAGGGACGATGAATCCCGGTCGGCCGGTGGCCTCGGCGACGAACACGACGGCCGCGAGGGGAACGCGATATCCTGCGCCCAGCACGGCGGCGACGCCGACCACCACGGCGAGGTGGTCGTCGAAGCCGGGCACGAGCACTCCCGCTGCCCGGCCCAGGAGGGCGCCGGTCACGACGAGCGGGATGAACAGCCCTCCGACCCCACCTCCGGACACGGTTGCGGCCGTCGCGAGGCACCGCAGCACGAGGATCGCGAGGAGCAGCCACACCGCCCGACGGGGCTCCAGGGCCCACGCGATGGTGCCGTAGCCGACGCCGATGGCGACGGGCTGGTGGGCGAGGAGGTCGCCGGTCCAGGCGATGAGCGCCATGACGGCGCCGGAGGCCGCGACGCGCAACCACACCCGAGTGCTGCCTTCGACGGCCTTCGCGCGGCGCAGCAGTGCGGTGAACATCCGCGCGACGAGCCCCGCAGCGATTCCGAGGACGATCGCGCCCGCAAGGTCGGCCGCCGAGAGGGCAGGGGAGCCGCGGCCCGGGATCAGCGATGCAGTCCCGTGGACCGCCACGAACGCGAGATAGCCGCTCGCCGACGCGACGAGGGCCGGCAGCAGCATCTTTCGGGCGAAGTCATCCTGGTACGGGACCTCGAGCGCGAACACGCATCCCGTCGCGGGCGCCTTGAAGATCGCGGCGACGCCGGCGGCCGCACCCGCCACCATGAGCACTCGATGGTCGACCGAGCGGAAGAACCGCTGGAACCTCGACTGGATCGCCGCGCCGGTTGACGCTCCGAGGTAGAGCGATGGGCCCTCGAGCCCCATTGCGCCGCCGAAGCCCAGCGTCGCGATCGCCGCGAGCATGCGCGCCGGAAGATCGCGGAGCCGAAGCTTCTTGCCTGCGTCGTGGAAGGCCTGCAGGTACGCGTCCGTGGTGCCCGGTGTCGTCGGGCCGAGCAGCTGCAATGACGTCGCAGCCAGGATCAGGCCGATCGTCGGCATGAAGACGAGTGCCCACAACGGCAGCTTCAACAGCTGGTCGAAGATCCGCTCGACGACGATCGTCTCGAAGAGCGCGACGCCGAAGCCCGTGATGATCCCGGTAAGCGCAGCCAGCATGAGCACCTGGCGCGACCGGACCGACAAGGCGGCGATCACGGCGCGCTTGGCCGTGCTCCAGCCGCGCGCGATCGAGCCGCTCAACGGAGCTCCCATCCGAACGCCCACGATGGTTCGGACGTCTCACCGGCCGCGTCGGCGAACATCCCCAACGCGTGGACGAGCACGCGCTGCTCCCGCTCCGGGATGCGCGCGACGATGCGCGCGATCTCGCGCCGGCGGCGGCGGGTGACGGTGTCCACGAGCGTGCGGCCTTCGCGCGTGAGGCTGACCAGCAGCTCGCGGCGGCTCTGCGTGGCCGGCCGCCGGGTGATGAGCCCCTTCGCCTCGAGCCGCGTGCAGAGCCGGGTTGCGCTCGACGGGTGCACATCGAGCGCCTCGGCCAGCTCGCCGAGGTTGCGCTCGTGGGTGGCGAGGACCACGAGCGCCCGGAACTGGGCGAGTGTGACCTCGTCCTCGACCGCCGCGAGCGACCGGGCTGCGACGCCGACCAGCGCGCGGGACGCGAGCAGGACCGCGTCGGTGACGTTCGGCGGCAGCGTGCTCATCGTTGCATCCTACAACAGTTGCATGACGCAATCATCGGGGTCGGTCTGCACCGCGGGGTCGGCCGCTACTGTCCCGAGCCTCGGGGGCGCGGACGAGGTGAGGGATCAGGGGAGACATGGGCGAGGCGGGACTGGGACCGGGCGAGGTCGCGAAGGAGATCTCCGAGCACTCGAAGCATTCGAGTGGGCACACCACGCGCCACGACCGGCGGATCAGCATCATCGAAGCGGCGCTGCTGGCGATCGTGGCGCTGACCGCCGCGTGGTCCGGCTACGCGTCGGCGAAGTGGTCGACCGAGTCACGCCTCGACATCGCCAAGGCTTCGACCGCGCGCAACAGTGGGAATGCGGCCGACCTCGAGGCGCTGCAGCTCCGCGTGGGCGATGCGCTGACGTTCAACGCGTGGTTCTCGGCCCACGTCGCGGGCAACACGACCGAAGAGGCCGTCGCCATCCGTCGAATGCGACCGGTCTTCCAGAACGCGTTCCACGCCTGGTACGCGACGGATCCGGATCATAACCTGAACGCGCCGTACGGGCCCCAGGGGATGCCTCAGTACAAGTAGCCCGAGGCTGCGAAGGCGAAGGTGCTGAAGGCCCAGGGAGCGAAGCTCTTCGCGCAGGGATCCGAGGAAGGCGAGCACGGTGACGACTACGTCCGCATCACGGTGTACCTCGCCACTGTGCTCTTCCTGGTCGGCATCAGCACCCAGTTCCCGATCCGCGCCACGCGCTACACGCTGATCGTCCTGGGCGTCGGCATCCTCGCGTTCTCCGTGACCCAGCTCCTCGCCCTCCCCGCGCCGCACTGACCGCCGGCGCCCTGCTTGCCAGGTCGCCCGAGACGAGTCGCGGTCCGGGCCCGGGAAGCTAGGAGGGGGTGGTGCGTGACGTGAAGCGCAGCAGCATCAGGCCGATGATGCCGCTGGCCACGGACGCGCCGAGGATCGCGAGCTTCGCGTCGTCGAGCCGCACGCCGCGATAGGACAAGTCGGCGACGAACAGCGACACCGTGAACCCGATCCCGGCGACCGCGCCGGCGGCGACGAGGTGCTTGAGCACCACGCCCTCCGGCAGCCGCCCGATCCGGAACCGTTGCGCGAGCGCGGACGCGGTCACGATGCCGAGCGGCTTGCCGATCACGAGTCCGAGCACGATGCCCCACGCGATCCGACTGTTCAGCGCGTTGCTGATGGCGTCGCCGCCGAAGTGCACCCCCGCGTTGGCGAGCGCGAACACCGGGACGATCAGGAAGCTGGACCAGGGATGGAGGCGGGCCTCGAGCGGTTCGATCACCTCGCGGCCACCGATCGGGCGGGCCGGGGTGAGCAGTCCGAGGGCCACGCCCGCGATCGTCGCGTGCACGCCCGATTCGAAGATACACAGCCAGAGGACCACGGCCGGGAGGACGTACATCCAGGCGCGTCGCGCCCCGAGCCGTTGCAGCGCAGCGATCACCACGACGCTGGCGACGGCACCGAGGAGCCAGGTGGCCGAGATGTCGGCCGAGTAGAAGACCGCGATCACCACGATCGCCCCGATGTCGTCGACGATCGCGAGCGTGAGCAGGAAGAGCTTGAGGTTCGCGGGGATGCGGGCACCTGCGATCGCGAGGACCGCGACGGCGAACGCGATGTCGGTCGCCATCGGGATCGCCCAGCCCCGGCCTCCGGGTCCGCCCGCGTTGATCGCGAGGTAGAGGAGCGCGGGTACCACCATCCCACCGACCGCGGCGAGCGCGGGCAGGCTCGCGGTCCGGCGGTCGCGCAGCTCACCGCGCACGAGCTCCCGCTTGATCTCGAGCCCGACGACGAAGAAGAACACGGTCATCAGCCCGTCGTTGACCCAGTGCTGGAGGTTCTCGGTCAGCGTGTGGTTGCCGACGCCGATCGTGAGGTGCGTCGACCACAGGCGCTCGTAGGAGACGAACGAGACGTTCGCCCACACCAGCGCGGCGATCGTCGCCGCGAGCAGGACGACCCCACCGAGGACCTCGACGTCGACGAAGTCGCTGCCCCGCGGCGGGAGGTGCCGACCCAACGGGAGCCGGAGCTGACGCCGTGACATCGACCGACCCTAGGTGCGGAGCCGCGCCGCAGCGTGCGGGTTCTCAGGTCACGTGCCGGTGCTCCGGCGCGTGCCTTGCCCAGGTCGCGTGCTGGTGCTCAGGTCGCGTCGGAGCGGGCTTCGTCGAAGTTGGGGCCGAGGGAGAAGACGATGGAGCCGGTCGACCACGGGTCGACGTCCTCGATCTCCGCGCTCAGGTGCTCGTCGTGACCGAGCTCGGGCTCGGGGTTCGATCCGTGTGTCCGCATGGCAAGGTTCTCGGTCGGCCCACGGCGGTCCTTGACCGCCAAATGCACCCGCCGTCACGCCGCTTGTGCCC
This sequence comes from uncultured Acidimicrobiia bacterium, assembly GCA_963796755.1. Lineage (GTDB taxonomy): Bacteria > Actinomycetota > Acidimicrobiia > IMCC26256 > JAENVU01 > Chersky-806. The sequence continues at coordinate 811,219 of CAWCMX010000005.1, forward strand.
CGAACATACGTTCGCTAGGGTGACCCGGTGGCCGTTGCGGCACTTCCCCCCACCCACCCCCTGGATCTTCCCCGACGCGATCCGATGGCGCGCGCGCGCACCTGGACCAGGTGGCCCGCAGCGGTGCACCCGTGGTGCTCGCTCGCGAGCGCGTCCTGGAGGTCCCGGGCCCGCTCGGCGAGCTCCTGCCCGGCGGTGCGCTGCAACGGGGAACGGTGGCCACCGTGGGCGGCGAACCGGGCGCGGGAACGACCTCGTTGGCGCTGGGCCTGGCCGCGGCGGCGACAGCCGCGGGGGAGTGGGCCGCGGCAGTGGACCTCCCGGGCACCCTGGGCGGTCTCGCCGCGCGTGAGGCCGGGGTGGAGCTCGACCGCTTCGTCGTCGTGCGCGGGGTGCCGACCGAGCGGTGGGCCACGGTGGTGGCCGCGCTGCTCGACGGGGTCAGCCTGGTCATGGCCGACGTTCCTCGCGGCCTGCGTGCCGCGGACGCGCGCCGGCTCGTCGCGCGCGCCCGGGAGCGCAGCACCGTCCTGGTGATGGTGAGCACGTCGGCGCGGGCCTGGCCGGCCGACGCCGCGTTGCGCCTCCGGGCCGAGGGCGGAGCCTGGTCCGGGTTGGAACAGGGACCGGGCGTGCTCGCCCCACGTGCGCTCCGGTTCCGGGCCGAGGGCCGGGGGATGCCGTCGGGGGTGCGGACCGTCGGCGCGCTCGCGCTGACCGGCTGACCGGCCGACCCGACCCGACGGTGCCGCGCATGACGATCCCGACTCCGACCCCGAGCTCCGCCCCCTCCTCGACCTCGACCCGGACGCTCGGGCTGTGGTGCCCGGACTGGCCGGTGGTCGCGGCACGCCGCCGTGGCGATGCTCCCGAGGGCGCGGCCGTGGCGGTCCTCGAGCGCGGCCGGGTCCTGGCTGCCTCCCGGGAGGCTCGAGCCGAAGAGGTCGGCGCGGGGCTGCGCCGGCGCGAGGCCGAAGCGCGCTGTCCCGGGATCACGATCGTGGAGCTCGACCCCACCGCCGACGCCCGTGCGTTCGAACCGATCTCGCGGGCGGTCGAGCAGCTCACCCCCCGCCTGGTGATCGACCGGCCCGGAGTCCTCGCGTTCCCGACCCGGGGACCGTCGCGCTACTTCGGCGGCGACGACGGGCTGGTGGCCCGGGTCCTCGCCGCGTTGGGGCCCGTAGGCATCCAGGACGCGCGCGTCGGGATTGCCGACGGCGCGTTCGCGGCCCGCCTCGCGGCGCGCCGTGGCATCGTCGTCCCGCCGGGGGAGACCCCCGCGTTCCTCGCGCCGTGGCCGGTGGAAGTCCTGGGTGACGAGGGGTTGGCCGGGGTCTTGCGCCGCCTGGGCCTGCGCACCCTCGGCGCGTTCGCCGAGCTCCCGGCGCCCGCCGTCCTCGCCCGCTTCGGTCCTGACGGCATCGGTGCGCACCGGCTCGCGAGCGGCGAGGAGGAGCACCCGCCCGCGCTCACCGTGCCGCCCCCGGACCTGGTCGAGGTCTGCGAGATCGATCCGCCGGCCGAACGGGTGGACGAGGCCGCGTTCGCGGCGAAGGGCCTGGCCGACCGGCTGCTGGGCCGCTTGGAGGCGCGAGGGCTCGCGTGCACCCAGGTCGTCGTCGAAGCCGAGACCGAGCACGGTGAGCACCTGGCCCGGTCGTGGCGCCACGAAGGCGCACTCACGCCGGCCGCGTTGACCGAGCGCGTCCGGTGGCAGCTCGACGGGTGGATCACCGGCGGCCTGGGTGAGCGCGCGGCCGCGAGCGGCAGCCTCACCGGTGGGCTCACGTTGCTGCGCCTCACGCCCGAGCAGGTGATACCGGCCCGTGGCCGTCAGCTCGGCTTCTGGGGCGGCGACGCGGCCGCAGTCGATCGTGCCGCGCGCGTCTTCGCGCGCGTCCAGGGGATGCTCGGCCCGGAGCACGTGGTGACGCCCGTGCTGCAAGGTGGACGCACGCCCGCCGAGCGCGTGCGCTGGGTTCCCTGGGGCGAGCCCCGCGAACCCGAGCCGGCCCGCCCCGTCGGGCCGCCGCCCTCGGCCGAGGGAGACCTCGGGCCCAAGCCGGCGGGGGAGCTCCCCGCGTGGCCGGGTGCGGTGCCGGGCCCGGCGCCGGCCCGGGTGCTCGAGCCGCCGCCTCCGGTCGAGCTGCTGGACGGCCGCGGACGCCCGGTCACGGTCACGAGCCGTGGCGAAGCGTCGGGCGCGCCCGCGGTGTTGCACTGCGACGTGCTCCCGCGCCGCGGCGGTGAGGTCACCGCATGGGCGGGACCCTGGGCCCAGGACGTCCGTTGGTGGGATCGGCTCGGCCGCACCCGGCGCGTGCACTGGCAGGTGGTGGTGGGGGAGGTGGCGTGCCTCGTGCGCGTCGAGCGCGGCCACGCGACCCTCGACGCCCTCTACGACTGACCGCACCGGAGCGCGCGCCGTTGATCCCGGAGCCCACGACTCGATGACGCCCGCCGTCCGGCCGCGCGGCGTCATGCCGCACGCCGGTGTGCCGGGGGTGGGTCGAGTCTTCTCTTTCCGGTCTGGGGGTCGGGTGGGCCGAGGGTCCAGCCCTGCGATCTTCGGGTGTGGTGGATGGAGCAGATCCACATCAGGTTCCACCTGGCGGTGGGCCCGCCTGCGGCGTGGTCGATCTCACAGTGGTCGAGCTCGAGGTACTCACGTCCCGAGCATCCCTGGATGGAGCATTCGCGGCCGCTCACGACCATGGTGGTCATCAGCTCGGCCGGGATGTGCCGCCCGAGATGCGCCACGGTCGTGATGTCGCGGCCTTTCTTGACGATCGCGGTGACGAACGCGGTGCCGAGCTGGGCGCGGACCCACTCGACACCGACCGGCCCGACCCCCGGGATCTCGCAGGTCTCGCCCTCGAGCGCACGACCCCGCAACAGCGCTTCGTGATCGATCAGCACGTGGGTCGTGTACCCGCCGGTCTTCGCGGTTGCCGGATCGCCCAGCATCGCATCCGCGACCGCGTCAGCGGCGTAGCGGTCCTGCGGCTCGCGCGTGCCGTCGGACCGCGCAGAACGGAACCGCCTCCGAGTGCCGTCCTCGATGCACGCTTTGATCCGCCCACCGACCTCGGGGGTGACCTTGAAGTGTCCCTCGAACATCCCGTCGGGCGCGGTCCACATGTGGAACGACCGCGCGGCATGGTGACGCCGTGAACGAGCGGTCTCGTCCTCGCGCCGTGCTCGCGCCGCGATGCACGCATCCCGCAACGGCACGAGACCCCGGGCCGCGGCCTTCAACAACGAGCCTTCGGTCGATGGATCCTCGGCCGCCGCGGCGGCGACCAGCTCCGCCGCCCGGGCCGATAGCCGTCCGGCTCGCATTGCCGCCGCGGTCGCGGGCAGCGACTCGACCTGCGCCGCGACCGAGATCGCGCGCTTCGCCTCCCCGGACGACACGCCGACGAGTCGCTCGCACAGGTCCGATGCACTCCGGTCGGATCCGTAGGTGTGCGCCGCGGTGTCTTCGACGCGCTTGGCGGCTTGGCCGAGAAGCCCGTCCGCAAGCCGACGTATGACGCCGATCTGCTCGACAACGTCGACCGCCTCGGGCCCGCTGCACCGGCGCGGATCGAAGTCGAGCGCCGCCGCTTCCAGTGCGATGCGTGCCGTCCGGAGGTCGTCCTTGATCACCCTCGCATCGTAGAAACAGGGTGGGACAGCTACCCCGGCGTCGCGCCCGACGGCTTCTCCAGCTCCAGGCAGAGGAGCCACGGGATCGGCTTGACCCCGAACTCGCGCAGCCGGCGCACGACGAACCCCGCGTTCGCGAACGCGGCGAAGTACGTGCGGAGCGGCCGGTGCATGCTGACGTGCGTCATCGCGATCCCGTCACGCTCCATGCGGTCCTCGTAGACGCGCTCGCGCAGGTAGGAGTCGCGCACGGCCGGCTCGTACGAGTGGAACGTGGACGGATCCTCTGCGCTCGCGAACGGGTGGACCATCGCGATGCAGACCCGGCCTCCCGGGCGGAGCACCCGGAACATCTCCGACGTGGTCCCGGTCAGGTCGTCGACGTCGTGCAGCGACATGCACGCCACCACCGTGTCCACCGCGCCCGTGTCGACGGGCATCGCGGCGGCATCCGCGTGGATGACGGTGAGCGGAGGCTGACCGGTCCGGGCCGCGTGGACCAGCGTCGATGACTGTTCCACGCCGACGAAGGAGTGTCCCAGCGCGAGGAGCTCACGACCGACGCGTCCCTCGCCGCACCCGACCTCCAGGACCAGCCCTCCCGGCGCGGGCAGGAGCGTGCGGAGCTCGGGCCAGATCCCGGTCCAGAACCCGTCGTGCTCCGGCGTGCGGGCCCAGGGGATCCAGTCCGGCGCGTGCCGCTCCCACGCGTCGCCCAAGGTCACGGAACGAGCCTAGGGCCGGAGTCGGACGGGTCAGGTGAGCCGGACCGCGCGCCAGCAGAGGCAGCGCATGGGGAGCTCGACCTCGTCCCGGCCGACGACGGCGGGATGGTTGCGCACGACCTCGGTGATCTCGTCGCGCCAGCGGTCGCGCTCGGCGGCGGGGAGGACGATGAAGCCGCTGTAGGTGCCGGCCAGCCCGATGAGCTCGTCCGGTGTCACCTGGAGCGACCACCGCACGACGAGCGTCTCGGGCTCGCCGAACGGCGCGTCGGCCGGGAGGGCCACCCGGTGGCGACGGCGGCGGTCCCGGTCGCTGCGCGCGGCCTGCTCCTGGTTCCGCGATCGGCCGAGCACCTCGGAGAGCCAGCCCTGGGACCGGTCGGGCCCACTCCAGAGCAGGCCGAGCACACCGCCGGGGCGCAGCACCCGCGCCGCTTCCATCGACGCGCGCGCTTCGTCGACCCAGTGCCACATCGACGACCCGACGACGGCGTCGAACTCGCCGTCGGGCACGGGCAGCTGCTCCGCGCTTCCGGAGAGCACCGTCGCGCTCGGGACGCGCGCCGCAAGCACCGCCGCCATCCGCGGATCGGGCTCCACCGCCGTGACGTGACGCGCGTGGTCCACGAGCAGGCGGGTCAGCGCACCCGTTCCGGCGCCGATGTCGACGACAGCGTCGCACTGCCGCGGCAGGATCCAGTCGACCGCCGTCGCGGGCGGGCCGGGGCGGTAGCGGTCGTAGTCCTCGGCGATCGTCCCGAAGGACGTTGCCCGCGTCGACCGGTCGTCGATTGCCATCACCGTGACCGTATCGCCGGGCGGCGCGGAACCACGCCGCGGCCGGGCAGCTCTCAGGCTCTCCTTCGTTTCCGGTCCGGCGCCCTCCCGGTCCGGTCCGCGAGGCACGCCGTCGCCCTACGATCACGGCCCATGACGACCGTCCGGGGCATCGAGATCGCGGTGACGGACTCCGGCACGGGACCTCCGTTCCTCTGGGGCCACGGGTTCGCGAGCAGCGTCGAGCAGGAGTCCAGCTTCATGCTCGACTGGAACCGGCTCGCGCGCCGCCACCGGGTGGTGCGCTGGGACGCCCGCGGCCACGGCGAGTCGGAGGGCACCGCTGATCCCGCGGACTACCGCTGGGACAACCTCGGCCGGGACCTCGTCGCGCTGACGGACGCGCTCGGCATCGGCGCTTTCGTCGCGGGCGGGGTCTCCATGGGCGCCGCCACCGCGCTGCACGCCGCGGTCGACGCGCCCGACCGGGTCACGGGCCTGGTCCTCGTGCTGCCGCCGACCGCGTACGAGACGCGGGCCGAGCAGGCCGACGAGTACACGATCGGCGCCCGACCTGGTGGAGGAGCGGGGGGTCCTGGCCTACGTGCAGCGCCAGAGCGAGGAGCCGGTGCCCGACATCCTCAGCCCCATCGCGGACGTCTATCACTCCGCGCCGAAGATCGCCGACGAGCTCCTGCCGGCGGCGTTGCGCGGCGCGGGCAGCAGCGATCTGCCGTCACGCGAGCTGGTCGCGCGCGATCGCCGTTCCCACGCTCGTGCTCGCGTGGGACACCGATCCCGGCCACCCGTTGTCGACCGCGGAGGACCTCGTCGAGCTCATCCCGCAGGCCGAGCTGGAGGTCGCGGGTCAGCTGGCGGACGTGGTGTCGTGGACCGACCGGGTCGAGGAGTTCCTCGACCGGATCAGCTAGCGGACCTCGCAGATCTCGTAGACGAGCTGCTTGCCGTCGGGGGCGAGGATGCCCTTCGCGACCGCCTGGATCGTGTTGAGCCAGGCGTAGCGCTCGTCGCCCGTCTCGTAGAGCGGCGCGGAGTACGCGGGAGACGCGCCCGGGCCCGGCCGAGAGGTCGAGCCGACCGTGGTACCAGGTGTAGATCAGCGCGCCGTCGTCGGTCTCGAGCAACCCACGGGCGTCGATCGTGCCGACTCCCGCCGCGTCCACGGTCATCCAGTCCGCGGCCGCACTGCCGCGCATGTGGGCGTTGAGCCGCTCACCTTCGCAGTCCCACGACAGGCACTCGGCGATCACCCGCATCCCGGCGGGCGCGCCGGGGATGAGGACGGGATCCGCGAGGGTGACGGTGGCGGTGCACAGCGGGATCAGCTCGATGGTCATGCCCGGATTCTGGCCCGCCCGCCGGCCCCCGACCGGATCCGGGACGGCGCTGGACGGTACGAACATACGTTCGGTAGGGTGCCGGGATGGCGGAGTACGCGGAGCTGCACTGCCACACCAATTTCTCGTTCCTGGACGGGGCCAGCCACCCCGAGGAGCTGGTCGAGGAAGCGCACCGGCTCGGGCTCTCCGGCCTCGCGGTCACCGACCACGACGGGTTCTACGGCGTGGTCCGCTTCGCGGTCGCGGCGCGCCCGCTCGGGCTCCCCACCGTCTTCGGGGCCGAGCTGACCCTGGGCGCGCGCACGCCGCCGAACGGCCTGGCCGACCCGCCGGGGGAGCACCTCGTGGTGATCGGCGAGGGTCCCGCAGGCTACGCGGGGCTCGCCCGGGCGATCAGCGAGGCCCAGATGCGCGGGGAGAAGGGCGCGCCACGGCTCACGCTCGAGCACCTCGCCGACGCGCCGCGTGCGGGTCGGGCGAGCTGGTGGGTCCTCACCGGGTGCCGGAAGGGCGCGGTGCCCGCGGCGCTCGTGCGCGACGGTCCGGCTGCGGCCGAGCACGCGCTCGGACAGCTGGTCGACGCGTTCGGCCGGGACCGGGTGCTCGTGGAGCTGTGGGATCACGGCGACCCGATGGACCGGCCGCGCAACGACGCGCTGGCTCGGCTGGCGTCGCGCGCGGGGACGGAGGTGGTGGCCACGAACAACGTCCACTACGCCACCCCCGACCGGCGCCGGCTGGCGACCGCGCTGTCGGCGATCCGCAGCCGGCGCAGCCTGGACGAGCTCGACGGCTGGTTGCCGGCCGCGCCCTTCGCGCACCTGCGCAGCCCGGCCGAGCAGCTCCGGCGCTTCGCCCGCTATCCCGGCGCGGTCGAGCGCACCGCGGAGGTGGCGGCGGCGTGCGCGTTCGACCTGCGGATCGCGGTGCCGAACCTGCCCGACTACCCGGTGCCGGAGGGCCACACCGACATGAGCTGGCTGCGCGAGCTCACGCGGCGCGGGGCGGCGGTGTACTACCCGTCGACCCACCCGCAGCACACGAAGGCCCTGCGCCAGATCGAGTACGAGCTCGGGGTGATCGAGCAGCTCGGCTTCCCCGGTTACTTCCTCCTGCTGCACGACATCGTCGAGTTCTGCCACACGAACGACATCTACTGCCAGGGGCGGGGCAGTGCGGCGAACAGCGCGGTCTGCTACGCGCTCGGGGTCACCAAGGCGGACGCGGTAGCGCTCGGCCTGCTCTTCGAGCGCTTCCTCTCCACCGAGCGCGACGGCCCGCCCGACATCGACCTGGACATCGAGCACCAGCGCCGGGAAGAGGTGATCCAGTACGTCTACGAGCGCTACGGACGCGACCGCGCCGCGCAGGTCGCGAACGTCATCACGTACCGACCGAAGTCCGCGCTGCGAGAGATGGCGAAGGTCGCCGGGCTGTCACCCGGTCACGCCGACGCGATCACCCGCTGGATCGACCGGTGGCGCTCGAAGGACGGCGCGTTCACCGACTTCCGCGACAGCACGGACGCGCCGCCGGTGCCGGAGATGGTGCTCGAGCTCGCGGAGCAGGTGCAGGACTTCCCCCGTCACCTCGGCATCCACTCGGGCGGGATGGTGATGGCCGACCGACCGTTGGTGGAGTGCTGCCCGATCGAGTGGGCCCGCATGGAGGGGCGGTCGGTGCTCCAGTGGGACAAGGACGACTGCGCGGCGGCCGGCCTGGTGAAGTTCGACCTGCTCGGGCTCGGGATGCTCACGATGCTGCACCTCGCGGTGGACCTGATCCGGGAGCACGAGCAGGTCGAGGTGGACCTCGCCACCATCCCGCAGGAGGACTCGGTCTACGCGCTGCTCAGCGCGGCGGACACGATCGGCGTGTTCCAGGTGGAGAGCCGCGCGCAGATGGCGACGCTGCCCCGGTTGCGCCCCGAGACGTTCTACGACCTGGTCGTGGAGGTCGCGCTCATCCGGCCGGGGCCGATCCAGGGAGGCTCGGTCCACCCGTACCTGCGGCGCCGCAACGGGGAGGAGGAGGTCACCTACCCGCACCCGGTCCTGGAGGACTGCCTGCGCAAGACGATGGGGGTGCCGCTGTTCCAGGAGCAGCTCATGCAGATGGCGATCGACGCGGCGGGCTTCACGGCGGGTGAGGCGGACCAGCTCCGCCAGGCGATGGGCTCCAAGCGGTCCAAGGCCCGCATGGCCCGCATGCGCGACCGGCTCATGGAGGGGATGGCCGAGCGCGGGATCACCGGCGTCACGGCCGAGGAGATCGCGAAGAAGCTCGAGGCGTTCGCGAGCTTCGGCTTCCCCGAGAGCCACTCGGTGAGCTTCGCCTACCTCGTGTACTCGAGCGCGTGGATCAAGCTGCACTACCCGGCGGAGTTCGTGTGCGGGTTGCTCAACGCGCAGCCCATGGGCTTCTACTCACCGCACACGCTGGTGCGCGACGCCGTGCCGGCACGGGGTGGAGGTCCTCGGTCCGTGCATCGAGCGGTCGCGCCGGGACTGCACGCTCGAGCCGCGCAGTGCCGAAGCCGGTCCGGTCGGGCATCCGTTGTCGGGCTGGCACGCCGATCCGTCGATCCACGCGGTGCGCACCGGGCTCCGGTATGTGCGCGGGCTCTCCAGTGCGTTGCTCGACCGCATCGACCTCGAACGGGAAGCGGCGCCGTTCCGCGACCTCGAGGACTTCACCCGACGGACCACCGCGCCGGTCGACGCGTTGGAGTCCCTCGCGACCCGCGGGTGCGTTCGCGTGCTTCGGGGTGGACCGACGCGCGGGGTTGTGGGCCGCGGGCGCGTTGCGCGACGCCAAGCCGACGACGTTGCCCGGTGTGGTGACGGGGATCGAGGCGCCGTGCCTTCCGGGGATGAGCGAGGTGGAGGAGACCGCGGCCGACCTCTGGGCGACGGGCATGGCTCCAGGCCGGCATCCCACCGAGTTCGTGCGCGGGGAGCTCGCGGCCCAGGGTGTCGTCACCGCGGCCGCGCTGCGCGAGATCGAGCCACGACGCGTCGTGGAGGTTGCCGGAGTGGTCACGCACCGTCAGCAACCCGAAACCGCGAACGGGACCATCTTCATCAACCTGGAGGACGAGACCGGCTTGATCAACGTGATCTGCCCGGCGGGGGTGTGGAAGCGCTACCGGAAGGTCGCCCGGGTCGCGCCCGCGCTGCGGGTGCGGGGCCTGCTCGAGCGCCACCAGGGCGTGATCAACCTGCTGGCCCACCGGATCGAGGCCCTGCCCCTCACCCTCGCCGACGCGCTGCGTTCGCGCGACTTCCGCTAGGCCGGGCAATCTCCGCCGGCTCTTGCGCCGTTCTTGCAGTACCCCCAGCGGGTTCCCAGATTCCCTCCTCAGGATGCCCCCCATGTCCTTCGGCAGCGTCATGCGCAAGAAGCGGACGTGGTTCATCGGGATCCCCGTCCTGCTGATCGTGCTCGCGGTGGCGGGTCCCTTCATCTACATCAACTTCATCGAGGGCGACCCGCCGGCCAAGCTCAAGCTGTCGACCGTCGACACCTCGAAGTCGAACGACACCAGCTCCTCGACGACTGCCACCTCGGCGTCGATCGACGGCGACTGGAAGGTCTCGTCCGGCAGTGCGGTGCAGTACCGCGTCGGTGAGGTGCTGTTCGGTCAGAGCACGACGGCCGTCGGCAAGACGACGGCGGTCACCGGCTCCATGAGCATCAGTGGCACCACCGTCAGCTCCGCGAGCTTCACCGCGGACCTCACGAAGGTCACGAGCGACCAGTCCAACCGCGACCGTCAGTTCCAGGGTCGGATCATGGACACCGCCGAGTTCCCGACCGCGACGTTCAAGCTCACGACGCCGATCGACCTCGGGACCGTCCCCGCGAACCTGAAGCAGATCACGGTGAAGGCGACCGGAGACCTGACGTTGCGGGGCAAGACCCAGTCGGTGACGTTCGACATCATCGCCCGCCGGAACGGCAACACGATCGAGACGAACGGCACCATCCCGGTGACGTTCGACGACTACGGCATCCCCGCCCCGAGCTTCGGCCCCGCCGAGGTCCAGGACCACGGCGAGATGGTCTTCCTCATCACCTTCAAGCCCGCCTGACCCAGGTCGCCGAGACCCCGGGCGCGAGAACCGCGGGCGCGGCGTGGCGCGGCGCCTTGGTCGAGCCGTCCTTCGCGATCTTCACGACCACGAAGATGCTGATGAGCACGAGCAGCACGATCATCGCGACGGCGAGGATCCGGCGGATGCTCCATCCACGCGGCTCCTCGACGTCGTCCGCCTCGGGGATCACGAGGGTGAGCGGAGACGGCGGACCTCCGCGCTCGGGTGCTCCGGGGTGCGGACGAGCCGGATCTTGATGTCGATCGCGAGCACGCCGTCGGGCCGGACGACCACCGGGTTGCAGTCGAGCTCGCGCGACCTCGGGCAGCTCGTCGGCGAGCATGCCGACGCGCAGCAGCAGGTCCTCGAGCGCCGCGACGTCGGCCGGCGCCGCGCCGCGGTAGCCGAACAGCAGCGGCGACGAGCGCAACGACCGGACGAGCTCCGCGGCGTCGACGTCCGTGAGGGGTACCAGCCGCAGTGCGGTGTCCCGCACGAGCTCGGCCGCGACACCGCCCATGCCGAACAGCACCAAGGGACCGAAGCTCGGATCCTCGGTGACGCCGACGATGGTCTCGATGCCGCGCTGCACCATCGGCTGCACCACGACGCCGCCGAGATCCGCGCCGAGCGCGGTCGCCATCGCGTCGTAGGCGGTCCGGACCGCGTCCGCGTCGGCGAGGCCGAGCGCGACACCGCCGACATCGGTCTTGTGCACGATGGCGCCGGCGCCGGCCTTCAACGCGACGGGGAAGCCGAGCACCTGGGCCGCGGCGGCCGCGGCATCGGCGGAGTCGGCGTGCCGGAGTGGAGCGACGGGGATGCCGAACGCGCGGCACAGGTCGGTGGCGACCTCGGGCGCGAGCCACACGTCCTCGACGTGTTCCAACGCGGTGGCGACCAGCGCGTGGGCCCGCCCCCGGTCGATGCCGGCCAGGTCCGGGACCGACCCTTCGGGCTGCCGCCGCCATTCGGCGTGGCTCGCGGCCCGGCTCAGCGCGACGGCGGCGGCCTCCGGGAACGTGAACGAGGGGATCGAGCGCCGCCCGCCGGCCGGCGCCTGGAGGATCTCCGGCGCGTTGGCCTGCGTGAGGAAGCAGGCCACGATCGGCTTCCCGCCCGCCTCGGTGGCGGCGGCGACGATCGCGCGCGCCACGTCGTCGGAGTCCGTCACGAGCGGCGGGACGAAGATCACGAGCACCGCGTCGATGTCCGGGTCCGCGAGCACGGTCCGCAGCGCGCGCTCGTAGGTCGCCGCGGTCGCGGACGCGATGAGGTCGACCGGGTTCGTCGTCGACGCGTCGGCGGAGACGAAGGAGGCGAGCTCGGCCTGCGTGGTGTCCGCGAGGACCGGGACCTCGAGGCCCGCGCCTTCGCATGCATCCGAAGCAAGGATCCCGGGGCCGCCACCATTCGAGACGATCGCGACCCGCCGCCCGGGCGGAAGCGGCTGGTGCACGAGCACCTGTGCCGTGTCGAGCAGCTCCGCGAGCGTGTCGACGCGCACCACGCCGGCCTGACGGAACAGCGCATCGGTGGCGACGTCCGAGGACGCGAGCGCGGCCGTGTGCGACGTCGCGGCGCGCGTGCCCGCATTGCTCCGACCGCTCTTCACCGCGAGGATCGGCTTGTTGCGACCGACCCGGCGGGCGAGCCGGGCGAACTTGCGCGGGTTCCCGAAGGACTCGAGGTAGAGGAGGATGACCGTGGTCTCCGGGTCGTGGTCCCAGAACTGCAGGAGGTCGTTGCTGCTGACGTCGGCCTTGTTGCCCATCGAGACGAAGCTCGACACGCCGAGGCCGAGGCTCGCGGCCTGACCGAGCAGCTCGATGCCGAGCGCGCCCGACTGCGACGCGAAGCCGATCTGGCCCCGGACCGGCCGGAAGGGCGCGAAGGTCGCGTTCATCGAGATGTCGGGGTCCGTGTTCACGACGCCCATGCCGTTGGGCCCGACGAGGCGCATCCCGTGCAGCCGGGCGAGCTCGACGAGCTCCTCCTCGACCTTGGCGCCGCCGCGTTCGGCGAAGCCCGCGCTGATGACGACGAGGCCGTGGACGCCCTTGTCCGCGGACTGCCGCACCACGTCGGCGACGGACGCGGCCGGGACGGTGATGACGGCGAGGTCGACGTCGTCGGGGATGTCCAGCACGGTGGGATAGGCACGGATGCTCGCGACCACGGTCGCGTTCGGGTTGACCGGGTACACCGCCCCCGTGAACTCACCCGCGAGGAGGTTGCGGAACACCTCGTGGCCGATCGTCCCGGCTTGACGGCCGGCGCCGATGACCGCGATCGAACGCGGGGCGAGCAGCCGGCGGACCGAGCGCGCCTCCGAGATCTGCTCCCGCTCGTCCTGCATGGCCTGGGACGCGTCGGTCGGGTCGATGGGGAACGTGACGTGGACGACCCCGTCGGCGAACTCGCGCACGACCTGGAAGCCGGCGTCGCGGAACACGCCGAGCATCTTGCGGTTGTCCGGCAACGTCTCGGCCGTGAACCGGTGGACGCCGTGCGTGCGCGCGACCGCGGCGAGGTGCTCGAGCATGATCGTCGCGAGGCCGCGACCCTGTTGATCGTCCTGCACCGTGAACGCGACCTCGGCCATGTCCGCGTCGGGCGGGCGGTCGTAGCGCGCGACGGCGACGATCTCGTCACCGAGCTCCGCGACCAGCGCCATCCGGTTCTCGTAGTCGACGTGCGTGAAGTGCTCGAGCTGCTGCGCGGTCGGCGCGGACACGGGGGAGAAGAAGCGCAGGTACACCGACTCCTTCGAGAGCCGGTGGAACAGACCGAGCAGGGCCGCGTCATCGGTCGACCGGATCGGCCGGAGATGGACGGTGCCGCCGTCCGTGAGGACGACGTCGGATTCCCAAACGGCGGGGTAGTGCTGGTCCACCGCGGCCGAGGGTAGCGTCACTCCGTGGCTCTCACGCCCTCTTCCGCGGCCGAAACGCCGCCCGAGGTGGCGACCCGGCCGGAAACGGCGCCGCAGGGCCTGACTGCGGCCGAGGTCGCGCGAGCGCGTCGCGCAGGGTCAGACGAACGACAGCGGGGCCCGGACCAGCCGGACCCTGACCGAGATCGTGCGGGCCAACGTCTTCACCCGGTTCAACGCGATCCTCGGCACGATGCTCGCGCTGATCCTCGTGTTCGGCTCACCGGCCGACGGGCTGTTCGGCATCGTCCTCGTGGTCAACGCGCTGATCGGGATCGTCCAGGAGTACCGGGCGAAGCGCACGCTCGACCGGCTCGCGGTGCTGAGCGCGCCGATCGCGCGCGTCGTGCGTGACGGTGCCTCGGTGGAGATCCCGCTGGAACAGGTGGTCCTCGACGATCTGCTCGAGCTCCGCGCCGGCGACCAGGTGCCCGCGGACGGGACCGTGCGCACGTCGGACGGGCTCGAGCTCGACGAGTCGTTGCTGACGGGGGAGTCGGATCCCGTCCTGAAGCGCGGCGGGCGACGAGATGCTGTCGGGCGCGATCGTCGTGGCGGGGAGCGGCCGGTTCCAGGCGACCGCCGTCGGGGAGGATGCGTACGCCCGCGAAGCTCGCGGCGGAGGCGCGCCGGTTCACGGTGACGCACTCCGAGCTCGTCACCGGCATCAACGAGATCCTCAAGTACGTGACGTGGGTGCTGGTCGTCGTCGGCCCGCTGCTGTTCTTCCGTCAGCTCCAGGACCAGAGCCTCTCCAACGCGGTCGAGCGGTGCGGTGGCCGGCGTCGTCGGCATGGTCCCCGAGGGCCTGGTCCTGCTGACGAGCATCGCGTTCGGTCTTGCCGCGGTGACGTTGGCCCGGCGCAAGGTGCTGGTCCAGGAGCTGCCCGCGGTCGAGGGGCTCGCGCGCGTCGACGTCGTGTGCCTCGACAAGACCGGCACCCTCACCGAGGGCATCGTCGAGTTCGAACGGATCGAGCTGCTCGATGCGCAGACCGACGAGCCGGTCGTGCATGCGGCACTCGGCGCGTTGAACCACGACGAAGGTCGGCAACGCGACCCAGGAGGCGATCGCGGGCGCGTTCCCGGCTCCGGACGGGTGGGAGCGGGCCGCGCTGGTGCCGTTCTCGTCGGCTCGGAAGTGGAGCGCGGCGGCGTACGGGAGCAACGGCGTCTGGGTGCTCGGGGCGCCCGAGATGGTGTGGCTCGACCCGTCGGACCCCGCCCGGCGCCAGGCCGACGAGCTCGCGTCGACCGGCAGCCGGGTGTTGCTGCTGGCCCGGGGCGACGCGCTCGCGGGCGAGGAGCTCCCTACCGGACTCGAGTCCGATCGCGCTCGTCCTGCTCCAGGAGAAGGTGCGCGCCGGACGCGGCGGAGACGCTCGACTACTTCCACGAGCAGGGGGTGGCGCTGAAGGTGATCTCCGGCGACAACCCGCGCACGGTCGGCGCGGTGGCGCGTCGGGTCGGGCTGCCCGACGCCGGGGGAGCCGGTCGACGCGCGCGAGCTCCCGGAGGACATCGACGAGCTTGCGGATGTCCTCGAAGGCCACGCGGTCTTCGGGCGGGTCACCCCGCAGCAGAAGCGCGCGATGGTCGAAGGCGCTGCAGTCGCGCGGCCACGTCGTCGCGATGACCGGCGACGGAGTGAACGACGCGCTCGCGCTCAAGGACGCGGACATCGGCGTCGCGATGGGATCCGGTGCCGCGGCGACCCGGGCCGTCGCCCAGCTGGTGCTCCTCGACAGCCGGTTCTCGACCTTGCCCGGTGTGGTCGCCGAGGGTCGGCGGGTGATCGCGAACATCGAGCGGGTCTCGAACCTGTTCCTCACCAAGACGACCTACGCCGCGCTGCTCGCGATCCTCACCGTGATCATCGGCTGGCCCTACCCGTTCCTGCCCCGCCACCTGACGATCGTGAGCGGCCTCACCATCGGCATCCCCGCGTTCTTCCTCGCGTTCGCGCCGAGCAAGGAGCGCTACGTGCCCGGCTTCGTCCGCCGGGTGCTGCGGTTTGCGGTACCTGCCGGCGTCATCATCTTCACCTCGGTCTCGATCACGTACGCGTTCGCGCGCACCGAGGGGATCGGGACCCGGGAGTCACGCACGATGGCGACCGTCGTCCTCATGGTGCTGGGGCTGTACGTGCTCGGCATGCTGGCCCGGCCGCTGACCCGGTACCGCACGGTGCTGCTGCTGGCGATGATCGGTCTCTTCATCGGCGCGCTGGCCATCCCGTTCGTGCGCGACTTCTACGCGCTCAGCCTGCCGTCACTCGAGACCGTGGCCGTCGGGCTCACGATCGCGGTGGCTGGTTGCGTCGCGCTGGAGCTCGTGATCCGGGCCGTGAAGCGCTGGAGCCCGGCGCGCGATGGCAACCGACTGAGCCCGGCTACAACCAGCCCTTCTTCCTGAACTGGAACCAGAGCAGCGCCGTAGCGATGGCCATCACCCCGAGCGCGTAGTAGTAGCCGTAGTGGAGGAGCAGCTCCGGCATGTTGCGGAAGTTCATCCCGTAGATGCCGGCGATCAGTGTCGACACCAGCAGGATCGCGCCATAGCTCGACGTCTTCTTCATGACGTCGTTCATGCGGTTCGACACGACGGCCAGGTGCGCCTCGAGCAGGCCGGTGAGCAGGTCCCGCTGGGACTCGATGAGATCCGCGATGCGCAGCGAGTGGTCGTAGACGTCCTGCAGCAGGACGACGGACTCCGGGCCGATCCAGTCGACCTCGCGCCGCAGGAGGCTGGCGATCACCTCCCGCAGCGGACTTGCGGCCCGTCGGAACTGCACCAGGCTGCGCCGGAGCGTGAACACCTCCTGGGGGATCGCGTCGTTGCGCTGGACGCCGAACACGATCTCCTCGATGTCGTCGAGGCGCTCGTCGACGAGGTCGGTGACGTGGAAGTAGGCGTCGACGATCACGTCCAGGAGCGCCCAGAGCGCACACCCGAGGTCGTCGTTCTCGCACTCGAGCCGGCCGCGCTCGAACCGGCGCCTGACCTCGTCGAGGAGGTCGATTGGGTCGCCGCCTTCGACGGGCTCGCTGACCGCGAGCAGCCAGTCCTGGCCGAACACGACGTCGATCTCCTTCACGACGAGCTCGTCACCCTTGGTCGCGGCCGCGTGGACGGCGACGTGCCAGTGATCGCCGTAGTTCTCGAGCTTGGTGCGCTGGTTGGCGTTGCGGAGGTCGTCCAGCACGAGCGGGTGGATCGGGAGCTGCTTGGCGAGGAGCGCGAGCTCGTCCTCCGTGAAGTTGACCGCGTCCACGATCAGGAGGGTGCCGGGGCCGCGGCGAGCGGTGCCGAGATCGGTCGGGTCCACCGGCTCCGGGTCTGCGACGCCTTGGGTGAACAGCCGGGCTTGAAGCATGTGTGCGCAGCCTACGACCGCTGGTGCTGCCAGACGCGGCGCCCGGTGATCAGCCGGGCGGTGCGGCGGTTGCGGGCGTCGTCGGCGCCGGCGTGGCCCCACCCGGTGCCGCGTGCGATCTTGTTCTTCGTCATGGAGTAGTGCTCGACGTACCGCTCACGCTTGTCGGGCTGGCCGGGAACGCTGATGATCCGGAAGTTCTCGACGACGTAGCCGTTCTGACCGTGCTCGAGCGCCTTGGTCTGGCCGGCCGGCAACGAGGGGTCGTCCACGTACTCGGTCTCGGGCGGGATCGTCTGCAGGATGTTCGGGCCCTCGGCCCGGCAGCTCCGTCCGCCCTTGTTGCCGTAGTAGGCGACGGTGATCGAGCCGGAGCTGTAGAACGCCCGGATCAGCACGCCGGACGCGGAGTCGTTCTTCCACTGGTTGTCGATCGAGGGGTACTGCAGCGTCGCTTCGCGCCCCATCGGGTAGCGCGACAGGTAGAGCGAGTGCACCGTGTGGGTCACGTCCTGGTAGCAGCCGAAGAACGTCGCGTTGAACACGGTGGTCGAGACCTGGCTCACGCCGCCGCCGATCGCGTCCTCGTCCTCGAGGTCGGCACCGATCTGGGGTGCGGGGACGTAGCCCTTTGCCGCGGTGCGCTGACCGAGCGCGCCGTTCAACGAGAACGTCTCGCCGGGCGGGACGATCGTGCCGTTGATCGTGTCGGCCGCGCGGTGGATGTTCGTGACCCGCGGCTGGCCGGGCGTGTAGTAGGTCGTGAAGCTCGACACGAGCTCGGTGATGTTGAGCTTCTGCGCCCACTCCGTCGTGCGCCGCGGGCTGCACCTCACCGACCGTCGCGTCGAACGCGTGCTTGCCGCGGGCGATCTGACCGCCCACGGCGTCCATGTCCACGAGCTTGCCGGTGACCGCGGGAACGACGGACACCGCCGTGCCGTTGATGGCGAACCCCGCGTCCTTCGGTGGAGTCTCGAGCGCGGCGAGCTGGTTGCCGAACGCGGCGCGCAGCTTCAGCGGGTCCGACTTCAACACGAGGCGGGAGCTGACGATCTCGGTCTGCAGCGTCGTCGCGACCTGCTCGGGGGAGAGGAGCAGCGGGGTGCCGTTCACCGTGACGGTCACCGGCGCCGCGAGCACTGCACGGGCCAGGCGGGCCACGCGGTCGACGTCCTTCGCGTCGACTGCCGGGGTGGTCGGGCCGATCCTCAGCTCACCCGCATCGCTCTCACCCCGGCCGAGGGCTTGGAGGACCTGACGTTTCGCCTGGGCCCGCTGGATCCCGATCCCGGACTTCGGGGCGATCGTGACCACCTGCGTTCCCTGGAACTGGAAGCCGCCGTCCACCAGTCCCTTGCCGGTCTGGTTCACCCAGGCATCGAGGACGGCATCGAAGCGTGCGGGGTCGACGTCGACGACGAATGGGATGTGGTCCGACCGGAAACGACGCAACACCGTGCCGGCGAGCTGGTTGACCGGGTTGTGGCTCCGCCCGGCTTCGCGTGCGGCCCGCACGCTCGCGGCGGCGTCGACGTGCAGGTTGAGCGCGGTCGGGTCGACCGCGAGCTCGCGTCGCGCCGGCCTTGACGCGGACGGGCGTGCTGTCGAGCTGCGCCGCGCGCTGCTGGATCGCGTTGAGCGCGTCCTGCTCCGACATCCCGCTGACGTTCACGTCGCCGATCTCGACGCCCCGGAGCACGTGGCCGCTCTCGGTGATCCGCTCCGTCACCGCGACGAGGACGATGATCAACAGCACCGCCGCGACCGCGAGCACGATGAGCGTGAACCGCTGGTTGTCCCACGCGCGCTTGAGCGCCGCTCGACCGGGGGCTTCAAGGGGCGGCAGCGACGAACCCGGCGCGCGCCGCGGAAGGAGGGCTCTCGACGCTCAAGGGGCGACAAAATTACCTGGTGAGAGCGCCCGGCCCCGGGTCAGGGCCAACCTGACCACCCGGGCCGGTCCAGGTACGCTCCCGCCGACCCGCCTTGGAGGTGCCGGATGGCAGTCGAGAGCCCGCAACGCAGTGCCGAAGACCTGCGCGACATGACGCGCCAATGGCTGGCCGAGCACCTGCCGGCCGGATGGATGGAGGCGATCGATGCGGGCGACACGGCGGCGTACGCGACGCGTGCGCGGTGGGCTCGACTACGGGGCGTGGTGCGTCGAGTTCGGCGAGGCCGGGTACGCGACGCCGACCTGGCCGGCGGAGTACGGGGCCGGGCTCTCGCTCTCGCCCGGTGACGCCCGGTTCGTCGAACGAGGTGCTGAACCACTACAAGGTGCCGCGGCCGTACAACATCATCGGCATCGGGATGGGCGGCCCGACGGTGATGGCGTGGGGCACCGAGGAGATGAAGCACCGGCTCCTGCGGCCGCTCGCGTGCAACCAGGAGATCTGGTGCCAGCTCTTCAGCGAGCCCGGCGCGGGATCGGACGTCGCCGGCCTCGCGACCCGCGCGGTGCGCGACGGCGACGAGTGGGTGGTCAACGGGCAGAAGGTGTGGACGACGGTCGCGCACCTCTCGAAGTGGGGGATGCTGCTCTGCCGGACGAACCCGGACGTCCCGAAGCACGCCGGGCTGTCCTACTTCGTCGTCGACATGGAGCAGCCCGGCGTCGAGGTGCGGCCGCTGGTGCAGATCACCGGTGACGCCGAGTTCAACGAGGTGTTCTTCAACGACGCGCGGGTGCGCAACGACTGGATGCTCGGCCCCGAGGGTGACGGCTGGAAGGTCGCGATCACGACGCTGATGAACGAGCGGGTCTCGCTGTCGGGCGCGGGTTCGATCGGCGGGGATGCGGTCGGTGGGAGCCCACTCGATCGGCTGCTCGACCGCCACCGCGGGATCACCGACCCGCTGGCCCGTCAGCGGTTGGCGAGCGCCTACATCGAGAGCCGGTTGATCCGCCTGAACAACCAGCGGGCGGGTGACAAGCGCAAGAGCGGGGCCGAGGCGGGGCCGGAGGGGTCGATCACGAAGCTCCAGCAGGCCGAGTTCAACCAACGGCTGCAGAAGCTCGCGCTGGACCTCGAAGGCGCCGGGGGCGTGGCGTGGGAGGGCGAGAACCTCTCGAAGACGACGAGGAGCGGTCGCTCGATCCGGGTGGACGAGGATGCGACCGTTGCGTTCGGCTTCCTGCGCGCGCAGGCGAACACGATCGAGGGCGGGACGTCGGACATCATGCGCAACATCCTCGGTGAGCGCGTGCTCGGCCTCCCCAAGGACCCGGACAACTCCCGGGAGCTGCCGTGGAGCGAGGTTCCGCGCTCCGGGTAGCCGAGGTGCGAGCATCTCCTCCGTGAACCCGGAACTCGAGCGCTACCTGGTGGAGCGGGGCGCGACCCGAGACGAGCTGCGCCGGGCCGAGTCCGAGGGTTGGCTCACGCTCCTGACGATCGACCGGTCGCTGTTCAAGGACGCGGCGAAGTACTCCCGGGCGGAGGTCTCGGAGCGCTCGGGCGTCGATCCCGAAGTGTCCGCGCGCTTGTGGCGGGCGCTCGGCTTCCCGGACGTGCCCGAAGGCGCACCGGTGTTCAGCGACGAGTCGGTCGCGGTCCTGCAGACGCTGCAGCAGCGGGTCGACGGCGTGGTTCCAGCGCCGCGACTACTCGCAGGAGGACGCGGTCGAGGCGTTGGTGCAGCAGGTCCGCGCGCTCAGCGGCGGCTTTGCCCGCGTGGCCGAGGTGCTGAGCGACAACGTGATCGACTCGGTGGAGGCGGCGCGCGAGGCCGGGCTCGACGACGAGATGATCGCGCGAGGTCTACCTCGACAACCTCGAGTGGGACTCACTCTCGGGGCTGTTCGACTACGTGTTGCGGCTCCAGATGCGAGACGCGGTGTGGCGCAAGCTGGCCACCGAGGAGTCTTCCTCGTCCACACGACCGGTGCTCGCGGTCGGCTTCCTCGATCTGGTCGGGTTCACCGCGCTCGAGCCAGCTCCTCGAAGACGACGAGCTCGGCGCACTCGTGACCCGGTTCGAGGCGCTGACCCACGACACGATCGCGGAGTGCGGTGGGCGTCTGGTGAAGACGATCGGTGACGAGGTGATGTTCGTCTCGGAGTCGCCCGCCGTGACCGCGCAGATCGCGATACGGCTCACCGAGCGGACCGGCGACGACAGCGCGCTGCCCGACGCGCGCGGCGGCCTCGCGTACGGGTCGGTCATCGCGCGCGAGGGCGACTACTACGGCTCGGTCGTGAACCTCGCCCACCGGCTGGTCGAGGTGGCGTACCCGGGCACCGTCCTGACCTCGGCGGAGCTCCACGACGCCATCGCGGACGACCCTGCGTTCGGCTGGGGCCGGTCCCGGGACCGCAAGATCCGCGACATCGGGCGGGTCGGCACCTGGCCCCTGCGGGCGGGAGCCTCGGAGGTCGCGCGGTAGCGTTGTCGTCACATGAGTGATGCAACGACGCCCCTGCGCCTGCTCTCCGTCCACGCCCATCCCGACGACGAAGCGTCGAAGGGCGCGTCGACGGTCGCGAAGTACGCCGCCGAGAAGATCGGTGGTGTGCTCGTGTGCTGCACCGGTGGGGAGGAGGGCGAGATCCTCAACCCGGCCGCCGACACGCCGGAGACCCCGCGAACCTCCACGAGGTCCGCATGCAGGAGCTCCAGAACAGCGTGGACACGATCGGGTACGAGAAGCTGTACATGCTCGGCTACCGCGACTCGGGCATGAAGGACACGGAGGCCAACGCGCGTCCCGAGAACTTCGCGAACGCGCCCTTGGACGAGGCGGTCGGGCGCCTCGTGCGCATCATCCGCGCCGAGCGCCCGCAGGTGATCATCACGTACGGCGACGACAGCAAGTTCTACCCGCACCCCGACCACGTCCGCGTGCACGAGATCTCCGGCCCGGCGTTCGATGCGGCCGGCGACGCGTCTGCGTACCCCGACGCGGGGGAGCCGTGGCAGCCGCAGAAGATGTACTACACGGGGTGGTCGGCCCGCCGGATCCGCGCGCTGCACGACGCGTTCATCGCCCGGGGAGAAGAGAGCCCGTACGCGCAGTGGTTCGAGCGCGAGGGCTTCGACGAGCGCGACGATCGCTTCACCACGTTCGTCGACGTCGGCGACTTCCTGCACATCCGTCGTGAAGCCCTGCTCGCCCATCGCACCCAGGTCGACCCGACCGGGTTCTGGATGCGCCTGCCCGACGACGTGGTCCGCGAGATCTTCCCGTGGGAGGAGTTCGTGCTGGCCCGGTCGCTGGTGGACAACGGCGTGGCCGAAGGGGACACGGAAGACGATCTCTTCGCGGGTCTGCGCGCGTCGGTGCGCACCTGATGGTGCAGTACCTGAGCCAGGAGTGGCTCGACGAGACGCGCGTCCTGGCCGAGGGTCAACCGGAGCGCCCGGGCGCGTCGGCGCAGATGCAGTACGTCGTCAGCGGCGGTCCCGACGGTGACGTGAAGTACTACTGGATCCTCCAGGACGGCAAGCTGCTCGAGAGCGCGCTGGGCGA
Organism: uncultured Acidimicrobiia bacterium; assembly: GCA_963796755.1. GTDB lineage: Bacteria > Actinomycetota > Acidimicrobiia > IMCC26256 > JAENVU01 > Chersky-806. Next base: position 833,620 of record CAWCMX010000005.1, read on the forward strand.
GGCGCCGGCCCCGGATCTCACGCTGTCGCTCAGCTACGCGGACTCGGTGAAGGTGCAACAGGGAGAGCTCGACGCCAACGCCGCGTTCATGCAGGGCCGGATGAAGGTCGCGGGGGACATGAGCAAGTTCATGGTGCTCCTGCCCCTCACCGCCTCCCCCGAGTACAAGGCCCTCCAGGACCAGATCCGCACCCTCACCACCTACTGACCGCCAACCTCCCCAACCGGGGTAGGTGACGGAGGTTGCGTCGTGCAGAGGGATGTTGTTGCGGGAAACGTTGCTGGTGGACAGCACGGACCGATCACGAAGGCACAAGCCGTCGCGGCCGGCTTTTCGCAGGATGCCGGCGCGGTGCGAGAGCAGGTCGTCGCACTTCAGCGCGGCAGGGCTGCATCGATTTCCCGATTCGCTGCGGGAGGCGCTCGAAATGACGGCACGTCCGGGAACCCATCCGAAGATCGGGATCCGCGTCCATCGACCTGCACCGCTCCCTGAGCACGATGTCAGGGTCGTTGCGCGGCATTCCGACGACGTCGTTCGCGCGAACGCTCGTCGATTGCACGACACCCGACCGGGAGATCGTCGCCGCCGTCCGTTCGTTGGTGCCCTAACCCGTGCTGACAACGGGTGTCGGCACAAACGGAGGGGGGTCGGGGGTCAGGGGAGGGAGCGTTGGAGGTCGCGGAGCTCGCGGTAGCCGATCAGGGTCGCGCCGGCGCGGTCGATCAGGTCGCGCAGCGACGGGTCGGAGCACAGCGCGGCGTGGTCCTCGACCCGGCCCGGCCAGTCCGGGTGCGACGCCCGCAGCTCGTCGGTGTCGACCGCCGGGTGGAAGTAGACCTCGGTGACGCCAGGCCGGAGATCCATCAACGCCCGTTCGACCGCGCGGCGCGACCCGACGTGGGTGTACACGAACTGGTCGGTGGAGACCACGCCCTCCTCGGCCGCCAGCCGCCGGAACGGAAAGCCGACCAGGGCCTCGCCGCTCGCGCCGGCCATGCGCAGTGGCAGCCGGAAGTCCACCGCGAGCTCGAGGTAGACGTCGAAGAACTCGGGCCGCAGCTGGAGCGCGCCCATGTGGCTGTCGAGGTGACTCACGTCGAAGCCCCAGAAGATCGCCCGTTCGATCTGCGCGCGGCACTCCTTGCGGACCTCTTCCAGGTCGGCGTGGTCCCAGATGTCGTCGAGCGTGCGCGGGAAGCCGCCGTCACCGTCGAGCAGGCTCGGTGAGTGCGTGATCGGTCCCCACCGGTAGGTCTCCCACTCGGCGTTCAACGTGAGGTGCACACCGACGTCCTCGCCCCGGTACTGGGCCGCCGCGTCGCGGGCCCACGGGCACGGGACCATCAGGGTCGCACTCGTCGCCAGGCCCTGACGGAGCGCCGCGTAGACCGCGACGTTCGCCGACCGGGACGAGCCGAGGTCGTCGCAGTTGATGATGAGCAGCTTGGCGTCGGACGCGTACCCGAGCCGTTCCGCGAGTGTCGTCACGACGTGCAGGCTACCGGCCCGCGTGTGCCGGTCCCGAGGGTCGCGACGCTCCGATCAGGAGATCGTGGGCCGCGCCCGCTCGACGATCGCGCCGACGTCCACCCCCGAGGGAAGCGCGCCGTAGGCCAGTGACGCCGCATCCGGATCGAGCCGCGAGGCGCAGTAGGCATCGGCGACGGCCGTGGATCCGCCCCGGATGAGCAGCGATGCCTCGAGCGCGAGCGCCATCATCTCGACGGTCCTCCGAGCCCGCGAACTCGAGGTCGTCCTGGTCCGCCAGGGCGGCATCGAGGCGGACGCAGTGGGCATCGAAGCGCGGCGTCGGCGCCCGCTGCCGCGAGGACCTCGTCGCGGAACGCGTCGACCGACGCGGGTGAACGGCCCATGGCGCGCAGGACGTCGAGGCAGATGACGTTGCCCGAGCCCTCCCAGATCCCGTTGAGCGGTGACTCCCGGAACAGCCGAGGCATGATCGACTCCTCGACGTACCCGTTGCCGCCGAGGCACTCGAGCGCCTCGACGACCAGGCCGGGTTGCCGCTTGCACACCCAGTACTTGCCGACCGCCGTCGCGAGGCGCGCGAAGTCGACCTCGTGGGGATCGGCATCGGGCCGGTCGGTGGCGTCGAACGCCGCCGCGAGGCGGATCGCGAGCGTGGTCGCGGCTTCGCTCTCGACCGCGAGGTCGGCGAGCACGTTGCGCATCAGGGGCTGGTCGATCAGGTCCCGGCCGAACGCGAAGCGGTGCGCCGCGTGGTGGGTGGCCTGCGCGACCGCCTGGCGCATCCCGGACGGCGGCACCGAGCACGCAGTCGAGCCGCGTGTGGTTCACCATCTGGATGATCGTCGGGACACCGCGCCCTTCCTCGCCGACGAGCCGGCCCTCCGCGGTCGTCGAGCTCGATCTCGCTCGACGCGTTCGAGCGGTTCCCGAGCTTGTCCTTGAGCCGCTGGATCTCGATCCCGTTGAGCGTGCCGTCGTCACGCCGGCGAGGCACGAAGAAGCACGAGAGCCCACCCGGAGCCTGCGCGAGCATCAGGAATGCGTCGCTCATCGGCGCGGAGCAGAACCACTTGTGGCCGGTGAGCCGGTACGGCGCGCCCGAGCCGCCCCCGTTCACCGCGACGGCCCGCGTCGTGTTGGCGCGCACGTCCGACCCGCCCTGCTTCTCGGTCATCGCCATGCCCGCGATCGCACCGTCCTTGAGCGCCGGCGGGGATCGGCCGGGGGTCATAGGTCGGGCTGGTCAGCCGGGGCTCCCAGAGGGCCGCGAGCGTCGGCTCGGTCCGGAGCGCGGGGACGATCGCGTACGTCATCGACACCGGGCAGCCGTGCCCGGCGTCGACCTGGCTCCACACCATGAACCCCGCGGCGCGCGCCAACGTGCGCGCCGGCCCGCGCGTCGCGCCACGGGCTGCCGTGCAGCTCGTGGTCGAGCGCCACGCGCATCAGCTCGTGGTAGGCGGGGTGGTAGTCGACGGCATCGATCCGGTGGCCGAACCGGTCGTGCGTGCGCAGCCGGGGCGGGTTCTCGTTGGCGGTGAAGCCCCACCCGATGCTCTCGGCCGAACCGGCACGCGTCCCCAGCTCGTGCAGCTGCGCGACTGCCCAGCTCGCGCCGTGACGCGGCACCGCTTCGACGAGTGCGGTGTCCGCGCCGAAGACGTCGTAGTCCTCGAGGGGCGGTGGCTGGTTGAGGACGTCGTGGGTCGCCACGGGCGCAACCGCCCGCTACACGCGCTCGATGATCGTGCCCGTCCCCAGGCCGCCACCGCAGCACATCGTGACGAGCCCGAGCGTGCCGTCGGTCCGCTCCAGCTCGTGCAGCGCGGTCGTGACGAGCCGAGCGCCGGTCGCGCCGACCGGGTGACCGAGCGCGATCGCGCCGCCGTTCGGGTTCACCTTCTCCATGTCGGCCTTCAGCTCGCGTTCCCAGGCGAGCACGACCGAGGCGAAGGCCTCGTTGATCTCGACGGTGTCCAGGTCCGCCATGCCGAGGCCGGTTCGCTGGAGGAGGAGCCGGGTCGCGTCGATCGGACCCGTCAGCATCAGCACCGGGTCCACGCCGACGAGACACTGGTCGACGATCCGGGCCCGCGGTCGCAGGCCGAGGTCCTTCGCCTTCGCCGCGGTCATCAGCAGCACTGCGGCGGCACCGTCGGTGATCTGGGACGACGAGCCGGCGGTGTGCACGCCGTTCTCGCGTCCGACCGGCTTGAGCTTCGCGAGCGCTTCGAGCGACGTCTCGCGCAGCCCCTCGTCGCGGGTGACGGCGTGGGTGGTGCCGGTCGGCTTGCCGTCGTCGTCGACGTCCGGCGCGTCCACGGGCTTGACCTCGCGCTCGAAGCGACCTTCGGCCCAGGCGCGCTGGGCGCGGGTCTGGGACTCGAGGCCGAACCGGTCACAGTCCTCGCGGGTCACGCCCCACTTCTCCGCGATGCGCTCCGCCCCTTCGAACTGTGAGGTCACCTCGTAGCGCTCGAAGTACGACTTCGGCGTCGGCCGCCCGAACTCGCCCCGCACCGCCGCGCCGAGCGGCACCCGGCTCATGCTCTCGACCCCGCAGCTCGAGCGCGACCTCGACGACCCCGGCCTTCACCAGGGTCGTGGCCAGGTTCGTGGCCTGCTGCGACGAGCCGCACTGGGCGTCGACCGTGGTGGCCGCGACCTCGAGCGGCATCCCCGCGGACAGCCACGCGGTGCGGGCGATGTTGAACGTCTGCTCGCCGACCTGGCTCACGCAACCGCCGACGATCTGTCCCACCTCGTGGGGATCGATGCCCGACCGCTCGATCGCCCCGACCTGCACCCCGCCGAGGAGGTCCGCTGGATGGACGGTCTTGAGGCCACCGTTGCGGCGCCCGAGCGGGGTGCGCACTGCCTCGACGATGACGACATCGGTGTCTGCGAGCGGGGCCACGGGTCCTCCAGGGTGCTGGGTGGGTGGGGCGTAGGGCCGCCGGACCGGCGGCGGCGATGGTACCGCTCTCGCGGGTGGCATCCTTCGGGCACAGTGAAGCCGCACCCGGGGCGGCAGGAGGTGGTCATGCGTCGCGCCGTCGTTGCAGCAGGGCTCTCGTTCGTGGTCGTGATGGCCGCGTGCGGCAGTGACGGCGGATCGACGAAGTCGACCGAGTCGGGGAGCACGTCGACCAGGACCGGCAAGGCGAAGGTCTCGTCCACGACCTCCACACGGGCAGGCGACACCGCCGCGGGTTCGGTGACCACCGCGACGACGGCGAACCCGGCGTGTCACTTCGTCGGGGCGACGTCCGAGCAGCGCAACGAGCTGGTGGCCCAGGACCAGCTGCTCTCCGCGGTCACGACCTCCAGCGATGCGTGCACCGACCGGATCACGTTCACCTTCCTGCCGAGCGCCGCGACCGCGCCGAGCTACGTGGTCGACTACGCGGACGGTCCGTTCACGGACAGCGCCGGCCGGCCGGTCAAGCCCGTGGGGAGCACGTACCTGCGGGTCCGCTTCCAGCCCACGTGGATCGCGGACCTCAGCGCACCCAACGCGCCGGCCACCTACACCGGGCCGCGGGTGATCACGCCGACCGGTGCCCACGTCGTGCAGGGGCTCGCGCTCTACGACGCCTCGGAAGGCGTGGTGGGCTGGGTCATCGGGCTCGACGGCACCCACCCGATCGAGGTCGACGCGGGACCGGGCCGGGTCACCATCACGGTGAGCGCCGGCGGGTAGTGACACGGTCCCGCGTGGGTCAGGTCGCGCGCAGGATCACCTTGCCGAAGGTCGCGTCGCTGGTGAGCAGCTCGTACGCCTCGAGCGCGTCGTCGAGGGGCAGGATGCGGTCGACGATCGGGCGCACGCGTCCGTCGTCGATCAGCGGTCCGACCTCGTCGACGAAGGTCGCGACCGCCGCCGCCTTCTCCTCGATGGTCCGCGCCCGCAGCACGGTCCCGTGGACCGCGAGCCGTTTGGCCATGAGCACGAAGAGCGGGATCTCGACGACCGCGCCGGCGAGCGTGCCGACGATGACGATGCGCCCCTGCTTGGCCGCGGCCGTGATGTCGGCCAGGACGTAGCTGCCGCCGACGAGCTCGATCGTCACGTCGACGGCGCCACCGGCCGCGACGATCGCTTCGGCCAGCGCACCGGGATCGAGCGGAGACGGCGCGAGGACCCCGTGATCGAGGCCGAGCGCCCGCGCCTGGTCGAGCTTGGTCTCGGTCCGCGCGGTCCCGGTCACCGTGCAGCCGACGGCCTTCGCGAGCTGCACGACCGCGGTGCCCACACCCGACCCGACGGCGTGGACGAGCACGTGCTGACCGGCCTGCAGACCGCCGCGGGTGCGCAGCGCGTCGTGGGCAGTGATGAACACCTCGGGGATCCCGCCCGCCTCGACGAGATCGACGTGCTCGGGAACCCGCGCGCAGTTGCTCTCGTGTACGACGAGCGCCTCGGCTTGCGCGCCGCCGCCGACGATGCCGAAGACCCGGTCGCCGACTCCCAGCGTGCGCACGCCTTCGCCGAGCGCCGCGACCTCACCCGAGAACTCCATGCCGGGGATGTCGGCGGGGACGCCCGGCGGCGCGGGGTAGTGGCCGGCGCGCTGCATCAGGTCGGCCCGGTTGAGCCCGGCACCGTGGACCCGCACCAGCACCTGACCGGGACCCGGCTCCGGGGTCGGTCGCTCGACGACCTCGATCGCGCCGTTGCCGGGGAACACCACCGCTCGCATGCCGCCGACGCTATCTCGGGCGTCTGCTCGGGCCGCTCCGCCCTGCGCTTGCGGGTAGGTTGCGGCGATGGCGGAGCTCGCGTTCGTCGACGACGACGGTGAGCGGGTCGAGCTGGACCCGGACGACGCGGCGAGCCTGCTCGAGATCACCGGCGGGCTGGATGCCGCGACCGTCTCGGCCTGTCCCGATTGCCGGAGCCGGGTGCTCGCGGTCGTTGCGCTCTCCGATCTGCTCGACGCCGCGCCGCCGCACCGGCGGGCGAACGATCTCCTTGCGCTGGCCGACGACGCGCCGACGTTGCACCTCTACGTCATCGACGGCCGCGGTGGTTGCGATCACCGGGCGTGGCGTGATCCCGGCCACGAGGAGTGGCTCGACGCGGTCGCGCCGCCCGGTGCCGCGCCGCGCCGCCCCTGAACCCGCCGCCGGCGGGTGACGGCCGGGTTCAGCGCACCGGCTCGGACGAGACCCCGAACCGCTCCTGGTACGGCGCGGCGCGCTCGCGCAGCTCGTCGGCGTCCAAGCCCGTGTCCGCCCAGCGGTAGCGGGTGCCGCCACCGCCACCGTCACCGGGGTGCTCGGCGATGAACGTGCGCATGCGGGCCTCGGTCTCGGGCGTGAGCTCCCGACCGAGCCGGCCGTAGAGGTCGTCGATCATGTCGAGTGGATCGGCGACGAACGTCTCGAAGTAGACGTCGACGAACTGCTCCGGCGGGAGGACGTTCCGGTCCCGCGCGTCCATGCCGCGGTCGAGGCCGAGGAAGATGTCGTCCGCGTAGTCCGCGGCCGTCTCCTCGATCGACGTCTCGTCGCTGGCCATGCCGCGCAGGTGGGTGACGAGCGCGCTCACCGAGGCGACGACCTTGAGCGGGTCGCGATGCGTCTGCACGACGATCGCGTCCGGGTACTCCGCGGCGAGCACGTCCAGGCTCCACAGGTGCGCGGGCGACTTCAACAGCCACTGCCCGGCCGGGTGCCGGGACTGGAGATGCTGGAGGAACCGCCGGTGCCACCGGTAGGCGGACGCGAGGTCGGCCTCGTCGAGGAGCCAACGGTTGTACGACGGCACGCGGTACTGCGTCGGGAACATCATGCTGCGGAAGTCGCCCGCGGTGATGCGCACGCACTCCTGGGCCAGCTGCGCGCCCATCGGGTGGAAGTCGGTGAAGCCGGGGAGGATCGCGTCGACCATGTCCAGGTTCGCCTGGACCTCACCGATGCGCGGATCCGTGGCGAAAGTCGCCGTCTCCGGGGCGGGCACCGGGCGGTCGACCTCCCAGGTGAGTGGCGCGCGCAGCTGCGGGTCCTGCGCGAGCAGGTCGTGGAGGATCGTCGTCCCGGTGCGGGGCTGGCCGACGATGACCAGCGGCTGCTCGATCGTGCCCGCGGCGACCTCCGGGTGGTCACGGCGCCAGCGCGTTGACGGCGAGCCGGCTGCCGAGGTAGCCGCTGACGTCGCTCGTCGCGATCTCGACGCCGAGGTCGTTCAGCCGGGCCTCGTTCACGAGCGAGTCGAGGAAGACGTCGAGCCCTTCCTGCCAGCTGCCCTCGCCGAAGTCGTCCTCACCGGTCGTCTCGATGGCCTGGGCGATCAGCTGGTCGCGGTCGAAGCGGTCGGTGGGCATCAGTGCTCCAGTTCGTCGATGCGGGCGACTCGGGTGGTGACCGGGGGAGGGTCGGGGTTGTCGAGCCAGCGCAGCACGAGGAAGCCCCGGTGCCGGCCGCCCGTGTCCAACCAGTTCGCGACGCCGGGATCGTCGGCCGCCGCGACGATGCGCACGCGGCCGTCGGCACCCGGCACCGCGCCCGCGTTCGTGATCGAGCTGCGACGGCGGCGGGGATCGATGCACTCGTGCCAGATGTTCTCGAGCGTGACGCTCCAGTACCGCGTGCCGGGAGGCTCCAGGTCGATGACCAACGCCTCGCCCGGCGCGAGCCGGAAGGTCCCGATCATGTAGAGGTTGTCGGGCGTGGAGTCCGCGGCTCCGAGCTCGGCCGCCTCGGCGGTGACGAGCTGGTTCGGCTGGTCGAGAAGCTCGGGCTTGATCGTGCGGTGCAGCGTGGTGAGCTTGGCGATGGTCCACGCCATGCCGGTCATCTGCTCGCCGATCAACGCATCGGTCGGGAGCGATGGCGGCCCCGGGGGATCGAGGGGCTCGATGTCGAGCGACGCGAGCAGCTCGAGGTTGCGGTCCGCGATGTACTCGCGCACCACGATGGCCGAGGCGTCGTCAGGGATCGCGACCCAGGGGTCGCCCGCGAGCTCGTCGTCGCTCGGTCGTTGCTGCGACAGCACGAACGCGAACGAACCATCCGCCGCGACCTGCAGGTCGCGGTCCGACACGTAGGCCGCCATGTGGCGCGGCGTGAGACCGACGCCGGCCAGCACCTGGAAGCCGAGGTAGGCGGAGGTCCCGCGGAGACCCGCGCACCCGGTAGCGGTGCTTTCCGTCGATCATCGCCAGGAAGTACTCGCCGTCCGGGTTCGGCCCGCCGATGAGCCGCACTTCGTCGTTCATGCTGAAGAACCACGGCGCTGTCCGCGTCGACGTCGAGCGACAGCTCGGAGCAGAGGGCAGTGGCCCGGCCGAGCACCCGCAGGCCTTCGATCAGCTCCAGCTCGGTCTCGGCGTCGGCCTCGATCGAGGCGGTCAGGTCGTCGAGCATCCGGCGCACGAGCTGCCAGCCTTCGCGCGCACGGGATCCTGGTTGGGCGTCCGTCATGGAGTCCATCCTCGAAGGGTCAGACGCCGGTCGCGAGCAGCGCGTCGAACGATTCGTCGAGGCACTCGACGAATGCTTCGGGATCCGTGAGCGCCGCCGGATCCGAGTGGATCCCGAGACAGAGGTCGCCGCGGTACGAGAGCGCGGTGACGTTCACCGCGCAGCCGCTGCGCGGCCCCATCGGATAGCTCCCCGTGATGCGCGCGCCACCGAGGTAGAGGTCGATCGGGCTGCCGCGCAGGTTGGACGTCGCGAAGTCCACCGACTTCGTCTGGTTCCGGAGCAGGCCGACGATCACCGACGTCGGCAAGCCCGGCGGCCAGCCCCGCGAAGCTGTCGGCGGCGGCGAGCGCGGGCTCGTGGCGCACGTTGGTGATCTTGTCCTTGACCCGCTGGAACCGCGGCGCCGGCTCCTTCGGTGTGATGGGCACGACCATGCGGGTGGGCACGAACTGGTTGCCCGCGTGGTCGTCGTGGTCGGCGCGGGTGCTGACGGCCATCGCCATGCGGAGCTCGTCGACGGGCAGACCGAGGCGCTCGTGGTAGAGGCCGAGCCCGCCGGCCACCCCCGTGACGAACACGTCGTTGATGCTCCCTCCGAGCGCGTGCGCGGCGGCGCGGGTGTCCTCGAGGCCGATCGTCAGGATGTCGTAGCGCCGGCCGAGCGACCGCGTGGCGAGGAGCGGCGACTTCGCCCGGCCCGCGACGAGGACCTGACGGCGCACCGACGCGGCCATGCCGATCGCGTCCTGCGCGCGCTGGGGGACGGCCATCGGGTGCAACGCGATGTCAGCGCCCGTTGCGACCCCCTGCGCCGCGCGATGCCGAGGTTCCGGTGCCAGGCGAAGCCGAGGGCATCGCGCAGCACCGTCATCGGCGAGTCCCGGTCGAGGGGGTCCTCGATCATGTTGTGGAGCTGGCGGGCCTGCTCCTCGTCGGCGAGCGCGCGCACCGTGTCGTGCACGTCCGGAACCGGGTCGCGCTCGAAGTCGACGAGGCTCAGCGACAGCTTCAGTCCGCCGACGCCGTCGGTGACGGTGTGGTGCACGCGCTGGAGCAACGCGGCGCGTCCGTCCTCGAGCCCCTCGATGAGGGTGAACTCCCAGAGCGGACGGGACCGGTCGAGCGGAGTGGAGGAGAGCGTCGCAGCGACGTCGAGCAGGGTGCGCAGCGAGCCCGCGTCCGGCAGCGCGACGCGGCGGAGGTGGTAGTCGAGGTCCAGGGTGGGATCGGCCCGCCACTCGGGCGGCGCGATGCGCAGCGGCGCACTGACCACGCGCTCGGTCAGCCGGGGCAGCGACACGAGCGCCTGCTCGACCTTGGCCCGGAGCCGGTCGGTGTCCGGCACCTGATCGAGCAGCGTCAGGTTGAGGAAGTCCGAGCGCAGCGACGGGTCCTTCTCCGCGGCCCACATGATCGCCTCGCTCGGCGACATCCGATCGGTCACGGGCTCGTCACCGGGTTGCTCACGTGGTCATGCCTCCGCGCCTCGGCCTGCGGGACCCTGCCGTGAGGATCGTACCGACCGGAGCGGAGGCGGGACGCGGCAGCGGGCGATCTTGGTGCGCTTGAACTCGTTGAGGCGGGTCCACTCGAGGAGATCGAGCGCCCGGAGGAGGTCATCGGCGCGGCCCCGCTCCATGAACCGGATGAAGACGGCTTCTTCGCCCTCGATGTACGTCGGCACCCCGAACACGGCCCAACGCTCGACCGCCTCGGTGTGCTCGGCCGCGAGGGTCTTCAGCGGGCGACCGCTCCAGACCTCGTCCTTCACCGCGTCGACGTCGAGCCCGACCCGCTCGATGGCCGCCTGGACCACCGCTTCCTTGCCGAGCTGCAGGCCGTGGTCGTGGCGCTGGGCGAACAGCTCGACGTGGGCCTCGAGGAACTTGTCGGGGAAGTTGTCCCGCACCGCGATGCCGTACAGCAGCGCGGTCGTGCCCGTGCCCCACTCGCTCGGATCGCGCTCCCACACCGGGGTGTCGCCCTCCTCGACGTGGATCTGGTCAAGGGAGAAGGCCTGGAAGTGGACGTCGAGATCGGCGCCGTCGCGAAGGGCGTTGACCAGCGCCTCATGGCCATTGCGGGCGAACGGGCAGCGGTAGTCGAACGTGGCGGCGATCTGACGGGGCACGGCAATCCTCCGGGAGCGACCTGTGGCCTCCCCCGGCTGCACCAACCACGTGGCGCCCGGCCGGGGAGACCTTCGTAGTCGGAGGATAACTCCGGTTCCGCGGGTCACATTCCGGCGCGAGCCGGATTCTCAGCTAGGAGGTCGGGAAGAAGCGGCGGACCGCGCGCCCGAGCGCGAGCCCGACGAGCGCCCCGACGACCACGTCCGAGGAGTGGTGCATCTTCACGTACACGCGGCTCCCGGCGACGACGGTCGCGAGCGCGTACCAGAGCGGGTCACCGCCACCGGTCCGGGCGAGGATCGTGGCCGCGGTGAACGCGGCGGTCGCGTGGCCCGACGGGAACGAGCGAGGTGATGGGCCGGCGCATGCCGTAGGGGAGCGGGCCCTCGGCGATCGGTCGTGCTCGGGCCGCACCCGCCGGAACGCGGACTTGATGGCGCCGTTGGTGAGCGCCGACTCGAGCCCCATCGTCACGGCGAACTTCAGTGCGAACGGCAGGTCTCCCCGCTTGAGCGAGCGCACGCCGGCGACCCCGAACCAGAGCAGGCTGTGGTCCGCGGCGCTCGACAGGGTGTACATCGCGGTCGAGCACCGGGTTGCGGATGTGCTCGAGCCAGCCGTCGACCGCGCGATCGAACGCCCGGACCGCGGGGTACTCCTCGGGGCTGGGAAGCCGGAAGGCCGGGGCCATCGGAGGAGGGTCGCGCTTACGCGGGGGTGGATGCCAAAGGCAGCGGTGGTGCGATCACGGTGCCCGGCCCCAGGAGCTCCGCGGCCAGCGTGGGATCGCCGCCGAACGCGGGGCAGTAGGCCTGATAGCTGCAGTAGCTGCACAGCGGACCGGTCCGGGGGCGGAAGTCGTCGCGCGACGCACGAGGACTGGATCGCGCTCCAGAGGGCCTGGGTCTTGCGGGCCACACCGGTGACGGACTGCTCGGACGGCACCGCGATGATGGCTTCGGGCTTCGAGAGGTAGAGGAGCTGCACCCGCACCGGCCGCTTGCCGAGCATCTGCTCGACCATCAGCGCGTACATGTGGACGCCCGGAGAGTCGCTGGAGCTCGTGGCGCTCTCCCGGCACCGCGCCGGTCTTGTAGTCGGTGATGACGAGCTCGTCGTCCTCCACCAGCTCGAGCCGGTCGATGATCCCGCGTAGCTCCACCGACCCCACCGTTGCCGCGAGCCGCAGCTCGAGGCCGATCGGGCGCACGGTGGTCGGGTCCTCGAGCTCGAAGTACCGGTGCACGAGCGTCTCGGCCTCGGCGTGGAACCCGTCCCACTCGGCCTCGGTCAGCTCGAGCTCGGTGAAGTCGGGGTCGGCGGCCAGATCGGTGCGGGCCCGCGCCAGATCGTCGAGCGCGGCACCGATCGTCCGGTCCGGCTGGTCGCGCAGCATGAGCAGCTCCAGCGCGCGGTGCACGAGCGTGCCCTTGCTGGCCGCGGCGGACGGCGGCTGGGGCAGGCGGTCCAGATACGAGAACTTGAACGCGAGGGGGCAGCTCTTGAACGCGCTGAACGAGCTCGGCGACAACCCCCTCGGCAGTCCTACTCCCATGTCCCCGAGGGTACTCACGGGGTGGGACAGCTACGTGGACACGGGGGCGGCGGCCCCGAGCCCGGCGCCGTCAACGGACGACGGCCAGGTCCACGATGATCGGCCGGTGGTCCGATCCCACGCCGTGCCCCTCCCGGACGTGCAGCGGGACGATTGGGGGGTCGACGAAGAGGTGGTCGAGCAGCAGCGGGGGGACGAGGTGCTCACCGTTGGGCCAGGTGGTCGCGAACGGCCGGCCGACGGCCTGGTGCGCGTCGCGGAGGCCGAGGCCGAGCAGCTGATGGAGCCAACGGTTGTACGGGCTCGCGTTGAAGTCGCCGACGACGAGTCGGGGCCGGGCGAGATGGCGGGCGATGTCGGTGATCTGGCGTTGCGCACGCTGGTTGCGACCGAAGGTCTCGAGCGGTGCGATGAGGTGCACGCCCTCGAGATGGATCGCCTCGCCACCGAGGACGACCGTCGCCGTGATGATCGGCCAGCCTCCCGCGTGGTGCACGACGACGTGCGTGAGCGGATGCCGCGACAGCATCACCATCCCGCCCGGGTCGGGTCGCACCGCCTTGGCGACGATCGGGTGCGACTGCAGCAGTCCGCTCGCGACGATCGCCTTCCACCACACCGGGGTGACCTCCTCCATCACGATGACGTCGGCGTGGGTGCGGTTGAGCTCGGCCAGCAGCGGCTTGTGGTCGAGGTTGTCGAACCGCACGTTGGCGCTCGCGATGCGCACGTGTGGCGCGTGCGCGGCCGCCGGTGTGACCGGCACCGTCGAGAACGTCGGCGGGATCACCCAGATCAGGTGCGCGATCACGATCAGCCCGGCCGCGAGGGCCAGCGGCCACGCGCGGAAGCAGAGCGCGGAGATCGCGATCGGGTAGGCGGGCAGGAGGATCCAGAGCGTGTACGAGTCCGCCAGGTAGAAGAGGTGGTCGTGGTCGAACGCGACGACGTGCGCGACGACGAAGGCCAGGAGGCCCAGCACCACGATCCACACCGGGATCAGCAGAGCGTGACCGACCCACCTCGCAGCGCGGCCGTCCGGTGCACGTTTCACTCCGTTGCCACCTTTGCGCCGATTGATATTCAGGTACACCCCGGCGATTCGCGTGCGCCGAGCACGGGAAGGGTGGCATTGTGCCTCTCGATCCCCACTTGTGTACTTCCGGCAGGACGCGCGTGGGCCGAAAGGAACGGAATCCCGAAGCATGGAAGGGAACGGAGTCCCGAACATGGTCACAGCTCGACGCCCACCAGTCGGACGCGCGCATCCGCTGCGGCGCACCGGCGTCCGCGTCACGATCCTGACCGCCGTCGTGGTCCTCGTGGCCGCGCTGGTGACACCGAGCGCATTCGCCACCGCACGCAGCCAGCTCCTCGCCACGGGCTCGACGTTGTCCGTGCGCTCGGGCGACGGGTGCTCGATCAAGCCGGCCCCACCGACGACGAACCGCCAGTACGTCCGGAACTTCACCTGCACCATCAAGAAGACGCCGGGGGTGCTGCCGGTGATGCCGGCGGCTCCACACATCGCGACGATGTTCAACGGCGACACCCTCGCGCTCCTCTCCGTCGACGGGTGCAAGATCAAGCCCGCACCGCCGTCGAGCAAGTACATGCGGAACTACACCTGCACCGGTGGATCCACCCCGCCGCCCGCCACCGGACAGCCCCCGGCCGCGGTGACGGGTGGCGCAACCTGGCGCGAGGTCTTCGCCGACGAGTTCTCGGGGACGAAGGTCGACTCCACGAAGTGGAACGTCGGCGACAACTCGAACTTCGGCTCCAGCAACGACGAGGACGAGTGCTACAAGACGGCGAACGTGACCGAGGCGGGAGGCACGCTGCGCCTGACCGGCAAGCGTCAGACCGTGACCAACTGCGGGTCGAACCCGAACGGCGGCAGCACCTACTACTTCACGTCGGGGCTCGTGACGACCCGCGCGCAGGACGGCGGGATGAAGATGCGGTTCAAGCAGGGCTACGCCGAGGTCCGCATCCGCGTGCCCCGCGGCAACATCTACTGGCCCGCGTTCTGGCTCGCGGACCCGGGCGACGGGTCGGCACCGGGCTGGCCGGCGTACGGCGAGATCGACGTGTCCGAGATCTACGGCTCGCGCCCCGACGTCAGCGAGAGCAACTTCCACAAGACCGGTGGCGACATCGGCGCGGGAGTGCACAACGTCAACAAGCTCGGGTCGGCAAGCATGGGGATCGACGTCAACCCGCCCAACGCGTTCGTGGCGGGAGGTACCCAGAACTGGCACACCTACGGCATCAACTGGACCGCCGGCCGCCTGGATTGGTACATCGACGGCGTCAAGGTCCGCACCTACAACGCGGTGAACGCCGCCGACCTCAACGGCCTGTCGTACTACCACTCGATCATCCTGAACCTGGCGATGGGCGGCAGCGGACCTCAGGACGAGGGCTACAGCGGCCACGAGTCCGGTTCGACCTACAGCAACGGCAACCTCGTGGCGGACCTCCCCGGGACGATGGAGATCGACTACGCCCGGGTCTGGCAGAAGTAGCCGGGTCGCCCGGGTAGCGTCCCGGCCATGAAGGTCGACGGGGGACTGGACAGCCGGCTCGACAAGGTCGGGCCGAAGGCCAAGGAGCTCGAGGACGTCGGGTACGACGGCGCGTTCTCGGCGGAGACCGCGCACGACCCGTTCTTCCCGGTGCTGCATCGGCGCCGAGCACACCGAGCGGCTCGAGCTCGGTACGGGGATCGCGGTGGCGTTCGCGCGCAACCCGATGATCCTGGCCAACATCGGCTACGACCTGCAGGCGTACTCGCAGGGCCGGTGCATCCTGGGTCTCGGCAGCCAGATCAAGGCGCACATCGAGAAGCGGTTCTCGATGCCGTGGTCGCACCCCGCGCCGCGCATGCGTGAGTTCATCCTCGCGATGCGCGCGATCTGGGCCGCGTGGAACGACGGCGAACGGCTGAACTTCCAGGGCGACTTCTACCGTCACACCTTGATGACGCCGTTCTTCAACCCGGGCCCGAACGAGTTCGGCAACCCGAAGGTCTTCCTCGCCGCGGTGGGCGAGAAGATGACCGAGGTGGCCGGCGAGGTCGCCGACGGCATCCTGCTGCACGGCTTCACGACGGAGCGGTACGTGCGCGAGGTGTCGCTTCCCGCGCTGGAGCGCGGATGGGCGGCGGCGGGCAAGGCGCGTGACCAGTTCGAGGTGACCGGACCGATGTTCGTGGTCACCGGCGCGACCGAGGAGGAGATGGCCGCCGCGCGCGTCGGGACGAAGCGCCAGATCGCGTTCTACGGCTCGACGCCCGCGTACCGCGGCGTCCTCGAGCTCCATGGGTGGGGAGACCTGCAGACCGAGCTCAACCGCCTCTCGAAGCAAGGCGAGTGGGAGGCGATGGGCGAGCTCGTCACCGATGACGTGCTCGACACGTTCGCGGTGGTCGGCGAGCCCGAGGACATCCCGAAGCTCATGCTCGCCCGCTACGGCGACGTGCTCGACCGCATCTCGTTCTACGCGCCGTACCAGACCGACCCGGAGCGGTGGAGTCGCATCCTGGCCGGGTTCCACGCCGAAGGCTGAGCCGGCCGCGAACCTCAAGGTCGCTTGAAGTCCAGCGGGTAGCGTCTCGGTTCGTGGAGCTGGAGCACGAGCTGACGATCGGCGCCTTGAGCGAGCGGACGGGTGTCGCGACCTCCGCGCTGCGGTTCTACGAAGCGGAAGGGTTGCTCCACTCGACGCGGTCGGAGGGCAACCAACGGCGATACGCGCGAGATGCGCTCCGGCGCGTGTCGTTCATCCGGGTCGCCCAGCAGGTCGGCCTCAGCCTGGACGAGATCCGCGAATCATTGGCTTCGTTGCCGGAGAGCCGGACGCCGAACCAACGGGACTGGGAGCGGCTCTCCAACTCGTGGCGCCCCCGGCTCGACGCCCAGATCGCGATGCTCGAACGGCTGCGCGACGAGCTCGACGGGTGCATCGGCTGTGGGTGTCTCACACTCAAGGTCTGCGCGCTGTACAACCCCGACGACCAGGCTGCCGCGCGGGGCGGGGCCGCGCTACCTGATGGGTGATCCGTCAGTCGGCGGTTGACGCGGCGAAGCGGAGCATCGATGCCACCGCCTGCTCGGGATCCTCGATGGGACCGAAGTGCCCGCGGCCGGCCCAGACCTCGAGCGTCGCGTGCGGGAGCTGGTCGACGAGTGCCCGCGCGAAGGCCGGTGTGATGGACGCCGTCGTCTCGCCGCACGCGACGAGCACCGGGACCTCGACGCGGACGAGGTCCGGGTAGAGGCCGAGGCTCGCGCCCATCATGTAGATGGTGGCCTCGTCCTCCGGGCGGCACTTGAGCTCGACGCTCCCGTCGGGCCGGTCGCGCAACCCGTGGTCGACGTAGGCCTCGAGCGCGTCCGCGGTCAGGACGTTGAGCGGCGGCTTCGACGAGTAGGACGCGAACGCCTCGGCGCGTGACGGCCACACGTCGCGCCGCCGGCGCGCACCGGCCGAGAGCGGGTTGTCGGATCCGGCGAGCACCGGGCTCTCCATGGGGACGACGATCGGCTCGAAGCACCAGATCCGCGGGTAGGTGTCCGGTTCGCGCACCGCGCCCCAGAGCAGTGACGCGCCACCCTTCGAGTGACCGACGGCGAGGAGCTCGGGCACGCCGGCGAGCTCGAGGTGATGGACGACCGCGAGGGCATCCGCGGCGAACTCCTCCCACCGGTACGTCGATCCGGGCGAGGGATCGCTGTCGCCGTGACCGCGGAAGTCGAACGACCACACCTTGCGCCCGGCGTCGACGAGCCGGGCCGCGACCGGCGCCCAGACCCGCCCGTGGAAGCCGGTGGGGTGGGCGAGCAGCACCGGATCGCCGTCACCGCCCCAGTCGTGCACCGCGAGCGAGAGTCCGGACGGCGCGAGAAAGCGGTGCGAGATCGGTACGTTGGCGGGCACGGTGCGCCATCATGGCATTCGTGTCCGAGCGCGAAGCTGCCGTCGCCGCGGCGAACTCCGCCTACTACGCCGCGTTCGAGTCCCGCGACCTCGACCAGATGGCGGAGGTGTGGGAGCGCACCGACCGGGCGACGGTCACCCATCCCGGCTGGCCGACGCTGCACGGCTGGGCGCGCGTCGCCGGTTCGTGGGACGCCATCTTCGCGAACACCGCGTTCATCCAGTTCGTCCTGACCGACGAGGTGGTGCACGTCGCCGGCGAGGCCGCGTGGGTCACGTGCGACGAGAACATCCTGCAGTCCGGCAGCTCGCGCGAAGGCGGCGAGGACCTGGCCGAGCTCCAGGGCGGTCGCGTCGCCGCGGTGAACGTCTTCGTGTTCGACGGCGGCCGCTGGCGCATGGTGCTGCATCACGGCTCGCCCGTCGCGGGCGAGGCCGAGGGCGACGCCGAGTAGCCCGGGACCTACTTGGCCCGCTCGGCCTCGTGGTCCTGGATGGCCTTGTTGATCGCGTTCGCGGCCTGACCGACGAACTCGCCGCCGCTGCCGGTCACCCAGTCGCACGACGCCGCCGTCGCGTCGAGCTGGCCCTTGTACTTCGGCATCACGTACTGGGCGAACAGCTCGGCGGACCGCAGGGTGGCCGCGGGGGTGGCCCAGTCGTGGCCGAAGAGGAGGAACGCACCGAACCCGCCGTTGCTCGACTCGACCAGCTCGTCGATCTTGGCGATCGCGTCCTCCGGGGTCCCGATGACCGCGAAGCCGGCGGCCTTGTTGTTCTCGATGATCTCCTTCGGCGTCTCGCCCTGCACGGGACCGGCCGGGAGGATGTGCGTGAAGTAGCGGGAGAACTGCGCGATGCCGTACTCGACCTCCCGCTCCGCCTGCTCGCGGGTCTCGGCGAGGTGCATCGGGCCGACGAGACGCCACTTCGAGCGGTCGGCGATGTGCCCGTGCTCGAGCGCGATCTCCTCCCACAGGTTCCAGTGGTGGCCGAGGAGGTCCATGCCCTGCTTCGCGGTGGCCGCGACCGAGAGCATGCCGATGCCGTGCTTGCCCGCGGCCCGCGCGCCGGTGGGGGAGAACGAGGCGGCGACCGCGATGTCGAAGCACGGGTCGCTGTACGGCTTGAGCTGCAGGCGCGCGTCGCGCAGGACGAACCCGTCGGTCTCCATGTTGACGGTCTCGCCGCGCAGCAGCGCCATGATCGCGTCGAGCGACTCTTCCATGCGCGGCCGCTGCGAGTCGGCGGGGATGCCGAGCATGTGCGCGTCGGACGTCAGCTGACCGGGGCCGCAGCCGAGCATCGTGCGGCCGCGGGTGAGGTGGTCGAGCAGGACCATGCGGTCGGCGAGCATCAGCGGGTGGTGGTAGGGCAGCGAGCTCACGCCGGTGCCGAGCTTGATGTGCTTCGTCCGCTCGGCCGCGATCCCGATGAAGACCTCGGGCGACGCGATGATCTCGTAGCCGGCCGAGTGGTGCTCACCGACCCACGCCTCGTCGAACCCGAGGCGGTCCAGGTGCTGGATCAGCTCCAGGTCGCGCTCGAGCGCGAGCGTCGGGTTCTGTCCCACCGGGTGGAACGGGGCCATGAAGATGCCGAAGTCCATAGGCCCATTCGACCTTCACTTGACCGCTCGGTCAAGACGGGGCCCCGGGAGCCGTCGTGACCGCGGCCGCGGGCAGCTCGAAACCGACCGCGGCACCACCGCCGGCGCGGTTCGTGGCCCACACGGTGCCGTCGTGGCGCTCGACGATCTGCTTCACGATCGCCAGCCCGAGGCCCGACCCCGGCTCGGTCCGGGCCACGGCGGACCGGTAGAAGCGGTCGAAGACGAGCGCCTGGTCGGCGGGGTCGATGCCCGGGCCGTCGTCGCGGACCTCCACCCGGCGCCCGTTGAGCGACGATCGCGCGATCGCGCCGGAGCTGTACTTGACCGCGTTGTCCACGAGGTTCGCGAGCGCGCGCTCGGCCATGTGCGGCCGCACCAGCACGGTGGCGGGCGCGCCTTCGGCGGTGACGGTGATCTCCCGGCCCGTGCGCCGGCGGGCCCGTTCGGCGATGTCGTCCGCGAGCGCGCGCAACGGGACTGGCTCGGGGGTCTCGTCGTCGGCGCGGTCCGTGGCGAGCTCGACGAGCTCGGAGACGAGATCCGTCAGCTCGTTGACCTCGAGCCGGATGCCCTGGACCGCCCGCTGCTGCTGCTCCGCGTTGAGGGCATCGGGCCGGTCGAGGAGCTCGGCGTTGGTGCGCAAGCTGGTCAGGGGCGTGCGCAGCTCGTGGCTCGCATCGGTGACGAGCTGCTGCTGCTGGCGCTTCGAGACCGCGAGCGCGTCCACCATCGTCGAGAAGCTGGTCGCGAGGCTCCCGACCTCCCCGCCGCCGGTCTCGGGGATCGGTGCTTCGAGGTCCTGGGTCCGGGCGATACGCTCCGCGGTGTCGCGCAGCCGCTCGATCGGGCGGACGAGCCGCCGGGCGAATGCCCAGCCCAGGATCGCGGCCGCCGCGATCCCGACGAGGCTCAGTGCGAGCAGCTGCAGGCGCAGCGACGACAGGACGTTCTCGGTCTCGTCGAGCGAACGGGCGGTCTGGAGCGCGCCACCGTCGAGCCACGGCGTGGTCAGGACGCGGTAGTTGGTGCCGCGCGACGCTGACGGTGTGCAGCCGGGGCCGGCCGCCCGTGCGCACGACCGCGAGGTCCGACGACCCGACGGGCAGCTTCGCTCCACCCGCGATGCACACGTGCACGGTGCCGTGCGCGTCGATCACCTGCGCGGCGGCGGCCGGCTGCACCGCACCCGGTGGCGGGCAACCCTGCAGCGTGCCGAACCGGTTCCCTCCGAACCCGGGGTCGGGGTTGCGCTCGCCGCCGTTCTGCCCGTCGAACGACTGGGCCCGGGCGAGGAGGGAGTCGTCGATGCTGCTGTAGAGCTGGTGCGACGTCGTGAGGTACGCGCCCGTCGCGCCGATGGCGCAGACGAGCGCGGCGATCAGCGCGAGGCCGAGCGCGATGCGCCAGCGGAGGCTCATGGCTCGCGCACCACGTACCCGACGCCGCGGACGGTGTGGAGGAGGCGGGGCTCGCCGTCGGCCTCGGTCTTGCGCCGGAGGTACCCGATGTACACGTCGAGCGAGCGTGACCCGGTCTCGAAGTCGAAGCCCCAGATCCGGTCGTAGATCGTGTCGCGGCCGAGCACGATCCCCGCGTTGAGCATGAGCAGCTCGAGCAGGTCGAACTCCGTCTTGGTGAGCTCCAGCACCCGTTCCGCCGCGCTCGGCGCGGCGGCGCAACGGGTCGAGGCTGAGGTCCGCGACGCGGAGCAGGTCCTCGCTCCCGGAGACGCTCGTGCGGCGCAGGAGCGCACGGAGGCGGGCGAGCAGCTCGTCGAGCGAGAACGGCTTGGCGAGGTAGTCGTCCGCGCCGGCGTCCAAGCCGGACACGCGGTCGGAGACCTCGTGGCGGGCGGTGAGCATCAGGATCGGCGTGCGGCACTTTCCCGCGCGCAACCGCCGGCACACGGTGAGCCCGTCGAGGACCGGCATCATGATGTCGAGGATGATCACGTCCGGTTCGCGCAGTGCGATCGACTCCAGGGCCTGCGCCCCGTCGTTGACTGCCTCGACGTCGTAACCCTCGACGCCGAGGGCGAGGACGAGCGACTCGCGCACGCTGCGGTCGTCCTCGGCGATGAGGACTCGGGAACCCGGCTCGATCGTGGCCATGGTCACGAACGATACGAGGCCCACGCGAGAGCGACGTAAGACCGTCGTCAGACCGTCGTCGGACTTTTCTTACCGGCCTTTCGCGCCGCCTCTTCAGGATCTCTTACCTCGCCCTCCGACGATGTCCTCCACATCGAGAGCGTCATCACCACGATCCGTCCTCCCCCCATGAAGGAGCGTGAGATGCCCGACGCGAACCCCCGCCGGAAGCGAGCGCATCCGGCCCGTCGAGCCCGGAAGGCCGCAGCCGGCGCGAGCGTTGCCGCACTGCTCGGCCTCGGTGGCGTGATGGCGGTCCAGGCGACCGACGCGACGGCCACCGCCGCGACCGTCGGCGAGCAGCCAGCGCGACCACGGCGACGACCGCGACCACGGCGGCGACGACGGCGGCTGCGAGCACGTGGGCCGCGACCGGCGCGACGTCGTCCACCGGCTCGTCCACCTCGTCGAGCGGCTCCACGAGTGCGGACACCTCCAGTCGTGCGAGCTGACGCGTCGTTCCCCGTCATGGGCACGACCGCCGACGTCACAGTCGTCGGCGGGCCCCGTGCGCTGCTCGACGTGGCCCGCGGCCGGCTCACCGATCTGGAGCACCGCTGGAGCCGCTTCATCCCGACGAGCGAGGTCAGCCGGCTGAACCGCGCCGACGGGTTGCCCACCCGCGTGTCGTCCGAGACCCGGTTGCTCGTGCAACGCGCGCTCGAAGGGCACGAAGTGACCGGCGGGCGGTTCGATCCGACGCTGCTCGGTGCGGTGCTGCGGGCCGGGTACGTCGAGTCCTTCGACCGGATCGGGCGCCGGCCGCGGCGCGTCGCGTCCAGCCTCGTCACCGGGGCGCGACGGATCGAGGTCGACGAAGCCGCGGGCACCGTGCGGATCCCGGTCGGCGTCGGGTTCGACCCGGGCGGGATCGGGAAGGGGCTCGCGGCCGACCTCGTGGCCGAGGAGCTGTTCGAGCTCGGCGCCGGCGGGGCGTGCGTCAACGTCGGTGGCGACGCGCGCGGTCCTCGGCGCGCCGCCCGACGGCGAGGCCTGGCGGGTGTCGGTCGAGAGCCCGTGGGCGCACGACGCGCCGCTCGCGCAGCTCCGCCTGCAGGACGGCGCGGTGGCGACGAGCTCCCGGTTGCGCCGTCGTTGGGTGCGCGAGGACGGCGTGCCGCAGCACCACCTCGTCGATCCCGCGACCGGGATCAGCTCGCACTCGCCGGTGCTCGCCGCGACCGCGTGGTCGCGTCCGAGGGCTGGAAGGCCGAGGTGCTCTCCAAGGCCGCGTTCCTCGACGCGGGCCGTGGGCTCGAGCTCATCGATCAGCTCGGCGCGGCGGCCCTCGTCATCGTCCCCGACGGCTCGCTCACGACGTCGACGTGGGCCGCGCTCACCGACGACCGGACCGCGGAGGCGCTCCCGTGACCAGCCAGCTGTGGTGGTACACCGCGCGCGCCGGCGGCATCGTCGCGTGGGCGCTGCTCGCCACGAGCGTCGTGTGGGGTCTGCTCCTCTCGACCCGCCTTCGCCCGGGCGGGGTACGGCCCGCGTGGACCCTCGACCTCCATCGCTTCCTCGGTGGGCTCGCGGTGATCTTCGTCGGCGTCCACGTCGCGGGGATCGTCCTCGACTCGTACGTCCACTTCGGTCTCGCCGACGTGCTGGTCCCGTTCGCCGCGTCCTGGCATCCGACGTGGGTCGCGTGGGGCATCGTGTCGATGTACCTGATGCTGGCCGTCGAGCTCACTTCGCTGACCCGGCGCTGGCTGTCGCCCCGGCTCTGGCGGCGGATCCACGTGCTCTCCCTGCCGCTCTTCGCGCTGGCCACCGTGCACTTCGTCCTGACCGGGACGGACGCGGGCAACCCGTTCGCGATCGCCGGCATCGCCATCTCGTCCGTGGCCGTCGCCGGGCTCGTGTTCCGGCGCATCGTGCGCAGCCGGCTCCGCCCGCCCCACCTGCCCGGGGCCGGTGGGCCGGCTGCGCCACAACCGGTGCGCGTCCGGATCCCGGAGTCAGTGGGAGCACCCGGAGCCTGAGGGCGCGCGCGGAACGCGGGCTGTGGCGCTACGGGAGCTGCGTGGTGACCCAGCGCTCGAGCGCGGGACCGCTCTCGAAGGAGCTGATCAGCGCGTAGCGCGGCTCGGTGCCGTTGTGCACCACGACGTGCCAGAGCCGCTGCGTGTCGACGACGAACTGCGACCCCCGCTGCAGCGGGACCCGGATCTCCGTGGCCGGATCGGGCAGCCCGTCGGCGCCCGACTCCATGAGCAGCATGTAGCTGTCGGGGTTGTCGGTGAGCTCGAGCCACGACCGGACGACCCAACCCTCGGTGTCGGGATTGAACCGGTTGTTGTCGTCACGGTGGAAGTTGCGGATCGCCGTGGCGTGGTCCTGGGGCTCCAGCTTGATCGTGCGCACCCGCCCGAAGTTCGCGCCGACGTCCTCCACGTACTGCTTGATGGTGGGGCACAACGCCGCATTGGTCGTGAAGATCGCGTTCTTGTCCGAGCGCTCGTTGCCCTGGTTCCAGAACCCGCGGCAGTCGAGCCGGCCGTCCGCCGTCGCGATCGGGGCGAAGTTCGTGTCGCCTCCGCTCTTCCAGTCCAGGTACTCCAGGTCGAGGTACTCGTGCGCCGGCACCGGCTCGGCGAGGTCGCGCAGCTGCACCAGGCCGCGCTCGCGCATCACGCCGAGTCGGGGGTGCGGGGTGTCGAGCGGGATCTCGACCGACCAGTGCTCCTGGTTCGGCCAGAACGGCTTCGCCGAGTCGACGGGGGAAGAGGCCATGGGATCCAGTCTAGGGACGGGCCCCGCCGGATCGCCGTACCGCGTCGTGGACGCCGTGCCCAGGGCTGTCTCGTCAGGCCGTGCCGCGTGTGGCGGACCACGTCCGCTGCAGCCACGCGACCGTCACGCGGCCCTGCGCGCGCTGGAACTCGCGCAGCGTGGGCAACCCCGGCGGGTCGCGGTGCCGTCCTCGCTCGGTGAAGTACCCCGCCAGCGCGGCGATGACCGGGAGCAGCGCGTGCGGGTCGAGATCGCCGAGGCCCGCGAGCTCGAGCACCGACTCGGGTGCGCCACCGCCTTCCAGCTCGATCGACGGCAGCATGCAGGCGAGGTCGAACCAGCCGGCGCCGACGCAGGTGGCGGTCCAGTCGACGAACACGATGTCGCCCGCCTCGGTGATGAGCGTGTTGTCGCTGCGCAGGTCACCGTGCACGAGTCGGTCGCCGCGCGCCGCCTCGGCCCAGGTCGCCTCCAGCGCGGCGAGCTCCATGACGACGCTCGCGACACCACGGATCGTCGACGGCCTCCGGCGAGCCGGTCAAGATGCGCCAGCCGTCGAACAACGGGCCGAACTCCTCGGCGACCGTTTGTAGCGGCGCGCGCGGCTCCAGGTCGGCGAGCGCGACGACGGCCTGGACGACCGCGGCGAGCTCGGCGTGGTCCCACGGCGTGGTGGGCAACCGACCGTCGACGGATTCGAAGACGAGCACGATCCACGGTTCGTCGTCGATGACGTGCAGGAGCTGCGGCGCCGGTGTCCCCGCAGGGAGCGCGGCGGCGATGGCGATCTCGCGCCGCACCCCGCGGGCGTCTCCGGGTTCTGCGCCGGCGACGCGGCCTTGATGAAGACGCGGCGGCCGTCGGCGAGCGCGCACTTGGCCGCGAGCCCCGGTCCGTAGCCGCCGGTCTGGCCGACGGCGTCGACCACCCGGCTCCCGCACGCCCGCGCGATCTCTTCACGCACCGGGGTCGGAAGCTCGGTCCACTGCAGCCGGTGGCTCATCGCAGGACGCCTCGGCGCGCTCAGGTCGACAGACCGGCCCAGCCGCTGCCGATGAGCTTGGCGCCGAGCACGAGGAGCACGACCATCATGATCACGGCGTTGTGGCCACCCATGACGTCCTTGATGGACGCGAGCGGCTTGGTGGCGCGGTCGCCGCCGAACAGGAAGAAGATCACGGGTCCCGCAACCGTGAACGACCCGATGATGACGAAGACGGCGACCGCGGTCGCGCTGTCCGTCGTGCTGAGCCCGGCCTGGGCGATCGACGCGGCGGCCGCGAGGGTGAGTGCGAGGTTCTTCGGGTTGACGCCGGAGAGGAGCGCCCCGAACAGGAACGAGCGGCCGGGGGTGAACTTGTCGATCGCCGCCATCCACTTCGGCAATGCCGGCGTCTCACCCTCCTTCGGGCGACTCCGCCACTGCTTCAGCGCCATGAACAGGAACGCGACCCCGAGGGCGAGCTTGATGACGTCGACGGTGTCCGACGATCCACTGTTGGGCTTGTCGGAGCCCCCGGCGGCCACGAGCACCACGACGCTGACCACCACCAGTCCGACGACCCAGCCGAGCGCGAACGCGGGACCGTTCGATCGAGCCTTGGGCGTGCCGAGCATGAGGATCACTGCGACGATGGGAATCGGGCTGAGCGCGACGCCGACTGCGACGGGCAGCAGATCTCCGATCACCTGACTCAGCACATCGCGCTCCCTCTGCCGGGCGTGTCCCCGGCGCATTGTGCCCCGTCGGCGACGGTCCGACCGGGCATTCACCGTTTGCGGAAGAGTGTGCCGGTGATGTCGGCCGAACGAGACGCCACGCGACGCGTTCGGGTCGCGGCGCGGAACAACGCGGAGCTGTGCGATCTCGTGTGCAGGGGACAGGGCGTGGTCGGATCGTTCGCACCGGACGCGTGGACCAGCCCCCGCCGAACCCCGCGCTACTACCCGGACGCAGTGACGCTCGATCCGCGTGTGGAGATGGGCGGGCTGCTGGCGCGGCATCGACGCGTCGGCCGGCGCGTCGGTCAAGGACAGCTTCGCGACGTTGGACCTCGGCGGCGAGTCGTTCGGGGAGCTGTTCGCGGCGGAATGGGTCGCGCGGTCTGCGGATGCTCCGGTGGCTGGATGGTCCGACGGTGCTCGGAGGTTCCGGTGGTCGAGCGTCACCGACGCCCGTTCGCTCGAAGCCTGGGAGTCCGCGTGGAGCGAGGACGACGTCGCCCGCGGGTTGTTCGCACCGGCGCTGCTCGACGCGCCGGAGATCGTGGTCCTGCGCGGCGACCTCGACGGCGCGATCGTCGCGGGTGCAATCCTGAATTGCAGCGAGTCGGTCGTCGGCGTGTCGAACCTCTTCGCATCGACGGGCGATCCCGTGGAGGTGTGGCGCGGTTGCGTCGACGAGGTGGTGACGCGGTTCCCGGGCTCCGAGATCGTCGGCTACGAATCCGGCCCGGCACTGGACGTGGCGCTTCGCGCCGGCTTCGAGTCGATCGGCCCCCTGCGCGTCTGGATCAAGGAGTGAGCGTGACGCCGGTCCGCCTCGACCTCGACGACGACGTGACGAGCGTCTCGGTGCTCGCCCTGCAACGCGCCGCGTACGCGGTCGAAGCGCGGCTGATCGGCTCGGACGCCATCCCGGCGCTGCGCGAGACGCTGGGCGAGCTGCGACGCGCACCGGAGCAGTGGATCGGGTGCGGATCCGGCCCGGAGCTCGTTGCGGCGCTGGCGTACCTGGAGACGCCCGAGGTGCTCGACATCTCGCGGCTGATGGTCTCGCCGGCCGCGGCGCGCCGGGGCTTCGGCGAGCGACTGGTGCGTTCGATCCTCGAGCTGGTGCCGCGGCCGATGACCATCGTCTCGACCGGTTCGGCGAACGCGCCTGCGGTTGCGCTGTACCGGAAGCTCGGATTCGATGCGGTCGGTGAGGAAGAGGTCCGGCCCAGCCTCACCGTGACCCACTTCGAGCGGCGGCGATGAGCGGGCCCCTCGGCATCGCGGAGTTCCACCCTGACGACCAGGCTGCCGTACGGCGATTGATCCTCGACGGCCTCGAGGAGCACTGGGGTGTGCTCGATGCCGCGCTCAACCCGGATCTGGAGGACATCGCGGCGAGCTACGAGCACGGTCTGGTCCTGGTGGCGCGACGCGACGGTGTCGTCGTCGGTGCGGGCGCGGTGGTGCCGATCAGTGCGGATGAGGGCGAGGTGAAGCGGATGTCCGTCGCGCGCGATCAACGCCGGACCGGGGTCGCGAGCACGCTCCTGCGGGCGATGGCCGCGATCGGGTCTCGGCGCGGCTGGCGCGCGCTGGTGTTGGAGACGACGGCGACGTGGACGGATGCCGTCGGGCTGTACGAGCACTTCGGCTTCACGCTGACGCACCACGAAGACGGTGAGTTCGGCCGCGACGCCTACTTCCGGCTGGAGCTCCCCGCCGGCTGAGTTCGCGGTGAAACGCAGGGCCCGGCTCAGGAGAGTGTCTCTCGGAGGGCACGATGCGATGCTCGTGGGAGTGACCGACAGAGGCAGGGCCGAAGGTCTCGACTTCGACGACTTCTACGGCCGCGAGTACGGGCGGATCGTCGCGCTCGGGTACGCGCTGACCGGAGATCGGGGCGCGGCCGAGGACGCCGCGCAGGACGCGTTCCTCGCCGCGCATCGGGACTGGGACCGTATCGGCCGGTACGACGCGCCGGGAGCCTGGGTTCGTCGGGTCGTCGTGAACCGATCCCGTTCCCGATTCCGCCGGCGGGGTCGGGAGAGCTCTGCGCTGGCGCGGGTCGCATCGGCCGAGCCTGCTTTCACCGAAGCGAGGTACGACGAGTCCGAGGAGTTCTGGCGGGCGGTGCGGGCGCTGCCGCCGAAGCTCGCCCGCTGTGTCGTGCTGCACTACGTCGACGACCTCGATGCCGCGGCGATCGCCGACGTGCTGGGCGTCGCGCGGTCGACCGTCCGGGTGCACCTCCACCGGGCTCGGCAAGCGCTGGCGAAGTCCCTCGGGCTCGAGGAGGAGGACGCATGAACGTCGACGAGACCGGTCGGCGCGCCGGAGCGGACCTGCGCGCTCGCTTCGACACCGCGTCCACGCCCGCGCCGGATCTCTCGTTCGCGCGGCGCGGTGGGGGACCGCAGTCGCGACGACGCGGCGCGCTGGTCGGGGTCGCGCTGGTGCTGTTGATCGCGGTGATCATCGGGTTGATCCTGTCGGAGCGGGATCCGGAACCGGCGTCGGGTCCTGGCGGGGCC
The DNA here is from genome assembly GCA_963796755.1 of uncultured Acidimicrobiia bacterium. Classification (GTDB taxonomy): domain Bacteria; phylum Actinomycetota; class Acidimicrobiia; order IMCC26256; family JAENVU01; genus Chersky-806. The sequence goes on from CAWCMX010000005.1 coordinate 861,922, forward strand.
TGGAAGCGGATCGACCTTCGTACAGGGTTCGGTCGGGACGTGGGGACGGTCCAGATCGTTGCCCGCGGCACCGGCTTCGTCGCGGTCGGAACTCGCGGCGTCCCCAAGACGGGCCTTCGACCCGCAGTGTGGACGTCGACGGACGGGCTGCATTGGGACGCGGTACAGGGGACACGGTTTCCGTCCGGTCGTCCGTTCTCCGGGTTCAGGAGCGTCGCGGCGCGCCACGGTGAGCTGGTGGCGTCGACCGAAGCAACGAACCAGCTGTGGTACTCGGCAGACGCGAAGACGTGGCGCCGTGCGTCATTTCCCAGCGCGCCCCAACTCGACGGGATCTACGTGACGGGCGATCCCGGTGCGTTCATCGCCCTCGGTTCGGCTCCGGGCTCGGCCGTGAGCAATCCGCCGCAGCCGGCACCCGTCTGGACGTCCGTGCGCGGCCACAGCTGGTCGTCGGTCGCATCGACCGGAGCACCGCCGCTGGGGATCGGTCTGTTCCCGGCGGCGCGGCTACACCGGACCTGGCTCGCGATCGAGTCAACGGCGCTCAGCGATCCGGACGGTCGCGCCGCGTTCGCTTCACGCGACGGCCTGCACTGGGCCGAGCTCGCGAAAGCGAACGTGCCGGACCGCTTCGGCAACGTCCTTGCGAGCAATGCGGCCCGGACGCGCGTGTTGGGCATCCAGTTCGAGCACTACGAACCCCGGTACTCATTCGGGGGTCGGCTGTGGTTCACGAGGAATGCCAAGAAGTGGATCGAGATCACGTCGTTCCACCGTCAGCTGCCCGCGGCCAACCCCGATCACCTGGTCCGGCTCGGTCACTGGTGGGTTCTCGGCGGGAACACCGGCGCGGCAGACGGCCTGCGTAGCGCGTCGATGTGGACGTCGCCCGACCTCCGGCACTGGTACGAGATGCCCAAGCATCTCGAGGGCCCCGAGTCCTACGGCGCGGCGGTCGCGGTCACCGCGAGCTCCGGGAAGGTTGTAGGAGTCGCGAACGTCGCCCACCTGCTCTGGGTCTGGTCGCCGCCGGATTGATCTCGAGGTCTCCCTTGCGGTCGAACGTATGTTCGGTGTGAGGTGTCGTTACCTCCCCCCGTGCTTCCCCGACTCGTGTTGGTTCGTCTGGTTGGGAGCGCTCGTGTTGGAGGTGGTGGCGGAGTCGATCGCGTCGTTGCGGCAGGTGGTGGCGACGTTGGATCCTTCGGTGCTGTCGGGGCCGGACGCGAAACGGTTGGTGGAGGACTTCGCGGCGGTGGAGCGGTTGGCCGGGGCGGGCAAGACGTTGGCTGCGGGCCGGTTGGCGCAGACCGGTGCGTGGGTGGGTGACGGTTCGCATCGCGATGTCGGGTCGTGGATGGCCGCAGCGACCGGGACCACGGTCGGTCAGGCCCGTCAGACCCTCGAGACCGCGCAACGGTTGGGTGGGTTGGCGGCGACGGAGTCGGTGTTCCGGGCGGGGTCGCTGTCGGGGGTCCAGGTCGACGCGATTGCGACGGCCGCGTCCGCCGATCCCAGCGCCGAGTCTTCGTTGTTGGAGCACGCGTCGAGCGATGGGGTGCGCGGGTTGCGCGCCGCGTGCGCGGCGGTCGAAGCCGCGGCGTCGAGGGACCAGGCCGCCCGGTACGAGGCGTGCCGCGCCCGCAGAAGCCTCCGACACCGGCGCGTGTCAGACGTCGAGGGCGTCTTGGAGATGCGCGGACCGTTGGATGTCACCGCCAGGGTCATGGCCGCGCTCGCGCCGCACGAAGCCGAGCTGTTCGACCAGGCTCGTTCGTCGGAGCGGCGGGAGCATCCCGAAGCGCTCGCCTTCGACGCGTTGGCGCAGATGGCCGACGAGTCCGCCGCGGTCGCAGCGGAGTCGAACGGGAACCGCGCGCCGGCGACCGTGGTCGCCCACGTCGATCACACCGCGTTCACCCGCGGGTGGACCGAACCCGGTGAGACCTGCCAGATCGCCGGGATCGGAGCGGTCCCCGTGTTGGTCGTGCGCAAGCTCGCCGGCGACGCCATCCTCAAAGCCCTGATCACCGACGGCACCGACATCCGTTCGGTCAGCCACCTCGGCCGCACGATCCCCGCCCGGTTACGCACCGCGATCGCAGCGTTGTACCCCGAATGTGTGATCGCCGGCTGCCACGTCGATCGACACCTCGAGATCGACCACAACACCCCCGTGTGCGCGGGCGGGCGCACCGACGCCGAGAACCTCGCCCCGCTGTGTCACTTCCACCACGACGAGAAGACCATCAACGACCTCCGCGTCGAAGGCACCGGCACCCACCGAACCCTCGTTCCCGCCCCACGACCACCACCCGAACCATGACCACGCGGCGGCACATGCTTGATGCGCGGTTCGGTCGGCGCGGTCGCGCCCTACGGGCGGACGGTCGGGCGCGGACCGCCGCTCGCGCGCCGTGGGGCCGCGAGGTTCGCGAACTCGCAGAGCAGCGGGCGGGTGTCGCGGGGGTCGACGATCTCTTCGATCATGAAGGCCTCGGCGGTCTTGAACGGGTTGCGAGCGCGGGCGAGGCGCGCTTCGATCTCGGCCCGCAGGGCGACGGGATCCTCGGCGGCTTCGAGCTGCGCCCGGTACGCGGCTTCGATCCCGCCTTCGAGGGGGAGCGAGCCCCACTCGCCGGACGGCCACGCGAAGCGGTACGAGAAGCGCGACGCGTTCTGATGGGCCGCGCCGGCCACGCCGTAGACCTTGCGGAGCAGCACGGAGCACCACGGCACGGTCGCCTGGTACACCGCGGCGAGCGCCCGGGCGCCGTGACGGATGGTGCCGGCCTGTTCCGCGGCGGTGCCGATGAGGAAGCCGGGGTTGTCGACGAGGTGGACCACGGGGAGACGGAACGTCTCGGCCAGGTCCACGAAGCGCTCGACCTTGCGGGACGCGTCGGCCGTCCAACCGCCCGCGTAGTGATACGGGTCGTTGGCCAGCACCGCGACCGGCCAGCCGTCGAGGCGCGCGAGCCCGGTCACGGCGGAGCGGCCCCAGAGCCGGCCGATCTCGAGGAACGAACCCTGGTCGACGACGGCGCCGATGATCGACCGCACCTTGTAGACGGTGCGCCGGTCGCGGGGGATCGCGTCGAGGAGCGTGGGGTCGCGCCGCTCCGGGTCGTCGGCGATCGCGGCGCGCGGGGGGAGCTCCTCGATCGAGCTCGGCAGGTACGAGAGGAACCGACGGGCCCGCGCGAACGCAGCCTCTTCGGTCGCGACCTCGTCGTCGACGGTGCCGTTGCGGGTGTGGATGCTGCTCCCGCCCAGCGACTCCTTGTCGACGGTCTCCACGCCGAGCTGGTTCACGATCACGGGCCCGGCCACGAACAGGTGACTCGTCTCCTTGACCATCAACGAGTAGTGGCTCGTCACGACCCGGGCCGCGCCGAGCCCCGCCACCGATCCGAGGCACAGGCTGACGACCGGCACGCGGCTGAGGTTCGCGACCACCCATTCCCAGCCCGGGTTGAACGGCACGAACGCCCGTCGCTCGGTCTCCAGGGTCTTGACGGAGCCGCCGCCGCCCGAGCCGTCGACGAGACGCACGATGGGGAGGCCGAGGTCGTGGGCCATGCGCTCCGCGTGCACCTGCTTCTGGAAGATCGCCGCGTCGGCCGCGCCGCCCCGCACGGTGAAGTCGTCGCCGCCGACGACGACGGTGCGGCCGTCGACCCGGCCCCGGCCCATGACGAAGTTCGCGGGGGTGAGCGCGGTGAGCTCGCCGCTCTCGTCGTAGGTGCCCCGGCCGGTGAGCGCGCCGATCTCGTGGAACGAGCCGGGGTCGAGCAGGCCGGCGATGCGATCGCGGACCGTGAGCTTGCCGAGGTCGCGGTGGCGCTTGACCTTCTCGTCGCCCCCCATCTCGTGCGCGAACGACGTCCGGCGGCGGAGATCTTCGAGCTCGGGTTCCCAGGTCACTCGGGCGAGTGTCCCCGCCGCTTGACCGAGTGGTCAAGCGGACCGAGGATGGCGGTCATGCGTGCAGCGATTGCCCGACGCGGGCAGATGGTCGTCGAAGATGTGCCGGAGCCGAGCCCGGGCGCGGGCGACGCGCTGGTGGAGGTGCGGGCCTGCGGGATCTGCGGCTCGGATCTGCACACCCTCCATCACGCGGACAGCCTGCTCGCGGTCGCGGAGCTCGGCGGCGGTGTGAGCTCGTTCGATCCCAACGCCGACTTCGTGATGGGTCACGAGTACTCGGGCGAGGTGGTGGAGCTGGGGCCCGAGACCGACGGGGCGCCGGTGGCGGTGGGGGACCTGGTGGTGTCGATGCCGTTCGCGATGGTCGGCGCCGGGATCGAGCCCATCGGGTTCTCGAACACCTACAACGGTGCGTACGCGGACCGGATGCGGCTCACGGCCGGGATGTGCCTGAAGGTCCCGAACGGGCTCGACGCCCGGCGCGCCGCGCTGACGGAGCCGATGACCGTCGGCCTGCACGCGGTGAACAAGTCGGGGATCAAGCCGGGGGAAGGTGCGCTGGTGCTCGGTTGCGGTCCGGTCGGGCTGGCGCTGATCGCCGCGCTGAAGTCGAAGGGCATCGAGCCGATCGTCGCGGCGGACTTCTCGCCCCGGCGCCGCGCGATCGCGACGGCGATGGGCGCGCACGAAGTCGTGAGCCCGAACGAGGAGTCCGCGATCGACGCGTGGAACCGGATCGGCGCGCCGCGCCCGGTCGTGCTCTTCGAGGCGATCGGCATCCCGGGCATCATCGATCAGGCGATGCGCGACGCACCGCCGCTGAGCCGCATCGTGATCGTGGGCGTCTGCATGGAGACGGACCACATGCTGCCGCTGGTGGGCATCGTCAAGGAGCTGAACCTGCAGTTCACCTTCTATTACGACCCGATCGAGTTCGGGGAGACGCTGCGCGCGATCGCCGAGGGTGAGCTGGACGTCACGCCGATGATGACGGGCGTCGTCGGCATCGACGGTGTTCCCGCCGCGTTCGACGCGCTCGCGAACCCGGAAGAGCAGATCAAGATCCTCATCGAGCCCGGCGCCCCCGCCGCCCTCACCGACATCTGACCTGACCCATACCCTCTGCTTCTCGGCCCGCTGAACCGCGCTGGGCGCGGTCGAACGGGCCGAGAACGGTGGCGAGCGGGTGCGGGCGCGGTCAGGCGGGTGGGAAGAGGGTGCGGTAGTGGTAGCGGTAGGTGTCGACGAACCCGGCGCGGGTGTAGAGCGCGCGGGCGCCGGTGTTGCTCTCCTCGACCTGGAGGTAGAGGCGGGGCGCGTCGCGGTCGACGGCCCACTGCGTCAGCGTGTGCAGGACCGCGGTGGCCGCGCCCCGGCGACGGGCTTCGGGGCGGGTGCCCATGCCGAAGATGCCGGTCCAACCGCGGTCGAGCACCGCGAAGCCGATCGCGACGGCCGGCCCGTCGGCGGGCGCGACCACCGCGGTCGCGGGACCCTTCAGGGAGTGGATCGCCCGGCCGTAGGCGAGGACCCGTTCGCGCGCGTCCTGGACGTCGCCGTGCAGTGCGGCGTTCGCCGCGCTCCCACTGCCGCTTGCCCCGCTCGGCGGTGACGCGACCCTCGCCTTCGGTGCGCGCCAGGACGATCGTCGCGCCGGCGCACATGACGACGACCGGCGCCTCGATCTCGTAGCCCCGCTGCTCGAGCACCTGATCGAGCTCGGGTGGCTGCGCCGCGTCCGAGATCTGGAACCGGGCCGGTCGATAGCGCTCGGCGTAGAACTCCTCGACGGTGTCGATCGCGTCGTCGAGGTGGACCTCAGTGAGCTCGCCGTTGGGAAGCACGGAGTTCGCGCGGCGAAACGGCGCGTCGGGAGTGGACCGCAGCTGCCAACCGTCGAGCGCGCGCACGAGCGCGGGTGCCGTCGCGCGCCCGCGAGCTCGTCGAGGAGCCGCACGACGAGCTTCGCAGGCGCGGGTGGCTGCTCGGGACCTTCCATCGGCTCGAAGGTATCCCGGGCTAGCGTCCGGCCCGATGCCGGTGATCGAGCTCGTCGGGCTCCGCAAGCAGTACCGGCGGGGGAAGACGGTCGCCATCGCGGGTCTCGATCTCGAGGTGCCCGAGGGCGGGGTCTTCGGCTTCCTGGGGCCCAACGGGTCTGGGAAGACGACGACGATCCGGTGCGTGCTCGGGCTCGTCCGACCGACCGGCGGTCGCGCCGCGATGCTCGGCGCCGAGGTGCCGCGACACCTCGTCCGGGTGGTGGGGCAGGTCGGCTCGATCGTCGAGACCCCGGCGCTGTTCCCGGCGTTCTCGGCCCGGCGCAACCTCGAGCTGCTGGCCCAGCTGGAGGGGATCGGGCCGCGGGCGGTCGGGGCGATGCTCGAGCGGGTCGGGCTTGAGGGGCGGGAGGACCATCCCGCGCGGAGCTACTCGCTCGGGATGCGCCAGCGGCTCGGGCTCGCGGCCGCGCTGCTGAAGGACCCGGCGCTGCTGATCCTCGACGAGCCCTCGAACGGCCTGGACCCCGCGGGCATCAAGGAGTTCCGCGAGCTCATCCGGTCGCTGGGCGCCGAGGGCCGGACGGTGTTCGTGTCCAGCCATCTGCTGGGCGAGGTGCAACAGATGTGCGACCGCGTCGCGATCATCGCCCGCGGCCGGTTGGTGACCCAGGGCTCGGTCGCCGAGGTGCTCTCGCTCGGGCACCAGGCGAAGCTGCTGGTGCGCGTCCCCGAGCCCGGCGTCGCGACCGCGGTGCTGGCGGCCGCGGGGATCGTAGCGAGCGCGTACGACCCCACGACCGAGCTGCTGCACGTCGACGCGACGGCGGACGACGGCGCGCGCGTCACCGAGGTGCTCGCGCGCGCCGGCATCTACCTCAGCGAGCTGCGCACCGAAGCGGTCGACCTCGAGACCGTCTTCCTCGAGCTGACCGAAGGCCGCGGCCCGGGCGGCCCCGGCGGCGCGGGTGGACCCGGCGGCGCGCCCGACCCGGGAGCCGGCGGATGAGGCTCCTGCGCAGCGAGGTCCGCCGGCTCGCGGGTCGGCGGCTGTTCTTCTGGTTCACCCTCGTCGCCGTCGGGTTCGTCCTGATGCTCGTCGTGATCAACACCCTGCGCAGCGACACCGCGGCGTTGGACCAGAGCCAGGTGATGCGCATCACCGACCTGTGGCTGAGCGACCGCGCCGCGGCCCGCCTCGGGCTGACGAGCCAGAGCGGCATCGCGACGATCTCCGTGCTCACGTACCTGTTGATCGTCGTGCTCGGCGCGAGCGCGGTCGGCGCCGAGTACCGGGCGGGAACCGTCACGACGATCCTGACCTGGGAGCCGCGTCGCAGCCGGCTGCTGCTCACCCGCCTCGGTGCCGCGGCGATCGTCAGCATGCTCCTGTTCGTGATCGTGCACGCAGTGTTCATCGGGGGTTGGGCCCTCGGTGCGTCCGCGCGCGGTTCCACCACCGGTGCCGACGCGGACTTCTGGCGGACCCTCGGCTTCGTCGTGCTCCGGGGGACGCTGCTCGCCGGCGCGCTCGCCGCGATCAGTGGCGCGCTCGCGACGCTGGGTCGGAACACCGCAGCGGCGATGGGGGTCTGGTTCGGCTATCTCGTCGTGGTCGAGGCGATCGTGCGGGGGCAGATGAAGGACACCGTCCCGTGGATGCTGACCTCGGTGGGCGGCGCGTTCTACGCATGGGACCGGGTGATCTACGACGAGCGGGCGGTGTCGGCCGGATCGGGGACGCTGCGCCTCGCCCTGTACACCGTGCTCATCGGGGGCGCGGCGCTCGCGGTGTTCCACCGCCGGGACGTGACCTGAGCCGAGCCGCCGGGCCCCGCTTCGACACTCGGGCGCGGAACAGGCCAGAATCTCGCCCGTCACCTGCGGTGCGTCCTCTTCTCGGCGCGCCCCGACCCCTCGGAGACCGATGAACATCGTCGTCACCGTCAAGCAGATTCCCGACCCTGCGGTACCGGGCGAGCTGAACCCGGACCACACGCTGAAGCGTGAGGGCAAGCTGATCCTGGACGAGTCCGACAGCTACGGCGTCGAGATGGCGCTCCAGCTCGCGGACAAGGCCGGCGGGGGAGACGTGATCCTCGTCTCGATGGCTCCGAACGGCGAGGTGTCCGGGCTCCGGACCGCGCTGGCCATGGGTGCCGCGAAGGCGATCCTCGTCTCCGACGACGCCCTCCACGGCGCCGACGCGCTGACCACCGCCAAGGTGCTGGCCAAGTGCGTCGAGCGCGCGGGCGAGGTCGACCTCGTCATCACCGCGACCGAGGCCACCGACGGCTACACCGGGACGGTCCCCGCGCAGGTCGCCGAGCTGCTCGACTGGCCCTCGCTCACCTTCACCAAGGAGATCGAGATCGCGGACGGCAAGGCCAAGGTGCAGCGCCAGACCGAGGCCGGCTACGACGAGGTCGAGGCTTCGCTGCCCGCCGTCGTGAGCGTGACCGCCGGCGTCGTCGAGCCCCGCTACCCGTCGTTCAAGGGGATCATGGCGGCCAAGAGCAAGCCGGTCGACCAGGTCAGCGCGGCGGACCTCGGCCTCGGCGCCGACGACATCGCCCCGCACCAGAAGATCGTGAACGTGGAAGCTGCGCCGGCCCGCGAGGCGGGCGAGAAGATCGAGGACGACGGCGACGCGTACGAGCGCGTCGTGGAGTTCCTCGAGCAGCTCAAGGTCATCTGAGAGAGGATTGACGTGAAGATCTGGGTGTTCGCAGAGTCCGAAGGTGACAAGCCGTCCACGGCAACGCTCGAGCTGCTGACGAAGGCGCGCGAGATCGGTGACGCCGTCGAGGCGGTCTACGTCGGCCCGAATGCGGACGTCATCGCCCCGCAGCTGGGCGAGTACGGCGCGGCGAAGGTGTTCACCGCCGACCAGGGTGACTCCCTGAGCGGCGTGATCGGCGCCGCCGTCATCGCCGGCATCGTCGAGGCGGAAGCGCCGGACGCGATCCTGTTCGTGCAGAGCTACGACGGCCGTGACGCGCTCGGCCGCTTGTCCGCCAAGCTGAACCGGACGGTGCTCACCAACGTCACCGGCCTCTCCGTGGACGGCGACTCGCTCAAGGCCCGCAACGCGATCTTCGGCGGCAACACCCTCGTGGATGCCGAGTTCGACGGCCCGAAGCCGTACCTGGCGGCGGTCCGTCCGAAGTCCTTCGTCGCCGAGCCCGGCGGTGCCGGTCCGGCCGAGGTCGTTCCCGTCACGGACGTCAACGCCGGTCGTGGCGCCGACGCCAAGCTGATCGAGCGTCACGTCGAGGAGCGCGAGGGCCCGAAGCTGGAAGAGGCGACGATCGTCGTCTCCGGAGGCCGCGGTCTGGGCGAGGCGGAGAACTACGACCCGCTGGTCGAGCAGCTCGCGAAGCTGCTCGGCGGTGCATCGGGTGCGTCGCGCGCGATCGTCGACGCCGGTTGGGTGCCGTACTCCAAGCAGGTCGGTCAGACCGGCAAGACGGTGAAGCCGAAGGTGTACATCGCGCTCGGCATCTCGGGCGCGACGCAGCACATGGTCGGCATGAAGGGCTCGGACAACATCATCGCCGTGAACAAGGACGCGGAAGCACCCATCTTCTCGGTTGCGGACCTCGGCATCGTCGGTGACGTCAAGAAGGTCGTCCCGAAGCTGATCGAGGCCCTCAAAGCCCGCAGCTGAACCAACCGCGCGCCGCGCCTCCGGTCTAGGACTGGTACTCGGCGACGGTGACGAGCGGTCGCATCTGCTCCAGCTTGGCGAGCTCCTGCTGCATGGCGGTCAAGGTCGCCTCCAGCTTCGCGAAGTCGTCCTTGGTGGCAGTCTTGACGGCGGCCGTCGGATCGACCGCCGCCGCGGCCGTGGCCTGCGCTGATGCCTCCGACGCGGCCTGCATGAACTCACCCGCGATCGAGGCGCGCGCCGCATAGATCGCCTGGGCGCCGGCCGCTCGACCCCGCACGTCCGCGCTGACGATCATCGCGAGCGCGATCGCAGCCGCCACGATGATCGCGCCCGTGGCCGCCACGAGGGCGATCCGCACCCCACCGGTCTCGCCGTCCCAGAAGCCGCTGACCGCCGTCGCGATCACGGTCGTGCCGCCGAGTGCGCCGACCGCCACCGACCACCACTTCGACAACGCGGTGGCGTTGGCTTCGATGATCGCGACGCTCTGCGCCGGGGCCGAGAACGCGCCGCCCTGGGCATCGCCGTCGCCGCCCAGGAGGTCGACGCCGGTCAAGATCTCCTTCAAGGGTTCGAGGTCTCAACCACCTCGCGATGAGCGTCGCGCTCGGCACGCTGACGGACGCGTTCCGCGTCGAGCTGCTCGACTTCTATGGCGGCTACTTCGAGTGGACCGAGCTCGTCGAGCTGCGTCGGCCCGACCGGCTGACGCTCTCGGTCGGGGGCGGCACCTACGTCAACATCCGTGAGCGCCCCGAGCCGATGGTGTGCCACGGGTACGAGCACTTCGGGTTGGTCGTCACGTCGACGGACGCGGCCGAAGCGGCCTGGACCCGACTCGACCGCGAGTCGCGCGCGGTCAACCTCGAGCCGATCAAACGCGGCGACGACGGCTACCGGTTGTTCCGGTTCCGTTACCTGCTGCCGCTCACCGTCGAAGTCCAGTACTTCCCGCGGGCGGGCGTCGTAGCGTGACCGGGTGCTGCGCGCCGGGGACGTCGCCCACCCGCGCCACCTCGAGGAGATGCTGGTCAGACGGCCACGTCGATGACGACCGGGGTGTGGTCCGACGGCTGCTTCCCCTTGCGCGCGTTGCGGTCGATGATCGCCCAGGTGATCTGGTCCGCGAGCGGCTGCGTGACGAGCACGAGGTCGATCCGCATGCCGCGGTGCTGGTGGAAGTCACCGCGCCGGTAGTCCCAGTAGCTGTAGAGGCCGTCGTCCTGGTATTCGTGCCGGAACGCGTCGACGAGACCCCACTGCTCGAGCTTGCGGACCGCGGCACGCTCGGGCTCGGTCACGTGGGTTGATCCCTCGAACGCCTTCGCGCTCCAGAGGTCGCGGTCCTCGGGCGCGACGTTGAAGTCGCCGGCGACCACGAGCTGGTCACCCGCGGAGTACTGCTGCGCGATCCAGTCGTGCAGCGTGTCGAGCCAGACGAGCTTGCGGTCGTAGAACTCGGTCCCGACCTCGCGCCCGTTCGGCACGTACACGGAGACGACCTTCACCCCACCGCACGTGGCGGCGACGAGGCGCGCGTCGCCTTCGTACGGATCGACGGACTCGGCGTCGAAGCCGGTGGTGACGTCCTCGATGCCGACCCGGGACAGGATCGCGACACCGTTCCACTGGTTGTAGCCGTGCGCGGCGCTGTCGTAGCCGAGCGCGGAGAACGCCATCGACGGGAAGTTCTTGTCCGCGAGCTTGGTCTCCTGGAGGCACAGCACGTCGGGCTGGGCGTATTCGAGCCACTCCTCGACCCGGGGGAGCCGCGCCTTCAACGAGTTGACGTTCCACGTCGCGATCCGCACCGCGCACCCTGCTTTCTCTTCGTCTCGTCTCCGGCGGTGGTTCGAGCCACTCAGCTCAGGTAGCGGGGATTGGCGATCTCGAGCTTGGCCCGGACGGTACCGCGGACGGCCTCGACCAGCTCCGACCAGGGGACCTCGAGCGAGTCGTCCCGGATGCCCCGGGCCAACGCTTCGGTCAGCTCCCGCACGGTGCCCTCGCGCCCGAGCAGGGCCACGAGCCGCGCGTGCTCCTCGGTGTCCTGGGCCGCGCCGAGCTCGAGCTCCCGTTCCACCATCCCGAGCACGTTCACCGCGACCCGCACGTGGAACGCCACCCGACCCTCGGTCGCGGTCATCACGTCGCGCTCGAGGTACTCGCGCACCGCGGCCACCAGCTCCGACGCGGTCGGACGGTCGTGCAGCGTCATGCGATCAGCTCCAGCAGGTCCCACTCCATCTCGGCGATCCGGCGGCCGAGCGCGGCGAGCTCGACCGAACGCACCAGGCCGTGGAGGTGGCTGAAGCACTGCATCTCGCAGATGACCCCCCACTTGAGCGTCCCGAACGTCTCCCAGTAGTGCAGGTCGTCCGGATCGACGGCGGGTCCGCCCGCGGCTTCGTACGCGGCCAGCAGGTCGTCGGTCGTGCCGAAGCCACCCACCGGCTGGTCGACGTTGCCGAACCGCCACGACTTCACGCAGAGCCACCCGAGGTCCTCGACCGGGTCACCGAGGTGCGAGAGCTCCCAGTCCAGGACCGCGCGGATGCCCTCGGGACCGACGATGAAGTTGCCGTTGCGGAAGTCGCCGTGCACGAGCCGCGGCGCGACGGCCGCGGCGGTTCGGGGGATGTGGTCCTCGAGCCAGCGCAGGCCGAGCTCGAACGCCGGATGTGGCTCGCCGAGGGCGTCGAGGATCCCGCGGTACTGGTCGATCTGGACCTGCGGCCCCTGGACCTGGAGCTCGGGCAGCACGTCGACGTCCACCGCGTGGATGTGGGCCGCGATCGCCCCGCACTGCGCCGCGAGCTCCGGGCGCGCGCCGGCGTACTCCTCGTCGCGCAGGATCCGGCGGGGAATCGTCTCGCCCTCGATCCGGTCCATCACGAACCCGTCGCCCAGGTCGTCGGCGGGCTCGAGCAGGAACCGGACCGTCGGCACGGGCACTCCGGCCGCCGCGGCGGCCTCGAGCAGGCGGTACTCGGTCGAGCGGTCCGAGCCGCCGAGGTTCGAGCCGGGGTCGCGGCGCAGCACGAGTCCGTGGCGGTCGTCATCGTCGACCGCGTCGAACGACCAGCTCTCGCGCGACGCGCCGCCGGAGAGCCGGCGGAGCGCTTCGATGCCGACCGAATCGCCCAGATGGCGCGCGCAGACCGCCCGGAGGTGCTCGACGTCGATGCTGCGGGGGCTCACGCGGGCCACGCTAGCGGTGCGCGTGCACGTGTCCACCGGTAGCCTCGCCGTGGGGACGGAGTGGGTCAGGGGGTGCGGAGTGCCGAAGTCGCAGAGCGCGCTCGAGCTGCTGGCGCGGGTCGAGCTGTTCGCCGAGCTCACGCGGTCCGAGCTCCGCGCGGTCGTCGCGCTGGCCAAGCCCGGGACCTTCGCGGCCGGGGAAGCAGTCACCGAAGAGGGGACTCCCGGTGGCCGCTTCCACGTCATCGAGTCCGGTACCGCGAAGGTCGTGGCCGGAGGCCGGACGCGCGCGACCCTCGGTCCCGGCGACTACTTCGGCGAGCTGTCGCTGATCGACGGCGACCCCCGCACCGCGAGCGTGATCGCGATCGAGCCGTTGCGGACGTGGTCGATCGCGGAGTGGAACTTCCGACCGTTGCTCAAGACCCAGGGCTTGATCACCTACAAGCTGCTCGTCACCCTGACCCGCCGCCTCCGCGCGGCGGAGAAGAGGGCCTACACCGCGTAAACGCCGCCGACCGGCGGAGGCCTCAGGGAGTGGCGCCCACGGGGGAGCCGTCGACGATCTGATCGAGGTACTCGGAGAGGCCGTACCCGGAGCGGCCGTCCCAGCTCCACTCGGTCATGCCCTCGGAGATGCGGGTCACGAGCTGCTCGCCGTCGGGGGTGGCGCGCCGGTTGCGCAACGGGATCATGCTGAGCACGCTCCCGGTGATCTCGTAGCTGCGGTCGCCGGCCTTCGCCACGATGCGCATCTGCTCGTGGTACTTGTCGGCGCCGACCCAGTCGGTCTCGATCGTCGCCTCGTCGAGGTGGTGGTACTTCCCGTCCTCGAACGCGACCCCGCCGACCCGCTCGGAGCCGTCCCGCGCCGTGATCACCGAGACCACGAAGCCGGCGTCGTCACCGAAGTTCATGGTGAGCCAGCGGTAGTACCAGGGGGCCTGCCAGTACCGCGGGCCCCACGAGTGGTCGCGGAGGCCGTACCCGTCGACCTCCCACTCCTCGTCGCCGACCCGGATCACGCCACGCGCGCCGACGTGCTGCTCGTAGTGCCCGCGCGCGAAGCCGCCCGAGAGGTCCTCGGTGAGTGCGGTGCCGTCGTCGTTCACGGGCTCACCGCCGAACGCCGGGACCAGGCCGCGGTACCCGAGGTCCGCGGCGCAGTCGACCCACGGGTTCTCGGTGAACGCCTTGCGGGGGTTCGCCATCTGCAGCGGCTCGTCGAGCAGCACGACCTTCCCGGTGTACGTCACCCGGAGCTCTTCGAACGGCGCGATCACCTCGAAGCGCATGCCGCCCGCGTCGAACGCGTCGTTGTCCGAGATCTCGGGCCGGGCGAACATGAACCCGACGCGACCGTCGGGGAGGTAGATGCACGTCGTCATCTCGGCGTAGCCCTCGTTGGCGCGGTTGCCGAGACGGAAGAACCCGCCGACGCGCTCGTGCGGGTCGTACACGTTGAAGTACATGCTCTCGTTGAAGTTGGACGCGGACTCCAGCGGATGCAGGTATTCGTCGGACGGTTCGAGGCGCAGCTTCATGCTTCGCATTCGACTCGACGGCTCCCCGATGGTCAAGCCACCGCCGGCGGGCTACGTTGCGCCGCCGTCGGCGTCGTGCGAGTGGGGGAGACCAACGTGACCGAGCCCGTCGTCACCGAGATCGCGACCGGACTGCAGTTCCCCGAGGGCCCGGTGTGGATGCCCGACGGCACCGTGCTGTGCGTCGAGCTCAAGCGGCGGACCGTCGACCGCGTCCACCCGGACGGCACGGTCGAGGTGATCGCGGAGCCCGGGGGCAGCCCGAACGGGCTCGCGATCGGCCCGGACGGCGCGGGCTACGTCTGCAACAGCGGCGGCTTCGCCTTTCACGAGGTGTTCGGGATGACGATCACCGAGCTGAACCAGCCCGACGACTACTCGGGCGGCCGGATCGAGCGCGTGGATCTGGACTCCGGCGCGGTGACGGTGCTCTACACCGAGTGTGACGGCCATCCGTTGATGGGACCGAACGACCTCGTGTTCGACGCGACGGGCGGGATGTGGTTCACCGATCACGGCAAGATCCGCGAGCGGGAGCGCGACCACGGTGGCGTCTACTACGCGGCGCCGGACGGGTCTTCGATCACCGAGGTGATCTACCCGCTCGAGTCGCCGAACGGCATCGGCCTCTCACCGGAGGGCGATCGGCTGTACGTGGCCGAGACGCACACCGGGCGCGTGTACTGGTGGCCGGTCGAAGGCCCGGGTGCCGTCGCGAAGCCGAATCCCGTCGGTCACGGCGGCCACCTGCTCGCCGGGCTCCCCGGGATGCAGCTCCTCGATTCGCTGGGGATCGACTCCGCGGGCAACGTCGTCGTCGGCACGCTGGTCAACGGCGGCCTCACGGTCATCCCGCCCGAGGGCGACGCCATCGAGCACGTCCCGCTGCCCGACCTCATGGTCACGAACGTGTGCTTTGGTGGCGACGACCTCTCGACCGCGTTCGTCACCGGTTCGGCCACGGGCAAGCTGTTCTCGCTGCCGTGGCCCCGCTCGGGGCTCGCGCTCGCGTTCTGAGTCTGACGTACGCGTCAGGTACGGCGTAACGTCGGCGGGAACCGTCGTCGAACGTCGTGGGGGAGCTCCGTGTCGGGACCGTTGTCGGGCATCAAGGTCATCGAGATCGCCGGGATCGGGCCCGGCCCGTTCACCGCGATGATGTTGGCGGACATGGGCGCCGAGGTGATCCGGGTCGATCGCGCGGGCTCGGTCGGCGGCGACCCGTCGAAGCCGAACCTCGAGATCCTCAACCGCGGCCGGCGCTCGATCGGGGTCGACCTCAAGTCACCCGACGGGGTCGAGACCCTGCTCGCGCTCGTCGAGCAGGCCGACGCGCTGATCGAGGGCTTCCGGCCCGGCGTCACCGAGCGGCTCGGCATTGGTCCCGACGTGTGCCTCGCCCGCAACCCGAAGCTGGTCTACGGACGCATGACGGGCTGGGGCCAGGAGGGTCCGTACGCGCAGGCCGCGGGCCACGACATCAACTACATCGCGCTCGGTGGCGCGCTCGCCCACTTCGGCCGCGCGGGCACGAAGCCGACGCCGCCGATCAACGTCGTCGGCGACTTCGGGGGCGGCGGGATGCTGCTCGCGTTCGGCGTCGGGTGCGCGCTCGTCGAGTCGGGTCGCTCGGGCCAGGGCCAGGTGATCGATGCCGCGATGGTCGACGGCTCCGCGACGCTCATGACGATGATGTGGGGCTTCCAGGCTCTGGGCATCTGGGGGGAGTTCGGCACCAACGTGCTCGACACCGGGGCGCCGTTCTACGACACGTACGAGACCTCCGACGGGAAGTTCATCTCGCTCGGCTCGCTCGAGCCGCAGTTCTACGCCGAGCTGCTCGCGCGCTCGGGTCTGGCCGACGAGGTCGACGCGGCGCGGCAGATGGACCAGACGACGTGGCCGGAGCTGCAGGCGAAGTTCACCGCGCTCTTCAAGTCGAAGACGCGCGACGAGTGGGACGAGATCCTCGAGATGACCGACGCGTGCTACGCGCCGGTGCTGACGATGCCGGAAGCCGCGGAGCACCCGCACCTCAAGGCCCGCGGCACGATCATCGAGGACAACGGGCTGCCGCAGCCCGCTCCCGCCCCGCGCTTCAGCCGCACCCCCGGCGCGATCTCCCGTCCGCCCGCGTGGCCGGGCCAGCACACCGACGAGGTCCTCGCGGACTGGGGCTTCGCCGCGGACCGGATCGCCAAGCTCCGCGAGTCCGGCGCCATCAGGTAACCCCGGTCATCCAGGGGCGGTGAGGGCGGACTCGAGCTGGGTGAGGCGGGACTCGAGCTCCGGCGCGGTGGCCGCGGTGATGGTGATGTGGCCCACCTTGCGGTTGGCCCGCGGTGCCTTGCCGTAGCGATGGAGGTGCGCGCCGTCGACCGCGAGCACCGCAACGGGGTCGGGGAGGTCACCGATCAGGTTCACCATGACGCTCACGCCGCGCGCGTCGGTCGCGCCGAGCGGCCAACCGAGGATCGCGCGGAGGTGGTTCTCGAACTGGCTGGTGACCGCGCCCTCGATGGTCCAGTGGCCCGAGTTGTGCACGCGGGGAGCCATCTCGTTCGCGAGGAGCGAGCCTCCGACCTGGAACAGCTCGACCGCGAGCACGCCGACGTAGTCGAGCTCCTCGAGCAGCGAGCGCGCGTATCCCTCGGCAGTGGTCTGCAGCGACGGATCGAGGTTCGGGGCCGGCGCTCGTGACGTCCGGAGGATGCCGTCGTCGTGCCGGTTCTCGACGAGCGGCCAGCACCGCACCTCGCCGTCGCGGCCGCGCACCGCGAGGATCGAGAGCTCACGCTCGAACGGCACCATCGCCTCGAGGATCAGCGGACGCGCCTCGGTCAGCTCGGAGAACCCGGCTTCCAGCTCGCTCTCGTTCCGCACGACGACCTGGCCCTTGCCGTCGTAGCCGCCGCGGCGGGTCTTCAACACCCCGGGAAGGCCGACGGTGTCCACGGCGGCGCGGAGGTCGTCGAAGCTCTCGACGTTCGCGAACTCGGCGACGGGGATGCCGAGCGCCCGGAACGCCGTCTTCTCGACCAACCGGTCCTGGGAGATCTCGAGCGCGCGCGTCGACGGGTGGACGGTGTGGCCCCGGCCCTCGAGCAGGCGCGCCGCGTCGGCGGGGACGCCTTCCCACTCGTAGGTGACGACGTCGGCGTGCTCGGCCGTCTTCAGCAGCGAGACGTCGTCGCCGAGCGCACCGACCACCAGCAGACCGACCGACTGCGCGGGCGCGGCCGAGGACGGATCGAGGAACCGGAACCCGAGGCCGAGCGGGACTCCCGCCAGTCCGAGCATGCGGCCGAGCTGGCCGCCGCCGAGCACGGCGACGAGCGGCGGGGTGTACCGGTCCATCGGTTCCTCAGGGGTTGGCGAGCTGGAGCGTGGGATGTGGGTCGTAGCCGTCGAGGTTTGCGACGATGCTGCGCAGCGTGCCATCCCGGTTCCGCTCGTAGCGAAGCACGGTGTCGTTGTACGTGTTCACGAGCTTGGCCGGGACCTTGGCCGCGTCGAATCCGGCGATGGCCTGGGTCAACGCCGCATCCGTCTGCAGTCGCGCCGAACCCGCGGCAGTCGCCCGAATCCGCGACGCCAGCCCCTCGAGCTGGTTCGCGGTGCGGGACTGGGCGCCGTCGTCGGTCGTCCCCACGAGCAGCGACCAGTCGCTCAGCGCGCGCTTGAGCTCCTTGGTCTGGTCGCGGTTGCCGTTGCCGGCCGCGACCAGCGCGACCTCGACCCCGTTCAGCGCCGTGTATCGGGCCGCGAGCGGCTGGAGGAGCGGCTCCCACGTGCGCCGAACCTCCTGAGCATCGTCCTGGAGTCCCGGCCGGACGGTGACCACGAGGATCACGGTTCCGGTCACGATGACCACGACGAGCGCGAGCACGGTCCAGCGGATCCAGCGGCCCATGACGACGACTCACCCTATCGAGAGGGGCCGTCGCCGTACGTGACCGGCACTGATGAACACGGGACCGGTGTCGCCCGGTTTGTGCCTGGGTGCTGTCCCACCCGGCGGCTACGGTCGCCCCATGGTCCGCACCCGGGCCGTGGTCGTGGCGATCCTCGCCGCCGCCTCGCTCGGGGGGTGGTGGCTGGGCCGTACCGATCGCGGCAGCGCATTCCAAACTGCATACGTCACCCGCGCCGTCGACGGCGACACGGTTGACGTCCAGATCGGCAACCAGGCCGACATCATCCGCCTGCTCGGGATCGACACACCCGAGACGCACCATCCGACCAAGCCGGTGCAGTGCTACGGCCCCGAAGCGGCGGCGTACACGAAGGCCCACCTCGAGGGGCGCACCATCCAGCTCGAGAACGACGTCGAGCTGCGGGACCTCTACGGTCGCCGGCTCGCGTACATCTACGTCGACGGTCATCGCTTCAACGACGTGCTGCTGGAACAGGGGTACGCCCGCCTGCTCGTCATCCCACCGAACGGCTCGCACGCGCGGACGATGCTCGCCGAGGAGCTCGCGGCCAAGCGCGCGGGCAAGGGCCTGTGGGGCGCGTGCTGATTGGGGCTGGGTACCGTGATCGTGAACCCCAGCGCAGGAGTCCGTGATGGCCGCACCGACCGACGTTCCCCAGATCATCGAGCGCTACTTCCGGCAGGCGGTCAATCCCGACCGGGAGCAGTACTTCGCGCTCTTCGCCGACGATGCCACCGTCGAGGACGAGGGCGAGGAGCATCACGGGATCGACGCGATCCGGGCCTGGCGCGTGAGCATCCCGAAGGTCTCCTACACGATCACCGGTCTCGAGCAGATC
Source organism: uncultured Acidimicrobiia bacterium (assembly GCA_963796755.1). Taxonomy (GTDB): domain Bacteria; phylum Actinomycetota; class Acidimicrobiia; order IMCC26256; family JAENVU01; genus Chersky-806. The sequence continues at coordinate 881,049 of CAWCMX010000005.1, forward strand.
GAAGGCGCGACGGTGATCGTCGCGGAGGTGTCCGGCGACTTTCCCGGCAGCCCCGTGTCACTCACGTTCCGGTTCGAGGACTACGACGCCGGCCACATCCGGACGCTCCGGATCCGCGTCTGACCGCTCGTCGCGAGCGCTGCCTGACCGACAGTGTTGGCCCGGCTACGCTCGGCGTAGCCCGATCCGGACCCAGTCGTGGCGCTTGTTCGTCGAGCATCGGAGTCCGGGTGATTGCACGTCTGGTAGCCGCGCTCCTCGGACCTCCGCTCCGCAGGACCACCCAGGCTCCGCCTGCCGATTTGTCCGTGGACGGCTGACGTGGAGCCGGAAGCGATGCGCCGAATCCTCGACGGGTTGGAGCGCGATCTCGCGGAGGGACAGGGCACGCCGGCGCGGCTCCTGAACGCCTGCGTCGATGTGGTGGAGGTGACCGGCGCCGGCATCATGCTGATGGTCGACGACGAGCACCGAGGATCGCTGGGCGGATCGGACGACGCGATCCGCGCCGTGGAAGAGCTCCAGTTCACGCTGGGCGAGGGGCCGTGTGTCGACACCTACCGCACGGGTCGTCCCGTGCTTGAGCCACACCTCGCCGCTCCTGACGTGGCGAGGTGGCCCGAGTTCTCGGGGGCGGCAGTGGATGCGGGGATCGAGGCGATCTTCGGGTTCCCGCTCCTCGTCGGGGTGATTCGCATCGGCGCGCTCGACCTCTACTCGGACCGGCCGGGCGGGCTCCGCCCGAAGCAGTTCACGGACGCGCTCGTCATGGCCGATGTTGTCGCAAATGCGGTCCTGGACATTCAGGCCGGAGCCGCGATTGGAACGCTCGCGTCGGAGCTCCAGGAGGGCACAAAGCTGCGGATGGTGGTCCACCAGGCCTCAGGCATGCTCTCGGTGCAACTTGACCTCCCGATCCGCGATGCGCTCAGCCGGCTACGCGCCTACGCCTACGCTGAGAGCAGGCCGGTCAACGATGTCGCTCGGGAAGTCGTCGACCGACGGCTCCGGATCGAATAGGACCGGCTCGGTGGGACTCAATCGGGAGGTGGCACATGCCATCACGTGAGATGCTCCTGGCGCGCACCTTCGTCGAGGCCGCGGACACCTTGGTCGCCGAGTTCGACGTCGTTGACTTCCTGACCACGCTCGCGACTCGGTGCGTCGAGCTCTTTGACGCGTCCGAAGCCGGCATCATGCTCGCCGGCCCCGGGGGCGGCCTCCAGGTCGCGGCATCGTCGAGCGTGTCGATGAACCACCTCGAGCTGTTCGAGATCCAACACAACGAAGGTCCGTGCGTGGACTGCTACCGGAAGAGTCTCGCCATCAAGTCCGAAGAGCTGCGCAACGATCTCGAGCGTTGGCCGACCTTCGGGCCCGAGGCATTGCGTGCGGGGTTCCACTCCGCGTACGCCCTCCCGATGCGGCTGCGCGACACCACCATCGGGTCGCTCAACTTGTTGCGCATCGAGACCGGTGCGCTTGTGGAGGACGACCTCATCGACGCTCAGGCGCTGGCCGACATCGCGACGATCGGGATACTGCATCACCGCGCCGCAGACGACTCACAGCTGCTCACCGAACAGCTCCAGTACGCCTTGAACAGCCGTGTTGTGATCGAGCAGGCCAAGGGCGTGCTCGCACAGCAGGGCAATCTCACGATCGACGACGCATTTGCCGCGCTTCGCCGTTACGCCCGAGACCACAATCGCGCGCCTGATCGACGTCGCGCACGCCGTTGCGGAGCGCACTCTTACGGCCGCAGTGGTCGTGAACGTCCTTGACAAACATCGAGTGGACGAACAACCGCAGCATCGTTGAGCGACGTGGGTCGCACGGAACGCGGCTCAGCCCGAGATCGCGCCCGGATCCGCGGGCACGTCCACCGCGTGCTGCTGCAGCACCTCGAGCGGGATGATCTCCAGCGCGCGCTCGTGGGTCGAAGCGAGCACGACCGGCGCGGCCGCGCCGTCCACGTGAGCTTGCAGCCAGTTCCGAGCGGTGACGCACCACCGGTCGCCGGGGACCAGGCCCGGGAAGTGGTACTGCGGCATCGGCGTGCTCAGGTCGTTGCCGATCCGGCGCTGGTGCTCGAGGAACTCCGAGCTGACGACCGCGCACACGGTGTGACTGCCGATGTCCTCGGGCCCGGTGTTGCAGCACCCGTCGCGGAAGAAGCCCGTAACCGGGTCGGTGCCACACGGCTCGAGCTCCCCGCCGAGCACATTCCTCTCGCTCATCGTCCCCGCTCTCGGTCCTGCGGACCGGGCCGACAACCGGTCCCTTGGCGAACCGCTCCGCTGCTCGTGCGGCCGCCGGCGCGCGGTGTCGTCGCTCCGCTCATGCGCCCAGTATCCCTCGCGAAGCCGGGCGATGGAGAGGGGAGGCTCAGCGCATCGACTCGATGAGGTCCTCGACGATCTCGGGTGGGCACTCGGGGTTGAGGAAGACGGCCCGGGCGACGGTCTCGCCGTGCCAGGTCGTCGGCACGATGAACGCCCGCTGCTCGAGGAGCAGCTGCTGGGACCATGCGGTGTAGTCGGCCGCGCTCCAGCCGGGGCGGCGCCAAAGCACGACCGTGAGCTCGGGGTGGCGCACCAGCTCGAGGTGGGGAGCGGCATCGATGCGACGGGCTGCGTCCACGCGATCTCCAGCGTGCGTTCGACCGCGGTCGTGTAGGCGTCGGTGCCGTGGACCGCGAGCGAGAACCAGAACGGGAGGCCACGCGCCCTTCGGGTCAGGTGGTACGCGTAGTCCGACGGGTTCCACTCGTCCCGGCGCTCGATCGCGTCGAGGTACGCCGCGTGCTGGGTGTGCGCGAGTCGAGCCAGCTCGGGGTCCCGGTACACGAGCGCGGCGCAGTCGAACGGCGCGAACAGCCACTTGTGCGGGTCCACGACCAGCGAGTCCGCGTGCTCGATCCCCCGGAACCGTTCGCGCACGCTCGGCGCCGCGAGCCCGGCGAGCCCGTACGCACCGTCGACGTGGAACCAGAGGTCACGCTCGCGCGCGACGGCCGCGATCCCGTCGAGGTCGTCGATCTGGCCCGTGTTCGTGGTGCCGCCGGTGCCGACGACCGCGAACACCGAGCTCGGATCGGCGTCCGCGTCGAGCGCGGCCCGCAGGTCCTCGCCGTCGAGGCGGTCGTCGTCGCCGGTGGGCACGACGAGCGGGACCGCGTCCATGATCCGAATGGTGTTCTCGAGCGACGAGTGCGCCTGATCGCCGAGCGCGACCCGCCACCGCGCCGGCCGGTCGCCCCCGCGGCGTGAGGCCGCGGTCTCGCGCGCGGCCACGAGGGCCGAGAGGTTGGCCGCCGAGCCGCCCGAGACGAAGCACCCGCCCGCGCCGTCCGGGAGGCCGGCGAGATCGGACACCCAGCGCAGCGCCTGGTTCTCCGCGAACACCGCGCCACTGCCCTCGAGCCACGATCCGCCGTAGATCGCGGATGCCGACACCACGACGTCGAACAGCTGCGACGCCTTGGTCGGCGCACCGGGGATGAACGCGAGGAACTTCGGACTGTCGTTCGAGACGCACACGGGCGCGAGCACCTCGGCGAAGAGCGCCATGACGTCCTCGGGGGCCCGGCCCTCCGCGGTGATCGTCCGGCCCGCCCAGCGCGTCGAGCTCGGCGAGCGTCAGTGGCCCGTCGAGCGGGACGGGGTGCATCCGCAGCCCGCGCGATCGAATAGTCGAAGCACAGCCGCGCGATCTCTTCGGTCCCCGCGTCGTATCGATGCATGCCCCGGAGCGTAGGCAGGCGCGGACACGAAGTGGGGATGCCCTCGCGATCCTGAGTGGTGCGTACGACGCGCGGGCCGGGGCTCGAGCCGGCGAGGTCGAACGTCAGGCGTCAGAGGCGAGGCGCACGCGCACCTTGTCCACGGCGTGGCCCAGCACGGCCGCAGCTTCGGCGTGGGTGCAGCCGAGGTGGCGAGCCATGTCTTTCATCGACTCGCTCTTCCAGAACCGCAGGTCGAGCGCGTCGCGCTCCAATGCGGTCAGTCCGTCGAACGCGTGCACGTTGGCGACGAGCTGCAACGCATCGAGGTCGACGTCCTCGTCGACGATGAGTCCCTGCCGCAGGAGCTCGGCTTCCGCCGCACCGTCGGCATCCGGGTAGGGCCAGCCTTCGTCGGTGAACAGGGGCGGAGACATTGATTGCAAGTCCATGGCTGCTCCTCCTGGGAGTAGATCAGCCCGTCCGCCCCTCGATCGTGCCCCCCGATCCGGCGGGCGTCAACCGCTGTGGTGGCCGACCACCTCGAGGAGCGCAGCGCCGTAGCGCTCGAGCTTCACCGGGCCCATGCCGGGCAGGGCCAGCAGCGCGTCGGATGAACGCGGCCGACGGGTCGCCACGTTTCGCAATGTCTTGTTGTCGAGGATGACGTACGGCGGCACGGCCGCGGCACCGCGCGAGCTCCCGGCGCCAGGTCACCAACGCGTCGTAGAGCGGGCGGTCCGACATGGGGATCTCGCCCTGCTCCAACGCCGCGAGCCGCTGGCGTGCGCCGGCCGGCCCCCGGGCTCGATCCGCCGCGGTCTCGACGACGGCGGGGGAGTCGTCGATCACGCGCGCGATCTCATTGAGGTACGGGCTCTTGGTCCGCGACGGACACACGCGCGCCCCCGCGCCCGCTCCTTCGCCCACGACAGGTGCAGATGGCGCTCGGCCCGGCTGAGCGCGACGTAGAGCAGCCGCCGCTCTTCGTCGATCGCGTCGGGCTTGCCGGTCGCATGCGAGATCGGCACCAATCCGCGCTCGAGCCCGGTCACGAACACGGTGTCCCATTCGAGCCCCTTGGCGCGGTGGAACGTCAGCAGGTCCACGGCATCGTCGTGCAGCCCACCGTCGTCGCCACCGCGCAGCGACACGCGCGAGGTAGTCCAGGAAGCCCTTCACCGATCCGGTGCTGCCCTCGGCGGCCAGGTACTCCCGGCCGAGCGCCGCCACCGCGTCGACATGCTCGCGCCGATCCTCGGAGAGGTCGTTCGCGTCGGTGGCGAGGTCGGTCAGGTGCTCCGCGAACGTGCGTCCCGGCGCGGTCTTCGCGCCCTTGCGGAGCGCTTCGATGACCACCTTGACCTCGGGGCGGTCGAGGAACGCCGACGCCCCGCGCACCCGGTAGGGGACGCCGGCTCGGTTGAGCGCTTCCTCGAACGGCGCCGACTGCGCGTTCACCCGATAGAGGACCGCCATCGACGACCACGGCCGCATCGAGTCGTGGGCCCGGTACAGCGCCTCGGCCACTCCGTGCGCCTCCTCGGCATCGGTGGCGTAGGCGGTGATCGTCGGCGGCGGCCCCTCCACACCGGCGGCCCGCACCGTCGCCCGCTCCAGCTCCGGCAGCACCGCCCGGGCCGCGGTGACGATCTCGGGTGTGGAGCGGTAGTTCGCGCCGAGACGGACGACGGTGGCCCCTTCGAACCAGTCGCCGAAGCGGGCCAGCAGTCCGGCGTCGGCCCCCGCGAACGCGTAGATGGCCTGATCGGGATCGCCGACGACGCAGAGATCGGTTCCCGCGCCGAGCCACGCGCGCAGGAGCCCGAGCTGTGCGCGGGTCACGTCCTGGAACTCGTCGACGAAGAGATGCCGGAACCGCCAGCGCTGGGTCGCCGCGAAGGCAGGGTCGGTCTCGAGGGCGTCGGTGCACGCGGCGATGAGGTCGTCGAAGTCGAGGAGGCCCTTCTTCTTCTTCTCGCGCTCGTACGCGGTGTAGATGGTGGCGATCTCGGCGGGGGACCGGGGCGTGGCGCGCTCGGCCCGATGCACCTGCGCGGCGTAGCTGTCCGGCCGGATCCGGCGGGCCTTGGCCCACTCGATCTCGGCCGCGATCTCGTTGATCGCAACCGCGAGCTCGGCGCCCCGGGCCTTCCCGAGCAGCGGGCCGAGCAGCCGGGCCTTGCGGTCGAGCAGCGCGGGCATCGCGGTCCCCGCATCCGCGTGGCGGCGCCGGAGCTGCGCGAGCGCCACGGCGTGGAAGGTGCCGGCGGTGACCGCGCCCCGGACGCCGAGCCGGGAGAGCCGGCCGCGCAGCTCACCCGCGGCCTTGCGCGTGAACGTGACCGCGAGGACGTGGTTCGGGTCCAGGTTCCCGGCCGCGGCCTGCCACGCGATCCGGCGGGTCAGCGCGCGCGTCTTGCCGGAGCCCGCAGGCGCCAGGATCGCGAGCGGCACGACGGGCTCGGTCACCGCGGCGCGTTGGGTCGGATCGAGGTCCAGGAGGAGCTCTTCGGCGCGCACGTCGTCAACCTACCGGTGGGTTGGGACAGGGGGCTCGGGGCCGGTGCGAGCGGCGGTTGGCGCCGCGGTGCGAGTGCCGCGAACCGGGCCCGGACGCGAGCGAGCCCCGAGTAGTCTCGGCGCCGGAGCGCTCCAACTTCTCGGGGCGTCGCCCTGCACACACCGTCGGCGCCGGGTTCAACACCGCTTCGCCAGCGCCAGGGCCGAAACCCTTTCGCCGCTACCGCAGCTCCACCGTCGCCCACCGGCTCGATCGCCTGACCCGAGGGCCCGACCACCGCTCCGGATTCGGGAGTGATGCACCGGCCTTCCCGGGACTCGTCTTCCGGGGGCCCTCCGCTCCGGCCGCCCTTGCGGGCCACCCTCGCTTCCGACACCCGGTACCGAACCTCGTTCCGACCGGACCTGCATGCTACGGAGAGGGGCTCGAACCGTCAAGGGAGTTTCTTGTGTCGGGTACCTTCGCGAACGTGACGCAGGTCGAGGTCTCCGAGGAGCGGTTCGAGGCGATGGTGGCCGACGCACTCGACGAGATCCCCGAGGAGCTCGCGTCGAAGTTCGAGAACGTCGCGGTGATGGTCCAGGACTGGCCGACCGCGGCCCAGCTCGGTGGCCGCCGCGGCACGTTGCTCGGTCTCTACGAAGGCATCGATCTGCCCCGTCGGTCTCCGCTCGGCTACAGCGGGGTCATGCCGGACCGGATCACGATCTTTCGCGGTCCGCTGTGCGCGCGGGCGCACGACGAGGTGGAGCTCGCGGCGCAGGTGCGCGTCACGGTGCTCCACGAGGTCGGCCACTACTTCGGCATGTCGGAGAACGCGGTTGCGCGAGCTGGGCTGGGCGTAGCGCGGGTGTTCCGAACGACGGACCGCTGGCGCAACTGGGGACGGAACCAGCACAGCACGCCGGCCGCGATCGACGAGCCGCGGAGCCTGCTGGAGGTGGTGGAGTCCGTCGAGACCGCGGCGTCGGCGGGGCAGACGGTGAAGGTGGTCGCGTCGGGGCACTCGTTCTCGGACGTTGCCGTCACCACCGGTCGCATGTTGCGCATCGGCGCGCTGGACCGTGTCGTCGCGGTCGATCGCGACGCGATGACTGCGACCGTCGAGGCCGGGATCCCGCTGTGGGTGCTGAACGACGAGCTCGCCAAGCGGGATCTCGCGCTCTCCAACCTCGGCGACATCGATCGCCAGACCATCGCCGGCGCGACCTCTACCGGGACGCACGGCACCGGCTTGCGCTACGGATCGATCGCCGCCGCGATCGTCGGGCTCGAGCTCGTGACCGCGAGTGGCGACGTCGTGCGCTGCTCCGCCACCGAGGAGCCCGAGATCTTCCATTGCGCGCGTGCGTCGGCCTCGGGGTGCTCGGCGTCGTGACCCGGCTGACGTTGCAGTGCGAGCCGTTGTTCAGGCTCCGGGCGGTCGAGGTGCCCAAGCCGTGGGACGAGTTCCTCGTGGAGTGGGACGCCATCGTCGAGGCCAACGACCACGTCGACTGCTACTGGTTTCCCCACACCGACACCTGCACGGTGAAGACGAGCAACCGCACGGACGATCCGATCCGCACCCGGCGCGGCTACAAGAAGTGGAAGAGCGAGATCTACTACGGCAACTTCCGCCACGGCGCGAACGCGGCGCTGGGTCGCCGGCGGCCGCAGAAGATCCCCGGGCTCGCGCAGGGTGTCGTGGCGGGGATGCACCGCACCGAACGCGTCGACGTGAGCTACCACGTCTTCTGCACCACGCGTCTCGTGCGCTTCGTCGAGATGGAGTACGCAATCCCGCGCGCTGAGATGGCGACGGGTCTGCGCGGCATCCGCGACCTGATCCAACGCGAGGGGCTCCTCGTCGACTTCCCGGTCGAGATCCGTGGCATCGGTCCCGACGACATCCCGCTCAGCATGGGGTCGGGTCGCGAGACCTGTTACCTCGCGGTCCACATGTCGACGGGCACACCGTACGAGCGGTACTTCCACGGCGTCGAGGAGATCATGAACGGGCTCGGCGGGCGCCCGCACTGGGGCAAGATGCACTTCCAGACCGCCGCGTCGCTGGCGCCGCGATACCCCGAGTGGTCGCGGTTCCAAGCGGTGCGGCGACGGCTCGATCCGGACGGCAGATTTGGCAGCGCGTTCGCTGATCGCGTGCTGGGCGCGCCGTAGGCTGGGCGCATGCCGCCGTATCCGAGGAAGCTCATCAATGAGGGTGAGAACGTCGTCCTCGACCTCAAGCCCCACTGGTTCTTCTTCTGGAAGCACATCGTGGTCGGGATCGTGTTCCTCGTGGTGTTCGTGCTCTGGCTCGGGCCCGCGAACGGCACGAGCTGGCTGGGCTGGCCGCTCGGGATCGGCCTGCTGGTCTTCGCCGCCTTCGTCGTCGAGAAGTACCTGGTGTGGACCTACACGCACTTCGTGCTCACCGACCGGCGTGTGATCTCACGGTCCGGCATCGTCTCGAAGCGCGGCACCGAGATCCCGCTCGAGCGCATCAACAACATCGACTTCCACCAGAACATCCTGCTGCGGATGATCGGCGCCGGGGACCTGGACATCGAGTCGGCGGGCAAGGACGGTCAGAGCCACTTCGACAACGTCCGGCACCCGGACATGGTCCAGCAAGAGGTGTACCGCCAGATGGAGGCGAACGCGCGCCGTCAGGCCTCCTGGTCGGGTGAGGCTGCCGCGGCAGGCGGGGCTCGGCGCGCCGACCGCGATCCCGGTGCACGAGTCGCCGGACATCGCGGACCAGATCACGAAGCTTGCGGCCTTGCGCGACCAGGGCCACATCACTCCCGCGGAGTTCGAGGCGAAGAAGGCCGAGCTGCTCGAGCGGATGTGAGGGTCGTCTCCCTCGTACCGTCCGCAACGGAGACGCTCGTCGCGCTCGGCGTGATCCCCGTCGCGTGCACCCGCTTCTGCGAGCAGGACGGGATCCCGACGGTCGGCGGCACCAAGGATCCGCACATCGACGAGATCGTGGCGCTCGCCCCGGACCTGGTCGTGGTCAACGACGAGGAGAACCGGCATCGCGGACGCCGAAGCGCTGACCGTCGCGGGCCTCGAGCTCCACTCGATGTCACCGCGCTCGGTCACCGACGTCGGTCCCGCGGTCTCGGAGCTCGCCGTGCGGGTGGGCGCGACCGTCGACCCGGTCTTCGGTCGGGAACGCTGGCGGGCGTTGCTCGAGGCCGCGCGGCAGCCCCCACACGGGCGCGTCGCCGTCCTCATCTGGCGCCGACCCTGGATGACCATGACGGCCGACACCTACGGGGCGTCGGTCCTCGCCCTGCTCGGCTGGAGAGAGCGTGGTCGGCGACGCGCCCGACCGCTATCCGGAGGATCTCACTCGGTGAGCTCGGCGCGGTCGGGCCAGGTGTCGTGCTGCTGCCCGACGAGCCGTACCCGTTCGCGGATCGCCACATCGCCGAGGTCGGCTGCTGGCGTCCCCGATGCCCGCGTTGCGCTGGTGGACGGCCAGCGACCTCTTCTGGTGGGGGATTCGCACCCCGGATGCGCTCGCGCGCCTGTCGGCGGCGGACTGGTAGCGGCAGTACCTTCGTAGGCATGCAGCGCACCCTCTTCGACTCAGATCACGAGCTGTTCCGCGACTCCGTGCGGGCCTTCATCGCCAAGGAGCTCGTGCCGCACTCCGAGGAATGGGAGCACGCCGGCATCGTCGACCGCGAGGTGTTCGCCAAGGCCGGCGCGCAGGGCTTCCTCGGCATCGCGGTACCCGAGGAGTACGGCGGCGGGGGAGTCGCCGGACTTCCGCTACAACGTCGTGATCGCCGAGGAGATCCAGCGCGCGGGCGTGAACGCCGCGGGCCTCGGCTGGACGCTGCACAACGACATCTGCCTGCCCTACTTCCTCACCCTGTGCACCGACGAGCAGAAGGCCCGGTGGATCCCCGGGATCTGCTCGGGCGAGCTCATCACCGCGATCGCGATGACCGAGCCCGGCATCGGGTCGGACCTCGCCTCGCATGAGCACGAGTGCGATCCTCGATGGCGACCACTACGTCGTGAACGGCTCGAAGACGTTCATCACGAACGGGATCAATGCGGACCTCGTCGTCACCGCAGTGAAGACCGACCCGACGCAACGACACACGGGCATGAGCCTGATCGTGCTCGAGCGCGGCATGGACGGCTTCGAGCGGGGCCGCAACCTGGACAAGATCGGCCTGCACGCCCAGGACACCGCCGAGCTCTTCTTCACCGACGTGCCGTTCCCGTGGCGAACCGGCTGGGCGACGAGGGCCAGGGCTTCCTGGGTCTCGTGGACAAGCTGCCCCAGGAGCGACTCTCGATCGCGGTGACCGCAGTGGCCGCGGCCGCGCCAGGCACTCGACATCACCCTCGAGTACGTGAAGGAGCGCACCGCGTTCGGCAAGCCGATCGGGACGTTCCAGAACAGCCGGTTCCGCCTCGCCGAGATGGCCACGGAGATCGACATCGGGCAGACCTACGTCGACCGGGCGGTGCTCGCCTTGAATGACGGCGAGCTGACGGCCGAAGAGGCCGCCATGGCGAAGTGGTGGTGCACCGAGCTGCAGAAGCGCGGTCGTCGACACGTGCCTCCAGCTGCACGGCGGCTACGGGTACATGAACGAGTACCCGATCGCCCGGGCGTACGCCGATGCCCGCATCACCACGATCTACGGGGGCACCACCGAGATCATGAAGGAGATCATCGGGAAGTCGCTCGGCGTCTGAGGCCTAGTGGTCCAGGGCCTCGATGACCCAGGCGATCACGAAGCCGGAGACGACTGCCGCGACACCGCGTGATGACGATGCTGTCCGTGAGCACGTAGGCCAGACCGCCCGGCAGGACGCACGCCACGGCCCCCAGGGCAATCGAGCCCGGGATGTTCGACAACAGGTGATGGCGGTTGGTCGTCCGCTCGTTCTTCGCGATGACCGTGAGGATTCCGAAGAACGTTCCGGCCGCGCCCGCGAGGACGATCAACACAAGAATGGCCACAGGCGAAAAAGTGTACTGAGGTCAGATCGGAACGAAGCTGCATTGCCGCGACAAATCCTGGAGTGAGAACGGCGCTGCAATCATCGCTATGCTGCACCGCGAGGCAGGGTCTTTCCCCATATCTACTAGCCCAAGGAGAACACCTCCACATGCCTCCCGCAAAGAAGGCCACCAGTCACGCGCGCCTCGGTGCCCGGAGCGAAAAAGCGTGGCCCCGCGAAGATGACTGCGTCGCACAAGCAGGCGCTCGCCGAAGGACGCGAAGCATCCCGTCACGTGCGGGCGTACCTCGAGGCGTTGCAGGCCAACAAGCCCAAGCGCGGCCGCAAGCGCACCAAGGAAACCGTGCAGAAGCAGCTCGACGACGTCTCCGCACAGATCGGTCCGGCGACCGGGCTGAAGAAGCTGGAGCTCGCGCAGCGCCGCATCGACCTCGCCGCCGAGCTCGAGAACTTTGCCGTGAAGGTCGACCTCTCGGATCTCCGGCGCAACTTCATCAAGCACGCGAAGCCGTACGCGAAGCGCAAGGGCATTACCTACGGTGCGTGGCGCGAAGCGGGCGTTCCGGCGGAAGATCTCAAGGCAGCCGGCATCACGCGCGGCGCGGCCTGAACCAGGCCCGGATCCTTGGTTGATTGCGACGAGTGCGGGCTCGTCTATGCATCAATTCCGGTGACCGACATTCCGAATGCGCTCGGAGCATTCGGGCCGATGTACCGGGCTCGGCTCGACGCCGAGCCGGCAGTGCTCCGCGCCCGTCCGAGCCCGCAGATCTGGTCGGCGCTGGAGTACTCGTGCCATGTCCGCGACATGCTCGACGTGCAGCGGGGCCGATTGCAGCTGGCCTTGGCGGAGGATTGTCCGACGTTCGTCCCGATGGGCCGGGACGAGCGGGTCACGCGGGACCAGTACAACGGGCAGGACCCGTTGGTGGTCGCCGACCAGCTCGCCGCCGCGGCGGTCGCGATCGGGGCCGAGTTCGCGGGCTTGCGGGCCGAGCAGTGGGAGCGGACCGCGATCTACAGCTGGCCGACCGAGAGCGAACGGTCGATGGTGTGGCTCGGGCGGCACACGATCCACGAGGGCCGTCACCATCTTCGGGACATCGACGCGGGGCTGAGCGGCGGCGCTGACCTGAGCTCATCGGGACCCGTGCCGCGCCCCGGCGGGCGGCGCCTCCGCTCGAGCCGTGCGGTAACCGGACCGGCGCGGGCAGGCTCCTCTCTGGTGATGACGCTTTTCGAGGATCGGGATCGTTGGGCGGCGCTGGTCGGCGCCGCCCAACGGGGCGATGCCAGTGCCTGGCCGGAGCTCATCGACCGATTCGAAGACATCGCGGTCGCCTCCGCCGTCGGGCTGTGCGGCGATCTGGACGAGGCGCTGGACATCGCGCAGGAAGCGTTCGTCCTGGCCTTCCGCCACATCGCCAGCCTCCGGGACCCGGCTGCGTTCCCGGCCTGGCTCCTGCGGCTCGTCCGCACCGCGACCAACCGCCGGACCCGCCGCCGCCGGCCCACCACCGTGCCGCTCGACGCCGTACCCGCGGCGACGGTCCCGTTGCGCTGATGGACCCGGCCGCCGGGCCCGAGGAGGTCGTGCTCGCCGCCGTCGAGGCGGCCGAGGTCCGGGCCGCGGTCGAGCGCCTGCCCGAGGGCGAGCGGTGCGTGGTCGCGCTGCATCACCTGGCCGGGATGCCCTACGCGGAGGTCGCAGCCTTCCTCGGCATCACCGTCCCTGCCGCCAAGAAGCGGGCGTGGTCCGCCCGCACCCGATTGCAGGAGCTGCTCCCCATGGTCGCCGACGCCCTCGCCGCCGCCCGCCCCTCTGGTACCGAATCGTTTCGGGACACGATCCTGCTGTTCCAGGCCCTCCGCGCCCAGGACGCCGATGGGCTGGCCCGTCTCCTGGCCCGGAACCCCTCATTGGCCACCGCCACCGAGGACTGGTCGCCGGTCGAGGGCAACGAGGCGCGGCTCGGGTTCTCGGATCGGGCGACCGCGCTGATCCGCGCGGCCGGCATCGGCGACCTCCGGCTGGTGCGCCTCCTGGTCGAGGCCGGCGCCCCGGTCGCTGACGTCGTGCCCGTGCGCGAACCACGAGAGCGCGCTGTGGGCGGCGGTCAACATCGGCGCGGCCGATGTCGTCGAGTACCTGCTCGATCACGGCGCCTCCGTCGACGGCGGGGCGTTCGACGGGGAGGCCACCGCCCTCCACGTCGCCGTGTACCGCGAGCGGCACGATCTCGTGCGCCGGCTGCTGGCGGCCGGGGCCGACCCGGCGGCGACCGACGCGCACGGCCGCACCGCCGCGGACTGGGGTGTGCTGAAAGCGGCCCGCCGGTCCGAGGTGCACGACGGCGATGTCCTGTGGACCCGGATCCGGGCCCTCGACTTGTTCGCGCCGCTGCGGCGAGGGGCGCTGGTGCACATCCCGCCCGCCTACGGGCTCGGCGCGATCGTCGCCATGCTCGGCGTGGTCGACGCTCTCGCTCCCGCGCACTGGTGGATGATCGGGTTCGAGCACGGACCCTACGAGCCGGTGGAGTTGAAGCGGGACGTGCGCGAGCGTGCCATGACGGCGACGATCGACCTGATCGGGCCGGGCCATCCCGGCGACCGCCGCCGGCAGTTCGCCGACACCCTCGAGCGGCTGGCCGCGACGCCCGGCCCCAAGGTCGTCACGTGCGTGCCCGCGCCGGGGCACGAGCACGACGTCACCGTCGGCCTTCCCGGCCTCGCGGCCGACCCGTCGGTGCTGGCAACCCTCGTACTGGCGACGTACACACCCGAGCCTGCGCCGGTCCCCGAGGCGCTCCCCGAAGGCTTCGACGCCCGCATCACCTTCGACCCGGCCCGCGCCCGCGCTCGCCGCTGGCCCGCGATCGATCCGGACCGCACCAGCGTCCGGACCTACCCGGACGAGCGCCACAAGCACATCGCCCACGCCGCGCGCGCCGCCCTCGCCGACTACGCCGCGGTCGACCCCGCGTTCGCTCTCGCCGACCCGTCCGCGTTCGCCGACCCGGCTGCGGCCGAGCGGGCGCAGGCGCTCGTGCGCTACCTGGCCCACTCGTTCCGCGTGGTTCGAGCTGTTCTCCGCGCTGCCGACGGTCGAAACGCCGATGGCCGAGGTCCTCGACAGTGTCGAGGACCTGCTCGACCTCTGAGGGGGTCGAGGGACCGTCCCCGAACGCGCGGACACATCGACCTGGGGCATCGCCCTGAGGGGCCGTTGGAGGACGGGGAGAACGCTGCCTGGCGGGGCACTAGGTGCGCAGGACCCGCGCGCCGTGCGCGGGGATGGTGAGCGTCGTGCCGTCGGGTGCGGTCCGGTCGGCCGCGGCGTCGGTCCAGTTGAAGAGCGCGACGACCGGCCCGCCGTCGCGCTCGGCCACCCACACGGAGGCGAGATCGTCGGGGAGGTCGTACGCGTGCTGCCGGCGGGCGTCGGCGTGGTCGAAGAGGTCGATCGGACGGAACCCGCGCTCGTCCCACGCGAGATCGAGCACGTCGGGATCTTCGAGGACCGCCCGCTCCTCGGGGAGCAACGTCGAGAGCTGGTCGGCGAGCAGGAACGGTCCGCCCACCAGCGCGGCCACGACGGCCTGGGTGTGGGACTCCTCGAGGCGGTACCCGTCGGGGCCCCCGCGGCCGTCGCTGCCCCACGCCATCACGATCTCGGGGTCGTTCTGGAACCACCGCCCGTGCAGTGCCCACCGGCTCGCGGCCTGGCGCGCCTGTGCCTTGATGCCCTTCCAGCCGGTCCAGTCGTCGTCGAGGGGCTGGCCGTAGGCGCGCCCGAGCACGGGGACGGCGAGGTCGTGGCCGATGCGGTTGGCGTGGCAGATGCCGACCATCGGCAGCATCGGCGCGCCACACCCGAGCACGTAGACGTCCTCGCCGAGCGGATCGACGAACGCGCGGCAGGCCGCGGCGCAGCGCCTCCGTCCCGGTCACCCGCGCGTCATGGCGCCCGCCCTCCTGCGCACCGAGGTAGAGGAAGTCGAGCTTGACCATGTCGACGCCCCAGCTCCGCACCTGCGCCCCGAGGTCGCGCAGGTACTCGACGACGGCGGGGTTCGAGGCGTCGAGGGCCCAACGCCCGTGGCGGTCGCGCAGCCGTGGTGCCGCTCGCCCGGTCGATCACGCACCAGTCCTCGTGCTCGGTCCCGAGGCCCGGTGCACCCGGCTCGACCATGAAGGGCGCCAGCCAGAGCCCGCACCGCTGGTCGAGGCGATGGATCTCCTCGACCAGCTCGCCGAAGTCGTCGGGGAACCGCTCGCGGGGCCACCACGCCCCGTTGGCCTCCTGCCAGCCGTCGTCGATCTGGAGCAGGTCGAAGCCCGGTCGATGGCCGAACCGCTCGCGCAGCAGCTGCGCGTTCTCGAGCAGGCGGCCGGTGCTGATCCGGGTCGCGTAGTGGTACCAGGACTCCCAGCCGAGGGCCGGTGGCCCGGCCCACGGGCGGCGCGGCGTCAGCGCCGCGACGGCCTCGGTCACCGCGAGCGGGTCGGGCCCGGCACTGATCGCGATCGACTCCGACGCGATCTCGTCCCCCGCCGCCACGGGCCGGGTCGCCGTCGCCACCTGCATCTCGTGGCCCCAGCTGCCGTCGACGAGATGATGCGTCGGCGCGGGCTCGGCGTGGACGATCAGCTCGTTGCCAGTGCGGTTGACGCGGGTGACGAGCTGCTCGCAGGTGAGCGCTTGGATCGCGAGTGCGCCCGACGCGGTCGTGACCGTCGAGCTCCAGTACGAGTCCGTCGCTGTCCGGGTCCGCGCGCGCACGCCGGCGTACGACCACGAGTCGTACCCGTTCACCAGCTGCCGGTCGAGGTCCGGGGTCACGACGCCGGCGAGGCGGGATGACACTGCGCACGCGGTCGTCGCGTTCGGGCCGGTATCCCGCTTGCACCTCGAGGATGTCGCCGTCCGCCGGGAGCCGGAGCTCGAGCCACGCGGTGCCGTCGGTGAGGGTCCAGCGGGCCCGGGCGCCGGTGCGCGTCGTCTCGACGTGCCAGACGCCGCGGGCCCGGCTCGGGGTTCCAGGCGTCCGATTCGACGCGCATGCGCACACGGCCCGAGGGTCACCGCGGCACTGCGTCCAGCGTGCGGTCCAGGTTCCCGATCCGAGCTCGAGCCGGACCGCGCCGTTGCCCAGGGTTCGGCTCATCCAGTCCCACTCATCGAACGCGGCTCAGTCCGGGCGGGTACGACGTGCCCGCGGCCGGGCAGTGCAGGTGCACGAAGTTGGTCTCATCGCCCCAGCGGAGCTCGACGGTCCGGGAGGACCCGGGCTCCAGCGGGACCGCGACCTCGCCGATCGGACTGGATCCGTGCGGCGGGCCCGGACGTCGAAGCGGCCCGAGTCGAGGACCTCGCCCGCCCCGTCCGGCACCGCGATCGAGGACGCCGTCGTCCGGGAACGCGAGCCCGATGCGGAACCCGTCGGGATCGGGTGCGATCACCGCGGAGGTCGCGTCGCGGATCTCCCAGCGCAGCGGCCCGTGCCACGCCGCTTCGGTGTCGTTGACCAGGAAGACCGGCAGCGTCACCTCGCCGGGCTCGTAGACCGACCGGTCCGTGCGGGCGGTGGCGAGCACCGGGCGGGAGGCCTCCCGCCACGCGGTGTACGTGCGCTTCGGGGCGCGCTCGAGGTCCACGAGCCCGCCGCCCGCGTAGCCCCACCAGTCGGCCCAGAAGTGCCAGCGGTAGCCCATGAACGGCGCCCCGCGATGGATCCGGAACCACTCGGTCTGGTGCTTGGCGAGCGCGGCGCCGTACGTCTCGGTCGCGTCGGCCCACTCGCGCAGGGAGTCGTAGCGGTCGGGCATGCCCGCGAAGCCCACCGTCGAGCCGATGAACGACAGGCGACTCACCCACTCGCGCATCTGCCCGGTGGTGGGAGGCCAGCCGCGGTCGCCCCACTTCTCGGCTTGCGGGCCCGACGGTCCAGAAGCCGTACTCGCTGACGAACCACGCGGGGAGCTCGGAGACCCGGTAGAGGTTCCGTCCCGTGAGCGAGCCCGCGTAGGAGTGGACGTCGTCACCGATGCCCGACGCCTCCTGCACGTGGCGCGAGTCGTCGATCGACTGCAGCGTCGCGAACAGTGCGGCATCGAGGTGCCGTTCGCCGACGTCGCGCTCGGGCGTGTCGTCCTCGGGCGCGGTCGGGACGAACATCCGCAACGGCTCGTTGTGGCACGCGTAGTAGACGACGCTCGGATGGGAATGGAGCAGGTACGCCATGTCGGCGATCTGGCGTTGGGCCTCCGCGACGAACCCGGGGTTGGTCTCGGTCCCGGAGTCGTAGAACCACTGGAGGGGGAAGTCCTGGAACGTGAGGACTCCGGCGGCGTCGGCCGCGTCGTACGCGTGCGGCGACTGGACGTTCGCGTGCACCCCGATGGAGTTGCCGTGCGCGTCGGCGATGAGGCGCATGTCGCGGTCGTAGAACGCGCGGCCGACCTCGGCGAAGTGCTGCCACGGGATGTAGTTGACCGCCTTGACGAACACCGGGTGACCGTTCACCTCGAGGTGCCGCGCGTGGCCCTCGGCGTCGGTGACCACCCGTGCGGTGCGGAGCCCGAAGCTCACGGTGCGGCGGTCGGTGACCCGGTCCGCCACGACCGCGACCGCGGTCAGCGTGTGGAGATCGGGCGCGCCGTGCGGTGAGTGCACCGGCTGCCACCGACCCAGCTCCGGCAGCTCCGTGATGACGTCGATGCGTGCCGACCCGGGAGCGAGCGTGACGTCGAGCGCGGCGCTGCTCGCCCTCGATCGTGAGGTGGATCGTGGCCCCCCGGACCGCGTCGGCATGGTTCGTGAGGACCGCCGCGATCTGGATCGCACCGGTCTCGTGGTCGAGCGGGGTCACGAAGAGCGCGCTGATCGCGACGTCGCCGGTGCGAGCGAGGCTGACCGGTCCGGTGATCCCCGCCGTCGTCATCGACTGTCCCCACTCGGGGGTCCAGACCGCGGGGGAGTCGTCGCCCTCGAGGGCATGGCTCATGCGGCCGGGCAGCCCACCGGGCCGGCTGTCGTGGTACTTCAGCGTGCCCTTGATGATCCGCTTCTTGTGCCTGAAGAAGAACTGGTCGGGGTCGAGCTCCTCGAGCGGGTCCTGCACCCGCACCAGGACTTCGTTGTTCTTCTGCAACCGGTCGGTCACGTCGAAGCCGAAGGGCGCGAAGTACCCCTCGTGGTGCCCGAGCGGCTCGTCGTTGAGCCAGACGTCGGCGAAGTAGTCGACCGCGGCGAAGCACAGTCGGGCGTGCTGCGGGTTGCCTTCGGGCGCATCGACGCGCGGATCGGCGAACTTCCGGCGGTACCACATGGGCCCGAAGAAGTCGGAGAACTCGTTGTCGTACCCGAAGTTGTCCGGCACCACGATCTTCTGCCACTCGGCGTCGTCCGCCCGCCGTTCCCACCGGCCGCCGAGATCGATGACGATCCGGCCCCCGCCCGGCGGCGGTGCCGCGTCATCCGTGTGGTCGGTCCAGTCGATGCTCGTCGCGACCGCGACCGGCGCGAACTCCGACGTCTCGGCGACCGGCGCGGGCGCGGGGCGAAGCCGGTCGACGGGCCGGAGCTTCATGGCCTGTTCTCCGGGACCGCCGCGACCGGTCCCGCACCGTCCACCGCCCGGACGACGAACGCGTGGGCCTGGAGGCCGGTCTGCTCGTCGTACGCGGCCACAGTCTTGGCCGCGCAGTCGTCGGCGTGGTTCCGTTGCACCATCGCGACGACACAGCCGCCGAATCCGGCGCCGGTGAGCCGAGCGCCGATCGCCCCGTGCTCGACGGTCAGGTCGACCAGCAGGTCGAGCTCCGGGGTCGATACCGCGAAGTCGTTGCGCAGGCTGGCGTGGCTCGCGAGCAGCAGCGGGCCGAGGGCATGCACCTCGTTGTCGGTCAGTGCCCGGGCGAAGTCCAGCACGCGCTGGTTCTCGGTGACGACGTGACGGGCGATCGGGTCGTCCGCGACCTGGTCCAACGTCGCGTCGCGCGAGCGCAGCCACACCGACTCGGTGGGCCGCGGCTTCGCAGGCCGCGCGCCGTGCCGCGTACGCGGCTCCCCACCAGGGTGCGGGCGACGCCGGAATGGACGACGAGCACCGCGTGAGAGCGGGGGAGGGCCACCGGCGTGACGTCGAGTGAGCGGCAATCGAGCAGGAGCGCGTGCTCCGCGACGCCGAACAGCGAGGCCATCTGGTCCATGAGCCCACCCGGCACCCCCGTCGCGAGCACCTCCGCCCGGAGCGCGGCCCGGGCCACGACCCGGCGGTCCGGCAGGTCGAGCGCGCCGGCGTCGCCGAGCGCGAGGGTGAGCGCGACCGACAGCGCGGAGCTGGACGAGAGGCCGGAGCCGGGCGGAACGGTGGAGGCGATGGTGCCGTCGAATCCGGTCGGGGGTCGCCCCAGCTCGCGGAGGGCCCGGAGCACCCCGGCCACGAAGCGGCCCCACGCCGGCTCGACGCCGCTCGGATCGTCACTTCCGTCCGCGGCCAGGTCCACCGGGCCGTCCAGCTCCCGGGACCGGACCCTCACCCGGCCGTCGGCTCCGGGGGTCCCGGTGACGAGGCACTCGCGGTCGATGGCGAGCGGGAGGCAGAACCCGTCGTTGTAGTCCGTATGGTCGCCGATGAGGTTCACCCGGCCCGGCGCCCGCAGCCCGATCACCGCCGGGACCTTAGAAGAGCCGCGACATCAAGTGGGGCGCCGCATGGTCGATAATGCACCCATGACTCGCATGCAACGCTCCTGGGCCCTGGCGAAAGCCAGCTGGGCCGTGTTGAAGTCCGAGAAGGGCTTGCTGTGGCTGCCGGTGCTGTCGTTCGTCTTCTCGGCGCTCGTCGTCGGCATCTTCGCCCTCGCGGTCTGGGCCACGCTCGGCAAGGACACCGGCATCAACGGTGACACCGAGTACTCCGCCAACGTCGTGACCTACGTCCTCGGGTTCTGCACCTACATCGGTGTGGCGCTCGTGCAGACGTACTTCCTGGCGGCGCTCTGCGCCGGCGCGAACGAGAAGCTCGAGGGTCGCGACACGAACCTCGGCATGGCGCTCGGCGTCGCCCAATCACGGCTGCACCGGATCCTGCCGTGGGCCGTGGTCTCCGCCACCCTGTCGGTCATCATCCAGGCCATCGAGGAGCGCTTCGGCCTCCTCGGCCGGATCATCGGCGGCCTCATCGGCGCCGCGTGGAACGTCGTGACGTTCCTCACCGTCCCGATCATCGTGTTCGAGGACCTCGGTCCGTTCGCCGCGCTGAAGCGCTCCGCGCACCTGCTGAAGCAGACCTGGGGCGAGAACCTGATGGCGCAGATCGGCCTCGGGCTCATCGGGCTCATCGCGTTCATCCCGGGTGCCATCGTGATCGCGCTCGGCATCTCGGCGGGCGACGTGGTCATCACGGTCCCGCTGGTCGCGGTCGGTGCCGTGCTCCTCGCGATCGCGGCGCTCGATCGTCTCCGCGCTGAGCGGGATCTACCGCACCGCGCTCTACCGCTACGCGGTTGACGGCCAGGTTCCGCCGGCCTTCGGCAGCACGGACATGGAGCACGCATTCGGCAAGCGCAAGAGCATCGGCGGGTTCGGCTCGGGATCGACCTCGACCGGCGGCTTCGCCGGCCCGTCACCCAACTAGCCGGTCAGGCGTCGCGCAGGGCCGCCGCGGCGGCTTCGGGCGCGACCGGGTTGCCCAACGTCCCGGTCCCCACCTCGGCCGAGGCGACGTAGCGCTGCGAGTCAGCGGACCGGGTCGGTGGCGCGAAGTGCACGTGGACGTGCACGCCGTGGTGCACCCACATCAGGTACGGCATCTCCCGGTCGAAGAGTCGGTCGTAGCGCGCCACGAGGTCGACGAGCGCGGCCGCGAGACCGTCCCGTGACGCGCTCGTCGAGCGCGGGGAGTCCGTCGTGATGCTCGTGCGGCGCCATGATGACGCCGTACGGATACGCGGACGCGAAGGGGACGTAGGTGACCCACCCGTCGTCATCGCGCACCACCCGCGCTCCGGCCGCAACTTCGTCGTGGACGGCGGCGCAGACCGGGCAGCCGTGCTCGGCGGCGACCGCGGCCTCGGTGCGGGGGACCGGCGGAACGAACGGGAAGGCGTAGATCTGTCCGTGCGGGTGCGGGATGGTCGCGCCGACGACCGCGCCGCGGTTCTCGAACACGAGGACGTATTCGTTCTCCGGCCGCGCGAGCAACGCCTCGGTGCGATCGGCCCAGAGGTCGACGACCCGGCGCGAGCCCTCGACCCCGATCGTGGCGAGGGAGCCGTCGTGGGAGGGGGAGTAGAGGACGACCTCCGAGGCACCGCGACCGGGGAGCGCGACGAAGCCGGAGCCGTGGGCGAGCGCCCCGTCGACATCGATCGGCGCGCCCGGTGCCAGCGTGGGCCACCGGTTCTCGAAGGCGCGCACGGTGTAGGAGTCCGGCGCTTCGAGGCCGCCGACGCAGAACGGGCACGGCGTGGACGCCGCCGTGTCGGGCGCGAGGTTGGGCCGAGCCTGGCGGTCCGCCACGATCGCCACCCACTCGCGGGTGAGTGGATCGAGCCGCAGCTCGCTCACGCGAGCTGCGGGAGCACCTCGGCGGCGAAGCGGTCGAGCCCTTCGACGTCGAACGGCGCGCGGATCGCGAGGATGAGCCACTCGGCGCCGGCGTCGCGATATTGGCCGGCCCGGTCGATCATCTCGTTCACACTCCCGGTGAGCACGCCGGGGCGGACGAACTCGGAGATGTTGCCGAACTGTGCTCTGAGTGCTTCGTCGCTGAATGCGATGCCGACGTTCACCGAGCGCGTGATCTCCGCCGGGTCGCGGTTCGCAGCTTCACAGTGCCGGTCGAGCACGCCGACCTTGTGCGCGTAGTCCTTGGGCGAGATGAACGGCACGTTCCAGCCGTCGGCGTAGCGCGCCGCGGTGCGCAGGGTGACCTTCTCGCCGCCGCCCCCGATCCAGAGTGGGAGGCGCGCCTGCACCGGCTTCGGCTCGCAGCGCGCGTCAGCCAGGGTGAAGTACTCGCCCTCGAAGCTCGTGACGTCCTGCGTCAGCAGTCCGCGCACGCACTGGATCGCCTCCTCGACCTGGCGCAGCCGTACTCCCACCGCCGGGAAGTCGATGCCGTACGCGCGGTACTCCTCCGCGAGCCAGCCCCCGCCCAACCCCATCGTGATCCGCCCGTCGGAGAGCTGGTCCAACGTCGCCGCGGCGTTGGCGAGGACCGCTGGATGCCGGTACCCGACGGAGTAGACGAGGCTGCCACAGCGGACGCGCGACGTGGTCGCGGCGAGTGCCGCGTGGCTCGCCACCGCCTCGAGGCAGTGCGGGTTCCCCGTGCCGTCGGCGGCGTAGAAGTGGTCCCAGATCGAGATCCAGTCGAACCCGAGATCCTCGATGTGCAACCACAGCGACCGGAGCTCCGGGATGCTCGTGTTCTGCAGGCCGGTGTGCACGCCGAACTTCATCGCGCGGACCCTAGCGAACGGGTCCCGGCGACGGCCTCCCCTACAGTGGGAGCGTGCTCGACGTCGAACAGTGGCCCACCTTGCGCGACCCGGTGATGCTCGTCGCGCTGACGGGCTGGGTGGACGGTGGGCTCGCCGGGACCGGCACGCTGGCCGCGGTCGCCGAGGCGCTCGAGTCTCCCCGGAAGTTCGCGTCCGTCGATCTCTCGGACCTGTTGGACCTGCAGCAGACGCGGCCGACCGTCTCGCTCATCGACGGCGTGACGCGCCGGATCGAGTGGCCGTCGATCGAGCTGGTCGCGGGCCGCGCCGGCCGCGACGTGGTCATCGTCGCGGGTCCCGAGCCGTCGGTGCGCTGGCGCGACGTCACCTCCGACCTCGTGCAGGTCGCACAGCACCTGGACGTCAAGCTCGCGGTCACGCTCGGCGGCATGCCGGCACCGGTCTCGCACCGGCGCCCGGTGAGCGTGCTCGCGACCGCGTCGAGTCGTTCGGTGGCCCAGGAGGTCGGCGCGCTGCGATCCGACTACTTCGGGCCGACTGGCGCGCAGACGGTGCTGCAGGTCGCGCTGGGCGAAGCCGGGATCCGCGCGGTCGGCTTCTGGGCCCAGGTGCCGCACTACGTCGCGGCCACCCCGTCGCCGCCCGCGATCCGGGCGATGCTCGAGCGGCTGCGCGAGGTCGCGGGCCTGACCGTCGACCTGCACGCGCTCGACGAGCAGAGCGACGCGTACTTCGAGCGGGTCGAAGAGGGGTTGAGTGAACGGCCGGACGTCGCCGACATGGTGACCCAGCTGGAGTCCGAGGCCCCGCCCGACGAAGCGGTGTCGGGTGAGGACCTCGCTCGCGAGATCGAGCGGTTCCTGCGCGACGAGCGTTGAGCCACCCCGAACGGACAAGGAGATCAGTGTGAGTGTCGTCAAGATCAACGCGATCACGGTGGAGCCCGAGCGGGCCGAGGAGCTGGTCGCCCGGTTCGCGGCCCGCGCCGGCGCCGTGGGTGGCTCCGAGGGCTTCGAGGCGTTCGAGCTGCTGAAGCCCAACGACGATCGGAACCAATTCCTCGTGTACACCCGGTGGCGCTCCGAGGAGGACTTCCAGGCGTGGGCCAAGAGTGCCGCGTTCGGCGAGGGCCACAAGGCGCACAACACGCAGGGCCCCGTGAGCACGAACGCAGAGCTGTGGAGCTTCGACGTCGCCCAGCACGAACGGACCGGCGCCGACTCGTAGGGTGTGCCGGTGACCGATGCTCTCGCCACGCTGACGGGTCCGGGCGGACCGTTCGAGATCGTCACCGAGGACGTGCTCGGCGTCCCGCTCCAGGTCTACCGCCATCGACTCCACTCGATGCGGGACCTGGTCGAGGGTGCCGACGCGCGCGGTGACGTCGACTGGGTCGTGCAGGGGGACCGCCGGCTGACCTACGCCGAGCACAACGCGCTGGTGCGGCGGACCGCGGCGGCACTGCTCGGGCTCGGCGTCGGGCCGGGCGACCGGGTCGCGGTGCTCTCGGCGAACAACGTCGAATGGGTCGTGATGTTCTGGGCCTGCGCGGTGATCGGTGCCGTCGTGCGTTCCACTGAACGCGTGGTGGAAGGCGGAGGAGCTGGAGTTCGCGCTCGCCGACTCCGGCGCGCGGGTGCTCGTCTGCGACCGGAAGCGCTGGGCCGTCGTCCGCGACGTCGTCGGCGTGCTCGACACGCTCGAGCAGATCTTCGTGACCGATCTCGACGCGACCGACGGTCCGGCCCGCCCGGGCACCGGGCTGCTCGCGCCGGAAGACCCGGGCGCGCTGCCCGATGTCGCGGTGCACGAGGACGACCTGCTCGCGATCCTCTACACCTCGGGCACCACCGGCAAGCCGAAGGGTGCGACGATCACGCACCGCCAGGCGCTCGCGAACCTGCAGAACCTCGCGTGCCTGGGCGGGATCGCCGCGGCCCAAGGTGCAGCAGCGCCGCGGTCCGAGCTGCAGACGGCGTACCTGCTCGTGGTGCCGCTCTTCCACGTCACCGGCGCGCTCGCGACGATGGTGCCCGGCTACGCGTCGGGCGGGAAGCTCGTGCTCATGCCGCCGGGCAAGTTCGACGCGGACGAGGCGATGGCCGTCATCGAACGGGAGCAGGTGACGAACATCGGCGGGGTGCCCACCGTGATGTGGCGCATCGTCGAGGCCGAGTCGTTCGAGCGCTACGACCTGTCCTCGGTGAGCCGCATCGGGTACGGCGGCGCGCCCGCGGCGCCCGAGCTCGTCGAACGGATCCGGGTCGCGTTTCCCCAGGTCACGGACACCCTGTCCACCGCGTACGGGCTCACCGAGACCGCATCCGTGGCCACCTCGAACGCCGGTGCGGGCTACGTCTCGCATCCGAGCTCGGTGGGCCGGGCCGCGCCGACGGTCGAGATCCAGATCGTCGACGGTGACGGCAAGCCGGTGCCGCTCGGGGAGAACGGCGAGATCGTGCTGCGCGGCCCGACGATCATGAGCCGCGGCTACTGGAACCGGCCCGACGCGACCGAGGCCGCGACGTGGCCCGGCGGCTGGTTCCGCAGCGGTGACATCGGCTACCTCGACGCCGACGGCTATCTCTACCTCGTCGACCGCGCGAAGGACATGATCATCCGGGCGGGCGAGAACGTGTACTGCGTCGAGATCGAGCACGTGCTGGCCGAGCACCCGGACATCCTCGACGCCGCGGTCGTGGGGGTCCCGCACAAGCAGCTCGGTGAAGAGGTGAAGGCGGTGGTGCAGGTCCGGGCCGGCTCGACGGCGAGCGAGGACGACGTGCGCGCCTACTGCGCGACACGGCTCGCCGGGTTCAAGGTGCCGGAGTACGTCGACCTGCGCACCGAGCCCCTGCCGCGCAACCCCGCGGGCAAGATCCTGAAGAGCGTGCTGCGCGGCGACGACGCGTCCTCCGCGTTCACCCCCTCCGTCTCGGACGACTCCGCGCTGTAGTGACCACCCTCTTTCACATCCACCGGGTCTTCGGCTACGTCGCGATCGTGCTCAACGTGCTCGCCGGCCTCTACATGCTCGCCGCGTGGCGGTGGAAGCAGCTGCGAGGCCGGCCGGTCTGGATCGCGACGATCGTGGCCGAGAGCGCGATCCTGCTGCAGGTCTTCCTCGGGACGGTCCTCGTCGCGGGTGACGAGACCTACCGCAAGGCGGTGCCGCGGCTGCACCTCTTCTACGGGTTCCTGATCTTCATCACGATCGGCCTGCTCTACCAGTACCGGCACCAGATGAAGGGACGCCAGGAGCTGCTCTACGGGCTCGGCGGCCTCTTCATCATGGGCCTCGGGATCCGCGCGGTCCTGCAGGTGGTGTCGTGAGCGCCGGCGCGCCCCGGACGCGTGTGATGCTCGTGTTCGGGGGAAGGTCCGCGGAGCACGACGTCTCCCGGGCCACCGCGGTCGCCGTGGCGCGCGCGCTCGACCCGGATCGCTACGAGGTGGTGCCGGTCGCGATCACCCGCGACGGCCGCTGGCTCCGGGCGGACGCGGCGCGCGAGCTCATCGCCCACGACCGGGCCGCACTCCCCGCCGCGCTGGAGGTCGAGGGCTCGGAGCTCGACCAGCTCGGGGGCGTGGTGGCGACGCCCGGGAGCGGCGGCCTCGGCGTGGACGTCGTCTTCCCGTTGCTCCACGGTCCCTACGGCGAGGACGGGACGGTCCAGGGGCTGCTCGACCTGGCGGACCTGCCGTACGTCGGTTCGGGGGTGCTCGGCTCCGCGGTCGGCATGGACAAGGTGATGATGAAGCGCGCGGTTCGCCGCGTGCGGGATGCCCCAGGCCGACTACCTCGCGCTGCGCGACGGGGAGGACCGGGCGGGGTTCGCGGCCCGGGTCGTCGCGGAGCTCGGGCTGCCGTGCTTCGTCAAGCCCGCGAACATGGGATCGTCGGTCGGCGTGAGCAAGGCGCACGACGAGGCCGAGCTCGACGCCGCGATCGAAGTGGCACTCGAGTTCGACGAGTGGATCATCGCCGAGGAGGCCGTCGAAGGCCGCGAGATCGAGGTCGCGATCCTCGGCGACTCGCCGCCGCAGCCGTCGCTGCCGGGCGAGATCGTGCCGAGCGCCGAGTTCTACACGTACGAGGACAAGTACGAGGACGGCGCGGCCGACCTCCGGATCCCGGCTCCGCTCGACGCCACCCATACCGCCGAGGTCCAGGCACTCGCGGTGCGCGCGTTCGCCGCGTGCCGGTGCGACGCGATGGCGCGCGTGGACTTCTTCTTCGAGGAGTCCGGCCGCGGCTTCCTGGTGAACGAGGTCAACACGATCCCCGGGTTCACGCCCATCTCGATGTACCCCAAGCTCTGGGCCTCGTCGGGCTTGCCCTACCCCGAGCTGCTCGACCGCCTGATCGCCCTCGCGATCGAACGCCACGCCCGCCGCGCGAAGCGCGCGGGCCGTGCCCGCTAGATGTAACTCGGCCAGGCCGTTGTGACAGCCGAGGTCGTGGTCTTCTGTCGAAGACCCCGGTTCGTAGGGGATAGCTGTCCATCGAGAGCCCCCATGCGGTCGGTCGAAGTTGTAGAAGTCCTCCGACGTCTTACGGCGCTTGTGCTGGTTGAAGAGCTCGGTGTCGTCGATGACGACGCCAGTCGAGCATGTCGGTAGAACTCATCGGCGTCGATGCCGGTGCGAGCGCTTCGACCTTGCCATTGAGTCGGCGGGCGTGGCTGGCTTCGATGTAGATCGTGGCCGATGCCGCGGTCGAGGAGGTGCCAGTGCAGAGCGCCTTGGAACTCGGCCCCGTTGTCGGTCTGGACGACCTCGACCCGGAACGGCAGCTTCTCGAGCACGTAGTCGAGGAACTGGATCGCGGTCTTCTGATCGTTGCGCGGGTAGATCCGTAGGACCCGGATGCGGGTGCAGTCGTCGATCGCGGTGTATTGGTAGTCGCTTCTTGCGGGTGCCGGGAAGCGCGTTCGATGAACTTCACGTCGACTTGCACACGATGGCCGGGCAGCGGCTTCTCGTATCGCTTCCACCGGTCGGTGTGGCGTTTGTAGCGCTGCGCCGCCGGCAACCGGTTCAGATCGAGGCGCTTGAGGATCCGGTAGACGCCACGTGTACCCGATCTCGACGTCTATAGCGCTTCAGATACATCGAGATCTTCAGCGGCCCGAAGTGAGTAATGCTGGCGCAGTGTAGATGATCTTGCCGACCACCTCGAGAGTTCGTCGCGTTCGGATCGAGGTCGCAACGGGACCGACAACCATTGGAGCTCACGCAGGCCTCTCCTCGCCGCGCTGTTCGCCGACCACGAGATCGAGCGCCGACTTGATCAGAACCACACTGCCCGCGGCAGATACGGTAAAGTCGAACGCTTCAACCGCGACCGTTCACCGGTGGGCTTACCTGCAGGCTTGACAAGCACCGCTCAGCGATGCCGGGCACTTGCGCTGCTGCTGCTCGAGCACTACAACACTCGCCGACGTCACAGCGCCCTCGGACGGCCAAGACTCCGATCAGCCGAGTGTCAAACAACCTGATGGCCGTAGTTACAGCTAGAGGCGGACGACCGGGCAGGTGACGGTCCGGGTGATGCCGTCGACCGCCTGGATCTTCGAGACGACCATCTTGCCGAGGTCGTCGAGCGTGTCGGCCTCGGTCTTGACGATGACGTCGTAGGGGCCCGTCACATCGTCCGCGGCGACGACACCGTCGATGCCCCGGATGGCGTCGACGACCAGATCCGCCTTGCCGACTTCGGTCTGGATGAGCAGGTACGCGGTCACGGCCATGCGGCCTCCCCAGCTAGGTGCGGCGAACGGCGCCGTTCGTGCGGGACTGGGCTGAGGTTACGGCGCGGGTAGCGCTACGCGCTCGGGGCCTCGCCGAGGCGACGCTCGAGCGCGTCGAGCTCCTCGATGAGCACCGGCGGGAGGTTGCTGCCGAACTCCTCGAAGTACGAGCCGACGCCCTTTGCCTCTGCCTGCCACTGCGTCGCCCGGACGGCCAGGGCCTGCGCCATCCGCTCGGGCGTCACGTCGAGGCCCTCGAGGTCGAGGTCCTCGGGTCGCGGCACGGTGCCGATCGCCGTCTCCTCGCCGTCCGCGGTGCCTTCGAGGCGCCCGACGATCCAGGCCAGCACCCGGGAGTTCTCGCCGTAGCCGGGCCAGAGGAACTTGCCGTCCTCGTCCTTGCGGAACCAGTTCACGCCGTAGATGCGGGGGAGCGCGGCCTCGTCGGTGCGCTCGGTCATCGAGAGCCAGTGACCGAAGTAGTCGCCCATGTTGTAGCCACAGAACGGCAGCATCGCGAACGGGTCGTGGCGCAGGTCTCCGATGCCGCCGAACGCGGCCGCGGTCTTCTCGGAGCCCATGGTGGCGCCGATGAACACACCGTGGCGCCAGTCGCGGCGACTCGTAGACCAACGGGACGGTGGTCGCGCGGCGGCCGCCGAAGAGCACGGCCGAGATCGGGACGCCCTTCGGGTCCTCCCACTCGTCGGCGATCACCGGGCACTGCGACGCAGGCGCGCAGAACCGGGAGTTCGGGTGCGCGGCCGGCGTGTCGGACGCGGGCGTCCAGTCCTGGCGCTTCCAATCGGTGAGGTGCGCCGGCGGCTCGCCGTCCATGCCCTCCCACCAGACGTCGCCGTCGTCGGTCAGGCCGACGTTGGTGAACACCGTGTTGCGGGTGAGGGTGAGCATCGCGTTGGGGTTGGTCTCGAAGTTGGTGCCGGGGGCGACGCCGAAGAGCCCGAACTCGGGGTTGATCGCGCGCAGGCGGCCGTCTTCGCCGATCTTCATCCACGCGATGTCGTCGCCGACCGTCTCGGCCTTCCAACCGGGGATCGACGGGATGAGCATCGCCAGGTTGGTCTTGCCGCACGACGACGGGAACGCGGCGGTGATGAAGTGCACCTTGCCCGCGGGCGAAGTGAGCTTGAGGATCAGCATGTGCTCGGCGAGCCAGCCCTCGTCGCGGGCGATCACCGACGCGATGCGCAGGGCGAAGCACTTCTTGCCGAGCAGCGCGTTGCCGCCGTAACCGGAGCCGTAGGACCAGATCTCGCGGCTCTCGGGGAGGTGGACGATCCACTTCTCTTCGGCGTTGCACGGCCACGTCGAGTCGGCCTCACCGGGCGCGAGCGGCGCGCCGAGCGAGTGCACGCAGGGAACGAAGTCGCCGTCATCGCCGAGCACGTCCAGCGCGGCCTGACCGGCGCGCGTCATCGTCCGCATGCTGACCGCGACGTAGGGCGAGTCGGTGATCTCGACCCCGATGTAGGAGAGGGGCGAGCCGAGCGGGCCCATGCTGAACGGCACGACGTACATCGTCCGGCCGTGCATGCAGCCCCGGAACAGACCGTCGAGGATCCCGCGCATCTCGGCGGGGTCCTTCCAGTTGTTCGTCGGGCCGGCGTCCTCTTCGCGCTCCGAGCAGATGAAGGTGCGGTCCTCGACCCGGGCCACGTCGGACGGGTCGGTCGCAGCCCAGTACGAATTGGGGCGTTTTGCGTCGTTCAGCGGAACGAAGGTCCCCGCGTCGACGAGCTGCTGGCAGAGGCGGTCGGCCTCGTCGTCGGAACCGTCGAACCAATGGATCGAGTCCGGCTCGCACAGCTCGGCGATCTCGTCCACCCACCTGAGCAGGCCCTCGTGGCGGGTTGGTGCGTTCACGGTCAGCGACACGTCACGGCTCCTTTGGCGCGGTTTCGAAAGTGTAGTGATGGCTTTCGCCGACGCCGAAACCGGGTGATCGCCCTGCCCGCCCGTCACCGCCGTTGCCTCAGTTACCCCAATGCTCCCATTCGGGAAGTTCGGAGACCTTAGACCTGAACGTCGGGCGGGAGCCCCATGTCGACCTCGGAACCGATGCGCACCCGGATCGCCCGGTCCTGGGGGTCGAGCTCGAAGACCACGCGCTGGCCCTGGCGGAGCATCCGGAAGATCGAGCCCTCGAGCGCGTCCGACGCGAGGACGATCTCGGCCCGGTCGGTGTCGCGCACGACCACGCCTTCGCCGCTGTCCGGGTCGTAGGTGCGGATCACGCCCTGCATGAACCTGGCGATCCCCTCGTCAGGGCTTCTGCACCTTGCCGGCCTTCAGGCAGGCAGTGCAGACGTGGAGCCGCTTCGGGGAGCCGTTCACGATGGCCCGCACCTTCTGCACGTTGGGGTTCCAACGACGCTTGGTGCGGCGGTGCGAGTGGCTCAGTTTCATGCCGAAGACCGGGCTCTTGCCGCAGACTTCGCAAACGGATGCCATGACGTGACCTCGCTCGGGACCAGGGGTGGAACCGGGAAAGGATAGCAGCGGGCCGTCTTTCGCAAAGGCTCGGCCGGTACGATGCGCGCCGATGGTGACTCTCGAGCGGCTGGCCGCTCTCGATCTACGACAGGCCGTCACCCGATTCCGGGATGCGCTGCGGTCCCACCAGGACGAGCTGAACCGGCTCAACGTCTACCCGGTCCCGGACGGCGACACCGGCACGAACATGACCCTGACCCTCGAGTCGGTGGTCCACGAGCTCGGGACCGCCGAGGACATGGCCGAGGTGTGCCAGGCCGTCGCCCACGGCTCGCTGATGGGCGCCCGGGGCAATTCGGGCGTGATCCTGTCCCAGATCCTGCGGGGCCTGGCCGACACGTTCCGCAACCTCGAGGCCGCCGGCGCCGCCGACGTCGCGTTCGGGCTGCGCCAGGCGTCGGACGCGGCCTACGAGGCGGTGATGCGCCCCGTCGAGGGGACGATCCTCACGGTCGTGCGGGCGGCGGCGGATGCGGCCGAGGCGGCACGAGACGCCGGGGAGCAGGCGCTGGTCGGCATCCTCGACTCGGCGTCCACTGCCGCGCGCGACGCGGTCGAGCACACGCCCGACCTGCTGCCGGTCCTGCGTGAGGCGGGGGTCGTCGATGCCGGGGGCCGGGGCTTCACGCTGCTGCTCGACGCGCTCCTCGAGGTCGTCGCCGGCCGGCCGATCCCGGACCCGGACGTCGTGCTCACGCCGGTGTCGGTCGAGGCGCACCTGGCGGGCGACGACGTCGCCTCGCTGCGGTACGAGGTGATGTACCTGCTCGAGGCCGAGGACCCCACGATCAAGGCGTTCAAGGAGACGTGGGCCGCGCTCGGCGACTCGATCGTCGTGGTGGGTGGCGACGGCCTCTGGAACTGCCACGTGCACACGGACGACATCGGTGGCGCGATCGAGGCCGGGATCGAAGCCGGCCGACCGCGCCAGGTGCGCGTGACCGACCTGCTCGAGCAGGTCGAGGAAGAGCAGTGGGTGCGCGACCAGGACTCCACCGCGCCGGACGCGCCGAGCGCGCCGCCCGGCCCGCCGGTGACCACGGCGGTGGTCGCCGTCGGTGTCGGCGAAGGGGTGAAGCGCCTGCTGACGAGCATGGGGGTCCACGAGGTCGTCGCGGGCGGTCAGTCCATGAACCCGTCGACCGCGCAGATCCTCGAAGCGGTCCAGCGATGCCCGTCCGAGTCGGTCGTCGTCCTGCCGAACAACAAGAACATCATCCCGGTCGCGCGACAGGTGGACGCGTTGACGGACCGCGACGTCCGGGTGATCCCGACGACGTCGGTGGTCGAGGCGCTCGCGGCGCTCGTCGCGTACGACCCCCAAGCCGACCTCGCGGACAACGAGGCCGCGATGGAGGAGGCCGCAGGACGCGTTGCCGCGGGCGAGGTGACCCAGGCGGTCCGCGACAGCGTCGCGGAATGCGGTCCCATCGCCGCGGGCGAGTGGCTCTCGATCAGTCGCGAAGGGATCTGCCACACCGCGACGAACCCGGTCGATGCCGCGCTGGCACTCGTGAGCGTGCTCGTCACCGAGGACAGCGAGATCGTCACAGTGCTCGCCGGGGCCGACGCGCGCGGGGCGGAGACGGAACGGGTGCGCGCCCAGGTCGCAGTCGCGCACCCGCACGTCGAGGTCGAGGTGCACGAAGGTGGCCAGCCGCTGTACCCGTACCTGATCGGGGTGGAGTAGCCACGGCTCCCCGCACGCTGCGCGAGCTCGCCACGACACCACTCGGCGACGTGGACGGGATCGCCCCGAAGCTGCTCGAGCGGCTCGCGCTGATGAAGCCGCCGATCGAATCGGTCCTCGACCTGCTCCAGCACTACCCGCGCCGCTACCACGACCGCACCCGCAAGGCCGAGATCTCGGAGCTGGTGGCGGGTGAGGAGGCGACGATCGTCGCGGAGGTCAAACGGGTGTCGTCGCGCCAGACCCGCCAGCGCAAGAAGATGGTCGAGGCGGTGGTCGAGGACGACACCGGGCTCCTGAATCTCGTGTTCTTCAACCAGCCGTGGCGTGAGCGCCAGCTCGCGGTCGGCACCGAGGTCGCGCTGTACGGGAAGCTCGACATCTTCCGGGGCAAGCGCCAGCTCGCGAATCCCATCGTCGACGTGCTGGGCCGCGCGGGCGAGGCGAAGACGGGCGTCGTCATGCCCATCTACCCGCAGTCGGGGAAGGCCGACGTGTCGACGTGGGAGATCCAGCGCTGCGTGTCGGCCGCGCTCGACTTCGCCGGCGCGCTCGCGGACCCGCTCGACGCCGACACCCGGGCCGAGCTGAAGCAGCTGCCCGAGCGCACGTGGTCGTACCGCAAGGTGCACCAGCCGGAGAACGGCAAGGACTGGCGGGAGGCGCAGCGCCGGCTCCGCTTCGACGAGTTCCTCCGGATCCAGATCCCGCTCGTCCTGCGCAAGCGCAAGATCGAGGTCGAGCGCGGCGGGATCCAGCACCAGGTCGACGGCGAGCTCCTCCCGCGCTTCCTCGGTTCGCTTCCCTACGAGCTCACGGCCGACCAGCACGCGGCGCTCGACGTGATCCAGCGCGACCTCGCGAGCCCGGTCCCGATGCACCGGCTGCTGCAGGGCGAGGTCGGTTCGGGCAAGACCGTCGTCGCGGTCGCCGCGCTGCTCATCGCGGTGCAGGGCGGGTACCAGGGTGCGCTGATGGCGCCGACCGAGGTCCTGGCCGAGCAGCTCGCCGCGGTGGCGCGCGACCTGCTCGACGGGGTGACCGTTCCGAGCGAGGGCACGTTGCTGGCCGAACGCCCGGTCGGCATCTCGCTGTTGACGAACCGCACGCCCGCGGCCGAACGCCGGCGGATCGCGGCGGGGCTCGCGGCGGGTGACGTGGACATCGTCGTCGGCACCCACGCACTGCTCTACGGCGACGCTCCGTTCACGAAGCTCGGGCTCGTCGTCATCGACGAGCAGCACCGGTTCGGCGTCGAGCAGCGGGCGGTGCTGAAGGGTCTCGGCAACGAGCCGGACGTGCTCGTGATGACCGCGACCCCGATCCCGCGCACGGCTGCGATGCTCGTCTACGGGGACCTCGACCAGACCGAGCTGCGGGAGATGCCGCGCGGTCGCAACCCGGTCGAGACCGTCGTGATCGGACCGGGCCCGGACGAGCGCGCCGCGGCGTACGAGCGGTTGCGCAGCGAAGTGGCCGCGGGCCACCAGGCGTTCGTCGTGTGCCCACTGGTCGAGGGGTCGGCGAAGATCGAGGCCAAGGCGGCGACCGAGGAGGCCGAGCGCCTGGCGGCCGAAGAGCTGTCCGGGCTGCGGGTTGGGTTGCTCCACGGCCAGATGCCCGGCCCCGAGAAGGAAGCGGCGATGCACGCGTTCCGGGCCGGGGAGATCGACGCGCTCGTCGCGACGACCGTGATCGAGGTCGGCGTCGACGTCCCGAACGCGACGGTCATGATCGTCGAGGACGCCGACCGGTTCGGTCTCTCGCAGCTGCACCAGCTCCGCGGGCGCGTCGGGCGCGGGGGCGGCGTGGCGTGGTGCTTCCTCTTCGCGGACCCGTCGACGCCCGACGGCGAGGCCCGGATGGAGGCGATGGCGGAGTCCACGGACGGGTTCCTGCTCGCCGAGCGCGACCTCGAGATCCGGGGCTCCGGGCAGGTGCTCGGAGAACGCCAGGCCGGGATCGGCGACCTGAAGCTGGGTCGCCTGCCCCGGGACATCCCGTACGTGCTCAAGGCCCGCGAGGTCGCGGTGCAGATCCTGGACGAGGATCCGGACCTGCAGGCACACCGGGAGCTGGCCGAGGAAGTCGAGGACCTGCTCGGCGACAGCGTGGAATTCCTGTTCAAGAGCTGACTCCGGCGTCCCGATCCCTCTGGTCGACGCGCCACGGCAGGAGAAGAGTGGAACCGATCGCACAACCGCCGGGCTGGTATCTGGATCCGGAGCGGGGCGCGCCCGCGAGGTCAGTACCGGTACTGGACCGGGAAGATCTGGACCGAGCACGTGACCATGCCGCCCGGGGGCGCGCCGGGGACGGAGACCCGGGCCGGCGGTGGTGGTCGTCCGTGGCGGTGGATCATGCTGGGCGCGGTCGTGCTCGTCGTGCTCGTCGGTGTCGCGGGGTACTTCGTGACCCGGTCCTCGACGTCGTACCCGGCCGCGTGGGATCCGCAGGTGGCACCGATCGCGGCGCGGGTCGCTGCGCTGCGCGGGC
Source organism: uncultured Acidimicrobiia bacterium (assembly GCA_963796755.1). GTDB lineage: Bacteria > Actinomycetota > Acidimicrobiia > IMCC26256 > JAENVU01 > Chersky-806. Next base: position 916,214 of record CAWCMX010000005.1, read on the forward strand.
TGTCGTTCGACCACCCGGTTCCGGTCCGGTACCTCAGCGACGCGGAGTTCCGGAAGCGGGTCGGAGTGGACTCGTCGAAGCTGTCACCCGCGGCCAAGCGCCGGATCGAGGACCTCAGCGGAGAGCTGCGCGCGCTGGGCCTGATCGACGACCAGACCGACCTCGTGAAGTCGTTCGACACGGTGAACCAGGCCGGCGTGGTCGCGTTCTACGACCCGGAAGCGCAAGAGGTGGTGATCCGCGGCACCGGGCCCTTGGACATCGAGCGGAAGGCGACGCTCGCGCACGAGCTGACCCACGTGCTCCAGGACCAGCACTTCGACCTCCGGAAGCTGCGCGGCGCCGCGGCCGACTCGGACACCGCGTCGAGCGGCGCGCTCACGGCGTTGATCGAAGGCGACGCGGAGCGGATCAAGGCCGCGTACCTGAAGGAGCTGCCCGCGGCCGACCGCACCGCGTACGACGCGGCGGAGGCGAAGGACGACGACTCCACCGGCAAGGCCGAGGCGGGTGCGGCCGAGGTGGTCCAGATCGAGCTCGACGCGCCGTACATCTTCGGGCCCGACGTGCTGAAGGTCCTGAGCGCGCACGGCGGGAACGGCGCGGTCGAACGCCGCGTTGCAGCGCGCGGCGCCGACGGACGAGATCTTCCTGAACCCGGCTGATGCACTCAAGGAGTCGCACGCGGTGTCGGTGGGCGTCCCGCCGCTCCCGAAGGGGGCCAAGCAGGTCGGGGACCCGGATGTGATCGGCGCGTTCGACCTGTTCGAGACGCTGGCGAGCCGCCTCGACCGTCAGGCGGCGCTCGATGCTGCGGACACGTGGGCCGGGGATCGGATCGTGACGTACAAGGCCCAGGGGCGGGTCTGCGTGCGGGCCACCGTCGAGAGCGGAACTGCGGACGGCGCGCGCACGTTGTCCGGCGCGCTGCGCAGCTGGGCGGCGACGATGCCGGACGCGAGCATCACCTCCGACCTCGGACACCGCCGGTCGACCTTGACCTCGTGCGACGCGCCGGGGATCAAGGCACCACCGCCCGCCCAGCTCGAAGGCGCGATGCGGTTGCTCGCCAGTCGTAATGCCCTGCTCGCGACGCTGCTCGGCGAGGGCGCGCCGTTGAACCTGAGCGACTGCGTCAGCCGCCGGCTGGTCAAGACGCCGATCATCGCCGGCTCGATCGATCGACAGTCCGACCTCTCGGCTCCGGAGCAACAGGAGGCGCGTGCTGCGACCCAGGCGCTGGTCCAGGAGTGCCGAAGCTCCCCCTGACCCACCCCGCGTCTGCGGTCAGTCCTGCGGTCGGCGGACCAGCGCGAAGAGGTGACCGCGGTGGCCCATCGGATCGGGGATCACCCGGTCGACGACGATCTCGAGCGACGCGGCGCGGAGCAGCGAGCGGTTCGTGTCCGCGTCGAAGTGGCTCCAGTACATCGGCGCGCCCAACCAGCTCTCCGGGTCGTGGTCTTCGGGGAGGTCGCCATGCAGCGCATTACGGCGAACGTACCTATGGCTGAGATGCTGCATTACGCCAAGATCTCCGTTTAATTACCCAAGGGCGTGGAACGTTCACTATGGAGCAGACCTCCTATGAAGAGGTTCCGACCCAGGTACAACAGCAGGTAATCGAGGCGTACAAGAAGAGCAGAGACGTAAAAAATAGGCGCGCGAACTAGGCGTTCCCATTATCGTAGTCAACGGTCGAGCGTGAGTCGTCGGGTGCGCTCAGCGGCGAGGCCTCGAAGGGCCTCTCGTGAGAACTGACCCGACGAGCGCGCAGACGTATGCCGCGCCGGATAGCAGTGCGCCGAGCTCAACTGTGCGGGTAGCGCGAACAACGTCGAAACCGCCCTCGATGTTGACATAGGCAAAGGCGGCCGCGAGCGAAAGCAGCAGCCCCATGCAACTTAGGATAAGGCTCACTCGTGGCGCATTCCGTTGTATGCCCCGCCGCGATTGACGACGACCGCGAATCCGAAGATCAGCAGTAGTACAGGCAACGCCACGAATACGAGTGTTTCTGACGGCAGATCGATGGCCCACACATGCGGCGAGTTGACGAGACGGGCGATGCCGTTGGCAAGCGGCAACCCAGGGCCGTCGTATACGAAGCTCGCGGAGTCGCCGCCGATGGCGGGGTAGGCGGCGCGCACCCATGGCACAATCAGCGCCACGAGGCCCAGCGCACCGCCAGCGATAAGCATGCCGCCCGCCAATTTGCGCCGGGTGTGGCTGCCTCCCGCGATTGGATCGCCAGGTTGCGAGCGCGCACGAGAGCTGGCGGACTCTGGCATGGTTCGACTCTCCGGTGAAACGAACGCCGCTATGCGCTTAGGAAGTCGAGGATCGCTCGCTGCGTCACAGGTGATTCGATGATCGTGTAGTGGTTGGCATCAGGCACCACCACAACCTGGCAGTCCGGCATGATCGTGCGAAGGCGCTCGGCCTCGTCGGCGGGGAGGATGAAACCGCGGTCTTGCGCGAGCGTGCCGTACTGCGCGCGAAGCAGCAGCGTGGGCTGTTTGACGAACGGCGGCAGCGCCTCGGTGCGTGCCGCGCCGAGGGCGAAGGATTCTTCGTCGATGGCGTGTTTCGGGACGCGGGAACGCACGGTGCCATCCGGTAGAAGTTCGGCATCGTAGCGGAAATATGCCTCCCAGAAGTCGTTCCACTGGACTACGGGCAGTTGGCGCATGAGGCTCAAATAGGCTTCGAGTGAGGGGTAGATCGCGCCGAGTCGATTGACGGAGGCGGCGATGGCTTGGGCGGAGTCGTCGGGAATCTTGCCGCCGGCATCGATCATTACGATGCGGCTGACACGGTCGGGATAGAGCGCGGCCATGTACATGGCAATTACCGCGCCGAGCGAGTGGCCGATTATGGTCATCGGTCCAAGTTTGAGGCCATCCCAAAGGGCCATGAGGTCCGCAGCGTGGATTGAGATGCTGTAACCGTGGGCTGGCTTGGCGCTCAGGCCACGTCCGCGGAGGTCGGGTGCCACGGCATACCAGCCCTGTGCGGCTAGCGCGGGACCCAGGGCGAGGAACTCACGCGAACTCGCGGTGAGTCCGTGGATGAAGAGCGCCGCAGGTCTGTCGCTCGGAGCGCCCCACGCAGCAAAGTGCAGTGAAAGGCTGCCGATTCCAAGGTCGTCTTCTCGCGGTGACGCAGGTGATGATGCTCCACCCATGATTCCACGCTCCTATCTAGCAGATTTGCGCTAGAAACTTGTCGTTCCCACGTTGGAGAAAGCATGAGCTAGCGCCAGTATACCTGAGAACGTGCCGGGGAACGTGGCGGACGTTTGACACAGGCTGGCGAGGGCTGGTATCGTGAGGCCACCCTGCACATGGCGCGCCGGGCGGAGCCTGGCGGCGTATGCACCGGCGACGTTCTCTCGAAACGTCTCACCCAGGCGCCGGACCCACTGTCGTGACCAGCGCCACTTGCTCCTTGCTGGAGGTACGGTCATGAGCGGTCTCTTCGGGCGTTTTGGGCGTTCCAAGCAGGAAGACGGAGTAAACCAGGCGCCGGCGGCGAGCAGCACGAACGGTAATGGTGTCGCGCAGGCCGCGCAGGCGCCCAGCAATATGCCTGCGCAGACTGCGTCGCCCGCGCCATCAACGCTGGCCACCAACGGTTCTTCGCCACGTTTCGTCTCGACGATGCAGGACTATCCGCTCACTTTGCGGCATCCGCTTGATCGTGCGGCCACGTTGTTCGCGCGCAGGGCGATCATCACTAACACCGCCGAAGGTCCGCAGCGGACGACGTATGGAGCGTGGGCGAAGCGTGTCAATCGGCTGGCTTATGCGCTCCAGAAATTGGGCGTGCAGAAGGGCGACCGGGTGGCGACCCTGGGATGGAACACCACAGCGCACCTGGAATTGTACTTCGGCGTGCCGTGCTTTGGCGCGGTGCTGCATACGCTGAACCTACGCTTATTTCCGCAAGACCTGGCGTTCATCATCAATGACGCGCAGGACGGGCTGATTTTCGTTGATGCGGATCTGCTGCCCTTGCTGGAACGCATCGCCGATCAGTTGACACCTGTGCGCAACCTGATCGTGATGAACGGGACGGCTACGCCGACCGACGCCTCGAAGCTGCCGCCGATTCTCAACTACGAGGAGTTGCTGGCCGCCGCACCCGACGGCGAGTACCCGTGGCCCGATGTCGATGAGCGGCAGGCGGCGGCGATGTGTTACACCTCCGGCACCACGGGGAATCCCAAGGGCGTTGTCTATAGCCACCGGTCGATCGTGTTGCACTCGCTGGCGCTGACGCAGACCGACGTGGGCGGCCTCTCGGAGCGCGACGTGTGCATGCCCTTTGTGCCCATGTTCCACGCCAATGCTTGGGGATTGGCGCACGCGGCACCGATGGTGGGGGCCAGCCTGGTCTTCCCTGGTCGGTTGATGGATCCGCTGAGTGTCGCCAAGCTGATAGCTACCGAACACGTGACGCTGGCGGCCGGCGTGCCGACGATCTGGATCGGGCTGGTGCAAATTCTGGACAAGGACGCCAGTTCGTATGACTTCTCGGCGCTGAACCGCATCCTCTGCGGCGGGAGCGCGGTGCCGATGTCGCTTATCCAGGGGTTGCGCCGCCATGGATTGACGATCATCCAGGCGTGGGGCATGACGGAGATGTCGCCGGTCGGCACGATGGGCCGCTTGCAGAGCACTCTGGAAGGCCTGCCGCCGGAGCAGCAGGATGCCGTCCGCGCGAAAGCGGGCATTCCCGTGCCGTTGGTAGACTTCCGCATTCTGGACGACAACGGCAAGCAGGTGCCATGGGACGGCGAAACCTTCGGCGAGTTGCAGGTGCGCGGGCCGTGGATCACCGCGTCGTACTATCACGGCGGCGAGGATAACACCAACAAATTCATTGACGGATGGCTGCGTACGGGTGATGTCGCGACGGTGGACGAGAACGGTTATATCGGCATCGTCGACCGCACGAAGGACGTCATCAAGAGTGGCGGCGAGTGGATTTCGTCGGTCAACCTCGAAAATGTGATTATGGGGCATCCACAGGTGCTGGAAGCGGCGGTAATCGGCGTGCCCGACGAGAAATGGGCGGAGCGGCCAGTTGCCTATGTGGTGCCGAAGCCCGAATTCAAGGACACGCTGACGAAGCAGGACATCCTCACGTATCTGGAGCCGCTGGTGGCGAAGTGGTGGCTGCCGGAGGATGTGATCTTCATCGACGTGGTGCCGAAGACCAGCGTGGGCAAATTCGACAAAAAGGTGCTGCGCGCTCAGCACACTGCCGAGCACGCGCCTTCGGCGTAGGCCGAGCTTCAATACGGAGGGAACAGTTTCAGGCGCAAAGGGCACAGAGTTCTTTTGAAGAGGAAGCGCGGCTTTGCTTTTCATGGGCTCTGTGCCTTTTTCGCAGATTTTGGCTGAAATGCACGAGAGGACATTGCCAATTCTGCCGCGTTTAGGGGGGTGGTAGGCGAGGTTTGGGGCCACGAAGCCCGGAAATTCCTGGCGCGGCGCCTCGGCGTTCACCGGTGACAGCGGCAGAGGCTGGCAAGTGTGGTGTTGCCAATTCTCGCTGACTTTGCGCAGGGAGGCGCAGGCATGAACCGAGACGATATTTGCCAATCTTGCCGCTTTTTGTACTTGCACGGTGATGACCTGCCGCATTTGTTGGTCTGCCGATGTTGTTCATGACGCGCCGCCTCGTTCGTGTGCAAACGCAAAAACGCCGCTCTCTCGCGTTGGAGAAAGCGGCGTCGTGTTAGGACTCACCGGGTGTGGCAGAAGTATACCACACGGTTGAGCTGGGCGCTGGCGCGGACAGGAGTGGGGCAGGAGTATCCCTGGGGATGGCAGCTCCGAGGTTTTGTAGGCACAGCTTTGCGGGAAGGCGTGGGAGCGGTGCTAACCCGGATTGGATGACGTTCACACCTGCATTCCCACTGCTTTCGGTTGCCTAAAGCGGGATGTTGCCATGTTTCTTCGGCGGGTTGGTGTCGCGCTTGTTCTTGAGCATGTCGAGGGCGACGATCAGCTTCTCGCGGGTGTGGCGTGGCTCGATTACCTCGTCCACATAGCCGCGGCCCGCCGCGACGTAGGGGTTGGCGAACTTCTCGGTGTAATACTGGATGAGTTCTTGACGTTTGGCTTCGGGGTCTTCCGCGCGTTCGATCTCGTCTTTGAAGATGATATTCACCGCGCCGTCGGGTCCCATAACGGCAATCTCGGCGGTGGGCCAGGCATAGTTCACGTCGCCGCGCACGTGTTTACTGCTCATGACGTCATAGGCGCCGCCATAGGCCTTGCGCGTAATCACCGTCACTTTGGGCACGGTGGCTTCACAGTAGGCGTAGAGCAGCTTCGCGCCGTGGCGAATGATGCCGCCATGCTCCTGCGCGACGCCAGGCAAGAAGCCAGGGACGTCTTCGAATGTGACGATGGGGATGTTGAAGCAGTCGCAGAAGCGCACGAAACGCGCGGCTTTGTCGGACGAGTTGATGTCGAGCACGCCGGCTAGAACGGCAGGCTGCTGCGCCACAATTCCCACCGACCGCCCGTTGAGGCGCGCGAAGCCGATGAGGATGTTTTTCGCCCAGTGTTCTTGCACCTCGAAGAACGACCCGCGATCCGCCACGCGGCGGATAACGTCCTTCATGTCGTAGGGCTTGTTGGGATTGTCGGGGACGATCTCATCCAATTCCTCGTCCGCGCGGTCCACCGGATCGTCGGAGGGCAGCACAGGCGCATCGTCGACGTTGTTCGACGGAAGGTAGCTCAGGAGCGTGCGTAGCGCGCGCAGGCACTCGGCCTCGCTTGGCATCAGGAAGTGCGCGACGCCACTTACGGCGTTATGAATCTGTGCGCCGCCGAGGCCTTCGAACGTGACGTCTTCGTGGGTGACGGTCTTCAGCACGTTCGGTCCGGTGACGAACATATGACTGGTGCCCTCGACCATCATCACAAAGTCGGTGATTGCCGGCGAGTAGACGGCGCCTCCGGCGCAAGGGCCGAGTATCGCGGAAATTTGCGGCACCACGCCGCTTGCCAGGGTGTTGCGAAGGAAGATGTCGGCATAGGCGCCGAGGCTCACTACACCCTCCTGGATACGTGCGCCACCGGAATCGTTGAGACCGATGACGGGAGCGCCGTTCTTCATCGCGTGATCCATCACCTTGCAGATCTTTTCAGCGTGCGCTTCTGAGAGCGATCCGCCGAAGACCGTGAAGTCCTGTGAGAAGACGTAGACGAGCCGACCATCTACCTTGCCGTAGCCCGTGACCACGCCATCGCCAAGGACCTTCTGGTCCGCCAGGCCGAAGTCGGTGCTGCGGTGTGTGGCGAACATGTCGAGCTCTTGAAATGTTCCTGGGTCGAGCAGGAGGTCGATCCGTTCGCGAGCGGTGAGCTTGCCCTTCTTGTGTTGCGCATCGATGCGCTTCGTGCCGCCACCCAGCAGCGCTTGCTCGCGCAACTGGCGCAATTCATTCACCTTTTCGCGTGTTGTCTTCATGGATTAACCTCAAGCTCGGTGTCACAGTCGCCGCAGGAGGGTAGTGGCGCGGGTGCTCGCTCAGGCAAGCCAGCGTGCAGTGCGAGCGCTGCCGTCGAGCCGCGAGCGCACGCCACGTAACACGGCGGTCGATTGCTACGCGGTCTGGCGGCCCGCTTTGGGCAACAGCCAGGATTTCAGGTTGGGGAGACGTCGTTTTGGCCGCGCTGCACCAACTCGACTAGCACACCACCTGTACCCTTCGGATGGACGAAGATACCGCGCCCTTCCGCGGTCGGCCTCGGGGCGGTGTCGAGCAATGGGACGTTTTCGCCCTGAAGCTCGGCGAGCGCACGATCGATGTCTTCGACCTCAAGGCAAAGGTGATGCAAGCCTTCGCCGCGTTTCTCAAGGAAGCGAGCGATGCCGGTTGACGTATCGGTAGGCTCCAGCAACTCGATGTCGCTGCCGTCAGGGCCGCCCGCAGGCAGGAAGGCGATCTTCACCCCCTCTCGTGGGAAGTCAATTACCTTGGAGGGAATGATGCCGAGCGTGTCGCGATAGAAATGCAGCGCAGCGTCGAGGTCGCGAACGACGATGGCGACGTGATCGATGCGCCGGACGCCGGAGGTGAGCATGGAATTCCGCCAATCCTTCGAGGAGCGTCGCAATCCTTTGTATCGTATGCTGTTTGCTGCGCGCGCGTCAACCAGGAGAGGTTGCAGGCCGTTTCCGCACCGCCTCACTGCGGACCAAATTAGATGCAGGTGACATTGACGGGAAAAGGTGAGTTTGATGCGCCATCGAAGTAAATGGTGCCGATAGCCAGAACAGTGACATTTATTGATTCAGAGGAGTTTGCGGTGAGCGTGTCGCTCGGAATGTCTTCCGTGGCATAACTGCTGTTAGCTATTGTCCAAGTCATCGCTGTTTCCCCGGTGTTGGACACCTGAACTACGACACTTGCGCCGCACGTGCCAGAATCTATGGGGTTCAGGGAGACGTCGACGACTGCTGGCGTGAGGGTAGGCGTGGGCACTGGCGTGACGGTCGGCGTGAACGTTGGCTGGGGCGTGCGCGTGGCGGTAGCACCGGGGATCGGCGTGTTTGTAGGGCCAACGTGTGCAGTATCGGTCGGCTTCGCGCTGGTCGATGTCGATGAGGGGTCTGGTGTTGCACCGAACGGCGTGTCGGTTGGGTAGAGCAGAATTGGCGTGTTGAAGCTGGCGGCGACGGTGCTTGTAGGGTCTCCGGCCGTGCCCGACGATCCCTCGTGCAGGACCGAGATGAGTCCGCTCGAAATGAGCAGCAAGAGGACGCCCAAGAGCGTGACCGCCAGCAACTTGCGCCGGCGCGGTTGGTCGGGACCGGGGCGATCGACGTGCATGGGCCAATTCGAGAGCGACATCGTCTTCACGGTCTCGGCGGTGAACAGATCTGGAGCGACTGGCAACTGGACGGCGGCGGGCAACTGGACGGCGGCAGGTACCTCCACTGTCGCCTGTGCATCAACGTCCGCGAGGTCTCCAACGCTCTCAAGGGCGTTCGCGAAGCTTTTCGCGTCCTGGAAGCGGTCCGCGGGGCGCGGTGCAAGGGCGCGTAACACTACCGCATCGAGTGCAGCGGGCACCTGAGCATTGACCGCCGAAGGGTGGGGCGGCGAGGCGCCGTAGGGAGAATCGCCATCCGGCACTGATACATCTGGAGGCGCGTCTGTGAGAAGTTCATACATGATCGCGCCGAGAGCGTAGACATCCGAACGCGCGTCGGGATCTTCTCCGCGTCGCTGTTCTGGCGCGACATAGGGCTGGTGATATTTGGCGATGTCGTTCTCAGCCTGACGAGGCTGCTGCACCCGAAACACCGCGAGGATCGGCGTGTTGGTCTCGGTCAGCAGGACATGCTCCGGGCGCAGGTCGCCGTAGATGATGTCTTGCCTATGTAGGGTGGCGAGCGCCTCGGCCAGGCGAGCGCCGATGATGATGGCGTCGCTGACTGATGGCTGTCCCTGTCGCGTCAACTGCTCACGCAGTGATCCTCGGAAGAGCGGCTGCACGGCGAAGTGCATGCCTCGGTCCTCGATTACCGATGAGACGGGGGCGAGGCTGGGGTGGCGCAGCGCGCTGATACGCTCCACATCCGCGCGAAAACGCTCGAGCTCGCCCGGCATGGAGGCGGCCACTGGATCGAGCAGTTTGAGGACAAACTGTTGCCCGGTCAGAGTTGTGGCCTGGTACAGAGTCGTAGACCCAGAGGAGTCTAGCAGGTGCGCAATGCGATAGCCGGAAAGCGTCTCGCCGATCAGCGCAGTGGCATCCTCGGCTGACACATGCACACCCTCCCACATGCCCGCGGTCATGCGGAAGCGCTCGCCGTCCTTCGGCGTTACCAGGTTGAACCTGGCTCAGTCGAACACTATTGTAAGTGCGGAACGCTGGCTGGTCAACGCATATTACCAATGAATTGGGTACGGAGGTCACCAGCACGGTAGCAACACATCAGTTAGGTTCAAATGGTGGACGGGCGAGGCACAATCGGACTAGGACGGCGTGCTCACTCCGCCGCGGGACGTGAGACGCATAGCCAACACGCGCACGATTATCACAGCAACCAATGAGCATAGGAGCGCCGCGGCACCTCCGGCGCCCACCAGGTACTCAAGACTGGTCTCGCGATCTTCGATTAACTTGAGCGAGCGACCCGCTACGACGTAGCCGCTCGCATAGGGCACGACCGCGATGGCGCTCCGTGCCCCTGGAGCGGGCGTCCAGGTGATCAGGTCCATGCCGGTGCGACGTGCGACGTCGAAGACGCCCGACGGTGGCACGAGCGCATTGCCGTTTACCGTTGCGGAGGCGGCGAGGATCTGCTTGTTCGAGTCGAAGATGACGACATACGGCGCATAACTCCGTGCGATGTCGATCTGCGGTGGCACGGATACCAGGCTCTGCGGTGTGGCACCCGCGCTGAGGGCATTGGCGGCATCCGTAGCCATCTGAATCTGCGGATCGTTTGCCGAACTGCGTTCTACCTGTTGCACCGCGGCGTAGATCGTGACTGTCAACACCACAGTGACGACCGCCAGCGGAAGCCATGCCAGGAGAGTCTCTACAAGGAGGGTTTGGAGGGGGCGTCCCGTGTTTCTCATCGTGTGCTCCATTCACACTCAGCGCGACTACCAACTGACCGTCGAGTGCTTCCTCAGTGTAGCAGCGCGTTGGAGGCGGGTCTCGCACGCACGTACAGCGCATGCACCACCCAAGTCGACGCGGGGCATCGCCACGATGGTCAGGCGCGTTCTCCTCTTGAAGGAGTGGGACGACTAGCCCTTTAAGCGCTGCTCGCGGACGGGGTAAAGACGATACTGCGGTGTCATAACTTGCTTGGGTTGACGCTGAGATAGGTCCGTCTTCGCGCCCAGGGCCGTCGCAAGTGCGTGTGCCATTTGGAAGGCTGGGCGCCGTGCACCACACGGGTACACCTGTGCGGACCACCGGCGTCGTGCGATCGGTGGCGGGATGGGGCGCGTAAGGAAACGTCGAGCGACTTTGATAGTGGTATCGGTCGTCGGAATCGGCGCTTGGAGTCGCGGGATGTTGGCGACACTGGGAGATCACGGTATCCAGCGGCGCCTTGGGAGGTAGCGTGGGAAATCGCCGCAAGAGGCGGCGTAGAGAGGGTTAGTTACTCTTCAGGCGAGCAGTATAGGGATGT
>CAWCMX010000006.1:0-206742 GCA_963796755.1 uncultured Acidimicrobiia bacterium
CGTGTTATGTTGGCGCCTTCGTTCGACTACGTATTGCTCACCCGGAGCGAATCAGACTCGGCCCGAACGGGGTGCGCGACCGGAGGCCGCGTGAGGCGACAATTCGGCGAGATGGAGGAGCCCCTCGCTGACTGCCCTTCGCGTGCACGGCCCTCGAGATTTTGCGCTAACAAGCCGAGATCCAGTGCAGGGCGTTGGTCTGTCTCAGGCTATGTTCGCCAGCCCCTCGAACCGTGCGCTCGATGGTGCCAAATCCGATGACCCACGAGATGTTGCTGATTCAGCCGAGCACTACCGCGACACGGGATATTCGATCATCCACCTGATCGAGGACATCAGAGTCGGTCAGATCGCCTGCCTGACATCCAGCGCCCATTCGTGTGGTCAGGGCAGACGAAGACAAGATGATCTTCGACTGGATGTATACGGTTATGCCGAATCGGGACCCTGATGCTCTGGGAGACCGACGCAGAGGTGGGTACTCGCCAGATCGGGCTCGACGAATCGGAGAAGGCACCCCAGCTGCTGATCGTCGATGGTCAACAGCGCCTCAGCTGGCTCTTCGCCGTGCTGACCGGCGGGGGCGTAGTGACGAAGAAGTTCGAGGAGAAGCGAATCCGGATCGGGTTTCGACCGGAAGATGAAGCGTTCGAAGTCACGGACGCTGCAATCGACCGCGACCCCGAGTTCATCCCCGACATCACTGCGCTGTAGTCTGAGGGCTACAAAACGACGGTGCGCAACTTCCTCCAGCGGCTCACGGACGCCCACGGTGATGAGCCGTCGGATGCACATCAGGATCTGCTCGAGGAACGGATCGACCGGGTGCGTGACCTGCCGCGACTTTCGAATCCAGGTCGTCGAGCTGGGTGTGCCGCCAACGAGGAGCAGGTCGCGGAGATCTTCGTCCACATCAACTCCGAAGGGTAAAGCTCAGATCGAGCTGGCGACATTCGTCTCGCGATGTCGGTGCATTGGGAGAAGGGCCGGCGTGAGCTGGAAGCCTGTTCAGTCGCGCGGCGGTGGATCCGGAGACGCGGGTTCGAGCCCCAAGAACAACTTCCAGTCGAGCCCAGCCGGACAGCTCTACGGTCGCTGTCGCGCTCGCCTTCCCCGGGCCCGGCTTCGAGCGACTACGACATCTTACCGCGGCAAGGATCTCGAGAGCCGGCATCATCAGCGGAGAGCGTCGCAACGAACCGTCGGTGTCCTGTCAGCGGCGCAGGCGAGGATGCTCGAGCCTCACGAACTCCGCACGAGTTCCTGAAGTGGCTGCCGGAGCGCTGGCTTTAGTGAATGGCAAGATGATCATCATCCGAGCAACGCGGTGCTCTTTACACTACGCACTCTGGCTCATGCGGCCGGGAGGACTTCGGGCTTGATCTGAATCTTTGCGTGCGACGATGCCGCGCTGGTTCTTCATCGCGCGCACGAACCGGCCGGTTGAGCTCTCCGCCGGAATGCCGCGACAGTTTGAGTCGGATCTCGGCCGCATCTCGGATCTTCGCCGCGGGCGACGGCACCGCGTTCTGTGGCAGAGCTGGACCGCCATGGCTATGGAACTTCACGAGCGACGACTGGCAGATCTCGCTGCCAACCGTCTGGACACCCAAGTCGCCACGCTGACCTGCGCTGTTCGCCTTCCTTGCAGCGCTAACCTGCTCGATGCGGAAGTGCTCTTCAGTGATGTGAAGGTGAAGGATCTCCTTGACGCAGCAGCAGCGGCGCCGCGGGCGGTGGAGCGGCATCACCTGTTCCCCAAGGGCTACCTCGGCTCGCTCGGCATCACCGGGGTCCGACGAGTGCGAACGCGATCGCGAACATGGCGTTTCTCGATTGGGCGGAGAACTCCGACATCAGTGCAGATGCGCCGGCGTCGTACTGGCCGGTGATGGCTGCGAGCGCGGTGACCGGCGAGCGGCTTGAGCAGAGAGCTATCTGCACGCACTGCCGGTGGGGTGGGAGCAGCTCAACTCACGCGACGTTCCTTGAGAGACGTCGACCGCTGATCGCTCGAGTCGTCAGGGACGGCTTCTCGATGCTTTGGGGCGGCGACAAGCCGGCACGAGAGGCTCGGTTGAGGACCTCATCGCGTCCGGGAGATTCGCCGAGCGGTGGAGTCAAGTCGTACGGCTCGCTGGAACGCCCTTCACTCAGGAGAAGGACCCGAAGCTCGAGCATGTCGCTGGTTTGCGAAGACTGTCTGCGGCTTGCTCAACTCCGAGAGGTGGGTCGCTTTGCTCATCGGAGTCGATAAGCGAGGGAGCGCTCGGGCTCTCGGAAAAATACGCTACCGTGAGCAAGGCGAACCGAGATGGCTACGAACTCTTCCTGCGGCAGCTCCTCCGACCGCGTCATTTTCGGTGAGCACGGCAACGACGATCGGATCCGGTTCGATCAGGTGGACGGCGTCGAGGTCTGTATCGTTGCGGTGGCGCTCCTCGGGCAGCTCCATATTCGCGAAGCCGCTGAAAAGGGCACGGAGACCGCTCTCTGGAGTTTTGATGCGGATTTTGGCAACGGAACGAGCAACTGCACGGCGACGACATGGTCGAGTCGCTGGAGGCGCACTGGGGGTCGGCGGAGCCCGCCAGCGCTCGGCGATCGGATAGTGAGCTGACGGCTCGTGCCATGGCAATCGAAACCCAATGCGCCTGTGGCCTAATGCCCCTCTCTTTGAAGTAGGACGAAGGGAAACCGGATAGCCCACCTCAGAGTCCGACTCGAGCATAAATAATATCGCCATGGAGGGCAAAGAACAGCGGCGCACGCCGACAGCCCGGGAAGTCCCCGACAGCCGTTCGAGCTGGTGGGCTGCCATACCGGCGTCGTGCAGCTGCTCCGGTCAGCGGCGCTGCTTTCGCCGCCGTCGTACTACTCACCTGGCGCATCGGCTGGAGCGGCCGCGGGGCGTACCTCCCGCTGTGCCTCCCCCGCCTGGCCGAGATCTTCGGCTGGCTGAGCCTGCGCCCCTTCTACACGTTCCTCGCCTGGTCGAGTGCCACCGGCAACTGAGGGCGGCGCGCACCACCGTCCCCGTCGACGTCTTCGTCTGTACCTACGACGAGCCGGTCGCGATAGTTGAAGCCGAACCTATTGGTGGCCGTGCAATCACCGACCGCCGCCGCCGCCTACCTCCTCGACGACGGCGCCGCCCCGAGATGGCGGAGCTCGCCCACCGGCTCGGCGCGACTCGTCACCCGCCCCGACAACGCGCCGCCAAGGCGGCGACGTCGACCCGCCCTCACGCCCGTGACCGACGGCGAGCTCGGTGCTGATGCTCGACGCCGACCACGTCCCGCTGCCGCCATGCCTCGACGGACCGTCGGCTACTTCGACGACGAGAAGGGCGACGCTCGTGCAACGCCACATGACTTCTCGAACCGCGACTCGGTCCGCACCGAAGTACCAGCGTCACGAGCAGTCGCTCTTCTGTCGCGTCATCGCGCCGGGCAAGGACCGGCACAACGCGATGTTCGGTGTGGCTCCGCGACCGTCGTGCACCGGCACGCGCTTCGAAGCGGTCGGGGGCGTCCTCACCGACACCGTCGCCGAGGACTTCCACACCACGATCGCGATGCATGCGCAAGGTGGAAGACCCGCTACGACGACGAAGTGTTCGTCCGGGGCGAGCGCCCCCGACCTGGCCGGCTTCCTGCTCCAACGCGCCATCGGTGGGCCCGGGCGACCGTCGGCGTCTTCCAGCAGGCGCGAGAACCCGATCACCTGCCGAGGCCTCACCTCCAAGCGGCGCGTCAGCTCTGTCTCCTCGCTCTTCGACTACTCCAGCGGGCTGCAGCGGCTCATCCTCCTGCTCGTGCTCATCGCCACGCTCGCCTCGGGCCGGCTCCCGATCCGCACATCCCTCGCGATGCTGCTCACGTTGTGGCTGCCGTGGTCGTGTCGCGTCCTCACCACCCTCGGCTCGGTGGTGCACCCTCGGCCCGCTCGACTCCACCCGCTACGGGCTCGCGACCATGGGCGTCTACCTCCGCGGCATCGTCGCCTCGTCTTCCGGTCGGCCGGACAAGTACGACGTCACGCCAAAGGAAGGCGTCGACGACGGCGGCTCGGGTGCTCCGGGCTGGGCTCTGCCCGACGGTCGAGCGCCACGCTCCTGATCGCGTTGCTCCTCCGCGTGTGCGGTCGCCGGCGTGCCTCGCACTCCCAACGCTACCCGAAGGACGCCATCGCCGTGATCCTCGGCGTCTGGAGTCACTGCTCCGCACGCTGGTGCCGTTCGTCCGCCACCGTCAGCGCCGCGCCCGCTTCCGCACCGACGTCACGATGCGGGCCCGGATCGACGGGACGACCGTCCGCGTCGACGTCGTCGACATCACGCCCAACGGCGCGGCCCTGAACGTGGTCCGCGACGCGCCGGTCGGCGCACGACTCCACCCTCCTCAGCCGGCTCCCGGACGTGACGGGACACCTTCACGACGTGGCGCTCCCCGTCGAGGTGCGTTCGACCGCACCGGCACCCGACGGCGAGCACCACCGTTGGGGCTGCCAGTTCGTCGACCTCGATCCGGAGGTGCGCGAACGACTGGTCGAGTTCTGCGACGTGGTGCTCCCGCGCCAACGTCTTGCCCGTGCGAACGACCCCGCCGCGGCCGCCGCTGCCGGGGCCCAGGACGCGCCCCGCCGCCACCTCCGCGCGAGCTGACGCCCGGCCCGGGAAATCCGGCGATCCCGGCGCTAGATTCCGGGGCATGTCCCCTTCGAAGAAGCCCCTTCACGTCACCGTCACCGGTGCGGCCGGCCAGATCGGCTACGCACTCGTGCACCGGATCGCCTCCGGCCAGCTCCTCGGCCTCGACCAGCCGGTCGTGCTGCGCCTGCTCGAGATCGAGCCGGCCATGCAGGCGCTCGGCGGCCTCGTCATGGAGCTCGAGGACGAAGCGCACCCGCTGCTCGAGGGCATCGTCCCGACCAGCTCCCTCACCGACGCGTTCGACGGCGCCAACTGGGCGCTGCTCGTCGGCTCCATCCCCCGCAAGGCCGGCATGGAGCGCGGCGACCTGCTCAAGGTCAACGGCGGCATCTTCGGTCCGCAGGGTCAGGCCATCAACGACCACGCGGCGAGCGACATCCGCGTCCTCGTCGTCGGCAACCCCTGCAACACCAACTGCCTCATCGCCCGCAGCCACGCGCCCGACGTCCCCGCCGACCGCTGGTACGCCATGACCCGCCTCGACGAGAACCGGGCCAAGGCGCAGCTCGCCAAGAAGGCCGGCGTGCCGGTCAGGGACGTCACCAACGTCGCGATCTGGGGCAACCACTCCGCCACCCAGTTCCCCGACTTCGCCCACGCCAGGATCAACGGCAAGCCCGTGCACCGAGGTCATCGGCGACCCCGACTGGCTCGAAGCCGAGTTCATCACGACCGTCCAGAAGCGCGGCGCGGCCGTCATCGAGGCGCGTGGCTCCAGCAGCGCCGCGAGTGCGGCGCACGCGGCCATCGACTCGGTCAACAGCGTCTGGCAGAAGACGCCCAAGGACGACTGGCACTCCCTCGCGGTCTGCAGCAACGGTGAGTACGGCGCGCCCGAGGGCCTGCAGTTCGGCTTCCCGGTGCGCAGCGACGGCACGTCGCACGAAGGTGGTCGAGGGCATCGAGCACGACGCCTTCGCCAAGTCCCGCATCAAGATCACGACCGACGAGCTGCTCTCCGAGCGCGACGAGGTGCGATCGCTGGGGCTCATCCCGGCGTGATCCCAACGCCGGACGACGACGCAGCCGCCGTCCGGCGCGACGTCGACCGGCTCGTTGCCTTCAGCGACGGCGTCTTCGCCATCGCGATCACGCTGCTCGTCCTGAGCCTCACCGTCCCGGACGTCTCGGACAAGCACCTCGGCAAGGCGCTCCAGGACCTCGTGCCCGAGCTCTTCACCTACGGGCTGAGCTTCCTCGTCGTCGGCATGTACTGGATGGCGCACCACCGCACGTTCCGGTCGCTCGTGAAGGTCGATCGCACGCTGCTCTGGATCAACCTCGCCGTCCTCGGCTTCGTCGCGCTGCTGCCGTTTCCCGACCGAGATCCTCGGCAAGTACGGCGACACCACGCTCGGCACCGTCGTCTACGCGGCTGCAATCTGTGCGGTCGGATCCGCCTCCGTGCTGCTCTGGTGGTACATGAACCACGCCGGGCTGAACGCGCCGATGCCGCGCGGAGAGCGTCCTGCTCAACACCTTCCGTGGCGCCATCCCGCCCGCAGTGTTTGCCGCCTCGATCCCGCTCGCCTTCATCAGCCCGGGGATCGCAAAGCTCTTCTGGCTCGCCCTCTTCCCGGCCAACCTGGTGCTGGAGCGCCGCTACGGCAAGGAGGCCTACGGCGCCTAAGCGAGCGTGGCAGGGGGGTTAGCCCCCCGAAACCGGGGGTCCTGGCCGCCTTGTCATCCCCGCCGCGGGCGCACATCCTTACGACGTGGCAGCAGTTCTCCTGCTCGCGCGGAGCGAGCTCCGGCGCCGGTGGCGCAGCGCAATCGCGCTCGTCCTGTTCGTCGGCATCGTCGGCGGAGTGGTGGTGGCCTCGGCCGCCGGTGCGGAACGCAGCTCGACGTCGCTCGACCGCTTCGTCAGCTACAGCCGCGCGTCGAACGCCCAGGTCAACATCGACGATCCGACGCCCGCGCAGCTGCGTGCGTTCCGACGGGTGCCCGAAGTCGCGGACTTCGCGGTGCTGCACTCCTACGTGCTGAGCCCCCACGGGCTGCTCAACCTGAACACCGCCGCGACCATCGACGGCAAGCTCGGGCGCACGATCGACCGCGCCCGGCTCATCAAGGGCCGCTTCGCCAACCCCCAGGCCGCCGACGAGATCGCAATCGGGGAAGGTCTCGCGTCGCGCCTGCACCTCGGCATCGGTGACGATCTCGTTGCCGACTCGGTCACCCCGGCCCAGCTCGTGCTCGCGTCGCAGAACCAGGACCCGGGGCCCGACGCCGGACCGCGGTTGCACCTGCGGATCGTCGGCATCGTCCGGCGGCCGCTCGACCTCGGGGACCTGGCCGCGTCCGGCGGCGTCGTCATCGAGACGCCGGCGTTCGACCGCGCGTACAAGAACCGGATCGCGCTCTGACGCGACGGTGCTCCGGGTGCGCACCAAGAGTGGCGCGGCCGACGTCCCGAAGGTCGCGACCGCGGCGCTGCCGCATCTTCGGCGCGCGGATCGAGTCCGTGGCAGACGTCTCCGCCGAGACGCGGGGCGGTCAGGACGCGATCAACGCGCTGACCTTGGCGCTGTGGGTGTTCGCGGGCGTTGCCGCGGTCGCCGGTGCCGTGGCCATCGCGATCGTCCTGTCGCGCGACGTCGCAGACGCGGAACGGGACCAATCGACGCTGGCGACGCTCGGCCTCACCCGACGTGAGCGCGTCGCGACGGTCGGGTTGCGGGTGCTGGTCGTCGCGATCGGCGGGACCATCGTGGCGACGGCGATCGCGGTCGCAGCGTCGTCCCGGTTCCCGATCGGCATCGCGCGCCGGGCCGAGCCGTCGCCGGGGCTGCGGATCGACGGGCTGGTGCTCGGGCTCGGCGTCGTCGGGGTCGTCGGCTTCGTGCTGCTGGTCGGTCTGCTCGCGGCGTTCCGGGCGACGAGTCTCCGGTCGGCCGCAGTCGCCCGCCCGCGCCGTGCCCGGCTCACCCTCGCGGAGCAGGGCGCCAAGGCCGGTCTGCGCCCGTCCGTCACGAACGGCCTGCGCCTCGCTCTCGAACCGGGGAAGGGCACGAGCGCGCTGCCCGTCCGCTCCGCGGTCCTCGGCGCGATCTTCGGCGTCATCGGGCTGACCGCCGTCCTCGTCTTCGGGGCCAGCCTCGGTCATCTCGACGCGACGCCGCGACTCTACGGCTGGACCTGGGACTTCAAGGCCGCCGACGACTCCTTCACCACCAGCTGTGGCGCGAACGACTTCGGCCTGGCCCACCAGCACGGGGTCGCGTCCGTCGCCGCGGTCTGCTTCGAGAGCATCCAGGTCGACGGTCGGCCGACGACGGGCTGGGGCTTCACCCCGGTGCGCGGCACGATCGGGCCCGAGGTCGTCACGGGCCGTGCACCGAGTGGGCCGACCGAAGTCGCGCTCGGGTCCGCCACGTTGCAGGCGATCGGCAAGCACGTCGGCGACTCGGTGCGCGTCCGCGGCGCGAAGTCGACGAAGACCTACCAGATCGTCGGCCAGATCGTCCTGCCGCAGATGCTGCTCGGCCAGGCCCAGCCGCTCGCGGACGGTGCCGCGTTCACCGGCGAGGGGTTCGCGCCGCTCGCCGACCCTGAGAACCGGACCCGTTACCTGATCGCGGACTTCGCCCCCGGCGCCAACCACGCCGCGGTCCTGCGGCGAGCCGACGCCACGCCGGAGTTCCACGCGACCCCGGGCGAAGCCGCGTTCGTCGCGGACCAGGGCGTCGCCGGCCCGACCCGCCCGCCCGAGGTCCAGCGCCTCCGCCAGATCGACTGGTTCCCACCCGTGCTCGCGCTCCTGCTCGCGTTGCTGGCCCTCGTCGCGATCGCGCACACGTTGATCACGACCGCGCACCGGCGCCGCTCCGAGCTCGCGGTGCTGAAGACGCTCGGGTTCGAGCGCCGGCAGGTCCGCGACGCTCGCGTGGCAGGCCACCACGCTGGCCACGGTCGGCCTGGTCTTCGGGATACCCCTCGGGGTCGTGTTGGGCACCCTGGTCTGGCGGGGCGTCGCCCACGGCCTCGGCATCTCGTCGACGCCGGACTACCCGGCGATCGCGCTCGTGCTCACGGTCCCCGTGGTGCTCGCGCTGTTCAACGTCGTCGGGTTCTGGCCGGCGCGGACCGCGGCGCGCACGTCGCCCGCGGTGGCCCTCGCCGTCGAGTAGCCGGCTCGTTAGCCTTCGCGTCATGAAGCCCCAACCGCTGATCGCCGTCCGAGACGTCGAAGCCGCGAGCCGCTGGTACCAGCAGCTGCTCGGCTGCCGTGGCGATCACGGCGGGCCGGAGTACGACCGCCTGATCGACGACGGCGACGCGCTGATCATGCAGCTGCACCACTGGGGCGTCGAGCACCACCACGGTGAGATCGGGGACCCCACCCAGGTGCCGGGCAACGGCGTACTGCTCTGGTTCGAGGTGGAGGACTTCGACGCCGCGGTGGTCCGGTCGGTGGAGCTCGACGCGGAGATCGTGATGCCCGAGCACCGCAACCCGCCGGAGGGTGAGCCCGGCGGACCCGCGCATCGCGAGCTCTGGATCAAGGACCGCGACGGCTACACCGTCGTCCTCGCCAGTCCCGACGGCTCGGACCCGCTGCCCGACTGAGCCCCCGTCAGCCGGGTGCCGCGCTTGGTCCCGAGGAGGTGGAAGAGGCGGCTGAGCTGCCGGTACGGATCGCGCCGGCTCGCTTCGAGCTCGACGGCCAGGACCTCGTCGACCGGATCGACCGCGGGACGATCCCGGGCCCAGCTCTCGGTGAAGAGGCGGACGCCGTACCAGGCGATCGGTTCGACCCCGTGCCGGCGCAGCACCTCACCCAGCTCGTCGACGTCGTCGCCGCGGGTGTCGAGGCCGAGACCGTTGACCTGGCGGTCGCCGTCGAACGCCGCGAGGGCCTCACTCCAGTTCGCGTCGAGGGCCGGACGGACCGCGAGGGTGCGCCGGTTCTTGGTGACGATCGAGACCAGGCCGCCCGGGCGAGCCAGCGCGGCACAACGCCGCGGTGAGCGGATCCGGATCGTCGAGGTACATCAGGACGCCGTGGCACAACACCCCGTCGAAGCGCGCCTCGCCGAGGAGCTGCACGGCGCGCTCACCGTCGGCTTCCACGAGGTCGACCGCGCGCCGCGACCACGCGTGGCTCCGCCTCGAGCGCGGCGCGGGCCTCGGCCAGCATCACCGCGGACGGGTCGACGATGGTGACCCGGTACCCGGCGCGGGCCAGCGGGATGGACTGATGGCCGGCACCGCCACCGACGTCGACGATCTCCGCGGGTGGCGCGGGCAGGTGCTCGGTGAGATGCGCGTGCAGCACATGGGTCCGGACCTGGCCGTAGAGCTGGTTGTAGTGCCCGACGAAGCTGCTCGCCACCGCGTCCCAGCGCGGGTCACCCACGCGAACGGACCCGGGCGCACGGTCGCGCCCCAGCTCTCCGGCGGCACGTCGCGCAGATGCACCGAGGGCTCCCAGACGTACCCCTCGGGATCGGCAATGACCGCCTGCCGCAAACCCCACGGCTGGTCGGCCGGCGGATCGATGATCGACCCGCCGTGCTCCGCGACCCGTCGCACGGCTTCGTCGACATCGGTCACGAACACGAGCGTCATCGACCGCAGCGTCTGACACGTGACCGGATCGGCGTGCTCCGGTGCCGGCGTCACCGCCAGGCCGAGCGCGATGACCGACCGCCCGATCGTGAGCTCGGCGTGACCGATCCGACCGTCGGGGATGGTCATCCGTAGAACCTCGGTCGCGTCGAGGACCGCTTCGTGCCAGCGCAGCGCGGCGGCCGGATCCACGTAGCGGCGATACGGCACCACATTCGGGTAGCCCTGTGCTGGATCGAACATCATCGCCCTCCCGAGCCGAGGTCCTCGGCCACGATGGTCCCAGGTTCAGCCTCGCACGGCACGGAGGATCGTTCGCCGTCGGCCATGAATTCGGGCAACCTGTCGATCTGGTGGCCTCCGTTCGTCATGCAGACGAGTCAACCATCGGACCCACGAAACGACGAGGAGCACGCATGCGCTACGCACTGCTGATCTGCACCGACGAGGTCGCGAACGCCGCCTTGAGCCCGGAGGAGGCCCAGGTGCAGATGGCCGCCTACATGAAGTACCAGCAGGACATCGGGAGCGCGCTGCTCGCCGGCGAGCGCCTGCGCCCGACGACGGATGCCACCACGGTCAGGGTCCGCGACGGCGAGGTCCTCACCTCCGACGGCCCGTTCGCCGAGACCAAGGAGCAGATCGCCGGCTTCTACCTCGTGGAAGCCAAGGATCTCGACGAGGCCATCGACCTCGCGTCGAAGATCCCCGGCGCCAAGGTGGGCTCGATCGAAGTGAGGCCGATCTGGGAGATGTAGCGCCCGAGGTCGAGAGCGCGCTCGCGGTTGCGTTCCGGGACGACTGGGGCCGGGTCGTCGCGACGCTCATCCGCGTCACCGGCGACTGGGACCTGGCGGAGGAGTGCGCGCAGGACGCGTTCGCGCGGGCGCTCGAGACCTGGCCCCGCGACGGAGTCCCGCGCACCCCGGTCGCGTGGCTGACGACCACGGCGCGCAATGTCGCCATGGATCGGTTGCGCCGGGCCAAGGTCGGAGCGGCCAAGCTCGAGGAGGTCGCGGTGCTCGCACCCAGCGAGTCGGACGATGCGGAGACGCGCGACGTGATCGACGTCGATGACAGCGGAGTCGAGGACGACCGGCTCCGGCTCATCTTCACGTGTTGTCACCCCGCGCTCGGGCTGGAAGCGCGCGTCGCGCTGACCTTGCGCACGCTCGTCGGCCTCACGACGCCGGAGATCGCACGCGCGTTCCTGGTCCCCGAGCCGACGATGGCCCAGCGGATCGTCCGGGCCAAGCGCAAGATCCGCAACGCCGGCATCCCGTACCGCGTCCCCGCCCGCGCACCTGCTGCCGGAACGGACGACCGCGGTGCTCGGGGTCCTCTACCTGCTGTTCAACGAGGGTTACGCGGCGACATCGGGCGCGGATCTCGTCCGGGCCAACCTGTGCGCCGAGGCGATCCGTCTCGCCGGCACGCTGACCGAGCTCATGCCCGACGAACCGGAAGCGCTCGGGCTCCTCGCGCTCATGCTGCTCCACGACGCGCGCCGCACGGCCCGCGTCGACGCCGCCGGCGACCTCGTCACGCTCGAGCAGCAGGACCGGACGCAGTGGGACCGGGACGAGATCGACGAGGGCGTCGAACGCCTGGACGCCGCGCTCCGGCGCGAGCAGCCCGGTCCGTACCAGGTGCAGGCCGCGATCGCTGCGTGCCACGCGACCGCGACGACGGCCGCCGAGACCGACTGGGTCGAGATCGCGACGCTCTACCGCGCGCTGGCGCGGATGGTGCCGTCAGCCGTGGTGGAGCTCAACCGCGCGGTCGCCGTCGCGATGGCCGACGGCCCGGAAGCGGGGCTCCGGCTGGTCGACGCGCTCGACGAGTCCGGTGCGCTCGACGGCTACCACCTGCTCCCGGCGACCCGCGCCGACCTCTTGCGCAGGCTCGACCGCCGGGCCGAAGCCGCCACGGCCTACCGCGCCGCCCTCGCGCTGTCGACGAGCGACTCCGAACGCCGCTACCTCGAGCGCCGCCTCGCCGAGATGCAGCCCTGACCCCACCTTCTCGGAACGCTCAGGCCCGTCAGAGGTGCTTCACCGTGCCGAGAACGGGGTTGGTGGGGTCGGGGGTGCGGTCGAGCCAGCTCATCACGGTGCCGACGAAGCGCTCGGGCTGCTCGAGCTGGGGGACGTGGCCGCACGCTTCGAGCTCGACGAACGCCCAGTCGCGCCGCTTCGCGGCCAGCGCGCGCGCCCACGCCACCGGCACGAGGCGGTCGCGGCGGCCGTGCATGATCAGCGTCGGGCAGCGGACCGCGGCGACGTCGCGCCGGATCGGGCCGGCGAGGTAGCGGAACAGCGAACCGCCGGCCATCGTGTACGAGGTCGCGGTCTCCGGGAAGCCGTGGCGCTCGGCCGACAGTGAGATGAGTCGTGTGCGGATCGCGGGGTCGAGCTTCTCGGGATGGGTCATCGCCATCGCGAGCGTCGCGTCGACGAGGCCCTGATGGCCGAGGGCGCGGGCCCGGGCGCGCACGATCGGGGTCGCGGCGCGGGGCAGGGTCAGCGCCGCGAACTTCGCGGTGCGGGTCATCTGCTCGAGGTTGCCGCGCGGCCGGGGGAGGGCCGCGTTCACCAGGACGAGCCCGGTGACGAGGTCGGGGCTGTTCGCGGCGAGCGCGATGCCGAGCGAGCCACCCATCGAGTTGCCCATCACGAGCGCGGGCCCACGCGCGGTGAGGAACGCGGTGAGCAGCTCGAGGTAGAGCGGGAAGGTCGGCGCGTGGGAGTCGGCGCGGGTGCGGCCGAACCCGGGGAGATCGAGCGCGGTGACCGTCGTCCCGATCTGGTCGGCCAACGGCTGCCCCACGAGCTCCCAGTTCACGGTGTTGCCACCGAGCCCGTGCACGAGCAGGACCGGCGCGGCGCCCGACGGGGGACCGGCCGGCTCCCAGTCCGCGGTGTGCACCCACGCGCCGTCGCAGTCCACCCAGCGCTCCCGCACCGACGGTCCCGTCCCGTTCACGATGTCGAGCCCTTCATTGATCATCCGTCAATTCATCGGCGCGTTGGACACCCAGCCCGAGCAGCAGATCCTCGTGGAGCTGCATCCAGACCGTGTGGTACGAGTCGATGCGGGGGGAGAGCAGCCAATCGTGCTCTTCCGCTTCCACGTGGCGGCGCGCCCCCGCAACCGCTCACGATACTGCGCGAAACGGGACACCTGGCGCCCCAAGGACGCCACGACGGGACCCGTCTGCTGGTCGTGGGCCACCAACCGGTCGATCACCCCCCAGTCGTAGACCGGATCGCGGTGGTCGTTGGGGACCCCACCGGCGCGCACCTGCCAGTCGTTGCAGATCTGGATCAGGCTCCGGTTCAGCGGGCCGAACCGCGGGTACGCGGCGTGGACGAACTCCTCGGACGGGGTGCCGAGCACGCAGAAGCGGACGTCGGCCTCGGCACGCCCCGCGGGCGTCAGCATGAGCATCGACCGGCGGCGGATCGCGAAGCCCGCGTCGACGAGCCGATCGGCCACCGATCCCGCGTCGGCCGCGGTGCCCCGCACCCGCAGCTCGTGCAGCACCAGATCTTCGTCCACCAGCGGTTCGTCCACGGCAGGAAGGTTCGCACGCCCGGCGCCCGCGATGGCGGTAGGGTCCCGCACCGTCATGACGACCACGTTGGGAACGGGCACCAAGGCCCTCGACTCGGGCCCCGTCCGCGGCACCTGGCGCATGCTCAACACCCCCGACGACGTGCTCGAGCTCATGGATTCGTCGGCCGAAGGCGTCGTCGCCGGAGTCGCCGATGCGGGCGCGACGTTCCTCGCGCCGATCTTCGACGAGCTCACCGCCGTGGTCTGTCTCTCCGGCACCCCGGCGAGCCACATCGGCATCGTCAGCCGCGAGTACCAGGTGCCCTGCGTGATGGCGACCGAGTTCGCGGCCGGCGTCCCCGCGGACGGCACCGAGGTCGAGGTCGACTGCTCCGGTGCGGACGGCGTCGTCCGAGCGGTCTGACCATGCCGGATCGCGACGCGGTCAACCGGACGCTGCTCTACCACGGTGACATCGCGGGGAAGATGACCGCGGAGCGCACCGCGCTCGAGAGTGCGCTCATCCCCGTCACCGCGTACATCCTCATCTCCGGCATCGAGTGCTACCGCCGGTACCCGGACCTCATGGCCGCGATCGCCGCCGCGAAGTCACCCAGCGACATCGGCACCGCGGGGAAGCAGCCCGGCAACCAGGTCGACGCCGTGCACCTCTGGTCGATCGCGAACATCGCGCTCGTCGGCCGGCAGATCCTGGCCCCGTTCGGGATGATCGACCCGGTCGGCGACCTCGCGACCCTCGACGCGATCTTCAGCTTCTGGGAACCGGCCGCGGCCAGCTTCCGCGCCGACGGGCACCTGCAGGCCTGGGACGCGGGCTTCACCGTCCCGCGCTACGGATCCGAGGTCATCGACGAGCTCGTCGCCGGCACCGACGCCGATCGCGACCGACGCCGAACGGGCGACGCTCTCCAAGCTCAACGCCGCGCTCACGTCGTTCCTCTTCCTCCTCTACTTCGACACCCGCGCCGGCTACCAGGACACCGGTCCGTACCCACTGCCCGACGGGCGCACCCTGCTCGTGCGCGACTTCAACGAGATGGCGGTCTCGCACTTCCCGTGGAGCACTGCGATCGGCGCCGAGCTCGCGCACGCGAACCTCACGGTCGCACTCGTGCTCGACGGGGTGGACGTGAAGGTCAACGACTGGGGCACGACGGTGACGGATCCGGTCGACTACCTGCAGCACGTCGTCGCGGCCGGGTTCTTCGACTCCACCGGCGGCACCCTCACGCCGATCCCCGCCACGGAGCTCGACGACCTGCGCGCGTCCGTCAAGCGCGCGCAGAAGGACCTCTACCGGCTGATCGCCGGGATGAGCCGGGCCGAGAAGATCGACGCGGGCGCGTACGTGTACTTCACGTTCCTCCGCCCGTTCGCGCGCGTCGCCGGGATCGAGCACGACCTGGACTGGACCGTCCCGCGCGACAGCCTCGATCTCTACGAGGCGCTCTCCATGATCGACAAGATCCCCGAGGGTGGCATGCCCGACCCGGACGTGCCGTACTACACCCCGCTGCCGTGACCACCTGGCGGCTCGAGTTCGCGGGGCCCGACGGCACCCGCGGCTCGGTCGAGCTGGAGCTCCCGCTCACCGGACGGGCGCGCTACGAGGTGCACCTGTCCGGTCCGGAGCTCGGCGCGGGCGTGATCGCCGTGCGCGACGACGACGTGAACCCACCGAAGGGTCGCCTGCTCGAGATCCGCGCCGACGGGTTGTGGGCGGAGCTCGTGTGCGAGACGCCGGGGGAGCACTGGGGCTTCGGCCTCGAAGCGTTCGGCCTCCGCTTCGCGGACGAAGAGGAGGCGGCGGAAAGCGACGTGGGCGAACGCCTGGCGGTCGGGCTCGACCTCGAGTGGGAGATCCCGGACCTCGTGCACGGTGAGCTGCTCGTCGGCCGCGACCGCATCCCGTTCGACGGCACGGGCACGTTCACGGAGACGGACCGACCGCCGGGGTAGCAACGCGGCTACGAGCTCGGCGCGCGCGTCGAGGTGAACGTGGGGCGCAGTGGCATGCCGCTCCGGCCGCCGTTCGCCTTCACTGCCAGGACCTGGTGGATCTGGTTGCTGCCTTCCTCGAACGTGATCGCGCACGCGGCCATGTAGAGGCGCCACACCCGGGCCCGCCCGGCCCCGGCCAGCACCTCCGCGCGGTCCCAGTCCGCTTCGAGGTTCCGCACCCACGCCCGCAGGGTCAGCGCGTAGTGCTCGCGCAGGCTCTCGACGTGGCGCACCTCGAAGCCGCGGCGCTGGATCGCGCTCACGACCGACCCGACCTCGTGCAGCTCGCCATCTGGGAACACGTACCGGTCGATGAACGAGAACCGCTTGAACCGGGCCCGGGTCCGACCCCGTCGCGCCGCGGGCCGGCTGATCCCGTGGTTCAGCAACCGGCCCTCGGGCAGCAGGAGCGCGTAGAGCTGGTCGAAGTAGGTCTCGAGCTGCGAGAGCCCGACGTGCTCGAACATGCCGATGGAGCTGATCGCGTCGAACGGTCCGTCGTGGATGTCGCGGTAGTCCTGCAGGCGGATCTCGACGACGTCGCTCAGCCCCGACTCGGCCACCCGCTTCTCCGCGAGCTCCGCCTGGCGCTGCGAGACGGTCACACCGACCGCGCGCACGCCGTGGTGCCGGGCCGCGTGCATCGCCATGCCGCCCCACCCACAGCCGACGTCGAGCAACCGCATGCCCGGCTTCAGCGCGAGCTTCTGGCAGATGAGCTCGTACTTCGCAGCCTGCGCGGCCTCGAGCCCGGCCTCCGGTGACGCCCAGACCCGCACGAGTACGTCATCGAAGGACCGAGCACGAGCCGGTAGAAGTCGTTCGAGACGTCGTAGTGGTGCGCGATCGCCGCCACGTCGCGCGCTGGGCTGTGACGGCGCCCGTGCAGCCTCGCCTCTTCCGGCGGGATCGGTGGCCGGTGGAGTCCCACCTCCCCGGCGAGCTTCAGCGCGTTGAGCCACTGCTCCCGCGAGCAAGTGGAAGCCCGAGAAGCGGGAGCGCAGCTCGAGGGCGGCGAAGATGTCGCCTTCGATGTCGATGTCACCGGCGACGTACGCGCGGCCGAAGCCGAGCTCGCGGCGGTGCGGTGACGATCCGGCGCACCGCGTCCGGGCGATCTCACCACGAGCGTGGCCGGCGGATGCTCCGGCCCGGCGTGGCTGCCGTCGTAGGCCTCGAGGCCGATGGGGAGGTCTTCGCCGAAGACCCCCGTGACAAGATCCGCGATCGTCATGGGCACGTCCCGTCCGTGCTTCGGTATGTCGAGCGAAATTCTACCGAGCGGGGTCCGGAATGTAAACGGCAAATCCTGCGGGCGTAGGGTTCGACACCGGTGCGGGTACTGGTCGTCGAGGACGAGGCGAAGGTCGCCGGCGCGGTGCGCCGAGGGCTCGAGGCCGAGGGGTTCGCGGTCGATGTCGCGGCCGACGGCACCGAGGGCCTGTGGCTCGCGGGGGAGAGCGCCTACGACGTCATCGTGCTCGACATCATGCTCCCCGGCATGAGCGGCTTCCGGGTCTGCGAGCAGCTGCGCCAGGCCGAGAACTGGACGCCGATCCTCATGCTCACGGCGAAGCACGGCGAGTACGACGTCGCCGAGGCGCTCGACTCCGGTGCCGACGACTACCTCACCAAGCCGTTCTCGTTCGTCGTCCTGCTCGCGCGCATCCGCGCGCTCCTGCGCCGCGGCGGACGGGCGCGCGCCGGTCACCCACACCGCCGGCGACCTGCGGCTCGACCCGGCGACGCACCGCTGCTTTCGCGGTGACGTCGAGATCACCCTCACCGCGCGCGAGTTCGAGGCGCTCGAGTACCTGATGCGCCGGGTCGGCGAGATCGTCTCGAAGGCGGAGATCCTGCGACAACGTCTGGGACTTCGCGTTCGACGGCGACCCGAACATCGTCGAGGTCTACATCCGCCATCTCCGCAAGAAGCTCGACGAGCCGTTCGGGCGCCACTCGATCGAGACCGTCCGCGGCTCGGGCTACCGACTCGTCCCGGACGACGGCTGATCCGTGCGCCGATTCGCGAGCGTCCGGTTCCGGGTCGCGATCGCCACGGTGGTCGTCGTCGGCCTCGCCCTCGCCGTCGGCGGGGCGACGCTGGTCCGATCTGCAGGAGCGCGCGCTCGACAAGCGACCTGGAGTCCACCGCGCGCACCCGGGCGCGCGACATCGCCCAGACCGTGACCGACGGCAGCCTGACCAGGGAGATCCCCGTGCCGCGGGGCGAGAACAACCTGGCCCAGGTCGTCGACCAGTCCGGCGACATCGTCGCGGCGTCGAAGAACGTGGCCGACGACCCCCGGCTGACGCTTGAAGTCCCGGACTCGGCCAAGACCATCACGCGGACCGTGACGAGCTATCCCGAGGCCGAGCACCCGTTGCGGGTCGCGATCAAGAAGGTGCAGGCCCGCGGCCAGACCTACGTCGTGTACGTCGCGTCGAGCCTCGGTCCCGTCTCGCGCAGCACGGACGACCTGCAGCGGCTCCTCTGGTTCGGTCTGCCGCTGCTCGCCCTGCTGGCCGGGCTCCTCTCCTGGATCGCGGTGAGCCTGCGCGCTCCGGCCGGTCGAGGCGATCCGGCGCGAGGTCGAGCTGATCGGCGGGGAGGATCTCCACCGCCGGGTCCCCGATCCGCCGGTCGAAGACGAGATCGGGCGGCTCGTGCGCACGATGAACGCGATGCTCGCCCGGCTCGAGGTCGCGACCGACCGCCAGAAGCGATTCGTCGCCGACGCGAGCCACGAGCTGCGCAGCCCGCTGACCGGGATGCGCACCGAGCTCGAGGTGAACCTCGCACACCCGGAGCCGGTCGACTGGCCCGTCGTCGGCCAGGAGATCCTCAACGACACGATTCGCCTCCAACGCCTCGTCGAAGACCTCCTGGTGCTCGCCGCCGCCGACGCGTCGCCGGCGACCGCGGCGCGCCGCAATCCCGTCGACCTCGACGAGATCGTGCTCGCCGAGACCCGCCGGGCCCGGAACCGGACCGGCGCGACGATCGACTCCAGCGCAGTGTCCGGCGCGCAGGTCGACGGGAACGAGGAGCAGCTCGGGCGGGTCGTGCGCAACCTCCTCGACAACGCGGCGCGCTACGCGGTGTCCCGGATCACCGTCACGCTGGGTGAGGCGGACGGCGACGCGGTGCTGACCGTCGCCGACGACGGGCCGGGCGTACCGGAGGAGCAGCAGGAGATGATCTTCGAGCGCTTCGCCCGCCACGATGCCGGCCGCAGCCGCAGCGAGGGGGGCACCGGGCTCGGCCTGGCGATCAGCCGGGAGATCGTCACGGCCCACGGCGGCACGATTGCTCTGGATCCGGGCTCGGACACCCGGTTTTCCGTGCGTCTGCCGCTCTCCTCGGCCCTGGGCTGACCACGTTCAGCGAGGATTCAGCCTCGAACCCGCACTGTGGACCCCATGGAGCGACGTGGCACGGTTCGCCGGCAATCCCCCCTGCCCTGGCTGAGCCGTGCCGCGTTGGCCGTCGCGTCGGTCACGACGATGATCGTGATCTACCAGGCCCAGACGATGGTGAACTCGACCCAGATCGTGCTCGTCTTCCTCGCGTCCGGCATGTACCTGGCGATGCTCGCCGCCGACCACCGCTGGGGCGGGCTCAACATCGGGCTCGTCGCGGCGGCCGGAGTGGCCACCGCCATCGCCGCGCTGAGCGGGCCCGCGCACTTCACCGGTGACCTCTGGTCGTACGCGATGTACGGACGGATCGTCGCCGCGCACCACTCGAGCCCCTACGTGCGACTGCCCGCCGCCTTCCCGCACGACCCGATGCTGTACCGGGTCGGCCGCAGCTGGCGGCACACGCTCTCGGTCTACGGGCCCGCGTTCACCGCGCTGTCGGCCGGCGCCTCGTTCTTCCTCGGCGCCTCGGTGCTCGCCACGCGCGTCTTCTACCAGCTCCTGGCGATCGCAGCGCTCGGCGGTGCGGCCGTGATCATCTGGCGCCGCACCCGCTCGGCCGGCGCGGTGGCGTTCCTCACGGTGCACCCGATGATCTTGATGTTCGTCGTCAGTGGCGCCCGCAACGACATCCTCGTCGGCGTCGCGATGCTCGCGGCCGTCGTCCTGCTCGAGCGCGGCCACCCGGCCGGCAGCGGTGCCGTCGCCGGGCTCGGGGCGCTGGTGAAGGTCACCGGTGTCGTCGGCCTCGTGGCGCTGATGGTCACCGCGTACGTCCGCGGCGACCGGCGCACCACCGCGCGCCTTGGGCTCGGTGGCGGCGGCGTGATCGCGCTCGGCTACCTGCTCGCCGGGCCCGCAGCCCTGTTCACGCCGATGGCCACAGCCGGCGCGCTCTACTCCCGAGCGTCGCCGTGGTACCTCACCAGGAGCTTCAACGTCCGGCTGCCCGACCCGCACCTCGCGCTCGCCGTCCTCGCGGTGCTCGTGCTCGTCGTCCTCGCCCGGCACGCACGTGGCCCCGCGCACGAGGCGGTCGCGGGCACGCTGACGATGCTCGCGCTCGGTGCATCGTGGGCGCTTCCGGGCTACATGGCCTGGGCCATGCCGGCTGCCGCGCTCGACCACCGTTCCCGCCTCGCCCGCATCTCGGCCGCGGGAGGACTCGTCCTCCTGCTCACGTACGACGTCCTGCGCCATCCCGTCCCGGGCGAGCAGCTCGCGATCCGCGCCGCGCTCGTCTACGGCCCACTGCTCATGGTGGCCCTCATCATCGGGCTGCTCACCACCCGCACCTCCACCCCAGCCAGGAGCCACGTCATGATCGATCTCTCCCGCCGCCCGGACCCGGTGCTGACGCCCAGCTTCGGCGCCGGCGCGCTCGTCATCATCCCCACCCTCGACGAGGCCCCCAACATCACGACGGTGCTGCAGCGGGTCCGGAAGGCCGTCCCCGCCGCGCACGTGCTCGTGGTCGACGACGGCAGCGACGACGGCACCCCTGAGATCGTCGAGAGCCTCGCCGAGGCATCCGACGGACTCGTGCACCTGACCCGGCGCACCGGTCCGGTCGGGCTCGGCCCCGCCTACCAGTACGGCTTCCGCTACGGGCTCGTCGCGGGCTACGACGTCCTCATCGAGATGGACGCCGACCTCTCCCACGATCCTGCCGACCTGCCGTTCCTGATCGACGCGGTGCAGCAGGGCGCCGACCTCGCGATCGGGTCGCGCTACGTCGCCGGGGGTGGGACCCTCGGCTGGGCGAAGAGCCGGGAGGCGCTCTCACGCGCCGGCGGCTGGTACGCCCGCCGTCTCCTCGGCTCCCCGGTCCGCGACATCACGTCGGGCTACCGCGCGGTACCGCGCCCACCTGTTGCGGGCGATCAACCTCGAGTCGGTCGGCGCGACGGGCTACGGGTTCCAGATCGAGATGACGCACCGCGCGCAGCAGGTCGGCGCGACCATCACTGAGGTCCCGATCGTGTTCCGGGAGCGGACGGCCGGTGCCTCCAAGATGTCGGCGGGGATCGTCGGCGAAGCGCTCATGATGGTGCCGCGGATCGCGCTGCGGGACCGGCGCCTGCACCAGCCCGAGGCCGCGCAGGCGTTCGCCACCGGCGGCGCCCGATGACGATGACCGCGACCGACGAGCCGAGCGCGACGGCATGTCCCGAACGGGGCTCGCTCGTGCAGCGCGTGCGCCGGTGCGCCAGCGTCTCGGTGATCACGACGATCATCAGCGTCTCGACCCTCGTGACGGCGACGGCGTTCCTCGGCGTCGAGGCCTGGATCGCCAACGTCATCGCGACGAGCCTGGCCACGATCCCGTCGTTCCACCTCAACCGCCGCTGGACGTGGGGTCGCACCGACGCCACGGATCCGCTGCGGGAGATGCTCCCGTTCTGGATCATGGCGTTCATGGGGCTCGCGCTGTCCACGGTGACCGTGGGCATCGCCGACTCGTGGGCACGCCAGATGCACCTGCCCTCGTCGCTGCAGCTCGGCGCGATCCTCGCCGGTCACCTCAGCGGCTTCGGCCTGCTGTGGGTCGGGCAGTTCATCGTGCTCGACCGCTTCCTGTTCGCCCGTCCCACGACCGCGTAGCCCCACCAACGGGCGGCGTCACTTCGGGCAGGGTCCGGATTCGAAGGTGCAGGCGAGGAACTCGCGGTCCTCGAACCGCTCGTCCTCGCCGAAGCGCACGATGACCAGCTGGTCGGACGCGATGACGAACAGGCGCTGGTCGCCGGCACCCGCCGACAGCACGAGGTCGGCCGGGACCCCGGGCAGCGGCGCGTGGCTCTCGAGCTCCGGGCCCGGGTTGCGCCACCACCCGAGCCCGTAGCGCGAGTTCGCGGGGCTCGGCGCCAGCATCTGCGCGACGAGCTGCGGCTCGAGCACCACCTTGCCGTCCCACCGACCGTGCTGCGCGATGAGCCGGCCGAACTTCGCCCACTGGGTGGCGGTCACGTCGGCGCCCGCGGCGAACAGCGGGTTGCCCACCTTGTCGCGGTCCCACCCCGAGAGCTCGAGCCCGATCGGCTGGAAGACGTGCTCCTGGAGGTACGTGAGCGGATCACCCTTCAGGTGCGCGGCGCGCATCTTGCGCTGCACGAACGCGGCGAAGGCGCTGAAGTGGTTGGGGCCGTAGCTGAACGTCGTCCCCGGCTCGGAGACCTGGGGGGCGTTGATCGCGGTCCGGTAGGTGTCGTCACCCGGGTACCCGGCTTTGGGATCGATGCCGCTGGACTGGTCGAGCAGCTCGCGCACCGTGATGCGTGACTTCTCCGGATCGGACCGCCACTCCGTGATCACGTCCGAGACCCGCTCGTCGAGCGAGAACAGGCCGGCGCCCGCACCCGCGATGCCGAGCGCGCCCGCGAAGCTCTTCGTCCCGCTCGCGATGCGGTGCGGACGGTCCGCGTTCCATCCCGACGTGTACATCGTGGTCACGTTCCGCCCCGCGCGTCTGCACGACGAGCACGTCGGATCCATGCCGGCGGGCGTAGGCGGCGGCCGCCGCGTCGGGCCCCGGGACGGAGACCGACGACCCGCTCGGGCTGCTCGACCCGCAGGCCGTGAGGACCACGGCGACGACTACGAGCAACGCGGCGCAACGATGGGTTCGGCGCAGTGCGGGGGCTCGCGTCAGTGAGTGACAGGAAGCGCGTCGCGCCGCACGAACCATGAGTCAGTACCTGCATGGCCGACGCGCACGTACCGGGCGGTGATCAGCCGAAGGGTCGCGGGTGAACGGTCCCGCATGATCGACGCACTGTACCGGTCGACGATCAGCTCTCTCGGTCGCGCGGCTTCGATCTGCTCGCGGAGCCGTGCCCAGACATCGGCCGGATACTGCTCTGGTGACCACCCGTTGATCGCCACCGTCTCCTCGCGGTCCGCGAGGTAGAGGTCCAGCGGGTTGCCGAGCACGTAGACGCCGTTGTCGTTCTGATCGGCGCGCTGCAGCCATGCCGCGGACTGCGTGGCGTGCCCGTAGTTCGGCTCGAGCTCCTGGTGCAGCTGGGCGCGAGCGGCGGCGGTCAGCGCGAAGTCGTGGTGGGCGACGTCGCGCCCGTTGTGCGCCATGCGCACTGCCGCGGGCAGGAGCAGCACGACGGCGCCGGCGACGGCCAACGCATGGATCGGACGGCGGAGGCGGGACCACGAGTCGACCGTGGCTTCGAGCCCGTAGCCGGCCAGGATCCCCACCGGAGGGAGGAACATCACGAAGGTGTAGATCCACCAGTGCTGGATCAGGAACACCGGGACGCCCAGCGCGAGCCAGGCCACCAGCCGGAGCTCGAGCCGGTCCCAGCCCTTGCGAACCGCAGCCAGGAGGCCGACGAGCGCGAGCGCGATCGGCAGCGCCCATCGGGCCGCGGTGGTCACGCCACCGTCGATCAGGCGCGAGAGCGGCCGTCCCGCGATCCCCGTCGTCTGCGGCGACACCGTGAAGTACGTCCACCGCACGGTGCCCAGCTGCCCATTGCGGGCGAGGTACGCGACGACGATCGCGGCCGGCACGAGGAGGCCCGCCAGCACCGCGCCGAGGCCCGAAACGACCACGCGCCACCGCCGTGGTGGCATCGCCACGCGCGAGCTCCCACGCGGTGACGGCCCAGAACGCACCGACGATCGGCGCGAGCACGAGCTTCAGCACGAGGACCGCGCCCCCCATGAGCCCGGACGCGAAGAGCCAGAGCACCCGGTACCGCAGCCGCTTGCGCCGGCTGCCGGTGGCCGCCGCGTCGATCGCCTTCGGGTCGACGCCGCCCACCCGCGCAGCGAGCACCAGAGGGTCAGGTACAGCGGCAACCCGACGAGGCTCTCGACCTGGCCGAGCTCCAACGGCTCGACGGTGGCGTAGTACGTACCGACGATGAAGAGCGCGACGAGCGGCCCGATCCAACGGTGCCGGAACGTGTTCCGCAGGGTGACGACGAGCACGACCGCGAACACGAGCTGGTAGGCGATCTCGAACCCGTGCAGCGCGAGCTCGCTGTAGCCGAACAGCGACCCACCGGCCAGGTAGAAGAGGTAGATGCCCGGTTGCTTGACGTCCCAGAAGTCCCGGTAGAGCACGTCGCCGCGGGCGAGCTGGCGGGCCCCGGCCGCGAAGAGCGCCTGGTCACCCGTGAACGGCAGGGGCGCGGCGAGGATGCCCAGGAGCGCGATGACACCGAGCACGAGGAGGATCTCGATCCGCCATGCGCTCGGCCGGGACGATGGCATCCGCTCCGATATACCGACCCGGGCGCGATCCGAAACCATTCCGACCGAAGTGGGGCTAGAAGTCCACCGTCGAGAGCTCGGGGATCCAGCGCCGGGCCCGCTCGACCGCTTCCCGCCACCGGTCGCGGTCGAGGACGGCGGCGGGCTCGTAACGGGATTGCGGCCTCCACGTGCCGTCGAGCGCGTCGAGATCGGGCCAGGTGCCGACCGCGAGCCCGGCGAGGAACCCGGCCCCGAGCGTGGTCGCCTCCTTCACCGGCGACACCTCGACGGGCTTCTGCGTCGCGTCGGCCAGGGCCTGTACGAACGTCGGGTTGCGGGACATCCCGCCGTCGATGCGCAGCACCTCGACGGGCGGTCCGCCGTCGGTTGCCGCGGCTTCGACGAGATCCGCGCCCCGTTGCGCGACACCCTCGAGCACCGCGCGGACGAGCTCGGGCCGCCCCGAGCCGCGGGTCAGTCCGAGGACGGTGCCCCGCGCGCCGAAGTCCCAGTGCGGTGTGCCGAGCCCGAGCAACGCGGGCACGAACATCACACCGCCGGAGTCCGCGCACTGCTGCGCGACCTCGTGGCTCTCGTCCGAGCTGGCGAGGATGCCGAGGTCGTCGCGCAGCCACTCCACGTTCGTGCCCGCGGCGAGCATGATCGCTTCGAGCCCCCACGTGTCGACCCCACCGAGTCGCCAGGTGATGATCGGGAACGTGCCGCCTTCACCGCGGGTCTCGAAGCTCGGCCGGTCCGGGCCGAGCACCATGTCCAACATCCCACCGGTGCCGAACGTGATCTTCGCCGGACCGGGCCGCACGCAGGCCTGCCCGAGCAGGGACGCCTGCTGATCGCCCACCAGCGCCACGATCGGCGGCGCGCCCGGGAGCGCGGTCGCCGGACCGATGAAGCCGCTCGTGTCGACGACCGTCGGCATCATCGACGCCGGGAGGCGCAGTGACTCGAGCGGCGCCGCGGACCACCCGGAGCCGTCGCCGCGCAGCACGCCGGTGACCGCCGCGTTGGTCGCGTCGATCACGTGGCTCGCACCCCGGGTCAGGATCCAGGTGACCCACGAGTCGACCGTACCGAAGCACAGGTCCCGGGCCCGGTCCGGATCGTAGGTGTCGAGCAGGTACGCGATCTTCGTGGCGGAGACGTTCGGCGCGAACCGGAAGCCGTTGGCCTGCTGCTCGAGGCACATGCCGATCGTGCGCAGGTCCTGCCAGCCGATCGCGGGCCCGATCGGCTCGCTCGTCGCCCGGTCCCACACGACCGTCGACGCGCGCTGGTTGGTGATCCCGATCGCCTCGACGGGACCCGCGTGCGCGGCGAGCGCCGCGGTGGCCGCCTCGACCACGGTGTCGGCGAGCACGCGGGCGTCGAACTCGACCGTCCCGGGCTCCGGTGAGTCGGGGAGCAGCGGCCGCAGCTGGTCGTGGTGGATCGAAGCGTCCGCTTCCATGATCGCCGCCCGCACCGACGACGTCCCGACGTCGAGCACCAGGAGGCTCATCGTTCGGCTTCGCTCATGGCCAGGTGGGGGCGCCCCAGGGGTCGGCCAGGCCGAGCTTGCCGGGGTTCAGGATCCCGTTCGGGTCGAGCGCCTGCTTCACCGAGGCGAGCACGTCGAACGCGTCGCCGAGCGCGTCGTGCACGAACCGCGAGCGGTTGAGCCCGATCCCGTGGTGGTGGCTCAGGGCTCCGCCGTGAGCGAGCACCGCGCGCGTCCCTGCGTCCCACGCGGCCCGGTAGAACTCGTCCTTCTGATCGGGCGGCGGTTGCCCCGCGAACGTGAAGTACAGGCACGCGCCGTCCGAGTAGCTGTGGCTCTGGTGCGCGCTCGCGACGAGCGCACCCGGCACGGCCTTGATCGCGGCCGTGGCCGCCTCGTAGATCGGCGCGCACTGCGACCACGGCGCGGAGATCTCCATCGTGTCGACGATGTAGTCCTTCCGGATGAGCGCCTCGAGCGCGCTCACGTCGTTGCGCTTGTCGAGCCAGTGACCGACGAGCTCGGGATCGAGCTGTTCAGCATCGCGGCACTCGTCCGCGGCGACCGCCATCATCGCGTCGACGATGGCCGGATCGCCCTCGTCCATCACCAGCAGCACGTGCCGGTCGGGGCCGGTGTGGAAGGAGCGGTCGCCTTCGATCGCGTCGTACAGCCGGATCACCGCGGGCGTCGCGCCCGGTGCAGCATGCGGCGGCACGCGTCGAGCCCCTCGGCGAACCCCGTGAACGCGTAGGCGGCGCGCTGCTCGGCCGGCGGCGCGGGGTGCAGCTTGAGCCGCCCGCCGGTGATGATGCCGAGCGTGCCTTCGGAGCCGACGAAGAGCTGGGTCAGGTCGGGCCCGACCGCGGCGCGCGGCCAGCCGCCGGTGTGGATCTCGCGCCCGTCGGCCAGGACGACGTCCAGGCCCACCACGATGTCCTCGATCTTCCCGTAGCGCGTGCTCATCTGGCCCGCGCCCCGGCAGGCGAGCCATCCGCCGACGGTCGAGAGGTCGATCGACTGGGGCCAGTGCCCGAGCGTCGCGCCGTGCTCGGCGCGCAAGGTGTCCTCGAGCCAGGTGCCGAACGTCCCCGGGAGCACGTCGAGGATCATCGACTCGGCGTCGACGCCGACGATCCCGCTGCGCGCGGTCAGGTCAAGGATCACGCCGCCGTGCAGTGGGACGCTCGCCCCGCAGACGCCACTGCGCCCGGCCGCCGCGGTGACGGGGATGCGGGCTTCGTTGCACAACGCGAGCACCGCGGCGATCTCGGCCGTGCTCGACGGGCGCGCGACCGCGGCCGCGCGCGCCGCGATCTGGCCCTCGAGCGACCAGACCGTGGTGAGCGGCCACCAGTCCCGGCTCGCCTCGACGACGGACTCGGCATCGACGAGCACGGTTGCGCACACGTCGCCGAGCCGGCGCAGGAGCCCGTCGTCCAGCTCGACCCGTGTCGCGGTCAGGCGGTCGCGCATCTGATCGGCCGGCGTGCTCAGCGCGATCGGCGGCGTGGGTGCGCCGGAGTTGGTCAAGCGCCGATCGATTCGTCGAGGGCCTGCTCCGGCAGCCCGGCGTTGGTGCGCTCCTCGGCCAGCGCGGCGCGATAGGACGTCACTTCCGCGGTGATCCTCGCCGCGTCCCACCCGAGCTCGGGCGCGATCAGCCGGGCGACCGACTCCGCCGCCGCAGACGTCGCGTCGCGGCCGAGGAGCCGGGCGCGGGTCCGGCGCGAGAGCACGTCGTCCAGCGTGGAGGCCATCTCGTGGCGCACCGCGTAGACCGCTTCGGACCGGCGGTACGGGAGTCCGGGGACGAGCGGACCCCTGAGCTCCGGCGCGTCGCGCTCGAGGTCCAGGATCTCGCGCTGCAAGCTGCCGTACCGCTGGGCCAGGTGCTCGTCGGTCGGCGCGGAGCCGCGGGCCATCGCGGTTCCCTGCGATGCGGTCGCGCCGAGGAGGCGCAGGCGCTTCGTCATGCTCTTGCCCCCGCGGCCGAGCGACTTCACGATCGTGTCGACGGTGTCCGAGGCCATCCGGCGGTACGTCGTCAGCTTGCCGCCGGTGACCGTGACGAGCCCGCCCGGTGACGAGAACACCTTGTGCACGCGTGAGAGGTCGGCGGTCTTCTCGCCCACGCTGCCTCCGGCGATCAACGGCCGCAGCCCGGCCCAGGTGCCGACGATGTCGTCCCTGGTCAACGGCTCGGTGAGGACGAGGTTCATCGCGTTGAGCAGGTAGTCGATGTCCTCGGCCGTGCACTCGGGGTCGTCGAGCGGGCCGACGTAGTCCGTGTCCGTCGTGCCGATGTAGGTGAAGTCGCCCCACGGCACCACGAAGATCGATCGCTTGTCCTTCGGGACCGGGACGATCGCCGCGATGTCGTTGCGCACCTTGCTCCACGGCACCGTGATGTGGATGCCCTTGGCCGGGCGGATCGAGTGCGGGTGTCCCGGCTCGTCGAAGGCCCGGATGTCGTCCGACCAGACGCCGGTCGCGTTGACCACGAACTTCGCATCGATGTCGATCGTCTGGCCGTCGGCCTCGACCGTCGCCCCGATGATGTGGCCCGACGCGTTCTTGCGCAAGCCGGTGACGTTCGTGTGGTTGGCGATCGCCACGCCCCGCGTCGCGGCGGTGCGCGCGATGGTCAGCGTGAGCCGGGCGTCGTCGGTCTGCGCGTCGTAGTAGATGTATGCGGCCGCGATGTTCGGCGACCGCAGCGTGGGCATGTGCGCGACCGCCTCGTCCTTCTTGATCCGCTTGTGCAGCTTCCCGATGCGCAGGCCGCCGGTGAAGTCGTACAGCCAGAGCGCGGAGCCCAGCGCCCGGGCGAGCTTCGCGTTCATCAGCCCGTCCTTGGAGAGCACGGGAATGAGGAACGGCAGGATGCGCACGAGGTGCGGTGCGTTCTTCGAGCGCGATCTGGCGCTCGTAGAGGTTCTCGTACACGAGCTTGAACTCGCGGTGCTGCAGGTACCGCAACCCGCCGTGCACGAGCTTGGACGACTTCGACGAGGTGCCGCTCGCAAAGTCGTCGCGCTCCACGAGTGCCGTGGTGAGCCCGCGGCGACGCGGCGTCGAGCGCGACCCCGGCGCCGGTGATGCCGCCGCCGATCACGAGCACGTCGAAGCGCTCCTCGGAGAGACGTCGGAGCGCGTCGCGCGATCGAAGGCGGGTGCGGGCATGCGGGTCAGGCTACCCCCCGGTCCTCGGGCCCCCTCCGGGCGGACGCCTCAGTGCGGGGCGACGAGCGCCGCACGCGATTCGACGACCGGATAGGCGCGCTGTCGCGGTGCGGAACACCGGATCGAGGGCCTGCCAGGGCTCGCCGTCGACCCGGTAGCGGACGTCGAGCCGGACCGAGGCGCGGATCCCCATGGGGGTCGCCGTGCTCCGCCGTTCGTAGGTGTGCACGACGTCCGAGCGGGTCGGCGCGGCGGTTCCCAACGTCCCGGGCTGGACCGGGGAGCCGTCGCCGAAGTCCCAGCGCACCGCGGCCGGAACCGCTTCGACCTCGACCCGGAGCCCGAGCTCGTCGACGACGTCGCGCACCGGGCCCGAGTAGCCGCTGACCCAGAACCACGATTCCAGTCCCGTGAGCCCACGACCATCGGGGCTCACGTGCACCGTCGTGGCCGGGTAGGGGAGGTCGCGTGCGATCTGCTCCGCGATCGCCTGCACGTCGACGGTTCCCGCGGCCGGCGCGAACGCGCTCGGGGC
Source organism: uncultured Acidimicrobiia bacterium (assembly GCA_963796755.1). GTDB lineage: Bacteria > Actinomycetota > Acidimicrobiia > IMCC26256 > JAENVU01 > Chersky-806. Next base: position 29,728 of record CAWCMX010000006.1, read on the forward strand.
CAACCACACGCTGTCGAGGTACGTGCCGCCGCAGTACACGTAGTAGGCGACGTACTCCGGACCCGGGCTCGGCGGCATCGGGGTCGAGTGGATGTCGGGATCGACCTTCCCCGGCTGCAGGTGGTGCGGGAACTTCGTCGGCACCCAGCGGCGCAGGCATCCCGTCGCGACGCCCGAGCTCCACCACCACCCGACCCGTCAGCCGGTGCGCGCACCTCGACCCAGATGCCGCGACGCGTCGAGATGCACGTGCGCGCCGCTGGGGTCCGTCGAAGCGGTCGCGCTCGTTGCCGCGTCCGCGGCCGGTGCCATCGCGATGGTGAACCCGACGAGCATCGTCAACGCGCCCAACGCACGGGCGGCGACGCTCACGAAGCGGAAGACGAGCGCGGAGTGGCGGGCTGCACGGTGCTTTCCATCCTGGATCGGAACCTTCCATGGTGAGACCTCTCGGCCTCCCGTCGCCCCACACGAACCCGCCACCCCAACGCTCGTGGGGGAGTGTACGCAGGAATGTCCGGTTCATGTCGTGCCGACGGTGATACGCCAGCAACGTGACGATGCGAACACTTCGGGCGAGTCGCGAACGTCGACCCGGTATGCCCCCATCATGAGAACGGGGATGGTGGGAAAAGTCAGATCACGGTCCCCGGAGTGCCGTCATCGCGCTCCACCGGGCGCCCGTCCGCGGCCCAGGCCTGCATCCCGCCTTCGAGGTTGACCGCGTCCAGACCCCATGAACGCAGGAGCTCCGTCGCCTTCGCGGAGCGGGCACCGGAGCGGCAGACGCACACGATCTTCTGGTTCAAGGGAAGCTCGGCGCGCACCATGTCGAGTCGGCGAGCGGCCAGAACCACGCGTCCGGCGCGTGACCTGCTTCCCATTCGTCCGGTTCGCGCACATCGAGCAGCACGGGGGACTGCAACGAGTCGAGGTCGTTCACGGTGGTCGAAGGCACGGACTTCGGCTTGAAGCTGCTCACGAGATGTCTCCTGGTGGTGGGGGTCCTCAGCGCCGGCGGGACGACTTCTTGGCCTTGGCGGGCGCGGCCTTCGCCTTCGCCGCCTGCTGCTTGGCGGGGGCCGCCTTCTTGGCCGGCGCCTTGGTGGATTGCTTCGCCGGGGCCTTGGTGCGGGCCGGCTTGGCCGTCGCAGCCTTTGCGGGCGGCTTCGCCTTCGCCGCCCGCTTCCTGGTCGGGGCCGCCTGGGCCGGGGCCTTGGCCTTCGCCGCCTTCTTCGCGGGCGTCGCCTGCTTCTTGGTCCGCGACTTCTTCGCCGGTGCGGCGGGCGCCGGCGCCACTTCGAGTGCCGGTGCGGCCACCGGGGCCGGGGTCTTCGTCGGGAGCCGCTTCTGCTGCGGTGCTCCGGCCGCGGGACCGGCGGGAGCGCTTGGTGGTGCCGGCCGCGGGCTCGGGCTCGGCCGGGCCGGGCCGGGTCGCGAGCTCCGGCGCCGTGGACTTCGTGGCTTTCGCCGCGACCTTCTTCGCGACCGGCTTCGCGCGCCCCTTCCTTCTCGGGCGTGCCGGACTTCGGCTTCGAGCGGCGGCGCCCGACCTCGGCCGCGACCGTCTCGTCGCTCGGCGCGCCGGCGACCGTCGCGGAACCGGGCAGGCCGAGCTCGATGCCGCGGCGCGGTGCGTCCACGGCCTGCACCACGAACGTCCGCGTCTCGTCCTTGGTGAGCACGTCACGCGCCCGGCTGGGCTGCGGCTTGCCCATTGCGCTCAGCGGGACGTAGCAGCGCACGCCGTCGACGTCGATGAACGCGCCGTGGGACGCGAACGCATCGACGGTGCCGGTGACCTCGGTGCCGGGCCGGTGATCGATCACGAACTGGAGGAACGGCGCGGGCTCGTTGACGGCTTCGGGCTCGGGCTTGTCGTTCTCCTTCGGCGCCGTCGTGGTCGCGGTGCTGCTGTTGCGACCGCGGCCGCCGCGTCGACGCCGACGCTTCGGCGCGTCCGGTTCCAACGCGCTCGCGGTGGCCTCGGCGATCGCCTTCTGCACCTTCTTCGGGGCCTTGTCACCCTGCTTCGCCTTCTGCACGGTCTTGCGGCTCACGATCCCGCGCACCGGGCGGCGCAGCGAGAAGATCCAGCCGACGCCGGGAACCGGCTTCGCGCCGATGAGCCGTCCGGGCTCGAACAGCCACTCGTACTCCGCGTGGAACTCCTGGAACGAGTCGTTCGAGAGGACGGTCCCGCCGGTGCGGTCCGCGATCTGCAGCAGGAACCCGTCACCGCGACCCACCGCGCCGGCCGGCGGCGACACGACCCCACCCGCGGCTTCGGTCTTGGCGAACTCGGCGCGCTCCGACGGGTCGATGCGGTGCTCGAAGCTCGCGTCGACGACGACGGTCGCCACGGCACCCGGATGCTCCGCGTGGAAGGCCGCGACCGCCTCTTCGAGCTGGGCGAGGCTGGGTTCCGTCCGCCCTTCCGTCGCGAGGTTCGATCCGTCGATCACGAAGTGGTCGGCCATCAGTCTCCGGTCACACTGAGTAGGTCTGCTGCCATCTCGCGCAGAAGCTTGTAGTCGGCTTTGCCGTTGGGGGCGCGACGCAGGGTGTCCACGAACACGATGCGACGGGGGATCTTGTACCCCGCGAGGCCTCGACTCCGACAGAACGCCTGGAGCTCGGTCTCGTCGGTGAAGTATCCGTCGGTGACCTGCACGAGCGCCACGACCGTCTCGCCGAAGCGCGGGTCGGGCACCCCGACGACCACGCAGTCGAAGACGCCGGCGTTCTTGCGCAGCGTGAGCTCGATCTCCTCCGGGTACACCTTCTCGCCACCGGTGTTCACCGTGGCCGAACCCCGTCCGAGCAAGCGGACGGTGCCGTCCTCGTCGACGGTGGCGTAGTCCCCCGGGATCGAATACCGCACGCCGTCCACCACGCGGAACGTCTGCGCGGTCTTCTCGGGGTCCTTGTAGTAGCCGAGGGGGATCCGCCCGCCGACCGCGACCATCCCGACCTCGTCGGTGCCGCGGGCGACCTCGTTGCCGTCCTTCGTCACGACCTTGACCCGGTCATTGACCGCGAAGCGGGCGGCCGCGATCTCCTGGTCGCCGGCGGTTGCCGCGGAACGGCTCATGAGCCCTTCGGACGCGCCGAGCGAGTCGAGCATCGTCACGTTCGGCAGGCGGTCGAGCAGCGCGCGCTTGACCTCGGGGCTCCACGTGACGCCGCTCGACGTGATCGCGCGCAGGCTCGAGAGATCCCAGTGATCGGGTTCGGCGTCGAGCGCGGTGAGCAGCGGGCGGGCGAACACGTCGCCGACGATCGTGAGGACCTGCACCGCGTTGCGCTCGACCTCGCCCCAGATGAGTGCCGCGTCGAGGCCCACCCGGTCGATCAGGACGACGGTGCCGCCCCCGGCGAGCGTCGAGAGCGTGATGAAGAGGCCGGTGCCGTGCATGAGTGGGCAGGCCGGGAGCGCGGTGGCGGCCCGCTTGCCCGCACGCACGGTCTGCAAGGGGTCGGGCGGCTCGGTGCCGGGCCGTCCCATCTGCCAGAGCGCGACGTAGAGGTCGTCGTTGCGCCACATCACGCCCTTCGGCATACCGGTCGTGCCGCCGGTGTAAAGGAACATGAGGTCGTCGCCGCTCGGCACGCGCGCCTTCCACGGGGCGTCGCCCGACGGGCTTGCCATCGCGGACTCGAGCTCGGGCCCGATCTCGATGACCTGAGGCTCGAACTTCTTGCCGTACCGGCGGGCGGCCTTCCGGGTGTCCTTCGCGAACGCCGGCTCGGTGACGACGATCTTGGCGTCGCTGTCGTCGAGGAGGTACCCGATCTCCTCGGCCCCGTAGCGGTAGTTGACGTTGACGGGAACGGCCCCGATCTTGCTCGCGGCGTAGAACGTCTCGAGGTACTCCGGGCGGTTGGTGAGGTTGATCGCGACCTTGTCGTCGGGCCGGACACCCTGGTCCCACATCCACGTCGCGAGCCCGGCGGCCCGGTGCTCGAGCTCGCCGAACGTGCGTCGGACCGGCCCGCAGATCACCGCTTCCCGGTCGGCAGCGGCGTCGGCGATCGCGTCCCAGACCCGGGCGAAGCTCCAATCGGACATCCGCCGCAGGCTACTTACAAGAGGGGCGGTTCCTCAGCAGTCGGAGCTGTTCAGGCGGAGGTCGGGCATGACCGTCTTGCAGAACTTGGCCCCCCGGACGTCCGCGCCGTACATGTGCGCACCCGAGAGATCGGCGTTGCGCAGGTTCGCCAGGGTGAGGTCGACGCCGTTGAGCATGGCGCGCTGAAGCGTCGCCCCCGAGAGGTTGGCGCCCGACAGGTCACAGGCGGTCAGGATCGCTCCCGTCAGCTGTGCTTCGGCCATGTAGGCCCCACGCAGGTCGGCCTCAGAGAGATCCGCGCCGCGGAAGTTCACGCAGTAGAGGTTCATCCCGCCGAGCCGGGCGCGCTGGAGCTGCGCCCCCTGGAGGTTGGCGAAGGGTTCGATCTTGTAGCCGTTCAGGGTCTTCTCGCGGAGCGCCATCCGAAGGATGTTCGGCGCTCGGGCCGCGCACCTTGACCGGTTTCGCCGGAACGGGCGCGATTACGTCCGGACGCTCGTCGTGGTCGGGAGGTCCGAGCCCCGGGCGTCGATCACCCGGTCTCCGAGCGCGGACCGGATCCCGAGCCGGGCGAACAGCGTCGAGCTCTCGGCCTCCCGGAGCTCGGCGGCCGCGAGGTCGCCGCGGAGCACGTCGAGGTTCGTGAGCGCATCGAGGGTGCGGGCGATCTCGTAGAGCGCGTCCTGGTCCCGGGCGTCCGCCAGGCTGGCGGCGAATGCCTCACTGGCGCCGTCGATGTCGCCGAGCGCCTGGAGGGCCCGCCCCGCGTCCGCTCGAGGGTCGGGAGGCGGGTCGGGTTCTCGACGCTGGTCGCGGCCACGATCTCGAGCGCGCGGGTCGGGTTGCCGGCCAGGAGATGGCATTCGGCCAGCAGCACGTCGACCTCGGAGACGTCGTCGGCGTTCCTCATCGCCTCGAACCGGGCGCGTGCGTCGTTCAGCAGCTCGAGCCCGCGTTCGGGCTCGCCCCCGAGCATGGCCACGCGCCCGAGGTGCTGCAGCGCGGTCGCGGCGACGTACGGCTTGCCCGCCGCCCGTGCGACCCGCAGCGCGTCGCGGAAGCACGCGCCCGCTTCCTCGAGGCGGCCCTGGTCGGTGAGCACCTCGCCGATGTTGCACGAGACCAGCGCGGCCTCTACCGCGTTGCCGGTGCGCAGGCGGATGTTCCGGCCCTGCTCGTAGAGCTCGATCGCGTCGTCCCAGCGCCCCTCGTAGTACGCGAAGCCCGCCGAGGTTGTTGAGGACACCGGCCTGACGGTCGAAGTTGCCGAGCGCTTCGTAGATCTCGAGCGCGCGGGCGGAGTGGACGGCCTCCTCCGGGTGGCCGAGGAGCACGTAGGCCCAGTCGAGGATGAAGCGCGCGTGCGCCTCGGCCTCGAGGTTCGCCGACGTCCGCCGCCTCGGCTGATGGCCTCCAGCCCGGCGGACACCGCTTCCTGGAACCGGCCCTGGCCCGCGCGGACCGCCGCGTAGAACGCGGTGAGGCTGGCGCGCACACCGGCCACCTGCGTCGGGCGGCGAGCTCTCGATCCGCTGGTAGCCCCGGCGCACGATGCGCACCGCGTTGGAGAGCCGCCCGTCCGCCTCGGAGATCCATGCCTCTTTGAGCAGCAGCGAGGCTTCGCCGGCTGGGTCACCGGCCCGCACCCGACGCGCGCTCCGGTAGGCGGCGAGCGCCCGGTCGTAGAACCCGGACCGTTCGCGGACGTCACCGAGCGCTTCCCAGATCTCGGCGACCTCGCCCGGTTCCAGCTCCGGGACCCGACGCGACGCGGCGAGCGCGCGCTCGAGGAACTCCGCGGCTTCGACGTTCGCGTACTTGTCGCGCGCACGGGTCCCCGCGATGCGGGCGTACCGCCACGCCTCGGTGTAGCGCTGCGCCTGGAAGAAGTGCAGCGAGAGGAGCTCGGCCTCGCTCTCCGGGTGGTCACCGTTCGCCAGCGCGATCGCGTCGCCGGCGCGCGCGTGCAGCTCGCGGCGGCGCCGGAACGGGAGCTCCTCGTACGCGGTGTCGCGCAGCATCGCGTGACGGAAGCGGACCACGTCGGTGCCGACGAATCCGAGGAAGCTGTCCAGGCTGCGCCAGGTGGCTTCGTCGGGCACCGGCAGCTCGTCCGAGACGAGGCCCTCGAGCTCGTCGACCCGGAACGTGTGGCCGAGCACCGACGCGTAGCGCAGGAGCTTGCGTTGCGCGGTCGGGCAGCCGGTCGATCTGCGCGGTGATCACGGCGTCGATGGAGTCCGGGAGCGAGTCGACGTCGCCGGTCGCGGCCGTCGCCTGCATGAGCTCGGCGAGGAACAGCGGGTTCCCGGCCGCGCGCTCGGTCAGCATCGCGATCTCGTGGGGCGCAACGGCGAGTCCTCGGTCGCGGCGACGAGCGAGGCCGACGCCTGCTCCGCAGTGAGCGGGGCGGGCCGCAACGTGCGGACGTGGGAATGCTTCGGCGCGATGAAGCCGGAGTCGACGTTGCGACGGGTCGTGCAGATCGAGCGCGGGCGCGCGGCGAGGTTGTCCACGATGATCTTGAGGACGCCGCACGATGCTTCGTCCATCCAGTCGCGCGTCCTCGAGCACGACGAGGACACCGATCGGCAGCGCGCGGTCGAGGAAGAGCGCCATGACCTCTTCGACCCGCTGCGCGCCGGAACTCGGGGGTCGAGCGAGGCGGTCTCGACGGTGTCGGGGATGTCGACGTCGAGCGGCGTGCCGAGCAGCGGGAGCCAGGGGAGGAGCTCGGGGCACTTGAGCTCGACGAGCGCGCGCAGGCGCTCGGCGATCTGCTCGGGCGCGGCGGTCTCGAGCAGGCCGAGCAGATCGTGGAGCAGCCACCAGAACGGCGCGTACGGGGTGGTCGCCTCGTACGGGTCGCACGCGATCACGAACGTCGGGAGGTCGCCGGCGCGGGCGCGGAGCTCGTCGACGAGCCGGCTCTTGCCGATGCCGGCGTCACCGACGAGCTCGATCGCGCGGCCCTTCCCGGCCGCGAGCGCGTCCAAGGCCTCGCTGAACGTCGCGAGCTCGGCATCCCGGCCGACGAGCGGCAGGTTCGCGGCCGCGGTCTCGACCCGACGTTGCACCGCGCCGACCGCGAAGGCCTCGACCGGGTGGCGCTTGCCCTTCACGGAGAAGGGCTCGAGCGCCTCGGTCTCGAACGACGCGCGCGAGCGGTCGAGGACCGCGCTCGTCGCCAGGATCTGACCCGGTTCGGCGCGCGCCATCAGGCGGGCGGCGAGGTTCACGGTGTCGCCCATGACGGTGTACGTCCGCCGGTACTGCGGCCCGACGTCACCCGCGAAGATCGGGCCGCGGTGCACACCGATGCGGACATGGAGCCGGCGAGGGCCGTCGGCGATCCGGCGCACCGCGCCGAGCATCCGTTCCTCGTCGTCACCCATCGCGCCGGGGCACCCCCGCGACGAGGATGATCTTGCCGCCGTCGTGGTCGATGTCCGTGCCGAGGAACGTGACCGAGTGCTCGTCGGCCGCAGCCTGCACGTCGGCGACGAGCTCGTGCAGCGCTTCGGCCACGTACTCCGGGCCTTCGCGCTCGAGCAGCTCGTCGGTGCCGTCGAAGTGGAGGAACGCGACGGTGGCGTGGCGGTGCTCGGGGTCCTCGCCGCCGGAGAGCAGGTGCGCACGGATCGCGGTCGGGACGTAGCGGGTGAGGTCGACGTCGCGGCTCGTGGGTGGAACCGTGAGGTCGCGATCGGGGGTGACCCGACGTCGCACCTTCCGCAGCCGGAAGCCCGGGCCCTGCGGGTCGCCGACCAGGTGACGCGGCAACGCCGCCGCGGTCGCTTCGCTCACCACGACCTGGCCCGCGTTCGGCCCCGCCCTCCATGTCGGTGAGCGTCGTGACCGCGGATCCCGCGAGGAGCAGCTCGCGGTGGAGCTGCCGACGAGGAAGCACACGAACGAACCGGTGTGCACGCCCGCGGACATGCGTAGCACGACGCGCCCGGCACTCGTGTCCGAGACGGCCGACGTCCGCGAGCCGGGTCTGCATGCCGAGCGCCGAGCCGGCCGCCCGCACCGCATGGTCGGGGCCGGTGAAGAGCAGGAGGAGCGCGTCACCACCGAACTTCAGGAGGCCGCCACCGGCCCGGTACGCGATCTCGAGCAGCGCCTCGAAGCAGGTGCCGATCGCGTCGGTGACCTCCTCGGCGCCCACCTTCCCGTGGCGGGCCAGGCGCTCGGACATCTTCGTGAACCCGGAGATGTCGACGAACAGCAGCGATCCGTCGACGGTCTGCGTCGGCTGCCCGGGCGCGGTGTCGGCCCACTCGACGGTCATCCGCGGGACGTAGGGCAGCAGGGTCCCGTACGCGCCGTCGGGACGACGAGTTGTCGGTATGACCGAACGTGCTGCCCGCACTTCGAGACCCACTTCAGAGCTGCTTGTCCCCGGAAGCCCACCGGCAGCCTACCGGCCGGAAATCCGCGCCGATCGCGGGGGTTGACCCGGTCGACGAATCCGTAGACAGTGTCTACATGAGCATCGGCACCCCGACCGCCCCCGGGTCGGCCACGGCGACGCGCCTCGTCGACTCGGCGCGGGCCATGCTCGACGAGCAGGGGCTGGACGGTCTGACCCTGCGGGCGATCGCGCGGCGGGCCGGGGTCTCACACGGTGCGCCGCTGCGGCACTTCCCGACGCTCGCGTCGCTGTTGGCCGCCGTCGCGGCGGAGGGCTTCCGCGAGCTCGTCGGTGCGGTGGACGCGCAGACGGATCGACTCGCCGCCGGCGCCACCGCGCTCGAACGGCTCGCGGCGTCGGGCCGCGGCTACATCAGCTTCGCGATCGGCAGTCCGGGCGTCTTCACCGTGATGTTCCGACCGGAGCGTCTCGACGTGACCGATCCCGCCTACGTCGCGGCTGCCTCGGCCTCGTTCCAGCAGCTGCAGGACATCGTCGGCGCCGCGCAGCGCGAGGGCTTCCACCCCGAGGTGGACGTCACCCGGCTCGCGTCCGTCATGTGGACGACGATGCACGGGTTGGCCGAGCTCTGGTTGCACGGCGGCGGCCTGCCCGGCGCGGACGAGACGTTCGGGCTCGACGAGTTCATCGCGCTCTCGCAATCGATCGTGCTCGGTGTGGACGCCGAGCCGAGCACCACCTGAACCGGAAGGAATGCCCATGACCGCACCGTCGCACCACTATCTCGAAGGCAACTTCGGACCCGTGCACTCGGAGATCACCGCCCTCGACCTGCCGGTGACCGGCACCATCCCGGCGGAGCTCGACGGCCGGTTGCTGCGCAACGGTCCCAACCCGATCAGCCCCCAGGATCCGGCCACGTACCACTGGTTCACCGGGGACGGCATGGTGCACGGCCTGCGCCTGCGCGACGGCAAGGCCGAGTGGTACCGCAACCGGTTCGTGCGGAGCCCCGAGGTCGCCGCGGTGCTCGGCGAGCGGACCCCGCCGTCGCCGTTCGGGGAGGACGTGCCGATCTTCGCCGCGAACACCAACGTGGTCGAGATCGCGGGCAAGACCTACGCGATCGTCGAAGCGGGGTCGCCGCCGGTCGAGCTCACCGACGAGCTCGACACCGTCGGTCCGTCGAACTTCTCGGGCACGCTCGAGCACCCGTTCAGCGCGCACCCGAAGCGCGATCCCGCACCGGCGAATGGCACGTCGTCGCGTACTTCTGGGGGTGGGGCAACAAGATCCGCTACATGAGCATCGCGCCGGATGGTCGTGTGCAGAAGTCCGTCGACGTCGAGACGCCGGGCGGGCCGATGGTGCACGACATGGCGTTCACCGACACCTACGCGCTGCTGTTCGACCTGCCGGTCACGTTCGACCTCGAAGCCGCGATGGGTGGCTCGACCTTCCCGTACGCGTGGAACAACGACTACGGCGTGCGGCATCGGGCTGCTGCCGCGCGCGCGGCACCGCGACCGCCGGCTCGGACGTCCAGTGGTTCGACATCGATCCGCTGCTACTTCTACCACCCGCTCAACGCGTACGACCTCGACGACGGCCAGGTCGTGCTCGACGCGGTGCGCTACGAGACGATGTTCAACAAGAACCGCCAAGGCCCGAACGAAGGTGCGTCCCGACTCGAGCGGTGGACGCTCGATCCGGCCGAGGGCAAGGTGCTCGCGGCGACGCTCGACGACCACCTGCAGGAGTTCCCGCGCCTCAACGAGGCCTTCCAGGGTCAGCGCAACCGGTACGGCTACGGCGCGACGTTCGGCAGCCTCGACGCGGGCGGTGGCCCGCGCTCAAGCACGACCTCGTCGCGGGGACGACGGTGGAGCACGACTACGGGCCCGGCCGCGAGACGCTCGAGCCGGTCTTCGTCGCCCGGGAGGGTGCGGCCGCCGAGGACGACGGGTGGGTGATCTCGTACGTCTACGACGGGACCACCGACAAGGCCGACGTCGTGATCCTCGACGCGCAGGACTTCACCGGCGACCCGGTCGCCACGATCCACCTGCCGGTGCGCGTCCCGTTCGGCTTCCACGGCAACTGGGTCCCCACCCGTTAGCGACCACTCCCACTCGTTTCGGGGCGTCTCGACGTCGCTATAGCGACGCTGCACTCCCCGAAGGAGCCGGAGGGTCGGCGCGGGCGCGGGGTTAGAGGGTGATGCCGAGCTGGGTGAGGATGCGTGCCGGCGTCGAAGTAGACTCGCTCGACCTCGATGCGGTCGGCGCCGGGCTCGAAGATGAAGAACGCGGCCATCCGGCACCGGAACTCGCGGCCGGTCGGCTCGAGCCCCAGGAACGGTCCCGCGTGGGTGCCGAGCAGGTCGAACTCCACGATGACGGCGTCGTCGGCCTGACGGATCGAGTGGATCTCGTTGCGCTGGTCCGGGAACGCGGTGCGCGACGCGGCGTAGTACCCCATGACCTCTTCGTCACCGTCGTAGACGGTGCCGGTCGCGATCAGCTCGTAGTGCGGGTGCGCGAACGTCGCGAGGGTCTCGTCGAACGCGAGTCGGTTCTCCGACTCCATGTGGTCGCGCACCACCTGCGCGCGTCGCTCCCGCAGCCCCTCGTCGGTGGAGGTCAACGGGTCAGAGGCTCGGCGGGATCGGGGCTTCGCCGGCGACGGTGGTGCGGTGCATGCGCGCGACGGTGGCCTTCGACGTCGGCCATCACCATGTGCTGCATGCAGCGGTTGTCCCAGAAGGCGACGTCGCCCTCGGCCCAGCGCCACCGGCAGGTGAACGCGGCCTGGGTCGAGTGGTGGAAGAGCACGTCGAGCAGCGCCTTCGACTCATGGGGCCACCAGCCGTCGAGCCCGATGGTGTACTGCTGGTTCAGGTAGAGGGCTTCGCGACCGGTCTCGGCGTGCACGCGGACCGCAGGATGGGTCTGCACCTCGTTCGCACTCTCGCTCGTCTGCACGGTCATGCCTTCGAACGAGTCGTGGATCGCCTGCATCTTCGGCGAGTACGCGTTGCGCGCGCTGTGCACTCCGGTGAGGCAGCGCACCGTGCGCTGCAGTCCGGGTGAGAGCGTCTCGAACGCGAGGTACTGGTTGGCCCAGAGCGTGTCGCCGCCGTACGGGGGCACTTCGAGTGCGTGCAGGATCGAGCCCATCGGCGGTTCGGGAAGGAACGAGAAGTCGGAGTGCCAGATGCCGCCGAACGCGAAGCCCTGGCGCTCGGTCGGCTCGCGCACGACGGCGATCACCTCGTCGTGGTCGGCGATCGGCTGCACGAACGGCACCGGGCTGTACGGACCGAAGCGGCGGCTGAACCGACCTGCTGGACGGGGCTGAGCGACTGGCCACGGAAGAAGATGACCCCGTGGTCGAGGAGGGCGCGGCGGATCTCGCTGATCGCGAGGTCGTCGAGGTCCGTCGCGAGATCGACGCCGCCGATCACCGCGCCGCACGGCCCGGCGAAGCGCTCGACGGTGATGCGCTCGTGCGGCCGGCCTTCGGCCGCCGCGGGCACGGGGACGAGCGGTAGCTCCGCGATGCTCACGCCCCCACGTTAGGAGCCCCACGGGCGTTCGGCGACCGGCGCCGGAAGGGTCTGGACGGCCGCATCACAAAAGCCTCACACTGGTTTGGCAGGGTTCGTCCGGGAGAGGGACCAGAACGGCCGATCTGAGGGGGAGTCATGGGGATTCGGGGCACGGGCCGCGGTTCGACGCGGCGACTGGTGGGCTTCATCGCGCTGGGCACATCGCTCGTGGTCGTCTTCGCGGCGCTGATCGGTGGCAACACGCCGAAGGTCACCACCGCAGGTGCGGCCGCGAAGCCCAACATCCTGTTCGTGCTGACCGACGATCTCGATGTCGGTGAGATCGCGCAGATGCCGATCCTGCAGTCGAAGATCGTGCAGCAGGGCGTGAGCCTGTCCAACAACTACGTCAGCGTGTCGCTGTGCTGCCCGTCGCGGACCACGACGATTCGCGGGCAGTACTCGCACAACACCGGCGTCGAGACGAACGGTGGATCGAACGGCGGTTTCGCGACGGCGTTCGCAAAAGGCATCGAGAGCTCGACGATCGCCACCTGGCTCCACGCCGACGGGTACCGCACCGCGCTCATGGGCAAGTACCTGAACGGGTACCCGAACACCGCGGGCGACACCTACGTCCCGCCGGGTTGGGACGAGTGGGACAGCTCGGTGAAGGGCAACCCGTACTCCGAGTACGACTACACGCTCAACCAGAACGGCACGCTGGTCAGCTACGGGCACAAGGCGAAGGACTACGGCACGACCGTCTACACGAACAAGGCCAAGGCCTTCATGACGAAGGCCGCGCAGGACGGCAAGCCATTCTTCGCCTATCTCGCGGTCTACGCGCCGCACGCTCCGGCGACACCGGCGCCGAAGGACGTCAACCTGTTCCCGGGGGCGATGGCGCCGCGCACACCGAGCTACAACGAGGCCGACGTCAGCGACAAGCCCGCCTGGGTGCAGGCGAAGCCGTTGATGGACGCCGCAACCCAGGCGAAGACCGACGCGCTGTACCGGAAGCGCATCCAGTCGCTGCAGGCCGTCGACCGCTCGATCGGTCAGCTGATCAGCACATTGAAGAAGAACGGCCAGCTCGCCAACACCTACATCGTCTTCACGTCGGACAACGGCTTCCACCTGGGCCAGCACCGCCTGCCGCAGGGCAAGCAGACCGCGTACGAGGAGGACATCCACGTGCCGCTCTTCGTCCGCGGTCCCGGGGTGCCGAAGGGCGCGACGCGCGCGCACATCACCGGCAACGTGGACTACACGCCGACGTTCGCCGCGCTCGCCGGGGCGACGACTCCGTCGTTCGTCGACGGCCGCTCGTTCGCGCCGCTGCTCACGAAGAACCCGCCGGCAATGAGCTCGTGGCGGGACGCGTACCTGGTGGAGCACTGGGAGCAGTCGGGGGCGGAGGCGGCCGGCAACGGACCGCAGGAACCGCCCGACGGTGACCAGCTCGGCACGCCCGCGGCCGGCACCAAGGCGATCCCGGAGCTGCACGCGCTTCGGACCGCTCGGTACACCTACGTCGAGCTGGTGACGGGGGAGAAGGAGCTGTACGACAACTCGGTCGACCCGTACCAGCTCACCAACATCGCCGCGACCGCGTCGCCGACCCTGCTTTCGAGCCTGCACACCCAGCTCGCGGCGCTCGAGACCTGCGCCGGCGCGAGCTGCCGCACCGCCGATCGCTGACGCACCCCCTCTCACCCCCGGGACAGGGATTTTGGCGTCACTTCGGCCCCTCCACGGGGCCGAAGTGACGCCAAGACGGGGGTGCGGGTGGGTCAGGTCGTGGAGGAGGTGGGGGGCACCGTCGTCGTGGTGGTCGTCGTCGACGTGCTCGTGGTGGTCGTGGTGGAGGTCGTGCTGGTCGACGACGTGCTCGACGTGGTGGTGGTCGTCGGGCCGGTGCTGACCTTGATGACGACGACCGAGCCCTTCCGAGCCTCGGTCGCGGCCTCGGGAGCCTGGTCGAAGACGATGCCCTTGGCGAAGGAGTCGCTGGCCACGTCCTGGGTCGACGGGCTGAGGCCGGCCTGCTTGAGCGCCGCGACCGCAGCATTCTCCTTGGTGCCGATCACGGCAGGGACCTGGACCAGCTGGGCCTTGTTGTCGTCGTTCTGGGTCACCGCGTACGCGATCAAGCCACCGACGACGAGCACCAGCACGACGATCGCCGCGATGATCCAACCGGTCGCGCTGCGCTTCTTCTCGGGCGGCGGTGGTGGCGTCGGGGCCCGCGGCGGGACGGGGGCAGCCGGGACGACCGGGATCGCCACCGTCGGCTCCGCGAGCTGCACCTGCGCGGTCTCGCCGAGCCGGATGAGGTTGGTCGCGGCCTCGCCACCGGTCGCGTAGCGGCGCGCCGGGTCCCGTTCGAGCAACCGGAGGACGATCGCGTCGAACCCGGGCGGGATGCCGGGCGCGGCCACAGAAGGAGGGATGGGCGTCTCGGCCAGCTTGCGCTGCGTGATCGCGACCGCGTCGGTGCCGGTGAACGGCGGCGCACCCGTCATCGACTCGTACAGCAGGGTGCCGAGCGCGTAGAGGTCCGAGCGCGCGCCGGGGGCCTGGCCCTGGAGCTGCTCAGGCGAGTCGTACGTCGCGACCGCGACCGGGCCGGCCAACGACGCGAGACCCGCGGTGGCGGTGCCGAAGTCCGTGACCTTGACGGTGCCGTCCTGACCGAAGAGCACGTCGGCCGGCTTGAGGCTGCCGTGCACGAGCCCGGCGGCGTGCGCGGCGTCGAGCGCCTCGGCGACGCGCACCCCCATGTTGATCGCCGGCGCGATCCCGAGCCGGGGGGTGTCGCGCAACGTGTCAGCCAGGCTCGCGCCCTCGACGTACTCCATGGCGACGTACACGGCGCCCTGATCCTCACCGGTGTCGTAGATGGTGACGATGTTCGGGTGGTGGACGGAGGCCGCTGTGTTCGCGGCCCGGCGGAACCGCTCGACGATCTGCGGGTCACGGGCCAGGTCCGGACCGAGGACCTTGATCGCCACCGGCCGCCCGAGCTCGAGATCCTGGGCGAGGTAGACGCGTGCCGCGGGGGTCGACGCGAGCTGGCGCCGCAGCTCGTAACGACCGGCGAGGGGCGGTTGGGGGGTCTGAGACATGGCGTCGACGGTAGTCCGACCGCGGCCGCGTCGAGCGCGACCCCAACGGGCGCGGGTCAGGCGCGCGTGCCGCGTGGTGCGATGTGCGTCGAGCGCGGCGAGATCTTCGGGGCCCGGCACCCAATCGCCGGCGGCCGCGTTCGCCTTGACCTGCTCCGGGCGCGTCGCGCCCGCGATCACCGAGCCGACCGCCGGCTGCGCGGCGAGACCGGCGATCGCAACGTCGAGCAGGGTGAGATCGCGCTCGGTCGCGTAGGCCTGCAGCGCTTCGATGCGATCGAACGTGCGATCACGCACGGTGTCGAGTCGCGTCTCCATGCGGGTGCCGGCCGGCGCGGCTTCTCCCCTGCGGTACTTCCCGGTGAGGAGGCCGTTCGCGAGCGGGAAGTAGGGCAGGATCCCCACGTCGTGGGCCACGCACGCGGGCGTCAGCTCGCGTTCCACCGTGCGGTCGAGCAGCGAGTAGCCGTTCTGCGCGCTGATGTAGCGGCTCATCCCGGCGTGCCGCGCGAACGAGTCGGCGTCGGCGACCTGCCACGCTTGGAAGTTCGACGAGCCGACGTAGCGGACCTTGCCCTCGCGTACGAGCTCGTCGAGCGCGGCGACGGTCTCCTCGAGCGGCGTGACGCCGTCGGGCTGGTGGAGCTGGTAGAGGTCGATCCAATCGGTCTGCAGCCGGCGCAGCGACGCCTCGACCGCGAGGCGCACGTACCGACCGCGAGCTGCGCGCGCCCCAGTCGGGCCCGTTTGCGCCCTGCATGTCCATGCCGAACTTCGTGGCGAGCACCACCTGCTCGCGGCGCCCCTTGAGCGCTTCGCCGAGCAGGGTCTCACTCCCACCCTTGCCGCCGTAGATGTCCGCGGTGTCGATGAGGTTGATGCCGACCTCCAGCGCGGCGTCGACCACCGCGCGGGTGGCGTCGAGATCGAGGCGGCCCCCGAAGTTGTTGGCGCCGAGGCCGACGACCGAGACGACGAGACCGGACTGACCGAGGGGTTCGTAGCGCATCCCCGGACGGTACCCCTGGGGAACTTCAGGGCTCCACACCGCCGCGACCAGCCGGTTCGGGGGATTAGCGCGACCCTGGTGGTTCCCGTTCAGGGTCGGACGGGTATGGCCGATCAAGCGTGGAACGGTGAGCATGGGGATCTGATGGAGAGCGAACGGAGGCGGGCCCGGCTGGATCGCGGCGTGGATCGTCTCGTCGCGCTCGGTCGCCGGGTGCGGGCCTACGGCTCGGAGCTGGTCAAGAACCCGGTGCGCCTCCTGATCGGCGGGATCTGCATCGTGCTCCTCGCGGTCGCGCTGCCCACTCCTCATCGGTGGCGGCAGCCGGCTGAGCGCCTCGTGGAACGAGTGGCGCCACGAGCGCAGCGTCGGCCGGGACTGGATCCGCGGGACCGGCACGGTCACCGCGGTGCGCGAGGGCGACGGCCTGGCGCTGCAGCTCTCCTACTTCGACCGCTCCGGCGAACGCCACGAGGCCCAGGTCCAGGTCGAGGGATCCGGCGCGCAGTGGATCGACAGCCGGCTGCCGATCCGGTACGACCCCACCCACATGGGCCAGGTGGATCTCGTCGGCGTCGCCGGGGCCCGACCGATCGGGAGCGCTCTCGTCGCGGGTGCGGCAATCGGCGCCGGGCTCGCCGCGCTGATCCTCGCGTTCGGAACCTGGCGGCGCCGGCGCGTGCTCGCGGATTCCGACCACCCGTTCACGGTGCTGCGGGTTCCCCTCGCGATCGCGGGCCTGGTCCTCGCGATCGGGCTGGCGGCGTGGGCGGTCGGCACCGTCAGCCTGCGCGGCTGGTCCGGCGTCGCGGACCGGCTCGGGAACCAGTTCTCCGTCGTGTTCGGGGACCTGCTCGGCGTCGTGCTGCCGCTCGTGACGTTCGCGATCGGCTGCCTGCTCACCGCGTGGCTCGCCCGGCACCGCCATCACGAGGACCACGACGGGATGCTCTCGAACATGCACCGCGTCATCGACCGCGCGGCGGGCTACGTCCCGTCGCCGGAGGATCTCCAGGCCGACGCGGGGCCCGGGTCCACCGTGCCGGAGGTCGCCGCGCCCGAGGTCACAGAGCCGGAGCCGGTCGATCCCGACGCGCAGCCCGTCGAGCCGGTCGCGCAGCCGGACGAGACGATCAGAACCGGGCGATGACCTCGTCCGCGAAGCGGGCGAGCGAGTCGAGCTGGACCTGCAGGTCGTTCGGGTCGCCGCCGTAGAAGTACCAGGGCACGGTCTGCAGCTCGGTGACCCCGGCGTCCGCGAGGCGCCGGTAGCCGTCGAGGTCGAACGCGTCGATGCAGAGTGCGTTCACTTCGAACGGGACGTCCGACCGGCCGTACTCGGCCCGGTAGCGATCGAGTGCCGTGATCGCCTCGGTGATGTCGGCCTCGGTGTTCTGCACGGAGATCCAGCCGTCGCCGAGGCGCGCCGCCGCGGCGGAGCGCGGGCTCCGACAGGCCGCCGACCGAGATCGGCACCGCGCACTCGGGCGCGGGAGAGATCATGAGCCGGTCGAAGTCGTAATGCTTGCCGTGGTACTCGACCCACTGCGGGCCGCCACCTCCGCACACGAGCCGGAGGATCTCGATCATCTCGTCGGCCCGCTTGCCGCGCGTCTTCATGTCGGTGTGCGTCCACGCGAACTCTTCGGGCATCCAGCTGAGCCCGACCCCGAGCCCGACCCGCTCGTTCGAGAGGACCGCCATCGACGAGAGCTGCTTCGCGACGAGGAGCGGGTCGCGGATCGGCAGCTTGATGACGTTGGTGAGGAACCGCACACGCTCGGTCACCGCCGCCATCGCGGCGATCGCGATGAACGGGTCGACGAACGGCGTGTCGCCACCCCAGAAGCGCGACCCGTCGCCCGAGTACGGGTAGTCGGTCTCGACCTTCTCCGGGAAGAAGACGGAGTCGGGCACCGTGATCGTGTCGAACCCGGTCTCGTCGGCCATCTGCGCCATCGGCAGCAGGTGGTCGGCAGGGAACATGGGGAACGCGACGGTCCAGCGCACGCTCAGCTCACAGGTCCGGAAGGTTCAGCGCGAGGTTCGCCTCTTCGAGACCGCCGTCGACCTCGAACACCTTGCCGGTGACGAAGCTGGCCGCGGGTGACGCGAGGTAGAGCGCGCACAGCGCGATGTCGTCCGCCTCGCCGAGCCGCTTCAGTGGTGTGCCGCTCACCATCTCGTTGCGGATCGAGTCGTCGGTGAGGACCGTCTCGAGCGCGCTGGTCGCGATCGACCCCACCGCGATCGCGTTGACGCGGATCTTCGGCGCCAGGTCCGCAGCCATGAGCCGGCTCATGTGCGTGAGCGCGGCCTTCGCGGTGCCGTAGGCGACGAACCCGCGGTCGCGCAGGCGACCGATCGTGGAGGAGATGTTGATGACCGAGCCCTCGCCCTGCTCGAGCATGTGCGGCACCGCCGCCTTCGTGAGCACGAACGCGCTGGTGGTGTTGAAGTGGAACGAGCGCTCGAGATAGCCCGGGCTGGTGTCCAGGAACGGCCGGGGCATCGTGCCGCCGGCGTTGTTCACGACGACATCGATCCGGCCGTACTCGTCGATGGTGGTCTGCACGAGCGCGTCGAGCGCCTCGTTCTCGGTGACGTCCATCGGCACGACGACCGCCGCGCACGTCGAACGCGCGCGCCTGGTCCGCGATGGCGTCGAGCTGCTCCTTGGTCCGCGAGGCCAGCACGATGTCCGCACCCGCCTCGGCGAGCGCCAGTGCAGTGGCGGCGCCGATGCCCCGCCCCGCACCGGTGACGATCGCCACCTTCCCGTCGACTCGAAACCGTTCCAGCACCGGAGATCCCCCTCGAAAGTTGCGGCCGCCGGACGGTAGTCCGTCTCTCGTGGGTGTGGTCTACGGGACGATGACGGCGCGGCCGTGGAGCGTGCCGGCGGCCATGTCCTCGTAGGCCCGGGGCGCGTCGTCGAGCGAGTACCGCTGGACGTGGGCCCGGACCTTGCCGGCCTCGCCGAGCGCGATCACCTCGTGGAGCTCGCTGACCGATCCCCAGTACGTGCTCGCGAGCGACACCTCGTAGGGAACGGTGAAGAAGCTGAACGGGTAGCTGCCCATCCCGATGCCGATGAGGGTGACGTGTGACAGCGGGCGGGCGACGGTCGCGGCGAGCGCGATCGTCGCGTCGACACCGACGAAGTCCAGCACGAGGTCCGTGCCGCGACCCTTCGTGAGCTCGCGGATCTCATCGGCCGCGGTGTCGCCGGGCAGCACCCCGTGTGACGCGCCGACGGATCGGGCCAGCTCCAGCGCGTCGGGCGACTGGTCGACCGCGACGATCCGGGTGGGGGAGATCGCGGCGAGGATCTGGATCGCGAGGTGGCCGAGACCGCCCGCACCGATCACGAGTGCGGTCGAGCCCGGCACCAGCCGGTCGAGCGATCGCTTGACCGCGTGGTACGGCGTGAGGCCCGCGTCGGTCAGGGGCGCGGCGTCGACCGGGTCCAGGTCCGTGAGCGGAACGATGTGGCGCACGCTCGGGACGAGCAGGAGTGGAGCCATCCCGCCGTCGAATCCGAGGCCGCACCCCTCACGCTTGAACTCGGCGCGGTTCTCGCAGTAGTTCTCCATGCCCTGCAGGCACCGGCTGCAGTAGCCGCAACCCCACGCGCCGTACACCGCGACGGGCTGCCCCGGCTCGAGCCCGGTGACGCCGGCACCGACCGACTCGACCCACCCCGCGTTCTCGTGGCCGAGCGTGAAGGGCGGATCGAACGGGAGCAGACCGTCCGGGAAGTCGTGGAGGAGATGAAGGTCCGAGTGGCACGCACCCGCACCACCGATCCGCACCAGCACCGCGCCGGGACCCGGCTCGGGGTCGGCGACTTCCAGCAGCTCCGGGTCGTGCTGCCACTCGGTGAGCCGCAGGGCGCGCACGGCTCAGCAGCCCCCGCCCCACGGGCCCTGGCCCTGCCACTGGTAGAGGCTCCACGCGATGTCGTCCTGGTCGGACGGCGACGCGGTCGACGGGATCACGCCGACGAGATCGATGCGACCAGCATGGCGGGCCGCGATGTTCCACGTGGACGCGAGGAACTGGTACGCGCCGTAGTACGGACCGCTCGGGTTGACGACGCCGTAGTTGCCGTTGCTCTCGCGCTGGCGCACGCACGACAGGAAGGGGTCGTCGTGGTGCGATCCGGTCCCGCCCGTGCTCGGCGGCGCGGGGACGGCAGCCACGGCCGGCGCCGCGGCACGCGTCGTGTGGCGAACGGTGGTGTGTGCGGTGCTGCGCGTCGCGCGACTCGCGGCCGCCTGCGCGGCGAGTCGCGCCTGGACGTCGCGTTGGCTGCTGCAGCGCGGACGCCAGCAACGAGTCGGCCCTGCGACTCGCGCTCTGCAGCTGGTTGAGCGCGGTGCTCTGCTGCGTCTCGAGGTTGTGCAGGTCTTCGCGCTTCGCGCGCAGATCCGCCTGTTGTGCGTTCAACAGTGAGAGCGAGTCGCTGTCCTTGTCGTTCGCGGTGGCCAGCAGCTTGTCGCTGCGCATCATGTCCGGGAGATCGCCGGACGTGAACACCGACGGGAGGCTCGAGCCGGCGCGCATGTACGCGCGTGCGGCACGTTCCTGCACGACGCGTCGCAACATCGCGGCGCGTTGCTCACCCTGGGTGATCACGGTCTCGACGCCGGCCGCCTGGGTACGGAGGCTCTCGAACGCGCTCAGGGCGGACAGGTAGCGGGCGGCCTCCGCGTTCGCGGCCCGGCGGGCGGACTCGACCCGCCCGTTGGCGTCACTCCCGGCGTCACGCGAGCGCGAGGCAGCCATCGCTGCGGTGGGCGCGCTGAGCACGATGAGGACTGCCAGCAGGGCCACCGCCAACCGCTGGGTGCGCGCGACGAGAGAAGGAATTGGAAACGTCACGGGAGAACGCAAGGGTATCGGGGCCTCACCCCGGCCCGCCAAATGGCCCACACCCGGGGCGTACCCAATTCCCGGTGTTTCAGCACTCTGACCAGCAGAAAGCGTCGCAGCGACCGGAAAACTGCGGGGCTCGGCCTACGCTCCGGCCTCTCGAACCGAGGAGCGGACCGTGACGTACAAGGTCATCCAGTGGAGCACCGGCAACGTCGGCCACCACGCCCTGCGGCTCATCGCCGAGCACCCCGAGCTCGAGCTCGTCGGGCTCTGGGTGCACAGCGCGGACAAGGCGGGACGCGACGCCGGCGAGATCGTCGGCATCGGTCCGCTCGGCATCACCGCGACCAACGACATCGACGCGCTGCTCGACCTCGACGCGGACTGCGTGTGTTACACCGCGACCGCGGACCTGCGACCCGGCGAAGCGATCGCCGACATGGCGCGCATCGCGTTGACGGGCAAGAACATCGTGTCGAGCTCAGTCGTGCCGCTCGTGTATCCGCCGCATGTCGATCCCGAGATGCGCCGGCCGCTCGAGGAGGCGTGCAACGAAGCGGGAGTGTCGTGCTTCACGTCCGGCATCGATCCCGGATGGGCGAACGACCTGTTGCCCCTCGTCCTCACCGGGCAGTGTGAGTACATCGACACGCTCCGGGTGATGGAGGTCGTCAACTACGCGACGTACGCGCAACCGACGGTGTTGTTCGACACGATGGGCTTCGGTCAGGCGCTCGACGCGACGCCGCTGCTGCTCATCCCCGGTGTGCTGTCGTTCGCGTGGGGTGGGACGGTCAAGGTGCTCGCAGCCGGGCTCGGGGTCGAGATCGAAGAGCTGCGTGAGGTCCACGAGCGCCTTCCCGCGGAGGAGACCCTCGACCTCGGCTTCGGTGTGGTCGAGCAGGGCACGACCGCCGCGATGCGCTTCGAGGTCCAGGGGATCGTCGACGGCGAGCCGCGGATCATCCTCGAGCACGTCACCCGGCTCGACGACTCGCTCGCCCCCGACTGGCCGCAACCGGTGAAGGACAGCGGCTACCGGGTCATCGTGAGCGGCAATCCCAGCTACACCTGTGACGTCCAGATGATGGGCGACGACGGGGACCACAACACCGGCGGCCTGGTGGGCACCGCGGCCCGGCTGGTCAACACGATCCCCGCCGTGTGCGAGGCCCGGCCCGGCCTGCTCTCGGTGCTCGACCTGCCGTTGGTGCCCGGACGCGGGCTGTTGCGCCGGAAGTAGGAGCGATGCCTGCGATCGTCGTCGAGGAGCTCCGCAAGAGCTACGGCGCGACCGATGCCGTCGGCGGTGTGAGCTTCGAGGTCCGCGAGGGCGAGGTGTTCGCGCTGCTCGGGCCGAACGGGGCGGGCAAGACCACGACGGTCGAGATCCTCGAGGGCTACCGGGCGCGCACGTCGGGCCGGGTCGAGGTCCTCGGCGCGGACCCGGCCCACGGTGGGAAGCCGTGGCGCGAGCGCATCGGGATCGTGCTCCAGTCGTGCGGGCTCGATCCGTACCTGACCGTCTCCGAGTACGTCGTGCACACCGGTCGCACCTATCCCCACCCGCGCGCGGTTGACGAGCTGCTCGACCTCGTCGGTCTCTCGGAGAAGGCGGGCGCGCGCGTCAAGACGCTCTCGGGTGGCCAGCAGCGTCGACTCGATCTCGCCCTCGCGCTCGTCGGCGATCCCGACCTGATCTTCCTCGACGAGCCCACCACCGGCTTCGACCCGTCGGCGCGTCGCGGCGCGTGGGATCTCGTCGAGGGCTTGTGCGAGCTGGGCAAGACGATCCTGCTCACCACGCACTTCATGGACGAGGCGCAGCACCTCGCCGATCGCGTCGCGGTGATCGTCGACGGGCGCATCGTGGCCACGGGAACGCCCGAGACGATCGGTGGGCGGGATCTCGCCGCGGTGCTCATCCGCTTCGCGCTGCCGGAGGGGCTCTCGCTCACGGATCTCCCGGTCCCCGCCGCGCCGGCGGCCCAGGAAGAGCCGGGCTACGTCGAGCTGACCACCGCCGAGGCGACGCGCGTCCTGCACGACCTCACCGGATGGGCGCTCGAGCGCGGCGTCGCGCTGCGGGGGCTCACTGTCACCCGCCCCACGCTCGAAGACGTCTACCTGGAGCTCACGGAACGGCCCGCGGAGCCGCAGCCATGAGCCCGGTGCGGCTCGCGCTCGACCAGCTGCTGCTGGAGCAGAAGCGCTTCTGGCGCAATCCCGCCAACGCGATCTTCACGGTCGCGTTCCCGATCTTCTTCCTCGTGATCTTCGGTTCGCTGAACGCGAACGATCGCCTCAAGCAGCTCGGCAACATCAACTTCAACCAGTTCTTCACCCCGAACATCGTCGCCTTCGGGCTGATGTCGGCGTGCCTCGTGAACCTCGGGATCAACCTGCCGTTCCGCCGCGACACCGGGCTGCTCAAGCGGATGCGGGGCACGCCGTTGCCGATCCCCTCGTTCGTCTTCGGGCTGCTGGCCAACGCGTTCCTGGTCAGCGCGCTCCTGACGGTCGTCGTGATGACGTTCGGTGCAGTGGCCTACAACGTCGTGTTCCCGCTGTCGCACCTTCCCGACCTCGTGCTGGTGCTGATCGTCGGCGCGGCGTCGTTCAGCGCGCTCGGCATCGCGATCGCGTCGCTCGTCCCGAACGCGGATGCCGGTCCCGCGATCGTCAACGCGATCTTCTTCCCCCTCGTGTTCCTCTCGGGGACGTTCTTCCCCGTCGGTCCGGATTCGGTGCTGGCGAAGATCGGCAGCTTCTTCCCGGTGCGCCCGTTCCTGCAGGCGATCTTCGCGACGTTCGATCCCTTGGAGGTCGGGTCGCGCCTGCACTGGGGGAATCTTGCGGTCGTCGCGGCCTGGGGCGTGGTGGCCAGCGTCGTCGCGGTCCGCCGCTTCCGCTGGGAACCACGCGTCACGTAGGTTCTGGAGCGGTGAGCAGGCACCGCAGGATCCTCGTCGGGACGGCCGTGCTCCTCGCGTCGGCGCTGGTGCCGGTGCTCGGGAGCCCGTCTGGCTACGCCGCGAAGCTCACCCGGTCGCGCTGGCCGGTCGGCACGACCGTCGTCTCGGGCTCACCACTCGGTCCGCGTCGCTCGCCCGCGCTCGCGGTGCGCGGTTCCAAGGTGTTCGTCGTCGGCGGCGAGAAGCTGCGCGACGGACAGCCGGTCAAGCGCATGAACGACGGCGCGGAGCTCGACCTGCGCACGCGGAAGTGGCAGCGACTCCCCGACGCGCCGTTCCGGCGCACCGAGACGACGAGCGCACTCGCGGTCGGACGGAGAGTCCTGGTCGCAGGTGTGACGTGTCCCGGGCGTGTCGGCGGGGAGCACGCCTGTTCCGGCGGCCACCCCGTCGCGGCGGTCTACTCGGTCGGGACCCACGCCTGGCGGCCGCTGCGGATCCCGGCGCGCTTCGTTCGGGGCAGCCTGACCGCGCTCCGCTCCTTGATGGCGACGCGCGACGAGGCGTGGTTCACGGTCGACGACAGCACGGTGTCGGTCAACGTGCGCACCGGACAGTGGCGCGACATCCCCCCGCCGCTGACCGGCTCGACGTGCGCGGCGGGCAGCTACGCCGCGGTGTTCGGGAGCAACGACCCGTCCGCGATCACCGCGTTGCGGTTGCTGGGCGTCCACGATCGCGAGTGGGGAGTGCCGGCGTTGCCGGCCGGCTTCGCCAGCTCGGCGGTCGGTGGATCGCCGTCGTGCAACGCGGACAGCGTCGTCGTCGTGAAGGGCGATCTGCGCGCGCAGGCGTGCACGCCACAGCAGCAGTGCACGTCACCGCAGCTGCTCGGCTCGCCGCTCGCCAGCGTGCAGCGCTATGACCTGGCCGCGCGGCAGTGGTCGACGATCGAGCCACCGCCGCCCGAGGCCCAGGCGGGGGCATCCCCCCTCGGACACGGCCCCTTCATCGACTTCTTCGGTGTCAACGGGAAGCCCGGGATCCGCCTGACCACCGCGAGCGGGACGTGGACGCCGATCGCGCCCGGCCCGAAGCTCGGCGACCCGGCCAACGTGCTCCTCTGGGCCCGCGGGGTCGTCGTGACGAGTGACGACAGCAACCTCGTCGTCTACCGGCCCGTCTGAGCCTCGTCCCGCGGACGGGTCAGCGCGGATCGCGCCACATCGTGGTGACGGTGCCGTTGTCCTCGGGCAGCGCGAAGGTGTTGAGAGGTACGAACCCGACGGACTCGTAGCGGGGGATGTTCACCGGGTTGCTCGACTCGAGGTACGCGGGCGCGTGCTCGGCGTCGATGCGCTCGAGCGTGTCCGCCAGCAACGCCATGCCGACGCCCCGACCCCGGTGCTCGGGCGCGGTGCCGAACAGGGTCAGGTAGTAGAAGGGCGGGCTCGCCGGCGGATGGTTGGCCTCGAAGCAGTCGAGCAGCTCGAGGACGAGGTGCGCGCGATCACCGATCAGCGCGCGCAGCAATGGCGGGATGTGCGGTTCGTCGACGGGCGCCAGCTCGTGACCCCCCGGGGGGATCCAGACCGCGACCGCCTCGGCGTCCGGGGTCATCCGCACGCCACACTGCGGCAGCGCGGCGGCGACCCAGAACCGCCACCAGACCTCGAGCTGGTCGCGCTCGGGAAACGCCCAGCTCCAGACCGGGTCGTGCGCGAACGCGCCGGCGAGCGTGACCGCGATCGCCTGCAGGTCCTCGGTGGTGGCCGTCCGGGACTCCATCGCCGGAGACGTTAGGGCGCCCGTTGCTCGAGCCGACCACCGCACGGGGAGGCCGTCCCAGCCTCTCGATACGCTCCGCCGCATGAGCGATCACGAGCGGCAGGCGGGTCCCGTGGGCCGGGTCGTCGGCACCGAGGACAGCACACCACTGCACTTCTGGGTCGCGCTGAGCCCCGACCACTACCTGCAGCTCGACGACGTGGTGATCTG
This sequence comes from uncultured Acidimicrobiia bacterium, assembly GCA_963796755.1. GTDB lineage: Bacteria > Actinomycetota > Acidimicrobiia > IMCC26256 > JAENVU01 > Chersky-806. The sequence goes on from CAWCMX010000006.1 coordinate 55,663, forward strand.
CGAGCGGCCGCTGCCCGACGACGAATCGGTGACGCTCTCCGGCATCGTCACCCAGGTCGTCGGACGCCAGGAAGGCGCGCAGTTCGCGTCGGACGTCTTCCTCATCGCGGACGGCGTGCTCCCGGGTGAGGCCATCGAGGTGGCCGAGATCACCGTCAGCCGGGTCGAGCCCGAGATCTACGTCCCGCCACTCCCCGGCGCCGAGGCGCGCCGGGCCGAGGACGCGGAGCGCGACCACGCGCTGTTCTTCGACGACATGGAGCACCGGGTACCGATCGGGCTCGGCCGCGACGGCGCGCCCCTCTACGCGAACCTCGAGTTCATGGACGGCACGCGCGGCGCGCACGTCAACATCAGCGGCATCTCGGGGGTCGCGACCAAGACCAGCTACGCGACGTTCCTGCTCTACAGCCTGTTCCACTCGGGTGTGCTCGGCGGCGATGCCGTGAACACCAAGGCGCTGATCTTCAACGTCAAGGGCGAGGACCTGCTGTTCCTCGACCAGCCCAACGGCAAGCTCGACGAGATCGATCAGGACCGCTACCGGACGCTGGGGCTCACGCCGGACCCGTTCGCCTCGGTGGCGGTGTTCGCGCCCCGCGCAAGGGCGACCCGAACGCCGGACCGGACGTCGCCAACCGCACCACCGGGGTCAGCACCTACTACTGGACGATCGCCGACTTCGTGGAGGGTGAGCTGCTGCCGTTCGTCTTCGCCGACGCGGAGGACGAGCGCCAGCAGTACACGATGGTGATCCACAACGTCGTGCGGAAGCTCAAGGTCGACGGGGTGCCGTTCGGTGAGGACGGGGCGTGGCAGATCGAGGGGGTCACGGTGCGGACGTACCACGAGCTCGTCGAGCTGATCGTGGAACGGCTGACGGACGAAGACTCGGGTCTCGACTGGGCGGGCCGCGCGGTCGGGATGGGGACCATCAACGCGTTCGTGCGCCGGCTGCTCTCGTCCCAGCGCGCGCTCGGTCACCTGATCCGCGCCGACGTCCCGCTCCGCCCCGGCCGTCACGTGCGCACCGCGGAATCCACGCAGGTGACGGTCGTGGACATCCACAACCTGGCCGACCGCGCGCAGCGCTTCGTCGTGGGCGTCACGCTGCAGCGCGAGTTCGAGCAGAAGGAGGAGTCCGGCGCGCGCAAGCCGCTGCTCTTCGTCGTGCTCGACGAGCTCAACAAGTACGCACCCCGCGAGGGCCAGAGCCCGATCAAGGACCTGCTGCTCGACATCGCCGAGCGGGGTCGCAGCCTCGGCATCATCCTCATCGGCGCGCAGCAGACCGCGAGCGAGGTGGAGCGGCGGGTCATCGCGAACTCGGCGTTGCGCGTCGCCGGTCGGCTCGACCCGGCCGAAGCGATGCGGCCCGAGTACGGGTTCCTCCCCGCCGCGCACCGCGAGCGGGCGCGCATCGCGAAGCCGGGCACGATGTTCGTGAGCCAGCCCGAGATCCCGGTGCCGCTCGTGGCCGAGTTCCCCTTCCCGGCGTGGGCCACCCGACCCGACGAGGTGCGTGGCGGCCGCGTCGACGCGGACCGGCACCGCGCCGCCGATGGTTCGGATGCCGACCCTTTCGCAGGACTCCCGGGCTCGTGAGGATCCTGCACACGTCGGACTGGCACGTCGGCAAGACCATTCGCGGGCTGTCCCGCTTGGATGAGCACCGTCGCGTGCTGGCCGAGGTCGTCGAGGTGGCCCGGGCCCGGTCGGCCGATCTCGTGGTCGTCGCGGGTGACCTCTACGAGTCCGCGGCGCCGTCCGCCGAGGCGGAGCAGATCGTCCTGCGGGCACTCCTCGACCTGCACGACACCGGTGCGAAGGTCGTGGTCGTCGCGGGCAACCACGACAACCCGGGTCGCTTCGAGGCGATCCGGCCGTTGATGGGGGAGCTCGGCATCACCGTGCTCGGCCAGGTGGCGCGGCCCGATGCCGGCGGGGTGATCGAGCACACCACTCCGTCCGGTGAGCGCGCGCGCACATCGCGCTGCTGCCGTTCTGCTCCCAGCGGTACGCGGTCCGCGCCGCGGAGCTCATGAGCCAGGAGGCGTTCCAGAACGTCGGCGCGTACGCAGAGCAGATGCGCGGCATCGTCGGCGCGTTGACCGCCGACTTCGGTGGGGGCGCGGTGAACCTCGTCGTGGCGCACGCGATGGTGCGCGGCGGGCAGGCCGGCGGCGGGGAGCGCGAAGCGCAGACCGCGTTCGAGGACTACTGGGTCGACGCCAGCGTGTTCCCCGGCTCGGCGAGCTACGTCGCGCTCGGCCACCTGCACCTGGCCCAGAAGCTGCCGGGCGGCGCGCCGATCTGGTACTCGGGATCGCCGATCCAGGTGGACTTCGGCGAGGCGGGGGCGGGCAAGCACGTCGTCGTGATCGAGGCCGCGCCGGGGCTGCCGGCGTCGATCGAGCCGATCCCGCTCACCGCCGGGGAGCAGCTGCGCACGCTCACGGGAACGTTCGCCGAGCTCGAGGCCGTCGCCGCGTCCGAGGATCTCGACGGGACGTGGTTGCGGGTGCGGGTCACCGAGCCCGCGCGCGCCGGGCTGGCGGACGACGTGCGCGCCCTGCTCGGTGACCGGGTGGTCGAGGTGCGCATCGAGGCTGCGGCCGGATCCGAGGCGCGGCCGCGGGCGGCACGGAGCGGTCGAGGACCGCACGAGCTGTTCGCGGCCTACCTCGCGGAGCAGGACATCGAGGACGACCGGCTCGCCGCGCTGTTCGCCACCCTGCTCGACGAGGAGCTCGGCCGGTGAGGCCGATCCGGCTCGAGGCGCAGGGGTTCGGCGCGTTCCGCGAGCACACCGAGATCGACTTCGAGGGCGTCGAGCTGTTCGCGCTCGTGGGCCCGACCGGCTCGGGGAAGTCGACCGTCATCGACGCGATCTGCTTCGCGCTCTACGGCAGCGTGCCCCGCTACGGCAACAAGGGGAGCGTCGCGCCGATCGTGACGATGGGCGCGATCGAGGCGCGGGTGAGCCTGACCTTCGAGGCCGCGGGCCGTCGGTACATCGCGACGCGCGTCGTGCGGCTCGACAAGCGGGGCAGTGCGAGCACCAAGGAAGCCCGGCTCGAAGCGGTGGAGGGCGAGGTGCTGGCCGGGTCGGTCAGCGAGATCGACGGCGCGGTCGAGGGACTGCTCGGCTTGACGTTCGACCACTTCACGCGTGCGGTCGTGCTCCCGCAGAACGAGTTCGCGCGGTTCCTGCACGACAAGCCCGCGGCGCGCCAGGACCTGCTCATCAAGCTGCTCGGCTTCGACGTGTACGAGCGCATGATGCGCAACGCCCGAGGCCGGGCGGCCGAGCAGGAGGCGGCGGTGAAGCTGGCCGAGCAGCAGCTCGAGCGCCTCGCGGACTGCACTCCCGAGCAGCTCGAGGTCTGGGGCCAGTGGGTCGCGCTCTACCGGCAGCTGCGCGAGGACGTCCGCGCGGCGCGGGACGCGCTCCGCTCGCTCGAGCAGCAGCAGCAGGACGCGACCGCCGCGGCGGACGCGGGCGCGCGACATCGTGAACCGGCTGGCGCAGACCGAGATGCCGGCGGCAGTCGCGAAGCTCGCCGCGCAGCGCGAGGAAGCGGTCGCCGCCCTCGAGGCGCTGGTCGCGGCGGCGGCCGAATCCGCGCGGCTCGTGGGAACCGCGCAGGACGCGCTGGCCGAGCTCGGCGCGAGGGATCCACTCGTGGCCGCGCGCGCCGCGCTCGGAGAGCTCGAGCAGATCCGGACCGCGCTCGCCGCGGCCGGCGAACGGGCGGAGCGATCCGCGGCGGCCGTCGAACCCGCGGCGGGCAGGCTGGCCGACGCCGAGGCCGCACTCGAGGTGTTGCGCGTCGCGCACGCCGCGCACGCGTTGGTGGGGGCGCTCGAGCTCGGCGCGCCGTGCCCGGTCTGCGAGCAAACCGTCTCGAGCATCCCGAAGCACCGGGCGCCGGCCGGGGGCGCCGCGGCCCGCAAGCGGGTCGATGCCGCGAAGGCCGCGGACCAGCGGGCGCGCGAAGCCGCCGCGGCCGCGCAGCAGTCGGCCGCCGAGCTCGCCGAACGCGAACGCACGCAGGCCCGGCAGGTCGGGAGCGGGCCCGACGCGGCGACGATCGACCGCCGGCTCCACGCGATCGAGACGGCCGGGAAGCAGGTGGACGCGGCGCGGGCGGCCGACACCAAGGCACGCCAGGGTGAGACCGACGCCCGCGCGGCCGTGGCGGCCGTCGACTCCCGGTTGCAGAAGGCGGCGAGCGCCTTCCGCTCGCAACGCGACGCGCTCGTGCAGCTCGGACTGGCGCCCCCGTCGGAGGGGGGCGACCTCGCGACGGACTGGCCCGCGCTCGTTGCGTGGGCGGCAGCCGAGGCTCCGACGCACACCGCGGCCGCGGCAGCCGCGGACAAGGCCGCCGCGGCGTTGGGACGTCAGCGCGACGTGCAGCTCGGGACGTTGGTGGAGCGCGCGCTCGAGGCCGACGTCGAGGTGGAGCCGTCGGTCACCGTGGACGAGCTCGCCGACGCGGCGGTGGAAGCCGAGCAGGTCGCAGTCGCAGCCCGGCGCCGGGTCAAGGACGGCATCAAGGCCCGGACCGAGCTCGAGCGCCAGATCGAGCAGACGGGTGCGGACGTCCACGTTGCCCGGGAGCTGGCCCGGCTGCTCGATGCCCGCAACTTCGAGCGGTGGTTGGTCGCGGAAGCGCTCGAGCTCCTGGTCGACGGCGCGTCGCTGCGGCTCCAGGAGCTGTCCGCGGGCCAGTACTCCTTCGCGTTCGAGGACTCGAGCCGCGACTTCCTCGTTGTCGACCATCGCAACGCCGACGAACGGCGCTCGGTGCGCACGCTGTCGGGTGGGGAGACCTTCCAGGCGTCGCTGGCGCTGGCCCTCGCGCTGGCCGACCAGCTCGCCGACCTGGCCGCGGACGGCGCCGCCCGCCTCGAGTCGATCTTCCTCGACGAGGGCTTCGGCTCGCTCGACCCGGACACGCTCGAGACCGTCGCCGGCACGATCGAGAACCTCGGTGCCGGTGACCGGACGGTCGCGGTCGTGACCCACGTGCGCGAGCTGGCCGAGCGGATGCCGGTGCAGTACCGGGTCACGAAGGGGCCGCGCACCGCGACGGTTGAGCGGGTGACCCGATGAAGTTCCGGGTGGACCCTTGGAGCGTCGAATACGGCGCGTCGGTCGAGTCCGAGCTGGACCAGTCGACGGTCGACGTGAACCCCGACGTCGAGCGGCCGAGCGACGAGTGGCGCGCGATCGGGCCGAGCGCGACGGCGCAGGAGCCGATGACGGTCCTGTTCGTGGACGGGGTGCGTCGGGTCGACGCCCGGGTGTGGATCGAAGATCCGGACGGCGACGCCCAACCGGGGATCTGCGCGTCCTTCGGCGCGGGGGTCGCGCGATGCGGCGCGGGGCTCCGGGCCGAGGTCATCCACCCGAGCGTCGGGCGGGGGGTGTTCAGCGCGTCCCCGCACGCGGCCGAGATCGTGACCCGGCACGGCGCGTACACCGCGCACGTCGCGAACGGTCCCAGCCCCAAGGACCTGTGGCTCGCCCTGCAGGAGCGCATGGCCCGGCGGGAGGTCGACGCGGCCGAAGCCGCGCGCCGGGAGTGCCCGGACCCGGACGACGCGCTGGTCGTGGTGGACGGGCCGCTGAGCGGGCGCCAGCACGTCGACGGCACGGTCGGCATGGTCAAGACCCACGAGGTCGCGTACCTCCCGCCCGAGCTCCACCGGCTCGTCGGCACGCTCGCGGCGGGCGAACGGACGCCGATCTTCACGATCGGCAGCCAGTGGTCACGGCACTCCTGGTACCTCCGGCTGCCCGGCGGGGCCGACGCGCCGTGGGCGGGGGTCGTGCGGGTGGAGTGCTCGACCGAGGTGGCGGTCCCGGCGGCCTGCGCCCTCGCCGAGACGGTGGGCGTGACCCTCGGCCGCTACGCCAGCGAACCGTACAAAGACCCCCGCGCGCCACAAAATCTCTATCCGATCGGTGGCCTGGAGCGGGAGCTGCGCCGGCGCCTGGGGGACGCCCGCTTGATGTTTCGGGCCCTCCGGGTGGCGGCCGACGGGACCGCGGGCTGATTGTCCCGTTCACCGGCCGACCGCGTGAGTCGATACCGTCTCGACGGCACGGATGCCGAGCCCCATTCTCCAGGCCCCCGGAGACTCGATGAGTCGCAAGATGAAGGTCCGCACCGACACCGCCCCGGACGACGAGCTGGCGTCCGAGGCCTGGCTCGACGACACCGATCCGCACGGCTTCTGGGACGGCGCCAACCTCGACGATGCCGACAACGACGACGCGTTCGCCCACGTCATCGACATCGCCGGTGACCTGCCCGACGAGCGCGAGACGCTCGTCTACATGGGGAGCGTGACCGAGGTCAGCTCGGTCGAGCTCGCGACGCTGGGTGCCTGGGCCGAGAACAAGGCGTGTCGCGGGTGCACGCGCAAGATGCGCACGCGCGGCGACCTGCTCCTGCTGAAGCACGAGGAGTGCCGCTCGGCCTTCCGGGTCAGCAACCTGCTCCACCGCTACCAGTAGCACCGGAGCGCGCGTCGAGGTGTGGACGCCGTTCCAGGTGAAGTCGGCCGCGCCGGTCTCGTAGCACGCTTCGAGGTGCCGGAGCCACGCCAGTGAGTCGCTGAGCCCACCGGGACGGTTGCGGGCGAGCCAGAGCCGCTCGTGCTCGGCCATCACCGGCCGGAGATCGGCCGCCAGCTGGGTGCGCGTCGCCGCGGGGATCGACGCGAGCGTGCCGTCGCCTTCGACGCGCGCACGGCCGTCGCGACACAGCAGCGCCACGAGCGTGATCGCGTTGCGCAGCTCGGCGAGGACCAGCTCACCGTCGGCCCGGCGGGGTCGGGCCCGCGCGAGCGCGTCGCGACACAGTCCGAGCTCGACCCCGACACCTTCGTACTCGTCCGCGTTCGCCCCCTTCAGCGGCCACCGCCCCGCGATGAGCTGGGGCCAGTACAGGGGGAGGACGAGCGCGGAGACGTTCCCCATCTGTGGGGTGATGCCGAGGTAGGTGTCGCCGAGCGCGACGAGGATCTCGCCGAGCACACCCGTCGGGTCGTCGTAGCAGTGGGCCGAGAGCGCGGCGCCGAGGTCGAGGTCGCGGTTCGTCGCCGCGCACCACGACATCGCCGCGCCGTACGCCAGACCGGGGTCGCTGATCGGGAGGTACTGGAGGTGGCCCTGGTCACCCCAGTCGGTGTTGAGCACGCCGTCACCGCCGTGCGCGATCGTCGCGTCGACGGCCTCGGCGATCGTCGCGCGCATGTTCGTCGTCCGGCCGAGGATCGTGAGCCAGCTCGACGTCCCCGGCGCGGTCCAGCACGGCCGGCCCGCGGCCTCGTAGGTCGCGGCCCGGGCGTCGAACGGGTACCCCGCGTCGTAGCCCCACTCGCAGACCGTCACGCCGTCGGGCAGGGCGGCGATGCGGTCGGGCTCGCCGGCGAGGATGTCGCCCCAGACGAGCATCTCGCGCCCGTCGAGCTCGGGGAGCGCGCGCAGCACCCGCACCCATTCGAGGTAGTCGTCGATCCGCTCCGGCGGCATCTCCCACGGCTCGTCGAGGCCGACGTTGACGTAGCGGTCGTGCGAGAAGTTGGGGAGCAGCTCGCCGAGCAGGTTGCGCACGAGGGCGAGCGCCGCCGGGTTGGTCGGCTCGATCGTGGTGGGGGCCCGGTCGGGCTGGTCGGGAGCCGGCGCCATGGCCAGGTGCCGGTACTCGTCGTGGGCGAGCCACCGACCCATGTGGCCGAGGCAGTTCTGGTTCGGCACCAGCTCGATGTGGCGCTCGGTGCAAAACGCGTCGACCGCACGGATCTCCTCGGCGGTCATCGGGCTGGCGTCGCGCCAGACCACCTCGTGGTCGCGGTAGGCGAAGGTGTGCTCGGAGTACAGCTGGATCTGGTTGACCTTCCACGACGCGAGCCGGTCGATCAGCGCGAAGAGCGTCTCCATCGTCGGTACCTTGTCGCGCGCGATGTCGACCATCACCGACCGGATGGGGACATCGGGCCAGTCCTGGATCTTCCCGACCGGCAGCCGGCCGTCGTGCTCACGCTCGAGCTGCGCGAGGGTCGCCCGGGCGTACTGCACGCCCGCGGGATCCGCGGCGTCGATGCTCACCGCGTCCTCGGTGATCGTGATCGTGTAGCCCTCGGCCGCGATCCCCGGTGCACCGAGCTGGACGCGCGGCTCACGCCCCGCGACGGTGCGGTCCTTCAGGTCGACGTGGCGGGGGACCGGCAGCAGGTTCACCGAAGCTCCTTGCGGTGGACGAAGAACACCCGACCGACGGTCGCGCCGATGCGCGCGTACGGCACGACGGGACCGACCCAGCCGATCTCGGCCCGCGCCCGCCCGTCGGCGCGCATCCGGTGCAGCGCGCCGAGCAACGGCGCGACGCCGACCCCCTGCCCGAGCCGGTCCGGGCGCACTGCGACGGGACCGATCCAGCCCGCGCGGTTCACGTCGTACGCGGCAGACGGCCGCGATGCCCTCGGAGTCGCGGGCGATCACGAGGGTGTCGCGATCGGCCGCGCGCACGAGCTCGAGCTCCCAGTTCGCCCAGTGCTCGGCCGCCCACGCCTGGATCTCGTCGCTCGCCGCGGGACCGGCGGTCGACCAGCCCCCGGGGTCCGGCGGCATGGTGGCGAGGTCGAGGTCCATGTTGAAGTTCGCCTCGACCCGCCCGTAGCGCAGCCGTTCGAGCAGGCAGAGCAGCGAGGTCTCGCGCGACTCGACGCCCGGCCACAGGTAGAAGGGCCCGTCCGCGCCCGTCGTCACGGACTGCAGCCCCATCGCCCGCACGTCGGCCTCGCCGGCCGCGATCAGGGCCCGCCCGACGCCGTGGCCTCGATGCTCCGGCGCGACCACGAGGATCCGGATGAAGCCCTGGCCGGCCGCGCCGGCTGCCGCGCTGCCCCCGACCGTGGCGATCAGCCCGACGTCGGGATCGCCGCGGACGACGGCGGGCTGCTCCGGGGCGAAGAGGGTCCGGTCGAGCTCCTCGATCGCGGGGGCGTCGAGCAATGACCGTGCGCACAGCGCGTCGATCGCCCGCAGATCCGCGGTCCCGAGAAGCCCGAAGCTCGGATCGCTCATCGCGCTCGACGCTACGTCAACCGATGGGTAAAGCATTTGCGCGCTTCGGCCGATATGTCCCCGGGGAGAGGCCGATGAGACGGAGCGGCCGTGGCCACGATCGAGGACCTGCGAGACGAGATCACCCGGGAAGAGCGGGTGAGCAACCTCCGTGCTGACGGGACGGTCAGCGCCGAGGAGATCCACCGAAGACGACGCCAGATGTTCCTGCTGGCCGTCGTGGTGCTGGTGGGCCTGCTGTTCACGACGGTGGCCAACGACGTCTGGACGACGTTCCGCGACCACAGCTGGATCGACCCGGACGTCGCGCGCTTCGCGCTGATCGGCTTCGGGGTCATCAGCGCGTGGTACCTGTACGACAAGGAGCAGCACCTCAAGCGGCTCAGCAGGCTCGGACGCGACGTGCACGAGCTCGATGCGGCGCTGGCCGCCACGATGTTGCAGTCCGCGTTCGTGGCCGACGCGACCGAAGCGGTCCACTCCTCGCTCGACCTCGACGACGTGTTCGAGCGTGTGGTCGAGCAGGCCTGCCGGCTCGTCGGTGCCGCGAGCGCGTCGCTGCGCCTCGCGGGCGAAGACGGCGAATTGGTCCCGGTCGCGACCCAGGTCGACATCGCGGGGGGTGCACTGGCCGAGGGCGAGCCGAGCGACGATCTGCTGCGGGTCGTGGGCCGCACCCAGGAACCCGCGCTGCTCAACTCCGGAACGGTCTCCGTGCTCTGCATCCCGCTGCTGCGCGAGCACCATCTGATCGGCCTCATCACGCTCGGTGCCGGCGCCGCCGATCGGTTCAACGACGCGGACGCGGCGCTGCTCGGCCGGTTCGCCACGCCCGCAGCGAACGCGATCGCCAACGCGCAGCGCTACGAGGCCGTCGTGTTCCTGCTCGACCGGGGCCACGCCGGCCCTTCGCGCGAGGTCGACGAGGCCCCCGACGCCGCCTAGACCGTCCAGGGGTACTCGGCCTCGGGCCAGTTGATGACGTGGTCGGCCTTGAACGCGTCGATCTGCTCGTCGTCGTACCCGAGCCACGCCATGATCTCGCGCGTGTTCTCGCCGACGCGGCGGGAGGGGTGTCGATGGTGCTCGGGGCGTCGGAGAACTGGATCAGGTCCCCGAACTGGCGCAGCGTCCCCATGAAGGGGTGCTCGTACTCGGCCACGAGACCGAGCCGCTCGTTGTCGGCGTCGTAGAGCACGAGGTCGCCGGCCTTCGTGTCGACCGGGATCTCGTTGGGCACGCCCGCGTCGTCGAACGTGTTGCTCCACGTCAGCTGGGTCTTCTCGAGGAAGCGGGGCTCGAGGAGGGCTTCGAGCTCCTCGCGGTGCTCGGCCCGCAGGTCGGCGACGGCGAAGCGCGCGTCGTCCGCGAGCTCGGGCAGACCGAGCGCGGCGCACAAGGCCACCCACTCGGACTCCTTGACCGCCGCGACCTGGATCCAGCCGTCCTGGGTCTCGTAGAGCCGGTAGCACGCGCCCGTCCCGTGCAGGCCCTGGTCCATGCGGGGCCGGGGCACGGCCTCGCCGTCGACGAGCAGCGCGTCGGAGGCAAACACCGCGCCACCGTCCATGAGCGACGTCCACAGCTCCTGGCCCTCGCCGGTGCGGCGCTGGTGGAACAGTGCGGCGAGGACGCCGACGACCGACAGCATCGCGTTCGCCGCGTCGCACATCCCGAAGCGGTAGTACAGCGGCGCGTTGCCGGTGTGGGTTGCGCCGGCCTCGTACTCGAGCCCGGCCGACGCCTGGTAGAGCGGGTCGAGGCCACCGAAGTGCGCGAGCGGGCCCTCGAGCCCGTAGGCCCACGTGTTGCAGTACACGACGTCGGGGTTGACCCGTTTGCAGTCCTCGTAGCCGATGCCGAGCCGGTTCGCGACGCCCGCGGTCATGTTGTGGTGCACGATGTCCGCGCGCTCGACGAGCTCGAGCGCGATCTCGACGCCCTTGGGGGACTTGAGGTCGAGCGCGATGTCGCGCTTGCCGCGCTCGGCACGCGAAGAACGGCTTCCCGGCGAGCCGCATGCCGTCGCCGGTCACCGGTTCGACCTTGATGACCTCGGCACCGATGTCGCTCAGGATCATCGGCCCGAACGGCCCGGCCAGGTACTGGCCGAAGTCGATCACCCGTACGCCTTTGAGCGCACCCATCAGTCCACCTCTCCGCTGAACGCGGCGATCTCGGCGTCGCTGTAGCCGAGCAGCCCGAAGATCTCGATGTTGTGCTCACCGGGTTGCGGCTGCGGGCCCTGGATCGCGCCGGGCGTCCCGAGCAGGTTGATCGGCACCCCGATCTGGGTCGTCGTCCCGAGCTCCGGATCCTCGACCTCGGCCACCATCCCGTTCGCGACCAGCTGCGGATGGGGGTGGCCCCCCGCGCCGAGCGCCTCCTCCATCGTGATGACCGCCTCGATCGCGTGGTTGTTGGCCTGGAACTCCGCGACGAGCTCGTCGCGGTCGTGGTCGAGGTACGCCTCGCGGCGCTTGACGGTGAACCTCTCGCGCTCTTCCGCCGGCATCGTGAGGAACGTCAACGGGTCGGGTGGGTCGTCGAGGCCGAGCAGCTCGTCCTGGCTCTTCTTCGGCGTGAGCCCGCTCATCACCGACGCGTGCACCCATTCGCCGTTCGCGACCTCGAACAGCATCTGCTGGTGGATCCCGGGCGGGTAGGTCTTGCCCATGAGGTCGTGGAACGCGGCCGGTGCCTTCTCGACGTGCTGCCAGACCTGCGTCGTGTAGAGCATCGACCCCTGGTAGAGCGACGTCGTGACGTGCTGGCCGCGGCCGGTCTCCTCGCGCGCGACGAGCGCAGCGAGGATGCCCGTCGGGACGAGGAACGCCGCGCCCATGCTCGGCATCGGCATGTGCAGGAAGATCGGGCCCATGCGCCAGCCCGGCTGCTCCCACTGCTGGCCGCTGCTCGCCTGGACGAGCGCGTCGTAGCCCGGCCGTTGCGCGAACCGGTGCCCTTCGGGATAGCCGGGGCACGAGCAGTAGACGAGCTTCGGGTTGCGGGCGTGCAGCGCGTCGTACCCGATGCCGAGCCGGTCGGTGACGCCCGGCCGGTACGTCTCCACCAGCACGTCGGCGTCGTCGGCCAGCCGGAGCATGGCCTCGAGCCCCTCCGGGCGCTTGAGGTCGACGGTCACCGACCGGCGGGACCGGTTCCACACGGAGTACCCGGAGTACGCGCGGAACGGATCACCGCCCGGCGGCTCGACCTTGATGACGTCGGCTCCCTGCTCGGCCAGCAGCATCACGCCGAGCGGTCCGGCGATGCCCCACGACAGGTCCAGGATGCGCACTCCATCGAGCGCACCGGCCATCAGTTCCCCCTCGTCTCGACGCGATCACGACTCGCCGTCAGCCTCGCGCATTCCTGACGCCAATGTCAGGGTGAGGTTCGGGACCTCAGCAGACGGCGGCGAGACTCGAGAGCGCGATGCCGCGCCGACCCTGGCGGATCACGTGCTGGTCCATGCCGTTCGTCAGGTACGCGAACGAGATCCCGGTGTCGGGGTCGGCCCAGGCGAGCTGACCGCCCGCGCCGTCGTGGCCGAACGACCGCGCCGAGCCCGTGTGGCCGAAGCCGCGGCGGTTGGCGAGCCCGTCGTCACCCGCGATCACGAGGCCGAGCGACCGGTTCGCCGGGATGCCGGTCCACCGGTCGGGCAGGTGGTTGCGCACGGTGCCGGTGCCGTCGGCGAGGACCGCCGGGTCCCACATCTCGTCCGGGTTGTGCAACAACGCCTGGTAGAAGCACGCGAGGTCGCAGGCCCGCATCGCCGCACCCCCACCGGGGACGCCGAGCGCGCGCAGCTCGGGATGGTTGAAGCCGAGGAGGACGTCGGCGGTCACGTCCGAGAAGGGGAGCTCGCGCACCCCGAGCACCGCCTCGAGCTCGTCGGGGGTGGCCACGTCGCCGACGTTCTCGAGGTGGGCGACGCCGTCCTGCTCGTCGAGCGGCGCGCCCAGCACGCGAGGCAGGCCGATGGGCGCGGTGATCCGCCGTTCGACGAGGTCGCAGTAGGCCTCGCCCGTCACCCGGTCCATGATCTCGGCGAGCACCCAGTGCGCGGAGCTCGGGTGGTACTCGAACGTCGAGCCCGGCTCCCAGTTCAAGCGCCAGCTCGCGAACTTCTCGACCCGTCCGGCGCGCGTCCACTGCTGCGGCGGTCCGAGTGGCGCGTACGGGAAGCCGGACGTGTGGAGCATCACCTGCTCGACGGTGATCTGCTCCTTGCCGTTCGTCCCGAACTCCGGGATGAAGTCCACGACGAGCTGGTGCTCGTCGACCAGGCCGTCCGCGATGATCATCCAGAACGCGGCGGCCACGAACGCCTTGGTGGCGGAGAACACGACGAAGCGGGTGTCGTCGGTCGCGTCGCCGTAGGTCTCGAACACCTCGAGCTCGCCGTGGCGCGCGATCGCGATCTGGCACGCGGGGAGCAGTCCCGCGTCGATCTCGCGCTGCGCACGTGTGAGCAGCGCGGCGACCTCCGGGCCGGGGCTCACTGCGGGGCCTGCTGCACGGCCTGGGCCAGCGAGTCCTCCCACGCCCAGTTCGTCGCGAAATGACGGTTGCCGTCGTCCATGACGTTGTAGAGCCAGAACAACGAGTAGATGCCACACGTGAAGACCGCCGCGAGGATCCGCCCCACGTAGTTCTCGGGCTGGTGCAGCCGGCCCGGGTCGGGATGGGCCACCGGCGTGCCGAGCCGGGTGAAGATGAACGCGAGCTCGTTCTCCGCCCCGCCCTCGTCGTAGTCGTGCTTGACCAGGTCACCGTCGAGCAGCACGAAGACGATGATCTCGACGATCCCGCGGGCGATGATCGAGAGCACGAGCCAGACGACCGGGTCGCGGAATTCCCGGGCGAGCCGGCGCAGCCCTTCGAGGTGGGTGGCGACGCGTTCGAAGTTGCCGTGCAGCTCGTCGGTCATCCCTTGCGCGACCGCTCGTTCCCACGCGACCGCATTCGCGGCCTCGAGCAGCTCGAGCCGGCGCGCGTTGTGGTCGCGGGAGCGCCGCACCAGCTGGTACACGACGTAGACGAGGTAGATGCCGCACGTGAGCAGCGTCCAGCCGAACGCGGTCCAGAAGTCGAAGATGTAGTCCGTCTCGCTGCGCCGCAAGTACGCCTGGCGCACGCGTTCCGCGGGCGGGAGTGGGAGCACCGGTTGGTACGGCGGCTGGTACGGCTGCGGTGGTGGCGTGACGGGCGGCGGCGGTGGCTGGGTCACGGTCGGTGACCCTACGCGTTCGTCTGGTCATGCGTCACTGACACCGTCGCGATCCTCCCCGGGCGCCCGGCCGTATGGACGTCTAACGTTCGGACGGGACTGGGTGGTGAGAGCGCGGCGTGAGATGGGTGGGCGCAATGGGCCCGACGTCATGAGCGGGGAGAGGTGACCACCAGCGTCGTGACGCTCCTCGTCACCGACCTGGTGGGTTCGACCGCGCTCAGGGTCCAGACCGGCGAGGACCGGTTCGACGGCATCCGCCTCGAACACGACCAGTTGCTGCGCGAGCAGGTCACCGCGTGCCGCGGTGAGGTGGCCAAGCACACCGGCGACGGGCTGATCGCGGTGTTCACCGCCGCGAGCGATGCGGTGCGGTGCGCGGTCGCCATCCAGCGGGCCGTCGAGCGGCGGAACCGGCGCGCGGTCGATCGGTTCGACGTCCGCATCGGGTTGAGCGCCGGCGACGTCTCGTTCGAGGACGGCGACTACTTCGGCACCCCACCCGTCGAGGCGTCGCGCCTGTGTGGCGCGGCGGACGGCGGGAAGATCTACGCGGCGGACGTCGTGCGGATCCTCGCGGGCTCGCGCGGGGGCCACGTCTTCGAGCCGCTCGGAGAGCTCCAGCTGAAGGGGCTCCCGCCGCTCGCGTCCGTGGAAGTGGTGTGGACGCCCGACTCGCCCGACCGTGACCGGGCCCGATCCATCGATCCGCGCGCCGTGCCCATGGTCGGTCGCGCGGCCGAGGTTCGGGAGCTGAACGCGGAGCTCGCGCGGGTGCGCGAGGGAGAGTGTCGGACCGTCCTCGTGCTCGGCGAGCCCGGCGTCGGCAAGACGCGCATCGTGACGGAGCTCCTCGGGCTGCACGAGCGCGACGTGATCGGGCTCGACGCGCGTGCCTATCCGCTCGGGGCCACGGCATCGCTCGGCCTGTGGACCGAAGCCATCGAGCGCCATCTCCGTTCGCTCGACGCCGACGCGGTGCTCGCGCTCTGCGGGCCCTACGTGGACGACCTCGCGGCGATCCTGCCGAGCGTCGCCAAGGCCGGTGGAGGTCGAGTCGACGCGGATCCGGCGCCGGCGCGGTTGCTCGCCGCGTTGGGTGCGCTGCTCGACAACGTCAGCCAGGCGGCACCCGTCGTCGTGATGCTCGACGACGTCCACCTCGCCGACGGCTCCTCCTGGGAAGCCCTCAACTACGTGGCTCGGAACCTCGTCGGCTCGCGCATCTTCCTCGTGCTGACCGCGCGCCCGGTCGAGCTCGCCGAGCATTCGATCGCCACCGAGATCGTGCACGGCCTGGAGCAGGACGACCTCCTGCAGCGGCACACGTTGGGTCCGCTGTCGCGTGACGACCTGCGCCCGCTCGCGGCGGCCTGGTTCGACGGGCAGCAGATCGGCGACCCGCTCCTCGACTGGCTGCTCGACCGGTCCCGCGGGGTCTCGTTGTTCGCAGTCGGCTTGCTGCGCGCGCTCTCCGAGGAGGACGACCTCGATCTCGAGCATCCGGCGCTGACGGCGCTGCCCGAGGATCTCACCGAGCGCGTGCACGCTCGCCTCGACCAGCTCGATCCGGCGTGCCGGTCACTGCTCGAGCTGCTCGCGGTCGTCGGCTACCGGATGAACCTCGTCGACGTGGTGGCCCTGAGCGGTCAGCCGCTCGAGCGCACCGCGGAGACCCTCGACCAGCTCGTCTGGCGCCGGCTCGTCGACGAGGCCGAGCACGGGCGCGAGCTCAGCTACGAGCTGACGCACCCGTTGATCCAGGAGGCGATCTACGAGGGCATCGGCCGGGCCCGCCGGCGCGCCCTGCACCGGCTCGTGGCCCGGGTCCTCGTCGCGCAGGGCCACTACGGCGCGGCCGCCGGCCACTTCGTGCGGTCCGCGGAGGTGGGCGACGCCGAAGCAGTGGAAGCCCTGCGCGAGGCGTTGCGCCAGGCCGAGGCGCGCGAGCAGCACCATGAGGCGCTGGCGCTGCTCGCCGCACTGTTGATCGTGCTGCCCGAGGGCGACCGGCGCTGGCTCGACGTGCTGGACGCGTTGTCCTGGCAGGCCGACTGGGTTGTCGACCACCGCGCCGACGAGGCGACCCACGTGGCGGTCCGCGCGATGCGCAACATCGCACAGCTCGTGGAGATGACCCCTGACCCGAACCGGCGCGCCATCGTGAAGTTCCATCTCGGCAGCTTCCTGGGCTGGGGTGGCGGGGATCCCGGCACCGCGAACGCCATGGTCGAAGAGGCGCGCGACCTCTTCGACGCGGCCGGGGAACCGCAGCGCGCCCGGCTCGCACGCAACGAGCTCGGCTACCTCGCCGCGCACCGCGGCGACCCCGACGCGCACGAGGCCGCGGCGCGCGCCGTGCTCGCCGAGGCGGACGCGGCCGGCGACCGCTTCGCACAGCTGCAGGCATTGTGCTCACTGGTGTTCGCTGTGCAATGGACCGGTCGGGTCGTCGAGTCCGAGAAGTACATGGCCCGCGCCCTGGTGCTCGCGCGCGAGGAGGGGAACTGGTATCGGGTCAGCTACCTGCTGGGCCAGCAGGGGTTCGCGGCGATGGTGTTGGGTCGGGCCGCGGAGTCCGACGAGCGCTTTGCCGCCGGGCGCGCGTCGAACCCCTCGTACCGCGACACCTTGTTCCCCGACCACGAGATCATGACGGCGTGGCTGCGCGGCCACCTGACCCAGGCCGCCGACGCGGGTCGCGACATGCTCGACTCGTCGGGAGGGACCGCGAGCCCGCGCCGGATGGGGTACGCGTTCGCCGCGATCGCGGCGACGGAGGTCGGGCGGCTGGACGAGGCGCGTCGGCTCACCGCCGCGAGCGAGAGCGTGCTGCGCGGGGGTCCGTTCTGGCTGTACCGGGAGCTCGCGCTCTGGGGCCGGGGTGCGGAGCTCGCGCACCAGGACGAGCTGGGCGAAGCGTGCACCAAGCTCGCGGACTCGATCCGCGAGCAGGTCCGGCGGAAGTCGGCGCTCTTCGGCCGGTTCGCGGCGTTCGACCTCGCCGAGGTCGGCGTCGAGCGCGGCGATGCGGATGCGGTCGGCCTGGCGGCTTCGAGCGTCGAGCGCTTCGCGCCGACGGGCGCCCCGGCGGCCGACGCGTGCGACGCCTTCGTCGAGGGCGCGGACCGGATCGTGGCGGGGGACCCCGACGGCGCCCGCCCCGCGTTCGAGTGGGCCGGCCGGGCGTTCGGCGAGGCCGGATGGGCATTGTTCGAAGCCCGCGTGGGCGTGATGGCGGGCCGCGCCGCGGCCCGGAGCGACCGGGCCGCCGCCGCCCGCACGATCGGGGTCGCGGTCGAGCAGCTGGCCGCCCTGGGGGCCACGGCCCGGCGTGATCGGGCGCTCGTGGCCCTCGAAGGTCTCGGTCCGGCCGGCCGGCGCACCCACACCGCCGTCGTCGGACCGGTCGCCCTCACGAAGCGCGAGCGCGAGGTCTCGAGGCTCGCGGCCGAAGGCCTCTCGGCCCGGGAGATCGGCCAGCGGCTCTTCATCGGCGAGCGCACCGTGGAGACCCACCTGGGCAACGCCTACGCGAAGCTCGGCGTGCGGTCGCGAGTCGAGCTGGCCCGGATGGCCCCCGAGCTCGACCTCTGACCGCCGCGCACCGGCCTCCGTAGTGCGTCTCCGTACCCGATCTCCGTACTGAATCTCCGTACTGGCCCGGAGGTCGTGCGGTCCGGCTCTCCGTACCTTCAGATGCGAGGACCAACCCCCGGTCCTCGTGACGAGGAGGGACGCCATGACCACGACACTCACCACCAGCCCGGGCCAGGTGCTCGACGACGAGCTCATCGAGCGGTGCGCCACCCGGGTCGCGCAGTACGACCGCGACAACACGTTCTTCACCGAGGACTTCCAGGAGCTCCGGGCGACCGGCTACATGACGATGGCCGTCCCCACCGAGCTCGGCGGCCTGGGCTTCACGCTCGCCGACGTCTCCCGCGAGATGCGGCGCCTGGCCCGGCGCGCCCCGGCCACCGCGCTGGCGCTCAACATGCACGTCTACTGGACCGGCCTGGCCGCCGACCTGTACCGGGCCGGCGACCGCTCGTTGGTGTGGCTGCTCGAAGAGGCCGTGGCCGGCGAGGTGTTCGCGGCGGGTCACGGCGAGGCGGGCAACGACCTGCCGGTGATGATGTCGGTCACGCAGGCGAAGCCGGTCCCGGGCGGGTACGAGTTCACGGGGCACAAGATCTTCGGCTCGCTCACCCCGGTGTGGACCCGCCTGGGGATCCACGGCATCGACACCACGGATCCGGACAACCCGAAGATCGTCCACGCGTTCATGCCGCGCGACACGGACGGCTACACGATCGTGAACACCTGGGACACGCTCGGGATGCGGCCGACGAGAAGCGACGACACGATCCTCGAGGGCGCGTTCGTGCCCGACCGGTACATCGCACGCGTCGTTCCGACCGGCTTCGCGGGTGCCGATCTCTTCGTGCTCGGGATCTTCGCCTGGGCGGAGTGCACGTTCGCGAGCGTCTACACCGCGATCGCGGAGCGGGCCCTGGAGCTCGCCGCCGGGACCGCGCAGAAGCGGACGTCGGTGGCGTTGGGTGGGCGCACGCTCGCCTGGCACCCCGAGATCCAGCACGCGATCGCCGAGATGGGGTTGGAGGTCGAGGGCATCGTTCCCCATGTCGACCAGACTGCGGCCGACTGGTCCAACGGCGTGGATCACGGTGGCCTGTGGCCGATGAAGCTGGTGGCCACGAAGTACCACGCGGTCGAGGGTGCGAAGCGGGTCGTAGACCTGGCCATGGACGTGTCCGGTGGGTCCGGGATGTTCCGGGGCCAGGAGCTCGAGCGCCTGTACCGCGACGTGCGCTGCGGCGGGTTCCACCCCGCGAACTCGGCGCTGGTCCACGAGATCGTGGGCAAGACGATGGTCGGAGTCCTCGGCCAGGAGCCGCGTTGGTAGAAGAGGCCCCCCAGTGATAGTGATCCTCGGGTGACGTATGAACCGGCACCCGAGGATCACTTCACGTTCGGCCTCTGGACGGTCGGGAACCGGGGCCGTGACCCGTTCGGTCACGAGACCCGGCCCGCGCTCGACCCGATGGAAGCCGTGCCGAAGCTCGCCGAGCTCGGCGCGTACGGCGTCTGCTTCCACGACGACGACCTGATCCCACCCGGCTCGAGCGCGAGTGAGCGCGAAGACGTCCTCAAGCGGTTCCGCGCCGTGCTGGACGACACCGACATGCAGGTGCCGATGGCGACGGTGAACCTCTTCTCGCAGCCGGTGTTCAAGGACGGTGCGTTCACGGCGAACGATCCGATGATCCGCCGTCATGCACTCCGCAAGACCCTCGACGCGATCGACCTGGCCGCGGAGCTCGGTGCCGCGGTGTTCGTGCTCTGGGGCGGGCGCGAAGGCGTGGAGTCCGATGCGG
The DNA here is from genome assembly GCA_963796755.1 of uncultured Acidimicrobiia bacterium. Lineage (GTDB taxonomy): Bacteria > Actinomycetota > Acidimicrobiia > IMCC26256 > JAENVU01 > Chersky-806. The sequence continues at coordinate 75,410 of CAWCMX010000006.1, forward strand.
CCAAGGACATCCCGGCCGCCTTGGACTGCTACGCCGAAGCGGTCAACGCGTGCTGCGCATACATCACGGAGCGCGGCTGGGTCATGGAGATCGCGCTCGAGCCGAAGCCCAACGAGCCGCGCGGCAATCTGCTGCTGCCGACGGTGGGCCACGCGCTGGCGTTCATCCACGAGCTGGAGTTCCCCGAGATGGTCGGGCTGAACCCGGAGTTCGCGCACGAGACGATGAGCGGGCTGTCGTTCCATCACGCGGTCGCACAGGTCCTGTGGGCGGACAAGCTCTTCCACATCGACCTCAACGGCCAGGTGCCGGGGAAGTACGACCAGGACTTCCGGTTCGGCTCCGAGGGCGTGAAGGACGCGTTCTACCTCGTGAAGCTCCTCGAAGACGCGGAGTGGGACGGGATGCGCCACTTCGACGCGCACGCGTACCGCACCGAGGACGTCGACGGGGTGTGGGACTTCGCGCGCGGCTGCATGCGCACCTACCTCATGCTCAAGGAGAAGGCGGCGCGGTTCGCCGAGGACGTGGAGATCCAGGCTGCGCTCGAGACCGCCAAGGTGGAGCAGCTGAGCCTGCCCACCCTCCCGGAGGGCGGCGAAGACCGGTTCGCGAAGCTGCGCAAGGAGACGGTCGACGTCGACGCGCTCGCGGCCGTCGGCTGTGGCCACGAGCGCCTCGACCAGCTCGTCACCGAGCTCCTCCTCGGCACCAGGTAGTGGAGCTCGTTGCGGGAATCGACTCTTCGACGCAGTCGACCAAGGTCGAGGTGCGCGACGCGGACACCGGCCGGCTCGTCGGCCACGGCTGGGCACCGCACTCGCCGACCTTGCCGCCGTGCTCGGAGCAGGACCCGGCGATGTGGTGGCGCGCGCTCGAAGCCGCGCGCGCCGAGGCGGGTCACGCCCTCGCCGGAGACATCGCGGGGATGTCGGTGGCCGCACAGCAGCACGGGCTCGTGGTGCTCGACGGCGCGGGCGAGGTGCTGCGGCCGGCGAAGCTCTGGAACGACACGCAGTCCGCGCCGGACGCGGGCTGGTTGATCGGACAGCTCCCGACGAAGGCCGCGGGTTGGGCCGACGCCTGCGGATCGGTCCCCGTCGCGGCGTTCACGATCACGAAGCTCTCCTGGTTGCACCGCACCGAGCCCGAGGTCTTCGCGCGGATCGCGCACGTGATGCTCCCGCACGACTGGCTCGCGTGGCAGCTCACCGGCGAGCTGGGCACCGACCGCGGCGACGCGTCGGGTACGGGCTACTGGTCGGCCGCGAAGGGTGAGTACCGGCTCGATCTGCTCGAGATCGTGGACGGGGACCTCGACTGGGCCGCGGCGCTCCCGCCGGTGCTCGGTCCCGACGCCGCGTTGGGCACGGGCGACAACATGGCCGCCGCGCTCGGGCTCGGGTTGCGCCCGGGCGACGTCGCGATCTCCCTCGGCACATCGGGCACCGTGTTCGCGGTCAGCGACACGCCGACCGCGGACGCGAGCGGCGCGGTGTGCGGGTTCGCGGACGCGACCGGTCGGTACCTCCCGCTCGTCTGCACGCTCAACGCGACGAAGGTCACGGACGCGACGAGCCACCTGCTCGGCGTGGATCTCCCCGAGCTCGACGAGATGGCGCTCGCCACCGCGCCGGGGTCGGGCGGCATCGTCTTCCTGCCCTATCTCGACGGCGAGCGCACGCCGAACCGTCCGGATGCGGCCGGGATCATCTCGGGCCTCCGGTCCGACGTGGCGCGCGAGCAGCTCGCCCGGAGCGCGTTCGAAGGAGTGGTCTGCGGGCTGCTCGACGGGCTGGACGCGCTGCGCGCGAGCGGGGTCGCAACCGATGCCGGCCGCCTGTTCCTCGTCGGCGGTGGGGCGCGCAGCGGCGCCTACCGTCAGATCCTGGCCGACCTCGCGCAACGGCCGGTCGTCGTCACCGCCGAGGACGAGCTCGTCGCGCTCGGCGCGTGCGTGCAGGCTGCGGCGCGGGTCTCGGGCGTCCCGATCGCGGACGTGCAGGACGCGTGGGCGCTCGGGATGGGCACGACCGTCGATCCGGTGGCCGACGCGTCGAGCGCAGCCGCGGTGCGTGCGGCCTACGCGTCGGTGCGCGAATCCGGCTGAGCCGACGCGTCCGCCTGCGCCGCGGCTTCCCGCGCGCGGCGCTTGCGGTGCCACTTCAGCCCGCCCTCGAGCGCGGCGAGGATCGTGTCGTTGTCCTTCGAGATCCGGTCGTGCACGTACTTCTCGAGCCCGAGTCGGCGCATCCACGGGTTGAAGCACTCGTAGCTCTCGGAGAAGTGGACGCGCGTACGGCCGTCGCCGAGGTCCTCGAGGCGGGTGTGCCCGACGGCCTTCGACCAGAGCGGCTTGCCGATCGCGTCGTAGCGCCACGACTCGCACGGCTTCACCTCGGTGAGCCACTCCCACGACTTCCCGACTCCGCCGGAGAGCAGGAACTTGGGCACCGGGAAGGTGCAGTGGCGCACGAGCCCCTCACCGGTCTCGTCACCCGGGTGCAGGATGTCGATGCGGCCGATCTTGCCCTGCGGCCGGTCGGGACCGCGGTACCAGAACAGCTCCCAGACCTCTTCGACGGGCGCGTTCACATCCAACGAGTACTCGTGGTTCTGCACGGGGCAGGAGCGTAGGCCGGCGCGGGCACGAAGTGCGGAGGCTGCAGCGACCCAGGGTGAAGACACGGGGAGTTAGCGTCGCGGCCATGGGTTCCGACGGTCGCGAGGATGGCGAGCCGATGGAGGTGGCGGATTCGCTGCTCGATCTGGTCGGCAACACGCCGATGGTCCGGCTCCGCCGAGTCGGTGCGGATCTCACCTGTGACCTGATCGCGAAGCTCGAGATGTTCAACCCGGGTGGCAGTGTGAAGGACCGCCCCGCGATCGCGATGATCGACGCGGCCGAGCGCGATGGCCTGCTGAAGCCGGGCGGCACCATCGTCGAGCCCACGTCGGGCAACACCGGCGTCGGTCTCGCGATCGTCGCCGCGCAGCGGGGCTACAGCTGCATCTTCGTGATGTCCGACAAGATGAGCACCGAGAAGGTCGCGCTCTGCGCGCGTACGGCGCCGAAGTGGTGGTGTGCCCGACCGCGGTGCCGCCGGAGGACCCGGCGTCGTACTACTCGGTCGCCGACCGGTTGACCCGGGAGACGCCGAACGCCTTCCGGCCCGACCAGTACTCCAATCCCCACAACCCGGAGGAGCACGAGCGCTCGACCGGTCCCGAGATCTGGCGCCAGACCAACGGGCGGATCACCCACTTCGTCGCGGGGATCGGCACCGGCGGGACGATCACCGGCGTCGCGCGGCACCTCAAGCGGATGAACCCCGACGTGCAGATCATCGGGGCGGATCCGGAGGGCTCGGTGTACTCCGGTGGCACCGGGCGGCCGTACCTCACCGAAGGGGTCGGCGAGGACTTCTGGCCGTCGACCTACGACCCGAGCCTGGTGGACCGCGTCGTCATGGTCACCGACGCCGAGTCGTTCGACATGACGCGCCGGGTGACTCGCGAGGAAGGGCTGCTCGTCGGAGGGTCGTGCGGCATGGCCGTGCACGCGGCGCTCGTCGCCGGCCGCGAGCTCGGGCCGGAGGCGGTCGTCGTGGTGCTGCTGCCCGACTCGGGCGCGGCTACCTCTCGAAGATCTTCAACGAGGACTGGATGATGGACTTCGGGTTCATCCGCTGCGACGACCCGTGCGCGGGGGACGTGCTTGCGAGCAAGGACGGTTCGATCCCGGACCTCGTGCTCGTCACGCCGGACGAGACCGCGCGCCAGGCGTGGGCGCTCATGCGCGGGCTCGGGGTCTCGCAGGTGGTGGTCAGCGTGAGCAAGGAACCGCCGCTCGCCGCGAAGGAGGTCAGCGGGACGCTCGACGAGCTCTCGTTGATGGACCTCGCGTTCCGGGACCCGTCGGTGCTCGAGCGCCCGGTGGTGGAGATCATGAGCCCGGCGATGCCGATGATCGGGATCGGCGAACCCATCCCCGAGGTCGTGGACCGGCTGAACCGCGCCTCCGCGGTCCTCGTCCTCGACGGTGGTCACCCGGTCGGGGTGCTCAGCCGCTCGGACCTCCTGACGTTCCTCGCGGCCAAGGCGCCGGAGTGAGCCGGGACGGGGACGGCCCGGGCTTCGAGACGCGCGCGAATCCACGCGGGCCAGGACGCGGACCGGGAGACCGGCGCGGTCATCGTCCCCATCCATCTCGCCACGACGTTCGCCCAGGACGCGGTGGGCAAGGACCGCGGCTTCGAGTACGGCCGTTCCGGCAACCCCACGCGCGCCGCGCTCGAGTCGTGCGTCGCGTCGCTCGAGGGTGCCGCACGGGGCCTGGCGTTCTCGAGCGGGATGGCGGCCGAGGACGCAGTGCTGCGGACGCTCATCGGCCCGGGCGACCACATCATCCTCCCCAACGACGCGTACGGCGGTACGTTCCGACTCGTGTCGAAGGTGCTCGCGCCGACGGGCGTGAGCTGGAGCGCGGCGGCGCTCGCGTCAACCGACGCGTTGCGCGCCGCGTGGACCGGCGCGACGAAGGTCGTGTGGGTGGAGACACCGACGAACCCGACGCTGGGGATCGTCGACATCGCCGCGGTGGCCGAGGTCGCCCACGAGCTCGGCGCGGTGCTCGTCGTCGACAACACGTTCGCAACCCCGTACCTCCAACGTCCGCTCGAGCTCGGCGCGGACATCGTGGTGCACTCGACCACGAAGTACATCGGTGGCCACTCGGATGTGGTCGGCGGGTTCGTCGCGGTCGCCGACGACGAGCTCGGCGAGCGCATCGCGTTCCTGCAGAACGCGGTGGGCGGCGTGCCGAGCCCCTTCGACTGCTACCTCCTCCTGCGCGGGATCAAGACGCTGGGCGTGCGCATGGACCGGCACTGCACGAACGCGCTCGCCGTCGCCGAGATGCTCGACGCCCACCCCGCCGTCGCCCGGGTCCTCTACCCGGGGCTCGCGTCGCACCCGGGCCATGAGATCGCGGCCCGCCAGATGCGCGGCTTCGGCGGCATGGTCAGCTTCCTCGCCGCCGGGGGAGAGGACGCCGCGCTCGAGCTGGTCGCGCGGACCCGGGTCTTCACGCTGGCGGAGTCTCTCGGCGCGGTCGAGTCGCTGATCGAGCATCCGGCGCGCATGACCCACGCCGCGACGGAAGGCTCGCCCCTTGCGGTCGACCCGGCCCTTGTCCGCCTGTCGGTCGGCATCGAGACCCTCACCGACCTCCTCGCCGACCTCCGCTTCGCGCTCAAGATCCCTTGAGGGCGCCGCCTGGGCCGCGAAAGGTCGGGCGCCCTCAGGCGGTTTTCGCCTGAGCCAGCTTGCGGGGCCGCCGGAGGGCGCCAGCTGGTCCGAATCCGGCGATCGCCCTCCGGAGATCTTCGAGGTGGAGTCGGTATCCTCGAACCGATGCTGGTCCTGGTCGTGATCGAGGGAGTCGTGCTGGCGTTCCTGGCCCTCCTGGTGGCCGGGTTGCTGCGCAGCCACGCCGAGATCCTGCGCACGTTCCACGACATGGGCATCGGTCGGGACCCGCTCGCGGCGCCGGCGAGCACGCCGGTGCAGGCACCGACCCTCGCCCGCAGCGCCGCCGGGGCCGCCACGGTCGCGTCGGACGTCGCCGGCTCCACGCCGAACGGTGAGACGGTCGTCGTCGGCGTTGCCGGCGCGGCCCAGCCGACCCTGCTCGCGTTCCTCTCCAGCGGCTGCATCACGTGCCGCCACTTCTGGGACACCTTCGCCGACCCGCGGCTGCGGCTGCCGGGGGGTGCGCGCCTGGTCATCGTGACGATGGGGGCCGAAGCGGAGAGCGAGTCGGCGATCGTGAAGCTCGCGCCGCCCGAGGTGAACGTCGTGATGTCGTCCGACTCCTGGGACGACTACGAGGTGCCGGGCTCGCCGTACTTCGTGTTCGTCGAAGGCACGAGCGGCCGGATCGCCGGTCAGGGAACCGCGCCCGACTGGGATCAGGTCGTGCGGCTGATGTCCGAGGCGGGGGACGACGCCGCGCTCAACGCGTCGCGCGCCGCAACCGACGCGCGCACGCGGCGCGCCGAGCGCCGGCACCTGGACGACCGCGCCCGTGAAGCGCGCGCGGACGAGATGCTGATGGCCGCGGGGATCTATCCCGGCGACCCGAGCCTCTACCCGGCGGCCGAGCCGCCGACCACCGACCCGCCCACCTAAGTGGCCAAGCTCCGGGGGCAGGACCTCGTCTGCACGCTTCCCGCAGGCTGGGACGGGCGCATCAGCGTCCGCGGCGACGGCGCGCCCGAGGCGTTCAGCGTCGAAGGCGGCCAGGACGTGTTCACCGCGGTGCCCCAGCCCGTGGTCCACCTGGCCAACTTCGCGCTCCCCGAGGAGCGGGGCGACTTCGGCAGTGGTGCGGTCGAGCTCATGGGGACGCGTGACGTCCTCATCGTGCTGTTCGAGTACCAGCCCGGCGCCTCGGCCCAGCCGTTGTTCGCGACCCGCGGCATGCCGAGGACGCTCGTGGCGAGTGCCTTCGATCCGACGATGCTGCGCCGCGGCATCTCGGGCCAGGTCGGCTACCAGACGTTCTTCCAGGAGGCCGGTCGCGCGTTCTGCCTGTACGTCGTGCTCGGAAACGGCTCGGGGCGCGCCCCGCTGGTGAAGCTCGTGAACTCCGTGCTCGCCACGGTGCAGATCGCCCCACGGCCCGCGGGTTAGGTTTGTCGCAGATGGGTGCTTGGGCCGGTCCGTTCCTCGTTGCCGCGTTGCTGCTCACCGCGGCGGGCGCGCTCAAGGCGTACGACCCGGTCAACACCGTCGGCGCGCTGCGCCGGGCCGGGATCCCCGTGCCGCCCATCGTGGTGCGCATCGGCGGCGCGCTCGAGGTCGCCATCGGGATCGCGGCGATCATCACCGGTGGAGCAGTCGCCGCCGCGCTGGTCGCCGTGTCGTACCTGCTCTTCACGGGGTTCGTGGTGTTCGCGCTCGTGCGTCATCTCCCCATCGGCTCGTGCGGGTGCTTCGGCAAGATCGACACCCCACCGAGCCTGGTGCACGTGGTCCTGAACGTCGGCGCGATCGTCACCGCGACGGCCGTCGCGCTCGGCCCCGGTGGCGGGATCGGGAGCATCCTCTCGGACCAGGAGCTGGCCGGTCTGCCGTTCCTGCTCCTCGTGGCGACCGCGACCTACCTGGCCTTCCTCGCGCTCACCGCACTGCCGCAGCTGAACAGCCTCATGCCGAAGCGGTCGACGACATGACCCGGGACAGCTCGTGAGCCAGCGACTCGCCGAACGCGCCGCGAAGCTCCTGGGTGGGCGCGGCCCGACCCGGCGCAGCTTCCTGCAGAAGACCGCGCTCGTGGGCAGCGCGCTCGCGGTCGTCCCCAAGGACTACCTGCTGCGACCCGGCTCCGCGTACCAGGCGCTGTGCGCGTGCGGGGGTCTGAACTGCGCGTGCGGGGCGCTGTGCTGTGACGGCTTCACCGAGTTCTGCTGCACGATGACCGGCAACAACGTCTGCCCGCCGGGCACGATCGCCGGCGGCTGGTGGAAGGCCGACGGCTCCCAGTACTGCAGCGGGCCTCGTTACTACGTCGACTGCAATGCGACCTGCCGCTGTGGCGGTGGCACCATCTGCCCCGACGGGTGCTCGAACGCGCCGTGGGGATGCGGTTGCGGCAAGGGCGACTGCAACAACCGCAAGGCCGGCTGCACCGCGTTCCGCTACGGCCAGTGCAACCAACAGGTCGCGAGCGTCGGTCGCATCGCGTGCAGGGTCGTGTCGTGCTCGCCGCTCGTGCTCCTTGCCGGCAATTGCGCGTCGACGCTCGCGGTCGACAACTCGACGGCCAACCACAACAAGCCGTGTCTGCAAGACATCCCGAAACCCCCGGAGGAGGAAGATTTGTTCCGCATCATCAAGGGCGATCAGAACGCCACGCTCTGGCTGACGAACTGGCTCGAGAAGCGCAAGATCAGGGACCCGAGTGAGGCGAACGCCATCATCGCGGCGGGCGTCACCAACGGCGCCCCACCGGTGATTTGGCCTCAGGCCTGGGTCGACAACATCCCGATCAGCACCTGAGCCGGCGCGCCCCGGAAGGGTTGTGCGTCAGGTCTGGCCGGCGAGTGAGCGGTTCTTGAACAGGGCCTTCACGTAGTCCCGGTTCATGAGCGCGATGAAGTCGATGGAGATCTCCTTCGGGCACGCCGCCTCGCACTCACCGTGGTTCGTGCACGAGCCGAACCACTGCTCCATCTCCTCGACCATCGCCACGACGCGCGTGAAGCGCTCGGGCTGGCCCTGGGGCAGCAGGCTGAGGTGTGAGTACTTCGCCGACGTGAAGAGCTGCGCCGCGCTGTTCGGGCACGCGGCCACGCACGCGCCACAGCCGATGCACGCGGCCGCGTCCATCGCCGCGTCGGCCGACTCCTTGGGCACGAGGATCTCGTTGGCGTCGCGCGCGCTGCCGGTTGGCGCGGTGATGTAGCCGCCGGCCTCGATGATGCGGTCGAACGCGCTGCGGTCCACCGCGAGGTCGCGGATCAACGGGAAGCCGGCGGCCCGCCAGGGCTCGACGGTGACGGTGGCGCCGTCCTGGAGCTTGCGCAGGTGCAGCTGGCAGGTCGCGGTGCCGGTCTGGGGGCCGTGGGCCCGGCCGTTGATCATCATGGCGCAGGACCCACAGATGCCCTCGCGGCAGTCGTGGTCGAACGCGACGGGCTCTTCGCCGCGTGCGTTCAGCTGCTCGTTCAGCACGTCGAACAGCTCGAGGAACGACATCTCCTCGCTGACGTCGCGCATCTCATAGGTCTCGAAGCGGCCGGGGGCGTCGGGCCCGGACTGCCGCCACACCTTGAGGTTCAGATCCACCCGTGCGTCTCCCTCGTCACTCGCCGCGGCCCGGTCACTTGTAGCTGCGCTGGGCCGAGCGCGACGTTCTCGAACGTGAGCTGCTCCTTGTGCAGCACCTGCGGCGTGTTCTCGCCCTGCCACTCCCACGCGGCGACGTACGCGAAGTCGTCGTCGTCGCGCAGCGCCTCGCCGTCCTCGGTCTGGTGCTCGACCCGGAAGTGGCCGCCGCAGCTCTCCTCGCGGTGGCGGGCGTCGCGCACGAGCAGCTCGCCGAACTCGAGGAAGTCCGCGACCCGCCCGGCCTTCTCGAGCGACTGGTTGAACGTCTCGTTCTCGCCGAGCACCCGGACGTCCGACCAGAACTCGTCGCGCAGGCCCGGGATGGCGCCGATCGCCTTGTCGAGGCTCTCGGCACTGCGGGCCATGCCGCAGTTGTCCCACATGATCTTGCCGAGCTCACGGTGGAAGTGGTCCACCGAGCGCGTGCCGTTGACCGAGAGCAGGCGGTGCACACGCTCGGCCACCGACGCCTCGGCCTCGCGGAACACCGGGTCGTCGGTCGGGACCGGGTCGGTGCCGAGCAGCGGCGCGAGCCCGTCACCGATCGTGGCCGGGAGCACGAAGTAGCCGTCGGCCAGGCCCTGCATCAGCGCGCTCGCGCCCAGCCGGTTCGCGCCGTGGTCCGAGAAGTTCGCCTCACCGAGCACGTACAGGCCCGGGATGTTGCTCATCAGGTTGTAGTCGACCCAGAGACCACCCATCGTGTAGTGGATGGCGGGGTAGATGCGCATGGGGACCTTGTACGGGTCCTCGTCGGTGATGCGCTCGTACATCTGGATGAGGTTGCCGTAGCGCTCCTCGATGACGTCCTTGCCGAGCCGGCGGATCGAGTCGGCGAGGTCCAGGTACACGCCGTTCTTCAGCGGCCCGACCCCGCGGCCGGCATCGACCTCGCGCTTGATCGCGCGCGACGCGACGTCGCGGGGAACGAGGTTGCCGAACGCGGGGTAGCGGCGCTCGAGGAAGTAGTCGCGCTCGGCCTCCGGGATCAGGTCGGGGGAGCGGCTCTCGTCGAGGTTCGCCGGCACCCACACCCGACCGTCATTGCGGAGCGACTCGCTCATCAAGGTCAGCTTCGACTGGAAGTCGTCGCTCGCGGGGATGCACGTCGGGTGGATCTGGGTGAAGCACGGGTTCGCCATCAGCGCCCCGCGCCGGTGCGCCCGCCAGATCGCGGTGACGTTGCTCGCCTTCGCGTTGGTCGAGAGGAAGAAGACGTTGCCGTAGCCGCCGGTCCCGAGCACGACCGCGTGCGCCGACAGGGACTGGACCCTGCCGGTGATCAGGTTGCGGGCGACGACGCCGACCGCGCGGTCGTCCTTCACCACCAGGTCCAGCATCTCGGTGCGCTCGAACAGCTCGACGTTGCCGAGGTGGATCTGGCGGGCGAGCGCCTGGTACGCGCCGAGCAGGAGCTGCTGGCCCGTCTGGCCCCGGGCGTAGAAGGTGCGGCTGACCTGGGCGCCACCGAACGACCGGTTGTCGAGCAGGCCGCCGTACTCACGGGCGAACGGCACGCCCTGCGCCGCGCACTGGTCGATGATGTTCACGCTGAGCTGCGCGAGCCGGTAGACGTTGGCCTCCCACGCGGTAGTCGCCGCCCTTGACCGTGTCGTAGAAGAGGCGCTGGATGCTGTCACCGTCGTTGCGGTAGTTCTTGGCCGCATTGATGCCGCCCTGCGCCGCGATGCTGTCGCGCGGCGGGGGGAGTCGTGGAAGGTGAGGAGCTTCACCTTGTAGCCGAGCTCCGCGAGCGACGCCGCGGCCGACGCGCCGGCCAGCCCGCTGCCGACGACGATGATCGTGAACTTCCGCTTGTTCGCCGGGTTGACGAGCTTCACGTGGAACTTGTGCTCGTCCCACTTCTCGTCGATCGGACCTTCGGGGACATGCGAATCCAGGTGCAGGTCGCTCATTTCGTCACCACTCCCGTGACCACGAGCAACGGCATGCTCACGTTGCCGATGCCGATCACCAGTGCGAAGGCGATCGCGAACGAGCGGCGCCACTGGTTGAATCGGGGATTGTTCCAACCGAGGCTCTGGAACATGCTCCAGGCGCCGTGGAAGATGTGGATCGCGAGCGCGATGTTGGCGACGATGTAGATGATCGCCACGGGCACGCGGTTGAAGCTGTCGATCACGTTGTCGTACACGTCGCCGCGCACGAAGTGCGGGTTCAACGTGCCCCACGTCAGGTCCGCGAGATGGAAGATCAGGAACAGGCCGACGATCACGCCCGTCCAGCGCATCGTCCGCGACGCGAAGTTCGCGGCGACGTAGTCGCGCTGCGACTGGTAGCGGATCGGCCGGGCCTTCTGGTTCATCCGGGTCAGCTGCGCGGCCGCGACGATGTGCGCGACGAACGCCACGATCAGGCCCACCCGCAGGACCCAGAGCACGACGGTGCGGGGCAGCGCCGGCTCGCCCAGGGTCCGCAGCCACTCGGCGTAGACGTTCAGGTGGGTCGGGCCCAGGTAGATCTTGAGGTTCCCGATCATGTGGGCGAGCACGAAGCCCAGCAGCGCGATGCCGCTCAGCGCCATGACCCACTTCTTGCCCACTGCCGAGTGCCAGAACCGCAGGAGCGGATGGCCCGTGCGCTTGGGCCGCGGGATCGGCGCGCCGGTGTAGCGCGTCAGACGCTCGGCGTCATCGGCGCCCGGGCTCTCGTCCGCGGTCGATACCTCTACCTTGGCCATCCCCGCCTCGCTCTTCGGTCCGGGTCGCTCCGGTGTCCGCACTTCGTGCCCGCTAGCACCTGCGCTCTTCCCTTCCGGGTGTCCCCACCAGCGGTTCTCGCGCGAAACCTAGCCCTCGGTCTCAGCCGGACACGATACGGAGCCACTCCAGCACGTCGTCGTACGAGCTGGTCACCTCGCCGACCGCCGGGTGACGCAGCGTGAGGGCAACGTGACGCGCGTCCGGGGGCAGGTCGAGCCGGCCGATGTAGGCGATCGCGTCGGCCGCGACGTCCCCCGTCCACCCGTGCCGGTGCCCGTCCACGCGGGCCTCGACCACGACGTCGGTGAGCGGGGTGCGAGCCTCGTTCACGACGTGGACCTGGCCGGTGCGGGGCTCGAGCATCGGCAGCACCGTCCGGCAGGCCGCGGCCAGCGCGCCGTAGCCCGCCTTCGGCACGCGCTCGTGGTCGAGCACCGACCACGTGACCGACGGATGTCCGTCGGCGAAGCAGAAGTGGCAGAACCCGCCGGTGGGGTCGTGGCGGAGCCGGCGCAGGTCCTCGACCTGGAGCTGGATCAACGCGGCCTGGTAGTGCTGGGTCGCGTCACGCCAGGCGCCGAACGACTCGAACAGCTCCGGTGGGACGTGCAGGTCGAAGTACCGCTTCTGGAGCGAGTGGTGCTCGAAGAGGTCGTCCCAGTCGAGCGCGGGCCAGCGCTCCGGGTGCATGAAGCCGGCAGTGTCGGGGACGGCCTGCGCACCGAACTCGGTGACGAAGCGGGCCAGGCGCGGCATTGCGCGCAGCGCGGGCGCGAGGCCGTCCATCTTCCCGTGGTACCAGCCGAAGTAGAAGTGCGTGTCGGTCCCGCCGCTGCCCACGCCCGGCAGCACCCCCGAGTGCGGGTCCACCACGCGCGTCGGGTCCGCCTTGTGCAGCGCCCGCGCGACGGACCGGTCGAGCACGTCCTTGTTCCAGCTCGGCAGGAACATCGACACCGCGATCTTCGCGACGTCGCGCCCGCGGATCGCGTCGCCGGGCTGCAGGTCGAGCGCGAGCGGCTCGTTGTGCGCGCACCACATCGCGACGCTCGGATGGTGTCCGAGCAGGTCGACCATCTCCCGGGCCTGGCGCACCGCCTCCTTCCGGGTGCCCCGCGCGTAGCCCCACTGCAGGGGAAGGTCCTGCCAGAGCAGCAGGCCGGCGGCGTCGGCCGCGTCGTAGAGCTCGAGCCGGGTCACGTGGGCGTGGATGCGCAACAGGTCGAGGTTCGCCTCGACCGCGAGCTGGACGTCCCGGATGAGCTCGGGCGCGGTGGCTTCGGCCAGCGCCATCCGGGTCGGCCCGTGGTTCGAGCCCATCGGGAACATGCGCTCGCCGTTCACTGTCAGCTGCCAGCTCTTGAACCGCACCTCGCGAAACGCCGTGCGCAACCGGCGGTCGTCGCTCGGCACCCCGTCGACCTCGACGACCACTTCGACGTCGCACTGCGGCTGCTCACCGAGCCGCCACGGCCACCAGCGCGGGGGATGGTCGACCTCGACGGTCAGGCTGAGGGTGTTGTCACCCGCCGCGAGCGTCAGGTCGCGCGTCGTCGCGGCCATGAGCTTCCCGTCGGGGCCGGTCACCGTCGCGTAGAGCCGCGCGCTCTGCGGCGCCGGCTGGGGATCGGCGCCGGAGTCGAGCGTGACGTCGAGCAGCAGCCGGCCGCGGGCCTCGGTCGCCTCGCTGCAGAGCGCGCGCAGCCACTTGATGCGCACGGGCCCGGTGTCACGGAGCCGGACCGGGCGCCAGATGCCCCCCGGGTTCCAGTCCGGGTCGAGGTTGTCCCAGTGGGAGAACACGCCGGTGATGGTCCGCTTCTTGGTCCGGTCGCGCTGGGGTGGCGACGCCACCTCCACCGCGAGCAGGTGACCACCGTCGGGGACCCGGCGGGCCTGGTCCGTGACCTCGAAGGTGTGGGGGAAGAAGTAGCCGGCCGTCGCGCCGACGTAGCCCTCGTCGAGCCAGATGTCCCCGTCGTAGAAGATGCCGTCGAAGGTCAGGAACCGGCGGTGGCCGGGCTCGAGCACCGCGCCGTCGAAGGACCGCCGGTAGAGCAGCGGCCCGTCACTCGTCGCGAACGCCTCGGAGCTGCGCCAGTGGCCCGGCACCGAGACCTCGGGCCAGTCGGCGTCGGAGAGTGACGGATCGGTGAACCGGCGCGCGAGCTCCCCGCTCGAGGTGTGCACCCGCCACGAGCCGGAAAGGTCACGGGGCGTCGAGAGAGCAGACGCTGCGCCGGATGGGCTCACCACCGGAGGTTACGAGACCGGCGTCACTCCGCGAGTTGGCCGCTGGAGCCCGCCGGGAACCGCGCTCCGGCGATCGGGCTCCAGGGATCTTTCACGGGTGATGTCGCGGAAGAGTCGGGAGGGGACGTTGGATAGTGTGCGGTCATGAGCCGACCATCCACCCTCGGTGACCTTCGAGCGAGCGGCTGGGAGTCGCGGCCGGTCAAAGAGGAGGTCCGGGCGAACGCGATCGCGCGGATCTCCGCAGGCGAGGCTCCCGTGACCGGCGTGCTCGGGTACGAGGACACCGTGATCCCGCAGCTCGAGAACGCGCTGCTCGCCGGCCACGACGTGATCTTCCTCGGCGAGCGCGGCCAAGCCAAGACGCGCATGATCCGATCGCTCACCCAGCTCCTGGACGAGTGGATGCCGATCGTCGCGGGCAGCGAGATCAACGACGACCCGTACAACCCCGTCTCGCACCACGCGCGCCTCATCGTCGCGGAGCGCGGCGACGACACCCCGATCGACTGGGTGCACCGCGACCGGCGCTTCGGCGAGAAGCTCGCGACGCCCGACACCTCCATCGCCGACCTCATCGGTGAGGTCGACCCGATCAAGGTCGCGGAGGGCCGCTACCTCTCCGACGAGCTGACGATCCACTACGGCCTCGTCCCCCGTACCAACCGCGGCATCTTCGCGATCAACGAGCTGCCGGACCTCGCGGAGCGCATCCAGGTCGGTCTGCTCAACGTCCTCGAAGAGCGCGACGTGCAGATCCGGGGCTACAAGATCCGCCTCCCGCTCGACGTGATGCTCGTCGCGTCGGCGAACCCGGAGGACTACACGAACCGCGGCCGGATCATCACGCCGCTGAAGGACCGGTTCGGTTCGCAGATCCGCACGCACTACCCGCTCGACGTCGAGACCGAGATGGACGTCATCGAGCAGGAGGCCCGGCCGCTCAGCGCGGCCGGTCTCGTCGTGACTGTCCCCGACTTCATGACCGAGATCATCGCCGAGATCAGCCAGCAGGCCCGCCGCTCGCCCCACGTCAACCAGCGATCCGGCGTGTCGGTCCGGCTGTCCATCGCCAACTACGAGACCCTGATCGCCAACGCGATGCGCCGGTCCCTGCGCAACGGTGAGCACGAGGTCGTGCCCCGCGTCAGCGACCTGGAGGCGCTGGTCGCGTCCACCGCGGGCAAGATCGAGATCGAGACCATCGACGACGGTCGTGAGGGCCAGGTCCTCGAACGCATCCTGAAGGCCAGCGTGCTCGAGGTGTTCCGGTCCCGGGTCCGCGCCGAACGGCTCGCCGAGCTCGTGCATGCCTTCGACGACGGCCGGGTCGTGCACACCGGCGAGGACGTCCCGTCCTCCGAGTACGCGGCGCTCGTCGCCGAGACCCCGGGCCTGCGGGAGGCGCTCGGCGACCTCGGCGTCGGCGAGACCCCGGCCGGCCTCGCGTCGGCGATCGAGTTCGTGCTCGAGGGTCTGCACCTCGCGAAGCGGTTGAACAAGGACGCGGTGGGCGGCCGCGCCACCTACCGCTCCCGCGGCTGACCGCCTCAACCCGCGCGGCGTCGGCCCGCTCGGCGCACCGGGCGCGCCTGGTTACATGCCGTTGCGCTTGTACCAGCCACAGTCCTGGCCGGCGCGCCGGTTCACGTGGTCGATCGCCTTCTTGATCTTCGGGTTGTCGACCACCGACATGTCGCCTTCGCGGCGCTTCTTCAACGCGTCGAGGAACGTCTGCGCGTCGTGCGACACGTCCTTCGGCGCGGCCGCGGCGATCTTGGCGACCATCTGGATCTGCGCGGGCAGCTTCGCGGTCGGGATCTTGTTGTCGTAGTGACCCGCGGCCTTGCAGAACGCGACCGACGGACGGGGCAGGTTCGAGGCTGCGTCGTCGGTCTCCTTGCACCCCGCGAGGCCCGCGAACGCAACGAGGCACACCGCCGCGGTGGCGAGGGCGAGGGGTCGACGCATGACACGATTGTGTCCCGAGTGGGACCCCGATTCCGAGTCGGGGCCGCGCCGGGATGCCCGGTCGAGCCCGGGGAGCCGGGGAATCCGGGCCGGGGGAAAGCGGTACCCTCGGGTCATGCCGCGCTCCGCCTTCCAATACTCCCGCTGGGACGGCACGCAGGTCGGGTTCGATCTCGACGCCGACGCGCTCCTCGCGGAGATGTCCGACGACCTCCTCTACCACGGCGACCTCAACGCGGCGCTGCGCCGGATGCTCCAACAGGGCTTCCAGGATCGCAACGGTGAGCGGCTCGAAGGCATGCGGGAGATGCTGGAGAAGCTGCGCCAGCGCCGGCGCGAGGAGCTCGAGAAGCGCGACCTCGGCGGCGTCTACGACGACATCGCCGACCAGCTCGAGGAGATCCTCGAACAGGAGAAGGCGGGGATCGAGCAGCGGCTGCAGGACGCGCGGGACTCGGGTGACCAGCGCCGCAAGGAGATCACCGAGGACCTGGCGCAGGCGCGCCAGATGGAGCTCGAGCTCATGCCGCCGGACCTCGCGGGTCGGGTCCAGGCGATGCAGGAGTACGACTTCATGGACGACGCGGCCCGTCAGCGCTTCGAGGAGCTGATGGACGAGCTGCGCCAGCAGCTCATGCAGAGCTACTTCAACCAGATGGCCGAAGGCATGAAGGACGTGTCGCCGGAGCAGCTGGCGCGCATGAAGGACATGCTCGCCGACCTCAACCAGATGCTCGAGCAGCGGGAGCGGGGTGAGGAGCCGGACTTCGACGGCTTCATGGAGAAGTACGGCGACTTCTTCCCCGGGAACCCGAAGACCCTCGACGAGCTGCTGGAGCAGATGGCCCGCTCGATGGCCGCGATGCAGCAGATGCTCAACTCGATGACGCCCGAGCAGCGCGCCCAGCTCCAGGGACTGGCCCAGGCGCTGCTCGAGGACATGGACCTGCGGTGGCAGATGGACGAGCTGTCGCGCAACCTGCAGTCCGCGTTCCCGGACATGCCGTGGAACCAGCGCCAGAACTTCAGCGGCGACGACCCGATGCAGTTCGGGCAGATGGCCGGGCTGCTCGAGACGCTCGGTGATCTCGACCAGCTCGAGAACATGCTGCGGAACGCGACCCAGCCGGGCCAGCTCGCCGAGGTCGACATCGACCAGGCCCGCGACCTGCTCGGCGAAGACTCGGCCCGTTCGCTCGAGCGGCTGCAGGACCTCGCGAAGATCCTCGAGGAAGCCGGGTTGATCGACCAGCGCGAGGGTCGCTACGAGCTCACCCCGAAGGGGGTGCGGGCGCTCGGGCAGCAGGCCCTCGGCGACCTGTTCCGCAAGATGATGAAGAACAAGGCCGGTCGCCACGAGGTCGAGCGGGTCGGCGTCGGCAGCGAGCGCGCGTACGAGCACAAGCCCTACGAGTTCGGTGACCCCTTCCACCTCAACGTCGAGCAGACCGTCAAGAACGCGATCTGGCGGCAGGGCTCCGGCACGCCGGTGCACCTCTCGCCGGAGGACTTCGAGGTCGAGCGCACCGAGCTGCTCACCCGCTCGGCGACCGTGCTCATGCTCGACGTGTCGCTCTCGATGCCGATGCGCGACAATTTCCTTCCGGCCAAGAAGGTCGCGATGGCGCTGCACTCCCTCATCACGACGCAGTTCCCGCGCGATTACTTCGGCCTCGTGGCCTTCGGTCGCGTCGCGCGCGAGGTCAAGCCGCAGCTGCTGCCCGAGATGAGCTGGGACTTCGAGTGGGGCACGAACATGCAGCACGCGATGCTCCTGGCCCGCACGCAGCTCGAGCGCGAGACCGGGACCAAGCAGATCATCATGGTCACGGACGGCGAGCCCACCGCCCACATCGATCACGGCGAGGCGATCTTCCAGTACCCGCCGTCGGCGATCACGATCGAAGAGACGCTGCGCGAGGTGCAGCGCTGCACCCGCGCGGGCATCCGCATCAACACCTTCATGCTCGACGAGAGCCCGTACCTCCAGGACTTCGTCCGCCGCATGATGAAGATGAACAACGGCCGCGCGTTCTTCACCAGCCCGGACAACCTCGGCGACTACGTCCTCGTGGACTTCCTCGAGCACCGCCAGGCCCGCCGCCGCGCCAGCTAGCGGGCGGTTCAGAAGCGAGCGCTGCATCCAGACCGAGCTGATGTAGCGGCCCCACTTCGTCGCGTATTCGTCGAAGGTGCCGATCTCGGTGAATCCGAACCGTCGATGCAGCTGCACGGACGCGTCGTTCGGGAGTGCGATCCCGACCACCGCGCGGTGCAGGGGTTCGCCGTCGAGCTCCTCGAGCAGTCGCTCGTAGAGCGACGCCCCAACTCCCTGGCCCGTGTGCGCCGCGGCCACGTACACCGTGAACTCGACGGTCTCCGAGAACGACGCGTGCGGACGGTACTGGCTGCTGCAGGCGTAGCCGCAGATTCCGTCCGCGCCGCCTCCGTCCGCGACCAGGAGTCGGTACGGCCCCCGAGCGTCGAACGTCCCGAACCAGCGCAGTCGGTCCTCGAGGGAGAGCGGACGCTCGTCGAAGGTCGCGATGCTGTTGCTGACGTAGTGGTTGTAGACCTCGAGCATCGCTTCGAGATCGGCACGTCGAGCGACCCGGACCTCCACGGCCGCGACGATACGACCTCGATCCATGCGCCGGACGGCGCCGAACACGCCGCGTCTCGACGCGGGTCATGGTTCGGGTGGTGGTCGTTGGGCCACAAGAGAGAGCGCGAAGACTTCTGGCGGGCCGAAATTTGGCCGACCCCGAGCCGGCAACCGGGCACGATGGTGCGATGGCAGGTGCAGCTCGCCGCGGTTGGCTCGACGACGTCGCCGCGGGCGATTGGATCGCACCACGGCTGCACCCCTTCGCGCGCGACGTCGGATCGATGATCCCGGAGGGCTTCGCTGCGTACGCCAGGGTCTTTCACCCGATCGGCGCGACCGGCCGCTGGGCGGACCTGGCGGAGGCGAACCACCGGATCGCCCATCCGGAGATGCAGCTTCACTGCATCAGCGTTCCGGCGGCGGAGCCGAGTGCCGACGCGCATGATCGCGCGCTCGCGGACGTCTCGTGGGGTTCGCTGCCGTTCCAGCCGCGTCGGGCGTTGGCCGAGATCCTGGCCGTGGCTACGACGACCTCGGACCGCGTCTGGTTCGCGTTCTGGGAAGGCTTCGCCGATCTCGACGCTCGCGGCGTCGAAGCCCGCGTCGAGCTTCCGCACCGCCGCTACCTCCTCTCGTCGGGTCCGATCGCGGCCGCCTCCGCGTCGGCGCCGGACGCGAGGTTCGACCGGTCGCCGAACCTCTGGTGGCCCGACGACCGCACGTGGGTTGTCGCGACCGAGGTCGACTACGCGTGGACCTACGTCGGCGGCTCCGAAGCGGTGATTGCCGCGGTCCTCGCCGACGACCGCCTCGAGGCCCTCCCGGCGCAGCTCACTGACCTCCCGTTCTCCGACAGCGACACGGTGAATGCGGCGCTTGACGGCTGAAGACCCGTGCGCCCGGGTACCGAGGTCGTTAGCGTTCGGACGGCAGAGCGGCAGGGTGCAGGGTGAGAGGAGCACCGCATGTTGGGTGTGGTGGTGACGTTCCAGTACGGCGACGACTTCGACCGCGAGCGCGTCGTGAAGATCGCTGCGGGCGCCCGCGACATGTTCGACGGGATGCCCGGACTGCGCAGCAAGGCCTTCACCGTCGACGAGGCGAATCGGCGTGCGCTGAACTTCTACGTCTGGGAGTTCGAGGACGCCGGCCGCGGGTTCTTCACCGACGAGCTGCGCGAGCGCGTCACGGTCCTCTACGGCGTGGTGCCGACGGTCGACTACCTCGAGATCGCGGAGCTCGTCGACAACGCCGGCACGTAGTCGGGCCCGATGCGGACGGCCCGCCGGTACGATCGGACGATGGCTTCGACGCGACCCTTCGAGCTCATCTGCGAGATCGAGCCTCCGACGAAGCCGGACCTCACGCACGCGCGCCATCAGATCGGCGTGCTCAGCCAGGTCGCATCCAGGTTCCTCATCCCCGACAACCACCTTGGTCGCGCGACCGTCTCGAGCGTCGCGGTCGCGCACGAGGTCCAGCTGATGGGGGGCAGGTCGGTCGCCTGCGTCAACGCCCGGGATCGCAACGTGCTCGGCCTGCGGCGCGACGTCCTGACCGCGGCTGCGTACGGGGTCAGCGAGTTCCTGCTCGTCTACGGCGACCGGTCCCGGTCAGGTGCGTCGGCTGACGGGCTCACGATCGGCACCATGCTCGACGACATCCGCATGTTCTCGGACGGTCCCGCGTTCGACGGCATTCCCGAGTTCCGCCTCGGCGTCACGTCGAGGCTTGCGCCGCTCCCGGCGCGGCAAGCAGTCCGCCGACTTCCTGTTCGCGCAGGTGACGTTCTCACTCGACCCGCTCCTGCGCTGGCGGGAGACGTTGCAGTTCGACGGCCCGGTCTACGCGGGGGTGATGGTCCTTGCGAGCGCGGGCATGGCGCAGAAGCTGGCCGACGACATCCGCGAGATCGACATCCCGGACCAGTGGGTGCGTGCGGTGGAAGCCGACCGCAACGCGGGCGTCGAGCTTGCGTGCGCGTACGTCGAGACCATCCGTGACAGCGGCGCGTTCGACGGCGTCCACCTCATCCCCGTCTCGCGCTACCGCGAGGTCGCGGCGCGGCTCGAACGTCGCTGATCTCGTTTCGGTACGTTCAACCGCGCTTGGAGCGGTTCAGCGTGCCGAGAATGACGGGGTGACCCCGGGGTTGGCCGCCCACGAGCGCTGATCCGCGGGGCGGACGGCGCGGTAAGCCGACACGACGGGCGCGAGCTCGTCGGGAGTCGCACCGTGGAGGATCACCCCGTCGGCGCCGGCGGCGAACTGGTCGAGCACGCGCCCCGCGCAGGTCGCCGGCGTCCCCGTCGCGGATGCCGCGAGCCATTCGTCGGGCAGCAAGGTCGCGACGTGGGCGAGCTCGTCGGGTGTCGCGATCGCGTCGAGCGCGCCTCCGACTCCCTGCACGACCGGGTCGGCCCGGAACGCGTCGAGCACCGCCGGGTCCCAGCCGTTCACGCGCACGAGCAGGTCGCCGTACCCCTGGAGATAGGTCCCGAGCCGCCCGACCAGCTTCTTGAGCCGCAGCTCCTCGTCGATGTGATCGCCGACGGTGGCGAGCACCGACCAGACCCGCACCGCCGCGGGATCCCGACCGGCCCGCTCGGCCCCACGACGGACCGCGGCGACGCTCCGGGCGAGCGTGGCGTCGGTGAAGAAGGTGTGCAGCACCACCGCGTCCGCGACCGACCCGGCGAACTCGAGCGTCTGCTCGCCGATCGCGGTGAGCAGGATCGGGATGTCCTCGTCGAACGAGGCGTCCTGGTTCAGGTACGGGAACCGGCCGGCCGGACCGTCGTGACCCATGATCGCCTCGCCGTGCCAGAGCCGCCGGAGCAGCCCCATGACGTCTTCCAGCTGGGCCATCGTCACGCGCGGCACACCCATGACGTCGAAGAGCATGTCGAAGCCGCGCCCGAGCCCGAGCGTGAAGCGGCCGTCGGTCAGTCGGTGCATCGTGGTCCCGAAGGTCGCGGTCACGAGCACGTGCCGGGTGTTGTGGTTCGTCGCCGCAGTGGCGACTCCGAGCGTCGTGCTCACGGCGCCGGCCGCCCCGCTCAGCGCGCACGCGTCCTTGGTGTTGAACCGCTCCGAGATGAAGACCGAGCCGAGGCCGATCTCCTCGGCCCGGGCCACCTCGGTCACCAGGTCCCGGGGCGTCGCGGAATGCCCGGCCAGGCCGTAGAACCCCAACTCGTTCAGCTGCTCCACCCGAGCTCCTTCGACGCGCGAGCGCGCACCCTACCCACCCCTGCCGTGATCTTTCGGCGTGAGTTGGCGTCGCCAGGACGACGCGAACTCACGCCGAAACGAGGTCGGGAGCAGCGGCGGGAACGAGGGGTGGCAGGAATTGAGGGGTAGAGGGCATTGCAGACAGTGGGCGGAACCCGCAGGATGGACGCATGGCAGCAGAACGGCGAGTCGTGGTGCTCGGGTACGACGGGATCCAGTCCCTCGACGCGATCGGTCCGATCGAGGTGTTCGACGTGGCCACCCGCCACGGCATCACCCCGCCGTACAAGGTCGAGATCGTGGGGCCCACCGCGGCACCGATCGTGACCAGCAGTGGGATCACGCTGACCCCGGCACGCGGCCTGAGCGACGGCCGGAGCCCGGTCGACACGTTCATCGTCGCCGGGGGGACCGGCGTCACCCCGCTGATCGAGGACCGGCAGCTGATCACCGCCGTGCAGCGGACCGCCCGGCGGGCACGGCGGGTCGCGTCGGTCTGCACCGGCGCGTTCGTCCTGGCCGAAGCGGGCCTGCTCGACGGTCGCCGGGTCACCACGCACTGGTCCGCCTGTCGCCGGCTCGCCCGCAGCTATCCGGAGCTCACCGTCGACGCCGATCCGATCTTCGTGCGCGACGGCGACGTGTACACGTCCGCGGGCGTGACCGCCGGCATCGATCTGTGCCTGGCGCTCGTCGAGGAGGACCACGGACGCGACCTCGCGCTCGCGGTCGCGCGCCAGCTCGTCGTCTTCCTGAAGCGCCCGGGCGGCCAGGCGCAGTTCAGTAGCCACCTGTCGACCCAGCTCGCCGAACGCGACGTGCTCGCCGAGGTGCAGGGCTGGATCGCGGACCACCTCGACGACGACCTGTCGGTGGCGCGCCTCGCCGACCGGGCCGCGATGAGCCCGCGCCACTTCGCCCGGCTGTTCCGGGCCGAGACGGGGGTGACGCCGGCGCGCTTCGTCGAGCACGCGCGGGTCGAGCAGGCCCGCCGGCGGCTCGAGGACTCGTCGGTGGGGATCGAGGAGATCGCACACGATTGCGGGTTCGGCACCCCCGAGACGATGCGGCGCGCGTTTCTCCGCTCGCTCTGGGTCGGGCCCGCCGAGTACCGGCAGCGCTTCCGCGCCACCGCCAACCCGACCGTGGAGGTCTGACCATGGGGATCACGACCGGAATCCTGTTGTTCGACGGGGCGGAGGAGCTCGACTGGGCCGGGCCGTGGGAGGTCTTCACGATGGCCCGGCAGGACGGCGACGCGGTGGTGACCATCGCGGAGCGCCTCGATCCCGTTCACTGCCGCGAAGGGGTTGCGGGTGCTGCCCGACCACACCTTCGCGGACGCGCCGGCGCTCGACGTCCTCGTCGTCCCGGGTGGGGCGGGGAGCCGCCGCGAGGTGGGCAACCCGGTCCTCCTCGACTGGATCGCCGCGGTCGCCGCCGGCTGCTCCTGGGTGACCAGCGTGTGCACCGGCTCGTTCCTCCTCCATGCCGCGGGCCCGGCCCGGAACAAGCAGGTGACGACGCACTGGGGCTCGATCGAACGGATGCGGGCACTGCCCGAGGTGACCGTCCTCGAGGCCTCCCGCCACGTCCGTGACGGCAACGTCGTGACCGCCGCCGGGGTCTCGGCCGGGATCGACATGTCGCTCTGGATCGTGGGCCAGATCTACGGGATCGAGCACGCCAGGACGACCCAGCACGCGATGGAGTACTACCCCGAACCGCCCTACGCCGTTCTCGTCTGATTTCGCCCGTACCGGGTCTCAAGCCACGGGCACGGTGCGCCGATGGTTCGAATTGTCGAGTCGGCGCGAGGGACCAATGGATCAGCTCCCAGTGGAGATCAGCCAGCGAATCCGGCACGAGGCCCGGGTCGCGGGGATGCGCGAGGCCCGCGCGCCCTCGATCGAGATGGTCGAGCGGCGCCGGATGCAGCTCTGGTTCCTCACCTTCATCATCGTCATCGTCCTCGGGCTCGCGACGCTGGTGGCCTCCTGGACCACCGGCCAGGTCACCCTGTTCTCCGGCGAGCCGTGGATCCTGCGGGCCGCGGTCGCCGCGCTCGGCCTCGGCTTCTGCTTCTACGCCGTCGAGAAGGAGATCCACCTCCACCGGCTGAGCCGGCTGCTCGTCGACGAACGGGTCCTGAACTCGGCCATGGCGCAACGGCTCCAGATGAACGCGGCGCTGTTCAACGCGGGCAAGGCGCTGAACTCGGTCCTCGACCTCGACGACGTGCTCGACGCGATCCTCGCCAACGCGCTCGACCTGCTCAGCGGCGCGACCGGATCGGTGATGCTCGTCGAAGACGAAGCGTCGCTGCGCGTCGTCGCGGTCCGGGGCAGCCGGCTCGCCCGCGACGCGCGCGTGAAGCTCGGCGAGTCCATCGCCGGACGCGTGGCCCGAAGCCGCGAGCCGCTCCTGATCTCGGGGGTCGTCGCGCCGACGGACTACCCCGGCTACGAGGACCGGGAGCACACGACGTCGAGCGCGATGTGCGTGCCCCTCGTCAACCGCGGCCAGCTCCTCGGTGTCCTGAACATCAGCGCGTCCAGCGAGCGCGACTTCGACGAGCACGATCTGCAGATCCTCAGCCTGTTCGCCGAGCCCGTCGCCGCCGCGATCGCCAAGGCCGGGCTCTACGAGGCCGAGCGCGCGCACGTCGCCCAGCTGCTCGACACGGACCGGATGAAGACGCAGTTCGTCGCGTCGGTCAGCCACGAGCTGCGGACGCCGATCACGTCGATCCGCGGCGCGGTCTCGGCCTCGCGTCGCTCGATCACGCCGGAGCAGCGGGTGGAGCTGCTCGAGGTCATCGAACGCCAGTCGTTGCGGCTCCAGGCGATGGTCGAGGAGATCTTCACCGCGGCGAAGATGGAGGAGGACGACAAGCGGCCGCTGCTCCGCCGGATCGACCTCGCGGCCCTCGTGCGCCTGGCCGCGCTGGACTCGCAGGTGGCCGGCCGACCGGTCGAGGTCGAGGCCCCGGCCGCGTGCGAGGTGCGCGCCGATCCCGAGGCCGTCCGCCGGATCGTCGGCAACCTGATCGAGAACGCGCGACAAGTACGGCGCGATGCCGGTGCGCATCACGGTGCAGCCGGCCGACGAGCAGGTCGTGCTGTCGGTGGTGGACCACGGCGCCGGTGTGCCGGCCGAGGTGCGCGAGAAGGTGTTCGAACGGTTCTACCGCGCCGATCCGAACGGGACGAAGCCCGGCATGGGTCTCGGGTTGGCCATCGTGCGCGGGCTGGTCGAGTCGTGCGGAGGATCGGTGTGGGTCGAAGACGCTCCGGGCGGCGGTGCGGCCTTCCGCGTCGCGCTCCGCACCGGCGCGATCGAGGAGAGTCCACGGGAGGTCGCAAGTGTCGGGTAAGCCGAGAGTGTTGATCGTCGACGACGAGCCGGACGTGCTGTTGACGCTCCGGATGATCCTGGAGGCCGAGGGCTTCGATCCCGCGCTCGCGGCCGACGGCGAGACCGCGCTGCGCCGCATCGACGAGGAGAGCCCCGACCTCGTCGTGCTCGACATCATGATGCCCGTGCTCGACGGCTGGTTCGTCCTGGCCGAGCTCGCGGGCCGCTCGCGGCGGCCCTGCGTGGTGGTGTGCTCGGCGAAGTCGAGCGACGCCGACCGCAACCGGGCCCGGGAGCTCTCCGCCGACGAGTACGTGACGAAGCCGTTCGAGCCCGACCACCTCGTCGCGGTGATCCGCGACGTGCTCGGGCGCCGCGGCGCGGCACGCGTCTAGCGCCCCCGTCAGGCCCCTCGCGGCTGCGTCACCCGGCCGGGTGACCGGCGGAAGTGCCCGATTTTCGGCACAATTCCGGGCGCGGGCACCAAGATCCCCCTTGCGCCGGGCGGGCGGTGCTGTCAGAGTAACACCGTTGTAATTCCAACGGCGTCATTCTGAGCGCCTCAAGGAAGGGGCAGTTTGTGCGGGAGATGATCGTGGCCAGTGTGCACGCCAGTCAGGTGGGCGACAAGCGATGGCAAGAGCGCGCCAACTGCCTGGGTGTCGATCCCGATCTGTTCTTCCCGGAGCGCGGCGCTTCCACGAGGGAGGCGAAGTCGGTCTGTGGCAGCTGCGAGGTGCGCCTGGACTGCCTCGAGTACGCGCTGGTCAACGGGGAGAAGTTCGGCATCTGGGGCGGGCTGTCAGAACGCGAGCGTCGGCGATTGCGGCGCCAGCGGGCGTTGGCCCGCCGGGCTGCCGCATCGGCCTGATCCGGGCCGTGCGGCGCAGCGGGGTCAGGCCGGGTTCGCCGGGTCCACCGCCGGTCTGGCGCCGGCTGCGGCTCCGGCCCACGCGGCGCGGCCGGCCGCAGCAGTAGCGGCCCGCGCTTCGATCGTCCGGCTCGCGTCGAGCCCGCTCCAGGCCAGGAGCTCGGGGCTGCAGGCTTCGAGCACCGCCGCCGGCACGAGCCCGACCAGCTCGACGCACTGCACCCGCCCGCCGGCCGCCTCGATCCGGTCGCGCGCGGCCGCCAGGGCCGGCTCGAGCCCGGTGGCCTCGAGATCGACGAGGTTCATGCTCACCTGCGCGTGCCCGAGCGACGGGAGCGCGCAGCCCGAGCGCGCGCACGCCGGGCAGTCCGCCGTCGCGCTCGCGCAGCTCGCGCGCGACGCTCCGGGCGAGCTCGAGGTTGTCCTCGGTGAGCTCGACGTTCACCGCCACCAGCACCGGGCGGGCCCCGACCGCGACGGCCCCGAGCTGCGGATGCGGCGCGGCCGGACCGGCATCGGGGGTGCGGGCGACGAACGCGTCGCGGCGAACCGCCGGCAGGGTCCGGCGTTCGGGATCCGCGAGGTCGTAGAGGAACGCCGGGATCGCCAGCTCGTCGGCGATCCAGGCCGCGAAGCTGCAAGCCCCGTCGACCGCCACGGAGGTCTGCGTCGGCGCGAGCGCGACGAACGGCACCACGTCGATCACCCCGAGCCGGGGATGCACACCGTCGTGCTCGACGAGCGTGAGGACGGCCGCGGCCGCGCTCGCGAGCCGGCGCGCCGCGGCTCCGGTCGCCGTCGGGATCGGCGCTCGCGATCGTGAACACCGACCGGTGGTGGTCGGGGTCCGTGTGCACGTCGAGGAGCTCGGGTCCGCACGCCGCGGGCGAGGCCGTCGACGACGTCGGGTCGCCGCCCTTCGGAGATGTTCACGACGCACTCGAGCACGCCACCACGCTAGGGGGACGGAGCGACCCGACGGGTTGCGCCGTGTGATAGCACCGCGGCGTGCGTATCGGTCTGGCGCTGCCGCAGTACGACTTCTCGGTCGCGGGGGAGTCCCCGCTCACCTGGCAGACCCTGCGCGGGTTCGCGATGCGCGCCGACGCCGCCGGCTTCGACTCGCTCTGGCTCTCGGACCATCTCTTCTTCGACGTCGGCAAGTACGGCGGGAGCCCCGAGCCGGTCGGGGCCTACGAGCCGATCGTGACGCTGGGCGCGCTCGCCCACGACGTGGCCCACGCGCGGTTGGGGACCCTCGTGCTGTGCGAGGCGTTGCGTCCGGCCACCGTGCTCGCGAAGGCACTCGCCACGCTCGACCGCATCACCGGCGGCCGGCTCGACGTCGGGCTCGGTGCCGGCTGGTACGAGCCCGAGTACGAGGCGATCGGGATGGACTTCCCCCCGCCCGGCGTCCGGCTGGCCCGGCTGGCCGAGGCGGTCGAGATCGTGATCGAGCTCCTCGGCGCGGAAGGGGGACCGTGCACGATGGACGGTCGCTTCCACCGCGCGAGCGGGGCGATCAACCGGCCGACCGCGCTGCAGGAGCCGCGGCCCCCGGTCTTCGTCGGAGGCAAGGGTGACCGCTTGATCCAGCTCGCGGTGGACCGGGCCGACGGCTGGAACACCTGCTGGGTCTGGACGCCGGCGGCGTACCGGGGACGGCTCGACGTCATGGACGCGGCGTGCGATCGGCGCGGGCGCGACCCGGAGACGGTGTGGCGCTCGCTCGGGCTCTACGCGCTCTGCGGCGAGGACGAAGCCGACCTCGCGCGGCGCTTCGAGCGTCTCGCGCGCGAACACCCCGCCCGGGGTGCTCGACTCCACGACCCTCGAAGAGTGGCGGGTGGGGCGCCTGGTCGGCACCGTCGCCCAGGTGCAGGAGCAGGCCGCGACCTGGGCCGACCTCGGCGTCGAGACCCTCATCCTCGGCGTCGGCGCGGTGCCGTTCCACGTCGGCACCGCCGACGACATCGACCTGCTGGCCGAGGCGCTCGGGGTCCAGAGCCACCCGAACGCCGATTAGGCTGAGATCCCCGATCGCGGGAGGGTGCCAGCCTCATGTTCGGCCTCGGAGCTCCTGAGCTCATCATCATTCTGCTCGTCGTCCTGGTCATCTTCGGTGGGTCCCAGATCCCGAAGCTCGCTCGCTCCCTCGGCTCGGCCCAGAAGGAGTTCAAGGCCGGGCTCGAAGAGGGCGAGAAGGACGACTCCACCTCCAAGGACGACAAGGGGCACTAGCCCCGCCGTCCGATCAGCCGGATTCCGGCCTCATTGGGAACCTGACCCCCGCGACCGTCGTTCTCGATGACGACTGACGGTGTCCCCACTTGGGAAGAGGTCGCTCGCGACCACGGGCGCTTCCTCTACAACGTGGCGTACCGCCTGACCGGAAATGACGACGACGCACGGGATCTCGTGCAGGAGAGCCTCCTTCGTGTCCGCCGCGGCCTGGAGACCTACCAGCCGGGATCTCTCGAGGGGTGGTTGGCTCGCATCGTGACGAACGTGTTCCTCGACGAGGTGCGGCGGAAGCGTCGGCGGCCCGAGCAGGCCCTGCCCGACGATCCTGATCGGGTGCTGCCCTCGGCGGTCGGGGCCGACGAGGTGGCCGTCGCGGCCGGTCTCTCGGACGAGATCCAGCGCGCACTGGCCTCGTTGCCCGAGGAGTTCCGGGTGCCCGTCGTGCTGCGAGACGTGGCCGACCGGACCTACGACGAGATCGCCGGATCACTGGGCGTGCCCGTGGGGACGGTTCGGTCGCGCCTGCACCGCGGGCGCCGGATGTTGCGGACCGCCCTCGTCAAGAGCGGAGCAGTGGAATGAGCACGATCGAACCGCCCGAGGAGCTCCTGTCTGCGTACCTCGATGATGAGGCCACCCCGGAGGAGCGCGCGCTCGTCGAACGCCGGCTCGATGAGTCGGCGGAGTGGCGCGCGGTGCTGGACGAGATCCGGTCCACGCGCACGCTCCTGCTCGGGTCGCCGGTGCGGGAAGCGCCGACCGGGTTCTGGGACGCGCTGCTGCACCCCGACATCGCGCCGCCGGTGCAGCCCGAGCCCGTGCGCTCGATCGACTCGGGCCCGAGTCGGCGCACCAAGCGCGTCGTCGCGTGGGTGGCCGGTGCCGCGGCAGCCGCCGCGGTCGCCGCGGTGATCCTCGTGCCCGGGCAGTCGCAGGTGAAGCCCACGGTCGCGACGCTCGTGAGTCGCCACGCCGTCCGTTCGTCCGTGACCGAGGAGCCGCTGAGCCAGCTCGCCCCGGTCACCAAGCCGGTGAAGCTCGGGCGATGAGCCGACGACCCCTGATCCTCGGGTGCGCCGCGCTCGCCGCGTTCGTGCTGGTGCTGATCGCGCCGCGCAGCGCCCACGCCGACGACAGTGGCGTCGCGCGCACCCTGCTCGAGCGGTCCCGGCACGCCGCCGCGAACCAGGAATTTGCCGGCACCGTGGAGGTGGAGTGGGTCGACGGCGGGAAGCGCCACGATCGGACCGTCTCGGTGCACGACGACAATGGCGTGCTGAACATGGGCGACAGCCGGCTCCTCGGGGCCGGCACCCGGCGCCTGCTGCGCACCGGGTCCGGCTGGGACCTGATGTGGGACGGCGGATCCACGGGCTCCGAACCGGATCCGAGCCACAAGTACCGCTTCGACGTGACCCGCACCGCGACCGTCGCGCAGCGGCCGGCAACTCGGGTCGAGGTCACGGCGCCGGGCTCGAGCAACGTGCGCGAGCGGATGTTCTTCGATGACGCCACCGGGATCCTGCTGCGCCGCGATCAGCTCGACGCGAACGGCCGGCTGGCCCGGCGGTTCACGTTCGTCGAGCTGTCACCGCCCCACCCGATGGACGGTGCCGCGCCCGACGCGTTGCCGAAGGTGGACCCCAAGTCCCGCGCCGATGCCCCGCACGCGCTCGCGGACGTCCCCGACGATCTCACCGCTCCGAAGCACGTCGGGAACGGGTTCGTGCTCTCCGGCGTCTACTCACAGCCCGACGGGTCGGTGCAGATGTACTACAGCGACGGTCTGCTCGGGCTCTCGGTGTTCGAGCGTCAAGGCGACCTCGACTGGGACGGACTGCCGGCGGGGGGTCGCACCACGGAGATGGGCGACCTGCGCACCCGCGTCTACACGACGGCCGCGGGCACCGCAGTGGTCTGGGGCAAGGACGACGTCACCTACACCTGCGTGACCGACGCTCCGCTCGACGAGATCGCCGCGGTCGCACCGGACCTCACCCCGTCCGACGGTGGCGCGCTCGCGGAGGTCGGTCGCTTCCTGACCGCGCCGTTCAGCTGGGGGTGAGCCGCCGAAGGGGAGACCGCCGAAGGTCGCCCGGCGCGAAGCGGCCTGGAGATCGACCTTCGGGGATCGTGGGAAACCGCCGAAGGTCGCCCGGCGCGAAGCGGCCTGGAGATCGACCTTCGGGGATCGTGGGAAACCGCCGAAGGTCGCCCGGCGCGTTCGCGGCCCGGAGATCGACCTTCGGAGCAACTGAACTCAGGAGCGGATGCCGGTGCGGCGCGATCGCAGGATGCGTCGACGCTCTCGCTCCGACGCGCCGCCCCAGACCCCGTGCTCGATCCGGTACTGCAGCGCGTACTCGAGGCATTCGACCTTCACCGGACATCCGGCGCACACTTTGCGGGCGTGCTCGACGCCCACGCCGTCGGACGGGAAGAAGAACGAGGGTTCCCGGCCGCGACAGTGGCCATCGAGCATCCACACGTGCTCGGCGTCGTAATTCGGAAGCGGGTAGTCATCCATTTGGTGAGTGCAACGGTAGGTGAAGCCGGATGGTTCCCAGAACTGCTCTCAGTCTGGTCTCAGGTTCGCCTGGTTCCCTGAAAAACGTGGAGACCTTCGTATGACGACGCAACCCCCCGAAGAGTTCCCGGAACCATTGCCGGAATCCCCGGTGGGCGACGCCGCCGCCGCGACCCCGACGGAGCCCACGCCGGTCGCCGAGCCGACGCCCGATCCGGAACCGACCGCCGTCGCGCCGATGGTCCCGCCACCCTGGCCGACCGCGGCCGCGCCGACGCCACCGCCGCCACCAGCAGGTCCGACGGGCGCCACTCCGCCCCCTCCGACGGGCCCACCGACCGCGCCACCACCGGCCGCCGGGCCGAGCCGCCCGAACGTGTGGAAGCAGTTTCTCGCGGGCGTGCTCATCGGCGCGCTCGTCGGTGGCGGGACGGCGGGAGGCATCTACCTCGCGACCAAGGACGACTCGTCGACCCACACCGTGATCGTGCGGCAGTCCGCGGCGGGCACGAACGCGCGCAACACCTCGAGGATCGCGGAGCCCCAGGACATCCAGGGCATCCTCCAGAAGGTCGAGCCCGCGGTCGTCGCGATCCGCACGGGTGGCGCGGTCTCGGGTGACCAGAACGAGAGCGGCGGCGCCGGCACCGGCTTCGTGATCTCGCCCGACGGGGTCATCGTCACGAACAACCACGTCGTCGAAGGTGCGAACGGCGAGATCCAGGTGACGTTCACGGATGGCACCAGCAAGAGCGCCAAGGTGGTCGGCCGCTCGACCGACAACGACCTCGCGGTCCTGAAGGTCGACGGCACCGGGCTCCAGTCGGCGAAGCTCGGCAGCTCCGACAAGCTCCAGGTCGGTGACGAGGTCGTCGCGATCGGCAACGCCCTCGCGCTCGAAGGCGGGCTCAGCGTCACCCGCGGCATCATCTCCGCGAAGGACCGCACGGTGCCCGAGGAGAGTGGCGCGACGCTCTACGGCGTGCTGCAGACCGACGCGGCGATCAACCCCGGGAACTCGGGTGGCCCGCTCGTGAACTCCGACGGTGAGGTGGTCGGCATCAACACCGCGATCGCCGACCCGCAGGAAGCCCAGAACGTCGGCTTCGCGATCGGCATCGACACCGCGAAGTCGGTCATCGACGACCTCCGGGCGGGCAAGGCGGTCCAGACCGCGTTCCTCGGGGTGGTGACCCAGCAGGTCACGCCGGCGCTGGCGAAGGAGATGCACCTGAAGACGCAGACCGGTGCCGTGGTCCGTCAGGTCACCGCCGGCTCGCCGGCCGCGAGCGCGGGGATCAAGAAGAACGACGTCATCATCGCTCTGGCCGGCACCGGCGTGGCCTCGCCCGACGAGCTCGGGGGCCAGGTCCGCACGCTCAAGCCGGGGGACAAGGTGGACGTCCTGATCGAGCGGGGCGGGGACCAGCAGACCGTCTCGGTCACCATCGGGACCCGTCCCGCCACCAAGGGCTGAGCCCGCGGCCCCACCGTTCCGGCCGGTGAACCGCCGGATCGGGGCACTACGCTGCCCCGGTCCCGTCCACTCGAGGAGTACCCCCCACATGGCCCAGCAACCCGAAGAGCTCGAGCAGGTTCCCCCGGTCGGACACGTCCGTGTGGTCTACCTGGGTCCGGTTGCGCCGCACTGGGAGGTCCAGGGCGTGTTCGGCGAGCGTCAGCTCATCGAGGACTTCCGCCAGCGGGCTCTGGCCCGGCTCCAGCTCCTGCCGCCCCACGACCCGCAGTTCCGCCGCAACCGCGAGCGGGTCATGCGCGATGCCGAGCGGGAGAACCTGATCCTCGACTGGGACCTCGGCTACGAGGAGACCCCGGCCACCTAGTCCTCCCAGCTCCCCGCGGGCGCGCCTGCGACGATCAGCGCCTCGGCGTTGGTCGTGACGCCGAGGCGCTTCCGGGTGTCGACGAGCCGGCGCTGGATGGTGCGACGCGAGTACCCGATCGTCTTCGCGATCTCCGTGATCGTGTGTCCTCCCGCGAGCAGCTCGAGGATGCGGAGCTCGAGGGGGTCGAGGGACTCCTCGACCGGTGCGCGCGAGCCCAACATGCGGACCGGCCCGACGCGCGTGAGACCGTCGAGGAGGAACGCGCGGACCCGGAGGTCGTCGGGGAGGAGCAGCGCGACCCGCGCGCCACGGGCGGCGGCGAAGAGTGCGTTCGCGGCGTCGTCGCTGGTGCGCACCGAGCCCGTCACCAGCTCGGTGAGACCGTCCAGCAACCACGGCTCCCCGGGGAGGGCGTCGAGCGCGAGTGCGTCGGTGCCGCGCCGACGGGCTGCCGCGAGATGGGCATCGAGGACGTCGGTCGTGGTCGCGACCAGGTTGGGACGCTGGTCCCGGTCCCCCGCGGGCTCGGCGCAGAGCATGGATGCGGCCGCCTGCAGCCGGGTGAAGGCACCGGTGGCGCGCATGGCGGCCCGGACGTGGGACTCGATCGTCGACGGCTCGAGCGCGAGTGCCCGCGCGATCTCCCCGCTCGTCTGGCCGCGGGCGATGCGCCGGAGCACCTCGAGCTGCGCGTCCGAGACGGTCCGGGGCGACGGGCGGTGCGCGGGCCGCCGACCCAGCGCCCGCAGGCTCCGCTGCACCCGGCGCCGGAGCGGGGAGAGGCCGAGCGCCGCGCAGTCCGCGTCGACCGACTCGAGGTGCGCGAGCGCGCGCTCCGGATCCCCCGCACGGGTTGCGGCTTCGCCGGCGGCCCAGCGGGCGCGGAGCGCGGCGCGCCGGCTCCCCGCGGCCCACTGCGCGGCCGGCGGCCTCGAAGGCGTCGCACGCGACGGCGGGGTCCGTGGCTTCGAGTCCCCGCAGCTCGGCGACCACGCCACTGAGGTTGGGGAACGCGAGCGCGAGCACGTCGGCGCTGCGCGGGTCGATCGGCTCGCCGAGGTCGTGGCGCGCCCACTGCCCGATGAGCACCGCCTGGACGCGCCCCGGATACCCACCGACCTCGAGCGCGAGCGCCTCGTCCGCGACCTCGATCGCTTCGGCGCGGCCGGCCAGCCAGTGGGTCTCGGCGAGGGCCCAGAGCGCCATCGAGCGGGCCGCGTCGTCGGTGGCGGCGTCAAGGCCGCGGTGGGCGAGTGCCAACGCCCGCTCGTCGGCGCCGGTGTCCGCCAGCGCGAGCGTGACGACGGCGGTGAGCATCTCCCTGGTGCGGTAGGTCAACCGGGCGTCGAGCAGCGGTGGTCCCTGGGCGAGGACCGCGCCGTAGTCACCGTCGACGTGCAGTCCCGCCATCAGTGCCGCGGCCCGGAAGTAGCCGTTCCACGCGGGTGAGGCCGTCTCGGTGGCCCGCACCATCTCCTCGGCGATCGCGCGGGCAGCGCGTGGGGTC
Organism: uncultured Acidimicrobiia bacterium; assembly: GCA_963796755.1. Taxonomy (GTDB): domain Bacteria; phylum Actinomycetota; class Acidimicrobiia; order IMCC26256; family JAENVU01; genus Chersky-806. The sequence continues at coordinate 109,447 of CAWCMX010000006.1, forward strand.
GCCGGAGAGCAGGTGGCCGAACAGCAGCGTGTCGTAGGTGACGACGGCGTTGTGGAGGTCCTGCTCCGCCTGCGCGAGCTCGCCCGCACGTTCGAGGTGCCCCTGCCATTCCGGGTCGTTGGCCATGAGGAGTGCGAGCCCGAGCGCGCTGTGCGCGGCGACGAGCGCCCCGCCGCACCGCTCCGCCATGGCGACCGCGTCACGGCCGATGCGCACCGCGGCGTCCAGGTCCCAGTCGAGGCGCGCGACGATCCGCGACCGCAGGCTCAACAGCTCGGCCTCCTCGGCGGACCCGCGGCCCGCGGCGAGGCGCAGCGTGCGGTCGAGGACGAGCCGCGCCGGTTCCATCTCGGTCTCGGCCCAGTACGCCCGGGCGAGGGCGACGCCGGCTCGGAGCTCGAGGGCTTCGTCGTCGACGGCGGGGCGTTCGAGCACCGCGATGACGTCCCGGTACCGGCCGCACAGGCTGAGCTGCTCGGCCGCGTCGATGCGCAGGACCGGGTCGGCGTCGGGCGCGTGCTCCGCGGCGAGGAGCAGGAGGCTGGCCCGCGACCAGACGGTCGGAGCCTCCGCGGCCGCGATCCGGGCGGCCGCCACGGCGGCCTCGAAGTCGCCGGCCGCTTCGAGGTGGTACGCCCGCCGGGCCGGGTCGCGGGTCTCCGCCGCGAGCTCCCGGTGCAGCGCCCGGCGCCGGTCCGGCCCGACCAGCGCCCACCGCGGCCTCGGCCACGAGGTCGTGGCGCAGCTGCACGCGGTCGTCGGCGAGCACGTCGGCCAGGCGATGCGCGAGGAGCTCGGCCCGGACGTCGTCGGGCACGGCCAACGGCTCCGCCGCCAGCCCGAGCCGCGCCGCCGCGTCGAGCGCACGCGGCGTCAGGCGGCCGACGACGGTGGTGACGACCGCGCCCGGTCGATCGTCGGTGCCGCCCGGACCCGACGCGGCGGCGAGCTCGAGCAGCAGCGGGTTGCCGCGCGCGCCGGCGAGCCACCGGTCGATGTCGGACGGTGGGGCGCCGGGGCGGTGCGCCTGCACGACCGCGCGGGCGTCGGCGTCGTCGAGGGGCAGCAGGTCCACGACGGTGCCGACATCGGTCAGCCGGCCGACGACGGCTGCTGCGTCACCCGGCTCGGGGCGAGCCGTGGCGAGGACCGGAACGATGACGCAGAGCTCTTCGAGCACGGCCAGCGTGTCGGGATCGCACCAATGCAGGTCGTCGACCACCAGGATCGCCCCGGTCAACGCGTGCCGCAGGTGCGCGACCATCGCCGCGGGCTCACCCGTTGCCGGGAGGCTCGGCACCGCCTGGCGCAGCGCGAGATAGGGGACGTCGCGGAGCATCTCGAGGCCGCGGCCCGACCTGAACGAGCGTTCCGTCGACTCGGTGGCCGCCCGGACGAGCGCGGTCTTGCCGATTCCGGCCTCGCCGCGCACGAGGCACGATCCTCCGGTGTCGATCGCGCCGGCGAGCCGGTGCCAGGCGTCCGCGCGACCCAGGAGCGTCGACGGCGCGGTTCCTCCCGCTCGCGCTCGTCCTCCTGCCAACAGATCTCCTCCGCCCCCTGCAGGAGAGGAGCGTAGGTCGCGCGGCCGGGTCAGCCGAGCGGGTCGAGATCGTCCGCGATGCCGGGGTGGGTGCCGGTGACCATGAACTGGACCCGCTCGGCGATGGTGACCGCGTGGTCGGCGATCCGCTCGTAGTGCCGAGCGACGAGCGCGACCTGCACCGCCTGGAGCACCGTCGCCTCGTCGGAGCGCGCCCCACGCCAGGATGTGGCGGAACAGGCTCTTGGTGAGCTCGTCCATCGTGTCGTCCATGTCGCTCAACGCGGCCGCCCATGACGGGTCCGAAGTCCGCGAAGGCGTCGATGGCCAGCCGGGTCTGGTTGGAGGACTGGACGCCCATCCGGTCGATGATGCCGCGCACCTTCGGGTCGAGCTCGTGGGGGTAGATGCGGCGGGTCGTCTTCGCCACGTTGACCATGAGGTCCGCGTCCCGCTCGAGCTCGTGGTTGATCCGCATCATGGTGACGACGGCTCGCAGGTCGACCGCGACCGGGGACTGCGTGGCGAGGATCAGCAGCAGCCGGTCGTCGACCTGGTGGTACAGCTCGTCGACCCGGTCGTCGCCCTCGACCACGGACTCGGCCATCGCCAGGTCGCCGTCGAGGAAGGCCTGGGTGCCGGCGGCGATGGCCTCGGTCGTCGAGCGCGGCGAGGCGGATGATGTCGCTGCGGACCTCGTCGAGCTCTTCTTGGAGGGTCTTGCGACCCTCGTCGCCAGTGGCAGCCGGGATGCTCACTCGATCTCCGAATTCGGGAACTTCCGGCATCATCGTCGCGCGTTTGCCGGATGGAAAGCATTGCCGGTCCCGGCGCGTGACACTGTTCCCTTGCGGTTCACCTGTTGGCCAGTTGTTCGTGACCCGGGCACGTGTCTTCTCGGGGTTGGCGGACCGGCAGTTCACCGGAATACACGTCCTGTTCACCTTCGCGCCACCCGGGGGCCACTCCGGGTCCAACCGGCGTCCGTACGATCTCGGACCGTGCCAACTCGGCGCATTGTCTCCAGTTCCCGACTCGGGAGGACACCCCGACCATGAATCGAATCTCACCGCGTGTGCGGTGGACGGTGGCGCTGATCGCCGCCTTCGGCCTGGTGGCCGCCGCGTGCGGCAGCTCCAGCAGCTCCAGCGGCAGTAGCGGCACGACGAAGACGACCGCGAAGACCAGCGGCTCTCGCAGCGGCGACCCTGAACGGCTCCGGTTCGACGTTCCAGCAGCCGTTCGACGAGACGGTCATCCAGGGCTTCAAGGACGCGCAACCGGCGGTGACCGTCACGTACGCGGGCGGTGGCTCGGGCAAGGGCCAGACCGACCTCCAGGCCGGCTTGGTGCAGTGGGCGGGCTCGGACAGCACGGTCCCGTCCACCGACACCTCGAAGTACAAGGGACCGTTCCTCTACTTCCCGACCGTGGGCGCGCCGATCACCATCTCCTACAACCTGTCGGGCGTCGAGCAAGCTCCAGCTCTCTGCCGACACGATCGCGGGGATCTTCCAGGGAACGATCAAGACCTGGGACGACTCGGCGATCAAGGCCGACAACCCGGGTGTCAGCCTGCCCAGCACGGCCGATCACCGTGGCCCACCGCTCCGACGGATCGGGCACGACAGCCGGACTTCACCAAGTACCTGACCAAGGCCGCGCCGAGCACCTGGAAGCTGGGCACGGACAAGACGGTCGCGTGGCCCGCGGGTGAGCAGGCCGGGAACGGCAACCCCGGCGTCGCGCAGATCATCAGCGGCACCAACGGTGCGGTCGGCTACGTCGACTTCTCGGACGCCAAAGCCGCGAGCCTGAAGTTCGCCTCGATCAAGAACGCGTCGGGCAAGTACGTCGTCGCGTCGATCGCCGGCGCGACTGCGGCGATGGAGGGGGCCACGGTGAACCCTGACCTCACCTTCGACCCGCTCGACGCCAGCGGGCGACACGGCGTACCCGATCACGTCGCCGACGTACATCCTCGTCTACACGACCCAGTCGGACGCCGCGGTGGGGAACGCGCTGAAGGGCTTCCTCAACTACATCTACGGACCGGGCCAGGGCATGGCTGCCTCCGTGGACTTCGCCAAGCTCCCGGCGAACATCCTGAGCCAGGCCAAGGCGCAGGTCGCCAAGATCACCGTCTCCTAGCATTCGGACCACGTGGGGGCGGGCGCGCTGCCCGCCCCCACCTGGCACTCTTACCATGGCGATCGACACCGAGCTCCCTCCCTCACCGGCCCCGCAGCACCTCGGCGGCGCCCGCCCGCCGGGCCGTGGCGTCGACCGCGCGTTCCGGATCCTGGCCTTCGCCGGCGGGTTCCTCGTGCTCGTCATCCTCGTCCTGATCGCGTACTCGACGATCACGAAGGCGTGGCCGGCCTTCCGGGACGAAGGGCTCAGCTACCTCACCAGCTCGAACTGGGATCCGGCGAACGCGGCCTTCGGAACCCTGGCGTTCTCGTTCGGCACACTCGTGATCTCGGTGATCGCGCTCGTCGTCGCGGTGCCGATCAGCATCGGGATCGCGCTCTTCGTCAGCGAGCTCTCGCCGCGGTGGCTCCGGCGCCCGGTCGTCACCCTGATCGACCTGCTCGCCGCGGTCCCGTCGGTCGTCTACGGCTTGTGGGGCCTGCTCGTCCTGGTTCCCGCGCTGCCCGGCTTCTACCAGGACTGGCACGACCTCTTCGCCGGCGTGCCCGTCCTGGGCAACCTCTTCGACGGCAACCCGATCGCGGGCAAGGCGTTCATGACCGCGGGACTCATCCTGGCGATCATGATCACGCCCATCATCACCGCCGTGACCCGTGAGACCTTCATGACGGTTCCGCAGGCGCAGAAGGACGCAGCGCTCGCGATGGGAGCGACCCGGTGGGAGATGATCCGGGCCGCGGTGTTCCCGCACAGTCGGAGCGGCATGACGGCCGGGATCCTGATCGGTCTCGGCCGCGCGATGGGCGAGACGATCGCGGTCGCCCTCGTCATCGGATCCTCGCCGCAGATCACCGAGAAGCTGTTCAGCTCCGGCGACGCGTTGCCGGCGGTCATCGTGAACCAGTTCGGGGAGTCCACCGGCACGTACCAGGCGGCGCTCATCGGCATGGGTGTCGTGCTCTTCTTCCTGACGCTCGTCATCGGCGTGCATCGCCCGTGCCGCCTTGGCCCGCGCCGATCGAAAGCTGGGCGCAGCGTGAGCGCGGTCATGACGCCCGCAGCCTCCGGCCTCGCCGCCGCCGGCGCGACCGTCGGTCAGCAAGAGCAGCGCGAGCGGGTGGCGAAGGGCGAAGAGCGGGATCGCCAGCTTCCTCATCGTCGCGTCGCTCGTCGTCGCGCTCGTCCCGCTGGTGCTCATCGTCGGCTACGTCATCGCGCGGGGCATCGACTCGATCAGCTGGGCGTTCCTGACCGACGACATCCCGATCCTGACCCGCTCCGAGGGCCCGGGCATGGGCCCCGCGGTGGTGGGCACCCTGCTGATCACCGGCGCCGCGACGCGTCATGGCGGTCCCGCTCGGGATCCTCGGCGGGATCTACCTCAACGAGTACGGCAGCGCGCAGCGCGCTGGGCCGGGCGATCAGCTTCCTCGCCGAGGTGATGACCGGAGTCCCCTCGATCGTCATGGGCCTGTTCATCTACTCGATCTGGGTGCTGCGCTTCGGGGTCTCCGGATTCGCCGGGGCGCTGGCCCTCGCGTGCCTCATGCTCCCGGTGGTCATCCGAACGACCGAGGAGATGCTCAAGCTCGTGGCTCCGGAGCTGCGCGAGTCGGCGTACGCGCTGGGGGGCCGCAAGGCGGGCACGATCCTGCCGCGTCGTGCTGCCGGCCGCCGCGCCGGGATCGTCAGCGGTGCGCTGCTTGCGGTCGCGCGCGCCGCGGGTGAGACGGCGCCGCTGCTGTTCACGATCCTCACCGTGAACGAGACCAACACCAACCTCTTCCACGGACCGAACACCACCCTGTCCGTCCAGATCTTCCGCAACGCGCAGCAGGTGTTCCCCGGACCCCAGGAGCGAGCCTGGGGTGCGGCGCTGACGCTGATCGTCGATCGTGTTCGTGTTCACCCTGCTCTCCCGAGGCCTCTCGGCCGTATTCGCAAGGAAGCACCGCGTATGAGCCTCGTTGACGACCGGAGCCAACCTATGGATCATCTCGACGTGACCCCCACTAACGTCGCGGCGGTGGACGAAGGAGTCGAAGAGCTACCGGAACGGGACCGCGAGGTCGTGTTCCAGATCCGGGACGGCTCGGTGCGCTACGGCGCGAACCTCGCGGTCGACGACGTCGAGCTTCGACGTCGGGCGCACGCGAGATCACCGCGATCATCGGACCGTCCGGCTGTGGCAAGAGCACGTTCCTGCGCTGCCTGAACCGGATGAACGACTTCATCCCCGGCGCCAAGGTCGGCGGCACGATCACGTACCACGGTGAGAACCTCTACGACTCGAAGGTCGACGCGGCCGAGGTCCGGCGGCGGATCGGGATGGTGTTCCAGAAGCCGAACCCGTTCCCGAAGTCGATCTTCGACAACGTGGCGTACGGCCCGCGCATCAACCGCTTCAAGGGCAAACATGAGCGAGCTCGTCGAGCAGGCGCTGACGCGTGCCGCGCTCTGGGACGAGGTCAAGGACAAGCTGAAGAAGAGCCGCGTACGCGCTCTCCGGCGGCCAGCAGCAGCGACTCTGCATCGCCCGCACGCTCGCGGTGCAGCCGGACGTCGTGCTGATGGACGAGCCGTGCTCGGCGCTGGACCCGATCGCGACCTCGCGCATCGAGGACCTGATGGTCGAGCTGAAGCGCGACTTCACCATCGTGATCGTGACCCACAACATGCAGCAGGCCGCCCGGGTCTCGGACATGACGGCGTTCTTCACCACCGATGTCTCCGAAGATTCGAGCCGGGTCGGCCGGCTCGTCGAGTTCGACCGCACGCAGACGATCTTCACCAGCCCCTCCGACCAACGCACCGAGGGTTACATCACCGGTCGGTTCGGATGAGCCTGCGCACTCGCATGGCCGGCGGAACGACTGGCGATGCAGTGAACCCGGCGAATCGGGACCGGGTCGCCGAAGAGCGGGAGCAGTTCGGCGAGGCGCTGCACGCACTGGCGGACGCAGTCATCGTGGTCGACACGGACGGCGTCGAGCTCCTCCGCAACGACCCCGCCGAGCGGTTCCGGGACGGCCGCCACAGCGATGCGCTGGCCGAGGAGCAGATCAACGAGCTGCTGACCCGGGCCCGGCAGGGTCAGAGCGGCGAGCGCGAGCTCCAGCTCTTCGGACCGCCGAGGGAGGTGCTGTTCCTGCGTTCGCAGCCGCTCCTCGCCGACGGCGCGATCCTCGGCGCCGTCGTGTTCATCCGTGACATCTCCGAGACCCGGCGCAAGGAGTCTGTGCGCCGCGACTTCGTCGCCAACGTCAGCCACGAGCTCAAGACCCCGATCGGCGCGCTCGCGTTGCTGGCGGAGACCATGGCCGGCAGTGGTGACGAGGTGGTCGTCCGCCAGCTGGCCGAACGGGTCTCGCGCGAAGCGGACCGGCTCGGCCGGATCATCGACGACCTGCTCAACCTCAGCCTGATCGAGGCGCAGGAGTCGCCGAGCCGCGAGCCGGTGCCGATCTCGGTGCTGATCGCCGAGGCGGTCGATGCGGTGCGACCCGCGGCCGATGCGCTCGGGGATCCCGCTGCACGTCGAGGCCGACCTCCCGGAGGCTTCGGTGCCCTGCGACCGCCGGCAGGTGCTCAGCGCGCTCACCAACCTGCTCGACAACGCGATCAAGTACTCGGAGTCGCCGAGCGCGGTGGAGATCGGCGCGACCGCATCGGACGGCATGGTGACGATCACGGTGGCGGACCAGGGGCCGGGCATCCCGTCGCGTGATCTCGAGCGGATCTTCGAGCGGTTCTACCGCGTGGATCGGGCGCGGAGCCGGGCGACCGGTGGCACCGGGCTCGGTCTCTCCATCGTGCGCCACGTCGCCCAGGCGCACGGCGGCGACGTCACGGTCGAGTCCCGCGAAGGCGAGGGTTCCACGTTCCGGCTGCGGCTCGCGCAGGTGGTCAACGGAGGCTCCTCACCGTCCGGCTACCTGTTCGAAGAGCGGCGTTGATGGCGGATCCCCAGCTGATCCTCGTCGTCGACGACGAGCAGTCCTACCGAGACGCGCTGACCGTGCGCGTTGCGAGCGCGAAGGCTTCGCGGTCGAGACGGCCGCGGACGGGGTGGAAGCGCTCGAACGGTTCGACGCGGTCCAGCCGTCCCTGGTGCTGCTCGACGTGATGCTGCCGCGCGTGTCCGGTGTCGACGTGTGCCGGCAGATCCGCACCCGCTCCCGTGTGCCGATCATCATGGTGACCGCGCGCAACGCGGAGATCGACGCGGTCGTCGGCCTGGAGGTCGGCGCCGACGACTACGTGACCAAGCCGTTCCGGTTGCGGGAGCTCATTGCGCGGGTGCGAGCCGCGCTGCGTCGGGTTCCCGTCGGTGCCGAGACGAGCAGCGGGCCCGACGACATCCTGGAGATCGGCGATGTCCGCCTCGATGTCGCCGCGCCACGAGGTCGCGGTGCGCGGCGATCTCGTTGCACTGCCGCTCAAGGAGTTCGAGCTGCTCGAGCTGCTGCTGGCGAACGCGGGACGCGTGCTCACCCGCGACGTGTTGATCGACCGCATCTGGGGCCCGAACTACTTCGGCGACACCAAGACGCTGGACGTGCACGTGAAGCGGCTGCGGACCAAGGTCGAGGAGGACCCCGGTCACCCGACGCACATCGTCACCGTACGCGGGGTGGGGTACCGGTTCGAGAAGCCCAAGGTCGCGGTGAGCTGAGCGCTACTTGCGGTTGCGGCGCCCGGACGGCAGGAGGTCGTCGTCGACCTCGGTGAGCCCGATGAGCTGATCCGCGAGCGCCGACGGCTCGGCGGAAGGCTCCGGGACAGGCTGGCGGACGTTCAGCTCCGCGAGGCCGCTGCGGCTGGTGGCCGGTGCGGCAGCCGGGGGAGCAGCGAGGAGAGGAGCCTGGCTCGGGAGCGGTGCTGGGACCGAGGAACCGGGGGGCGGCGAGGTCGGCACCGGGGCGAAGACGCTGATCGGCTCGACCTCGTTCGGCTGCGCCGGGTCCGGCTGCTCCGGATCGGGCTCGGGCTCGCCGAGCAGCTCCGAGAATTTCACGACACCAGGGCCAGTGCCGACTCGTACTCGTCGCACGAGCGCGGCGTCGCGAGGTTCGCGGACGCGAAGGTCGCGACGACCTTGCCGTCCTTGTCGATCACGAAGCTGGCGCGGTTCGCGCAGCCGAGCTGCTCGTTGAACACGCCGTAGGCCTTCGCGACCGCACCGTGGGGCCAGAAGTCCGAGAGCACGGGGAACGTGAACCCCTGCTGCTCGGCCCACTGCGCCTGCGCGTGGCGGGTGTCGCAGGAGATCGCCAGCACCGCGGCGTCGGCCGACTCGAAGGTGGACGGGTCGTCGCGGATCTCGCAGAGCTCGCCCTGGCAGACTCCCGTGAACGTGAACGGGTAGAAGACGATCACGACGGGTTGCTTGCCCTTGTAGTCGGCCAGGCTGATGTCGTTGCCGGCCTGGTCCTTGAGGGTGAAGTCGGGGGCTGCTTGCCCAACCTCAACGGTCATAGGGGTGATCTCCTGGATCGACGGGGGGAACCGTCGAAGTGTACGGGTTGGCCGCCGTCAGCGCGGCGGGGCGGGCAACGCATCCCCGAGCGCGTTCTCGACCGATTCGGCCGCACCCTTGAGTGGTGCGGCGACGATTCCGGCGAGCGGTGTGACCGTCGCGTAGCCGGCGACGACGAGCGCGGCGTCGGTCTCCGCGTCGGGCTCGATGGCGGGGCCCTGGAACTCGATGCGCAGGTCGCCGGAGTCGATCTCGGACGAGGCCACCCAGAACTCGCCGTACGGCGCCAGGTCGGCTTCTCGCACCCCGAGCACCTCGCCGATCGGCAGGTTGGGAACGTTCAGGTTGAGGACGCGGGGCGTGCCGCCACCGGCGGCGACCCAGTCCAGCGCGGGGACCGCGAGCTGCGCCGCGGTCTCCCAGTGGTAGCCCGTCTCGCTCCACTTGACGCTGACCGCGAGCGCGGGGACGCCGAGCCCGGCGGCCGTGAGCGCCGCGCCCACCGTGCCCGAGTGCAGGATGAGGTGACCGGTGTTCGCACCGGGGTTGATGCCCGAGGCCACGACATCGGGCCGGGCCCCGAAGGCGCCGAGGCACGCGAGGTAGACCGCGGGTCGCGGGCGGGCGCTCGATCGCGAGCACCGGGACATCGGGCAGCTCGGCCCAGTGGTGCTCGGTGACCGGGATCCCCTCGGACCGGTGCAGCGGACCGATCGACGCGCCGGCGCCACTGAGGTCTGACGCGGGCGCAACCACGAAGACGTCGTGGCCGGCGTCGTGCAGGGACTTCGAGAGCGCGACGATGCCCGCCGATTCCACCCCGTCGTCGTTCGTCACGAGCACTCGCATCCCCATGGAACCTACCTGCCCCGCCGGATGGTCTTTGCGCAGTGAGGGTCGCCTGGGACACGCTCCCTCACGTGGCGACGGTGGTGGTGGTCGGCGGCGGCGTGCTCGGCACCATGCACGCGTACGCGGCGCAGGAGCGGGGTCACGACGTCGTCCAGCTCGAGGCCGATCTCGAGGCCCGCAAGGCGTCCGTGCGGAACTTCGGCCTGGTCTGGGTGAGCGGGCGCGCGCCGGGGCCGGAGCTGCACCTCGCGCTCCGGGCGCGCGAGCTCTGGGAGCTCATCGGCCGGCGAGCTCCCGGCGTCGGCTTCCGCCCCGATGGCTCGATCACCGTCGCGGAGCACCCGGGGGAGCTCGCGGTCCTCGAGGCCGTGGCCGCCGCGCCCGAGGCCAAGGCGCGCCGGTTCCACCTGCTGGAGCCGGCCGAGGTGCCGAAGGTCAACCCCGCGATCCGGGGTGCGGTCCTCGGCGGGTTGCACTGCCGCGCGCGACGCGATCGTCGAGCCGCGGCGCGTCCTCCCGGCGCTGCGCGCGGCGATGGCCGAGCGCGGGGGCTACACGTTCGTCGCGGGCCGGGTCGCGACCGAGGCGGCAGCCGGTCGGGTGCGCGACCACACCGGCCAGGAATGGCGGGCGGACCTCGCGATCCTCTGCCCGGGTGCGGCGCACGCGGGGGTTGCCGCGCCGTGGCTCGCGGCCGCGCCGCTGCGCCGGTGCCGGCTCCAGATGATGCAGACGGCACCACTCGACGAGCGGCTCACCACGGCGATCGCAGACGGCGACTCGCTCCGCTACTACCCGGCCTTCGACGTGCCCGAGGCCGCGGCGCTCCCGGTCCAGGCCGCGGTGGGCGCGGCGTGGCACGCGCAGCTGCTGATCGCGCAGCGCGCCGACGGCGAGCTCACCATCGGCGACACCCACGTGTACGAGGAGCCGTATGACTTCGCCGTCGAAGACGAGCCGTACGAGCACCTGGCCGCCCGCGCCGAGTCGATCCTCGGCCGTCGCCTGCCCCCGGTGCAGCGCCGGTGGGCCGGTGTCTACTCGCAGGCGACGGATGCGTCCGTGTGCGTCCGGGTCACGCCCGAACCGGGACTCGTGATCGTGACCGGACCCGGCGGACGGGGCATGACGTTGTCACCCGCGATCGCGGCCGAGACGTTCGAAGGGATGGGCTGGTGATCCGACTCGCGGTGCTGGACATGGCGGGGACGACCGTCAGCGACGGAGGGGTGGTCGAGCGGTCGTTCGTCGAAGCGTTGGGCGACATGGGCTTCGATCCGGACGGCGCCGAGCTGCAGGCGCACCTGGACTACGTGCGGTCGACGATGGGGCAGTCGAAGATCACGGTCTTCCGCTCCGTGTTCGGCGGCGACGAGGAACGGGCCCAGGAGGCGAACGGGCGGTTCGAGACCGCGTTCGACCGCGCGGTGTCGCGCGGCGAGATCGAGCCGCTGCCCGGGAGCGAGGTCGCACTCGAAGCGTTGCGCGCCCGCGGCGCGCGGATCTGTCTCACGACCGGCTTCTCGTCCACGACGCGCGAGCAGCTGATGGACGTGCTCGGCTGGCGTGACTTGGTCGACCTCGCGCTGAGCCCGGGCGACGGCGTGCGCGGCCGTCCCTTCCCGGACCTGATCCTGACCGCGCTCATGCGCCTGGACATCGACGCGGTCCAGCAGGTCGCGGTCGCGGGGGACACGACGAGCGACCTCGTCGCCGGCACCGCGGCGGGCGCGGCGATCGTCGCGGGCGTGCTCACGGGTGCCCACGACCGCGCCCAGCTCGCGTCGGTGCCGCACACCCACATCCTGGACTCGATCGCCGAGCTCCCCGCCGTCGCCTTCCCCACCTGACCCCACGGGGCTTAGGTGAGGAGGGGGCGCCAGGTCTCGAGGGTGGGGACGGTGCGACCGACGACCTTGGCGTCGTCGTCGGCTCGACGCAGCTCGAGCAGGGCCTCGAGATCGGGCGCCGCCGCGAGCGCCGCGACCTCGGTCTCGTCCATCAGCCCGCCCTGGGCCTCGAGGGTCACGATGCTGCGCGCGCTCGAGCCGGGCGCGGTACTCCGGGTCGGTGGTGACGAGGTAGCGCTTCGCGTCGGCGTGCCACGAGACCAGCCACGCGACGCGGTGCCCGAGCAGGGGCGCGACCGCGGCGGCGCCGGTCGACGCGTGGCCGGCCGGCTCGTCGGGACGCAGGATCGTGCCGACGTCGTGCACGAGCCCCGCGACCTGCAGCTCGCGGTCGCCGGGATGACGTTGCGCGAGGAGCGCGGCGCACTGCAGCGAGTGGTCCAGCACGTCGAGCGCCTCTTCGTCGGCCTGCTCGGTTCCGCGGGCGAGGAGCTCGAGCAGGTCGTCGGGCGTCACGACGGCGGCGGGAGGTACCGGGCCTTCACGATGTCGCCCTCCTCGACCTGCAGCACCCAGGTCGAGCCCTTCTCGATGCGATCGTCGTCGAGCGGGACGCCGCGCTCGGCCAGATGCTGCACGAGATCGCCGATCACGTCGCCGTGGCTGCAGAGCGCGATCGGTTGGGTCGCCTGCTCGACGAGCGCGAGCGCGTGCTTCCAAGGGTTGCCCTCGGCCAGGTCCTCGTCGACCTCGACCTCGAGGCCCAGGCGCGCCGCCAGCGGCTCGACGGTCTGTGCGCAGCGCGTGTACGGGCTGGTCAGCACGCGGGCGATGTCGCGGTGGGCCAGCAGCTCGGCGATGCCCTCGGCCTGCGGGCGGCCGTTGCGGGAGAGCGGACGCAACCGATCGTCGCCTTCGAAGCGGCGACGACTCCCCGCCTTCGCGTGCCGCACGAGAAACGCATCCATCCCGGAGAGAGATTAGACGCGTAGCGCGGTCACCAGAACACGATCGTGGTCGTAGCTCAGCTGCTCCCGGGCGTCCGCGATCGAGCACCAGCGGACCTCGTCGACCTCGTCGTTGGGGGCGAAGGCCGTGATCTCGCCCCGCGGCTCCATGAGCCAGTACCGCACGACCTTCGGCCGGTCCCGACGGTCCCGGTACCGCACCTCCGGGAGCTCGTCGCCGAGCGAGACCTCGAGCCCGGTCTCCTCGTAGACCTCGCGCCGGGCGCAGTCCTCGTCGGCCTCCCCGGCTTCCCGTTTGCCCTTCGGGAGGCTCCAGTCGTCGTACCGGGGCCGGTGCACGAGCAGCACCTCGGCGCGGCCGCCGTCACCCCGTCGCCAGACCACCCCTCCCGCGGCCCGCACCTCCTGCGAGCTCACGGCGCGGAGCGAAGCCGTCGGTGGCGGGCCCGCTGCCACGCGGCCGGCCACGCGTCACGGGTCTGGTGCTCGACCTCGCGGATCATCCCGGTCAGCACGCCCGCGACGAACACCGATTCACCCGTCTCGGCCTGCTGCGCGACCCCGCGCAGCCACCCGGCCGCGATCACCGCGTCCTGGTGGTCACCGAGGACGTCTTGGAGCGCGGCGACCGCCTTGGCCATGCGGCGCGCCCGGCGTGCCGAGCGCGGGGGCGATCGCTTCGGCCGCGTACCGGCTGCGCTTGGCCCGGATCCGCACCGCGTGCAGCTGGTCGTCGCAGTGGGACCTCGGGCAACGCCTCGACCGCGCGTCGAAGCCGGCGCCACGGCCCGCGCGCGAGCGCCGGCAGGACCTCGTGGGCGGGGCGGTCGGCTTCGGGCAGCAACGCGGGAGCACGGCCGCGTCGACGAGGCGATCCAGCAGCTGCGCGTACCGGGCCGATCGCAGCGCCACGAGCAGCTCCACCCGCGTCTCTTCCCACCGGTGCACGAGCTGGCCCAGCAGCTGCTCGCCGACGGGTCGGTCGGCGTCGGTGAGCCGCTGCACCTTGCCCTGGAGGAGCGCGAGGAGCACCTCGGTGTCACGGACCGCGCCGAGCTCCGCACCGAGCCACTGCAGCTCCGACCGCAGCGCCTCGTCCCACTCGGGCACGAGCAGCGAGCGGAAGGTCCGCAGGTCCGACCGCAGCCGCCGGGTCGCGACCCGGGCCTGGTGCACCTGCTCGGGGTCGTCGCCGAGGCGTACCCCGGGGTCGTGGGCGAGGAGGCGCAGGACCGAGGACGTGATCGCCGCGTGGACGACGTCGCGCGGCGGGGGAGTCGAGGGTGAGTGGGCCGGGCGCCACGACCTGCGGTGGCGCGAGCGCCGCGGGCCGAGCGCGCGGACGATCTTCGGGGTGTGCTCCGGCGCGCCGGCCCCTGCGGCTCGCAGCCGCGCGACGAGCGCGTCCGCGAGCTCGACCGGTGCGCCCTCACCGAGCTCGACCTCCAGCTCGCGGAACCGGCTCGTGATCCGGCCGTCGTCCAGCACCGAGACCTCGTCGTCCACGACCTCGGCGACCTTCTTGCCACCGGCGTCGGTCAGCTCGATCCGGCGGCGCCGGGTCTTCAGACCGCGCCACCGCCTGGACCGGCGCGGTGCGGACCCAGGCGCGGACGAGGTCGATCGCTGCGAGCGGTGGCGTCCCGGGTCCGCCCGGGAACGTGTGCTCGCCGCGCACGAGGAGCGCGCCGACGCTCGGCTCCGGAAGCTTCACCGTCCAACCTTCGGGGTGCCGGAACCGGAGGCTCGCCCCGGACCGGGCGAGCCGGAGGTCGGGGGTGTCGTAGTACAACGCCTGGAGATCCAGGATCTCGTCCGGCCGTGCGATGACCCCTACGGCGACGTCGGCCAGCGTCGGGAGGCGGAAGCCGGGGACGGGCGAGAGCTTGACCTCACGCTCGGGCATCGGCGGGTCGTCCGTCTGCCCGCGCTTCGGCCAGCTCGCCGAGGCGCCGATGGGTGTCGATGCCGACGATGGTCGGCACCTTCTCCCAGGTTCCGCTCGCCCCGAGCGACCAGGCCAGCACGTCGTCGGCGAGGTTCGTGGCGAGGATCTCGTCGAGCCGGGCCTGGAGCGGCGGGGAGACGACGGGCGTGACCGCCTCGACCCGCCGATCGAGGTTGCGCGGCATCAGGTCGGCCGACCCGATCAGGTACTCCGCCTCGGCCGCTTCACCGAAGCGGTAGATGCGCGAGTGCTCGAGGAACCGGCCGACGATCGAACGCACCCGGATGTTCTCCGACATCTCGGGGATGCCGGGGCGCAGGCAGCAGATGCCGCGCACGATGAGGTCGATGCTCACGCCGGCGTTGGAGGCCGTGTACAGCGCTTCGATGATCGCCGGGTCCACCAGGCTGTTCATCTTCAGCACGATGCGGCCGTCGGGCCCCTTCTCGGTCTCGCGCATGATGCGCTCGACGATGCCGGGCCGGAGGCTGACAGGCGCGACGAGGAGCTTGCGGTACTTCCCCTGCCGGCTGTAGCCGGTCAGGTAGTTGAAGAGCTCGGTGAGGTCCGCGCCGAGATCGGGATCGGCCGTGAGCAGCCCGAGGTCCTCGTAGAGGGTCGCGGTGACCGGGTTGTAGTTGCCGGTGCCGATGTGGCAGTAGCGCCGGATGCCGTCGTGCTCCTGGCGCACGACCAGGAGGATCTTCGTGTGGGTCTTCAGCCCGACGAGCCCGTACACGACGTGCACGCCCGCTTCTTCGAGCTCACGGGCCCGTTCCACGTTCGCCTGCTCGTCGAAGCGCGCCTTCAGCTCGACGAGCGCCACGACCTGCTTGCCCGCGTCGGCGGCGCGCACGAGCGACGCGACGATCGCACCCTCGGGCCCGGCGGTCCGGTAGAGCGTCTGCTTGATCGCGAGGACGCTGCGGTCGCGGCTCGCCTGGTCCACGAACGCCTCGACGCTCGTCGCGAAGGAGTCGTACGGGTGGTGGACGAGCACATCGCCGGCTTGGAGCACGCGGAAGAGGTCCGGCGGCGGATCGGTGCGGATGAGCACGGGCTGGGTCTGGGGCTGCCACGGCGGGTCCTTGAGCTCCGGGCGGTCGAGCGCGTAGAGCGCCCACAGGCCGGAGAGGTCGAGCGGCGCGTCGACGATGTTCACGTGCTGCTCGGACAGCTCGAGCTCGCGGCAGAGCAGCTCGAGCACCTCCTCGCTCATGTGCGTGTCGACCTCGAGCCGGACCACGTGACCCGAGCGCTTCCGGAGCGTGAGGACGCTCTCGATCGCCTCGAGGAGATCGGCGTCCTCGTCCTCGAGCTCGAAGTCCGCGTCGCGGGTGACGCGGAAGGGATGGTGCGTGATGATCTCCATCCCGGGGAAGAGCCCGTCGAGGTGCGCCGCGATCACCTGCTCGAGCGGCACGAACCGCTCACCGTCGGGCATCACGACGAAGCGGGGGAGCAGCGGCGGGACCTTCACCCGCGCGAATCGCTGCTCACCGGTCTCGGGATCGCGCACGACGACCGCGAGGTTCAGCGACAGGTTCGAGATGTACGGGAAGGGATGCGCGGGGTCGACCGCGAGTGGGGTCAGGACGGGGAAGACGTTGGCGTCGAACACCTCGACGAGGTACTCACGGTCGTCGTCGTCGAGCTCGTCCCACTTGGAGAACGCGATTCCGACGTCTTCGAGCGCCGGTGCGATCTCCTTGGTGAAGAGCTCGGCCTGGCGGGTCACCAGCTCGTCGATCGCGCGCGCTGATCGCCCGGAGCTGCTGGAGCGGATCCATCCCGTCCGGCGTCCTCGTGCGGATCCCTGCCGCGACCTGCTCCTGGAGCCCGGAGACCCGCACCTGGACGAACTCGTCGAGGTTCGAGCCGAAGATCGCGAGGAACTTCGCCCGTTCGAGGAGGGGCCGCTCCGCGTCCTCGGCCAACGCCAGCACGCGGGCGTTGAAGTCGAGCCAGGAGAGCTCACGGTTCAGCAGCCGGTGCTCGTCGGGTGAGTCCGCCGCGGTCTCCACGGACGCATCGTACCGGCGCCATCGCAAGCGTGACCGGAGACGTGACCGGGACGTGATCGACGCGCCGAGCTCGGCCGCGATCCGCCCGGGGAGGAACGGACCGCGTGGGCCCGGATCCGAGGGGGGGTCCCGAATCTCGTGGCCGGAGGGCGGGGGCGCTCGGAGCGTCGACCCGACCGATCCGACCTTAGGCACACCCGATGGCGATGGGGGCGCAGCCCGGCCAACGGCGGGTGACATCGAGGTGAACGATCGGCAACGCGATCTCGTGGCCCAAGCGCGCACGTTTCGACGGGCTGGCGCGTACCCTCGGTTCCAGATGGCCACCCGAGATCCGCGCACCTACGCGCTGAACCCATTTGGGCGTCTTGTCGTCGCCCAGGCCGCGAGCATGGTCGGCGACGCGTGCCTCACCGTCTCGCTCGCGGGCTCCATCTTCTTCACGCAGCCCGCGGACCAGTCCCAGACCCAGCTCCTCCTCTACCTGCTGTTGACGATCGCCCCCTTCGCCGTCGTCGGCCCGATCATCGGCCCCGCGCTCGACCGGAGCCGGGCGGGGCGGCGGACGCTGATGGCAGTCGGCTGCTTCGGCCGGGCCGCGGTCTGCTTCCTGATGGTCGGGAACCTGCACTCCCTCTTCCTCTTCCCGCTGGCCTTCATCGTGCTGGTGCTGTCGAAGGGGCACGCGGTCGCGAAGTCCGCGCTGCTGCCCTCGGTCGTGAACGACGAGCACGCGCTCGTGGAGGCGAACTCGCGCCTCTCGCTCGTGAGCGTCGTCGCCAGCGTGGTCGGCGGGATCCCCGCGGCGGCCGCCGTGGCAGTCTTCAACGCCCAGGTCTCGCTCATCTTCGCGACCGGCATCTTCATCCTCGCCGGGGTGCTCTGCACGCGGATCCCCGCCGCAGGGCGGCCGGTGGCGGTCGAGACCGACGAGGAGCGCCAGGAGCTCGCGGCGCCGAGCATCGTGTTCTCCGGTACCGCGATGGCGGTCATGCGCGGCTGCGTCGGGTTCCTCACGTTCCAGCTCGCGTTCCTGCTCGAAGAGCAAGCACCAACCGGCGTGGTTCTTCGGCGTGGTGCTCGTGATGAGCGCGCTCGGTGGGTTCCTCGGGGTGATCGTCACGCCCATGCTGCGGCGGCGGCTCAAGGAGGAGACGATCCTCGCCAGCGCGTTGGTGGTCCCGGCCGTGGTGGCGCTGTTCGCGGCTCGCGACGGTGGCCGGGTCGGGTCGATCGCCATCGCGTTCGCGATCGCGGTGGGTGCCTCGTCAGGGTCGCATCGCGTTCGACAGCCTCTTGCAGCGCGACGGCCCGGAGCACCTGCGCGGCCGCGCCTTCGCCGCGGTTCGAGACCCGCTTCCAGCTCGCCTGGTGCGGCGGCGCGCTCATCCCGGTCGCGCTCTTCAAGCTGTTGACGCCGCGGACCGGGTTCTTCCTCCTCGCGCTCGTGCTCGGCTTCGCCGGGCTCTCCTACGTCGGGGGTCTGCGCGCCCGTCACGAATGGGGACCCCATGCCGCCGGGCCCCATCCGCCCGAGCTCGATCCGCCGGCGCCGCCCGAGCCGCCGCAACGCCCTCGACCCCGGCCGATCCGGGACCCGCGGAACCCGCCGCCCGGTTAATGCCGGTGCCCGCGCCGGGGCACGCGGCTACAACTGACGTCCGTGGATCTCGAGCTGCGCCCGATCGTCGCCGACGAGCTTCCGGCCTTCAAGCGGACCGATGCGTACGGCTTCGGGTTCCGTCGCGACGACTCGGCGGAGGACCCGGCGTGGGCCGAGCTGGACCTCGATCGCACGGTCGCCGTCTTCGAGGGCGACGACATCGTCGGTACCGGACGCAACTACTCGCTCGACCTGACGCTGCCCGGTGGCGCGATCGTCCCGACCGCCGCAGTGAGCTGGATCGCGGTGCGGCCGACGCATCGCCGCCGCGGCATCTTGCGCCGGATGATGGCCTACCTCGCGGACGACGGCGCGCAGCGCGGTGAGCCCGCGTCGATCCTCACCGCGTCCGAAGGTGGCATCTACGCGCGCTTCGGCTTCGGCGTCGCGACCCGCGTCCTGAGCGTCGAGATCGACCAGCGCACGACCGGGTTCGCCGATCCCGTGACGAGCGGTCGCGTGCGGATGATCGAGCCGGACGAGAGCCGCAAGATCGCGCCGGAGCTGTTCGACCGCGTGCGCGCCCGGCGCAACGGCGCGGTCTCCCGTCCCGACGCGTGGTGGGCCGTGGCGTGGGTCGAGAAGGACGAGATCAAGCACCGCTTCGACGTCGTGTACGAGGTCGACGGCCGGGCCGAGGGCTACGCGGTCTACGGAGTGGACGGACCCTGGGGGCCCTCGGGTCAGGACCGGACCGTCACCGTGCACGACCTGGTCGCAACGACGCCTGATGCGGAGGCCGCGCTCTGGCAGTACGTCTGCAGCATCGACCTCACCGTGCGGGTCAGCCACCTCTGGGTCCCGGAGGACATCGAGCTCCCGTGGCGGCTGCGCGACTCCCGCCAGGTGCACAGCACGTCGCGACGGGACTGGCTCTGGCTCCGGCCGATCGACGTGCCGGCGCTGCTGAGCGCACGCACGTACGCGGCTGCGGGCCGGCTGGTCCTCGACGTGCGCGACGAGATGCGGCCGGACGGCGATGCCGCGGGCCGGTTCCGGCTCGATGGCGGACCGGACGGCGCGACCTGCTCGCGCACGACCGACGCCCCCGATCTCGTGCTCGACGCGTCCGCGCTCGGCTCGGTCACGTTGGGCGGGATCAGCCCGTCGACGCTGGGCCGGGCCGGTCGGATCGACGAGGAGACGTCCGGTGCGCTCGCCGCGGCGGATCGGCTCTTCGCCCCGGAGCGGGCGCCGTACAACTTCACCTGGTTCTAGTGCCGTGTCACCCAGCTCCGGGTCAACCCGGAGCGTCCGGCTGCCGACACCTGGGAGATGCGGCGGCTCGGATTCGGATTCCTCGCGCTCGCGCTCGTCCTGATCGGCGTCCGCCTGCTGAACCCGTCGGCCGCGCCCGCGGCGGCAGCCGGGCGCGATGGAGGGACGGCGGCGCCGGTCCACCGGGTCCCGACACGCGTCTCGTTGTTCGGCGACTCGCTGGCGTACCAGTCGCGCGCGGCGTTCACAGCCGGGATGCTGCGAGGCGCGCGGGTCGATCTCGTTGTCACGACGTATCCGATGACTGCGCTCTGCGACTACCGCGACCAGATCGCGTCCGACCTGCTGGCCCGGCGCCCGCAGGTCCTCGTCCTCGAGTTCTCCGGGAACTCGTTCACGCCGTGCATGCGGAGCGCCGCGGGACCCCTTCTCGTCATCGGCTCGACGGAGTGGCGGGACCACTACCTCGCTGACCTGCACGACGTACTGGACGTCGCGCGAGTGACCGACACCACGGTGGTCTGGGCGACCGCACCGCCGGTGCACCATCCGCCCGCGCCCGACGACTACCCCAGACAGCTCGCGGCGGCAGTGCGCGCGGTCGCGGCGACGAACCATCGGCTGCACGTGGTCGACACCGGCGCCGCGGTCGCGGGCACCGACCGCTCGTTCAGCCGATCCTTGCCGTGCCGTGCCCACGAGGCGTTCTGTCACGACGGCCGGGTCGTGGCCCGCGCCGATGACGGGCTGCACTTCGACTGCCACGGGACGACCGACCCCCTGATGGGGTGCGACGGCTACTCCGCGGGCGCGCGCCGATTCGGGGAGGCGATGGCCGATGCGGCCATCGCCGCCGACAGGTCCTAGCTCCAGCCGCTGCCCGCGCCCTTGACCATCCCGAACGGGCCGGACGGCCACCGGTAGCAGTCGGTCATCAGCTGGTCGACCTCGTCCGCGGTGGCGATGCCCTCGTTCACGACCTTCTGGGCTTCCGCGATCATGGCGAAGTAGACGCGGTTGGCGACGTAGCCCCAGGCCATCGCGGTGTCCTTGACCACGACCGGGTTCTTCCCACAGCGCTGCGCGATCGCGCGGACGGTCTCCACCGTCTCGTCGCTCGTCGCGTGGGTGCGCACGATCTCGGCGAGCTTCATCACCGGCGCGGGCGACGCCCAGTGCCAGCCGATGACCCGGTCGGCGCGGTCGGTCGCCGCGCCGATCGCCTGGATCGGGAACCCCGACGAGTTCGAGCACAGGATCGTCGCCGGCGGGGCGGCCCGGTCGAGGTCCCGGAAGACCCGGATCTTCAGGTCGAGCCGCTCCGGCACCGCCTCGACGACGAGGTCTGTCTGCGCGGCGTCGTCGAACGTCCCGGTGAACGTCAGCCGCGCGGTTGCCGCGTCGGCTTCCTCGCGGGTCAGCTTCCCGCGCTCGACGGCGTTCTCGATGCCGTACCGGCCGGTCGTCGCGTGCTCGCGACCCGCGGCCAGCGCACCCTGGTCGATGTCGTAGCAGACGACGTCGAAGCCGCCTATCGCGCAGACCTGGGCGATGCCGCCACCCATCACACCCGCACCCAGCACCCCGATGGTCTTGACGGCATCTGCGCTCATGTCGGCTCGACTTCCTTCACCACGTTCGCCGGATCCACCCGCCGGCCCGTCCACGCGGCCAGCTCCCGGAGTCTGGCACCGAGCGCGATCACCTCGTCGGGCAGCAGCGCCTGGGGCCCGTCGCAGCGCGCCTCCGCCGGGTTGGCGTGCACGTCGACCATGATCCCGTCCGCGCCCGCGGCCACCGCGGCGAGCGCCATCGGCGCGACCAGCGTGCGCCCGCCGGTGCCGTGCGACGGGTCGACGATGACCGGGAGGTGCGACCGCTCCTGGGCCACGACCACCGCCGAGAGGTCCAGCGTGTTGCGGGTCGACGGTTCGAACGTCCGGATGCCGCGCTCGCACAGGATGATGTCGAGGTTGCCGGAGTGCGCGACGTACTCGGCCGCGAGCAGCCACTCCTCGACGGTGGCGGCGAGCCCGCGCTTGATCATCACGGGCTTGCCGGTCTGCGCGCAGGCGCGCAGCAGCTCGAAGTTCTGCATGTTGCGGGCGCCGACCCGGACGACGTCGACGACCTCGGCGACGGCTTCGAGCTGGCGGACGTCGAGCACCTCGGCGACCCACGGAAGGCCGAACCGCTCGCGCTGCTCCGCGACCATGGCGAGACCGTCGACCCCGAGGCCCTGGAACGAGTACGGCGACGTCCGGTGCTTGTAGAGGTCGCCGCGCAGCATCGTCGCCCCGGCGGCGACCGCCGCCTCGCACGCGGCCGCGAGCTGCTCGGGGGTCTCCACCGCGCAGGGGCCGGCGATGAACGTGAACATCCCCGCCCCGACGAAGTGCTCGCCGACGCGCACGAGCGTTCGAGCCCGGGCGTCGTCCCCACCGACGAGGGGATGCGGAGTTGCGGCTGTGGTCATCGGAGTGCTCCTTCGAGAATCGCGCTCGGCCAGGGTTGGCGGTGGTGCCCGAACGACCCCAGAAAACGAAAAAACCCCGGCCCTCGGGCCGGGGTTCCTCTGGAGTCCTCGTGCAGCCGCTAGACGCGACCGGCTGAGACCCCGGGGGACGCCCCGGTGCCAAAGAAGAAGTACCAGCCGGAATAGCGGGTGCACATGGTGCGCAAACTCTAGCCCTCGAGATCGGGGAGGTCGATCCGCGCCAGCCAGAGCCCCGGCGCCTCGAGCTCGTTGGGCGTCGGGAGCATGCGCTCGGACTCCCAGAGCCGGTTGAGCCCCTCCATCCCGGCGCGCTCGATCACGCCGCGGCAGAACTGCTCACCCCGCTCGTAGTGGGGCCGCTCGAGGGACAGCCCGAGCATCTGCTCGATGAAGCGCTCGGCCTCGCCCCGCTCGACGTGGTGGCGCTGCATGGCTTCGTGCACGCGGGGGAAGTCGGTGAGGAGCCGGCCCCCGAGGCGCTCGACCACCACGTCGGCGTAGCCCTCGACCACCATCGTGAGTGCCTGCATCCGGGCCAGGATCTCGGGCTGGCGCTCGGACTGCATCGCGCCGAGCAGCGCTTCCGGGTGCTCGGCGACCCCCGCGAACGACGACGGGTCGTTGGGGTCGAGCTCGCCGAACTGGGCTTCGAAGGCGCGCGGATCGACCTCGTAGGCCGAGACGTACTCGATGGCCAGGTGCAGCATCCGCTCCCGCACCCAGGGCACCGAGCGCATCGCCGCGTGCACGACCTCGTGGAGCGCGACGGCGAAGCGCAGGTCGCGCCGGTCGATCGACCACGCGTCTTCGAACGCGGCGAGGTTGGGCACCACGAACGCGAGGCTGGGCTCGTCGTCGGTGGGCAGCGGGAGGTCGTAGCGCCCGAGCGCGTGCTGCGCGAGGTAGCCGACCATGGACCCGGCCTGGACGCCGAGCAGGAGCGGCGCCAGCATCGTCAGCAGCCCGCCGAACGGGTCGCCACCGGCGCCGGCGCCCATCGCGAAGCCGAAGGGCCCACCCGACGGATGCGCGCCCGGCAGCTCGGTCGGTTCGTCGTCGCCGTCTTCGAGGGCCTTGCGCAGGGTCACCGCGAGCGCCTCGAGCACCGGCTTCAACGACTCGAGGTGCAGGTCGACCCACTCGCGCCGACCGATGGCGCGCGTACGGAGGCCGAGCACGCCGTCGAGGCCGGTCTCGGCCACGACGTGGCTCTCGGCCGCGCGCGCCAGCTCCTCGAGCTCGTCGCGCTCCTCCTCGGTCACGGGCGGCTCGGCCGCTTCGCCGTCGAGCGCGACGTAGCCGGCGACCTGACCCGCGATCTCCCAGTTCACCGGCCCCTCGGACTGGAGGAGGCGCATCACCTGGGCGAGATCGAGCTGGGAGAAATCGAGGCCCGGCAGGTTGGGGAGCCCGGCCATTCCGAACGGCCCGGGTTCCTCCTCCTCCGGCCCGTCGGGGCCTCCGGGTTGAGGAACGTCGGTCATGCGGTCAGTCTATGGACTCCCATGGCTTCTCGAATCGTCGCGGTCACCGGTGTTGCGGGCTTCCTGGGGCAGCGGTTGCTGCCCCGGCTGGCCGCCGATCCGGACATCGATCGCATCATCGGCCTCGACGTGCGCGAGCCGCCCCGCCGGTCCCCGCACCTCGAGCTGCACCGGGTGGACATCGCCGGGCACGATCTCAAGCCCCTCCTCGAAGGGGTGGAGGTGCTCGTGCACCTCGCGGCGATCGTGGACCCGATCGACGACGAAGCACTGATGGCGCGCGTGAACGTCGAGGGGACGCGGCGCGTGCTCGACGCCGCGGCGGCCGTCGGCGTGCGCAAGATCATCCGGCTCTCGACGACCGCGGCATACGGCGCGTGGACCACCAACCCGCTTCCGCTCACCGAGGACGCACCCCTGCGGCCGAACCCCGGCTACAACGCGGCTGTCCACGCGGCGGAGGTCGAGCGTCTGCTCGCCGAGTGGCAACACGACCATCCCGCGGTGACGATCACGACGCTGCGCGCGGCCCCCATCCTCGGCGCGGGCGCGCACCACCTGTGGGCCCGGCTGCTCACGGCACCGACGCGCGTGCGGGTGCGGGGTGCCGCGCCGCCGGTCCAGGTCGTGCACGTCGACGACGTCGCGGCGGCCCTCGCACTCGTCGTGCGCGAGGACCACTCCGGGGTGCTGAACGTCGCCGCCGACGGGTGGTTGAACGCGGAAGACCTGGACGCGCTCGTGCCGCGCGCGGTGGTGCCGCCCCTGCCGGCCGACGTCCTGCGCCGCTCGCTCGCGCGGATGTGGGCCAGCGGGGTGGGCGACGTCCCGCCCACCGTCGTCCCGTACCTGGTGTTTCCGTGGGTCGTCGCGTCCGACCGCCTGCAAGCGCTCGGGTGGGCGCCGACGCACACGAACGAGGAGACGATCCTCGAGACGGTCGACGCCCGTCCGCCGTCGCGGGTGCCGTCGGTGCGCACGATCGCGGTCGCGGCCGGGGTGGTGGCCGCGAGCATCGCCACCGGTCTGACGCTCACCTACCTCCGGCGCCGCAGACGCCGAAACGGAGTTCGGGGGCTCAGCCGGCGGGGGTGAGGTGCTCGGTGCGCCACTCGTCCCACTCGGGGCCGTAGTAGCGGAGCCGGACCTTCTTGTACTCCTTGATCGACCAGAGCAGGTCGTACTCGTCGACGCCGGTCTCGTCCCGGATCGCGTCGATGGTCGCCTCGCAGTCCTTGCCGGTGCGGCCGTGCACCATCGTGAAGACGGTGTACGGCCAGTCCTCGTAGGTCGGTCGCTTGTAACAGTGCGACACCGCGGCGAAGCCGGCCATCTGCGGCCCGATCTTCTCGAGCTGGTCCTCGGGGACGGCCCACACGCCCATCGCGTTCGCCTTGAAGCCCGCGCTGCGGTGGTTCATCACCGCGGCGAAGCGCCGCATCAGCTTGCGGTCCTTCAGCGACAGCAACGTTGCGAGCAGCTCCGCCTCCGTGCCGCCGATCGCCGCCGCCTGCGCCGCGAACGGGTGCTCCTCGAGCGGCAGGTCTTCCTGCGCGATGCAGATGACCGCCATGTCCCACTCGCTCAGCTCGGGCGCGTCCATCACCTCGCGGCGCTCGGGCTTCTCGTGCGCGAGCACTTCGGCCTTGGCGTTCGCCGCGGTGTTGCCGGTCATGTCGAGCTTCACGCCGATCTTGTAGAGCTTCAGCGTCGGCAGCTTGCGCGTGACGAGCGCGCCGGACTCGCGGTGCAGCGCGTCGAGGTGCTCGTCGAAGTCCTCGCCCGGCGGCACGGCCAGCGTGTACCAGAGGTTGTAGGAGTGGTTGCGCTTGTAGTTGTGACTGACCCCGGGGTGCCGGCTGATGACCGCCGCGGCCTCGTCGATGTGGTCAGGCTCGATGCGCGCCGCAACGAGCGCGGAGGAGTAGCCGAGCGCGCGGGTGTCGAAGATCGCGGAGAGCTGGCGCAGCACGCCCGACTCCTTGACCCGGCGGGTGCGGGCCAGCACGTCGGCCTCGGAGATGCCCAGCCGCTCACCGAGCGCCGCGTAGGGCTGCGCCACGATCGGGAAGTCCCACTGCAACGCGTTGAGCAGCTCGCGGTCGACGTCGTCGAGCTCGTCGGCCTCAGGGTTGGTCACGGCGTCTGTGCTCATCGGACCCATTCTCGCACCATGCCCGGGGAGAGCACCTACCCGGTGCTGACGGGGGTGGCCGGCACGGAGCTCGGCGGCGTGTCCGTGGACCCGAGGGTCACCATCATCCGTTGCGGGTGCTGCTTCCGGACGACCGTGACTGCCACCCGTTCGTCGGGCCGGCGCAGCCGCACCGCGACGACCAGGTCCGCCGCGTCGTGGATCGTCTGGTCGTCCACCTTCACCACGGTGTCCCCGGCCACCAGCCCCGCGGCGGCGGCCGCGCTCCCGCCGACCACCGAGACGACCCGCGCGCCTCGGGGGCTGACGCTGTCCTCGGTGCGGATCCCGAGCGCGCCGTGGTCGGCCCGGCCGGTCGTGGCGAGCTGGGCTGCGACGTTGCGGACCGTCGCGATGGGGGTCGCGAGCCCGCCCTTGTCGTCCTTGGTCGCCCCCGCCAGGATCCCGACCACGTGGCCGTTCCGGTCGATGAGCGCGCCGCCCTGCGCTTCGGGTGGCATCACCGCGTCGACGGTGATCATCCCGGCGCTCGGGGATCCCGAGCCGTCCTCGGCCCAGCCGCCGAGCGCCGCGACGACACCTGTGGCCACCCAGGGCCCGGAGCCGTCGGTGCCGCCGAGCGCCAGGATCCACTGGCCGACCTGCAGATCGCCGTCGGGGGCGAGCTTCGCCGGGCTCGATCCGCCACTCACCTGGAGGAGCGCGAGCCGCGTCGTCGGGTCCTGACCGACCATCGCACCCGAGTGACGCTCGCCGTTCGCGCCGACGACCGTGAACGACGTGGCGCCCTCGATGGCCCCCGCGCTCGTGATCACCTGACCGTTGCGGACGAAGACCCCCGACACCCGCCGCACGCCGGCCGGGGTCGTCGCGAGGATCCCGACGACGCTGCGGTTCGCGATCGCCGCGAGCCGGGCGGCCCCGCCGGGGACGTTCGGCTGATCGGCCGCCCGGGTGATCGTGACCGTCTTCGTCGACTCGCCCAGCATGCCGGCGACGGCCAGCACGGCGACCATCGCCAGGGCACCGAAGACGCCGGCGCAGATCGCGAGGCCGACGTCGCGGGCCCGAACGAGGTGACGCCGCGGCGCGCGGGCCGGGGGTGACGGTCGGCTGCTCGCAAACAGCTCGCTCGGGTGAACCCAGGGCCGATCGAGGGGATGCGGCGGCGGGCCGTTCGCGTCCTCGTCCCCTGCCTCCTCGGGGGCCATGCGGCGGAGTGTACCGACGCGATCGGCTCAATGGACCGCGCCCCGGGAGCGCCGAATGCCCGACTTGCGGCCGCGGTTCGGCGGCGGCTCGGAGCGCTCGGGAAATCCGTCCCTACAATGACGCCGTGGCTGCATCGCCGGAAGGCGCCGATTGGATCGCGCTCCTCGACACCCCGTTGCCGATCGAGGCCGCGGTGGCGTGGGCGACGACGCCGTCGGCCGGCGCCGTGGTCAGCTTCCTCGGGGTGGTCCGGGACCACTCGGACGGGCGCTCCGGGGTGGTCGGGCTGGGCTACGAGGCCTACGAGGTGGAAGCAGTGCGGGTGCTGACGGAGATCGCGGCGGAGGCGCGCCGGCAGTGGCCCGACGTCGAGCGCATCGCGCTGCTGCACCGCACCGGTGAGCTGGCGCTCTCGGAGGCGTCCGTCGCGGTGATCGTCTCGTCGCCGCACCGCGATGCCGCGTTCGAGGCGGCCCGGTTCGGCATCGACACGCTGAAGGGGAGTGCCCCGATCTGGAAGCGTGAGCACTGGTCCGACGGATCGGACTGGGCCGAAGCGGAACAACCCATCCGACCGGTGGGTGCGTCCAGCAAGTCCCGAGCTTGATAGCGACGAGGAGGTCGCCCGCGTGGAGTTCCTGATCTTGGCTGTGGTGTTGATCGCGATCGGTGTGGTGATCGTGGTCCTCCGCAATCGCCGTCCGACCGGGATCGACGCCGGAATCGCGGACTTTGAAGCTCGTCGCCAGGCGCTCGCGCCGACGCAGGAGGAGCGCGAGCCGGACCAACGGGGTCGCCGCTCTGGCTAGGGACCTCGCGATCGACCTGGGGACCGCGAACACGCTGGTCTATTCGCGGGGCCAGGGGATCATCCTCAACGAGCCGACCGTCATCGCGCTCAACAGCCGTTCGCAGGACGTGCTGGCGATGGGGCACGAAGCGTGGCAGATGATCGGCCGGACGCCCGGCTACATCGTCGCGGTGCGACCCCTGCGCGGCGGTGCGATCACCGACTTCGAGATCACCCAGCGGATGATCCGGTTGCTGTTCCAGCGCGCCGGTGTCTCTCGGCTCTACCGCGCGGGTGCTCATCTGCGTGCCGTCGGCCATCACCCACGTCGAGCAGCGTGCGGTCCTCGAAGCCGCGCGCCGGGCCGGCGCGGCGGCGACGTACCTCATCGAGCAGCCGATGGCGGCCGCGATCGGCGCGGGTCTCCCGATCCACGAGCCGATGGGGAACATGGTCGTCGACGTCGGTGGTGGCACCACCGAGGTCGCCGTCATCTCGTTGGGCGGAGTCGTCGCGCTCGAAGCGGTGCGCGTCGGCTCGTTCGACATCGACGCGGCGATCCAGGCCTACGTCCGTCGCGAGTACGGCATCGCGATCGGCGAGCGGACCTCGGAGGAGATCAAGCTCGCGATCGGATCCGCGTTCCCGACTCCCGACGAGTACAAGGCCGAGGTCCGCGGTCGCGACCTCATGAGCGGGCTGCCGAAGACGATCATCCTCTCGCCCGAGGAAGTGCGCGGCGCGATCGAGGAGCAGGTGCGCGCGATCTGCGACGCGGTCGTTGCCGCGCTCGCGCAGACGCCCCCCGAGCTCGCGCAGGACCTGATCCTCCACGGCATCCATCTCGTCGGCGGCGGCGGGATGCTGCGGGGCCTCGACCTGCGCATCGCGAAGGAGACCGCGCTGCCGGTGCACCTCGTCGACGCCCCGCTCGAGTGCGTGGTCCTCGGCGCCGGTCGCTGCCTCGAGTCCTTCGACCGGCTGAAGGACATGTTCATGGGGAGCCCCCGGACCTAACCCGCGAGGTCCTCGGCGGCCTGGCGGACCTGCCAGTCGGAGTCGGTCAGGGCGCGGGCCAGGGCCGCGTCGACCTCGGGACCCTCGAACGGCGCGAGCGCGAGCACCGCACGGCGCCGGATCGGGGGCCGGTCCTCGCACGCGCGCAGGATCGCCGGGAGGCCGCGGTCGTCGCCGACCGCGCCCAGCGCCGCGACGGCCGACTCCCGCACCAGGGGATCCGGGTGGTCACCCGCGGCCGCGGCCAAGGCCCGGACCACCCGGGACCTCGTGCGGCCGGTCCAGTGCACCTCACCCAGCGCCCACGCGGCGGTCTCGGCCACGAACGGGTCACCGTCGCCCACGAGGGCCAGAAGCCCGAGAACGGGCACGGGGGTCAATGCGGGCGCCAGCTCCGCGGCACGCCGTCGCACCGAGGTTGCGGGGTCGCCGGCGGCGCGGTGCCACGCAGCGCGACCTCGGCGGGCCCCGCCGGCCCGGACGAGCGCACCGAGCGCCGCGCCCCGGACCCGCGGATCGGGATGCGTGCGGACCGCCTCGCTCATCTCAACAGTGAAATAAGCCGCGAAAGGCGGGGTCGAGGCGGCGTAGCGCGCCGCCCGCTCGAAGTCGCTCGGAACGTGACCCATGCCGCTCGCGCCTCCGCCGGCTCTACAGGTCACCACTCTGCGTGCCGATATTCGGGATGTCCCACAACCTCGCTGGTGAGGCACCAATGACCCACTTTCGCTGCCGTAGTCCGCTTCTGTTCGCACTCGCCTTCGCCCTGGTCTTCGGGAGTGCGGCGATCGCGCTGACGCCGGGCCGGGCCCAGGGCCAGTCGAGCCTCCCCTCGCTCGTGGTGGCCCCGCCGAACGTGGCGGCCCACAAGGCCGCCCCCCAGGACGCGGCCGACGCGCCCGTGGCCGAGCGCGCGGTCGAGCCGACGTTGGCGACCGCCGCCGCGACGCCGCCCACCCCGCCGCCCCCACCGAACCCGGTGCCGCCCCTGCCCGTCCCCGCGCCGCTGCCGAATGCAGCCGCGCGGGTGCCGCTCGTGGTGTTCGGTCGGATCCAGATCCCGAAGATCGGCCTCGACCAGGTCGTGCACGAAGGTGTCGAGCAGATGGTCATCGACGCCGGACCGGCGCACTGGCCCGGGACCGCGGCGTTCGGCTCCTGGGGCAACGTCGTGCTGGCCGGGCACCGCACTACGCACACCGAGCCCTTCCTCCGGGTGGCCGAGCTGGCTCCGGGTGACCCCATCATCCTGTCGGATGCCGAAGGCACGTACACGTACCACGTGACCGGCATCGAGATCGTCCCGAACACCGCGCTCTCGATCGTCGATCAGCACCCGGGCCGGACGTTGACGATCTTCAGCTGCCACCCGATCGGCAGCTCGGCGCAGCGCATCGTGGTCCACGCGGAGCTGATGTCGGCACCGCGTCCCGGTCAGTAGCCCGCCCCCGCTGAGGCCGGACGCGCAGGTACCCTGCCGCGGACCGACCGGC
Source organism: uncultured Acidimicrobiia bacterium (assembly GCA_963796755.1). GTDB lineage: Bacteria > Actinomycetota > Acidimicrobiia > IMCC26256 > JAENVU01 > Chersky-806. The sequence continues at coordinate 139,794 of CAWCMX010000006.1, forward strand.
CCCCAGCTCGGAGCACCATGTCCGCCCCGTCGCCCGACCTCCCGATGGCGCCTGCACCTCCTCCCGCGCCCCCGGCACCCCCCGCGCCGCGCAAGCGCTGGCCGGTCGTCGTCGCGGTCATCGTCGGGGCTGCGGTCCTGATCGCGCTGCTCGGCAGCATCATCCGCCTGCCCTATGTCATCTACTCGCCCGGCGACGCGACGCCGGTCGAGGGCATCGTGAAGATCTCCGGGGCCAAGACCTACAAGAGCCCCGGTGAGGTGCTCTTCCTGACCGTCTCCGTGTCCACCGAGCGGCCCAACGTCTGGCGCTGGGTGCAGGCGTCGCTCGATCCCGACTCGGACGTCGTCGGCGAGAACAGCTTCCTGCAGGGTCAGTCACGGACCAAGGTCGACAAGGAGAACGTCGTCGCGATGGACGACTCGCAGCTCGCCGCGAAGAAGGTGGCGCTCCAGCAGATGGGCTACACGGTGCAGGTGACGGGGGCCGGCGCGATCGTCGCCCAGGTCGTGAAGGGCAGCCCGGCTGACGGGCACCTGAACGCCGGCGACGTCATCACCGCGATCGACGGCCAACCGGTGCGCACGGCCGAGGAGGTCGGCACGCTCGTGCGGGCCAAGCCGGTGGGGTCGACGCTGACCTTCACCGTCGTCCGCAAGGGCGCCACGGTCTCCACCCCGATCACGACCATCCCGGCCAAGAGCGGGCCGCTGCGCGGGAAGCCGTTCGTCGGCATCGTCCCGGTCACGAAGGACCTCAAGCTGAGCTTCCCGGTCCAGGTCACCATCGACCCCGGTCCGGTCAGCGGACCGTCGGCGGGGCTCGCGTTCACGCTGACGATCATCGACGAGATGACGCCCGGCAGCCTGACGGGCGGCCAGAAGGTCGCGGTCACCGGCACCATGGACCTCGACGGGAACGTGGGCGAGGTCGGCGGCGTCCCGCAGAAGACGGCTGCCGCGCTCGACGCCGGGGCGAAGCTCTTCATCGTGCCCAAGGCAGAGGTCAAGGAGGCACGGGCGCGCGCCGGGTCGAAGGCCACGGTCGTCGGCGTGAGCACGATCGAAGGCGCACTGCGCGCGCTGCGGGAGCACGGTGGCGTGCCGGTGCAGAAGGTGGCTCCCGCCGCGGCTGCGTAATTGTCCCGGTCATCCGTGGAACGTCGCCGTGGCTTCAATACCATGGCGCGATGGCTGACCTTCATCGACGCGCCGCCGCGAGCTCGACGCGTCTGACTCCCGAGGAGATCACGAACCGCGGCTTTGCGAGCGCGTTTCGTGGCGTCTCGGAGACCGAGGTCCGCAACTTCCTCCGACGCGTCGCGGACGAGCTCGTCGCCATGCGCAACCGGGAGGTCGACCTCGTCGGTCAGGTCGAAGACCTCCAGGAGCAGCTCCGGAACCCGGCGCCGGTCACTGAGCAGCAGCTCCTCAGCTCGCTCGGCGAGGAGACCGCGCGGGTGCTGCGGTCGGCGCAGGAGGCCGCCGAGGAGATCCGCAAGCGGGCCGAGGAGCGCGCGGCCGGGCTCGTGCGCGAGGCCCAGGAAGAGTCCGGACGGCTGCGCGACGACGCGCAGCAGCACTCGACCGCGCGCAAGGAGGCGGCGGAGCAGCAGGCGTCCGAGGTCGAGGCGGCCGCCGCCGCAGCCGCGACGGAGCTGCGCGAGCAGGCCGAGCGCGACGCGGAGGCCCTCCGTGAGCTCACGACGCACGAGACCGACGAGGTCCGCGAGCAGGCCGCGGCCAGCGCGGCCGAAGAGATCGCGACCGCGAAGACGAGCAGTCGCGCGCTGGTGGACGAGGCGCGCACGGTGCGCGAGCGCGTCCTCGCCGATCTCGGGCGGCGCCGGTCCCTGCTCCAGGCCCAGGTCGACGAGCTCCGCAGCGGGCGCGACCGGCTGCTGGACGCGTACCGCGTGGTCAAGCGCACGCTCTCGGACGCGACCGACGCGCTGGCCCACGTCGAGGCGCGCGCCAACGCCGAGCTTGCCGCGCCTCCGGCACGCGTGGTGGTGCCCCCCGTCGAAGGGGAGCTCGAGGTGCTCGAAGGCGCGTCCGACGACGGTTCGCCGTCGACCGGGAGCGGGCCCGGCATCGACATCGATCTCGATGGTGAGCCCGAGGCGACCCCCCACGGTCTCGCCGCACCGGACGCGGCCGGTGGCGACGAGAGCGAGCGCCCGGACGCCGAGGACTCGGGCGCGGCGGTGGACGCGCTGTTCGCGCGACTGCGGGCCAGCCACACCGTCGACCCCAAGCCCGGCGAGGCCCTCCCGGCGCCGGTCGACGCCAAAGCGGCTCCGGACCAAGCGGTGGCGCCCGGACCGGAAGCCACCGCGGAGGAGCCGGAAGCAGTGGCGGAGGCCGCCGCGGCGCCGGCGGAACCCGAAGTGGTGGAACCCGAGGTCGCCGAACCTGATGCGGCCGAACCCGAGCCCGAACCGGCGCCCGAAGCGCCCCTCTCACCCGACGACGGGTTGCGGGCCGAGCGGGCCGAGATCCTCGCGCCGCTGACCCGGGACCTCGGCCGGCGGGCGAAGCGAGCGCTGCAGGACCAGCAGAACGAGCTGCTCGACGGGATCCGCACGATCAAGGGCAAGGTCCAGGCCGACGCCGTCCTGCCTTCGGCCGAGGACCAGGAGGCTGCGTGGACCCCCGTGCTCGACGAGCCGCTCGGTGTGGCGTACTCCCGTGCGTTCGTGGAGCTGGCCGCCGACGGCTCGGCCCCGAGCCCGGAGCTGCCCCGCGAGCTGCTCGAAGAGCTCGTCCACGCGATGGTCGAGCCCTGGCGCGAGCGACTCGTCTCCGCCATCGACGGCGCGGGCGACGACCCGGAGGCGATCACCCAACGGCTGGGGTCGCGCTACCGGGAGTACCGGGGCCGCGAGCTCGAGGACGCGCTCGGCGACGCGTTGGCCGCCGCCTGGGCGCACGGCGCATATGCCGCGGTCCCGGACGGGACGCGGCTGCGTTGGATCGCCGCCGAAGAGGGCCGCTGCCCCGACTGCGACGACAACGCGCTCGAGCTGACCGCTCGGGGCGAGCCGTTCCCGACGGGGCAGCTTTTCCCGCCCGCGCACCCCGGTTGTCGTTGCTTCCTCGCGCTCGCCGAACCCGCGTCAACGAAGAACTGACGCCGAAACCCCGCTCCCGCTCCCTGTCGGGTACGGCCGCCCTCTAGGCTCCCCCTCGATGCGCGTCCCTGCAGTCGAGCGACGTCGCCGCGGCGGCTTCCGAATCCGCGGATGGATGATCGCGATTGTCGTCGTGCTCGTCATCCTGTTCCTGAGCGCGCGCGGGCTCGCCGGCTTCTACACGGACTACCTCTGGTTCGACTCCGTCGGGTTCGGCTCGACCTGGCGCGGCCTGCTGTGGGCCCGGTTCGCCCCGACCGCGGTCTTCACGGTCCTGTTCTTCGTGCTGATGCTGGTCAGCCTCACGGTCGCCGACCGGCTCGCACCCAAGACCCGGACGATGGGACCCGAGGACGAGCTCCTCGCCCGCTACCAGCAGTCGGTCGGGCCGTACAGCGGCCGGCTCCGGATCGCGGTGTCCGCGTTCTTCGCGCTCGTCACCGGCGGCAGCGTCTCGAGCAAGTGGCAGCAGTGGATCCTGTTCACCAACGCGAAGTCGTTCCACATCAACGATCCGCAGTTCGGCAAGGACATCGGCTTCTACGTGTTCCGGCTGCCGTTCCTCACGTTCGTGTTCGACTGGCTCTTCGCGGCACTGATCATCATCCTGATCGTCACCGCGGTCGCGCACTACCTGAACGGCGGCATCCGGCTCCAGAGCCCGTTCCAACGCGTGACCCCCCACGTGAAGGCGCATCTCTCGGTGATCCTGGCGCTGATGGCGCTGGTGAAGACCGCGCAGTACTACTACGCGCGGTTCCAGCTGAACTTCTCCACCCGCGGTGTCGTCGAGGGTGCGAGCAAGACCGACGTCGCGGCGCAGCTCCCCGCGCTGAACCTCCTGATGGTGATCTCGATCGTCGCCGCGGCGCTGTTCGTCTGGAACATCTGGCGCCGGGGCTGGGTCCTGCCGATCATCGCGGTGGGCCTCTGGGCGTTCGTCTCGCTCGTGATCGGCACGATCGTCCCCGTCATCTACCAGCAGTTCATCGTCCAGCCGAACGAGCTCCAGAAGGAGCAGCCGTACATCGCGCGCAACATCCACGCGACACGTGACGCGTTCGACCTCGAGAAGGTCGCGGTCCGGAGCTTCCCGTACCAGCAGAACCTGACCGCGCAGTCGATCCTCAACAACTCGACGACGATCGAGAACGCGCGCCTCTGGGACCCGCCGGTGATCCTGCGCAACTTCCAGCTCTTCCAGGGTCTGCAGACGTTCTACAAGTTCGCCGACGCCGACGTCGACCGCTACGTCATCGACGGCAAGCTCGTGCAGACCTTGGTCGCCGCACGCGAGCTCAACCCCGCCGATCTCCCGAGCCAGACCTGGGTCAACCGGCACCTCGTGTACACGCACGGGTACGGCGCGGTCGTGTCACCGAGCAACTCGGCGAGCTCGGTCGGCCAGCCGAACTACCTGCTGGGTGACATCCCACCGCAGGGTGACATCCCGCTCACCCGGCCCGAGGTCTACTTCGGCGAGAACCTCGCCGGCTTCTCGCTCGTCGACGCGAAGTCGAAGGAGTTCAACTACCCCCAGAAGGGCTCCAACAACAACTTCAACCGGTATCACGGGACGGGTGGAGTGGAGCTCTCGAGCTGGCTGCGGCGCGCCGCGTTCGCCCTGCGGTTCAACGACTTCAACATCTTGATCTCGGGCCAGGTGACGCCGAAGACGAAGGTCCTGTACCTGCGCGACATCCGCGACCGGGTCAAGAAAGCCGCGCCGTTCCTCCACTACGACGCTGATCCCTACCCGGTCATCGCCAACGGTCGCCTCGTCTGGATGCTCGACGGCTACACCACGAGCGACAAGTACCCGTACTCCCAGGCCTTCTCCGGGTCGGGCGGGCTCAACGGCTCGTTCAACTACGTGCGCAACTCGGTGAAGGCGACGATCGACGCCTACGACGGCACCATCCACTTCTACGTGATCGACACCAAGGACCCGGTGATCCAGGCGTACGAGTCCGCGTTCCCGCACCTGTTCACCAGCTACACGAAGATGCCGGACGCGATCAAGAAGCACCTCCGGTTCCCGCAGGACCTGTTCAGCGCGCAGACCGACGTCTACCGCACGTACCACATGACGAACACGACGACCTTCTACAACAAGGCCGATCTCTGGGAGGTCTCACCGGACCCGGGATCGGGCGAGGTCAACGCGCCGACGGTCGGCGACCTGCAGACCCCCACCACGACCAACACGCCGCAGGCCGCGTCCTCGACGGGCAAGCGCATCGACCCGATCTACCTGCTGGTCAAGCTGCCCGGTGACAAGACGGAGCAGTTCATCCTCCTGAGACCGTTCGTCCCGGTCTCGAAGGGCAACACGCTGCAGAACCTCGTCTCGTTCATGGTCGCGAAGTCGGATCCGGCGCAGTACGGCAAGCTCGAGAGCTTCACGATGCCGACCGGGCAGAACACCGTCTACGGGCCCGTGCAGGTCAACAGCACGATCCTCAACACCGCGACCATCTCCTCGCAGTTCACGTTGTTGAACCAGCAGGGGTCGCGCGTCGTCCAGGGCAGCCTCCAGCTGATACCCATCGACGACTCGTTGCTCTACCTCCGGCCGATCTACGTCGTGTCCGCGAGCCAGAAGCAGCCGGCGTTCCGATTCGTCGTCGTGTTCTACGCGGGCCAAGCCGTGATCGACACGACCGTCAAACAGGCGCTCGCGCAGTTCCCCGAGTTCCAGGGCATCGCCACGCCGACCAACCCGGGTGGTGGCGCGGCGGGCGGTGCGGGCTCGACGACCGGTGGGGCGGGCGCGAGCACGAGCAACGACACGGTCCAGCAGCTCCTGGCGCAGGCGTCGAAGGTCTACAACGACGCCCAGACCGCGCTGAAGGCCGGCGACTTCGCCCAGTACGGCACCCTCTCGAAGCAGCTCGGGACGCTCCTCCAGCAGGCCAGCGACGCGCTCACCAAGTCCGCGAGCGGCGCCAAGACGCCGACCAGCAGCTCGACGTCGTCGACGACCACGACGACGATCGGCGGCTCCGGGGGCTCGCAGGCGCTCAGCACCCACCACTGAGGCCCGAAAACCCCAGCCCGCCGGGATTGTTCGGACCCCCGGGTATTGTTACTATCTGCGTAGTGGAAATCCCCGGCCGCCCCCCGGCCGGACCCCGATCCACGGAGTCTCGCCATGGCCGTCAAAGGCATCGACCTCGGGAAGTACCAGCTCGGCTGGTCCGACACCGAGAACTACGTCTACAAGCCCAAGAAGGGTGTCAACGCGGACGTCGTCCGGGACATCTCGTGGCACAAGTCCGAGCCGGAGTGGATGACCAACTGGCGGCTCTCGGCGCTCAAGCGGTTCGAGCGCAAGCCCATGCTCGAGTGGTTCGCCAAGAACATGCCCGACATCGACTTCGACGACATCTACTACTACATCAAGCCCACCGAGGGCGTGGTGGACAACTGGGACATGCTCCCGGAGGACATGAAGAACACGTACGAGAAGCTGGGCATCCCCGAGGCCGAGCGCAAGTTCCTCGCTGGGGTCACGAGCCAGTACGAGTCCGAGGTCGTGTACCACAAGAACCGGGACGATCTCGCGGAGAAGGGCATCCTCTTCACGAGCATGGACCAGGCGCTCATCGACTACCCGGACCTGGTCAAGGAGCATCTCGGCACCGTCATCCCGCCGGGTGACAACAAGTTCGCCGCGCTGAACTCCGCGGTGTGGTCGGGTGGCAGCTTCATCTACGTGCCGCCCGGCGTTCACGTGGACATGCCGCTGCAGGCGTACTTCCGCATCAACGCGGAGAACGCGGGCCAGTTCGAGCGCACGCTGATCATCGCCGACGAGGGTTCCTCGGTGCACTACGTCGAGGGGTGCTCGGCGCCGGTGTGGTCGGGCGACTCGCTGCACTCCGCCGTGGTCGAGCTGATCGCGAAGCCGAGCGCGCGCATTCGCTACACGACGATCCAGAACTGGTCGTCGAACGTCTACAACCTCGTGACCAAGCGGGCGCGGGCCGAGACCGAGGCGACGGTCGAGTGGATCGACGGCAACCTCGGCTCCAAGCTCACGATGAAGTACCCCGCGGTCGTCATGACCGGCCCGAAGGCCCACGGCGAGGTGCTCTCGGTGGCCTACGCGGGTCCCGGCCAGCACCAGGACGCGGGGGCGAAGATGACCCACGCGGCGCCGGAGACCACGTCGATCATCGACAGCAAGTCGATCTCGAAGGACGGCGGTCGCACCACCTATCGCGGCCTGGTCAAGGTGAACGAAGGCGCGTACGGCGTGAAGAGCCACGTGCGGTGTGACGCGCTGATCCTCGACGAGGACAGCCGCTCGGACACCTACCCGTACATGGAGATCGACGAGAAGGACGCGCGCATCGGCCACGAGGCCACCGTCTCGAAGGTCGGTGACGACCAGCTCTTCTACCTGATGAGCCGAGGTCTCTCGGAGCAGCAGGCGGTCGCGATGATCGTGAACGGCTTCATCGAGCCGATCACCAAGACGCTGCCGATGGAGTACGCGGTCGAGCTCAGCCGGCTCATCGAGCTCAACATGGAGGGCTCCGTCGGTTGACCGGGGACTCCCGGTTCACTCCTGCGGCAGCAGTAGCCCTCGGCGGTCCCGACTGGCTCGTGGACCGTCGTCGGCGCGCCGCCGAGCAGCTCGCCGAGCTCGCGTGGCCGAGCGCGTCCGAAGAGATCTGGCGCTACAGCCGCATCAATGACTTCGACCTCGAGCGGTACCGCCCGCTCACCGCGGAGGAGATCGGCACGGTCGGCGTGGAGACCGCGCCCGGTGGCGGCGTGGTCGCAGCGGAGGCGGGGCGCGGTCCGGCCTGATCGTCGTCCGGGACGGGCGCGTCGTGCACCACGAGCTCGACGATGATCTCGTGTCGAAGGGTGTGGTCGCCTGCGGGCTCGCGACGTGTGAGGGCGAGGACGTCGGACGGTGGCTCGGAAAGTGCTCCGACGCGTCGCCGGACCCGTTCACGGTGCTGCACGACGCGTTCCTCGCCGGTGGCGCGTTCATCCGGGTGCCCGCCGGGGTCGTCGTGGAGAAGCCGATCGTCGTCCTGCACTGGGCGGACGGCGACGGGCTCGCATCCTTCCCGCACACGCTGGTCGTCGCGGAGGAGCAGAGCGAGGTCACCGTCCTGGACCGCTTCGGCTCACCCGACATCGACCACCTCGTCGACGGCGTCGTCGAGCTGATCGTCGGCGACGCGGCGCATATGAAGTACCTCTCGGTCCAGGAGCACGGGCCGCGCACGTGGTCGAACGTGCTGCAGCGCGCGCACGTCGGCAAGGACGCGTCACTGCGCTCATCCGCGGTCGCGCTCGGCGGCGAGTACGCCCGGCTGCGCAGCGAATCGTTGCTGACCGGTGAAGGCGCGGAGAGCGACCTGCTCGCGGTCTACTTCGGCGACCAGAGCCAGATGCTCGACTTCCGGACGCTCCAGGACCACGCCGCGCCGCGCACCAGAAGCGACCTGCTGTTCAAGGGTGCGGTTGAGGACCACGCCCGCTCGGTCTATAGCGGTCTCATCCGGCTCCGGAACGAGGCGCAGAAGTCCAACGCCTACCAGACCAACCGCAACCTGGTCCTGAGCGAGGGTGCCGGCGCAGAGTCGATCCCGAACCTCGAGATCGAAGCCAACGACGTCCGCTGCTCGCACGCGTCGACCGTCGGGCCGATCGACGACGACCAGCTCTACTACCTCGAGAGCCGGGGCATCCGGCCCGAGGACGCGGAGCGCCTGATCGTCCTGGGCTTCTTCGAGGACGTCTTCGCCCGCCTGCCGATCCCGTCGCTCGCCGACGCGCTGCGGCGCTCCGTGCACGAGAAGGTCGGGCACCTGCATGGCGACTGACGTCCGCGTCTGCTCGACGGCGGACGTCCCCGCGCCATCGTCACGCCGGTTCGACCTCGACGGCCACCGGCTCTGTGTCGTGCACCTCGACCCGTCGAGCTGGTACGTCATCGGCGACCGGTGCTCGCACGCGGACGAGTCCCTGAGCGAGGGGGACCTGTGGGTCGACGAGTGCGAGATCGAGTGCCCGAAGCACGGGTCGACGTTCGACCTCCGCACCGGCGAGCCCCAGGCCCTGCCGGCGACGGAGCCGATCCCGGTCTACGAGGTCAAGGTGAATGGTGACGACGTGGTGGTGACGCTCCCATGAGTGTGTTGACGATTCGCGACCTGCACGCATCGGTCTCCGGCCAGGAGATCCTCCGCGGGGTGGACCTCGAGCTGCGCTCGGGCGAGGTGCACGCGCTCATGGGTCCGAACGGCTCGGGGAAGTCGACGCTCGCGCACGTCGTCATGGGCCGCACGGACTACGAGGTGACGGCGGGCTCGGTGCAGCTCGACGGCGCGGAGCTGCTCGAGCTGCCGACCTGGCAGCGCGCCGCGGCCGGCGTCTTCCTGTCCCACCAGTACCCGGTCGAGATCCCCGGCGTGCGGGTCGAGGATCTCCTCGATGCCGCCGGCGACGGCTCGGAGGCAGCCGGGCTGGGCGAGCGCGTGCGCGCGGAGGCGACCCGGCTGGCGGTGGCCGACGAGTTCCTCGCGCGCGGTGTGAACATCGACTTCTCCGGCGGGGAGCAGAAGCGCGCGGAGACGCTGCAGCTCGCGCTGCTCAAGCCGAAGTTCGCGATCCTCGACGAGCTCGACTCCGGCCTGGACGTCGACGCCCTGCGCGACGTGTCGCGCCGGATCGAGGCGATGACCGAAGAGGACGATCTCGGTGTGCTCGCGATCACGCACTACTCGCGCCTGCTCACCGAGCTGCGCCCCGACGTCGTCCACGTCTTCATGGCGGGGCGCGTCGTTACGAGCGGCGGGCCGGAGCTGGCCGACGAGCTCGAGCGCACCGGCTACGACGGCCTGGCCGAGCGGCTCGGCGTCGAGCTCCCGGCCGCGGAGCCCGCGGCCGCGGCGGCCGACCCCTTCGCCGACCCCGGCTTCTAGCCCCCACTCGTTTCGGGGCGTCGGCGCGTCGCTCTGGCGACCTTGGACGCCCCGAAACCAGTCGCGCGAGGTTCGGGTCTAGGTGGGGGGAGGCGTCGGGGCCGTCGTGGTGGTCGTGGGCGGCTCGGTCACCGGGGGAGTGGTGACGGGCGGCGTCGTGACCGGTGGTGCCGCGGGTGGCGCGGTCGGGGGCACCGTGGTGGTCGGGGCGATCGGGGTGCTCGAGATGATCTTCTCGGGAGTGCCCCCGAACACGTAGACCGGGTCGCCGACGTGCACGAGCGTGTGCCAGTACTCCGCGATGTGCATCGGGATGCGGGCACAGCCGTGAGACGCGGGCGAGGTCGGCACCTCTTCGTAGCCGTGCACCGCGATGCCGCCGTTGAAGTAGAAGGGGTTGTACAGCTGACCGAGCGGTGACTTGTCCCAACCGCTCACGAAGCGCGTGTAGGAGAACCGGCCCGACGGTGTGTTCGCGTACTCGCAGACGCGCTGGGTCGGGTTCACCCGGGGCGTGCTGTAGCAGTAGCGCGCGCCGGAGCCGGTCGAGGTCGTGGTGACGAGCCGCACCTGACCGCCCTGGTACAGCGTGATCACCTGCTTGGTGATGTCGATCTCCGTGCGGTTCGGCTCACCGTTCGGCTGCAGCGGCTGGGGGTACTTGAAGTTGGCGATCGCCGCCGCTTCCAGCGGGCCGATCGTCCCGGTGCGGGGCGCGCCGATGATCTTCTGCACCGCCTCGACCGCGAAGGCCATGTCGCCGCCGTACTTGCCGTCGATCGCGCCCGGGTCGAAGTGGATGTCGGTGAGGCGCTGTTGGTACGCCTGCACGACGGGGCCGCTCGCGCCCGGACCCATGGTCCCGCCCGGGATCGCCGGGAGCATCACGGCCGCCGGCTGATGCAGGCCGGGCTTCGTCGTGCTGGTGCTCTCGGGGATCGTCGTGGTGCTCGCACGATCGGCGACGCCCTTGGCGTTGCGGAGGTCGGCCGTTGCGGACGAGCTCGAGTCGGAGCGCAGGAGCGCGAACGCCACCCCGGCGATCGCCAGGACACCGACCAGCGCGCCGACGGTGATCCAGATCCACGGACGCGCGAGCTTCTTCACCGGTTTCGGCCTTCTCGAACGGGGAACGAGCGGCGAATCGTACCGATGGCACAGCCCGCCCAGGGGTCGCGATCCTAACTTGACCGTTGGGTCAAGGGCGATATCGTGCGCCGATGCGCTGCTTCGCATTCCATCTGATGCCCTACATCGGATTGGATCCCTCCTACGAGGGCCCGGCGTGGGTGACCGTGCCGAACTCGCTCTACGACCCGGCGGTCGGCCACCAGCTCTACAACCGGTACCTCGATGAGCTGATCGAGGCCGAGGAGCTGGGCTTCGACGGGGTGTGCGTCAACGAGCACCACCAGAACGCCTACGGCAACATGCCGTCGCCGAACCTCATCGCGTCGGTGCTCGCCCGCCAGACATCGCGGGTGAAGATCGCGGTCGTCGGCAACGCGCTGCCGCTCTACGACCCCCCGACCCGGGTGGCCGAGGAGTTCGCCATGATCGACGTGATCAGCGGCGGGCGGCTCATCGCGGGCATGGTCGTCGGCGGCGGCCCCGAGTACTACTCCTTCTCGGTCAACCCGACCCACGCCCGGGAGCGCTTCCGGGAGGCCCACGACCTCATCAAGAAGGCGTGGACGGAGCCCGGGCCGTTCGAGTGGGTGAGCAAGCACTACCGCATCCGCTACGTGAACCCGTGGCCGCGCCCGATCCAGCAGCCGCACCCGGAGATCTGGATCCCCGGCGCGGGCTCGCTCGAGACGTTCGAGTTCGTCGCCCACAACCACTACTCCTACATGGGGATCCCGTACTTCCGCTTCGACGTCTTCGAGCGCTACTTCTCGATGTTCCGCGACGCGTGCGAGGCAGAGGGCTACACCGCCGACCCGCTCCAGGCCGGTTGGTTGGTGCCGATCTACGTCGCCGAGACCGACGAGCAGGCCCGCCGGGAGTACGAGGAGCACCTCTGGTACTTCGTGCGGCGGCTGCTGCCCGGCATCACGATCCAGCCGCCGGGCTACACGTCCGCGCGGTCCCTTGCCAGCATCTTGAAGTCCGCGGGCACGTTCATGCTCAACGTCGAGACGTGGGAGCAGATCATCGAGGGTCGCTACGCGATCGTCGGCTCACCCGAGACCGTGGCCGACACGCTCGTCGACAGCCTGAGCCGGCTCGGCACCGGGAACCTGCTCGGGCTCTTCCAGCTCGGGAGCCTCCCGCACGACCTGACGGCCAAGAACATGCAGCTCTTCGCGGACAAGGTCATGCCCCGGCTGCGGGCCGAGTTCCCCGAAGGCGGTCCCGTCCACCGTCCGTCCGCGACGGTCGTCTGATGGCGGAGTTCGTCGAGGAGCACGTCGACGCGCCGGTCGGCAAGATCCAGGTCTGGCGCGCCGGCCGCGGACCGCAGCTCGTGTACCTCCACTCGGCCGGTGGGGAGTACACGAACCCCGCGCTCGAGCAGCTCGCGGAGTCGTTCGAGGTCATCGTGCCGGTGTTTCCCGGGTTCGCGGAGTCCGAGGGGATCGAGGAGATCGACTCGATGGAGGACGCGGTCTTCCACCTGCTCGATCTCTGGGCGATCCTCGGCCTGGACGCGCCACCGATCCTCGGCGTCTCCCTCGGCGGCTGGCTCGCGCTCGAGCTCGCGACCCGGTACCCGGATCGGGTGTCCAAGCTGGTCCTCGTCAACCCGGTGGGGCTGCACCTCGACGAGGCGCCGATCGCGGAGATGTTCGGGCGGACGCCCGGTGAGCTCGCCGACATGCTCTTCGCCGATCAGCGCTACCCGGTCGCCGCGGCGATGCACGAGATGGACGCGTTCGCGGGGGACGTCGGCCGGGAGACGGAGATCCCGCTCGAGTTCGTGCTCCCGATGTGGAAGGCCCTGGGCGCGACCGCGCGGCTCGGCTGGGATCCGTACCTGCACAACCCGAAGCTGCGAGGCCGGCTCCGGCGCATCACCGCGCCGACCCTGATCGTTGCCGGGGCCCAGGACGGGTTGGTGCCGCTCGTCTACGCGCAGACCTACGCGGCGGAGATCCCCGGGGCCCGCCTCGAGGTCATCGACGGCGCGGCGCACTGGCTGCAATTTGAAAAGCCGGACGAGCTGAGCGCGCTCGTCCGGCTCTTCCTTGCGGATGAGGTGACCGCGGCCTGAGCAGCCGTCGACCTAGCCGGTGGGCTGACTCTCTTCCTCCAGCAGCTGCTCCAGCGCGTCCGGCGTGCCCGGGATGGCGAGGCGCAGGTCGAGGAGGAAGTCGAGAACTTCGGCACCCGAGACGAGATCACGGCTGCCGAAACGCTCTAGTGCTGCGTCGATCATGCTCACGAGTGCTGTCTGGTCAGCCATTGGGTTCCTCCCGGTCGGCGTAGTAGTCAACCTACCTTGCGGGCGTTCCATACCCGTGTCAGCAAGGTTTCCTCAGGAAGAAGAAGACATCAGTCACACCGGGTGCCGCAATGGGCTGTGTGGCCTATGAGGAGACCGCGACCTCGTCCAAACCCTGCTGCAGCGTGTTCCAGGCCAAGGTCGCGCACTTGATCCGCACCGGGAACTTCACGACTCCCTGCAGCGCTTCGAGGTCGCCGAGCGTCACGCCGTCGAGCTCGGCGGCGAGATCCGCGCCGTCGGACTCACCTTCGAGCTTCGACTCGTGGATCGACATCAGGGCCTTGAACGCGCTGATGAGCTTCCGAGCTTCCTCGACCGTCTTGCCCTTGATCGCGGCGCTCATCATCGAGGTGGATGCCTGGCTGATGGAGCAGCCCTGGCCACCGATCTTCACGTCGGCGACCTTGCCGTCCTCGATGTCGAGGTAGAGGACGACCTCGTCGCCGCAGAGCGGGTTGAACCCCTCGGACTTGGTCGCGGGCGGTGTCTCGAGCTCACCCCGGTTCCGCGGCGAGCGGTAGTGGTCCAGGATGATCTCGCGATAGAGGTCTTCGAGTCCGGGCACGGTGTCAGATCCTTAGGGTGCGAAGAACTTCTCGGCTTTGACCAACGCTTCGATGAGCGCATCGGCATCGGCTTCATCGTTGTAGACGTAGAACGAGGCGCGCGTCGTCGCGGGGACGCCGAGCACGCGCATCAACGGCTTGGCACAGTGGTGACCGGCGCGGACGCACACGGCATCCTCGTCGAGGACCTGCGAGATGTCGTGCGCGTGGATGCCCTCGAACAGGAAGGAGATGGCCCCGCCCCGCACTGCGACGTCACGCGGTCCGTAGATGGTGATGGCGTCGCCGAGCCGGTCCTCGAGCGCGTCGAGCGCGTACTGCGTGAGCTCGACCTCGTGGCGACGCACGTCGTCCATGCCGAGCCCCTCGAGGTAGTCGATCGCGGCGCCGAACCCGATGGCTTCGGCGATGGCCGGGGTGCCGGCTTCGAACTTCCACGGCACGTCGTTGGTGGTGAAGCCGTCCTTCCGGACGTCGCGGATCATCTCACCGCCACCGAGGAACGGCGGCATCGCTTCGAGCAGCTCGCGGCGGGCCCACAGCGCACCGATCCCCGACGGGCCGAGCAGCTTGTGGGCGGTGATCGCGGCGAAGTCCGCGTCCCAGTCCTGGACGTCGACCGGCATGTGTGGCGCGGCCTGGCTCGCGTCGACCAGCACGAGTGCTCCCGCCGCGTGCGCGGCCCGGGCGAGCGGGCCGATGTCGTTGATCGTGCCGAGGACGTTGGACATCGCGGTGATGGCCAGCAGCTTCGCGTCGTGCAGGAGCTCGCCGATCGAGGTGAGGTCGAGCCGGAAGTCCGAGGTCAGCGGGATCCAGCGCAGCACGATGCCGCGCTCCTCGGCCAGCATCAGCCAGGGCACGATGTTCGCGTGGTGCTCCATCTCGCTCAGCACGACGACGTCGCCTTCGACGAGGTTCGCCCGACCCCAGGTGTAGGCGACGAGGTTGATCGCCTCGGTGGCGTTGCGGACGAAGACGATCTCCTCGGTCGCACGGGCATTGATGAAGCGCGCGACCTTGGCGCGTGCGGCCTCGTAGGCCCGAGTGCTCTCGTCGGCGATCGTGTAGACGCCGCGGTGCACGTTCGCGTACGAGGTCCGGTAGAGGTGGTCCATCGCGTCGAGCACCGCGGTGGGCTTCTCCGAGCTGGACGCGCTGTCGAGGTACACGAGGCGCTTGCCGTGCACCTCGCGTTCGAGGATGGGGAAGTCGAGCTTGATCTTGGCGACGTCGAGGCTCATCAGGCGGCCTTGCGGAACGCGTCGAAGCCTTCCGACTCGACCCGCCGGGCGAGCTCCGGCCCGCCCGACTCGACGATCCTGCCGTCGAGCAGGATGTGCACGACGTCGGGCGTGAGGTGGTCGAGGATCCGCTGGTAGTGCGTGATCAGCAGGATGCCGAGCTCGGGCCGGTCCTTGCGCACCTCGTGGATGCCGTGCGCGACGACGCGCAGCGCGTCGATGTCGAGACCGGAGTCCGTCTCGTCGAGCACCGCGAAGTCGGGTTCCATGAGCGCCATCTGCAGGATCTCGTTGCGCTTCTTCTCGCCGCCCGAGAAGCCTTCGTTCAGGTAGCGCTCGGTGAAGCGCTGGTCCATCCCGAGGCGCTTCATCCAGTCGATCAGCGCGAGGCGGACCTCGAGGATGGAGAGGTCGGGGATGCCCTTCCGGATCGCCATCGCCTGGCGCAGGAAGTTGAAGACGCTGACGCCCGGGATCTCCTCGGGGTGCTGGAAGCCGAGGAAGAGGCCGCGCGCGGCGCGGTCCTCGGTCGACAGGGCGGTGATGTCCTCGCCCTTGAACCGGATGCGACCGGCGGTGACCTGGTACGCGGGGTTCGCCAGCAGCGTGTTCGCGAGCGTGGACTTCCCGGATCCGTTCGGGCCCATCAGGGCGTGGACCTCTCCTGCCTTGGCCGTCAGCGTCAGGCCGTTCAGGATCTGGTTGCCGTCCGCGTTGGCTTCCAGGCCTTCGATTTCCAGCAGGTTCGGGGCGTCAGTCACGGGGTCCATGATAATTGCACTATCGCCATAGGGGAAACTCAGGATCTCCAACGGCGCGATCCTCGGTCCTCTTCCCTGGGTGAGCTCTGAGTTGTCACGGGACCGATCGGGCATGCGCCCATTCGCTCGGACAGTCTGAGCAAAGGGCGCTCAGAACTCGCCCGGTGGGCGCACGCCCGCTCGGTCCCTCCGGCTCGGGAGACCCTTTGCGTGGTTTGCCGGAGCCGGGGTTGGAGGTCCGTTCGTAGTCGGGGAACGGCCGGTGGGGTTACTCGGGGGTGCTGAGGGTCAGGGCGAAGTCTCCGGGGGGGTCGGTCCACCAGTTCGTCAGCGTGAGGCCGGCGGCGGCGAGCTCGTGCTCGAGCTTGGGGCGGCGGAACTTGGCGGAGATCTCCGTGCGCATCTGCTCGCCGGACTCGAACTCCACGATGAGGTCGAGGTCGGGGACCTTCACGGTCTGGCGGGTCGGTGACTCGAGCCACATCTCGATCCACTCGTCCGCGGCGTTCCACCGGGCGACGTGGCGGAAGGCGTCGGGGTCGAAGTCGGCGCCGAGCTCGCGGTTGATGACGGCGAGGACGTTGCGGTTGAACGCCGCGGTCACGCCGGCCGCGTCGTCGTAGGCGGCGACGAGCCGGTCCGTGTCCTTCACGAGGTCGGTGCCGAGGAGGAAGGAGTCGCCGGGCTCCAGGCCCGCGGCGATGGATGCGAGGAACTCGGCGCGGGTCTCCGGCGGCAGGTTGCCGATCGTGCCGCCGAGGAACGCGATGAGGCGGCGGCCGCCGCGGGGGAGGAGATCGAGGTGATGCTCGAAGTCGCCGACGACCGCGTGCACGTCGATCCCCGGGTGCTCCTCGGAGATCGCGCTCGCGGCGTCGCGCAGGGTCGTCTCACTCACGTCGAACGGCACGAAGCGCCGGAGCTGCCCGGCGCGTGCGAGCGCGTCGAGCAGCAGACGGGTCTTCGCCGACGTGCCCGAGCCCAGCTCGATGAGCGTGTCCGCGCCGCTCGCGGTGGCGATCTCGTCCGCGGCGCGGTCGAGGATCGCCCGCTCCGCGCGGGTCGGGTAGTACTCGTCCAGACGGGTGATCTCGTCGAACAGCTGCGAGCCGCGGTCGTCGTAGAACCACTTCGGTGGCAGGTCCTTCGGCGTTGCGGTGAGCCCACGCCGGGCGTCGGCGGCGAGCGCGTCGTGCAGATCGGTCGCGGCGAGGTGCACGTCGACTCGTACGGTCATGAGAGTCCTCCGATGGGGGTCACGCGATCGTTCTCGACCAGGGAACCGTTTTCGACCTCGATCCATGCCGCGTCGTCGTCCAGAGGCTCGGAGGCCACGAGCAGGCCCGGGTCGGAACGCAGGTACAGCGAGTTGTCGATCGCGGTCGCGGCGATGTCGGTGCCGTCCGTGAGCAGCAGGTTCAAGGCTCCGGTGCTCTCGGCCCGGATCATGCGGACGACGTCCGTCAGTGCGGCTCCGGGGGTGGCGCCGTCGTCGAGCCGGTCCAGCACGAGTGCGAACAGCACCTCGGAGTCGGTGTCGCCTTCGATGCCGGCCGCGCGGTCGGGGACTGATCGACGCGCGGAGCTGAGCGCCGAAGTCCTCGCGGAACCCGGAGACGAACCCGTTGAGCGAGAAGAGCCAGTGGTCGGCCGCGAACGGCGCGGCGTTGCCGATCTTCAGCTCCGAACCGGGGGACGCGTAGCGAGCCGCCGCGAGCACGGTCGTCGCCGCTTCGGTGCCTGCGAAGCTGGTGTCGTCCCACATCTTCGTGGCCGCGCGGTACCGCTCGTGCGAGCCGCGCGAGTCACCGGCGAAGCTCCAGCCCACGCCCCACCCGTCCGGGTTGTCGACGCCGTTGTGCTGGAAGCGGGGATGCTGCGCCTGACGGACGAGCGCGTGCGGGGCGTCGAACAGCAGGGTCCGGAGCGCGACCGGGGGACCGACGTACGCGAGGTGGCGGCACATGCGCGTGGCTCAGGCGTCGGTCGCGCAGCGGAATCCGGAGAAGATCTGCCGACGGATCGGCAGGTCCCAGTTTCGGAACGTCGTGCTGCACGCGATCGGCGCGGTGGCCCACGACCCGCCGCGCAACACCTTGTAGCCCGGTCCGTACTCGGAGCCGCCGGAGCCGAAGAACACCTCCGAGTACTCGCGGTACGGGAACGACCGGAAGCCGGGATACGCCTCGAAGTCGCTCGCGGTCCACTCCCAGACCCCGCCGAGGAGGTCCAGGCAGCCCCACTGGCTCGCTCCCGCCGGGTGCGCGCCGACCTTGTCGGGTCCGAAGCGGCGGCCCGGATGGAACATCCCGCCGGACTCGGACGCACCGAGCGCCGCCTTCTCCCACTCAGCCTCAGTGGGGAGGCGTGCGCCGCGCCAGCGGGCGAACGCGTCCGCCTCGAACCAGCACACGTGCTGGACCGGCTCCCGCGCCGGAAGCGGCTCCACGCGACCGAAGCGCTCGCGCGTCCAGGTGCCGTCCGTGTGGCTCCAGAACTGCGGGTGCTCGAGCTCGGCCTCGCGGCGCCACGCCCAGCCGTCATCGGTCCACCAGCGCGCATCGTCGTACCCGCCCGCGTCGATGAACTCGACGTACGCCGCGTTCGTCACGGGCGTCGTGTCCATGCGGAACGCGGCAACGTCGACGACGTGCGCGGGGCGCTCGTTGTCGTACGCCCACGAATCCGTGGAGGTCCCCATCACGAACTCCCCGCCCGGGACGAGCACGTCGGGCAGGAGCTCGGCGGGGTCGGCACCCGGCGCGCCGGGCCCGTCACCGGCACCCGGGTGCGCATCGTCCATCAGCTGGATCGTGGCCAGCATCGTCTCGATGTGCTGGGCCTCGTGATGAACCACGAGGCCGTAGACGAACCCGCCCGCGAGGAGCGGGTCGTCGACGTCGAGGTCGTTGCCGGCCAGCACGTCGAGTGACCGCTTGCGGACGTCGGCGACGAAGTCGCGCGCTTCCGCGGGGCCCAGGATGTCGAGCGTCGGTCGTTCGGAGCGCGGGTGGCGGAACGCGTCGTAGATGTCGTCGAAGTGGGGGTCGGTCGGCTCCCCGGCGTCCAGCTCGCGCAACAACCAGAGCTCTTCGTAGTGGCCGATGTGGGCGAGGTCCCACACCAACGGCGACATCAACGCGGAGTGCGGCTCGACCAGGCCGGCCTCGGAGATCGGCTCGAGCAACGCGAGGGTGCGGGCACGCGCGGCTTCGAGCTCGCGGGCCGCGCGGTCGTTCAGCTCCGACACCCGTCCGCGCTCCTCGGCTACCAGCCCCGGGCGATCCACTCGTCGAGGTGGGGGCGCTCGGTGCCGATGGTCGTGTCGAGCCCGTGCCCCGGGAGCACCAACGTCTCCTCGGGGAGCGTGAACAGCCGGCGGTCGATGGACTCGATGATCTGGTCGAAGCTCGCGTTCTCGAACTTCGTGTTGCCCGGACCACCCGGGAACAGCGTGTCGCCGCTGAACACGACGGGGTGGCCCTCGAGGACGAAGCAGGTGGACCCGGGGGTGTGGCCGGGGGTGTGGACGGTGTGGAGCCGCAGGTCACCGACCTCGATGACGTCGTCGTCGGGGATGACGAAGTCGTAGGACGGCAGCATCGCGGCGTCCTCGGGCGCGATGCCGACGTCGATGCCGGCGTCGCGCACCGCGGTGACCGCCCCGATGTGGTCGAAGTGACCGTGGGTGGTCAGGACCCGCCGGACCCCGGTGGCCTTGCAGACCTCGAGCAGCAGCTCGTGCTCGTTCGCGGCGTCCACGAGGACCGCATCCCCGCTCTGCTTGGACCGCAGGATGAACACGTTGTTCTCGTAGGGCCCGACGACGATCTTGTCGATCCGCACGTCCGTCGTCTCGTAGTGGGCGGGCCGGGACGTCGTGAGAGGCACGGGGTCAGCGTATCGGCCGAGCCGCCCGTTCCCGCAGGCCAGGATGGAAACTGGACCGGTCGGTCAAGTACGGTCGACCCGGCCCTATGGACTTCCACGACACCCCCGCCGAGGCAGCGTTCCGCGACGAAGTGCGGACTTGGCTGACCGAGCACCTGGTGGGCGAGTACGCGCAGATCGGCCCCGGCGGCGGTCCGGCCGACGAGTCCGGCTACGACCTCCGCATCGAGTGGGAGCGGCTCCTGGGCCGGGACCGCTGGGTCGGCATGTCGTGGCCGAAGGAGTACGGCGGGCGCGAGGCCGGCATCGTCGAGCAGGTCATCTTCAACGAGGAGTACGCGAAGGCGGGCGCGCCGGCGCGGATCAGCTTCTTCGGCGAGGGCCTGTTCGCACCGACGCTGATCGCCTACGGCACCGAGGAGCAGAAGCAGCGCTTCCTGCCCAAGATCCAGGCGGTCGAAGAGCTCTGGTGCCAGGGGTACTCGGAGCCCAACGCCGGCTCCGACCTCTCGAACGTCCAGACCCGGGCAGTGCTCGACGGCGACGAGTGGGTGGTGAACGGCCAGAAGGTGTGGACGACGCTGGCCCATCGCGCCGACTGGTGCTTCTGCATCGCCCGCACCGATCCCGACGCGCCGGCCCACAAGGGTCTCTCGTACCTCTTGATCCCGATGCACCAGCCCGGCGTCACGGTGCAGCCGATCCACCAGATGACGGGGACGGCCGAGTTCAACGAGGTCTTCTTCGACGACGCCCGCACCGACCGCTCGATGGTGCTGGGTGCGGTCGACGACGGCTGGAAGGTGGCGATGGCCACCCTCGGCTTCGAGCGCGGCACCGCCTTCCTCGGCCAGCAGCTCGGGTTCCAACGCGAGCTGACGGAGCTCATCGAGGTCGCCCACGCCAACGGCGCCGCGCGCGAGAACGTGATCCGTCAGCGCCTGGCGCAGGCGTACATCGGCGTCCAGATCATGAAGTACAACGGTCTGCGCATGCTGACCGGGCTCGCCCGCAAGGGGGTCCTCGGCCCGGAGGCCAGCATCGGCAAGCTCTTCTGGAGCACGTGGCACCGCAACCTGGGCGAGCTCGCAATGGACGTGCTCGGTCCCGCCGCGGGGATCATCGAAGGTGATCCGACCAAGGGCTACGAGCTCGACGAGCTCCAGCGGAATTTCATGTTCAGCCGGTCGGAGACCATCTACGCCGGCGCCAGCGAGATCCAACGGAACATCATCGGTGAGCGGGTCTTGGGCTTGCCTCGGGAACCCAGGTAAGCCCCCACGGGGGAGAAGGAGCAACTGTGAATTTCGCCGTTCTCGGAAGAGCAGGACCAGCTGCGGGATGCCGTGCGGAAGTTCTTGGAGGCGAAGAGCCCCGAGAGCGAGGTGCGGCGCCTGATGGAGACCACCGAGGGCTACGACCCCGCGGTGTGGACCCAGATGGCGAACGAGCTCGGACTGCAGAGCCTCGCGATCCCGGAGGCCTACGGGGGCCAGGGCTTCACGTTCGTCGAGCTCGGCATCGTGCTCGAGGAGCAGGGTCGCGCGCTGCTGTGCGCGCCGTACTTCTCGACCGTGGTCCTCGCGGCGAACGCGATCCTCAACGCGGGCACGGACGACGAGAAGGCCGCGCTCCTGCCGGGGATCGCGAGCGGGGAGACGATCGCGACGCTCGCGTTCACCGAGCCGAACGGGCGCTGGAGCGCCGACGGCATCACGATGGAAGCCCGCGCCGACGGTGACGGTTACGTGCTCGACGGCACGAAGATGTTCGTGCTCGACGGTCACACCGCCAACCTCGTCGTCGTGGTCGCCCGCACCGCGGGCACGAAGGGTGAGGACGGCATCTCCTTCTTCACGGTCGCCGGCGATGCGCCGGGCCTCACCCGGACTGCGCTCGCGACGATGGACCAGACCCGCAAGCAGGCCCGGCTGGAGTTCTCGGGCGTGAAGGCGGCGAAGCTCGGCGAGCCCGGCTCGGGCTGGGCGGCGCTGTCCACGACGCTCGACCAGGCGGCCGTCGGGCTCTCGAACGAGATGGTCGGCGGGGCGCAGTTCGTGCTCGAGGAGTCGGTCCAGTACGCGAAGGACCGCGTGCAGTTCGGCCGGCCGATCGGCTCGTTCCAGGCGATCAAGCACAAGTGCGCGGACATGCTGCTCGAGGTGGAGTCGGCGAAGTCGGCCGCGTACTACGCCGCCTGGGCGGCGGCCGAGGGCAACGACGAGGCGCCCGTGGTCGCGAGCCTGGCCAAGGCCTACTGCTCGGACGCGTACTTCCACGCGGCGGCGGAGAACATCCAGATCCACGGTGGCATCGGGTTCACCTGGGAGCACAACGCGCACCTCTACTTCAAGCGCGCCAAGTCCTCCGAGATCCTGCTGGGTGACGCCGACCTACCACCGTGAGCTGCTCGCGCAGCGCATCGGCATCTAGCTTTCCGAAGATCTCCGGAGGACGACTGCCGGACCGTGAGTGGTCCGGCGTCCTCCGGCGGTCTGCCCTTCGGGTCGTAGGCTGAGATCGTGGCACTGGTCGTCGGCGTCGTCATCGTGGGCCTCGTGCTCGCGATCGCGGCCGTCTTCGTGTTCCGCGAGGCCGCCCGCATGTCCGAGGCACCTCCCGCCGCGGTCTTCGACCCCGACGACGCCTACGACTGGGTGGTCCGGCACCTGCCGGATCTCGTCGCGGCCACGCTGACCCCCGAGGACGTCCGGCGGATCCTGGACTTCCAGCTCGAGTTCTTCAAGCGCAAGGGCGTCTCCTCGAACGGGTCCGGCATCGCACCTCAGGGCGCGGTCGTGTTCGGCACCGCGGAGACCGTCGAGTACATCCTCGAACGCTCGGCCGAGACCGGCGAGTCGTACCTCCCCGAACAGGTCGACGGGGTCGTCGAGTGCCAGCTGGCCTACCTCCGGTTCATCGGCGCGGTGGGCCACGCGGCCGGTCCGGACGAGGAGCCCGAGGAGCCCGGGACGCCCGGCGACCACGGGCCGGAGCCCAGGGAAGACGCGGGATAGCGCACCGCGGCGCGCAGGCCCGCGTTCCCCACCGGAATCGTGGGTAACTTGGGGAGGTGGGTGTATACGTCACGCCCGAGCTCGCACCCGAGCTCACGAGCGTGCGGGCAGCGAGGGTATGGCTCGACGGCGTCTTCGCCGCAGAGCACATCGAGGGCGACGCGTGTGACGTCTGCCTGTTGCTGCTCGACGAGCTCGTGGCGAACGCGATCATGCACGGCGACGGCGAGGTCGGCGTGCGGGTCGACGTGCGCGACCTCGTGCGCGTCGAGGTGACGAATCGGGGCACCGCGGGAACCGTCGCGCCGATCCCGTACGAACGGGGCCGGCCGGCCGAGCACTTTGGGCTCCACGTCGTCCACGGGCTCGCCGCGAGCTGGGGGGTCTCCCGGGAGTCGGGCGACACGGTCGTCTGGTTCGAGGTTCCTCATCCGGGGCTGACGGGTGGGTCCGCCGACATCGATCTCACCCGCGACGAGGACGAGGCGTCGGCGCATCGCGCCGGCCGGTTCGACGACCCCACCGACTGACTCGGGGCGCCCACCCGGCATTGCCGTTCGGACCCTTGACTGGGCTGTATATCCTTTCGGTACCAGAGAAGGGAGGTGGTCCAAACAATGCATGATCAACGTTTTGGGACCCTGGAGGTGCGCGGCCGCTAGGCCGGTAGCTCGTTGGACCGCTTGGCGGAATTCCACCGCTGCGCCGCCATCGGACGGGTCGGGGAGCTGGTCCCCCCTCGAGCGACCCCCGAAGATGGTGAACCGAACAATTTTCCTTCGTGGTGGGGGCGCATCCTGTGCCCCCACCACGTCGTTCCGATCGACCGAATGGTGGACGCGTGAGCCGACCGAACAAATTCGAGGACTTCCGCTACGTCGGTGACAAGCGGACGCAGTGGTACTTCGATCTCGACGACCCCGACCTTGACCCGGAGCTCATCGACGAGCTGATGGAGTCCGAGCAGTTCGCCGCGTTCAGCCCCGACACCCCGGCCGAGGCCCGCAACCGCGGCTACCGCGCGTTCGCGGCGCTGAGCGCGGAGTCCTAGCGCCCGAGCTACGCCACGGTGGGCGGGTGGAAGCCGCCCGGGATGGCGCCGGCCGCGCTCTTGAGCTTGGCCTCGAACGCGACGTCCGAGAGGACGAGCTCGGACGGCAACGACTCAGGGTTGTCCGGGAGCCCGTCGAGCTCCACCCACGAGGTGCAGCCGCCGTACGCGTCCCGATAGGGCACCGCGATGGGCTGGTGGAGACGGTGGACGCGCAGCGCCAGGATCCAGAGCGGGTCACGTTGCTTCCACTTGAACCGGGTCTCGACGTACTCACGCGACCAGATCACCTTGCCGTCCAGCGCGTCGATCACCTCGGGATCCGTGGTGGTCGCGGCCCCGACGACGTCGGCCCACCCCGAGATCACGAAGTCACCCGGACCGGAGTCGTCGGCCGTCGGGCCGATCCAGCGGGCGTAGGCGGGCTTGAGCAGCTCCGGGCGCTGGTGCTCGAGCGTCGGGTACAGCCACAGGCGGCTCGACTGCACCGAGAAGTGCCGCCCGTCCTCGCGGATGCCGCCCTTGCGCACGTCGATGACCTGCTCCCCCTCGAGGAGGGCCTGCACGACCGCGGCCCATTCCTTGTACGCGGGGGCCCGGAGTGCAGAGGTGCTCACCCGGCCCAGGATAATGGTGCCAACCGAAGGAGCCGCAGTGGAGCAACGGATCGAGGTGGACGGACTGGCACTCGCCGTCCACGTGGCGCGCCCGGCGACGAACGCGGCCGTCCCCGCCGTCATCCTGTGCCATGACTTCCCGACCCCGCCCCGAGGCTCGCTCGCCTCGGGCCTGACGTTCCCGGAGCTCGCCGACCGCATCGCCCGTGATGTCGGCTGGATGGTCTTCACCTTCAACTTCCGGGGCACCGGGGGCTCCGAGGGGGACTTCTCGGTGGGCGGGTGGCTGGCCGACCAGCGCATGGCCGTGGACTTCCTCGCCGAGCGGGAGGAGGTCAGCGGGATCTGGATGGTCGGGACCGGCGCCGGCGGCACGCTCGCGCTGTGCACCGCGGCGCGGGACAAGCGGGTGCGCGGGGTCGCGACGCTCGGCGCGCAGGCGACCCTGCGCGGGTGGGAGACGTCGCGGTTCATCGACCACTGCCGCCGGATGGGCGTGCTCCGGACGCCGGGCGCGCCGGCGGATCCGGCGGCCTGGGCCCGCGAGATCGCAGGGGTGAACGCGGTCGGCGCGGCGCGCCGTCTGGCGCCCCGACCACTCCTCGTGCTGCACGGCTCGGACGACGACGTCGCCCCGCTCGACGACGCGCGCATCCTCGCCGAGGCGCACGGTTCGGCCGAGCTGCGCGTCGTGTTGACCGCAGGTCGCCGCATCCGCCACGACCCACGCGCGATCGCCTCGCTCTTCGGGTGGCTCGACCGCCAGACCCTCTAGCGAGCGCTGCGGGCGTCGTCGAGCACGTCGGCGAGGGTGTCGGCGAGCGCGATCTCAGGGTTCCAGCCGGTCGCGGCGCGCAGGCGGGCGTTGCTGCCCACCAACCGGGGGACCTCGACCGGGCGCACGAGCTCGGGATCGGTCGCGAGGCGGATCGGCCGGGTCGCGCGGGCGAGCAGCTGGTCGGCGATCTCCTGCACGCTCACGCCCATCCCCGAACAGACGTTGTAGACCGCGCCCGGCTCACCGCGTTCGGCCACGAGCCGGTACGCCCGCACGACATCGCGCACGTCGGTGATGTCCCGCACCGCGTCGAGCGACCCGACCGGGATCTCGTCGACGTGGTCGGCCTCCGCGCCGGCGCGATGCGCGCGGCCGAGCGCGGGGACTACGAACCGGGCGGACTGCCCCGGTCCCGTGTGGCTGAACGGCCGGACGCGGATCGCGCCGAGCCCGTCGCCGAGGTAGGCCTGCAGCGCCAGGAAGTCCGCGGCCACCTTGGCCGCGCCGTAGGGCGTCACCGGGCGCAGCGGTGAGTCCTCGGTCAGCGGGAGGTCGGCCGCTTCGACCGTCCCGTACTCCTCCGAGCTGAGCACCACGATCACGCGGTTGACGTGGAGCTCGGTGCAGGCCCGCAACACGTTCAGCGTTCCTTCGGCGTTGACGCGGAAGGACGTGGCCGGGCTCTTCCAGCTCTCACCGACGTGGCTCAGCGCCGCCAGGTGGTAGACGACCTCGGGGTGGGCTTCCGCGAGCCGGTCGTGCACCGCGACCGCGTCGGTGACGTCGAACGAGTCGGGCCCGTGTCGGTCCAGCGACAGCACGTCGTCACCGCAGGCTTCGAGGTGGCGGACGAGGTGTGGGCCGACGAAGCCACGCGCGCCGGTCACGGCGACCTTCATGCGGCCACCCCCGCCGCGAGTCGGTAGGCGTGGAGATGGCGTTCGATCGAGTGCTCCCACGTGAAGGGCGCGGCCTGGCCCGGTCCTGCCGCACGGAGCCGGGTCGCGAGGGTCGGGTCATCGAGCACGTCGGCCAGTGTCGCAGCCAGGGCGCCGGTGTCGCCCGGGGCGACCGAGACGGGCCGCGTCCCCGACGACCTCCGCCATCGCGGAACCGGTCGTCGTCACGAGCGGGCCCCGCAGGCCAGCGCTTCGAGCGCGGGCAGGCCGAACCCCTCCTCGAGCGACGGGTAGACGACCGCCTCGGACTGGCGGAAGAACGGCGCCAGCGCAGGCCCCGGGAACCACCCGGTCCGCAGGATCCGAGTCGTGACTCCGCTCGCCGCCGCGGCATCTCGCACCGCGGTGGCTCCCCATCCGTCACGGCCCGCGAGCACCAGGCGCAGGTCCGGGCGCTCCGGAGCGAGGCGCGCGAACGCCGCGATCAGCCCCGGCAGGTTCTTGCGCGGCTCGAGCGTCCCGCGAACGCGAGGTACGGCGGTTGGATGCCGAGGTTCCGCAGCCGCGCGAGGTCGCCCGCATCGCCGCGCGGTGCGGGTCGAAACCGCTCGAGGTCCACGCCGTGCGGTGCGACCACGATCGGTGCCGGCGGGTCGAGCCGCGCGCGCAGCCGTTGCGCGGTGTGCTCGCTCACCGCGATCAAGGCGCGCGCCCGATGCGCGCTCATGCGCAGCATCGGGGTGAAGAACGCGACCTTGCTGCGCTCGTGCCACTCGGGATGGTCGAAGAACGTCATGTCGTGCACGGTGACGACCGCGGGGACCGTGAGCCGGGCGGGCATCGTGTAGTGCGGGCCGTGCCAGACGTCGAGCCGCAGACGATCTGCCAGCGCGGGTGCGCGAACCTGCTCCCACACGAGTCGGGCCGGCCGGCGTTCGGGCACCTCGGCGTGCACCGCCGCCTTCGGGGCGTCGTCCGCCCAGCGGGTCACATCGCCGCGGCGGGCGAGCAGGTGCAGGTCGACCTCTTCGTGGTCGGCGAGGCCCCGGACCAGCTGCACCGTGTAGACGCCGGCGCCAACGGGACGGTCGGGCACCGCCGAGACGTCCAGCAGCAGGCGCACGAGCCGAGTCTACGAGTGCGCCGCGTGGGCTCCCGCGGCGAGGTACGCGTCCAGGTGGGCCTTCGCCGTGGCGACCCAGGTGAAGTCCGTCGCCCGGCGGCGCCCCCGCGTCGGCCAGGTCGTCACGGGCGGACTCGTCCTCGACGAGGTCCGTCACCGCGGCGGTCCACGCGGCGACGTCGCCCGGCGCCACGAGCACGCCGGCATCCCCCACGACCTCGGGGAGCGCGGTCGTGTTGGAAGCGACGACGGGGCATCCGCGGGCCATCGCCTCGAGTGCCGGCAGCCCGAAGCCCTCGTAGCGGGAGGGGAGCGCGCACACGAGGGCGCGGCGGTAGAGCGCGTCGAGGGTGGCCTCGTCGACCCGACCGAGCCGGCGGACCGCGGGGCCGTCGAGCCCGGGCACGGAGAGCCACCCGGTGGGTCCGGCGAGCACGAGCGTGAGGTCCGGATGGGTGCGCCGGATGCTCGCGACCGCGGCGGCCAGCGTGTCGAGGCCCTTCGCGCGGCTCGATGGTGCCGACGCTGAGCACGTAGGGACCTTCGACGCCCGCGGCGGCGAGGCGGGCGTCCAGCTCGTCGTCGGGCGCCGGCTTCGGGACGACGATGGCCATCGGCGCGACGAGCACACGCTCGGGCTCGAACCCGGAGAGGATCAGCTCACCACGCGTGAACTCCGAGATCGCGATGACCACCGCGGCTTCGCGGTGCGCGACCGCGAGTCCACGGCGGTGGAAGTCGACCCCGCGGCGCGTGAACACCTCCGGGTGCCGGAGAACGCGAGATCGTGGATCGTGACGACGAGCGGGGTGTCGTGCGCCGGCGGCACCGCGAGGCTCGGCGCGTGGATCACGTCGCTCCGCACCGGGATCGCGGGCCGGCGGAACCGGTGCCACAGCTCGTAGCGCCAGGGCGCGTGCGGCCGGCCGAGGTCGACGTAGCCCGGCAGCGGCCCCGGATGATCGGGCGGCGCGGGGCCCGCGGCGAAGGTCACCAGCTCCACGCCGACATCGGGCAGCGTGCCGAGCAGGCCGTCGACGTAGCGGCCGATGCCGCCGGGCACCGGCTGCAGGAGCTGGCCCACGTGCAGGGCGACCTTCATGCGACCGCACGATAGAGCTGGGCGAAGCGCTCGGCGGACGCGGGCCACGTGTAGCGGGCCACCTGGGCGTGGCCCCGCGCGACGAGCGCGGCGCGGGCGTCGGGCTCGGCGAGCAGGCGGCTGAGCCCGCCGGCGAGCTCGTCGTCGTCGTGCGGGTCGACGAGCTGTGCCGCGTCGCCGAGCACCTCCGGGAGCGATCCGCCCGCGCCGCGAGCACGGGCACCCCCGCGGCCATCGCCTCGAGCGGCGGCAGGCCGAAGCCTTCGTACCGCGTGGGGTAGGCGAAGACCGTGGCGCCGGCCAGCAGGTCGCGGCGCTGCTCGTTGGTCACGTACCCCAGCCGGACGATGCGGTCGCGGTGCGGTGAGGCATCGACCGCCGCGTCGAAGCGGGCCTGGTCCCAGCCGTCGGGCCCGCGACCACGAGGCGGACCTCGGGATCGCTCGCCGCGACGGCGGTGAAGGCGCGCACGAGCGCGGGGAGGTTCTTGCGCGGCTCGACGGTTCCGAGCGCGAGCACGTAGCGGGCGCCGCCCGCGAGCTGAGCGCCTTGGTCCGGCGCGGCCACCACTGACCGCGCCGAGCCCCCAGGGGATCGCGACGACCCGGTCGGGCGCGATCCCGAACTCGGTCCGGATCTCGTCGGCGATGAACTCGCTGCCGGTCTGGACGATCGCCCCGCGGGCGATCGCGCGCTTGATGAGCGTGCCGTAGCGGAGCGTGTCCGGCGTGCAGAGCTCGGGGAAGCGGATGAACGTGAGGTCGTGCACCGCGACGATCACCGATCCGCGCGCGGGTGGCGCGACGTAGTTGAGCGCGTGCACGACATCGACCGGCCCGGTCCAGTGCTCCGCACGCGGCCAGCTCGCGCCGCGGCTCCAGAGCTCCCGGACCAGCCGTGCCGGCAGCCGCGCGGTGGCGGCCCGAACTCCGGTCGGCAGGCTGCGGGCGAGGTCGTTGCGGCCGCGCCAGGTCAGCGCGTAGACGACGGGGCGGACGTCGTCACGCGCCGCAAGTGCAGTGATCAGGCCCTCGGTGACCTCGCCGATGCCGGTGCGCTGCCCCAGCAACGGCGTGCCGTCGAGGGCAACACGGACGGGGTCGATCCGGTGATCCTAGAACTCGAGCGGCTCGTGCTCGATCTGGGTGATGAGCGAATCGATGCTGTCGGGCACGCCGCGCTGCATGCGCTGGTACAGGCTCACCATCATCACCAGCGTTGCGACGATCGAGCCGGCGAGGAATCCGACCTCGACCCGCTTCTCGAGGTCCGAGATCAGTGCCGCGCCGACGCGAACGTGAGGACTCCGAGCAGCCAGGCCAGCGCCGCTCGGGCGTGGCCCTTCAGGGCCAGCAGCGCCTGCGGCCACGGTCAGCGGCGATGATGAACACGCCACTTCCGGCCGCGAGCAGGCCGAGGTCCACGCTCGTCGATCGTGAACGGCGGGAACAGGATCTTGCCGACCGGAACGCCGATCGTGAACGCGGCGACGGTGCCGATGATCGCGATGCCGATCACGATCCAGAGGAGCTGCTTGAACCCGGTGCGGAAGTCGTCGTGACGACCGGCACCCGCGAGGCTCGCGAGCTTCGGCAGCAGCGTTCCCTGCACCGCTTGGAAGAGCAGGGGTGGGATCCGGGCGACGAAGAACGCCGACGTGAACGCGGCGACGGCCAGGGTGTCCGCGTGGCTCGTGCCCTTCAACAGGTTGACGCCGAGCAGCGAGGAGTATCCGAGCAGCTGCATCAGCACCGAGCCGGCGAGGAGCCAGCCGAGCGCGTTGGAAAGCTCGCTGTACGGCGCGGGGGGTCCGGGCTCGAGGAGCTTCTCCCGGCGGCGCAGCGACACCGCGACGCGCGACGAACGGGGCGAGGGCCATGCACATGCCGTACGCGCCGGCGTTGTTCACGCCGATCGCGAGCAGCACGATCGCACCGACCGAGCCGAACGACGGCTTCGGTGGCGAGCATCTCACCGTACGGGCGGAAGCGCGCGTTGCCCGACAGGGTGCCGCGCGTCGTGTGCATGCAGTAGAAGCCGACGAGGCCGATCGCGAGGCTGGCGACGAGCAGCCAGTTCCCGTGGAACTGGCCGTTCACGTAGAGCGGCGAGACGTGACGAGGACGAGCAGGACCATCACCGCGGTGAGGATCGCCCCGAGGCGCGCCGCGCGCTGCACCAGCGGACCGCCGCCGATGCCCTGGGCCTTGCGGTGGGCGAGCGCGCGGCCGACCTCCTGCTCGAGCGGGAGGAAGAGGCCCGGGCCGGCGACGAAGATGAAGCCCCAGAACGCGCCGAACGCCGAGTACTGCTGCGAGCTGAGGCCCTTGTTCGCAACGATGACGAAGAGGTACGACGGTGATGGCCGCGACGACGAGGCCGGCACTGACGGCGAAGGTGCCCTCGGGCACGGCGCCACGGGCCTTCTCGATCAGCTTCCCCGAACGGTCACTCACGGCCGAGCTCCGTCCCCTTCGATTCGCGAATCGATGTCGGCCCACCGATGCCCCCCGGCGCCCCGATCCCGGCCAACGGCCGGGCGGCGCATCAGCATAGCGGCGCTTTGTACGGAATTCGAAGCGAGGCCCCGGTCGGCGGCGAGTCGGCCGACCACGCCCGGTTGGGGCGATGATGGGGGCATGAAGACGCGGACGCTGATGTTGCTGGCGCTGGTGACGGGGTCGTCATCCTGGCGGCGTTCGCGATCCAGGTGGTCATTTTCCTCACGAGCAAGTCGTAGGGCGTCGATGATGGTGGCTGGTGCCCCTTGGCGTGTGCGCACAATGACCGAGGCAGAGCTCCGACCCGAAGGTGGTGAGCACGGTGGCTGAGAGGTTCGACGTCGTCGTCCTGGGCGGCGGTCCCGGTGGCTACGCGGCCGCCCTGTACGGGGCCGCAGCCGGGCTTCGGATCGCCATGGTCGAGGAGACACGAGTCGGCGGCACCTGTCTGCATCGGGGCTGTATACCCGCCAAGGAGCTGCTCCAGACCGCCGAGGTGCTCCGGACCGTCCGCGACCGCGAAGGAGTTCGGGGTCGACGCCGGCCAGCCCACCCTGGACCTCTCGACCAGCCAGGCCCGCAAGCAGCAGGTCGTGGACCGGCTGACCAAGGGCCTCGAGTCGCTGTTGAAGGGCCGCAAGGTCACCGTCGTGCCGGGAACGGGGACGATCATCGACGCCGCGGCCCACCACATCCGGGTGTCCGACGGCTCCGAGCTCATCGGCGACGCGCTGATCCTCGCGACCGGATCACTCCCCGCGAGCTGCCCGGCATGCCGTTCGACGGAAACCAGGTCCTGTCCTCGGACCACTTCCTCGTGCTCGACGAGGTCCCGGCGCGCACCGCGATCATCGGCGGCGGCGCGATCGGCTGCGAGTTCGCCTCCTTCCTCGCCGACGTCGGCAGCGAGGTGACCCTGCTCGAGGCGATGCCCGCGATCCTGCCCGGCGTGGACAAGCAGGCGGCCGACCAGGTGGTGCGCGCGTTCAAGAAGCGCGGCATCAAGGTCGCCACGGGCGTCGCGATCGAGGGTCTCGACCGGTCGCCCGCGCTCACGCTGCGCTATCTCGCGGGTGACCAGCCGGAGTCGCTCGAGGTCGACAAGGTCGTGGTGAGCATCGGTCGGCGCCCCCGCTCCGAGGGCATCGGGCTCGAGACCTCCGGCGTCGAGGTCGACGACCGCGGCTTCGTCGTGGTGGACGACCATCAGCAGACGTCGGTGCCCGGCGTCTACGCGGTGGGTGACGTGGTCAAGGGTCCGGCCCTCGCGCACGTCGGCTTCGCCGAGGCGATCATCTCCATCAAGACGATCCTCGGCGAGGACGTCATCCCACTCGATCACGACAAGGTGCCGTGGGGGATCTACTGCCACCCGGAGGTCGCGTTCAGCGGGCTCACCGAGGCGGCGGCGGTCGAGCGCGGCTACGACGTCGTCACGTCCGTGCACCGGTTCGCGGGCAACAGCCGCGCGGTGATCATGGGCGAGCCCGACGGGCTGGTGAAGATCGTCGCCGAGAAGGACGGTCCGCTGCTCGGCGTCCACATCGTGGGGCCGTGGGCGACCGAGCTGCTCGCCGAGGGGTACCTCGCGGTCAACTGGGAGGCGACCCCGGACGACCTCGGCGCGCTGATCCATCCCCACCCGACCCTGAGCGAGCTGTTCGGCGAGTCCGCGCTGGCGCTCACGGGTCGATCACTGCACGGCTGACTGGAGAGACACGAGTGGACATCACGATGCCGCAGCTGGGCGAGACCGTCACCGAGGGAACGATCACCCGGTGGCTCAAGCAGGTCGGTGACCAGGTCGCGCTCGACGAGCCGCTGTTCGAGGTGTCGACCGACAAGGTGGACTCGGAGGTGCCCGCGGCCGCGTCCGGGGTGCTGACCGAGATCCTCGTCCCGGAAGGTGACACGGTCGAGGTCGGGGCCCGGCTCGCGGTGCTCGGCGACGCGGCCGAGGGTGCGGCCGCACCCGCCGCCGCCCGCGGCACCCGCCCGCCCGAGCCCGCGCCCGCGCCCGAACCCGCGCCGGCGCCCGCCCCCGTCGCCGCGGCACCGCCCCCGCCTCCGCCGGCGGCCCCCGCGCCCGCGCCGCCGCCGGCGCCGGCGTCGAGCGCACCACCGGCTCCCGCATCGGCGCCCGCGCCGGCCGCGGACGCACCCGCCGACGGCAACGGCCGGGTCACGTCGCCCGTCGTCCGTCGCCTGATCGCCGAGCGGGGACTCGACCCGGCGTCGATCACGGGCACCGGCGAGGGCGGTCGGATCACCCGCCGTGACGTGCACCAACGCGGCGCCCACAGCCCGCACCGCGCCGAGCGTCACCGACCGCGCCCGCCCCGTCCGCGCCGACCGGTCCGGCACCGCGAGGCGCCGGTGTCGCGGGCCGTACGCCACGGCGACGAGGTGATCCCGTTCGACAACATCCGGCGCCGCACCGCGGACCACATGGTCAGCTCCAAGCGCGACCAGCGCGCACGTCTACACGTCGGTGGAGGTGGACTTCGAGCGGGTGGAGCGGATCCGCGCGCGCGAACCAGGCCGACTGGAAGCAGGAGGAGGGCTTCTCGCTGACCTACCTGCCGTTCCTCGTGCGGGCGTTCTGCGATGCGGTGCCGCGACTACCCGAACGTGAACGCGAGCGTCGACGGCGAGTCGCTCGTCGTCCACCACGACGTGCACCTCGGTGTCGCGGTCGACCTCGAGTTCCGGGGCCTGATCGCGCCGGTGATCCGCGACGCGGACGGCAAGCGGCTGCGGCTCATCGCCCGCGAGATCCGTGACCTCGCGACCCGCGCGCGCACGAAGCAGCTCGGTCCGGACGAGATCCTCGGCGGCACGTTCACGATCACGAACATGGGCCCGTTCGGCACCTTGATGACGTTGCCGATCATCAACCAACCCCAGGTCGCGATCCTGTCCACCGACGCGATCACGAAGCGGCCCGTCGTCGTCGAGGGTCCGGACGGCGACGACGCGATCGCGATCCACCCGGTCGGCGTGCTCGCGCTGGCGTGGGACCACCGGGCGTTCGACGGCGCGTACGCCGCGTCCTTCCTGCACGCGGTGCGCGAGATCCTCGAGACCCGCGACTGGGACGCCGAGCTCGCATGAGCATGGGCCGGGCGCCCTTGCGGGTTCGCTGGCTCGGACGGGTCGACTACCACGAGGCAGCCGATCTGCAGCGGGCGCTGCACGAGCACAGCGGGCAGGACCATCTGCTCCTGCTCGAGCACCCGCACACGTACACGCTCGGAACCCGCGGCCGACCCGGCGCACGTGCTCGTGCCACCGGCGAGCGTCGGGGCCGAGCTGCGTGCACGCCGACCGCGGTGGTGACGTCACGTACCACGGGCCGGGCCAGCTCGTCGGCTACCCGATCGTCACGCTGCGGCCGTGGCGCGACGGCGCGCCGATGTGATCGCGCACATCCGGCGGCTCGAAGCCGCGTTGATCGACGTGCTCGGCCGGCTTCGGCATCGACGCCCACCGTGAGGACGGGTTCTCCGGGGTCTGGGTCGGCAACGAGAAGATCGCGGCGATCGGCGTGAAGGTCGCGGCGATGCGCACCCGGCACGGGTTCGCGCTGAACGTCGACCCCGACCTCGCGATGTTCGACCACATCGTTCCCTGCGGGATCCGCGACCGTGGCGTGACCTCGATGGCGAAGCTCCTCGGCGCGGGACACCACCGATGCGCGAGGTCGCCGACGCCGTGGCCGACGCATGGCCGTGCGCCTCGGATACCTCGCGGTCGAGCGTCAGGACGTGGCCTGGCAGCAGACCCCGGACGATCTGAGCGCGTTCTCGCGCGGCGAAGGGACCGGAGCACCGGTGCGCCTGCTCGGCCGGCTCGCGGCCGCGGGCGTGGAGGCGCCGGTGCCCGACCCGACGTTCCGGCGGCCGGACTGGATGAAGGTCAAGGCCGATCTCGGTCCGGGCTACCGCGAGACCCAGCGGCTCATGCGCGACAGCGGCTTGAACACGGTGTGCCAGGAGGCCGGCTGCCCGAACATCTTCGAGTGCTGGGCCGACCGCACGGCCACCTTCATGATCCTCGGTGAGCGGTGCACGCGGGCATGCGGCTTCTGCCTCGTCGACACCCGCAAGCCGAACCCGCTCGACCTCGAGGAGCCGGCGCGGGTCGCCGAGGCCGTGGCGACGCTCGGTCTCGCGCACGCGGTCGTCACGAGCGTGGCCCGCGACGACCTTGACGACGGCGGTGCCTCCGGGTTCGTCGCGACGATCGAGGCGATCCGGCGTCGTACCCCGGCCACCACGATCGAGGTGCTCATCCCCGACTGCAAGGGTGAGCCGGCCGCGCTCGACGCGATCTTCGCGGCGCACCCCGACGTGCTGAACCACAACCTCGAGACTGTCGCCCGGCTGCAGCGTGCGGCCCGCCCGTCGGCGGCCTACGCGCGGTCGCTCGCGCTGCTGGGCGCGCGGAAAGCAGGCCGGCCTCGTCACCAAGTCGGGCATCATCTTGGGCATGGGAGAGACGATCGAAGAGCTGCACGGTGCCCTGGTCGACCTCTGCGGGGTCGGCGTCGACCTGATCACGCTCGGCCAGTACCTGCGGCCGTCGACCACACACCTTCCGGTCGTGCGCTGGTGGACGCCCGCGGAGTTCGACGAGCTCGGCAGCTACGCGCGGTCGCTCGGGTTCGCGCACGTCGAGAGCGGCCCACTCGTCCGATCGAGCTACCACGCCCGGGCCGGCGCCGCCGCCGTCGCCGCGCCCACCGTGGCCGCAGAGGCCCTCTGATGGGCCGCGAGCTCGAGACCATCACGCCCGAGCTGACCGAGTTCCTCGAAGCGCAGCCGGTGTTCTTCGTCGCGACCGCGCCGGAGAGCACAGACCACCACGTCAACGTCTCACCGAAGGGGCTGGACTCGTTCCGGGTCCTCGACGACCACACCGTCGCGTACGTGGACCTGCACGGCAGCGGCATCGAGACGGTCGCGCACGTGCGGGAGAACGGCCGGATCACCTTGATGTTCTGCGCGTTCTCCGGTCGCCCGAACATCATCCGGCTCCAGGGTCGCGGCACGGTCATCCCGGCCGATGCCCGCGAGGCCGACCCGTACCTCGAGCGGCTGCCCACGCCGGCGGGTGCGCGCTCGGTGATCGTCGTCGACGTGAGCCGCATCTCCTCGTCCTGTGGCTACGGGGTCCCGCTGATGGAGCACGTGGGCGAGCGCACGCTGCTGACGGACTGGGCCGAGAAGCACGGCGAAGCCGGTCTCGCGAAGTACCGCGAGCAGAAGAACGCGACGGCGATCAGCGGTCTGCCCGGATGGGTGTGACCGACCCGCTCGCGTCCCGGCAGGCCCGGGCGCGGGCCCGGATGGAGGAGCTGGGCGTCGATGTCCTGCTCCTCTCGTTGGGCGCGGACCTCCCGTACTTCACGGGGTACGACGCGATGCCACTCGAGCGCCTCACCATGCTCGTGCTCCCGCCGTCGATGGCGACGCGGTCCTGGTCGTCCCGGAGCTCGAAGCCCCGCGTGTGGAGCCGCGGCCGGGGGTGTTCGAGCTGCGGGCCTGGTCCGAGACGGAGGACCCGATCGCGATCGTCGCCGGCCTGGTCGGCCCCGCGGCGCGCGGCGCCGCGATCGGCGACCAGACCTGGGCCCGGTTCGTGCTGCGGCTCCAGGACGCGGTCCCGGAGCTCCGGATGCGCCCCGCGTCGGAGGTCACCAGCGCGCTGCGCATCGTGAAGGACGCGGCCGAGGTCGAGGCGCTGCGGGCGGCTGCCCATGCGGTTGATGCCGTCGACGCCGAGATGCGCGGGCGCCCGTTCGGCGGCCGGACCGAGCTCGACGTCCATCGCGAGTTCGCGGACCGCATCATCGAGCACGGCCACCAACGGGTGAACTTCGCGATCGTCGGGTCCGGCCCCAACGGTGCCAGCCCGCATCACGAGGCGAGCCCCCGCGTCATCGGCGACGGCGACGTCGTGCGTGTGCGACTTCGGCGGGACCATGGACGGCTACTGCTCGGACATCACGCGCATGTTCGTCGTGGGTGAGCCGACGTCCGAGGTGCGCGACGTCTACGCCCTCCTCGTCGACGCGCAGGAGCAGGCAGTGCGCGCCGCGACCGTGGGCACCTCGTGTGAAGCGGTCGACGCCACCGCGCGCGAGATCATCGCGGCGGGAGGCCTCGGCGACCGGTTCATCCACCGGACCGGTCACGGCATCGGGCTCGAAGCGCACGAGGACCCGTACCTGGTGTCGGGCAACCGAACGCCGCTCGAGCCGGGTCACGCGTTCAGCATCGAGCCCGGCATCTACTTCCCGGGTCGGTTCGGGATGCGCCTGGAGGACATCGTCGTGGCCGCGCCGGACGGTCCCGATCGACTCAACACCGCCCCTCGCGACCTCGCGATCGTCGGCTGAGCCCGTCCTTCTGTGAGCCTCGATCTCGGCACGGTTCTCCTGCAGTGGGCCACGGGCGGGCTGCTGTTCTTCTGGTGGACGGCCCGCCGCGAGGTCGTCGGCATCGGGTACGGCTGGCTGCTGCGCGGCGTCTACGGGGTGATGGGGGTCGTCGCGGTCTGGCTCGAGATCCGTTCCGATCAATCGGGCGCCGGGCACGTCATCGCGATCGGCGGCGGGATCGGTCTCGTGCTGGCGACGCTCGTCGCGTTCGCGATCAGCTGGTTCCGCCGTGCGGCCGACGACCGCGGGCCGCAGGTGCTGGACGTGGTCGCGCCGGTCTTCGGCTTCATCGGTCTGCTCGGGCTCGCCGCGGTCGCGGGTGGAGGGTACGGGCTCGCGATGCTCCGGCTGCTCAGCGGCGCGGTGTTCCTCGGCGCGATCACCGACGCGATGCTGCTCGGCCACTGGTACCTCGTGCAGCCCGGGCTCGCGCGCGCCCCGCTGCAGGAGCTGGTGACGCTGTGCCTCTACGTGTGGCCGATCGAGATCGTCGCCCTGCTCCTGCCGCCGGGGATGATCGGCGTGTTGAGCGGCTCCGTCTCGGACGGGTACGGCGGGCTGCTCGGCTGGATGTGGGTCGTCTCGGCGCTGACAACGATCGCGCTCGTCTGGGTGACGCGGCTCGCGCTGCGCGAGCAGTACTACTCGGCCGTCATGGCCGCGACGGGTCTGCTCTACCTCGCGATCCTCACCGCGTTCGGCACCGACGTCGTCGCCCGCGCGCTCCTGGCCCCGTAGCGCGGCTCAGGCGATGAAGTACTTCGCCTCGGGGTGCGGGACGATGATCGCCGAGGTGCTCTGCTCGGGCTCGAGCTGGAACTCCTCGGTCAGGTTCACGCCGATCTTGTCCAGCGTCAGCAGCTCGTCGAGCTTCACCTGGTCTTCGAGGTCGGGACACGCGGGGTAGCCCCACGAGTACCGCGACCCGCGGTACTGCTGGCGGAACAAACCGGCGAGCGACGGTCCGTCCTCGTCGGCGAAGCCCCACTCCTCCCGGATCCGGCGGTGCCACAGCTCCGCCAGCGCCTCGGTCATCTCGACCGAGAGCCCGTGGGTGAACAGGTACTCCGCGTACTTGTCCGCCGCGAACAGCTCCTGCTCCCGCTCCGTCGCGCGCTGGCCGACGGTCATGACGTGGAACGCGGCGTAATCGAGGTCCGAGCTGTCGACCGGTCGGAAGAAGTCGGAGATGCAGAGGAAGCGGTCCTTCTGCTGGCGCGGGAAGTGGAACCGCAGCCGTTCGTCGCGCCGGTCGTCGTCCGTCCAGACGATGAGGTCGTCGCCCTCCGAGTTCACGGGGAAGTACCCCCATGCGACCGCCGGGACCAGCCAGCCCTCGGCCTTGGCCTCGTCGATCGCGGCGCGCAGCTGCGGCCGGATCGACGCCTTGAACTCCTCGTCGGACTGGCCGCCCTGCGGCCGGTACTGCCACTGGTTGCGGAACAGCGCGGTCTCGTTGATGTAGCCGGCGATCTCGTCGAGCGAGATGCCCTTCGCGACCCGCGCGCCGACGAACGGCGGGGTGAAGATCGGCACGTCGGTGGCCACGTCGGAGCGCGCGGGCACGACGATCTGCGCCGCGGCGACGTCGGCTTCGAGCTGGGACTTGCGGGGCGGGAGCTTGCGGCCGCCCTCCTCGCGTCCGAACGCGGGATCGAGATCGCCGGACTTCATGCCGCTCATCAGGGTGTCCATCGTGTGGAGCCCCTCGAATGCGTCCTTGCCGTAGAAGAGCCGGCCCTCGTAGACCTTGCGCAGGTCGACCTCGACGTAGTTGCGGGTGAGCGCGGCGCCGCCGAGCATGATCGGCGTGTCCGCGAGCCCGAGGTTGTTCAGCTCCAAGAGGTTCTCGCGCATGATGATCGTGCTCTTCACGAGGAGCCCGCTCATCCCGATCGCGTCCGCCTCGACTTCCTTCGCCTTGTCGACGAAGGACTGCAGCGGTTGCTTGATGCCGATGTTGTGCACCTCGTAGCCGTTGTTCGTGAGGATGATGTCGACGAGGTTCTTGCCGATGTCGTGGACGTCGCCCTTGACGGTGCCGATCACGAAGACGCCCTTGCCACCGGCGTCGGCCTTCTCCATGTACGGCTCGAGGTACGCGACCGCGGCCTTCATCGTCTCCGCGCTCTGGAGGACGAACGGGAGCTGCATCTCGCCCTTGCCGAACAGGTCACCGACGACCTTCATGCCCTCGAGCAGCACGTCGTTGATGATCGAGAGCGCCTTGCGTCCACCCGCGAGCGCCTCGTCGAGCTCGTCGACCAGGCCTTCACGCTCACCGTCGATGATGCGCTGCTTGAGCCGGTCCTCGACCGGCCAGCCCGACCGGTCCTCGCGCTCGACCGTGCCGACCTCGACCCCGTCGAAGAGCGCCATGAGCTCGGTCAGCGGGTCGTAGTCGTCGCGGCGACGGTCGTAGACGAGGTCGAGCGCGACCTCGCGGGCCCGCTCGTCGATCTTGTGCATCGGCATGATGCGCGCCGCGTGCACGATCGCGGCGTCGAGCCCCGCCTCGCGGCACTCGTGCAGGAACACGCTGTTCAGCACGTGCCGGATCGCGGGGTTCAACCCGAAGCTGATGTTGGAGAGACCCAGGATCGTCGACGCGCCCGGCAGCTCGGCCTTGACCCGCCGGATCGCCTCGATCGTCTCCATGCCGTCCTTGCGCAGGTCTTCCTGGCCCGAGCCGAGGGGGAACGTGAGCATGTCGAAGATGAGGTCGGTCGGGTCGATCCCGTAGCGCTCCGTCGCGATGTCGTAGATGCGCTTGCAGACCCGGAGCTTCCAGTCCCGCGTCGCGCGCCTGGCCTTCTTCGTCGATCGCGAGGCAGATGACCGCGGCGCCGTACTCGTGCGCGAGCGTCATCATCCGGTCCAGGCGGGAGCCCTCGGCTTCGCCGTCCTCGAGGTTCGCGGAGTTGAGGATCGCCTTCCCGCCGGAGTGCTGCAGGCCGGCCTCGACGACCCAGGGCTCGGTCGAGTCGAAGACGAGCGGCAGCGCGGCCTGCGTCGCGAAGCGCGACGCGATCTCCTCCATGTCGATCGTGCCGTCGCGGCCGACGTAGTCGACGCAGACGTCGAGCACGTGTGCGCCTTCCTTCACCTGCTCGCGGGCCATCTGCACGCACGTGTCCCAGTCGCCCTCGAGCATCGCGTCGCGGAACTTGCGCGAGCCGTTCGCGTTGGTGCGCTCGCCGACCGCCAGGTACGCGAGCTCCTGGTGGTACGGGACGTGCGAGTAGATGCTCGAGCAAC
The DNA here is from genome assembly GCA_963796755.1 of uncultured Acidimicrobiia bacterium. Classification (GTDB taxonomy): domain Bacteria; phylum Actinomycetota; class Acidimicrobiia; order IMCC26256; family JAENVU01; genus Chersky-806. Next base: position 180,584 of record CAWCMX010000006.1, read on the forward strand.
CGGGCTCGAAGTCCGGGACCCGGGCCACGGGCACCGGGTCCTCCCCGATGCGCTCGCGCACCGCTCGCAGGTGCTCCGGGGTCGTGCCGCAGCAACCGCCGACGATGTTGATGCCGAACTCGCGGATGAAGCGCTCGTGCGCGTCCGCCAGGCCGTCCGGCGTGAGGTCGTAGTGCGTGTGCCCGTCGACGACGGACGGCAGCCCCGCGTTCGGCAGGCACGAGAGGAACGTGCGCGCGTGCTCCTTCAGATACCGGAGGTGCTCGGTCATCTCGGCCGGTCCGGTCGCGCAGTTCAGGCCGAGGACGTCCGGCCCCATCGCTTCGAGCGCCGTGACCGCGGCGCCGATCTCCGAACCGACGAGCATCCGGCCCGTGGTCTCCATCGTGACCTGGACCATCAACGGGACGGTGCGGCCCGCGTCGCGCATCGCGCGCCGGCAGGCGACGATCGCCGACTTGGCCTGCAGGAGGTCGTAGACGGTCTCGACGAGCAGGACGTCCGCGCCGCCCTCGATGAGCCCGGCGGCCTGGAGCTGGTAGTCGTCCCGGAGCTCCGCGAACTTGATGGCACCGAGCGACGGGAGCCGGGTGCCGGGCCCGATGGAGCCGACGACGAAGCGCGGCCGGTCGGGTGTGGCGAACTCGGCCGCGACCTCCTTCGCGATGCGGGCCGCGGCGACGTTCAGGTCGTAGGTGACGTCCGCGATCCCGTACTCGGCGAGGACCAACGCAAATGCCCCGAAGGTCGCAGTCTCGACCGCATCCACACCGGCCTCGAAGTACTCCCGGTGCATCCGGGCGACCAGATCGGGCCGGGTGAGGACGAGGTTCTCGTTGCAACCCTCGAGCTCCGGACCGCCGAAGTCCTCCGGACCCAGGTCCTGGGCCTGCACCCAGGTTCCGAAGGCGCCGTCCAGGAGCAGGACACGAGTTTCGAGCGCGCTGAGAAAGTCCGACATCAGGGAGGAGAGATTACTGCCGGAGCGGACCCGTCCCCGCCCCGAGAGGCCGTTCGGAGGGAGGCCCGCCGGTACGATGGCCCGTCATGACGACGGCGGGGCCGCGCCGGTTGCTCGCACGCGCGACCTCGATCCTGCCTCGCGGCTCCGGAATCGTTGGTGCCTGGGTCCTCTTCAGCGGGGTCGCCAGCTACGGATTCCTGACGATCACCGGCCGCGCGCTCGGCCCGGAGCGCTACGGGGGCCTGTCCGCGCTCTGGGCGCTGGGCTTCCTGCTCGGACCGGGCGCGTGCCTGCCGGTCGAGCAGGAGGTGTCGCGGGCGCTCGCGAGCCGCGCCGCCCGGGGGCTGGGCGGGGGACCGCTCGTCAAGCGGGCGTGCATCGGTGCCGCGGTGCTCGCGGCCGTGCTCGTCGGCCTCGCGCTCATCGCCTCGCCGTGGCTCGTCCACGACGTCTTCGACGACCAGATCCTGCTGCTCGTCGGTCTGCTCCTGCTGCTCGCCGGCTACTCGCTCGAGTACCTCGTCCGCGGGATCTTCGCCGGCAACTCCCGGTTCCGCCCGTACGGCATCCTGATCGGCGGCGAGGCGGGGAGCCGGCTGCTCGTCACGATCCTGCTCGTCGCGGTCGGCGTCGCGACCGCGGGTCCCTACGGCGTCATGCTCGGTGTCGCACCGTTCATCGGCGTCGCGATCTCGCTGCGCGATCGCGACGGCCTCGTGACACCGGGCCCACCCGCGCCCTGGCGCGAGCTGAGCCGCTCGTTCGGCTGGTTGCTCGCGGGCTCGCTGTTCGCGCAGGCCCTGCTCAACACCGGACCGATCCTGGTCCAGGTGCTGGGATCGGACACGAACAGCTCTGCCACCGGTCAGTTCCTCGCCAGCCTGGTCATTGCGCGCGTACCGGTCTTCCTGTTCCAAGGTGTGCAAGCCGCGCTGCTGCCGCGGCTGTCGGGCCACGCCGGCGCCGGGCAGGTGCGCGACCTGCGCGCCGAGACCCGGCGCATGACCGCGGCGATCGGTGCGCTCTGCGTGGTCGCGACCGTCGGGGCGTGGGTGCTGGGGCCGACCGTCGTGCGCATCGCGTTCGGGGCTGACTTCGCGCTCGGGAGCCGGGATCTCGCCGTGCTCGCCGCCGCATCCTGCATCTATCTCCTGGCCCTCACGCTGTGCCAGGCGCTGATCGCCCTGCGCGAGCAGCCACGGGTCGCGCTCGGGTGGGGGATCGGGATCCTCGCGCTGGCAGTGGTGACCCTGCTCGGCCACGACCTGCTCCTGCGCGTGGAGCTGGGCTTCCTCATCGGAGCGATCGCCGCGACCGCCGCCATGGCGCTTCTGCTGGCCGGACCGATGCGGCGGGGAGTGGCGATCTCGAGCCCCACCATTCCAGAAACGGGTCTGGCGGCCGGATAGCCTGCGCCACCAAGTCCGTACGGGGCCACGGTGGGGAACGGTCGCCGGGAGTCGGCCGTCGAGGAGAATCGGGGGATACATGCGAATCCTGATCCTGGGTGGTGACGGATATCTCGGTTGGCCGACGGCGATGCACTTCTCGCGCCGTGGTGACGACGTCTTCGTCGTCGACAACTTCACCCGCAGGGCCTGTCACATCGAGCGCGGGACGGACAGCCTCACGCCGATCAGCCCGCTCATGGACCGCGTCGCCGCCTGGCGCCAGATCGGCGGGCGCGACATCGCCGCCGCGGTCCTGGACATCACCGATTTCAACCGCCTGCGCGCCGCGATCAAGGACTTCGCCCCCGACACGATCGTCCACTACGGCGAGATCCCCTCGGCGCCGTACTCGATGATCGACCGCGACCACGCCTGGGAGACCCAGCGCAACAACGTCGAGGGCACGCTCAACCTGCTCTGGGCGATGCACGAGGTCGCGCCGGACGCGCACCTGGTCAAGCTCGGCACGATGGGGGAGTACGGCACCCCGAACGTCGACATCGAAGAGGGCTACATCGACATCGAGCACAAGGGGCGCACCGACCGCTTGCCGTTCCCGAAGCTCCCCGGCAGCTTCTACCACCTGTCCAAGGTGCACGACTCGCACAACATCCACTTCGCCTGCCGGGTGTGGGGCCTGCGCGCGACCGACCTGAACCAGGGCGTCGTCTACGGCCTGCACACCGACGAGACCGAGCTCGACGACCGGCTGCTCACCCGCTTCGACTACGACGAGCTGTTCGGCACCGCGTTGAACCGCTTCTGCGTGCAGTCCGTCATCGGTCACCCGATCACGGTCTACGGAAGTGGCAGCCAGCAGCGCGCGTTCCTGAACATCCGCGACACCGTCCAGTGCGTCGAGCTCGCGACCCGCACACCCGCGGGCAACGGTGAGATGCGGGTGTTCAACCAATTCACGGAAGCCTTCTCCGTGATGGAGCTGGCGTCCGAGGTCTGCAGCGCCGCGAACGCCCTCGGGTACAACGCGCGCATCGAGCACTGTGACAACCCTCGCGTGGAGCTCGAGGAGCACTACTACAACCCGACGCACACCGGGCTGGTCGGGCTCGGCCTCAAGCCGCGGCTGCTGTCGGAGGAGCTCATCGAGACGATGCTCCACACCGTCGAGCGCTTCAAGGATCGTGTCAGTCTCCGGGCCATCGCCCCCGCGACGCAATGGCGGTGAACGACCCGCGGCACTGACCCGCGCGGACCGCCGGCGGACGCGCCGGTGGTACCTCGTCGGCTGCATCTCCGTCCTGCTCGTCGCGCTCTTCCTGCGCGTCTACGCGCTCGGCTCCCAGAGCTTCTGGATCGACGAGATCAGCGTCACGTCGTTCGTGCGCTCCGGGCACCTCCTGTCGGACCTGCGCGACCGGGGCGGGCCGTTCGAGCCGCCCCTCCACTACCTGACGGTCCTCGCGGCCCTGCACCTGCCGTTCGGGTTCGAGACCGCGGCGCGCATCCCGTCGGCGATCTTCGGCACGCTCGAGGTCCTCGCGCTCGATCCTGCTCACCCGCGAGGCGACGACCCGGCGCAGCACCGCGATCGTGGCCGGGCTCCTGCTCGCGGTCGCGCCGTTCGCGGTCCGCTACAGCCAGGAGAACCGCTACTACGTGATGTTCTCCGCGCTCGTGCTGCTGTCGTGGTGGTTGCTGCTGCGGGGGTTCCGGCTCCGGACGCGCGGCGAGCTGGATCTGGTACGGCGTCGCGGCCGCGCTCATGCAGCTCACGCATCCCTTCGCTCCGCTCGTCCTGGTGCTCGAGGCCCTAGTGGTCGCGGTGATGCTCTGGCGGGAACGGGGGACGCCGAAGCCCAAGGTGCTGCGGCGCGGCTACGGGCTCGCGATCGTCGTCGGACTCGTGCTCATCCTCCCCTGGTACGTGTACGGCGCGCTGAAGTGGATACCCAACGCGCTGGACGGGAAGTCGTACGCGCTGAACCCGTCCGGCCAGTTCGCGGTGCCGCTCGACGCGGACCTCTTCAAGCGCGGCGCCGAGTGGCTCCTCGGGAACGCGCAGGACATCACGGTCCTCGTCTCGATCCTGGTCGTGCTCGTCCTCGCGGCACCGCTCCTGGCCCGCGGCCGCGAGCGCGTCGTCGCCGCGTCGACCCTCGCCTACGTGCTGGTCTTCGTCCTGGTGCTGGTCCCGCTCGCCCGCGCGCTCGGGACCTACTTCGCGTACCGGCGCATCGAGTCGCTGGTCGCGCCGATGCTCCTCCTCGTCGCGGTCGCGCTCGTCGCCGGCGTCTACCGCCTGTTCGCACTGCAACTGGACCGCAAGGTCGCGGTGGGCGTCGGCGCGGTCGCGGTGCTCGTGGTCACGGGGCTCGCGCTCTCGGCGACGATCTCGTACTACGGCACGGACAAGACGAACTACCGGGCGTTCGCCCGGGAGGTGCGCGACGCGCCGCCCGGCCAGCGCATCGTCGTCGGCTCCTCCACCCGCCGCGCGGCCGGGCTGATCCGGGACTACCTCCACTGGAAGGGCGTCGATCGCCCGGTCACGTTCCTGGTGCCGGGGAGCAAGCCGTTGACCGGCCCGTTGCCGGCGGACGGCGTGCTGTGGCTCGACCGGCGCGCCGCCGGACCGAACCGACATGACGACCATGCCGTTGAACGATCTCGCGGAAGATGCAGGTGATCGCGGGGGACCGGTCGGGCCTGCTGGTCGTGCTGCCGTGGTTCGCGTCGACGTCACACCCGACGTCGGCCGCCGAGCTCGAGACCCAGCGTGAAGCCATTGCCCATCTGCCGCCGTTCCTTCCCGCGCCGTGACGCGACGGAGCGGGGATGCGGGTGGTTCGGCAAGGGCGGCCGGTAGGCTGCCCGGCGTTGTGAACTCGAGCGCTGCACCAGGATCGCCCGCTCCCCGAACGGTCCTCGTGACCGGCGGCTGCGGCTTCATCGGCGTGAACCTGGCGCGTCGGCCTCACCGCGGCCGGATACGTTCCGGTCGCCTACGACAACCTCTCGACCGGCCGGCTCGAGGACGGCCGCGCCGCGGGGTACGCGGAGATCATCGAGGCGCGACATCCTCGACGCCGACGCGCTCGCGGCCGCGGCGCGCGGTGTCTACGGCGTCGTGCACCTCGCGGCCCAGACCGGTGTCGTCGCGTCGGTCGAGGATCCGCGCGCCGACCTCGAAGTGAACGTCGGCGGCACCCTGAACGCGTTGCTCGCCGCGCGAGACGGCGGCGCCTCGGCGTTCGTGTTCGCGTCGTCGGGCGCGCCGCTCGGATCGGTCGACCCGCCCGGCCACGAGGGTCTCGCACCACGCCCGCTCTCGCCGTACGGGGCATCGAAGCTCGCCGGTGAGGGCCTGTGCTCGGCGTTCGCAGGCTCGTACGGCCTCGCGGCCAACGCGCTGCGATTCACCAACGTCTACGGCCCGTACAGCTATCACAAGGGCAGCGTCGTGGCGGCCTTCATGAAGCGGATCATGGATGGGGAGCCGCTCGTGGTCTACGGCGACGGCAGCCAGACCCGCGACTTCCTCTACGTCGACGACCTGTGCCGTGCGGTGATCGCGGTGCTCGAACGCCGACCGGCCGGCGAGCTGTTCCAGCTCGGCACCGGGGTCGAGACGTCCGTGACGGATCTGGTGAAGCTGCTGGTGGCGATCTTCCCGGAACGGGATGTCCCGATCCAGTACGAGCCGGCGCGCGCCGGGCGAGATCGCGCGCGCCTTCTCGGACGTCTCGCGGGCGCGCGGCAGCCTTGGACTACCGGCCGTCGGTGGAGCTGGACGAAGGCCTCCGGATCACGCGCGACTGGTTCGTGGAGCGCGTCGCGCGCATGAAGCTCCGCACCCGCCTGCTGGCCGGCGTGACCGTGATCGTCGCGGTGCGCCTCGCGCTCGAGGTTCGCGCCGAGCGCGCCCGTCGGCGCGTGGTCGATCAGCAGCTCGGGCGAACTCGTCCGGGCACACGCGCTCGAGGAGATCGAGGCCGGCGCGCGGCAGCCGTGCGCCGGGCCGGAGATCGCGATCGTCATCGCGGCGCTGGACGAAGAGGAAGCGATCGTGTCGGTGCTCGAGGCGCTCCCGAGCGAGCTGTACGGGCACCGGGTGACGCCGATCGTCGTGGTCGACGGAGGCACCGACGACACGGCCGGCGTCGTCGTGACCGCCGGGCACGTCGCGCTGCGCCACGAGGTCAACCGGGGCCAGGGCGACGCGCTGCGCACCGGGTTCGCGCTCGCGCTCGAACGCAAGGCCGCGATCGTCATGACCATGGATGCCGACGGCCAGCACCGGCCCGAGGACCTTCCGCAGCTGCTCGAGCCGATCCTCGCGGACGAGGCGGACTACGTGCAGGGCTCCCGCTACCTCGGGGAGTACGACGACGCCGGCGGCGCGCGCGTGACGTCGGCATCCGAGGCTTCACCCGGCTCATCAACATCGCGAGCGGTGCGGGCATCACCGACTGCACGAACGGATTTCGTGCGATCCGCGGCGACGCGCTCGGCCCGTCTGCAGCTCGAGGAGCCCCGATTCTCCGCGGCCGAGCTCATCATGGAGTCGGCCCGCCAGAACCTGCGCATCCGTGAGGTTTCCGTGCACATCCAGTCACGGAGCCACGGGGAGAGCAAGAAGCCGCGTCGGCTGCGCTACCCGCTCGGCTACTTCGGAGTGATCGTCCGCACCTGGCGGCGCTGATGATCCCGGCACCGGCGTGACCCGGCGACGGGCGTTGGTCTCCGGATGACGAGCGCGCTGTGGTGCTGCGTCGCGCTCGTCGCGTGGGTCGTGCTCCCGGGCGCGGCGACGGCCGCGGTCGTGTCCCGCGACCCGAAGCCGGCGACGCCGGTGCGCGTGCTGACGATCGCGACGGCGAGTGGGCTGACGGTCTGGTTCCTGGGCAGCGAGCTGCTGGCGCGGGTCGACCTCATGTCGACCGCCGGGGCCGTGGTGGCGACGGTGGTCGTCGGGGTCGTGTCACTCGTCGTCATCGTCGGTCCCGGCCGGCCCGGGTTGCGGACGCTGCGGAGCGAGCCGGTCCTGGTCGAGCTCGCCGTCATGCTCGTCGCCGCGGTCGCCGTCGCGCTGCCGCTCCTCGCCCTGGTGGCGAGGCGGACCGACAGCCTCAACGGACCGACGCCCTGGTACTACCTCGACCTCGCCCGGGCCGTCATCCACACGCACGGCGTGCCGGCGACGTCTCCCGAGTGGGCCACGCACCTGCCGTTCCTCGACGACTACCCGGCCTTCACCTCGGGCACCGCGTTGCTCCTCGCGGTCGGCGGAGCCAAGTCGATGGCCGCGGCGCAGGCAGTTCGGATCGTCACCCTGGTCGCCGTCGGTGCCGGCACGTACCTGTTCGCCCGCGCGCTCGGTGCCGCCCGTTCGGCGGCGGCGGTGTCGCTCGTCGTGCTGTTCGTCGGGACCACCTACGTCGGGAAGCTCGCGTCGTACCGGCCCGAAGCGAGCGGGTACGCGCTCGTCTTCCTCGTCGGCCGCGTTGGCCAAGCTGTGGCTCGACCACCGCCGCAACTTCGATCTCGTGCTCGCGACCATCGTGCTGCTCGCACTCAGCGAGGTGCACGGCATCGGCTGGTTGTTCGGGGCGATGATCGTCGGCGGTCTCGCCGTCGCGTGCGTGCTCTTCTCGGCCGAGCGCCGGGCCGCGCTGCGCGCCGCCGTCCTGCTCGTGGGCGTGCTGATCGGCGGATGGCTGGTCGGCAACCTCGCGTTGGGCGGTGGACTGTCCGGCGCCAGCAAGCTCGGCGGGCTCCCGCCGTCGAACGGCGGGGACCCGACGTGGCGCTTCGTCAACCTGGTCGCCGGTCGCATCGCGCCGCGCCCCGCGCCCAGCGCGACAGAGGCGGCCCGCCGCGGCATCAGCCGCGGCTTCATCAGCATGGGCGCCTGGTGGTACCTCGCGGTCGTCGTCGCGGTCGTCGTCCTGCTGGTCGTCGTCGCGTTCCTCGGCCGCGCGTCGCTGCGGCGCGCCGCACGCGAGTACTCGGTCATGGCCCTGCTCGTCGTCGCGGGGTGCGCGGCCGTCTCGATCTGGTTCGCGGTGCGGTGGTCGACGTACGTGCCCACCCGCACCGGTTGGGGTCGCGTCGTTCCCGTTGAGCTTCGCCCTCCTCCCGGCCGGCGTGGCCCTCGTGGTCACCGCCCTGCCGAGCCGACGGCTCCGGCTCGCGGCCTGCGCGCTGGTGCTCGCACTCGGCGTCGCGACGATGGTGCACGCGAGCGACTACTACCGCCAGCTCGATCGGCAGCAGCCGACGCGGGACACGCTGACGTCCATGCGCACGCTCCGGCTCGCTCCCGATGACCTGGTGTTGACGAACGCGTACTCCGAGGGCTTCGTCGGCGCGGTGCCGGGTGCGCACGGAGTGCTCGACGGGCGCGCCCCGTACTCCGAGCCCGAGACGCTGAAGCGGGCGAACCAGCTGCTCGAGCAGAGCATCCGGTTCTTCTCGGACCCGATCGAACCAACCTCTGCCCGACGACGCCAAGGGCACCGACTACGTGCTCGTGGCGACGACCCCGTCGGTGCTCGGGACCCCGCTGCTCTTCCAGACCAACTACGGCGCGCTCGCGCAGCGGCCCGGTCTGAAGCTGGTGCGCTCCGGCCCCGGCTACATGCTCTACAAGGTGACGCCGACCGCCTCCTGAGCCCACGCCGGCCGCGTCAGCGGCCCGGGCAGACCGCGGCCTGGTTCACGACGACCGGCCCGGAGCCGACCCCGTGGAATCCCGCCACCGGCTCGTAGCCGATCATCCGCACGATGCTCACCCGGTCCTGGGCGCTGAGCGTCGAGCCCGCGGGCAGCCCGTCCGGCAGCCGGTAGCGGAGCCGGATCGAGTTGCGGGCGAGCCGCTTCTGGGTCGGGTGGATCTCGGTGCCGTCGGGGAGCCGCAAGCGTGAGCCGCGGGTTGGCGAACACGTCCGGGTACATCGGTTCGAGCAGGACGTCGACCATGCTTGATCCGCGGTCCGGAGAAGCCCAGCGGGAACGTCGCGCCCGGGTACAGGACCAGCGCCTCCGACGTCGTTGCGGTCCTCGTACACGATGTCGTGCCCGACCGTGCGGGTGAGCGAGCTCGCGACCGCGGTCCTTCGGATCGACCCGGTACTTCGCCGACGGCCGCACGTCGCGCGTGCCGAGCAGCGAGCCGTCGTGGCGCAGCACGAGCGCCGCGTCGCGGCGCGACGCCAGCCGGCAGAGCCCGTCGAGCCCTTCATGGAACGCGGCTTCGGAGATCCGGACCCGTTGGAGGTAGCTCAGGCCCGTCTCGTCCTTCGGGTCGAACCCGAGCTTGATCGAGCCGGGCAGCCACAGGCTGAAGGGCTGCGCACCGGTCTCGGTCCACACGAAGTCGGCGTCGCCGTCCGGTGCGACGAGCTCGCGGTTGCCGTGCTGGATCACCTCGTCGCGCAGCTGGTCGAAGACGGGGTTCCAGTCCGCGTCCGCGTACAGGTTCGGCCGCTCGAGCACGCCCCAGCGGAGGTTGACCGTGTCGAGGGTCCGCTGGGCCTCCCGGAAGCTCGGGACCGCAACCAGCGCGACGATCACGAGCAGCGCAGGGACGAAGGGGGCCTTGCGCACGATGGCGGTCGCGCCGATGGTGGCGCAGATCAGCATCGGGATCGCGGCGAAGAGCCACACCCGGCGGTCGGTGATGAAGCCGGCGTCGCCGAGCACGCTGGCCGCGAGCGCGAGCGGGATCGACACCGCGAGCCAGGTGGCCGCGTAGCGCAGCGTGCGCTCGCGCCGACGGAACGTCAGGACGATGCCGGGGACCGCGAGCACGCCGACCATGCCGAGCGCGACGAGGATCCCCCACGGCGACAGCGGCGGGCTCGGGCGGCCGGGCCAGCTCTTGAGCAGCAGCGTGCGGGTGTCCAGGACGATGTCGAGCCGCGGCCACCACCACCACGCCGACAGCCCGAACGCGAGCACGGTCGAGAGCGCCACCTGGGCGACCCACGCGCGGAGCTGGTCGCGCCACGCCATCCAGAGCCCGTAGCTCGCGACGATCGCGATGCCGTAGAAGCCGAGCTGCGCGTGCACGCAGAAGACCACCGCGAGGATGACGCCGACCACTGCGGCGCGCTTCAGCGTCCGGCCGCCGACCATGACGGCGAGCGCCGCGATGACCAGCACCAACGCGATGTCGCGCGGGTAGAGCGGCCAGAGGTTCGCCCCCGAGGGCAGGACGCTCTTCACCCAGATGAGCTGGTTGTCGAACGCGAGTGAGCTGCCGACGGTGCCCAGGAAGACGAGCAGGGCCGGCTCGAGCCACCGCCGCGGCCAGATGTTGCGGCCGAGCCAGAGGAAGACCAGTGGCAGGGCGAGCGTCGCGAACCACGAGACGACCGAGAGGAAGCCGTCGAACGAGACGCCGAGCCAGTGGCTCCCGTATGCGAGGCCGAGCGGGTAGAGGCCGCCGAAGTACGCCAGGAGGTGGTGGAACGGCCCCTGGCCCTGGAAGTCGCCACCGAGCATCTCGAGCCCGACACCCCGGTGGTACGCGACGTCGCCGTGCATGTCCGCCGACGTGTGGAAGAACAGCGACTGGACGATGAACGCGAACAGCAGCGTGAACGCGATCAGCGCGTAGGCCGCGACCCGTTCGCCGTGGGTCTCGGTTTCGGGACGCGCCTCGACCGGGTCCGCTCGAGCTACCAAGGACTCGCGCTGTACACCAGCGGATGTCCGGACCACGGCTTCGCGCTGAACGACACCGAGGTCACGCACGCCTTGGGCCCGCCGAGCGGCTTGCCGGTGGAGACGTCCTTCACGTAGCGACAGCCGGTCACGCCGAGTGGGAGCGATCCGGTCTGCTTCGTGGTCGGCGAGACGTTCACGAGCGACATGCCGCTCGCGTACCGGCGGACCCAGATGCAGTGGACCGTCGAGCCCGAGGTGCACTGCGAGGACTGCGGCGCGCTCACGATCGGCGTGCCGAACGCGATGTTGGCCAGCTCGGGGTAGAGCGCCTGCCGGTTGCAGAGCGCGCCCGGTGCCGGGTTGCCGCAGCCGTCGTCGCCGGTGTTCACCGCGAGCGGGATCGTGAAGAGCTTCACGCGCGCCCACTCGTAGTACGCGACGTCACGGCTGTGCTGGCCGCCCATGGTCCCCTGCGTCAGGAGCCCGACGACGTTCTTGCCCTGGTGCGACATCTGCTCGTTGAGCGAGTTGGATCGGAAGTCGTTGGCCCAGCTCACGTCCTTGGGGTGCGCGACCGCCTCGTCGAGCACGCCGTCGACCTCGGGCCAGACGTCCTCGAGCGTCTTGCAGCCCTTCTGCTTGTCCTGGCACTTCGGGTCGCGGGGATCCGGGCGCATCGGCACCGTCGCGTCGAACGGGGAGGTGCCGTAGTTGAGGATGAGGTCGAGGCCGGCCTTGCGCACCTCGGAGGCCATGCCGACGTACGCGTCCGAGAGCGTCGCGTTCGGTGTGACCGGGTCCTGCGTGCAGGTCGAGACCTTGTCCCACGCTGGGTTCGCGACGTCGTCGCGCCCGGTCATGGCCGCGAAGCCCCGGTCGAAGAAGATGCCGTTCCAGCCCTGCTTCTTCAGGTCGACCATCCGCTGCGCGAACGCCTGGCGGACTCCCTGCTCGTTCGAGTCCAGGAAGTACCACTTCACCCCGTGCGCGTCGGTGCGGGCGACGAGCGGCGTGGACCCGGAGAGGCAGAAGGCCCAGTCCATCCGCTTGGTGACCTCGAGACCGTCGTAGCTGTTGCCGTCGGCGAACCAGTACGCCTGCACGCCGCGGTACGCCTTCGCGCCCGTCTTCTTGATCGCGACGGCGGCCGTGCGCCCGGCGGTCTTGCCGGTCACGACGAGGCTGACGTTGCCGAGCTTGGAGAGATCCGTGGTCCGGGTGATCCGCTGGTAGTAGAAGGCGATGTTCTCCCGACCCGGGGCGGTCAGCGTCGGGACGTTGGCCGGCGTCGCGGCGGTGGACGGCGGCGGTGAGGTGGTCGTGGTGGACGCGGAGTCCGAGCCACCGCCGCCACACGCCGCCAGCAGGATCAGGCCGGCCAGGAACAGGACAGGGGGGAGTCGCATGGCGCCCATCATTGCCGAGCGGGTGCCGGCGGAGCGGGCACCACTCGCCGGGTTCCGGGCCTCCGGCCGTAGACTCCGAAGCAGATGAAGGTCTACACACGCAAGGGCGACGACGGCAGCACCGGCCTGCTGTACGGCGGCCGGATCCCGAAGGATGCGCCCGGCCCCGCGGCCTACGGCGCGACCGACGAAGCGGTCTCGGCGCTCGGGCTCGCCCGTCCGGAATGCCCCCCTGACGGGGAGCTGAACGAGCTGCTCGTCCGGTTGCAGCGCGAGCTCTTCGTCGTCGGCGCGGAGCTCGCGACCGCGCCCGACAACCGGCACAAGCTGACGCCGGGCACGACGCTCGTCACCCCCGAGATGGTGACCGCGCTCGAGCCGGTCATCGACGACATCACCGCGCGCTTCGACCCGCCGACGGAGTTCGCGCTCCCCGGTGAGAACCGGGTTGCCGCGGCGCTCGACCTCGCGCGCACGATCGTGCGGCGCGCCGAGCGCGAGTCGGTCACCGCGACGACGGTCGGCTGGCTCGAACCCGAGAGTCAGGTCGTGCCGTACCTCAACCGGCTCGCCGACCTGTGTTGGACCTTGGCCCGGTGGCAAGAGGGCGAGTTCCGCCCGGCCCGGGCCTCGAGCACCACTCCCTGAACCCACCCACTCCCTCCGGAGGCTTCCGTGCCCCTCACCTTCACCCTTGTGTCCACTGCTGCGGATCGCGTGAGCGCGGACCTGCTCGCGGTGCCGGTCTTCGCCCCCGGCGAGCTCGGCCCCGGCGCAGACGTCGTGGACCGGGCGATCGGCGGCGGTCTGGCCGCGTTCATGGAGGAAGCCGGCTTCGAGGGCAAGCCGGGCCAGACCCTCGCGGTGCCGACCAACGGCGCGCTCGGGGCGAAGGCTGCGGTGCTCGTCGGCCTCGGTGAGCGGGACGAGCTGACGCTGGACAGCGTGCGCAGCGCGGCCGCGGCGATCTCCCGCCGGGCCAAGAAGGTCAAGACCGTCGCGACGACCTTGCTCGACGCCGCACCGGCGGACCTCGACAAGCCGTCCGTCGCGCAGGCCGTCGCCGAGGGGTTCGCGCTGGGCGGCTACCAGTACCTCGAGTACAAGTCCGAGGCGAAGCCGTCGAAGCTCGAGGACGTGATCGTGGTCGGGCGCGGCGGCGCGCGCGTCGACCGCGGCGCTCGAGCGCGGCCGCGTGATCAGCGAAGCGGTGATCTGGGCCCGGGACGCGGTGAACACGCCCGCGAAGGAGAAGCCGCCGGCCACGTTCGCGAAGTCCGCGCAGACGCTGCTCCGCGGCAAGGGCGTCAAGGTCGAGGTGCTCGAGGGCGCCGCGCTGACCCGGGAGCGGCTCGGGGGCGTGCTCGGAGTCGGTCAGGGCTCGGAGAACCCGCCGCGCATGGTGAAGATGACGTACGCGCCTCCGGGCGCCCGCAGCACCGTGGCCCTGGTCGGCAAGGGCGTCGTGTTCGACTCCGGCGGCCTGTCGATCAAGCCCGCCGGCGGCATGGAGACGATGAAGACCGACATGGGCGGCGCCGCCGCGGTGATCGGGGCGATGTCCACGCTGAAGGAGCTCGGCGTGAAGACGAAGGTCGTCGCGTTCACGCCGATGGTGGAGAACATGCCGAGCGGCACCGCGATCCGTCCGGGTGACGTGCTGAAGATCCGCAACGGCAAGACGGTCGAGGTGCTGAACACCGACGCCGAGGGCCGATTGATCCTCGCCGACGGGCTGTCGCTCGCCGTCGAGGAGGAGCCGGACGCGATCGTCGACCTGGCCACGCTCACGGGTGCGTGCGTCGTCGCGCTGGGTGAGAAGATCGCCGGCCTGATGACCAGCAACGAGGCGTGGGGCGAGCAGGTGCGTGCCGCGGGCGACCGGGCCGGCGAGCAGCTCTGGCCGCTGCCGCTGCCCGCGCAGTACAACAAGCTCATCGAGTCCGAGGTCGCCGACATCAAGAACATCGGCACCGGTGGTTACGGCGGCGCACTGACCGCGGGCCTCTTCCTGCAGGCGTTCGTGGCCGATGTGCCGTGGGTGCACCTCGACATCGCCGGACCGTCACGCGCGGGCTCGGACGACGGCGTCTACGTCCGCGGCGGCACCGGCTTCGGCGTCCGCACGCTGGTCGAGCTCCTGAGCACGTTCAAGAAGCCCAGCACCAACGGCTCCAAGTGAGCCGGACGGCCGTTCGTCTGCTCGTGGCGGCGGTCGTCACCGGAGCCGCCGTGGTCGCGTTCGCGTTGCTCGCACCGGTGGCGCGCAGCTCCGCCGCGACGCGGCCTGCGGATGACGACTACACCGAGACCACGGTGACCATCAAGGACAACGACTTCCTCCCGCAGACGCTCACCGTCGATCCCGGGACGGTCGTCCGGTGGGACAACGTCGGCCGCAACAAGCACAACGTGATCCCCGACGACCCCGAAGCCGCCGGCTTCAAGAGCCCGACGATCAAGGCGCACCAGAGCTACGAGCACAAGCTCGTGACGCCCGGCGTGTACGGGTACTTCTGCTCGTTCCACGGCGCGCCGGGCAAGGGCATGTACGGGACGATCATCGTGAAGAACGCGGACGGGACGATCCCGAAGGCCACGTCGACGCGCGCGGCGCACATCGCGGCGGGCAAGCCGCGCACCATCAGGGTGCCGAAGGACGACACTCGGATCCAGACGGCCGTCGACCACGCGCCGCCGGGTTCGCTGATCCTCGTGTCGCCCGGCGTCTACAAGGAGGCGGTCACGGTCACGACCGACCGGCTGGTGATCCGCGGGCTCAACCGCAACACGGTGATCCTCGACGGTGGGTTCAAGCTCGACAACGGGATCAAGGTGATCGGTGCGCACGGCGTCGCGATCGAGAACATGACCGCGCGCAACTACACGAAGAACGGCTTCTTCTGGACCGACCTCTCCGGCTACCGCGGCTCGTACCTGACCTCGACCCGCACCGGGGACTACGGCATCTACGCGTTCAACGCGACCGACGGCATCCTCGACCACGACTACGGATCCGGCTCACCGGACGCGGGCTTCTACGTGGGCCAGTGCTCTCCCTGCAACACGCTGCTGACCCAGGACCTCGCGGAGTACAACGGTCTCGGCTTCTCGGGGACGAACGCCGGCGGCGACCTGATCATCGAGAAGTCCACGTGGCGGCGGAACCGCTCCGGGATCGTGCCCAACAGCGAGGACGGGGAGAAGAACCCGCCCCAGCACGACGCCACGATCGTCGGCAACCTCGTCTACGACAACAACAACGGGAAGACCCCCGCGATCGACGACGCGCTCCTCGCCCAGGGCAACGGCATCCTCGTGGCCGGCGGCGACAAGAACCTCATCACCCACAACCGGGTGTTCGACCACAAGCTCGCAGGGATCGTGATCGTCCCGTACCCGGGTGGCTCGGTGTGGCTGCCCCACGACAACCGGGTCGTCGACAACCTCATCTCGCGGTCCGGGGTCGGCGACCTCGGCTGGTTCGGCGGGTCGGGGAACTGCTTCTCCGACAACACCTACAAGACGAGCAAGCCGTCGAACATCGAAGCGGTGCTCCCGTGCACGGGGACGCCGGTGCCGGCCACCGATTCGCTCGACATCCAGAAGTACCTCGACGCCAAGCACCCGAAGTCGCGGAACTACCGCACCGCGCCGACGCCGAAGCCGCGGCAGCTCGCCGGCATGAAGAACGCCGCGTTGGCCAAGGCGCGTCCGGCCGTCGGGATCGTCGTGAAGGTGAACGTGGACAAGGTGCCGACGCCGAAGGCGCCGTAGCCGTCACGCCACGACGACGACGGTGGTCCCCATCTGCGCCCAGTCCCACATGACCTTGGCTGCGAACTGGTTCTCGCGCACGCACCCGTGGCTCAACGGGGTGCCGAGCTGCGAGTCCGACTCGATCGGTCTCCCGTTGGGTTGGAGTGGGATGCCGTGGAAGCCGACGTCGGTCGTGTTCCCGTAGGTGAAGCCGACGAAGTACGGGAGCCGCAGGGTGTGCGAATACCCCGGGTTGATGCGCCGGATCACCTTGTAGGTCCCGTTGCGCGGGTAGTTGCGGCGACCCGAGACGATGTAGGAGACGTACACCCACCCGTCCGCCTCGATCAGCCACACCCGCTGGCACGAGTTGCAGTAGACGACGCGACGGCCGACACCGGAGTTCGGGGGCGGCGCCGGGTACGGGTTCACCCGGTCCTTGGTGATCGTGGTCTTGACGGTGGTGTGCGCGAGCAACGTGGCCGGGCGGGCCGGCGTCGAGCGGTGCTGCGCGGGGACCTCGGCCGAGGTGCCGGCCGCGGCCTCACCCTTGTCGACCGTGCTGACGAAGATGGTGATCGCTCCGGCGAGCACGGCCACGGTCGCGACGACGGCGATGCCGACGCGGTAGTGGCGAGCCCGCTGGAGCCGGCGCACACGCCGCTGGCCCACAGCAACTCTCCCCTTGCCGACCGCCCGCGTGGCCCTCAGGAAGCGAAAAACTACCGGCGGGTGCTACCGGATCCGCGGATGCCAGCGGCTCCCGAGCGCGTCGTCCACAGGGAGCGGACAATTCGCCCAAGCTGTGGGTGCGGTCCCGCAGGACCTCATCCACAGGCCCGCGCCGGCGTCAGTGGGTGAGGACGGAGCCGTCCGCGAGGACTGCGTGGGGCATGCAGCTCTGGTCGTACTCCTCGATCACGATCGGCGCCGCGTGCTCACCACACGCCGGGCACTCCGGGTCCCGGCGCACCTTGAACGTCCGGAAGGACTGCTCGAGCGCGTCGTAGGCGAGGAGCCGGCCGACGAGCGGGTCGCCGAGGTCCAGCAGGAGCTTGATCGTCTCGAGCGCCTGGATCGAGCCGATGATGCCGGGCAGCACGCCCAGCACGCCGGCCTCGGCGCAGCTCGGCGCGAGCTCGGGCGGCGGGGGCTCGGGGAGCAGGCAGCGGTAGCACGGGCCCTCGTACGGCTTGAACACCGTGACCTGGCCCTCGAACCGGAAGATCGACCCGTGCACGACCGGGATGTGCTTCAGCAGTGACGCGTCGTTCAGCAGGTACCGGGTAGGGAAGTTGTCGGTGCCGTCGAGGACGACGTCGTAGCCGTCGATGATGTCGAGGATGTTCTCCGCGCCGAGGCGCACGTCATGGGTCACGACGTTCACGTCGGGGTTGATGAGCGTCAGCGTCTTCTTCGCGGAGTCGACCTTGCGCTCGCCGATGCGGTCCGTGTTGTGCAGGATCTGGCGCTGCAGGTTCGACGCGTCGACGATGTCCATGTCGACGATGCCGAGCGTGCCCACGCCCGCCGCCGCGAGGTACATCCCGGCCGGGGAGCCGAGGCCACCGGCGCCGAGGAGCAGGACCTTGGACTCGAGCAGCTTCTGCTGGCCGGCCTCACCGATCTCCGGCAGGAGGATGTGGCGCTTGTAGCGGTCGCGCTGCTCGGCGGTCAGGACCGCGGGGGTGATCCACGGGTGGTTCTCGTTCTTCCACTGACCGAAGCCGCCGGCCATGGAGACGACGTTGGTGTAGCCGAGCTCCTTGAGCGTCTCGGCCGCGAACGCGGAGCGGATGCCGCCGGCGCAGTAGACGACGACCGGCGCGTCGCGGTCCGGGATCTTGCCCTCGACCTGGCTCTCGAGGTGGCCGCGGGGGATGTGGATCGCGCCCGGGACGATGCCGGCGTCGAACTCGTCCTGCTCGCGAACGTCGAGGAACGTGGCCTGGCCGAGCCGGGCCTCGGCCTGCTCGGGCTGGATCTCGGTGATCTTCGCCTTGGTGTCGGCGAGAAGCTCACGGAAGCTGGGCATCGGTGCTCCTGGAGAAAACGTGGAACGTGTAGAGGAAAAGGCTACCGCAGGGGTCGGATATTCCCCAACCTGCGGGCCGCTCAGACCCGCTCGACCAGGGCCGGGAGCAGCTCCCCCAGGGGTGCCGCGCTGGTCGCCGCGGCGTACTGGTCGAACGGCGTGGGCTGCGCGTTGCCGATCACCAGCCGGGCGCCGTTCGAGAGCGCGACCTCGGGGAGGCCGGCCGCGGGGTAGACGCCGAGCGACGTCCCGAACGCCAGGAAGAGGTCCGCCCGCTGCGCGGCCCGGTGGGCCCGCTCCAGGTCGTTGGCCACGAGGTTCTCGCCGAAGCTGATGGTGGCCGACTTCAGCATCCCGCCACAGACCAGGCAGGCGGGGTCCTCCTCGCCGGCTTCGACCCGTGCCAGCGTCTCGTCCATCGGGCCCCGCCACCCGCACTGCAGGCACTTCGCCGTCGTGCACGGTCCCGTGGATCTCGACGAGCGTGTGCGGTGACGACCCGGCGGCGAGGTGGAGCCCGTCGATGTTCTGGGTGACGAGCATGTGCACCTTCGCCTTCTGCTCCAGCTCGGCGATGGCGCGGTGCCCGGCGTTCGGCTGCGCGGCCCAGATCTCGCTGCGCAGCCGGTTCTGCCACGCGGCTCTCCGGATCTCCGGGTCCGAGATGTAGTTCTCGATGTTGGCGGTCTTCTCGGCCGCGGGGTTCTTCGTCCAGACGCCTTCCGGCCCGCGGAAGTCGGGGATGCCCGACTCGGTGGAGATCCCCGCGCCGGTGAGGATCACGATCGTGTCCGCGTCGCGCAGCCAGTCCGCAATCGTGTCGAGCGCGTCCTTCGCGGCCATGCCGTCGAGCGTACCCAGCCCCGTGCCCCGTTTCGGCGTGAGTTCGCGTGGCCAGGACGACGCGAACTCACGCCGAAACAGGGGATGCGACGGGGTGGAAGGCGGATGAGGGTGACGGACCGGGCGGGGGAGCGGAGCACGTCACCCTCATCCGGACCTAGGCGGCGGGGTCGAACCCGGCCGCGACGGCTTCCTCGAGCGCGTGGCGGTGGCGCTCGTGGGCCCACGTCGCGGTCTCGCGACAGATCGTGGGGTGGAAGCCGATGTCGTGCAGGACGCGCTCGACGTGATCGAGGTCGTCGCCCTGCTCCATCAACGTGAACGCCAGCCGACGGGCGCGCCGGCGCGCGAATCGCGAGCGGGGGCTCGGCGAGCACGCGCTCGGCCCACGCGCGGTGCTCCTCCTGGAGTGGGGTTGGGAGCCGGCCCACGTGACGACGGTTCACCGGCGGCACCGAGCGCCGAACTGCGTACCCGGCCTCACGCTCGCCGCACGCGAGGTCGAACTGCATCAGCCGATCGAGGCTCCGCACGACGGGCGACGAGTTCCCCTCGCGGTGTCCCAGGCCGAGCGCCTGCGACAGCTCGCCGAGGTCGAGCTGGATGCCTTCGGGGTGCTCGTCGAGCCCGGCGGCGATCCGCCGCAGGAGCAGCAGGCTGGTCGGGCCCAACGTCGGGAGCCAGAAGCGCTCGACGTAGATCGAGCGCGGGTCGTGGCCCAGTGTGTCGATCACGGGATCGGGCCAGGGTCGGATGGCGAGTGTCGCGGTCATGTCTCTCCTCTGCGCGGGTGCGTCAGGGCTGGGCGTGGAGCGGGGGAAGGGCGAGGGTGAGCCCGATCCGGATCAGGTTCGGGTCGTCACCGATTGCGACGCGGTTGGCGGCGTAGATGGCCCGCCACCCGGCGTCGACGGATCGCGCGTCGGCGCGGGGTCCGAGCAGTCCCGCCGCGATCGCCCAGAGGCAGTCGCCGCGGCGCACCACGTACGTCGGGAGGACGGCAGCCGGCGCCGCGGCCGGGACCGAGGGGGCTGGAGTCGCGGACGGGAGCGCGGCGACGCAACGACGGGCGCGGTCGGACGCGGTGCGGGATCAGGCCGCTCCGCGGTGATCGGGGGAACGAGCACCACGGGACCGGTGGGAGCAGTCGACGGTGGCGCGTCGTGCGCCGCGACTGCGTCTGGCGTCGCGACGGCGACGCGCGTCGTGGTCGTCGTCGACGGGTCGACCTCGCGGAGCCAGCCGCGCACGCTGTCGGCCGCACCGGCGGGACGCGGGCCCATGAACGTCGAGCCCAGCGCGAGCAGCGACACGATGACGGCACGGACGCCGATCGGCACCGTCAGGTCGAGGAGTGCGAGGACCCGACCGGCGCGGTGGTGCCGGCGGAGCAGCTCGGCGACGAGGCCGAGCGCGAGGAGGAGCAGGGCCGCCACGACCGCGCCGAGCGCGGCGCGCCCGATGAGGTCACCCAGCGTTCCGTCTTGGGACTCCTGAACCATCCGTGGCTCCGATTCGCAGTGAGTGCACCTCGATGACCGACACGAACAACATCAGTCTCAATACGTCCTGATTCATCGAGTTGAGACTGGAAACATCACATACCACCATCTACACTGTCAAGGCATCGGGGCAATTAACAACCTTTCGACCCGCTATCCACATCTATGGGCATGGCTGTTACGTTCCCGAACCTTCCACGGACGGGAGCAGATCAAGTGGGCGACGACACGTCGGGTTCGTTCGATGCGTTCGACGCGATCGCGGAGGAGCTCTCGGAGCTTCGCTTCGGGGCATCGGCGGAGCAGCTGGGCGAGGCGCACGAGATCATTGCGGCGGGGGTGGCGACGCGCGCCTTCATCGACGAGCTGCCGACGCGTCTCTCCGGGCGACGTGGTGACCGTGGTCGGGACGGACGGGTTCCCCGTTCGGGGCCGGATCCTCTCGGTCGGAGCCGACTGGCTGCGGCTCGGTGAGGTGGCCGACGAGACCGGCAGCCGGCGGGCCCGCCTGCTCCGGGTCCACGACTTCCCGCTCGACGCCATCGTCCGCGTGACCCGGGAGTCGATCGAATGAGCGGCTACCGGGTGCGGGTCCTGGACTCCTGCGCGAGTCCGGCCAGGTACGCCTCGAGCGCTTCGCGGCTGACCCGCCACACGCCCTTGCGCCCGATCTTCAGTGCGGGGAGCTCGCCACTGCGCATCAACGTGTACACCTGCGAGACCGTCACGTTCAGCACACCCGCGACCTCAGAGGGCTTCAGCAGGGGCGCCGGAAGATCTTCCACCCTGAGACTCCTCGAACTCGGACAGAACGTGACGTTGCGTCGTGTTGCGTCTCCCAGGGTACCGAATCCGTCCAGTGGCGCGGTTGCACCCCGAGCGGGTGCCCGGTGACGACGCTGACGGCGCTCGCCGGGCGCGGCCAGGCCCTGCGCCTGCCGAAGGTCGACACCCGGCTCGTCGTGGGTCTGCTGCTCGTCGCGCTCTCGGTGCTCGGCGGGCTCCGACTAGCCGCGACGTCGGACCAGACGGTCGCGGTCTACGCCGCCGCGCGTGACCTGCCGGCCGACCACGTGTTGACCGCACGGGACTTCCGGGTCACGCGCGATCCAGGCGTCGGACGAGACCCTCGCGGGACTGCTCGTCGCGACCAAGGGCCATCCGCCGGTGCACCGGGTGCTGCGCTTCCCACTCGCGGAAGGCGGTCTGGTCACCGGCTCGACGCTCGGCGGGGTCGCGTCGCAGGGGCGCGAGATCACCGTGCCGATCGGCGCTGACCACGCGCTCGGAGGTGCGCTCGAAGTCGGCGATCGCGTCGACATCCTCGCGAGCTTCGACAAGGGCACCGAGGCTGCGAAGACGCTTACGGTTGCGTCCCGCGCGCAGGTGGTCGATGTCGTGCACGCCGACGGGCTGTTCGGGCAACGCGAGGGTGAGCTCACGGCGCTGACCGTCTCCGTCGAGCCGAACGACGTGGTCTTCGTCGCCTTTGCGGTGCGCAACGGTGACGTCGACGTCGTCCGCGCCAACGGAACGACGCACCCCGCGCGTTCGCGCTTCGACGTCTCCGAGCTGCCGTGATGCATGCGGTGCGAGTCGTCACCTGTGCCGGCGGGGCTCCGTGGGAAGCACCACTGGTTCGTGGGTTGCAACGTCGCGAGCTCGGCATCGAGCTGGTGCGGCGATGCGTGGACCACGGAGAGCTCCTCGGCGTCGCGTTGCGCGATCAACCACGTGTCGCGGTCATCTCCGCCGAGCTGCCGTGGCTCGATCGTGATCTCGTGGGGACGCTCCACGACCACGGCGTGACGGTGGTCGCCGTCGGCACGGGTGGTGTGTCGCGCCCGCTCGATCGGATCGGCGTCGCCCATCGGCTTCCCCAGGATGCGAGCGCCGACGACCTCGCGACGCTGCTGCACCGCATCGGCGGCGAGGACCTCTCGGTCGCTCGCCCCACGTCGCCACCCGTCGATGACGCGACCCAAGCTGTCCCGAATCGACTGATCGCAGTCTGGGGCGCGCCCGGAGCACCGGGCCGGACCACGGTCGCGACGCATCTCGCGGTCGAGGTGTCGCGCTCGGGGCGTCCGGTGCTGCTCATCGACGGCGACGCGTGGTCGGCGTCGGTGGCCCAGCTCCTCGGCCTGGACGAGGCACCGTCGGTCGCGCAGGCCGCGCGGCTGGCCGGCGAGGGCTGGCGCCAACCACTCGAGAGCTGCTTCCAGGCCGGCCCTTCGGGTGCGCGGTGCTTGCCGGGCTGGCCCGCTCCGAGCTCTGGCCGGAGGTGCGCGAGCGGGCGTGGACCGCGGTCCTCGATGCTGCTCGTGACGCCCGAGCGCTCGTCATCGTCGATCTGGCGGCACCCATCGAGGAGGACGAGGAGCTGGCGTTCGACCGGGCTCCGTACCGCCGCAACCTCATGACGCTCACGGCACTGGACACTGCGGACGACGTGCTGCTCGTCGCCGCTGGTGACCCGGTCGGCATCCGACGCGGCATCGTCGCACACCGGACGCTCGCCGACGCCCGTCCCGACGTCGTGGCGAAGGTCCGCGTCGTGCTGAACCGGATGCCACGCGAGGCGCGTCGGGCGCAGGACTGTTCGGCCCAGATCTCGGAGTGGACGGGGCACGCACCGGTGGCGTTCCTCCCGTCCGAGCCGCAGCTCGAGCGCACGGTGTGGGAGGGCCGGACCCTGCACGCGATCGCGCCGAAGTCACCGTGGCTCCGAGAGCTGCGCGCCCTGGTCCCGGCGGTGACGCGTTGAGCACCACCGCGGCTCCGGATCGCCGGGCGGTCGAGATCGTCGAACGCGACGTGCGCGAGCTCCTCGCGCGCCGGGAGATCGCGATCGACCACGACCCGGGGCTCACGCTGCCTGGTCGACGAGGTCGTCCTCGACTACCGGGATCGTTACCTCTCCGGTGGGCTCCCGCCCCTCACCGACGAGGACGTCGAGCTGCTGCACCACCGCATCGGCGGATTCGGTGCGTTGACCCGGTTGCTGGAGGACCCCGAGGTCGAGGAGATCTGGATCAACGAACCGGGCCGGGTCTTCGTGGCCCGGCAGGGTGAGCACGAGCTCACGACGGTGGTGTTGAGCCCCTCCGAGGTCGAGGAGCTGGTCGAGCGGATGCTCGCCCCGCGGGTCGGCGCCTCGATCGGTCGCAACCCTTCGTCGACGCCCGGCTGCCCGAAGGCAGCCGGCTCCATGTCGTCATCCCGCCGATCACCGATCACTGGGCGATCAACATCCGGAAGTTCGTCGGGCTCCGAGCCGAGTCGCTCGACGAGCTGGTGGCCCTCGGGTCGTGCTCGAGGCCCGCGGCCGGGTTCCTCGACGCGGCGGTGCGCGCCGGGCTCTCGATCGTGGTGGCCGGCGCCGTCGGCGCGGGGAAGACGACCCTGTTGAACTGCCTCGCCTCGGCGATCCCGGCGCGCGAGCGGATCGTCACGTGCGAAGAGGTCTTCGAGCTGCGCATCGCGCGGCCCGACGTCGTCTCGATGCAGTGCCGGCAGACGAACCTCGAGGGCGAGGGCGCGGTGACCCTGCGGGACCTGGTGCGCGAGAGCCTCCGCATGCGACCGGACCGCATCGTCGTCGGCGAGGTGCGCGGCGCGGAGACGCTGGACATGTTGCTGGCGCTCAACAGCGGCGCCGCGGGGATGACCTCGGTCCACGCCAACTCCGCCCGCGAGGCCCTCCGGAAGCTGACGACGCTCCCCCTGCTGGCCGGGGAGAACCTGGACCGACGGTTCGTCGCGTCGACCGTGGCCGCCTGCATAGACCTGGTGGTGTTCTGCCGTCGCGCTGATGGTGCGCGGCGATCACCGAGATCCTCGCGGTCTCCGTCGCAGGTGGGTGACGGGGACGAACCCACGACCGGGACCGTCTTCGAGGGTGCGGGCGAGACGCTGCGTTGGACCGGCGAGATGCCTGGAGGGCTCGAGCGCTTCGCCGAACGGGGCATCGACCTGATGACGGTGCTGCGGTGAACGTCGTCCTGGCACTGCTCCTCGGCCTCGGGGTGTTCCTCGTGTTCGACGCGTGCACGTCGCCGCCGCCGAGACCGCTCCGGTGCTGGACCGGGTTCGTTGGTGCTCGGCCGCTGGCTGGCGGCCGGCGGGTTGGGCAACGTCTCACCCGCTCAATTCGCGACGGCCTGCCTGGGTTCCGGTCTGGCGCTGGCCGCGGTCGTGATCGTCCTGATCGGGTCCACGACGGTGGCCCTCGTCGGGCTCTGCGCCGGGATCTACGCGCCGGTCGCGTACTACCGCTCGCGGGGCAAGACCGCGCGCCGGGCTCGCCAGCAGTCCTGGCCCGAGGCCATCGAGCTGCTCGCCGGCGCGGTCGCGCGCGGGAGACACCCTGCCGACCGCGGTGGCCCTGGTGGCCGAGCGGGGGCCGGCGCCGTTGCGGCACCGTTTCGGGCCGTTGTCGCCGACCATCGGGTCTCCGGCGACTTCGTCGGCGCGCTGGAACGGCTCGGCGTCGCGCTCGCCGAGCCGACCGCGGACCGGGTCGTCGCCACGCTGGTGATCGCGCATCGGGTCGGCGGCCGTGAGCTCGGTCAGGTGCTGCGAACCCTCGGCGGGTTCCTGCGGGAGGACCTCGCGGTGCGCAAAGAGATCGTCGCCCGCCAGTCCTGGACGTTCGTCGCCGCTCGAGTGGCCGCGGCGGCGCCGTGGCTGGTGCTCGTGCTCGTCGCCAGCCGGCCTCAGGGTGCCCACGCCTATGACTCCGTGACCGGGCTCGTCGTGCTCGCCGCGGTGCCGCGGCCACGCTGCTCGGCTACCGGCTGATGGTGGCGATCGGGCGCCTTCCCGAAGAGCCCCGGGTGCTCGTCAACCTGCGACCGCCCGGTGCTCGAGCGGGCCCGATGAGCGTCCTGCGCGCGGTCTTCGTGGTGGGAATCGGTCTGTTCGGAGCCACGACGTTGATCAGCTGCCTGCCGCGGTTCCGCCGGCCGTCGCTCGTGCAGCGACTCGCGCCGTACCTGGGCGCGCTCGGCCCGCCGCCGCTCGCGCCTGCTCTCGATCGAAGGGACGCCGCGACACGGGGTCGCGGGCGCGTTCCAACCGTTGCTCGAAGACCTCGGGCGCGCGGTCGCAACGCCTGTTCGGTGACGACGGCCGCGACCTGCCGGCCCGCCTCGCGCCGCGGGTTCGAAGCTCACACCGTCGGGGTTTCGCGCCGAACAGGCGACCTGGGGGGTCGGGGGCTTCGTCGGAGGCGTCGCGTTGACCGTCGCGCTCACGGTCAGTGGTCGCACCATCTCACCGGTCGCCGCGCTCCTGGTCGCGGTCGTGTTCGGGGCGATCGGGATCGTGGCCCGCGACCGTTCGTTGACGCGGGCAGTCGACGCTCGGCGGGAGCGGGCCCGATCGGAGTTCCCGACGGTGGTCGACATGGTCTGCCTGGCCGTCACCGGCCGGAGAGAGCCTGCGGGGCGCACTCGAGCTCGTGGCCACGGCCGGGAGCGGACCCTTGGCGTCGGAGCTGCGGGCCGCGGCTCCGGATCTCGCGGCGGCGCGCCCGCTGGCCGAGGCGCTGCACGAATGCGT